>CAWEUZ010000001.1:0-679799 GCA_963812435.1 uncultured Actinomycetes bacterium
GCCGCACCTTGTTCCAGCCGTGCACGAGGATGTCGGGGTGGTGGTTCGCGTCCTCCGCGGTCTCGGCCACGCGCTCGACGAACGCGATCGCCGCCGCGAAGTCGGCGAAGCGATGGTCGCGCACGATCGCGTCGCCCTCGCGGCGCCAGTCGCCGCCCTCGAGACCGGCGCTGACCTGCTCGTCGCTCAGCAGTGGTATCGTCCCTCCCATGAGGATCGTGAGCCTCGTCCCCTCCGCGACCGAGATCCTGTTCGCGCTGGGGCTCGGCGACGAGGTCGTCGCCGTCACTCATGAGTGTGATTATCCCCCTGCGGCCCAGGAGCTGCCGACGGTCACGCGCGACAAGCTGCCGGACGACCTCACGCCCGGGCAGATCGACGCCGCGGTGCGCGCCCGCACCGACCAGGGCGAGGCGATCTACGAGCTCGACGCCGAGCTGCTGGAGGAGCTGGAGCCGGACCTGATCGTCACGCAGGCGCTGTGCGCGGTCTGCGCCGTCTCGATCGACGACGTGCGCGCGATCGCGGAGCAGCTCGAGACGCCCCCGCAGGTCGTCTCGCTCGACCCGCACACGCTCGGCGAGGTCCTCGGCGACGTGCGCACGCTCGCGGAGGCGACCGGGCGCAGAGACGCAGGCGTCGCGCTGATCGAGGACGCCGCCGCGCGGATCGACCGCGTGCGGCTCGCGGTGCGCGACCGCGAGCGGCCGAGCGTGGCCGCGCTGGAGTGGCTCGAGCCCGTCTACGTCGCCGGCCACTGGACGCCGCAGATGATCGAGTACGCGGGCGGGATCGACGTGCTCGGCATGCCCGGCGAGCACTCCGAGCGGCGCTCCTGGGAGGAGTCGGCCGCGGCCGAGCCCGACGTCGTCGTGGTGATGCCCTGCGGCTATGACGCAGCGCGGGCGTACGACGAGGCACTGGATTATGGAACGCGCCTCGCCGGGCTCGGCGCGAGCCAGGTCGTCGCGGTGGACGCAGCGGCGTACTTCTCACGCCCGGGACCGCGGCTGATCGACGGGCTGGAGCTGCTCTCGCGCCTGCTGCAACCCGGCGCCATACCCGAAGTTGCGGGGCCTGCCCCCCTGGTCGTCGAGCTCTGACGTACGCGTCGGTTGCCGCTGGACGACCGGTACAAGCGCGTTTACCATCGACGGATGCAATCCATCCGCGTAGGACGTATCGCGGCGGCTGCGGCCGCCGCCACCCTCATGATCGCCGGAGCGCATCGGCGACCGAGGTCCCCGGCCTCACCACCGCCCTCAGAGTGAGCGCCAATCCGAACCATCTCGTGAGAGGTCTCACGAACTCACACGGGATGCCGATCAGACTGCACTTCTCGATCGACATCACGCATCCCGCCGGCAGCCGCTACCAGCTGCAGAGAGTCGACGTGAGATTCCCGAACGGCGTCGGCAAGCCGAACGGCAACCTGTTCCCGCAGTGCAGCGTCGCCACCCTGGTAAGAGCGCACAATCGCCTCAGCGCCTGCCCGACCGGCTCGAAGATCGGCAGCGGCAGAGCCACCGGCACGGCCGTCGATCTCGGCGTGACGTCGAGCGGCGTGCTGACCCTGTTCAACGGGCCCGGCGGCAGAAGCATCACGTTCAACGTCAACATCACGACGCCGGCGCTCATCAACGACACGTACCAGGCGCCGCTGAGAAAGACGTCGGGCAGATACGGGTACCTCCTCGGGAGCCCGATCCCGACCGATCTCCAGAACATCCTCGACGGTCCGATCATCGTCAGACACATCGACGTGACCTCCGGCATCACGAAGGTCATCAGAGGCGTCAGACGCGGCTACATCGAGGCGTTCAAGTGCCCGAGAAGCGGGAAGGCGCCGGTCCACGCGGACTTCTTCTTCTCACAGGGCGCGACGTCGTCCGCCGACGCGAACATCGCCTGCAGAAACGACGCTCGACTGAGCAGTCCGTCATCCGGCGGCGGCGTGCGAGAGCGCGCCGCCGTCGCTCGTTAAAGACTTAGCCGGCGATCGCGATCGAGGCGACGAACGCGACGACGCCGAGCGCGACGGCCGCCGCGAGCGACGCCTGCGCGGCAGCCGGCGGCGATCGAACTGGTCGTAGATCACGCCCACGAGGATCCCGCCGACGAAGCCGCCGAGGTGCGCGCCGATCGCGATGTTCGCGCCGATGAAGGTGAAGGCGAAGTTCAGCAGCGCGATCTGGATCAGGCCCGTCGACCACAGGTCGATCCCGCGCGAGCGCGCCTCGACGATCAGCGCGCCCATCAGGCCGAAGGCCGCGCCGGAGGCGCCGACCGCGACGGAGTCGGGCTCCAGCAGCAGCACGCCGAACGAGCCGCACAGCAGCGACGCCCCGTAGGCGGCGACGAAGCGCGCCGAACCGATCGCCGGCTCGAGCGAGCGCCCGATGAACCAGATGAAGACCATGTTGAACGCGACGTGGAAGAAGCTCGCGTGCAGGAAGCCGGTCGTCACGAGCCGCCACCACTCGCCTCCGGGCTCGACGAGCGGACCGAACAGCGCGCCCTTCTCGTAGATCGTGCCGCCGACGCTGCCGAAGCCGCTGCCGGTCGCCAGCTCGGCGAGGTAGGCGATCACGTTGATCGCGATGATCGCCTGCGTCGCGACCGGCGCCGCGACCTCGCCGGGACGGACGCGTGTCACGCGCGTGCGCTGCTTCGCGCACTCCGGGCAGCGCATGCCGACGGTCGTCGAGGTCATGCAGTCCGTGCAGATCGGCCGACCGCAGTTCGAGCAGGAGACGCCCGTCTCGCGCGTGGGATGGCGGTAGCAGGTCGGCATCCGGCGCGGACGGTAGCAGTCGCGGATAACGTCGCCGTAAGGCGATCGCTCGCGCCGCGCGCCTACAGCGACGCGTTGATGAACGGCTGCGAGGTCGGCGCCGGGCTGCCGCCGTCGGGCTCGGCCGTGACGAGCACCGCCTCGACGCCGCGCACGTTCGGCAGCGCGACGCGGCCGCTGCCGGCGGCCTGCTGACGCTGAAGAGCGCATCCGTCGGCGAAGGGGCGGCCGCACCGCGGCGCAGCAGCCAGACCTCGTAGACCTTGCCGGCCGGCGGAGCGGCAGGCCTCTCACGCGCAGCGTCGCGACGCCGTCGCGCAGCACGATGACCGCCGACCCTTGCGGGGCCGCGCCGCGTCGACCGCCGCCTGCACGGTGCGCACCTGCACGACGGTCTGCGTCTTCGTGTGCTCGTCGTTCGTCGCCGAGCCGACGCCGAAGCCGACCGCGACGCCGAGGACCAGCGCCGCGGCGGCGCCCGCGAGCGCGAGCGGACGGCTGAAGGCGAAGCTGCGGGAGCGGCGCGGGGCGCGCTTGCGAGCGGGCTGGTCGGCGGCCGGGCCGGCGGCCGACAGCACGTCGGCCTCCGCGCGCACGGTCTCCATCAGCCGGTCGCGCAGCTGCGGCGGCGGCGCGACCGGCGTCACCGCGAGCGGCAGCGCGTCGGCCACGATGCGCAGGCTCGCGAGGTCTTCGCGGCAGTGCGCGCAGGTCGGCGAGGTGCGCCTCGAAGTCGCGCCGCTCCGCGTCGGCGAGCGCGCCGAGCAGGTACGCGGCGACGGTGTCGTGGTGCTGGCAGCGCTCGCTCATGACGACATCTCCGCCGGCGCGAGCGGTCCGCGCATCTTCTCCATGCCGAGCCGCATGCGGCCCTTCACGGTGCCGATCGGGACGCTGCAGCATCTCGGCGATCTCGCTCTGCGTGAAGCCGCCGTAGTAGGCCAGCTCGATCGCGCGGCGCTGCTCGTCCGGCAGCTCGTGAGCGCGCCGCGGACCTCGAGCGCCTCCTCGCGCCGCGCGACCTCGACGTCGGTGCGGTCGCACTGCCTCGAAGCGCTCCTCGATCCCCTCGTCGGAGGCGCGGTGGCGATCCTGCACCACGCCGCGGCGCAGCGCGTCGATCGCGCGGTGGTGGGTGATCCCGAGTATCCACGTGCGCACGCTGCCGCGGTAGCGGTCATAGCGCGCCCCGCTGCGCCAGATCGACAGGAACGCCTCCTGCACGACCTCCTCGGCGAGCTGGCGCGCGCCGCACATGCGGTAGGCGAGCGAGAAGGCGGCGCCGGAGTGGCGGTCGTAGACGACCTCGAACGCGGACGCCTCCGCTCTCTGGACGAGCTGCATGAGGTCCTCGTCGGCGAGGTCGCGGAGGGACGGGCGATGGGAGGCTCGGCGGTCGGACATCAGTCACTCGGTTTACGCGGCTCGACCGTGCGCGGATCAGCGCACCGGACGGAGGGGCGGCGAATCAGCTTTCGCCGTCGGCGATCGCAAGCGACCGCCTCCGACGACGTCACCGCTCAGTCGCCGCCGGGGAGCAGCCTACGAGCCTCGTCGGCCAGATCCCGGACCGTGCGCTCGGCGAGGTCGAGGACGTTCGCCGACTGCGCGCGGCGACGGCGGTGGCGGCCGCGCACACGCAGCACCACGAGCGCGGTGCCGGCGCCCGCGCCGACGACCGCCGCGGCCGCCGGGCGCGCCCAGTTGCGCGGATCGCGCATCGCCGACAGCTCCCACGCCTCGAGCTCGTCGGCGGCCAGCTCGGTCAGGTTGACGAGCGTGCGCTCGAGCCGCACGGCCAGATCCTCGGGCGGGTCGACGGGGTGCAGCGCCGCGCGCAGGCGGGCCTCGAACTCGGTCGTGCTCACGACGCCGGCTCCGGGCTGCGCGACGATCCCCTCCAGCTGCTTGATCGCGCGGTGCAGCAGCACCTTCGTGGCGCCGTCGCTGCGGCCCAGCGCGCGGGCGATCTCGCGGTTGTCCATGCCGAGCGCGAAGCGCATGATCAGCGCCTCGCGGCGGTCGTCGGGCAGCTGCTGGACGCCGGCGAGGATCTCCTCGAGCTCCTCGCGCCCCTCGACCAGCGTCTCGGTCGTGTGCGGCGCGCTGATCACGGCCGCGTCCTCGATCGCGGACTCGGGCCTGCGCGCGCGGTCGCGGTAGTAGTTGGCCGCGAGGTTGTGCGCGATGCGGATGAGCCACGGGCGCAGCGGGCGGCCGTCGGACTCGCGCAGCGCGCGCTCGTAGTGGCGGTAGGCCTGCAGGAACGTCTGCTCCGTGAGGTCCTCGGCGTCGTGGTGGTTGCCGACGCGGTAGTAGGCGTAGGAGTAGACGTCGCGCAGGTGCGTGCGGTAGAGCTCGGAGAAGCTGCGGTCGAGCTCCGACTTGGAGAGGGGCTGAGGATCGGACACCGCATGCGCAGTATCCCCGTTCGCAGCGCCTGCGGACGGCGGCGGCGGAGGCCATGGCTCAGGCGGCTCGGGCCCTTCGCGGGCGGCGGGCTGGCTGGGTCACGGCCGCCGTCCAGGGCTCGGGCTCGATGCGGCCCTCCACGAGCGCGGCCAGGCCGAGCGTCGCGGGCGCCGCGAGCTGCGCGTCGCGCAGCAGCGCGGCCAGCAGCGGGACGGTGTCGACCGCCTCGACCGCGTGGCCGAGCGCCGGCGCGATCTCGGCCGCAGGGACGCCCTGCGCGAGCAGCTCGCCGGCGCGCCGGTTGCGGCTCGAGTCGGCGACGACCGTCGCGACGAGGTCGCCCGCACCGGCGAGCCCGGCGAACGTGCTCGGCTCCGCGCCGAGCTGGCGCGCGAGCCCGTCGATCTCGGCGAAGACCTTGCCGGCGGCGGCGCCGGCGACGTTGGGCCCGGCAGTCGCGGCGGCCGCGGCGGCGAGCACGGCGGCGTTCTTCGCGCAGCCAGCGAGCTCGACGCCGGCGACGTCGCGTGTCGTCTGGACGTCGAAGCCGGCCGTCGCGAGCACGCTCGCCAGCTCGTGCGCGAACGCGTCGTCGTGGGTCGCGAGCACGACGGAGGCGCCGTGCTCGAGCGCGTCCGAGGCGTGCGAGGGGCCGGCGAGCGCGGCGACGGTGCGCGCCTGCACGCGCTCGGCCGCATAGGCGGACGGGAGCGTGCCGAGCGGCGGGACGAGGCCCTTGGAGACGACGAGCACGCCGGCGCGCTGCGGGATCGCGCTGCCGTGCGCGGCGAGCACGGCCGGCAGCTCGCGCGCGGGTACCGCGAGGCAGACGAGGTCGTGGACGGCCAGCTCCAGCTCGGCGGCGCGACACGGGCGGACGCGCTCGGGCAGTGCGACGCCGGGCAGGTAGCGCTCGTTCTCGCGCGTGGCGCGCAGCGCCTCCGCCTGCTCCCGCGTGCGGCAGCCGAGGTCGACGTCGAGCCCGGCGCGCGCGAACGCGACGGCCAGCGCCGTGCCCCACGCGCCGGCGCCGACGACGGCGGCACGGCGCAGCGGCGAGATCCCGCCGAGCCACTCCCACTGGAGCATCACGCACGGCCAGATGCGATCGGTGACGGCCTGCGCGAGCTCGCGCGAAGGGCTGGCGACGTGCGGGAAGGTGAGCGGGCGCGCCGGCGCGGATGCGGACCTTCCTGCGGGCGGATGCGCCAGCCGCGGCGGATGTCCGTCGTGCCGATCACCGCGACCGGGACGACCGGCGCGCCCGTCTCCAGCGCGAGCCGGCCGACGCCGCGCTTGGCGGGCCCGGGCGGACCGGGCCGCACGCGCGTGCCCTCGGGGAAGATCAGCACGCAGTCGCCGCGCGCGAGGATCGCCTTCGCGGTGTCGACCATGTCCTGGTCGGCGTTGCCGCGGTCGACCGGGAAGGCGCCGAGCGCGTTGAGCAGCCAGCCCTGCACGCGGTTGGCGAACAGCTCCTTCTTGGCGACGTAGTAGATCGGCCGCCGCATCATCGTCCCGATCACGAACGGGTCGAGGAAGCTGCGGTGGTTCGCGGCGAAGATCACCGGGCCCTCGGCCGGGATGTGCTCGCGCCCGATCCGCGACAGGCGGAAGTAGAGGTGGAAGAACGGCTGCAGGACCGCCCGCGCCAGCCAGTAGACGATCGGATTCACGCCACGTTCGCGCGCACGCCGATGCAGTCGCTCGAGGTTCATTCCGGGATTACGTACCCTCGGCGCGGAGGGGCGTTACAGTCGCGGGGATGGCGCTCGAGCCGAGACGGATGCTGCGGGGCGCGCTGGCCGGCGGGGTCGCCGCGGGCGTGTGGGCGCTGCGCAGCCGCTCGACAAGCGGCTGCTGCGCTGCGGCTACGACGACGTGGAGCTGCTCGGACGGGCGCTGCGGCCGCGTGCCGCGCGGCGGGGCTGGTATCCGGTCGGGCTGGCGCTGCACGTCCAGAACGGCGCGATGTTCGGGGCCGTCTACGCGGGGGTCGCGGCACCGCTGCTCGCCGGCGCCGGCGTGCCGGCGGCGGCGCGCGGACCGCTCGTCGCGGAGGTCGAGAACTTCGGGCTGTGGCCGCTCGGCCGCGTGAGCGACCGCTTCCACCCGGCGCGCACGGCGCTGCCGCGCCTGACCGGCAACCGCCGCGCGCTCGCGCAGGCGACCTGGCGTCATCTGCTGTTCGGCGTCGTGCTGGGCGAGCTGGAGCGGCGGCTCAACGCCGAGCCGCCGCCCGCACAGGCGACGTGATTCGAGCGAGGGCGGGCGCCCCGGCTCAGGAGCCGGGGCGCCGTCGTGCCGAGCCCGTTGGGGGAGCCGGACTCGTGCGCAGGAGCCCGTGCGGCGTGCCGAGTTGAGCCTGGGGGACGCCTCACAGACCCCTTCAACAGGGGAAAATACCCCCTGCACGACACATTTTGACCGCTTCAGCGGGTGGAAAGCAAACCTCAACCGCACAAGAGTTCCCGCGGTGCCCCCGCCCATCGACGCCGAGCTGCGCGCGCTCGCCGCGGCGATCCGGGAGATCCGCGCCCGCCAGCAGCTCTCCCAGGAGCGCGTCGCCGCCAGAGGCGGCGTCGGGCGCAAGTACGTCGGCCAGATCGAGCGCGGCGAGATCACGCCGTCGTTCGCCGCGCTCGTGGGCCTGGCGTTCGGGCTCGACGTGCCGCTGTCAGAGCTGATCCGCGTGTACGAGGAGCGGCTCGCGAGCGCCGGAGGCAGGCACCCGACGGCTGCGTCCGTGCCCAACCTCTGACGCGCGAGGCGTCCCGACCGATCGATTACGCTGGGCGGGCCCCGCCGGGATAGCTCAGCTGGCAGAGCGCCGCTCTTGTAAAGCGGAGGTCACGGGTTCGATCCCCGTTCCCGGCTCTGCCGCCCGCGCGCCCTCAGCACGGCACCGTCTCGTCCACCACCGCGCTCGCGTCCTGGTTGAACGAGAACTCGCCGTGGACCGCGGAGCCGCCTCTCGGGCAGGTCGTTGCCTCGATGTAGCCCCGTCTTCTGCCGTCGATCGTGCGGGTCGCGCCGGTGGTGATGTCGAGTCTGGTGACGACGACGTCGCCCTCGAGGATCGTCTGCAGCTCGGGCGGGACGCTGGAGGACAGCTTGAACGCGTATCTGCCGCCGTGCAGTCTCACGATCGGCGCGGAGAAGGTCGCGTTGATCAGCGCCGGATGGATGACGACCATGTTGAGCGTCAGGCTTCTCCCTCCCGGCCCGTTGAAGATCGTCAGCTTTCCCGACGACGTCACGCCGACCGCCACCGCGCGCCCCGTCGCGATGCCCGTGCCGACCTTCGCGCCCTCCGGACACACGCTGAGCCGCCCGTGCGCGGCGACGAGCTTCGCGGCGCTGCACGACGGGAACAGCGCGCCGTTCATGCGCGCGCCCTTGCCGAACAGGAAGTCCGCCCGCTGCAGCACGAAGTTCCCGCCCGCCGGCTCGCTCGAGAATCTCGTGCTCAGTCTCAGCGTCAGCGGTGTGCCCGGCGGGAGCGGGCGCGTGCTCGGCGAGACGTCGGCCGAGATCGTGACGACCGGTCTGGCGACCGGTGCGTCCGCCGCCGGCGCGAGCGCCGCAAGCGTCGCGGCAGCCACGACGGCGACACCAGACGCGGCGAGGATGGGGCGAAGAGCGACCATGGGACAGACCTCCCGGCTCAGCGGATGATGTTGATCTCGGGGTGGATTGCGAGCAACGTCTGCGTGAACACGTCCTCGTAGCAGCACACGATCGCAGTGATGGCCCCGAAGATGGTGCACTTGAGGTAGGGCGGCCGCACGGACGACGCGCGCCGGGCGCCGCCCGCGGCTGACACCGCGCTCATGACGCGTACTGCGGGCACGGCACCTCCAGGGTCGTCGTCACGCTCGGCGTCGGCGGCGCGTAGGCCGAGAACAGCTCGGCCGAGAAGTGCCCCGACGACGGACATCTCGGCACCGAGAACAGCGACACGTCCTCACCTTGATGGCGCGCGCAGCGTCCGCCGCGGCTCCACTTCACGCACTCGCCCTTGCGCACGCGCAGGCCACGCACGCGCGCGTCGACCTCGGCGATGCTGACCTGGAAGCCGTTGATCGGGCCCGTGTAGATCAGGACCTTCTTGCCGTAGAGCCCGTCCGGAGTCGGATCGTCCACGAAATTCTCGGTGAGGACCGCATGCACGCCCGCGACCACCGGGTATCTGCGCACGATCGGCGCGCGCTCGTCCGCGGAGCCGATGGTCGTGAAGCCCATGATCGCTCCCGGGACGGTGCCGCGGCTGAGGAACATCGAGAAGCCGACCGGGATCGGGTCCGTCAGCACCGCGATCGCGTCGCGCGCGTCGATCAGGCCGGTTCCGCCGCCGAGGCGCGCACGCTCGCAGGCGCGCACGTTCGGCAGCACCGCGCGGTCGCGCTTCGCATGGCTGCGCTCCAGCTCGCGCACGAACGCCCCGAGGTTCGCAAGCCGGTCGTTGAACCGCGCGCCCGACGGATGCGCGTCGAGCGCGTCCCGCAGCGCGGGGCCGTCGCAGAACCAGTCGCCGCCGAGGAAGGCGCGATTCACCTCCACCCCCTTGGGCAGCCGCAACGCGAACTGCGTCGGCGTCGGCGGGACGACGCCCGTCGTGTCGAACGCCCGCAGCCGGATGTGCACGGACACGTCGCCGGGCTGCGGCGTCCGCACCTGAAAGCTGAACTGCTGTGCCGGCTCCGCTCTCGCGATCCCGCACAACCCGACGATCGCCATCGCGACGATCACGGCGATCATCTCAACCACGACCAGCGCGTCGATTGACCTCTTCATGGCACGCTCCTCTCTATGTGGGAGGAGTCTCTGCATCCCCGGCAGGGATCGCCACGGGGCGCACACCCTGAACCGGACCCCGAGATCGCATGAGCGCGCTGCTGGAGCGTGAGCGGGAGCTGGCCGAGCTCGGCACGATGGTCGCCGAGGCGCGCGGCGGCAGCGGTCGCTTCGCGGTGATCGAGGCGCCCGCCGGCCTCGGCAAGACGCGCCTGCTGCAGGCCGCGCGCGAGGCCGGCCAGGCAGCCGGGATGCGCAGCCTGGGCGCGCGCGCGACCGAGCTGGAGCGCAACTTCCCGTTCGCGCTCGTGCGGCAGCTGCTGGCGCCCCCGCTGGCGACGCTCCCGTCAGCCGAGCGCGAGGCGCTGTTCGAAGGCGCCGCGGGCGCGGCGCGCGGCGCGCTCGGCATCACTGCGAACGGCGCATCGCCCCCGGCGGACACGTTCGCGGTCCTGCACGGCCTCTACTGGCTCACGGCCGCACTCGCCGAGCACGAGCCGCTGCTGCTCGCCGTCGACGACGCGCACTGGTCCGACGCCGCGTCGCTCGACTTCGTCGGCTTTCTGCTGCCACGACTGGAGGAGCTGCCGGTGCTGCTCATCGTCACCTGCCGGCCGGACGAGGCGGGCGCCGAGGGCAGCCTTGCGCGCATCGCGACCGACACGCTGGCACGACGCGTGACGCCCCGCGCGCTCAGCCGCGCCGCCGCCGGCGCGCTGCTCGCCGGCGAGCTGGACGCGCAGCCGGAGGACGCGTTCACGATGTCCTGTCACGAGGTCAGCGGCGGCAACCCGTTCCTGCTGTGCGAGCTCGCGCGCACGCTCGCCGTCCAGCGGATCAGCCCCGATGCGGAGCAGGCGCCGCGCGTGCACGAGCTGGCGCCCGAGCGCGTCACGCGCACCGTGCTCGTGCGTCTCGCGCGCCTGCCGGCCGAGGCGCGGGCGGTCGCACGGGCGCTCGTCGTGCTCGGCGACGACGCCGACCTGCAGCTCGTGGCGCAGCTCGCGGAGCTCGACGCGGACGCGGCGCTGGCCGGGGCCGACGAGCTGCGCGCCGCCGCGATCCTCGATCCCGGAGCCGCGCTGCACTTCATCCACCCGCTCGTGCGCACCGCGCTGCACGCGGACATCCCCGCCGGCGAGCGCGCGGAGGCGCACGCTCGCGCCGCAGAGCTGCTGCGCGAGCGCGGCGCGAGCTCGCAGCAGCTCGCGACGCACCTCGTCGCGACCGAGGCGCGCAGCGACCGCGAGACCGTCGAGACGCTGCTGGACGCGGGCGGGAAGGCGCTTGCGAGCGGTGCCCCGCGCTCGGCGATCACCTACCTGACGCGCGCGCTGCGCGAGCCCGCGCCGCCCGACCTGCGCACGGCTGTGCTGCACCCGCTCATCACCGCCTGCATCCGCGCAAGCGACCTGCCGGCCTACACCGAGATCGAGGCCGACGTGCTCGCCGCGCTGGAGCACGAGCCCTCGCTCAAGCCTCGATGGGGCGTGAAGCTGACGACGTGGATGACGATGAACGGTCGCGTCGAGCAGGCGACGGTACTGCTTGAGGAGGCGATCGAGGTCGCGCTCGCCGACGACGATCTCGACACCGCATTTCGCATGGAGACACAGCTCAGCCGGATCGCACAACTGCCGCCGGACGCGGCCCGCGTCCGCGTCGCCCGCTACCGGAACCGCATCGCGCCCGACACACCGGCGGGGCGGCTCGCCGCGGCGATCGACGCCCGCTGGGCGGTGGTCGACGGCACCGCGGCCGAGGCGATCGCGGCGGCGCGATATGCGCTGCGCGGCGACGGCGGCATCCTGCGCGAGCAGACCGAGCTGGGCGCGCCCGGCGAGGCCGTGATGGCGCTCGCACTCGCCGGCGACCTCGACCGCGCGGACCGCGCCGCGAGACAGGCCCTCGCGTTCGCACGGCGGCGCAGCGCCCTGCCGGAGCTGGCCGGCGCGTGGCTGCTGAACGCGTTCGTGGCGATGACCCGCAGCGACCTCGTCACCGCCGAGGCCGACGCGCGCCAGTGCGTCGACGTGGCGCGGCTCGGCGGCATGCTGGTGTCCGAGCTCATCCTGACGCCGACGCTCGTGGTCATGCTCGTGTCCCGCGGCGAGATCGATGCGGCCACCGCCGAGTTCGCCCGCACGGGCGTGGCGGAGGGGCCGATCCTCGACAACCCCTGGCTGATGTCGCTGCCGTTCGCCCGCGGGCTGCTGCGGCTCGCACAGGGACGGCCCCGCGAGGCCGCGGACGACCTCGTCGAGCTGTACGAGCGCAAGCAGCGATGGGGCAGCGGCGGCAGCGTGATGCTGCAGGCCGGCTCGATGGCCGCGATGGCGCTGACCGCCTGCGGGGAGCGCGAGCAGGCGTGCGAGCTGGCCGCGGCCGACCTCGCCGCCGCCGAACGCTGGGGTGCGCCCCGCGCGATGGGCGTCGCACGCGGCTGTCTGGGACTGGCGACCGGCGGAAACGACGGCATCGCGCTGCTGGAGCAGTCCGTCGACCTGCTCGGAGAGCCGTGGATGGCGCACCCGCGCGCGATGGCCCTCACGCACCTCGGCATCGCCCTGCGCCATGGCGGTCGCCGCGCCGACGCGCGCGCGCCGCTGCGCGAGGCGCTCGATCTCGCCCGGCGCTGCGCAGCCGGCGGCGTCGCGCGGCAGGCATACCACGAGCTGCAGGCGACCGGCGAGAAGGTGCGCCGCTGGACGCCGATCGGCGTCGAGTCGCTGACCCCGAGCGAGCGGCGCGTGGCGGAGATGGCGGCGAGCGGCCTGACGAACCGGCAGATCGCGCAGTCGCTGTTCCTGACCGTCAAGACGATCGAGACGCACCTGGCGGCGACGTACGACAAGCTCGGCATCCACTCGCGGCGGGAGCTGCCCGCGACGCTCTCCGCGCGGCCGAACGGCGCGTCGAGCCCGGGCTCCTAACGCCGCGCGGCGAGCGCGATTCCGTCGCCGACGGGGGTGATCGTGGCGACCAGCTCGGGATGCGCGAGCAGGCGCTCGTTGAACGAGCGCGCAGTCGCGATCTGCTCGTCGCTCCAGTGGCCGTCACTGCGGTTCTCCGCGACGGTGCCGGACATCAGCACGTTGTCGACGGCGACCAGCCCCCCTGGCCGCAGCAGCGGGACGACGAGCCGCAGGTAGTCCTCGTACTCCGCCTTCACACCGTCGAGGAAGGCGAGGTCGAACGGGCCGGCGAGCTCCGCCAGGCCGGCGCGCGCGTCCTGGAGGCGCAGGTCCGTTCGCACGCCGTCGAGGCCGGCCCGCGCCAGATAGCCCTCGGCCGCCGCGCGGCGCACCGGGTCGATCTCGAACGAGACGAGCTCTCCGCCGACCGGCAGCGCCCGTGCGAGGTGCAGCGTCGAGGCGCCGATCGCGGTTCCGACCTCGACGATCCGCCGGGCGCCGATCGCGCGCGCCAGCACGTGCAGCAGCGCGCCGCTCTGCGCGTCGAGGATCGGGATCCGCTCGCGCTCGCCGTGCGCCTGCAGCTCGGCGAGCAGCGGGTCGGCGGGCGGGCGCGTGGCGTCGAGGTAGTCGCGGACGGCGGTGGTGACGATCATGGGTCGAGCCTAGCGCCGGGGGGCGAGACGGCCCGCGCGAGAGCCTCAGGGCTTTCATGACTGCACTTGCTAATACGAATGACCATGCTAATCTGACCATGGTTATGCAACTCATCTCCGCCAGCCGGTTCAAGGCCCGCTGCCTCGCGCTGCTCGACGACGTCGCCCTCACCGGCGAGGAGATCGTCGTGACGAAGCGCGGACGCCCCGTCGCACGGCTCGTCGCGATCGACGAGCCGCAGCCGCTCGAGGGCTCCGTGACGTTCCACGTCGCCGACGACGAGCTGATCGCTCCGCTCGACGTCGCGTGGGACGCGCAGTCGTGATCGTGCTCGACACGCACGCCTGGCTGTGGTGGATCGCCGAGCCCGCCCGGCTCTCGCGGTCCGCCCGCCGGGCGATCGACGAGGCGGAGACGATCGGCGTCTCCGCGATCAGCGCGTGGGAGGTCGCGATGCTCGTGGCGCGTCGGCGCATCTCGCTCGACCGCGACGTCGCCGCCTGGATCAGACAGGCGCTCGCGCCGGCACGGGTCACGTCGCACCCGCTGACCGCCGACGTGGCCGTCGCGGCGGGCGTGCTCGACGGCCGCAGCTTCCCCGGGGACCCCGCCGACCGCTTCATCTACGCGACCGCGCTGGCATCCCGCGCCCGCCTCGTCACGCGCGACGAGGCGATCCGCGGCTTCGACGCACGCAACACGGTCTGGTGACGACCGCGTCAGCCACGGCCGGCAGCGTGGTTCGCTAGCCGCCGATCGGCGCGCGCGGGTTCGCGCCCCAGAACAGCTGCGTGCCGAGCATGCCGATGAGGTGGACGTACACGATGTTCAGCACCATCGACTTCGCCGTCGCGGTGCCGACGCCCACGGGTCCCCCGCCCGCCGTGTAGCCGTAGTAGCAACCGACGACGACGATTCCCGTCGCCATGAAGGCGCCCTTGAGCATGCTGAAGAGCAGGTCGGTCGGGTTTTGGAAGGCCCAGAAGATCAAGTCGTAGCCGCCCGGCGACACCTCGTGGATCTGGATCACCACCGCGAGGTACGACGCCACGAACGCCGCGCCGACGCCGCCGATGTAGATGAACGGCAGCACCATCCAGGAGGCGAGCAGGCGCGTGCCGCAGAGGAACGTCATCGAGCTGATGCCCATCACCTCGAGCGCGTCGATCTCCTCGGTGATCCGCATCGAGCCGATCTCGGCGACGATGCCGGTTCCGACCTTCGCGGCCATCATGTAGCCGAAGGCGTAGGGGACCAGCTCGCGCAGGTCGCACCAGGCCGTGAAGACGCCCGAGTACGCGGGCGTACCGGCCGCGCGCGTGAAGTACGCGCCCTCGATCCCGCACTGCAGGCCGATGATGAACACCAGGCCCCAGATGACGATCGTCGAGGACAGGATCAGCAGCCCGGACTGGCGCAGCGCCTCTCCGAAGAAGCGGAAGACGCGGCCGCCGTAGACCTCCCGAAAACACTCCGCGGTGAAGCGGGCGATGTCGCCGAAGCTCTCGACCCAGCCGCGTGGAACCGCCAACCAGCTCACGAGCGGGAGTGTAAACCTGCCCGAACCAGGGTGCGCTGGCTCATCCGGTCACGTCGCGGCGGCGCAGCAGCGCGGTGCCGACGGCCGCCGCCAGCACGACGTAGGCGGCGAGCATGAGCCCCGCGGGAAGCTGGCCGAGCACGTCGGAGCCGCCTTCGCGGGCGGAGCCGTCGAGCCCGTCGATCAGCCCTCCGAGGCCGAAGCGCGCGATCGGGTCCCCGACCGTCGGGATCCCGGTCAGCAGCGGCTCCACGAGGAACAGCCACGCGAAGCCGCCCACGAGCGCTCCGACCTGGTTGCGGATCACCGCCCCCACGCCCACGCCGATGCCGGCCACCAGCGCGGCCGCACTCGCAGTGCCGGCGCTCCAGCGCAGCGCCTCCGCGAGCGAGGTGCCGGTCTCGATGCCGCGCGCGCGGAGGATCGCCTCGACCACCGCGAGGTTCAGCAGCACCGCGGCGAGCCCGAGCACGAACCCGGCGACGACGTGCGCCGCGACCTTCGCGGCGATCAATCGCCCGCGATCCGGCACGGCCAGCAGCGTCGGCGCGATCGTGCCGTGGCGGAACTCCGTCGTGACCGCCAACAGGCCGAGCACGAGCGCGAACACGAACGCGAAGAAGACGGTGCCGACGAGGTCCTCGCCGGGGGGCGGGTCGGTCGGCGACCATCTGCCGAGCACCGCCCCGAGGATCGAGACGGCGAGCGTCGCAAACACGGCGCTCGCGACGAGCGCGTAGAACGTCCGCGTCGTGCGCAGCTTCAGCCGCTCGCTCGCGAAGGCGGCGATCACGACGGCGCGCCCCCGGCGCCCTCGGTCAGCTCGAAGAAGACCTCCTCGAGCGACTGGCCGACCGGCGTCAGCTCCGAGACGACGACCGCGTTGGCCGCGATCAGCCGCCCGATCTGCTCGCCGCTGCGGTCGGCGACGACGAGCGCGCCGTCCTCCCCCGGGGTCACGGCGGCGCCGTCCGCCTGCAGCAGCTCGCCGAGGCGGCCGACGTCGGGGCCGGCGACGCGCACGCCGGCCGTGCGGCCGGCCACCAGCTCGGCCAGCGGCGCCTGCGCGACGGAGCGCCCGCGGTGGATCACGACGACCTCGTCGGCGGTCTGCGCGACCTCCGCGAGCACGTGGCTGGAGACGAGCACGGCGCGCCCCTCCGCAGCCAGCGAGCGCAGGAAGTCGCGCAGCCAGCGGATGCCCTGCGGGTCGAGCCCGTTCGCGGGCTCGTCGAGCACGAGCACCCGCGGGTCGCCGAGCAGCGCGGCGGCGAGCCCGAGCCGCTGGCGCATGCCGAGCGAGTAGCCCTTGGTGCGGCGGTCGGCGGCGCCCGCGAGGTCGACCAGCTCGAGCAGCTCGCCGACGCGCTGCGAGCCGATCCCGGCGGCGAGCGCCAGCGTGCGCAGGTGGTTGCGGCCGCTGCGGCCGGGATGCAGCAGCCCGCCGTCGAGCATCGCCCCGACCGCGGCCGTCGGGTCGTCGAGCGCCGCGTACGCGCGTCCCTCGATCGTCGCGGACCCGCGGGTCGGGTTGACGAGACCCAGCAGGGCCCGCAGCGTCGTCGTCTTGCCGGCGCCGTTGGGTCCGAGGAAGCCGACGACGCGCCCGGCGGAGACGGTGAACGACAGGTCGTCGACGGCCAGCGTGCCGCCGAACTGCTTCGTGAGCCCCGCCACCTCGATCGCGTGCGCCATCCCTCGGTATCCATAGCGGCTGGCGCGATCGCGCGCGGTGCGGGCACCCGACCGCCGCGTGCGATGATGAGCGGCATGGCCGATCTCGAACGTCGTTCCCCCTCCCGCCTCTCGCGCCGCCAGCGCGAGCAGCGCACCTACCGCCTCGTGCTCGCGACCGGCGGCCTCGGCGTGATCGGCGTCGTCGGCATCGTGCTCGCGATCGCCGGCGTGATCGGCGGCTTCTGGCCGTTTGTCGCGCTCGTGGCGGCGGTCGTCTGCGGCCTGCTGGCGCGGCGCACCGTCAGCGGGCGCTGACCGCCGCACCGCCCGTGTGGGCGTCGTCGGAGCTGCGCAGGTACCGGACGATCAGCGCGACCATCCCGGCGAGCGCGAAGCACATCGCCCCCAGGCCCCAGCCTCCGGCCACGTCGGAGAACCAGTGGGCGCGCAGATAGATGCGCGTGAGCCCGACGATCGTCGCGATCGCGATCCCCGCGATCAGCAGCCCGGCCTGCACGGCCAGCCGCGGGAACGCGTGGCGCAGCGCGACCGCGACGGCGACCCAGCAGATGGCGTAGGCCGCGTGTCCGGACGGGTACGCCGAGCCGGACGCGTCGACGAGCGCGTCGAGCGGACGCGGGCGGTCGAGTGCGGCCTTCGTCAGATGGACGCCGGCATAGGTGAGCGCGAGCCCGACGAGCAGGGCGAGCCCCTCCAGACGGTGGCGTCTCCACAGCAGCACGAGCGCGGTGACGAGCAGCGCACCGCCGGCGACCGGCAGCGCGCCGAGGTGCGTGAGGACCTTCGCGAGATCGGTCAGCCACGGCGTCTCGAGCGCGTTCGACCAGCGCACGCCGCGCTGGTCGCCGGCCGTCAGCTCGGTGATCGGGTCGAGCACGACGATGTACCCGAAGAAGACGAAGCTGCCGACCGCGGCGATCGCCAGCAGCGTCGTCAGCTCGAGCCCCAGCTCGCCCGGCGTGAGGCGCTCCCACACGAAGCGCGCCGGGCGCGCGAGGTGGCGGCCGGCGACGCGTCCGGCGCGGATCGCCTGCCCGAGCACGGGGGTGCGCTCGTGCGCGGCGACCCACGCCTCGAGCTGGCGGCGGTTGTCCTCGACGCGCAGCCAGCGCACGACGACGACGATCGCGACGACCAGCGTGATCGTCGCGCCGAGCGCGAGGGCGCCTTGCTTCGCGACCGCCAGCACCTGGTCGAGCGAGCGCCAGAAGACGAATCCGAGCAGCGCGAACAGCGTCACCATCATGCCCGCGGCGAGCACGATGTAGGGCAGGAAGCGCCGCACCGGCATGCCCGAGGAGCCGGCGAGGAACGGCGAGACCGCGCGCACGAGCCCGACCCAGCGGCCGAGGAACACGGCCTTGCCGCCGTGCTTGTCGTAGAAGCGCTCGACGTGCTCGATCCGCTCCTCCGTGATCTGGAAGCGCGGCCCGTGCTTGATCAGGAACTCGCGGCCGAGCCGGCGGCCGAGCGTGAAGCTGACCATGTCGCCGGCGACGGCCGTCGCCCAGGCGATCGCGATCAGCAGCACGACGTCGATCTCCCCCTGGCCGGCGACGAAGCCGCCGACGACGATCGCCGTCTCGCCGGGGATCAGCAGCCCCACGAAGGCGCCGCTCTCGAGGAAGCAGAGGACGCCGACGAGCAGGTAGGTCCAGGAGCCGAGGCCGCGACCGATGTCCTCCAGCAGCTGATCGAGGTTCGGCAGGTGGACCAGCCCGAGGCCGTAGACGACCGCCGCCGCCGCGACGAGCGCACCGCCCACGAGCATCGTCGGCTCCAGCCGGCGGCGACGCCAGATCAGGTACGCAAGCAGCAGCGCCGCGGCGACGAGCCAGACGGGTCTCATCCAGGCGGGATGCTATCCGCGGCGCCGCGCTGCTCCGCGACGGCGACGTGGACGTAGCGCGCGAGGCGGCGCGAGAAGGCCTTCGGCGACTCGGCGTAGACGCGCAGGCCGAGCTGCGTCGCGGCCGCGCGCAGCTCGGCGCTGCGCTGCTCCGCGAGCGCGAGCAGCGCGCTCCGTTCGGCCTCGACGGCAGGCGGGAGCGGCGCCGGCGCGACGAGCCGCGCCGCGAGCCCGGCGAGGTCGTGGTCGTCCCCGAGCAGCTCGGTCAACGTGTGCGCCGCATCGGCCTGCGCGACGAGCACGCCGGGCCAGACGGGCTTCAGCAGGCGCTGGTGGTACCAGAGGTCCTTCGCGCGCTTGCGCCAGTCGTGCAGCAGCTCCGGCGAGGGCGTTTCGCGCGCGACAGCGAACGCCTTGCGCCCGCGCGCGTACGCACGGGTGACGCCGGCGATCGGCGTCTCCCAGTCGGCGTCGTCGAGCGGCCACTCCCCGACGCGCTGCTCGGCGGCGCGCAGCGCCGCCAGCACGTCCGTCAGTGCGTGGTCGCCGGGCTCGCCGCCGCCGGCTCCGGCCGCGGCCTCCGCCGCGAGCGCGTCGCGCAGCTGTGCGAACACGTCGGCCGGCAGGCGGCCGGCGGCGTGCTCCGAGAGCGCGGACGCCGTCGCCACGAGCACGTCGGCGTCGCGCCGGCCCGACAGCGCCCGGGCGGTGTCGCGCAGCGCGTCGTTCTCGCTCCGGTATGCCTCGCGGCCGAGCGCGGGGCGCACCAGCCGCAGCAGGGCGCGCGCCTTCTTCAGGTGCTTGCGCGCCTGGTGCACCGCTGTGACCGGGTCCTCGCCGGCGCGCTCGAGGCGCTCGACGGCGCCCGCGAGCTGCTCGCGCGCGACCGCCCGGACGCTGCCCGGCACGTCGTCCTCGATGCTCAGGCGGTAGGCCATCGCACCGTCAATGGTGCCCGATCAGAAGACGACCGTGCGGTTCTCGTGTACGAGCACGCGATCCTCGAGATGGCGCTGGACGGCGCGCGCGAGCACCGTGCGCTCGACGTCGCGACCGAGCCGCACGAGCCGGTCGACGTCGTCGCGGTGGCTGACGCGTACGACGTCCTGCTCGATGATCGGGCCGGCGTCGAGCTCCTCCGTCACGTAGTGGGCGGTCGCGCCGATGATCTTCACGCCGCGCTCGCTCGCCCGCCGGTACGGGTCGGCGCCGGCGAACGCCGGCAGGAACGAGTGATGGATGTTGACCACCGGCGTGCCGAGCTGCTGCAGGAAGTCGCCGGAGAGGATCTGCATGTAGCGCGCCAGCACGACGAGGTCGAAGCGGCCCGCGAGCTGCTCCAGGATCGCCGCCTCGGCCTGCGGCTTCGTCTGCGGCGTGACGGGCACGTGGACGAACGGAACGCCGAAGCGCTCGACGTCCTCCTCCACCACGCGGTGGTTGGAGAGCACAAGGCCGACGTCGGCGTCCAGCTCGCCGCTGCGCCAGCGCCACAGCAGGTCGAGCAGGCAGTGGTCCTCGCGCGAGACGAGGATCGCGACGCGCTTGCGCTCCGCCGCGTAGGCGATCGACCACTCCATCCCGAACGGGGCCGCGACCTGCTCGCCGAACGACCGCTCCAGCTCGTCGCGCCTGCCATCGACGCCGTCGAGGTGGAACGCCATGCGCATGAAGAACGTCCCGCCGGAGGGGTCGGTCGAGTGCTGGTCTGCGTCGAGCACGTTCGCGCCGTGCTCGAACAGGAAGCGCGAGACGGCGGCGACGATCCCGGGCCGGTCGGGGCAGGAGATCAGCAGCCGCGCGACGCCGACCGCATCGCTCACCGCGCGTCCTCGAGCGCGGTCGCGTACCAGGCGCCGTCGCGGCGCCCGAGCGTGAGGCGGCTGGCCTGGCCGTCGCCGGCGACGATCTGGAAGACGGCGAGGTCCTGGTCGGTGCCGGGCTCGTCGCGGATCTGCACGAGCTGCAGGTCGGCGATCGCCGTGCCGGGGCGGCCCTCGGAGAAGGCTCTGCGGGCGGCGGCGTCGAGCGTCTCGCGCTCCCAGCCGTGGTCCGTCGCGACGGCGGCGGCGAGCTGCTGGTCGACCGCCGCGAGTCTCTGCTCGAACGCGATCGCGCCGAGCGCGTTGCGCCGCGAGGCCATCATCGCGCCGAGCAGCGCGAGCAGCAGCAGCGCCCCGAGCACGATCAGCACGACCAGCAGGACGACCGACATGCGCAGATCCTATGGGGTCGGGAGAATCCGCCCCTGGTCCGCATGCCGATGCCGAGCCTCCTCACCGCGCTGCTCGCCGGGATCGCGCTGTCGCCCGGCGCGACGCACGACACCGTCCGCGTCGGCCGCTCGGTGCTCGGCACGCCGATCCGCGCGCAGGTCGTCGGCGAGCGCGACGCGCCGCACCGCGTGCTCGTCGTCGGCTGCGTCCACGGCGACGAGCGGGCGGGCGAGGCGGTGACGCGACGGCTGCGCTCCGCTCGCCCGCCGGTCGGCGTCGCCCTGTGGCTCGTGGACGCGGTCAACCCGGACGGCTGCCGCGCCGGCACGCGCGGGAACGCGCACGGCGTCGACCTCAACCGCAACGCGCCGTGGCGCTGGCGGCCGCTCGACGGCCCCGGCGGCACGTACTACGCGGGCCCTCGCGCGCTGTCGGAGCCCGAGTCGCGGGCGATCGCGCGGCTGGTGCGGCGCGTGCATCCGGCGATCACGGTCTGGTACCACCAGCATGCCGCGCTCGTGGACTCCTCCGGCGGCGACGTGGCGCTCGAGCGCCGCTACGCCCGCCATGTCGGCCTGCCGCTGCGCGACTTCCACACCGGCCTCACCGGCATCTGGACCGGCTGGCAGAACGCCACCCGCCGGCATGCGACGGCGTTCGTCGTGGAGCTGCCGGCCGGGCGGCTCGCCCCGGCCGCGCTCGCGCGGCATGCGGCAGCCGTGCTGGCGCTTGCGCGCAGGCTCTAGAGCATCACGTTGCGCGCGGCGAGGTGCGTGCCGACCTTGCGCTTCACGCGCTGGAGCGCGTTGTCGACGGTCTTCGTGTCGCAGTCCAGCTTCTTGCCGACGTCCTCGTAGGAGTGGCCGTCGAGGTAGAGCGAGAGCACGCGCGACTCCAGCTCGGACAGGACCGTCGAGAGGCATGCGACGAGCGCCTGCAGCTCCTCGGAGCTGATCACCTGGTTGACCGGGTCGTTGACGCTCGGCCCCGGGATCACCTCGTCGAGCGTCGGCTCGCCCTCGGCGGCCGAGTTGGACGGCGAGGAGGAGAACGACAGGTACTGGTTCAGCGGCGTGTGCTTGTTGCGGGTGGCGGTCTTCACGGCCGTGATGATCTGGCGCGTGATGCACAGCTCCGCGAAGTTGCGGAAGCTCGACTCGCGATCGGTGCGGTAGTCGCGGATCGCCTTGTAGAGGCCGACGAGGCCTTCCTGGATGAGGTCGTCGCTGTCGCCTCCGGCGAGGAAGTACGACGACGCCTTGAGGCGCACGAACCCGTAGTAGCGGCGGACCAGCCTGTCGTACGCGTCAGGGTTCCCCTGCTTGGCAAGGGCGATCAAGAACCCATCATCCAGCTGAAGCTGAGACTGAGAGTTCTGGGAGATTCGAGCCACGAGATGTCCTTTCGCGGGTCGCGGATGACCGCGAGCCCTCGCTTCGTGACGCTTTACCTCCCCAGGCGCCGCACCGATCACGTATATGAGCGGGTGCACAGGAGCCTCAAGCTCAAGTCCACCCTTATGAAGGCGGCAGCTTGCCAAGTTATGGACCCCGTGTCAAGGGGGATCTGATCAGCCGCGTTGGCGGGTGATCTCATACAAGAGCGCCGCAGCGGCGGCGCTCACGTTGAGCGAGCCGATGCGTCCGCGCAGCGGCAGCGCGACCAGCTCGTCGCAGGATCTCGCGACGCGCGGGCGCAGGCCGCTGCCCTCCGAGCCCATCGCAAGCACGACCTTGCCGCGGTAGTCCGGCTGCGCGTAGCCGACGCGCGCCTCGCCGTCCGCGCCGTAGGACCACGCGCCGGCGCCGCGCGCCGCGATCAGGAAGTCGGCGAGGTTGCGCACGCGCGCGATCGCCAGGTGCTCGACGGCGCCCGCGGACGCCTTGCAGACGGCGGGCGTGACCTCGGCGCTGCGGCGCTCGGGGATCACGACCCCGGTCGCGCCGGCGCACTCGGCCGTGCGGCAGATCGCGCCGAGGTTCTGCGGGTCCTGGATCTCGTCGAGCGCCACGATCAGCGCGTCCTCGCGCGCGAGCAGCGCGGCGGCGTCGGCGTATGCGTAGGCGTCGACCTCCGCGCAGATCCCCTGATGGTCGGGCGAGCCGCAGCGCCGCTCGAGCTCCTCCCCGTCTGCCGTGCGCGCCGGCACGGGCGTGCCGCGCAGCCACGGCTCGCGCGCCGCGCGCTCGGTCGCCCACAGCTGCCGCACCGTGCGCGGCCCGCGCAGCGCCTCGTACACGGCGTTGCGGCCGTAGAGGACCATCGGGCCGTCCGCGTGCGCCGCCGCGGCGCGCGGCCGGCGGGGCTGCGGCGGGCGCGCCATCAGGCGCGCGGGACGAGCGTCGGGCCGTCCGCGGAGTCGCGGACCTCCCAGCCGAGCGCGGCCAGCTCGTCGCGCAGGCGGTCGGACTCTTCGAAGTCGCGAGCGGCGCGCGCGGCCTCGCGGCGCGCCAGCAGTGCCAGCGCGGCCGTGTCCGGCCCGGCGGCCGCCGCGTCGGCGTCGAGCAGCGCTTCGAGCGCCAGCACGCCGAGCATCTCGCGCAGGTCCGCATCGCCCACCGCCTCGTCCGCCTCGGAGCGGCGGTTCGCCTCGCGCACCCACTCGAACACGACGGCGAGCGCCTTCGGGGTGTTGAAGTCCTCGGCCAGCGCGTCGAAGAACGCCTCGCGCAGCGGCGCCAGCTCGGCCGGGGAGTCGCCGACGGCGAGCCGCCGCCCGGCGTCGCGGATGCGCTCGACGCTGCGCGCCGCCTCCCCCAGCCGCTCCTCCGAGTAGGCGATCGGCTGGCGGTAGTGGCCGCCGCAGAAGTACAGGATCAGCGCGTCGCGGCCGTGCGCTGCAAGCGCCTCGTGCAGCAGGAAGATGTTGCCGACCGACTTCGCCATCTTCTCGCCCTCGAGCCGCACCATCCCGTTGTGGACCCACAGCTGCGTGAGCGGCGCACCGCGCGCGGCGGCCGTCTGCGCGGCCTCGTTCTCGTGGTGCGGGAAGACGAGGTCCGAGCCGCCGCCGTGGATGTCGAAGCCGACGCCGAGCAGCGTCTCGGCCATCGCCGAGCACTCGATGTGCCACCCCGGGCGCCCGCGGCCCCAGGGCGCGTCCCAGGCGGTGTCCTCGCCGGGCTTCTGCGCCTTCCACAGCGCGAAGTCGAGCGGGTCGCGCTTCAAAACCGGCCGCGCGGGATCCGGGTCACCCTCCCCCTGGTCCATGTCGTCGACGTGGCGATGCGACAGCTCGCCGTACTGCGGGTAGGAGCGCACGTCGAAGTAGACGTCGCCGTCGACCGCGTAGGCGTGGCCCTTGTCGATCAGCGCCTGGATCAGCTCGACGATCTCGTCGATCGTCTCGGTCGCGAGCGGCTCGTGGTCGGGGCGGCCGAGCCCGAGCCCGTCGGTGTCGGCGACGTAGGCCGCCGTCATCTCGCGCGCCAGCTGCGCGCTGCCGACCTCGAGCGCGCGGGCCGCGTCGTAGATCTTGTCGTTGACATCTGTCACGTTGGCGACGAACACGACCTCGTAGCCCTCGTGCGCCAGGAAGCGCTTCAGCAGCGAGAAGGCGACGTAGGGCCGCGCGTTGCCGACGTGGATGCGGCCGTAGACCGTCGGCCCGCAGGCGTACATCGAGACGCGGCCGGGGTCGCGCGGCTCGAGCGGCCGAAGCTCGCCCGTTCTCGTGTCGTGGAGCGTGATCGCGCGCACGCGAGCACCCTATCCGGGCCGGAGCGGCCGTGACACGTCGATGCGGTCCCGACCCCTGGCGCACCCGCGGCCGGTATGTTGGCCAGCCAGATCTCCGTCGATTTGAGTCTCGGGTCCGCGGGACCGATGGAGGGCCGACAATGCGCAAGCACACGATCATCGCGATGCTCTGCACCCTGGCGGCTGCCGTATCCGGCAGCGCGTCCGCGGCGACGCTGCGCTGGCCGCAGCCGACGCTGGTGAATCCAGTCACGGTGACGCTCGGCACCGGCTACACGCACACGATGCTCTCGACCACGCGCGACTACATCGTCAAGCTGCCCGCGACGCAGAAGCGCGGCGGCACGTGGCTGGAGGGTGGACACAACATCGTGATCGTCGGCGGCTCCATCACGATCCCTGCGACGATGACCGCGGCGGCGACCACCAGCGCCCAGCAGACCGCGATCTACGTCAAGGGCGCCACCGGCACCGTCCACATCCAGGGCGTGCTGATCGACGGCGCAGGCGGCGGCCAGTTCGACGGGATCGACGTCAACGCGCCGCAGGCGACGGTCCAGCTCCAGTACGACCGCATCATCAACATCCGCGGCGGCGAGAGCTCGTGGCACGGCGACGTCGTGCAGCCGTGGGGCGGCGTGAAGTCGCTGCGCGTAGACCACTTCACCGGCTCCAGCAACTATCAGGGCCTGTTCCTCGACCCGAGCGCCGGCGCGATCGGCTCGGTCCAGCTCTCGAACGTCAACCTCGTCGCGACGACGACGGGCCCGCTCGACGGCGGGGGCGTGCTGCTGTGGCTCAACAACGAGGCGAGCACATGCACGAAGTACCCGATCACGCTCGAGAACACGTGGCTCGCGCCGCGGCCCGGCTCCTCGCTGTACGGCTCGGTGTGGTCGCACGCCGTCGCCACCCCGGGCGCCTGCCCCGGGCTCACGGGCATGCCGCGCACCGGGATCCCCTCGACCGGGAGCTTCGTCCCGGCGGGCGCGGCCGGGCTCGGCTACAGCGGCTAGTCCGCCGACGCGCGGGCCGAGGCGGCGACGCCGGGCAGCTCGATCGTCGCGATCGCGAGCGCAGCCGCGCCTTCGACGCGGCCGACGAAGCCCATCCCCTCGCCGCGCGTCGCCTTCACGTTCACGCGTCCCGGATCGAGCTCGAGCGCGCCGGCGAGGTTGGCGCGCATCGCCGGCTTGTGCTCCAGCAGCTTCGGCCGCTCGAGCATGATCGTCGCGTCGACGTTCACGACCGCGGCGCCGCGCTCGGCCAGCAGCGCGTCGACGTGGCGCAGCAGGTCCAGGGAATCGGCCCCTCTCCAGCGCTCGTCGGTGTCCGGGAAGTGCTCGCCGATGTCGCCGGCGCCGATGGCGCCGAGCAGGGCGTCGATCACCGCGTGGGTGAGCACGTCGGCGTCGGAGTGCCCGTCGAGCCCCAGCTCGCCCGGAACGGTCACGCCGCCGAGGACGAGCGGGCGGCCGGGCACGAGTCTGTGGACGTCCCAGCCGATGCCGGTCGCGATCACCGCGTCACCCGATCGGCTCCAGCCGCCGCGTGCGGCCGTCGAACACGCACAGCTCGCGCACCCCCTGCTCCGCCAGCCACTCGACCGTCGAGGCGTACTCGAAGCCGACGTGCTCGGGCACGTGCGCGTCGCTGTCGAGCGCGATCGGGCAGCCGGCCTCCAGGCACATCGCGAGGAACGACTGCGCCGGATAGCGCTCGCCGACGGGCTTGCGCAGGCCGGCCGTGGAGACCTCGATCGCGATCCCCGACTCGACGATGCCGTCCATCGCCAGCTCGTAGAAGCGCCGCAGGTCGCCCTCGGGCCGCGGCCGGTCCGCTCCCCACACCTTCACGAGGTCCGGGTGGGCGAGGATGTCGAACAGCCCGCTGCGCGCCGCCTCGCCGAGCAGCTCGAAGTAGCGCTTCCAGACCTTCTCGGGATCGACCGAGCGCGTCGCCCAGACGTCCCAGTCGGGATGGTCGACGGCCTCGTCGCCGACGAAGTGGACCGAGCCGATCACGTAGTCCCACGGACGGCCGTCGAGCAGGTTCGCCATGCGGTCCTCGCGACCGGGGACGAAGTCGGCCTCGACGCCGACCTTCAGGCCCTGGTCGCGTACAAACTCGCAGTAGGCGTCGAGGTCGTCGAGCGCGTTCTCGCGCCAGAACGGGTGCTGCCAGACGTCGAGCGCCTGGCGGAAGCGGTAGACGTGCTCGGAGGCGCCCAGCTCGGCGATCCCGCGCTCCTCGGCAGCCGTGCGGTAGCGCTCGACGTTCGCCGGCGTGAAGTAGTCGGCCGCCGGCGTGCCGGCGCCGTCGGGGCGGAGGTGGACGTGGTAGTCGGTCAGCATCTGGAGCGTTCGGAGAGCAACAGCTCGGCGAGCCGCAGGTCGGTCGCCGTCGTCACCTTGAGGTTGTCGGCCGGGGACTCTACGACGTGCACCCGTCCTCCTGCCTGCTCGAGGAGGCCGGCATCGTCGGTGGCAGCTGCGAGCACGTCATCGGGCTGCGCGAGCGCTCGCGCGAGCGCGCCGCGGCGGAACACCTGCGGCGTCTGCACCGCCCAGAGCGCACTGCGGTCGAGCGTCTCGGTGACCCGCAGATCCGCGGCCTGCGCGCGCTTGATCGTGTCGGTCACACGCGCGGCCGCGACGACCGCGTCGGCGCCGCGCGCAGCCAGCTCCGCGAGCGCCCGCTCGAACAGCGCGGGCGTCGCGAGCGGGCGCGCCGCGTCGTGGACGATCACCGCCTCGTCGTCCGGGCCCTCGCCGGCCGCCGCGAGAGCCGCGCGCACGGAGTGCGAGCGCTCGGCACCGCCGGCCACGCCGAGCGTCCCGACCGGCGCCGCTGCACCCTCGGGCAGCGCCACCACGATCCGCTCGACGGCCGCGACGGCGCGCAGCGCGTCGAGGCTCCAGTCCAGCATCGGGCGGCCCGCCAGCACGACGAACGCCTTGGGCCCGTCGGCGCCAAGGCGTTCGCCACGACCGGCGGCCACGAGCAGGGCGACCGCCATCAGTCTTCGCGTCCTCGTCCGGCGCGGCTACTTCGCGGCGACCGCCACCTGGCCCTCGGCGGATGTGGCGAGCAGGTCGTCGAGGTGCTCCTCGGCCTCGTCCTCGCCCATCTCCAGCGCGTACATCAGCTCCGAGGCGAGGATCTTCTTCGCCCGCGTGAACATCTGCTTCTCGCCAGTCGACAGGCCCTTCTCCGCCTCTCGGATGGCGAGGTTGCGCACGACCTCGGCGAGCTCGTAGATGTCGCCGGTCTTGATCTTGTCGCGGTTGTGCTTGAAGCGCCGGTTCCAGTTCTTCGGCATGTCCGAGCACTCGTCCTGGAGGACCGCGAGCACTCTCTTCACGGTCTCTTCGTCGATCACGCGGCGGAGGCCGGCTATCGCGGCGTTCTCGGTCGGGACCATGACGGTCATGTCGTTGTGAAGGATCTTGATCGTGAGGTACTCGCGCACCTCGCCGAGCACGTCCTTCTGCTCCTTCTTGAGGACCTGCCCCGCCCCATGGTGCGGGTACACGACGTTGTCGCCGATCTCGAAATCGATGTGCTCTACTTCGATCGTGATCTCAAGGTCCTCGATCTGCTCTTCGCTCAACTCGGTGATGGTGGCCTCCTTCTCCTAGTGGGCCGCCCTGCAGCCCCCGATTGGTCAGGTCTGCAAGTAACGGTCCACGAGGTTGATCTCCTGCTGACGACGAAGGCCCTCGCGGATGTCCTTCGCCCGAATCTCGCCGACGCCCTCGACGGTCTCCAACTCGCCGTCGCCGGCTGCAAGCAGCTCTTCCAGCCCGCCGAACTCCTCGACGATGCGCTGCACCACGAGCCGCGGCAGGCGCGGGATGCGGCCGAGGATGCGGTATCCGCGCGGCGAGACGGGGAAGTCGAGCGTGTTGACCTTGCGGTCGTAGCCGAGCAGCTCGGACAGCCGCCCGAAGTCGAGCAGATCCTGGTGCGGCAGGCGCACGAGCTGGTCGAACGCGTCGGCGAAGCGCTCGTCCGTGTCGTCGGCCAGGTAGTCGCGCACGAGCGCGGCCTTGTCGCTGGCGACGCCGACCATCGTCTCGTCGAGCTGCATCTCGATCAGGCGCCCCTCGGTGCCGAGCTCGACGATGTAGCGCTCGATCTCGACGCCCATGCGCGTGACGAGCTCGGCACGCTGGAGCACGGTGAGCACGTCGTGCAGGGTCGTGCCGCCCTCGAACTCGAGCGCGGTGAGCCGCGTCGAGACCTGGTCGAGGCGGCTGCGGTACTTGTCGAGCGTCGCGAGCGCCTGGTTGGCCTTCGCGAGCACGACGGGGATGTCCTCGAGGATGTACTTGGCGCCGTCGACGTAGAGCGAGACGACCTCGCGGCGCTGCGAGATCGCGATCACGAGCGCCTCGGTCTGCTTCGAGATGCGCTCGGCCGTGCGGTGGCGCGTACCGGTCTCGAGCGTGAGGATCGTCGGGTCGGGCGTCAGCTGCACGTTCGCCCACACGATCTTCGTGGCGTTCGTGCTGAGCACGAGCGCGCCGTCCATCTTCGCCAGCTGGTAGAGGAAGGCCGGCGTGTAGTCGATGTCGAGCTTGAGTCCACCGGAGAAGAGGAAGGAGAGGTCGTCCGCGTCGCCGACGACGATCAGGCCGCCAGTCCTCGCGTGGACGATGTTGTCGATCCCCTCCCGCAGCGCCGTCCCGGGGGCGACCATCTCGAGCGCCTTGACGAGCCGGGGCTCTTGGCGAGACTCGAGCTCCTCTTTGAGCTCTTCCCCGGTACGTGGCGCCATACCAAGCCCATTCTACCGGGTTTTCCTGTGATTTTCGGCAATCCCGCAGGGATTTCGTGGCATGCCGCGACGATCGCTTGCGTAGTCGCCGAAACGCCTGCGTTCAGCGCGTCGCGAGCTCCCTCGCGGGCTGCCCGCGCTCCCGCGCGCGCAGCGTCCGCAGCGCGGCGCGCAGCGTGCCGGCCTCGGGCGAGAGGATCGTCGTCAACCCGAACTTGCGCGCCTCGGCCACGCGCCGCTCGGGATGGGCCACGCTGCGCAGCTCGCCGGTCAGGCCGAGCTCGCCGAAGCAGGCCAGCGGCGGGGCCTCCTCGTCGACCGGCGCGACGCCCTTCGCCGCGCTCGCGACCGCCAGCGCGACAGCCAGGTCCGCCCCCGGCTCGTCCACGCGCACGCCGCCGACGACGTTCACGAACACGTCCGCCGTGCCGACCCCGACGCCGCCGTGGCGCGCCAGCACCGCCAGCACGAGCGCGAGGCGGTTGCGGTCGATCCCGCTCACGACGCGCCGCGGGATCTCCAGGTCCGACGGCGAGACGAGCGCCTGGACCTCCACGAGCAGCGGGCGCGAGCCCTCCATCGCCGCCAGCACGACGCTGCCGGGCGCGCGCGTCGCCTCGCCGACGAAGCGCGCCGAGGCGTCGAGCACCTCCACCAGCCCGTCCTGGCGCATCTCGAAGACGCCCGCCTCGCTGGTCGAGCCGAAGCGGTTCTTGAGCGCGCGCAGCGTGCGGTACGTGCGCTCGCGCTCGCCCTCGAACTGCAGCACGCAGTCGACGAGGTGCTCCAGCACGCGCGGACCGGCGAGCGCGCCCTCCTTCGTGACGTGCCCGACGAGCAGGACCGCGATCGCGTGCGTCTTCGCGACGCGCATGATCTCGCCGGCGACCTCGCGCACCTGCCCGACCGAGCCGGGGGCGCCGCTGAGGCCGGTCGAGTGGAGCGTCTGCACCGAATCGATGACGCACACCGCGGGGCGCTCGCGCTCGAGCGTCGCGAGCACGGTCGCGAGGTCCGTCTCGGCGATCACGGGGATCTGCAATGCGTGGCCGCCCGGCAGCCGCTCGGCGCGCAGCTTGATCTGCGCGGCCGACTCCTCCGCGGACACGTAGAGGGCACTGCGCCCGGCCCTCACGAGATTCGCGAGCGCCATCGTCGTGAGCGTCGACTTGCCGATCCCCGGAGAGCCGCCGATCAGGACGAGCGAGCCGGGCACGACGCCGCCGCCGAGCACGCGGTCGAGCTCGCCGATGCCGGTCGAGAGGCGCGCGACGTCGGCGGCCTCGACGTGGGCGAGCGGGACGGGCGTGACCGCTCTGGCGCCGGAGGCGCCGCCTCCGCGTGCGCCGCGCCCGCCGCTCGCGACCGGCCGCGCGACGGCCTCCTCGACGAGCGTGTTCCAGGCGCCGCACCCGGGGCACTGGCCGTGCCAGCGGGGCGTCTCATGCCCGCAGTCGGAGCAGATGTGGATGGAGGTCGCGCGAGCCATGGCGACGACGGAGCGTACGCGTGAGTGTGGACGCGTCAGCCTGCGCGCGGCGGCACCCAGCCGCCGAAGACGCGCTCCAGCTCGAGCGCGACGGCGATCGAGACGTGGTCGCGGTCCGGGCCGGCGGCGACCTGCACGCCGAGCGGGAGACCGGCGCGGCCCAGCCCCATCGGCACCTGCGTGACGGGCGTCGCGGCGAGGTTGAAGACGGCCATCGGGTGGATCCACCACAGCCGCCCGACCGTGCGGCCGTGGCGCGGCGCGACGTTCGGGTAGGGCGGGAACAGCATCACGCCGTCGCCGATCGCGTCGGCGACCTCGCGCGCGAACGCGCGCCCGGCCTCGATCGCCTTCTCGGCGCGCGCCGCGGGCGCACGCGAGGACAGCCGCTCGGCGCCGAGCAGCAGGCGCGTCGGGATCGTGTGCGGGCCGCCGCGGCTGAGCAGGGCGCGCCACGTCGCGCGCTCCGCGCCCTCGCCCAGCATCAGGTGCTCGAGCGTCTCGTCGCCGTCGCCGAGTGCGGACAGGAACGGCTCGTAGATGCCGCGCATGGAGCGCATCGAGATGCGCTCGACGCGCGCGCCGGCGGCCGCGAGCGCGCCCGCCGCCTGCTCGCGCGCGGCCAGCAGCTCGCGCGCGATCGGGCTCACGAAGCAGTCCTCGGGGATCACGACGCGCAGGCCGTCGAGCTGCACGACGGCGGGATCGTCCAGCTCGACCGCGCGCATGCTCGAGTCGATGCCGTCCGGACCGGCGAGCGTGCGCAGCAGCGGCATCAGGTCCTCCGCGCGGCGCGCGAGCGGGCCGTTGGCGACCATCCGCGCGACCTCCGAGCCCTCGCCGACCGGCGGGTAGCTCAGCGTCATCGGCACGAGGCCGGGGGTCGGCTTGTGCCCGAAGGCGCCGTTGAAGAAGGCCGGGCCGCGGATCGAGCCGCCGACGTCGGAGCCGAGCCCGACGGGCGAGCCGCCGCTGCCGACCGCCGCGCCCTCGCCGCCGGACGACCCGCCGGCGATCCGCGTCGCGTCGTAGGGGTTGCTCGTGCGACCGTAGACGCGGTTGTTCGACTCGATCCACATGCACAGCTCGGACGTGTTGGTGACGCCGAGCGGGATCGCCCCGGCGCCGATCATGCGCTGGGCGGCGGGAGCCGTCTCGTCGCAGCGGTGCTGTGCGCGCGCCACGAGGCCGGTGCAGTTCGGCATGCCCGCGAGCGAGATCGACTCCTTGATCGTGCAGGGCACGCCGAGCAGCGGCGGCAGCGCGGCGGGGTCGGTCGTCGCGGCGATCCGCGCGTCGGCGGCGTCGGCGTCGGCGAGCGCCGCCTCGTAGCGGTCCACGACGACCGCGTTGAGCGTGGGATTGACGCGGCGCAGCAGCGCCACGTGGGCCTCGACGACCTCACGGGCGGTCGTCTCGCCGGCGCGGATCGCGGCGGCGAGCTGCGTGGCGGAGCGCTGCGTGAGCGCCCGGGCGCCGGCGGGGTCGGCGGGGTCGGCTCTGCGGGGCTGCGAGGAGACGGCCATCGCGCTCGATGCTACGGCGGCCCGACCGTCCGCGCGCCAGTTGGCTGGCCGGCCAGCTCAGTCCTGCTGCGCCGCCCGCACGCACGACGCAAAGCCCGTCTCGCGGTGCGCCTTGTCGCAGAACGGCTTCGTCCGCGAGTGCCCGCAGCGGCAGAGCACCAACGGCCGCGAGGAGTCGAACGCGATCGCGTTCCCCTCCGGATCGACCAGCCGCACCGGGCCCGTCACCTTGTACGGCCCGTCGTCCCGCACTCTGATCTCCACCGGATCGGCCACGGAAGCAAGAGGGGCGGCTCGTCGGCCGCCCCTCGCAGTCCTACTTGTCGTCGGCCTCCGACGGGGGCGCTTCGCCCTCGTCGCCGGAGCCCTCCGCGGCCCCGACGCCGACCGGCGTCTTCGGTTGGACGATCTCGATCGAGACCTCGCGGTCGTCGCCCTCGGGCGCTCTGTCGACCATCACGGTCGCACCCGGCGTCAGCTCGGACCGCAGCACGAAGTCGGCCAGCGGATCCTCGATGTAGCGCTGGATCGCCCGGCGCAGCGGGCGCGCGCCCATGCCCGGGTCCCAGCCCTTCTCGACGAGCAGGTCCTTCGCCTCGTCCGTCAGCTCCAGCTGCAGCTCGCGTTCCGCGAGCGACTCGCGGATCCGCAGCAGCAGCAGCTCGACGATCTGCTTGATCTCGTCCTTCGCCAGCTTGTGGAAGACGATCACGTCGTCGATGCGGTTGAGGAACTCGGGCCGGAAGACCTTCTTCAGCTCGCCCATGATCCGGTTCTTCATGTCGTCGTACGTGATGCCGGTCTCGTCGTCGGACACCGCAAAGCCCAGAGGCGTGTTGCGGGCGATCTCGGACGCGCCGATGTTCGACGTCATGATCACGATCGCGTGGCGGAAGTCCACCGTGCGACCCTGGGCGTCCGTGAGGCGCCCGTCCTCCAGGATCTGGAGCAGGATGTTGAAGACGTCCGGGTGGGCCTTCTCGATCTCGTCGAGCAGCAGGACGCTGTACGGCTTGCGCCGCACGGCCTCGGTCAGCTGACCGCCCTCGTCGTAGCCGATGTAGCCCGGAGGCGAGCCGACGAGCCGCGAGACGGCGTGCTTCTCCATGTACTCCGACATGTCGATGCGCACCATCGCGTCCTCGTCGCCGAACAGGAACTCCGCCAGCGTCCGCGCGAGCTCGGTCTTCCCGACGCCCGAGGGGCCGAGGAAGATGAACGAGCCGGTCGGGCGTTTCGGGTCCTTCAGGCCCGCGCGCGAGCGGCGGATCGCCTTCGAGATGACCTCGACCGCGGCGTGCTGACCGATGACGCGCTTGTGCAGCTCGTCCTCCATCCGCATCAGCTTCTGCGTCTCGGCCTCGGTCAGCTTGAAGACCGGGATCCCCGTCCACATCGAGACGATGTCCGCGATCTCCTCCTCGCCGATCGAGGGGCGGTCGCCGGACTCGCCGGACTCCCACGCTTCCTCGAGCTCGCGCTTTCTCTGCGTGAGCTGGCGCTCCTGGTCGCGCAGGTTCGCGGCCTTCTCGAACTCCTGCGCCTCGATCGCGGCCTCCTTGTTGCGCCGCGTCTCCTCGATCTCGTCCTCCAGCTCCTTGTACACGGGCGGAGACGTCATCGACTTGATGCGCATGCGCGAGGCGGCCTCGTCGATCAGGTCGATCGCCTTGTCCGGCAGGAAGCGGTCGGAGATGTAGCGGTCGGCCAGGTCGGCGGCGGCCTGCAGCGCCTCGTCGGTGATGTTCACCTTGTGGTGCTGCTCGTAGCGGTCGCGCAGGCCGCGCAGGATCTGCACGGTCTCGTCGGTCGACGGCTGGTCGACGCGGATCTGCTGGAAGCGCCGCTCGAGCGCGGAGTCCCTCTCGAGGTACTTGCGGTACTCGTCGAGCGTCGTCGCGCCGATCGTCTGCAGCTCGCCGCGCGCCAGCGCCGGCTTGAGGATCGAGGCCGCGTCGATCGCGCCCTCGGCCGCGCCCGCGCCGACGAGGTTGTGGAGCTCGTCGATGAACAGGATGATGTCGCCGCGCTGGGTGATCTCCTTCATCACCTTCTTGAGGCGCTCCTCGAACTCGCCGCGGTACTTCGAGCCGGCGACGAGCGCCGCCAGGTCGAGCGTGTAGATCTGCTTGTTCTTCAGCAGCTCCGGCACGTCCGCGTTCGTGATGCGCTGGGCCAGGCCCTCGACGACGGCCGTCTTGCCGACGCCCGGCTCGCCGATCAGCACCGGGTTGTTCTTCGTGCGGCGCGAGAGGATCTGCATGATCCGCTCGATCTCCGTCTCGCGGCCGACGACCGGATCCAGCTTGCCGTCGGCGGCCAGCTTCGTGAGGTTGCGGCCGAACTGGTCGAGCAGCTTCGAGGACTTCTTGCCCTCGCCCTGCTGGCCGCTCGCGCCCTGCCCGCCGCCGCCACCGCCGCCCTGGCGGCGACCGCCCGGGCCCGACAGCATGCGGATGACCTCGTTGCGGATCTTCTCGGAGTCGGCGTCGAAGTCGAGCAGGATGCGCGCTGCGACGCCCTCGTTCTCGCGCACGAGGCCGAGCAGGATGTGCTCGGTGCCGATGTAGTTGTGCCCGAGGCTCAGCGCCTCGCGCAATGCCAGCTCCAGGACCTTCTTCGCACGCGGCGTGAAGGGGATCTGGCCGGATGTGACCTCCTCACCGGAGCCCACGATGCGCACGACTTGCGCACGCACGCGCTCGACGGTGATATCCAGGCTCTCGAGCACGCGCGCGGCGAGGCCCTCCTCCTCGCGCAGAAGCCCCAGGAGGATGTGCTCGGTGCCGATGTAGTTGTGCTTGAGCGTCCGGGCCTCCTCCTGGGCGAGGACGACCACCTGGCGGGCTCGCTCTGTGAATCGCTCGAACATGGGTGCGACGTTCCTTCCCTACGGGGCGATGAGGCGGGACGGTCGAGAGGGGTGCGGACGCTCCTTCTCGCTCATGTCATCGGCCGCAATGGCGCTCAGACTGAGCGGGAGGGTTCGTTCGCCGGGCATAGGCCAGTCTACCAACCGGATGCACGGCACTTCGGTGCAGAGTACGGCGATGCCTCCGCCGTGGAGGCACACATGCTCGTCACGGTCTAGCCCCCGAGGCGATATGCGACCAGCGAGGGCGTCTGGCCCGCCTCCATCGGCACGCTGGCAGCGGCGATCAGCATGCCTCCGGCGATCGCGAGCGGCGCGTTCGTGCCCGCCGGCAGCGAGGCCTTCCAGGCGACCGATCCGTCGTCCGTCCGCAGGGCCCAGACCGTTCCGTCGATCGTCGGCGTGAAGACGAGGTCGTTCACGACCGTCGTCGCGCCCCATGCGGAGGCGGGCAGCTTGCGATCCCACTTGACGCGGCCGCTCGCGATGTCGAGCGCCACGATCTCGCCGCGACCGCCTTCCAGCGGCCCGCTGGAGCCCTGCGCCTTTGCTCTGTAGATCGAGTAGAGGTTCTCGACCGGCACGTAGAGCGTGTCGTCGTCGGCCGCCATCGGCGTCTCGACGCCGCCGAGCTGGCCCGGCAGCACTCGCTCGGGGCTGCGCAGGCCGCCGTCGCCGCCGGCCATCGTCTTGCGACCGTCCTGGTCGTGGCCGTTGTGAGCGCCCACCGAGCGCTTCCACAGCAGCCTGCCGTCGCGCTGGTCGAACGCGTAGACGAAGCCCATCTTGCCGGCTGCGAGGACCAGCGGCCGGCCGCCGACCCGCGCGAGGATCGGCGGGCACTGGAGGTCCCAGTCGTAGAGGTCGTGCGGAATTACCTGACGACCCCAGGCGAGTCTCCCGCTGCGGGCGTCGAGCTTCACGAGCGAGTTGGTCCATCTGTTGGGACCCGGCCGGCTCGACCCCCACGGGTGGCGCGACGTGCCGGACCAAGGACCCGGATTGCCGACGGCCGCGAACAGCTGCCCGCGGCCGTCGAACGACGGCGGATGCCACAGCCCGCCGCCGGAGTTGACGTCCGGACGACCCCACAGGTCGCGCGGGACGGTGGCCCAGTGCCAGCGCGGGCGGCCGCTGGCTGCGTCGAGCGCCCACAGCACCCCGCGCGCGCCCGGCCCGTAGGTCCGCGTGCGGTTGACCGGCACCGTCGAGACGTAGACCGTCCCGTCCCAGACGCCCGGCGCCATGTCGATCCCCTCGTTGCCGTTCGCCACGAGTCTGCGCAGCCACAGCAGTCTTCCGGTGCGCGCATCGTGGGCGAACGTCGCGGTCGCGGTCGCGCCGTAGACGCGGTCGCCGACGACGGCGACGCCGTTCGGACCGACCGACAGCTCTTCGTACAGTCTCTGCCACAGCTGTCTGCCGCTCGCGAGCGCGTACGCGGTCAGGTTGGAGCTCACGTCCTGGACGTACACGACGCCGTCGGCGACCACCGGGTTCGCCACCACGCCGCCGATCGGCGCGGTCCAGACGACTCTCAGGCGTCTGACGGAGGCGGCGTCGATCGGCCCGCCGACGCGTCGCGTGTTGCGCACGTCGGCGTTGGGCAGCGCCCAGTCCCCGCCCTCGCCGGCTCGCGCTCTGCTCCCGCCCTGCTCGCCGCCGCTGCCACAGCCGCCGACCGCCGCGGCGATCGCGGCCGCCGTCAAGGCCGCGCGGACTACCCGCGTCTGCATGTCTCCCCCTCCTCGTCCCCGAGGGCGAGTCTATATCCAGGCGCGATGCGTCAGTCGCGCATCGCCGGGAACAGCACGACCTCGCGGATCGATCTGCGCCCGGTGAGCACCATCACGAGCCGGTCGATCCCGATGCCGACGCCGCCCGTCGGCGGCATCCCCTGCTCCAGCGCCTGGATGAACGCCTCGTCGTACGGCTGCGCCTCCTCGTCGCCGGCGGCCGCGTGCGCGCGCTGCTGCTCGAAGCGGCGGCGCTGCTCGTCGGGGTCGTTCAGCTCCGTGAAGGCGTTCGCGATCTCCATCCCCTGGCAGTAGGCCTCCCAGCGCTCGGCGAGGCGCGGGTCGTCGCGGTGCCCCTTCGCGAACGGCGACAGCTCGACGGGGTAGTCGAACAGGAACGTCGGCTCGATCAGCGTCGGCTCGACGTGCTTGGTGACCAGCTCGTCGACGAGCTGGGGCCACGTGTCTCTCGGCGGCGCCGTCAGGCCCTTGGCCTCCATCGCGGCCGCCAGCTGGTCGCGTTCGCGCGCTTCGAGGATGTCGATGCCCGTCCGCGAGCGGATCGCCTCCGACAGCGTCTCGCGTCTCCACGGCGGGGCGAGGCTCAGCTCGCCGTCGTAGCCCATCGCCGCCGCGGCGCTCGCGACGAGCTGCTCGGTGCGCGCTGCGACGTCTCTGTAGTCGGCGTACGCCTCGTACAGCTCGACCATCGTGAACTCGGGGTTGTGCTTGTGCGAGATGCCCTCGTTGCGGAAGTCCTTGCCCAGCTCGTAGACGCGCTCGAGCCCGCCGACGATGCAGCGCTTGAGGTACAGCTCGGTCGCGATCCGCAGGTACAGCTCGCGGTCGAGCGCGTTGTGGTGGGTCGTGAAGGGCCGCGCCGCGGCGCCCCCGTAGAGCGGCTGCAGCACCGGCGTCTCGACCTCGACGAAGCCGGCCTCGTCGAGGTGCCGGCGCACGCCCGCGATGATCGCCGCGCGCGCGAGGAACAGCGCGCGCGTGTCCTCGGAGGCGATCAGGTCCAGCTCGCGGTGGCGGAAGCGCGTCTCGACGTCCTGCAGGCCGTGGTGCTTCTCGGGCGGCGGGCGCAGCGACTTCGCGAGCAGCGTCCAGTCGTCGACCCGCAGTGAGAGCTCCCCCCGCCGCGAGCAGAAGACGGTGCCGTCGATCCCGATCAGGTCGCCGAGGTCGAGCCCGACGAGGCGCCCGAGCCGCTCCTCCCCGAGCACGTCGACGCGCGCGTGCAGCTGGATGCGGCCGGAGCGGTCGACGAGGTCCACGAACGCGGCCTTGCCCTGGCCGCGCCGCGCGGCGATGCGCCCGGCAAGTCGATAGGAGGCGTCCGTCTCGGCGCCCGCCTCCAAGTCGGCGTGCGCGGCGCGCACGTCGGCGATCGGGACCACGCCCTCGTAGGCGTGCGGGAACGGCTCGACGCCCTCCTCGCGCAGCCGCTCGAGCTTGCGGCGGCGCGCCGCCAGCAGCTCGCTGGTGTCCTGCTCTTCCTCGGGAGCGGCCACGACGGCCGGCTACTTCAGCCCGATGTCGATCTTCGTGATCTTCAGCTCGCGCTTCTTGCCGTTGGGCAGCAGCACGGCGACGATCTCGTTGCGCTTGGAGCCGATCAGCGCCTTGCCGACGGGCGACTCGTTCGACAGCTTGCGCTCGGCCGGGTTGGCCTCGGAGGAGCCGACGATCGTGTACGTCTCGCTTCTGCTGGTCGCCTGGTCCTTGACGTGGACCGTCGTGCCGATGCTGACGACGTCGGTGCCGACGTCTCTCGCGTCGATCACGGTCGCGGCACGCAGCTTCTCCTCCAGCTGAGCGATCTTCGACTCGAGCATCGCCTGCTCGTTCTTGGCGTCGTCGTACTCGGCGTTCTCGGAGATGTCGCCGAACTCGCGGGCCTCCTTGATGCGCGCGGCGACCTCGCGGCGCTTCTCCGTCGAGAGGTACTCGAGCTCGCTCTTGAGCTTCTCGAGACCGTCCGGCGTGAGGATGACGTCCTTGGGCATTCGTTTGACCTTAAGCAGTGCGAGGGTTGGCGAGACGACCGACCGACCGGAGAAAGCGCAAACCCCGCTCGCGGCGGGGAAGCTCCGGCGGGACGGGCTCGGCGGCGCGGAAGTATAGCGGCCGTCCGGCGGGACTCCGTGCCGCCGCTCGCGCTTGCGCGCGCAGGTCCCGATGCGACATGCTGGGCGCCCATGGGGGATGGGATGTCAGGGGGTCGGCCGTGCGCGTAGCGATCGTCACCAGCGAGCGGATCGTCAACTCGGTCTACCGCGCGCTGCCGCTGCTGGAGCTGCGGCGCTCCGGCGCCGAGGTGCATCTCGACGCCGAGGGCGCGGCGATGTCGGGGGGCCGCCTGCGCGGCTTCGACGTCGTGCACGTCTTCCGCTACCACGAACGCGAGACGCGCCGAGCGGTGCGCGCGCTGCGCGAGGCCGGGACGGCGATCGTCTGGGACAACGACGACGACCTCTCGAGTCCGAACAAGATGCGCACCCAGCAGGTGCACGCGCAGCTCGTCGAGATGCTGCAGCTCGCGCACGTGGTGACGACGACCTCGCCGGTGCTCGCCGAGCAGTACCGCGAGTGGGGCGCCGCGGAGGCCCGCGTGATCGAGAACTACCTGCCCGACTACTACGCCGCCGAGCGCCGGCCGCGGGCGGGCGGCGAGGGGCTCACGATCGGCTGGACCGCCGCCGGCGAGCACGCCCACGACCTCAGAGCGCTCGGCCTGCGCGCGACGCTGGAGCGGCTGCTCGCGAGACATCCGCAGCTCCACGTCGTCAGCGCGGGCGTCCAGCTGGGGCTGACGAAGGACCGCTACACCTACACCGAAGTCGTTCAGTACCAGGACCTCGCGCAGTACGTGGGGACGTTCGACGTCGGCATCGCGCCGATCGCCGACGTGCCGTTCAACCGCGCCAAGTCGAACGTCAAGGTCAAGGAGTACGCGGCGATGGGCGTGCCGTGGCTGGCCTCCCCGATAGGACCGTATGCGGGGCTCGGCGAGAAGCAGGGCGGGCGGCTGGTGCCCGACGACGGCTGGGACGAGGCGCTGGAGCGGCTCGTGGGCGACGAGCGCGCGCGGCGCAAGCTCGCCAAGCGCGGCGTCAAGTGGGCCAACGGGGAGCGGCTGCGCCGCAACCTCGACCACTGGGACGCGGCGATGAGACGCGCCGTCGCGATCGCGGCCGGCTAAGCCGCGGCGACGGCATCGGCGATCCCCAGCGCCTCGCGCGCCTCGGCGGTCGACTGCGTGCGCTGGAGGCGGTCCTGCAGGACCTTGCCCTCCCCCAGCCGCGTCACGTACCAGGGGTAGAACTTGCGCAGGTAGCGCGCGGCGCGCACCTCGCCCATGTGCTCGACGGCGCGATCGAGCACCCAGTCCAGCTCGGCGAGGATCTCCTCTCGGCTCGGCTCGCCGTCGCGGTCGCCGAGCACCTGCTCGAAGATCCATGGGTTGCCCAGCGACCCGCGCGCGAGCAGCACGGCCTCGGCGCCCGTGCGCTCGAACACCTCGTGGACCTTCGCCGCGTCTCTGAGGCCGCCGGAGATCAGCACCGGCACCGGCAGCTCCTCGACCATCGTGCGCACCAGGTCGTAGTCGGCCTTGCCGCCGTGGCGCTGCTTCGCGACGCGCGGGTGCATGCAGAGCCCGGCGATGCCGGCCTCCTCGACGAGCCGGTGGGCGAGGTCGACGCCCGTGCGCTGACCGGGCTTCAGGCCCGGCCGCAGCTTCACGGTCACGGGCAGGCCGCTGCCCTCGCGCGCCGCGCGCGCGACCGCGACCGCGCGGTCGGGATCGTCGAGCAATGCCGCGCCGGCGCCGGTCTTGCAGACCTTGGGAACCGGGCAGCCCATGTTGAGGTCGATCACGTCGACGCCGCCGACCCGCGCGACGTGCTCCGCCGCGCTGCGCATCACGTCGGGATCGCCGCCGAACAGCTGGATCGCGGTCGGGCCGCTCGCGCGCTCGTCGGGGTGAATCCGCAGCAGCTCGGTGCACGTGCGCTCGTTGCCGTGGTGGATCGCATGGCTCGAGACCATCTCGGAGATCGCGTAGCCGGCGCCGTGGCGCTTGGCCTGCAGGCGCACGAACCAGTTGCCGATGCCGGCGAGCGGCGCGAGCACGACGCGGTTCGGGATCGTCACGCCGCCGAGCGTCCAGCTGTCGTGGAGGGAGCGCATCCGCCTCAATGGTAGGCGTACGGTTGCGCGCATGGGCGATCTGCGCGCGGGCGACCTCGACGTCGAGCGGATCGGGACCGGGCCGCCGGTCGTGCTCGTGCACGGCAGCATCGTCGGGCCCGAGCGCACCTGGCGCGAGCAGCGCGGGCTCGCCGCGCGCTGGAGCCTGATCCTCCCCCGCCGCCCCGGCTTCGGCGCCTCGCCGCCGCTCGCGCGCGGCGACTTCGAGGCGGAGGCGCCGCTGGTCGCCGAGCTGCTCGGCGACGGGGCGCACCTCGTCGGGCACTCCTACGGCGCGGTGATCGCGCTGCTCGCGGCGGCGCTGCGCCCGCGAGCGGTGCGCTCGCTGACGGTCTCCGAGCCGGGCGCGCTGAGGCTCGTCGCCGGCGACCCGCTCGTGGACGAGACGATCGCGAACGGCGAGCTGCTGTACCGCGAGCGCGCCACGCTCGACCCGCGCGACTTCGTGCAGCTGTTCCGCACCGGCGTCGGCTCGGCGCACGCGACGCCCGAGCAGATGCCGGCGTGGCTTGCGCGCGGAGCCGAGCACGTGATGCGCGAGCGGCCGCCGTGGGAGGCGGAGCTGCCGCTGGAGGCGCTCGCACGCGCCGACTTTCCGACGCTCGTCGTCTCCGGCCGCCACTCGCCCGTGTTCGAGCTGATGTGCGACACGCTCGCACAGCGGATCGGGGCCGAGCGCGCCACCGTCTCCGGCCGCGGGCACTCGATCCCGGCGACGGGCGAGCCTTACAACGCGCTGCTGGAGGACTTCCTCAGGCGGGCGGAGCGTTCCGCTCGTGGAGCAGACGCAGGCCCGTCAGCGTGAGCAGCTCGTCGACCTCGTCGATCTCGTCCGTGTAGGGCACGATCGCCCCGGCGAGGCCGCCCGTCGCGATCGTCGCGGTCTCCGCGCCCAGCTCGGCGCGCAGGCGCCGCACGATCCCGTCGACCTGGCCGGCGAAGCCGTAGACGACGCCGGAGCGGATCGCGTCGACGGTCGTCTTGCCGATCACCGAGCGCGGCGGCACGAGGTCGATCTTCGGCAGCGCGGCGGCGCGTTCGGTCAGCGCCTCCATCGAGATCTCGACGCCCGGGGCGATCACGCCGCCGAGGTACTCGCCCTCGGCCGAGACGGGGTCGAACGTGATCGCGGTGCCGAAGTCGACGACGACGCACGCGTCGCCGACCTTGTCGTACGCCGCGACGGCGTTGACGAGGCGGTCCGCCCCGATCTCGCGGGGGTTCTCGTAGCGGATCGGCATGCCGCTTCTGATCCCGGGCCCGACGACGAGCGTCTCGTGCTCCAGGTAGCGCTCGCCCACCTGCCGCCACTCGGCGCCGAGCTGCGGGACCGTCGAGGAGACGATCGAGCCCTGCAGGTCGGCGAAGCCGAGGCCGCGCAGCGCGAGCAGGTTCGCGAGCTTGGCGCCCAGCTCGTCGGCCGTCGACTCGCGCACCGTCGCGTAGCGCCAGTGCTGGGTCAGCTCGGTGCCCTCGAACGTGCCGAAGTGGGTCTGGGTGTTGCCGACGTCGACGACCAGGAGCATGGATGCGGAAGTATCGCGGGTGCGGCGGATCGGAGCGACGAAGCGGCGCACCGGCTGGCCAGCCAGCCATATGCTCGTTCGATGCCCCACACGCTCTACGTCATCCACGGCTCGCATCCGTGCATCACCGCCGAGCGGGCGCTCCAGCTCAAGGGCCAGCCGTACCGGCTCCACGAGATGGCTCCGGCGCTGCACGTGCCCGAGCAGTGGCTGCGCTTCCGCCAGCAGACGGTGCCGGCGCTCGTGCTCGGCAACGGCGAGAAGGTCGTCGGCTCGCGCGCGATCGTCCATCGGCTCGACCAGATCGTTCCCACGCCGCAGCTGCTGCCGCAGGACCCCGCGCTGCGCGCCCGCGTCGTCGAGGCCGAGCGGTGGGGCGACGAGGTGCTCCAGCCGGTGCCGCGCCGGCTGGTGTGGACCGGCGTCTGCGAGCGGCCCGACGCGCTGACGAGCTACTCGGAGGGGTCGAGACTGCCGCTCCCCGGCTTCGTGCAGCGACTCGCCGCGCCGCGCATCGCGCGCGTGGCGCGCTGGCGCAACAGAGGCGGCGAGGCGGCGGCGCGCGAGGACCTCGCGGTGCTGCCCGCCCAGCTCGACCGGGTCGACGCCTGGATCGCCGAGGGCGTGATGGGCGGCGCCGAGCCGAACGCCGCCGATCTGCAGATCGCGCCGAGCATCGGCCTGCTCGCGACGATGGACGACCTCGAGCCGCTGCTCGACGGCCGTCCGTGCCTCGCGCTGGCGCGGCGCCTGTTCCCCTCGCGCCCGGGCCACCTGCCCGCCGGCGCCCTGCCCGTCTGATCTACGCCGGTCAGGCCGTCAGCCCGTCGTGCGGACGCGGAAGCGCCGCACCGCCAGCGGGACCACGATCGCCAGCGCGCCGAGGCACCACAGCAGCGACGAGGCGACCGGATGCGCGAGCGGCCACACCTCGCCCGCCGGCAACGCCGTCGGGTTGCCGAAGAGCGTCCGCACGCCGGCCGCGAACGCGCTGATCGGGTTGTACTCGGCCACCTGGCGCAGCCCGTCCGGCAGTCCGCCGAGCGGCACGAACACGCTGCTGACGAACGTCAGCGGGAAGATCACGACGAAGACGACGCCCTGCACCGAGTCGGGCGTGCGCGCGAGCAGGCCGAGCAGCGTCCCGATCCACAGCATCGTCACGGCGATCAGCAGCAGCAGCGCGAAGCCGCCGAGCGCGTGCAGCGCATCGGACTCGATCCGCCAGCCGATGACCAGTCCCGTGACCGTCATCACGGCGATCCCGAGCGTCGCCGCCGCCACCTCGGCGAGCAGGTGCCCGTAGAGGTAGGCCGAGCGCGAGGCCGGCAGCGAGCGGAAGCGGTCGAGGATCCCCTCCGTCAGGTCGGTCGCGATCGCCACGCCGGGACCCATCACCCCGAACGTCAGGGTCTGCACGAGGATCCCGCCGAGCAGGTAGGCCTTGTAGCTGCCGTCCGGGATGTGGATCACGCCGCCGAAGACGTACGCGAACAGCAGCACGAACATCAGCGGCTGCAGCGTCACGTCGATCAGCTTCTCGGGGATCTGACGCACGTGCTCGAGGTTGCGCCCGGCGAACGCGAGCGTGTCGGACAGGCCCCAGCGCAGCCGCGTGGAGAGGCCGGGGGCCCGGGTCGGGGTCGGAGCGATCGCGGACATCAGGCGGGGACCTCCGTGGCGGCGGTGAGCGAGAGGAAGACGTCGTCGAGCGTCGCCTCGCGGCGGTGGATGTCGGTCGCGCTGACCTCCGCCTCGTCGAGTGCGCGCATGACCTCGAAGAGGCCGGTGCCGAGCCGCACCGGCACGTCGACGCGCAGCGCGTCGGCGTCGCGCCCGACCGGCCCGTCCGCGAACGGCGCGAGCGCGCCGGCGGCCGCGTCGAGGTGCTCGGCGCCCGCGACCGTCACGGTCACGCGCTCGCCGCCGAGCCGGGCCTTCAGCTCGGCTGGCGTGCCGGCGGCGACCGTGCGGCCGTGGTCGAGCACGACGACGTCGTCGGCGAGGCGGTCGGCCTCCTCCAGGTACTGCGTCGTCAGCACGAGCGTCGCGCCGTCGGCGACCAGCTCGCGCAGCAGGGCCCACAGCTCGTTGCGGCTGTGCGGGTCGAGGCCGGTCGTCGGCTCGTCGAGGAACAGCACCGGCGGCGAGGCGACGAGGCTGGCGGCGAGGTCCAGCCGGCGGCGCATCCCGCCGGAGAACGTCTTCACGAGGCGCTCCGAGACGTCGGTCAGGCCGAGCCGCTCGAGCAGCTCGTCGGCGCGCGTGCGCGCCTGCGCCTTCGGCATGCGGTAGAGGCGCCCGACCAGCTCGAGGTTGGCGCGGGCGCTCAGCAGCCCGTCGACGGTCGCCGCCTGGCCGGCGAGCCCGATCCGCGCGCGCACGGCCGCCGGGTCGGCGACGACGTCGTAGCCGGCGACGCGCGCGCCGCCGGTCGTCGGCAGGGCGAGGGTCGTGAGGATGCGGATCGCGGTCGTCTTGCCGGCGCCGTTGTGGCCGAGCAGGCCGAGCACCGTGCCGGCCGGGACGGCGAGGTCGAAGTCGCGCAGCGCCCACAGCTCGTCGTAGCGCTTCCCGAGCCCTTCGACGTGGACGCCGTCGTTTGTTTGCGTACTGCGTACGTTGGTTTCGTACATCGTACGACGATCTAAGCAGTACGCTGTACGAATGTCAACCGCCCGCCGTCAGCGGCCGGACCGCGAGGAGCGGCAAGCTGAGCGCGAGGACCGCCACGCAGCCCGCCAGGCACCGGCCGAGCCGATCTGGACGCGGCCGGAGCCGGGCATGCGGCGCGCCGGCTACACGCGCGAGCAGATCGCGGCGACCGCGATCGCGATCGCCGACGCGGACGGCTTCGAAGCCGTCTCGATGCGGCGCGTCGCGCGCGAGCTGGGCGCGGGCACGATGACGCTCTACCACTACGTGCGCACGAAGGACGACCTCGTGACGCTGATGGACGACGCACTGATGGGCGAGATCCTCGTTCCCGACGACGAGCTGCCGCTCGACGACTGGCGCACGGCCCTGACGGAGATCGCGACCCGCACGCGCGGGGTCTTCAAGCGGCACCCGTGGTCGTTCGAGGCGCTCGGAGAGTCGAGCGGCGGCCCCAACGGGATGCGCCACTTCGAGCAGTCGCTCGCGGCCGTCGCGAGCACCGGTCTCGACGAGCGCGGCCAGCTGGAGCTGATCACGCTCGTCGACGACTACGTCTTCGGCTACGTGATGCGCGAGCTGCAGATCCCCGCCGACTACGACTCGCAGACGATGCCGCCGCCGATCGCGCAGTTCTTCGCCGACCTGCTGGCAAGCGGCGACTACCCGCACATCGAGCGCTTCGTCGGCGACGAGGAGGCCGCGACCGGCTTCATGCGCTTCGTCGAGGTGGCGGCCGACCCCGAGCGCTTCGCGCGCGGGCTGGAGCGACTGCTCGACGGCGTCGAGCTGCAGCTGACGCGCGCCGCCGCCGCTCAGAGCAGAGGCGGACCGGCGAGACGCACGCGCACCGCCGCGTCGAGCTGAGCGAGCGCGTCCGCGAGCGGGCGCCCGCCGGGCGTCGCGAGCCGCGGGTCCAGCTCCAGCAGCGGGATCAGCACGAAGCGTCGCGACGTCACCTCGGCGTGCGGAAGCCGCAGCCGCTCCGAGGCGTACGTCAGGTCCCCGAGCAGCAGCAGGTCGACGTCGATCGGACGCGGCGCGTGCCGCACGCCGCCGCCCTCGCGGCCGAGCTCGCGCTCGACCGCCTTGCACGCGTCGAGCAGCGGCTCGGGCTCCAGCGCGGTCGCGATCCGCAGGCAGGCGTTGAGGAAGTCGGGCTGGTCGAGGATCTCCCCGACCGGCTCGGTCTCGTACGTCGAGGAGGAGGCGAGCACGCGCACGCCGTGCGCGGGCAGCGCGGCGACCGCGGCGGACAGCTGGGCGCGGCGGTCGCCGACGTTCGAGCCGAGGCCGAGGTAGCCGATCCGCTCAGGGGGCCCGCCCGCCTCACTCATCCGCGTCGCGCACGACCTCGACGGAGACTTCCTGCACCGGCAGCGGGATCGGCGGCTCGGGCTTCGCCGCTCTCACCCACACCGACTCGGCCTCGTAGTCGTCGAGCAGGCGGTCCGCGATCGCCGTGCAGAGCCGCTCGAGCGTCTTGTACGAGCGCTGCTGGGCGACGAGCGCGACGGTCTGGCAGACCTCGGCGTAGTCGACCGTGTCCTCGACGCGGTCGGTGACGGTCGCGTCGCAGGCGCCGACCTCGATCCGCAGGTCGATCACGAGCCGCTGGCCGATCTCGCGCTCCGCCTCGCTGACGCCGTGGTGCGTGTAGAGCGAGAGGCCCGTGACCTCGATCGTGACGAGCGGCTCGGAGGGCTCGTCGTCCTCGTCCACCCCGTCGAGGTCGTCCTCGAACTCGTCGTCGTCGTCGCTCATCGGCCGCGGACCGTAGCAGCCGCCACCGCGAGCGCGTCCGCCACGGCGCGCACGTCGTGGACGCGGAAGACGGACGCCCCGCGCTCGAGTGCGAGCACGTTCGTGGCGATCGTGCCGGGCAGGCGGTCGGCCTCGAGATCGCCGACGATGCGGCCGAGGAACGACTTGCGCGAGGTGCCGACCACGAGCGGCCGGCCGAGCGCCACCAGCTCGTCGAGGCGCCGCAGCAGCTCGAGGTTGTGCTCGAGTCTCTTGGCAAAGCCGATCCCCGGGTCGAGCATGATCCGCTCCTCCGCGATCCCGGCCGCAGTCGCCGCCGCCAGCCGCTCCTCCAGGAACGCCTTCACGTCGGCGACGACGTCGTCGTAGACGGCCTCGGCCTGCATCGTCTGCGGCGTGCCGCGCATGTGCGACAGGCAGCAGTCGAGCCCGCGCTCGGCGACGAGGCCCGCCAGCTCCGAGTCGGCGCGGAAGGCGGAGACGTCGTTGACGTACGTCGCGCCCGCCGCGACCGCCGCCTCGGCGACCGCCAGCCGCGTCGTGTCGATCGAGATCTGCGCCTGCACGCCGGCCGCGACCAGCCCTTCGATCGCCGGCACGACGCGCCGTACCTGCTCCTCAGGCGCGACCGCCTCGGCGCCCGGCCGCGTCGACTCTCCGCCGACGTCGAGGATGTCCGCGCCCTCGGCGGCCAGCTCCAGCCCATGCGCGACCGCCGCCCCCGCGTCGAGGTACCGCCCCCCGTCCGAGAACGAGTCAGGCGTGACGTTCAGCACCCCCATGATCCGATACGGCCGCTCCACGGCCGCATCGTTACACGGCTACGCCAACTCCGGTTTCTCCGGGAAGTCGAGTCGTGCCTCCGTCGTGCCACCGGCCAACCCCGGCCGCGGCAGCGGGCGCGGGGCGTCGCGGCCGGCGCGCTCGGGCGTTCCGGGCGGCAGCGGGACCTCGGGCGGAGGCGTCGCCTCGGCACCGAAGACGTCTTCCTCGCTCTGCCCTTCGAGGAGCGCCTCGAACTGCTCGCGCTCGATCGTCTCGCGCTTGATGAGGATCTCGGAGATCGTCTCGAGCGACGCGCGGTGCTGGCCCAGGATGTCCCTCGCGGACTGGTGCGCGCCCTCGACGATGCGGCGGATCTCGTCGTCGATCTCGCGCGCGATCTCGTCGGAGTAGTCGGGCTCGGAGCTGAACTCGCGGCCGAGGAACGGCTGCGCGTGCTCGTGGCCGAAGACGCGCGGCCCGAGCTTCTCGCTCATGCCGAACCGCATCACCATCTGCTTCGCCGTCGCCGTGACCTTCTCGAGGTCGTTCGAGGCGCCGGTCGTGATCTCGCCGAAGACGATCTCCTCGGCGGCGCGGCCGCCGAGCGTCATCGCCATCGTGTCCAGCAGCTCCGCGCGCGTGGTGAGGAACTTGTCCTCGGCCGGCAGCGAGATCGTGTAGCCGAGCGCCTGGCCGCGGGAGATGACGGAGATCTTGTGCACCGGGTCCGAGTGCTCGAGGTAGTGGCCGACGATCGCGTGCCCCATCTCGTGGTACGCGGTGATGCGCCGCTCCTTCTCGCTCATCACGCGCGTCTTCTTCTCGGGGCCGGCGATCACGCGCATGATCCCCTCCTCCAGCTCGATCTGCGTGATCTCGCGCTTGCCCGTGCGGGCGGCCAGCAGCGCCGCCTCGTTGACGAGGTTCGCGAGGTCCGCGCCGGTGAAGCCGGGGGTCTGGCCGGCGAGCGCGTCGACGTCGATCTCCCGCGCGAGCGGCTTGCCGCGCGTGTGCACTTCGAGGATCTTCGCGCGGCCCTTGCGGTCGGGCCGGTCGACGGTGATCTGGCGGTCGAAGCGGCCGGGGCGCAGCAGGGCGGGATCGAGGATGTCGGGCCGGTTGGTAGCCGCGATCATGATGATGTTGTCCTTCGCCTCGAAGCCGTCCATCTCGACGAGCAGCTGGTTGAGCGTCTGCTCGCGCTCGTCGTGGCCGCCTCCGAGACCGGCGCCGCGGTGGCGGCCGACGGCGTCGATCTCGTCCATGAAGATGATGCAGGGCGAGTTCTGCTTCGCCTGCTCGAACAGGTCGCGCACGCGTGAGGCGCCCACGCCGACGAACATCTCGACGAAGTCCGATCCGGAGATCGAGAAGAACGGCACGCCCGCCTCGCCCGCGACCGCGCGCGCGAGCAGCGTCTTGCCGGTGCCGGGCGGCCCGTACAGCAGCACCCCCTTGGGGATGCGCGCCCCGAGCGCCTGGAACTTCTTCGGGTTCTCGAGGAACTCCTTGATCTCGTGCAGCTCCTCGACCGCCTCGTCGACCCCCGCGACGTCGCGGAAGGTGATCTTCGGCGAGTCGACCGACAGGCGCTTGGCGCGCGACTTGCCGAAGGACATCACCTTCGACCCGCCGCCCTGCACCTGGTTCATGAGGAAGATCCAGAAGCCGATGAAGATCAGGAACGGCAGCACGTAGGTCAGCAGCGACAGCCAGCCGTTCGTCTTCGTCCCCTCGACGTTGAAGTCGACTCTCGCGTCGCGCAGCTCGTTGACGAGCTCGTTGCCGTTGTCCGGCACGAAGCCGAGCTCGTGCTGCTGCTTCGGCGGGTCCTTGAGCGTGACGACCAGCGAGTTGTCCTTCGTCTTGATGACGGCGGACTTGACGTTGTCCTGCGAGAGATCCTGCTGGAACGTCGAGTAGTCGTACGAGGGCCCGGACTGGCTCGGGTTGATGAGCCGCTGGGCGAAGAACGCGAGCACGACCACGATGAGGATCGGGAAGGCGGCGCTCTTGAAGAACCTGCTCATGAAGGGATCCCGGGCGCGCGAGGCGCGAGGTCGTGGACGGGCTGTTTAGCGTAGCAGCGGGCTTTCCCCTGCATCGGCAGGCACCGGGGAGAACCTGAGGGCGGGCTCACGCCTCCCGCAACGCCGCGACGTACGGCAAGTTGCGGTATCGCTCGGCGTGGTCGAGCCCGTAGCCGACCGCGAAGCGGTTGGGGATCGGGAAGCCGACGTAGCGCGGCGAGAGGTCGACCTTGAGGCGCTCGGGCTTGGTCAGCAGCGCGCAGACCTCGAGCGAGGCCGGCTCGCGCGCCTTCAGGTTGCGCAGCAGGTACTGGAGCGTGAGCCCGGAGTCGACGATGTCCTCCACGATCAGCACGTCGCGCCCCTCGATCACCGCGTCGAGGTCCTTGAGGATCCGCACGACGCCGGAGGACTGCGTCGCCGAGCCGTAGGAGGCGACGGCCATGAAGTCGACCTCGCAGGGCAGGTCGATCGCGCGCATCAGGTCCGACAGGAAGAAGACGGCGCCCTTCAGGACGCACACCAGCAGCGGCTCTCTGCCCTCGTAGTCGCGCGTGATCTCGGCCCCCAGCTCGCGGACGCGGTGCTGCAGGTCGTCCGGCTGCACCAGGATCTCGCCGATCGCCGCGTCGCCCATGAGGGCCGGCAGTCTACGCACGCGCTCCCCTAGCCGCGCTCGGCATGCAGCATGCCGCGCTCGGCGACCGCGCGCACGCCGCCGCCGAGATCGAGCATCGCCCTGCCGGTGCGGCGCATGGAAGCGACCTCGTCGGCGTGCTTCGCGGCGCCCGGCACGAGCCTGCCGGCGGCGCCGTCGGCGAGCCGCTGCACCACGAGCCGGCGCAGCGCCGGCGGCAGCGAGGCGAGCCGCTCGAGCGGGATCTCGAGCCGTCCCGCGCGCTCGTCGAGCTGCTCGCCGACGAGCGCGTCGAGCACCTCGCCCTCGTCGCGCAGCAGCGCCGCGGTGCGCAGGACGTTGGCGCCCGCCGCCGGGTGGATCGCCTCGAGCGCCGGCACGAGCCCGTTGCGCACGCGGTTGCGCGCGTATCTGGGGCCGTCGTTGCTGTCGTCGTCGCGCCAGCTCAATCCGCGCTGCTCGCAGTAGGCGGTCGTCTCCGCGCGCGTGACGCCGAGCAGCGGCCGCACGAGCAGCCCGTCGCGCGGGCGCATGCCGAGCAGCGCCCGGCGGCTCGGCGAGGAGGCGAGCCGGTAGAGGATCGTCTCGACCTGGTCGTCGGCGGTGTGCCCGGCCGCGACGACCGCGTGCTCGCCGTGCATGAGCGCCAGCTTCGTCGCCGCCGCGTAGCGCACATCGCGCGCCCACGCCTGCAGGTTCCCGCCCGCCTCCGGCCTGCGCGGCCGCTCGATCGTCAGCTCGACGCCGAGCCGCTCGCACAGCTGCGCGCAGTGGCGCTCCTCGTCGCCGGCCGCGTCGCGCAGCCCGTAGTTGACGTGGACGGCGGCGACCTCGCCGTCCGCCTCGCCGGCGAGCCGCACCGCGACGTCGAGCAGGCAGACCGAGTCGCGGCCGCCGGACAGCAGGACGACGACGGGCCCGCCGGCGGGAAGCAGTCCCCCGGCGCGCACCTGCTCGAGCACGCGATCGGCCTCCATCGCACCGGCAGTGTAGGCCGGGCGGCCCATCCGCTCACCCCTCCGCGGGCCGGGCGAGGAACAGCTCGGTCGCGTAGCTGAAGCCCTTCAGGCGCACCTCGCCGACGCGCTCGAACGCGAGCTGCGAGCCGGCCAGCTCCACGATCGGCCACGTCACGAGCACCTCGCCGCCGCCCGAGCGCGCGACGACGCGCGCGGCCAGGTTGACCTCGCGGCCGTAGTAGTCGCCTTCGCGGTAGAGCACCTCGCCCGTGTGCACGCCGATGCGCGGCCGCGGCCGCTCCGTGTACAGCTCCTGGAAGCCGACCGCCCACAGCGCCAGCGCGGCCGCGTCGGGGCAGACGATCATCACCCCGTCGCCGATCGTCTTGACGATGCGGGCGTCGTCGGGCAGCGTCAGCTCGACGGCGGCGACGAAGCGCTCGACCGCGTCGACCGCCTTCTCCTCGCCGATCTCCTCCGTCATGCGCGTGTAGCCGGCGAGGTCGGCGAACGCGATCGCGACGCGCAGCCGCCCCAGCTCGCCGCCGAGCTGCTCGTCGAGCTCCATGTGGCCGACGACGTCCTGCTCGAGGAAGTGGCGCAGGAAGCGCTGGTGGACGAGGTCCATCAGCGGCGAGGTGAGCGGCAGCAGCGCGCCCGCCAGCTGCTCGATCTGCTCGGCGATCTCGAGCCCGGGAACACCGTCGCGCATCAGCGGCTCATGCACGTAGAGGTGGAACAGGCGCACCTCCGCGTCGGCGATCTGCGCGAGCGCCTGTCCGTACACGCGCACGACCTGCATCAGCGCGACGAGCGGGAAGCCGGCGTCGAGCGCCTCGGCGGCGCGGTGCAGGAGCGCGAGCTCGCGCGGCGGGATCGACTCGGTCGCGCGCTCGGGATAGCCGAGCCCGATCAGCAGGCGTCTCACGAGCGCCGGCTCGAGGCCGGTCCGCTTGGCGGCCTCCTTCAGGGGGACCCCGTCCTCGGCGGCGGGCAGCAGCTCCTCCGCGTAGCCGAACGCGAGCCGCCCCTCCTCGCCCGCGGCGCGGATCGCCTCGAGCGTGTGCCCGCGCTCGCGCAGCCGCGCGACGGTGCGCGCCTGCGCCGCGGCGGCGGGCGTCCAGGCGCTGTCCTGCAGCGGCACGATCCCGTCGGTCGCCCAGCGCCGCAGCGTCGCGGGCGCGACGCCCGCTCGCCGCGCCGCCGCTTCGAGCGTCAGCGTCGTGGTCTGCCCCTGGCCCCGCGCCATGCCGTCACGCTAGTACACGCGTCCGCAAGTTGTGCGGGGAATGGCGGGATGGATCGTCGTGGCTGCCGCGACTGGCGGACGAAGCGCGTGCCGGTGGCACGTGCAAGTCCGACGGTCGCGGCAGGCGCGACGAGCCGCCCGCCAAACCCGCAGAACTTCGGGACGCGTGTACCAGCCGGTCGCCCGTGCGGCGGCGCCGTCTTTTCAGAAAGGAAGCGGCGGGACCCTGTCGGATCCCGCCGCCGGCGGGCGAAGCGGCCCGCTGCGTCGGTCGGCGGCGCTCGTCGCCATGGCGGCGGCGCCTTGCGGGCGGGCACCGCTCGACCGGCGATCGCCCACTTTCCGACCTGTTGCCTTGTGCACCCCTAGCCCTACTCCCGGCCGGGGGCGGTGTCAACCGCAGCGGTCCGCAGAAGCGCTCAGAGCACGAGGTGCGGGTACTCGCGCGCGACCAGCTCGCGGTAGTGCCCGAAGACCGGCTTCGTGATCGGCATCAGCGCGAGCGCGGCCTTGACGTCCCCGCCGGCCTTGATGCGCCGTCGCGCGATCGCCATCGCGACGTTCTCCTTGCCCTGGAAGTAGCGGTTCGCGGTCTCCGAGGACATCGACATCTTGACCTTCGGCTCCCAGTCGACGTCGTCGCTCCAGGCCCACACGAGGTTCGTGTCCTCGTCCGGCGTCGCGGCGCGGATGTTGACGACCAGGTCGAGGTCGTCGAACTCGAAGCGCTGCGGCACGTCGGCGTCGCGCAGGCGCGGGCCCATGTCCGGGTCCTCGTCCATCAGGGTGAAGATGCGGTCCATGACCGCGCGGAACTCCTTGGAGGATCTGAACTCGCTCATCGCGCCGGGGAGCGTACCCGTATCCTCGCCGCCCGTGACGTCGACCTTGCACGTGCACCCGACCGCCGAGCTGGCCGAGCGCGTGCTGCTGCCCGGCGATCCGGGGCGCGCGCTGCTGCTCGCGCAGGCGCTGCTGGAGCAGCCGTTGATGTTCAACCACAACCGCGGGCTGTGGGGCTACACGGGCGCGGCCGCCGACGGGCAGCCGCTGACGATCCAGAGCACCGGCATGGGCGGGCCGAGCGCGGCGATCGTGATCGAGGAGCTGGTGCGGCTCGGCGCGCGGCGTCTGGTGCGCGTCGGTACCTGCGGCGCGCTCGTCGACGGCTTCGCGCTCGGCGACGCGCTGGTCGCGACGGAGGCGGTCTGCGGCGACGGCACGAGCCGCGCGCTCGGCGCGGGCGCGCGGGCGGCGGCCGACCCGGCGCTGACCGCGGCGCTCGCGACCGCCGCCGAGCGCGACGGCGGCGCGCGCAGCGGCGCCGTCATCACGACCGACCTCTTCTACGACGAGGCCGGCGAGCACGCGGACCCGCCGCCCGACGACGCGCTCGCGATCGAGATGGAGACCGCGACGCTGTTCCGGCTGGGCGCGCTGCGCGGCGTGCAGGCCGGCTGCGTGCTGGCGGTCAGCGACCTGCTCGGTCCGGCGCGCGGGCGCATCGACGCCGAGACGCACGAGGAGGCGGCGGCGCGGATCGGGCGGATCGCCGTCGCGGCGCTGTCCTGACGCGCGTCAGGCAGACGATCTTCTTGCGGCCGCGCGCTTTCTGGCGGCGGCGGCGCGGGCGCGCGTCGATCTGGCGACGCCGCCCGCCGCGGCGATGACGGCGTCCGGCGAGGGGCTCGCGGGGGCCGGCTCGGCCGGAGCCGTGCTTTGGGCGGCCGCCCCGGCCAGCTGATCGGCGAGCGCCGACAGCTGCCGCTCGATCGCGGAGAGGCGCTGCTCGAGCGCGCTCGGGCCGCCGATCGCGCCGACGCGCTCGTCGATGCGGTCGAGCGCGTCCTCGACGCCCTCGAGCCGCTGCGAGACGGAGCGCACGCGCCGCGTGAGCCGCTCCAGGTCGCCGGCGGACGGCAGGTTGAGCGCGCCCATCGCGACCTCCTGCGCCTGCGCCGCCTTCTCGCGCGCCTCGAACGCGCGCGACAGCGCCCCGCTCACGAACGGACTCTCCAGCAGCTCCTGCGCAAGCTTGCCGAGGGCGTCCTCGCCCTGGCGCGAGATGCGGGCGCGGAGCCCGTCTTCGGTGGCGTCGCTCGTCATGGCGGCGGACCATAGCGCAGGCTCCTCGACGCTTCGCCGGCAGCCCCGGGTAACCCTCGACCGATGGTCGAGACTTGACGTCCGAGCCTCTCCCGGCGCTTCACGGGCGCTTTAAACGACTCGTTTACGGTCCTGGCAGATCGGGTGTGGTACTCAAGGGCACCGCAGTGTGCGCCGATGGTCTGAGGACCTGTGCAACACACAGTCCACGCCTTCTGCAAACACGCGGGTTCTCTTTTGCATACATCCAGATCACTCGGTAGCTTCCAGGGAGATCGCCGACGCGGCGGTCGTCCGACCTGGCCGCGCCGACGGCCGCCCGTGAGGAGCCTTCTAAGCCGTATGAGGACCAAGCCGCATCGCACCGCCGCCCTCATCGTCGGGGTCGCGCTCCTCCTCGTGACGTTGCTGTCCGGTCCCGCCTCCGCAGAGCCGCGCCAGCTCGTGGTCACGCTGCTGGGCGGGAAGCAGGTCACGCTGACGGTCGACGCCGCGCCCGGCACCCCCGTCGGCAGCATCCCGCTGCCCGACCTCGGCGGCCCGGTCGTCGGCGTCTCCGAGATCGGCAGCCCGCCGCCCCCGCCGCCGGCCGCCACCACCGCCGTCCCCACCACGACCGCGGAGACCACCGGCACGACCGTCACGGGCCCGCCGACGACGATCACGGCCCCGGCGACGACCGGCACGACCACGACCGGCCCGGCCGCGGTCGGCGGAATCGTCAAACGTAAGGGTCAACCTAAGGGTGAGGGTTCCGTCGCGGTGCCGCCGTCGACGACGCAGACCGGCGACAGCAGCCAGCCGACGCTCGAAGACGCGAACGGCTCCACGACGCCGACGCCGGCCCAGCCCGACGGCGCCGCCCCCACGCCCAGCACGCCCGGCTTCACCGTCGCCCCCGCCGGCCCCGCCCCGCTCGGCGTGCCCAACTTCTTCATCGACAACTTCCGCATCCCGCCGTTCCTGCTGCCGATCTACCAGGCGGCCGGGATCCAGTACTCGGTGCCGTGGCAGGTGCTCGCGGCGATCAACGAGATCGAGACCGACTACGGCCGCAACCTGTCCGTCTCGAGCGCCGGCGCGCTCGGCTGGATGCAGTTCATGCCCTCCAGCTGGGAGAGCTACGGCGTCGACGCCAACGGCGACGGCTCCAAGGATCCGTTCAACCCGGTCGACGCGATCTTCGCCGCCGCGCGCTACCTCAAGGCCGCCGGCGCCGACACCGACCTGCCGCGCGCCATCTTCGCCTACAACCACGCCGACTGGTACGTCCAGTCGGTGCTGCTGCGGGCGCGCGTCATCGGCGGCATGCCGGCCGACCTCGTCGGCTCGCTGACGGGCCTGACGCAGGGCCACTTCCCGGTCGCGGCGCGCGCCACCTACGCCGACGGGCTCGACGCGAAGGCCGCCACGCGCCGCACGCGGGGCTCGAACGCCGCCGTGCCGATCGAGGGCGACCCGTCGCGGCGCTCGATCAACATCTACGCGAGACCCGGCGCGCCGGTCATCGCCGTCAACGACGGCCGCGTCGTGAAGCTCGGCCGCAACGCCAGACTCGGCCGCTTCGTGATCCTGCAGGACGTCTACGGCAACCGCTACACGTACAGCCACCTCGGCTCGATCGCCGCCAAGTACCCGGTCCCGAAGCCGCGCAAGGCCAACACCGCGTCGGCGAGCGACGAGCTGGAGCTGCCGCGGTCCGACGCGAAGCCGACCGCCCCGGCGACGGCGGGCAGACAGCAGCAGCCGGCCGGCGCGGACGCCCGCGCGAAGGGCGCCGGAGGGAAGCGCGGCCGCCGTGCCAAGGCCGCCGCCGCGGACGCCGCCGCAGCCGCGCCCGCGACCTCCACGAAGGAGCGCCTGTTCGCGCATCCGGAACGGCCCGCCGCCTACGCCGCCGGCGGCCAGCGCCAGCTCGCCGAGCTCGGCCAGCCGCTGGAGAGCTTCGACGGCTACTTCACCGAGGCGCTCGCGCTCGACCCGCACGACTACCTGCTGAAGCCGCTGCAGCGCGGCTCGTCGGTGGTCGCCGGCACGATCCTCGGCCGCATCGGCAAGACGCAGCAGGCGCTCGCGCCGCACGTCGAGTTCGCGATCCGCCCCGCCGGCCGCGGCGCCCCGCAGGTTGACCCGAAGCCAATCCTCGACGGTTGGAAGCTGCTCGAGTCGACCGCGATCTACCGCGCCAAGGGCAGAAACGCCTTCGCCTCGGCCAACGGCGCCGGCCCCTCGACCGGGCAGATCCTGCTGATGAGCAAGGAGCAGCTGCAGCGCGTCGTGCTCGCCGACCCGCGCCTCGACCTCTACGAGTGCGGGCGCCAGGACGTCGCCTCCGGCGAGATCGATCGCCGCGTGCTGGCGACGCTCGAGTTCCTCTCGACGAGCGGCCTGAGACTGACGGTCACCGCGCTGAAGTGCGGCCACAGCCTCTACACGACGTCGGGCAACATCTCCGAGCACTCGACCGGCGACGCCGTCGACATCGCCGCCGTCAACGGGATCCCGATCTCCGGGCATCAGGGCGACGGCTCGATCACCGACATGACGATCCGCCGCCTGCTGACGCTGCAGGGCGCGATGAAGCCGCACCAGATCATCAGCCTGATGACCTACCCGGGCACCGACAACACGCTCGCGCTGCCCGACCACGCGGACCACATCCACGTCGGCTTCCACCCGGCGGACGGCGTGCTGGGGACCCAGCCGCTGCAGGCGATCCTCAAGCCGACGCAGTGGACCAAGCTCGTCGAGCAGCTGGGCTCGATCCCGAACCCGGTCGTCCCGCAGCACCTCTCGAAGTACGCGATCAAGGACGGCCACGGCGACTGAGCCGGCCGCAGGGCCCGCCCCCGCGGAGCAGGGGCGGCGGGCCTTCCGCTTCGTGCAGTTCGAGTTCCCATGGGCGCTCGGCCCGGAGGACGGTCGCTACGTCGTGCGCGATGCAGCCGACGCGCCGCCGACGCACGTGCTCGTGCTCGCGACGCTCGGCGCGCCCGAGCGCCGGCGCCGGCGCCGCGGTCGCGCGCTGGACGCCGAGCCGCCGCCCGCGCCGGTCACGACCGCGCGGGCGACGATCGTCGACGCCGCGCCCGTGCCCGTCGCGGAGGCCGAGCGCTGGCTGGAGGCGGCGAGCCACGAGGATGCGGAGCGCGCGCTGGCGCAGCTCGCGCGCGCGGTGCGCGCCCACCGCCTCGCGAGCGCGGATCCCGCCACGCACGAGCCGGCGCTCGCACAGGCGCTCGTGGTGCGCGCCGGCCACGGCGCCGGCGAGCAGGTCGCCGACGGCCGCTGGAGCGCCGCGCGCGAGCTGGAGCCGGCACGCGCAGAGCGGCGGCGCCGCGTCGCGGGCCTGCGCCCGCAGGAGCGTCTCGCGGAGCTGCTCGGCGGGCATGACCGCCCGCTCGCCTGCGAGGAGCTGACGCTGCGCGCACGGCACGACCTCGACCACAGCCACCTGCGGGAGGCCACCCTGCAGCTGCGGGCGGCGCTCGACGCCGCGCTCGCGGAGCTGCCGGCGGTCGCCGGCTCGTCGACCGAGGCGGCACGGCGCATCGGCGAGCTGCGCGAGTGCCATGACGGGGTCCTCGCGCTCGCCGACGACGCCCTCGGCGGCACGCTGCCGGCGGACGCGGCTGACACGCTCGCGGAAGCGCTCCGACGCCTGGAATCCGCGCTGCGAGCGCGGATCGCAGGAATTTCCTGACCCTCAGGTCGAGCCTGAGGGTTGTCCGTCAGCGGCCCTGGAACGACGGGGCGCGCTTCTCGAGGAAGGCGGCGATGCCCTCTCTCGCGTCGGCCGATGCGAACACCTGCGCGAACGCCGCCTGCTCGGCGGCGATGCCGGCGTCGAGGTCCGGGTGCGCGGAGACCTGCTTGATCTGCGCGACGGCGAGCGGCGCGCTCGCCGCCAACCGCTCTGCCAGCTCCAGCGCCGCGTCGAGCAGCTGATCGTCGGGCACGACGCGGTTGGCGAGCCCCCAGGCCGCCGCGTCCTGCGCGGAGACCGGATCGCCGACCAGGTTCAGCTCGAGCGCCCGCGCCGGACCGACCAGCCGTGCGAGCCGCTGCGTGCCGCCGAAGCCGGGGATGATCCCGAGCTTGATCTCCGGCTGGCCGAAGCGGGCCGACTCCCCCGCCAGCCGCAGGTCGCACGCCATCGCGAGCTCGCAGCCGCCGCCGAGCGCGAGGCCGTTGACGGCGGCGATGGTGGCGATCGAGCTGCGCTCGAACGCGCGCAGCAGCGCGTGCGTGCCGGCGACGTAGTCGCGGCCCGACGCCTCGTCCATCGCGGTGAAGGCCTTGATGTCGGCGCCGGCGCAGAACAGCCGTCTGCTCGCCGAGGCGATCACGAGCGCGCGTACGGCGGAGCCGTCGAGCGCGTCCCAGGCGCGTCGCAGCGCCAACACGGTGTCCGGCGAGAGCGCGTTGGCCGGCGGATGGTCGAGCCACGCGATCGCGACCGGGCCGCGCGTCTCGAGCTTGACGAGCGACTCCTCCCAACCGGCGTCGGGATGGGGTGAATGCGACAAAACGGAATCTGGCACGAGCGGCATTGTACGCGTCGGAGCAGCGCGGTCACCGTACCGACGAGATGGCGCGTAGGCATTTAGGTACGCGGACGTCTCAGCTTGACCGCGCACCCACCCTGCCGTACTCCTCTGCGCTCGTTCGCCATTCGAAAGGGGAGTGCATGGTCCCGGCCACCATGTGTCGAACGGCGATGGTCGCAGTGCTGTGCGCCGTCGTCGCAGTTTCCATATCAATGCTCGTGCCGCAGGGAGCACGGGCCGACGAACCGGTCCCGCTCGGACAGACCGCGCCGAGCGACGCCCGCCCGTCCGACGACGGGACCGACGCGGTCGCATCGGACGATCCGGCCGTGGACGACTGGTTCACGGACGACTTCTGGGCAGACGCCTCGCCGTGGGACGGGTGGACCTGGTCCTCCGACGAGCGCATCGCGGACGGCGGTCCCGCCGACGCGCCTCCGGACGCCGCGTCCGCGGACGCCCTTGCCGCAGACGCAACCACGCTCGCGGTCGACGTGCTCGCCGCGCCGGTGCTCAGCGTCTCGGGCACGCAGGTCTCCTGGCCCGCGACGAGCGGCGTCGGCTCCTACGTCTTCGTCCGCAAGCTGCCGGGTCAGGCGCCGCAGTACTCGATCGTCGACGGAACGAGCGTCACGCCGCCGGCCGTGCCCGGCGAGACCGTCAGCTACGGCCTGCGCACGAACGTGAGCGGCAGCGCGTGGGCGGACGAGGTCACGATCGCCTACCCGGACGCCTCCCCGCAGGAGACGCCCGATGCGACGGTCGTGAACACGAGAGCGCCGCTGACGCTCAGAATCTCGGGCGAGACCGACACCACCGTGGCATGGAACGCCGTACCCGGCGTCGGCTCCTACGTGTTCGTGCGGAAGATCCCCGGCCAGGCGGCGCAGTACTCGCTGATCACGGGCAGAAACTGGTACACGCCGCCGACCGTGCCCGGCCAGACGGTGAGCTACGGCGCGCGCACGAACGTGAGCGGCAGCGCCTGGGGCGACGAGGTCTCGATCACCTATCCGGCCTCGCGGCCGACGACGCCGCCGCCGACCACACCGCCCCCGACGACGCCACCGCCCACCACGCCGCAGCCGGTCGACGGGACGTTCCAGATGGGCATCGTCGCGGGCTCGGCGCATCAGTACGAGCTGAGATTCCTGCAGGCGCTCGGCGCGAGAACCGCGCGCATCGAGTTCGGCGTCGGCAGCTCGGCCGCGAGCCTGGCGTCGGACGTCGACGCCTATGCGCGAGCCGGGATCCGGCCGCTGCTGCTCGCGACGTTCTACGGTCGCGTGCCGTCGACCGCCGAGGCGCAGAACCTCGCCACCTGGGCGAAGGCGTACGGGCCCGGCGGCACGTTCTGGCAGGGCAAGAGCTACCCCGCCAACACGGCGGTCACCGACATCGAGTTCGGCAACGAGACGAGCTACAGCTACCAGTTCTCCGACTTCTCGCTGGGGACGTACTCGGCTCGCGCGCAGTCGTACGCGCAGCGGGCGCGCGACGCCGCCAACGCGATCCGCGCGGCGAACCCGAGGGTCGGGCTGCTGGCGATCGGCGACAACGCCGTCAACCAGACGGCCTGGGTCACGAACATGCTGAAGGCCGTCCCGAACCTCGACGACCTCGTCGCCGGCTGGACGGTGCACCCGTACGGGCCGAGCTGGGCCTCGCGCCTCGACTCGACGATCAACTCGGCGAAGAGCCTGGGCGCGCGCGACCTGCCGATCTGGATCACCGAGTGGGGCATCTCGAGCGACAACGGGCGCTGCCTCAGCGACAACTACGGCTTCGACAAGTGCATCACGTACTCCGGAGCCGCGACCGCGCTGCACTCGGCGCTCGCCGGCCTGCAGAGCCGCTTCGGCAGCCGCCTCGGCGCGTTCTTCCTCTACCAGGCGCACGACCAGTACGCGAGCGGCACGAGAACCGGCCGCGAGGCGTACTTCGGCGCGCTGCAGAGCAACGGAGCGACGAAGGGCGCCTATACGAGCGAGGTGAAGGCGGACCTGGCCGCGAACTGATCGGATTTCGGCCTCCGGCGGCCGCAAGCGGCCGCCTTCGGACGACGTCACATCCCCGGCGCATGGCAACTCATGCGCCGGGGGAGTGTTCCGGTCGGCAAAGCCACCCAAGACCGGAGCACGCCTGATGAGATCCCTGAGAGCCGGCCTGCTGGCAGGCGCCCTGAGCCTCGCCCTCGCGGCGACGGCGCAGGCGGCCAGCCCGACCGTCACGACGCAGTCCGCGTCGTCGATAAGCCAGCACGCGGCGACGCTGCATGCCGACGTCAACCCGCACGGCGCAGCCACGACGTACTCCTTCCAGTACGGCACCAGCACCGCCTACGGTGCGACGACGCCCGGCCGCAACGCCGGTGACGGCGCCTCCGCGAGAGGCGTGACATTCCGCGTCGGCGGCCTCGCTCCCGGGGTCCGCTACCACTACCGCGTGATCGCCTCGAACGCCGACGGGACGAGCCAGGGCGCCGACCGCACGCTGGTCACGAGACTGCCGCCCGCCAGACCGCCGGCCGTGCTCTCCACCTCGCCCTTCGCGCCAAACGCGACCGGCGTCAGCTTCACGGCGCTCCTGAATCCGAACGGTGCGTCGACGACCTATCGCTTCCAGTACGGCACCTCGAACGCGTACGGGCTCGAGACGTTCGGCCGCACGCTCGCCGCCGGCGCGCTGCCGCAGCCGGTCGACTTCCGCCTGAGCTCGCTCGCCTCGCACACCACCTACCACTTCCGCGTCGTCGCCTCCAACCGCGCCGGGACGACGTTCGGCCCGGACACGCTGGCGACGACGGGGCCGTTCCCGCCCGGCGAGCTGGCGTTCTCGACGACCAGAAGCGCCAAGCGCTCGCACCCGCTGTACGTCACGAGCGGACGACTGGTGCTGGGCTCGGGCGTCGGCGTCGCGGAGGGCTGCAGCGGCGGCACGATCGCGGTCCGCTTCACCTCGCGCCTCGGCACCGTCGCGCGGGACAGCGTGAAGCTCTCCCCCGGCCACTGCTCGTTCCGCCTGCGCACGCGCGCGCTGCCGCACTCGACGCGCGTGACGCACCTGCGGGTGCACGTCGCGTTCGGCGGCAACGCGATCCTGACGCCGTTCGAGGCGCGCTCGCGCCTCGTGGCGATCACCTCCTGATGCAGCGACGGCCCCGGAGCGCTCCGGGGCCGTCGCGATGCCGGGGGGTTCAGACGGAGGTCAGACGGCGGCGGCGGCCGGCTCCTCGATGCGGCGCGGGAGCAGCGTCTCGCGGGCGATCACGAGGCGCTGGATCTGCGCCGTGCCCTCGTACAGCTGCATGATCTTCGCGTCGCGCATCAGCTTCTCGACGGGGTACTCCTTGATGAAGCCGTAGCCGCCGTAGACCTGCACGGCGTCGGTCGCGACCTTCATCGCGGCGTCGGCGGCGAAGCGCTTGGCGTGCGACGAGACGAGCGTGTTGCGCTGGCCCTGGTCGAGCTGCGTCGCGGCCTTCCAGGTCAGCAGGCGCGAGGCCTCCACGTCGGTCGCCATGTCGGCGATCATGAACTGGATCGCCTGGTGCATCGCGATCGGCACGCCGAACTGGACGCGCTCCTTCGAGTAGTCGATCGCGAACTCCATCGCGGCGCGCGCGATGCCGGTCGCCATCGCGGCGACGCCGGGGCGCGTGCGGTCGAGCGTCATCATCGCGAGCTTGAAGCCCTTGTTCTCCTCGCCGATCAGGTGATCGAGCGGGATCTCGACGTCGTTGAAGGAGACGGTCGCCGTGTTCGACGCCCGCTGGCCCATCTTGTCCTCCTTCTTGTCCACCACGACGCCTGCGTCGCGGGGGACGATGAAGGCGGAGATGCCGCGATGGCCGGCCTCCTTGTCGGTCTTTGCGTAGACCGTGTACCAGTTGGCGTAGCCGCCGTTGGTGATGAAGCACTTCGAGCCGTTGATGATCCACTTGTCGCCCTGCTTGACGGCGGTGGTCTTCATGCCGGAGACGTCGGAGCCGGCGTCGGGCTCGGTGAGGCAGAAGGAGGCGAGCAGCGGGGCCTCCGTGAGCCGGCCGAGGTACTCCTTCTTGAGCTCCTCGGAGGCACCGAGCACGACCGGCGCAGCGGCGAGGCCGTTGCAGCCGACGGAGGTCTGGATGCCGGAGCAGCCCCAGGACAGCTCCTCCTCGATCAGGCAGCCGTCGAGGTAGCCGGCGCCGGGGCCGCCGTACTCCTCGGGGATGTGGGTGTTCATGAGACCCACCTCCCATGCCTTCTCGATGATCTTCTCCGGCCAGGTGCCGTCCTTGTCGTACTCCCAGGCGACCGGGCGGATCTCCTTCTCAGCGAAGTCGTGCGCCATCTCGCGCAGGTTCTTCTGCTCGTCGCTCAGTGTGAAATCGACCACCGTTTTCTCCTTGTGGCGCAGACAGATTGACTGGTCAGTCAATACCTGCGATCAAGGGTAGCGGACCTCCCCCACGACGCTCAAGCGCCAGCCGACGAGCATGTCGGAGCGTTTGGATAATGTGCCTGCATGGCCCGCGCCCGCCGCTACGAGATCGACGAGCTGCTCGTCCGCCCCGGCACGTACCTCAATCCGCAGACCGAGGTGCTGATCGTCGTCGACGACTCGGCCGAGGTCGACCAGGCGACGCTCGAGGCCGACAGCGGCGCCGGCGCCGGCGACTGGGTGCTCGTCTCCGACGAGGTGCCCGTCGACGAGGCCTCGCGCGACGAGCTGCTCGAGCGCTTCCAGGCGACGTACCACGAGGGCGGACCGAGCCCGGCGCTCGGCGAGGAGGACGACGCTGACGCCGACCTCGACGACGAGGACGACGAGCTCGAACCGGATCCCGAGGACCCGGACGAGCTGTAGCCGGAGTGCCAGCGACTCCCCTGACGGGATGTCGCGCCCGTCAGGCAAGGACGCAGCCGGTGAAGTGTGCTTCGCACATGAACCGGCGAGGACGCCGCCTGGCGGGATGCGACGCCCGTCAGGCGAAGGCGAAGGCGAGGGCCAGGACTACGTACACCGAGAGCAGCTGCACGCCCTCGAACCACGTCGACTCGCCCTCGTTCGTGACGTGGATCGCGATCAGGACGGCGAGGAAGACGCCGCCGAGCTCGAAGCCGTTGAAGACGAGCGGCATCGGGCCCGGGCCGAGCACGAACGACGCGAGCACCAGCACCGGCGCCACGAACAGCGCGATCTGGGCGCTCGAGCCGATCGCGATGTTGACGGCGAGGTCCATCTTGTCCTTGCGCGCGACGAGCACCGCGACCCAGTGCTCGGCGGCGTTGCCGACGATCGCGACGACGATCGCGCCGACGAAGAACTCGGTCAGCCCGATCGACTTCGCCGCCTCCGAGATCGAGCCGACGAGGATCTCCGACATCACGCCGACGGCGACGCCCGCGATCGCGAGCGCGCCGACCGATCTGCGCACGCTCCACGGCTCGCCGTCGCCCTCGTCGTCGTCCGGCGGGTTGAAGAGGTCGCGGTGCGTGCGCAGCGAGAAGACGAGCCCCGCGCCGTAGGAGAAGATCAGCACGAACGCGACCGCGAGCGAGAGCTGCTCGACGGTCGAGTCGTAGGAGACGTGCTCGGCGCCCGGCAGCGGCAGGCCCTTGCCCTCCACCAGCTCGAAGATCGCCGGCATCATCATCGCGACGATCGCCAGCAGCAGCATCGAGGACTGCGCCATCGCCGTCGTGCGGCTGAAGCGCTGCCGCTCGCGCCCGATCCCGCCGACGAACATCGAGGCGCCCAGCACCAGCAGGACGTTCCCGATCACCGAGCCGATGATCGAGGCCTTCACGACCTCGTGCAGCCCGGCCTGGAGCGCGAACAGCGCGATGATCAGCTCCGGCGCGTTGCCGAACGTGACGTTCAGCAGGCCGCCGATGCCGGGACCCGAGCGCGCCGCCAGCTCCTCCGTCGCCCGGCCCATCAGCGCGGCCGTCGGGATCACCCCGAGCGCGGAGCAGACGAAGATCACGACCGGCGAGACGTGCGCGAGGTCGAGCGCGATCGCCAGCGGGATGAACGGCACCAGCAGGTAGGGCCAGCCGTCGCTGCCGAGCAGGAAGCGGCGCAGGTCGAAGCGCTGGGTGGGCGGAGCGCTCACGGGCGCGGAACGATACGGGACCCCGCGCCCGCCGGTCCGGCGCGCACGAGGTCCCTCACGTCGTCAGGCGGCTATCTGGTCAGCAGCTGCGCGCACTGCTGCGCAGCGGAGACGTCCGAGCCGGCTCTCTGGATGCAGCTCGAGTAGTCGTCGAGCTGCTGCGAGGAGGTCCCGCCCGAGCTGCCGCCGCCGAGCGCGGAGCCGCCGAGCGCACCGCCCAGGAGGCCCTGGAACTGGCCGAGCAGCTCGTTCAGCGGCCGGCTGCTGGAGGGCGCCGATATCGACTGCGGCTGGTTGAGGTCCGACAGCTCGACCGAGAGCGTCAGGTCGAGCGTTCTCGGACCGCCCGAGTCGGCCGGGGGCTCGACGTTGAGCGCCAGCGTGAGCTTGCGCAGCGTGTGGTCGTCCTGACCGCTCCACACGTCGACGTTCGCGGTCTTGACGGCGTCCTCGATCTGCGAGCGCGCGTCCGCCGGGATTCTGTCCGGGATCTGCTCGCCGGCCGCGCCGGGCAGCCCTTGCGACTTCACTCTCGCGAGGATCGCGTCGACGTCGTCGAGCAGCGCGTTCACGTCCACCTGTGAGCTGATGTGGTCGGTCTCGACGCCGCCGACCGTCTCGGTGCCCTCGACGGTCGGGTCCTGCAGCCAGTCGATCGGGTGGATCCCGAGGCCATCGAGGCTCATCTGCGACGACGAGTCGCCCTCCTGCTGCGATCTCTTGTAGCTGTCCTTGAGCTGGTCGAGCAGCTGCGCCGGCACCTCGTAGGCGGTCCCGCCGAAGTTGACGAACAGCTGGTCGCTCGTCGAGGTCAGGCCGGCTCTGAAGCCTTGGCCCTGGGCGTTGACGTCGAGCGCCAGGTCGAACTTCGGCAGCTCGTCGCCGCCGACGCTCTCGAACGGACCGGAGATGCCGAGCGTGATCGGGCCCCTGATCGAGTCGTCGCCGGTCGCGACGACTCTCAGCTCGACGTTCGCTCTGCCGCTTCTGATGTCGTGCGTGCCCGTGAAGGTCTGTCTCAGCAGCGTCGCGGCATCCCCCGAGCCGCCGGAGCTGCCTCCGCTGCCGCCGTCATCGCCACTTCCGCCGCACGCGGCGAGGACGAGCGCGACGACCGCGAGCGCGAGCAGCGCGACGATCGCGCGTGCCCGGTGTTGGACGAGTCGATGAGTGAAAAGCACCTGCAAATCTCCTTGTGCGACGTGGCGTTCGGGCGCGCGAGCGTAGCATCCGTCTTCATGCGCTCCCTGCGCCTCCTCCTTTGCACCTCAATCGTTGCAGGTGCGCTGGTCGGGTCCGTTCAGGCGACGGCCTCCGCGGCCGGTCGCGTGCTCGTCCTGGACCGTCACGGAACCGTGCACGCGCGCGTGGATCGCGCGCTGCCGCCGGACCTCCCGCTGCCGCGCGTCGCCGCCGGCGCGACCGTCGCGGCCGCACCGCCGATCGCGCGCGGGGCGAGAGAGCGCACCGTCCGCAGCGAGCTGAAGCGGCTGCTGGCGGCCGGCGCCATCGACGCCGGGGAACAGGCGCGCTATCGACGCATGTTCGACGACGCGATCGCGTCGACGGGCCGGCTGAGCGGGACGCGCCGCAGCGAGCTGCAGAACGTGATCGGCAACCTGCACGACATCGCCGCGCGCGGCGAGCTGACCGCGGCGCGGCTGCCGGCGCTGTTCGCGACGCTGCAGCGCAACCGCGAATGGTGGACGAGCGGGCGGCTGCTGACCTACGGGCAGCGCGTCGAGTTCTCCGACAGCGAGCTGGTGTGGGAGTACTACCCCGGCGAGGGAATCGAGCTGCAGGTGCTCGGCACGTTCGGCAAGGCGAACGGCCTGTGGATGGCGAAGGACGACCGCAAGCTGCGCGCGCTGCTGAACGAGATGCTGCCGCTGGCGGCGCAGCGCGGCTCGTCGCTCGCGTGGGAGTACTACTTCGACTTCGGCGGCGGGTCGCCGCCGTGGACGAGCGGGATGGCGCAGGCGACGGGGATCCAGGCGCTCTCGCGCGCGGCGCAGCGGCTCGGGGAAGCGGTCTACCTGGAAGCCGCGCGCAAGGCGCTGAAGCTGTTCTCGCTGCCGCCGCCGGTCGGCGTGCGGCTGACGACGCCGGTCGGCGCGCGCTACCTGCTCTACTCGTTCGCCCCCGGCGAGATCGTGATCAACGCCTCGGTGCAGACGCTCGTCGGGCTGCACGACTTCGCGGAGCTGACGAGCAGCCCGACCGCCGAGCGGCTCTACCGCGCCGGCGACCGCCAGGCGCGGCTCGACGTGCGGGCGGGCAACACGGGCGCGTGGTCGCTCTACCAGCTGGGCGGCGCCGAGTCCGACCTCTCCTACCACGAGCTGCTGACCGGCTTCCTGCACAACCTGTGCCAGCGCACGAGAACCGAGGTCTACTGCACGACGGCGGCTGCGTACACGAGAGACATGAAGGAGCCGCCGCGGATGACGCTGCTGACGAGACGCGTGCGCGTGCGCAGATACGTGCTCGTGCAGTTCGACCTGTCGAAGGTCTCGCGCGTCGGCATGACGATCCGCAACGAGAACGGCGCGACGGTGCTCTCGACCAGCGCGAGCGTCACGCGCGGGACGCACTCCTACGGCTGGACGGTGCCCGCGGCGCCGGGCACCTACGACGTGACGCTCACGGGCACCGACCTGGCCGGCAACGCCGGCCGCACGAGCGCCACGATCGAGGTGCTGGGCAGAAGACCTCGCGTCTAGACTGGGAGCCCGTGGCCGCCCCCGCCAAGCGCACCTGGATCCTCACCGGCTCGCCGGAGAACTACGAGGCGACGCGCGAGCATGGGTTCCGCGTGATCGGTCTCAAGCAGCGCAACCGCAACCGCGCATTGGAGATCGTCCCGGGCGACCGCATCGTCCTCTACCTGACGCGCGTGATGGCGTTTGCGGCGTCGATCCACGTGACGGGCGAGCTGTACGAGGACCGCGCGAGAATCTGGCCCGGCAAGCCGGGCAACCCGGACCAGTACCCGTGGCGCTTCGAGACCGAGCCCGAGCTGGTGCTGCCCGACGACGAGTGGCTCCCCGCGGAGCGGCTCGTCGGCAAGCTCGAGCACATCGGCAAGTGGCCGAGCGAGCATTGGAAGCTCGCCTTCCAGGGACAGATCCGCGCCGTCTCCGCGCGCGACGCGAGACTCCTGCTGCGGCGTCTGCGCGCGGCCGACGCGGCACGCGCATGAGCGAGCCGCGCGGCGGAGCGCTCGCGCGCGTGACGGCGGCGTGGCGCACGCTCACGCCCGAGGCGCGGCTGGCGGCGGGCGCCGCGATCGCGCTGTTCGTGACGATGCTGCTGCCGTGGTACCAGGTGGAGGGCAGAATCGTCGACCACAGCGTCACGGCGTTCGGCGCCTTCTCGTTCGTCGAGGCGGCCGTGCTGCTCGTCGTGATCGGGGTGCTGGCGCTGCTGTTCATGCGCGCCGAGGGCCATGCCTTCCACCTGCCGGGCGGCGACGGGACGACCGTGATGGCGGCCGGCCTGTGGGCCGCCCTGCTGCTGGTGTGGCGGCTGTTCGACAAGCCCAGCGCGGCCGACGCGCTCGTCGGCGTCGAGTGGGGGATCTTCGTCGCGCTCGCGGCCGCCGGGCTGCTGGCCTACGCGGGATCGCGGATGCGCCGCGCGCAGCGGCCGGCGGCGCCGCTGGTGCGCGTGCGGCCACGCCCACCGACGGAGTCGCCTCCGCCCCCTCCCCCGCCCGGCACGACCGTGACGCAGGTGCTGGCGCCGGAGCGCTCGCGACGGCGGCGATCCGCAACATCCGACGACCAGCTGACGATCCCGCTGCCGCCCGCGGACGAGTCGGACTGAGATCATCCGGCGCATGCCCCCACTCGAGCCCACATCCGTCGACCAGGTCGCCGACGGCCTGCGCTCGGTCGGCTACCTCCCCGGCGAGTCGACCGCGCTCGTCTCCTACCTCGCCGCCAAGCTCGGCAAGCCGGTCCTCGTCGAGGGCCCGGCCGGCGTCGGCAAGACGGAGCTGGCGAAGGCGCTGGCGAAGTTCCTCGGGCGCGAGCTGGTGCGCCTGCAGTGCTACGAGGGCCTCGACGAGGCGAAGGCGCTGTACGAGTGGAACTACCGCAAGCAGCTGCTGCGGATCCAGGCCGAGGCCTCCGGGACCGGATGGGACGCGGTGCAGGAGGACATCTTCGGCGAGGAGTTCCTGCTCGCGCGGCCGCTGATGACCGCGATCGCGAGCCCCGAGCCGGTCGTGCTGCTGATCGACGAGATCGACAAGACCGACCAGGAGTTCGAGGCGATGCTGCTCGAGCTGCTGTCCGACTTCCAGATCTCGATCCCCGAGCTGGGGCGCATCGACGCGCGCACGCAGCCGGTCGTGCTGCTGACCTCGAACAACTCGCGCGAGCTGACGGAGGCCTTGAAGCGCCGCTGCCTGTACCTGTGGCTCGACTACCCCGAGGCCGAGCACGAGCTGCAGATCGTGCGCCTGCACGCGCCCGAGCTGAGCGAGACGATCGCGCGCAAGCTCGTCGCCGTGGTGCAGGAGGTGCGCGAGCTGGACCTCAAGAAGCCGCCCTCGATCGCCGAGTCGATCGACTGGGCGCGCGCGCTGCTGCTGCTCGGGGCCGAGGACCTCGACGCGAAGACCTTCCGCGAGACGATGTCGGTGATCGTCAAGCACCGCACCGACCTCGACACGGTCGCCGCGCGCGTCGGCGTGCGGTTGGAGGGAGCGCCCGACGGTGCCGCGTCCCGCCGGTGAGCGCACGCACCTCGACGGACAGCTGATCGGCTTCACCGAGGAGCTGCGCGGCGAGGGCGTCGCGATCGGGACCTCGGAGCTGCTCGACGCCTTCGCGGCGCTGCGCGAGGTGCCGTGGAGCGTGCGCACGGACTTCAAGGAGGCGCTCGCGGCGACGCTCGCGAAGTCGCCGGAGGACCGCCGCGTGTTCGAGCTGGTGTTCGACCGCTTCTTCTTCCGCGCCGCGGAGGCGGAGGCGGCGGTGCAGGGCGTGACCGAGGGCGAGGGCTTCGAGGATGCCGGGCAGATCGACGTCGACGCGCTGCGCGAGCAGATCGCGCAGGCGCTGCAGGACGGCTCGGAGGGCGCGATGCGCGACCTCGCCCGGCTCGCGATCGCCGCCTTCGGCGAGCGCGGCGAGGGCTCGGGGGTGATCGGCGTCGACGTGCAGCGGATCCGCCGCTCGCTCGGGCTGCGCGCCGAGCCGCAGCCGGACTTCCCCGAGGGCGACCCGCGGCGCGACGGCGTCCCGCGCGAGCAGCTGCGCAGATTCGAGCAGCAGCTGCGGCGCGAGCTGGAACGCGGCCAGATCGAGCGCACGCGCCAGCTGCCGCCGGCGCGGCCGCTGAGCGAGCTGGACCGCTCGCTGCCGGGAGGGCCGATCCAGGACCTCGCAGCCGTGCATCGGGTCGTGGCGCAGCTGAAGCGGCGGCTGGCGACGCAGGGCAAGGAGCTGCGCGGGCGCAGACGCCACGCGCACGTCGACGTGCGCCGCACCATGCGCGCGTCGCTGCAGACGGGCGGCGTGCCGGTGGAGCTGAAGTACCGGCCCCTGCGCCCGCGCCGGCCCGAGCTGTTCGTGCTGTGCGACGTCTCGACGAGCGTGACGTCGGCGAGCGTCTTCTTCCTGTCCGTGCTGCACGCGCTGCACGACTCGTTCCGCAAGCTGCGCTCGTTCGTCTTCATCGAGCGGATCTCGGAGGTGACGGAGGTGTTCGAGCGCGAGCGCGACTTCCGCGCCGCGAGCGAGGCGATCTCGCGCGACGCCGGCGTCGCGGACATCTCCGGCTACACCGACTACGGCCGCGTGTGGACCGAGTTCCTCGCCGAGGTCGAGGACGACCTGCACCCGCGCGCGACCGTGATCGTGCTCGGCGACGCGCGCACGAACGGCCGCCCGCCGCGCGACGACGTGTTCGCCGCGATCGCCGCGAAGGCCGGGCGCACCTTCTGGCTCAACCCCGAGCCGCGCCTCTACTGGAACTACGGCGACTCCGTGATCGCGACCTACGAGCGCCACTGCACGGCGTTCGAGTGCTGGACCGCGAACCAGCTGGAGGAGTTCGTGAAGGCGCTCACGGCGTCGCCGCAAGCGGCGCCGCGCTGACGATCGCCGGATAGCCTCTTTCCGGAACATGGATGCTTCCAGCGCTTTCACGCCAGGGATGGCGCGTCGCCGCGCCTACTTCGCGCTGGCGGCGCTCGTCGCACTGCTCGGGCTGGCCATGGCCGCCGCTCCCGCGCGTGCAGCGCACATCGGCGGCCTCGACCTCGACATTCTCGGCGTCGGCACCGTTCCCGGGACGGACTACGAGCCGCTCGTCGCGGACGGCCCGCTCGACGTCGACGGGGCGTGGTTCAACGCGCTCGTCGAGGTCGGCCAGTGGTGCGACGCGATCGAGATCCTGCCGGACGGCAACACCTACACGCTCGTCTCGACGACCGGCGAGCTGACGGGCGTGCTCAGAGACTGGCACGGACCGCTGCAGGAGGGCGACACAACCGCCGTGGTCGATCCGTGGCGGATCTGCTTCCACATGCCGAGAGGAGAGCTGGAGATCCACTACCACCGCTCCGGTCCGGTGAAGACGGTGACCGGCACGGTCGTCGACGGCTCGCCGATCCCGGTCTCGAAGGTCGCGCTCGAGCTCTCCCCCCGAGCGCCGCGTACGAACGAGCCGACGACGATCACCGCGACGGTCACGACCAGCTCGGGGACGCCGCAGGGAACCGTCGCCTTCGAGGCCAGCGGGACGTTCCCCGCCGCGAGCTGTGCGCACCAGCCACTCGTGCACGTCGGCGCCCGATACGTGGCCACCTGCACGGTCGAGCCGGTGCCCACGATGCCGCCCACCAGCCCGCACTACGGACCGGACTTCACCGCGACGTTCACCCCTGACGACGCCGTGCAGATGCGCGGCGCGAGGGGCGCGCTGTGGGTCGGGGTCGGCTCCGGCAGCACCACGACGCAGCTGGCGCCGTCGCCCGGCGTCCTGCCGAGCGACGGCTCGACGAGCGTCGTCGCGACCGTCGTACCCGCGTCGGCAGGCGCCTACCGGCCGCAGGGGGAAGTCGCGTTCTCCGTCGACGGATTCGTCGCGACCCGCTGCGACGCCGTGCCGCTGGCGGCGAGCGGACCGGCGACCGCGAGCTGCTCGCTCCAGGGCGTGCCTCCCGGGACGCACACGCTCGTAGCGGCATATCTCCCGTACGAGCCGTTCGGGGAGCCGTATGGCCTGCCCTTCACCAGATCGACGTCGGCTCCCCTCATGGTGACGGTCCCGCAGCATCCGGTCGATCCGCCGCCCGCGGATCCCACGCCGCCGGTCGACCCCGCCCCGGTGGCGGATCCTGCTCCGGTGGCGGCCCCGCCATCCGGTCCGCCCACCGCGAGCGGCCCAGCCCCGCGGACGAGCGCGCAGAGTCACCCGCAGACGCCCACGCAGACACGCGCGCAGAGCGGCGCACCGCAGGCGCGCGACGAGACGCCACCGGCACCGCGCCCACCGACGCTGAGCGAGCTCAGCCGCCCGGCCGCGCGAGCAGGATGTACTCGCCCGCCTGACGTCTGCCGACGAAGCCGGCGTCTCCGGCCGCTCCGAGCAGCGCCGGGTACGTGATCGAGCCGTCGACGTAGAGCTTCCTCGCGCGCGCGTCGCGCATCGCGGCGAAGGTGCGCTCCAGCTGGTCGAACGTCGGCATCTGCTGCGAGCTGGCGTAGGGCGCGACGTCGTCGACCCCGGCGTCGTAGGCGATGCGGTGGCCGAGCGGTATCAGGATCGCGACCTTCTCCCCCGGCCTCGTCGTCGCCCTCACGAGCGCGAGCGCCTGCGCCTGCTTGTAGATCGGCGTCGTCTCGCGCCCCGCGCGTGCGAGCTCGTTCCACGGCTGCGGCAGCTGCGTCACCGCGCACGCGAACAGCCCGCAGCCGAACAGCACCGCGAGCTGCGGCAGCGTCGGGCGGCGGCCGCTGCGCGCGAGGTCTCGCAGCACGACGATCGCCAGCAGCAGCAGCGCGAAGCACCAGGACGAGAACAGCACGACGAGGTCGAGCAGGTTCGAGCGGCCCACGTAGTAGCTGCCGGAGCCGAGGCCGAAGATCCCGCTCCACGCGAGCATCCCCGTGAGCGGGGCGCCGTCGTCCCCGCGCGTGGTGCGCACCGCCGCGAGCACGATCGCGGCGGCGTAGGTCGCGTACATCGCGAGGTGCAGGCTCGCCGACGGCATCGGATCCAGCACCCAGCCGCCGACGCCGTAGAGGCGCGGGAACTCCAGCAGCAGCGCGAAGTCCGGCAGCGCGCCGCCGTGCGCGAGCGAGATCGCCGCCGTGAGCGCCGCCGCCGCGAGCAAGCCGAGGCCGAGGTCTCCGAGCAGCCGCAGCGCCGCGCGCCGCGAGCGCGGCGGGTCGCCGGCGACAAGCGCCGCCAGCGTCCCACCGAGCGCCGGCAGGCCGAACTCGAGGTTGTTCACGGCCACCAGGCCGCCCGCGGCCAGCAGCAGCCGGCGGCTCCGCGGCGAGGCGGCGTCGAGGTGGCGCGTCGTCAGCCACGCCAGCACGTACGCGCCGCCGTAGCGCATCGGCCACACGCTGAAGATCTCCAGCCCGCTGAGGCGCCCGCTCGCGAGGAACGCGCTGCCGGCGAGGAACGGCACGAACGCCGCGAGCGCGAGCGGCGAGCTGCTCAGGATCCGCCGGAAGATCGCGTAGACGGCGAGCAGCGCGAGCCCGCTGCAGGCGATCATCGTCGCCGTCCACGTGCCGACCGACGCGCCGAAGAGCCGCAGCGACCCGGCAGCGAGGTACGGCAGCAGCTGTGCGTACTGGCTGTGGAAGTCGACGAGCGGGGTGCGGCCGTCGAGCACCGCGAACGTTTCGCTCATGTCCCACGGGATCAGGTGATTGGCCTCCGCGTTGCCGACCGACGCCTCCGTGTTGAACGCGGCCGAGAGCCAGACCGCGACGAGCACCGCGACGAGCAGCAGGCAGGCGGCGCGCTTGGTGCGCGTCTCCCTCACCAGCTCCGTGAGCCGCCCGGCGACCGCTCGGCGACGCACGAGCTCCCCCATCGCCAGCGCAAGCACGGCGGCCACCGCCAGCGTCGGCGGCGTGAACATCCGCTGTCGCGGTTCCGCGACCGTGTGGGAGGTGAAGAAGACGTCGTACTGCGCGAGCAGCGACAGCAGCAGGAAGGCGATCGTGCAGAGCTGCGCCGTGAGGATCGCGACGCGCGCCGGCCCCGCGCGAAGGCGCACGCGGCCGCCCGCGCCCGCGACGACGAGCGCCGCGAGCAGCGGCGGCCCGAGCAGCGCCAGGACGAAGCGCGCGTGCTCGACGGGCTCGGGCGTGACCAGCGCTTCGGGCCAGAAGCGATCGGAGCCGGGAGCGAACAGCGCGTCCCCCAGCGGCGCGCCGAGCAGCGCGATCGCGAGCACGACGACGACGGCGCAGGGCAGGAGCGCCAGCCACGCGACCTCGCCCGCTTCCAGCGCGCGCGTGCGTGCGTGCGCCGCCAGGTCGCGGGACGCGGCCGCGGCCTCCACCGTCACCGCTCCGCGGGCGCGAGGCGATAGGCGACGAGCTGCGGCCGGTCGCCTTCCTTCAACGGGACGCTGGCGGCGGTCAGCAGCGTGTCGCCCGCGACGGCGACCGGCGCGTTCGTCCCGGCCGGCAGTCTCGTCGTCCAGGCGACCGTCCCGTCGCTGCGACGCAGCGCCCACACCGTCCCGTCGTAGGTCGTCGTGAAGACGAGGTCGCTCGAGATCGTCGCCGCCCCGTAGGGCGAGTGGGGCAGCTTGCGGTCCCAGCGCACGCGGCCGCTCGCGACGTCGAGCGCCACCATCTCGCCCGTCCCGGTCTCCGGATCGGGCGGCGTGAGCGCGCTCGGCGAGGTGTAGACCGTCGCGAGGTTGTTCACGGGCGCATAGACGGTCGCGCCGTCGGACGCCATCTGCGTCTCGACACCACCCCACCAGCCGGGCAGCACCGTCATCGGCAGACGCGGGTGGAAGTCGCTGCGCATCGCGAGCACGCCGTCGCGGTCGTGGCCGTTGTGCCGCCCGACGGAGCGCTTCCAGCGCAGCGCGCCGGTCGCCGCGTCGAACGCGTAGACGAAGCCCATCTTGCCTGCGGTCATCGCAAGCAGCCGCCCGTCGACTCTGTCGAGGATCGCCGGCACCTGGAGGTCCCAGTCGTAGAGGTCGTGCGGCACGACCTGTCTCGCCCACAGCAGTCTGCCGCTGCGCGCATCGAGCTTGACGAGCGAGTTCGTCCATCTGTTCTCGCCCGGTCGCGACGCGCCCCACGGCTTGCCCGGGTCGCCGGGGAACGGCAGCGGGTTGGCGATGCTGGCGTAGAGGTTGCCGGCGCCGTCGAACGCGGGCGGGTGCCACATGCCGGCGGCGGAGTTGGCCGCCGGGTCCCCCCACAGGCCGGACGGGACCTGTTCCCAGTGCCAGCGCGCTCTGCCCGTCTGCGCGTCGAGCGCCCACAGGGTCCCGACGGCGCCGTCGCCCGCGACCGCCGTCGAGATGTAGACCGTCCCGTCCTCGTAGCCGGGCGCCATGTCGATCGCGTCGCCCGGGCGGTGGGCGAGCGTCACCGCCCAGCGCTGTCTGCCGCTCTGCGCGTCGAGCGCGAAGGCGCGCGTGCCGGTCGCCCCGAAGACCTGGCCGTCGACGACGGCGACCCCGTTCGGCCCTATGTCGTTCTCTCCGTAGGCCTTCGTCCACAGCGGTCTGCCGCTTGCGAGGTCGATCGCGAACACGTTCGACTGAAGGTCCTGCACGTACACGACGCCGTCGACGACGATCGGCGTCGCCGCGTAGCCGGCGCTCAGCGGCATGCGCCAGGCGACTCTGAGGCGGCCCACCGAGGCCGCGTCGATCGGCCCGTCGACGCGGCGGTGGTTGGCGGCGTCGCCGTTCGGCGAGGGCCACTCGCCCGGGCGTGGTCTCTGCCCGTCGTCCTCGCCGGCGCCGCCGCATCCGACCGGCGCAAGCGTCGCGAGCAGCGCGCACGAGACCGCCAGTGCACGAACGACACGCCGCATCCGCTCCCCCCGAGCCACCGTCTCCCCCCGTTATCCCCGATCCAGGACCCTCGAAAGACCGTCTGAGCGTATATAAGGGGGCCGCGGCGCGCTGCCGTTCAGGGGCGGCGGGATCCCGCCGCCCCTGCAGCGGGCTACGCCAGCGGGATCGTGTAGGTCGCTCTCGAGGCGCCGACGACCGAGCTGCCTCTGAAGGCGACCTGCAGCAGCAGCGCTCTCGCGCCGGCGACGCGCGAGCGTCTGACTCTGAGCAGCTTTCTGTAGCGACAGGTTCTGGAGACGCTCACCGTCGTTCTGATGAGCGTGCGTCTTCTGCCTCTCGTCTTGCTCAGCTTCAGCGAGATTCTCTTGCCTCTGCACGCGGTCGCGGCGGAGACGCCGCTGGGCGGCGTGAGTCTGCCGGACACGGGCACCTGCACGAATCTTCTGCCGACCGTCGCGGTTCCGCCTGTGACGGGCGGAGTCGAGCCGAGTCTCACCGGCGGCAGGCCGGGCGCTCTCGGGAGGATCGGGTCGCCGATGACCGGCCCGAGACCAGGACCGGGACCAGGACCGGGAGTCGGCGGCGCCGGTGGCGCCGGCGGAAGCGGCAGCACGTTCGCGTTCGTGGAGACGAGCAGCTTGCCGCCGACCCCGCCGATCGCCCCGTCGACCGCGCTTGCGAGGCCGACGCTCTTCCAGTCGTTCGTCGCGAGGCTGCCGCCGACCGGGTCGAGGTAGAAGCTCGCGCCGTCGGTCGACTCGAGGATCATCCCCGCCGAGCCGGCCGCCAGCAGCGTGCCGCCGCTGAAGTCGAGGCTCTCGCCTCTCGTGAACTGGCTGTTGTCGCCGTTGGCGATCGTCCAGCCGGTGGCGCTGGCCCAGCCGTCGGTCGTCCGCGCGTAGTACGAGCCGCCCTCGCCGTACGGGACGAGCGCCCACATGCGGTTCGCGTTGCTCGGATCGCCCGCCACGCGACGCGTCTGCGCGAAGCCGTTGCCCGCCGAGCCGGGCTTCGTCGCGGCGTTCGTTCTGAGCGCGTTCGAGGAGAAGAAGACCTGGCCGAACGACTGACCGATGAAGTAGATCGCGTTGCTGCCGGGGATCGGGAAGGCGTCGTCGACGTCGCCGCCGAGGCGGCAGGCGCCGGCGCCTGCATCGTTGATCCACTGCCAGGTGCCGCTCGCGCCGACGTCCAAGGCCGTCGCACTGTCCGGCGTGCGGTAGACCTGCGAGCCGCCGGCGAACAGCCACGCGCGCGCGTTGCCGGCGAAGCGAACGCTGTCGACGTCGCCGATGTCCTCGTTGGCGCCGCAGTTCGTCGCGCTCGTCGTGCTGCCGCCTCTGAGGCCGGTGACCTGCGCCCAGGTGTCGCCGCCGTCTCTGCTGCGCAGGACGGTGCCGTTCGTGCCGACCGCGAAGCCGACCGAGCCGCCGTCCTGGAACTCGATGTCCTTGATCGCCGCGCCGGGGACGAAGCTCTTCTCCTGGAACGTCCCCCCGACGCGCTTGAAGACTCTGCCCTCTCCGGTCCCGAACCAGAAGCGGTCGGCGCTCTGGTACTCGATCGCGGTGATGTCCGCCGTGGTGCCGGACGGGATCTCCGTCCAGGTGGCGGCCTGCGCGCGCGAGGCGAAGAGGACGGTGGCGAGCAGCGTCGCGGCGAACAGCGCGAGTGCGATGCGCGGCGAGCCGCGTCGGATCCAGGTCATCGGGGGGAGCCTCCAGGCGTGCAGCGGCGGACGGGGGACCTGACGGCGCGCACGCTACCTGACGCACAGGCGGTCTCACCGCTCGCTGGACGATCGTCCACTAGCATCCTCGGGCGTAGCGACAACCAGGGGGGCTGGCGGGTGAGCCGGCTGAGATAGCGCCCCATCGCGACGAGCGACCCGCGCTGACCCTTCGAACCTGTGGGGTAATGCCCGCGGAGGGAGCGATGGACGGCGTACGGGTCGACGGAGTGGAGCGGATCTTCCGTGGCCGAGGTCGTGGTGCCGGCGAGGTCGTCGCGCTGCGGGGAATGGACCTGCGCGCGGACCCCGGCGAGATCGTCGCGGTCGTCGGCGCGAGCGGCTGCGGCAAGTCGACGCTGCTGGAGCTGGTCTGCGGCCTGCAGGAGCCGGACGCGGGCTCCGTCGCGGCCGACCCGGCGGTGCTGATGCCCCAGCGCGACCTGCTTCTGCCGTGGGCGAGCGCGCTGGACAACGCGGCGCTGGCGCTGCGCGTGCGCGGCGGCGCACGCGCCTCGGCGCGGGCGGAGGCGGCGCCGTGGTTCGAGCGCTTCGGCCTCGGCGGCTTCGAGGACGCGCGGCCGGCAGCGCTGTCGGGCGGGATGCGCCAGCGCGTCGCGTTCGTGCGCACGCTGCTGGCCGGCAAGCCGGTGCTCGCGCTCGACGAGCCGTTCGCCGCGCTCGACGCGCTCACGCGCCAGGAGATGCAGGGCTGGCTCGCGGGCGCGCTCGCGGAGGAGCCGCGCACCGTCGTGCTCGTGACGCACGACGTCGAGGAGGCCGTCGTGCTGGCCGATCGCGTCGTCGTGATGTCGCCGCGGCCGGGGCGCGCCGTGGCGGAGCTGGACGTCGCGCTGCCGCGTCCGCGGCATCGCACCGACGCGGCGGTGGTGGCGCTGCGCGAGCGGGCGCTGGACGCACTGGGAGCGCCGGCATGAGGTGGCTCGCCCCGCTCGCGATCGTACTCGCGCTCTTCGGCGCGTGGGAGCTCTACGCCGTGCTCGGCCCGGTCGACCCGCTGATCCTGCCCGCGCCGCACGAGGTCGCGAGCAGACTGTGGGAGGACCGCGCCCTGCTGTGGAACGACTTCACCGTGACCGCGGGCGAGGTGCTGCTCGGGATCCTCGTCGCGGGCGTCGCCGGGTTCGCATGCGCGATCGCGCTGCACCTGTCGCTCGCACTGCGTCGCGCGACCTACCCGCTGCTCGTCGCCTCGCAGACGATCCCGATCGTGCTCGTCGCGCCGCTTCTCGTCGTCTGGCTCGGCTTCGGCCTCGCACCGAAGCTCGTGATCATCGGCCTCGTCTCGTTCTTCCCGATCCTCGTCACGACGCTCGACGCGCTCGCACGCGTCGACCCCGAGCAGGTCAAGCTGCTGCGCACGCTCGACGCTCCTCGCCTGCGGATCCTGCGCCACGTCGAGCTGCCGGCGGCGCTGCCGGGCCTCTTCAGCGGCGCCAAGGTCGGCGTCGCGGTGGCCGTGATCGGCGCCGTCTTCGCCGAGCAGGCGGGCTCCTCGTCCGGCCTCGGACACCTCGTCCAGACCTCGATCCCCCAACTGCTCACGGCCCGCGCCTACGCGGCCGTGCTGATCCTGTCCGCGTTCGCGATCACGCTGTTCGGGCTGCTCACGCTCGCCGAGCGGCTGATCGTGCCGTGGGCGCACGAATCCCCAGGAGGAACCCACCGATGAAACGAGTCCTTGCCATCGTCGCCGCCGTCGCGCTGCTGCTGACGCTCGGCGCCTGCGGCGAGAAGCAGGACACGGTCACCGCGGGCGGGGCGACGCGCTCGCTCACGCTGATGCTCGACTACCTGCCGAATCCCGACCACGTCGGCCTCTACCAGGCGCTCGCGAGCGACGAGTTCGGCAAGGCCGGGCTCGACGTGAAGGTGCAGACGCCGTCGGACCCCGCCGCACCGCTGAAGCTCGTGCAGGCCGGCAAGGTCGACCTCGCGATCTCCTACGAGCCGGAGCTGCTGATCGCGCGCGACAAGGGCGCGCAGCTCGTCTCCGTCGGCGCGATCTCGCAGGTGCCGCTGACGTCGCTGATGTCGCTGAAGAGAGGCTTCGACGGCCCGCGCGACCTCAGAGGCGGTCGCGTCGGGACGGCTGGGATCCCCTACCAGAGCGCGTACCTGCAGACGATCCTCCAGCGCGCCGGCGTGCCGGTCGGCTCCGTGAAGGAGACGAACGTCGGCTTCAACCTCGTTCCCGCGATGCTCTCGAAGAGAGTCGACGCGACGCTGGGCGCGTTCTGGAACGTCGAGGGCGTGCAGCTCAGGCTCGCCGGGCGCAGACCGACGATCGTCCGCATGGAGCAGGTCGGGGTGCCGACGTACGACGAGCTCGTGCTGATCGCGCGCAAGGACACGCTCGCCGACCGCGGCGACGACGTGCGCGCGTTCGTGCAGGCGCTCGCGCGCGGCTACGAGGCCGCGAGAGCCGACCCGCAGGCCGCGACCGACGCGTTGGTGAGAGCGGCGCCGGACCTCGACGCCAGATTCGCGCTCGCGAGCGTCAAGGCTTCCATGCCGGCCTTCTTCCCGAGCGACGAGAGCAAGCCGTTCGGCTGGCAGGACCCGAAGCAGTGGACCGCGTACGGCACCTGGATGTTCGAGCACGACCTGCTCGGCGTGCGCCCGAACGCCGGATCGACGGCGCTGACGAACGAGTTCCTGGCCGGGCAGAGCGGCTGACCTCGGACGAGGACCGCGGATCTGACCCGGTCCCAGCGGGTCGGATTCGCGCTCCTCAGGCCGCCGCCGCGATCGCGCGCAGCTCGGGCGCCCGGGCGCGCAGCGCGTAGGCGGCGGCGAGGCCGGCCCACTCGCCGTAGGGCGCGAAGAACGCGCGCACCTCGTCCTCGGTCGCGCGCACGCGCGGGTCCCCGTCGCTCTCGATGCGGCCGACGAGCTTGACGTAGGCGAGGTCGCCGGCCGGCAGGGCGTCGTAGCGGCCCTGCCCGAGCAGCGCGAGGATCGATAGCGTCCACGTGCCGATCTCGGGGATCCGGCGCAGGCGGCGCCAGCCGGGCTCGGGGTCCTCGGCGTGCAGGTCGACGCGCCCCGAGGCGACCTCCTCGGCGACGCGGCGCAGCGCAAGCGCGCGCTTCGGTGCGAGGTCGAAGGCGCACAACTGCGCCGGCGCCTGCGCCGCGACGGTCGCCGGCGTCGGCAGGTCGCGCAGGCCGCTGTGCTCGCAGCGGCGCCCGAGCCGCGCGACGATCCGCCGCTGGATCGCGGCCGCGCGCACGTACTCGATCAGCTGCTCGGTGACCGCCCAGGCGAGCGCCTCGAACGGCTCCGGGCGCCGCCGCAGCCGCACCGCCGGGTCGGCGCGCACCGCCCCGCCGATCAGCGGGTCGTCGCGGAAGCGGTCGTGGAACGAGCGCAGGTCGTCGTCGACGCCGAGCGCGAAGCGCATCCGCTCGATCCCCCACGCGCACGCAGCCGGATCGTCGGCCTGCGCACCGAGCAGCACGCGATCGCGCGCCGTCTGCGCCACGCGCACGACGACCGGCCGCTGCTCCAGCCCGTGATGCAGCAGACGATGGATCACGCCCCGGCGCACCTTGAGCACGCCGTCCGGGCCGCTCGCACGCGAGAGCCGGAACGGCCAGGCGGGTCTGACCTCTACGCGGCGCTCGATCACTCGCCGCGGCCGAGCAGGTGCACGTCGAGCAGGAACGAGCGGGTTCCGAGCACCGACAGCGTCTCCGACCCGTCGCCGCGGCGACGGCGCCGCGAGGTTCTCGGACGATTCGAGACGTGGCGGCTGATCGCCACGACGGTCGCGGCGCCGGCCACGAAGCCGGTCGCGGCGACGGCGGCCGCCTGCACCGCCGGCAGCTGACGCCGCGGAACCGCGCGCTCCAGCGCGCGCACCTCGGCGGCGAGCACGGGCACGCCGTCGACCGTCTCCTCGGGCTCGACGAGATCGACCGCGGGCTCGGCGGGGACTTCAGTTGGATCGGTCATGAAGACCAAGGGATCGTGACAGCGCCCCCGGTCGGCACGCAACGTACGACGATCACAGCGCGAGCCGCGAGCTTGCCCTGCGGCGAGTGTTTCATCGCCAGGCAGGGCAAGCTCGCGGCTCGCGCCTGCCACCGGCGATCAGGCCCCGGCCCCGACCGGCACAGCCTCGAACTCCGCCGCCTCCTCCGGAAGCGCGTCCTCGAACAGCCGCTCATACAACCGGTAGCGCCGCACGACGGTGCCCCCCATCCCCTCCATCGCGCGGTTCATCGACTTGTTCGACTCGAGGATCCAGCCCATCTCGCCGTACGTCTGCGGCGTGATCTCGGCGGAGTCGAAGTGCAGCTCGTAGAAGCGCGCGGCGACGCCGGTGTGCTGCCACTCGCGTCTGACGCCGAGCGCGAACACGCGCACGCGGTCGATCGTTCTGCGGTACCACAGGAACTTCGCCCAGCCGAACGGCAGCAGCCGGCCGTTCATGCGCTTCAGGACCTGGTTGTAGTCGGGCAGCGAGAGCGCGGCGCCGACCGTCTCGCCGTCCTTCTCGGCGATGAACGCCCAGTGCTCGTCGAGCAGCGGCTTGAGCGTCTTCGCATAGTGGCGGACCTCTCTCTCGGTCAGCGGCGAGAAGCCCCAGTTTCTCTCCCAGGCCGCGTTGTAGACCTCGAGGAAGCGGTCGATCTCGGCGTTGATGTCCCTCTTGCGCATCGGCCGCACGGTGATGCCGTGCTTCGACTCGACGGCTTCGGCCATTCTCCAGATCGCCGGATGCACTCTGTCGCGGCCGGAGATGCGCAGCTCCCACATCAGCGTGTCCATCGCCTTCGCCATCCCCACGCTCTCCAGCAGCGCCGGGTAGTAGCGATGGGTCCAGTTCGTGAGGATGATCGGCGGCCGCTCGAAGCCCTCCACGAGCACGCCGCACTCGTCGTTCATCGTGAAGTCCATCGGGCCGACCATGCGGTCGCGGCCGCGCGCGCGCAGCCACCGCTCCGCCGCCGCCAGCAGCGCCCGGGCGGCCTCCGGGTCGTCCTCGCACTCGAAGAAGCCGAACAGCCCCCAGGTGTTGTCCTGGAACTGGTTGAGGATGCGGTCGACCTGGGCGGTGATGCGACCGACGGCGCGGCCGTCGCGCCAGGCGAGGAAGTACTCCGCCTCGCCGTGCTCGAACCACGGGTTCTTGCGGCGGTCGAGGAACTGGCGGCGCTCGGAGACGAGCGGCGGAACCCAGTTCGGCTCGTTACGATAGAGCCGCCAGGGCAGCTTGATGAAGGTCGTGAGGTCGCGCTTGGACGCGACAGGCCGGACGTCGAGACCCATTCGCGGCGCACTGTATATGCCCACCACCGTCGACGTCTTCAGCAAAGCGCGCACGCACGAGCGCGTGGCCCAGCTGCAGGCGGCTCGCGAGATCGACGCGGTGCCCTACTTCCGCCGGCTGGAGTCGGCCGCGGCGCCCGTCGTGGAGATGGAGGGCGAGCGCCGCATCATGCTCGGCTCCAACAACTACCTCGGGCTGACGGCCGACCCGCGCGTGATCGAGGCGGCCCACGACGCGATCCGCAGATACGGGACCGGCGTGACCGGCTCGCGCCTGCTCAACGGCACGCTCGACATGCACCTCGAGCTCGAGGCCGAGCTGGCCGCGTGGATGGGAACCGAGGACGCGATCGTCTACACGACCGGCCACCAGGCCAACCTCGGCGCGATCGGGACGATCCTCGGCCCCGAGGACACCGTCGTCGTCGACTCCGGCGACCACGCCTCGATCCTCGACGGCGTGCTGCTCTCGCGCGCGAAGCTGCGCGCCTTCCGCCACAACCGCCTCGACCTGCTCGAGAAGCGCCTGCAGCAGGCGGAGGCCGACGGCGGCGGGATCCTCGTCGTCGTCGACGGCGTCTTCTCGATGGAGGGCGACGTCGCCCCGCTGCCGGAGATCGCGGACCTCGCGGACCGCCACGGCGCGCGGCTGATGGTCGACGAGGCGCACGGGCTCGGCGTGCTCGGCGCGCGCGGCGCGGGCGCCAGCGAGCTGCTCGACGTCGAGGAGCGCGTCGACCTGCGGATGGCGACGTTCTCGAAGTCGCTCGCCTCCTGCGGCGGCGTGATCGCCGGGCCGGCCGACGTGATCGACTTCCTGCGGATCCAGTCGCGGCCGTTCCTGTTCACCGCCTCGGGCGTGCCGGCGGCCGTCGGCGCGGCGCTGGCGGCGACGCGCATCTGCCGCTCGGACGAGGGCCGCGCGCTGTTCGCGCGCGTGCTCGACAACGCGCGCTACCTCAACGAGGGCCTGCGCGCGCTCGGCTTCCACGTCGTCGACCCGGTCGCGCTGCCGGACGGCACGCGCGTCGCGACGCCGATCGTGCCGGTGCTCGTAGCCGACGACTGGAAGGCGGCGCTGCTGTGGAAGGCGCTCTACGAGAGCGGCGTCTACGTCAACGTCGCGCTGCACCCGGCGGTCCCCCCGGGCGGCGCGCTGCTGCGCACGAGCGTGATGGCGACGCACGACCGCGCGACGCTCGACGGAGCGCTCGACGTCTTCGCCGAGGTCAAGCGCGCGTTCGAGTCCGAGCACGGGCCGCTGCCGTCTGCCGGCTGACCGCGGGTTGACGCACCGACAACAGGTGCGCCCACGAAAAGGCCGCTCCTAGCGTATGTCGCGGACGGTTCGGGATTGACCCCGCACCCGCCGCTCGCATAGCTTCTCCAGAGCCGCCGGGTCGACTCGTCTCAAGGCAATGGCACCTCCAGCCGGAGCCACGGAGTGAGACCGAGATCGCGCACGACGGTGTCCCCCAGGTGACCGGGCGCCCCCGCCCGGCGCGCCATTCCACGGCCTATCTCGTACGGAGGTGGGAGAAAGAGTGCAGATGGACGGGTTGCCGACGATGTCCTCCGGACCGCAACACCTGCAGGCCCTTCAGCGCGCCAATCGCGTGCGCCTTGCCCGCGCGGAACTCAAGCGCAGCATCGCCGAAGGGGAAGTGACCGCCGGCGAGGTGATCCTCACCTCGCCCTGGGAAGCCTCGAGCATGGCGATCGGCGACGTGCTGATGAGCCAGCGGCGCTGGGGCGGGACGCGCTGCCGCAAGTTCCTCGCGATGTTCCGCATCTCCGAGACGAAGACGGTCGGGTCGCTGACCGACCGCCAGCGTCACGCGCTCGCGGCGCAGCTGGACGCGCACGCGACGATCGAGCACGACTGCGAGCCCGCCGCACCGAGCGAAGAAGGTCGCCGGTCGCGGGAGCTCGCGACGGTCTAACTCGGGCTGCCACGCGCGGGGCCGAAGCCCGGCCCGCGCGTGGCGATCTCGACGATGTGGCCGTCCGGGTCGCGCAGGTACAGCGAGCGGAACGCGCCGCGGTCGAGCACCTCGCTGCACTCCACGCCTCTGTCGCGCAGGTAGTCGCGCCACGCGACCTGCTCCTCGGTCGACTCGACCGCGAACGCGACGTGGTGGACGGAGCCTGCGCCGACGACGCCGTCCTCCATCTGCGGGTACTCGAGGAACGTGACCAGCGTCCCGGGGGTGCCCTGGGCGTCGCCGAACCAGAAGTGGCGCGTGCCCGGGTCGTCGTCGTTGACGCCGCGCTCGACGAGCGCGAGGCCGAGCACGTCGCGGTAGAAGGCGGTGGTGCGATCGAGGTCGCGGCAGATCGCCGTGACGTGGTGCAGGCCGGTCAGGCGCATGCGGCGCGGCTCTTCGGCGGGCATCGCCCCGGCAGGATAGACCTCGTGGCGGGCGGCTCCGCCGCTAGGAAGGTCTAGCGCACCTTCATGCCGACGCCGCCGGTGCGGCGCTTGAACAGCTGTCGGAAGGCGAGGAGCGCAACCGCCAGCACGCCGGCGGCGCCGGCGATCATCGTCGTGCGGTCCGCGTCGGCGAAGAAGAGGATCGCGATCGTCGCGAACGCGCAGGTCCCCGACAGCACGAGCGTGTGCGAGCGGTAGCCGCCGAGGTGCTCGCGGATCGCGACCTCGAGGCCGGCGACGGAGCCCAGCAGCGCGGCCGCCGTGATCAGGACGCCGCCGCCGTGGCCGCCTCTGACGATCCCCCAGACGCCGAGCACGATCGCGGACAGCGCGCACAGCTCGATCAGCGGGAAGCCGCCCCACGGCGGCTTCGGCGCGGCGTCGCGGCGGCTGCGGCGGACGGCGGTCGGCAGCGGAGCGGGAGGTGGCGGCGTCGCCGGGCGCGGGGCGGGCGCGGGCGCGGGCCCACGCTCGCGCGGAGGCGCGCTCGCACGCTGGCGGCTGCGGCGACCCATCGTCGGCGTTCGTCCTCAGCTCAAGCCGGCCCGGCGGCCGGCCGGGGTAGCGGACATCCAGAGGAGAGCTTGACCTGCCACCAGCCCATCATCATCCCGACCAGCCCGAGCCGCGGGCGGACGTGCCAGACGCCGCAGCCGGGCTCGCCGACGTCGGCGGCGCTGATGCGCACGAAGCGGTGACGGCCCGGGTCGCGCAGCATCCGCTCGAGCAGCGCGCGCTTCTCGGCCTCGCGGGCGGCGCGCGCCGCGAGCGTCTCGCGCACCTCGTGCAGGCGCTCGGCGAGGTCGTCGCGCACACGCTCCAGCTCGCCGATCCCGAGCAGGCGCGGGCCGGCCGCGCCGCCGATCGACCAGGCGATGCCGTCGCGCGGCTTGGCCTCCGCCGTCAGGCTCGCCAGCTGGTGCTCGAGCCGCGCGATCTGCGCGCGCAGCGTGCGGCGCGCAGGTGCCTCCTCGACGCCGTCGAGGGCCGGTGCTGCAAGACGATCCGCGATGACGACCATCGGGTGCACCTCCAGTCCGCTCACGCCAGTCTACCCCGGTCACACCGCATTCGGGGCATCTAGGAGGCGAGCGCGTCCGCGCACTGCCACAGCGCCTCCTCGACGTGCACGAGCGGGACGCCGTCGACGCGCAGCGCGTACAGCAGCAGGCGCCGCGTGCGGCGGCCCGCGACGCGGCTCGCGGCCGGTTCGCCGAACAGCGGCGCGAGCGGGCCGGCCGCGTCGGCGACGACGATCTGGCCGGCCGGCAGCTCCGCCTGCGGGGCGTCGCCGTCGTCGAGCCGCTCCCCCGCCGCCGCCAGGCGCAGGCCGAGCGGCCCGTCGACGGCGTCGGCGTCGAGCGCCCACAGCGGCACGCCGGTCTCGACGAGCGCGATCGTGAGGGCGTCGTCGAGCAGTCCGCGCGAGACGAACCCGCCCTGCACGAGCCGCTCGATCGCCGCCGCCTCGACGGGCGTGCGCGTCGTGTCGGGGTCGAGCCCGACGTGGCGGAAGCAGACGCGGTAGGCGTGCGGCACCGGCCGCTGGCGCAGCGTCAGCGCGTCCGCGCCGCGGAAGCGCGTCGACAGCATCGCGAGGTGCTCGCGCACCCCCTTGGGGCTGCGCTGTCTGTTCGGCGCCGGCAGCTCGAGCGAGACGACGCCGAGGCCGGGCAGCTCCGCGCGCAGCTCCTCCGCGACCCAGCCGTCGCGGGGTGCGGGTCTGCTGGTCACGGACGCGCCTCCAGCCGCCGCACCGAGCGCTCCAGGGCCGCCTGCGTCGTCTCGTCGGAGCCGAGCGCGGTGCGCATCACGACGCCGCCGCGATACGCGAGCACGACCGTCGGGCAGATCGCGACGCCGTAGATGTTGGCGACCGCGCCGTCGCGATCCTGCGCGACCGGGAAGCGCCAGCCGTGCTGCGCCACGACGCCGCGCAGGTCGTCGCGGTCGCCGCGGATCGCGACCGCGGCGAAGCCGACGTCCGGATGGCGCGACGCGATCCGCTGCATCGTGTCGAGCGCGTCGACGCAGCGGCCGGCGCTGTCGGTGAAGAAGGCGAGCACGACCGGGCCGCGGCGCGCGAGCGTGCAGCTGTTGAGGGCGCGGGGGTCCGTGATGCTGCACGCGGGTCTCGCGCCGGCCTCCCCCTGGTCGGTATGGCGTGCGACGTTCGCGTCGCCGACGAGGTCGCTCGTCACGAGCGGCGCGGCGAACGGCGGCAGCTGCCTGCCCGCCGTCAGGCCGCTGGAGCTCTGCGCCGGCGTCGTCAGCGTGTTGTAGGTGATGTAGGCGAGGATCGCGAGCCCCGCCGCGATCGCGACCCAGCTGCCGCGGCCGTTCACGCGACCGGTGCGGAGCCGGTTCCCGCGGTGGACCCGCTGCTCCTGCGGCCGCGCGAGCGCAGGCGGCCCGCGAGCCGCTGCGGCGCGCCGCGCTCGACCAGCACGAGCACCGACGGCAGCACGATCAGCACGCCCAGCAGCGAGACGGTCAAGTCCACGACCGTCACGATGCCGAAGTCGCGCAGCATGCGGAAGTCCGAGACCGCGAGCACGCCGAAGCCGGCGATCGCGGTGACGCCCGAGGCGAGCACGGCACGGCCCGTGGAGCGGTACGTGCGCGCGAGCGCGGGCTCCAGCGCGTGGCCGGCGGCGCGCTCCTGGCGGAAGCGCTCGGACAGGAGCACGGCGAACTCGGTGGAGATCGCGATCACGAGCGCGCCGAGCGTCGCCGACATCGGGTTGAGCGGAACGCGCGTCGCGAACAGCACGAGAGCGGACCAGCCGGTCGCGAGCGCGATCGGCAGCAGCGGCACGAGCGCCCGCTCGACGCGCCGGAAGACGGCCAGCAGCACGAGCCCGACCGCCAGCAGCCCGGCGACGAGCGTCAGCAGCCGCCGCCACGGCGACGCCAGCTCGGCGTTCGCCTGCGCCGCGAGCACCGGCAGGCCGCCGAGGCGCGCGCTGATGCCGGGCGGCGGGTCCAGCTCGTCGCGCATCGTCTCGATCACGCGCTGCTGGTCCTCGAGGTCCATCAGGCGGATGCCGAAGGCGAGCGTGGCGGCGTCGCGTCTGGGCGTGAGGACGGCTTGGGAGAAGTACGGCGGGACGGCTCTCAGGAGCGTGTCGATCGCTCTCTGCGAGCCGGCGTCGGAGCCCTGCAGGAGGTCGGGGAGCGAGAAGGCCGGGCACAGCGTCGCGGACTTGCAGCCCTTCGCCTCGTCGTAGCCGAAGCGTCGCAGCACGCGCTGCTGGTAGTCGCTCATCCAGCGCACGACCTGCGGGCTGGCGACGTTCTCGCCCTGCACGAGCACGTCGATCTCGCCCGAGGACGCGGTTCTGTCCTGCAGCGTGTTGAGGTCGGTGAGCGCGGGCATGTCGGCGGGGACGAGCTGGCGGACGTCGGAGACGACCTTCGTCTGCGTGTCGGCGATCCAGCCGGCGAGGGCGAGGGCTGCTGCTATTGCGAGGACTCGGCCGGGGCGGCGGTAGGCGATGAGCAGGGTGGCCTTGGCGGCGTCGCCAGCAATTTCGCGGGCGCCGGCGGTGGCGCGGCGCACCGCCAACGCTGCTGCGGGCGGGTCCTGTCGCCGGGAAGTCTTTCCGCGGACGGGGCCGCGGAAAGAGCTTCCCCGCGCCACCCGCCCGATCGGCGTCTTCCCCCTCGATGCCCGTCGTTCAAGCGCGAGCGCGGCCGAGCCGGCGGTGATGGCGGTGGCGAACGCGAGTGCGATGCCGACGACGAGGAGGGTGCCGAAGCCGCGGACCATCGGGATCGGCGAGAGCAGGAGGACGAGGAAGCCGGTGGCGGTTGCGAGTGCTGCGGTGGCGATCGTGGGTGCGCCGACGCGAGCCGCTCTGGCGACTGCTTCTGCTCGGCTTGCGCCTTGGGCCTCCTGCTCCTGAACGCGGCTCTGCAGCTGGATCGCGTAGTCGACGGCGAGGCCGATCAGGACCGGCAGGACGGCGATCGAGGCCATCGTGAGGCCGGCGCCGGCGAGCGACATCGCGCCGAACGTCATGCCGGCGGCGGCGAGCGCGAGCAGCAGCGGGAGCAGGCGCAGCCGTGCGCGGAACAGCAGCAGGAGCGCGAGCGCCATCGCGGCTATCGCCGCTGCGAGCAGCGTCGCGATCCCGCCCGTGAGGCTGTCGGAGAGCGCGGCGGTCACGACCGGCACGCCGGAGACGACGTAGCTGCCGCCGTTGTGCGAGCGGAACAGCGGCATCCGCACCGCCTGGCGGATCAGCTCGATCGCGCGGGAGCGCTCGCTCGCGGTGAGGTCGGGTCGCAGCCGCAGCTGGATCAGCGCCGCGTCCTTGCTCGGGAACAGGGCGGCGAAGCGCGCCTTCGGCACGTCGGCGCCGCGCGAGGCGTCGAACACGATCTGCGAGATGAACGGCTTCGAGTCGATCTGCGGAATCCCCTGGATCCCGGAGCTGAGCACGAGCCGCTTCAGCTCGTCCGTCGCCTGCGCCTGGGCCTGCGCGCGCTGTGCGGGCGGCGCGGCGGCGACCTGCTGCTGCAGCCGCTGCAGCTGCGCGGTGACGGCGTTCTGGACCGCGCGCACGGACTCGTTGAGGAACGTGCCGGGGCCGTAGACGAGCTTCACCGGTCTCAGCTTCGCGAGCCCGGCGCACGGGCTGCCGGCGCCGCCGTACGGTCTCGCGCCTCTGGGGACGTTGCCGCCGAGGCAGCCCTCGAGGCGGATCGTGCGGCCGAGGTCGGCGGTCAGCACGAGGTTGGCGACGTGCTCGTCGATCAGCACCACGACGGCGTCGTCGCCGAAGCGGCGGTGCAGCTCGTCGGTCGTCTTGAACGCGGCCGAGGAGCGGCTCGCGAGCGTCTCGGCGCCGGTGCTCGGCTCCAGCCGCGTCGCGAGCAGTCCGCCGCCGATCGACAGCAGCGCGACGACCAGCAGCACGGGCAGCGGCCGGGCGGCGGCGGCCCGCGCGACGCGCTCGAGCCCGTCCCGCGCCTTCATGTCACGGAGAGGCGTCGCTGCTCGCGGCGCCCGCGATGGCGCTCGCCGCCGCCGCGCTCGACGCGTTCGCGCCCGGCGGCTCGGCGAGGACGTGCGGGTAGTCGGTCCCGTAGCCGGGCGTCGGGCCCTGCGCGCGGCAGGCGGGGGCGGGGACGTTCGCAGGGTCGTTGCGGAAGGCGAAGTCGAGGAGCAGTTGCGCCGCGTCGGACGACAGGCCGCCGACGGTCTGCGCGAAGACGTTCGGATCGGAGATGTTCGGCACCGGACGAGGTCCGCTCGCGCACTGGCGGTTCTCGAACACCGGCAGCCCGGTTCTCAGCTGCTGCATCTGATTCCGCAGGCGGTATGCGTTCGGCCGGTTCGTCGCGAGACGCTGTGGATAGATCGAGAGGCCGTCTGGACCGAACACCGTCGCGGTGCGCAGGTAGTGGATGAGCGGCGTGTCGGGGCCGTTGTCAATCTGCGCCTGCGTCGCCCCGACGATGTTGCCGACGAAGCCGTCGAGCTCCGGCAGGTAGTCAGCGACGTAGCCGAGGAACGGGTTGAGGCTGCGCGTGAACGGGTCGAGCTGACCGAGCGCCGGCCGCGCGTCGGCGAGGAAGCGCCGGAACGCCGGCAGGCCGGGCTTGGCAGCCGTGATCAGCGGCCCGAGGTTGACGAAGAAGTCGCGGAACGACGGCGCGAGCCGCCCGGCCGCCTGCAGCGTCGGGCTCAGCTGGCGGGCGACCGGTCGCAGCTGCGTGACGATCGGGTTCGCCTCGCGCGTGAAGCGGTTGATCCGCTCCAGTGTCAGCGACGACTCGCGCTCGAACGTCGGGAACGCCTTGAACGTCTCCTGCAGCTGCTCGTTGCGGTCGGCAATCGTGCCGAAGACGGTGTTCGAGCTGCGGATCAGGCTCGTCAGCTGCCCGCTGCGCGCGCTCAATGCGTTGAAGACGATGCCGGTGTTGCGCACGAGCTGCCCGACCGCCTGGTTCTGCTCGTCGAGCGTCTTCAGCAGCGTGTTGGTGTCCTCCGCGAACGGCGCGAGGTTGCCGAACGCGCTGTTGAGGTCCTGCCCGCGCCCCTCGATCCCGACGGCCAGCGACTGCATCCAGACCTGGAACGAGTGGCGCGTGCGCGGGTCGAGCGAGCGGAAGACCTCGTCGAGCTCGACCGTCTTCGAGACCTGCGCGTCGGGCAGCGTGCCGCCCTCCGGCAGCGTGCCGGAGCTCTTGTGGCCCGGCGTCAGCTCGACGTACGTCTCCCCCAGCAGCGTCTTGGAGCGCAGGATCGCGTGCGAGTCTCTCGGGATCGGCGCGTAGCGCTCGTCCAGCTGGATCGTCGCGTCGGTCGTCTGGCCGGGACCGAGCTCGAGTCTGACGACCTTCCCGACGGGCACGCCGGAGATGCGCACGTCCGCCTGCTGCGCGAGCTGCGTCGCCTCGCCGAAGCGGATCTGGAAGCGGTAGCCCTCGGGCTTGAGCGGGAAGCCGCCGCCGAACGCGACCCACAGGTACAGCAGCAGGCCGAAGCAGGACAGCGCGAAGACCGCCATGACGAGGATGCGTCCGAGTGTGGGTGCCTGTTTCTGCATCGCTCAGTTACCGCCCGGCAGGTTTCTGCAGTCCGGCGGGAGGTTCGCGAGCTGGGCGAGCAGCCGCACCGCCTCGTACGCAGGCTGGGCTCTGATCGGGTTCTTGATGCCGTTGAGCCCCGGCAGGTAGTTGCAGCTGATAACCAGCACGCCGCGGCGGATCGGGCTCTCTGCGTCCTGCGCCGAGAAGATGTTGTTCGACAGGTGGTTGAGCCACGCAAGGTAGAACAGGTAGCCCTCTCTGCTGCCCGGCGGGTTGTATGCGAGCCCGTTCAGGAACGAGTTCAGCACCTCGAAGATCGTCGCCAGGTCCGGCGTCGCGTCGGCGAACTCCGCGGCCGCCGGGCGCAGCACCTTGACGACCGGCGTCGCGACGACCGTGAACGGCCGCAGCTGATCGCGGATGATCGGCGTCGTCTGCTTCAGGAACGGGCGCGTGGCGACGAGCGAGGGCCCGAGCGCGCGGGCGCCCGGCCGCAGCGCCTCGAGCGCCGGGCCGGAGACGTTCGCGAACGTCGTCGCCTGCGCGAGCGCTCTGTTGGTGTCGCGCAGCGCAGACGGCAGCAGCTGGATTGTGCGCTGCAGGTTCGCGTCCTGGTTGGCGAAGTGCTGGAAGACGTCGTTCGAGCTGTCGACGAACGTCGCGAGCTGCTGGTCGCGTGCCGCGAGCGCGTTCGCGAAGACGCCGAAGTTGTGGATCGAGCGGCTGATGTACTGGCGCCGGTGCTGCAGCAGCTCGGTGAACTTGGCCGCGTCGCGCGCGGTCGGCTCGAAGCGGCGGAAGACCTGCGCGAGGTTGCCGCCGTTGCCCTCGAGGCCGGTGGCGGCGCCGTTGAGCAGCATCTGCAGATAGGTGCGGGTGTCGCCGTCGAGCACGGCGAGAATCTCGTCGAGGTTGACGTCCGGCTGCGTGTTCGCGATCGGCACCGTGTAGCCGTCTCTGACGGGCGGGCCGCCGGAGGCGGTGCCCGGATTCAGCTCGACGATCATGTCCTTCAGACCCGTCTTCGGGCGCAGCAGCATCGTCGCGTTCGGGTGCACGCGCTTCGCGTACTTCGGGTCCAGCTCCATCGTCACGATCGCGCGACCGTCCACGAGGTCGGCCTTCGCGATCTGACCCACCTCGACGCCGGCGATGTCGACCGTCTGCCCCTGCCCCGGCGTGATCGCCTGAGCGGTCGCGAACTCGCCCTTGAGCGTGAAGACCTGCTTGCCGGCGATCGGAACCCACTCGGGCAGCCGCGTGCGCTGGTGCGCGAGCACGTAGAGGCCGACGAACCCGGCGATCAGCACCAGGACGACGATCGCCGCGAAGTCGCGCAGATGCTTGCGGATCGCGCTCTTCACGGCGTCTCCTCGCTCGCGGCGACGGGCGCCGGCGTGGCCGCGGGGGCGGGCGTCGCGGTCGTCGGCGGGGTCAGCTCCGCCGGCGTCGGCACCTGCTCGCTCGCAGCCGCACTGCCGGGACCGGCCTGCGGGCCGTTGACGTCCGGCTGCGCCTGGCGGTAGCAGGGCGCGTCGAGCTTGTAGGGCGGCTGCTGGGCCGGGTAGAGCGGGCTCGTTCCGAGCGGTCTGAGGATCGCGTTGCCGACCACCGGGCTGTTGAGCACTCTCGACGTGCCGGAGTTCACCAGCTCGGAGCCGCCGCCGAGCGAGGTGCGGAACATGCTGCCGTTGGCGTCGAAGTTCGAGCCCTCGCCGGCGAGGCCGACCATGCCATACCAGAACTCCTTGTAGTTCTCGACGATCGAGCCGTCGCCGCGCCGCGTCGTGTTCGCGCCGTCCTGCACGCCGATGTTGCCCATCGGGATGATGGTTCTCGCGAAGCATCTGTTCGCGTTGTCGAGCTGCGGCAGGAACGTCAGCGACGCGCCCTCCAGACGAGCCAGGTCGGCGGTCGCCGGCTGCAGCTCGTCGAGCAGGCCGCCCAGCTCGTCCTGGCGCAGCAGCAGGCGCGTCTGTCTGATCCACGGGAACGACGCCTGCACCGTCGCGGGCGTCTCCAGCACCGCCGGCGTGAAGTCGCGCGCGAAGCCGCGCGTGGCCGGGAACGACGCGTCGAGGGCCTTGAAGGCTGTGTCGGCGGTCGTCAGCGTCGGGCCGAGCAGGCCGACCGCCTGCGTGAGGGCGCCGCTCTGCGCCGCGAACGCGCCCGCGGTCGTGTTGAAGTTGACGATCAGGCTCTGCAGCTCGCGCTCTCTGGGGCGCAGCGCGGTCGACAGCCGCGCGATCGAGGCGATCATGCGCGAGAGGTCGTGCGGCTCGGTGCCGAGCAGCGCGCTGTTGACGAGCGCGGCGCCTCTGAGCGCGTCGGGTCCGTAGGTGTAGCTGCCGTTGAGTCCCTGCGCGCCCGTCTTGCCGCGCACGTCGGGATCGAGCGTCGTCTCCTGCTCCGACGTCGGCTTGGTGTCGAGCGCATGGCCGAACTCCTGCAGCACCGTCTGCAGGTCGGCGCGCTGGTCGGACTGCAGCGCCGTGAACAGCTGGTCGAGCTGGACGGGCGTCGCCGTCTGCGTCACGCCGATCGTGCCGCCGTCGGGCACCTTCGGCGCGGACGGCGAGCCGGGTCTGAGGTCGACGAAAAAGTTGCCCTCGAGGAAGATGCGCGGGCGGATCTTCAGGGTCGCGTCTCTGTGGATCGGCAGCCCCGCCTCGTCGATCTCCAGCGTGATGTCGGTGAGGTTCGTGTCCTTGTAGCGGTCGATGCTCTTGACTCTGCCGACGTTCACGCCCGCGATCCGCACCGGCGAGCCGGCGCGCAGGTTGTTCGAGGACTCGAACACCGCATGCACCTGGTATCCGTGCGTGAACGGGATGTCCTTCGTGAAGCCGAAGTACACGCCGATCGCGATCAGCACGATCGCGAGCATGCCGACGCGGAAGCGCGTCCAGCGCGAGGGCTTGCGATCGGGCTGTTGTCCAGGTCGCGTCATGGGTTCAGCACCAACGGGACTCTCGTCGTCGTTCTCGGCGCCTGCCCCGCGGGATTGCCGATCACGGTCTGCCCCGGGACGTAGAACTCGTTGCCGGCCATGCAGATGCCGTTCTGGCCCTTCGCGCCGACGAGCGGGTACGGGTTCGCGTGCAGGTGGTTGCTCGTTCTGATCGTGCCGGCCGTCGTGTCGCCGTCGGCGGGCGCAGACGACGGGCCGACCTCGCTGTTCGGGCCGATCGGCGCCGCGACCGGGAAGACGCGCGTCCACGTGCCCTGGTGCGCGGTGTCGCCGTCGCTCTGGATGCTGGCCACGTTGTAGAGGAACACCCCGAGGTAGTTGCAGTTGATCTGCGCGCCGGCCAGGTGGTTCACCGTCGGCGTCAGCTCCTCGACCGTCCGCCGCAGCCCATGGATGCCGAGCGGCACCTGTGGGTCCTGCGCGAAGTCCTGCAGCGATCTCAGGGTCAGCGTGAGCTGGTCGTTGAGCGCCGCCGCGCGTCTGATCTGGACCGTGCCGACGCTGAAGGCCTCGGCGAGCGCGGGCCCGGACGTGCGCAGCGCCTGTGCGCCCGGCTGCAGGTCGTGGAAGAAGCCGGTCAGGTTCGCGAACAGCGGCTGTTGGATCGGGAACGAGCGGATCGCCGTGTCGAGCGCCGGCGGCCCGCCGCTGATCGTCTCCTGGAGATACGGGTAGGCGACGTTCGCGAACGCGTCGAAGGTGATCGCGAGGCTGCGGAACAGCTGCCCCTGCTGCGTGGCGACGGGGGCGACCTGAGACGCCGTCTGCTCGAGCGCGCGGAACAGGCCGCCGAGGTCCGTGCGCGGGTCGGCGAGCATCTTCAGGACCGGGATCGCGTGCTTCGTCAGCGGGTCGAGCGCGACGATCGCCTCGTTGATGCTCGTGCCGCGACCGGCGAGCGTGTCGCCGAACTCGCGCAGGTTGACCTGGTTCGCCGCGCGCGTCGGCTCGTCGAACATGCTGAAGAAGTCGTCGAACTCGACCGGTCTCGGCGTCGCCTGTCTGAGCGGCAGCGTCCCGCCCTCGGGGATTCCTCTGGAGGAGGCGCCGCGCGTCACCTCGATGTACTTGAGGCCGAGCGGCGAGCGCGGGCGCACGATGATCGTCGAGTCCACCGGCAGCGGCTTGACCTGCGTCTCGAGCTTCACGTGCATCTTCGCGGTGACGCTGCCGTCTCTGTGCGTCACCGGCTCGATCTTGTCGATGATCCCGACGCGGTCGCCGCCGATCCGCACCTCGTTGCCGGTCACGAGGTTCGAGGCGTTCGGCAGCTGCAGCCACACCTGGTAGGTCGGCACGAACGGCAGCCCGTTGTTCGCGTTGTAGGCGAGGAACACGGCGACGATCACGACGAGCACCGTCGCCGCGCCGATCAGCACGGGATTCGCCGCCACGGATGTGCTGCGCCGGTTCATCTGCCGCTCCCGCCGAGCAGGTAGTCGAGCAGGCCGCTGCCGGCTGGTGCGCCGCTCGCCGGCGCGACCGTGGCATCGCCGGTTTCCGGCGCCGGCGCGTCGACGAGCGAGGCCGAGCCGTCGGTCGTGGGCGCCGTCGTCGCGGCGGCCGCGTCGAGCGCATCCGCCGGCGGCGTGGTCGTCGTCGCAGCGGCGGACGGCACGCCGAAGGTCGACTGGCAGGCCGGGACCTGCGTGATCGCATAGGGCAGGCACTGCACCGGCACCGTCAGGAAGGTCCGCAGGAAGTGACCGACCGAGTCGAACCCGTTCACGGTCCCGGCCGTGAACAAGATGATGTCGAGCAGCCGCTGGATGCCGTTTCTCGCTCTCAAGCTCGCCAGCCCGGCCGCCAGCGTTCTCGCGAACGGCTTCGCCTCGTCCGCGAAGCCGCGGATGTCTCTGATCGTCGGCTCGGCCGCCGGCAGCGCCTCTCTGCCCTCGTCGGCGAGGTCGCCGAGCGTGCGGAACGTCGGCAGCGCGGCCGTGCTGAACGGACCGAGCTGCTCGAACAGCGTGTTGACCGACGGCGCCGCCGCGCGCAGGTCGCGCATCACCGGCGTGCCTGCCGCCGCGAAGGCGCCGAGCTGGCGCACGTACGGCCGCAGCTCCGTCAGGAAGGTCGGGAACTTCGCGAAGTTCTGCTCCAGCGCATCGCCGCGCGAGGCCGTCGCCGTCGCCGTCACGCCCGCCTTGTCGATGAACTCGCTGATCGAGCGGCTCTGCGCCGCCGCCGGAGCGAGCGCGGCGTCGGAGTCGCGCGCCAGGTCGGCCAGCACGCGGTTCTGCGAGGCGAGGATCGCCAGCACTCTGTCGAACTGGTAGAGCGCGGGGTCGGCGCGGCGGATCACCGCGTTCAGCTGCTCGCCGTTGCCCGCCAGCCCCACGCCCAGCTCGTTGAGGATGATCGCGAAGCGCTGGCGCTCCGGCAGCCGCATGATGTTGTTGAGCATGTCGAGGTCGACCGGGGCCGACGTGTTCGACACGGGCAGCAGGTACTGCCCCTTGTTGTCGCCCGCTCTGATCTGTCTCAGCGACGGCGACGGCTCGGTGTTGGCGCCCTTCGGCTGCGTCGGCTGACAGGCGACGAACTTCTCGCCGATCAGCGACTGCAGTCTGATCGTGCAGAAGGCATCGGTCTTGAAGTCCTGGTAGGCCGGATCGTCGATGCGCAGCACGATCGCCGCCTTGTTCTGCGGCGTGACGCCGAGCGACTCGATCGTGCCGACCTTGACGCCCGCGATCTTCACGTCCTCTCCCGGAACGAGGAAGCTCGCGCTGTCGAAGATCGCGCGCACGCGGTAGCTGCCGCCGTCGTCGCCGGAGGCGCCCGTGCCGAGCACGAGCACGAGCAGCGCGGCGAGCAGCAGCAGGCCGCCGCCGAGCGCGCGCTTCATCGTTGGGGAGACGGCGGAGATCATGGGCCGGGCAGCACGTCCGAGGCGTCGCAGTCGAAGCCGGCGGGCGCGAACGGGTTCGAGCCGTCGGGGCGCGGCTGGCTCGCGGCGCCGGGGCAGCGGCGATTGAAGCCGCTCGTGAGGCCGGCCAGCCGCTGCGATGGCGGGACCGGCTCGAGCGCGCCGCCGGACCCGTTCGCCTGGTACTGGAAGGCGCCGAAGAGCGGCAGGACGCGCGCGTAGTGCCCGTTCGCGTCGTAGTTCGCGGCCGACTGACCGAAGTCGCGGAACCAGCCGACGAGGTCGGGCGAGTAGGGCCGCAGGAAGTCGATCACGGGCTGGCCGTCGCGCATCGCTCTGATCGAGCTGCGGAACGCCGGGCCGCCGACCTGCTCGAGCCGTGGCAGGTTCTGTACCGCGTCGGTCGCGTCGTTGAACGGCCCGGGCTGGGAGACGATCTTGCTGAAGTCCTGGAAGACCGGCACCGCCTCGTCCGCCAGCGGGCGGAACTCGCGGAAGAATCTCGGCAGCGTCGGGGCGGCGAGCTTCGAGGCCTGCAGCAGCGGGTCGAGGTCGTCAAGCGTCGAACGCAGGTCGACGAACGTCGAGCTGCCCTGGCGCAGCGTGTCGGGCAGCACACCGAGGGCCTGCGACAGCGAGCCGTTCTCGGCTGCGATCGCGGTCATCATCCCGTTGAGGTTCGTGATCAGCGAGGTCAGCTGCGGCGCCTTCTGAGCGACCGCGCTGGTGACGCTCGCGCCCGCGACGACGGCCCGCGCGAGCGTGTTCTGGTCGCGTCCGATCTCCTTCACGAGCTGGTCGGTCGTCGACAGGAACGGGTTGAAGTACTTCGCCGACTCGTTGACGTTCTCGCCCTGGCCCTCGTACTGCGCCGCCGAGCCCTGGATGTACTGCTGCAGGCCCTTGCGCGTTCTCGGGTCGAGCGTGTTGAAGATCTGGTCGAGGTCGACGACGGAGGTCGTCTGCTCGACGCCGAGCCGCCCGCCGTCGGGGATCTCGGGCGCGTTGTTCGGCCCTGGCGAGAGCGCGATGTAGCGGTTCGCGACGCCCGACAGCGAGGTCAGGCGGATCGTCGCCTGCGTGCCCTCGTGCAGCGGCGCGTACGGATCCTCGACCGTCACGACGACCTCGGCCTGGTTGTCGTCGGTCAGCAGGATGTCGTCGACCCCGCCGACGCGGCGGCCGCCGATCTGCACGTCGTCGCCTCTCACGAGCTGGCCCGCGTTCTGAAAGATCAGCTTGTACTGGGCGCCGCCGCCGCCGGAGAGCAGGATGATCGCGAGCACTGCGACCACGGCGAGCAGCGCACCGAGCACGGCGCCGCGGGCAATCGTCATCGAGCGGTCACTCCATCCCGAGCGGGCCGTCGGACTCCCCCGTGAGGAACTGCCGCACGAACGGGTTGGGGGAGTCGAACAGGTCCGCCGCCGGGCCCGACTCCACGATCCGCCCGCGCCACAGCACGGCGATGAACTCGGCGACGCGGCGCGCGCTCATGATGTCGTGCGTGATCACGACGTAGGACCCGCCGTTCTCCTGGTGGACCTCCTTGATCAGCTCGCACAGCAGCGCCGTGCGGACCGGGTCCAGGCCGGAGTCGGGCTCGTCGAAGAGGACGATCTCGGGGTCGAGCACCAGTGCGCGCGCGAATCCGGCGCGCTTGCGCATGCCGCCGGAGAGCTCGTTCGGCATCTTGTCGCCGGAGTCGCCGAGGCCGACCTCCTGCAGGCGCCGGCTGACGATCTCGAGGATCTCCTCCTCGCCCTTGTCGGTGTGCTGGCGCAACGGGAAGGCGACGTTGTCGTAGAGGTTCATGGAGCCGAACAGCGCGCCGTCCTGGAACAGGACGCCGAACTTCTTGCGCATCTCGAACAGCTCGATGTCGGGCATGCTCGGGACCGATTCGCCGTGCACGAGGATGTCGCCCTGGTCGGGGTACAGCAGCCCGACCATGTGCTTGATGCAGACCGACTTGCCGGTGCCCGAGGGGCCGAGGATCATCGAGATCTTGCCCTCGGGGATGCCGAGGTTGAGGCCGCGCAGCACGCGGTTGCGCCCGAACGCCTTGTGGACGTCGATGAACTGGATCGCGTCCGGCACGCCTTCGACCGCGTGCGTGGTTTCGGTGTGGTACTGGAACTCGTCGTCGTCGCCGTCGTCGGTCGCACGCCCGGACGGCGGCGCACCCGCCGGTGCCGGCGGCGGATCGGGCTCGGAGACGACGGACACGTGGGCGTCGTCGTCGAAAGCCTCAGGCTCGACCTGAGGCTCAGGATCGAGGTCGCCGTCGCGCGCGTCGCGCGGCAGCTCCTCGAGCTCCTCGTCGGGTCGCGCTTCTTCCTCGAGCCGGTCGCGCTCGTAGTCCGAGGGGCTCACATCGTCCTCCTGTCGACAGGCTCCGGCATCAGCGGATGATGTTGATCTCGGGATGGGTGGCGAGCAGCGTCTGCGTGAACACGTAGTTGAACGCGAAGACGCCCATGAACGCGATCACGACCGCCTGGTTGACCGCTCGCCCCACCCCCTCGGCCCCGCCCGAGGCCGTCATCCCCTTGTAGCAGCAGACGATCGCGATGACCGCCCCGAACAGCGTCGTCTTCAGGATCGACCCCCACAGGTCGGTCGTCGACGCGTTCGTGAAGAAGGTCGCCCAGAAGGGGCCGAGCGGCGCGCCGTTGACGAGCGTCGCGACGATGCCGCCGAAGATGCCGAACAGCAGCGCGTAGACGTCGAACAGGCCGGTCACGAGCATCAGCGCCAGGAAGCGCGGCACGACGAGGTTCTTGACCGGGTCGACGCCGAGGACCTGCAGCGCGTCCAGCTCCTCGCGGATCTTGCGCGCCCCGAGGTCGGCCGTGATCGCCGTGCCCGCCACGCCGGCGAGCACGATCGCCGTCACGAACGGCGCGAACTCGCGGATCGAGGCGAGCACGAAGAAGCCGCCCAGGCGGTCGATCGCGCCGAACAGCACGAGGAAGTTCGCGGCCTGCAGCCCCGGCGCGCCGTAGCCGAACGCGACGGTGGACACCAGCAGCGGGAACCAGCACAGCTTGAGGGCGAACAGGAACTGCGAGACGAACTCGCCGCCGTACGGGTACGGAGGACGAATCGCGGAGACGATCGTCTTGCCCGTGAGGATCATCATGTCGCCGATCTCCTCGAGGGCGTTCCTCGTCGGCAAGAACGCTCGGTCGGCGACTGCTCGGACCATCTCCTCAAGTCCTCCTGTAGGACATCCACGGAAGGCGCCTGAATGACGCCCCCGAACGGACAGGGTATGGCACGAATGTGGCGCTTGCCAAACGTGAACCGTTGAGTTCTTGTGAAGGGAACACCGCGGTCTATATACCGCTGGGATCGGGTCGAACGCCGATTCCGGCAATCGGCGGGGGCCCGCCCGAGCCCGTGCTATGTTCGCGCCGCTGTGCCCAGCCGCGGACCGATGCTGCGAGGGGCCACGGCAGCCACCGCGGCTGTCGCGTTGGCGCTCGCCGGTTGCGGCGGCTCCGACGACTCCGGCTCCGAGCACGCGACCACCTACCCGGTCACCGCGCGCGCGTCGTTCCCGGCGCGGCAGAGCCTCGCCGAGCACGTCGAGCTGACGCTCGCCGTCCGCAATGCCGGCACGCGCACGATCCCCAACGTCACGGCGACGCTCGCGACGGGCGGCAGAGACGGGGGCGCCGCCGTCGAGGCGTTCGGCTCCAAGCTCGCCGACAAGGGCCTCGCCTCGCACTCGCGGCCGGTGTGGATCGTCGACGACGGCCCGCTCAGCGGCGACACCGCCTACGCCAACACCTGGGCGCTGGGCTCGATCAGACCCGGCGACACGCGCACCTTCAGCTGGAGCGTGGTGCCGGTCAGAGCTGGTCACTACGCGCTGCGCTACGTCCTCACCGGCTCCACGACCGGCCTCTCACGGCTGAGAGTGCCCGGCGGCGGCGTGCCGCACGGCTCGCTTCAGGTTCGCGTGAGCGGCAAGCCGGCGACGGTGCGCGTCACGCCCGACGGCAGAATCGTCAGCGTCTCCGAGTAGGAACGCAACGCGCGGAACGCGTTGCGTCTGGCGGATGCCCGCTCGCGGAGCTCGCGCTCCCGCACCAGGGAAGCAGCCGGTGAAGTGTGCAATCGCACACGAACCGGCGATGACGCCGCCTGGCGGGATGCCGGCGCCGCCAGGCGCAACGCGTGAGGGCCCGCAGCGCTTGCGCGCTACGAGCCCTCACGGTGCACGGATCGGCGCCGCCCGTCATTACGGCGCCGCCCGAGTCGAAGCGCAGCGGCGGGGGGATGGCGTCCCGGCCGAGAGCCCACCCGCTCTCAGCCGGGACCACCGCTGCGTCAGTGGGTCAGACCGCCGCCGCCGCCTGATGCGGCGGCAGGCTAGACCGTAGCCGCCGCATCAGGGTGAGACTGGAGCGTCTCCTCCCCGGACTCGCCGGTGCGGATGCGATACGCCTGCTCGACGGGGATCACGAACACCTTCCCGTCGCCGATCGACCCGGTCCGCGCGTGGCGGAGGACCGTGTCCACGATCGTCTGCACGTCGCCGGCGGCGACCACGCACTCGATCTTGACCTTCGGCCGCAGGTAGTTCGTCACCGACGAACCGCGGTACTGCTCGGTGATGCCCTTCTGGCGTCCCGACCCCTTCACCTCGGTGATCGAGAGCGAGGGGAAGCCGAGCTCGAGCAGCTCCATCCGGATCGGCTCGAAGGCCTCGTGCCGGATGTATGCGATCACGAGCTTCATGCCGGCACCTCCGTCGGGTTGAGGCCGGACGACGCGGACGCGCCGGCCGGGGACTGGACCGGACCCACCCCGATGAGCTCGGGCGCGGGGATGAACTGCTCCGGGTAGCCGTACATGCCGTGCTCGGAGATGTCGAGACCGGCATCCTCCTCCTCGGCGCTGACGCGGAGGCCGTAGGTCTTCTTGATCAGGAAGAAGACGATGTAGCTGGTGAGGAACACGAACCCGAACACCACCACCACGCCGAGCGCCTGGACGCCGAGCTGGTGGAAGGAGCCGCTGTACACGAGCCCCGGATCGCCGACCGCGTTGTACGCGGCGAGGTCCGGGTTCGTGAACAGACCGCACGCGAGCGTGCCCCAGATGCCGGCCATGCCGTGCGCGGAGAGCGCGCCGACCGGGTCGTCGAGCTTCTTGTCGATCGCCAGCACCGAGACGACCACGAGCACGCCCGCGACGCCGCCGATGATGACCGCGGCCCACGGCATGACGTAGCCCGAAGGAGCGGTGATCGCGACGAGCGCGGCGATCGCGCCGTTGCCCGCCATGCCGATGTCGATCGTCTTCATCAGCAGCTTGCCGGTGATGATCGCCATCAGCACGCCGGCGCAGGCCGCGAGCTGCGTGGTGACCACGACCTCGGTGAAGCGGCCGTCGAGCGCGTTGAGCGTCGAGCCCGGGTTGAAGCCGAACCAGCCGAACCAGAGGATGAAGATCGACAGGCCGAACAGCGGCATGTTGTGGCCGGGGATCGGCCGCGGTCTGCCGTCGGGTCCGTACTTGCCGCGCCGCGGCCCGAGGTGCAGGAGCACCGCGAGCGCGCCGGTCGCACCGATGAGGTGGACGGCCGTCGAACCGGCGAAGTCCTGCATGCCGAGGTTCGACTGGAGCCAGCCGCCGCCGAACACCCAGTGGGAGCCGATCGGGTAGATGACCGCGGCGAAGATCACCGCGTAGATGGCGTACACGCCGAACTTGATGCGCTCGAGCGTGGTGCCCCACACGATCGCCAGCGAGACGGCGCAGAAGACGAACTGGAAGAACCACTTCGCCTCGACGGTCGCGTCGGACAGGCCCATGATCGGGAACGCCGTCTGCGGATCGCCATAGTCCCGCAGGAAGAACCCGGTGTGGCCGATGATGTCGCCGGTCCCGAACGCAAAGGCGAAGCCGCAGGCCCAATACGCGAGCCCGGCGATCGAGAAGTTCATCAGGACCTTCGCCACGACTGTGCCTGCGTTCTTGCCCCGCGAGAAGCCGATCTCGAGGAACGCGAAGCCCGCCTGCATGAACATCACGACCAGGCCGGCGACGATGACCCACATCGAGTTGATGCCGACGGAGTCCTTGAGCTGGCCGGCGCCGGCGGCGTCGAACGTGTCTGCCGATGCGACGGTCGGCAGCAGCATGATGGCGACGAGCGCCATCACACTGGCGCAGATGATCGTCGTCCGCTTCATTTTCCCTCCTGGGTTGACGGATTGCGGCCAGTCTGCGCCAGCGAACGCGCGCGATCTTTAGCCAGGTGGCGAAAGATCGCGGTGGGGCTTTCGCCACGGTCCGTCAAGCGTCTGCGCAGGTCCGTTCCGACACATCCAGGAGGCCAGCGCCCTTATAGTCCCGCGCGAGGGAGCGTCTGCATCGCCGCCGGTAGCAGCTCGGAGACGTTCCTTTGGACATGCGGATAGTGTCGGAACGCCGCCGCCTTCGTACGCTCGCTCCGCACGGAAATCACGAGAGGGAACACCCGTCCATGGCCAAGATCCGTCAGCAGAACGTCAGCGCAGCGCAGTGGTCGCCCAACGGAGCGGCCCTTGGAGCGCCTGACCTGACCCAACCCGACAACCAGGTCTACGGCGAGAACGTCTTCAGCATCGCCGAGCAGCGCTCGCGCCTGCCGAAGACCGTCTTCAAGCAGCTGCAGGCCACGCTCGAGCAGGGCGAGGCGCTCGACAGCTCGCTCGCCGACGCCGTCGCGCTCGCGATGAAGGAGTGGGCGCTGGAGAAGGGCGCCACGCACTACGCCCACTGGTTCCAGCCGCTGACCGGCTCGACCGCCGAGAAGCACGACTCGTTCTACAACCCGGTCGGCGACGGCACCGCGATCGCCGAGTTCTCCGGCAAGGAGCTGATCCAGGGCGAGCCCGACGCGTCCTCCTTCCCGACCGGCGGCATCCGCGCCACGTTCGAGGCGCGCGGCTACACGGCCTGGGACCCGACGAGCCCGGCGTTCATCCTCGAGAACCCGAACGGGGCGCTGCTCTGCATCCCGACGGCGTTCACGTCGTGGACCGGCGAGGCGCTCGACCACAAGATCCCGCTGCTGCGCTCGATGGAGGCCCTCTCCAACGCCGCCGTCCGCGCGCTTCGGCTGCTCGGCGACGACGTCGCCCAGCGGATCTTCACGACCGTCGGCCCTGAGCAGGAGTACTTCCTGATCGACGAGCAGTACTACTTCGAGCGGCCCGACCTGGTGACGACGGGCCGCACGCTGTTCGGCGCCAAGCCGCCGAAGGGCCACGAGCTCGACGACCACTACTTCGGCTCGATCCCCGAGCGCGTGCTCGCGTGCATGCTCGACACCGAGCGCGAGCTGCGCAAGCTCGGCGTGCCGGTCAAGACGCGCCACAACGAGGTCGCGCCCGCGCAGTACGAGATCGCGCCGATGTTCGAGAACTCGAACGTCGGCTCCGACCACCAGCAGCTGACGATGCAGGTGCTGCAGAACGTCGCGCGGCGCTACGGCCTCGTCTGCCTGCTGCACGAGAAGCCGTTCGCCGGCGTCAACGGGTCGGGCAAGCACAACAACTGGTCGATGGGCACCGACGCCGGCGCCAACCTGCTCGAGCCGGGCGCGACGCCGCACCAGAACCTGTCGTTCCTGTTCTTCTGCACCGCCGTCATCCAGGCGGTCGACAGACACCAGGGGCTGCTGCGCGCGACGGCCGCCGGGCCGGGTCAGGACCACCGCCTCGGCGCGAACGAGGCGCCGCCGGCGATCATCTCGATCTTCCTCGGCAAGGAGCTGGCCGACGTCTACGACGCGATCGAGAGCGGCGCCGCCGGCGAGTCGAAGCCCGGCGGGATCCTCGGCCTCGGCTCGTCCGTGCTGCCGCCGCTGCCGCTGCACGGCGGAGACCGCAACCGCACGAGCCCGTTCGCCTTCACCGGCAACAAGTTCGAGTTCCGTGCGATCGGCTCGACGCAGTCGGTCGCGCTGCCGAACACGGTGCTCAACACGATCGTCGCCGAGGCGATCGACGACCTCGCCGGGCAGCTGCAGGACGCTTTGAACGGCGGCGCCTCGCTGGAGGACGCGCTGCGCCCCGTGCTGCAGAAGAGCTGGGCCGCGCACAAGCGGATCGTGTTCGACGGCGACGGCTACTCGGACGCGTGGCACAAGGAGGCCGAGGAGGAGCGCGGCCTGCTGAACCTGCGCACGACGCCGGATGCCCTCCCCTACTTCGTGAAGCCCGAGACGATCGCGGTCTTCGAGAAGTACGAGGTGCTCAACGAGCGCGAGCTCGACGCCCGCTACGAGGTCTTCACCGAGCAGTACGCGGCGAAGCTCAACATCGAGGCCGAGACGGCCGCCGCGATCGCGCGGACGCTGCTGCTGCCGGCGGCGCTGAGGCACCTCGCGCTGGCGCGCGAGGCCGGCGTGGCCGACCTGATCACGGAGACGGAGGGTCTCGTCGGCGAGTTCGTCACGGCGATCAAGGCGCTCGAGGCGGTCAACCTGGCCGAGAACCAGGAGGACGAGCCGGCCGCCACGTGGGCCCTGTTCATCCGCGACAACGTGATCCCCGCGATGGACAAGGTCCGCGAGGTCGCCGACAAGCTGGAGAAGATCGTCGCCGACGACCTCTGGCCGCTGCCGAAGTACAGCGAGGTCTTGTTCATCAAGTAGGTCTTGCAGTGTCTATGTGAGGTGTGCGAAAGCCCTGCGTATGCGGGGCTTTCGTGGTTTCTATGCACGTTCTTTGCAGCATTGGCAGCGCGGACGGCCGAGCGATAGGCACACTGATCTCGACAGCAGGGACGCGTCAAAGCTGAGCGAGACTCGTCGCAATCGTCGTCTTGCGCTGTGTCACCGAGTCGGGCGACGCTGTGACGTATCCGATTTGACTCTGCGCAGCGCGGCGACGTCGTGCAGTTCGAGCATCCGGAGTGGCGCCCGCTGACCGCGCTGCTCGGCGAGCACCTCGCCGAGCGCTTCATGTGGATGCACGAGATCCGGCTTGCCGACGGAACTGCCGTCCACGCCTACAAGCATGTGCGCACCCGCCGCTACCTCCACCTCGCGTTCGACGGACGCGCCTTCGCGTATCTCGGAGACGCGTACCTCCGGATCGAGACCTGGCTCTCCGTCATGCGCGTCGTGCCGCGTCGCGAGTGGCCAGCGAGATCTACGTCGGCAGCAGCGTGCTGAGCGCCTTCCCGCCGGTTGCCGGGCGGTATGACCCGGTTATACTGCGCGGTGTGAAGACCGCGATCTCAGTCCCCGACGACACCTTTCGGCGCGTCGACCATGCCGCCAAGCGGCTGGGCGTCTCACGCAGCGAGTTCTTCTCTCGCGCGGCAGAGCAGGCGCTCGATGCGCTCGAGGACGACGGCACGACCGACGCGATCAACCACGCGATCGCGGGCCTCCCGGCCGACCATGCGTTCACGGACGCGGCCGCGGCCGCGTTGGCCGCCGGCGATCGGCGCTGATGCTGCGAGGTGAGCTGTGGTGGGCCGATCTCGGCCTGCCTCGGGGCTCCGCTCCCGCACTCCGCCGACCGGTCCTGATCGTCAGCTCCGACAAGTACAACCGCTCCAACCTGCGCACCGTCACGGTGGCGACCGTCACAACCAACGAGCAGCTCGCCGCGCTGCCTGGCAACGTCGCGATACCAGCCGACGTCGCCGGCCTCGAAGCAGACTCGATCCTCAACGTCACGCAGATCGCGACCGTCGACCGCGGCGCGCTCGAAGAGCGCATCGGGGCCGTGCCCGACTGGCTCATGGCCCAAATCGACACCGGCCTCGCCCGCGCGCTCGCGCTCGCTCACCTCTGACGAGATTTGGCAGCATTTTTGGCAGCGGCGCGATCGACCCCTGGGCCCGGGTGACGACCGGCGAGCCGCGGCTCCGGCGAAGGTAGAGTCGGCTGCCGCGCATGGCGAAGACGTGGTTCATCGCGGGCACCGCAATCCTCATGGCCGCCGGGGGCGGGCACGCGCTGGTCACGCTCCTCGACATGGTCCGCCCGACGTTCTTCACGCCGATCGACGACACCGTCAGGTCGGCGATGGAGCGCACCGGCTTCCGCTTCCGGCGCCTCTTCCCGGGCGCGGACGACGTCACGCCGTCGATGTGGAGGTTGTGGCTCGGCTTCAACCTCAGCCACGGTCTCGGCGTCTTCAGCTTCGGGCTGGTGTGCCTGCTGATCGCCGTCCACGACTACACGCTGGTCGAGCAGATCGGCGCGCTCCAGCCGTTGACGATCGCCTTCTCCGCCGTCTACTTCGTCGTCGCGATCCGTTACTGGTTCTACATTCCGGGGCTCGTCACGGTCGGCGCCCTGGCATGCTTCACCGTCGCTGCGCTGACGGGATGAGTAGCGACGTCAGGAGCGGATCTGCACGGGCGTGCCGAGCGGCAGACGCCGCGCGAGTCGCTCGATCACCGCGTTGCGCACGCGGATGCAGCCGTGCGAGACGTCGCTCCCGAGCGCCTGCGGGGCGTTCGTGCCGTGGATCCCGATCTGGCCGTCGCCGCCGGCGAAGCTCGTGTAGACGGGCGAGTAGGCCGACAGCCCGAACGCATACGGGCCGTAGAAGCCGTCCGGGTCGGGCGGGCGCAGCAGGTCGGCGAGGAAGTAGCGGCCGGTCGGCGTCGGCGAGACGGCGCGGCCGACGCCGATCGGCGTGCGCACCACGACGCGGTCGTGCTCGTAGACGAGCAGCCGGTGGCGTGCGAGCGAGATCTCGACGCGATACGGGTCGCGCGCGAGCCGGACGGCCGAGGCCTTCACCCAGCCGCTCGCGTGGTTCGGCCGCACCGGCAGGGCGACCTTCAGCCAGCCGTCGGTGCGTCGCGCGAGCACGAGGAAGACGACCGGCAGCGCCTTGCCGTCGACCGTGCGCCGCAGCACGACGCGGGCCGGCGCGCGGCGCGCCGGGCGCATGCGCACGACCACCTCGTCGCGCCGGCCGCGCGCGACGATCGCGACGCCGCGGCCCGGCTCGACGGCCGCGTCGGCGAGCGAGACATGCGTCCGCCCGCCGACGGGCGCGACGGGCAGCCCCGCCGCGCTCGGCGACGCGTCGCCGCCACCGCCGTCGAGCGCCGCGCGGCCGACAAGGCCGGCGGCGATCCCGACGAGCAGCAGCAGCGTGAGCACGCCGGCGCGGCGCATCGATCAGCCGGTCATCGCGGGCTGGCTGCCGACGGCGCCGCCGGCCTGCGCGCCGCTCATCGTCGAGATGAAGCCGGTGCCCTGTACGGCGGCGAGCACCTGCTGCATGTCCTCGGCGGGGTTGAACGCGTCCGGCGCCGGGGAGGCCGGCGCGGTGCCGCCCTTCGACATGATCGACGCGATCCAGGCGGCGTGGCGCGCCTCGACCGGATGGATCGAGATCGCCGCCGTCAGCACTCTTCTGCTCGTGATGTTCGTCGCCTGGCCCTGGTAGGCCTCGACGCCGGTGTCCTCCAGCGTCTTCGCGGTCGAGGCGAACGTGCCGGGGCTCGAGGTCGTGCCCTTGAAGTCGAAGCTCGGCGACTTCACGGCCTTCGACCCGAGCGCTCCCTTGAGCGCCTGGACGTGCTGGCGCTCGTGGCCGGCGACGACCTTCGCGAACTGCTGCAGCTCGCCGCGCAGCGCGCCCTTCTTGAGCGCCTCCGCGTAGAACGCCGCCTCGAGGTACTCGAGCGTGAGCGCGTAGTTGAGGATGTCGACGTCGGTCGTCCCGGAGGACGCCGCCGCCGCGACGGCCGGGCCGCCGCCGGCGAGGCCGGACAGGTTCGGCAGCACGATCGCGGCGGCCGCGCCGCCGCCGAGGATCGCTCCCGCGCGGCGCAGGAACGACGCGCGCGTGATCGGGTCCACGCGAGCGCCCGCCTCGCGCAGCGCTCCGTCGCGGTCGAGCTCGTGGAAGGTCGGGTGGATGTCGTCTCGCATCGCGGCGCTCCTCACTTGATGAAGCCGGTGCCTCTGACGGCGCTGAGCACCGCGGACATCGACATCGGGGGGTTGAACGCGTCGGGCGCCGGCGACGGATCGCCGCCCTGACCGAGCAGGTAGCGCACCCACGCGGCGTGGCGCGCCTCGACGGCGAGGATCGCGCCGGCCGCCGCGAGCACCTGCTCGGAGACGATCTTGGGCGCCTGGCCCTGGTAGGCGGAGACGCCCGTGTCCTCCAGCGTCATCGCGGTTCTGAGGAACGTCGCCTGGTCGGCGGTCGTGCCCATGAAGTCGAAGCTCGGCGACTTCACGGCCTTCGAGCCGAGCGTCGACTTGAGCGCTCTGACGTGCATCGCCTCGTCCCCGGCGACGACCTTCGCGAAGCGCGCGGCGTTCCCGCTGAGCTTGCCCTGCTTCACCGCCTGCGCGTAGAACGCCGCCTCGAGGTACTCGAGCGTGAGCGCGTAGTTGAGGATCTTCACGTCGCCCTTCGACAGCCCGCCGGCTGCGCCGGCGAAGGCGATCGGCAGGGCGCCGAGCGCGATCGCGCCACCGGCGAGCGCGCCGCCATGCGCCAGTCGCGAGCTCCGGGTGTGCTCGTCGCCGGACGGCTCCTGCGCATCCACGACGGCCTGCGCCTCGGCGCCGAGCTCGCGGATCGCTCCGTCGCGATCGAGCGCCTCGAGTGTGATCGGGTCCTGCATCGGTCGCGTCTCCTTCGATGGGTTCATCGAGGACTGCGCGCCGCGAGCAGCCGCGGTTCAGCGCCCGCTCGCGTTTTCCGACGCCCTGACGCCCGGTCATCCACCTGCTGCGCGGCGACGTACGCGCGCGCCCAAGCCGGCGGCGGAGCCGACCGGCGCGATCGGCCTCAGCCGGCCACGGCGCTGCGCCGATGGTCGACCGCGTCGAGCACTCCGCGGCGGCCCTTGTGCGCCCGCTCGTACGTGGCGACGTGGCGCAGCTGGGCGGGCGTGAGGTCCGCCAGTCTGCCGGTCACGTCCTCGACGCTCAGCTCGTCGTAGCCCGGCATCGGCGAGCGGCGCTCCTCGCGCTCCTGCGTCGTGCCGAGCGTCCCGGTCGCGCGGCGCGCCCCGTGGACCGCGTCCTGCGCGCGCTCGCCGGCGGCACGCCGGGTCCTGCGCAGCGCCTGCGCGGCGCCCGTTCTGCTCGCGTCGTACGTCGGCTCTCCGCGCACCTCGGCCCCGACGACGGCCGCGGTCAGCTGCGGAAGCTGCTCGCGCAGGGTCTCGAGCATCCGCTCCTCGTCGGCCCGGTGATCCGCTGCGAGCTCGGCCGTGGCGCTGTCGCCGGCCTGACGGGCCATCTGCTCGAGCGCGTCGTAGGTGGCGATCTCGAGCGCCTCGGTCGCGCACTCGTCCTTGGCGTTCTTCAGCAGCTTCTCCTCCGGGCTGCCGCCGCGGACCATGTCCAGCGGCGCCTTGCCGAGCGACAGCACCTGCCCGACGAGGCGCTGGGCGATCCCGACTCCGAGGGCCGCGATGCCCGGGCCCTCGTCGAGCTCGCGCAGCCGGCGCGCGATGCCGTCGGCGTGGCGCTCGGTCTCGCGCAGGTGACGGTCGAGCGCGGTGCGGTAGGGCCCGGTCGGCGTGATCGCGACGTGCGCCTGCAGCGTGCGCACGAGCGCGAGCTCCATCGCCTGGGCCTCGTGGAGGTACTGGACGACCTTGTCATTCGTGTTCATGGGGCCTCTCTGATCGAAGAAGAGCGTGTCGTGTCCCCGCCGCGCGCTGAAAGCAAAACCGACTCGGCGCGCCGGCGTCAGCGCATCCACGGCCCCGCTCCGGCTTGGGTCCTGCCGCACCGGGTAGAGCCTGAGGTACACGAAAGGACGCACATGCCGCCGACTCCACTGCAACGCCTCTCCGCGCTCGGGCAGAGCGTCTGGATCGACAACCTCTCGCGCAGATCGATTCACGACGGAGGGCTCGCCTCGCTGATCGCCGATGACGCCGTCGTCGGCGCGACCAGCAACCCGACGATCTTCGCGAAGGCGATCTCCGAGGGAGACGCCTACGACGAGCAGCTGCGCGAGCTCGACGGCGTCGAGGATGCGAAGGAGGTCTTCTGGGCGCTCGCGACCCGGGACGTGCGCGACGCATGCGACCTCTTCCGCGACGTCTGGGACGCCGGCTTCGGGCGCGACGGCTACGTCTCGCTGGAGGTCGACCCTGCGCTCGCCTACGACGCGGATGCGACCCTCGAGCAGGTGCGACGGCTCCATGCCGAGGTCGACCGTCCCAACCTGCTGGTCAAGATCCCGGCGACCGAGCCGGGACTGCCCGCGATCGAGGACGCGATCGCCGCGGGGCTCTCGATCAACGTCACGCTCGTCTTCTCGCTGGCTCGCTACAGACAGGTCGTCGAGGCGTACGTCCGCGGGATCGAGCGGCTCGTGGACGATGGCGGAGATCCCGCGTCGGTCGTCTCGGTCGCGAGCTTCTTCGTCTCGCGGATCGACACCGAGGCGGACCGTCGCCTTGCGCAAGTCGGCGGTCGCGACGAGCTCAAGGGCCGGCTCGCGATCGCGAACGCGCGCCTCGCCTACCAGCACTACCAGCGCGTCTTCACGAGCACCCGCTGGCAGCTGCTCTCCGACCGGAACGCCACGCCCCAGCGGCTGCTGTGGGCCTCGACGTCGGTCAAGGACCCGGCCTACCCGGACACGCTCTACGTCGAGCAGCTGATCGGCCCGGAGACCGTGAACACGATGCCGGAGGAGACGATCCGCGCCTACCAGGACCACGGCCGGCCCGCAGCGCGACTCGAGCTCGACGTCGACGAGGGGCGAGAGCTGCTCGCGGAGCTGGAGCAGGCCGGCGTCGACTACGACGACGTCACCGCGACGCTCGAGCGCGAGGGCGTCGAGAAGTTCTCCGCCTCCTTCGACTCGCTGCTCGACGGTCTGCGCGAGAAGCGCGCCGCCACCGCCGGCGCCTGAGCGCTCGCTGCGAGCGGCGGGCGCCGCGCGCTCGGAGCGGCGAGGTCTGGCACTTTGCCCCAAATTCCGTTGTAAAGTCACACCTGCAACTGGTGTGGAAGGGACGGGAACTCAGGGGGAACGGGGATGTCGCTGGCCTTCGAGCGCGTGCGCCCGCGTGCGCGGCTGCTGCTCGCCGCGATCGCCGTCGCGGGCGCGACGGCGATCGCGGGCTGCGGCGACGACAGCGCCTCGGCGGGCCGCAGACCCCATCGCCGCGACTGGGCGCTGCCCAACGCCGACGTGCACAACACGCGCCGCACGACCGGTCCGATCGACTCCTCGTCGGTCGCGCGGCTGCGCGTGGCCTGGAGACTGCCGCTCGACGCGCTCTTCACGGCGACGCCGATCGTCGTCGACGACGTCGCCTACGTGCAGGACATGGACTCCGACGTCTCGGCGATCGACCTGGAGACCGGGAAGGTCCTCTGGACGAGGCGGTACCACTCCCCCGACACCGGCCCGAACGGCGTCAACGTCGCCGACGGCCGCGTCTACGGCGCGACGCTGCACGAGGTCTTCTCGCTCGACCAGCAGAGCGGAAGAGAGCTGTGGAGCACCAACCTCACCCGCGTCGAGGGCGAGATAATAGACATGGCCCCGGGCGTGCACGACGGCCTCGTGTACGTCTCGACCGTGCCCGGCAACCACGAAGTCGTCGGCACCATCTGGGCGCTCGACGCCGGCACGGGCAGAAGAGCCTGGAAGTGGGAAGAGGTGCCCGCCGGCCTCTGGGGCCGCCCGGAAGTCAACGCCGGCGGCGGCGCCTGGCACACGCCCGCGTTCGACGACAGCGGCAACCTCTACATCGGCCTGGCCAACCCGGTCGCGTGGCCCGGCGTGACCGACGCACCGATGGGCAGGAGCCGTCCGGGCGACAACAGATGGAGCAACTCGCTCGTCAAGCTCGACGCGCGCACCGGCAGACTCATCTGGGCCAGACAGGTCATCCCCCACGACGTCTACGACTGGGACCTGCAGTGCCCGGTGATCCTCGTCCGCGTCGACGGCAGGCAGGTCGCGATCGCCGCCGGCAAGATGGGCATCGTCTACGCCTTCGATGCCGGGTCGGGCAGGCTGCTGTGGAAGCGCTCCGTCGGCATCCACAACGGCCACGACGACGACAACCTCGCGGCGCTGCGCGGGGACTACTCGTTCTTCAGACCCGGCGAGCGCATCCTCCCCGGCGTCTGGGGCGGCGTCCAGACGCAGATGGCGTCGGACGGCAGAACCGTCTTCGCGCCCGTCAACAACCTCTACGCCGTCTACGCAGACGGCATACAGCAGCCGGCGAAGCAGGACCTGATGGAAGGGACCGGGGAGGTCGTCGCGATCGACGTCGCGAGCGGCCGGGTCAGATGGACGCGCAGACTGCCCCACTCGACCTACGGCGCGGCGACGATCTCGAACGACGTCGTCTTCACGACCACGCTCGAGGGGACGCTGTGGGCGCTCGACATCGACGACGGCCGCGTGCTCTGGAGATCGCACCTGCCCGAAGCGACCGACGCGCCCGTCGCCATAGCGGGCGACATGCTGCTGACGGCGGCGAGCCTCCCCTGGAGAGAGCAGCAGCACCTGGCGATCGTGGCCTACCGGCTCGGGCCCGGGAGATGAGCGCGACGCGGGAGGTGAGCGGGACCGCCGTCCGCTCGCACACGCTCACGCCCGCGGAGGTCGCCTGGGCGATGGCGCTGCCGTGCGCGCTCGCGACGCTGCTGCTGGTCCTCGTCCTCGGACCGCCGCTCGGGCGGGCGTTCCTGGGCCCCGGACAGGAGACGCTCTGGCCGGTCGAAGCGTTCTACGTCTTCGGGCGTCCGGAACCGGTCAAGCACGGCCGCTACGTGGTCTCCCTGATCGGCCCGGCGCTGTTGGCCGGCGCCGTGCTGGCGAGCCGGCGGCGGCCGCTGCGGCTCGCGCCCGCGACCGCCTCGGTCGTCGTGACGGCCGCGCAGGTCGCGCTCGTGCTCGGCCTGCTGCTCGCGGTGCTGGGCCAGAACGGCGCGGTCCTCCCGGTCGCGCCGCCGCTGCCCGCGCCGTGGCGCATCTTCGATCCGCCCAGATGGGCGGTCGCGCTGCTCGCGCCGCCGCTGCTGCTCGCGCTGCTGCGACGGCCCGGCGCGCCGGAGCGCCTCGCCCGCGCGACGCGCGAGACGGTCGCGCGGCGCCGGACGTGCACCGGGATCGCCGTCGCGTTCGCCGCCGCCTGGCTGCTGGTGGCGGTCGACACCGAGCACTCGCTCGGCCACGCGCTCGGCGCGGGGCTCGCGCCGTGGGCGATGAACGACCCGTTCGCGATCCTCGACGGCCGTGCGCCGCTGGTCGACTACCACGCGATATACGCGCAGCTGTGGCCGTACGTCACGGCTGGCGCGATGCGCCTCTTCGGGTCCGAAGCCGGCGTCTTCACCGTCACGTTGGCGCTGCTCGACGGCCTCGCGCTGCTGGCCGTCTACGCGACCTTCCGGCGGCTCGTGCGCAGCTCGCCGCTGGCGCTGCTCCTGTACGTGCCGTTCGTCTCGGTCGGCTTCCTGTTCGTCCGCCTCTCGACCGGCGACGCGCCGCTGTGGTTCAGCAACGCGCAGGTCTTCAGCATATGGCCGCTGCGCTCGGCCGGCCCGTACCTGCTCGCCTGGCTGGTGGCGCGCCACGTCGACGGCGCCCGTCCGCGCCGCCTCGCCGTCGTCGCGCTCGCCGCCGGCCTCGTGCTGCTGAACAACGTCGAGCTCGGCTCGGCCGCTCTCGCGGCGACCGTCGTCGCAGTGGCCTGCCGGCGCACGCTGTGGTCGCGCGAGGCTGCGCCGCGGGCGCTGGCCGAAGCCGCCGCCGGGCTGCTCGCGGCCGTGCTGCTCGTGACGCTGCTGACGCTCCTGGTCTCCGGCCGTCCGCCCCATTTTGCCTACCTGCTCGAGTTCTCGAAGATCTTCGGCGTGCTGGGGCTGACGGCCCTGCCGGCGCCCGTGGTGGGCTTCCACCTCGTGCTGTACGCGACGTTCGCCGCCGCGATCGCGGTCGCGGCGGTACGCGTCGCGCGCGCGGAGCGCGGTCAGGCGCTGACGAGCATGCTCGCCTGGAGCGGCGTCTTCGGCCTGATCGCCGCCGGCTACTGGGTCGGCCGGTCCGACAACCTGAAGCTGGTCGCGCTGCTGTCCTCGTGGGGCTTCGCGCTGATGCTGCTGACGATCGTCGTCGTGCGCGGCCTCGCGGCACAGGGCTGGCGGCGACCGACGATCGCGCAGCTCGCGGTGCTGACCGGCTTCTTCCTCGCCGCGACCGCGCTCGTCGACGTGCCCGCGCCGTGGTCGCAGGTCGAGCGGCTCGAAGCGGCGCCGACGAGAGCGCTCCCGACGTTCGCGCGGCCCGAGGCCCAGCGCTTCGTCGCCGCCGACACCGTGCGCGGCGAGAGGGTCGCGATCCTCATGGCGCTCGGCCATCGCATCGCCTACCGCCTCGGACTCGTGAACGTCGGGCCCTACGCATTCCTCGAAACGATGGTCACGGAGCGGCAGATGGACACGCTGCTCGACGCGATGCGCCGCGAAGGCGCGCACAAGCTGTACATGACGGTCAGGCTCGTCCAGCCCGAGCACGAACGCGTGCTGTTCGAGGCCGGCTTCAGCAGACGCCGCAGCGAGGCGGGCTACGTGGAGTGGAGCGACGTCGGCGGAGCACCGGGCTAGTCGACGGGGAGCCGCCGCTACGCTCCGGGCATGACACGCGCGGCGACGTATGAGCTGCTCGGCGGTGAGCGGCATCGCCATGGCCGCGTCGAGCATGCGCATCCGCATCGCGGTGCACACACCCACGAGCACGAGCACGAGCACGTCCACGGACACAGCCACGGACTCGTCGATCCGTCGATCCAGCGCTCGCGCGAGGGCGTGCGCGCCGTGCTGGTCGCGCTGCTCGTGCTCGGTCTCGCCGCCGTCGCGCAGGTCGTCGTCTACGTCGCGTCGGGGTCAGTCGCACTGCTCGCCGATCTGATCCACAACGCCGGCGATGCGGCGACGGCGATCCCGCTCGGGATCGCGTTCATGCTGCGCAGCAGCCGGGCGGAGCGGTGGGCGGGGCTCGCGGTCGTCGCGGCGATCTTCGCCTCGGCATGCGTCGCCGGGTTCGAGGCGATCGACCGGCTCGTGAACCCGCAGGACGTCGGCCACCTGGCCGCGCTCGCCGCCGCCGGTGCGATCGGGTTCGCCGGCAACTGGCTCGCCGCGCTGGTCCGCACTCGCGCCGGCCGGCGTCTCGACAGTCCCGCGCTGCTCGCCGACGGCGCGCACGCGCGTGCGGACGCCTCCGTCTCGCTCGCGGTGATCGCGAGCGCCGCCGTCGTCGCGGTCGGCGTGCCGGTCGCAGACCCGCTGATCGGCCTCGCGATCACGTTCGTGATCCTGCGCATCACCTGGCAGTCGTGGCGGACGATCCGCGACGGCGGTCATCACCACGGGCAGCACGAGCACTGACGCGTCGTCCCGGTCGGCCCGGTCAGGCGCAGCAGTCCTCGGCGCAGCCGTCGTCGTCGCCGAGCGCGATCGGGGCGGTGCAGCACGAGTCGCCGCGCCATGCCCCGCGTCCCTCCTTGACCGCGACGGCGGCGATGGCGAGCGCCGTCACCGGGTCCGCCCACCACCAGCCCGCGAGCGCGTTCAAGCCGAGCCCGAGCAGCAGCCCGGCCGAGAGGTAGGCGCAGAGCATCGTCTGCCGGCTCTCGCTCTTGGTCGCCGAGGACCCGAGCGCGTCGGCGACGCGCGCCTTCGCGATGGCGAGCGGCGGCATCGTCGCGAGCGTGACGAGCGACAGGCCGATCCCGACCCAGCTGACCGCGGGCTCGTCCCCACCGACCAGCGAGCGGATCGCCTCGACCGCGACGTAGGCGCCGATCGCGTAGAAGGACAACGCGATCAGCTGCTGCGCGCGGCGCTCGGCGATCGGGCTGCGCGTCGCGAAGCGCCACAGCACCACGAAGCCGGCGAGCATCTCGATCAGCGAGTCGGCGCCGAACCCGACCAGCGCGACCGATCCTGCCACGATCCCGGCGCTGATCGCGACCGTCGCCTCGATCCCGTGCCAGCCGAGCCCGACCCAGGCGAGCAGCCGCGCGCGCCGCACGAGCCTGACCCGCTGCTCGGAGGCCGCCGCGGTCGCGCCGGGCGCGATCACGGGCAGCGTCGGCAGCTCGACCGGTGCGCTCATCGCCGCACCCCTACGGTGCCGGCCGTCAGCTCGCAGCACGCGAGCGATCCGCAACCTGGTCCATCAGCGCGTCGATCGCCTCGAACACGGCGTCGACCCCGTCGACGGCCACGTAGAACGCTTCCCGCCCGCGCTGCTCGCGCTCGACCTGGCCGCAGCCGCGCAGACATGCGAGATGCTTCGAGACGTTGGGCTGCGAGAGGCCGGCGCGCTCCACCATCAGGTAATGCTTATCAGGGTGCGCGCGCTGCTGCCGCTCAGAACACCGTCGCCCAATCGTCCTTCATGCTGACGACGGTCCCTGACAGCTCCGCCGGCAACGTCGGCTTCCGCGTCATCGGCGACGCGTAGCGGGGCTACAGGACGCTCAGTACACCGAGCGCAACGACGGAGACCGCGACGAGCGCGATCACACCCGCGGTCAGCAGCGAGTCGACGCGGCCGAGCCGGTGCTCGCCCATCAGCTCGGCGTTGCGGGCGAGCGCGCGCAGGAACGGCAGGATCGCAAGCAGCAGCACTGCGTTGAGCGCCTGCGAGAGGAACAGGATCGGGACGAGCGGCGCACCCGGGATCAGGACGAGCGTGATCGCGAGCAGGACGCTGGCACCGTAGGCGCCGTAGAACAGCGGCGCCTGACGGAACGAGTCGTTGAGGTCGGCGGGCTGCTCGAACGTCTCCGCGATCGAGTAGGCCGTCGAGAGCGGCACGATCGCGGCAGCCAGCAGCCCGGCGCCGACGAGCCCGAGCCCGAACAGCGTCTGCGCCGCGCTGCCGGCGAGCGGCCGCAGCGCGACGGCGGCGTCGCGCGCGTCGACGATGTGGTGGCCGTTGACGTGCAGCGTCGCCGCGCAGGCGACGACGATGAACACGCCGATCACGCCGGTCAGCAGGGCGCCGCTGACGACGTCGATGCGCTCGTAGCCGAGGTCCTTGACCTTCAGGCGCTTGTCGACCGCGTAGGACTGGATGAACGCGAGCCCCCATGGCGCGAGCGTGGTGCCGAGCGTCGCGACGACGACGAGGATCCCGTGGCGGGTGCCGGGCAGGCTCGGGACGACGAGCCCTTTCGCGGTCGCGCCCCAGTCGGGATGGGCGAGCACGCCGGAGAAGACGTAGGCGACGAAGATCGCGCTGAGCGCGAGCAGCACGTGCTCGACGCGGCCGAACGATCCGCGCAGCACGAGCACGCTGACCGCGAGCGCGGCGAACGGAACCGTCAGGTAGCGGCTCGCGCCGGTCAGTACTTCCATGCCGGCCGCGACGCCAGCGAACTCCGCGCAGATCGTGCCGACGTTCGCAACCCCAAGCGCGATCAGCGCGCCCGTCGCAGCGCGGCCGCCGTAGCGCTCGCGCACGAGCCGCATCAGTCCCTTGCCCGTCACCACTCCTGTGCGCACGGCCAGCTCGTGGAAGACGATCAGCGCCCCGGTCGACAGCGCGAGCACCCACAGCAGCCGATAGCCGAAGTCCGCCCCCAGGATCGAGTACGTCGTGATCCCCGCCGGATCGTCGTCGGAGAGCCCTGCCAGCAGTCCCGGTCCGAGCACGGCCAACAGCGCCACCAACCCGGCACGCCGCCCGCGCAAGCTCGCCAGTCGGCGGTGCGGACGACGGACGGCGAGGTGCGGACGCGACGGGCGAGGACCCTCGACGTCTGTCTTCCTCACCATCGCCGGACGCCGCGCCGGGGCGGTCGTTCAAGAACGGTGCGCCGTACCCTGCGGCCACCACTCGTGGCCGTTCTCGCAGTAGGAGACCAGCGCAGGCTCGTTCGCGTCGTTGAACCCTGCTGCACCGGTGGCCTCATCTGCATCCGGCCTTCTGCGACCGGCCTCGGGCTCGCCGCAGATCGGACAAGTCGAGCGCTGCGGCTCGTGCTCCTGCTCTACCGGATCGTCGTGGTGAGTCACTCCTCCCATACTAGTCCGGGCCGCGCACCCGACCCGGGGGCGGCGACGTCACGAGCGCTTGCTCGCGCAGCCGGCCTTGTCGAGGTAGAGGGCGGTGTCGGCGCGAGCGATCGCCGTTTCGAGGGTGTCCGCGTCTTGCAGGTCGGCGTGCCCGGAGCTGATGGACGCTCCCGGGTGGCGGGACTGAAGGGAGCGCTGAATCGCGACGAGCCGGTCTGACGCCACATGGACGGTGATGTCCGACATGGCGCAGACGAATTCGTCGCCGCCCCAGCGCACGATGACGTCGTAGGAGCGCAATGTCGTGGTGATGGCGGCGGCCACGTCGCGGAGCAGCGCGTCGCCGGCGGCGTGGCCTTCGTTGTCGTTGACCGCCTTGAGCCCGTCGACGTCGATCATGGCGAGGACGAGCGGCTCGCCCGACCGGCGTGAGCGGTCGATCTCGTGGACGAGGGCCAGCTCGCCGGTGCCGCGCCGGAAGACGCCGGTCAGCTCGTCGAGGCCGTCGAGGTGGCGATCCATCGCCGCGTGTCGGCGATCGGCGGCCGCCGCTTCGCGGTCGGCGGCGGCCGCGGCGCGTTCTGACGCCGACTGCCGCCGCCTGGCCGCGCTGGTCTCGCGCAGTGCGCGCAGCCCGGCGGTGGTCTCGTCCAGGCTCCCGGACTCGATGGCGGAACGCTCGCGCGCCTCGGCCGCTCGGTCGCGTGCGTCCGCGGCCTCGTCGCGTGCCTGAGCGCTGCGGTCGCGTGCGGCGGCGGTGAGGTCCCGCAGTCGTGCGGCCTCGTCGCGAAGGGCAGCCGTGACCAACCGTTGCGCTGTCGTCTTCGAGCGGCTGGCCGCAGCAGCCTCGCGCTCCGTGCGGACGGCGTTGCGCTCTGTGCGAGATCGCTCGTGCTCGTTCTCCGCTGCGGTGGCCTCGAGGAACGCGGACTCTCGATCGGTCGCGGCCTGGTCGCGGTCGGAGGCCTGCTGCTCGCGATCGGCCAGCGCCTGATCGGTGTCGGACACGAGCTGGTCGGCATCCGACGCGGACTGGTCGGCATCGGCCTGCGTCTGGTCGAGATCCGCCGCCGTCTGGTCGGCGCTCAGCGCTGCTCGGTCATCCAGCTCCCGCTGTGCCGCGTCCGTCGCGCGGACCAGCGGATCGGACCGACCGCGCCGGGCCGTTCGCCGTGCCTGTGCCATCGAAAACCTCCAGCCGCCGAGCCGTCGCGGCGTTTGAACGGCGAAGGAGCGGGCGCGGCCGATCGCTGGCCGGTGGGGGAGGCCGGTGCGCGCACCGTCACCCGCTCCTTCGCTTGGGGGGAAGTTGGGAGGTGGTCTTGATGTCGGCGCCGACGAGCGCGAGGAGCCGCTCCACGGGGGCGGTCGCGCCGGCGATCGCGAACGTCGCCGCGGCAGCGCGAGCCCGCGCATGCGCAGCGAGCAGGATGCGCGCGCCGCCTGCATCCATGAAGGTCGTCTGACCGAGGTTGAGCACGACATGCAGGGCGTGCGTCTGCGCCGCGCGTATGACGTCCGTCAGGTACGGACCGGTCTCCAGGTCGATCTCGCCGATGGCGACCACGTGCTGGCGGTCACCGTCGGAACGACGCTCACAGCGAAATGGAGTGTTGCTGCAGTCGGGCACGGGACGCCTCGAGTCGCTGACGATGAGCGGAACTCGGAAGTCACGCGACGCTGAGCGGCCCGGTGGGAAGCGGCCGCACCTCGTCGCGGGTGCCCTCCAGGGGCGCAGCATAGCCCAGAGGTCAAGTTTTACGAAATTAAATTTGTTCGATCTGATCATTGTGTGTCCAACGAGTGAGGAGGGTCATACGTTGCCTTGGCGCGTTCGCGGTTCGAATTGCGCAATCTGACTTCATGCGGAAACCGGCTTGACGACCGCGGACCTACGAGTTGTGCTCAATGTGTAACGAAGCTGACACCGCTAGGCGAGCTTCTCGATCGCGATGGAGGCGTTCGTGCTCAGCTGCGTTCCTCCGATCGGCGTCGCGAGCGTGACCGCCGCGGCCGACGTGTGATTCCTGAGCGTCAGGACGTCGCCGGCGACCAAGGCGGCGATCGCCTGCCCGGCGTTCTGCTGAGTACCGGCGCCGGAGCCGTAGACCGAGCCCGGGACGAGGGTCGTTCCGTTGACGAACAGCGCAAACTGGTTCGGTTCGGTTCCAGAGACCGAGTACTTGACGCTGTAGGTGCCGGAATTCACGATTGCGACTCTGGCGCCTCCGAGCGCATGGACGATGCCGGAGGTCAGCGCGCCGTTCGAGTCGAAGGCGATGTCGCCTTCGAGCGCCACCGTCTCCCCGCCGAGGTTGTAGATGTAGGCGAACTCGGACAGTCCGTTCGAACCGGCCGGGCCGGGCGGCCCCACCGGCCCTGTTGCACCGGGCGGGCCCGGGGCGCCATCGGTCCCGGCTCTACCCGCCGGGCCGTCGGCTCCCGCGGGCCCTCTGTCGCCCTGCGGCCCGGCGGGCCCTGGAGAGCCGGCGGGGCCCGGCAAGCCCGCGAGACCCGGCAGGCCTATGAGACCCTGCAGGCCGGCAGGACCGGCGGGACCGGCGGGGCCAGGCAAGCCCGTGAGACCCGGCAAGCCGATGAGACCCTGCAGGCCGGCAGGGCCGGCAGGGCCGACGGCTCCAGGCGAGCCCGCGGCGCCGGCGTCGCCCTGGATGCCCGGCAGCCCCTGTGGACCAACCGCTCCGATCAACCCGATCCCGACCGGACCCGCGGTTCCTGCCGGGCCCACAGCGCCGGACCGCCCCGCGGTTCCCCGCTCTCCCGTGGCGCCCTTCCTGCCCGTCGCGCCCTTCGTTCCCGCGACGCCCGGCAGACCGCGAGGGCCCCGCATACCGCGGCGGATCGGCGGCTTGTGCTGGACGCAGCCGGACGCACGAGCGGCGAAGCCGCCGGTGAATCCCACCGGCTTGCACGGCGAACGAGGACTAGCGGCGGAAGCCGTGGTCGTCAAGGCCGCCGGCAGCAGCACGAGGAGGACGAGCGAGCTCGTAACGAGGCGCAGCAGCGTTCGGCGTTGCGGACCGGACATGTCTTGACCGCCTTCCGGGCTCCAGTCCCCGCGGCGCGAGGCCTCGAGCCCCGGTGGATGGGCTGAGGGCGGAGGTCAGATGTCGGCTACGTCAGCCTGAAGGCGTCGTCGGCAAACGAGCAACCGTCTCGAGTGGTATCGACAGCAGTGAGCCGTGACACGACGCCGGAGGACGGAGCTGGCGTCCCAAGACTCTGCAATCAGGCTTATCGGCTCAAGTGACAACCCGTCTCTGACGATGCAATTCGAACACGAGAGCAGTTTCTCTCGACACGCGCACCCTCGTCGTGAGGCGGGTCCGCAAAGCCACGGGACTCCAACCGGAGTTCGCCGGGCTGCCGAAGGAGCGCCGCCGTCGACCGTCGAAACGCGACGGTCGACGGGGACCAGGAACGTCGCAGGGGCCCGCTCGCCTATCAGGGAGGACATCCATGTCCAGCCCCGCTCATCGGACGCGCGCGCGACGGACAGCGACCGCCCTCGTCGCCGCCTTCGGCCTCGCCGTCGTCCCGGTCGCCGCGCAGGCCGCTCCGGTGCATCTTGCCACCGCCAGCCCCTTCGTGGTCCTGGCCGGCGCCACCGTCACGAACACCGGCCCATCGGTGCTGAACGGCAAGCTCGGCGTCGCACCGGGCACCGCGCTCGTCGGCTTCGGGCTGCCTGCCGTGGTCAACGGAGCGACGCATGCCAACGACGGCGTCGCCAAGCAGGCGCAGTCCGACCTCACGACCGCCTACAACGTGGCGGCCGGCCAGCCGGTCGCGCCCGCCAACGACCTGACGGGCACCGACCTCGGCAACAGGACGTTGCGGTCGGGCGCCTATCGCTTCACCTCGTCCGCCCAGCTGACGGGCGCGCTCACGCTCGACGCCCAGGGCAACCCCGACGCCCAGTTCGTCTTCGAGATCGCCTCGACGCTGACGACGGCGTCGGCCAGCTCGGTCGTGCTGATCAACGGCGCCTCCCCCTGCAACGTCTTCTGGCAGGTCGGCAGCTCCGCGACGCTCGGCACCACCACCGCCTTTCAGGGCAACGTGATGGCGCTCACGAGCATCTCGCTCAACAACGGGGCCACCGTGATCGGCCGGATGCACGCGCGCAACGGCCAGGTCAGCCTGATCGACAACGTGCTGAGCGCCCCGCAGTGCGGCAGCGGCTCCACGACACCCGGACCGACGTCGCCGAGAGGACCTGGCGCGGGGACGAGAACGCCGGGCTCCAGAAGCAGATCGCCTGGCGCCGGCAACGGCTCGCCGGGCGGAGAGAACGGATCGCCGAACGGCAGCGTTCCCCCCCGCCTCGCCGGTCGCAACGGCGCGGCTGCCCTTCGGCGCATGCCGAGCAGCGCTACGCCGGAGCGCACGTCCGGCGCGGCCTGCACCAGAGGCTTCCGAGCCACGGTGCGCGGCCACCTGATCGGGCGCGTCGTCTTCAGGCTGGACGGCAGACAGGTCAGCAGCCAGCGCAGATCGCCGTTCCGCGTGTCGGTGCACGCCGCGCCCGGCAGGCACGCCGTCAGCGCACGCATCACGTTCAGAGACGCCACCCGCGCCAAGACGCGGACGCTCCGCTACCGCGCCTGCGCCGCCGCGGTGCTGCAGCCGCGTCCCGGTCCGTCGCAGTTCACCGGATGAGCCGCGCGGCCTTCGCGTCGGCGCTCGTCATCGTCGCGGTCGTCGCGGCGAGCGGCGCCGGTGCGAGGGCCAGCGCCGCCCGGCCGCTGGTGGCGCTGCTGCGCGACCACGTCGTCCAGACCAAGCCGAGGGACCGGGCACCGCATCTCGAGTCCGTCAGCGCGCTGCGGCCGCTGACGGGCGTGCGCACCGTCCTCCCCGTGCTCGGTCGCGCGCGGAGTCCCGGCGGGAAGCTGTGGGTGCGCGTGCGGCTGCCGGGACGACCCAACGGGCACGTCGGCTGGATCGCCGCCCGTCGGACACGCCAGACCGCCACCGAGTGGCGCCTTGCGCTCAAGCTCTCCACGCGTCTGATCGTGGTCTACCGCGACGGGCGCACAACCCGTCGCTTCCGAGCCGTGGTGGGGAAGCCCTCGACGCCGACACCCCATGGCCACTTCTTCGTCGAGGAGCCGCTCGCGATCCCCGGCCAGGTCGGCGGTCCGTTCGCGCTGGCCACCAGTGCGCGCTCCGACGTGCTCCAGGAGTTCGAGGGAGGCCCGGGGCAGATCGCCATCCACGGGACGGACTACCTCGCGGGAGCGCTCGGGAGCGCAGCCTCGCACGGCTGCATCCGACTCGGCACCTCCGCGATCACATGGCTCGCGCACCGGATCGGCAGCGGCGTGCCGTTGACGATCGTGCGCTGAGGGAGCGGCGTCGTGCCAGCACGGCCCCCTCAGGTTTCACTACTCAAGGGCCTGCTCATACTGAGGCAGAGGGAGGCAGAGCTGACAGCTCGGGGGCCGAGTCACGCATGCTGCCGGCCGACCTCATTGCCGGAGACGATCGTCAAGGAGCGTGTGCTCGTCATCGACGGCGACGAGCGGGTGCGCGCGAGCCTCGGTCGCATCCTGGTCGACGCCGGCTATCGCTGGACGGCGGCAGGCACCGCGGCGCAGGCGCGCGAGCGACTCGCCGGCGCGCCCTTCGACCTGATGCTGTGCGACGTGCGTCTGCCCGGCGCCGCCTCGGTGCTCGACCTCGTCGAGCTCGTCCTCGCGCATCATCCCGACACGACCGCCGTGATGGTGAGCGAGCTCGACGACGTCGCCCTCGCGGATCGTGCGCTGGCGATCGGCGCGTGCGGCTATCTCGTCAAGCCGTTCACCGCCAACGACGTGCTGCGCAGCGTCACGAGCGCGATCAGCCGGCGCCAGCACGACCTCGATGCGGCGGATGAGCTGAAGGCCTCCCGCGAGGAGACGGTCCAACGGCTGTGCACTGCCGTGGAGGCGCGCGATCCGGGGACGGCGGCCCACATCACCGAGATGAGCCACTACTGCCAGGAGGCCGCGCGGGAGCTGGGGCTCCCCGAGGACCGCTGCGACCTGATCCGCATCGCGAGCGCGATGCACGACATCGGCAAGATCGGGATCCCCGACGACATCCTGCTCAAGCCGGGGGAGCTGACGGCGCAGGAGCGCCGGGCGATGCAGGAGCACCCGGAGATCGGCCACCGCATCCTCGTCGGCTCGCGCAGCGAGCTGCTGCAGCTCGCCGCCGTGATCGCCTGGACCCACCACGAGAAGTTCGACGGCAGCGGCTACCCGCGGGGGCTCGTCGGAGACGAGATCCCGCTCGAAGGGCGGCTCGCCGCGGTCGCCGACGTCTACGACGCGCTCACCCGCGATCGCGTCTATCGCCCGCGCTTCTCGCGCGGCGACGCGCTCGAGCTGCTCGAGCGCGGTCGTGGGACGCACTTCGACCCCGACGTGCTCGACGCGCTCTACATCGCGCTGGAAGGTCCGTCTGCGACCTGACGAGGGTCAGTTGTGCTCGGCGCGGTTGCGACCGTGGCGCTTGGCCGAGTACATCGCGCGGTCGGCTGCGCGCAGGAGGTCCGGCGCGGTCCGGCAGCTGCTGCTGAGGGAGGCGCTGCCGGCGGAGACCGTCACGGCGAGCTCGCCGGCCGAGGTGCTGAAGGGCGTGGTCGCGATCGCCTCGACGATGCGCTGGGCGAGGCTGGCGGACGCTTCGTCCTGTGCCTCCGCGTCGCCCTGACCGAGCATCAGCACGCAGAACTCCTCCCCGCCCCAGCGGGCGACGATGTCTCCGCTGCGCGCGGCGGCGGCCAGGCGGCGCGCGACGAGTCGCAGCACCTCGTCGCCGACCAGATGGCCATACGTGTCGTTGACCTCCTTGAAGTGGTCGACGTCGACGACCACCGTCGAGCGAGCGCGCGTGACGAGCCAGCCGCCGCCTTCCAGGATGTCGTCGATGTGGCTGCGGTTCGGCAGCCCGGTCAGCGGATCGGTGCGCGCCTCGCGCTCGGCGTCCAGCAGCCGCCGCGCTGGCATCGTCGCGTCGCGCTGCACGGCGACGTGGAACGCCGCGACGCCGTCGGCTCCGCTGAGCGTGGAGATCGTCCACTCCATGACGAAGGGGGTGCCGTCCTTGCGGTAGTTGACGGCCTCCCCGCTGAACTGCCTTCCCGCTGCCAGATCGTCGCGCAGGCGACGCATCACGCTGCGGTCGGTGTCCTCCCCCTGCAGCATGCGCGGACTGCGTCCGAGCAGCTCTTCGGGCGCGTAGCCGGTGATCTCGCATGCCGCGCGGTTGACATAGACGATCGATTCGTCGTCGGACGCATCGGTGGCGATGATGCCGTCGGAGAGGCAGTCGAGCACCTCACCTGCCGAGAAGACGGCGTCCTGCGATCGATCGACGTCGCCGGCACGATGCACGAAGGCGGGGAAGATCATCGGTACTTCCGGCTGGGAGCCGTTATAAGAAGGTCCTCGCGATCGCGAGGATGGGCGACGTCGAACGAGGGCCGCCCGAGCAGGAAGCCCTGGCCGCCGTCGATCGGCGGGTTGTGCAGGATGTCGAGGTCGGCGGCGTGGCGCACGAAGAAGAGGATCTCCTCCGACTCGATGCCCTCGGCGATCACGAACGCTCCCGCGCGTCGTGCATAGGCGACGATCGCCACCAGGACGGCCTGGGCCTGGTTGTCGTCGACGGCGGCGGCGATGACCGAGCGGTCGACCTTGACGAAGTTGAGCGGCAGCTCGCGCAGCATCTCCAGGCCCGCGTTGCCGGCGCCGACGTCGTCGAGCGCGAGCAGGAAGCCGAGGCTGCGCAGGCGGGTCGCATCGGCGATCACCTGATCGCGCCGCGCGTCGGAGCGCTCGGTGATCTCGAGCACGACCTGCTCGGGCTCGAGCCCCACCGCCCGCACGGCGCGCACGAGGCGATCCCCGCCCAGCGTGTCGTGCGCGAGCGACTGGGGACTGACGTTGAGGAACAGCAGCACGCCGTCGGGCAGCTCGTGGGCGTGCGCGAGCGCGTCTGCGCGGCAGATCGAGTCCAGCTCGTGCGCGCGGCCGATCTTCTCCGCCACCGCGAACATCTCGGCCGGGCCGTCGAAGCCGTAGTCCGCTGCCGGGCGCGCGAGCGCCTCGAGTCCGAGCAGGCGTCCCTCCTCGAGCACCCAGATCGGCTGGAAGGCGGTCTGCAGCCGCGGCTCCTCCAGCAGCGCGCGCAGGGCACGGACCTTGTCCGGCGTGACGACGGACAGCAGCTCCGCCACGTCGTCGAACAGGACCACTCCGCCGCCGCCGGTGCGCTTGCCCTCGTAGAGCGCGGCGTCCGCCTGCTCCCAGAGGACGGTCGAGTCCTCGTCGCGTCCGGGCGCGAGCACCGCGACGCCGACGCTGAACGACGACGCGGTGCGGTCGTTGCGGGCGGCGGCCAGGCGCCGCTCGACGCCGAGGCGCGCCCGCGCGCCGTCCGCGCCGGGCAGCAGCAGCGCGAACTCGTCGCCGCCGATGCGAAACGCGGTGTCCCCCGGGCGTCCGTCGGCGAGGATTCGTGCCACAGCCGCGAGCACCTCGTCCCCGCGCCGGTGCCCGAAGCGGTCGTTGACGAACTTGAAGTCGTCGAGGTCGACGAGCACGACGGCGAGCGACTCGCGCCGCTGGATCGCGGAGCTCGTCGCCAGCGCGAGCGCCTGCTGGAAGGAGCGGTGGTTGCCGAGGTCGGTCAGCGGGTCGCGCGTGGCGCGCTTGACGACGCTGCGGTGCCGCTGCGCGAGGGTGCGCCCGCCAAGCGCGTAGAAGAGGCCGACGCCCAGCAGCAGCGCGAGCAGCGAGAACAGCAGCGTGTCGTCGCGCAGGGCGGCGACGTGCGCCTCCAGCTCGCGGCCGTCCTGGTCGACCTGGAGCACGTAGCGCCTGCCGCCGAGGTCGACTGGAACGATGAATTGGAAGCTGGCCCCGTCCTTGCGCGACTCGGGCTCCGCGCCGGCGAAGCTCTTGCCCTTGTGCAGGGCGGCGGCGAGCTTCGGGTTCGGGTTGCGGTTGCCCTGCAGCGTCGAGTCCCGCACACCGGTGACGACCCGTGCCTTGCCGTCGAGCAGCTTGGCCGAGACGAAGCCGAGCCGGTCCTCCATCGAATCGACCAGGTCGAGCGCGTCGTCGAGCGCGTCGGCGGGATCCGAGCCCTCGTCGTATGCCTTCTCGATTGCGCGCCCGTCGGCCGCGACGGCGCGGGCGTCCTGAGCGACGAGCTCGCCAGAGATCGCGTGCGTGAAGAGCGCGTTGCTGGCGAGCACGAGCAGCAGCACGCTGGCGGCGACCGCCAGCACGATGCGCAGGAGGAAGGCGCGCCGGCGCACGAGCGCGACGGCGCGCCATCCCAGGCGGACCAGTGAGAGCATGGTCGAGCTCGACAGCCTCTGCCGTCCGCGCGATTACTCTGGCGTCGGCGGATTCGCCCAGTCGGTGTCCTTCGCCGCCCCGCTGAGGACGGCCCAGGCGCCGGCGGCCGCAGTCGGCCAGACGTGGTACTCGTTGTAGGCGTTCCGGGTGACGGTGCGATCGGCGCCGAGCGGGGCGAGGCCCTGCTTGCGCGTCACGTCCCACCAGGCGTTCATGCTCGCGTCGAGCGCGTCGGTCGGCTGGCCGAGGAACGTCGCGACGAAGCGCATCTCGGCGGTCCCCTCGAACCACAGGACGTCCGGCGCCTGCTTGCCGAGGTACGGGCGGTAGCCGCTGAACGGCCCCGGCGCCTGGTAGGTCATGTTGTACGTCGCCGGCTTCTGCGACAGCGCGATCGAGCGGTCCGCAACAGCGAAGCTCTGCTGCGCGAACTCGTAGACCTGCTTGGCGAGGTCGTCGTCGCGACGGAAGATCGCGTAGATGACGCCGAGCGCCTGCGTGTCGAGCGGGACGACGTCGTCGCCGACGCCCTCGCGGAAGTGCGCGAGTCCGCCGTCGTCGCGGACGACGAGCTGCGCGTCGATGCCCTTGGCGATGCCCTCGGCGGCGTCGCGGTAGGTGGCCGCGCCCGCGTCGTCGCCTTGCTGCTGAAGCTGCTCGGCGAGGCCCGTCAGCGCGATCAGCGCGATGATGTTGTGCTGCGTCGAGACCCACTTGACGTCGGGGCCGCCGCGCACGAGGCCGTCGCCGGTCCGCAGCGACAGCAGGTAGTCCGCGGCGCGGCGCGCAGCGTCGAGGTAGCGCGTGTCGCCGAACTGGGCGGCGTAGTCGGTGAAGGCGATCGCGGCGAAGCCGACCGAGCCGGAGCGGATCGTGCCGCTGCTCTCACCGCTGTTGACGTCGAAGGCGAACTCGATCGAGCCGTTCTTGCGCTGCAGCGCTGCCAGCTGGTCCAGCAGGCGACCCGCTTGGTCTTGGAGGCCGACCGACGCGAACGCCGTCGCTGCGACCGCCGAGTCGTACGTCCACGACCAGCTCAGCAGGCGGTCGTACGAGGGGTCGCCGACGGGGATGTCGAACGAGCGGATCAGCTGCAGCGGCCCCGAGGGCCTGCCCGTGAGCTGGATCGTCTCGCTGGGCTGCTGCCGCCTCGCCGTCGCGGCCGTCATCGCGACCGGGGCCGCGGAGGCCGAGGAGGCGCGCGCCTTGCCGTGGCGGGCGAGCTTGTGCGGGCCGACCTGTCGCGCCAGCCACCGCGCGATCGCCGTCTTGGGACGAGGCGATCCCTTCGCGGGCCAGGCGTGGCGCACGTGGCCGCCGAGGCGGTGCGGCGAGCCTGCGGCGGAGGAGAGGGTCGGAGCGGCGGCACTCACGGCAAGTGCGGCGGCGAGCGCCAGCAGAGCCGGCGAGCGGCAGAGGCGAAGCGACATGGAGATCCTTGCGCTTGAGGGAGGCGACCGAAGGCAGCAACCGAAATGCATCAGAGTGGTCGACCTGAACTAGGTGCATCGACGCCTCGCGGAGATGCCTTGAGGCGATCCGCGAGCCCGGCGCGCTATCGCTCAGATGCTCGATACCGCCGGCGTGACACGCTTGACCGCCACGCCGCGCGCGCCGATACCAACGGTGACGATGACCTCCATGACCGGCCTCATGGCGCTCGTCGGATCGAGCCTGCTGCTGTGGCTGGCACTCGCCGCCCTCGCAGTGACACGCAAGCTGCGCCGCGACGGCAGGGAGCGGCGATCCGCCGAACGCCGAACGCGCTTTCAGGCAGTCCTCCGCGGCGACGACCACGCCGCGATCGTGGCGATCAACGAGGAGGCGCGCGGCGCCGAGGCGCAGGTCGACCTGGCCGTCGCGATCGACGCGGTGCACGACGCGCTCTCGCGCGCGCAGCTCGCCGCGATCGGCCGCGCCGCGCAGGAGTCCCAGCTGCGACCGGCGCTGATCGCGGAGCTGAGCTCCCGTCATCCGGTCGTCCGCGCGCGGGCCGCGCTACTGCTCACGCGGACGGGAGCGCCCGCGGTCGTCGACCACGTCGTCCCGCTGCTGTGCGATCGCGATCCCGACGTGCGCCTCGTCGCCTGCTCCGGGCTCGCGCGGATCGCCACCCCACATGCGGCCGAGGCACTCATCTGGGGACTCGTGGCGCGCGCGCTTCCGCCCGAGCGGATCGTCGAGCGGCTCGGGGCGCCGTGGGCGGTCGAGACGCTGCTCGCCACGTTGAGGTCGGGACCGACGCCCGTCCCACACGCCCTCCTGGACGCGACGCCCGGCGGGCGCGACGTGGAGCTCGACGCCAGCCTGGCGCGCGCGCTCGGCGTCGCGCGGGACCCGCGCGGCGAGACCGCGCTGATCGCATTGCTGCGCGAGGGATCGGAGGAGGTGCGCGTCTCGGCGGCGCGCGGGCTCGGGTGCGTGGATGCCACGTCATGCGTCCCGGCGCTCGTGCACGCGCTCGACTCCGACGTCTGGCCGGTCCGCGCGCAGGCCGCCAAATCGCTCGGCGCACTGCGTGCGAGCACCGCATTGGCGCCGCTGGAGCGCTGCCTCTCCGACCGTGCCTGGTGGGTGCGGGCCAACGCCGCCCGTGCGCTGCGCGAGCTCGGCGAGCCGGGGCTCGATGCCCTGCGGCGTGCCCTCGAGCACGAGGATCGCTACGCGGCCGACCGGGCGCACGAGCAGCTTGCGCTGCACGCCGTCGTCCAGGAGCGCGCGGCGGCATGACCCGCCTGCTCGAGCAGGTCCTCCACGGCTTCAACTACTTCACGCTCGGCTACTTCGTCGTGCTGCAGCTGACGTACACCGTGCTCGCGATCGTCGGCTGGCGAGCGATCGAGGACTACGTCGAGCGGCGGCCGATGCGCGACTACCGGTCCGTCGCCCGCTCTGAGCTGAGCATGCCCGTCTCGATCCTCGTGCCGGCCTTCGACGAGGAGCGCTCGATCGTCGCGTCGCTGCGTGCGCTGCTCGTCTCTCAGTTCGTCGAGTTCGAGGTCGTCGTCGTCAACGACGGCTCGAAGGACGACACGCTGGCGGAGCTGACGGAGGCGTTCGGCCTCGTGAAGGTCGGTCGCGTGCCGCGCTCGAACATCCCGACGCAGCTGGTGCGAGGCGTCTACACGAGTCCGCTCGAGCCGCACGTCGTCGTGATCGACAAGGTGGGCGGCGGCAAGGCCGACGCGCTCAACGCCGGCATCAACCACGCCAACTACCCGCTGTTCTGCGCGATCGACGCCGACACGATGCTCGACGCCGGCGCGCTCTCCCGCCTCGTGTGGGAGTTCCAGGCGGCGCCGGAGACGGTCGCCGTCGGCGGGATCGTGCGGATCGTCAACGGCTCGACGTTCGAGGACGGCCGCATCGACGAGGTCCGCACGCCGCGCAACCTGCTCGCGAACCTGCAGATCATCGAGTACCTGCGCGCGTTCCTCGGCGGGCGCATCGGCTGGTCCAAGAGCGGGATGCTGCTGATCATCTCCGGGGCGTTCGGACTGTTCCGCCGCGACGTCTGCGTCGACGTCGGCGGCTACGACCCGACGACCGTCGGCGAGGACGCCGAGCTCGTGCTGCGGCTGCACCGCCACCAGCGCGACCGCGGCGAGCCGTGCCGCATCACCTTCTTCCCCGACCCGATCTGCTGGACCGAGTGCCCCGAGGACCTGCGCACGCTCGTGCGCCAGCGCGACCGCTGGCAGCGCGGGTTGATCGAGATGATCGCGCGCCACCGCACGATGCTGCTGCGACCGCGCTACGGACGCATCGGCTGCTTCGCGATGCCGTACTTCGTCGTCTTCGAGCTGCTCGGCCCCACGATCGAGTGCCTCGGCTACGCCCTCTTCACGCTCGCGCTGATCCTCGGGATCGTGTCGCTCCCGTTCGCGCTGGCGTTCTTCGCCGTCGCGCTCACGTACGGGGTCGTCTTGAGCTTCCTCGTGATCCTGATGGAGGAGCGGGCCTTCCGCCGCTACCCCGGCTGGCACGACCTGATCCGCCTGACGCTCTGCGCGGTCGTCGAGAACGTCGGCTACCGCCAGCTGCTCGCGCTCGTGCGGATGCGGTCGTGGTACACGCTGCTGCGCGGCAGGCGGCACTGGGGCGAGATGACCCGCAGAGGCTTCCCGATCACGGTCGGTGAGCTGCCAGCGGACGGTCGTCGGGCAGCAGCGCCCGCATGTGAAGCACGGCCTTCGTATGGAGCTGATGGGCGCGTGACTCCGTGACCCCGAGGACGTCGCCGATCTCGGCGAACAGCAGGTCCTGGTGATAGCGGAGCCCGACGACCACCCGCTCCCTCTCCGGCAGCTGCGTGATGGCCTGCGCGATGCGCTCGCGCAGGCCTTCGGCATCGGCACTCGCCTCCGGGTCCACGGCAGCGGGATCGGGCAGCGTGGCCAGCAGCGTCTGCTGGGCGTCGTCGTTGTCTGCCGTCACCGAGCTCCACGGCTGGTCGAGCGCGACGATGTGTGCATCGGCCACGCGCTGCAACGAGGCGTCGAGCTGTACGGAGTCCATCGACAGCTCGGCGCCCAGCTCGACGTCGCTCGGCATGCGCTGCAGGCGCGTCGACAGGTCGGCGGTGGCCCGCTCGATCGCGCGCGCCTCGGCGCGGACCGACCGCGGCACCCAGTCCAGCGACCGCATCTCGTCGAAGATCGCGCCGCGAATTCGCCGGTCTGCGTACGACTCGAATTTGACCCCCCGGGCGGGCTCGAAGCGCTCGACGGCGTCGATGAGCCCGCCGAGACCGTAGGACACGAGGTCGGCGACGTCGACGTGCGCCGGCATGCGCGACGCGAGACGGCCCGCGACGTACTTGACGATCGGCGAGTAGGCCACGATCAGCTGATCACGGGCCTCCCGATCTCCGGTCCGCTTGTAGTGTCGCCACCGCTCAGCGAGGACGATCGTCTTGTTGAGACGGAGCGTCGTCTCACTCTCCTCTCTTAAGTGGCAAAGTCAAGGCATCGACGTCGATCGGAGCGCTCGCGCGCCATTGATCGACAGCGAGGTTTTGATTAGTTGCAGATATGCCGATACTGAATCAGGAGGCATGCGCAGGATGCAGGGACGCCGCTCTCTTACGGGGTACGAACCAGGCGGCCTCCTCTCGTGAACGAGCTGTACGTCTCACTCCCGACAGAGGTGGAGGATGTCCGGGTTTCACGAGATCAACGAGCGGGTCCTCGTCGTAGACGACGACCCCGGCTGCCTTGCCCTGCTCGGCAGAATCCTGAGGTCCGCCGGCTACCGCTGCACCACCGTGGACAACGCGGGCGACGCCCGCAGGTACCTCGAAGAGGCGCCGTTCGACCTGATGCTGTGCGAGGTGCGCCTGGGCGGCTCGGGCCTCGACCTCGCTGAGCGCGCGCTGGCGCGCCATCCTGCCCTCGCGGCGGTGATGGTCAGCGGCCTCGAGGACGTCGCGCTCGCCGATCGCGCGCTCGCGATGGGCGCCTACGGCTACCTCATCAAGCCATTCGGCGTCAACGACGTGATGCGCAGCGTGCTGAGCGCGGCCAGCCGCCGTCGGCACGACCTCGACGCCGAGGAGGACGTCAACCTCGCACGAGAAGAGGTCATCCACCGGCTCTGCATCACCGTCGAGGCACGGGATCCGGCTGCGGCCGCTCACATCAACCAGATGAGCGAGTACTGCTGCGAGATCGCGCACGAGCTCGGCCTTCCCGAGGCGCGGTGCGAGCTCGTCCGCCTGGCGAGCGCGATGCACGACATCGGCAAGGTCGGGATCCCCGAGCGCATCCTGCTCAAGCCCGGCTCGCTGACCGCCGAGGAGCGCGACGTCGTCCAGCAGCACGCCGAGATCGGCTACCGCATCCTCGCCGGCTCGCGCAGCGAGCTGCTCCAGCTCGCCGCACAGATCGCCTGGACGCACCACGAGCGCTTCGACGGCAGCGGCTACCCGCGTCACATCGCGGGCTCCGCGATCCCGCTGGAGGGACGGATCGCCGCGGTCGCCGACGTGTTCGACGCGCTCACGCGCGACCGCGTCTATCGCCCACGGTTCTCGCGCGAGGCAGCGCTCGCGATGCTCGAGGAGGGACGGGGGACGCACTTCGACCCGCAGATGCTCGACGCGCTGAACCTGATCCTCGAGCGAGCGCAGGCGCATGTCCCGGGCGTGGTGTGAGCGCCCTCACCCGCCGGTCCGCTCGGAGGGGACCGGCTCGATGCCCGTCGCCTCCATCGCGGCCTCGTCCAGCAGGTCCGTCGGCGCGAGGACGAACACTTCGCACAAGAGGTCGGGCTGCTGCTGGTTGCCGCTCATGAAGCCGATCACGCGCCGCCCGGTTGCCCGCTCGATGACCGCCTTGAAGCGGTCGCGCATGACCTCCTGAAACGCCATGCGCTGCTGGATGACGTCGTCGCCGCGACCCGCCTCGCGCAGCGTCTCCTCGACGCGCGTGAAGCCGCCGCGCAGGAGGCAGACGACGAGATCGTCGTGGAAGTAGGTCTTCGCGCGGGTCGGTCCCTTGCCGTAGAACTCCTTCAGCAGCGCGACGATCCCATCCGAGATCGCGGCCAGCACCTCACCGTGCAGAGCACCGTGCTGCTCGCTCGCGGAAGTCGGGCCGAAAGGGGGATCGCCCACACCAGGAGGATAACTCTCCAGAACGAGAGAAACACCGGAATCCGGTGTTTCAAAGCAACTCGTGGCCCGCCGACGCGCCAGGAGCGCGTCGGCGGGACTGAGCCTCGGGTTGACTCAGGAGCTGGCGGCGAGGTCGCTCTTGACCTCGGTCGTGAAGGCGCCCTTCGACGCCTGGTTGCGCTGGAGCGCTCCGAAGTACGACTCGCGCCCGCTTCTCGTGCCGCTCTCGTAGAGATCGTGCGCGGCGTAGAGGTAGAACGCGCCGAGGCGATTGCCGTAGCGATCCCGCATGCCCGTCAGGACCGTGTGCAGGGCGCTGGCGGCCGCGCCGTACGTCATGCACTTGTCCCAGCCGTAGTTGTCGCTGAGGCAGCGGCCGTTGTCGCTCGCGAGACCGTATTCGGTGACCCACAGCGGCTTGTCGGGCGCGCCGGCGGCCTTCGCGGAGTTGATCGTCGAGTCCATCCGCGAGGCCCAGTTGGGACCGTACGGGTGGATCGTCCAGCCGTCGGCCAGCTGGCCGAGGCTCGGGACGGCCTTGAGCATGTTCGTCATCCACGAGGTGCCCTGCTGGGCGTTGTCGCCCTGCACGAGCAGCCCGGCCTTCGGGTTGGCGGCCTCGATCGCGACCGCGGCGTCCTTCGCGCGCTGCGCATAGGTCTGCGCGCGAGCGGCGTAGGTGCCCGAGGAGTTGTCCGAGAACTGGTAGGTGTAGCTCGTCTCGTTGCCGAACTCGATCTCCGTCACAGCCGTGTTGGCGGGGTAGCTCTTCCCCTGCCAGAACGTGCCGCCGGGACCGTACGCCTTCGCCCAGCTGCCGAGGTTCTGCGCCTGCGCAGCCGTCGGCAGACCGCCGCCGAAGCCGGCCATCAGCAACGGACGGATGCCGGCCTTCGCGTAGACGTCGATCGTCGACGCGAGGCTGGAGGCGGACGAGCCGATCGAGAACTCCATGCGCGCGGTGTGCGCGCCGAGCTGCTGCACGAACGGCAGCTCCCACGTGATCGCCGAGCCGGCGACGACGCCCATCTGGAACGACGCGGGCGCGGGCGTGGGCGGCGACGCGGGGTACGCGATCGAGCTCGGCACGGACCAGGCGCTCCCGTCGACGTCCGTGCGCACGCTGTAGCTCACGGTGGTGCCGGGAGCCGCGGGGGGCGTCACCGTCGTGCCGTCGACGACCGAGTACGTGTCGGCCTGGCCCGGGGTCTTCGTGTCGAGGATGTACGTGGAGATGCTGCCGATCGCTCTCCAGCTGAGGGTCTGGTTCGAGACGGTCACGGACGGCGCGGCCTGCGTGTCGACAGGCGGCGGCTCCGTCGGGTAGGCGATCGAGGCCTCCGGCGCCCACGTGCTGCCGCTGACGTTCGTGCGCACGCCAAAGCGCACGGTCTGGCCCGGCACGGCTGCCGGCGTCGTCGAGGTGCCTCTGACGATCGAGTACTGATCCGCGAGGCCGGGGACCTTGCGGACGAACACGTAGCTGCTCTCACTGCTCACCTGCGTCCACGTGAGCGACTGGCCGCTCGCGCTGAGTCTCGGCGCGGCGACTGTCGCCGCGGCGTGCGCGGTGACGCCGCCCGAGGCCGAACGGCCCAGCTGCGCGAGGCGGCGCTCGCTGCGGGCGAGCTGCGTGCCGGCGCGCTGAAGCGCCCGGCGCTGCGGGCTGCAATGGCGCTGGCAGCGTTTGAGCGCGTGCGCCGAGACGACCAGCGCGTGGTCGGCGTGCGTTGCGTGCAGGGCAGCCGCGCTGACGGCGGCGGGCGTGGACTGCGGCGCCGAGGCGGCAGCGGCGGCCGGGGCGAGCTGGCCGAGGCATCCGACGGCGACGAGCGCCGCGATGACCGCGCCGTGCCGAGGCCGCGCGGGGGGCGAGAGAATGGACATTGGGCTCCTTCGGTGGCCGGGCTGTCTCCGAGAGACCCCTTGGCTTTGCGGACCCACCTCGCGATGGGGGTGCCGTTGTCGAGATCGACGAGGGCCGTCGGCCGCCCGTCGGACGCCGCGGTCGGCAGCGTCAATCCCTTCTTCGGTGCCGCGGAGGCCGCACCACTCCGTAATAACCCGCTGACCGCGGCAGCCGTCCGCGCGGCTTTTTACTCCAGATTTCTGTGCGCCAACTTCGGCGCAACCGGCCGGCCACCCCTCCGCGGGCTTAAGCTTGCGACGCCCATGCTCGACGAAGTCCGTCTGCGACGGGTGCTGGAAGCGGGACGCTCGCTGCTGCGTCGCGTGGGCGGAGCCTCCCGCGGCCAGCACGACCGTCGCAAGGGGCTCGAGCAGGCGGTGCGCGGCCTCGAAGCCTCGACGGCGATCGCGCGCGCCGTCGGCGCCGAGACCGACCTGACCCGCATCCTCGAGCTGATCGTCGAGCGGGCGAGCGGGCTGATCGATGCGCGCGGCGTGCTGATCCTGCTGCGCGAAGGGGACGAGCTCGTCGTCGCAGCACTCGCCGGCCGGCTCGAGGGCGCCCTGCTGCACGAGCGCGTCCCGGTCGAGGGGTCGATCAGCGGACACGTCATGCAGACCCGCCGTTCCGAGCGGCTGCACGACATGCCCGAGCAGCAGGGCTTCTCGATGGCGGACCAGATCGCCGCGCGTTCGGGCCTGTTCGTCCCGCTCGTGTTTCGCGGCCGCGAGCTCGGAGTGCTCAACGTCTTCGACCGCGCGGGCGGCGAGGAGGAGTTCACGGCCGAGGACGAGCTGCTGCTGGAGGGGTTCGCCGCGAGTGCAGCGACGGCCGTCGCTACCGCGCAGACGGTCGCCAGCGAGGGACTGCGACGCAGCATCGAGGCATCCGAGCGCGAGCGCGAGCACTGGGCGCACGAGCTGCACGACGAGACGTTGCAGGAGCTTGCCGGGCTGAAGGTGCTGCTCTCCGGCGCGCGACGCAGCAACGACCTGGTCGTCCTGCAGCGCACGCTCGACACGGCGCTCGAGCGAATCGACACGGAGATCACGGGCCTGCGTCGGTTGATCACCGACCTGCGCCCGGCAGCGCTCGACGCCTTCGGCGTCAAGCCCGCGGTGGAGGGGTTGGCGGAGCGGATCGCCGCCACCTCGGGCCTGGAGATCGAGCTCGACGTCCGCCTCGCGTGCGAGCCGCGGCGGCTCGCGCCGACGCTGGAGAGCACGCTCTACCGACTCGTGCAGGAGGCGCTGGGGAACGTCGTCAAGCACGCCGACGCAGGGTCGGTCGTCGTCTCGATCGTCGAGCGGGAGGACCGCGTCGAGGTAACCGTCCGCGACGACGGCGACGGCTTCGACCCAGCCGCCGCCACCGACGGCTTCGGTCTGCTGGGGATGCGCGAGCGAGTGCTGCTCGTCGACGGCGGGCTCGAGGTGACGTCCGCGCCGGGAGCGGGCACGACGGTCCGCGCCTCGCTCCCGGTCGCGCGAGCATGAGCGACCGCGACGCGCACGAGTCGGACCCGACCTCGGCGGGAGAGCCGACACGGGTGGTGATCGCCGACGATCACGCCGTCGTGCGCTCCGGTCTGCGGTTGGTGCTCGAGGCGGAGGAGGGCATCGAGGTCGTCGCGGAGGTCGGCGACGCCGAAGCGGCGGCACGCGCCGTGCTCGCCTACCGCCCGCACGTGCTGGTGCTCGACCTCAACATGCCGGGGCAGCCGAGCCTCGAGGCGATCCCGCACCTCGTCGAGCAGACGCCGGCGACGGGGATCGTCATCCTCACGATGCAGCAGGACCCCGCGTTCGCCCGCGAGGCCCTACGCGCCGGCGCGCGCGGCTACGTGCTCAAGGACGCCGCCGACGCCGAGCTCGTGCAGGCCGTGCGCATGGCACGCGAGGGCCGCACCTACCTGAACCCGGAGCTGGGTGCGCGAATGGCCGCCGAGCCGCCGCCCAGCGGCCCGCCCGACGGCCTCACCGAGCGCGAGCTCGAAGTGCTGCGGATGATCGCGCTCGGGCACACCAACGCGGAGATCGCCGGCCAGCTCTACCTCAGCGTCCGTACCGTCGAGTCCCACCGCGCGCACATCCAGCGGAAGCTCCGCCGCTCCACGCGCGCCGAGCTCGTCCGCTATGCGCTCGACCACAAGCTGATCGAAGCTGGCTCCTAGCTCGCGCTGCGCACAGCTACCGGGGCGGACGCCGGCGAGCTGGGGCGGGCCGGCTCCGTCGGTGCCGGCCGGCCAATGTGGAAGCCCTGGGCGTAGTCGACGCCGAGCTCCCGGACGAGCGTCAACGTGGCTTCGTCCTCGACCCCCTCCGCGACCGTCTTCTGCCCGAAGCTGCGGGCGATCGAGACGATCGCCCGCACGACCTGCTGGTCGGCGGGGCTGGACCCCAGCTCGCGGATGAACTCGATGTCGATCTTCAGGAACTGGGCGTCGATCTGCTTGAGGTAGACGAGCGGGCTGAAGCCGGTGCCGAAGTCGTCGAGCGAGAGGCTGCAGCCGAGCTCGCGCAGGCGCGCGGCGAAGTCCTGCGCGTCGGCCATGTTCGCGACCGCCGCGGTCTCGGTCAGCTCGAAGTTGAAGCGGGACGGCTCCAGCCCGCCTGTCAGAGCGATCTCCAGTGCGGCGAGATAGCGCACGTCTCCCACGGTGTGGGCGGAGACGTTGATGGCGACGGCCCGTCCTCGCCGGACGAGCTCGATCCCCTTCTCGAGCACGACCAGGTCGATCTCGTTGATCAGCCCGAAGTGCTCCGCCGTCGGCAGGAACGACGCCGGCGAGATGCGGTCGCCATGAGCGTCGAGCATCCGCACGAGCAGCTCCTCGCGAACGATCCGGCCCGTCGCGAGGTCGATGATCGGCTGCGCGTAGACGGTCAGGCGGCGCTCCTCGATGGCCTCGCGGATGCGCTTGACCCAGGTCAGCGACTGGCCCTGCTGGTCGGCGTAGACGACCTCACGGCCGCCGCCGCTGTCCTTCGCCTCGTAGAGGGCGACGTCGGCAGCGATCAACAGCTCGTCGCCGGAACGGTCGCCGTCGCCGAAGAACGCCGCGACGCCCACGCTGGCGCCGACGCCCGGCTCGGACTCCTCCTTGATCGCGGCGACCAGCTTCGCGGCGACGTCGACGCCCTCGAGCTCGGACGCCTCGCGCAGCAACACCGCGAACTCGTCGCCTCCGATGCGCGCGACGACGTCGGTCTCGCGCACGCTCGCCGACAGGATCGCCCCGACCTGGCAGAGAACACGGTCCCCCATGGGGTGCCCAAAGGAGTCGTTGACGATCTTGAAGCCGTCGAGGTCGATCAGCAGGAGGACGCCGGACCGCCCGTAGCGCTGCGAGTAGCTCAGCTGATCCGACAGCTCCTTGCCGAAGCGACGACGGTTGCAGAGGCCCGTGAGGCTGTCGTGGTCGGCCTGCTGGCGCAGCTGCTCGCTGAGCTGCCGCTGCTCCGTCACGTCGTCGAAGACGACGACCGCGCCGACGATGCGGCCGCGCTCTCGCAGCGGTGCGCTGGTGTAGTCGACCGGCATGCCGCTGCCGTCCTTGCGCCAGAACAGCTCGTCGTGGACACGCTGCGAGGTCCCCGCCGTGAGCGACTTGCAGATCGGGCAGTCCACGGCCCGGTATGGCGTCCCGTCGGGCCGGGTGTGGTGCATCAGCTCGTGGCCACGGCGCCCGAGCACCTCCGGCGCGGCGTACCCCAGCATCGCGAGGGCGGCGGGGTTCGCGTAGGTGAGCTGGCGCTCGAGGTCGACGCGCATGATCCCCTCGCCGGCGGCGCCGATGATGCTCTCGTTGTCGCTCGAGAGGCGCTCGCTCTCCCGCAGGGAGGCGAGCAGGCGGATCGTCAGCAGGCCCAGCGCCGCGGCCGAGAGCGCGATGACGGTGAGGTTGCGCCCGACGAGCATCGCGTCGACCAGCAGCCCGAGGGAGACGACGAAGGCGACGACGATCGCGGCGTACAGCCCCTTCCCCCGCATGGCGGAGACGTGCTCCAGCGAGGTCCCGCGGCACGAGGCGACGGCCAGCAGGACGAGACCGGTCGGCCAGGTCGCGTCGAGCAGGGTGCCCTCGGGATAGGCGCCGTGCGCGACCGCCCTCACCAGGACCACGTCGCCGAGCAGGAACACGAGCAGCCCGGCGCTCAGCGCCACGTAGGCGCCGCCGATCTTCCGGCGGCTCGGCAGGCACACGAACGCCAGCATCACCAGCACGCCGAAGTCGAGCACCGAGTAGGAGAGCTGGCCGCCGACGATCGTCGAGGCAGCGCCCGCGTTGACGAAGCCGTCGAAGATCAGCCGGTATCCCAAGGCTCCCAGCGCCACCGCGACGATCGCCGCGTCGAGCGAGATCCCCGGCCGTCCGGACGTGCGGTGCTGACGCACGAGCAGCACGATGGCGACGACGACGAGCGGATAGAACGCGAGCCAGAAGAGATCGGCCGTGCTCGGGAACGTCGACAGCCCCTTCGCGAGGTAGAAGAAGGCATACGAGCCGAACGAGTAGCTGAGGCCGCCGAGTCCGAGCAGGATCCACGGCGCCCTGGTGCCGGCGGGCTTGCCGAGGCCATGGAGCAGTGTGGCGCCTCCTGCGGCGAAGGACGCCGTCGTGGCGAGGCCCGCCAGCAGCTCGGGCGATCCCGTGCCGACGACGATCCAGGCCACCTCCGTCAGCAGGGCGGCGACGGCGACGCCCAGCGACACCCGGCTCACCACTCGCGCGACATGCCGGTAGATCGATGCTGGAGGGCCGGGGTCGGCCCGGCGGCGGGCCATGTCTCTCGTATCGACCTCTGAGGCGCGCGACTGTAATCCACCGGAAACTAGCCAGCGCGCAGCAGCTGCGCATAGCCGTGGGAGACCAGGCGTGCGTCGTCGATCGCGAGCGCGTCGCGCAGCGTCGCCACATGCTCGTGCTCGAGCGACAGGTCCGAGCCTTCCGCCGCGACCGCCTCCAGCTCCACGAAGCAGCCGAGCCGCTCGACCTCGTCGAGGTGGATCCGAACCTCGTGCCAGCGAAACAGGCGCCGGAGCTTGGCCACGACGCACTCCACGCCGAGCGCCGCCTCCAGCACGGCGTGCGCCGCCGCGGCGTCCGCGACCTCGGCGATGCGGTAGCGGCTCTCGCGCTGGCCAGGTTGCTCCGCGCGCTCGTACTGGACGAGGTGCGCCGCGCCCGGCTCCTGCTCGCGCAGCTTGAGCCGGCCGTGCGGCACGGCGTAGTACGTGTCGCGCTGGCGCAGCAGGCCCTCGTCGCGGGCGCCGAGCGCGCGACAGGCCGCGAGCGACCGTGCCGGGTCTGCGTCGACCGCCTTCAGCTCGACGTTGCGTCGCGGCGTCATGCTTCGGCGCCTCCCGCCGCACGCCGCTCGCGGCCGTCCGCCATCGCGTCGCAGAAGCGGCCCTCGACGCGCTGGCCGCCGCCGCACGCGAGCGCGACCGGCATGCGCGGCGCGCCGAGCGCCTCCACGCGCTCGAGCGCGCCAAGGCGCCGCAGCTCCGCGAGCCCAGAGGGCCAGAGCAGGTGCGTGGAGATCGTGTCGGCGGGGAAGGCGGCGCGGTCGAGCGCGACCGTCCGCAACCCCGCGCGCGCGAGCGCGATCGCGGCGGCCGAGCCGACGCAGCGCGCTCCCACGATCACGACGTCGGCCCGGTCCACGCCCCGACGCTTCCAGCTCACCGCGATCGTTGTCAAGCCGGCACGCGCGAGGGTATGGCATCGGATTCTGGACAGTTGTGAGAGCGTTCGTCCTGCAAACGTGCGGGATCCGTGACAGAGATCGTGCGCGACCCCCGGAGCAAGGAGTCCGCAAGTGCCGATTGCAGCTGACTATCCGTTCCTCGACGTCATGTGGTCGATGTTCGTCTTCTTCGCGTTCGTGATCTGGATCTGGCTCCTGATCACGGTCTTCGCGGACATCTTCCGCCGCCGCGACTGCGGCGGCTGGACGAAGGCGCTGTGGATCATCTTCGTCATCGTGCTGCCGTACATCGGCGTGCTCGCATACCTGATCGCGCAGCACGAGGGCATGGCCCAGCGCACCGGCGAGCAGGTCAAGGCCGTCAAGGCGCAGCAGGACGAGTACATCAAGTCGGTCGCCGGCGCCTCGTCGCCGTCCGACCAGATCGCGCAGGCCAAGCAGCTGCTCGACAGCGGCGCGATCGACCAAGCCGAGTTCGCCGCGCTCAAGCAGAAGGCGCTCGGTTAGCAGCAGGCTCAGCTCGTGGGTCGCGGCCGCGACGGCGCCGTGACCCACGAGCCCGGCTGCGTTCCTTACCTACAACAGGTCCAGCTCGACCACCAGCGCACGCACGCGCCCGGCGATCTCGTCGCGCGTGGCGCGGACGGCCTCGAGCGGCTGCCCCTTGGGGTCGGGCAGCTGCCAGTCGAGGTAGCGCTTGCCGGGGATGAACGGGCAGGCGTCACCGCAGCCCATCGTCACGACCACGTCAGCCTGCTCGGCCAGCTCGCGCGTGAGCAGACAGGGTGTGCGATCGGCGAGGTCGATCCCGAGCTCGCGCATCGCCTCCACCACCTCGGGGTGGACCCGCTCCGCCGGCGTCGTGCCGGCGCTGAGGGCGCGGTGGCGTCCCCCGGCGGCCTGCTCGAACAGCGCTGCGCTCATCTGCGAGCGGCCGGCGTTGTGGAGGCAGACGAACAGCGCGGTCGCCATCTACGCGGGCTCCGTCGCGCTCGCAGCGCGCGGGTGCTCGCCGCGCACGAGCTGGTAGGCCAGCGCGCCGAGCGCGGCGCCGACGAGCGGGCCCACGAGGTAGACCCAGAAGTGAGTCCAGGTGCCCGACGCGAGCGCAGGCCCGAGCGAGCGCGCCGGGTTCATCGAGGCGCCCGTGACCGGCCCGCCGAACAGCGCGTCGAGGCCGACCGTCCCGCCGATCGCGAGCGCCGCCGCCGCGCCGACCGCGCGCGTGTCGGTCGCCACCGCGACGATCACGAACATCAGGAACGCCGTCAGCAGCGTCTCGTACAGCAGCGCGGTCCCGGCGCCCACGCTCGGGACCGTGGCGCCGAGCGCGGCGGGCTCGGCGGGCCACGCCGCGAGCAGCACGAACGCTCCGGCCGTCGCGCCGGCGAGCTGCGCGGCGACATAGGCCACCGCGTCGCGGACCGGGAAGTGCCGGGTGAGCGTGAAGGCGACCGTCACCGCCGGGTTGACGTGCGCGCCGGACAGGTGCCCGGTCGCGTAGACCATCGCCATGATCACCAGCCCGAACGTCGCCGAGACGCCGACCGCGCCCAGCGCACCGTCGTTCACCGCGTTCGCGACGATGGCGCCGCAGCCGGCGAACACGAGCGCGAACGCCGCGAGCCCCTCGGCGAGCGCACGGCGCGCGAGATCCGGCTGCTCCATCGGCTCAGCAGCAGCTCGCGCCGGCGGCCGGCTGCTCGCAGCACGGCTCGGCCGACTGGTGAGCGCGGCGGCGCGCGAGCGCGGCGCCGATGCCGACGCCGAGTGCGAGCACCGCGACGGTGCGGGGGTTCAGGACAGCCATGAGCGCAGCTCCTCGATCGCTTCGGGATGGACGTAGTAGAAGGCCCACAGCCCGTGCCGCTCGACGCCCACGAGCCCCGCCTCGCGCAGCTTGCGCAGGTGATGGGACAGCGTCGGCTGCGAGACCGCGAACAGCGGCTCCAGCTCGCACACGCACACCTCCCCCGCGTGACGGCGCAGCACGTCCACGAGCTGGACGCGGATCGGGTCCGACAGCGCCTTCGCGACGGCTGCGATCCGCTCCGCCCCGGCCGCGTCGACCTCGGGCAGCACGAGCGGCTCGCAGCAGCGCTCGCCCGGTGCGCGCTTCTGCTTCGGGCTGATCGTTATATCGACAGACACGAATGGAAACTTACCAATCCATCGACATCTGTCAATGCATTTCCGGCGGCCAGCCAGCCGCTCAGCCCAGATCGACCCGCCGCCCCGCGCGCGCCGACTCCAGCAGCGCGTCGCCGAGCTCGTTCGCGCGCACGCCGTCGTGGAACGTCGCCTGCAGCGGGTCGCTCGGCGCGCCGTCGAGCACCGAGCGCAGGAACGCGCGCCACTGGTGCACGAACGTGCTCTGCCAGCCGATCACCGCGCCGGCCTCCCACCAGTCGCCCATGAACGGGTGGCCGGGCTCGGTGACGAGCACGTCGCGGAAGCCGCCGAGGCCCTCCTCCTGGTCCTTCGTGAACATCACGTGGAGCTTGTTGAACTCCTCCATGTCCCACCACACGGAGCCCTCGGTGCCGTTGATCTCGACGCGGTGACGGCCCTTCCAGCCGGTCGCGCACGAGGAGCCCTCCAGCGACGCGCTCGCGCCGCCGGGCAGCTCGTAGGCGCCGATGAACGCGTCGTCGACCTCGGTGAGGATCGACTGCGCGCTGCCGACCACGCTCGTCGGCTCCCCCACGAGGTGGCGCAGCATGTCGAACAGGTGCGCGTAGTGGCGCGTCGTGGAGCTGAGCGTGCCGGGCCAGTCGGGGTTGTTGGACAGCCAGTCCTGCAGGTACAGGCCGCGGTAGTGGCGCACCTCGCCGAGGCGCCCGTCGTCGAGCAGCCGCTTGACGATCCGCAGCGCCGGCACGAAGCGGTAGTTGAACCCGCTGGCGGTCAGCACGTCGGCGCTCGCGGCCGCCCGCTCCAGCTCGCGCGCATCCTCCGTGTCCGATGCCAGCGGCTTCTCGCACAGCACGTGCTTGCCGGCCGCGATCGCCGCCAGCGTCACCGGCGCGTGCAGCGCGTCGGCGCCGGCGTTCGCGATCACGTCGACCTCCGGGTCCTCGACGATCTCGCGCCAGTCGGTGCTCGCCCGCTCGACGTCCAGCTCGGCCGCGAGCGCGGCCATCTTGTCCGCTCTGCGGCCGTAGATCCACTTCAGGCGCACGCGCGCCGGCAGCGGCCCGAGGTGGTTGAGCGTGTGCAGCGCGTGGACGTGCGCGCGCACGATCCAGCCGGAGCCGATCACGCCGACGACGAGCTCGCGGCGTGCGGTCACGCGACCCCCGCGCGCGCCGTCTGCAGGGCCGGCAGCTCCGCGAGCAGCTCCATCGCCGCGCGCACGCCGGACTCGCCCGGCAGCTGCACGTCCTCGTTCTCGATGCAGAGCGCGTCGTCGTAGCCGGCCTCGGCGAGCGCGCCGACGAAGCCGTCCCAGAACGACGCCGGGTGCCCTCTGCCGATCGCGCGGAAGACCCAGCTGCGGTGCGCGGGGTCGTCCCAGGTGCGGTAGTCGAGCACGCCGTTCAGCGCGAGCTCGTCGGGGTACAGCTCGGTGTCCTTGAGGTGCACGTGGTGCACCGCCGGCCCGAGCGCGGCGACGACCTTCAGGGGGTCCATCTGCTGCCAGAACATGTGACTCGGGTCGATGTTCGCACCGATGACCGGGCCGAGCGCCTCGCGCAGCCGCAGCAGCGTGGGGACGTTGTACACGAGCTGCAGCGGCAGCAGCTCGAGCGCGATGCGCTCGACGCCGTTGCTCGTCGCGACCTCGGCCAGCTCGCCCCAGACCTCCAGCGCCGTCTCCCACTGCTCGGCGCGGATCGCCTGCATGTCCTCGGGCCACGGGAACCAGATCCAGTTCAACGCGCGCGCGTCGGGCCCGTCGCCCGGGCAGCCCGACATCGTCACGATCTTCTCGACGCCGAGCTCGGCCGCGAGCCGGATCGAGTCGCGGATCAGCTGCCGGTGCTGCTCGCCGTGGACCGGGTGCAGCGGATCGGCCGAGCAGTTGATCGCGTTCAGCCGCAGGCCGCGCGACTCGATCGCCCGCGAGAAGCAGGCCCGCAGGTCGCCGTCCTCGAGCAGCTCGCCGATCCGCATGTGCGGCGCCGACGAGTGCCCGCCGGCGGCGATCTCGACCGCCTCGATGCCGAGCTCGGCGACCGCGTCGAGCGCCTGCTCGAACGGGAGGTCGCCGAACGTGTCGGTGTTGACGCACAGCTTCATCGCACAGTCTCCTCGGCCGTCGTCGCGGCCTGGCGGTAGAGGCCGCGGCGCAGCGCCGGCGACCAGTCGGGCAGCTCCAGCTCCTCGACGCCGAGCACGCCGCGCCGGAAGACGGGGTCCTCGCGGTCGAGCGGGATCGAGACGAGCTGGCCGGTCGCAGCCGACTTCAGCGCGCCGACCGTCGCCTCCAGGATCCGCAGGCCGTCGGCGCCGCTCGTGCGCGGCGCCCGCTCCTCGCGCAGCGCAGCCGCGAAGTCGCGGAAGACGTGGCGGAAGGCGTCGCCGAGCGCGGCGTAGCCGTCCGCCCCGCCGTCGACGGCGGCGTCGTGCTCGACGCGCGTGCCGGCCGCGGTCGTGACGATCACGCGCTCGAAGTCCGACCACGGAGCCGTGCCGCCGTTCGCGTACAGCGCCGAGATGCGCCCCTCGGTGCCCGTCACCTCGATGCCGCCCGGGCCGTGGCCCCAGGCGATGTTGACGAGGCCGGCATTGCGCTCCGTCTCGAAGCGGCACAGCGCGAGGTCCTCGACGTTCGACTGCGGGTCGCGGTTGTCGGCGTACGCGGAGACGCGCAGCAGCTGGCTGCCGAGCAGCGACTCGGCGAGGTAGACGCCGTGCAGGATGTCCATCAGCACGCCGCCGCCCGCGCGCGCCGCGTCGTGGCGCCAGCGCGGCGCGTAGCCGGCGCTGCCCGGCACGTCGACGATCCCGAGGAAGTTGATCGTGACCGTGCGTACCTCCCCGATCTCGCCGCTGTCGATCACGCGCTGCGCGGCCACGACCTCCGGCAGGTAGAGGTAGTTGTGGATGATCCCGAGCGTCACGCCGGCGGTCGACGCCGCGTCGACCGCGGCAGCCGCCTCGGCAGGGATCGTCGCCAGCGGCTTCTCGCTGAGGATCTGCTTGCCGGCCGCGGCCGCAGCCTCGATCAGCTCGCGGTGCAGGTGCTGCGGGGTCGCGACGTCGATCGCGTCGACGTCCGGCCGCGCGATCAGCTCGAGCGGGTCGAGGTGCAGGCGGTCGGCCCCGAGGCCGGCGGTCGCGCCGGCCGCGTCGAGCGAGGCCTGCGTGGGATCGGCGAGCGCGACGACCTCGGCGACGTCGGCGATGTCCAGCCATGCCGGCAGGTGGGCGCCGGCGCCGATGTTGCCGCAGCCGATGATTCCGATTCTGAGTCTCTGTGTGCTCATCTCTGTGCTCAGCGTGTCTGGGGGAAGCCGAGGTCGACTCTCGACGTGGCCGGATCGGGCCAGCGCGAGGTGACGACCTTGGCGCGGGTGTAGAACTCGACGCCCTCGGTGCCGTACAGGTGGCGATCGCCGAACAGGCTCGCCTTCCAGCCGCCGAAGCTGTAGTAGGCGACCGGCACCGGGACCGGGACGTTGATCCCGACCATGCCGACCTCCACGTCGAACTGGAACTGGCGGGCGGCGCCGCCGTCGCGCGTGAAGATCGCCGTGCCGTTGCCGTACGGGTTCGCGTTGATCAGGTCGACCGCCTCCTGGTAGGTGTCGACGCGCGTGACGCCGAGCACCGGGCCGAAGATCTCGTCGTCGTAGGCGGCCATGCCGGGCGCGACGTCGTCGATCAGCGAGGGGTTCAGGAAGAACCCGCGCTCCGGCAGCGCCGTGCAGCCGTCGACGCGCACGGTGGCGCCCTCGGCCGACGCACCGGCGACGTACGAGGCGACTCTGTCGCGGTGCTCGGCGCTGATCAGCGGCCCCATCTCCGACGCCGGGTCGGTGCCGTCGCCGACCTTCACGTTCGGGATCCGCCGCTCGATCGCCTCCACGAGGCGGTCGCCGACGCCGCCGACCGCGACGAGCATCGAGATCGCCATGCAGCGCTCGCCGGCCGAGCCGTAGGCGGCGCTGACGGCCGCGTCGGCGGCCATCTCGACGTCCGCGTCGGGCAGCACGATCATGTGGTTCTTGGCGCCGCCGAGCGCCTGGCAGCGCTTGCCGGCCGCCGTCGCCGTCTCGTAGACGTACTTGGCGATCGGCGTCGAGCCGACGAAGCTGACCGCCGCCACGTCGGGGTGCTCGAGCAGCGCGTCGACGGCGACCTTGTCGCCGTTGACGACGTTGAAGACGCCGTCGGGCACGCCCGCCTCGCGCAGCAGCTCGGCCGTGTGCATGGACACCGACGGATCCTTCTCCGACGGCTTGAGCACGAACGTGTTGCCGCACGCGAGCGCGACCGCCCACATCCACATCGGGACCATCGCGGGGAAGTTGAACGGCGTGATCGCCGCGACGACGCCGAGCGGCTGACGGATCGAATAGGCGTCGATGCCGGTCGAGACCTGCTCGCTCATCGAGCCCTTCAGCAGGTGCGGGATGCCGCAGCAGAACTCGATCACCTCGAGCCCGCGCGTGACCTCGCCGCGCGCGTCGTTCAAGGTCTTGCCGTGCTCGGCCGTGAGCAGCTCCGCGATCTCGTCGCGACGCCCGTGCACGAGCTCGCGGATCGTGAACATCAGGTCGGCCCGCTTGGCCAGCGACAGCGCTCGCCAGGCCGGGAACGCGGCCTTGGCCGTCCGCACGGCGCGGTCGACCTCCTCCACGGTGGCGAAGTCGACGGCGGCGGTCTGCTCGCCCGTCGCGGGGTTGAACACGGGACCGCTGCGGCCCGAGGCGCCCGCGACGGGCGCGCCTCCGATCCAGTGGTGGATCGCCCTCGCCGCCGGCGGGGCCGTGGTGACGGTGTCAGTCAACGGTGTCTCCTTGCATGCGTGTCAGCGATCTCGACCAGCCGCGCCGTCAGCGGTCGTGCGTGGTCGTGAAGCCAGGCGTCCTGCCGGGCGGCGTCGAGCGGCAGCACGCCGCCCCAGATCGTGCGCCCGGCGATGAAGCCGCAGGCTCCGCCGGCGCACGCGACGTCGAGCTGTGCGGCGAACGTCTCGCCGTCGACGTCGCTGCCGCCGAGCAGCGTCCAGGGCAGCGGCGCGGCGGCCTCGGCGGCGCGCGCGCAGGCGGCCGCGTCGCCCGGGTACTGCAGCTTCAGCAGGTCCGGACCGGCGTCCGCGAGATCGCGCGCGGCAGCGGCGACCAGCTCGCCGAAGGCACCCGCGTACGCATCCTCGTCCTCGCCTTCGAGGCGATGGACGAGCGGCTCGACGACGAGCGCGAGCCCGTGCCGGTGGCAGTCCTCGGCGGCGCGCACGACCAGCTCGCGCTGGCGCGCGGCCGTCTGGGGGTGGTCGGCGCGGTACCAGAGCAGGAGCTTGCAGCCGTCGGCGCCGAGCTCGCGCGCATCGGCGGGTCTGAAGTCGTCGAGCAGCGGCGTCAGGCGCCCGCCCGCGAGCGGCTCGTAGCCCTGCTCCTCCAGCGGCACCAGCAGCCCGGCGCCGGCGCGGCGGCAGCGCGCGAGCGCGCTCGTGTCGAGCAGCAGCGCGGACGCGAGCTCGCCGAGCGCGTCGGCGACGCGGCCCTTGACGTCGAGCATCGTCCGATCGTCGACGTCGGGCACGCCGATTCGCTTGTAGGCGTTGCGCAGCGCGTCGCGGTGGTCGAGCGCGAGCGCGTTGATCGCGCCGGCCGGCGAGACGAACGGCTGCAGCAGGTCGGCCGTCGGCCGCACGGCGCTGACCGCGCTCATCTGCGATCTCCGGACGGCGCCGCGACCGGCAGCGTCACCTGCGCCGCCTCCCAGTCCTGCGTGATCCACGTCGTCGCCGGGTCGAACGCGGGCGGCGTCGCGCGCGCGTCGTCGATCAGGTCGCCGGCGAGGAAGTTGAGGATCCACATGTTGCTCCCGGGCGTCGAGCCCGTCACGTGATACCCGCGCGGCACCGCCACGCAGTCTCCGTCGTGGATCGCGAACGTCTCGTCGAAGCCGGAGTCGGGCGCGTAGCTGCGGTGGAAGCCGAAGCCCTCGGGGCGGTCGAAGCGGAAGTAGTACGTCTCCTCCAGGTACGGCGAGTCGTCGACGCCGTCGTGGCGGTGCGGCGGCCAGCCGGCCCACTCGCCGGCGGGCACGTAGACCTCGTAGACGATCAGCCGCTCGGCCGGCAGCGGCGGCGCCAGCACGTGGTTGACCTGACGGCGCGCGGCGCCGCCGCCGCGCAGCTCGACCTGCACCTCGCCCGGCGCGATCAGCCGCGTCGGATGGCGCCCCTCCGCCGGGGCCGCGCCGACCGCCACGATCCACTCGGCGCTCGCCGTCAGCTGCGCGGTCGCATCGGGCGTGACGTAGAGCAGCGGAGCCATCTCCTCGAAGATCCCCGTTCGGGCCAGCGGATAGGCCTCCCCGTCCACGGCGGCGACGCCGGCGCCCGCGATCGTCACGACGGCGGACTCGCGGCCGGCGGTGTCGAGCGCGAGCGACTCGCCGACGGCCAGCGTGTGCACGTGGAACGCGAGGTGGTCCCAGCCGGCCGTCTCAGGCGTGACGCGGATCGCCTCGCGGCCCTCGCGCGGGCGGATCAGGTCGCCGCTCATGCGCGCTCCCCCGCCGCGACGGCCTGCTGCTCCATCAGCTCCGCCACCTCGGCGAGCTGGGGAAAGCCGTCCGAGCAGCCCCAGCGGCTGACGGTGACCGCCGCGGCCGCACTCGCGAAGGCGCCGGCGGCCGGCCAGTCCCGGCCCCCGAGGCGCGCGTGGATCAGCGCGGCGGCGAACGTGTCGCCGGCGCCGACGGTGCTCGCCTCCTCGACCGCGTAGGCCGGGACGTGGATCGCGTCCGAGGCGTCGAAGACGGTCGCGCCGCGGTCCCCGTGCTTGAGGACCACGACGCGCCCCGACGCGCGCGAGACCCGCGCGCCGACCGCGGCCGCCACCGCGTCGGCGTCGGTCGACGCACGCAGCCCGAGGAGCGCAGCGAACTCCTCCTCGGTCCCGATCACGACGTCGGCGTCCTCGACGGCCGCGCCGACCGACGCGGCGTAGGCGTCGAGGTCCGCCCAGTTGACGTGACGCAGGTCGAGGTCGAGGTAGATCGTCGCCCCCGCGGCGCGTGCGCGCCGTGCGAGCGGGGCGCACAGCGCGGCCGTCGTGCCGCGCGCGAGCGCGTCGGCTGACAGCAGCAGCGCGCGCGTGCGCTCGACCGGCGCGCGCGCGGCGTCCTCCTCGGTGAGGTGGATGTCGGCGGGGTCGTGGCGGTAGAACGCGAGCGGATGGTCGGGCGCCAGCTGCGCGCGCAGCGCGAGCGACGTGTGCGGCCCGCGCTTGCGCGCGACCGCGCTCGTGTCCACCCCGGCGCGCTCCAGCGCGCGCAGCACCCAGTCGCCGACGAGGTCCTCGCCGACGGCCGTCAGGAGCCCGGCGCGCGCGCCGAGGCGCGCGGCCGCGACCGCGACGTTCGCCGGGCTGCCGCCGACCGTCGCGTCCCAGCCGGCGACGTCAGCGAACTCCGCGCCCGTCTGCTGGCCGAACAGGTCGAGGTTGACGCGCCCGACGGTGAGCAGGTCGAGGTCAGGCACCCGGGACCGGCTCCGGCTCGGCGGCCTCGCGCTCGGCCGCCGTGCTCGGCGACCAGTGCGGGTGGCCGGGGATCATCAGGTAGCGCTCGCGCGTCTTCTCGCGCTCGTACTCCTCGCGAGCCTCGCCGACCGCCGGGATCGTCGAGACCTCGGCCGTCGCCATGTCCCACCAGCAGGACGCGTAGCCCGGCACGCGCTCGTGCCAGTCGGTCGGGATGTAGATGCAGGTCGTCACGTCGTTGGCACGCGCCTGCTGCAACGCCTCCGCCAGCTCCTCACGCGTCTCCGCATGGATCGTCTCGGCGCCCATCGCGCGACACATCCCCGCGAAGTCGACTCTCAGCGTCTCGCCGTCGTAGCGGCCGGACGCGCCGCGGGCGCGGAAGTGGCAGCCGAAGCCCTCGCTGCCGACCTGCTCGGACACACGCCCGACGCTCGAATAGCCGCCATTGTCGATGATGACGACGATGATCTTCAGGCCCTCCTGCACGGCCGTCGCGATCTCCGTGTTCATCATCAGGAACGAGCCGTCGCCGACCATCACGTAGATCTCGCGCTCGGGGTCGGCGAGCTTCGCGCCGACGCCGCCGGCGATCTCGTAGCCCATCACCGAGTAGCCGTACTCGATCTGGTAGCTGTCGGCGTCGCGGCAGCGCCACAGCTTCAGCAGGTCGCCGGGGAGGCTGCCCGCGGAGGTGAGGACGACGTCCTTCGGCTCGGTCGAGGCCTCGACGAGGCCGATGATCTCGCCCTGGCTGATCGGGCTCGCGCCGAGGTCGTAGAGGCGCTCGACCTCGCGGTTCCAGTCGGTGTTGAGCCGCCCGACCTCCTCGCGGAACGCGGGCGCCGTCTCGAAGCCGTCGAGCAGGCGGTCGAGGTCCTCGATCGTCGCGCGCGCGTCGCCGACGAGCGCGATCGCCGCGTGCTTGATCGCGTCGTGCTCGAAGACGTTGACGTTGACGAAGCGCACGTTCGGGTTCTGGAAGGCCGTCTTCGAGGAGGTGACGAAGTCCGTGAAGCGCGTCCCGATCCCGATGATCAGGTCGGCGTCCTCGGCGACGACGTTCGCCCCGCGCGTGCCGGCGACGCCGGCGCCGCCGAGGCTCAGCGGGTGGTCGTACGGCAGCGCGCCCTTGCCGGCATGCGTCTCGGCGACCGGGATGCCGGTGCGCTCGGCGAAGCTGCGCAGCGCGTCGTCGGCGCCGCTGTAGCGCGCCCCGCCGCCGGCGATGATCAGCGGGCGCTTGGCGTCGCGGATCCACTCGGCCGCGCGCGCGAGCTGGCGCTCGTCGGCGCGCTGGCGGCCGATCGGCCACACGCGCGGCGCGAACAGCTCCTCCGGGTAGTCGAAGGCGAAGGTCTGCAGGTCCTGCGGCAGCCCCAGGTAGACGGCGCCGGTGTCGGCCGGGGAGGTGAGCGTGCGCATCACCTCGGGCAGCGCCGAGATCAGCTGCTCCGGGCGCGTGATGCGGTCCCAGTAGCGCGTGACCGAGCGGAACGAGTCGCTCACGGTCACGTCGCCGGCGTGCTCGTGCGCGAGCTGCTGGAGGACCGGGTCCTGCAGGCGCTCGGTGAAGGTGTCGCCCGACAGCAGCAGCAGCGGCAGGCGGTTGATCGTCGCGGTCGCCGCGGCCGTGATCATGTTCGTCGAGCCGGGGCCGATCGAGGTCAGGCAGGCGAACGCCTGGCGGCGGCGCTTGAGCTTCGCGAAGGCGATCGCCGCGTGCGCCATTCCCTGCTCGTTGCGGCCGAGGTAGTACGGGAACTCGGGGCCGACCTCCTGCAGGGCCTCCGCCACGCCGCCGATGTTGCCGTGACCGAAGATGCCCCACATCCCGGCGAAGAACGGCGTCTGCTCACCATCGACGTCCACGCGCTGGTTCATGAGGTAGCGGACCAGCGCCTGGCTGGTCGTGAGCCGGATAGTCAATTCAGTGCTCCTGCTGATGGTGAGTGACGTGGACGGGCGCGCAGGGGCGCGACCCATCTCTCATGGGTTGGTTTGTATCACGCAACTCCAGCAGAGTCAATGTTGCGTATAGCGCTCCAATGCCCGTTCTGACTCATTGAGCACCGTCCTGCCGGCCCCCGGCGACGCGCGAGATGATCAGCGAGATCAGGATGATCGCCCCGAAGCAGGCGTCGATCCAGTACGACTCGACCTGCGACAGCGTGAGGATGTTCGAGATGATCCCGAGCAGCAGCACGCCGCTGAGCGCGCCGATCATGCGGCCGCGCCCGCCGTCGAGGCTGATGCCGCCGATCACCGCCGCCGCGAAGACGGTGAAGATCAGGTTCTGGCCCTGGCCCGCCGTCACCGACGCGATCCGCGCCGTCAGCAGCAGGCCGGCGAACGCCGCCAGCACCCCGCCGACGACGTAGACGCCGATCACGATCCGGTCGACGCGGATGCCCGCCGCGCGCGCCGCCGCCTGGTTGCCGCCGATCGCGTACATGCTGCGCCCGACGCGGTGGTAGCGCAGGAACGCCGCCGCGAGCGCGAACAGCAGCGCGACGATCGCGACCGACGCCGGGATCCCGAGCCACTTCGCGGTGCCGAGGTAGAGGAACTGGGACGGCAGGTCGAAGAACGTCTGCCCGTGCGAGATGCCGAGCACCACGCCGCGCAGCAGGATCAGCATCGCGAGCGTCACGATGAACGCGTTCAGGCGCAGCTTCACGACGAGCGTGCCGTTGACCGCGCCGACCGCGCCGCCGATCAGCAGCGCGAGCGCCATCGCCAGCAGCGGGCTCAGGCCCACGCCGAGCCCGCCCAGCGAGGTCGACGTGATCAGCCACGCGACCGCCATCGGGGCGAGCCCGACGATCGACTCCAGCGACAGGTCGAACTTGCCGACCAGCAGGATCAGCGACTCGGCGATCACGACGACGCCGAGCACGGCCGACTGCTCCAGCAGGTTGGTGACGTTGGCGCTCGTCAGGAACGCGTCGCTGACGAGCGAGCCGATCAGGATCGCGAGGCCGATCGCGGGCACGAGCGCGAGCTCGTGGACGACCCGCCCGGAGCGCTGCAGCAGTCGTGCGGCGGGCGTTCCGCGCCCCGCCGGCGAAGGCGCGACGACGGGCCCCGCCCCCGTCGCGCCTGAGGTCTCCAGCTTCATCGCTCCTCCACTCCTTCCATCGCGGCGACGAGCTCGCGCTCGTGCCAGGTCGAGAGCTCCGCCGTCACGCGCCCGTCGAACATCACGAGCACGCGGTCGCAGTGGCCCAGCTCGTCGAGCTCGTCGGAGACGACGAGCACCGCCAGCTGCGACGACGACGTGAGCGTGTTGAAGAGGGCCTCCTTGGAGGCGACGTCGACGCCGGCCGTCGGGCTGACGACCACGAGCACGCGCGGCTCGGTCAGCAGCGCGCGGCCGACGACGACCTTCTGCTGGTTGCCGCCGCTCAGCTCGGAGACGAGCTGCTCCGGGCCGGAGGCGACGACCTCGAGCGAGCCCATCACCTGCTCGGCCCGCCGCCGCCGCGCGCGCGGCGAGACGAAGCCGAAGCGCCCGAGCCTGTCGAGCAGCGTCAGCGTCATGTTCTCCTCGATCGAGAGGTTGGGCGCGAAGCCCTCGGCGTGCCGGTCCTGCGGCACGAAGCCGATGCCGTGCCGGATCGCGGTGTGGACGTCCCCGGCGGGGACGGGCGCGCCGCCGACCTGCACCTCGCCCGCAGTCGGCTTGCGCAGGCCGGCGATCGCCTCGGCGACCTGCGCCTTGCCCGAGCCGGCGAGGCCGGCAAGTCCCACGATCTCGCCCGGCCGCACGCCGAACGAGACGTCGGCGCACCAGTCGCCGACGGCGAGGTCCCGGACGCGCAGCACGTCGTCCTCGCCGTTCGCGGGCTCCCCGGCGCGCCGGCGCGAATGCTCCTCGCCGGTCGCGGGGTCCGCGTCGCCCGCGTGCCCCACCATCGCCTCCACCAGGCCCGCGCGGGAGAGCTGCTCGACGGCGCCGGCGTGCACGACGCGCCCGTCGCGCAGCACCGTCACCGTGTCGCAGATCTCGTAGATCTCCTCCAGGTGGTGCGAGATGTAGAGGATCGCGACGCCGCCCTCGCGCAGGCGGGCGATCTGCTCGAACAGCCGGCGGATCGCCGGCCCCTCGAGCCGCGCCGTCGGCTCGTCGAGGATCAGGAAGCGCGAGCCGGAGGCGAGCGCGCGCGCGATCTCCACGCGCTGGCGATCTTCGACGCGCAGCCTGCCGGCCTCCGCGCGCGGATCGACGTCGATCCCCCACTCGGCCAGCACCTCCTCGGCGCGGGCGTGCAGCGCGCGCCAGCTGACGAGCCCGCGGGCGCCGCCCGGGTAGTCGTTGAGGAACAGGTTCTCCGCGACCGAGAGGCCGGGCAGCAGCGTCGACTTCTGGTAGACGCAGGCGACCTCGCGCTTCCACGCCTCGCGGTCGCCGGGGCGCGGCGCGGGCCGACCGGCGAAGCGCACCTCGCCCTCGTCGGCCCGCGCCAGCCCGGTGAGCACGCTCACGAGCGTCGACTTGCCGGCGCCGTTGCGACCCACGAGCGCATGCGACTCGCGCTCGTGGATCGCCAGCGACGCCCGCGTCAGGGCCTGCGTCGCGCCGAAGCGCTTCGACACGTCCCGCGCCTCGACGAGCGCCGGCGCTGTGCGGTGCTCGCTCATGGGCCGCTACTTGCTGTTGCCCCAGAGGGACGGGTCGGTGGCGTTTCTCGCTGTGACGAGCGGCGCCGGCAGCAGGTCCGTGAGGTTGCCGCTGATCGTGACGACGCGGCTGTCGTGGTCGGTCGGGCCCGCTCTGAACGTCTCGCCCGCGGACGCCTTCTGCAGGTACTCGACGCCGTACTTGGCGTAGAGGTCGAGCGGCTGCGAGAGCAGCGCGTCGAGTCTGCCGGCGCGGATCTGCTCCAGCCCGAACGGCGAGCCGTCGATGCTGACGAGGTAGACGTGGCCGGGGTCGCCGACCTTCGCGTCGCGGCCGGCGCTCTTGAGCGCCGACAGGACGGGCGCGAGCATGACCGTGTCGCTGGCCATGTAGACGCCGTCGATGTCCTTGTTCGTCTTCAGCGTCGTGTTGGCGACGTCGGCGGCTCTGGCCGCGTCCCAGTACGTCGGCCGCTCGATCACTTCGATGCCGGGGAACTGCGCGTCCATGCATCTTTTGAAGCCGACGCCGCGGTCGCGGCCCGTGCTCGTGCGGTAGTCGCCCTGCATCGAGAGGACGGTGCCGCTGCCTCTGAGCCACTCGCCCATCTGCTTGCAGGCGTCCTCGCCCATCTTCACGTTGTCGGCCATCACGGCCATCGCGACTCTGGCGCCGACCGGCGCCGTGTCGAGCGTGACGGTGGGGATGTCCTTCGAGGCGAGGAAGTCGAGCGCCGGCTTGATCGCGCTCGAGTCCTGCGGGACGACGATCATCGCGTTCGCGCCCGCCGAGACGAGGCTCTGGACGTCGGAGATCTGCTTGCCCGGGTCGGTGCTCGCCGACACCGGCTGCAGCGTCTTCATGCCGGCCTGCTCGGCCTGGTCGACGGCCAGGTTCTGCATCGTCAGCACGAACTGGTCCGACGCCTTGTTGGAGAAGCCGAGCGTCAGGTCGGCGGAGGGTCTCGCGCCGGAGGTCGACGCGGCCGTGTCACTTCCACCACTGCCGCTGTCGCTGCCGCCGCATGCGCTCACTGCGAGCGCAAGGGCAGCCACCACTGCAGCGAGGCTGAGCGTGTGCTTCATCTCTCTCCCTTGGTTCCGGCCGCCTCGACGCGAGGCGGCGGGGGGAGGAGCCAGCCTAGTCACACGTCGTCGCGTATGTCAAGACAACTAGTGTCCTACTGTTGCGTCATACGCGTCTGACTCCTCGTCAGAGCGCACTGCGAAAGGCGGCGCGAAGCGCTGCGCCCGATCGATCCACCGCGTCGCGGGCGTCTTCCATCGCTCCGAGCAGGTGGAAGAAGCCGTGCATCTGACCCTCGTAGTGGGCGAGCTCGACCGGCACGCCCGCCTCCCGCAGTCGCCGTGCGTACTCCTGTCCCTCGGCGCACAGGTCGTCGCAGGTGGCCGTCAGCACGAACGCGGGCGCAAGGCCCGTCAGATCGTCCGCGCTCAGCGGCGCGACGAGCGGATCGCGCGCCTCGGCCGGATCGTTCAGGTAGACGTCGCCGATCCAGGAGAGACGGTCGCCGGAGACGAACTGATCGCCGGCCGTCGCCGGGTAGATCAGCAGCTGCAACGCGAGCCGCGGCCCGCCTCGCTCCCGCGCGCGCAGCGCCATCGCGGCGGCCAGGTTGCCGCCCGCGCTGTCGCCGCCGACCGCGATCCGGTCGAAACGCGCAGCCGCCCATTCGATCGCAGCCCAGCAGTCGTCGACCGCCGCCGGGAAGCGATGCTCCGGCGCAAGCCGGTAGTCGACGTTCAGGATCGCGCAGCCCGCACGGTTCGCGAGCGCCCGCAGGACGACGTCGTAGCCGTCGGGGTCGCCGCCGAGCCAGGCGCCTCCGTGCAGCCAGACCAGCGCCTCGCGCTCGTCGCCGGCCGGACGGTAGAGGCGCGCCGGCACGCCGTCGACCGACAGCTCTTCGACCGACGCGACGGGCTCCGGCTCGCCGTAGGCGGCGATGTACTCCTCGCGCGCGACCCGATACTCCTCGTCGAGGTCGCGCCGCACGTCCTCGACATCCGTTCCCCAGTCGGGATCGGGCGGCGGCGGATGCAAGGTCAGGTAGGCGCGCGCCTGCTCGTTCAGGTTCGGGTCCAGCGTCATCTGCCCTCCCGACCTTCGATCGCCGCGTGCAGCGCCGTGAGCAGCGCTGCGGCGCGAGGGTCGCCGCCGTCGAGGCTTCGCAGCAGGTTCGGCGCGTACGAGAAGCCCGTGCGCGATTCCGGCCAGGCCCCGTGGACCGAGCCGCCGGCTCCCGAATGGCCGAATGCGTCCGCCGGCGGCCCGAGGTCCACCTCGCCCGTCTGCAGCTCGAAGCCGGTCGCGAACGCGAGCTCCCCGACGTAGGGATCCACGCCGCGAGCAAGGCAGCGGCGGCCGCGCTCCACCGTCTCCGGCGAGAGCAGGCGCACCCCGTCGATCTCCCCGCCGCGCGCGAGGCAGCCGTAGAGGCGCGCCAGCGAGCGAGCGCTCACGATCCCGTTGGTGGCGGGGACCTCCGCCTGGCGCCAGGCGCAGAGGTTCGCGGCCAGCTCGTCGCCCGACCAGCGCGGCGGGTTCGAGTAGATCGACCAGGCGGTCTCGTCGACCTCGCGCCCGACGAGCAGGTCCGTCGGGCCCTGCCCGAACGCGGCGCCGCGCTCGAGCACGGCCACGCGGCCTTCGTGCCGTGCGGGCAAGCCGATCCAGACGTCGAGCCCGAGCGGGTCGGCGATCTCGTCGCGCAGCAGCCGGCCGATGCTGCGCCCGTCGATGCGCCGGACGAGCTCGCCGCAGAGCCAGCCGAACGTCACCGCGTGATAGACCGGGCCCGATCCCGGCGGCGCGATCGGGCGCTGAGCCGCAAGCAGCTGCGCCATCCGGACGTCGTCCGTCGCCTCCTCGACGCTCACCGGCGTGAGCAGCCCGGGCAGCCCCGCCTGATGCGAGACCACGTCGCGGACGAGCACGTCCTGCTTGCCGCCGGCGGCGAACTCCGGCCAATAGCGGCAGACCGGCGCGTCCAGCTCCAGCTGTCCGCGCTCGAGCAGCAGCAGCATGCAGGCGGCCACGATGCCCTTGCTGCCCGAGAAGACGCCGACCAGCGTGTCGCGATCCCATGCGACGTTCCGGCGGCCGTCCGCCAGCCCGCCCCACAGGTCGACGACGAGCTCGCCGTCGACGTAGGCCGCGAACGCGGCGCCGATCTCCCCCAGCTCGGAGAAGTTCCGCGCGAACGCCTCCGCGACCCCCTCGAAGCCGTCTGCCGCGAACCCTCGGCTCACGGATGTCGGTACGCGCCGCCGTCGGCATGGCGATTCATCGAAATGCCTTGTATCACGCAACATTAGCGACGTCAATGTTGCGTATATTGCACTAATCTGTGGAAGGATCAGCGAGTGCGGCCGACGCGCCGCAGGCCAGCCCCGTGCGCGAAGCGAAGTCCGCCGTTCGCGCTCCGCGCGATGCGCGATTCGGCGGCGATCATCGTGTCGCTCGCGACGACATCCCCCCAGGCGCCGGCGGGGAGCCGGCGCCCAGCGATCTCGTTCAGCACGATCTGTAGAGGAATCTCGCGATCTCGGGCGTGTCGATGTTCTCTCTCGTCGCGACCAGCAGGTCGGTCGTGATTCTCTTCTGCGTCGGCTTGCCCTTGAGCGCGTCGACGACCTCGCGGACGCCCATCTGCCCCATCTCGTAGGGCTTCTGAACGATCAGCGCCTGCAGCTCGCCGTTCTTGACCTGCTCCACCTGGGCGGGGTAGGCGTCGTAGGCGACGACCTTCACCTGGCCGACCTTGCCGGCGCGCTTGAGCGCCGCGCCGACGCCCTCGGCGTCCGTCCCGCTCGGCAGGAAGATCGCGTTCAGGTCGGGATGCGTCTGCAGCGTCGCGGCCACGATCGAGGCGACCTTCACCTGATCGTTGTTGGCGAACTCCGTCCCGAGGTACTCGATCCCGGGGTATCTCTCGATGCCCTTCTCGAACCCGGCCTTGCCGGCGTCGAGCGTGGAGAGGCCGGGCTTGATGCTGATCTGCAGCGCCTTGCCTCTGCCGCCGGTCAGCTCGTCGATGATGTCCGCGGCCTTGACGCCGCCCGAGTAGTAGTCGGAGCGGACGGTCGAGACCGCGAAGCTGTCGTCGTCGAGCGTCGTGTCGACGAGCGCGATCTTCGCCCCCGCCTGGCTGGCCTGCTCGAGCGGGATGAACATCGCCTTCGAGTCCACGGGCGCGACGACGATGCCGTCGGGCTTCGTGGCGGAGACGGCCTGCACGACCGGCGTCTGCGAGCTGGGGTCGAACGCGGCGCCGCCCTGCATCTTCAGGTTCACCCCGAGCCGGCGGGCCTCGGCCTCCGCGCCGCACTGCAGCGCGACGTAGTACTTGTCGCCTCGGATCCCCGGGATCAGGGTGATGTCGTAGTCGCCGCTCGACGCGGTCCCGCTCTTGTTCGAGTCGTTGCTGCTGCCGCACGCCGCGAGCCCGGCGACCAGCGCCAGCGCGACGAGGAAGCTCAGCAGTCGCACAACGTGCGCACGCTTCGGCATGACGTCCTCTCTCCTCCTGTGTGGACTGTGAATGGCGAAGTGATTAATTGCGGTACTTGGAACGACGCCACTGGTCGAAGTACACGGCGGTGACGAGGATCGCCCCGACCGCGACCTGCTGCCAGAAGGGGACGACGCCGACGATCACCAGGCCGTTGTTGAGGACCGTGGGGATGAATGCTCCGATGACCGTGCCGGCGATCGTCCCGATGCCGCCGAACAGGCTCGTGCCGCCCAGCACGACGGCGGTGATCGCCTGGAAGTTGTCCGTCGCGTGGCCGCCGATCGTGGTGGTGGCGAAGCGGGCGAGCGACAGGTAGCCGGCGAGGCCGGCGACGAGGCCCGCGAAGGCGTAGACCTTGACGAGATGCAGCTCGACGTTGATGCCGACCCGCCGCGCGGCCTCCTGGTTCGAGCCGATCGCGTACGTGTAGCGGCCGAACGTCGTCTTCGCGAGCAGGATCGCCGCCAGCACGGCGACGACGATCGCGATGATCACGAGGTAGGGGATCTGCCCGAACAGGTCGGCGTTGCCGACGTTCTCGACGAGGCTCGGCGGGACGCTGCGGACGTCGAGCCCGTCGGTGATGATGAGCCCGAGGCCGGTGGCGGCGCTGAACGTTCCGAGCGTCGCGATGAACGCCGGGACGCGCGCGAAGGCGACGAGCAGGCCGTTGACGATCCCCCAGCCCACGCCGCAGCCGAGCGCGATCGCGAGTCCGAGCAGGACCGAGCCGGTGCCGCTCCCGAGCGCCTCCATCGCCTTCGCGCTGACGATGCCGGAGAAGACGAGGATCGCGCCGACGGAGAGGTCGATGCCAGCGGTGATGATCACGTACGTCGCGCCGACGGCGATGATCAGCAGGATCGACGTGTCGAGCGTGATGTTGCGCAGGTTGTCGACCGTCCCGAAGGCGGCCGGGCTCCAGGCCCAGAAGAAGATCACGAGCGCGACGAGGAACAGGAAGGTCCAGGTCGACGCCGCGTGCGCCAGGCGCTGCAGCGGGGTCAGCGGGAACTGCGTCTCGGGGTCGTGCGCGCCCAGCCCGTCGGCGGGGGCGTCGCTCGGAACTCGCGCTGCGGTCATCGGTCTTCCTCCTCGACGCGGCCGGCCGTCATCGCAAGCACGACATCCGGAATCGTCGCCTCCTCTGTCTTGAACGTTGCGACCCGCCGTCCGAGCCGCAGGACCTCGATCCGGTCCGCGACCTCGAACACCTCGGGCAGGCTGTGGCTGATGACGACGACCGACACGCCGCGCTCGCGGACGCGCCCGATCAGCTCGAGCACCTTGGCCGTCTGCACGACGCCCAGCGCGGCGGTCGGCTCGTCCATGAAGACGACCTTGCTCGCCCAGGCGACGGCGCGGCTCACGGCCACGCCCTGGCGCTGACCGCCGGAGAGGCTCGCGACCGGGACGCGGCGGTCCTGGAGGTTGACGCCCAGGCTGCGGCAGGTCTCCTCCATCTGCTCCGCCATGCGGCGCTGGTCCATGAAGCCGAGCCGGCCGAGCAGACCTCTGCGGCGCGTCTCGCGCCCGAGGAACAAGTTCGCCGTCGAGTCGAGCTCCGGCGCGAGCGCGAGGTCCTGATAGACCGTCTCGATCCCGAGCCCGCGCGCCGCGACCGGGCTCGACAGGTCGACGCGCTCGCCGTCGAAGAGGATCTCGCCGGCGTCGGGGGCATGCACGCCCGAGAGCGTCTTCACCAACGTGCTCTTGCCCGCGCCGTTGTCGCCGACGAGCGCCACCACCTCGCCCTGGTGCACCGAGAAGTCGGCGCCGCGCAGGGCCTGGACGCGGCCGAATCTCTTTGTCACGCCCCGCGCTTCAAGCACGACAGGGGCATCCGTCACTCCCAAGCTCTCCTCCATCCGGTCGGCCTCGACAGTGAGGCGGCTGGAGGAGCCAGGCTACAACTTATGTCGCGCATGTCAAGTCAAAATGAAGTGAATGTTGCGTCTTCCGCATCACTTGGCGCAACAGGTATGCCCAACGCAACCGCGGTGCGCTGTGCGCACCGGGCCGCACCGTCGTGGAAATGGTGCCCCGATCGCCGCGATTCGACGCTGCGCGAGCAGCGGGCGTGGAGGCCGAGGCGCGACGCGCCGAGACGCGTCTAGACGGCGGCGGGCTCGACGGCCGGCGCCGGGTCGTGCGCGCGCAGGCTCGCCGACAGGCGCTCGGCGGCCTCGACGACGCTCGCAGCGAGCCCGTCGAGGCGGTCTTCGGTCATGCGCACGGAGGGCCCGTCGATCCCGACGCAGCCGATCGCCTCGCCGAGCGCGTTGAAGACCGGCGCGGAGATGCAGCGCACGCCGGGGTCGTTCTCCTCGTCGTCGAGCGCGTAGCCGCGCTCCACGATCTCGGCCAGGTGCAGGCGCAGCATCTGCGGGTTGACGATCGTGCGCGACGTGCGCGACGTCAGCTCGTGCGGGATCGACGCCTGGCCGAATGCGAGCAGGCACTTGCCCGCCGAGGTGCAGTGCAGCGGCACGCGGCGGCCGCGGCCGGCGACCACGCGCAGCGGCTGGTCGGTCTCGACGTCGTCGATCACGAGCGCCCAGGTCCCGGCCGCGACGGCGGCGTGGGCGCACTCACGGGTCGCCTCCACGATCTCCTCGAGGAAGGGGTGCGCCAGCTCGCGCAGGCCGCGCTCGTCCATCGTGAGGCTCTGGTGGATCTGAACGGCGGGCCCGAGACGGAAGCCGCGCGCCGATCCGGGGTTCGGCACCGCGTAGCCCTGCGCGACGAGCGACCGCATCAGGCGCGAGGCGGTGCTCTTGTGCACGTCGAGCTCGTTGGCGATCTGCTGGATCGCCACGCCGCGGGGACGGCGGACGAGATCCGCCTCGACCTCGATCAAGAGGTTGAGGATCTGCAGCCCGCGTTCGAGGGAGGTGATCCCGCTCATTAGCAGATCTCTATCACGCAACAACTTCTATGTCAATGTTGCGCATCGCGATCTGTTGCAGTCTCGTTCATGCGGCAGCCCGCTCCTGCGAGCGGATCGTCGGCAGCTCCACGTAGGAGGGCCGCCCACCATCGAGATGCACGCGCTGACGCGCTACGACGTGGCGAGGCGACCCGTGGTCCCCGGTGTTGAGATTGCGATCCCAGCGCGGGAACGAGCTGCTGGTGACGTGGACGCGGAGGCGGTGGCCCGGCAGGAACACGTTCGAGGTGGACCACAGGTCGACCTCGACTCGCTGCTGGCGGTCGGCGCCCTCCACGATGCGGACGATCCCATCGCAGACGTTGTAGGAGCGTCCGTCGGGATGGACGTCGCAGAGGCGCGCGACCCAGTCGGTCGATCGTGCGCTCGACTCGGCGTGCAGCATGACGCGCACGCGTCCCGTCACCTCGAGCTCCGCGGCCAGCGGAGCGCTCGTGAACACGAGCACGTCCTCGCGCGCTTCCACGTGCGCCTGACTCAACGGGCCCGGCGGGTGCGACGGCCACATGATCGTGTGCCCGCCGACCGTGGGAGCCGGATCCGCCGGGTCGTACGCGAACGCGCGCACAGCCGCGCCGGCCTCCGGACTCGTGGTCGAGAGACCGCCGTCGGCGTGCATGAACCAGCGCTCCCGGACCGCGCGAGCCAGCGGCCATTCCTGCTCGTCGCGCCACTCGTTGCGCCCCATCACGAAGATGCGCACCGGTGCCGCCGCGCGCGCCGGCTCGTCGCCGCCGCCGTCGACGAGCCGGGCCCCAAGCCACGCCAGCTGCTCGTCCTGGAGATCGCCGTGGGGGTGGACGGCCGCCTCGCGCCCGGATCGCACGCCGAGCAGCAGCTCGCCGATCGGGTCGGCGAACCGCTCGTGCGTCCACGGGCCGACGAGCAGCCGCGCCTCCCGACCGCACGCGACCATCGCCTCGTAGTTGTCGAGCGTGCCCTGGAGAAAGCTGTCGTACCAGCCGCCGACGTGGAAGGTCGGCACTTCGACGCGATCGTGCCGGCCGACGACGCGCGCGTCCGCCGCGCCCGCCGGGTCGGCGCTCGCGCGTATGCCGCCCATCTCGGGCGACCCGTGCCGCAGCGCGGGAAGCTCGTCGATCGGCAGGCCCCGGCAGGCGTCGCCCGCGAGCCGGTCCAGCTCGTCGAGGACGGCGTCGACGGCACCGGCGTCGGCGCCGGTCCGCCCGAGGTCGTCGAGCCCCGTCAACAGCGTCCACTGGACCGTGAACCCCAGCTCGACGGCGCCGCCGCGGGAGAAGAGCCCATCGAACGGATCGGACCACGTCATCAGCGGGCAGATCGCCGCGAGCGACGGCGGCCGCTCGATCGCCGCCTGCCACTGCGTGTTGCCGCAGTAGCTGCCGCCGTACATCCCGACCCGTCCGTTCGAGCCGGGCAGCCGCGCCGCCCACTCGATCGTGTCCCAGCCGTCGAGCGCCTCGTGGCGCAGCGGCTCCCACGCTCCGTCGGACGTGAAGCGGCCGCGCACGTCCTGGACCACGACCATGAAGCCGCGACGAACCGCCGCGATCGGGTCGATCCCGCACCAGACGACCTGGCTCGGGAGGTCGTTGCGGTACGGCGTCCGCTGCAGCAGCGTCGGCCACGGCCCGCCGCCCCCGGCGGGACGGTGGACGTTCGCGCGCAGGATGACGCCGTCGCGCATGCGCGCGGGAACGTCGAGCGCGATCTCGACCCCGGATGCGCTCATGAGACGAGCATCGGTGCGCCGCTGTCGCGGTCCCACTGGCCGGGGACGGCCGCCAGCAGCGCGCGCGTGTAGTCGTCGCGCGGGTGGTCGAGCAGCTCCAGCACCGGCCCCTGCTCCACGATCTCGCCGCGATAGAGCACATAGATCCGCTCGGCGGCTTGGCGCACGACCGCGAGGTCGTGCGTGATGAACAGGTAGCTGACGCCCGTCTCGCGGCGGATCTCGGTGAAGAGGTCGAGCACCTGCGCCTGCACCGAGACATCCAGAGCGGAGACCGGCTCGTCGCAGATCACCACACGCGGCTCAAGCGCAAGCGCGCGCGCGATCGCGACCCGCTGACGCTCACCGCCCGAGAGCGCCTGCGGCTTGCGCTCCTCGTAGCTCTGCGGCAACCCGACCAGCGACAACAGCTCGCTCACGCGCGCCGCGACCGCTCTGCGATCGCGACCGAGCCGCAGCGCAACCGCCTCGCGCAGCGTCACGCCGATCGTCTTCGTCGGATTCAACGACGAATACGGATCCTGGAAGACGTACTGGACCAGGCCGTGCAACCGCGCACGCTCCTCACGCGACAGCCGCCGCGGATCGGTCGCGTCAAGCCCGGCGATCTCGATCGAGCCCGAGGTCGGCGTCTCCAGCCCGACGAGGCAGCGCGCGAGCGTCGTCTTGCCCGAGCCGGACTCGCCCACCAACCCCACGCTCTCACCCGCACGGATCTCCAACGACACGCCGCCGAGCGCGACCACCTCCCGCTGCCCTCTGAAGACCTTGCGCAGCTCCCGCACCCCCACGACGTTGCCGCCATCTCCGTCGGCCCCGGCGTTCGACGCAACCGCAGTCGCCGGCGTCGCCGCGGGGCGGTGCCGCAGCGCGGCCATCTCGTCCTCGATCTGCTCCGCACGGACGCATGCGGTGCTGCGGTCTGCGGTCAGCTCGCGCAGCGGCGGCTTGGCGGCGACGCAGACGTCCTCCGACCACGGGCAGCGCTCCGCGAACGCGCACACATGCGTGACCTCGTCGGCGCGCGGAACGCTGCCTGCCATCAGCAGCGACGCGCTGGCCGTGGACGTGACGTCGGGCTCCGCCAGCAGCAGCCCGAGCGTGTAGGGGTGAGCCGGCTGCTGCTCGACGGCGTGCGCCTCGCCCGCCTCCAGCAGCGAGCCGGCGTACATGACGCGAACGCGGTCGCACATCGAGAAGGCCATCCGCAGGTCGTGGGTGATGATCACGAGGCCCATCCCGCGCGCTTTCTGGATGCGCCGCAGCAGCAGCCAGATCTCCTTCTGCGTCGTCACGTCGAGCGCGGTCGAGAACTCGTCGGCGACGAGCACCTTCGGGTCGTTCGCAAGCGCCGCCGCGAGCGCCACGCGCTGGCGCATGCCGCCGGAGAGCTGCCACGGGTAGCGGTCGGCGACAGCCTCCGGGTCGTGGATCCCGACCTCGGTGAGGCGCTGCACGGCCTCCGCTCTTCGCTCCGCGCGCGACCGGCGCGCGCCGCCGACGGCGACGATCTGCGCCTGACACTTCATCAGCGGATTGAGCGTCGTGAACGGGTCCTGCATCACGAGCGCGACCTCGCGCCCCCGCACCCTCCGCAACTCGCGCTCGGAAGCGCCGACGAGGTTTCGGCCTTCCAGCAGCACACGCCCCGTGGCGCGCAGCCCGCGCGGCAGCAGGCCCACCAGTGCCCGCGCCGTCAGCGACTTGCCGGACCCCGACTCGCCGACGATCGCCAGCACCTCACCGGCGTCGACCGTCAGGCTCACGCCGTCCACGAGCGTCCGCGCCTCGCCGTCGAGCTCCGCCTCGATGTGCAGGTCCTCGACGGCCACGAGGGGTGCGTTCAGAGCGGCGCTCACCGTGCCCGTCCCCGCGCGTCGAGGCGCTCATAGGCCCAGTCGCCGACGACGTTCGCCGCCGCGGCCGTCAGCAGGATCGCGAGCGCCGGCGCGAGCGCGGCCCAGGGGTTGACCGTCAGCAGGTTGCGGTTGTCGAAGAGCATGCGCCCCCAGTCGGCCGCGCCCTCGCTGACCCCAAGCCCGACGAACGACAGCCCCGCCAACGAGACGAGACCGAACGTGAAGTCCAGGCAGAGATCGACGACGATCAGCGCGACGATGTTCGGAAGGATGTGCGAGACCATGATCCGCCAGCGCGAGAGGCCCATCACGCGCGCCGCCTCGACGTACGCGCGCGGCCGCTGCTCCAACGTCACGCTGCGCACGATGCGCGTGTCCCACGGCGCCGCCAACAGCGCCAGCAGCACCACCGCGATCGCGTAGCCGCCGTTGAACGCGCCTGCCACGACGATGATCACGAGCAACGGCGGCAATGCCAGCAGCAGATCGACGCCGCGCATGATCCCCGACTCCGTCTTGCCGCCGAGATAGCCGGCGAACAGCCCGGCCGTCACGCTGATCACCATCGCCCCGAGCGCGATCGCGAGCGCGCCCAGCACCGGCGAACGCGCCCCGACGATCACCCGCGAGAAGATGTCGCGCCCGAGCGCGTCGGTCCCGAGCCAATGCGCGCCGCTCGGACCGCCGACGCCGGCCAGCAGATCCTGCTCGCCAGGCGCATGCGGCGCCAGCAACGGACCCGCGATCACGCACACGGCGACCAGCACAAGCCACCCGAGCGCCGCCGAGACGACCGGCGAGGCCCAGCGCCGCGTGCGGCGGCGCGCAGCCGGCGCGAGCGGTGTCGCGGTGCCGCTCATGCAGCCTCCTGTCCGTAGCGGATGCGGGGGTCGATCGCGAGGTACAGCAAGTCCGTCAGCAGGTTGATGACGATCACCGCGACGGCGATCACGAGCACCGCGCCCTGCAGCATCGGCAGGTCGCGCGCCTGTGCCGACTCGACCAGCAGCGAGCCGAGGCCCGGCAGCGAGAACACCTGCTCGACGAGCACTGCGCCGCCGACCATGTAGCCGAGGATCAGCCCGCTGGCCGTCACGACCGGAATCAGCGCGTTGCGCAGGGCGTGGCGGACCACGACCCGCGTTGCCGACTCGCCGCGGGCGCGGGCGAACACGACGTAGTCCTGCTCCAGCTCGCGCACCATCGCCGTGCGGGTCATCTTCACGACGACCGCCAGCGCCGTCGCGGTCAGCGCGATCGCCGGCAGGATCAGGTGCTGCAGACGCTCGCTCGTCCCCTCCCCCGCGCCGAACGAGGGCAGCCAGCCCAGCGTCACCGCGAACAGGTAGATCAGCAGGATGCCGGTCACGAACGGAGGAAGGCTCACGCCCACCACCGTGCTGCCGACGATCGAGCGGTCGAGCGCGTGACCACGCCGCAGCGCCGCGAGCACCCCGAGCGGGATCCCCAGCAGCAGCGTCAACGCGAAGCTGACGCCGGCCAGCTCGAGCGTCAACGGCGCCTTCTTCGCGATCACGTCGATCACGTCCTGACGCGAATTGACCGACTCGCCGAAGTCCAGGTGCAGCGCCGACCCGGCCCAATTGACGTAACGCTCGAAGAACGAGCCCGTCAGGTGATACGTCTCCCGCAGCCCCTGCACGATCTCCGGCGTCCGGGGACGCCCGGCCAGCAACAGCTGGACGGGGTCCCCGGGAGCCAGCGCGAGCAGCGCGAACGTCCCGAACGAGATCGCGATCAACAGCACCACGGCCGCCGCCAGGCGCCGGAGCACGAATCGCGTGATGAAACGTCCGCTCATCGACTCACTGCGTCGAAGCCGCCGCGCGGATGTTCGCCATCCACGGCGTCAGGAAGCTCGACCAGAACCCGTAGTCGGTCAGGACGAATCTCCTGTTGATGGCGGCCACCGAGTTGTCCCACCACAGCGAGATGAACGGGACCTGCTCGTTGGCGAGCGTCATGGCCTGCATGATCGTGTCGGTGCGCGAGGCCGGGTCCGGATCGGCCGTCGCGGCGGCGAGCAGGCCGTCGAGCCGCTTGTTGACGTAGCCCGACATGTTGAACCCGTTCGGCACCGCCTGGCAGCTGCACAGCGTCTGCCCCATCAGGTTCAACGGGTCCGGCCAGTCGCCGGCTCCCTGCACGGCGACGAGGCTGAAGTCCGGTCTCGCGACGAACAGCTTCGCGAAGTCGGCGTCCGTGATCAGCTGGAGTCTGAGGTCGACGTTCAGCTGCTTGAGGCTCTCTGCCAGCACCTGCATCCCGGCACCGACCTCCTTGGCGGCGCCCGTGTACTTGACGGACGTGGAGAACCCGTTCGGATATCTCGACTTCGCCAGCTCCGCCTTGGCCTTCTCGATGTCGTACGGATAGCTCGGGCCGAGGTCCGCTCTGCGCGCCTCCACCTCTCTCGGAGTGAGGCCCAGGTTGCTCCACATCTCCGGCGGCACGATCGCGTTCCCGACGCGCGCGTTGCCGTGCAGCAGATCTCTCGCGACGGCCTGGCGGTTGAACGCGTACATCAACGCGCGCCGCACGTGCACGTCATCGAACGGCGCGCGCGTCGTGTTGAAGAACATGAAGACGATGTTCGACGAGCCGGTCGGGAGCAACTCGATCGACGGCACCGCCTGCCACTGCGGCGTGTCCTGCAGCGGCACGTTGAACGTCCCGTCGACGTCGCCCGACTGCATCGCCGCGAGGCGGGTGGCATCGTCGGTGATGAAGCTCACGACGACTCTCTGCGCCTTCGGCGTGGCGGAGCCTCTGTAGTACGGGTTGCGCACGAACGTCGCGTGGTCGCTGGAGAACTGCTTGATCGCATAGGGACCGGAGCTGATCGGGAGGCCTTGGGGCCCGCCGAACTTGCTGCCGGCGGCCTTCATCGCGTCCTTCTCGTACACCCAGCCCGACCAGTGCGCCGGGATGTACTTCCAGCCCGGATCCGGATGCTTGAGCGTCACCGTGATCTCGTCGGGCCCGGTCTGCTCGATCGACTTCACGCTCAGGTAGTAGGAGGCCGCGCCGCCGCCGGTCTTGGGGCTCATCTCGAAGTGCATCGAGTAGAGGATGTCCGCGGGCGTGACCGGCTTGCCGTCCGAGAAGCGCACGCCTCTTCTGAGCGTGTAGCGGTACACGGTCGGGCTGACCTGTCTCCACGAGCTCGCGAGGCTCGGCGTCAGGTTGCCGTCCTTGTCGTAGGCGAGCATGCCCTGCGCCAAGTTGGCAGCGATCGAGATCGAGTTCGTGTCGGGCGAAGCGATCAGGTTGAGCGCCTGCAGCGAGGCGTTGTAGGCCCAGGTGACCTCTTGCACCTCGGCGTCGCTGCCCTGTTGGCTCTGCGTCTCGCCGGTCACGGCGAGTCTGCCGTCGTTGCTCGACGATCCGCCGCAGCCGGCGCCGAGCGCCGCCACGAGCGTCAACGCGAGCGCCACGATGATGCGCCGGCGTCGCGCCGGGCCTCCGGTGTGGGCGCGCATGGTCGCGCCCCATTCGTCAGGCATGCCTCTTCCTCCGATTCACACGTCTCTCCTCCCGCCCTCTGCGGGTGCTCTTGCGAGAGCAGCGTGGCGACAAGGCACCACGCAGCTGTATGTGTAACACGCAACATTCTCCATGTCAATGTTGCGTATAGAAGGTCAAAGCTCTGAATGCGTCGTCAGTCGCAACAAAACGGTCGGGTCCGGGCCCATGTCCTGACCAAGGGATACCCACTCCCACGCATGGCTCTCCTCCGCGCGCATGATCTCCGGTGTCCGGGGACCCCGGCCAGCAACAGCTGGACGAGGTCCCCGGTCTCGCTACGAAGCCGCGCGAATGTTCGCCATCCACGGCGTCAGGAAGCCCGACCAGAACCCGTAGTCGGTCAGGACGAGCTTCGTGTTGACCGCCGCGACGGCGTTGTCCCACCACAGGCTGGTGAAGCTCAGCTCCTCGTTCGCGATCGCCAGGGCGTCGACGAGGGTGTCGACGCGGCTGGGGGAATCCGCATCGCCCTCGGCCGCCTTGCCGAGCAGACCGTCGAGCCGCTTGTCCACGTAGCCCGACATGTTGAACCCGTTCGGAACGGCCTGGCAGCTGCACAGCGTCTGATTCATCAGACCCAGCGGGTCCGGGTAGTCGGCCGAGCCCAAGCCGGCGACGAGGTCGAAGTCCGGTCTCGGGACGAACAGCTTGGCGAAGTCGGCGTCGGTGATGAGCTGCAGTCTGAGGTTGACGTTCAGTTGCTTGAGGCTCTCCGCAAGCACCTGCATGCCGGCACCGATCTCCGCGTTGGCGCTCGTGTACTTGACGCTCGCCGTGAACCCTCTCGGGTATCTCGACTGCGCCAGCTCGGCCTTCGCCTTCTCGATGTCGTAGGGGTAGCTCGGGCCCAGGTCGCCTCTGCGCGCCTCGACCTCGCTCGGGCTGAGGCCGGTGTTCGCCCACAGCTCCGGCGGCACGATCGTGTACGCCACGCGGGCGTTCCCGTGCAGCAGGTTTCTCACCACCGCCTCGCGGTTGAACGCGTACATCAGCGCGCGCCGCACGTGCACGTCGTCGAACGGCGCGCGCGTCGTGTTGAAGAACATGTAGGCCTGATTCGGCGAACCGACCGACAGCAGCTTCAGGGACGGCACCTGCTGCCACTGCGACGTCTGCTGCAACGGCACGAGGAAGGTGCCATCGACGTCGCCCGACTGCATCGCGGCCAGGCGTGTCGCGTCGTCGGCGATGAAGTCGACGTTCACTCTCTCGACCTTCGGCGTCGCCGGCCCTCTGTAGTACGGGTTGCGCACGAGCGTCACGCCGTCGCTCGAGATACGCGTGAGCTTGTAGGGCCCCGACCCGATCGGGATGCCTTGGGGACCGCCGAACTTGCTGCCCGCGCGCTCCATCGCGTCCTTCTCGTATACCCATCCCGAGTAGTGCGCCGGGGTGAACTTCCAGCTGGCGTCGGGGTGGCTGAGCGTGACGGTGATCTCGTACGGAGCAGTCTCCTCGATCGACTTCACGCTCAGGTAGAAAGAGGCCGAGGCGCCACCCGTTCTCGGATCCATCGCGAAGCGCATGGAATGGAGGACGTCCTCCGGCGTGACCGGCTTGCCGTCGGAGAAGCGCACGTCTCTCCGAAGCGTGTAGCGGTACTCGGTCGGGCTCACCTGTCTCCAGGCGCTCGCGAGACTCGGATGCAGGTTGCCGTCCTTGTCGTAGACCAGCAGGCCCTGCGCCACGTTGGCCGCGATCGAGACCGACGTCGCGTCAGGCGAGCTGACGAGATTGAGCGCCTGCAGCGACGCGTTGTACGTCCATGTCACCTCGGCAAGCTCCGCTGTGCTTCCCTGGCCCGCGTCTGTCCCATCGGTCGCGGCGAGTCTGCCGCCTGCGTCCGACCCTCCGCAGGCGACGAACAACACGGCCACGGCTGCGAGTGCCAACGCAGTGACCAGGCGCCGCACGCGGCGGCTGTCTCGGGCGCGCACCATCGCGCCCCATTCCTCAGGCATGCCCTCTCCTCTCCGATCTGCACTTCCGGCTGTTGCCCGCGTCACGGCGGCGGCGCCTCACGGCCCACGCCTCGATCTGCAAGGACTAACCGTCTGTTCAGTCTACGCGGCTTTTGTCGCGCATGTCAAGTCGAGAACTTGCTTTTGTTGCGCAGAGCGCTATCTCGAAAGGTGACGCAGGACCAAGCGCTGCACCGTCGCGCCCTGCGTCAGCTCGTCGAATGCGGCGCCGAGCGGCGCGATGTCGGGATCGGTGCGGCCGACCTCCTCCCACTCCGCGAGCGAGCGCACCCGCATCACCTCGACGAAGTCGGCGTCGAGATCTCCGCCGTCGTCCGCGTCGACGCGGTAGGTGTCGAACGAGCGCACCACGTCCTTGGCGCGCCACGTCGGCAGGTCCAGCGACACCGCGAACTCGGCGAAGCGCTCCGGCGCGACCTCCGGCCCCAGCTTGATCAGGCTGATCAGGATCTGCTCGTCGTCGTGCCCGCTCACACCCGCTCGCCCCTCTCCGCGCGCGCGCCGCCGCGCATCGCCTCGTAGTCCTCGTCGCTCGTCCCGATGAAGCGCTCCTCGCGGATCCACGGCAGCGCGACCGCGGGGTTCGCCGAGTCGATCTCGCGCCCCATGCGGTGGCCGTCGAAGATCGCGTCCGCCACCTGCTGGCGCGGGCTGACGCAGTCGCCCGCGCGGTAGACCGCGCGGATGCCGGCCTCCTCCCACTCGGCGGAGCGCGCGAGCAGCTCGCGGTAGAGCGCGGTGCGCGGGTTGCGCTGCGTGACGAGCACGACGGCGTCGGTCTCCCAGCGCACGCGGTCGCCGAGCCCGCGCGGCCCGCCGGCGGCGTACCCCTCGCCGATCTCGGTCACGGCGTGCTCGCGGAACAGCTCGACGCCGAGCCCGTGCAGCAGCGGCACCATCGACTGGTCCTCGCCCGTGTACTGCATGTAGGAGCCGACCGCGCCGCGCGGCGTCACGTACGTGACGGCCTTGCCCTCGCGCGCGAAGCGCTCGGCGAGGCTCGCGCCCATGTAGTAGCCCTCCGCGTCGTAGACGAGCACGCGCTCGCCGGGCGGCTGCTTGCCCTCGCGCATGATCTGGTCCGGCGTGAGGACGTGCGGCAGGTCGGCGTCGGCGCCCGGGATCGGCGCGCGCGTGACGGTGCTGAGGCCGTCGCGCGCCCACTCCGATCCGGTCGCGACGACCACCAGCTCGGCGCCGTAGTCGAGCACGTCGTCGGCGCTCAGCGGCTTTCTCGGGACGAGCGTCAGGTTGGACAGCTTCCCCGCCATCGTCTGGCGCCAGTGCACCAGCCGGCCCCACTCTGCGAGCCCCGGCAGCCGCGGGACCCACTCCATGTGGCCGCCCGGTCTGGCCGCGTCGTCGACGACGTGCACGTACTCGATCCCGCGGCGCGCGAGCACCAGCCCGCACTCCAGCCCGGCCGGTCCGCCGCCCACCACGAGCACGAGCGAGAGGTCGTTCGCGACCGGCTCGAAGCGCTCCGGGTGCCAGCCGCGGCGGTACTCCTCGCCGGTCGTCGCGTTCTGCGTGCAGATGATGCGCGTGGCCGTGTTCACGCGCGAGACGCAGACGTTGCAGCCGATGCACTCGCGGATCTCGTCGATCCGCCCTTCGGAGATCTTCTGCGGCAGGAAGGGGTCGGAGATCGACGCGCGCGCGGCGCCGATGACGTCCTGCTGGCCGCTGCGAATCACCTGCGCCATCGTGTCGGGGCTCGTGAAGCGGCCGACTGCGACGATCGGCTTGCTCGTGTGCGGGCGCACCTTCGACACCCACGGCGCGTGCGAGTTCTCCTCGGTGAAGCGCGAGGGCGTCACGTCCTTCGCCCAGGTGGCGGCCTCGCCGCCGACGACGAGATCCCAGAAGTCGACGAGGTGGTCCGCCAGCGCGATGAAGCCGGCGCCCTCGTGGTCGACGCGGACGCCGTCCTCGCTGTCGTCGAGCGTGTCGATCGAGAAGCGCGCGGTGATCGCGCAGTCGTCGCCGACCGCCTCGCGCACCAGCTCGAGCGTCTCCAGCCAGAAGCGCGCGCGGTTCTCGAAGCTGCCGCCGTACTCGTCCGTGCGGCGGTTGTAGCGGCCCATCAGGAACAGCTGCGGCAGCGCGATCAGCTCCGCGCCCATCACGTTCACGATGTCGAAGCCCGCCTGCCGCCCCCGCCGCGCGGCGGCGACGTAGCGCTGCTGGAGGGCGCGGATCTCCCGGCGGTCCATCTCGTAGGACGCGCCCATGTAGAGCCAGTCGTCGCCGACGCCGGAGACGGCGCCGGCCGGCAGCCGCGTCTCGTAGCCGCTGACGTGCGCGCCGCTGGCCATCAGCTCGAGCCCTGCCAGCGCGCCGTGCTCGTGCAGGCTGTCGCACAGCAGGCTCCAGTTGCGCACGTCGGCGTCGTCCCAGATGCGCGAGACGACCTCGTGGCCGGAGTGGTCGTACTCCGGCGAGACGCTCGTCATGCCGGTGTTGACGACGGCCCAGCCGCCTTCGGCCTTCATGCCGCGGAAGCCCGCCTCGGCGCCGGGGTACTGCGAGTTCAGTCCGTCCGCATGGGGCGTCTGGTAGAAGCGGTTGCGCATCGTCTTCGGCCCGATGCGCACGGGCTCGAAGAGGATGTCGTGACGGGGGTCGCGGCTGCTCATGAATCCTCCAAACCGGCCGTTATCGGCCGTTTGGCAGCCTACAGCGCAACTATTGCATCGTCAATGTTGCGGATAGTGCGTCATGGCGTCACCGAGCGTCGCCGAGAGCAGCCCCGCCACCTCCAGCACGCGCTCTGCCAGGATGCCTACCCGCCGCCGCGTCACCCGCACCACCGGCCCGTTGATCCCGATGCACCCGATCGCCCGGCCGTTCCCGTCGAAGACCGGCGCCGAGATGCAGCGGACGCCGGCGTGGTTCTCCTCGTCGTCGATCGCGTACCCCCGCTCCACGATCTCCGGGAGGTGCGCGCGCAGCGCGTCCGCGTCCGTGATCGTGCGCGCGGTGCGTGGGGGCAGCTCGGCCGGGATCGCCGCCAGCCCGAAGGCGAGCAGGCACTTGCCCGCCGAGGTGCAGTGCAGCGGCACGTGGCGCCCCATGCCCGACGCGAAGCGCATCGGATGGTCGGGCTCGACGTCGTCGATCACCAGCACCCGCGTCTCCGCCGGGACGGCGACGTGCGCGCACTCGCCGGTCGCCTCGGCCAGCTCCTCCGCGAACGGGTGCGCCAGCGTGTGCAGGCGGCGCTCGCGCGATCTGAGCACCTCGTGGACCCGCACGGCCGGGCCGAGCCGGTAGCCGCGCGCGGAGCGCGGGTTGGGCACCGCGTAGCCGCGCGCCACGAGCGACTGCATGAGCCGCGAAGCGGTGCTCTTGTGCACGCCGAGCTCGTTCGCGACCTGCTGGATCCCGAGGCCGCGGGGCCGGCGGACGAGGTCCGACTCCAGCTCGATCAGCAGGCTCAGTGCCTGCAGCCCGCGCTCGAGCGACGCGATCCCGCTCGCGGGCGCCTCCGTCTCACGCGTCATGCGCCCACCCGCGGACGAACACGACGAAGCTGCGCCGCGCCTCCTGGTCGGACGCCAGGTCCACGCCCCGGTAGCCGGCGGCGAGCAGCGTCTCCATGCCCATGCGCACCTGCTCGCGCCAGCCGCGGCGCAGCTCCGCCGGCGCGATGCGCAGCGCATCGACGTCGTAGGGGATCTCGACTCGCTCGGTGTCCACGTGCGGAGCCGCGCGCCGCGCGGGCCCGGCGAGCGCCGCGGCGACCGAGTCGTCGCGCAAGCGCCACTCGAGCTCGACCTCGTCGCCGTTGATCACGTCGGGCGCGTGGTGGTCGAAGAGCCCGTCGTACATCGCCGGCCGCATGCGCACGAGCTCAGCGCCGCAGCGCACGAGATAGAGATGCAGGGTGCGCGAGCTGAGGGCGTTCGTCGTCCAGACCATGCGCTCGTGACCGAGCTCGAGCGCCCCATCTCGGACCGCCGTCAGCAGGCGCAGGCCGATGCCGCGCGAGCGGTGCTCGGGCAGCACCGAGACCTCCGTCAGGAACAGGCACGCGCCCTGCTCGTCGACGGCGGGGAAGGCGAACGCGAAGCCGACCGCCTCGCCGCCGGCGAGCGCCATCCGCGCGACGCCGCCGAACAGCGTCGAGGTGTGCACCAGCCAGGCGGGGATCGTCTCCGCGTCGCTGAAGCCGAACACGCGACGCGCGACTTCGTCGCATTCGAGCAGCCGCTCGCGCGTCGCGGGGACGATCGCTGCAGGCGCCGTGCTCACCAGAGCAGCAGGGAGTCAGACGCAGGCATGCAGCGCCTCGAGCAACGCGCGGGCGCGAAGGTTGCCCTCGGGCTCGTCGCGCATCTCGTTCATCGCGTAGGAGAAGCCGACGCGGTGATCGGGCCAGACGCCGTGCACGGAGCCGCCGGCGCCGGTATGGCCGAACGCCTGCGCGGGCGGTCCATAGCGCGCCTCGGTCGTCTGCAGCTCGAAGCCGATGCCGAAGTTCAGCAGCTCCTCGCTGTACGGGTCCGGGCCGGAGGCCAGCGACGTCGACGCGAGCGCCACGCTCTCAGCCGAGAGCAGACGCACGCCGTCGAGCGTCCCGCCGCAGGCGAGCGCGCCGTAGAGCCGCGCGATCGAGCGCGCAGTGCCGATCGCGCCCCCGCCGGGGATCTCGGCGGCGTGCCATGTGCGCCGGTTCCAGGGCAGGTCGTCCAGCGGGAAGATCGGCGGGTTCTCCCACATCGCCGTCCACAGCGGATCGCCCGGGAACGCGTCGGCGAGCGCCACGAGGCTGTCGCTCCACCCATGCCCGTATCGCAAGGCCGAGACGCGCTGCTCGAGCTCCTCGGGAAGCCCGAGCCACAGCTCGAGGTCGAGCGGCGCCGCCACCTCCTCGGCGAGGAAGCGACCGACCGAGCGGCCGTCGACCCGACGGACGAGCTCGCCGCACAGCCAGCCGTAGGTGAGGGCGTGATACATGACCGCGAGACGCGGATCCGACTCGGGTGCCTGGGCGGCGAGCAGCTGCGCCATGCGCGGCTGATCGAGGAACTCGTCCTCGGAGACGTTGGTGCGCACGGCGGGCAGTCTCGCCCGGTGGGAGACGACCTCCGCCACGGTGATCGACTCCTTGCCGGCGGCACCGAACTCGGGCCAGTGCAGGCAGATCGGGTCCTCGAGCCGCAGCTCGCCGCGGTCGACCAGCATCGCCACGCACGTCGCGACGAGCCCCTTCGTGCCGGAGAAGATCAGCTGCAGCGTGTCCTCGCGCCACGGCCGTCCCGACTCCGCGTCCGCCACGCCGCCCCACAGGTCGACGACCGGCCGACCCTCGTGCGTGGCGGCGAACGCCGCGCCCAGCTCGCCGTGCGCGTCGAAGTTGCGTGCGAACGCCTCCGCGACGGGCTCGAAGCCAGGTGCGACCCAGCCGGCGACCGGCGCCTCCAGGACGGCGATCGCCGGACGTGCATCGGCGGGCGAGGCTGGATCGGTCATGTGGCTCCTGTTCGGGTGGGTGACATGCGGACCGATCCGGCGATCACCGGCAGCTCGATCCAAGAGGATCACTGCGTCGAAGCCGCGGCGCGGATGTCCGCCATCCACGGCGTCAGGAAGCTCGACCAGACGCCATAGTTCGTCAGCACGAGCTTCTTGTTGACGGCCGCGACCGAGTTGTCCCACCACAGCGTGGTGAACGGCAGCTGCTCGTTCGCGATCGCGAGGCCCTGCATGATCTTGTCGACGCGCGTGCTGGCGTTCGGATCGGCCGTCGCGCTTGCGATCAGGCTGTCGAGCCGCTTGTTGACGTAGCCCGACATGTTGAACCCGTTCGGCACCGCCTGACAGCTGCACAGCGCCTGCCCCATCAAGTTCAGCGGATCCGGATAGTCGGCCGCACCCGGGGCGGCGACGAGGTCGAAGTCCGGCTTCGGCACGAACAGCTTCGCGAAGTCCGCGTCCGTGATCGTCCGCAGCTTCAGGTCGACGTTGAGCTCCTTCAGGCTCTGCGCGAGCACCTGCATGCCGGTCCCGACCTCGGCTGACGCGCCGGTGTAGACGACAGTCGTCGCGAAGCCTCTCGGATATCTCGACTTCGCCAGCTCGGCCTTCGCCTTCGCGATGTCGTACGGGTACTCGGGGCCGAGGTCGGCGCTGCGCGCCTCGACGTCCGCGGGTCTGAGACCCTCGTTGACCCACAGCTCCGGCGGCATGATCGTGTTCGCCACGCGCGCGTTGCCGTGCAGCAGGTTTCTCACCACCGCCTCGCGATTGAACGCGTACATGAGGGCGCGTCGCACGTGCACGTCGTCGAACGGCGCGCGCGTCGTGTTGAAGAACATGAAGGTGAGGTTCGGCGAGCCCACCGACAGCAGCTCGACGGACGGGACCTTCTGCCACTGCGGCGTGTCCTCGAGCGGCACCGTGAACGTCCCGTCGACGTCGCCCGACTGCATCGCCGCCAGGCGCGTCGCGTCGTCGGTGATGAAGCTCACCGTGACTCTCGCGACCTTCGGTCTCGGCCCGGCGTAGTACGGGTTGCGCACGAAGGTCGCGTGATCGCTCGAGAACTGCGTGATCTTGTACGGCCCCGAGCCGATCGGGAGGCCTCTCGGGCCGCCGAACTTGCTGCCGGCCCGCACCAGCGCGGCCTTCTCGTAGATCCAGCCGGAGCCGTGCGCGGGGGTGTACTTCCAACCCGGATCGGGATGCTTCAGCGTCACCGTGATCTCGTTCGGAGCGGTCTGATCGATCGATTTCACGCTCAGGTAGTATGAGGCCAACGCGCCACCTGTTCTCGGATCCATCTCGAAGTGCATCGAGTACAGGATGTCCTCCGGCGTCACCGGTCTACCGTCCGAGAAGCGCACGCCGCTTCTGAGCGTGTAGCGGTATTCGGTCGGGCTGACCTCTCTCCAGGAGCTCGCAAGGCTCGGACGCAGGTTGCCGTCCTTGTCGTAGGCCAGCAGGCTCTGCGCCACGTTCGCAACCAGCGACACGGACGTCCCGTCCGGCGAGGTGATCGTGTTGAGCGCCTGCAGCGACGCGTTGAACGCCCACGTGACTTCGGGCACCTCGGCCGTGCTGGCCGCGCGGGTGTCCGCGCTGTTTGTCGTGGGCAGTCTGCCTGCGCCGTCCGACCCCGACCCGCCGCAACCCGCGACGATCGCGGCGAGCAGCGCCGCGAGCGCCGCGGCCGCCGTCAAGCGCACGCGTCGCGCGCCCCGTCGGCGCGTCCGCACGCACGTACCGCCACATTCCTCAGGCATCCGTATTCCTCTCCGATCGCACTTCTCTCTCTCCTCCTGCACCTACGGTCCTGCACCTGCCTCCCGGCGGCGTAGGGCTCACGACGTCAGCATGGGCGCGCCGCTGTCGCGGTCCCACTGGCCGGGGACGGCGGCGAGCAGCGCGCGCGTGTAGTCGTCGCGCGGGTGGTCGAGCAGCTCCAGCACCGGCCCCTGCTCGACGATGCTGCCGCGGTAGAGCACGTAGATCCGCTCCGCGGCCTGGCGCACCACCGCGAGGTCGTGCGTGATGAAGAGGTAGCTGACGCCCGTCTCGCGGCGGATCTCGGTGAACAGGTCGAGCACCTGCGCCTGCACCGAGACGTCGAGCGCGGAGACCGGCTCGTCGCAGATCACCACGCGCGGCTCGAGCGCGAGCGCACGCGCGATCGCGACGCGCTGACGCTCGCCGCCCGAGAGCGCCTGCGGCTTGCGCGGCGCGTAGCCCTGCGGCAACCCGACGAGCGACAGCAGCTCGCTCACCCGCACTGCGACGGCTCTGCGGTCGCGACCAGGCCGCAAGGCGACCGCCTCGGTCAGGGTCGCACCGATCGTCTTCGTCGGGTTCAGCGACGAGTACGGATCCTGGAAGACGTACTGGACCAGGCCGTGCAACCGCGCGCGCTCCTCACGCGACAGCCGCCGCGGATCGGTCGCGTCAAGCCCGGCGATCTCGATCGACCCCGACGTCGGCGCCTCCAGCCCGACCAGACAGCGCGCCAACGTCGTCTTGCCCGACCCCGACTCGCCCACCAACCCCACGCTCTCGCCGGCACCGATCTCCAACGAGACGCCGCCGAGCGCCACGACGCCGTCCTCCCCGCCCCGCCCGCGGCCGTTCGCGAAGACCTTGCGCAGCTCGCGCACGACGACGACCGGGCCGGCGTCGGCGTCGGCCGCCACGGCAGCCGCGGCGACTGGCCGCGCCTCATCCGGACGCCGGCGCAGCGCCGCCATCTCCGCCTCGATCGCCTCCACCCGGACGCACGCCGTCTCGCGCCCCTCGCCGATCGCGCGCAGCGGCGGCTTGCCGGTCACGCACTCCGCCGCGGACCACGGGCAGCGCTCCGCAAACGCGCACACGTGCGTGACCTCATCGGCGCGCGGCACGCTGCCGGACATCAGCAGCGCGCCGCTGGCGACGGACGTGACGTCCGGCTCTGCCAGCAGCAGCCCAAGCGTGTACGGATGAGCCGGCTGCTCCTCGACCGCACCCGCGCCACCGGTCTCCAACAGCGAGCCGGCATACATCACCTGCACGCGGTCGCACATCGAGAACGCCATCCGCAGGTCGTGCGTGATGATCACGAGCCCCATCCCGCGCGCCTCCTGGATGCGGCGCAGCAACAGCCAGATCTCCTTCTGCGTGGTCACGTCGAGCGCCGTCGAGAACTCGTCCGCCACCAGCACCTTCGGATCGTTCGCGAGCGCCGCCGCAAGCGCGACGCGCTGGCGCATCCCGCCCGAGAGCTGCCACGGATAGCGATCGGCGACGCCCTCGGGATCATGGATCCCGACCTCGGTGAGCCGGCGGACGGCCTGCTGGCGGCGCTCCGCGCGCGACTGCTTGGGCCCGTGGACCGCGCAGATCTGAGCGCCGCACTTCATCAACGGGTTGAGCGTCGTGAACGGATCCTGCATCACGAGCGCGACCTCACCACCGCGGATCCGTCGCAGCTCGCGCTCGCCGGCACCGACCAGGTCGCGCCCATCCACCAGCACGCGCCCCGACGCACGCAGCCCGCGCGGCAGCAGCCCCACCATCGCGCGCGCCGTCAACGATTTGCCGGACCCCGACTCACCGACGATCGCCAGCACCTCACCCGCATGGACCGCCAGGCTGACGCCGTCGACAAGCGTGCGCGCCTCATCGTCGAGCACCGCCTCAATCCGCAGATCCTCGACCGCGACGAGCGGCGCGCCTCTCACGACCGTCATCGCGCACGCCCCCGCTGCTCGAGCCGCTCGTAGGCCCAGTCGCCGACGATGTTCGCCGCCGCCGCCGTCAGCAGGATCATCAATGCGGGCGCAAGCGCGGCCCACGGGTTGATGCTCAGCAGGTTGCGGTTGTCGAACAGCATCCGCCCCCAGTCCGGTGCGCCCTCACTGACGCCCAGCCCGACGAACGACAGCCCCGCGAGCGAGACGAGCCCGAACGTGAAGTCCAGGCACAGGTCGACGACGATCAGCGCGACGATGTTCGGCAGGATGTGCGACACCATGATGCGGCGCCGCGAGAGCCCCATCACGCGCGCCGCCTCGACATACGCGCGCGGCCGCTGCTCGAGCGTCACGCTGCGGATGATGCGCGTGTCCGACGGTGCCGCCAACAGCGCCAGCAGCACGACCGCGATCACAAGCCCGCCGTTGAAGGCGCCCGCCACGACGATGATCACCAGCAGTGGCGGCAACGCCAGCAGCAGGTCGACGCCGCGCATGATCCCCCCCTCCGTCTTCCCGCCGAGGTAGCCGGCGAACAGCCCGAAGGTCGTGCTGATCACCATCGCCCCGAGCGCGATCGCGAGCGCGCCGAGCACCGGCGAACGCGTCCCCACCATCACGCGCGAGAGCACGTCGCGCCCGAGCGCGTCGGTCCCGAGCCAATGCGCGCCGCTCGGACCGCCGACGCCGGCGAGCAAGTCCTGCTCGCTCGCCCCGTGGGGAGCCAGCAGCGGGCCGGCAAGCACGAGCAGCACGACGAGGGCGAGCCAGCCGATCGCGAACGCCACGATCGTCGGGCGCCGCCGCCGCACACGGCGGCCCGCGACGACGACATCCGGCGGAAGCGGTGTCGCGACCCCGCTCATGCCGTCCCCTGGCCGAAGCGGATGCGCGGGTCGATCGCGAGGTACAGCAGGTCCGTCAGCAGATTGATGACGATCACGACGACGGCGATCACGAGCACGACGCCCTGCAGCATCGGCAGGTCGCGCGCGTGCGCGGACTCCACCAACAGCGACCCGAGGCCCGGAAGAGAGAACACCTGCTCGACGAGCACTGCGCCGCCGACCATGTAGCCGAGGATCAAGCCGCCCGCCGTCACGATCGGGATCAGCGCGTTGCGCAGGGCGTGGCGGATCACGACCCGCATCGCCGACTCGCCGCGAGCACGCGCGAACGTGACGTAGTCCTGCTCGAGCTCGCGCACCATCGCGCTGCGCGTCATCTTCACGACGACCGCGAGGGCCGTGGCGGTCAGCGCCAGCGACGGCAGGATCAGGTGACGCAGCCGGTCCTCGGCCCCGCCGCCCCCGCCGAACGACGGCAGCCAGCCGAGCGTCACGGCGAACAGGTAGATCAGCAGGATGCCGGTCACGAACGGCGGCATGCTGACGCCGACCACGGTGCTGCCGACGATCGAGCGGTCGAGCGTGCCGCCGCGGCGCAGCGCCGCGAGCACCCCGAGCGGAATCCCGAGCAGCAGCGTCAGCAGAAAGCTGATCCCGGCCAGCTCGAGCGTCAACGGCGCCCGCTGCGCGATCACGTCGATCACGTCCTGGCGCGAGTTGACCGACTCGCCGAAGTCGAGATGCAGCGCCGACCCCGCCCAGTTGACGTAGCGCTCGAAGAACGAGCCCGTCAAGTGATACGTCTCCCGCAGCCCCTGCACGATCTCCGGCGTCCGGGGACGCCCGGCCAGCAACAGCTGGACAGGGTCCCCGGGCGTCAACGCGAGCAGCGCGAACGTCCCGAACGAGATCGCGATCAACAGCACCACGGCCGCCGCCAGGCGCCGAATCACGAACCGCGTGACGTAATGCCCGCTCATGCCGTCGCTACGAAGCGGCGCGGATGTTCGCCATCCACGGCGTCAGGAAGCTCGACCAGAACCCGTAATCGGTCAGGACGAGTCTTCTGTCGACGGCAGCCACCGAGTTGTCCCACCACAGCGAGGCGAACGTGAGCTGCTCGTTGGCGATCGCCAGCGTCTTGATCATCGTCTCGACGCGCGAGGCGTTGTCCGGGTCGCCGGCCGCGTCGGCGAGCATCGCGTCGATTCTTCTGTCGACGTAGCCCGACATGTTGAATCCGTTCGGAACGGCCTGGCAGCTGCACAGCGTCTGATTCATCAGGCCCAGCGGGTCCGGGTAGTCGGCCGAGCCCAGGCCGGCGACGAGGTCGAAGTCCGGTCTCGGGACGAACAGCTTCGCGAAGTCGGCGTCGGTGATCTGCCGCAGTCTGAGGTCGACGTTCAGCTGCTTGAGGCTCTCCGCCAGCACCTGCATGCCGGCGCCGATCTCGGTGTAGGTGCCCGTGTAGCGGACGCTCGCCGAGAAGCCTCTCGCGTATCTCGACTTCGCCAGCTCCTCCTTCGCCTTCTCCATGTCGTAGGGGTAGCTCGGCCCGAGGTCGCCTCTGCGCGCCTCGACCTCGCTCGGGCTGAGGCCGGTGTTCGCCCACAGCTCCGGCGGCACGATCGTGTACGCCACGCGCGCGTTGCCGTGCAGCAGGCCTCTCGTGATCGCGTCGCGATTGAACGCGTACATGAGGGCGCGTCGCACGTGCACGTCGTCGAACGGCGCGTGCGTCGTGTTGAAGAACATGTAGGCCTGATTCGGCGAGCCGACCGACAGCAGCTGGAGCGACGGGACGGCCTGCCACTGCGACGTGTCCTGCAGCGGAATGAGGAACGTGCCGTCGACGTCGCCCGACTGCATCGCCGCCAGGCGCGTGGCGTCGTCGGTGATGAAGTCGACGTTCACCTTCTCGACCGTCGGCGTCGCCGGCCCTCTGTAGTACGAGTTGCGCACGAGCGTCACGCCGTCGCCGGAGATCCGCGTGAGCTTGTACGGCCCCGACCCGACCGGGATGCCCTGGGGCCCTCCGAACTTGCTGCCCGCGCGCTCCATCGCGTCCTTCTCGAATACCCATCCGGAGTAGTGCGCAGGCGTGAACTTCCAGGCTACGTCGGGATGTCTGAGCGTGACCGTGATCTCCTGCGGGCCGGTCTGGTCGATCGACTTCACGCTGAGGTAGAACGACGCGGACGCGCCACCCGTTCTCGGGTCCATGGCGAAGTGCATCGAGTGCAGGACGTCGTCGACCGTGACCGGCTTGCCGTCGGAGAAGCGCACCCCGCTTCTGAGCGTGTAGCGGTACTCGGTCGGGCTGACCTCCTTCCACGAGCTCGCGAGACTCGGATGCAGCCCGCCGTCCTTGTCGTAGGTCAGCAGGCCCTGCGCGACGTTCGCGACGATCGAGCCCGCCGTCGCGTCCGGCGCTGTGATGACGTTGAGTCCCTGCACCGACGCGCTGTACGCCCACGTGACTTCGGGCACGTCGGCTGAACTGGCGGCGCGGGTGTCCGTGCCGTTGGTCGTGGCCAGTCTGCCCCCGCCGTCCGACCCCGACCCGCCGCAACCGGCGACCACCGCGACGAGCAGCGCCGCGAGCGCGGCGACGGCCGTCGAGCGCACGCGTCGCGCGCCGCGTCGGGCCGTGCGCACGCACGTATCGCCACATTCCTCAGGCATTCGTGTTCCTCTCCGATCGCACTCTCTCTCCTCCTGCACCTGCGGTCCTGCACCGGCGGTGAAGCAGCGCTACGTCGTCACGGCGTGCTCCCGCTCGTACGAGCGCAGCGCGTCGAGGTTCTCCTCGACCTTCGCGAACGCGTCGACCATGCCCTGGATGAAGGCGGGCTCGTAGTCGATGTAGTTCCAGACGAGGTTGAAGTGGTGCTTGATCTGCGCCTCGGCGTGCGGTACCTCGACCTTGGTCGGGTCGTAATTCGCGCGCTTGAGGTTCTCCGTCCACATCACCCGCGCTCCGTTCCAGTCGGGTGACAGACGCGGCGCCTTGTTGACCGGCCGCGGCAGGTACACGTAGCTGTAGAGACCCTCGGCATTGAGCGCCTCCAGGTAGGTCTCCTTCGAGATGCCGGTGGCCTCCGCGTCGTATCTGACGATCACCTGGTGGATCGCGGACTCGTCACCCTCGTGCAGCAACGGGGGGATCGAGACGCCGGTCAGGTCGGCGATCCCGTCGGACAGCAGTCGCAGGTGTCTGCGCCGGACATCGTTGTCGGGGTCCACGCGCTCCAGGCAGCCGAGCATCAGCGCGGCGCTGACCGGCGTGAGGCGGTAGGTGTAGACGAGCGCGTCGATCGCCGGGATCAGCTCGTCGGGGAAGCCGTCCTCCGCCATGCGCCCCGGCAGCTCGCCCATGCCGGCGTGCTGCGTGGAGACGATCGCCTTCCAGTACACGTCGTCGTGCTGCGTCACCATGAATCCCGCCTCGCCCGCCGCGATCGGCTTGACGCCGTTGGCGGAGAAGCCGGCCGCGTCGCCGAAGCCGCCGATGCGTCTGCCGCGGTGCTTGGCGCCGTGCGCCTGGCTGCCGTCCTCGATCACCTTCAGGTCATGCTCGGCGGCGATCTCCATCAACGCCGTCATGTCGGCCGGGTTGCCGAAGATGTGCGGGACCAGCAGCGCCCGCGTGCGCGGCGTGATGCGCTCGCGCACCGACTCGGGGTCCATCAGCCCGGTCCCCTCGAGCACGTCCGAGAACGTCGGGATGCAGTTGTTCTGCAAGATGCAGGAGATCGATACGCCGTACGTGTACGGCGACGTCATCACCTCGTCGCCAGCCGTCAGCTCGAGGCCGATCAACGCGGCGTGCAACGCACCGTTGCCGGTCGAGGTCCCGAGCCCATGCTTGGCGCCGAAGAAGTCCGCGACCGCGTACTCGAGCGCGGCGATCTCCGGCTGGTGCTTGCTCAGGCCCAGCGCGACGCCCTGCTCGAGCAGCCGCGCCACGTGCTCCCGCGACGCCTCGCTCCAGACCGGGTACTGCCGCGGCGCCGCGGCGCGAACCGGGGAGCCGCCGAGCAGGGCCAGCTCGCCGGCGAGGTTGGTGTGCGCTGCGGACGTCATCGATCTGCCTCCAAGACGTGTGACCCGATCGTGATTTGCCGGATCGGTCCGGCAACAGTAGAACGCCGTGAAATAACTGTCAAGAGAATTCGACGCCGAAACGCTCCGGCACCGTCGTAAGACCATGCGCGGCCGGCTATCATCTGCGCCCGAATGGCCGCCGACGAGACCGCGCCTCCGTCCGACCTCCCCACGATCCGCGACGTCGCGAGACTGGCCGGCGTCGCCAAGACGACCGCCTCCGACGCCCTCCAGGGCAGAGGCCGCGTGTCCGAGGCCACGCGCGCCCGCGTCGAGGCGGCGGCGGCGGCGCTGCGCTACCGGCCGCACGCCGGTGCGCGCGACCTCACGCGACGCCGATCCGAAGTGCTGGGGCTGCTCGTCGGCGACCTCTTCGACCCCTTCAACGCGGAGCTCACGGGCCTGCTCGAGCAGCACGCCGCGGCGAACGGCTACCGCGTGCTGCTCGCGACCGCCGGCCCCGACCTGCGGGAGGAGGATGTGGCGCTCTCCAACCTGCTCGAGCACCGCGTCGCCGCGCTGATCCTCGTGGCGTACACCGGCGACGACGCCGGTCTGCGCACCATCACCGAGCACACGCCGGTGGTGTCGATCGGCTACAGCGGCTCCGTCGGCGTCTCGATCGGGCTCGACGACGTCAGCGGGGCGCTGCTGGCGACCGGGCACCTGCTCGACCTCGGGCACACGCGCATCGCGTACGTCAGCGGCACGCTCATCGCGCCCAGCACCGACGCCGCGCGCATCTCCGGCTACCGCGCGGCGCTGCGCCGCGCCGGGATCGCACGGGACGTGATCGTGAAGGTCGGCCCCCATTCCGATCCGCAGCGCAACGCGGCGGTGCGCGAGCTGCTGTCCGGCGCGGACCGCCCGACGGCGATCTTCGCCGCATCGGACATCACCGCGATCGAGGTGATGTCGTGCGCGATGGAGCTGGGCCTGCGGGTCCCCGACGACCTCTCGGTCGTCGGCTTCGACGACATGCAGCTGTCGCGGGTGCCGATGATCTCATTGACGACCGTGGCGCAGCCGATCGCCGAGCTGGCGCGCCTCGGCGTCGAGGCGGCGACCGCCTGGCTGACGACCGGCGAGGTCGCCCAGCCCGCGATGCTCGAGCCGCGGCTTGTCGTGCGCGGGTCGACCGGCCCGCCGGCGGGCGCGTAAGGCCGCCGCGATACCGCGGCGCCGGGTCCGGGTAAGGGGTGGGCGTCAAGCGACCTCGAAGGAGGAGCGGCCATGCCACCTCGCGGCGTCAGAAGAGGCACGAAGCGCGCACGTCAGTACCAGCACGTCAAGCAGAGCGAGCGCCGGCAGGGCGCCTCCGAGAGACGCGCGGAGGAGATCGCCGCGCGCACCGTCAACAAGGAGCGCGCACGTGCGGGCCAGTCGAGACAGGCCTCGCGCTCCTCCACCGACGACATCTCGTCCGGACGCCGCGGCGGCAAGCGCTCCGGCAGAGCGGGGCCGCGCGGCCGCACGCGCGACCAGCTCTACAACGAGGCGCGCCAGCTCGGCATCGACGGCCGCTCGAAGATGAACAAGACGCAGCTGCAGCGCGCGATCGCGGGCAAGAAGAGCTAGCGCGCCTCCAGTAGGATCGCCGCCATGCCGTTCACGCTCAAGAACCTCAAGGAGGATCTGGAGGATCTCGGGTCCAACTTCGGTGGCGCGCCGGGCCTGGAGTTTCGCCACGCAAGCAAGGCGCTCGGGCTCGAGCAGTGCGGCCTCTGCTACCAGCGCGTCCCGCCCGACTATCGCTTCCCGGTCGGTCACACGCACAAGGAGCAGGAGGAGGTCTACGTGGTCGTGCGCGGGAGCGGGCGGATGAAGCTCGACGACGAGATCGTCGCGCTCAAGGAGTGGGACGTGGTTCGCGTCCCGCCCGGCACGTGGCGAGGCTACGAGGCCGGGCCGCAGGGCCTCGAGATCCTCGTCTTCGGCGCGCCCAACCTCGGCGAGAATCCGCGTGGGGACGTGGAGGGTCAGCGCGACTGGTGGGCTGACGAGCGCCCGCTCGGCTAGCGCGTGCGCAGCAGCTCCACGATCGCGGCGACCGCGCGCTCGACGTCGACCTCCGCCGTCGGCACGTGCAGCTCCGGCTCGGCCGGCGCCTCGTAGGGCGCGTCGACGCCGGTGAAGCCCTGGATCTCTCCCGCGCGAGCGCGGGCGTAGAGGCCCTTCGGGTCGCGCCGCGCGCACTCGTCGGCGGTCGTGTCGACGTGCACCTCGACGAAGCGCAGGCCGGCCGCGTCGTGCAATGCCCGCGCGTCCTGGCGGTCGGCCGCCATCGGCGAGACGAGCGAGACGACCGCGACGGTGCCCGAGTCGGCGATCAGGCGCGCGAGGTGCGCGACGCGGCGGATGTGCTCGGCGCGGTCGCCGGGCGAGAAGCCGAGGTCGTCGGACAGGCCGTAGCGGAGGTTGTCGCCGTCGAGCAGGTACGCCGACCGCCGCGACTCCACGAGCGCGCGCTCCAGCGCGACGGCGATCGTCGACTTGCCCGAGGCCGGCAGGCCCGTCAGCCACACCGTCGCGCCCTGCTGCCCGAGCCGCCTCCAGCGGTGGCGGCGGTCGAGCGCCGAGGGATGCCAGGTGACGTCGCGGCGCTCCGGTCTCGCCGCCTCCACCACGCGCGCCTGCTCCACGATGCCGGCGCCGACGGTGTCGTTGGAGTGCTCGTCGATGAGGATGAACGCACCGGTGATGCGGTTGACGGCGTACGGGTCCGCGAGGACGACCGAGCTGGTGCGCAGCGTCACGCGGCCGATGTCGTTGAGCGTCAGCAGCGCGGGCTCCAGCTCCGGCACGAACGTCTCGGGATCGATGCGCGCGTGCAGCGCCTGCACGGTCGCGCGCACCGTGCGCGTCGTGTGCTTGAGCGCGTAGCGGCGCCCGGCGCGCAGCGGCTCCTCGGCCATCCAGCAGACCGTCGCGTCCAGCTCGCGCGCGGCCGGCGGCACGTCGCCGGGCGTCACGAGCATGTCGCCGCGGCCGACGTCGATGTCGTCCGCCAGCTCGACGGTCACCGACAGCGGCGGCGTGCCGACCGCGACGCCGTCGTCGAGCGTGTCGACCGCGACGACCGTCGTCGCCTCGCCGGCGGGCGCGACCACGACCGCGTCGCCGACCGCGAGCGTGCCCGCCGCGAGCTGGCCGACGTAGCCGCGGCGGCGGCCGCCGCCGGGGCGCAGCGCCCACTGGACCGGCAGCCGCAGGCGCTCGAGATCGCGGTCGGCGGCGACGTCGACCTGCTCGAGGTGCTCGAGCAGCGGCGGGCCGTCGTACCACGGCGTGCGCGTGCTGCGCTCGACGACGTTGTCGCCGTGCAGCGCGCTGATCGGCAGCACGAACGGATCCGGGATGTCCAGCTGGTCGGCGAGCTCGCGCACGTCGGACGCGACCGCCTCGAAGCGCTCCTCGTCCCAGCCGGCGAGGTCCATCTTGTTCACGCACGCGACGACGTGGCGGATGCCCAGCAGCGCCGAGATCTGCGTGTGGCGCCGCGTCTGCGTGACGATGCCGCTGCGCGCGTCGACCAGCACGATCGCCAGCTCGGCCGTCGAGGCGCCCGTGAACATGTTGCGCGTGTAGCGCTCGTGGCCGGGCGTGTCGGCGAGGATGAACGAGCGCCGCGGCGTCGAGAAGTAGCGGTAGGCGACGTCGATCGTGATGCCCTGCTCGCGCTCGGCGCGCAGCCCGTCGGTCAGCGCGGCGAGGTCCGGCCCGTCGCCGTTGTGCGAGACGGCCGCGAGCTGGTCGGACAGCGCCAGGTTCGTGTCGAGCAGCAGGCGGCCGAGCAGCGTCGACTTGCCGTCGTCGACCGAGCCGGCGATCGCGAGGCGCAGCAGCTCGCGCGGCGCGATGGCCGCCTCCGTGGTCGTCTCCCCTGGCATCAGAAGTAGCCCTCGCGCTTGCGGTCCTCCATCGCGGCCTCCGACGTGCGGTCGTCCGCGCGCGTCTCGCCGCGCTCGGAGACGCGCGAGGCCTCGATCTCTTCGATCACCGTCGCGACGTCGCGAGCGTGCGAGCGCACCGCGCCGGTGACGGTGAGGTCGCCGACCGTGCGGTAGCGCACCGACGCCTCGACCGCCTGCTCGCCGTCGCGCGGGCGCACCCACTCCGATTCGGCCAGCAGCATCCCGTCGCGCTCCAGCACGCGGCGCTCGTGCGCGAAGTAGATCGACGGCAGCTCCAGCCGCTCCAGCTCGATGTACCGCCAGACGTCCAGCTCGGTCCAGTTGCTCAACGGGAACACGCGGATCTGCTCGCCGCGGCGGATGCGTCCGTTGTAGAGCGCCCACGGCTCAGGCCGCTGCGCACGCGGCTCCCACTGGCCGAACTCGTCGCGGAACGACAGCACGCGCTCCTTCGCGCGCGCCCGCTCCTCGTCGCGCCGCGCGCCGCCGAACGCGGCGTCGAAGCGGTGCTCCTCCAGCGCGTCGAGCAGCGTGCGCGTCTGCAGCCGGTTGCGCGAGGCGCCGGGCGCGTCCTCCTTCACGCGGCCGCTGTCGATCGAGTCCTGCACGGAGGCGACGATCAGCTCGTGGCCGGCGTCCGCCACGATGCGGTCGCGGTACTCGATCACCTCGGGGAAGTTGTGGCCCGTGTCGACGTGCAGGATCGGGAACGGCAGCGGCGCCGGGCGGAACGCCTTCACGGCGACGCGCAACAGCGCGATCGAGTCCTTGCCGCCGCTGAACAGCAGCACCGGGCGCTCCAGCTCGGCGACGACCTCCCGCACCGCATGGACCGCCTCCGCCTCGAGCGCTCGCAGTTGCGAGACGCGCGCGCTCACGCGACCGCCCTGCGCTCGCGCTCGCGCCGCTCGCTCGCATAGCGCTCGGACCACTCGTGCGAGCGGGCGTCGCGCTGGTCGCGCAGCGCCGGATCGGGGATCGCGACGCGCGGCAGCCCGCAGAAGTCGAGCACGCGCCCGACCGCCGCGCGCGGGTCGGCGGCGATCGCCTCGTAGGACAGCTCGAGCGGCTCACCGGGGGCGTGGGTGGCGAGCCAGCCACGCCATGCCGCCTCGTCGGCCTGCAGCTGCGAGACGAGATGGTCGAGCGCGGCGAACGAGTAGACGGCGTCGTGCGGGCGGCGCGGGGCGTCGGCGTCCGCGCGCCAGCGCTGCGTCTGCACGGCGCGCCACAGCGAGACCGCTTGTGCGACCTTGTCGGAGCGCGTGACGAACACGAGCCGCACATCGCCGAGCAGCGCACGCAATGCCGCCGCGAGGTCGGCGTCGGCGAGGCCGTCGAGCCAGCGGGCGCGGCTCAGCAGGTCCTCGACGTGGCCCCACATCAGCTTGCCGCCCCAGACGCCGTTCGCGGTCAGGCCCTGGCGCACGACCCGGTCCCGCCACGCGGCGGCCGGCTCGCCGCTCGGGCGGCCCGCCTCCAGCGGCGCCAGCAGCTCCAGCACGCGGGCGTCCGCGACGCCGTCGAAGTACTCGCGCGGCTGGCGCGGCAGCCCGGAGTGCCGCAATATCTCGAAGTGCTCGAGCGGGACGCCGGCGACGCCGGTGGCGCGCAGCGTCTCGCACAGCAGCGTGCTGCCGCTGCGCGGCGTGGCGCACACGAGATAGGACGTGATAGGAATGGTCGAATTCATGGTTTATCGATAGGGAATAGAGACAATAGTGAAGCAGCCGAACATCGTCTACCTCCATTCGCACGACACCGGACGTCATGTGCAGCCATACGGACATCAGATCCAGACGCCGAACATCCAACGGCTCGCGGATCAGGGGCTGCTGTTCCGCCAGGCGTTCTGCGCGGCGCCGAGCTGCTCGGGCAGCCGCGCGTGCCTGCTGACCGGGCAGTGGGCGCACGTCAACGGGATGACCGGGCTCGCGCATCGCGGCTGGAGGCTGCACGATTACGGCCGCCACATCGTCCACCCGCTGCGCGAGGCCGGCTACTGGTCGGCGCTGATCGGCGAGCAGCACGTCTCCGAGGATCCGGGCGTGCTCGGTTACGACCACGTCGTCGAGATCGGGACGACGAAGGTCCACTCGATCGCGCCGGCCGCACAGCAGCTGATCCGCAGCCGCCCGCCGCAGCCGTTCTTCCTCTCGATCGGCTTCTTCGAGACGCACCGCGAGTTCTTCGAGCCCAGCTCGGTGCGCGACGCGCTCTACGGCGCGCCGCCCGCGCACCTGCCCGACACGCCCGAGACGCGCGCCGACATGGCCTCCTTCAAGGCCAGCGCGCGCTCGCTCGACCAAGGCGTCGGAGCGGTCCTGCACGCGCTCGACGAACAGGGCCTGGCCGACGACACGCTGATCGTGCTGACGACCGACCACGGGCTGCCGTTCCCGGGCGCGAAGGGGACGCTGAGCGACCGCGGCCTCGGCACGCTGCTGATCCTGCGCGGCCCCGGCGGCTTCCTCGGCGGGCACGTGACCGACGCGCTCGTCTCGCAGGTCGACCTCTACCCCACGCTCTGCGAGCTGGCCGGCGCGCCGCTGCCCGACGGCCTGAGCGGGACCTCGCTGCTGCCGCTGGCGCGGCGCGAGGTCGCGGAAGTGCGCGACGAGCTGTTCGCGGAGCTCACCTACCACGCAGCCTACGACCCGCAGCGCGCGATCCGCACGCGCCGCCACAAGCTGATCCGCCACTTCGGCGAGCGGCTGCTGCCGGTGCTGCCCAACGTCGACGACTCGCCCTCGAAGGAGCTGCTGCTCGCGGCCGGCTGGGGCGAGCAGGAGCGTCCGCGGGTGGAGCTCTACGACCTGCTCGCCGACCCCGGCGAGATGCGCAACCTCGCCGGCGTCGAGACGTGCGCCGACCTGCGCGCGCAGCTCGACGCGCGCCTGGAGGCGTGGATGCGCGAGACCGAGGACCCGCTGCTCGACGGCCCCGTGCCCATCCCGCCCGGCGGCTTCGTCAACGACCCCGCCGGCCGCTCCGCGCGCGAGCCGTACCTGGGCGCGGTCGACTGAGCGCCGCGCCGGCGCCGGATCTAGAGCTCGGGACGCAATTGCCCAGCCGCGGTGCGTCCCGGCAGGAGCAGGCGCATGCGTTCCTGCTGAAGCTGGGCGACGTGCTCCGGACTGCAGGCGAGCAACATCCCGGATGCGGCGAGGTGCGCGGTGTGGGACTCGTCGAGCGGCACCCACCCGTGACTGGTGGCGATCACAGGCTCGGCCGGCCCGGGAAAGTCGCGGCAGCGTCCGGTCATGACCCTGATTCTAGGGCCTCGGACGCCTCGTGGCGGCCATCGTGATGCGTTGCACCAGCAGATCGACGAACGGCTCAAAGCTCCGGTGCTCAGGATCGGAGCGCAGTGCCCAGCCGAGCGCTTCATCGTGGTCGCCGACGGCGTCGTCGAAGTCGACGGCCGCCGCACCCAACGAGATGAGCGCTCCCTGGAGCGCGGGGAACGCGGCGCGAAGGGTTCCCGTCTTCGAACGGATGAATGCGCAGCAGCTCTACGTACAACCCAGCCGCGGCCGCCACGGCCTCGCGCAGCGTCCGCTGCTCCGGCATCCGCTCCGCGAGCTCGGCGTTGTACGCGTCGAACGCGGCATCGAGCTCGGCGGGGAGGTCGTTGACCTCAGAGCCTGCGCGCGGGGCCTTGTGCAGCTCGCCGTCCTCCCGCCATCGGATCTCGAACGCCGCCGCATCCTCGCGAAGTCTCCCCGCGTGGAACGGAAAAGTCGTCCGGAACGTCGCCCGATGCCACCGCACGAGATCGGCTCGGCTCATCCGGCGCGGATGACGGCTCGCTTCTCGCATCAGCTCGAAGACAACCCGGCTGAAGCAAGCGACGACTTCTGCAGCCGTCGCCTCGGGTGTCGGAAAGGCGGGCATGCGCGAGGCGTAGAACGGAGCGTCGGGGTCATCGCGAAACCGGGCGAACCCGGGGAATGGCTCAGGCTGCTTCGGAGAAGTCGGCACGCGAGTCACGGTAGGCGTCAGCCCGGACCGCCCTTCACAGCCACGCGTCCGCGCCGTAGCTCAGCGCGAGCAGCAGCGAGATGGCGCCGAGCAGGCGCCGCAGCAGGCGCTCCGACAGGCGCGGCTGCAGCGCGGCGCCCGCGTAGCCTCCGAGCATCCCGCCGACGCCGAGTGCGATACCCACGCGCCAGTCGGGCGCGATGTCCGCCCCGCCGTGCAGCGCGGCGAGCACGCTGAAGGCGAGCACGCCGACGACCGAGGTCGCGAACGTCGCGAGCAGCGCAGCCGGCGCGAGCGCGACGAGCGGGTAGCCGGCCGCCGCCAGCAGCGGCGCCAGCAGCGAGCCGCCGCCGATCCCCGCGATGCCGCCGACGCCGCCCACGAGCGCGGCGAGCGGCGAGATCCAGCGCGGCGGGGACGCCGCGTCGCGGGTCGGGCGTGCGGCGCCCGGGCCGCGGCCGCTCGCGAGCCACGCCCCGAGCACGAGCAGCACAGCCGCCATCACGACGAGCAGCGGACGCCGGCCCGGCAGCAGCTCGACGCGGATCGCCGCGCCGGCGACGACGCCCGGCAGCGCGCCGAGCAGGATCGCGCGCGCGAGCGGCGAGCGCAGCCGGCCCGCACGCGCGTAGCGCGCGAGCGCCCCCGGAGTGGCGATCACGTTGTAGAGCAGGTTCGTGGGCGTCAGCGCCGGGCTCGGCACGCCCAGCACGCTCGCCTGCACGGGCAGCAGGAAGACCGCTCCGGAGACGCCGGCGGGGGTCGTGACGGTCGCGACGCCGAAGGCGATCAGCGCCGCGGTCAGCCAGTCGGGCACGGCCGCTAGTCAAACAGCTCGTTGACGTCCCCGGCGCGCACGTCGTGGACGCCGGCGACGGTGCCGATCACCGCGGCCAGCGGCGCGACGGGTCTGGTCCCGTGGATCTCCAGCAGGACCGTCACGAGCTCCCCGCCGTGCGCGCCGCCGTCGGGGCGGTCGACCGCGAGGTCGGCGATCGCGAAGCCGTTGCGGGTGCAGGCGCCGACCACGTCGCGCAGGATCCCGCGGCCGTCCTCGTAGGTGATGCGCACCGTCGAGGGCGCCTGCGAGGAGGCTTCTGGCGCAGCTCGCGCTCGAGCCCGATCGCCGACGACAGCACGAGCGCGAGCCCGAGCTGCCAGACCGCCTGCCACTCGTCGAACATCGCCGTCCCTACTCCTTCTATCTCGACAATCTCTATATAAAAAATATAGATATAGGAAGCGCTCAGGGCACGACCGGCTGCTCGATCCAGGAGGCGTCGTGATGCACGCGCTGGCGCGCGACCTCGAACCGCGCGCTGCGCTGGTCGCCCGTGTTGAGGTTGCGATCCCAGCGCGGGAACGAGCTGCTCGTCACGTGCACGCGCAGGCGGTGCCCGGCGAGGAACGCGTTCGCCGTCGACCACAGGTCGATCTCGACGCGCTGCGGCGCGTCGGCGCCCTCCGCCACGCGCACGATCCCGTCGAGGAGGTTGAACGAGCGCCCGTCCGGGTGCACGTCGCACAGCCGCGCGACCCAGTCCGTCGACGGCGCCGAGGACTCCACGTGCAGCACCACCCGCACGCGGCCGATCACCTCGAGGTCCGCGGCCAGCGGCTCGCTCGTGAACACGAGCACGTCCTCGCGCGCCTCCACGTCCCGCTGGTCCAGCGGACCGGGCACGTAGCCGAGCGACATCACGATCGGGCCGCCGACGGTCGGCACCGGATCGGCGGGGTCGTAGACGAACTCCGACGGCGGGGCGTCGGCCGCGGGCGCCTCCGGGCCGAGCCCGCCGCCGGCGGCGAGCTGCCACCGCTCCGCGCGTGCCCGCGCGAGCGGCCACTCCTGCTCGTTCCGCCACTCGTTGCGGCCCATCACGAAGATCCGCACCGGCGCGTCCGACGCTGGCTCCGGGTCCAGGTCGGTCCCCACCGTCAACTGCCGGCCCAGCCACGCCAGCATCTCGCCGTTCGTGTCTCCGTGCGGGTGCACGGGGGCGCCCAGCCGGCTGCCGCGAAGGCCGTAGGACAGCTCGCCGATCGGGTCGTGGAAGGTCGTGTGCGTCCACGGCCCGACGAGCAGCCGCGCGGGCCGGCCGAGCGCCGTCATCGCCGCGTGGTTGTCGAGCGTCCCCTGCACGAAGATGTCGTGCCAGGCCGCGATGTTGAACGTCGCCGCCTCCACCAGCTCGTGGCGCCCGGCGACGCGGCTCCAGTCCGCCACGCCCGGGTCCGACAGCATCGAGATCGTGCCGAGGTCGGGCACGTCGGCGCGCTTCAGCACCGCCATGTCGTTCGCCGGCAGGTCCCAGTAGCCGTCGTCCGGCAGGCGGTCGAAGTCGTCGAGCAGCGTGTCCAGACGCTGCTGCAGCTGCTCGCCGGCCAGGCCGAGCCGGAAGACGTGCGGCACGCCGGCGTACAGCAGCGTCCACGCGAGCGCGAGCCCCAGCTCGAGCGCGCCGCCGCGCGCGAGCATCCCGTCGAGCGGATCGCTCCACGTGTGCGACGGCGCGATCGCGCCGAGCGACGGCGGCCGCTCGAGCGCCGCCATCCACTGCGTGCTGCCGTCGTAGCTGGCGCCGACCATCCCCACGCGGCCGTTCGATCCGGGCAGCCGCGCCCCCCACTCGACGGTGTCGTGGCCGTCCTCGCGCTCGTGGCGGAACGGCGACCACTCGCCCTCCGAGGCGAAGCGCCCGCGCGTGTCCTGGATCACGACGAGGAAGCCCTGCCGCGCGGCCTGCACCGGCTCGACCCACCCCAGCACCTCCGGCTCGTCCTTCCCGTAGGGCGTGCGCGTGAGCAGCGTCGGCCACGGCCCGTCGCCGGACGGGCGGTAGACGTTCGCGCGCAGCACCGTGCCGTCGCGCATCTGCGCGGGTACGTCCAGCTCGACCGTGACGCTCTCGGCGCTCATCGCAGCCCCGTGATCATCGAGACGATCGCGTCGCCGTCGGTCGCGGCGGTCTCCACCACGCCGACCTGCTGGCCGCGGCGCAGCACGCAGATGCGGTCCGAGAGGCGGAACACCTGATCGAGGCTGTGGCTGACGATCAGGATCGCCCGCCCGCGCTCGCGCATCCGCAGGATGATGTCCTCGACGCGGCCGGTCTCCTGCACGCCGAGCGCGGCGGTCGGCTCGTCCATCAGCACGAGCCGCTGCGCCCAGTGCGTCGCGCGCGCGATCGCGACGCCCTGGCGCTGGCCGCCGGAGAGGTCGCGGATCGTCGCCTTCGGGCTCGGCACGCGGATGTCCAGCTCGTCGAGCAGGTGCTGCGTCTCGGTCGCCATCCGCTCGCGGTCGAGCCGGCGCAGCGGGCCGCGCACGCGCTCGCGCCCGAGGAACATGTTCATGTAGACGGGCTGCTGGTCGACGAGCGCGAGGTCCTGGTAGACGACCTCGATGCCGTGCTCGCGCGAGTCGGTCGGCTTCGCGAAGCGGACCGGCTGGCCTTCGAGCACGATCTGCCCGCTGGTCGGCTGGTGCACGCCCGCGATCGTCTTGATCAGCGTCGACTTGCCGGCGCCGTTGTCGCCGACGAGCGCGACGATCTCGCCTGCTCTGATGTCGAGCGTGAGCTCCTGGAGCGCGACGACGCCGCCGAACTCCTTGCGCACGCGGTCCAGCCGCACGAGCGGGGTGGTGGTCGTCTCGGTCTCGGTCATCGGTCAGGCCTTCCGTTCGCGCAGGGTCAGCGAGATCGCGAGCAGCAGCAGGGCGCCCTGGGCGATCAGCTGGTTCGAGGCCGACAGGCCCGAGAGGATCAGCCCGTTGTTGAGGATGCCCATGATGAGGCTGCCGACCAACGCCCCGATCACCGTGCCGCTGCCGCCGAACAGGCGCGTCCCGCCGATCACGACGGCCGCGATCACGAGCAGCAAGTCGGAGCTGCCGAGGTTGTAGTTGGCGCCCTGCAGCCGGCCCGCATAGAGCAGCCCCGCGAGCGCGGCGGTCGCCGCGCTCAGCACGAGCACGGCGAGCTTCACGCGGTTGACGCGGATGCCCGTCACGCGCGCGGCGGCGACGTTGTCGCCGGTCGCCAGCACGTGCGCGCCGAAGCGCCGGTGGCGGTAGACGAAGTGCCCGACGGCGACGACGCCGAGCATCCACAGCACGATGCTGGAGATCGGCCCGACGTCGCCGGTGCCGAAGACGTCGATGTAGGTCAGGTTCGTGATCGCGACCGAGCGCAGGTCGGTGATCGAGCGCGCCAGCCCCTCGACCAGCCCCATCGTCGCCAGCGTCACGAGGAACGACGGCAGGCGCACGACCGTCACGAAGAAGCCGTTGACGAGGCCGACCGCGATGCCCGTCCCGAGCCCCGCCGCGATCCCGGCGACGAGCCCGACGTCGCGCAGCACGACCGCGGCGACGAGCGAGGAGAGTGCGACGACCGAGCCCATCGAGAGGTCGATCTCGCCCGCGCTCAGGACGAACACGGTGGCGACGGCCATGATGCTGATCGGCGCCGTCTGCTTGACGATGTTCAGCAGGTTCTCGGAGGTCAGGAAGCCGTCGTCGCTGAGCGTCGCCGCGAAGAACGCGAGGATCAGCAGGAACGCCAGGTAGACGACGTAGGCGCGCGGGTCGAGCGCGCGCAGGCGCGCCGAGATCGACCGCGCGGGCTCGGGCTCGGCGGGCGCCTGCGGCGCGGGTGCGATGGTGGAGGGAGGGCTCACGGACGACCTACTTCAGGAAGTCCGCGACCGACTTCGGCGGCGCGGTGTCGAGCGCGACGAGCAGTCGATTCACCTTCATGTTCCCTCTCCTCCTAGCGTGCGACGGCCCGGCGCTGTGTCGATGGCCGAATAGAAAAGTGCTTTTTCTAATTCACACGCTAGCTCTCACCTGAACACTTGTCAAGCAGAAGACGAGGAGAAGACACCTGCATCGGTCTTTGCGGAAGACCCCTTGCCTATTCTTGGCCGCCAACCCGGGCCTGCCCAACGAAGACGGCCCGCCCCGCACGAGGCGGGACGGGCCGTCGACCGACGCGGGTGCGAGCGGGGCTAGACCTCGGAGTAGGCCGGCTCGCCCTCGGGCACGGGTTCGCCCTCCGGCGCTTCGCCCTGCGCCATCGCCGGCATCGCGACCGGCTTCAACACGACCAGCACGACGACGATCGCGACCAGCACGAGCGCCGCGCCGATCACGTAGGCGACGTGGAAGCCGCCGTTGAGCGCAGCCAGCGCCGAGTCGCCGTTCGCCAGCAGCTTGTCCGTGCGGTTCGACGCGACCGTCGCGAGCACCGCCAGGCCGACCGCGCCGCCGACCTGCGGCGACGTGTTCACGAGCCCCGACGCGAGCCCCATGTCGCGCGGCTCGGCGCCCGACATCGCCATCTGCATCAGCACCGGGAACGCGAGGCCCGCGCCGAAGCCGAACAGCAGCATGATCGGCAGCAGGTCGACGACGTAGTCGCCGTCGATCGGCGTGCGCGCGAACAGCAGCATCGCGGCGCCGATCGACAGCAGGCACACGACGAGCACCGGTCGTGGGCCGAAGCGCATCGCCGCCGGACCGGAGACGTAGAGCGACATCGCGCCCATCACGATCGTGCCGGGCAGGAAGGCGAGGCCGACCTGCAGGGGGTCGTAGCCGAGGATCGTCTGCAGGTACAGCGCGCCGAGGAAGAACATCCCGAACATGCCGACGACGAGCAGGATCAGCACGAGGTTCGCGCCGCTGACGTTGCGCGAGCGGAACAGCCGCAGCGGCATCAGCGGGTTCGGGATGCGCGCCTGGCGCAGCACGAACGCCGTCAGCAGCACGAGCGACAGCGCGCTGAGCCCGAGCACCTCGCCCGAGGTCCAGCCCTTGTCGGCGACCTGCAGGATCGCGTAGACGCCGATCATCAGGCCGCTCGTCATCAGCACCGCGCCGGGCAGGTCCGCGCCCGCCGACAGGCCGAGGCCCGGTCTCGCCGCCACCAGCCTGCGCGCGAGGATCGCCGTCACGATGCCGATCGGCACGTTGATGAAGAAGATCCAGTGCCAGCTGATCGTCTCCGTCAGCAGGCCGCCGAGCAGCAGCCCGATCGAGCCGCCCGCCGAGGCGACGAAGCCGTAGACGCCGATCGCCTTCGCCTGCTCCCGCGGCTCGGGGAACATCATCATGATCATCCCGAGCACGACCGCGGAGGCGAACGCGCCGCCCGCGCCCTGGATGAAGCGCGCCGCGATCAGCATCCCCTGCGTCTGCGAGACCGCGCACAGCAGCGAGGCGGCGGTGAAGACCGTCAGGCCGAGCAGGAAGATCCTGCGGTGGCCGATCAGGTCGCCGATGCGCCCGCCGAGCAGCAGCAGGCCGCCGAACGCGATCAGGTACGCGTTCACGACCCACGCGAGACTCGTCTGGGAGAAGCCGAGGTCGTCCTGGATCGACGGCAGCGCGACGTTCACGACGGTCGCGTCGAGCACGATCATCAGCACGCCGGCGCACAGCACGTAGAGCGCCACCCAGCGTGTTCGGTCCGTCGTGTCGGTCTCGCTCGTCATGGCGGCTCCCTTGGTCGGCGTCATCTCCCGAGTGATATCACATGGTTTGATTCTCAAACCTCTTAGTTTGATTTTTTTCACATTGTGGTAATGTCAGGCCATGGCCGGCAAGCGCACCTACGGGGACGCATGCGGAATCGCCCGGGCGCTCGACGTCGTCGGAGAGCGCTGGGCATTGATGGTCGTGCGCGAGCTGCTGCTCGGCCCGAAGCGCTTCACCGACCTGCGAGCCGGCCTGCCGCACGTGGGGCCCGACATGCTCGCCCAGCGCCTGCGCGACCTCGAGCAGGCGGGCATCGTCCACCATCGCAGGCTTCCGCCGCCGATCAGCGCGCCGGTCTACGAACTGACCGCGCGCGGCGTCGCGCTCGAGCCGGTGCTGATCGAGCTGGGCCGCTGGGGCGGCACGCACGCGCCGCCTCCGAGCGACGACATGTGCATGAGCCTCGACGCCTACATCGTCTCGCTGCGCACGCTCTTCGACCCCGCGCTCGCCGGTGACTTCGCGGCCCGCGTCGAGCTGCGCCTCGGCGAGGACCGCTTCCGCGTCGTGATCGCGGACGGCCACGTGGAGGCGTGCCGCGGCGAGCTGTCCGCCGCCGACGCCGTGATCGAGGCGGAGCCGCGCACGCTGCTCGACGTGCTGCACGGGCACCGCCCGCTGACCGCGGCGCTCGCGTCGGGCGACATGCGCATCGCAGGCGACCAGCGCAAGGGCAAGCGCTTCACGCGGCTGTTCCCGCTGCCGGCGCCGGCGCCGGCGCTCGTCGCCTGACGTCGTCGGCGGCCGTTGCGTGACACGTTGCACAGACGTGGCGCGCAGCCGCGCCTATCGTGGCGTCGACCGTAGGACTCACCATCGCAATCCAAGGACACCACGATGCTCGACCTGCTGAAGCGCCTCCTGCCGCGCGAGCCGCTCCCGCCCCACGTGCACTTCCATCTCGATGAGCACGGCAACCAGGTCTTCTGCGACGAGTCGGCCTGCCGCCCCTCGCCGCGCCCGCTGTTCGACCCGTCGCGCTGGTAGGCGAGGGACCCGCCCGGCATGACCGGCCTTCGCACGTACGTGTCAAGGCTGGGTCTCAGCGGCGCCTGAGCTCGCGCCGCACGAGCAGTCCGACCGTCGCCGCCAGCATCAGCAGGATCAGGGCCGTCCAGTCGCTGCCGTCGCCGATCGGCGGCGGAAGCACGTCGTCGAGGCTGGCGCCGTCGCCGCCGCCCGAGGCGCTGACGCCTTCGATGCCGTAGCGCGGACGCGAGGCGGAGCCGACGTCGCCGGCCGCGGTCGACGACGTGGCGAGCGCGCCGGCCGGCGCCAGCAGGGATGCGATGGTGGCGGAGGTCGTCGCGGCCGTAACACCGCAGCGTCCCGCGGCGTCGAGCGCGCCGAGGCGGCGCAGCCCGCGCCGCTCGATCCGGCCCGCCTGCGGACGGCTGAGGTCGAGGCGGCGCGCGACCTGCGTGCGCGACAGCGGCGCGCGCGGCCCGAGGCCGGCGCGCAGCGTGAGCACGCGCCGCTGCGCCTCGCCGAGCTGGTCGACGCACTGCCGCAGGTCCGCGACTGTCCGCTCGAGCTGATGCTGCGACAGCGCGCCGCGTGCGAGCGCACGGCGGGTCGCGGGGCCGACGACCACGTGACGGCCGCCGGTGGCGAGCGTCCGTATGCCCGGCGCCGCGAGGAGCCCCGCGGCGGCCGCTCCGGCGACCGCGCCCGACGGCACGGCGCCCGCCGGGGACGACGCGGCCGGTGTCGGCCCGCCGGCGCCCTGCGGCTGCCGGCCGGCGCCGGCCGAGGGCGTCGCGACCGACGGTGTCCGCACGGACGGCGTCGAGACCGAGGGAGCTCTCGCCGACGGCACGGTGACGGAGGGCGTTCTCGCCGACGGCACGGTGACCGCCGGCGTTCTCACGGACGGCGTCGTGACCGACGGTGTTCTGACCGAGGGCACCGTCACCGGCGGCGTCGTCACGGCCGGTGTTCTCACCGAAGGGAGGGCGACCACGGGCGTCTTGACCGCGGGCGTTCTCACCGGCGGGACGGTCACGGTCGGCGTTCTCACCGGCGGCACCGTGACGACCGGCGTTCTCACGGGCGGCGCGGTGATCGAGGGCGTCGTCACGGCCGGCGTTCTCACGACCGGCGTCGTGGCGACGGGCGTCGTCACGGACGGAACCGTCACCGACGGCACCGCGATCGACGGGAATGCCACCGGCGGCACGAGCAGCATCGTCGCCGCCACGCCGAACAGGGCCCACATTGCGCTTCCCCGCCTCATCTCACCCCTTTTCGATTGCTCTCTTGCCTACCGCGCTTGCCCGCTCGCCAAACAGTGAGGGCGGACAGCGACGGCGCTCACGCACTCGGCGCGCCGCGAACCCAACCTTGCCAGGAGCGTGTCAAGGTTCCGCAAACCGCTGCTAGGATCGCGTCATGCGCGACTACCTCGATGCGATCCGCCGCAGAATCGTCGTCTTCGACGGCGGCATGGGCGCCACGCTTGAGCAGTTCGACCTCACCCAGGAGGACTACGGCGGGCTCGAGGGCAAGTGCCACGAGGCGCTCGTGCTCAACCGTCCCGACGTGATCGAGGGCGTCCATGCGGCGATGCTCGACGCCGGCGCGCAGGTCGTCGAGACCGACACCTTCCAGGCCTCGAGACTGAAGCTCGACGAGTGGGGCCTCGGCGCCCACACGCACGAGATCAACGTGAAGGCCGCGCAGATCGCGCGCAGAGCGGCCGGCGAGGACCGCTTCGTCGCCGGCTCGATCGGTCCGACCGGCTTCCTCCCCGCCTCTGACGACCCGACGCTCGGCAACATCTCCTTCCGCGCGCTCGCCGACGTCTTCGCCGAGCAGGCGAGAGGCCTGGTCGAGGGCGGCGCCGACCTGCTGATCATCGAGACCGCGCAGGACATCCTCGAGGTCAAGGCGGCGATCTTCGGCGCGCGCGAGGCGTTCAAGGAGACAGGCATCAGCGTGCCGATCCAGTGCTCCGTCTCGCTGCTGCCCAACGGCGGCAAGATGCTGCTCGGCACCGACATCTCCGCGGTCCTCACGACGCTGACCGCGCTGAACATCGACGTGATCGGGCTCAACTGCTCGACCGGCCCCGAGGACATGCGCGACGCGATCCGCTTCCTCGGCGAGCTCTCCCCCATCCCCGTCCACTGCATCCCGAACGCGGGCCTGCCATTGCAGGGCCCGGACGGCGAGACGATCTTCCCCGAGAAGCCCGAGCCGCTCGCCGCCTCGCTCGGCGAGTTCGTCGAGCGCTACGGCGTGAACGTCGTCGGCGGCTGCTGCGGCACGACGCCCGACCACATCCGCGCGATCGCCGAGCGGGTCAAGGACCTGACGCCGTCGGAGCGTCCGGCGGCCCGCACCCCGCACGTCTCCTCGATGATCGCCGCGACGCCGATCGCGCAGGAGCCGCGGCCGACGATCGTCGGCGAGCGCGTCAACTCGCAGGGCTCGCGCAAGGCGAAGGCGATGCTGCTGGCCGACGACTACGACGGCCTGCTGCAGATCGCCGAGAACCAGGTCGAGGGCGGCGCGCACATCCTCGACCTCTGCGTGGCGCTGACCGAGCGTCAGGACGAGGCCGAGCAGATGGCGACGCTCGTCAAGAAGGTCTCGCTGTCGCTGCCCGCGCCGATCCAGATCGACTCCACCGAGCCGGACGTGATGAAGGCCGCGCTGGAGCAGATCCCCGGCCGCGCGATCGTCAACTCCGTGAACCTGGAGGCCGGCCGCGACAAGCTCGACCACGTCGTCCCCCTCTGCATCGAGCACGGCGCCGCGCTGATCGCGCTGACGATCGACGAGGAGTCGATGGCGAAGACGCGCCAGCGCAAGGTCGACGTCGCCCGCCGCATCCACGGATACGTCTGCGACGAGCACGGGATGGACCCGCAGACGCTGATCTTCGACGCGCTCACGTTCACGCTCGCGACCGGCTCCGACGAGTTCAAGGACTCCGCCGTCGAGACGATCGAGGGGATCCGCGAGATCAAGGCCGCATTGCCCGGCGTGCTCACCTCGCTCGGCGTCTCGAACGTCTCCTTCGGCTTCGGCAGAGCGGCGCGCGAGGTCCTCAACTCCGTCTTCCTGCACCACTGCGTCGAAGCGGGCCTCGACCTCGCGATGGTCCACCCCGCCGACATCACGCCCTATTCGGAGATCCCGCAGGTCGAGCGCGACCTCGCCGACGACCTCGTCTTCAACAGACGCGAGGACGCGACGCAGCGCTTCATCGAGCACTTCGAGGAGAAGGGCGAGACCGCCGAGGACGAGAAGGCCGACCCGACCGCCGGCATGGAGCCGGAGGAGGCGCTGCACTTCCACATCCTGCGCCGCAAGAAGGACGGCGTCGAGGACTGGATCGACAAGTCGGTCGAGAAGATCGGCGCGGTCCCCACGCTCAACGACGTGCTGCTGCCGGCGATGAAGGAGGTCGGCGACAAGTTCGGCGCCGGCGAGCTGATCCTCCCGTTCGTGCTGCAGTCGGCCGAGGTGATGAAGAAGGCCGTCGCGCGGCTGGAGAACTACCTCGACCGCATCGAGGGCTACACGAAGGGCACGGTCGTGATCGCGACCGTCTTCGGCGACGTGCACGACATCGGCAAGTCGCTCGTCAACACGATCCTCACGAACAACGGCTACACGGTCGTCGACCTCGGCAAGCAGGTGCCGATCTCGACGATCCTCGACGCCGCGCAGGAGCACAGAGCGACCGCGATCGGCCTCTCCGCCCTGCTCGTCTCGACCTCGAAGCAGATGCCGCTGTGCGTGCAGGAGCTGCACGAGCGCGCGCTGCCGTTCCCGGTGCTGATCGGCGGCGCCGCGATCAACCGCGACTTCGGGCTGCGGATCCTCTACCCGCACGGGAGAGCGGACGACGACGTCTACGAGCCCGGCGTCTTCTACTGCAAGGACGCGTTCGAGGGCCTCGCGAAGATGGACCAGCTGGTCGACGAGGAGGCGCGCGCCGCGCTCGTCGTCAAGACGCGCGAGGCGGCGAGAACGCTGCGCGAGAAGCCGGTCGTCGTCGACGACGGCCCCCCGACGACCGACGCGTCCGTGCGCTCGGCCGCGCGCACCGACAACCCCGTCCCGACCCCGCCGTGGTGGGGCGTACGCGAGGTCGAGGTACCGCTCGACGAGGTCTACCCGCACCTCGACACGCACGTCCTCTTCAAGCTCCACTGGGGCGGGCGCGGCGTGAAGGGCGACGCGTGGCGCGAGCTGGTGAGCGAGAACTTCCAGCCGCGGCTGGAGCGCATGTGGGCCGAGCAGAGATACCTGCACCCGCGCGCGAAGCTCGGCTACTTCCCGGCCGCCGCCGACGGCAACGACGTCGTGATCTTCGACCCCGAGGACCACGACAAGGAGATCGACCGCCTCGTCTTCCCGCGCCAGCCGCGGCACGACCGCATCTGCATCGCCGACTTCTACCGGCCGCTCGACAGCGGCGAGAAGGACGTCGTCGCGCTCCAGGTCGTGACCGCCGGCGACGAGGTGACCGAGCTGATGGCTCAGCTGGAGAGAGACGGCGAGTTCGCCGAGCAGCTGTTCGTCCACGGACTCGGCGTGCAGACGGCCGAGGGGATGGCCGAGTGGCTCCATGCCAAGGTGCGCTCCGATCTGGGCGTCGAGCTCGACCAGGGCCGCCGCTGGTCGTGGGGCTACCCCGCCTGCCCGGACCAGTCCGAGCACGAGAAGGTCTTCGCGCTGCTCGACGCGGCGTCGATCGGCATGCGCCTGTCGGGCGGCTACGCCGTCGAGCCGGAGCAGTCGACGGTCGCGATCGTCGCGCACCACCCGCAGGCCGTCTACTTCGGCATGAGAAGCGGCTTCCTGCCCAAGGACAAGGCGCCGGACGACGTCATCGCCGGCTCCACGCGCGACCCGACGCTGCTCGACGAGGACCCGCCCGACGGCGCCGTCGAGGCGGAGATCGCGCGCGCCGCGGACGCCGCCGGCGTCGACTGAGACTCGGCGCACGGACCGCCTTCGCACTCCGTTACGGTCGATCGATCGAAGGTCGACCGAAGGAGTCGCGATGGCGAACGACGTGATCTTCACCGGCTGGGGAGCCGTCCCGGCCGGACGCGAGCAGCAGGCGCTCGCGGTCTTCCAGGAGACGGTCCAGTTCTGGGCGCAGGCGCAGCAGGACGGGAAGATCGAGAGCTTCGAGCCGATCCTGCTGGAGCCGCACGGCGGCGGACTCGCCGGCTTCCTGCTGGTGCGCGGCGAGCGCGCGAAGCTCGACGCGCTGCGCACCGAGGACGCCTTCCAGCGGCTGGTTGCGCGCGCCGGCGTGATCGTCGAGGACTTCGGCGTGATCGTCGGCTACGGCGACGAGGCGCTCGGCAGACAGCTCGCGAGCTTCCAAGCGGCCGCGAGAGACCTCGCGTAAGTGAGACCGGCTACGCCTCGGAGGCGGCGGCGGCAGCACGCCCCGCCGCCTCGCGCGGCTGCGCCCGCAGCTCCACCGGCGCGGTCTGCAGTGCGCGCAGGCGCACGTCGCGCCACGACGTGCCCTCCTTCACGAGCGCCGGCATCCCCATGATCACGGCGGTCGCGATCTCGACCGCCTGCAGGATGATCCCGTAGCCGAGCGCGTCGGCCTGCGAGACGCCGTAGCCGCCGCTCAGCACGACGACGCAGGCGGCCTGGAAGATGCCGAGGTTCGACGGCGTCGCCGGCAGCACGGCCGTCACGTTGACGGCGAACAGCACCGCGGCGGCGGCGCCGAGCCCGGCACGGTGGTCGAGCCCGAGCGCGACGAGCAGGACGTAGCAGGACAGCCACTGCAGCGTCCACGCCGCCAGCTGGGCGGCGGCCGCTGTGCCGCCGAGCTTCGGCTCGCGGAAGACGGCGAGCCCGTCGCGCACGCGCGCGAGCGCGTCGCGCGCCTGGCCGGTCAGCTCGCGCAGCTTCGCAAAGCGCGAGTGGCGCCCGGCGCTCAGCAGCGGCGGCGCGAGCAGCACGAGCGCGAGCATCAGCAGCGGCACCACCGCGGCGAAGATCAGCGCGTCGTGGTGGTTGCGGAACAGTCTCACGGTCGAGAAGGTCACGACGCCCAGCAGCAGCAGCGCGAAGATGTTCAGCATCGCCTGCGAGACGATCGTGCCGAGCACGACCGGCAGGTTCTCGCGCGGACGCCCGGTGCGGCGCGCGACGATCAGCGCGCGCGAGGGCTCGCCCAGGCGCGCCGGCAGCGTGGCGCTCATCAGCACGCCGATGAAGGTCCCCTGCATCGCGTCGCGCAGTCGCACGCGCCCGTTCGGGATCGCCGCCTTGAGGATCGCGTGCCAGGCGACCGCGCGGACGGCCATCGAGGCGCACATGATCCCGAGGCCGACGAGCACCCACGAGGGGCTCGAGTCGAGCAGCGCGAGCGCGATCTCGTGCACGCCGATGCGGCGGAACGCGAGCACCGTGCCGACGAGCGCCAGCAGCGCGAACGCCAGCATCGCGGCGCGCCGCGCGAACGCCCAGGCGGGCTTGCGCGCACCGGCCGGCGGCGGCGGTTCGAGGCTGGGCAGGCGCTGCGGGCGCACGGCCGGCTGCAGGTCCGCCGGCCTGGTGCCGATCCGCACCGCGGCGCGCTGCACGGCGCCCTGCGGCGCGGGCGTCGCGACGGCGTCCTCGTAGGCGTCGAGCAGTTCGCGCGCGACGTGCGGCCAGGCGAAGCGCTCGGCGTGCTCGCCGGCGGCGCGGCCCATCGACACGCGCCGCTCCGGCGCGAGCCACAGGTCGCGCAGCGTCTCCGCGAGCGCCGTCGCGTCGCCGCGCGGCACGAGCAGCCCGTCGACGCCGTCGCGCACGACGTCGCGGTAGCCGGCGATGTCGGAGGCGACGACCGGCGTTCCCGCCGCGAAGCCCTCCGTGAGGACCATCCCGAAGCTCTCGCCGCCGAGCGACGGCGCGCACAGCACGTCGGCGGCCTCGAGCACGCGCTGCTTCTCGGCGTCGTCGACGCGGCCCAGCACCGTCACGCCGCGGTCGTCGAGCAGCAGCGGCCGCACCTCGTCGGCGTTCGCGCCGACGACCGTCAGCTCGACGGGGATGTGCTCGCGCAGCGCCTCGAACGCGCGCAGCAGCACCGGCAGGCCCTTGCGCTCGACGGCCTGGCCGACGAACGCGAGCCGCAGCCTGTCGCCGGGCACGCTCGGCGCGGGCGCGCCGGCGTCCGGCACGACGACGCCGTTGGGGACGATCCGGTAGCGCCCGCCGAAGAAGCGCTGCGCCGTCCAGGCCGCCGCCTCGGAGACGGCGACCCGCACGTGCAGGTGGTTGAACAGGCGCCGTGCGCCGAGCACGTTGGCGACGTTGTTCGTGAGGCGATTCGTCGAGTAGCAGTGGAAGGTGCCGACGAGCGGCAGCCGCGTGGAGGTGCAGGCGTCCCAGCAGAGCACCGGCACGACCGGCTCGTGCAGGTGCACGACGTCGAAGCCCCCGCTGCGCAGCTCGTGGCGCATCTGGCCGATGCCGGCGGCGCGCGACGACAGGTTGGAGACCGCGCCGTTGGCTCTGAAGCCGATCGTGCGCCCGAGCGGGATCAGGTAGTCCGGCAGCGGGCGCTGCTGCGGCGCGGCACCGCGATGCAGGATCGCGGACAGGCGATCGTCGGGATCGTAGGGCGCCAATACGCGGACCTCGTGACCCTCGGCGAAGAAGCGCTCTGCGAGCGCCTCGATGTGGCGAGTGACGCCGCCCGGGTACGTCCACGAGTATGGCGAGACCAGGGCTACGCGCATACGCGCGAGATCCTAGCGGGGTTCGCGGCCTTTTCTCGTGCCTTGCGTATGAAAGTCGGCGCCTCTCGTATGATCGCCGACATGTCCGCCGAGGCCCACCTGCGCAGAGCGGACCCGATCCTCGGCGCGCTGCTGGACGCGGTTGGCGCCGAGGCGCTCGGCGACGGCCGCGCGGGACGGCCCGACGACCACTACGGCGCGCTCGTGCGCGCGATCGTCGGGCAGCAGCTCTCGACGAAGGCCGCGGCCACGATCTACGGGCGCCTGACCGACCGCTTCGGCGGGCGCACGCCGACGCCGGAGCAGATCCTCGCCGACGACCCGGAGCAGCTGCGCACGGTCGGCCTCTCGAGAGCGAAGGCGTCGTACCTGCGCTCGCTCGCGGAGCACGTCGTCAACGGCGAGCTGGAGCTGGAGCGCCTCGACGCGATGCCCGACGCCGACGTGGAGGCCGAGCTGGTGGCGGTGAAGGGCCTCGGCCAGTGGACGGCCCACATGTTCCTGATGTTCCACCTGCAGCGGCCGGACGTGCTGCCGACCGGAGACCTCGGGATCCGCCGCGCCGTCGAGCGCGCCTACGGGCTGGAGGGCCTGCCCGACCCGGCGCAGCTCACCGAGATCGCCGAGCCCTGGCGCCCGCACCGCACGCTCGCGTGCCGGTACCTGTGGAAGTCGCTCGACAACGAGCCGGCCTAGACGGCCGACACCTGCTCCTCGTCCGCCACGCGGAAGGAGGAGCCGCAGCCGCAGGCTGCGATCACGTTCGGGTTTTCGACCTTGAAGCCGGCGCCCTGGAGGTCGTCGACGTAGTCGATCGTCGAGCCCTCGACGTACGCCAGGCTCGGTCTGTCGACGAGCAGGCGGATGCCCTTGTCCTCGAAGACCTCGTCGCCGTCGCGCTGCTGGTCGAAGGCGAGGGCGTACTGGAAGCCCGAGCAGCCGCCGCCGCGCACGCCGACGCGCAGCCCGGCCGTCGTGGCCTCGGTGCCCTGGGAGGCGAGGAACTCGCGGACCTTCTCCGCACCCTTGTCGCTGAGAGTGATCATTGCTTCAGCAAGTATAGCGACCCCGAAACAGCGCTACCCTGAGGCGCGATGGCAACGAAAGAAGAGCTGAAGACACGCATCGAGGCCGGCATCCCCGGCGCCACGGCGGACGTCCGCGGCGACGACGGCCACCACTTCGAGGCCACGGTCGTCGCACCGGCGTTCGCCGGCCTCTCGCGCATCGCCCAGCACCGGCTCGTCTACGACGTGTTCGACGGCGAGCTGGGCGACCGAATCCACGCCCTGTCCCTGCAGACGAAGGCCGAGTGAGGACCCCACCGTGAGCGACGAGACGCAGAACCCCCTCCGCGACGCGATCGACGACGCGATCAGAACCAACCCGGTGATCCTCTTCATGAAGGGGACGCCCGAGCAGCCGATGTGCGGCTTCTCCGCGCGCACGGCTGCCGCCCTGCAGTCGCTCGAGGCGCCGTTCGCGGCCGTCGACATCCTGCCCGACCCGCGCATCCGCCAAGAGCTGTCGGCGCTCTCTGAGTGGCCGACGATCCCGCAGCTGTTCGTCAACGGCGAGCTCGTCGGCGGCGCCGACATCGTCGCCGAGATGTACGAGAGCGGCGAGCTGGCGCAGCTGCTCGGCGTCGAGCAGCCCGAGGACGACGAGGCGCCCCAGCCGGCCGCCGCCGAGCCCGCGCCGCTGTCGATCGAGAACCGGCTCGGCTGAGCTGCGCGCCGCGGCTCAGCCGCGCGAGTAGCTGGCGTCGAGTATCCGCCCGACCGCACGCGGCAGCTCGCCGCGGCGGTGCGCCTTGGCGACGACGACGGGGACCGCGGCGCGCCCGTCGATCCGCACCTGCGGGTTGCGGTAGGCGCGCCAGGCGCGCCCGCCGAGGCCCGCGTGCACGCCGTCCCAGCGGGCGGTGTGCTCGAAGTCGTGGACGACCTCTCTCATCGTCTGCGCCCCCCCGCTGCCGCCGAGGCCGCCGAACAGCTGGAGCAGGATCGAGAGCGCGTCGTCGCTCGGCGCGCTGGCGTCGTCGACCGGCGTGCCGGCGAGCCGCAGGATGCGCAGGCCGGGACGGACGTCGTCGGGGACGCGCAGCGCGAAGCGGACGGTGCGCAGCGGCCCGCGCAGCAGCCGCACGCGCAGGGCGACGCGCACGCGCTGCCCCGGGTGCACGACCCGCGGCGAGACCTTCGCCGCGCGGATCGTCGCGAGCCGCAGGCCGCGCTCGACCGTCGCCGACGCGTCGAGGCGCGTCAGGTGCAGCGCGCGGAAGCGCGCGCTCGCGATCGGGTCGAGCGCGCTCGTCACGTCGCCGCCCATCGTCAGCGCGAGCGGGATCGGCAGGTCTTCCTGCAGCGGCGCCTGCGCGACGTAGCGGTTGCAGAAGCGCAGCGGTCTCTTCAGCTCGCGCAGGCGCGCGGTGAGGCAGAGGCGCCCGGTCTCCTGCGCGGGCGCGCCGTCGAACGCGCTCGTGATGGCCTGCGCGACCGCGACCGAGGCGATGCCGGAGAGCGCGCCCTGCCCGTCGGGGTCGCCGAGGTCGACCTCGTCCACGAGCTGCGTCTGCTGACTCACGCTCGCGCCGGTGTCGGCGTCGTGCACGCGCACCGTCAGCGGCACCGTTCTCGGCGCCGCGCCGACGGTCCCCACGACGGCGGTCAGCGCGTCGTTGGAGAGCGTCCCGACCGTATGGCCGGGCGAGGCGAACTTGTAGGAGACGCCGTCGCTCGTGTCGAGCGGGTTGGCGACGACCGTGTAGACGTAGGCGTCCTGCAGGAGCAGCGCGCGACGGCCGGCGCTCTCGAACGGATGGCCGAAGCCCCACACGACGTCGCCGTCGCGGAACGTGACGGTCCCGATCGCGCTCGCGGCGACGGCGCCGCTGGAGAAGCTGGCGGCGAGCGAGGCGCCGGGCACGAGCTGCTGCACCGGAAACGTCCCGAGCGGGCCGGCGGGAGCGGCGACGAGCGTGCGGCCGTGCGCGGCCGCCGTGCGCTCCAGCAGCCGCCCGAGCTGCGGCGAGAGCCCCGACAGCACGAGCGGGGCGGCGAGCGCTCTGGCGGCGCGCAGCAGCTGCGGCGCGCGCCGCACGCCGCTCGGCGGCTTCGCCGGCAGGTCGAGCATCTGCTCGATCGGCGTGACGAGCCCGACGTCCTCGCCGTACTGCCCGATCGTCGCGGAGATCGCGCCGGCGTTGCCGATCGCGCCGTTGGCGTCCGGGCAGTAGACGGGCGAGCCGGAGAAGCCCTCCGCGATCCCGCTCGCGGCGACGGCCGGACCGGACACGCGCACGAGGATCCGCGCGCCCGTGCCGTCTTCGTCGGCGACGACGTCGAGCACCTCGACGTCGAAGCTCGCGATGTCGGTGCCCTGCACGACGGTGCGCGCCGTGCATCTCAGTCCGCGGTGGACGTCGCTCAGCGGCGTGATCGGGTCGCGCGCCCACGCGCCGGGCGCCGCCAGCAGCGTGAGCATGAAGGCGCAGGCGAGGATGCGACGCACGGCGGGGAATCTATTGACCCGCGCGGTCGGGCGCATCGACTAGGGTCCGCCGCGATGGGCTCGGTTGCCGTCGTCACCGACACGTGCCACTACCTGCCGCGCCAGCTCGTCGCGGCGCGCGGGATCCACGAGGTCAGCCTCTACGTTCACTGGGACGGCCGCGAGGACCGCGAGTCCGACCTCCCGGACTTCGACGCCTACTACGCGCACCTCGGCTCCGCGAAGCAGCTGCCGACGACCTCGCAGCCGTCGATCGGCGACTTCCTCGCGGTCTACGAGCCGCTGTTGGCGGAAGGGCACGACATCGTCTCGATCCACCTCTCGGGCGCGATCTCCGGCACGTTCGCGTCGGCCTGCCAGGCGCGCGAGCAGCTCGGCGACGGCGCGGGGCGGGTCCACGTGATCGACTCGCAGAGCGCGTGCGGCGGCCAGGGCCTCGTCGTGCTCGCCGCGCACGCCGCCGCCGCGCGCGGCGCGAACGCCGAGGAGGTCGTGGCGCACGCGCGCGAGGCGCGCGGCGCGCTGCAGATGTGGTTCGCCGTCGACACGCTCGAGTACCTGCGCCGCGGCGGGCGCATCGGCTCCGCGCAGGCGTGGCTCGGCTCGGCGCTGAAGATCAAGCCGATCCTCACGCTCGAGGAGGAGATCACGCCCGTCGAGCGCGTCCGCACGTCGGGCCGCGCGTTCGAACGGATGGTCGACTACCTGCGCGAGCGCCACGACGCCGGCGCCGACGGCTGGGTCGTGCAGCACATCCAGGCACCCGAGGAAGCCGCCAGGCTGGTCGAGCGCGGCCGCGAGATGTGGGGCACCGACCCGGCGTTCGTATCCGAGGTCGGCCCCGTGATCGGAACGCACGTCGGCCCCGGCCTGCTCGGCGTAGGCGGCGTGCCGATGCGTTATCTGACCTAGCGGCGGCGCTTGCGGCGCTTGCGGCCGAAGAGCACGCCGGTGATGCCGGCGATCCCGCCGCCGATCACGAAGCCGGCGACCGCGGCGCCGATCAGCGCCTCTCTGCGGTGGCCGTTGATCTGGGCGCGCCAGTCGGTGAGCGCGGTCACCTCTCTGCGCAGCACCTCGATGGAGCTGCCCAGCTCCTGGCGGTTCTGCTCGATCGAGGCGCGGATCTGCTCGGGCGTGCGTGTGGGCATCAGGAGCCTGCCTCGGTCGCGGTGACGGTGTCGCGGATCTTCTTCGCCTCGTCGATCGCCATCGTCGGCGCGGGCGGCGTGCCCTTGCGGATCGCGCGGTAGGCGAGGCCGCCGGCGAGCGCGCCGAGCAGGAACAGCACCCCTGCGACGATCAGGAAGCCCGCCCAGTAGGCCGTCCCGCCGAAGATCAGGTACGCGCCCCAGGCGGCCGAGTTGAGCAGGAAGAAGAGCGCGGTGATGAAGAAGACGCCGGCGACGATCCCGACGACCGCTCCGGTCGCGAGCTTGCGCGCCTTCGCGGCCATCTCGGCCTTCGCGAGCTCGATCTCCTCGCGCACGAGCAGCGAGGCGCGCTCGGAGATCTGCGCGACGGACTCGGCGAGCGTCGCCTGTCTGGGGTCGTCAGCGGGCAAGGCGCTTGAGGAGGAAGGCAAGGGCAAGACCGCCGGCGAAGGCGGCGCCGACGGCGAGCTCCGGACGGTCCTCGGCGACGGGCGGAAGCGGGGCCGGAGCGGCGGTGGTGAGCGCGGGCGCGTCGGGGGTGACCGCGGCCTGCTCGACCGTCGGCTGCGCACCGTTCGGAGATTCGGCGGCGTCCGTCATTCGGGCGGCTCCTCGCCGAACGCGCGCACCCAGATCAGCGTCGCGAGCCGCTGCGTCGCGATGCTGGCGAGCGCGCCGATGCCGGCGAGCAGGCCGGACCACACGAGTCGCTTTACAAGGTCGCTCTCAGCCATCAGCTCAGGCATTCAATCAGCTCTCCCGGCGGGGGCAGGGCGCTCGACGCGGTCCAGCCCGCCGCAGATCGTCTCGACGATGTGGTTCTTGGCCTGCTCGTATTCCCGTTCGCCGGTCGGGAGCAACGCGAAGATCCAGCCGGTCAGCACCTGCTCGACCGCGCCGTAGAACGCGAGCGCCGCGAAGTCGGGCGTGATGTCGGCGCGGAAGACGCCCTCCCGCTGTGCTCTCTCGACGATCGCGGCGATGCCGACGTAGGCCTCGCGGATGTGCGCGAGGTGCGTGCGCCCGAAGGTGTTCGCGGCGCGCGTGACCTCGACGATGATGACCTTCATCAGGTCGGGGTCGTGGCGGTAGGAGTCGACGATGAAGGACGTGATCGCGTGGAGCTTCTCGCGCGGCGGCGTGTCCTCGCCGTCGACCTGCTGGATCGCGCGCAGCAGGATGTCCCAGCGCTCGAGGAACAGCGTGTCGAGGATCTGGTCCTTCGAGTCGAAGTAGTGGTAGACGAGGCCGTAGGCGACCCCCGCCTCGTCGGCGATGTCGGACACGCGGCAGGTGTGGAAGCCCTGGCGCGCGAACACGCGCACGGCCGCGTCGAGGATCATCCGCCGCTTGTCGACGGCGGGCTCGGTGCGGGCCATCAGGCGGCCGCCTCCAGCGCGACGTCCGGCCACGCGTAGACCTGCGGGCGCCGGTGCGCGAGCGCGGGCAGTCTCGCGCGGATCGCGTCCTGGCGCGCGAAGTCGAGCTGCGCGATCGCGTAGCCCTCCTCGTCGGGCGCCGTCGCGAGCACCGTGCCCCACGCGTCGACGATCAGCGAACGACCGCCGGACGCCTTGCCGGGCATGTGCTCGCCGATCTGGTTGGCCGCGACGACGAAGCACTGGTCCTCGATCGCGCGCGCCCGCAGGAGGACCTCCCAGTGGTCGCGCGTCGTCGCGAGCGTGAAGGCCGACGGCAGTGCGAGCACGCGCGCGCCGCGCAGCGTCAGGATCCGGAACAGCTCGGGGAAGCGCAGGTCGTAGCAGACGGCCATCCCGAGGCAGGTCCCGTCGGCGAGCGCGGTCGTGACGATCTCCTCCCCCGCCTCCTCGTCGTCGGACTCGCGGTACGCGACGCCCGCGACCTCGACGTCGAACAGGTGCAGCTTGCGGTAGACGGCCTGGACGGCGCCGTCGGGGCCGACGTGCACGCTCGTGTTCGCGTGCTTCGCGTGGCCCGGACGCCGCTCGACGATCGAGCCGGCGATCAGGTCGATCCGCAGCTCGCGCGCGAGCTCGCGCGCCCACGTGGTCGACGGCCCGTCGAGCGGCTCGGCGCCGGCGGCGAGCTCATCGGGCGTGCCGAGCACGTTCCACTTCTCCGGGAGCACGACGAGCGTCGCCCCGTCCGCCGCGGCGGCGCGCACGAGCCGCTCGGCCGTCGCGTGGTTGCGGGGGCGATCCCCGGTAGAGTTCATCTGGATCGCCGCGGCGCGCATGCGGTGGTCGGTGTCTCCAAGGCTGGACAGATTGACTGGTCAGTCAACCGGTTGGCAAGCATACCGCGAGCACGATGTGGCTCGCGCGTCAGAGCGCCCGCCTAGCATCGGCCGTTCGATGGATGCCTACCGTGGCCGTTTCGGAGCAGCGCGCCCGCCGCACGTGGCCGCGCTCGCGCTGCCGCCGGCGCGGATGCCCGGCTGGCGCCGCACCCGCCCGCTGAAGCAGTGGCGCTACGTCGGCGTCTACGGGCCCGAGCTGATGCTGTGCGTCGGGTCGGCGCGGGTCGGCCCGGGGCGCCAGTCGTTCTGGGCCGTGTGGGACCGCGCGACGAGACGGCTGCACGAGCGCACCCGCATGGGGCACGGAGAGGTGCGCGTCGGGCTCGACCGGCCCGGACGCGTGCTCGTCGTCGCCGAGGACGTGGAGATCGAGCTCGAGCTGGAGGAGGTCGACGGCGTCGAGAGCGTGGGCCCGAACGGCGACGCGTACGCGTGGACGCGCAAGCAGGGCGGCGTGCGCGCGCACGGCACGGTGATGCTCGGGCGCGTCGTGCGCGAGGTCGACGCGCTCGCCGTGATCGACGACAGCGCCGGCTACCACGCGCGGCACACGCGGTGGGACTGGAGCGCGGGCGTGGGGCGCGCAGGCGACGGGCGCACGTTGGCGTGGAACCTCGTCGCGGGCATCAACGACCCGCCGCACGACAGCGAGCGGACGGTGTGGGTCGACGGCCAGCCGCTGGAAGTCGGCCCGGCCGCGCGCTTCGCGCCCGACCTCTCGTCGGTCGCGACGAGCGACGGCGTCGACCTGCGCTTCGCCTCCGAGGCCGTGCGCGAGCGCCACGAGAACCTGCTGCTCGTGCGCAGCGACTACCGCCAGCCGTTCGGGACGTTCAGCGGCATGCTGCCGGCCCCGGGCGCCCGCCTCGCGCTGGTCGAGGGCTGGGGCGTGATGGAGGCGCACAAGGCCGCGTGGTGAGCGGCGCTCAGCTCAGCGGCTGCAGCCGCGTCCGCTCGACGCGTGCCAGCTTGCGGCGCAGGCGCCGGTACTCGCGCTGCTGTGAGGGCGTGCGTCTGTGGCCTCTGTATGCGAGGTTGACGCGTTCGAGCGGGTCGGTCCTCAGGTCGTACAGCTCCCACTGGTCCGGCGCCTTGCCGTCGGCGTCGTAGTAGCGGGCGATCTTCCAGCGCCGCTCGCGGATGCTCACGATGTGGTTCGGCGGCTGCGGGTAGGGGCCGCGGGCCTGGCCGGACTGGAAGTCGTCGTACGTGAAGACCGTGCAGTCCTGCGGCGGCGGCTTGGGCGTCCGGCTGAGGATCTGCGCCGAGTAGTCGACGCCCTCCCAGTCGGAGCGGGCGGCGGACGGCGCTCCGACGAGCGACGCGAGCGTCGGCAGGAAGTCGACGTGCGAGACGAGCGCGTCGTTCGTCTCGGCTCGCGGGAACAGGCGCGGATTGGAGTAGACGAGGGGGATGCGCGTCGACTCCTCGTACACGTTGAAGTTCTTCTGCCGCATCCCGCCGTGCGCAGTGCCCATCTCGCCGTGGTCCGCCGTCGCGATCACGAGCGTGTCGTCGAGCAGCCCGGCCGTCGCGAGCGCCTGCAGGAGCTGGACCAGGTACGCGTCCGAGGCTCTCATCAGGTTGCCGTAGAAGTTCAGGTAGTCGCGCTTCATCTGCCGTGTCGGGATCGGCCCGGAGAGGTTGAAGATCTTGCGGAACTGCGCCTGCACGGTCGGCTTCGTCGAGAGGTCCTCGTCGGCCGTCGCCGGCACGCCGATCTCGCCCTGCAGCCACGAGGAGTCGTAGCCGCCGCTCGTGTACGTGGAGGGGTAGAAGAGGACGTCGTGCGGGTTCACCAGCGAGACGACCATGAAGAACGGCTGGCTCTGCGCCGCGACCGAGCTCAGGTACTGGAGCGCGCCCTCGGTGCCGGCGTCCGGGGTGCCCTGCGAGGTCATGAAGCGCCCGTCGTTGTCGTAGCTGCCGCCGCCCTCCTCCGGGATCGACTGGTTGGCGCCCGCGTCCGGCGGGTCCCAGCGCGTGAAGCCGTACTGGTTGACGTCCTCGGGGACCCACGTCGACCCGTTCGCCGGCTTGTTGCAGTGGAACTTGCCCTTGTAGACCGGCGTGTAGCCGGCCGCCGCGACGACGCTGGCGGGATTTCTGAAGCTGGTCGCGAGCTCGACCTGCGGGTACTGCGGCGCGAGCATGTTCGTCTCGAGCGTGTACTTCACGCCGTGCTGCGCGGGGAAGTAGCCGGACATCAGCGTCGAGCGCGCCGGCGAGCACATGCACGCGTTCGTGAACGCGTTCTCGAACGTCATCCCGTGCCGCTGCAGTGCGGTCAGGCCCGGCATGTGGCGCTTGGCCCAGCCGGGCGGGAAGTGCTGGATCGCGCGCTGCTGGTCGGTCAGGAACAGCAGCACGTTCATGCCGGCGACCCTGCGCGCGTGCGATCTGCGGTGCGGCTTGGGGCGAGGACGTGCCGCGGCGGCGGCGCCCTGCGCGCCGAGCAGCAGGCCCGCCCCGGTGCCGGCCGCGCCCTTCAGCAGGTCGCCGCGGGTGATCCGGTCCGACCCGGCGTCGCGTCTCGGTCCGTGCATCTCGGCTGCCTCCTGCGCCCGCGGGCCCCGAGGGCACGCTAGCAGCGGGACAGTAGAGAACCGGTTTCCTGGCCGATCGCCGCTCCGACCGCGCGTCAGCCGCCGCGGCGCTGCTCGCGCTCGCCGCGCAGGGCCGCGAGCAGGAGCTTCGAGTGCATCGCGCCGATCAGCTCCTGCAGCGGCTCGGCGCCGGAGGCGATGATCTCGACGGCGCGGTCCTCGTCGACCGAGCCGGCGAGGCGGCCGAGCAGCACGCGGACCTCCTCCTCGACGAGCGGCGCGAGCGCCTCGCGGTAGCGGATCGTGTCGTAGACGGTGAAGCCGATCGCCTCGTCGTAGCCGCCCGCGCGGAAGCGCGAGATCGCCTCGATGATCTTCACGTCGTCGACGTCGTAGCCGCGCGCGTTCGGCGTCAGCACCTCGAGCTGCTCCAGGCGCTCCAGCACGTTGCGCGGCACGTCGTAGGCCTGCTCGACCGCGCGGCGCGAGGTGCGGCTGCGCTCGCCGGCCGCGGCCGCGGCGCGGTCGAGGATCCGATCCTCCAGCTCCATCAGCGCCTCGACGCGCTGCGGCTCCTCGCGCAGCAGCTGCCCGATCACGCGCAGCGGCATGAAGCGTTGCTCCTGGAGACGCTTGATGAGGCCGATCCGCTCGACGAACTCGGGCGGGTACCAGGCCATGTTGCGGCTCGTGCGGCGGATCTCGTCGTCGCCGCCCAGCAGCCCCTCCCGCAGGTAGTGCTTGATCGTGCCGGCGCTGACGCCGGAGCGCTCGGCCAGCTCGCTGATCTTCAGCAGGCCGTCGGCGCGCGCCGCGGCGGGATGGGCGCTCGGCTCAGCCGCCAAGGAACGACCCCTGCGGCTCGGAGGCCGGCCCGGCGACCGCCCCGGAGGTCTTCAGCTCGGCGATCTGCTCGGCGCCGTAGCCGGCCGCCGCGAGCACCTCGTCGGTGTGCTCGCCGAGCGCCGGGCCGGGCGCGCGCGCCGGGTCGCCGGGCGTGCGGTCGAGCTTGATCGGCAGGCCGAGCAGCCTGACCGGGGCGGTCGCGCCGGGCTGGTCCAGCTCGACGACCATCTCGCGCGCTCTGACCAGCTCCGACTCCAAAGTCTCTGGCAGGTCGAGCACCGGCTCCAGGCAGCAGTCGTGCTCGGCAGCGAACGCCTCCCACTCGGCGCGGGTGCGCGAGCGGAAGACCTCCTCGACGGCGCGCACGCCGTCCGAGCCGGGCGCGGCGAACTGCTGCTCGATCAGGTCCTCGCGCTCGACGCCGCGGCACCACGCCTGCCAGAACTTCGGCTCCAGGGCGCCGCACGCGACCCAGCCGTCGCTGCACGCGTACGGGCGGTAGCAGGCGAACAGCCCCGACAGCGGGAGCAGTCCGCGCTGCGGCGTCACGCCGTCGGTCAGCGTCTGCGCGGCGATCATCGCGAGGAACGACAGCGCGCCGTCGAACATCGAGACGTCGACGACCTGGCCGAGGCCCGAGCGCTCGCGCTCGCGCAGCGCGGCGAGGATCCCGACGGCCGCCATCAGCGCGCCGCCGCCGACGTCCGCGATCTGGCCGGCCGCCTGGACCGGCGCGCCGTCCGGCTCGCCGGTCAGCCCGAGCAGCCCGCCGAGCGCGAGGTAGTTCATGTCGTGCCCGGCCGCGTCGCGCTTGGGACCGTCCTGGCCGTAGCCGGTGATCGCGCAGTAGACGATCCCAGGGTTCTCCTGCTTCAGGCGCTCGTAGCCGACGCCGAGGCGGTCGAGCACGCCGGGACGGAACGACTCCAGCAGCACGTCGTGCTCGCGCGCGAGGCGCAGCAGGACCTCCTTGCCGGCGTCCGACTTGAGGTCGACGCGGATCGAGCGCTTGTTGCGGTTGAGGCTCAGGAACAGCGCCGATCTGGCGGAGTCCTCCGCGCCCTCGACGTACGGCGGCGACCAGCGCACGTAGTCGCCCATGCCGGTGTCCTCGACCTTCAGCACCTCGGCGCCGAGGTCGGCGAGCAGCAGCGAGCAGAAGCCGCCGGGCAGCAGGCGCGAGAGGTCGAGGACCTTGAGGCCGGCGAGCGGTCCGGCGGCCGGCGCGCTCACGCGCCCACTCCCGCGACGGCGCGCTTCGGCGTCCCCAGCAGCTCGCGCGCCTCGGCGACCGTCGCCGGCCGGCGGCCGATCTCCTCGGCCAGCTTGCGCGCTGCCGCGATCAGGTCGCCGTTCGAGCGCGCCATCGAGCCGTCCGGCAGGTAGAAGTTGTCCTCCACGCCGGCGCGCACGTTGCCGCCGAGCGTCAGCGCCGTGGCGATCAGGCGCCACTGGTCGCGCGAGATGCCGATCACGCCCCAGTTGTTGGGGCCGTCAGGCCCGCCGGGGACGTTCTCGGCCATGTGCGCGAGGTTGCGCGAGGTCGGGCGGATGCCGCCGTTGACGCCCATCACGCAGCTGATCTGCAGCGGCTCTCTCAGCAGGCCCATGTCGATGAACGGGTCGAGGTTGCCGAGGTGGCCGAGGTCGAAGCACTCGTGCTCGGGCTTGATCCCCAGCTCGTTCATCGCTCTGAGCAGCGTGTCGATCGTCTCGAAGCTGTTCTCGAACACCGTCGCGAAGACGAAGCCTCTGCGTCTCGCGGAGTACTTCGCGTAGTTCATCGAGCCCATGTTGAGCGCGGCGACGTCGGGCCGGAGCTCGCGCAGGTACTCGATCCGCTTCTCCAATGAGATGCCGATCGCGCCGGTCGAGTAGTTGACGATCACGTCGTCGACCTCGGCGAGGATCGCCTCGGTGATCGCGCGGAAGTCCTCGATCTCGAACGACGGCGTGCCGTCCGGTCTGCGCGCGTGGATGTGGATCATCGCCGCGCCCTCGTCGACCGCCCGCCGCGCCTCGGCCGCGTACTCCTCCGGCGTGTAGGGGATCCCCGGGCACTGGTCGCGGTTGGCGACGACCCCGGAGATCGAGTTGGTGATGATGACGGGGTCTTCCAAGCTCATACCGGCACCACTCCGTGTCGTTTCCAGGGTCGCTCGACGCGCTTGCCCTCGGCCATCTCCAGCGCGCGGCAGATCGTCGGGCGCGTGTCGCGCGGGTCGATGACGTCGTCGATCAGCGCGCTTCTCGCCGGCACGTAGACGTCGATCAGTCTTCTGTACGCCTCGATCAGCTGCGCTCTCATCGCAGCTGGGTCGTCGGCCGCCTCGACCTGTCTGCGCATGACGATCTCGACGGCACCCTCGGCGCCCATCACGCTGATCTCGGCGCTCGGCCAGGCGACGATCAGGTCCGGCTCGTAGGCCTTGCCGTTCATCACGTAGTAGCCGGCGCCGTAGGCCTTGCGGATGACGACCGTGATCTTCGGCACCGTCGCGTTCGCGACCGCGTAGAGCATCTTCGCGCCGTGGCGGATGATGCCCGCGGCCTCGACCTTCGAGCCGACCATGAAGCCCGGCACGTCCTGCAGGAACAGCAGCGGGACGTCGAACGCGTTGCAGAGGTTGACGAAGCGCGCGGCCTTGTCGGCGGAGTCGTTGTCGAGGATCCCGCCGAGCTGCTTGGGCTGGTTGGCGACGATCCCGCAAGGGCGCCCGCCGAAGCGCGCGAAGCAGGTGATGATCGTCTTCGCCCACTGCGGCTTGAGGTCGAAGTACTCGCCGTCGTCGACGATCCGTCTGATCAGCTCGTACATGTCGTACGGCTTGCGGTTGGACTCCGGCAGGACGTCGAGCAGCGACTCCTCGCGGCGGTCGATCGGATCGCTGACCGGGCGGATCGGCGGCTTCTGCTCGCAGTGCTGCGGCATGAAGGAGAGGTACTGCTTGATGCGCTCGATGCACTCCTCATCGTCGGCGACCTCGAGGTCGCCGACGCCCGACTTGCGGCAGTGCACGCGCGAGCCGCCCAGCTCCTCCTGCGTGACGTCCTCCCCCACCGCGGCGCGCACGAGGTGCGGACCCGCGAGCGCCATCGAGCCGCGGCCCTTGACCATCGGCACGAAGTCGGCGAGGCCGGGGATGTAGGCGGTGCCGGCGGCGCACGGGCCCATCAGCGCGGCGACCTGCGGGATCACGCCGCTCATCACGACCTCCTCGCGGAACAGGAAGCCGGAGCCGGCGAACATCGAGCCGACGGCCTCCTGGATGCGCGCGCCAGCCGAGTCGAGCAGCCAGATGAAGGGGATGCGCTTCGTCAGCGCGAGGTCGCGCAGGCGCGTGACCTTCGTCTCGCCGGACATCCCCATCGAGCCCGCCATGACAGTGAAGTCGTAGGCGCAGACGGCGACCATGCGGCCGTCGACCTTGCCGTAGCCGGTGATGACGCCGTCCGCCGGCGCCTCCTTGCCCTCCAGCCCGCGCACCGCGAAGTGGATGCCGGCGTGGATGCCCAGCTCGGTGAAGGTGCCCTCGTCGATCAGCAGGGCGAGCCGCTCGCGGGCCGTCAGCTTGTCGGCGGCGTGCTGTCTGTCGATCTTCTCCTGCCCGCCGCCGAGCAGCGCCTTCTCGCGGCGCGCGGTCAGCTCCTCGACCAGCGGCCTGAGGATCGACTGCGGCGGCGCGTCTACCGACCCGTCCATTGCGGCTCCCGTCTTTCGAAGAACGCCTTCACGCCCTCCTGGATGTCCTCCGTCGAGAAGGCGATCGTCAGCTGCGCGCGCAGGAAGTCGAGCGCGTCCTCGTAGGCCATGTCCTGCTGGCGGTAGATCGCGTCCTTGCCGAGCTTCATCAGCACCGGCGACTTGCTCGCGAGCCGTGTCGACCAGTCGGCGACGGCGTCATCGAACTCATCCGCTGGGACAACGCGATTGACGAGCCCGATCCGCTCCGCCTCGTGCGCGTCGATGCGGTCGCCGAGCAGCAGCAGCTCGTTCGTCTTCTTGCGCCCGAGGTTGCGGTAGATCAGCGCCATGATCATGAACGGGAAGGCGCCGACGTTGATCTCCGGCGTGCCGAACGTGACGCCCTCCTTGGCGACGATCAGGTCGCAGGCGAGCGCGATCCCGAGCGCGCCGGCGAGCACGTGCCCGTTGGCGGCGCAGAGGGTCGGCTTGCCGAGTTGGCCGATCGTCGTGAACAGAGCAGGGAAACGCTCGATGCCGAAGTGCTTGTGCACGAGCGGCACGTCGGCCGCGAAGCCGGCGAGGTTCGCACCCGAGGAGAAGACTCTGTCGTGCGTCGAGGTGAGCACGACGCAGCGCACCGCCGCGTCGTCGCGCGCCGCCTCGAAGGCGGCCTGCAGATCTGCGAACAGCGCGTCGGAGAGCGCATTGCGAGTGTCAGGCTGATCCAAAGCGATCGTCGCCACGCCGTCGGCGACGTCGTAGCGCAGGGTGTCGTAAGGCACGAGCCGCCTTCGGTAAGGAGTGGAACGTTCCACTATCCACTCTGACCGATCCGCCGCGTCTTCGTCAAGCGCGTGGGGTAGACATTGCGGGCTGGCGACCCACCCACCACGGAGGTTTCAGTGCACGTCACCCGCACCCGGCGCACCGGGCGCATCATGATCGCAGCCGTCGCAGCGCTCGCCATCGGCGCGAGCGCGGCGCAGGCGGACGTCGGGCCGAGACTCGGCTCGCCGAGAGCCGGCGCGGCCCTCGACGTCGGCACCCGCCCGACGTTCACGGCGACCGACAGCGGCGACGCCTTCCAGGGCACCGTCTGGCTGTCGATCTCGAAGTTCAGAAGAACCGACAGAACCGGGAGACTCAAGGAGTCCGACGGCGGGACGTTCACGTCGATGAGAAAGCGCAGAGGCGGCTACGCGTACACGCCGCCGAACTACTCGTTCCCCGGGTGGTTCATGGCGACGCCCGGCAGGTACTACTGGCAGGCGTACCACATCAACTGCGCGATCCCGAACTCCTCGCGGACGAGCTGCCACGTCTACAGCAGAATCCGCTCCTTCAAGGTGCGCTGACGCTGCATCAGGCCGCCGCGCGTCCGACGCGCGGCGGCCGCTCCCCGTCGTGAAGCGCTGCAGCGGAAAGTGGGAAGCACTACTGTCTACTTCGGCCCGCCCACGCGCACGAGGAGACGACCCCGCATGGCCGCGACAGCAGACGTGCTGAAGCCCGACTTCGGCAGCCAGCGCAAGCACTTCATCTTCAACGAGCACCACGACCAGCTGCGCGAGTCCCTCAGCCGCTTCGTCGCGAAGGAGCTGGCCCCGCACGCCGAGGAGTGGGAGGAGACGACCTTCCCCGACTCGGTCTTCCACCGCATGGGCGAGCTCGGCTTCCTCGGCCTGCACGTGGACGAGAGATACGGCGGCCAGGGCGGCGACTACTTCTCCAGCCTCGTGCTCGCCGAGGAGATGGGCGGCTCGCTGTCCGGCGGCCTCTCGATGGGCGTCGCCGTCCACACCGACATGGCGATGCCGCCGATCCTTAAGTTCGGCACGGAGGAGCAGAAGCAGGAGTGGGTCGTGCCCGCCGTCGCCGGCAGAAAGATCCTCTGCCTCGGGATCACCGAGCCCGACGCCGGCTCCGACGTCGCCGGCATCAAGACGCGCGCCGTCAAGGACGGCGACGAGTACGTCATCAACGGCTCGAAGACCTACATCACCAACGGCCACCGCGCCGACGTGATCGTGCTCGTGACGAAGACCGACCCCGACGCCGGATACGACGGCTTCACGCTCTTCCTCGTGCCGATGGACGCGCCCGGCGTGATCCGCGAGAAGAAGCTCGAGAAGCTCGGCATGCACGCCTCCGACACCGCGCTGCTGGCGTTCCAGGACGTGCGCGTGCCGGAGTCGGCGGTGCTCGGCCAGATCGGCAAGGGCTTCTACCACATCATGTGGGAGCTCCAGGGCGAGCGCCTGATCGGCGCCGCCGGCTGCGTCGCCGGCGCCCAGCGCTGCATGGAGCGCACGCTCCAGTACGCGCTGGAGCGCACCGCGTTCGGCCGCCAGATCGGCAAGTTCCAGGTGATCCGCCACAAGTTCGCCGAGATGGCGACGAAGATCGAGTCGGCGCGCCAGATGACCTACGTGACCGCGTGGCGCGTGCAGAACGGCGAGTACCCGGTGCGCGAGATCTCGATGGCGAAGCTGCATGCCGCGCGGATCGCGGTCGAGGTCGCCGACGAGTGCATCCAGATCCACGGCGGCGCCGGGTACATGAAGGAGTACGGCGTCGAGCGCGTGTGGCGCGACATGCGGCTCAACCGCATCGGCGCGGGCACCGACGAGATCATGCTCGACGTCATCGGCCGTTCGTACGGACTCTAGGAGGCGCTGGACATGGGAGAGATCGTCAACGGTCCCGGCTACGCGGTCGGGGACCTGGAGCTGCTCGGCGAGGGCTACGGCTTTCGCAAGATCCGCAAGGGGCTGGACGTCAAGGAGCTCGGCGCCAACGCGATCGTGATGCCGCCCGGCTACGAGACGGCCGGGCACTATCACGACGAGCAGGAGGAGCTGTACTTCGTGCATCGCGGGCGCATTGCGATCACGTTCGGCGACGGCACGACGCACGAGCTGGGCGCCGGCGGCCTCGCGCGCGTCGACGCGTCGACCGTGCGCTCGATCAAGAACGTCGGCGAGAGCGACGCGATCTACGTGATCGTCGGCGCGAAGGGCGGCTACGTCGGCCGCGACGGGCGCACGGCCGAGGGGCATTCGGCCCAGGACGCACCGCCCGGCGCGCGCCGGTGAGCGCGTGACGGCTGAGCCCCAGCCGCTCGGCGGGCGGGTCCTGTCGCCTCCGGGCGCGCGCACACCGGCCTTCGGCCGGCGCACGTGCGTCCTCAGCGCCACCCGCCCGATCGGCGCCGCCGGATGACCGCGCTCGCCACCGACCGGCGGCCGGCTCCGCCGTTCACGGAGGAGTCGGAGCGGCTGCGGCTTGAGATGCGGAGCTTTGTGGAGTCGGAGCTGGCGCCGTACGCCGCCGAGTGGGAGGAGGCGCGGTGGTTCGCCGACTGGGTGATCCCGCGGGTCGCCGAGGCCGGCTACGTCGGGTTGAAGTTCCCGAGAGAGCTGGGCGGCGGCGGCGATCCGCTGGCGGCCGCCGTGTGGGCGCAGGAGCTGGCGCGCTGCGGCTCCGGCGGGCTCGGCGCGGGCATCGGCGCGCACACCGGCATCGCGCTGCCGCCGGTGTGGAAGTTCGGCACCGACGACCAGCACCAGCGCTACCTCGTGCCGGGGATCCGCGGCGAAAAGGTCGCGGCGCTCGGGATCACCGAGCCCGACGCCGGCTCGGACGTCGCCGGCATCAAGACGCGCGCCGAGCGCGTCGAGGGCGGCTTCGTCGTCAACGGCTCGAAGATGTTCATCACGAACGGGGTGCGGGCGGACTTCATCGTGACCGCGGTGAAGACGACCGCCGAGGGCGGCCATCACGGCATCTCGTTCCTGATCGTCGACAGAGGCGAGGGCGTCTCGGCGTCGCCGATCGAGAAGCTCGGCTGGCACGCGTCCGACACGGCGCTGATCTCGTTCGACGACGTGTTCGTGCCGGAGGAGAACCTGCTCGGGCCCGAGCACGAGGGCTTCAAGCTGATCATGGCCAACTTCCAGTGGGAGCGCGTGATGATGGCGCTCGGCGCCGTCGGCGCGATGGAGGTCGTGTTCGAGCGCACGCTCGCCTACGCGAAGGAGCGCGAGGCGTTCGGGCGGCCGATCGGCAAGCACCAGGCGATCCGCCACAAGCTCGCGGAGGTCGCCGTCGCGCTCGAGACCGGCCGCGCGATCACCTACAACGCGCTGCGCATGCACCTCGCGGGGATGAACGCGGTGCAGGAGGTGACGATGGCGAAGCTCGCGACGCAGCGGGCCGCCTACGACGCCGCCGACACATGCCTGCAGATCCACGGCGGCTACGGCTACCTCGTCGACGCCGGCATCGAGCGCGCCGTGCGCGACCTGCGCCTCGGCCCGATCGGCGGCGGCACCGACGAGATCATGCGCGAGATCCTCGGCAAGACGCTCGGGCTGTGACCGACGCTGCCGTTCATCTGAACGCCTAGAGTGCGCCTGCGCATCGCGCAGGCACCACCGCAACCGTCACCAAGGAGAAGTGCATGGGAGTCCTCGACGACAAGGTCGCGATCGTCACCGGCAGTGCGCGCGGCATCGGGCGGGCGACCGCCGAGCTGCTCGCGTCGCAGGGCGCGAAGGTCGTGATCAACGACCTCGACGGCGACGTCGCGCAGCAGACGGCCTCTGAGATCCAGGGCGAGACGGCCGTCTACGCCGGGGACCTCACCGCCGGCGACGCGCCGGAGAAGCTCGTCCAGACGGCGATCGACGCCTGGGGCCGCATCGACATCATCGTCAACAACGCCGGCTACACGCTCGACGCGCCGATCCACAAGATGACCGACGAGTGGTTCCAGAAGATGCTGGACATCCACCTGATCGTGCCGTTCAGAGTGATCCGCGCCGCCGCGCCGCACCTGCGCGAGCCGGCGAAGAAGGAGCGCGAGGCCGGCCAGGAGGTCTTCCGCAAGATCGTCAACGTCTCCTCGATCTCGGGCACGATGGGCAACGCCGGCCAGGCGAACTACTCCTCCGGCAAGGCCGGCGTCGTGGGCCTGACGAAGACGCTCGCGAAGGAGTGGGGCCAGTTCAAGGTCAACGTCAACGCGGTCGCGTTCGGCTACATCGAGACGCGCCTGACGGCCACGAAGGACGAGGCCAACACGATGGAGATCGGCGGCGAGAGAGTGCAGCTCGGGATCCCCGACCAGCTGCGCGGGATGGCCGCGATGCTGATCCCGCTCGGCCGTCCGGGCACCCCCGAGGAGGCCGCCGGCGGCGTCTTCTTCCTCTGCTCGCCGTGGTCGAACTACGTGCACGGGCAGACGCTGAACATCACCGGTGGCCAGTTCACCGGCATGACGACCTGAGCGTCGTCGACTGAGCTGAGCGGCGCGCGGTTCGACCGCGCGCCGCGCGCAGCCATTGGCGATCTCATCCGACTGGCTGCTCCTGGCGCTCCTCATAGAGACGGATCAGCGACGAGAGCTCCACCTCGAGTCCGTCGGCGAGCGTGCGGAGCGTCTTGAAGGTCGGGTTGATCTCGCCGCGCTCGAGCGCGCCGACGTAGTTGCGGTGGAGCCGGGCGCGGAAGCCGAGCTCCTCCTGGGAGATGACACGGCAGGCGCGCAGCTCGCGGACCGCCGCGCCGAGGGTGACGGCGTGTGCGGAGCGCGTGCGCGACGAAGTAGGCTGGAGCGGCATGGGAGCTTTCGCCTCCTGTGCGAGGGCCGGGGCGCTGTGCCAGCAGCGCCCCGGCCGATTTGTCTGACGCGCGTGAGACTAGGTGGTGGATCAGACGATTACGCGTGTAATTACGCAAGGCTGCGCAAAGATTTTACGTACGCGCTGAATTGATGCAAAGCGCGCGAGTCTTGTGACACGCGGAGCGCAAGGATGGCCGCAGCGGAGTCCTCCACTCCGGGAGCCGGCGGCACTGGGCCGACCGACGGCCCCCAATCAGGAAAGGAGGACGCCAATGACGAGCACCATAACCGTGCTCGCCATTGCGTTGCTGCTGGCCATCCTGGTCATCGACCGGTTGGCGCGGTAGCCCGCAAGCTGCGGGCGGGAGTCGGCCCAGACGCCCGCCCGCAGCGTACTTCGCCGGTGCTAGGGGGACAACCCGACGGTTGTGGAGATGCTCAGCGCGGCAGCGCGGCGAGCAGGCGGTCGAGGTCGTCCGCGCTGCTCCAGCCGCCGAAGGACGCGCGCACGAGATCCTCGCCCGGCAGCGAGCGGACGACGACTCCGGCCGCGGCGAGCCGCTCGACGGCACCCGGCGCGTCGGGCTCGCGCCAGGTGACGAGCGTCGTGGCGTCGCGCTCGAGCACCTCGCGGCCGCGCTCGCCCAACGCCTCGGCCGCGGTCGCCGCGAGCGCGACCGCGTGCGCCTGGATCGCGTCCCAGCCGGCGTCCTCCAGCACGTCGAGCGCGGCGCCCGCCTGCGCGACCGTCGGACCAGACAGCACCGGCGCGTCGTAGGCGCGCGCGTCCGCCCAAGGCACCGCGTCGAGGCCGGCGCCCGGCTCCTCCAGGTTCACGTAGCCCGGCGTCGGCACGCGCATGCGCTCGCGCAGGGCGGCGCTCACGTACAGCAGCCCCGTGCCCTCCGGCCCGCACAGCCACTTCTGCCCGGCGGCCGCGTACGCGTCCGCGCCGAGCGCCGCGACGTCGACCGGCACGGCGCCCGCGCCCTGCGCACCGTCGAGCAGCACGGGCACGTCCAGCTCGGCGAGCGCGGCCGGCGCGAGGCGCCCGCTGCGCCAGCTGACGTGCGAGCAGACGACGAGCCGCGTCTGCGGACCGACGGCGTCGGCGACGTCGGCCCACGGCGCGAGCCGCACCTGCACCCCGCGCGCTCGCTGCCCGGCGAGCGGGCCGAGCACGCCTGGGTGCTCCTCGTCGCTCGTGACGATCTCCTCGCCGGCGCCGAGATCCAGCGCGAGCAGCACGCGCGCGATCCCCTCCGTCGTCGAGGTTGTGAGTGCGAGGTCCGCCGGAGCGCAGCCGACGCGCGCGGCGTAGCCGGCGCGCAGCTCCTCGGCCAGCTGCTGCCGCCGCTCGAAGTGCGGCATCCCGCCCCGCCCCTCGGACTGCTCGCGCTCCAGCTGCACGCGCGCGGCGACCGTCGCAGACGCCGGCAGCGGTCCGTTCGTGCCGGCGTTCAGGTAGGCGATGCGTTCGAAGACCGGGAACTGCGCCCGCAACGCGGCGGGCGGGGTCCCCGGGCCCGGGCTCATCCGCGCTCGAGCGCCCTGCCGTCGACCACGGGCTGACGCTCGCGCCAGCGCTCGTGCGATTCGTCGATCACGGCGAGCGCGTGCTCCTTCGAGAACCAGCCGTCGACCTTCACGACCTTGCCCTCGGGCGTCTTGTAGATCGAGAAGAAGTGCGAGATCTCGTCGCGCAGCGGCAGCGGCAGATCGTCGAGCTCGTTGATCGCGTTCCAGTTGGGATCCTCGAGCGGGACGCACAGGACCTTGTCGTCGACGCCCTTGTCGTCGCGCATCTTGAACAGCGCGATCGGCTTGACGGGGATCACGCAGCCGGGAAACGTCGGCTCGGAGACCGTGACCATCGCGTCGAGCGGGTCACCGTCCTCCGCCAAGGTCTGCGGGATGAACCCGTAATCGGTCGGATAGACGACGGACGAGAACAGGAAGCGATCGAACTTGATTGCCTGCAATGTCTCGTCCCACTCGTACTTGTTGCGCGAGCCCTTCGGGATCTCGACGAGGCAGTGCAGGTGGCGATCGGTCATGGCCCGCACGATACGCGAGGCGCTCGCATCACGCGGTCCGGCGTACGATTGCGGCAGATGGCACACGCGCACGACCACGCCGGGCATTCGCACGGCCACGCTGGACACACGCATGTCCGCGCCGACACGGACGCGCGCGCGCTCACGATCGCGCTCGTGCTGATCGTCTCGTTCATGGGCGCGGAGCTGGTCGCCGGCATCCTCGCGTCCTCGCTGGCGCTGATCTCCGACTCGGCGCACATGCTGACCGACGCCGCCGCGCTCGCCCTGGCGCTGGTCGCGCTGCGGATCGCGAGACGCCCGCCGCGCGGCGCGATGACGTACGGCTTCGGCCGCGTCGAGATCCTCAGCGCGCAGGCGAACGGGATCACGCTCGTGCTGCTCGCGTTGTGGATCGTCTATGAGGCGATCGTGCGCCTCGTCTCGCCGCCCGAGGTCGAGGGCGCGATCGTCGTGATCGTCGCCGTCGTCGGGATCGCCGTGAACCTCGCGGCGACGCTCGTGCTTGCCGGGGCGAACCGCGAGTCGCTCAACGTCGAGGGCTCCTTCCAGCACCTCCTGACCGACCTGTTCGCGTTCATCGCGACGGCGATCGCCGGCGCGATCATCCTCGCGACCGGCTTCGTGCGCGCGGACGCGCTCGCTTCCATGCTCGTCGCCGCATCGATGCTGTACGCCGGCACGCGCCTGGTCATGGCGTCGGGGCGCGTCTTCCTGGAGGCGGCGCCGGAGGGCCTCGACCCGCAGGAGATCGGCCGCGTGCTGGCCGCGCACCCCGGCGTGGTGGAGGTGCACGACCTGCACGTGTGGGAGGTCACCTCCGGCTTCCCGTCGCTGTCCGCGCATGTCGTCGTACGCGCCGGCTCGGACTGCCATGAGCTGCGCCGAGCGCTCCAGCAGGAGCTGGTCGAGCGCTACGAGCTGCGGCACACGACGCTGCAGGTCGACCACGAGGCGGCGCGGCAGCCGCCGCTGCAGATCGAGGTCGCAGGCGGCGAGCGGCGCTCGTGAGCGCGATGCGCGCGACGATGGCGCGCCAGCCCGGCGAGCTGCGGCGGCTGCTCGACGACGGCGCGGCAGCGGTGCAGGCCGCCGAGCGGCTGCGCGGCCGGCGCGTGCTGCTGGCCGGCACCGGCACGAGCTGGCACGCCGCCAACCACGGCGCCTGGCTGCTGCGCGCAGCCGGGGTCGAGGCGTGGCCGCTGCAGCCGCTGGACACGGTGCTCAATGGCGTGCAGCTCAAGCCGGACGACGCACTCGTGCTGCTGAGCCACACGGGCGTCAAGCGCTACAGCGCGCAGCTGCGCGAGGCCGCACGCACGGCCGGCGTGACGCTCGCGATCGGCGGGATCGACCGGCCGGGCGTCGATCTGCCGACCGTCGAGCGCGAGAGATCGGCGGCCTACACCGCGAGCCATCTCGGCGCGCTCATGCGGCTCGCGCAGCTCGCGAGCGCGCTCGGCGCGCAGCTCGGGGATCTCGACGCCGTGCCCGACGCGGTCGCCGCCGCGCTGGACGGGCCGGGTCCCGCGGTCGCGGTCCCCGAGCGGCTGCTCGAGTACTCCGGCGTCGGGCCGAACGCGTGGACCGCCGCCGAGGGCGCACTGAAAGTGCGCGAGACGGCGCGGGTCGCATCCGAGGGGCTGATGGCCGAGCAGCTGCTGCACGGTCCGGCGGTCGCGCTCGACGCGCGCGACGCGCTCGTCTGCCTCGACGGCGGCGGACCCGGCGCGGAGCGGCTGGAGGAGGTGGCGCAGACGGTCGAGGCGGGCGGCGCGCGCGTGCACCGCATCGTTGCCCGCGAGCTGAGCGAGCAGCTGTCGATCTTCCCGCTGACGGTCGCCGTGCAACGAATCGCGCTCGACGCCGCCGAGGCGCTCGGGACCGATCCCGACGCGTTCGGCTACGACGTGCCGGGGCGCGAGGCGGCGTGGGAGCGGCTCACGCTGTGAGCGCGACCTCGCCGAGGGCGAGGCGGCAGCCGGAGAAGTAGTCGCCGGCGGGCGAGACGAGGTACGCGGCGAGAGCGGCGAGCTGGAAGTCGTCGGTGTCCGCCCCGGGCGTGATCGCGACGGCCGTGATCGCGTGACGCGCCCACTCGATCGAGAGCGTGCGCGCGAGGTTCTCGGCGGCGGCGCGGACGCCCGCGGCGGCCGGCCGCTCGTGGTCGGGCGGCGGCGCGAGCACGACGACCTTGCCGCCGCGCGCGTCCGGGATGAAGGCGGCGTTGGCGACCGCGCGCACGGTGATCCATGCGAGGTCGAGCGTCGCCCGCAGCGCGTCCTCGCCGTCGCCCGCGCCGAACGCCGGGCGCAGGTCGTGCAGGAGGGCGTGGGTCCCCGGATCGACGGCGGCCGCCATCGCCTCCTCGTCCGCGACGGCCGGCAGCTGCGGGGTCGCGGCCCCGAGCGTCGCGAACGGCCGGCGGGCCGGCCCGTCGTCTCCCCCGCCGCCGAGCGCGACGACGCGGCCGTCGAGCAGGTGCGGTCGGAGCAGCGCGGTCGCGTCCATCGGCGCGTCAGCTTAGGCGGCTGCCGCGACGGCGGCGCCGCACACCGGCGTCAGGAGCGCGCGCCGGCGGGGCTTGCGGCGCTGCCGCTGCGCGAGGCGCGCACGCGCTTGCGGACCTGCTTCTCGCCGAGCTGCTCGAGATCGCCATAGAGCGCCTTGATCGCGCCGAGGATCTCGTCGGCGGCGGCCTGCTGCTGCTCGCGCGTCGGTCTCTCGACGACCGGGAAGAGGATCGGCTCGCCGTACTGCACGAGCACCTTCGGGAACTGCAGCTTCTTCCAGTTGCGCACGCGCTGCGAGCCGTAGATCGCGATCGGCACGACCGGCGTGCCGGACATCAGCGCGAGGCGGCCGATGCCGGGGCGCGCCTTGTCGCTGACTCTGCCGCTGCGCGAGCGTCCGCCCTCGCAGTACATGACGATCGCGCCGTCGCGTCTGAGGATCGTCTCCGCGGTGAGGAAGGCGTCCTCGTCGTAATGGCCGCGCCGCACCGGGAACACGCCGCCCGGCGAGTAGATCCACTCCATCGGCTTCGCGAACAGCTGCGACTTCGCCATGAAGTTCACGCGCCGGCGCGTGAAGGCGCCGGTGAAGAAGTGGTCCATGAACGAGAAGTGGTTCGGCGCGAGGATCACTCTGCCGCCGGCCGGCACGTTGTCGGAGCCGATGCAGCGCATGCGAAAGAAGATCAGCCCGTAGAGGACCGTGACCATGCGCACGAGCTCATACACCCAGTTGGGCGGGTTGTCGCGCACGCGCTTGTGGAATCTGTCGAAGTACTCGGCAGGGCGCGGGTCCTTGTAGACCTGCGCCTTCATGGGGGCGAGCTGCTCGTCGGCCATCTGGCGGGAGCTTACCCGCGGTGACGGGATCTGCGCCACCTGCCGGTATAAACCCGGGCGATGACCGTCGCCGCCGAGCAGCGCTCCGCCGGACCGCGCGTGCTCGTCGTGAGCGCCTCGATCGGCGAGGGCCACGACCTGCCGGCGCGCTTCATCGCCGCCGACCTGCTCGCCCGCCGGCCCGACGCGGTCGCCCCGATCGTGGACGGGCTGCGGGCGGCCGGCCCGCTGGCCGAGCGGATCATCATGGGCGGCTCGGCGTTCCACTCCGACCTCGGCAACATCCTCTACGACGTCGAGTACGCGCTGATGACGCACGTCCCGCCGCTGCGCCGCGGCGTCAGCCGCTTCGGCGAGGCGATCACCGCGCGCGGCCTGCTGGCGCTGGTGGAGGCGCACCGCCCCGACGCGATCGTCTCGACCTACCCGGGCACGACCGAGGTCTACGGCCGCCTGCGCCTGAACGGCCGCCTCGGCGTGCCGCTCGTCTCCGCGATCACCGACCTCTCCTCGCTGCGCTGGTGGTCGCACCCCGGCGTCGACCTGCACCTGATCACGCATCCCGAGTCGGAGGAGGAGGTGCGCGCGATCGCCGGCTCGCGCACGCGGGTCGTCGCCGCGCGCGGGATGAACGACCCGCGCTTCGCGACGCCCCCGTCGCGCGAGCAGGGGCGCCGCACGCTCGGGCTGCCGGCGGAGGGGAAGGTCGTCGTCGTCTCCGGCGGCGGCTGGGGCGTCGGCGACGTCGAGGGCGCGGTCGCGACGGCGCTCGCGCTCGACGGCACCCACGTCGTCGTGATGTGCGGGCGCAACGAGCCGCTGCGCAGCCGCCTCGCGGTGCGCTTCGGGCGCGTGCCGCAGGTGACGCTGCTCGGCTTCACGACCGAGGTGCCGTCGCTGTTCGCGGGCGCGGACGCGCTGATCCACTCGACCGCGGGCCTGACGGTGCTGGAGGCGTGGGCGCTCGGCTGCCCGACGATCTCCTACGGCTGGGGGCGCGGCCACATCCGCGCGAACAACCGCGCCTACGCGCGCTTCGGGATCGCCGACGTCGCGCGCTCGCGGGAGCAGCTGCGGGCGTCGCTGCAGCGCGCGCTCGCGCGCCGCGGCTCACCCGTCGCCGCGTTCGCGCAGCTGCCGCTCGCCGCCGACGTCGTGCTGGAGATGATCGGGGCGCTGCCCGTCGAGGACGTCGGCGCGCGCAACGGCGTCGCCCCCGTCCTCGCCGGCGATCACGTCGGCGACGGCGGCTGAGGCGCCGAGCAGCGCGGCGCCCGCGGCGACGACGAGCAGGCCGAGCCCGAGCAGGACGCCGCCGAGGGGGCTGCGTCCCCACCCCTCGCCGAACACGAGCGGGCCGGCGAGCGCCGGCACGAGCACCTGCCCGGCGAGCACGACGGGCGCGACGCGCGTGGCGGCCAGGCGCTGCACCGCGCTCATCTCGGCCGTCAGCGCGAGCAGGCCGGCGAGCGCGGCGCCAGCGGCGTAGAGGATCGCGAGCGGCCAGCTGCCGCGGTTCGCGGCGTCGGCGACGAGCTTCAGACCGACGGCGGCGAGCGCGTCGCCCGCGGCGGCGGCGAGCACGCGCAGGCGCGCGTCGGCGAGGCCGCGCAGCGCGAACGGCAGCAGCGTCGGGACGGCGAGCAGCGCGACGAGCGCGGCCACCGCCGGGGGGTCGCCGGACTCGCCGACCTCGGGCGCGGCCGTCAGCGCGACGATCAGAACCCCGCCGACGATCGCCGCGACGCCGATGCGCTCGCGACGGCCGACGGGCTCGTGCAGGACCGTGGCGGAGAGCACGAGCAGCAGCACGAGCCCGAGCGCGAGCGTCGGCTGCACGACGGTCAGCGGTGCGAGCGTCAGCGCCCAGATCTGCAGCAGCGCGCCGACGCCGGAGAGGGCGGTGCCGGCGACCCAGCGCGGGCGCCGCAGCAGACGCCGCAGCAGGGTCGCCTCGATCCGCTCCCCGCCCCCGGCCTGCCGCGCCTCGAGCGCCTGCACGACGTACGCGAGCTCGTAGCAGCAGGCTGCTGCGAGCGCGACGGCGATGCCGGCGATCATCGGCGCGGCTCCCGGCTGTGGCACGATCCGCGCCGTGCCACGCTCGATCTCCTTGGCCGTCGGCGCCGCGGGCGCGGCCTGGTCGCTGCCGGCGCTCGCGCCGCTCGTGCCGTCACTGTGCCGCCCGCTCGGGATCCCGCGGACGCTGCCCGGCGACGCGCCCCACGTCGCGCTCACGTTCGACGACGGCCCGCACCCGCGCGGCACGCCCGCCGTGCTGGAGGCGCTCGCGGCGGCCGGCGCGAAGGCGACGTTCTTCCTCGTCGGCGAGCAGGTGCGCAAGGAGCCCGCGCTCGCCACCGAGATCGTCGCCGCCGGCCACGCCGTCGCGCTGCACGGCGACCGCCACGTCCTGCAGCTGCGCCTGCCGCCGCGCACGCTCGCAGCCGACCTCGACAGAGGCCACGCGACGATCGCCGAGGCGACCGGCGTCGCGCCGCGCCACTACCGCCCCCCATTCGGGATCTTCAGCCCCGCCGGCCTCGCGATCGTCAGGCGCCGCGACTGGTCCCCCCTGCTGTGGTCGCGCTGGGGCCACGACTGGCGCCTGCACCGCACCCCCGGCCAGATCGCCGAAGAGGTGACCGAGCGGCTCACGCCGGGAGACGTCCTGCTGCTCCACGACGCGGACGATTACAGCCAGCCCGGTTGCTGGCAACGCACGGCCAAGGCGCTGCCCGCCGTGCTCGAAGCGATCGAGCGCCACGGCCTCACGACCACGGCGCTGTGAGCTAGACGCGTTCGGCCGCGTACGCGCGCTCGGCAGCCCGCCGCCGCGCGCCGACCGCAGTCGCCGCAGCTCCGCCGATCGCGCCCAGCACGACGAGCGTCAAGATCACGTGCTCGCGCGCGTAGTGCGACAGGTCGCCGGTGCCGTCGAGCAGCGCATCGCCCGCCAGCGCGGCGATGAGCGCGAACAGCGCACCGACGAGCACCAAGCCCACGTCACGCGCGATGCGCAGGAGCGGAAACGCCGATCGGGCGGGTGGCGCGGGTGAGGACGATTTCGCCGGCTCTGCCGCGAAATCGTCTCGACCCCTGACAGGACCCGCCCGCAGCACGGCCGGGGCCACAGACGCAGGCGCAGCAGCAGGCACCGGAGCCACGTCCACATGCTCCCGATGCCAAGCCACATACCGCCGCAACCCCTCGGCGAACGGCGTCCGCGCCGTCCACCCCAGCTCCGCCTCAGCACGGGCACCAGAGACCTCGGCGCCTCTGAAGTCTCCGGCACGCCCCTCGGTGATCACGAGCTCGACCGAGTCGCCGATCTCCTCCCGCACCCGCTCCGCGATCTCGCGGATCGTGACCTCCTCGTCGCCGACGAGGTTGTAGGTGCGGTCCGCCGCCTGCGGCGCGAGCCCGGCGACGACGCCGTCGGCCAGGTCCTCGACGTAGACGAAGCGCCGGGTCTGCAGGCCACCGCCCGCGAGCGTCAGCGACTCGCCCGCCAGCGCCTTGCGCACGAAGATCGGGATGACCGCGGCCGGCCGCGCGCGCGGGCCGTACGGAATGCCGAAGCGCAGCACGGTCGACTCGACTCTGTACAGCTCGCGGTAGGAGCGGCAGTACAGCTCGCCCGCCAGCTTCGTCGCGGTGTAGAGGTGCGCCGGGGGCGCGAGCGCGGTGTCCTCGTCGACGTGCGAGGCCTCGACGTCGGAGTAGACCCAGATCGTCGACGCGTACACGACGCGTCCGACCTCGAGGCGGCGCGCCGCCTCCAGCACGGCGGCCGTGCCGCGCGCGTTCAGATGCTCGGAGCCGAGCGGGTCCTGCTGGACCTCGCCGACGTCGGCGGCGGCGGCCAGGTGGGCGATCGCGTCGCAGCCGTCGGCGGCGCGCAGCATGTCCTCGAGCACGCACATGTCGCCGATGACCGTGTCCACGTCGGGGTGGTGCGGGGACGGGCGCACGTCGAGGATCCGCGGCTCGTGGCCGGCGGCGATCAGCTTGTCGACGACGTGCGAGCCGATGAACCCGGCTCCGCCGGTGACGAGGACGCGACTCATGCGGGGTCGACCTCCGGTCGGTAGTAGAGCGGGACGCACCAGTGGCCTTGCGCCACCCATTCGGTGTTCGGCAGGTCGTCGCCGGTTCTCAAGATGTGGTGGCAGGGTTGGTCGTAGACCTTGCCGCTCGACTTCTCGATCGGGTCGAAGACGATGTACTTGTAGAGGCCGGAGATCATGCCGTCGGGCAGCTGCAGCCGGCCGGGGTGCAGCGCGTCGAGGTGCTCGCGCGCGGCCTCGTTCTTCCAGGCGACGATCTCGGGCATGCGCTCGGTCTGCAGCAGCCCCATCGCCGCGGTGAACTCGCTCATGCGGAAGTTGACGCCGGGGACGTCGTAGTCGGGCTTGCCGTAGTCGCGGAACGCGCGCGCGTACGTGAGCAGGTCCTCGTCGTTCGAGACGAGGATCCCGCCCTCGCCCGTCGACACCGTCTTCGTCGCGTAGAAGGAGTAGACGCCCGCGTCGCCGTACGTGCCGGGCTTCTTGCCGTTCCACTCGGCGCCGTGCGCGTGCGCGCAGTCCTCCAGCAGGAAGACGTCGTTCGCTCTGCAGGCCGCGGCGATCGCCTCGCTCTCGAACGCGATGTGCCCGCCGATGTGCACGAGCACGCAGGCGCGCGGTCTGTGGCGGTCGATAGCGGCCTCGATCTCGGCGAGCGAGGCGCACAGGTCGTCTCTGTTGCAGTCGACGAACACCGGCTTGCCGCCCGCGGCCATGATCGCGAGCGGCGTCGCCATGAACGTGTTGGACGGGCACAGGACCGCCCGCCCCTCGACGCCCGCGTACTCCAGCGCGGCGATCGCGCCGCCGGCCCACGAGCCCATCGCCAGGGCGGGCGCCCCGTTCCAGGCCGACCAGGCCTCCTCGAAGCGGCGGTTCATCGCGCCGTGGGACCACTGACCGGAGTCGATGACCTCGTCGATCAGCGCGTGGAAGCGCGAGCGGTCGCGCTCGTCGAAGCCGATCGCGAAACGGTGGAGGTCTGGAAGCTGACCGGTGGACACGGCGGCGAAGGCTAGTGATCCGCGCGGCGCGCAGGCGTGACCGGCGCGTGAACCCGCGCAAGCGGAGCGAGATCCACTAGCGGCGGCTGAGATAGACAGCGACGAAGTCGAGCAGCTGGCGCCCGCGGTGCAGGAAGCCGCGCAGCGTCCTGCCGGTCGCACGGTGCGCCAGCTGCAGCTCGACCTCGCTGACGCGGAAGCCGGCGCGGACCGCGTCGACCGTCATCCCGATCTCCATCCCGAAGCGCGGCGCGAACGGCACGACCGCGGGCAGCACGTCGGCGCGCAGCGCGCGCTGGCCGGAGATCGGCGCGTCCGCCTCGAAGCCGCAGCGGCGGCGGATCGCCCAGCGCGCGAAGCCGAGCGCCCAGCCGAAGCCACCGCCGACGCGTCTGGCGAAGGCTGCGACGGCGAGGTCGGCGCGGCCCTCGCGCACCTCGTCCACGAGCAGCTGGAGCGCCTCGGCGCTGGCGGCGAGGTCGCCGTCGCACAGCAGCACGACCTGCCCTTCGGCGGGCGGCAGCAGCCGCTGCGCAGCGAGCGTCGCCGCCCCGCCCTTGCCGATGTTGCGCTCGGAGCGCACGACCTCCGCGCCGTGGGCGGTCGCGACCTGCGCGCTGCCGTCGGTCGAGCCGTCGTCGGCGACGAGGATCCGCGCGCCCGGGAAGGCGTCCGCGAGCGCCGCGAGCGTGGCCGGCAGGCGGTCCGCCTCGTTGTGGGCGGTGACGATGACGGCAGTGGAGAGGGCCATCGGGAGCGGCGGCTATTGTGGCGATCCGCGGGCCCGGCTGCGGCGCCCTCTTCGTTCTTCGAGCAGATCCAGGAGGTCGAGCGTGCCCGACGTCGAGGCTCACATCACCGGCACCGTCTGGAGAGTCGAGGTCGCGGTCGGCGACTCCGTCGATGAGGGGGACACGGTCGTGATCCTCGAGTCGATGAAGATGGAGATGCCCGTCGAGGCGGAGGATCCCGGGGTCGTGAAGGAGATCCGCTGCGAGGAGGGCCAGGCGGTCTCCGAGGGCGACACGCTCGTCGTGCTCGAGTAGACCGAGTGCCAGGCACCATCCACGTCGAGGAGCCGGCGCCGGGCGTCGCGCTGCTGACGATCTCCAACCCCGACAAGCGCAACGCGCTCGACCGCACGCTGCTGGAGTCGCTGCGCTTCGCGCTGGACCGCCTCGACGCGCGCTGCGTCGTGCTGACCGGCGAGGGCCGCGCCTTCTGCGCCGGCTACGACATCGAGGAGCTGCTCGCCGAGGGCTACGACGACGGCGAGGAGGCGGCGCACCCGTTCGCCGCCGCGCTGGCCGCGATCGAGGCCTACCCGTATCCGGTGCTCGCGGCGCTGAACGGCGCGACGATCGGCGGCGGGCTGGAGCTGGCGATCGCCTGCGACCTGCGGATCGCCGCCGACACCGTGCAGCTGGGGATGCCGCCCGCGAAGCTCGGCGTCGTCTACGCGACCGCCGGCCTGAACCGCTTCCTGACGACGATCGGCGGCGCGCGCACGCGCGAGCTGTTCCTGACCGGCCGGCGGATCGACGCGGCGACGGCGGAGCGCTGGGGACTCGTCAACTCGGTGGTGGAGGCCGAGGCGCTGCCCGAGGCGGCGCTCGCTCTGGCGACCGAGATCGCCGGCAACGCGCCGCTGTCGCTGCGCGGCAACAAGGCCGGCATCCGCGAGCTCGTCGCCTCCGCGGGCGCGCTCGACCCGATCGTCGCCGACGTGCTCGACGCCGAGCGGCGCAGAGCCTTCGAATCCGACGACCTGCGCGAGGGCCTCCGGGCGTTCGGCGAGAAGCGGCCACCCGTGTGGCGGGGTTGCTGAGCTACTCGTCGTCAGCGCCAGTGATTCCGGCGCGCGCGACGGCGCTCGTCACGATCCGCTCGGTGAGCGCGTCCGGTACCGCGTAGAGCGCACAGACAAGCCGCTCCACCGCCTCGACCAGCATCCGGCCGTCGTCAAGCAGCTGCTGGACCTCCGTCTGCCGACGGTCGACGGCCGCCTCGAAATCGGCGAGGTCGACCGGCACGCGAGCGGCCCGCAGGTCATCGCCCACCATGCGACCGTTGGTCGGCAGCGTCTGGAGCAGCAGCGCGAGCCGTTCGGGCGGTCCGTCGACGGTCGCCGTCACCTTGCGGCTATGGCGAAAGCGCAAGGAGATGCCCTCGAGATCTGTCTCGAGGTGAGGTCTCCCGAGCACCCCGTCGGACACCACGACGAGTCTGAGCGCCGGGTCGAGGCGGATCGACCGCAGCTCGGACTCGTGGAGCTCGCCAAGCACGCCCGCCCGCTCGACGGTCACGCCTTGCGTGCGCCACGGGTTCTTCACCGCGCGTCTCAGCTCCATCGCCACCGAACGCAAGGGCAGCAGCGCACGGCGGTTGGCGGCAATCGCCCGCACGAGGTGCTCGATCGCTGTGCGTGCGTCCGCGTCGCCTTGCGGCGTGCCGACCTCGACGCGGACGGCGTCCGCCGCCGCAACCGCCGCGGTCGCGTCACGCTCAGAGAGAGCGTCCGCGAGCCGCCCGACCGCGGGCCCCGGCGTCCACCCGTCTGGCGTCGGCACATGCCGATACGGCATCTCGTTCATCGGCTTGGGCTCGTAGTTGCGCCACACGTCACGCGGAGTCTTGCCGCGGATCGCGTACCAGAGATCGAGCAGCTCGCTGTTCAGGACGCCGCAGAGGTAGGCGACCGACAGATGGTCCTCGCGTGGCATCGCCAACGTCGTCTTGATCGACGGCTGCCAATCCCCCGTCTCGTCCAGCGCGAAGCGGCCGCGGTCAGTGCGATAGAGGGCGATCACCTTCGGTCCACGAAGCAGCTGCTTGTCTCGTGTGCGATGAGTCTCCCACCAGCGCCGATCCGGGTTGGCAACAAAGTCGGCTCGTGTCGCAAGCAACGGCCGAAAGCGCTCGAGAGCAGAGACGACGCCGGCGACTTCCTGGTCTGCGCGGCCCAACCAGACAAGGTGAGTGTAGTCCGCTTCGTCGAGTGCGCCGTAGAGAATCGCTCGGGGCTCGACGCTCCGGGCCAAGACCTCCGGATGGTCGCGCCACGGTGGCTTCTGCTCCGTCCCAGGCGGCAACTCGAGGATCGGATCTCCAATCCCGACGCCATTCGCGGCAAGGGCACTGCGCTCGCTGCCGCCAAGTCGTCTCTTGATGCGCTGGGTGTAGGCATCGGCCCCAGTCTGGACGCCTTGCGCCACGACCCATCGCTCAATCAGCCGCTCTACCGGGGACCGTCTCGCATCGAGTTGTGCTTGCAGGTGTGCGACGACACGAGCCGCCGTGTCCCGCGCCGCGTGCTTGATCGGCCACGGCTGCTTCGAGCGCAACCTTGACTGCGGGATGTCATGCACGAGGATGCCGTCTTTTCGGCCGGTTCTCCCAGCGATGCGCGTTGCCATAGTGGAGAGCAGCCGATCACGTGGGGGCACACGCGCGTCGGCCTTGCCGGTGATCGCAATAGACGCCTCGACCTCGTCCTCCAGAAGGACGACGCGGAGCTTGTGATCCGTGGGCACCTCCGCACGCGTCGCGAGGAGAATCGCGCTCTCCACCGTCGGCGGTGTCGCACCTGCGCGCACGTCCTGCTCGACCGCCTCTGTCGCGAACAGTCTCATGCTCCCGAACAGGTACAGCTCATCGAGACGCAAGCTGCCTGCGAGTCGCTCGCGCAGCCAGTCGGCGTTGCCCGCATTCATCCACCCTGCTGGCGTGATCACGCACATGCGGCCGCCGGGCGCGAGCTTCTCAGCCGCCATCGCGAGGAAGTAGTAGAGGTAGTCGCTCTTCCCGCGATAGAGATCTCTCCAGCCAGGCAGCCGTCGCAGCCGCTCGAACAGGACCTTGTTTCCCGTCTCCGCGACGTACGGCGGATTCCCGATCACGAGATCGAAGACGCCGTCGCGACGGATCTCCGCGTACGGCAGCTCCTTCATCGTGTCGAGCGGCACGATTCCGTAGCGCTCGTTCGACGCGAGCAGTGCCGAGTCGGCTCGGAGCGACGGATCGATGCCCGACAGACTCGAGTCGGGGCCAGGTCGGGCACTGAGCGAGTCGACGTGAACGACTCCCAGCGTGAACGGAGGCGGGTCTTGCCCCAACTCATGGAGGCGTCCGAGCAGCCGTGAGACCTGCAGCAGGAGGTTGACCTCGGTGAGGTAGTACGGGAACGGGCTGATCTCGCAGCCGTGGAAGCCGCGCACGATCGAGCGCAACCCGTCCTGCAGGTCGTGCGGGTCGTGCGGGTCCAAGCCGCCGTCGTCGACGACACGACGAGCCGCCTCCACGAGGAAGCCGCCGGACCCGGTCGCGAAGTCGAACAGCTGACGCTCGTGCCGGCGGTCGCCCTCCAGCCGGAAGACGCCCTCCGGACCAGCGAAGCCAGCCCGGTCGAGCATGAATCTGACGACTGCCCGCGGCGTGTAGAACTGCCCGAGCCGGTCCCGATCGATGTCATCGACATACGACTCGTAGAGTCCGCCGAGCACGTCGGCGCCCAACCGGCCGAGCGGGAAGGGCACAAGCGCGTACAGCACATCTGCGAGGGCTTCGTCGCGCGGGCGGTATCAGTCGTAATTGTTGTCGTCGCCGAACAGCCAGCGGTAGCGCTCGCGGCCGAGGCTGAAAGCCTCCTCAAGCACCCGACGCAGGTTGCGGTCCAGCCGCGCGTAAGCCTGCTCGAAGCCACCGTCATACAGCCGGTCCTCAACGAAGCCGGCGTCCTCCCAGGAGCGGTAGAGCAGGATGCGCGTGAGCGTCAGCTGCGAGACGCGCATGAGGTACTGCCGCCAAGCGCGTCGCGGAAGGCCGTCGACCTCCCGGTAGCTCGACGCGTCCCCTGGCAGGTCGTCCGCAGTGACGCCCGGCTCGATCTCCCGCGCCAGCGTCTCCAACTCGAGTCGCAGCCGCCGCTCGCGATCCGGATCGAGCTCCAGCTGCGTGATGAGCCGGTCGTGCAGCGCCTCGGCGTCCTCGGCGAGTGTGCGCGAGAGCGTGCGCAGCTGACTCACGAGGAAATCGAGGTCGATCTCGAGCTGCTCGCCCGCCCCGGCGCGATCGCGCCACGGCTCGGCCTCGGCGACGAGCTCGACCTTGGCGTCGAAGCCCATCGCACGGTGACTGAACAAACCGCAGAAGCGGACGAAGCGGTCAACTTCCTCGGTCGCCAGGGCCTCGCCGCGAGCGACCTCCCAAAGCCGGCGAATGTCGAACGAAAGCGTCGGGTCGTGCCCGCTCGATCCGAGGCGGAAGACCCGCAGCTCACGCAGGTTGAAGAGGACCCCGTAGTCGAGATGGCGCTGGTCGATGTATGTACGGATCTGCTGCTCGTGAGCGCCGAGCCCCTGGGTGGAGCTCTTCGCATCGAGCACGAAGCGGTGGGCAACCAGGTCCACCGGCGTGAAGTCCGGCTTGAGGCCGGAGCGACCACGCTGCGGGAAGTACGCGTCGACCGGAAAGTCGAGGACCTGCTCCAAGATGTCCGCGAGCACCGGCTCCGTGAGCATCTCCTCGTCCTCGCGAGGGCGCTCCCGGTCGAGATATGAGCCGTAGGTGGTCGCCCCGTTGAGGTCGCGGTACCGTCCGGCGTACGCGTCCAACACACGCTCCAGGGCGACCAGTTGCGGAGGGATCGCGGCGGTCGAACTCACGGGCGCGGAGTGTGCGCGACGACGCGGACACGTGCGCTGTCATGTCCGGTGGGCCGGCTAGGTTTCCGCCCGTGCTGAGCCCCTCTCCAACATCGGATCTGACCGCCGAGGAGCTCGCCGCGCTGCGCAGCGCCGGCGCTTGGTACGCCAAGTACCACGCAGCACGTGTAGCCGAGCTGGCCGACGATCCCTCAGCGTATGCCGAGCGCCGCAAGGAAGGCTTCCTCACACTCGTCGACGCACTGCGCAAGCTCGGCTTCGACATGGCGCTGCCTGACAGCTTGCGTCAAGCCGAGCGCCAAGCGGCTTAGCCCAGCCCCGCGGTTCCCTCCCACCACTCGGGCGGGATCGCTCCCCCGCCGAGCCGGACACGGTCGCCGCGGAGGCGCGAGCGGGATAGGTGGTGTGTCACGCTTTCTGCCGACGGACGTCGACGGCATGCGCGGAGCGCTGCCGTCCGGCCCCGCCCCTACTGTGACCCGATCCAGCCTCGGAGGTTCGCCGCCCCATGCCGCCGTTGATCACCCGTGAGGAAGCGCTGCGCCTCGGCGAGCTGGAGGAGCACGCCGCGATCGAGGCGCTGATCGAGCGCGCCTGGAAGGCTCGCGTGGAGCGCTTCGACACCTCCACCGACATGTGCTCGCTCGTCAACGCGAAGTCGGGCGGCTGCGCCGAGGACTGCGGCTTCTGCGCGCAGTCGCGCTACGCCGAGGCGGACACGCCGCTGCACGCGATGATGGAGCCCGACCAGATCCTCGAGCACGCGCGCGCGGCCGAGGCCGCCGGCGCCCACCGCTTCTGCATGGTCACGCAGGGCCAGGGGCTCTCCAAGCGCGACTTCGAGAAGGTTCTGGAGGGCACGCGGCTCGTCGCCGAGCACACGAACCTCAAGCGCTGCGCCTCGATCGGGCACATGTCGCCCGCGCGCGCGAGAGCGCTCAAGGAGGCCGGCGTCCAGCGCGTGCACCACAACGTCGAGACGGCCGAGTCCTACTACCCCGAGGTCTCCTCGACCGTCCGCTACGAGGGCCGGCTGCGCACGATCGACGCCGTCAAGGAGGCCGGGCTGGAGACGTGCGTGGGAGGGATCCTCAACCTCGGCGAGTCGCGCGAGCAGCGCGTCGAGATGGCCTTCCAGCTCGCGGAGATCGACCCGACGAGCGTGCCGATCAACCTGCTCAACCCGCGCCCGGGGACGAAGTTCGGCGACCGCGACTACATGGATCCGTGGGAGGCGGTCAAGTGGATCGCGATCTTCCGCCTGATCCTCCCCGAGGCGCTCTTCCGCCTCTGCGGCGGGCGCGTCGAGAACATCGGCGACCTGCAGCGGATGGCCGTGCGCGCCGGCATCAACGGCGTGATGATGGGCAACTTCCTCACGACGCTCGGCAACACGCCCGAGGAGGACCGCGCGATGTTCGAGGAGCAGGGCCTCAACGTCGCACGCCAGCCCGACAACGGCGCCAACCCGCGCCCGGACAACCGCTCCGGCTGGCTGGAGGGCGAGACGCCGGACGTCGTCGAGATGCACCTCGACACGAGCGCGCCGTCCGACGCGATCGAGATCAGACTGTGGGATCCGGCGACGCAGCTGAGATTCGAGAGCAAGCGGGCGATCCCGCCGCGTCCCGACGGGGCGCCGAACAAGGGCTTGGGACGACCGACTCGGGAGGCAGCGGCGCGGCGATGATCGAGATCGAGGCACGACTGGACGAGCTGGAGCAGCTGGGGCTCGCGCGCCGAACCCGTCTCGTCAGCGGCCCGCAGGGGCCGCGCGTCGTGCTCGACGGCAAGCCCGTGCTGCTGCTGTGCTCGAACAACTACCTCGGCCTCGCCGACCACCCGGCCGTGCGCGAGGCCGCCGCCGAGGCGGCGATGCGCTGGGGCGTCGGCGCGGGCGCGTCGCGGCTCGTCTCCGGCACGATGACGATCCACCGCCGGCTGGAAGAGCGGCTCGCGTCGTTCGAGCGCCGCCAGGCGGCACTGCTGTTCGGCTCCGGCTACCTCGCGAACGCCGGCGTGATCTCCGCCCTGGCGCGCCGCGGCGAGGTCGTCTTCTCCGACGAGCTCAACCACGCCTCGATCGTCGACGGCTGCCGCCTCTCGCGAGCGGACGTGTTCGTCTACGAGCACGGCGACCTCGAGCACCTCGAGTGGGGGCTGAAGGACGCCGGAGCACGCGGCGCGCTGATCGTCACCGACGGCGTCTTCTCGATGGACGGCGACGTCGCGCCGCTGGTCGACCTCGCGGAGCTGGCCGGCCGCTACGACGTACGCCTCGTCGTCGACGAAGCGCACGGCACCGGCACGATGGGTCCCGGCGGCCGCGGCGCGGTCGCGGCGGCGGGCGCCGAGGACGGCGTCGACGTGATCGTCGGCACGCTCGGGAAGGCGCTCGGCGCCTACGGCGCCTACGCCGCGTGCGACACGCGGATGGCGAGATACCTCACGAACGCGTCGCGCTCGTTCGTCTTCTCGACGGCTCCGCCGCCGCCGGCGGTGGCGGGTGCGCTGGCGGCGCTGGCGCTGCTGGAGAGCGAGCCGCGCCGCGTCGAGAAGCTGCAGTCGAACGTGCGCGCGCTGCGCGAGGCGCTGGCGGAGGAGGGCTTCGCGCTCGGCGAGGAGGACCGCACGCCGATCGTCCCGCTCGTGCTCGGCGACGCGAGAGCGACGATGCGCGCCTGCGAGCTGGCTCTGGAGCGCGGCGTGTTCGCGCAGGGGATCCGCCCGCCGACCGTGCCGGTCGGCAGCTCGCGCCTGCGGCTCGCCGTGATGGCGACGCACGGCAAGGGCGAGCTGCGCGACGCCGCCCGCACGCTCGCGCAGGCGGTGCGCGGCGCCGGCATGCGCCCCGAGGATCTGCAGCCGCCCGTGACAGCGCCCGCGGCGGAGCCGCTCGAGGCCGAGCCGGAGCCGGCGGCGCGCTGGGTTCGCGACGACGCGCCGCCGCCGCCGCGCTCGCGCGCGCGGCTGTTCGACGGCGAGGCCGGCGACGCCCGGCCCGGCGCGGTCGAGCGCGCGGCGTAGCCGCGTGCCGCGCGGCCTCTTCGTCACCGGCACCGGCACGGACGTCGGCAAGACCGTCGTCGCAGCCGCGATCTGCGCCGCGCTGCACGCGCGCGGCGAGCGGGTCGTCGCGTTCAAGCCGGTCGTCAGCGGGACCCAGGAGCGCTCGGACCCCGACTGGCCGGCGGACCACGAGCTGCTGGCGGCAGCGACCGGCGACGACCCGGCGAACGTCTCGCCCGCGGTGTTCGCGGCGCCCCTCTCCCCCCATCTCGCGGCCGAGCTGGCCGGCGCGCCGCTCGACCCGGCGCTGCTGCGCGGCGCGTTCGACGCGCGCGCGGCCGAGGCCGAGACGATCGTCGTCGAGGGCGTCGGCGGCCTGCTCGTCCCGCTCGCGCGCGACTACCTCGTGCGCGACCTCGCCGTCGACCTCGCGCTGCCGCTCGTCGTCGCCGCCTCCCCCGGCCTCGGCACGATCAACCACACGCTGTTGACGCTCGCCGCCGCGCGCGCCGCCGGCCTCACGGTCGCCGGCGTCGTCCTGACGCCGTGGCCCGACGCGCCGACGGCGATGCACGAGGACAACCGCGCGACGATCGCGCAGCTCGGCGAGGTCGACGTCGCGATCCTCCCGACGCTCCCGCGCGCCGACCCGGCGCTGCTCGCGCAGGCCGGCGCGCGGCTCCCACTCGACCGCTGGCTGGCGACTGCCTGACGGCTACGTCGCCGTCCACAAGACGGTGTTGCTCCAGCGCACGCCGGTGAGGTCTCCCGGACTCGGCGTGCCATCCGTCGCCGAGATCCAGATCGGCGTGCCGACCGGCACGCCTTCGGTCGGGATCACCTGCGCGAACGCGCCGGTCGCCGTCGTCGTGCCGTTGACGCTCGTCTCGTTCCCGATCGCCCCGACGACGATCCGGACGCGGTACCCGACCGCGTGTCTGAAGCCGCTGCCGTCGACCTCCAGCTTGCGCGTGCCCGGGACCTGTCTGACTGCGATCGTCGGCGTTCCCGCCGCCGGCGGCGCGGCGGTCCCCGCCTCGACCGCCGCCAGCCGCCGCGTGAGCGACGCCACCTGCTCCTGCAGCTGCGTCAGCTGCGCGATCAGCGCGGCGAAGCCGATCCCCTTGACCGACAGCGCACCGCTGACCTCGACGTCGCCGTTGAAGCGGCCGGCGGGCGCGCCCTCGGCGTAGATCCCCGCCCGCCGGCCTCGTTGGCCGCGGAGACGCCTGCATGGTCTCTGCTCTTGGAGAGGCCCCGCACGCCGTCGTAGTTCGCGCTCTCGCCGTACACGCCGATCCAATCCGTGCTGGTGCCGATCACGCCGGAGCCGCGCGCGGCGGTCCCGTACACGCCCATCCCCTGGTCGCTTGCCGTGCTCGTGCCGAGCACGGCGGGCTCGTTCGGATTCGCCGAGTCCCCGCGCACTGCCGCCATCTCGTCCCCCTGTCGTCGATCCCCCCGCCGTCGACCCTATGTCGGTCGACGAGATGGCGTCAAGCCGGCTCGGCGACGGGCTCGCGCACGACCTCCGGCCGCAGCAGCAGGCTCGCCCCGCCGGCCGCGAGCGCGGTGAGGATCCCGAACAGGTACGCGCTGTTGGCGGCGTCCTCCGCCGCGGCGAGCGTCGCCGGCGTCCCCACGATCGCGACGAGGATCGCGGTGCCGAGCACCGCGCCGAACTGGCGGAAGGCGCCGTTGACCGCGCTCGCGGTGCCGAAGCGCGTCGGCGCGATGTCGCGCACGGCCGCCGCGCCCAACGTCGGGAACGCGAGGCCGATCCCGATCCCCGTCAGCGTCGCGCCCGGCAGCCACGTGCCGACGTAGTCGGGCTCGACGCCCGCACTGCGCAGCACGAGCAGCCCGGCGGCGAACGCGATGCAGCCGGGGACCACCACGAGCCGGTGGCCGACGCGGTCCGCCAGCTTCCCGGCGGGCCCGGCCACGACCGCGCTCAGGAAGGGGCCGGGCACGGTCGCCAACCCCGCCTGCAGCACGCTGTACTGCCACACCGACGTGAGGAACAGGATGTTGCCGAGGATGGTGGAGAAGAACGCCATCGCGAACAGCAGCGTCCCGAGGTTCGCGTGGCGGAAGCTCGCGATCCGCATCAGCGCCGGGTCGACGATCGGGCGCGGGTGGCGCGCGCAGCGCCACGCGACGACGACCAGCAGGGCGCCGCCCACCGCGAAGCTCCCGAGCACGCGCGCGCTCGTCCAGCCCCAGTCGTCGCCCTCGACGATCCCGAGCGCGAGCAGCCCGAGCGCGACGGCGAGCACGACCGCGCCGGGCAGGTCCGGCAGCCCGGTCGCCGTCTCGTCGCGTGCCTCCTGCAGCCCGCGGCGCCCGGCCCACAGCACCAGCAGCCCCAGCGGCAGGTTGACGAGGAAGATCCAGCGCCAGTCGGCGACGTGCACGATCAGGCCGCCGAGCGGCGGCCCGGAGGCGGCCGCCAGCGCCGCCGAGGCGCCCCACAGGCCGACGCCCGCCGAGCGCCGCTCCAGCGGGAACTCCGGCAGCAGCAGCGCGAGCGAGACGGGCGCGACGATCGCCGCGCCGATCCCCTGCAGCACGCGCGCGGCGACGAGCGCCGGCACGCTCGGCGCCAGCGCGCACGCGAGCGAGGTGACGATGAACAGCGAGACGCCGAACAGGAACGTGCGCTTGCGCCCAAGCCGGTCGGCGACGCCGCCGGCCGGCACGAGCAGCGCGGCGATCACGATGAAGTAGCCGTCGAGCACCCACGACAGCTGCGCGCGGTCGGCGCCGGGGAACGACGCCGAGATGCTGGGGAAGCTGACGTTGACGATCGTCGTGTCGAGGAACGCGAGGTACCCGCCGGCGCAGGCCGCGAGGATGGCGAGCGAACGTCGTTGCAACATGCAACGAGACGCTACCCAGCCTCGTTGCGTTTTGCAACCACGGTTAGAATGGAGACATGCGCCACGAGGACCTGCTCGCCGCGAACTGCTCGATCGGCCGCACCGGGGCCGTGCTGGGCGAGCGCTGGGTGTTCGCGATCCTGCGCGCCGCGTTCCTGAGAGCGCGCACGTTCGAGGACTACCAGCGCCAGACGGGCATCGCGCGCAACATCCTCAGCGACCGCCTGACGCGCCTCGTCGACTTCGGGATCCTCGAACGGCGCGCGTACGCGAGCGGGGCCAAGCGCACGCTGTCCGAGTACCGCCTGACGGAGGCCGGCCTCGACCTCTACCCGATCGTCGTCGCGATCATGGAGTGGGGCAACCGCCACACGGGGCTCGTCAACGGCGAGCCCGTCGAGCTGGTGCACACCAGCTGCGGGAAGGTCACGCACCCGCGGATGGTCTGCGACGAGTGCGGCGAGCCGATCGACCCGCACGAGGTCAAGCCGAAGCGGGGACCGGGCCACGCGCACCCGGCGCCGGCGTGGGCGCCCGTCGACGCGCCGCCCGCGCCAGCTCGCTAGGCCAGCGCGCGCTCGATGTACGGCCCGAGCAGCGCCGCCGCGTCCGCGGCCGTCTCGCCGGGCGTGCCCTTCGGGACCGTCACGTAGCTGATCGCCAGCCGCACGAGCGTCTCGGCGAGCAGCTGCGCGTCGTGCTCGCTCGCCCGCGGCCAGCCCTCGCGCATGACCGCCGCGATGCGCGCGCTCGCCCACGTGACGACCGGCATCGACTGCGTCGTGACGAGCGGCAGCATCCCGCCGGTGCCGTCGTCGCTCAGCAGGATCCGCATCAGCGCGTCCTCGGACGCGGCCTCCAGGAACACCTGCAGCGCGGCCGCGACGGCAGCCGACGGGTCGTCGAGATGCTCGCGCACCGCCCGCTCGACCGCGTCGAGGAAGCGCTCGCCCTCGCGGATCACGAACGCGGCCGAGAACTCGTCGCGGGTGCCGAACTCCTTGTAGAGCGTCTGGCGCGAGACGCCCGCGGCGCTTGCGACGTCGGCCATCGTGACGTCGGCCCATGCCCGCTGCTGCAGCTCGTCGCGAGCGGCATCGAACAGCGTGTCGCGCAGCAGCTGGCGCGCGGCGACGGCGTAGGGGGTTCGCTCGCGCGTCGGGGGCATCGTCCCCATGGTGGCAGCGACAGCGGGCGACATGCTCAGTCGGCGGTCTCGAGCTCGGCCGCCGCCGCGTCGTCGGCCGGCTCGAAGTCGACCTTGTCGCGCACGCCGCAGTCGGGGCAGGCCCAGTCGTCCGGCACGACGCTCCACGGCGTCCCGGCGGGGAAGCCCTCGCGCGGGATCCCCCGCTCCTCGTCGTACAGGCACCCGCAGCCGGGGCAGATCCAGCGACTCACCGCTCCCCACCCCCCGCCCCCATCGCCGCGACCCCGGAGTCGGCGCCGTAGCGGGCGAGCACGCGCCGCCGCGCCCGCGGCTGGATGTTCGCCAGCTCCACGTCGCCGCGGTAGTGCGCGAGCACGCGGCGGTCCATCACCCGCCGCCACACGGGCGGAAAGAGCGCGAGCACGATCATCCCCGCGTAGCCCGTCGGCAGCTGCGGCGCCTCGTCCACGTGGCGCAGGGCCTGGTAGCGGCGCGTCGGGTTGGCGTGGTGGTCGCTGTGGCGCTGCAGGTGGTAGAGCAGCACGTTGGAGGCGACGTTGTTGGAGTTCCACGAGTGCTCGGCGGCCGTGCGCTCGAAGCGCCCGTCCTCGCGCTTCTGGCGCAGCAGGCCGTAGTGCTCGAGGTAGTTGACGACCTCCAGCAGCGAGGCGCCGACGAACGACTGGATCAGCAGGTACGGCAGCACGACCCAGCCGAAGACGGCGATCAGCACGACGTACAGGCCGACCGTCATCGCCCATGCGTTGAGGATGTCGTTTCTGTACGTCCACGGGGCGCTGCCGGTGCGCCGCAGGCGCTCGACCTCGAGGTGCCACGAGGAGCTCAGGGAGCCCCACATGGTGCGCGGCAGGAACGCCCAGAAGCTCTCGCCGAGGCGCGCGCTGGCCGGGTCCTCCGGCGTCGCGACGCGCACGTGGTGGCCGCGGTTGTGCTCGATGAAGAAGTGGCCGTAGCCGCTCTGCGCGAGCGCGACCTTGGACAGCCAGCGCTCCATCGAGGCGCGCTTGTGCCCCAGCTCGTGCGCGGTGTTGATCGCGATCCCGCTGACCATCGCCATCGTGAACGCGAGCCCGACCTTCTCGACGGTCGAGAGGTCGCCGTACGCCCACAGCCAGCACGCGAACACGAGCCCGGCGTACTGGACCGGGATGAAGGCGTAGGTGCACCACCGGTAGTACCGGTCCTGCTCCAGCCACTTGATGACGCTGTCGGGCGGGTTCTCCGCGTCCATGCCGACGATCACGTCGAGCACGGAGAAGATCACGAACACGAGGATCGGCCCGAACCACCAGAAGACGCCGAGGCCCGTGACCTCGACCCAGAACCAGGCGAAGAACGGCAGCGAGGGGACGATCAGCCCGAGCAGCCAGGCGTAGCGCTTGCCGTCGCGCCACGTGGCGGGGTTCAGCTCCTCCTCGACAGCGATTGCACCCATGTCTCCTCCTGCGTCGCTCCTCAAGCTTGCGTCACCCAGGTTTACACGGACTGCCTCCCGTGTCAACTACTGGTTTTGAGAGCATGGGCCGATGGGACGGGGGACCCTGCGGGCGCTCACAGCGCGCCCGACGCTGAGCGCCGCACTGCTGTTCGCGCTGCTCGTGCTCGCGTTCCTGTGGCCCGTGCTGCTCGGCGGCGAGGTCTTCTCGCCCGACGCGGTCCTCTACAAGCTGCCGCCGTGGAGACCGTTCACGCCCCGCGACGTGGCGAGCTTCGAAAACTATCTGCTGGCCGACGTCCCGCTGGAGATGCGGCCGTGGCGCGAGCTGGTGCGCCAGCTGCTGCACGAAGGCACGCTGCCGGCGTGGAACCCGCACGTGCTGACGGGCGTCCCGCTGATCAGCAACCCGCAGACGGGCCTCTTCTCGGTCTTCGCGCTGCCGCTGTGGATCCTGCCCTTCAACTGGGCGCTGGGGCTGGCCGCCGCGCTCAAGCTGTGGGCCGCCGCGATGGGGACCTACCTGCTCGTGCGCGAGCTGCGGCTCGGCTTCCTCGCCGGCCTGCTCGCGGGCGTCGCGTTCGCCTTCTGCTCGATGAACATCACGTGGCTGGCGCAGGAAATCGTCCCCGCCGTGGCCGTGCTGCTGCCGTGGATGCTGTGGCTGATCGAGCGCCTGCTGCACGGCCGCGGCGGCATCGGCACGGCCTGCGCGCTGGGGGTCTCGACGGCGCTCGCGCTCGGCGGCGGGCACCCGGGGACGCAGGTGCACGTGCTCGTCGCGGCGGGGCTGTATGCGCTGCTGCGGACGGTCTTCGCGCGTGAACGGGCACCCCCGCAGCGGGCACGGTCCCTCGCGCTCGCACTCGGCGGAATCGCGTGCGGCGTGGCGCTGATGGGCGTGCTGATGGTCCCCGAGATCCTCTCCAGCCACGGCACCGTCGGCACGAGCGCGCGCCATGGCGGCGAGGGCTCGCTGCCCGGGCTCGACCAGATGCCGCTCACGACGATCCGCACGCCGCTGTTCCCCGACTGGTGGGGCCGGCCGCGCTGGTTCGAGACGCCCGGCTCGCCGCTCGACACCGCCAACGCGAACTTCGAGGAGCGCACGTTCTTCGCCGGCGTCGTGGCGCTGCTGCTCGCCTGCGTCGGGCTCACGCACCGCGGCGCGTTGCGGCGCCAGGCGCCGTTCCTGATCCTCGGTGGCCTCGGGCTCGCGATCGCGTTGCATGCCCCCGGCCTGTGGTGGCTGGGCGGCCACCTGCCGCCGCTCTCGCTCGTCGAGAACCAGCGGCTGCACTTCGTCTTCGAGCTGGCGATCGCGGTGCTGGCGGCGTTCGGGCTGCAGACCGTGCTCGACCGTCCGCGGGAGCGCCGGCGGCAGCTGGCGGTGGCGGGCGGCGCGGTCGCCGTCGGCGTGGTCGCCGCGCTCGCGTCCGGGGCGGGCACGACCGACGCCGGGCACGTCGTCGACCACTTCCTGACCGGCCGCGACTTCCGCCGCGCGGGCGTCGTGGCGCTGACGTCGGTCGCCTGGTTCCTGCTGTTCTCGCTCGGCCTCGCGGCGGCGCTGGTCGCGCTGCGCCGCTGGCCGCGCCGGACGACGGCGATCGCCGCCGGGATCGTGCTGCTGGCGACGTTCGACATGCTGCGCTTCGCGAACGGCTACGTGCCGTCGGCGCCCGCCGCGAAGGCGATACCGTCGCGCACGCCCGCGATCGCGTACCTGCAGCGGCACCGCGCGGAGGGCCGCTTCGTCGGAGTCGAACTGGCGCTGCCGCCGGAGCAGGCGGCGCGCTACGGCCTCGCCGACGTGCGCGGCTACGTGCCGCCGTTCCCGACGACGCGCTACCTCGACCTGTGGCACGCGGCGGTGCCCGACCAGGTCGCGTGGATGCCGTTGACGATCGACGCCCTGACCCCTTCGGCGGTGCAGATGACAGGGGCGCTGGGCGCGCGCTTCCTGATCGCCGAGCCCGGCACGACCGCCCCGACGGAAGACGACCCGGCGCTGCGGCCCCTGCGGCGCGTCTACTCCGGGCCCGACGCGACGATCCTCGAGAACCCGCGCGCAACGCCGCGCGCGTTCGTCGCCCCCGCCGTCGACGTCGTGCCGGACGCCGCGAGCGCGCGCACGGCGCTCGTCCACAGTGGCTTCGATGCGCGCCGCACGGTCGTCGTGGAACGCGACCAGGCCGGCGCGATCGAGTCCTCGGGCGTGCGGGGCGCGCGCGGCAGCGCCGCCATCGTGGACGAGCGCAACGCGCGGGTGACGCTGCACGCGACGCTCGACCGCGGGGGGATCGTCGTGCTCGGCGACCAGCTGCTCGACGGCTGGACCGTGCAGGTCGACGGCCGCCTCGCCAACCCGCTGCGCGTCGACGCGGTGCTGCGCGGCGTCGCGGTCGGGCCGGGGCGCCACGAGATCGTCTGGAGCTATGCGGTCCCCGGGCTGCGCGCGGGCGCCGGGCTCAGCCTGCTGGCGCTCCTGCTGCTGGTCGGTGCCGGCGGCCTGTCGTGGGCGCGGCGACGCCGCTGACGGGCGCTACTCGTCGCCCGGGTCGTCGCCACCGTCGTCGCCCGGGTCGTCGACCCAGTCGAGCAGCTCGACGTCGATCGCCGTGCCGTCGTCGTCGAGCGTCACCGCGACGTCGTCGCCGACCTCGATCCCCTCGAGCAGGTCGGCCTCGTCGACCGGGAAGCTCGTCGCGGCGCTGCCGTCGTCGGGTGCCACGGTCAGCGAGGAGCCATCGGCGGCAAGCGCCGTGACGGTGCCGTCGACCTCGTCCACGTCGTCATCGCCGCCGTCGGAGCACCAGCCGTCCTCGTCGACGTACGCGTCGTCGCCGCAGTCGCCCTCGTCGTCGCCGGGGCCGCTGCGCGGGTCCTCGCCGCGGCCCGACGCGTCCTTGTCGCGCTGGAGGGCGAGCGCCAGGACGACATTGCCCTGCTCGTCGCTCGCGAGCGTCACGAGCAGCGCCTGACCGGCCGTGAGCGCGGCGAAGTCGGGCGCCGCGCCGGCCGCGTGTCCACGCCTGTGACGGGCGGCGTGCGTCCTCGGCCCGCCGACCTTGAGCGCCGAGCCGTCGTCGAGCCGCAGCAGCGCGCCGCGCTCCGAGCTGCGCACGACGTGCGCGAGGAAGCTCACCTTGCGCTGGTGCCCGCCGACCTGCGCTCTGCCTCTGCGCACCGTCACGACGTCGCCGCGCTGCAGGCCGCCCCCGGCGGCGAGACGCACGTCGGCGACGTGGTGGGCGCGGTCGACGAGGCGCGCACCGTGGGGCGAGCGCGTCAGCACGACGCCCTGCGTGGGAGCCGCGAGCGCGGCCGGCGCGCTCAGCGCGCAGGCGCCGGCTGCGGCGGCCAGAAGGATCGGGAGACGGGGGAGGCGGGGCATGCCCTCCCTGTCGGCAGATCGGCCGCGCAACTTTCGCTGGCTGGCCGACCGTTGGATCTTCGGGCGCTAATCCTCGTGCGGCACGAAGTCGCGCTTGCGCGCGCCGCAGACCGGACAGAACCAGGTCTCGGGGATGTCCTCGAACGCCGTGCCGGGCGGAATCCCGCCGTCCGGGTCGCCGTCGACGGGGTCGTAGATGAATCCGCAGGACTCGCAGATCCACTTCTGCGTCGTTTGCGTCGCGCTCATGCCCGGAACCGTACCGCCATCCCGAGCGCCATGGCTGTACTAGTGTGAGTCGCCGATGGAGCCCGCGCAGCCCGGACCCGGCGAGGAGCTCAACACCGGTGCGGTGACGACGCCGCGGCTGGCGACGAGCGTGATCGTCCTGCGCGGCGGGGACCACGGGCTCGAGGTGCTGCTGGTGCAGCGCAACCCGGACTCGCGCTTCATGGGCGGCGCGTGGGTCTTCCCCGGCGGCGCGGTCGACGCGACCGACGGCGAGGGCGAGACGGCGCTGCGCGCCGCGGGCGTGCGCGAGGTCGCGGAGGAGGCGGGGATCGCGCTCGCGGACCCCGCGCAGCTGGTCCCGTTCTCGCGCTGGATCACGCCGGCGGTCGTGAAGATCCGCTTCGACACGTGGTTCTACCTCGCGCCGGTGTCCGACGCGGCGGCGCCGCGAGTCGACGGCGGCGAGTGCGTCGACTGGCGCTGGAGCACCCCGCAGGCGGCGCTCGACGCGTACGCCGCGGACGAGCTGATGCTGGTCTTCCCGACGATCAAGCACCTCGAGCAGCTGGCCGCGTTCCCGAGCGCGCACGCGCTCCTGGAGCACGCGCGCGGACGACCCGTCGAGCCGGTCGAGCCGCGCATCGTGCTGGAGGGCGAGGTCGCGCGCGTGCTGCTGCCGGGCGACCCGGGGTATGAGGCCGTCACGACACCGACGGAGGCGTGAGGATGGCCGCACCGAGAGCGAGAGCCAGACCGCGGGCGAGAGCCGCGCCGGAGGGCGGCGCCGGCCTCACCGTCGCCGTCACCGGCCCGAGCGGCGACGTCGGCCGCGCGCTGATGCGCGCGCTCGAGCGCAGCAGAGACGTCGCGGCGATCCGCGCGATGGGCCGCCGCTCGCTCGACCCGGAGGCCGAGGGCTGGCGCAAGACGACCTACCTGCGCGGCGACGTGCTCGACCGCGACGCCGTCGACGAGCTGGTAGCCGGTGCCGATGCGGTCGTCCACCTCGCCTTCGCGATCATGGGCGCGGGCGGCGACGAGGGCCATCGCGTGAACCTGCAGGGCTCGCGCAACGTGTTCGCGGCGACCGTCGCGGCGGGCGTTCCGCGACTCGTCTACACGTCCTCCGTCGCCGCGTACGGCTTCCACCCCGGCAACCCGTCGCCGCTGACCGAGGAGGTGCGCCCGCGCGGGACCGGCGCGCACGCCTACTCGGCCGGGAAGGCGGAGGTCGAGAAGCTGCTCGGCGACCTCACCCGCGGCAGCGCGACGGCGGTCTACACCTTCCGTCCGTGCATCGTCGCGGGTCCGGACGCGCTGATGTTCATCCAGTCGATCCCCTACGTGCAGCTCGGCGAGCGGATGCCGCACGCGGTGTGGCGGCTGTTCGAGGCGGCGCCGGTGCTGAAGCCGGTGATCCCCGACAACGGCGTGAGCTTCCAGCTCGTCCACCACGACGACGTCGCGAGCGCGCTGCGCTCCGCCGTGCTCGGCCGCGGCAGACCGGGCGTCTACAACCTCGCCGGGCACGGCGAGCTGACGATGCGCACGCTCGCCGAGGACCTCGGCTGGTACGCCGTGCCGGTGCCGGACCTCGCGGTCGACGCGGCCGCCGAGCTGGCGGGGCGGCTGCCGTTCGTGCCGGAGAAGGCGCAGTGGATCAACGCGCTGCGCGTGCCGGTCGTGATGGACACGGCGAAGGCCGAGCGCGAGCTGAGATGGCGCCCGAGATACGGCGCACGCGAGACGCTGCGCGCGACGATCGCCGAGGCGCGCGCGACCGAGCTGCTGCGCTGAGCGCCGCTGGTGTCGTGAGTCGGAAGTTCGTGAGCGGTTTCTCGAGTGGATTGTCGTTCGTGAGGTCGGGCGACGATGCAGCCTGTGCCGGTGGCACAGGCAAGTCGGCGGCTGGCCTCACGGGCGACGAGGCGCCGAGAAACCGCCACCGAACTAACGACTCACGACACTAGAGCCCGAGGATCCGGCGCCAGCGGCCGATGCCGCCGGCGCGGCTCGCAGCCGCGTAGAGCGCGCCGTTCCCGGCCGCGTGAAACTCGGCGAGCGTGGGCCACTCGGCGCGCCCCGCGGTGAACGTGCGCAGCTCGCGCTCGATCCGCGCATCGCTCCAGCGCGGCGGCCGTCCACGTCGCGACGTCGCGCGAGCCGCGGTCGCGAACGCGTAGCGCGTTCCTCGTCCGCCGCCGCGCTGCGCCAGGACGCCGTGGCGGACGAGTGTCCGCAGGTCGTCCCCGGCCGCGGTACGCCGAACGCCGGCGACCTGCTCGTAGTCGTGCCGGCTGAACTCGCGACGTCCCTCGGCACCCAGCGCCGCGAGCGCTCGCTGCTGACCGGTCGTGAGCTGCAACGGCGCAGCGCCTCCCGGCAGCAGCGACGCGAGGTCGACGACGCGCTCGGCCACCCGCTCGTACTCCTCGGCGAGGCCGGTCAAGAAGTACTCCAGCCACGTCTCCATGTTGAGCGTGTTGCGGCGCACCGAGCGCAGCGCCTCGTAGTACGCCGGACGATCCTCGGCGTAGTAGCGCTCGAACGAGAACATGCGCCCGGGGAGCAGGCCCGCCTCCATCAGCAGAGCCGACTGGAACAGTCGTGCGGCGCGGCCGTTGCCGTCTGCGAACGGGTGGATGTCCGTGATCCCGTAATGCATGACGCCGGCGAGCACGAACGGCGGGTCTCCGGCCGCGCACCGGCGGGCCAGCCACTCGAACATGCCGTGGATCCGCGGCTCGACCTCGTCAGCAGGCGGCCCCTCGTGCATCACACGGCCCGCAAGGCGATCGACGACGACCGCCATCCCGTCTCGCCACGCACCTTCGTGATGCGGCTTGAAATGCGGGTCGTCCGAGCGGCCGAGCCCTCTCGTCGCAGCGCGGTGGAGGTCCTTGAGCAGCGCCGGCGCGAGCTCGAGGCCGCCGGCATCCAGGCGCTCGTCGATGAGGTCGAGCGCCTCGACGTAGTCGATCAGCTCGATCTTCGCGCGGCTCTCGCGGGCGAGCTCTCCGCGCGCGGCGCGCACCGCCTCGACGCGCGGCAGCTCGTTGCCCTCGATCAGGTTCGAGTAGTGGATCGTCCCGACGCGCGCCGATGCCCGCAGCTCGTCGGCCACGGCCGGCAGCACGCGCGCACCGCGAATCAGGCCCAGGGCACCGGAGATCCGCACGAGCAGCAACGCGATCTCAGGCGTGTACCGACGGTAGTTCGCGGAGAAGCCCAAGTGGCTGCCGGAGACTTCCATTCGAGCATTTCTACCGCAGTAATAACAAAATTTCTACCATATATATCTTGCTTTTTCGACCTTTCTACCGCAGATTCCATTCAAATCTACCGCGATGCTTGCGATGCAGTCGTTGAGAGCGTCACGCGCCGGTCCCCTGTCGTATCGTTCACGCGATGGCGAACCCCACGCAGACGGCGGTCGGGACCTGGAGCGGCGGGCGCTTCATGCACTTCGGCGAGCCGCTCGACGACGAGCGGCTGCTCGCGCTGCTGCGCCCGGACGACGACGTCGGAACCGTCATCACGGCGGACACGTACGGCGCCGGCGACGCCGACCGCATGCTCGGCCGCGCGATCGCGGACCTGCCGCGCGACGCGTACGTGCTCGTCGGCGCCGTCGGCCACGACTTCTACGACGGCGAGCGCCAGGGCGCGAAGGGCTTCCCGCGCTTCACCGACCCGGCGCTGCGCGGCCCCGGCGAGTACGCGTCCTACCTGCGCCGCGCGACCGAGGCGTCGCTCGAGCGCTGCGGCGTCGACCGCTTCGATCTGCTGCTGCTGCACAACCCCGACCGCACCGGCTTCACGAGCGAGGCCGTGTGGGACGGGATGGCGGCGCTGCGCGCGGACGGCCTGACGGACCTGATCGGCGTCGCGCCCGGTCCGGCGAACGGCTTCACGCTCGACGCGATCGACTGCTTCGAGCGCTTCGGCGACCGCATCGACTGGGCGATGCTGATCCTCAACCCGCTGGAGCCGTGGCCGGGCGAGCTGGCGCTGCCGGCGGCCGAGCGCCACGGCGTGCAGGTGATCACGCGCGTCGTCGACTACGGCGGGCTGTTCGGCGGGGACCTGCGGGACCCGGGCGCGCTCGGCCCGCGCGACCACCGCGGCTTCCGACCGGCCGGTTGGATCGAGGCCGGGCTCGAGCGGATCGAGCGCATGCGCCCGATCGCCGAGCGCCACGGCCTGACGCCGCTGCAGCTCGCCTGCCAGTGGAACCTCGCGCACGCGCCGGTGAAGTGCGTCGCGCCGACGCTGCTGCAGGAGGCCGGGCCGGACGCGCGACCGGTCGAGGACAAGCGCGCCGAGCTGGCCGCGCTGCCGCGCGAGGTCGTCCTCACCGACGACGAGGTCGCCGAGCTGCGCGCGATCGGCGACAACACCGGCTCGATGCTGCTGAAGGGCGGCGTTCCCGATCACGAGGGCCCCGCGCTCCCCGACCGCTGGCAGCTCGACGCCGAGCTCGCCGAGCTGGCCGCGCGCTGGTCGATCGACCCCGCGCGCGACCTCGTCAAGACGCACGCCTAGATCTCGTCCTCCCCCTCGATCACGTGCATCACCGCGTTGATGAGCGCGAGGTGGGTGAACGCCTGGGGGTAGTTGCCGAGCTGGCGGCCGCTGTGAACGTCGAGCTCCTCGGCGTACAGCAGCAGCGGCGAGGCGTAGTTGAGCAGCTTCTCCAGCAGCGCCTTCGCGCGGCGGTGCTCGCCGATCTCCTCGAGCGCGGCGACGAGCCAGAAGGAGCAGATCAGGAAGGTCCCCTCCTCGCCGTGGAGGCCGTCGTCGGTCTCCTCGACGCGGTAGCGCAGCACGAGCCCGTGGTCGGTCAGGTCGCGCGCGATCGCCTTGACGGTGGCGGCGACGCGTCTGTCCTCGGGTCCCAGGAAGCGCACGAGCGGGATCAGCAGCGTCGAGGCGTCGAGCGCGTCGGTGTCGTAGTGCTGGCGGAAGACGCCGTCGCGCACGCCGTGCTCGAGGATGTCGCGCTTGATCTCGTCGGCGATCCCCTGCCACTCCTCCCCCAGCTGCGGCTCGCCGTGGATCTCCGCCAGGCGCGCGCCGCGGTCGAGCGCGACCCAGCACATCAGCTTCGAGGAGACGTAGTGCTGCGGCGCGCCGCGCGCCTCCCAGATCCCCTGGTCGGGCTGCTGCCAGGCGGCGATCGCACCTCTCACCTGATCCTCCAGCACGGGCCAGAGCCGCTGCGGCAGGCGCCCGCCGTGCTTCGTGTGCAGGTAGACGGAGTCGAGCACCGCGCCGTAGACGTCGTTCTGGCGCTGGTCGAAGGCGCCGTTGCCGATCCGCACCGGCTTCGCGCCGTCGTAGCCGGTGAGGTGGTCGAGCGTCTCCTCGGTCAGGTCCTGTCTGCCGTCGATCCCGTACATGATCTGCAGCGATCCGTCGCCGTTGCGGTTCACGTCGGCGACGTACTGCATGAAGTCGTCGGCCTCCCAGTCGAGCCCGAGCGCGTGCAGGGCCCACAGCGTGAACGTCGCGTCGCGCATCCACGTGTAGCGGTAGTCCCAGTTGCGCTCGCCGCCGGGCGTCTCCGGCAGCGACGTCGTCAGCGCGGCGATCATCGCGCCGGTCGGCGCGAAGCTGAGCCCCTTCAGCACGAGCGCCGAGCGCTGCAGGTAGACGCGCCAGGGGTGGTCCGGGAAGCGGCCGTCGTCGAGCCAGCCGCGCCAGAAGTGCGACGTGCGGTCGAGCATCGTCGTCGCCTCCTCGGCGGTGCGCGGGCCGTGCAGCTCGGCGCCCCACGACAGCGCGCAGAAGCGCTTCTCCCCCTCCTGCAGCGTGTGCCGCGCGCGGGCGCGGTTGCCCTCGATGCCGAGCATCAGGTCGGTCGTGAGGCGGATCGTCGTCTCGCCGTCGGTCGCGTCGGCAGCGGCGTAGCCGTCGACCACCGACCACTCGGCCTCCGCGCGCGCATAGTCGAACGCCGGCTCGCAGACCATCTCCACCTGCACGCTGCCCTGGATGCACTCGATCGTGCGCACGAGCACGCGGTCGGCGTCGGTGTCCGTCGGCGGACGCGTGTGCGCCATCGGGTCGCTGGAGTCCGACCACGGGCCGATCGTCAGCGCGTCGCGCACGACGAGCCAGCCCGACGGCGTCATCCACGTCGTCTCGACGATGTTCGTGCCCGGCTCGTAGCGGCGCGCGCCGGGGACGCTGAAGCCGTAGGGGCCGAGGCGGAAGCCGCCGGCGCCGCGGTCGAGCAGGCAGCCGAAGACCGACGGCGCGTCGAAGCGCGGCACGCACAGCCACTCGATCGTGCCGTTGGGCGCGACGAGCGCGCCGGTGTGGCAGTCCGACAGGAACGCGTAGTCGGCGATCGGCGGGAACGGCGAGTGCGCCGGCTGGCGCACGTGGCCGCGCGGGTTCGCGCGCGGTCGCGTCCTGCGCTGGCCAGCTCTGCCGCTCACGTCGCCGTGCTCCTCTGCACCGGGAGGGATCTTGCCATGCGGCGCCGACTGCAGCGGGGCGGAGCCTTATAGTCGGATTTCCGGTTCCGCAAACGGGAGGCTGCGAGATGGGCGCGACGGCAGGGGACGGACAGGGGCTGCAGGGGCGGGTCGACGCGATCTTCGGCACGGCGGACGCACGCGGCACGTCCGCGGAGGTGCCGTTCTCGCCGTTCATCCGTGCCGACGTGGCGAAGTCGGGCGAGCTGTCGGACGCGCTCGCCGAGGCGCTGGAGCGGGACGGCGTCGCCGGCGCGGTCGCACAGGCCGAGCGCTTCGTCGCCGATCCCGACGCGCCCACCGGCGCGGTCAAGCACGCGCTCAAGACGTTCATCACGCACACGCCGGCGGTCGCCGCCGAGCTGCGCCTGCCGACCGCGGTCGCGCGCAGAACCGTCCCCGCGCGCGACACCCACCGCGAGCTGGCCACCGGGCACCCGAGCCTGCCCGCGCCCAACCCGCTCACGCAGCCGCCGGCCGAGCGCGCGCTCGACTGGTACCGCCAGGACCCGTTCGCGAACGACCACCACGGCCACTGGCACGACGTCTACCCGACCGACGGCGTACGACTGCCCGACGGCACGCGCCGCACGCAGCCGCGCCAGGGCGAGCTGTTCCTCTACATGCACCAGCAGATGCTCGCGCGCTACGACACCGAGCGCGCGATCGCCGGGCTGAGACCGGTCGTCCCCTTCAGACCGCCGTACGACGAGCCGATCCCGGAGGGATACGGGCTGACCGGCTACGTCACGCGCCCTCCGGGCGACAGACTGCGCGGGATCCCCAGAAGACTGCCGCTCGACCAGTTGCGCGGCGCGCACCAGCAGCTCGAAGCGGCCGCCGCGAGCGGGCGGTTGACGGCCGACGACGGGCGCGAGCTGGCGCTGGACGAGTCGCTGCTCGGCGCGGCGACCGAGCAGTCGAGCTACTTCCCCGACGACGACGCGGATGAGGTTCCGCTGATGCGGGGCATCCGGAACCTGCACGGCAACGGGCACGTGCTGGCGGCGATCGTCGAGCCCGACCCGCGGCCGCAGGAGCAGCAGTGGTTCGGCGCGATCCTGCACGTCGAGACTGCGATCTGCGACCCCTTCTTCTACCGCTGGCACCGCCACATCGACGACCTCGGGGCCGACTTCCAGAAGACGCAGCCGCCGAACGACTTCTCCGTCCACGCGGCCGAGGTGAGACTGCGCGGGGAGGCGGACCTCGCGCTCTGCCTCACCAACGGCATCCCCGGCGCCGACGCGGCCGACTTCGACTTCGCCGCCTGGGGCAGAGCGACGCTCGGCGACGACCTCGCCGGGCAGCACCCGGCGCGCACCGACCAGCTGCGGACGCGCTTCGTCGAGTCGGAGATCGTGCTGCCGCACACGAACAGATTCTGGACCAGACACGGGCTGCTGAGAGACGTCGTGCACCTCGAGCACGAGCCGTTCACCGCCTTCCTGCGCGTCGAGAACCCGCGCGCGAGCGTGCAGGACGTGACCGTGCGGCTGTTCCTCTGTCACGCCGAGCACGTCGAGGAACGGCGCATGTGGATCGAGCTCGACAAGTTCCGCGCGACGCTCGCGCCCGGGGTCAACGTGGTGGCCCAGCCCGACGCGCGCTCGTCGGTGATCAAGCGCCGCGGGCTGGAGGCGCCGGGCGCCGTGGGCCCCGCCGACAGCTGGGACGAGGTCGCGTACTGCGACTGCGGCTGGCCCTACACGCTGCTGCTGCCGAGCGGCGCGTCGAATGCCGCCGGCACCGAGTTCGTGCTGATGGCGGCGCTGACGGATTGGGACTGGGACAGAGCCAACGACGAGGCCCGCACGTGCGGCTCGATGAGCTTCTGCGGGGCGCAGGACAAGTACCCCGACCTCCAGGCGATGGGCTACCCGTTCAACCGTCCGTTCGCCGGCGGCCTCGTGAGCGCCATCGACGCCGCGCCGAGCATGACGCGCCGCGACCTGACGATCCGCTGCGAGAACCCGGCGCCCGGTCGCGCCTGAGCGTCAGACGCTGTTCCAGACGTCCAGGCCGAGGTTGTTCAGCAGGTTCTGCGCCTCGGAGTTGAGGCGGAAGAACTCGCCCGTCCAGATCAGCACGCCCATCACGATCAGGACGACGCCGCCGACGCCGATGACCGCGCCGTAATGGCGCTTCACGACGCCGAAGGCGTTCGTCATCGTGCCGAACGCGAGCGACGTGAGCAGGAACGGGATCGCCAGGCCGGCGGAGTAGAAGGCCAGCAGCACGGCGCCGTGGCCGGCGGAGCCCGACAGCGCGGCGGCGCTGAGGATCGCCCCGAGCGTCGGCCCGATGCACGGGGTCCAGGCGATCGCGAAGGCCGCGCCGGCGATCACGGGGCCGCCTCTGCCGGCGCGCTGCATCAGCCCGCCGACGTGGAACTCGCGGTTGAGGCGCGTGACGAACGGCGCCGCGAGGAAGAACACGCCCATGGCGATGATGAGCACCGCCGAGGCCTTCTCGAGCGTCTCGCGATGATCGTTGAGCGTCGCACCGACGGCCGTCGCGCCGAGCCCGAGCAGGATGAAGATCGTCGAGAAGGAGAGGACGAACAGCAGGCTCGGCACCAGCACCCGCCGCGCCCCGCCCTCGGCGCGCGCCTGCTCCGGCGTGACGCCCGCGACCGCCGAGATGTAGCCCGGCACGAGCGGCAGCACGCAGGGCGACAGGAACGACACGAGCCCCGCGACGACCGCGAGCGGAATGCCGACGCCGTTGGCGGGATCCATGGCTCGAAAGCGTACTGCCGCGCACCTGCCGGCCAGCGCGGGTCCAACGCCGCCTTTGATGAACTTCCTTTCGGTAAAGTGACCAGATGGGGGGGATCCTGCAGCGGGGATCCGGTCGTCGCACGCGTCTTCGGACGCTCGACGCAGCGGGCGCCGCGCCGTCGACGACCGCGACGGCGACGCGCCGCCGCACCCTGACCGCGAGCGACGCCGCATGGCTCGCGGCGATCCCGACGGCAGCGATCGCGCTGCCGGCGATCGCGCTGCTGGGGCCCCCGCTCGGGCGCACGCTGCTCGCTCCGCCGCACGTCCGCTTCTGGGAGCAGTTCCAGCCGGAAGTGCGACCCGAGCCGGTCGAGCACGGGCGCTACCTGATCGCGCTGCTCGTGCCGCTGCTGCTCGCCGCGCTCACGGTCGCGCTCGCGCGGCTGCGCCGCCCGCCCGCCGCCGGCGTGCTCGTCGTCGCGGTGCAGGCGGCGGTCGTCGGATTCGCGCTCGCGTGCACGCTGGAGCAGCGCGAGCTGTTCGGCCCGCTGTATCCGCAGGGCACCGGCATCACGCCGAGACTGATCGACTACTTCGACGCGACGACGCTACTCGTCGCGGCCGCCGCGACGGTCGCGCTGTGCCTCGCGCTCGCCAACCGGCGGACGGCGGAGCGGCTGGGCAGGTGGACGCGCGAGACGCCGCGGCGGCACGTCGCGGCCACCGCCGTCGCGATCGTCGCGATCGCCCTCTGGCTGCTGCCCGGCCTCAACACCGAAGAGACGATCCGCGGTGCGCACTTCCAGGTCCTCTACCACATCCAATTCACGATGGACGAGACGTACGCGGTGCTCGACGGCCGCTCGCCGCTCGTGAACTTCGCCGCGCAGTACGGCTCGCTGTGGCCGTACGCGTTCGCCGCCGCGATGTCGCTGCTGGGCGATTCGGTCGGGGTCTGGATCACGCTGGCGCTGACGACGACGGGCCTCGGCATGCTGGCGATCTTCGCCGTGCTGCGCCGCGCCGCCGGCAGCTCGATCCGCGGCCTGCTGCTGCTCCTGCCGATCCTCGCCGCGAGCTTCGTGCTGATCGGCGGGACGCTGGAGCGGCGCTACTCGTTCGGGACCTACTTCGGCACCTTCCCGATGCGCTTCGCGGGGCCGTCGATCCTCGCGTGGCTCGTCGCCCGCCACCTCGGCGGCGCGGCGCCCCGCCGCGCCTGGGCGCTGTTCCTCGCCGCCGGCCTCGTGGCGCTGAACAACGCCGACGTCGGCGCGCCCGCGCTCCTCGCCACGGCCGCGGCGCTGCTGTGGGGCCGGCGGCGGCTCGCCCGGGACGAGCTCCTGCGGCTCGCGCTCGAGGCGGCCGGCGGGCTCGCGGCGGCCTTCGCGCTCGTCTCCTGCTTCACGCTCGCGCGCGCTGGAGCGCTCCCCGACCTCGGGCTGCTGCTGCGCTTCTCGCGGATCTTCGCCGCGAGCGGGTTCGGGCTGTTCCCGATGCCGCGCTTCGGGCTCCACCTCGCCATCTACATGACGTTCGTCGCCGCGATCGGCGTCGCGACCGTGCGGGCGCTGGGCGACGAGGCCGACCGCCTGCTGACCGGCATGCTCGCCTGGAGCGGCGTGCTCGGGCTCGGCGCCGGCGCGTACTTCGTCGGCCGCTCCACCGCCGACGACCTGCCGGCGGTGTTCCTGCCCTGGTCGTTCGCGCTCGCGCTGCTGCTGATCCCCGCCGCGCGCAGCCTGCGCAGCGCGTCGTGGCGTCGTCCGCCGGTGGCCGCGGTCGCCTGCGTCTTCGGCTTCCTGATGGTCGCCGGCGCGCTGCGCCAGACCCCCACGCCGTGGGAACAGCTCGCTCGCCTGCAGCGCACCGCGGCGCCGATACTCGCGCGCCCGCACGGCCAGGGCTTCGTCGCGCAGCACACGCACCCCGGCGAGCACGTCGCGATCACCGGGTTCCTCGGCCACCGCCTCGCCGCGAACGTCGGCGTGGTCAACGTCTCGCCGTACAGCAACAGCCTCGCGATGGCGACCGTCGAACAGCTCGACGAGACGATCGCCGCGCTGCGCGCGAGCGGCGGCCGCAAGCTGTTCCTCGACCTCAGGCTCGCCCAGGACGCCGAGGTCCAGCATGCGGTCGAAGACGCGGGCCTGCGCTTTGCGGGCATAGGAGCCCAAGGGCGCGTCGGGCTGTGGATCGACCGCGGCGCGGGGCGGTAGACGCTGCGGCGCAGCACGTCGCCCTTCTTCCTCCATTGGGTCGCGCGCGCCGGTGGTACGTTGCGGACAGCGACCCCAAGGAGAGCGATCCGCCATGGCGACCGTCACCCGCACGCTGCGCAACTTCGTGGACGGCGAGCACGTCGACCCGCTCGAGGGCCGCAGCGAGCCGATCCTGAACCCTGCGACCGGCGAGCAGATCGCCACCGCCCCGCTGTCCGACGCGGCCGACGTCGACCGCGCGGTCAGAGCCGCCCGCCGCGCCTTCGACGGCTGGTCCGGCGCGACGCCGGGCGAGCGCTCGACGGCGCTGCTGAGACTCGCCGACGCGGTCGAGGCCCACGGCGACGAGCTGGCCGAGCTGGAGGCGCTCGACGCCGGCAAGCCGATCGAGGCCGTCAAGGCCGACGAGATCCCCGTCGTCGCCGACAACCTGCGCTTCTTCGCGGGCGCCGCGCGCCACCTGGAGGGGCTGTCCGCCGGCGAGTACATGGCCGACCACACGTCGATCATCCGCCGCGAGGCGATCGGCGTCGTCGGCCAGATCGCGCCCTGGAACTACCCGCTGATGATGGCCGGCTGGAAGATCGGCCCCGCGCTCGCGGCCGGCAACACGGTCGTCCTGAAGCCGGCCGAGACGACCCCGCTGACGACGCTGCGGCTCGCCGAGATCGCCGCCGAGTTCCTGCCGAGAGGCGTCCTCAACGTGATCGCCGGCCACGGCGATCCGGCCGGGCAGGCGCTCGTGACTCATCCCGAGGTCGACATGGTCTCGCTGACCGGCAGCGTCGAGACGGGCAAGTGGATCGCACGCGCGGCCGCCGACACGCTCAAGCGCGTGCACCTGGAGCTGGGCGGCAAGGCGCCCGTGATCGTCTTCGACGACGCCGACCTGGAGGTCGCGCTGGAGACGATCGCCGGCACCGGCTACTACAACGCCGGCCAGGACTGCACCGCCGCGACGCGCGTGCTCGCGGGCGGCGGCGTGCACGACGACGTCGTCGCCGGGCTCGCCTCGCAGGCGCAGGGCCTCGTGCTCGGCGACACCCTCGCGCCCGAGACGACGCTCGGGCCGCTCAACTCCGCGCGCCAGCGCGAGCGCGTCGGCGGCTTCGTCGAGCGCAAGCCGTCCAATGCGGAGGTCGTCACCGGCGGCCGCGACGCCGAGCTGCCCGGCTACTACTACGAGCCGACCGTCGTCGCCGGCCTGCAGCAGCAGGACGAGATGATCCAGAAGGAGATCTTCGGCCCGGTCATCACCGTCCAGCGCTTCTCCGACGAGGCGGAGGCGCTCGCGTGGGCCAACGGCACGCCCTACGGGCTCGCCTCCTCGGTGTGGACCCAGAACGTCGGCCGCGCGCTGCGGATGTCGAAGGCGCTGCGCTTCGGCTGCGTGTGGATCAACGACCACATCCCGCTCGTCTCGGAGATGCCGCACGGCGGCTTCAAGCAGTCCGGCTACGGCAAGGATCTGTCCAAGTACGGCTTCGAGGACTACACCCAGATCAAGCACGTGATGGCGAATCTCGCGTGATCTGACGAAACTCCGCAACTCCATGCTTTAGGCTCCGTTGAGCGGTCAAGGAGGCATCGTGGAGGCGTCAACCATCCCAGCAACCGCAGCGCTCGCGCCCAGGACGGGGAAGATCGTCGCCGGGCCGCTGCTGCGCCTGCGTTCCGACGAGCAGCTCGTGCGCCTGTTCCGCGGCGGCAACGAGGAGGCCTTCCGGGTCATCCACGACCGCTACCGCGCGCGCCTCTTCGCCTACGCGCGGCAGATGTTCGGCGGCTCGCGCGCCGACGCCGAGGACGCCCTGCAGGACGTCTTCGTGCGCGCCTACGGAGCGCTGCGCGCGAACGACCGCGACGTCTCGCTGCGCGCCTGGCTCTACCGCATCGCGCACAACCGCTGCATCGACGAGCTGCGCCGCCCCGCCGCCGCCATGGGCGCGCCGTCGGAGGTGCTGGAGCTCGTGCAGGCGCCCGCGTCGGACCCGATGGACGCGGTCGAGCGCCGCGAGTCGCTGCGGCGCCTGGTCGAGGACGTGCAGCGGCTGCCCGAGCAGCAGCGCTCCGCCCTGCTGATGCGCGAGATCTCCGGGATGGCCTATCAGGACCTCGCCACCGCCCTGGACGTGACCGTCCCCGCCGTCAAGTCGCTGCTCGTGCGCGCGCGCATCGGGCTCGCGCAGGCGAACGAGGCGCGCGACACCGCCTGCGCTGCGATCCGCGCCGACCTCGCCGACGCGCACGAGCGCGGCGTGCGCGCGAGCGGGCTCGTGAAGCGCCACCTGCACGACTGCAAGGGCTGCGCGGCCTACAAGAGAGAGCTGCGCGCGTTCGACGCGAAGCTCGCGGCGCTCGTCCCGACGCTCGGGCCGGCGGCGCTGATCGCCAAGCTGCTCGGCATCGGCGGCGGCGGCGCGGCCGCCGGCGGCGGAGCCGCCGCGGGTGGCGGCGCGGCCGCAGCGGGTGCCGGCGCGGCAGCAGCGGGCGCAGGCGCCGCGGGCATCTCCGTGGGGCACATCGCGGCGGCGGTCGCCGTCGCGGTCGTCAGCGCCGGCGGCGCGGTCGAGGTCCACCAGACGCTCGCCCCGCATCGCCACCACGCGCCCGCACATCACGCAGCGGCCGTCGCCCACGCGTCCGCGCTGAGCGCCTCGCCGGTCGTCAGCGGCGCCGCCACCGCCGCGATCGAGCGCGAGATGTACGCCGCGCGGCGCCACGACGCGGCCGAGCGCCTGCGCCTGCGGCTCGTGCCGAACGCCGCGGCCGGCAAGCCGGTGCTCGCGCCCGTCGCGCCCACGCTCGATCCCGCCGCGACACAGCCCGGGAACGGCGGGGCGGCCGCGCCGGTCGAGCCGGCCGTCGAGCCGGTGGAGCCCGTCGCGCCGCCGGTCGATCCGGTGACGCCGCCGCCCTCTGACAGCACCGCTCCGCAGGATCCCGTCGGCGCCTCGAGCGGCTCCGGCAGCCCGCCGCCTCCGCCCGCGCCGGCCCCCGGCGACACCGCCGCACCGGTCACGCCGCCCCCGGCCGACGTCGCTCCCGCGGCGCCGCCGGCGACGAGCGTCGCGCCGCCGGCTCCCGCCGCGAGCACCGCGCCGCCGACCTCGGCGACGACCGGCGGCGCGCAGTACGTGCCGCCGCGTCCGCGGCGCTGAGCCTGGCGCACGCGCGCTGGTAACGTCGCGTCGCATCGACCGTCTGCTGCCACCGCTGGACCACGAGGAGCTCTACGTCCGGCGCGGGCGCCGCTCCGGTCTGCCGGTGATGGTCGCGATCCACTCGACCGCGCGCGGACCGTCGCTCGGCGGCTGCCGCATGTGGTCGTACGCGGACGTCCAGCACGCCGTGCTCGACGTGCTGCGGCTCTCGCGCGCGATGACGTACAAGGCGGCGTGCGCGGACCTGCCGATGGGCGGCGGCAAGGGCGTGATCGCGCTGCCGGCCGGGTCGGGGCCGCTGACCGGCGCTCGTCGCCGCGACGCGCTGCTCGACTTCGGCGACGCCGTCGAGACGCTCGGCGGCCGCTACCTGACCGCCGAGGACGTCGGCATCGGCAGCCGCGACATGCCCGTGATGGCCGAGCGGACCGCGCACGTGACCGGGCTCGCGACGCGCCGCGGCGGCTCGGGCGACCCCAGCCCGTTCACGGCGATCGGCGTCGAGGCGGCGATCCGCACGATGTGCGAGCGGCTGTTCGGCACGCGCTCGCTGGAGGGCCGCACGGTCGCCGTGCTGGGCCTCGGCCACGTCGGCTCGCGCGTCGCGAGACTGTGCGCGCGCGGCGGCGCGCAGCTCGTCGTGACCGACGTCGACCCCGGCAAGCGCGCACTCGCCGAGCAGCTCGGCGCGCGCTGGACGACGCCGGCGCGGGCGCTGACCGTGAAGGTCGACGTCCTCTCCCCCTGCGCGCTCGGCGCCGTCTTCACGAGCGAGAGCGTCGCGCGGCTGCGCTGCAGAGCGATCGCCGGCGCGGCGAACAACCAGCTCGCCGACGAGCAGGTCGCCGGGCTGCTCGCGCAGCGCGGGATCCTGTGGGCGCCGGACTTCGTCGTCAACGCCGGCGGGATCGTCAACATCGCCGTCGAGCTGCGTCCCGAGGGCTACGACGCGGCGGTCGCGCGCCGCGAGTGCCGCGCGATCGGCGACACGCTCGCCGAGGTCTTCGCGACGGCCGACGCCGAGCGCGTCACGCCGCTGGCCGCCGCGAATGCGCTGGCTGAGCGGCGGCTGCGTGAAGAGATGGTCGAGCCCGCTAAGCGGGCGCCAGCACGCGGAGTCGGCAGCCTTCGGCGGCCTGCTGCATCCGAACGTCGTAGGTGACGACGGCCGCGAGATCGGGGCCGAGCGCGAGTGCGCTGGCCACATGGATCGCGTCAACGCGGCTCACCTCGATCGCGGTGATCGAGCTCGTCGCGCACAGCGGCCAGCGCATCAGCTCGGCTTCGAGCGCAGCCGTCTCCGGCTCGAGCACGGCGAGCTTCACGAGGGCGGAGCTGTCGAGGTAGAGGACTCCGCCGGCGCGGCTAGACAACGTCGCCGCGCTGCTCCTGCAGCGCGCGCGTGCCGGCGTCGGTGATCGGCCCGTGTCGTGGTCCGATCCTGGCCAAGACGTCGCTCAGCAGGCGCCGTGCGGGAACTGCGTCGCCTCGGGCGACGAGCCTCCGGGTACGAGGCGGATAGTGCTGCTCAAGCGTTCGCTTCTCGGCCATGACCGCACGATACGCCTCGCGTGTGAGCCCGTCGACAGCAGCTATGTGTGACTTCTTCGCGCTTTCATGGCAACCACGATGGCCGCCCCGGCCGCTCCACGCCCTCCGGCAGCCGCCCCTCGTCGGCGAGCTTGTCCAGGTGCGCGGCGAGCGTGACGGTCGCCGCCGGACGCAGGAACGCGGGCGCGTCGGCCCAGGCGACGTCGAGCAGCTCGTCGATCGAGCGGCCGCCGGCGGCGAGCGCGTCCAGCAGTGCCTGCTCGCGCGCGAGCCGATGCGCGACGTACTCCGCGATCTTCGCGTCCGGGTCCTCGACGAGCGGGCCGTGACCGGGACAGATGAGCGCCGGCGCGCGCTCGCGCAGCCGCGCCAGCCCGTCGAGGTAGCCGGCGAGCGCGCCCGGGTCGGGCGCGATGAAGACGCTGCCCTCGCCGAGCACCGCGTCGCCGGTGAACGCGATCGCGCCGCCGTCGAGCAGATACGTCAGGTGGTCGGGCGCGTGGCCGGGCGTCGCGAGCGCCTCCAGCGGCCCCGCGCGGTCGCCGTCGGCGAGCGCCAGCTCGACCGGCCCGCGCGCCCCTGCCACCGGCACGGCGGCCTCGCCGCCGAACCGCGCCCGCAGCGCCGGCAGCGCCTCGGCGTGGTCGGGGTGGTCGTGCGTGAGGGCGATGCCGGCGAGGCCGCCGCGCCGCTCGACCTCCGCCGCGACCGCCTCGACGTGCGCGGGCAGCGCCGGACCGGGATCGACCACCCACGCGCGCCCGCGCCCGACGACGTACGCGTTGGTCCCGCCGAGCGTGAACGGACTCGGGTTGTCCGCCCGGATCAGGGCGACGTCATGGCGCTCGAGCAGGCTCACCGCGGATCGAGCCGGTAGACCGGCCCGTTCAACGACGTGACGTAGACGCGCCCGCTGTCGTCCTCGCCGAACGACGACAGCGAGTCGACGTGCAGGCCGAGCGCTCTGCGGCCGCTCGCGCCGCCCTGCCGCAGGCGGGCGGAGAAGAGATCGCCCGCGCAGAAGTCGCCGTACACGTAGCGACCCGCCAAGGACGGCAGCCGCGGGTCGCGCACGACGTAGCCGCCCGTCACCGAGCAGCCGTGGTCGTGCGTGTACTGCAGCACCGGCTTGACGTCGCCGCGGACGTTCAGCGACGGGTCCTCGCGCCGTCTCCCCTCCCACGCCCGCCAGCCGAAGTTCGTGCCGCGGCCGGTGCCCTTCGCACGGAAGTCGATCTCCTCGACGTGGTCCTGCCCGACGTCGCCGATCGTCAGGTCGCCCGTCCTGCGGTCGAACGAGAAGCGCCACGGGTTGCGCAGGCCGTAGGCGTAGATCGCGGGCTTGGCGCCCGCGCGGCCGACGAACGGGTTGTCGCGCGGGATCCCGAACGGCTTCCCGCCCGACGCCTGCGGGTCGATCCGCAGGATCTTCCCCAGCAGCGTGCCGAGGTTCTGGCCGTTGCCGATCGGCCCGTGCTGGTCGTCGCCCCCGCCGCCGTCGCCGATCCCGACGTACAGCAGCCCGTCGGGGCCGAACGCGAGCTGTCCGCCGTTGTGGTTGGACTCCGTGTCGGCCTGGACGAGCAACGTCCGGGCGCTGCCCGGATCGGCGCGGTCCGGCGAGGACCCGCGGCGGTATTCGACGACGCGCTCGTCGCCGTTCGTGTCGGTGTAGAAGACGTAGAAGCGCCCGCTCGACGCATAGTCGGGCGCGAACGCCAGCCCCAGCAGCCCCTGCTCGCCACCGCTCACGAGCTTCGATGAGACGTCCAGGAACGGCTGCGCGAGCGAGCGTCCGTCACGCACCACGACGATCTTGCCGCCCTGCTCGACGACGAACAGCCGTCTGCGCTCGCCCGGCGGCTGCGCCACGTAGACCGGCGCCGAGAAGGAGCCGAGCTTCGTCAGCTTCACGCCGGCGGCGGCCGTTCTCGCAGGTTCCGAGCCCGCCGGGGCGCTGCCGCACGCACCGAACGCTGCGAACGCCACGACCACGAGGAGCGCCACCGCTGGAGGGCGTCGAAGCACGGCCCCGAGGATGCCAGACGGCACGGCGCCGCTCACCGGGGCTACGCCCGCGTCCCCGGCACCTCGGGCGCCGGCCGCGTCGGTCTCGGCGCTCTCGGCAGGTCGTCGATCCTCAGCCAGTACGCGATGTGCCCGCCGCTCACGCGGATCGCGACGCGCGCGAGCCCGCCCGTCCCGCTCCCGCACGTGCCCGCGCCCGGCCGCTCGACGAGCCGGAAGGTGGCGACGAGGAAGCCGTGCGGCGTGGGCTGCGTCGAGACCAGCAATGCACCGCACGGCAGCGAGGCGTTGAAGCCCCGAACCGCCGCGCGCGTGGCGAGCCGCAGCGGCGGCGAGCCGTTGGCGACGACCGCCGGCAGCGCGAAGCGCGCCGCTGCGGCGGCCACGTGGCCGTGCCGCAGCGCATCCGCCCAGGCGCGCACCACGCGCGCCTCGGCGGAGTCCGCGTGGGACGGCGTCGTCGCCGCGGGCGGCCGCGCGCCGGTCCCGGTCCCGGCCGTCCCGCCTCCTCCGCCGCAGGCTCCGAGGACGAGCGCGAGCCCGACGAGCAGCGCGATGGACGAACGATGGATCACCTGATCAAGGTACGCGCCGGCGGGCAGCCCGGATGCCCGGCGCCCGACTAGGCTGCGCGTGTCGCGCGATCCGGGCGCCCCGGCTCGGATCGGTCCTTCGACAGCGAGGAGCCCCCATGCTCGCCCTCCCCCGTCCGACCTTCCGCCGACGCGCAGCCGCGCTCGCCGCCACATCCGTCGTCGCGCTGGCCGTCGGCATCGCCGCCGCGCCGGGTGCCGCGGTCGCGGCGCCCGCGCCGATCGCCTCCTGCGGCAACACCACGACCGACGGCGGCGTGCTGATCGGCGACGTCACGGCACGTCGCACCAGATGCGACGTCGCGAAGCGGATCGCCCGCGCCGCAGTCGTGCAGTGCGGCGAGAACGGCAGCTGCAGCGTCCGCGGGTTCGCGTGCCTCACCGCCCGCGCGGCCGAGGAGCTGCGCTTCGCGCGCTGCTCCAAGGCCGGCAGAGGACAGGAGCTGTTCAAGGTCGTGCGCTTCGACTTCGGCTCCTAGCCGGACGGCGATCGCGTCAGTCGCTCTTCGAGGCGGCTGACGCGCCGGCGGCCTGCGGCCACGCGGCGTTCGCCACCAGACCCTCCTGCCCGGCCGCCGACCACAGCTCCTCCGCGATGTGCGGCGCCAATGGCGCGAGCATCACGACCGCGTCCAGCAGCGCCCGCTGCAGCGCCGCCGAGTCCGACGGCGTCAGCGCGTCCTGCGCTCTCAGCACCCGCCGCTCGAAGTCTCTGATCCGCTCCACGAGCGTCATCACGTTGCGCGCCGCGCGGTGCGTCTCGAGTCCCTCCATGTTCTCGGTGATGCGCCGCACGGCGACCGCGTGCCAGTTGTCGAGGCGTCTGCGCAGCTTCGTCGCGCCCTCCTGCGGATCCGGCTCCGGCACCGCCCCGGCGCCCTCCAGCCGCGGCAGCGCGTACTGCCAGAAGTTGTGCAGCCAGCGGTGGCAGTACTGCAGCGCCTGGTCGGTCCAGGTGAGGATGTTCGTCGGCGCCGCCGCGTAGAGGACCGCGAGCCGCACCGTGTCGGCGCCCACGCGCTCGAGCAGCGCGTCCGGGTCGACGACGTTGCCGAGGTGCTTGCTCATCTTGCGCCCGTCGAGGTGGACCATCTCGTGCATCAGCACGCGCTGATGCGGCTCGCCCTCGGCGAGGTGCGGCAGCACGTCCGCGTCGCGCAGAACCTTCGCGGTCATGCGCTGGTCGAACATCGAGCCGCCGCCGTCCGCACCCCAGATGACGATGTGGACCGGCAGCCAGCGTCTCAGTTCCTCGCTCGTGAACATCGAGGACTCGCGCTCGGCGGCCGGCACGCTGAACGGCAGCCACTGCCAGAGGCCGTCGACGTGGCAGTCGAGCGTGTCCGTCTCGCGTCTCGCCGCGGCGCCGCACTGCGGGCAGGTCGTCGCGCTCCAGTCCTCGCGCTCGGCGAGCACGTTGCCCTCGCCGGTCGGGCGCAGGTCGTCCGGCAGGCGCACCGGCAGCTGGTCCTCCGGCACCGGCACGGTCCCGCACGCCTCGCAGTGCACGAGCGGGATCGGCGCGCCCCACGCGCGCTGGCGCGAGATCGGGAAGTCGCGTGCGCGGTAGCGCGCGGCGTCGCGCAGCTTCGGTCTGCCCGACGGCAGCTTCCAGCCGAGCGCAGCGGCGGCTCTCACGCGCGGAGCGAGGCGCGCGTCGACCTTGTCGGCGGCCGGGATCCCGAGCACGGCGGTGTGCCCGAAGCGATCGTCGACCGCCGGGGTTATGACGACCGGCAGCGGTCTCGAGAAGCCCGGGATCGCCAGGGCGCGGCCGGTGTGGATCAGCGGCGCCGCCTCGGCGCTGCGGTCGTCGCGCTGGACGCCCGCGCGGCGCACGCGCTCGAGCTGCGTGCGCAGCTCGTCGTCGGTCGCCCACGCGTCGATCTGCGGATGGCTCGGCGAGAGCATCACGAACTCGGCCTGGTCGACCGCGTCGCGGTAGGGCGTGAAGACCGTCAGCGGGACGGCGTCGAGCGTCGCGGCGTCGAGCTCGACCCCGTCCACGCGCCCGAGCATCGTCCGCTGCGCGGCGACGCCCGCCTGGTTCCAGCCGTCGAGCAGCTCGATCCCGCTCTCGTTCTCGGGCAGGTACTCGCTGACGCCGAGGTACCACTGCGAGCGCCGCACGAGTCTGACCGGCTCGTGGCAGCGCCAGCAGGCGCCGTCCTCGACCTGCAGCGAGGCGAGCACGGTTCTGCAGTTGTCGCACCAGTCGACCTGGCCTTCGGCGTGGTAGACGAGCCCGCGTCTCAGCAGCAGCAGGAACAGCCACTGCGTCCACTTGTAGAGCTCTGGGTAGCTCGTGACCCACTCGCGCTCCCAGTCGAACGAGTAGCCGAGACGGTCGAACTGCGCGTGCATGCGCGCTCGGCACTGCTCGACCCACTCGTACGGCGTGAGGTCGTTCTTGATCGCGCCGATCTCGCTCGGCAGCCCGAACGCGTCGAAGCCGATCGAGAAGAGCACGTCGCGGCCGGACATCCGCAGATAGCGCGCGTACGCGTCGCTTATCGAGTAGCTGCGGATGTGCCCCATGTGGGCGCTCCCCGACGTGAACGGACACGCGGAGAAGATGTACGCGGCGCGCGCCGGGTCCCCCGACGTCGGCGTCTTGAACGCCTCAGCCTCCTGCCACGCCAGCTGCCAGCGCTCCTCGATCGTCGCCGGCACGTAGTCCGGCGTCACGCTCTGCGAGGCCATGCTCCCCCCGATCGGCCTGGTGTTTGATGCAGTGTCACTCCTAGGACGTCGCCGGGCGCTCGGAGTCCCGGCGACGGTGACCTGTGGATCCTTCTTCGACTTCCGATGCGCCCGACGGGACTCGAACCCGCAACCTGCGGTCCCTAAAACCGCTGCTCTTGAGCTGACATTTGACGCACGGCTCCGATCGAGGTCCGCCGAAGCGACAAGAGCCACCGAGAAGAGCAATGTCCCCCAGCTAGAAGGCTCGCGCTCGCCTTTGCGCACGCGTCTATTTATTCGGCCGTTGACCAGTTGAGCTACGGACGCTCGCAACTGCCGTGAGCCGCCACCCCCTGGCCGGCTCGGCGCCGATGATACCTGACGGTCCGGAAGCGGGTCAACGGAACCCGAGCGTCGCGGACCCGCTTGCAACCGCTCGCGCGGGCGGTGTAGGCTGGCCGCAAGACCGCCATCGTTCTTCGGGGGATGCGGCGGTCGCACATGGGGGATGCAGCGCCGCAACAGCGGCCTCGTACGAGGTGCGATCAATCGTGTCATCAATTAATGCTCCGGGACCGGAGGCACGCTCCTCGCCTACCACCGTGCGGGTCGTCGAGCTGCATGCGCCCGGCTCCGTCCGCGCCGCCGAGCGCGCCGTGCCGAGCACTGGAGCGCTGCTGCAGGTCGAGACGACCGGCGTCTGCGGGACCGACCACCACATCTATGCCGGCCGCATCGAGGTGCCGACGCCCTGCCTGCTCGGCCACGAGGTCATAGGCCGGCTGATGCGGCTGCCGCAGGAGCACGGTCTGGTGGGCGACGTCGCCCCCGCGCTCGGTGACCGCGTGCTCGTCGCGCCCGGCGTCCCGTGCGGGGACTGCGAGGGCTGCGCGCGCGCCGGCCGCTGCCTCGACCGCCCCTGCTACGGCCTCACGATGACGGGCACGGGCCTCACCGGCGGCTTCGCGCCGCTGATGGAACTGCGCGCTGGCACGCGCGTGTACGCGATGCCCGACGGCACGCCGCGCGAGCGCGCCGTCTTCGCCGAGCCGCTCGCGTGCGTGCTGAGCGCGCTGCGCAAGGCCTTCGGAGCGCAGTACGTGCCCGCCGGGATGGACGGGCTCGTGCTCGGATTCGGCGCGATCGGCATCTGCGCCGCGGTCGCGATCGCGGCGAGCGGCGGCCGCGCGACGGTGATCGAGCGCGACGCCGGACGCCGCGCGCTCGCGGCGGCGCTCGGCTTCGCGACGCTCGCCGACACGAGCGAGGCGCCGGAGCAGTCGGCCGCGCTCGTCGTCGACGCCGCCGGCACGCCGACCGCGTTCGCCGCCGGCCTGCAGCTGCTCGCCTGGAGCGGAACGCTGATCGAGGTCGGCAACTTCGCCGACCTCGGGCCGATCCCGATCAAGCCGAGCGACGTCTGCCTGCGCGACCTGCGCATCGTCGGCAGCGGCGAGACCTTCTACGAGGACTTCGCGCCCGCGATCCGGATCGTGTCCGAGACGCCGGTCGACCTCCCGCGCGCGATCACCGACGTGCACGACTTCTCCGCGCTCGCCGACCCGAGCGACCTCTTCGCCGTGCCGGCGGCGGGCAAGGCGCTGGTGACGTTCGCGTGATGAACGGGAACGGGACCCACCCCCGGCCGCTGACGGGCGCGCAGGTGCTGCTGCTCACCCCGTTCGACGAGGACGGCGAGATCGACGAGCGCTCGCTCGCCGCGCTGCTGGAGTACGTGATCGGCGCCGGCATAGACGGCGTCGTCGGGCTCGGCACGACGGGCGAGTTCTTCACGCTCTCGCTCGACGAGCAGGCGCGCCTGATGACGCTGATCGCCGAGCAGGTGCGCGGCCGCGTGCCGCTCACGTACGGGATCGGCAACTCCGCCACGAGCGTCTCGATCGAGCTCGCCCGCCACGCGCAGGAGCTGGGCGCCGACTGCGTGATGCTGCAGTCGCCCTACTACTTCGCACACGCGCCGGAGGCGATCGACGCGCACTTCCTCGCGGTCGCGAACGCGGTCGACCTGCCGGTGATGGTCTACGACGGCGCCGCCGGGATCGAGCTGAGCGTCGAGCGCGTGCACAGCCTCAACGAGCGCGCGGCGAACATCCGCTACGTGAAGATGTCGATCCCCGACCCGGCGAAGGTCGGGGCGATGCGCGTCGGGGCGCCCGCGGTCGAGGCGCTCGCAGGCGACGAGCTGATGATGCTGATGGGGCTGCGCCACGGCGCGGTCGGCTCGACGGTCGGCTGGGGCAACGTCGACCCGGAGGCGATCGCCGGCATCCACCGCGCGTTCGAGGCCGGCGACCTGCCGGCGGCGCGCGCGCTGCAGCTGCGCTCGGTCGTGCCGGCGGTCGGCGTCTGCATCACCGCGAAGAACGCCTACATACGCTGCTACAAGGAGATCCTCGCGGCGAAGGGCGTGATCGCCTCGCCGACGACGCGCCTGCCGCTGACGCCGCTCGACGAGATCCGCAGAGACGAGGTCCTGTCCGTGATGCGGGAACTGTCCGTCCTCTAAGGATTGAGGGGGCGATCCCGGTACCCGAGCCGGAGCTCGTTCTACTGGACCTCGACGGCGTCCTGGTGGACTCGCGGGACGCAATGGAGACGGCGTGGCGCGCGGTCCAGCACGACTGCGGCGTCAACACGCCGTTCGCCGCCTACTTCCGCGAGATCGGACGACCGTTCCGCGACATCCTCGAGCGCCTCGGGCTCGCCGACGGCGGCGACGAGATCGAGCGCGTCTTCCGCGCCACGGCGCTGCGCGAGGCGCCGCGCGTGCCGGCGTTCCCGGGGATCCACACGGCGCTTGCGCGGCTCGACAAGCGCGGCGTCAAGCTCGGCGTCGTCACCTCCAAGGCGCGCTCGCAGACGGCCTGGACGCTCGCGCAGTTCGACGTCGAGTTCGCGAGCGTGCAGACGCCCGAACCGGGCTGTCCGGGCAAGCCGGCGCCGTACCCGCTGCTGGTGGCCGCGAGCGAGGCGCGCGTGGACGTGCGCGCGAGCGTGTTCGTCGGCGACATGGCGGTCGACGGGCTCGCCGCGCGCGCGGCCGGCATGCGCTTCCTGCACGCCGGCTGGGGCTACGGCGCCTGCCCCGAGGGCGCCGAGCAGCTGCGCACGCCGCACGACCTCGGCGAGGTCGGGCTCGAAGCGCTGGCGGCTTAGAGAGGAAGCTTGCCGCGGCCTCTGCGGCCTGCGGAGGCGCTCTTGTTCGTCGCCTTGCGCGAGCTCTGGAACGGCTTCTGCAGCCACGAGCCGAGCTTTCCGGGCGCGTGGGCGGCGCCGTGCTGCCCGGCGCCGAGCGTCTTGTCGACCCCGCGCTGCGGGCCACTCGAGAGGCGCGGCAACAGGAACCCGAGCACGGCGAGCACGATGCAGATGACGACGATGGCGGCTATGAGCATGCTCGGAGCACTACCCGCCGGACCGCCGGCTCACGCAGGGATGACGGCATCGCCGACGCGCACGCGCCCCGGCTCCAGCACGCGCGCGTGAACGCCGAACGGCAGCGGCTCGGTCGTCTCGACGCCGGCGCGGTAGGCCTGCAGGTGGTGGAGCGTCGGGAAGTCGACGACGCCCGTGTCGGCGTCGCGGGTGGTCGTGACGCAGCGACCGACGTTGCCGGTCACGCGCACCCGCGCCGCGCCGATCCGCACGTCGCGCCCCCGCCACGCGTCCTCCTCGTGCGCCGCGACGCCGTCGATCCCGATGTTCATGCGGAAGCGACGCGCGTCGACCGGCTCGCGCGCGCCGCTCTGCTCGCGCAGGCGCTCGAGCGAGGCCTGCGAGAGCAGCGTCACCGCGCCGTCGCTTCCGCGGTCGGGACCGGGCCGCTCTGGCGGCGCCGCGACCAGCCGCAGCGCCGCGCCGGCATGCTCCGACAGCGCGGCCGAGAACGGTCCGGCGAGCGCCCGCGGGCGCACGTCGAGTCCGTAGAAGCGCACGTCGAGCGGCTCGCCCAGCTCGACCGGCCCCGCCACCTCGCGCCCGTCAGGGAAGCGCAGCGCAAGCCGGCCGGTCGCGGCATCGTGATCGGCGAGCACGCTCAGCAGCGCGCCGTGGCGCTTGTTGTTCGCGAGCCGGCCGTGCTCGTCGACGAGGTAGAAGACGCGGTCGCCGCGGATCCCGTCCGGCGTCAGCTCGGCCTCCTCGAGGTGGCGCAGGCGCAGGCCCTTCACGGGCGTGAAGGAGATCCACGAGACGCGCGCCGGCACGCCGGCAATGCTAGCCGCGGCAGATGTCTGCCACGACGCTGGCACACCGTGCGGCCTGGGCGCTACCGTGTCCGCATGCCCGCCGCCGCCGACGACGCGCTGGAGATCGCGCTCGACCGGGACGCCGAGGTCCCGCTCGGCGTGCAGCTCGCGTGGGCGCTGCGGGCGCGGATCCTCGGAGGCGCGCTCGCGCCCGGCGACCGCCTGCCGGCGCTGCACCGGCTCGCCGCGGAGACGGGCGTCAACGCCAACACGGTGCGCGCCGTCTACCAGCGGCTGGAGCACGACGGCCTCGTCTCGACGCGGCACGGCAGCGGCACGTTCGTGACCGGCGACCCGACGGGCGCTCGGCGCGGCGCGCTGGCGCGGCTCACCGCCGACGCCGCGCGCGCCGCACGCGAGGCCGGCGTCGACCCGCGCGAGCTGGCGGCCGCGCTCTATGCCGGCGGCCGCGACGCGCCCGCTCCCGCGGACGGCGAGGCCGCCGCGCGCAGACGCCTGCGCGGGCAGATCGCGGCGCTCGAGCACGCGCTGTCGGAGCTGACGACGCGCAAGGCCGCGCACAAGCCGGTGACCGACGAGCGCCCGCCGACGCCGCGCCCGCGCCTGCTCAGCGCCGCGGAGCTGGCGCTGCAGCGCGACGAGCTGCTGCTGCGACTCGCCGAGACGCACGCCGCAGGCTGAAGATCGTCGACACGCCACGTTCGTCACTTTTGTGGCGTGACTTGCGTACGCGGCGATACTTCTCCCGGGGGATCGACCAAAGGAGGAGCTGTGAACGAGAAGGGCAGCGGTTGGATTCTCTTCGCGGGGATCATGCTGATGATCGCCGGGATCCTGAACATCGTCTACGGGATCGCCGCGATCGACAACGCGCAGTTCTACGCCGGCCACACGGAGTTCGTCATCAGCTCGCTGAAGACGTGGGGCTGGATCATGCTGTTCCTCGGGATCATCGAGGTGCTCGCGGCCTTCTCGATCTGGCGCGGCGGAGCGTTCGGCGCCGTCTTCGGGATCTTCGCCGCCAGCCTCAGCGCGCTCGGCGCGCTGCTGTCGATCCCCGCCTATCCGTTCCTGTCGCTGTCGATCTTCGCGATCGACGTCCTGGTCATCTACGGCCTCGCCGCGTACGGCGCGCAGGGCCGGTCGGAGCGGTCAGACCGCTCGCCATCGTCGCCGACGGTCTAGCTCACTCACCGCAAGGCGCGGGCCCGCTCGCAGGTCGCGGCGGGCGGGCCGGCGTCAACCTCGCCGACCGCGCCCTCGTCCGGCGTCGAGCCTGCGGCGGTCGCGCTTGGTCGGGCGCGGGCCGCCGTCGCCCGGCCCCGGTCCGAGCGGGCCGCGCGGGCCGGCGAGCCGCCGCTGCTCGGCGAGCCGCTCGCGCTCGGCGACGCTCTCCGGCGTCTCCTCGTACAGGGCCGCCGCGACGCTCGCCGGCCCGCGGCGCTCGGCCGTGCCGCGCACGACGACGACGCGCGTCACGCCGCCCAGCGTCGCCTCGACCCGGTCCCCCACGCGCACGCTCTTGCCCGGCGGGACGCGCCGCCCGTTCAGCTCGACGTGCCCGCCCTTGACGGCCTCGGCGGCCAGCGGCCGCGTCTTCGCGAGCCGCGCGGCCCACAGCCACTTGTCGATGCGGACAGAGGTCTCCTCGGTCACATCTGAACCGTAGCCGCGCCGCGTGCCGCCGCGCGCGGTAGATTCGAGCTGTCGATGGACGACGATGCGTCCCACGGATCCCCCGGGACGGACCTGGTCCCGCTTGCCGGCGGGCGCGTCATCCCGCGCGAGCTGACGCTCGCCGCCGACTTCGCGCTCGGCACCGGCGCGGGCGCACTGCGGGCCGCGGCGCGGATCGGCGGCGTCGGGATCGGCGCCGCCCGCCTCGGCGGCCGCGTCGCCCTGGCACTGCCGCTGGTGGGGCGCGCGGCGCGCGCCGCCGCGGCGGCGACGCGCCCCGTGACGGACGACGGCGCGCGCGTGCGCCGCCGCACGGTCGATGAGGCGCAGCGGATGCTGGAGACGGTCGTGCCGGCGATCGTGGAGCTGGTCGATATCGACGCCATCGTGAGACGCGTCGACGTGGATGCGCTCGTGCAGCAGGTCGACGCCGACGCGCTCGTGGCGCGCGTCGACGCGAACGCGCTGCTGCGCCGGGTGGACGTGGACGAGGTGCTCGCCCGCGTCGACGTCGACGCGCTGCTGCAGCGGGCCGACGTGAACGCGCTGCTGGCACGCGTCGACGTCGACGCCTTCGTCGCCGGCGTCGACCTCGACACGCTGATCGGGCGCATCGACGTGGACGCGATCGCCGAGCGCATCGACGTCAACGCGGTCGTGCAGCGGGTCGACGTCGACGCGGTCGTCGAGACGACCGAGCTGGGGACGATCGTCGCGCGCTCCACGAGCGGCTTCGCGAGCGAGGCGCTCGACGCGGCGCGCGCGCAGACGGTCGGCGCCGACACGCTCGTCACCCGCCTGGTGGAGCGTGTGCTGCGCCGCCGCGGCGAGGCGCCGCTCGGGCCGCCGCTGCTCGTGCACGAGGACGACGCGGCGGCGGGCGAGCCCGCGCCGCCCGCGCCGCCGCCGGCCGCTCCCGATCGGCCGGACGGTCCGACCCCATGACCCGCGCCCGCGACGCGCTGCGCTTCCAGGGCCACTACGCCGGACCGGTCAGCCGCCTGCTCGCCTATGCGGCCGACACCTTCCTGATCGGCGTCCTCTACACGGCCGGCATCGCGCTGCTGCGCTTCGCCGTCGACGCGGCGACGCCGTGGACGCTCGACGTCGAGGGCGCCGCGTTCGCGCTCGGCGCGCTCGCATGGGCCGCGCTCTACTGGGGCAGCTCGTGGGTCGGCTTCGCCCGCAGCCCGGGGATGTCGCTGCTCGGCCTGCGGATCGTGCGCAGCGACGGGGCGGACCTCGACCGCAACCATGCGCTCGTGCGCCTCGTCGCGTTCCCGCTCGGCTTCCTGACGCTCGGCGCCGGCTTCCTGCCGATCGTCTTCGGCCGCACGCGCCAGGCGATCTACGACCGCGTCGCCGACACCGCCGTCGTCTACGACTGGGACGCCGAGGCCGCCAAGCTGCGCGAGCTGGCGACGCGCGGCGGCCACCGCCGCTCGCGCGGCGCCACGCCCGCCGCCCCTGGCAGTCGTCCGCGGCGAGCGCCGTGAGCATCGGCTACGTGGCGGTCTTCGGGAAGCGCCGGTCGAGCTCGCGGGTGAGGAAGAACCCGAAGACCACGCCCGAGACGATCCCGAACAGCCAAGCGACGATCTTTCCGCCGGTGATGTCCTCGAGCGTCGCGTAGAGGCTCGTCCGGCCGAAGCGGTTGGCCACCTCGAATCGCAGCTCGGGAGCGACCAGGCCGTCTTCGACGCCCGCGACTCTCAGCATGAAGGTGTCGACGCCGGCGTAGGTGCTCACCGCGGACGGAGGATCGGTGTCGTGGATCATGCGCCTCGGCGCCTGCATCTCCACGACCGAGCCATCGCGCGGCACGAGCGTCGCGTGCAGCAGGCGCGAGCGGAGCACGGGCAGGCGCAAGCGTCTCTTGGTCATCAATGGCCAGAAGGACGTCGGGATCCGGAACGCGGTCTCGTGCCGGTACAGAACCAGCCCGCCGTGAGGTCCGCGCTTCCCCACGAAGTCCCAGCCGGCGAGGTGCATCCGCCGCATCGACGCGTGCGCGGCGAACAAGCTGTGAGGGATGCGGACATGTTCCGTCCAGTGCCAGCGTCCCGTCGCGGCGGCGTACTCGAGGACGGCGGCGTAGCTCACCGAGCGAACTGATCGCCGGTCCACGACATGAGGCCGCGGAGACTGCGTGGTCTGCACGACGCTCGCCAGCGGCAGGACCACGGCGAGCGCTGCCGCGACGAGCAGCACGAGCGATCGCCACGAGCGCACCCGGTGCGCGTCGTAGTGCGCCGGCGGCAGGCGTGCGGGTGCTCGCCGCCCGCCACGCCGACGCAGCAGGAACAGCACGACGACGCCGAGCAGCGCGACGGCGGCCCCGATGACGATCGGCACGAGCAGCGCCGGCCGTACGACGACGCTCGCGAGCGCGACGACCCCGGCCACCGTCGCACCGACAATCAGACTGACGCGCACCGCGGGGATTCTTGCTGAATCCCCACCGTGCGGCGGCAGCGGCGGCTCAGTCCCGCGATCGCGCGGTGCGCCTCAGCGGCGCCCGAACCATCTCGCCCGCCGGCTCGCGCCGAACTCGTCCTTCTCCGCGACGAGCGCGAGCGAGGGCTCGTTGTACGCCCCAGTGGGTCTCGGACCGCCGAGGAAGTCCACGTCGACGCGACCGACGCGACCGGCGCCGAACTCGATGTAGCAGGAGCCGCGGCCCGCGTAGCCGTCCGGCTGCCGCTCGCCGCGCACCTGCGCGATCAGCTCCTCCGCGACGACGCGCGCCGCGCCCTCCGCGAACACGCCGGCCTTCGGCACGCCGACCGTCGCGACGTCGCCGACCGCATACACGCCCGGGTATCTCGTCTCGAGCGTCGCCGAGTCGACGGGGACGTAGCCGTCCTCCGTCATCCCGCTGGCGATCACGACCTCGGCGGCGCGGTGCTTGGGGACGCCGAGGAAGAGGTCGTACGGCAGCTCGGCGCCGTCCTCGTAGACGGCGACCTTGCGCGCCGCGTCGAGCGAAGCGATGCGTCTGCCCGGGACGAACCGGATGTCGCGCACGGCGAACGCGTCGAGCAGCGCCGCCGACGTGTCGGGCGACGGCGGAACCGGCGAGGGAAGCGGGGTCGTGAACGCGATCTCGCAGTCGCCGCGCACACCGCGCGCGGTCAGCATGTCGTGCAGCAGCAGCGCGCACTCGCTCGGAGCCGGCGGGCACTTGAAGGGGGCGCCGCAGACGCCGATCAGCGTGCGGCCGCTCGTGAAGCCGGGCAGGATCCCCGCCAGCCGCGCGGCGCCGGCGACCGAGTAGAACTCGTTGCCGGCCTCGGCGAGGCCGGGGGTCGCGTCGAGGTCGTAGTCGGCGCCGAGCGCGACGACCAGCACGTCCGCCTCGTGGACTCCGGCGTCGGTTCTCACCCGGCGCGCCTCCGGGTCGATCTCCACGATCGTCTCTCTGAGGAAGCGCACCCCGGGCTTCGCCAGCTCGCGGTAGGGCAGCTGCACCGCCTCGAGCGTCGTGCGCCCGAACATCACGTCGAGCTTCGAGTAGCCGAAGACGAACGCGTCGCCCTTGTCGATCAGCGTCACGTCGACGTCGTCGCCGAGCGCGTCCGACAGCGTGGTCGTCAGCTCGAGGCCGCCGAAGCCGGCGCCCAGCACGAGAACTCGCAGCATTGCCGCGCGAGCTTACCTGCCCGGACTAGGCTCCCTCCCGTGAACGTCCTGATCGCAGCGGACATGGAGGGGATCGGCGGCATCGACCGCTACGGCGACTGCCTGCCGTCGCATCCGGCCGCCTACGCCGCCGGCTGCGCGCTGATGACCGACGAGGTGCTGGTCGCGGTCGACGCGCTGCGCCGCGCCGGCGTCGAGCAGATCTCGGTCGGCGACTGGCACATGGTCGGGACGAACGTCGAGCGCGACCGCATGCCCGAGGGGATCGCCGTGCATCCGATCGCCGACCTGGCGCTGACCGAGGACGAGCCCTCGATGACGAAGGCCCACGGCGGCGGCAGGCTCGACGCGGTCGTGCTGATGGGCCACCACGCCGGCACGACGAACCCGCGCGCCTTCTGCTCCCACACGTTCGTCTGGGAGATGGAGGTGACGCTCGACGGCGAGCAGCTCAACGAGGTGCAGGTGTACGCGCAGGGGCTCGCCGCCGAGGGGATCCCCGTGCTGGTCGCCACCGGCGACCGCTGGATGCTGGAGGAGCTCGGCGAGGGCGAGCTGGGAAGCGCCCGCCTGGTGGCGACGAAGGTGGGCAGAGGCCGCGGCCACGCCCGCTCGCTGCCGCTCGCCGCGACGCGCACCGAGCTGGCGCAGTCGATCGAGGCGGCGTTGAGCGGGCCGCTGACGCCTCCGCCGGCGCGCAGCTACCCCGCCGAGCTGCGGATCGCCGTCGAGGGCGAGGAGATCGCGTGCACGACGGTGGCGCGAGCCGCCGACCTGCTGCCCGCGATCGCCGCGATCTTCAGGACGAGTGTCGTCGCGAAGGAGTACCGCCAGCTGGCCGCGCTGCTGCCGGCCAAGGGCGGGCTCGTGCCGCGGACGCATCGTCGTCTCGGAAGCCTGCTGGCGACGCCGACGATGCGCTCGAAGGAGCGTCACTGGCTCGCGGCGCGACGGGGCGCCTGAGCCACCGCCGCGCAGCCACGCGCGCGACCGCCGCGACGCCCGTCAGCCCGTACGCGAGCGGCAGCAGCTCCTCGACGGGGACGCCGGCGACGTGCGCGAACAGCATCGTCAGCCCGCCCCCACCGCGCTCACGAACTCGTCGCGCATGCCCCAGTCCGTGTATGTCGGACGCTGCGGTCGCCCGGCGGGGGTGTCCTCCCACGTCTCCTGACGGCCCAGCGGCGTGACGTCGAGCAGCTCCCAGCTCGTGCCGAGCGTCTCGACGCCGCGGCCGCTCGTGAAGTAGGTGCGGAAGACGTCGTCGCCGTCGCGCAGGAAGACGCTCAGCCCGAACCCTCTGCCGATGCCGGCCTCCGCCTCGAACGTGTTGCCCTTCGAGCTGTAGCGCGGCTGCGGCCAGCCCATCTGGCGACGGAACGCCTCCAGCTCCTCGAACGGCGCACGCGAGACGAGCGCGATCGTCGTGTCGCGCGCGGTCAGGTAGGAGGGATGGCCGAGGTTGTCGGTGAAGGTCGTGCAGCCGCCGCACGGCGCCTTGCCCGGCTCCTGCATGAAGTGGTAGACGATCAGCTGGCGGCGGCCCTCGAACAGGTCGAGCAGCCCGACCTCGCCGTCGGCGCCCTCGAACACGTGGTCGGTGCCGAAGCGGACCATCGGCTGGCGCCGCCGCTCGGCGGCGAGCGCGTCGCGCGCCTTCGTCGCGGCCTTCTCTCTGGCGAGCAGCGCCTCGTGCGCGGCCTGCCACTGCTCGGGCGAGACGATCTGCGGGAGCTCCACGGCGATCCCTCCTGACGGGTTCGATTCCTTGCCTTGAATCGCACCCTACCCGAGTTGGTTCCTTCAAGGAACTTAGATAGGATCTCTTGTCATGCAACGAACCGACTTCGGCGAGATGGCCTGCTCGATCGCCCGCACGCTGCACGTCGCGGGCGAGCCCTGGTCGCCGCTGATCGTGCGCGACGTGTTCGTCGGGATCACCCGCTTCGACGACATCAGGAACGACCTCGGGATCTCGCGCAAGGTGCTCGCCGAGCGCCTGCAGTGGCTCGTCGAGCAGGACGTGCTCGAGCGCCGCCCCTACTCCGAGCGCCCGCCGCGCCACGAGTACCTGCTGACCGACAAGGGGCGCGAGCTGATGCAGGTGCTGTTCGCGATCACCGCCTGGGGCGACCGCTGGACGGCCGGAGAGGCCGGCCCGCCCGTCCACCTGCGCCACCACGCGTGCGGCGAGCTGACGCACGCCGAGGTCCGCTGCGCCGTCTGCGGCGAGCCGCTGCGCGCGGAGGACGTCAGCGTGGAGCCCGGGCCCGGCCTCGCCGCCGCCTGAGCGTCGCGGCCCGCGCCGTCAAGAGGCGTAGCCGGTCACCGTCCGCCGGAAGCGGCGCCGAACGCGGTCGCAGCCCAGCCAGACGATGCCGACGACCCCGAACAAGCCGCCGAGCAGCGCGGCGGACCACGCCAGGATCTCGATCCCCGGGACGAGCGTGCGCACGCTGAGCCCGGAGGCGAACATCGCCATGAGCACGAGCGCGAGGCCGAACTGACCGCCGAACGCCGCCCCGACCAGACCCAGCCGCGCAACGTCCGGAAGCCTCAGCTCGTCGTCCGCGTACCACGCCAGGCGCCGCGCGTCGGCGGCGACCACGCGGACGCCGCACACGGTGAGGAGCGCGAGCGCGAACATCGTCATGCCGCGATCTCTGAAGCGGCGCAGGCGCGCCAAGGCGCGCCGCTGACATCCCACGCCGTCGCCGTGACGCCGGAAGGCGCGACGGACCATCGCCTCCGCGACATAGGGCGACCAGGCCAGCGCCTCGATCGCGAGCACGCCGACCATGAAGCCGATGACGATGTCTCGAGTCACTGTGGACCTCCACTCAGACGACATAGACCCCGCTCGCGCGGGCAGCGTCCTCACATCGTACCCCCGCCGCCCACCACGCCCGAGGCGCGCAGCGCGTTGCATCCCACAAAGGCCTTTGGTACTCTCTAGAGGACCATGAAGTCCCCCGTGAAGCTTCTCCGACAGACGAGGCGCCGCGCATGATCGTGGTGCCCGCCTGGGCGTGGAAGGCGACGCTCGACGCGTTCGCCGAGGCTTGGGGGAGCCTCGCACCGGTCGCGTACCTCGACGGCGTTGCCGGGGGACAACGCCCCACCGAGGGCGGCGTCGTGACGACCGTGACGTTCCCTCGTGCGCTGGGGGGCGCGCGGGGGAACGTCACCACGGCCGACACGACGCTCGCCGCGCTGCACCTCGATCCCTACGAGCTCGTACGACTCGTGCAGATCCATACCCAGCCGCCGACGGGGGCGGACGACGAGCCCGCGTTCTCGGCGGAGCTCGGGGCGGTCTCGATCGTGCTTCCGCACTACGGGCTCACCTGGCCCGGCCTCGGGGACGCCGACGTCCACGTGCTCGAGCGGCGGGGATGGCGACACGTCGACAGCGACGAGATCCAGGACTACGTCTGCGTCGTGCCGTCGCGGATCGACCTGCGCGACGCGCAGATCCTGCTGCAGCTCTAGGAGGATCTAGACGAAGCGCTCGACCTCCGTCGCGCCCGCGCTGCGCCGCAGCCGGTACCCGTGCGGGAAGCGCGCACGGTCGTGGAACTCGGCCTGGTGGGAGACGACGATCACGCGTTCCAGTCCCTGCGCCAGGCGCTGGAGCTCGTCGATCATCTCGTCGCGGCCGGTCTCGTCGAGGCCGCCGAAGCCCTCGTCGATGATGAGCGACTCGATCTTGGCGCGCCGGCTCGAGTACGTGCCGATCGCCGCGGCCATCGCGACGCACACGCGGAACTTCTCCGAGCCCGACAGGAAGCTGGCGTCGGTCGACTCGCCGCCGGCGTCGAAGTCGCGGGCCGAGATGACGACCTCGTCGCGACCGCGCCGCTCCTCGGCCGAGATCTCGAGCTCGAGCGTCCCTCCGGTGAGCGCGCGCAGCGAGTCGTTGGCGAGCTGCTCGAGGCCGCGCGCCGCGCGCACGATGAGCTGACCCTGGAGGCCCTGGCGCCCGAGCAGGGTCGCGAGGCGGATCGCCAGGCGCTCCTCCAGCGCGGCGCGGTCGTGCTGCTCGCGACGCTGGCCGCGCTCGCGCTCGCGCTGCTCGAGCTCGCGGGCTTCGCGCTGCGCGAGCTCCAGACGCGCCGTCGCGTCCTCCAGCGCCTTGGCGCTGCGGGCCAGCCGGGCCTCTGCCTGCGCGACGGCGACCCGGTGCTCCGGTGCGACGGCGTCGACCTGCGCCACGACCTCGGCGCGTGCGGAGCGCCGGTCGGCGAGCGACGTCTCGGCGGCCTGCAGCGCGCCTGCCCGCTCGGCGGCCGGCGCGAGCGCCGAGAGCCGCTCCTCGAACGCCTCGGGCAGATCCGCCTCGCCGGCACGAGCCCGCTGCGCCCAGGCGTCGGGCACCTGCGCCAGCTCGATCTCGGCGCGGCGCGCCTCGCCGGCGGCGGTCTGCTGCGCCCGCTCGCGCGCCAGCTCGAGCCGCTCGCGCTCCTCGCGCGCGGCCGTGCTCCGCTCCGTCGCCTCGCGCACCGCCGCCTCGGCCCGGTCCGCGGCACCGGCGAGCTCCGCCTCGTCGCGCTGCACGGCGGCCGCCGCCTCGCGCAGCTCGGTGCGCAGCGCCCCCACCTGCTCCCGGTCGCCGTCGGAGAGGACCGTCGCGCGCGGGTCCTCCCAGTCGCCGACCGCCTCCCGCGCGGCCGCGGCGGCAGCTCGGGCGCGATCCCCGGCACGCTCGGCCTCGACCGCGCGGTCGTGCGCGCGGTCGAGCGCCGCGATGATCCCGCCGGCTCGCTCGACGGCGTCGTCGGTCTCACTGCGCGATCTGCTCAGCCGCCGGAGCGCCTTCTCGGCGTCTGCGCGCGCCATCCGCCTCGCCGCCGCGTCGTCCTCGAGGTGCGCGAGGTGCAGATGGCGATGCTCGGGCGGCACCTCCTGGCCGCAGCGCTGACAGACGAGCTCTCTCGCGCCGGCGCGATAGGCCTCGAGCGCCGCCTCCGCGTCGCGGGCGGCGGCGGTCGCGTCGGCCAGCTGCTGCTGCCCGCGGCGCTCGGCCTCGTGCGCGCGCTCGCGCGCGGCGCGCAGCTCGGCGACCATCGCGTTCGCCTTGTCGAGCTCGGCCGCGATGCGCTCGGACGCACCCGCCTCGACCGCGACGGCCTCGGCGTCGAGCAGCTCGAGGCGGCGCTGGAGCGCCGTCTCCAGCGCCGGCAGCTTGCCGCGCAGCGCGCTCGCCCGCTCGCGTGCCCGCTCGGCCGCGTGCGCAGCGGCCGTGCTGCGCTTCTTCGCCGCCGTGACCGCGCGCTTGAGTGCCGGGACGTCGATCGCCGCCGCGCCCTCGCCCGCGGCACCCGCGGCCGAGCGCGCCTCCCGCTCGCGCGCGAGCGCGTCGAGCCCGGCTCCGAGGTGGTCGCGGGCCTCGGCGAGCCGCGCGTGCTCGGCGGCGTCTGTCCGAACTCGCTCGGCGTCCTGCAGCAGCGTCTGGGTCTCGGCGATCTGCCGGTCGATCTCCGCCATCCGCTCCACGAGCCGCGCGTGCGCCAGCGCTCCCTCGACGACCGCGGTCTGCGCCTTCCAGGCGGCCTGGCGGGCGTCGCGCTCGGATCCCGCCCGCTCCACGACGGTGCCGGCGACCGCCTGCGCCTCGGGATCGACGGCGGGCAGTCGCTCGAGCTCGGCCGTGTGCGCGCCGCGACGCGCTCGCGCGTCCGTCGCCCGCTCGCGCGCCCGCTCCTCGAGGCGCCGGTACGACGAGAGGTCGACGAGCTGGGCGAGGATCTCGAAGCGCTCCCGCGCGCCGCTGGCGACAAGCCGGTCGCTGCCGCCCTGGACCAGGAGCACCGCATGGGTGAAGGCCTCGTAGCTCAGCCCGAGCAGGTCGTCGCGCCAGCGCGCGAACCCGCCCTCGCTCGTCGTGTCGGGAACCTCCACCCAGCGCTCGTCGTCGTCGCTCCAGCGCATCGCCGCGCGCTGCGCGGAGCCGCGACGCCGCACGGAGCGCTCGACGCGGTGGCGCGTGCCGTCCAGCGTGAACACGAAGGCGACGTGCGCCGTGTCGGCGCCGTGGGAGATCAGCCGCTGCGCGTCCTGGGTGCCGCCGCGGTGCTGGTTGTAGAGCGTCCAGGTGATCGCGTCGAAGACCGCGCTCTTGCCGGCGCCGTTGTCGCCGGCGACCGACCACAGGACCGCGCCCTCGAAGTCGAACACCACCGGCTCGCCGTTCGCGGAGCGGTGGGAGAGGAAGTTCGTCAGCTCGACCGAGGAGGGGATCACCGGCCGACGAGCCCTTCCGCGTCGAGCAGCTCCTCGACCATCGCGAGCAGCGCCGCCCGGTCGGGATCCTCCTCGGCGAGCTGGTCGGCGACGAACGCGCGCACCGTCTCCGTCGTGCCGGCCTGCTCGACCTCCCCGGTCAGCAGCGGGGGGTCGGGGTCGTCGAGCCGGACGAGGTCGATCGGCTCGAAGCGGCGCGGGAAGGCCGCGCGCGCCTCGGCCAGCCACACGCTCGCGGCGTCGGCGCGGTCGAGGCGCAGCTCGAGCTTGACGATCGTGCGCGCGGGCTCGTCGAGCGCCTGCGCCTGCTCGGCGATCTGCTCGAGCGCGCCGATCTCGATCCGCCGCATCGGCGTGGCGTCGAGCGGAAGCTCCTCGAGCGCGAGGCCGCCGGCGTCGTCGATCTCCGCGAGCACGACGTGGCGCGGCTCGCCGGCCTCGCCGAAGTCGACGCGGTCGAGCGCTCCGCTGTAGCGGACGTGCTCGGCGAGGACGACCGGCTGATGGACGTGGCCGAGCGCGACGTAGGCGAAGCGATCGAGTCCCCCCTCGGCGACGTGGACGTCCTCGGGCTCGGCGACCTCGCGCCGGCCGGTCGACGCCGTGACGTGCCCGAGCAGGAAGTGCCCCGCCATGAGGAGCGGAAGGCCGGGGTGCTCGCGACGCGCCTGCTCGCTCAACGCCTCCCGGCTTGCCGCCACCGCGGCGCTCAGCGCGGCGCGCTTGCGCTCGACCGTTCCCAGATCGGCCGGGAGCGAGTACGCCGCGACGCTCGGGTAGGGCAGCGCCGCGAGCGTCGCCGCGACCTCCCCGTCGACCGCCAACGGCACGAGCGCGGGCTCGCGCACGAAGCGGACGCGCGACGCGTGCCGCTCCCCCAGCAGCCGCTGCACGGCGCTCAGCAGCTCGAACGTGTGGGCGGAGTCGTGATTGCCGGCGAGGAACACGCACTGCATGCCGCGCTCGACGCTCGGCGCCAGCAGCTCGCCGAGCTGCGAGACGATCGCCGCGAGGCGCTCCGGCCGCCGCTCCTCGAGCACGTCCCCGCAGACCAGCAGCGCGTCGACGCGCCGCTCCTCGGCGTGGGCGACGAGCTCGCGGAGCCGCGCCAGCTGGTCGGGCAGGCGGTCCACGCCTCCCAGCCGGTCCCCGAGATGCCAGTCTGCGGTGTGGAGGACGCGCAGGCTCAGCTCCGGCGCTCCCCGCAGCGTTCCGGCACGTCGGATACGGTATCCACCTGAGCACCGTAACACAGCTGAAGAGGACCGTTTAAGCCATGCAACCGCCGACGTCGTCGCTCAAGGACCGCCTGCGCCAGGAGCGCCAGCGCGCCGGCATGTCGCTGGCGCGCCTCGCCGAGGAGACCGCGATGTCGAAGACGTACCTGCTGCGGCTCGAGACCGACGCGGACGCGAACCCCTCGCTCGACGTGCTGCGGCGGATCGCCGACGCGCTGGACGTCACCGTCGCGGACCTGCTCGGCGCCTCCGCGACGCGGTTCGTCGCCGACGAGGCGGACGTCCCGCCGTCGCTGCGGATCTTCGCGGACGAGCAGAGCCTCTCCCCGCGCGACTTCGAGCAGCTGGCCAGCATCCGCTGGCGCAAGGGCGAGGTCCCGACGAGCTCCGAGCGCTGGCGCTTCATCCTCCAGTCGCTGCAGGCGAGCCGTCAATTCGACGATGGCTGAGATGCCGCGCGACGAGCTCGTCGCGCGGCTGGTGGGTGCCGCCAAGGCGGACGCGGATCCGCGCGAGCGGCTGCGCGCGATCGTCGACGGCTGGCGCAAGGAGGTCGGGCAGGAGCGGCTGCCGATCGACGTCGTCGGCCTAGCGTCGGCGCGCGGGGTCCGCGTGACGGCGATCGACGCCCCGGACTGGGACGGGCGCGTCTACGTCGACGAGGCCGGTCGCGTGACGGTCGAGGTGGACGGACGCCATGCGCCGGTCCGCCAGCGCTTCACCGTGGCGCACGAGCTGCTCCACACCGCCTTCCCCGGCTTCCGACGGGAGCGTCGCTATCGCGTGGACGACGACCTCGAGCTCGCGCTCTTCTCGCGCTCTCGCGCGGAGGAGGAGCAGCTCTGCGACTGGGGCGCCGGCGTGCTGCTGATGCCGGAGGAGCTGACGTGGAGCTATCGCACCGACCAGGGCCTGCGCGCCGTCGAGCGGCTCGCGCGCGACGCGAAGGTGAGCCTCGAGGCGGCGGGACTGCGGCTCGTCGAGCGCAGCGCGAAGCCCGCGGCGTTCCTCGTCGCCGGCTCGGCCGACGGCTGCCTGCGCGTGCGCTACGCACGGGTCCAGGACGTCCGCGTCTTCGTCCCGCGCGGCGCGGAGGTCACGGCGGGATCGGTGCTCGCGCGCGCGGCGACGTCCGGACGGCGCGAGCGCGGCGTCGAGTCGCTCCCCGGCCGCTCGTCACGACCGTTCCACGTCGAGGCGAAGTCCTACCCCGTCGGCCGCGGCTCCGGCGCGCGCGAGCGCGTGCTCGCGCTGGCGTGGCCGAGCGGCATGCCGCGCGCGACCCGCGACGAGCGGCCGGACGATCGCGGGCATGCCGCGCCATGACGCCTCCCGCACCTGCTCGACCTCGAGATCGCCCGCCTCGATCAGCTCGATCGTCGGGCGGTTGCAGCGGCAGCCCTCGGCGAATCGCCGCCAGGGCCCGGAGAGGCGGTCCTGCCAGGCGGCGAGCCGCGCCGACTCGGCGCGGACGTGCTCGATGAAGAGCAGCTGACCGTCGGGGCGCAGCACGCGGGCGATCTCTCGCAGAGCGACGTCGGGTTCCTCGACGGTGCACAGCACGAGCGTCGAGACGACGGTGTCGACGGAGTCGTCCGCGAACGGCAGCCGCTCCGCGGGCGCGTCGAGCACGCGCGCCGACCGCCCGTCGCGACGCAGCGTGCGCCGCAGGCGGGCGGACATCGCCGCGTCGGGCTCGGTCAGGATCAGCTCGTCGAGGTCGTCGGGGTAGTGCGGGAGGTTCAGGCCCGTGCCGCTGCCGAGCTCGACCGTCCGCCCATGCGCGTGTTGCAGCAGCTCCTGCCGGAGCGCGCGCATCCCGACCCGCTCGCCCACCCACACGACGGGGTCGTACAACGCTGCGAACACCGGGGTCCAGAGGCTCATGGCGACGACCATATGGCGGGACGCGCCACCGCGCATCGCCCGTTCGGGCCATCTCCGCGCAGATGGCCCGAACGGGCGAGCGGTCTCAGATCAGCCCGAGTCGCGCCGCCTCCGCGACGGCCGCCGCACGGGAGCCGCGCCCGAGCTTGTGCCGGATGTTCGCGACGTGCCGGTGGACCGTGTGCTCGCTGAGGACGAGCTGCTCGGCGATCTCGCGCTCGCTCAGCCCGCGCGCGACGAGCGCGAGCACCTCGCGCTCGCGCGGGGAGAGCAGCGCCGCCGCGGGTCCGTCCGCGGCTCTGCCGGCTTCGGCGTCCGGCGCCAGGGACGAGCGCAACGCACGAGCCACCGGCTGCCCGTCCCCGAACCACGGCAGATGAGCGCTTCCCGCGAGCGGGATCAGCGTCGCTCCCGAGATCGCCGCCGCCAGCGCTCGGCCCTGCTCGTATGGGATCGCGCGATCGGCGCGCCGATGCACCACCTGCGTCGGCGCCCGCACCCGCGCAAGCTCGGCGCGGACGTCGAAGCGATAGACCAGCTCGAGCAGCGCCGCCGCGGTCTCCGCGCTCGCCGCCGCCCGCTGCAGCCGCGCGAAGCGCTCCCGCTCCTCCGCGCCCGCGTCGCCGAGGAAGATGTCCGCGAGCACGCGCGATCCCAGGCCCCAATGCGAGCGCACCGTCGCGACGATCGCGTCGCGAACCTCAGGCGGCGCGATCGCGCCGCCGTCCGCGTACGCGCCGTACAACAGCAGCCGATCGACGCGGTCCGGGAACCGCGCGGCGAACGCGATCGCCGCGCACCCGCCCGACGAGCCGCCGAGCAGCGTGGCTCGCTCCAGTCCGAGCTCGTCCAGGACCGCACCCAGCAACGCGACCTCGCTCTCCAGCGTCCGCTCCTGCGGCTGCCCGTCGCGGTCGGACATGCCGACGCCCGGACCGTCGTAGCGAACGAGCGCATGGTCCTCGCCGACGGCGTCCCAGAACGACCGAAACGCCCGGTCCTGCCAGTCGAGCTCGAGATGGCTGACCCACCACGCCGGCACCACCAGCGGCGGCCCCTCCCCGCTCACCGCATACGCGACGCGCCGACCTCCGAACTGCAGGAAACGGATCTCCACCTCGCGCACGAACGCGACGCTACACGGGTACAGCGTCGGTATGAACGATCTCCCCGCAACGGACGGCGTCACGGTGCGCCGGGTCGTGATCGACCACGTCAAGATCGGCGTCAGCGACCTCGACCGCAGCCGCGCGTTCTACACCGCCGCGCTGACACCGCTCGGCTTCGGCGAGCTCGGGCCGTCGAGCGCCGACCAGCACGACGTCAGCTTCGGACCGCCGGGACTCGACGACTTCGCGATCTCGACGATCCTGCCGGTGGCGCCGGGCCTTCACGTCGCCTTCGCGGCCGAGCAGCGCGATCAGGTCGACGCGTTCCACGCCGCCGCGCTCACCGCCGGCGGCGTCGACAACGGCCAGCCCGGCCCGCGGCCGCAGTACTCGGCCGGCTACTACGGCGCATTCGTGCTCGACCCCGACGGGCACAACATCGAGGCCGTCTGGCACGGCGGGTAGGCAGAGACATGACACTCGACCGCATGCATCAGCGCCTTCTGTGACGGACCTCGCGCCTCAGACAGGACTGGACTGGAACGCGGCGGCTTGGCCGACGCGCCGGCCATCGTCGTCCAGCACCGTCCAGATCCGGCCGTCGTGGATCTCGAAGCGGCGGCCCGAAGTCGAGACGCGCACGCCGCTGTAGCCGCGCAGCAGCCCAGCCTCGTCCGCACGGGCCAGCGCCGCGCGGCGATCGTCCCGAGCGGCTGGCTCGGCGGTCCGGCTGGTCACAAAGTCCGGAGCGTCCCCAAGACGCAGCTCGAACGCCATGAGCGCTGCGGCGTTGGCATAGATGCAGAGCGGATCAGGCCGCATGTCATGGGCCAGGACTGCGAACGGCGCGCCGAACAGTGCCCGAGCGCGGATGGCGTCGTCCCCGGACGCAAGCCCGAGCAGATCCTCACCCGCCCAGTGCTGATAGCTGCGCAGCAGCCAGCACGCACGCATACGCAGCTCGTCGTCAGTCCACGACCCCATCCGTCAACGATACGACCCGAGGGCGTACAGCCATTTCGGGCCACGCGGAGGAACCGGTCGATCCACGGACCCCTCCACAACGACGAAACCCCCGCTCTCGCAGGGGTTTCGCACTATCGGGGCGCCGAGATTTGAACTCGGGACCTCACCGACCCGAACGGTGCGCGCTACCAGGCTGCGCCACGCCCCGACTGAGCTGACCAGTATTCCACAGCGTCGGCGGCGCCGACGGCGCGGTGGTACGTTTCGCCCGCCCGTGCCCGCCGCCGCCCCCGCCCTCACCGCCGACGTCGTCGCCTTCCTCGACGACCTGCTCGAGATCGAGCGCTTCGCCGACCTCGGGCCGAACGGGCTCCAGGTCCCGGGCGACCGGCACGTCACGACCGTGCTCACCGGCGTCTCCGCCCAAAAAGCCCTCTTCGAGCGCGCCGTCGAGGAGCAGGCCCAGCTCGTGCTCGCCCACCACGGCATCCTCTGGGACTTCGAGCCGCGCCGCATCGGCCCGGCCCAGGCGACCCGCCTGAAGCTCCTCCTCGGCAACGACCTCGCCCTCGCCGCCTACCACCTGCCGCTCGACGCCCACCCCGAGCACGGCAACAACGCCCTCCTCGCGCAGCGGCTCGGCGCGACGAGCCAGACCCGCGCCTTCCCGTACAAAGGCGAGCCGATCGGCGTGATCGCCGACTTCGGCCCGGAGGGGATCCCCGCCCACGACCTCTTCGCGCGCGTGAGACAGGTCACGGACCGCGAGCCGCTCGTCTTCGACGCCGGCCCGCCCACGATCAGAACCCTCGGCATCGTCTCCGGCTCCGCCGCCAACACGCTCTCCGACGCGATCGACCAGGGCCTCGACGCCTTCCTCACCGGCGAGCCCAAGGAGCACGTCATGGCGCAGGCCGACGAGAGCGGCATCCACTTCATCGCCGCCGGTCACTACGCCACCGAGACCTTCGGCATCCGCCGCCTCGGCGACCTGCTCGCCGACCGCTTCGGCGTCCGCCACGTCTTCGCGGACATCCCGAATCCGGTGTGAATCCGGTCTGAGCGCGAACACGCCAACGCCCGACCTGGCGCCCAGGCGAACCGCTTCGCACCCCAGACTTTTCCAAAGCTCCCCAGAGACGCATCACACCCGTTGCATACCGTCCCCGCACGGCGGTATAAGTGGCACATGTAGCGTTCTCCCGAGAAGAGGAGGTTCCGTCCGATGCCCATTCACCTGACGCCCACGGAGCTCGCACGCGAGGCCGGTCTCGAACGGCGCGACGTCATCAGCAGATGCGTCGAGATGGGCGTCCCGATCTTCCACGGACGGATCGACAAGACCCTCTTCATGACGAGCCTCAGTCAGCAGTACCCGGCGATGGCCGCGCCGCCGCCGCGCCTCGCGACGGGATAAGGCGGGCCCCGCCCCCACCCGCTCGGGCGCCAACCCGCGCGCCGCAAGATCCTCGCGCCTAGAATCGAAAACCTGGGCATTTCCAGCACGCGAGGAGAGGACGTTCCCCGATGGACGCCAGCGCCGGCGCCGTGAGCGGCACCGAGGCATCGACCGGCTCGAAGACGATCGCCGACCTGCTTCCGCTGGCGGCCGAGCGTTACGGCGACCACGTCGCCGTCAAGTACAAGCAGGACGGGACCTGGCACGACGTCACCGTCGGTGAGGTGGCCGCGATCGCGCAGGAGATCGCGCTCGGGCTCGTCGACCTCGGCATCGCGCCGGGCGACCGCGTCTCGATCCTCTGCCGTACGCGCCCGGAGTGGACGTACTGCGACTTCGGCGCGACCGAGACGGGCGCGTGCGTCGTCCCGATCTACCCGACCAACTCGCCGGAGGAGTGCGAGTGGGTGCTGGCAGACTCCGGCGCGCGCGCCGTCATCTGCGAGGACGCCGCCCAGGTCGCGAAGATCGCCGAGGTCCGGGCGAGACTGCCGCAGCTCGAGCACGTGATCGTGATCGACGCCGACGGCACGCCCGACGGCGCGATCCCGCTCGAGGCCCTTCGCGCGCGTGGACAGAGCGTCGACCGCTCCGAGCTGGAGCGCCGCATCGCCGCCGTCCAGCCGGACGACCCTTTCACGATCATCTACACGTCCGGCACGACCGGCCCGCCCAAGGGCTGCGTCCTCACGCACGGCAACTACCGCGCGATCCTCACGATGGCGCAGTCGACGCGCGCGGTCGACAGCGACGAGCTGACGTACCTCTACCTGCCGCTCGCGCACTCCTTCGCGCTGCTGATCCAGCTGCTGAGCTTCGACGTCGGCGCCGGCACCGCCTACTGGTCGAACGACCCGCAGCAGATCGTCCTGGAGCTCAACGAGGTGCACCCGACGAACTTCCCGTCGGTCCCGCGCATCTTCGAGAAGATCTACACGCTCGTCACGTCCAACGGCGATCCCGAGCTGATCGCGAAGGCCGTCAGAGTCGGCATCGCGGTGCGCGAGCTGGAGCTGGCCGGCCAGCCCGTCCCGGAGGAGCTGCGGCAGCACTTCGACCGCGCCGAGGAGGAGCTGTTCTCAAAGGTCCGCGGAGCGTTCGGGGGGAGAATGCGCCAGGCGATCTCCGGCGCGGCGCCGATCTCGAAGGAGATCCTCGAGTTCTTCTTCGCCTGCGGCGTGCCGGTGTTCGAGGGCTACGGCATGACGGAGACGGCGACGGCCGCGACGTTCCAGTCGCTCGACGCCTACAAGTTCGGCACCGTCGGCAAGCCGTTCCCCGGCGTCGAGCTGAAGATCGCCGACGACGGCGAGGTCCTGATCAAGGGCGAGAACATCTTCGCCGGCTACCACAACAACGCCGACGCCTCGTTCGGCGCCGTCTCCGACGGCTGGCTGCACACCGGCGACCTCGGCTCGATCGACGAGGACGGCTTCCTCTCGATCACCGGCCGCAAGAAGGACATCATCATCACCGCGGGCGGAAAGAATCTGACCCCGGCCAACATCGAGAACGACATGAAGCAGTGCCGCTGGGTCTCGCAGGCGGTCATGTACGGCGACCGCCGTCCGTACCCGGTGATGCTCATCACGCTCGACGCGGAGGAGATCCTCCCGTGGGCCGAGCAGCAGGGCCTGCCGTCCGACCTGCAGGAGCTCTGCAGACACCCCGACGTCCACGCGCTCGTGCAGACCCATCTCGACGCGGCCAACGACAAGTACGCCCAGGTCGAGAAGGTCAAGAAGATCGCGATCCTCGGCCACGACCTCTCACAGGAGACGGGCGAGCTGACGCCGACGCTGAAGGTCAAGCGCAACGTCGTCAACGAGAAGTACAGAGACCTCTTCGACGAGCTCTACGCGGGCTGAGTCTCAGGGTAGATCTCAGGGTCGAATGCGTCGCACATCGCCCAGCACTGGCTTTACCCTCTAGCAGACGCATGCGTACGGACCCATCAGACACCGGCGGCCTCTTCGTCACCCGCCGTCCCGGGACGCGCCCGATCCAGTACCGGACGCCGCCCAGACGCGGCGACGACAGACGCCGGCGCACCGACGCGCTCGTCGCGATCGGGCTGCTCGCGCTGATGGTGCTCGTCAACCTCACCTTCTGGGGCCCGCTGCCGCTCGCCTGCCTGTGGCTCGGCGGGCGCACGCAGTACCTCACCGACAGCATCTTCGGCGGCCTGACGGTCGCGTTCGCGACGATGATCGGCGGCCTGCTGCTGGGGCTGATGCTGCTCAAGCGGCTCGACTTCGCCTGGATCCTCGTGCGCCGCGCCGCCGGGCACGACCAGCGCCAGGGCGTGATCGGCAAGATCTTCATGATCTGCTGCATGATCGGCGCGCCCGCCTTCGGCATCTGGTTCATCTTCTTCAGCGGGGCCGAGCTGGCCGGCGTCAGCGCCAGCACTTTGCTGGGCGGCTGACCCTCCATATGGGCCTGCTCGACTACTACCGGCAGTTCGCCGGCATGACCGACGAAGAGGTCACCGAGCAGCTGCGGGCGCAGGCCGACGAGCAGCGCCGCCGCGCGCTCGCGCGGATCGACGTGCTCGACCTCTCGCGCACGACCTGGCACGAGCTGCCGCACGCCGACGTCGTCAACGCCGTCACCTACGCCGCACGCGGCGCACTGCACACGCAGCCCGACCCGACGGCGGAGGAGCTGCGCCGCGAGCTGGGCCGCCGCAACGGCGTCGAGCCCGAGCGCGTCGCCGTCGGCCACGGCGCGGCGCAGCTGCTCGCCTCCACCGCGCGGGTGCTGCTGAGCGACGGCGGCGAGCTGCTCACGCCATGGCCCTCCTACGGCCTCTACCCGCTGATGGCCCAGCGCGCCGGCGCACGCGCGACGCCGGTCCCCGACGGCCACGACGCCGAGCGGCTGCTGGCCGCGGTCACGCCGCAGACGCGCGCGATCGCGCTCTGCAACCCGAACGACCCGACCGGCGCGTACCTGCCGCCCGCCGCCCTGCGCGAGCTGCTCGGCGCGCTGCCGGAGCACGTCTCGCTGCTGCTGGACGAGGCGCTCGCCGACTTCGTCACGGCCGATCGCGGCACGGACGCGGACTCGACGACCGCGCTGCTCGAGGATCACCCGCGGCTGCTGATCTTCCGCACCTTCTCGAAGATCTACGGGCTCGCCGGGCTGCGCGCCGGCTACGCGCTCGGCGGCCCCGGCTCGGAGGAGCTGCTGGCGCGGATCGCGCCGGAGCTGGGCGTCGGCCTGCCGGTGCAGATCGGCGCGCTCGAGGCGCTGCGCAGATGCGACGGCCAGGTGGCGCAGCGGCGCGCAGCGGTCGCGATCGAGCGCGCGCGCCTGCTCGACGCGCTCCACGACCTGCCGGTCGACGCGTCCCCGAGCGAGGCGAACGTGCTGTGGCTGCGCCCGACCGGGCTCAGCGGCGGCGAGCTGGCGATGCGCCTGCAGCGCAGCGGCGTGCTGGTGACGAGCGGGATCGGCGTCGGCGACGAGCACCACGTGCGCGTGACGCTGCAGAGCGCGCCCGCGACCGACCGCCTGCTGGACGCGCTGCGCACCGCGCTCGGCGCCGGCTGAACGCCCGAAGTTACTCAGACGCCGACTGGCGCAGCAGCGTGCCGGTCGTCTGCTCGAGGATCTTGCGCCAGCGCGCCGTCTGCTCGGGCTCGGTCGCGAAGTGCTTGACGACCTTGCGCACGCGCGTCGCGGAGATCTCGATGCCGTGCTTCGCGGCGACCTGCTTGAGGCGCGGGTAGTCCTCGGCCAGCTTGACCGTGACGGAGCGGAAGCCGTGGCTGGCGATCCGCACGCGCGAGCCGTAGTCCATGACGCTGGTGCGGAACATCAGCTCGTCGGAGGCGTCGGGCTCGATCAGGATGAAGTCGACGCCCGGGTAGCGGTCCTCCCACATCGTGCGGATCTCGTGCAGGCGGCGATACGTCATCAGCTTGAACGCCTGGTAGCCGATCTGCGGGAAGCCCATGTCGGACACGCGCGGGTGCAGCGGGTTCTCCCGGCGCGCCTCGTTCACGTACGGCACGAGCGGGTTGACGACGACGACGAGTCTGGCGCCCGCCTCGACGGCGAGGTCGAGGTTCGTCGTCGAGATCAGCCCGCCGTCGACGAGGTCGCGGTCGCCGATGCGCACCGGCTCGTAGACCATCGGCAGCGCCGTCGAGGCGCGCACGGCCGTCGAGATCGGCACGTCGTCGAAGCCGTCGGTCCCGAACACGACGCGCTCGCAGGTGTCGAGGTCGGTCGCGGTCAGTAACAGCTGGCGCTCCAGCTGGCGGAAGTCGTCGGTGCGCCCTTCGTCGGCGAGCACGCGCCGCACGTAGTCCTCGATCCCTCTGCCGGAGTAGAAGCCGGCGGGCAAGCCCTCTGCGACCCCGAGCACGACGTCGAGCGCGGACACCTGACCGACGTGGCGCGCGACGTTGTACCCCAGCTTCGCGAGGCGCCACGGGAAGGCCGCGGCCTTGCCGGCCATCTCGCGCAGGTTGAACGACAGCAGCGTGCCGAGGGCGATGTCCGGGAAGGGCGTCGGCGCCTGCCGGTCGAGCACGCGCATCATCTCCTCCGGAGAGACGCCGTTCGCGGTCATCGCGGCGACGAACGAGCCGGCGCTCGTGCCGACGTAGACGTCGAAGTCGGTCACCGAGGCGTTGACCGACAGCAGGTCGAGCGCGCGCAGCGCGCCGATCTCGTAGACGGCGCCGGTGAAGCCGCCGCCGCCGAGCACCAGCGCGGTCTTCGAGGGCCTTCTTTGGCGCGAAGCCGCCCGGCGACCCTGCGACGATGTCGCGGCTCTGCGCCCTCTGCCGGATGTCTCCAGGCTGACAACCTTGCCCATGCTGTCTGATTGTACGGCGCCGTTCGGGCGCATCCGCCGCGACTATCGCAATGGAGCGCTGTTGTGACCCCCATGCGCCGCTGCGTCCCCCTGCTCGTCGCGCTCGCGCTGGCCGTGTGCGCCGCGCCCGCGGCGGCGGCCCCGCTCGACGCGCTCGTCGCGAGCGGGCTCGCGCGCGCGGGCGGCGTCTCCGGCGGCTACGTGCTGGACACGACGACGGGGCAGACGCTCGCGGCCGTGCGCGCCGACACGCCGCGTATCCCGGCGTCCGTCGAGAAGCTCTACACCACCTCGACCGCGCTGCTGCATTTCGGGCCGAATGCGACGCTCGAGACGCGCGTGCTCGGCTCCGGCACGCTCGACGATGCCGGCACCTGGCACGGCGACCTCTACCTGCGCGGCGCCGGCGACCCGACGTTCGGGACCGCGGACTTCAATCGCCGCGCCTACGGCCTCGGCACGTCGGTCTCGACGCTCGCCGCCGCCGTGCGCTCGGCCGGCATCGTGCGCGTGACCGGCCGCGTGCGCGGCGACGAGTCATGGCTCGACCGCCTGCGCGGCGGGCCGGCGACCGGCTACGCGCTCGACCTCGACATCGGCGGCCCGCTCGGGGGCCTGCTGTTCAACCGCGGCCTCGCGCGCACCGACGGCAGCGCCCTGCAGACGCAGCCGGCGAAGTTCGCCGCCCAGCAGCTGACGCTCGCGCTGCGGCAGGCGCGGGTGCGCGTGCCGCAGAGCGCGGCGATCGGCACCGCGCCGCTCGACGCCGAGGAGATCGCGACGGTCTCCTCGCCCACGCTCGCGACGCTCGTGCGGCTCACGCTCGTCCCCTCCGACAACCTGTTCGCGGAGATGCTGCTGAAGGACGTCGGCGCGCGCTTCGGCACGGGCGGGACGACGGCGGCCGGCGTCGCGGTCGTCAAGCGCACGATCGCCCGCTACGGCGTGCGCCCGCAGATCGCCGACGGATCGGGCCTCTCGCGCATCGACCACACCACTCCGCGGCAGGTCGTCACGCTGCTGAGCGCGCTGCGGGCCAACGCGCCCCTGCGCGCCGCGCTGCCGGTCGCCGGCCGCTCCGGCACGCTCATCGACCGCATGCACCGCACGAGCGCCCAGGATCGCTGTCAGGCGAAGACCGGCACGCTCTCCAACGTCTCCGCGCTCGCCGGCTTCTGCCGCACCCCCAACGGCCACCTGCTGGCGTTCGCATTCATCGAGAACGGCGTCTACACGCCGACCGCGAAGGCCGCCGAGGACCGGCTCGTCGTCGCGCTCGCGCGCACGAGCCCGACGGGCAGCGCGCCCGTCGTCCCGGTCGTCGAGCCGCCGGCGACGACGACGCCTGCGCCCACGCCGGGCGGCGGCGGCGCGACGCCCGCCGCCGCGCGTTAGCCGGCGCTCAGCCGGTGCGCTTGACGAAGACCGCGACGTCCTGGATGCGGTCGATCGTGAACGTCTTGCCCTCGAACTTCCTGAAGTCCTCGTAGCCGATCGCGTTTCTCTTGATCGGCACGACGATCGTCTCTCTGCCGTCTCTCGCGGTCGAGCCTCTCTGACGACCGGACGTGTAGCCGATCTCCGCCAGCAGCTCGCTGTCGACCGTCGGGTTGTCGAGCACCGCGGCCACCTCGACGCCGCAGATCGTCCAGCCTCTCTTGACCTGCCACGAGACGTACGGCGCGGCCATGCTCGTCGTGAGCTGGACGGCGTTCTGGCGCGTGCCCTTGGCGTTCGGCGGCGCGCCCGGCACGCGCTCGAACAGCGAGGACTTCGTCGCGGTCGCGGTGCAGCCGTGCCACTGATACGTCGGCGTCGGGTAGCCCAGCAGCGCGCCGGGACTCGCCGTCGGCGGCAGGTTCCTGGTCTCGGCGTTTCCGCCCGGCGCGGCGAGCGCTGCGGGGACGGCGAGCAGTGCGGCCGCGAGGGCGGGGAGCGCCGCGGCACGGCGCGGGCGAAGGCGGGAGATCGTCATGCCGGCGGACTCTAGCTCTCGTACTGGATCGTGCCCGTCGCGAAGGCGAGCACGAAGCCCGCCGACAGCAGCAGGACCGCCGCCGCGCCGGCCCACACGCGGCGGTCCCGCAGCTGCTCGGGGCGCAGCATCAGCAGCAGCGCGAGCAGCACGATCGGGTCGAAGTACTTCTGGTAGGCGAGGCGCGTCGCGAGCTGCGCGACGAGGAAGCAGCCCAGCATCAGCACCGGCAGCGAGCGCCAGCCGGCGCGCCGCGCGACCGCCGCCAGCACCGCGCAGCCGAGCGGCACGAGCGGCCAGAACGGCCACGCCGCGCCGAGCGGCTGCGGGCCGCTGCGCGCGAGCCGCCAGATCCAGCCCTCGTCGCCGGTGTGGTAGGCGAGGGGCACCAGCGCCAGCGCGACCACACCGCCGACCGCAGCCGCCAGCGGGAGCCGCCAGCTGCGCGGCCCGCCGCGCCGCAATTCGTCCCACAGCGCCGGCCCGTGCAGCAGCGTCCCGTAGACGCCGCCGATCGCGACCGCGTACAGGGGCGCGCGCAGCGGCGAGTCGCCCGCCCAGCCGAGGCGGCCGGAGTCGGGCGAGCAGAGGCCGCACGAGGCCGGGTCGGCAGTCGGCGGCACGAGCCCGTGCCAGGCGAGCACGAGCGCCCCGACCGGCACCGCGGCCAGTGCCAGCAGGGCGATCCCGCCCGCGAGCGTGCGCGCCTCGCGCGGCACCTGCAGCACCAGCACGACGAACGCGAGCAGGCCCAGCCAGGCCACGCTCTGCCGCGTCAGCAGCGCCAGCGCTATCGCTCCGCACGCGAGCGCGAAGGCCGGCAGCCCGCCGCCGCGCTGAAACGCCAGCAGCCGCTCGATCGCCGCCAGCCCGAGCAGCAGCGCGAGGTTGTCCGTCACGAGGATGAACGACTGCCCGAAGACGTAGGGCGAGCAGGCGAACAGCGCCGCCAGCAGCAGCGCCGGCCACGCGTCGAGGCCGCTGTGGCGGCGCAGCAGCCGGTACAGCATCAGCGCGACGCCGTAGGAGATCAGCACCTCGACGATCCGCAGATCCCACAGCTGCAGCCCCACGAGGTCGCCCCACGCCGCGACGATCAGGTGGAACAGCGGCGTCTGCGCGGCCGGGTAGTGGACGAGGTCGGGCGACGGCAGCTGGTCGGCGAACTGCGAGATCGTCGGCAGGTGGTAGGTGATCTCGTCGCCGGCGTGGAACGTCGGCATCACCTGCGTGAGGCCGCGCAGCGCCGCCACGCCTGCCAGCAGGGGCAGCGCGAGCACCACGAGAGCGCGTCGGCGGTCGGAGGTCATCGGTCGTTCAGACGAGCCGCCGCAGCGGAGGTTGCTAGGACCCTTCGCCCGCGAGCAGCGCTTCGAGGCCGGCCTCGTCGAGCACCGGCACTCTCAGCCGCTCGGCCTTCTCGAGCTTCGAGCCGGCCGCCTCGCCGGCGACGAGGTAGTCCGTTCTTCTCGACACGGAGGTCGTGACGCGCCCGCCGGCGGCGAGGATCCGCTCCGTCGCCTGCTCGCGCGTGAGCGTCGGCAGCGTGCCCGTCAGCACGAGCACCTTGCCGGCCAGCGGTCCCTCGCCGGGCGGAGGGCCCTCCTCCTCCAGCCGCAGCCCGAGCTCGCGCAGGTCGGCCAGCAGCGCCCGCATCGACGGATCCTGAAGCTGCGCATGGATCTGCTCGCCGACGATCGGGCCGATCCCCGGCGTGTCGGCGATCTGCTCGGCGCTCGCGTCGCGCAGCGCCTCGATCGAGCGGAAGCGCTGCGCGAGGTTGCGGCCGGTGATCGCGCCGATCCCCTCGATCCCGACCGCGAACAGCACGCGCCCGAACGGCCGCTGCTTGGAGGCCTCGATCGCCGCCACCGCGTTGTTCGCCGAGACCTCGCCGAAGCGGTCCAGCTCGATCAGCTGGTCGGCCGTCAGGCGGTAGAAGTCCGCGACGGTTCTCACCAGGCCGCGCTCCATCAACATCGTCACCTGCTTCTCGCCGATGCCGTCGACGTCCATCGCCCCGCGCGAGACGAAGTGGCTCAGCAGCTGCCAGCGGCGCCCGGGGCACGCCACGTTGGGGCAGCGCGTGAAGACGCCCTCGTCCTTGACCGTCGGCGTGTCGCAGATCGGGCATCTGGCCGGCGGTCTCGGCGCCGGCGCACGGTCTCTGCGGTCGACCACGTGCGGAGCCGGCGAGACGACTTGCGGGATCACGTCGCCCGCGCGCAGCACGATCACGTCGTCGCCGGGGCGCACGTCCTTGCGCGCGAGGTCCTCCTCGTTGTGCAGCGTCGCCTGCTTGACCGTCACGCCGCCCACGTGGACCGGCTCCAGCTCCGCGAACGGGTGCAGCGTGCCGAACTTGCCGACGCTCCATCTGACGTCCAGCAGTCTCGTGACCGCCGTCGTGGGCGGGAACTTCCAGGCGATCGCCCAGCGCGGGTCGCGCCCGACGACGCCGAGCCGCCGCTGCAGCTCGTAGTCGCTGACCTTCACGACGACGCCGTCGATCTCGAATGCCAGGGTCCCGCGGCGGCCCTCCCATTCGCGGCAGCGCTCGATCACCGCGGTGTCGCTGTCGAGCTTCGCGACGTCGGGATTGACGCGGAAGCCGCGCTCGCGCAGCCATTCGAGCGCCTCCCAGTGCCCGGGGAACGCGATCCCCTCGACGACGCCGACGCCGTAGGCCCACATCGACAGCGGGCGCTCCGCCGACTGTCTCGGGTCGAGCTGGCGGATCGCCCCCGCCGCCGAGTTGCGCGGGTTCATGAACGTCGAGAGCCCGGCCTCGGCGCGTCGCAGGTTCACCTGCTCGAAGTCGGCGAGCGAGATGTAGATCTCGCCGCGCACCTCCAGCAGTCTGGGCGCGTCGTCGATCGACAGCGGGATCGCCCCGACGGTGCGCAGGTTGTGCGTCACGTCCTCGCCGATCTCCCCGTTGCCGCGCGTCGCCCCGCGCACGAGCCTGCCGTCCTCGTAGAGCAGCGAGATCGCGAGCCCGTCGACCTTCGGCTCGACGACGTACTCGAAGACCGGGTCCTCGATCCCTTCGCGCGCGAGGTGGGAGCGCATGCGCTCGATCCAGCCCTGCAGCTCCTCGTCGCTGCGGGCGTTCGCGAGCGACAGCATCGGCTGCAGGTGCCTGACCTTCTCGAGGTGGGAGACCGGCTCGCCGCCGACGCGCTGCGTCGGCGAGTCGGGCGTCAGCAGCTCGGGGTGCTCCGCCTCGATCGCGCGCAGCTCGTCGAGCAGCGCGTCGTATCTGTCGTCGCCGATGACCGGGTCGTCGAGGACGTAGTAGCGATGGCCGTGGTAGGCCAGCTCTCTGCGCAGCTCGGCCGCGCGCGCGGCGGGGGGGATCTGCTCACTCGACCTCGCGAGCCGCCGGCTCGATCAGCCGCGCGAGGTCGTGCCGCTCGAGCGCGTCGATGCTGTCGCGGTCGGTGAGATCGAAGTGGATCGGCGTCACCGCGATCCGCCCCGCGGCGACGGCGGCGATGTCGGTGCCCTGCTCGTCGACCAGCCCGCCGGCGTCGCCGTAGATGCGGAACAGCCGGCGGTTGGGATGCTGCTCGTCCTGCAGCTCCAGCACGTCCTCGTAGATCCGCTTGCCGAGTCGGGCGACCTCCACGCCGGAGGGTGCGCCGCCGGGCACGTTCACGTTCAGCAGCGTCCCCCGGGCGAGCGGGACGCTCTCCAGCTCGGCGACGATCCGCGCCGTGAAGGCGGCCCCGAGCTCGAAGTCGAACGCGCGCCCGAGCCGGAAGTCGAGCTCGCGCGCCGTCGACTGCTGCGAGACGGCGATCCCCGGCAGCTCCAGCAGCAGCGCCTCGAACGCCGCCGCGACCGTGCCGGAGTAGGTGATGTCGTCGCCGAGGTTGAGTCCGTGGTTGATGCCGGAGACGACGAGATCGGGCGCGAAGCCGTCGATCAGGCCGAGCGCCGACAGCCGCACGCAGTCGACCGGCGTCCCATCGGTGGCGAAGCCGATCGTCCCGTCGCCGAAGTCGACCTGCTCGACCCACAGCGGCCGCCGCGTCGTGATCGAGCGCGCCGTCGCCGAGCGGTTGCCGTCGGGCGCGACGACGGCCAGCTCGACCCCCGGCAAGCCCAGCAGCGCGCGTCGCAGCGCCTGCAGGCCCTCGGCCTCGATGCCGTCGTCGTTGGTGAGGAGGACCTTCATCGCGACCCGGGATGGTAATCGGGGCTCGGCGGCAGCACGGTCCGCCCGTCATAGCCGACGCCCACGAGGTGCAGGCCCTGCGGCGGCGCCGTCTTGCCGGCGCGCGAGCGCGGCGCCCCTTCCAGCAGGGGGGCGAAGTCCCCGAGCGGCCGCCGCCCGCCGGCGATCTCGAGCATCGTCCCCACCAGCACGCGGTTCATGTTGCGCATGAACGCGTCCGCCTCGATCCAGAAGGCGACGATGTCGCCGGGCTCCTCGCGCCACACGGCTGTGCGCACGTCGCGCTCGAAGCGCACGTGCTCGGTCTCCGTCGGCGTGAAGGCCGTGAAGTCGTGCGTCCCGGCGAGCGCCGCCGCGCATGCGTCGAGCGCCTCGCGGTCGAACGGGTGGGGCCACCAGAGCGCCCGTCGGCGCTCGAACGGGCTGCGCTCGCGGCGCACCAGCACGCGGTAGCAATAGGCGCGGCTCGTGGCATCGTGGCGGGCGCTGAAGCCCGGCACGACCTCCTCGCTAGCGATCACCGAGATGTCGTCCGGCAGCAGCGCGTTGAGGCGGTGCGGCGACGCCGGCGGACCCTCGTACGAGGCGACCTGCGCCCACGCGTGCACGCCGGCGTCGGTGCGCCCGGCCACGATCAGCGGGACGGCCTCGCGCCGCAGAACGACTGCGAGTGCCCGCCCCAGCTCTTCCTCCACGCTGCGCCGACCGGGCTGTCGCGCCCAGCCGGCGAAGTTCCGGCCGTCGTACTCAAGCGTGAGCTTCGTCGCACCGCCTCGACCTGCCTGGCTGCGTCCTCGGTCGCTCGCCTGCCTGAGCAGGCCACGCTCCCTGCGTCCTTGCCAGCCGGGTCGATCCGGCACGACGCCCGCCTGCCGCGGCGTCAGACCAGCTCGAGGAAGACCATCTCGGTCGCGTCGGAGCGACGCGGCCCGAGCTTGAGGATCCGCGTGTAGCCGCCCGGACGCTCCGAGTAGCGAGGCGCGATCTCCTCGAACAGCTTGTAGACGCTGAACTTGTCCTGGCCCAGCGCCGACAGCGCCTGCCGGCGGGCGTGCAGGTCGCCGCGCTTGGCGAGCGTGATCAGCTTCTCCAGCTCGGGCTTGACGGCCTTCGCCTTGGTCTCACTTGTTCTGATCCGCTCGTGCTCGATGACCTCCTTGCAGAGGTTCTGCAGCAGCGCCTTGCGATGCGAGGCGCTGCGCGAGAGCTGGTAGCGGTTCCGTTGATGGCGCATGGGCTGAGTGAGGGTACCGGGTCGTCAGTCCTGTCGCAGCGAGAGGCCGCGGCCCTCGAGCGTCTCGATGACCTCGTCGATCGACTTCTTGCCGAAGTTCGGGATCGCGTTCAGCTCGTTCTCGGTCTTCGAGATGAGGTCGCCGACGGTCTGGATGCCCGCGCGCTTGAGGCAGTTGTACGAGCGCACGCCCAGCTCCAGCTCCTCGATCAGGATGTCGTCCATCGCGTTCGCGGGACGACCGCCGGGGCCGGCACCGGGACCGCCCACGCCGCCGACGCCGCCCTGACCGCCGACGAGGCCCGGCTCGAGCGCGCCGAGGCCGCCCGTGTCGCGCAGCTCGACGACGCGGTCGGCGTCGGTGAAGATCGCCAGCTGCGAGATCAGGATCTCGGCCGCCTCGCGCAGTGCGGCGTGCGGGTCGATCGAGCCGTCCGTCTCGATGTCGAGCGTCAGCTTGTCGAAGTCCGTCTTCTGGCCCACGCGCGCCTGCTCGACGGCGTAGGCGACGCGGCGCACCGGCGAGAAGATCGAGTCGATCGGGATCACGCCGATCGGCTGGTCCGCCGACTTGTTCTCCTCCGCCGGCCGGTAGCCGCGGCCGCGGCCGATCGTCAGGTAGACCTCGAGCTTCGTTCTTCTCTCGAGCGTCGCGATGTGCGCGTCCGGGTTGAGGATCTCGACGCCCGAGGGCAGGTCGATGTCCTTCGCCGTGATGTCGCCGGGGCCCGTGACGACAAGCGGCGCCTCGATCTCGGTCGCGTCGGAGTGCATGCGGCAGACGACGCCCTTGAGGTTGAGGACGATGTCGGTCACGTCCTCCTTGACGCCCGGGATCGTGGAGAACTCGTGGGCGACGCCCTCGATCCGCACGCTCGTGACGGCAGCGCCGGCAAGCGAGGACAGCAGCACGCGCCGCAGCGAGTTGCCGAAGGTGTAGCCGAACCCGCGATCGAGCGGCTCGATCGTGAAGGAACCGCGATTCTCCTCGACGGTCTCGGTGGTGATTCGGGGGACTTGGAAATCGAGCATCGGGGTCGGTCCTAACGTCGTCGTGTCATGAGCGCCGCCCGCCGGGCGGTCATGGGCGCGTCGCGCGGTGGCGGCGGGAGAGCCGGTCCGGGCGACGCGCGGTGCAGTGCGTTACTTCGAGTAGAGCTCGACGATGAGCTGCTCCAGCACCGGTGCGGCGATCTCGCGCCGCTCGGGCTTGCGCAGCACCTTCGCCGTCAGCGCGTCGTGGTCCGCCTGCAGCCACGCCGGCACCTGACCGGTCAACTCCGTCGCCTCGCGAATCGTCTGCGAAGCGCCGCTGGAGGCCTTGACGGCGATCACGTCGCCGTCACGCAGCGAGTAGCTGGGGATGTCGACGCGGCGGCCGTTGATCGTCCAATGGCCGTGCCGGATCAGCTGGCGCGCCTGGCGCCGCGAGGCGGCGAAGCCGAGGCGTACGAGCACGTTGTCGAAGCGGCACTCGAGCATGCGCAGCAGGTTCTCGCCGGTGATGCCCGGCTGACGGCTGGCCTTCTCGTAGTAGGCGCGGAACTGGCGCTCGAGCACGCCGTAGTAGCGGCGCGCCTTCTGCTTCTCGCGCAGCTGGACGCGGTACTCGCTCTGTCTCTGGCGCCCGCGGCCGTGATCGCCCGGCGGGTACGCGCGACGCTCGACGCCGCACTTGTCGGTGAGGCAGCGCTCGCCCTTGAGGAAGAGCTTCTGGCCCTCCCGCCGGCACTGCTTGCACTGCGGACTGGTGTCTCGTGCCATGCGGCGAGCTCCTAGACGCGCCGCCGCTTGCGCGGGCGGCAGCCATTGTGGGCCTGCGGGGTCACGTCGCGGACCGCCGTCACCTCGAGGCCTGCGGCCTGGAGCGAGCGGATCGCGGTCTCACGGCCGGAGCCGGGACCCTTGACGAAGACCTCGACCTTCTGCAGGCCGTGCTCGATGCCCTTGCGGGCGGCCGCGTCGGCGGTCACCTGGGCGGCGAAGGGCGTCGACTTGCGCGAGCCCTTGAAGCCGGCGCCGCCGGCGGACTCCCACGCGATCACGTTCCCCTCGCGGTCGGTCAGCGAGACGATCGTGTTGTTGAAGCTGGTCTTGATGTGCGCCTGACCGACCGGGATGTTCTTGCGAACTCTGCGGCGGCCGCGCTGCGGGCGCTTCGGTGCGGGGCTCACTTACTTCTTCCCCGCCTTCTTCTTGCCGGCGACCTGCATGCGCTTGGGACCCTTGCGCGTACGCGCGTTCGTCTTCGTTCTCTGACCGCGCACGGTCAGGCCGCGACGATGGCGCAGGCCGCGGTAGCAGCCGATCTCCATCAGGCGCTTGACGTTCTGCGAGCGCTCGCGGCGCAGGTCGCCCTCGACCATCAGATCTCTGTCGATCTGATCGCGAAGCTTCGAGACCTCGTCCTCGGTGAGGTCGCGGACGTAGGTGTCCGGCGAGATCCCCAGCTCGGCGAGAAGCTTGTTCGACTGCGAACGGCCGATCCCGTAGATGTACGTGAGCCCGATCTCGACGCGCTTGTTCAGCGGGATGTTGATGCCTGCTATGCGAGCCATGCGTGCGCCCTACCCCTGCCGCTGCTTGTGACGGGGGTTCGAGCAGATGACCAGTACGCGCCCGTGGCGGCGGATGATCTTGCACTTCTCGCACATCGGCTTGACCGACGGTCGTACCTTCATGATCCCTTTCGGCTGGTTCCGATCGACTCGGCTCTGGCTGCCGGGTCGGCTGCCGCTACCACGTCGAGGACTTCACGCGCAAGCGGAGCCGAGCGGCTCCGAGCGCGACGATGAAGAGTAGCAAAGGCGGGGCCCTCGGCGCGACGTAGCATGTCGCCGTTCAGGCGGCCGCGCGCTTGCCGTGCGTGTGCCACGGCGTCAGCACGCGCGGCCCGTCGGCCGTGACCGCGATCGTGAACTCGAAGTGCGCCGCGAGCGAGCCGTCCTGCGTGAAGATCGACCAGTGGTCGTCGGCCATCCGCACCTGATGGCGCCCGGCCGTCACCATCGGCTCGATCGCCAGCACCATCCCCTCCTCCAGCCGCGGCCCGCGCCCGGGCGGGCCGTAGTTGGGGATCTGGGGATCCTCGTGCATCTCGCGCCCGATCCCGTGCCCGACGAGCGAGCGGATGATCGCGAAGCCGTCCGCCTCGACGTGCTGCTGGATCGCGTGCGAGACGTCGCCGAGGCGGTTGCCCGGGCGGCACTGCGGCACCGCCGCGAACAGCGCGCCTTCGGTCGTGTCGAGCAGCTTCTGCGCGACGGGCGAGATCGGCCCGACCGGGAACGTGCGCGCGGCGTCCGCGACCCAGCCGTCGAGCACGACGCCGACGTCGACCGACAGCACGTCGCCCCGCTCCAGTCTGTATCTGCCCGGGATCCCGTGCACGACCATCGCGTTCGGCGAGGCGCAGATCGAGCCGGGGAAGCCGCGGTAGCCCTTGAAGGCCGGCTCCGCCCCCTGCGAGCGGATGAAGCGCTCGGCCGCGTCGTCCAGCTCCTGCGTCGTGACGCCGGGCCGGATCTTGCCCTCGACGAGCTCCAGCGTGCGGACGAGCACGTCGCCCGCGGCGGCCATCTTCTCGATCTGCTCGGGCGTCTTCTTGACGATCACAGCGTATCTTCGAGCCGCAGCGTCGCGAGCACTGCGCGGATGTGGTCGTGGACCTCCGTCGGACTGCGCGTCCCGTCGACGCGCCGCAGCAGCCCGCGCTCGTCGTAGTAGGACACGAGCGGCTCCGTCTCGTCATGGTAGACCTGGAGCCGCTTCTCGACGACCTCCGGCTTGTCGTCGTCGCGCTGGACGAGGCGCGAGCCGTCGACGTCGCAGCGGCCTTCGTGCTTCGGCGGGTCCGACTCCACGTGGTAGGGCCGGCCGGTCTTGACGCTCACGCGCCGGCCCGAGATGCGCCGCACGAGCTCCTCGTCCGGGACGTCGATCAGCAGCACCGCCGTGATGCGCCGGCCGAGCCGCTCGAACGCCTCGCCGAGCGCGTCGGCCTGCGCACGCGTGCGCGGGAAGCCGTCGAGGATGAAGCCGTCGCGCGCGTCGTCCGCGCCGATGCGGTCCACGATCAGGTCGATCACGAGCTCGTCCGGGACGAGCGCGCCGGCGTCCATGAAGCCCTTGGCCTTGAGGCCCAGCTCGGTGCCGTCCTTGACGGCCGCGCGCAGGATGTCGCCGGTCGCCACGTACGGGAGGCGGAAGTCTTCCTGCAGGCGCGCGGCCTGCGTGCCCTTGCCGGCACCCGGGGGCCCGAAGAGGATGAGGTTCAGCTCGCTCACGAAGGGCGAAACGTACTAGAGAGACGGCCCCCGCGGTCGGCTACTTCAGGAAGCCCTCGTAGTTGCGCATCATCAGCTGCGCCTCGAGCTGCTTCATCGTGTCGAGCGCGACCGCGACGACGATCAGCAGCGAGGTGCCGCCGAAGAAGAAGTTCGCGCCGGTCGAGTTGATCAGCAGCGTCGGCAGCGCCGCGACGGCGGCGAGGAACAGCGCGCCCGGGAACGTCAGGCGCGCGAGGATGCGGTCGAGGAACTCGGCCGTCGGACGGCCCGGGCGCACGCCGGGGATGAAGCCCCCGTAGCGCTTGAGGTTGTCCGCCTGCTCGATCGGGTTGAACGTGACCGCCGTGTAGAAGTAGGTGAAGGCGATGATCAGGACCGTCTCGCCGATCAGGTACGGCGCCTCGCCGGGGTTGAAGAAGTTGGCGACGTCTCTCGCCCACGGCGTGTTGATCAGCTGTCCGACGGTCGGCGGGAAGGCCATCAGGCTCGCCGCGAAGATCACCGGGATCACGCCGGCCATGTTCACGCGCAGCGGCAGGTACGTCTGGCCGCCCTGCGTCATGCGCTGGCCGATCACGCGCCGTGCGTACTGGACCGGGATGCGGCGCTGGCCCTCCTGCACGAACACGACGGCGGCGATCACGCCGAGCGCGAGGAACGGCATCATCACCTTGAAGACCGGGTCCGGGCTCGTCCACCAGGCCTGCAGGCCGTGCGGGAGGCTCGAGACTATGGAGGCGAAGATCATCAGCGAGATGCCGTTGCCGATGCCGCGCTGGGTGATCAGCTCGCCCATCCACATCACGAGCATGCAGCCGGCGGTCAGCGAGACGGCGATCAGCGTCAGCTTCGGAAGCCCGAAGTCGGTGACGACCGGCAGCCCCGCCTGCGCCTGGAAGGAGCGGAAGAGGAAGACGTACGCTATGGCCTGCGCCCCGGCGAGGCCGACGGTCAGATAGCGCGTGTACTGCGTTATCCGCTGCGTCCCGACCTCGCCTTCTCTCGACAGCTGCTCGAGCGACGGCACGACCACCTGCAGCAGCTGCATGATGATCGAGGCCGTGATGTACGGCATGATCCCGAGCGCGAACAGCGCCACCCGGCCGAGGCTGCCGCCGGAGAACGTGTTCAGCAGGTTGAGGATCCCGCCGTTCGAGAAGTTCTCCTGGATCTGCTTGACCGCCTCCGTGTTGATGCCCGGAGCCGGGATGTGCGCGCCGAGCCGGTAGAGGCCCAGCAGGATGGCCGTGAACGCGAGCTTCTTGCGGATGTCCGCGACCGTGAAGGCGCTCAGGATCGTCGCGAGCATGCTCGAGTCCCCCTACTCGAGTATCTGGCAGGTTCCCCCGGCGGCCTCGATGCGCTCGCGCGCAGCCGCACTGAAGGCGTGGGCATGGACGGTCAGCGGCTTGGTGATCTCGCCCTTGGCGAGCACCTTCACCGGGATGCCCTTGCGCGTCGCGAGGTTCTTCGCGTTCAGCGCCTCGAGCGTGACCTCGGCGCCGGACTCGAAGCGCGCCTCGAGGTCGAGCAAGTTGACCGGCTGCGTATGCGTCCGGAACATCTCGAACGGCATCGACTTCTTCATGTGCGGACCGCGCAGCTTGCGCATCCGCATGTGGATCGGCATCTGGCCGCCCTCGAAGCGGGCGCGGTCCTTCGAGCCCGAGCGCGAGCCCGCGCCCTTCTGGCCGCGGCCGGCCGTCTTGCCGGTGCCGGAGCCCTCGCCGCGGCCGACGCGCTTGCGCGGACGGCGGCTGCCGGGAGCCGGTCTCAGGTTGTGCAGGCCGATCCGCTCCTCGGCGGTCTCGTCCTTGGCTCTTGCGGGGCTCATGCGGCCTCCTCGACCTTCACGAGGTGGCGGACCGAATGGACCATGCCGCGCAGGGCGGGCGTGTCTCTCTGCTCGACCGTGTGGCCGATCTTGCGCAGGCCGATCGAGCGCAGCGTGTCGAGCTGACGCTTGTCGGAGCCGTTGCGCGACTTGACCTGCGTGATCTTCAGCGTGCTCACGACGCGTCCTCGGCATCGGTCGCACCGACGGCGACCGGCTCGGCCGCCTCGCCTTCGGCGGCCGCGGGAGCCGCGCCCTCGTCGTCGGCGGTCAGCTCGGCCGTCGCCGCGTTGCGGTTCGGGTCGAGGCCGAGCACGGCGTCGATCGAGATGCCGCGCAGGTCGGCGACCTCCTCGGGGCGGCGCAGGCCCTCGAGGCCCGCCATCGTCGCCTTCACGAGGTTGATCGGGTTCTGCGTGCCGAGGCTCTTGGAGAGGATGTCGTGGATCCCCGCCAGCTCGAGCACCGCGCGCACGCCGCCGCCGGCGATCACGCCGGTACCGGGCGAGGCCGGCTTCAGCAGCACGCGGCCGGAGCCGAAGATGCCGAGTGTCTGGTGCGTGATCGTCGAGCCGTGCTTGGGCACGCGGATGAGGTTCTTCTTCGCGCGCTCCACGCCCTTCTGGATCGCGACGGGAACCTCGTTCGCCTTGCCGTAGCCGACGCCGACGATGTCGCGCTCGTCGCCGACCACCACGAGAGCGGTGAACGAGAAGCGCCGGCCGCCCTTGACGACCTTGGCGACGCGGTTGATCTCGACGACGCGCTCTTGCAGGTCGAGCCCGGCGGCGGATACGGAACGGTCAAGTGCGAGAGCCATGGAGTCCTGAGGGTAGCGGTTCGAAGCTTGTCGGTCGGTGGTTAGAAGGCCAGGCCGCCCTCGCGGGCGCCCTCCGCCAGCGCGCGCACGCGGCCGTGGTACTGGTAGCCGCCGCGGTCGAAGACGACCTCCGTCACGCCGGCCGCCTTCGCGCGCTCGGCGATCAGCTCGCCGACGCGCTTGGGCTGGTCCGCACGCGGCAGGCTGCGCAGCTCGGCCTCGGTCCAGTTGACCGCGGCGAGCGTGCGACCGGAGTCGTCGTCGATGAGCTGCGCGCTGATCCCGCGGTTCGAGCGGAACACCGAGATGCGCGGCCGCTCGGCCGTGCCGTGGATCTTCGCGCGAACGCGACGGCGGCGCTTGAGGCGCCGCGCAGGAGCAGTGAGAACCGTCATGCGCGCTTCCCGACCTTCCGGGCGACGTACTCGCCCTCGTAGCGGATGCCCTTGCCCTTGTAGGGCTCCGGCTTCCGTTGCTTGCGGATGTTTGCGGCGGTCTCGCCGACGAGCTGCTTGGAGATCCCGCGCACGACGATACGCGTCGGCTGGGGCACCTCGAACTCGATCCCGTCGGGCGCCTTGATCGGCACCGGGTGCGAATAGCCGAGCGCCAGCTCAAGATCCTTGCCCTTGAGCTGGGCGCGGTAGCCGACGCCCTGGATCTCGAGGCGCTTCTCGTAGCCTGATGTCACGCCCTCGACCATGTTCGCCACGAGCGAGCGCGTGAGGCCGTGCAGGGCGCGGTGCTCGCCGCGATCGGTCGGGCGCGTGACGACGAGCTCCTCGCCGTCCTGCGCGACCGTGATGTCGCGGTGGATGCGCTCGTGGAGCTCGCCCTTCGGGCCGTTGACCGTGACGCGCTCGGGCTCGATCGCGACGGTGACGCCGGCGGGGACGGGGATGGGCTTGCGGCCGATGCGACTCATGGCCTGCTCACCACACCTTCGCCACGACCTCGCCGCCGAGGCCCGCTCTGCGCGCCTCGTGACCGGTCATGACGCCGTGGGATGTCGAGATGATCGCCGTGCCCATCCCACCCTGGATCTTCGGGATGTGGGCGTGGTCGACGTACATCCGCTGGCCGGGACGGGACACCCGCTGGATGCCCTGGATCACCGGCTTGCGGTTGCCCGAGTACTTGAGTCTCACGTTGATGAGCTCGCCCGGGTGCTCCTCGTTCGGGGCCTCGACGTCCCAGCCGTCGATGTAGCCCTGCTCCTTGAGGATGCGGGCCAGCTCCTTCTTGAGCTTCGAGGAGGGGATCGGGACGACGTCCTTCGACGCGTGCGCACCGTTGCGCACCCGCGTGAGGAAGTCGGCGATGGGATCGGTCATCGACATGCGATCACCAAGAGCTCTTCGTCATGCCCGGGATGTAGCCGTTGTGCGCGAGCTCGCGCAGGCAGATACGGCAGATCCCGAACTTTCTGAACACGGAGCGCGGCCGGCCGCAGCGGCGGCAGCGCGTGTATCCGCGGGTTCTGTACTTGGGGGTCCGCTGCTGGCGGACGCGCAATGAGGTCTTGGCCATAGCGGTTCCTTAGTTTCCGTTGGTCGCCGCGCCGGGCGCGCCGCGGCGGTCTCTCGAGAAGGGCATCCCGAACGCCTCGAGCAGCGCGAACGACTCCTCGTCCGATCTGGCGCTCGTCGTGATCGCGATGTCCAGCCCCCGGACCTGATCGACCTTGTCGTAGTCGATCTCCGGGAAGATGATCTGCTCCTTGACGCCCATGTTGTAGTTCCCGCGGCCGTCGAAGGAGCGCGGGCTCAGGCCGCGGAAGTCGCGGATCCGCGGGATCGCGATCGACAGCAGGCGGTCGAGGAACTCGTACGCGCGCTCGCCGCGCAGCGTCACGCTGACGCCGACGGCCATCCCTTCGCGCAGCTTGAAGTTGGCGATCGACTTGCGCGATCTGCGGATGCTCGGCTGCTGGCCCGCGATGCGGGCGAGCTGCGTCGTCGCCTCCTGCAGCAGTCTCGAATCTGTCTTGGCGTCGCCGACGCCCATGTTGACGGTGATCTTCTCGATCTTCGGCGCCTGCATCGGCGTCGAGTAGCCGAAGCGCTCGATCAGCGCCGGTCGGATCTCGTCGGAATACTTGGTTTTCAGTCGTGCGGGCATGTGTATGGGCTCAGTCGATGCTTGTGCCGGAGCGGCGGGCGATGCGGAAGCGTCTGCCCTCGCGGACCTCGATGCCGACGCGTGTCGGCTTGCCGTCCTTGGGGTCGAGCAGCATCACGTTGGAGACGTGGATCGGCCCCTCGCGCTCGATCACGCCGGCGACCGCGTCAGGCCGTCCGGGCGTCGGGCGCTGGTGGCGCTTGACGATGTTGAGGCCTTCGACGAAGACCTTGTCCTTCTCGGGGTCCACGCGCAGGACGCGGCCGGTCTTGCCGCGGTCCTTGCCGGAGATCACGAGCACCTCGTCGTCTCTGCGGATCCGGGCGGGCATCAGGTGTTCCTCGTGGGGCCCGCGTACCCCTGGGGGCGCGCGAGGTCGAGCTGGTCAAGGACGCAGGGCGCAGCCTTTGCTGGAGGCAAAGGCAAGCCCGAGGACGCCGATCCAGCGAAGGCATCGTGCGTCATCCAGGGGTGCGTGGGTCGCGCGAGGGACACCTAAAGCACCTCCGGAGCGAGCGAGACGATCTTCATGAAGTTGCGCTCGCGCAGCTCACGCGCGACGGGGCCGAAGATGCGGGTCCCGCGCGGGTTGTTCTGCGCGTCGATGATCACGGCGGCGTTCTCGTCGAAGCCGATGTACGTGCCGTCCTCGCGGCCGTACGACTTGCGCGTGCGCACGACGACGGCCGTCACGACCTCGCCCTTCTTGACCGACCCCTGCGGGCTCGCCTGCTTGACGGTCGCGACGATCACGTCGCCGACCCCCGCGTAGCGCCGGCGGGAGCCGCCGCGCACGCGGATGCAGAGAATCTCGCGGGCGCCCGTGTTGTCGGCGACCTTGAGGCGCGTCTCGTTCTGGATCATCGGGCGCGCTCCACGACCTCGACGAGGCGCCAGCGCTTGAGCCGCGACAGCGGACGGCACTCGCGCACGACGACGGTGTCGCCCTGGCGCGCGTCGTTCGTCTCGTCGTGCGCGTGCAGCGTCGTCGAGCTGCGCACGATCTTGTGGTAGCGACGGTGCTGGCGCGCGGTGTCGATGCGGACGGTGATCGTCTTGTCGGCCTTGTCGGAGACGACGATGCCCTGGCGCACCTTCTGACGGCCCTCGCCGTGCTCACGGCGAGGCGTCGGCTCACCGGGGCCCGCGGCATGCGCGGCCTTGACCTTCTCGCGCTGCTTGGCGCGGTACGTGCGGCGCGCAGACGCGCGCGCCTTGCGGGCGGCGTCGCGCTCCGCCTGGCGCTCCTCGGGCGTGCGCGAAGGGCGCGAGCCGGCCTCGCGCGCAACCTTCTCGGCGCGCGCCTGACGGCGCTCTTCGCGCTTGCTCGTCGGGGCAGCCGCGGCGGCGGGCGCATCGGCCTGCGTCGCCTCGTCGGCAGCGGCCTCCGGAGCCTCAGCGGCCTCGGGCGCCGCGGCCTCGGGGGTCGTCTCCTCGACGTTCTCGTTCTGATCTTCGTCAGCCATCGCTTACCGGCTCAGTTCCTTGTTGACATCGACGTCCCGCTCGCGCAGGACGGTCAGCGCGCGTGCGACGTCGCGCTTCGCGTCGCGCAGGCGCGAGGTGTTCTCCAGCTCACCGGTGGCGTGCTGGAAGCGCAGCCCGAACAGCTCGCGGCGCGTGGTTCTCAAGTGCTCGACGAGGCCGGCGTCGTCCATGTCGCGCAGCTCCGTCGCCTTCGTACCGGCCATCACCCGTCCTCCCGCATCACGAATCTCGTCTTGACCGGGAGCTTGTGCCCGGCGAGGCGCATCGCCTCGCGGGCGAGCGGCTCGGGCACGCCGGCCAGCTCGAACATCACGCGGCCGGGCTTCACGACGGCGACCCACCCTTCGGGCGAGCCCTTGCCGGAGCCCATGCGCGTCTCGGCAGGCTTCTTCGTGTACGGCTTGTCGGGATAGACGTTTATCCAGACCTTGCCGCCACGCTTGATCTTGCGCGTCATCGCGATACGAGCCGCCTCGATCTGGCGGTTCGTCAGCCAGCCCTCGTCGAGTGCCTTGAGGCCGTACTCGCCGAACTGGACCTTGACCTGTCCGCGCGAGAGCCCGCGGCGACGGCCGCGGTGCTGCTTGCGGAACTTCACACGCTTGGGAGACAGCATCAGCGGGTCACCTCGGGAGCACGCGGCCCACTGCGGCCGCCGGGACCGCGACCGCCGCCGGGCCCGCCGGGACCACGCCCGCCGCCCGGACCGCCGCCACGACCGCCCGGACCGCCACCGCGACCGCCGGGACCACCCGGACCGCCACCACGACCGCCAGGACCGCCACCGCGACCACCGGGACCGCCCGGACCGCCACCACGACCGCCCGGACCGCCACCGCGACCACCGGGACCACCCGGACCGCCACCACGACCGCCGGGGCCACCACCGCGACCACCCGGACCGCCGCCACGACCGCCCGGACCGCCACCGCGACCACCGCGCCCGCGACCGTCGCCGCGCTCGCCGCGCCGCCCGCGATCGGGAGCCGCCGGCGCCTCGTCCATCTGCGTGAGATCGGCGCCGGTGTAGCCCTCGGGCATGATCTCGCCCTTGTTGATCCAGCACTTGACGCCGATGCGGCCGAACGTGGTTCTGGCCTCGTGGAAGCCGTAGTCGATGTCCGCGCGCAGCGTGTGCAGCGGGACGCGACCGTCGGAGTAGCCCTCGGTGCGCGCCATCTCGGCGCCGCCGAGGCGACCGGAGACCTGGACCTTGACGCCCTTCGCGCCCGAGCGCATGGCGCTCGTGAGCGCGCGCTTCATCGCGCGGCGGAAGGCGACGCGGTTCTGCAGCTGTTCGGCGATCGACTGCGCGACGAGGCGCGCGTCGAGCTCCGGGCGCTTGATCTCGAGGATGTTGACCTTGACCTGCTTGTTGGTGATCTTGTGCAGGTCACGGCGCAGCGCGTCGACCTCGGAGCCGGACTTGCCGATCACGATGCCCGGGCGCGCGGTGTTGATGTTGACCTCGACCTCGTTCGCGTTCTTGCGAATCGTGATGTCGGACAGGCCCGCGTGCGAGAGGCGGCCGATGATGTGTCTGCGGATCTGGATGTCCTCGAACAGGTAGTCGGAGAACTGCTTCTCGTTGAACCAGTTCGCCTTCCAGTCGTGGATGTAGCCCACGCGGAGCGACTCGGGATGAACCTTTTGTCCCATGCTGTCGTTACTCCTTCGGCGTGAGCAGGATCGTGAGGTGGCTGGTGCGCTTGCGGATCGGCGTCGCGCGGCCCATGGCGCGCGGCCGGAAGCGCTTGAGGGTCGGACCCTCGTCGGCGTGCGCCGCCTTGATGAGCAGGTCCTCGCCGTCAAGCTCGTGGTTGTGCTCGGCGTTCGCGACGGCCGACTCGAGCACCTTGCTCCAGTCGCGCGCCACGGCGCGGGGAGTGAACGCGAGGATCGCACGCGCCTCCTCGACCGACTTGCCGCGGATGTGGTCGCAGACGAGGCGGGCCTTGCGGGCCGACGAGCGGACGTACTTCGCGTGGGCGCGCACGACGACCGCCGGCTCGGCGTCGCGTCTGCGCGGCTGCGCTCTCGGCTTCGCCTCGGCGGCTCTGCCCGCTCTCGCTCTCGCTCTCGCGGCTCTTCTGGCTCTCGCTCTCGGCGCGGGGGCGTCGTCGCCCGCGGCCTCGGCGTCCGCTCTTCTCGCCGCTCTGCCGCGTCTCGGTCTCGGCGCAGGGGCTTCCGCAGCCGGCGTCTCCGCGGGCTCGGGGGCTGGGGTCTCCTCGACCGCGGCCTCGGGGGCCTCGGGCTCGGAGCTCTCGGTCGTGTCCTTCTCGTCTGCCATGAAGTCTCGGTTGCTAGCGGCGCTTGCCGGTCTGGGTGTGGCCGCGGTACAGGCGCGTCGGCGCGAACTCGCCGAGCTTGTGCCCGACCATCGACTCGCTGATGAAGACGGGCACGTGCTTGCGCCCGTCATGCACCGCGATCGTATGCCCGACCATGTCGGGGAAGATCGTCGACGTGCGTGACCAGGTCCTGATCATCTGCTTCGTGTTGGCCGCGTTCATTCTCTCGATGCGCGCCATCAGGCGCTCTTCGACGAACGGGCCTTTTTTGCTCGAGCGGCTCATCTAGTCGTTCCTCAACGCTTCTTGCCGCGACGGCGGCCACGGACGATGTAGCGGTCGGATGCCTTGCCCTTCTTGCGCGTGCGATACCCGAGGGTCGGCACGCCCCACGGCGTCACCGGATGACGACCGGGAGTGGTCGACCCCTCGCCGCCACCGTGCGGGTGGTCGACCGGGTTCATCGCAGTACCGCGCGTCTGCGGGCGCACGCCGAGGTGGCGCTTGCGTCCCGCCTTGCCGATCTTGACGTTCTGGTGGTCGGAGTTGCCGATCGTGCCGATCGTGGCGCGGCACTCGGCGCGCACCAGCCGCATCTCGCCCGAAGGCAGGCGCAGCGTGACCATCCCGCCGTCCTTCGCCAGCAGCTGGATGCCGATGCCGGCGGAGCGGCCGAGCTGACCGCCGCGGCCGGGCGTCAGCTCGACGTTGTGGACGACCGTACCCGCGGGGATGTTCTCCAGCGGCAGCGCGTTGCCGACGCGGATCTCCGCGTCCGGGCCGCTCGAGACCATCGCTCCGACCGTCAGTCTGGCGGGCGCGAGGATGTAGCGCTTCTCGCCGTCGACGTAGTGCAGCAGCGCGATGTACGCCGAGCGGTTCGGGTCGTACTCGATGTGCGCGACGCGCGCCGGCACGCCGTCCTTGCGGCGCTTGAAGTCGATCCGGCGGTAGAGGCGCTTGGCCCCGCCGCCGCGGTGACGGGCGGTCTTGCGCCCGCGCGCGTTGCGGCCGCCGGACTTGGTGAGCCCCTCGACCAGCGACTTCTCCGGCTCGCTGCGCGTGAGCTCGGCGAAGTCGGGATAGGTGACGAAGCGCCGTCCGGGGCTCGTCGGCTTCGGCTTGCGGATCGGCATTACTCGGTGCCCTCCAGGCCCTGGAAGATCGGGATCGTGTCGCCCGGCTGGAGCTGCACGATCGCCTTCTTCCACGAGCGCGTGCGGCCGACGCTGATCCCGCGGCGCTTCGGCTTGCTCTTGACCGAGACGGTGCGCACGTCGCGCACTCTCACCTCGAACAGCTGCTCGATCGCCTGCCGGATCTGCGTCTTGTGCGCGTCCTCGTGGACGCGGAACGTGTACTTGCCGATCTCCGCCTGCACGAACGACTTCTCGGAGACGACGGGACGGATGATGACCTGGCTCGCGTCCATGGCTACGCAGCCACCTCCTCGGAGGTCGCGGTGCCGTTGGCGCGGGCGGCGATCTGGTCCAGCGCGGCCTCGGAGATCAGCAGCGCCGCGGCGCCGATGATGTCGGCGACGCCCGCGTCCTCGACCGGCATCGCGATCACGCGCGCCATGTTGCGGAACGACAGGCCCGCGGTCGCCTCGTCGCCGTCGAGGAGCACCAGCACCGGGAACGCCTGGCCCCAGTCCGTGAGCAGCCCTGCGGCCTGCTTGGTCGACGGCGCATCCGCGAACGCGGTCGCGTCGAACACGGCGAGCGAGCCGCGGTCGGCGTGGACCGACAGCACGCTGCGCAGCGCGGCGCGGCGGGCCTTGCGGTTGACCTTGAAGGTGTAGTGGCGCGGGCTGGGGCCGAAGACGGTGCCGCCGCCCTTCCACAGCGGAGAGCGCGAGGACCCGGCGCGCGCACGGCCGGTGCCCTTCTGGCGCCACGGCTTCGCGCCGCCGCCGCTGACGAGGCCGCGCGTCTTCGTCGCCGCCGTGCCCTGCCGCAGCGCGTTCAGCTCCGCGCGGACGACCTCGTGGACGAGCGGTCCGTTGAACTTCGCCGAGAAGGCCGCGTCGTCGAGCGTCACGTCGCCGCCGCCGAGCTTCGGTGCTCTAGGCATCAGTGCGCACCTCCACCGTGCCGCCGCGCGGGCCGGGCACGGCGCCGCGGACGAGCAGCAGGTTGTCCTCGGCGATGATCTCGACGACCTCGAGGCCCTTCTGGGTGATGCGCTTGTTGCCCATCTGTCCGGGACCGCGGATGCCCTTCATCACGCGGGCGGGCCAGGCGGAGGCGCCGATCGAGCCAGGGGCTCGCACGTTGTGCGAGCCGTGCGACTTCGGACCGGCGGCAAATCTGTGGCGCTTGATCGTGCCCTGGAAGCCCTTGCCCTTCGAGGTCCCGGAGACCTTGACCTTCTGGCCCGGCTCGAAGACCTCGACCGTCACGGTCTCGCCGATCTGCAGCTCGCCGGCCTCGTCGCGGAACTCGACGAGGTGGCGGTGCGCGGAGGCGTCGGCCTTCTTGAGGTGACCGAGCTCGGCCTTCGTGAGCTGCTTCTCGCGGCAGACGCCGAACGCGAGCTGCACGGCCTCGTAGCCGTCGCGCTCGTGGGTGCGGATGCCGGTGACCGGACAGGGGCCGGCCTCGAGCACGGTGACGCGCTCGACGCGGCCGTCGTCGAGGAAGCGCTGGGTCATGCCGAGCTTCTTGGCGAGGATCGCTGCCATGACTACGACGCCAGCCGGATCTCGATGTCGACGCCCGCGGGCAGGTGGTCGAGTCGCTGCAGCGAGTCGACCGTCTTCGGCGTCGGCTGGTGGATGTCGATCAGCCGCTTGTGCGTGCGGATCTCGAAGTGCTCTCGCGAGTCCTTGTCCTTGAAGGGCGAGCGGATCACGCAGTAGACGTTCTTCTCGGTCGGAAGCGGCACCGGCCCGGACACGGTCGCGCCGGTGCGGGTCGCCGTCTCGACGATCTCCTTCGCCGCCGCCTCGATCGCTGAGTGATCGTAGGACTTGAGGCGAATTCGGATCTTGTTCTGGGCCAGGGTTGCCACGAGAGCTTGGTTCTTTCCGTCCGGTGTCTGGTGTGTCGTCTTGACTGGTTCTCTGCGCGCGTGAGGCGAGTCCCCGGGTGTGCTGCGGGACCCGCCCCTTCGTCGTATGACTTGACTTCGCGAAGGCGGCGGGCCGTGCCCGCCGCCGCTTACTGCCGAATTGCTACTCGATGACCTCGGTCACCACGCCGGAGCCGACCGTGCGGCCACCCTCGCGGATCGCGAAGCGCAGGCCCGGGTCCATGGCGATCGGCTGGATCAGCTCGATCTCCATCTGGACGTTGTCGCCCGGCATGACCATCTCGGTGCCCTCGGGAAGGTTCGCGACCCCGGTCACGTCCGTCGTGCGGAAGTAGAACTGGGGACGGTACCCGGTGAAGAACGGCGTGTGACGGCCGCCCTCCTCCTTCTTGAGGACGTAGACCTCGGCCTTGTACTTCGTGTGCGGCGTGATCGAGCCCGGCTTGCAGAGGACCTGCCCGCGCTCGATCTCCTCGCGCTTGGTGCCGCGCAGGAGGCAGCCGACGTTGTCGCCCGCGCGACCCTCGTCGAGGATCTTGCGGAACATCTCGACGCCGGTCACGACGGTGTTCGTCGTGTCCTTGATGCCGACGATCTCGACCGTGTCGCCCGTTCTGACGATGCCCTGCTCGATGCGACCGGTCGCGACGGTGCCGCGGCCGGTGATCGAGAAGACGTCCTCGACCGGCATCAGGAACGGCTTGTCGAGCTCGCGGACCGGCTCCGGGATGTAGGAGTCGAGCGCCGCTGCCAGCTCGACGATCTTCTCCTTGTACGTCTCGTCACCCTCGAGCGCCTTCAGCGCCGAGCCCGTGATGAACGGGATGTCGTCGCCGGGGAAGTCGTACTCGGAGAGCAGCTCGCGGACCTCGACCTCGACGAGCTCGAGGAGCTCCTCGTCGTCGACCATGTCGGCCTTGTTGAGGAACACGACGATGTAGGGCACGCCGACCTGGCGGGCGAGCAGGATGTGCTCGCGCGTCTGCGGCATCGGGCCGTCGGCGGCCGACACGACCAGGATCGCGCCGTCCATCTGCGCGGCGCCCGTGATCATGTTCTTGACGTAGTCGGCGTGACCCGGACAGTCGACGTGGGCGTAGTGCCGGTTCTCCGTCTGGTACTCGACGTGCGAGGTGGCGATGGTGATCCCGCGCTCCTTCTCCTCGGGCGCGTTGTCGATCTCCTCGAAGCTCCGGGCCTCGCCGCCCATCTTCTCCGCCAGCACGGTCGTGATGGCAGCGGTCAGCGTCGTCTTGCCATGGTCGATGTGACCGATGGTGCCGACGTTGACGTGCGGCTTGTCGCGCTCGAACTTCTCCTTCGCCACTTTGGTTTCGCTCCTTGGAAGTCGTGTTGGTCCGCCTCGCCGGGCGAACCTCGGAAATCTATCTCAACTGCCGAGCTCGCGCCGATTCAAACGACGCGGCGGGCACGAATCGCTGCGATCAGGCGGCCTGCTCGCCTCCCGAGCGGGACTCGACGACCTTCTCCGCGATGTTCGGCGGCACCTCTTCGTAGCTCTCGAACACCATCGTGTACGTCGCACGCCCCTGCGTGTTGGAGCGCAGGTCGGTCGAGTAGCCGAACATCTCCGACAGCGGCACGCTGCCGGTCACGACCTGGGCGTTGCCGCGCGGCTCCATTCCGTGGACGCGCCCGCGGCGGCGGTTGAGGTCGCCGATCACATCGCCCATGAACTCCTCGGGCACCACGACCTCGACGGCGAAGATCGGCTCGAGCAGGACGGGCTTCGCGCGACGCGCGGCCTCCTTGAAGGCGAGCGATCCGGCGACCTTGAAGGCGATTTCCGACGAGTCCGTGTCGTGGTACTTCCCGTCCACGAGCGTGACGCGGATGTCGACCATCGGATAGCCGGCCTTGACGCCCGTGTCGAGCGCCTCCTCGATGCCCTTCTCGACGGCGGGGATGAACTCCGAGGGGATCGAGCCGCCCTTGATTCTGTTGATGAAGTCGAAGCCCTCGCCGGGGGCCGGCTCCATGTCGATGTAGACGATGCCGTACTGGCCCGAGCCGCCGGTCTGGCGCACGAAGCGACCCTCGACTCTCTTGGCCTCGCCGCGGACCGTCTCGCGGTAGGAGACCTGCGGCCGGCCGACGTTCGCGTCGACTCTGAACTCGCGCAGCATGCGGTCGACGAGCACCTCGAGGTGCAGCTCGCCCATGCCGGAGATCTCGGTCTGCCCGGTCTCCTCGTTGGTGCGGACCTGGAAGGTCGGGTCCTCCTCGGCGAGGCGGCCGAGCGCGACGCCCATCTTCTCCTGGTCGACCTTCGTCTTCGGCTCGATCGCCACCTTGATGACCGGCTCGGGGAAGTCGATCATCTCGAGCTTGATCGGTCTGTCGGGGGCGCACAGCGTGTCACCGGTGGTGACCTGCTTGATGCCGACCGCGGCGGCGATGTCGCCGGCCGAGACGTCCTCGAGGTCGACGCGTTCGTTCGCGTGCATCTCGAGGATGCGACCGACGCGCTCCGTGCGGCCGCTCGAGACGTTCAGCACCCGCGAGCCCGCCTCGAGCTTGCCCGAGTAGACGCGGAAGTAGGTGAGCTTGCCGACGTAGGGGTCGGCGGCGATCTTGAAGGCGAGTGCCGAGAACGGCGCGTCGTCGGACGCGTCGCGCGTGGCGGTGCGGCCCTCGTCCTCGCCCTTGACCGGCTCGACGCCCTCGACCGGCGGCACGTCGAGCGGCGACGGCAGGTAGTCGATGATCGCGTCGAGCAGCGGCTGCACGCCCTTGTTCTTGAACGAGGAGCCGCACAGCACCGGCGTCATCTTGAGTTCGAGGCTCGCCTTGCGGATCGCCTGCTTGAGACGCTCGGCCGGGATCTCGGCCTCCTCGAGGATCAGCTCGACGAGTCCGTCGTCGTAGTGGGAGACCTCCTCGAGCAGGTGCTCGCGTGCCGCGGCGGCCTCGTCCACGAGGTGCTCGGGGATCTCGACGACCTCCTGCTCTCTGCCGAGGTCGTCCTTGTAGACGATCGCGTTGTTCTCGACGAGGTCGATGATCCCGCGGAATTCGCCCTCGGCGCCGATCGGCAGCTGGATCGGCACGGGGTGCGCGCCGAGGCGGTCGATCATCGTCTGGACACCGCGCGCGAAGTCGGCGCCGATGCGGTCCATCTTGTTGATGTAGGCGATGCGCGGGACGTGGTACTTGTCGGCCTGGCGCCAGACGTTCTCCGACTGCGGCTCGACGCCGGCGACGGAGTCGAACAGCGCGACCGAGCCGTCGAGCACGCGCAGCGAGCGCTCGACCTCGACGGTGAAGTCGACGTGGCCGGGCGTGTCGATGATGTTGATGCGATGCCCGTCCCACTCGCAGGCGGTCGCGGCCGAGGTGATGGTGATGCCGCGCTCCTGCTCCTGCTCCATCCAGTCCATCGTCGCCGCGCCCTCGTGCACCTCGCCGAGCTTGTGGGTGCGCCCGGTGTAGAAGAGGATGCGCTCGGTCGTCGTCGTCTTGCCGGCGTCGATGTGGGCCATGATCCCGATGTTGCGGGTTCTGTCGAGGGCGAAGGTGCGGGGCATGTGAAGTGTGGTCTCTCGGTCTGCGGTCGGTCGTGGCGGCGGCGGGCACAAAAACGGGCCCAGTGGGGCCCGGTCGTGACGTGGAATGTCGTCCCGGGGCGCGCGTGTTATCGCTTGGAAGTCTCCATGGCTCGTGACCTCACTATGACGCTGCGCACACGAAGGCGCGCATCGCCGGAGGCGGCGAGGGAATATAGCAGAGGAAGAGCGGACGGACCGGCCGGTGAACGCCCGCCGCCACGGGCCCTCCGTAACGACGAAGCGCCGCTGGTCGGCGGCGCTTCAAGGCGATGCTGCGAAGGTCTGGTACGCGCTACCAGCGGTAATGGGCAAAGGCCTTGTTGGCCTGCGCCATGCGGTAGATGTCGTCCTTGCGCTTGTACGCGGCGCCCTGCTGGGACTGCGCGTCGAGCAGCTCGTTCGCGAGCCGCTGCGCCATCGTCTTCTCGCGGCGCTGGCGGGCGAACTGGACGAGCCAGCGGACGGCGAGCGTGCGCGAGCGGCGCGTCGGCACCTCGACGGGAACCTGGTACGTCGCACCGCCGACGCGACGGGAGCGCACCTCGAGCGAGGGCGTGAGCACCTTGATCGACGCCTCGAGCTGCTCGATCGGATCCTTGCCCGTGCGCTCGCCGATGATCGCGAGCGCGTCGTAGACGATCCGCTCTGCGGTCGACTTCTTGCCGTCGAGCATCACGCGATTGATGACCTGCTGGACGAGACGCGAACGGTGGATCGCGTCCGGCTCGATCGTCCGGATGGAGGCTGCTGCGCGGCGCGGCATTACTTGGCCTTCACGCCGTACTGGGAGCGGGCCTTCTTGCGGTCGCTGACGCCGGCGGCGTCGAGCGTCCCGCGCACGACCTTGTAGCGCACGCCCGGCAGGTCCTTGACGCGGCCGCCGCGCACGAGCACGACGGAGTGCTCCTGCAGGTTGTGGCCCTCGCCCGGGATGTAGACCGTGACCTCCATGCCGTGCGTCAGCCGCACACGCGCGACCTTGCGGAGCGCCGAGTTCGGCTTCTTCGGCGTGGTCGTGTACACGCGGGTGCAGACGCCGCGGCGCTGCGGGGCAGCGACCTTCTTCTTGCGCCCTCTGCCGGACTTGAGGCCCGGAGTGGCAAGCTTCTTCTTCGGCGTCTTGCGTCCCTTGCGGACGAGCTGGCTGGTCGTAGGCATGTGGCGCGAGATCGTAGCAGCGGGCGACGTATGGCGGCGCCCGCAGCGCGCAAGCCGTTCAGTGCACCAGCTCGCGGCCGCGCAGCGCGAGCCAGAACTCGATGCGATCGCGGGCGTTCGAGAGGCTGCGGCCGGTCAGCTCCTCGACGCGGCGCATGCGGTAGCGGAGCGTGTGGCGGTGGCAGTAGAGCCGCTTCGCGGCGCGCTCCCACTGGCCGTTCTCCTCGATGAACGCCTCCAGCGAGCGCATCAGCTCGCCGCCGTAGGCGCCCTCGCTCTGCTCGATCGGCGCGAGGATCGAGTCGCAGAAGAGCCGCAGCGCGTCGTCGTCCTGCAGCGCCAGCAGCAGCTGGAAGGAGCCGAGGTCGCGATAGGTCGCGACCGTCGCGCCGACGCCGTCGCCGGCGGCGCCGCGTGCGGAAGCCGCGTCGAGGCCGTTGCCGCCGGAGCCGCCGTCCGTCACGGCGAGCGCGCGCGCCTCGAGCGCGCAGCGGGCCTCGTGGAACGAGCGACGCGCCTGCGCGCCGCCGACCGCGCGGCCCGCGCCGAGGCGCACATGCGTGTCGAGCGCGCGCGCCGCACGCGCGCCGACGCGCTCGGCGAGCACGAACAGCTCGTCCTCGTCGAGGCCGGGCACGAGCGCGCACACGAGCCCCTCCGAGCGCGCGACCAGTCCCTGCGTCGCCTCGCCGCGCAGCGCGGTCGCGAGCCCCAGCTCGGCCTCGGCGAGCGCCGCGCCGCCGGGGCGCGGGGCGGCGAGCACGATCGCGCCGACCTGCTCGGCGAGCCCGAACGGCTCGAGCCGGCGAACGAGCTCGGGGCCGGCAAGGTCGCCGCTGACGATCGCGTTGAGGACGTCGCCGGCGAGCCGCCGCTCGGTGTCCTCGGCGATCCGCCGGCGCAGCAGCTCGAGCGCGACGATCGTCACGGCCTGGTGGAGCGTGAGGCGATCCAGCTCGGAGAAGCCGCCCTCGTCCTTGACGGCGACGAGCCACGCCTGCAGTGGAGCGCCCGTCTCCGTATCCCCCAGCTCGCGCGCACCGCTCGCGCGCACCGGCAGCACGAGCGCGCGGCCGGCGAGCGCGGCCGCGCTCGGCGCGAAGCTCTGCCGCTCGCCCGCACGCGCGCGATCTGCCAGCTCGCCGCCGAGCTCGAGCAGCGCCGCGTCGTCCAGCTCCTCGCGGAAGGCTCGCCGCACGAGCAGCGCGCCGCGCGCGTCGAACGCGAGCACGCTGCCGCCGATCAGCGTCGCCAGCGCGGCGACGACCGCGTCGAGCCCTCGCTCGGCGAGCACGATCCGCTCGAGCCGCTCGTGCGCCGCGATCGCGCGGCGCAGGACCGCGTACTGCTCGTTCACGAGGCGGCTGAAGGCCGCCTCCGTGACGGCGATGAACGGCACGTCGTACGGCACCTCGACGAGCGGAAGGTCCCGCGCACGCGCGGCCTGGACGACCGCTCCCGGCACGTGCTCGTGCGAGAAGCCCGTGCCGAAGCCGAGCCCGGCCAGCTGGTGATCGCCGAGCCGGTCCACGAACGCGCGCTGGCGCTTCGGCGTGTCGAGCTGGAGCCCCGTCGTCAGCAGCAGCTCGCCGCCCGACATCCACGGCGTCGGGTCCTCCAGCTCGGAGATGTGGACCCAGCGCACCGGCGACTCGAGCCCCGGCTCGCCCGCGAGCAGGCGCAGGTCGAGGCTGCGCAGCAGCTCGCCGACCGTCAGCACGCGCGCGCTCCCGGCATCAGGCTCTCCGGACGCCGACGCGCGGCGCGCCCTGCCGCACGTGCATGCGCCGCGTGGCCTCCTCGAGCACCGGTCGCAGCACCGCCTCGATCTCGGCGAACTGCTCGGGCCCGGCGATCAGCGGGGGCGACAGCTGGATGACCGGGTCGCCGCGGTCGTCGGCGCGGCAGATCAGGCCACGGCGGAACAGCTCGCCCGAGAGGAAGCCGCGCAGCAGCGTCTCCGCCTCCTCGTCGTCGAACGTCTCCTTCGTGTCGCGGTCCTTGACCAGCTCGATCGCCTGGAAGTAGCCGGCGCCGCGCACGTCGCCGACGATCGGGATGTCGCGCAGCGACTCCAGCATCGCGCGGAACGGCGCCTCGTTCGCGCGCACGTGCTCGAGGATCCCCTCGCGCTCGTAGGCGTCGATCGCCGCCAGCCCGACAGTCGTGGAGATCGGGTGGCCGGCGAACGTGAAGCCGTGCAGGAAGGTCTCGGTCCCCTCCATGAACGGCTCCGCGACGCGGTCGGAGACGATCATCGCGCCGAGCGGCGCGATCGCCCCGGTGATGCCCTTGGCGGTCGTGATCACGTCGGGCAGGTAGTCGTAGCGCTGGGCGCCGAACCAGGTGCCGAGGCGGCCCCACGAGCAGATCACCTCGTCGGAGATCATCAGCACGTCGAGCTCGTCGCAGATCTTGCGCACGCGCTGGAAGTAGCCGTCGGGCGGGGTGAAGCAGCCGCCCGCGTTCTGCACCGGCTCCATGATCACGGCGGCGACGGTGTCGGGCCCCTCGAACAGGATGCGCTCGCGCACCGCCTCCGCCAGCGAGGCGGCGGGAACGCCCTCGGGGAGCCGGTAGACGTTCGTGTTGGGGACGTGGCAGCCGCCGGGCGTGAGCGGCTCGAAGGGCTCGCGCAGCGCCGGGATGCCGGTCGCCGAGAGGGCTCCGAGCGAGGTCCCGTGGTAGGCGATCTCGCGGGCGATCACCTTCGTCTTGTTCGGGTGGCCGGTGAGCTTGTGGTAGGCGCGGGCGAGCTTCAGCGCCGACTCGACGGCCTCGCTGCCGCCGCTCGTGAAGAAGATGCGGTTGAGGTCGCCGGGGGCGAGCGAGGCGACCTTCGCCGCCAGCTCGATCGCCGGCGGGTGCGTATATGACCAGTTGGAGAAGTAGTCGAGCTGCTGCGCCTGCTCGGCGCCCGCTCGGGCGATGTCGACGCGACCGTGCCCGAGGTTGACGCAGAACAGCGAGGAGAGGCCGTCGAGATAGCGGTTGCCGTGCTCGTCCCAGACGTAGCAGCCGTCGCCGCGGACGATGATCGGCACCTCCGCGTCGGCGAAGGCGCCCATGCGGGTGAAGTGCATCCAGAGATGGCGTCTCGCCAGCTCCTGCAGCGTGGCCGTGGCGGCTGCCGCCGGCTGCCCCGTGGTCGCCATCGCGAACTCTCCTCGTCCGAATACGCCTCGACGTACAACCGTACTCCCCAGTCGCTCCCCGCGCCAACCATTGCACGGGCAGATGCGGGTTCAAGCGGTTGTCCGCGATGGACAGCCGGGCCGAGGCGCCGGCGCGCTAGTGCGCGGCGGCGGGCGCGGCGCCCGCGGCGCGGACCGGCGCCGGGGTGAGCGCGGCGGCGACGATCACGAGCGCGAACGCGATGCCCTGCAGCACGATGCCGAAGGCGGTGCCGGGAAGCGGATCGCCGAAGACGATGATGCCGCCGAGGATCCCGGAGACGTTCGCCGCGACGCCGGTGAGGGCGATCACGGGGACCGCCTCTCCCTCCTGCAGACCCTTGGCGGAGGCGTAGAAGGCGGCGACCGAGGCGGCGACGGCGACGAGCGTCCAAGGGCTCAGCACCGCGTCGAGCACTCCGGCGCTGCCGACGAGGCCCGTGATCGCCTTGATCGCAACGTCGGAGACGCCGAACAGGACACCGGCGGCGGCACCGAGCATCACACCGTGGTGATGGTCCGGCGCGCCGATCCGCTTGCCCATGATCAGCAGCGCCCCGACCGCGATGAAGCCGGCCTCGAACGCGATCATGCCCGGCAGCGAGAACTGCGACTGCGCGCCCTGGACATGCGGCAGCGTGACGCCGAGCAGCACGAGCCCGAGCGCCGTGAGGCCGAGGCCGGCCCACTGGCGGGGACCGACGCGGAAGCCGAAGATGCGCTCGGCCATGACCGCGAGCAGCACGACGCCGCCCGCGAGCACCGCCTGCACGACCGACATCGGCGCGAGCGCGAGCGCGGCGACGTGAAGGCCCCAGGCGCCGACGGCGACGAGCATGCCGATCGCGAACCAGCGCGAGCGGAAGAGGTCGCGCGCCGAGCGCAGCGGATGGTGGACGTGGACCGCCGGCGCCTCGACCGCACCGCGGTGCTTGTAGAGGAACGCGAGGTTCGTCGTGAAGGCGCAGGCGAGCGCGAGCAGGATGCCGAAGTAGATGGTCATGTGCGGTCAGCGAGTGCCGCGTCCGGCGGCGGAAGCGGCTCGCTCCTCATGACCAATGGTCGGCATTACGGAACGTCCGCTTGAGTTCGTCCCCTCGATCCAGGCAGGGTACCGACCGCGCCGCCTCGGCGCATCTGCATGTCGGCGACGCGACACTGTGTCGATGAGCACGAAGCCGCTCCTGCTCGTCGACGTGGACGGCGTCATCTCGCTGTTCGGCTTCCCGCCGCACGCGCGTCCGGCGGGGCGCTTCGAGATGGTGGACGGCATCGCCCACTTCCTTTCGGCCACCGCCGGCGAACACCTGCGTCTGCTCGCAGACGTCTACGAACCGGTGTGGTGCACCGGCTGGGAGGAGAAGGCGAACGAGTACCTCCCCCACGCGCTCGGCCTCGACGGGCCGTGGCCGCACCTGAGCTTCGACCGCGGCGCCGGGCCGGGCCGCAGCGTGCAGGGCCATTGGAAGCTGGACGCGATCGACGCCTACGCCGGCGAGCGGCCGCTCGCATGGATCGATGACGCTCACGGCGAGGCGTGCGAGGCATGGGCGGCGGCGCGCGCGTCGGCCGGCGCCCCCACGTTGCTCGTGACGACCGAGCCGGCGGTGGGGATGACCGACCGCGAGGTCGGCACGCTGCTCGCCTGGGCGGAGTCGGCAGCGCTCGCCAGCGCCGTGCAACCGTCTGCCCGCAAACGATGAGGGGCAGGCCCCGCCTGGAGGCCTGCCCCTCGAGTTCTCAGTCGGACAGCACACGCGTTGTCGTCACTGTCCTCCCCGAAAGGCGGCCTCCCAAGACCGCCCCCATCCGACAGATCACTCGGTGCGCTCGCGGTCGGCCACGCGCGGCCTCAAGCGCACCCTGAAGACAAGCGATGGTGCCTTGACCTCCGCTTCGATCTCAGCTCCGTGTCGCAGCGCCTGACGGCACAACGCAACTACGAACACGATTCCGATCAAGAGGAGGGCCGAGCCGATCGCGACGAAGACCGCCGCGACGACTCCCATTGCCTGTCAGACCTCTCTCTTCCTCTGCATGGAACTCCCTTCGGGCCCGTTTCGCTGGCTGCGGGCCGATTTACGGCGTCATGGTAAACCGAATCAGAGGTGGCGTGCTGGCGTACCCACAGCGGCGAGCGCGGCGGCTCTGCGCTGCCAGCCCGGCAGGCCGCGCCTGGCCTGCGGGCCGAGGATCGGCGCCCACAGGCGCGCGAGCGGACCGTCGATGTAGATCGTGTTCACGAGCCGGACGCCGTCGTCGGTCGGCTGCAGCTCGTGCCGGTGGCCCATGCGAGCGCCGGGCAGCCGGCTCTCGTCGGTGAACATCCGCCCCTCCTCGACCTCCACGAGCGTGAAGCGCAGGCGGAGCCCCGTGCGAAAGCGCACGCGAGCGCGCGAGCCGACGGCGAACGGCTCATCGAGTGAGGCGAAAGCGAGCGCGTCGTTCCAAGCCGGCCAGGCGGACGCGTCGGCGTACGCCCGCGACCAGACCGCAGCAGCGGTCACGCCAGCAGCGTCAAAGGTGCTCGACGTGCTCCACATCGAGCGGGAACGCTAGACAACAGTGTCGACCACCGGCGCCGATCGGGCGGGTGGCCGTGAGGACGCACGCGCGCCGGCCGGAGGCCGGTGTGCGCGCGCCCGGAGCGGTCAGGACCCGCCCGCAGCAGCGCTGGGGCGGGTCCGCCGCAAAACGTCAGTCCTTCGGATCGCCCTCAGGCACGTCGAGCTCCGCCAGCTCCTCGGCGAAGCCGTGGGCCGCGTCGCCGTTGCCGACGATGCCCTCGAGGTCGGCCAGGTCGGCCTCCAGGCCCGGGCCGAAGCCCTGCAGGCCCTCGCCGTCGGTCAGCCCCAGCTCGGCCGCCAGCTCGTCGTGGTCGAGCAGGCCGACGTCGTCGATGCCGCGGGGGAGCGGCTCGGCCGGCTCGATCTCGATCCGCCGGTAGCGCTTCAGACCGGTGGCAGCCGGGATCAGCTTGCCGATGATGACGTTCTCCTTGAGACCGTTGAGGCGATCGATCTTGCCTTCGAGCGCCGCGTCGGTCAGCACCTTCGTGGTCTCCTGGAAGGAGGCCGCCGAGAGGAACGAGTCGGTGTTGAGCGAGGCCTTCGTGATGCCGAGGATGATCTCCTCGGCCTGGGCCGGCTCGCCGCCCGCGTCGATCACGCTCTGGTTGAGTCTCGCGTAGTCGTGGCGATCGACGAAGACGCCCGGGAGCAGGTCAGTGTCGCCCTTCTGGTCGACACGGACCTTCTTGAGCATCTGGCGCACGATCAGCTCGATGTGCTTGTCGTTGATGTCCACGCCCTGCGACTTGTAGACCTCCTGGACCTCCTTGACGAGGTACAGCTCGGTCTCGGTGCGGCCACGGATCGCGAGCAGCTCGTGCGGGTAGACGGACCCCTCGTTGAGCTGCTTGCCCGGCTCGATCTTCTCGCCGTTCTCGACGAACAGGCGCGTGCGCCGCGGGAACGTGTGACGGTGCTCGTCGCCGCCGTCGTCGGTGATGACGACGGTGAGCGCCTTCTCCGTCTCCTCGATCGTGACGGCGCCGCCGACCTCGGCGATCTTCGCCAGGCCCTTCGGCTTGCGCGCCTCGAACAGCTCCACGACGCGCGGCAGGCCGTGCGTGATGTCCGCGCCGGCGATGCCGCCGGTGTGGAACGTCCGCATGGTCAGCTGCGTGCCCGGCTCGCCGATCGACTGGGCGGCGATGATCCCGACCGCGTCGCCGATCTGCGCGAGGTTGCCGGTCGCCATCGAGCGGCCGTAGCAGGCCTGGCATACGCCGGTCGGCGCCTCGCACTTCAGCACCGAGCGGACGGGCACCTTGAGGCCCTTCTCCTCGCCGAGCGCCGCGTACAGCGTCGCAAGATCCGCGCGCTCGATCTCCTGGCCCTTCTCGAGCAGCTGTCTTCTCGCCGGGGTTCTTCTGCCGAAGTTCACCGCGGCGATGCGCCCGATCAGGTTGTCGTTCGGCTCGTCGCCCGCCTTGTGCAGGAACAGCTCGACGTACTCCTCGGTGCCGCAGTCCTCCTGGCGGATGATCACGTCCTGCGCGACGTCGACCAGACGGCGCGTCAGGTAACCGGAGTCCGCGGTACGGAGGGCGGTGTCCGCGAGGCCCTTGCGGGCGCCGTGGGTCGAGATGAAGTACTCGAGGACCGTCAGCCCCTCCATGAAGTTGGCGCGGATCGGCCGCTCGATGATCTCGCCCTTCGGATTCGCCATCAGGCCGCGCATGCCGGCCAGCTGACGGATCTGCTTGAACGAGCCACGAGCGCCCGAGTTGGCCATCATGTAGATCGGGTTGAGGACGTCGAGGTTGTCCTCCATCGCCTGGGCGACCTCCTCGGTCGCCGCGGTCCAGCGTTCGACGACCGCTTCCTTGCGCTCCTCCTCGGTGATCAGGCCCATGTCGTACTGGTCCTGGATCTCCGCGACCTGCGCCTCGTACTTGGAGAGGATCGCCTCCTTGGACGGCGGCACGATCACGTCGTTCTTGGAGATCGTGATGCCGGCCTGCGTCGCGTAGCGGAAGCCGAGGTCCTTGAAGGCGTCGAGCACCTGCGAGATCGTCGGGGCCCCGTACGCCTGCACGAGGTCGTCGACGAACTGCGTCGTGTCGCGCTTCTTCATCGAGCGGTTGACGAACTCGTACGACGAGGGATCGAAGTCCTCGCCGAGCGTCTCGTGGATCGCGCGCTCGATCTTGTCGTTGTAGATGATGCGGCCGACGGTCGTGAGGATGTGACCGCCGTCACGGCTGTGCGGACGGAACTCCGCGAGGTCGTGGAGTCTCGTGATGCCGTGCTCGTAGGACCACTCCGCCTCCTGCGCGGTGCGGTACACGTGCGGGCGCGAGGCCTCTCTCGACGGATCGAGCTTCTCCAGCTCCTCGCCCTCGGGCCCGTACGTGAGGTAGTACGCGCCGAGGATCATGTCCTGCGTCGGCGTGGCCAGCGGCGCGCCGTGCGCCGGCGAGAGGATGTTGTTCGCCGACAGCATCAGGATCCGGGCCTCCGCCTGGGCCTCCGCGGACAGCGGCAGGTGGACGGCCATCTGGTCGCCGTCGAAGTCCGCGTTGAACGCGTGGCAGACGAGCGGGTGAACCTGGATCGCCTTGCCCTCGACGAGCACCGGCTCGAACGCCTGGATGCCGAGGCGGTGCAGCGTCGGCGCGCGGTTCAGCAGCACCGGGTGCTCGTGGATGACCTCCTCGAGCACGTCCCAGACCTCGGGGATCATCGAGTCGACCATCTTCTTGGCCGCCTTGATGTTCTGTGCTGCCTTGCGCTCGACGAGCCGCGCCATGATGAACGGCTTGAACAGCTCCAGCGCCATCAGCTTCGGCAGGCCGCACTGGTGCAGGCGCAGCGACGGGCCGGACACGATGACCGAGCGGCCCGAGTAGTCGACGCGCTTACCGAGCAGGTTCTGGCGGAAGCGGCCCTGCTTGCCCTTGAGCATGTCCGAGAGCGACTTGAGCGGGCGGTTGCCCGGTCCGGTGACGGGCCGGCCGCGGCGGCCGTTGTCGAACAGCGCGTCGACGGCCTCCTGCAGCATGCGCTTCTCGTTGTTGACGATGATCTCCGGCGCGCCGAGGTCGAGCAGCCGCTTGAGGCGGTTGTTGCGGTTGATGACGCGGCGGTAGAGGTCGTTGAGGTCCGACGTCGCGAAGCGGCCGCCGTCGAGCTGGACCATCGGGCGCAGCTCCGGCGGGATCACCGGGACGGCTTCGAGGATCATCATCTCCGGGCGGTTGCCCGAGCTGATGAACGCCGAGACGACTCTCAGGCGCTTGACCGCGCGGGACTGCTTCTGCCCCTTCGCCGTCTTGACCATCTCCTGCAGCTCGTCTCTCTCCTCGTCGAGATTGACCTGCTCCAGCAGATCGCGGATCGACTCCGCGCCCATGCCGCCGCGGAAGTACTCGCCGAAGCCGAACGGGCTGCCGAAGCGGTCCTTCAGCTCGCGGAAGAGCGTCTCGTCGTTGACGACGTCCTTCGGCTTCATCGACTGGAAGAGGTCCCACACCTGGCGCATGCGCTCGGCGGCGTCCTCGATGTAGGCCTCGGTGTCGTCCATGTCGGCCTGGAACGTTCTGCGCAGCTCCTTGAGCAGTCTCTCGCGCTCCTCGTCGGAGAGTCTGGCGACGGTGACGTCGAGCGCCTCCGCCCACAGGTGATCCTCGTCGCTGAACTCGCGCGACTGCTTGCCGCTCTCGAGGTACTCGACGCGGCGCTCGAGCGACTCTCTCAGCTCGAGCAGGCGCTCCTCCTTCTCGGCCGCGTAGGAGTCGAGGACCTTGTTGACCTCGTCCTGCAGCGTGTCGACGTCTCTCGCGCGCGCCTCGTCGTCGATCCACGTGACGATCGACGCAGCGAAGTAGAGGACCTTCTCGAGCTCCTTCGGAGCCATGTCGAGCAGGTAGCCGATGCGGCTCGGGACGCCCTTGAAGAACCAGATGTGGCTGACCGGGGCGGCGAGGTCGATGTGGCCCATGCGCTCGCGACGCACCTTGGACCGCGTCACCTCGACGCCACAGCGCTCGCAGACGATGCCCTTGTAGCGAACGCGCTTGTACTTGCCGCAGTAGCACTCCCAGTCCTTCGTCGGACCGAAGATGCGCTCGCAGAAGAGGCCGTCCTTCTCCGGCTTCAGCGTGCGGTAGTTGATGGTCTCCGGCTTCGTGACCTCGCCCGAGCTCCAAGAGCGGATCTGCTTGGAGGAGGCGAGGCTGATCTCGATAGCGTCGAAATTGTTGATGTCGATCATTACTACGCCTCAGCTCTCTCGGTGTCCTCGATCACTTCGTCGTCGTCCGTGACCGCGACCGGCTCGTCGTCGACCGCGGCGTCGGGCGCCGTGGCGTCGGAGCCGTCCTCCTCGCCGTCCGTGGACTCGTCGGCCGCCTGGCCGTCGGTCGCGCGCACGCCCGAGAGGTCGATGCCGAGCTCCTCGGCGGCGCGCAGCAGGTCGTCGTCCTCTTCGCGCATCTCCGCGCGGGTGCCCTCCTCGGAGACCACGTTGACGTCGAGCGCGAGCGACTGCATCTCCTTCAGCAGCACCTTGAACGACTCGGGGATGCTCGGCTCGGCGATGTTCTCGCCCTTGACGATCGCCTCGTAGGCCTTCACGCGCCCGACGGTGTCGTCGGACTTGATCGTCAGCATCTCCTGGAGCGTGTACGCGGCGCCGTACGCCTCGAGCGCCCACACCTCCATCTCGCCGAAGCGCTGGCCGCCGAACTGCGCCTTGCCGCCCAGCGGCTGCTGGGTGACGAGCGAGTACGGACCGGTCGAGCGCGCGTGGATCTTGTCGTCCACGAGGTGGAGCAGCTTCAGGATGTACATGTAGCCGACCGTCACCTGCGTCTCGAACGGCTCGCCCGTGCGCCCGTTGAAGAGCGTGAACTTGCCGCTCGCCTGCTCGCCCACGCGCCGCTTCGGCTCCGTGTGCATCTGGATGCGGCCCTCGTGCTGCTCCTGCCACTTCAGCAGCGCGGTGTCGACGTCGGCGACCGTCGCTCCGTCGAAGACGGGCGTCGAGACGTAGACGCGGCGCTGGCCGTTGCCGCCGTTCTTGGCCTTGGCGTCGGCCTGCTTGTAGGCGTCCGAGCCGTCGTCGTACCAGCCCTGCGCCGCGGCCCAGCCGAGGTGCGTCTCGAGGATCTGGCCGATGTTCATGCGGCTCGGCACGCCGAGCGGGTTGAGGATCACGTCGACCGGCGTGCCGTCCTCGAGGAACGGCATGTCCTGCTCGTCGACGATCTTCGAGATGACGCCCTTGTTGCCGTGGCGTCCGGCGAGCTTGTCGCCCTCGGAGATCTTGCGCTTCTTCGCGACGAAGACGCGCACGAGGTCGTTGACGCCCGGCGGCAGGTCGTCGCCGGCGTCGCGCGAGAAGGTCTTGACGTCGATCACGACGCCGCCCTCGCCGTGCGGCACCTTCAGCGAGGTGTCGCGGACCTCGCGCGCCTTCTCCTTGAAGATCGCGCGGATCAGCTTCTCCTCGGCCGTCAGCTCGGTCTCGCCCTTCGGCGTGACCTTGCCGACGAGCAGGTCGCCCGAGCCGACCTCGGCGCCGACGCGGACGATGCCGCGGTCGTCGAGGTTGCGCAGCGACTCCTCCGAGCGGTTCGGGATGTCGCGCGTGATCTCCTCGTCGCCGAGCTTCGTCGTGCGCGCGTCGATCTCGTACTCCTCGATGTGGATCGAGGTCAGCTCGTCGTCCTTGACGAGGCGCTTGCTGAGGATGATCGCGTCCTCGAAGTTGTAGCCCTCCCAGGACATGAAGGCGACCATCAGGTTCTTGCCGAGCGCCATCTCGCCGTTGTCCGTGGCGGAGCCGTCGGCGAGCACGTCGCCCGCCTTGACCGCCTGGCCGTTGCGGACGAGCGGCTTCTGGTGGATCAGCGTGCCCTGGTTGGAGCGCATGAACTTCTGCAGGACGTACTCGTCCTTCGCGCCGTCCTTCGTCTCGATCACGATCTGATCGGCGTCGACGTGCGCGATCGTGCCTGCGTTGCGGGCGAGGACCACGTCACCGGTGTCGACCGCGGCGCGGCGCTCCATGCCGGTGCCGATCAGCGGTGCGTCCGTCTTCAGCAGCGGGACCGCCTGGCGCTGCATGTTCGAGCCCATCAGCGCGCGGTTCGCGTCGTCGTGCTCGAGGAACGGGATCATCGCCGTCGCGACGGACCAGATCTGCTCCGGGGAGACGTCCATCAGGTCGACGTCTCTCGCCGCGACCGTCACGTACTGGCCGGCCTGCGTGCGGCAGACGATCTCGCTGCCCTGCAGCTTGCCGTTGGCGTCGAGCGGCGTGTTCGCCTGGGCGATCCGCTGCTCCTCCTCCTGCGTCGCGTCGAGGTGGACGACCTCGTCGGTCACCTTGCCGTCCTTCACGACGCGGTAGGGCGTCGTGACGAAGCCGTGCTCGGAGATCTGCGCGTACGACGAGAGCGAGCCGATCAGGCCGATGTTCGGCCCCTCCGGCGTCTCGATCGGGCACATGCGGCCGTAGTGGGTCGGGTGGACGTCGCGCACCTCGATCGGCGCGCGCTCGCGCGTGAGGCCGCCGGCGCCGAGCGCCGACAGGCGGCGGCGGTGCGTGAGGCCCGCGAGCGAGTTGGTCTGGTCCATGAACTGCGACAGCTGCGAGGAGCCGAAGAACTCCTTCAGCGCGGCCACGACCGGGCGGATGTTGACGATCGTCTGCGGCGTGATCGTGTCGGCGTCCTCGGTCGTGAGGCGCTCGCGGACGACGCGCTCCATGCGGTAGAGGCCGATGCGGAATGCCTCCTGGATCAGCTCGCCGACGGTGCGCAGACGGCGGTTGCCGAAGTGCTCGTACTCGTCGAGGTGGTCGGCGACCGGCTCGCGCGGGTAGCCGACGGCCTCGGCGGCGTAGTCTCTGATCTCGACGTCGGGCTGCTCGGGCATGCCGAGGATCCGCGGCAGCGAGACGAGCTCCTTGACGAGCGCGATGATGTCGTCGTGCGTGAGCGTGCGCGTCTCGAGGTCGATGTCGAGGCGCAGGCGGCTGTTGAGCTTGTAGCGACCGACGCGCGTGAGGTCGTAGCGCTTGGGGTCGAAGAACAGCTGGTGCAGGAGCGCTCTCGCCGCGTCGACCGACGGCGGCTCGCCCGGGCGCTGCTTCTTGAACAGCTCGATCAGCGCGCCCTCCTCGGTCTTCGTGACCTCGGTGTCCGCTTCGATCGTGTTGCGGATGTAGTGCGAGTCCTCGAAGAGGGCGGCGATCTCCTCGTCCGTCGAGTAGCCCATCGCGCGCAGCAGGACCGTGACCGGCAGCTTGCGCTTGCGGTCGATGCGGACGTAGACCTTGCCCTTCTTGTCGATCTCGAGCTCGAGCCAGGAGCCGCGGGCCGGCATCAGGTTCGCGATGAAGACCTGCTTCTCGCGGTCCTTGGCCTCCATCAGGTAGGCGCCCGGCGAGCGCACGAGCTGCGTGACGACGACGCGCTCGGTGCCGTTGATGATGAAGGTGCCGCGCTCCGTCATCCACGGGAAGTCGCCCATGAACACGGACTGCTCGCGGATCTCTCCGGTCTCGCGGTTGACGAAGGCGACCGTGACGGTCAGCGGACGCGCGTACGTGAGGTCCTTCTCGCGACACTCGTCCAGAGATGCGACCGGCTCGTCGAAGACGAACTCGCCGAACTGCACGGCGAGGTTGCCGGTGTAGTCCTCGATCGGCGAGATGTCGTCGATCGTCTCGCGCAGGCCTCCGGACTCGGTGTCCGTGAGCCAGGCGAAGGACTTCTTCTGGATGTCGATCAGGTTGGGTACATCAAGGGCCTTGGAAAGGCGCGCGAACGTGCGGCGCGTCCGGGGGGCGTCAACAGGTGCCAAGACGGCAACTCCTCGAGCGGTCGAGAGCGAGCAGAGAGGCGGCGCTAAAGCGCGACCAGCGAAGATAGCACACGGCATCGATGCCCTGTGCGGAGGGACTGTCAGCGCTCACGGACCCCGCCCTGGAAGCCCGCGTATGTGGCGCGGTCCTCGGCTCGGTGGGCGGCTGCGACTATCGGCCGACCGGCGGATTGTACCGGTGAGCAGCGGTTCTGCCTAGGCGCCCAGCGGAGCGCGCTCCGGTACGACGAAGGGCCGGCGCTGAGGCCGGCCCTTCGGGAAGCGCCGCTGAAGTGGGTCAGCGGTGCGGATCGTCGTGCCTGGCAAGGAAGCAGGGGTGAAGGTGTAGCGGAGCTACTCCGAACCCCGATGACGCCGCCAGGCGCGGCGAGGCGTGCCTGGCAAGGAAGCAGGGGTGAAGGTGTAGCGGAGCTACTCCGAACCCCGATGACGCCGCCAGGCGCGGCGAGGCGTGCCGCTGAGCTACTTCAGCTCGACGGTTGCGCCTGCCTCCTCGAGCTCGGCCTTGAGCTTCTCGGCCTCGTCGCGCTCGATGCCCTCCTTGACCGGCTTGGGCGCCTCGTCGACGAGCGCCTTCGCCTCCTTGAGACCGAGGCCGGTCGCCGCGCGGACGACCTTGATGACCTGGATCTTCTTGTCGCCGGCGCCGGTGAGGACGACGTTGACGGTCGAGGACTCCTCCTCGGCCGCACCGCCGTCGCCGCCGGCCGCGCCGCCGGCGGCCGGAGCCGCGGCCGCGACGGCCGCCGCGGAGACGCCGAACTCCTCCTCGAGCGCTCTGATGCGCTCGGCCAGTTCGAGCACCGAGATTGCCTTCAGCTCGTCGATCCACTCCTGAGTGGTCGCCATGTGTCAGTCCTCCTTCGCGTCGGAAGCGTCGTCGGCTTCCGCCGTCGCGTCCGTCTGGTTCTCAGTGGAATTTGTGTCCTCGGCGGGAGCCTCGGCCTCGGCCGCAGGCGCCTCCTCGGCCGCGGGCGTCTCCTCGACCGGAGCGGCTGCCTCCGGCTCCGCAGGCGCAGCGCTGCCGCCGACGAGGCCCTGGTCGCGGATCTGCCCGAGCTGCACGGCGATGCCCGAGATCAGCGCGTTCAGCGTCCGCGCGAGGCCGTTGAGCGGCGCCGCGACGGTGCCGACGAGCTGCGCGTAGAGCACCTCGCGCGACGGCAGCTTGGCTATCGCTCTGATGTCGTCCGGTCCGACGACCTGGCCGTCCATCAAGCCGCCCTTGAAGGCGAGCACTTCGGTGACTCTCTGGGCGTCGCTGAGCGCCTTCGCCGCCGCCGCGGCGTCGCCGCGCACGAACGTCAGCGCGGTCGGGCCCTGGAGCACGGACTTCAGCGCCTCGGCGCCCGCCTTGTCGGCGGCGCGCTCGGTCAGCGAGTTCTTCACGACCGCGAAGGTCGCGTCGGCTGCGCGCAGTCTCGCGCGCAGATCGGCGACCTGGCTGACCGTGATCCCGCGGTAGTCGACCGCGAAGACCGCCTGGGAAGCCTCCAGCTCCCCGGCGATGCGATCGATGACCGCTGCCTTCTCGTCTCTGTTCATGGTCTTTGGTTCGCTCTCTTCTTGAAATGCGAACGCCCGCACGGGGCGGGCGTCGAGAGAGCGAGCCGCGTGTCGCGGCCCGACCTTCGAGGCACCGCCTGCCCCGGACTTACAGCCGCCGGGGGTCTCGGGCAGGGCGCTCTTGGAACGAGGCTACGCCGCGAGCGGCGCCTCCTCCACGATGTCGCGCGTGCGGGTCGGATCGACCTTGACGCCCGGCCCCATCGTCGAGGCGAGCGTGATCGAGTGGATGTACTTGCCCTTCGCCACGGCCGGCTTCGCGCGGACGAGCTCCTCGACGACCGCCGCGTAGTTCTCCAGCAGACGCTGCTCGTCGAAGCTCGACTTGCCGATCACGAGGTGGACGATCGCGGTGCGGTCGGTGCGGTACTCGACCTTGCCGGCCTTCGACTCCTCGACGGCCTTCTTGACGTCCATCGTGACCGTGCCGACCTTCGGGTTCGGCATCTTGCCCGAGGGGCCGAGGATGCGGCCGAGGCGGCCGACGACGGGCATCAGGTCGGGCGTGGCGATCGCGACGTCGAAGTCGTCGAAGCCCTCCTCGATCTGCTTCGCGAGGTCGTCCGCGCCGACGAAGTCGGCCCCGGCGTCGATCGCCTCCTGCTGCTTGTCGCCCTGGGCGAAGACCGCGACCTTGACGTTCTTGCCGAGGCCGTGCGGGAGCGCGATCGTGCCGCGCAGCTGCTCGTCGGCGTGGCGGACGTTGAGGCCGGTGCGCACGTGGATCTCGACCGACTCGTCGAACTTGCCGCTCTTGAGCTGCTTGACGAGCGCGATCGCCTCGGCGGGCGCGTACTCGTGCTCGCGGTCGTAGCGCTGGCGCGCCTCGAGATAGGCCTTGCCGTGCTTCGCCATCAGTCAGCCACCTCCACGCCCATCGAGCGGGCGGTGCCCGCGATGATCTTCGCGGCCTGGTCGAGATCGTTCGCGTTGAGATCCTCGAGCTTCGTCTGCGCGATCTCGCGCAGCTGCGCCTGGGTGATCTTCGCAACCTTGTTGCGATTCGGCTCCGCAGACCCCTTGTCGAGGTTCAGCGCCTTCTTGATGAGCACGGCAGCCGGCGGGCTCTTCGTGATGAACGTGAACGAGCGGTCCTCGAAGACCGTGATCTCGATCGGGATCACGGTGCCCTGCTGCGAGGCCGTCTGGGCGTTGAACGCCTTGACGAACTCCATGATGTTCACGCCGTGCTGGCCCAGCGCGGGGCCGACCGGCGGCGCCGGGCTCGCCTGACCTGCGGGAGCCTGGAGCTTGATGACTGTCATTACCTTCTTGGCCATTAGATCTTCTTCACCTGGTCGAAGCCGACCTCGACGGGGGTCTCGCGGCCGAAGATTGATACCAGCACCTTGAGGCGTGCGCCGTCCTCGTTGATCTCGGAGATCTCCCCGGAGAAGTCGGAGAGCGGCCCTGAGACCACCTTGACGGACTCGCCGATCGAGAACTGCGCACGCGTGCGCGGACGCTCGGCGGTCTCGCGATGGAGCAGCCGATCGACCTCCGCCTGCGTCAGCGGGACGGGCTCGTTCGACGCGCCGACGAAGCCGGTGACGCCGGGCGTGCCCTTCACGAGCGCCCACGAGTCCTCGTTGAGATCCATGTTGACGAGCACGTAGCCGGGCATCGTGCGCTTCTCCGTCACGACCTTCTGGTTGTCCTTCATCTCCGAGACGGTCTCGGTCGGGACCACGACCTGCCTCACCGCGCGCTTCTGTCCGAGCGAGACGACGCGGTGCTCAAGGTTGTGCTTGACCTTGTTCTCGTGACCGGAGTAGGTGTTGACGACGTACCAGCGGAACATGCGGGGGATTCCTTCGGGGTCGGACGGACGGGGCCGGCGTTTAGATGAGGATGTCGACGATCTTGCCGGCGACGTAGTCCGCCAGGCCGAGGAAGGCACCGGCGACGATGACGAAGCCTACGACGACTGCAGTGGCCTGGCCGACCTGCCGGCGATCGGGCCACTGTACTCGTTGCAGCTCGCGCCAGCTTCCTCGCAGGAACGTCGCGAGCCGGCTGCCCTCGCGCGGCTCGGCCGCCTCCGCGGACGCCCGGCGCCGGCTGCGCACCACCGTGGCGCCATCCTCGACATGGCCGTTGCCCTCCTCGAAGCGCTCCTCGGCCTCGTCGACGCGGTCCTCGAGATCCTCGAAGTCCTGCTCGTCGGCGAGCTCGGGCAGGTCGACGTCGTCGTCGACGACGTCGGGGATGCCGGTGGACGCCGCGTCGGCGAGCTCGGGGCGGCCGACCTCGAGCTGGGCCTCGGCGAGGTCCACCTCGCCGCTCGCCAGCTCAGCGGGCTCGTGGTCGTGCAGGTGCTCCGCGTCGGGCTCGGGCGCGCCGTCGTCGCCCGCAGGGCGCGGCTGAGCGCCGCCCGCGGCACGTGCCTGACGGTCTCGGCGCTGCTTCGCTCGTCTGCGGTCGCGGGCCACGGTCCTCGGTCTCGCTCAGCGAGTCTCTCGGTGGGCCGTGTGCGTCTTGCACCAACGGCAGTACTTGCGCAGCTGGATCCGCTCCGGGTCGTTGCGCTTGCTCTTGTTCGTCTGGTAGTTCCGTCGCTTGCAGTCCTCGCACGCGAGCGTGACTGCGATCCGGACGTCTCCGCGGGCCATGGGCGTTCCAAGTTCGGCGTGGGCACGTGTCCGCGACCGGGAGGCGGACAGACAAGCGCCCGCCAGTCGGCGCGAGCCACGGAGTGTAGCGTGGAACCGGGGTCGGCGGAGCGGTCGGGCGCCGCGGCGTCCAAGCGCCCTGTCCAGATAATCCCTACAAACTTGGTAGAGATTGTGTACTATGCTCGACATGTACCGCGTCGACGTCCACCAGCACCTCCTCGGGCAGCCGCTCGTCGCCGAGCTCGCGCGCCGCAGACGCGCACCGCGGCTGCTGCGCCGGCCGCGCGCCGACGCCGCCTGGACGTTCCGCGTCGCGGGCGAGCCCGACAGCCTGCTGCCGCTCGACGCGGTCGACGTCGCGGTGCGCGGCGACAAGCTGCGGCGCGACGGCGTCGACCGCGCGCTCGTGGCGCTCTCGAGCGCGCTCGGGATCGAGTCTCTGCCGGGCGAGGAGGCGGCGCCGCTGCTCGACGCCTACCACCGCGGCGCGGACGCGCTGCCCGCGCGCTTCGGCGCCTGGGGCGCCGTGCAGCTCGAGGCCCCCGACCCGCGCGACGTCGACGCGCTCGTCGCGCGCGGCTACGTCGGCATCTCGCTGCCCGCGACGGCGCTCGCGACGCCCGCGGCGCTCGAGCGCGTCGGCCCCTTGCTGGAGCGGCTCGAGCAGCACGACGTCCCGCTGTTCGTGCACCCGGGCCCGATCGCCGCGGCGGCGGAGGCCGGAGCGCCGCCCTGGTGGCCCGCGCTCACGGACTACGTCGCACAGATGCAGGCGGCGTGGCTCGCGTTCCTGCACGCCGGCCGACACGCGCACCCGCGCCTGCGCGTCCTGTTCGCGATGCTCGCCGGCGGCGCGCCCCTGCAGCTCGAGCGACTCGCCGCGCGCGGCGGCCCGGCCGGCGCCGTCCACGACTCGCTGCTGTTCTACGACACCTCGTCTTACGGACCGCGCGCGCTGCGCGCCGCGATCGAAGTCGTCGGCGCCGGGCAGCTCGTGCACGGCTCCGACCGCCCGGTCGTCGAGGCGATCGTGCCACCGGCCGACACCGCGCTCGGCCACGCGCTGCTGCGCGTGAACCCCAGCCGCCTGCTGACCTCGCCCGCTCGCGAGCAGGTGGCCGCATGAGCGCGCCGTCGGGGATCGCACGCCCGCTCGGCCGCGACCTCGACGGCGACGAGCTGCTGGCGGTCGCGACGCAGGTGGCGGAGCGCCCGCAGCTGTGGTCGTCGCACGTGCACCACGACTCCGACCAGCGCACGTACGAGCAGCTGCTGCGCGACGCGCACCTCGACGTGTGGCTGATCTGCTGGTCGCACGACCACGACACCGGCTTCCACGACCATGACCTGTCGGCCGGCGCGGTCGCCGTGATCGCCGGCAGCGTGCGCGAGGAGCGGCTCGTGCTCGGCCGTCCCGCGCGCGCGCCGATCGCGCGCACGGTGCGCGCCGGCTCGTCGTTCGCGTTCGGCGCGAGCGACATCCACCGCGTGCTGCACGCGGGCGACGCGCCAGCCGTGACGATCCACGCCTACTCGCCGCCCTTGGTGCGGATGGGCGCCTACGCGATCGAGCCGAGCGGCCAGCTGCGGCGCCACGCGATCTCCTACGAGGAGGAGCTGCGGCCGCTCGAGACGGCGCGCGGCTGAGGCTTCTCGGCGGCGGGTGTCGCGCGGCGGGGCGAAGGGTACGCTGCTGCGGGATGGGGATCGCCGTCACGGGTCCATTGCGAAGAGAGGTCGAGCGCGCGCTGCCGGCGCGTCCCTTCGCGGTGCGCTTCTGGGACGGCAGCGAGCTGCCGGCGAGCGCCGGCAACGGCTCCTCCCCCACCTTCACCGTGCGATCCCCCCGCGCCGTGGCGCACGCGCTGCGCGCGCCGGGGCAGCTCGGGCTCGGCCGCGCGTACGTCGCCGGCGAGCTGGAGGTCGACGACATCGACGCGGTGATGCGCCTGCTCGGCACCTGGCAGCCGCCGCCGCTCGACGGCCGCGACCGCGTGCGGCTGATGCTGGCGGCCGTGGCGGCGATGGGCCTGACGCTGCCGCCGAAGCCGCCCGCGTCGGAGCTGGCGCCGAGCGGCGCACGCCACTCGCGCGAGCGCGACGCGCGCGCCGTGCGCCACCACTACGACGTCTCGAACGACTTCTTCCGCCTCTTCCTCGGCCCGTCGATGACGTATTCCTGCGGCGTGTGGGCCCGCAGCGGGGCGACCACGCTGGAGGAGGCGCAGGCGGCGAAGCTGGAGCTGGTCTGCGCGAAGCTCGGCCTCGCCGAGGGCGAGCGCGTGCTCGACGTCGGCTGCGGCTGGGGCGCGTTCGCGCTGCACGCGGCGGCCAACCACGGGGTGCACGTGACGGGCATCACGCTCTCCCCCGCGCAGGCCGCGCTGGCGAGAGCGCGCGTCGCGGAGGCGGGCTTGGAGGATCGCGTGGACATCCGCCTCGCCGACTACCGCGAGCTGCAGGCCGAGCCGTTCGACGCGATCGCCTCGATCGGCATGGTCGAGCACGTCGGCGAGGTGCAGATCGACGTCTACGCGGCGCGGCTGGCGGAGCTGCTGAAGCCCGGCGGGCGGCTCCTGAACCACGGCATCACGCGCCAGCGGCACAGCGATCCGCACGCCGGCGACTTCTCCGAGCGCTACGTGTTCCCTGACGCGGAGCCGCTGCACCTCAGCCGCGTGCTGCTGGCGCTCGAGCGCGCCGGCTTCGTGACCCAGCACGTCGAGGGCTTCGGCGCCGACTACGCGGAGACGCTGCGCCACTGGGCCGAGCGGCTCGACGCGAACCTGGAGGAGGCCACGCGCCTCGCGGGCGAGGAGCGGATCCGCGTGTGGCGGCTCTACCTGCGCGCGGCGCGCAACGGCTTCCTGACGGGCTTCACCGGGATCTACCAGGTGCGCGCGGCATTGCCCGGCGGACCGGCGCCGGCGGAGGCTCCCGGCGGGCCGGCGCCGACGCCCGCGCGCGGCGGCGCGGCACCTCAGGCGTAGCGGCGCAGGACGGCGGTCGCGGCGGGGTCGGCGCTCGGCGCCAGCCGCGCGACCGGCCGGCCGAGCGTGGCGGCGAGCGCGGCCGCGAGGTCGCTCACGCGGCGGCGGAGCGCAGCTCGGCGAGCAGTCCGGCGCAGGCCGCCTCGACGAGGTCGAGCACGTCGTCGAAGCCGTCGGCGCCGCCGTAGTACGGATCGGGGACGTCGAGGCTCGCGGCGCCGCCGGCGGCGGGGTCGAAGTCGCGCAGCAGGCGGACCTTCGCGGCCGCTTGCGCGTGCGGCGCGAGCGCACGCAGATCGCGCAGGTTGGCGACGTCCATCGCGAGCAGCAGGTCGAACGCCTCGAAGTCCTCCACGTTCACCTGGCGCGCGCTGCCGCGCATCGCGACGCCGCGGGCGGCCGCAGCCGCGGTGGCGCGCTCGTCCGGGGGACTGCCGACGTGCCACGCGCCGGTGCCGGCGCTGTCGAGCTCGAACGCGTCGGCGAGCCCCGCCTCGTCGACGAGGTTCGCCATCACCGCCTCCGCGGTGGGCGAGCGACAGATGTTGCCGAGGCAGACGAAGAGGACGCGCGGCATCGCCGGGAAGGCTACGCGGTCGGCTGCGGACGCTCATTCAACATATTGAAATTCCCTTTTCTTGTCTTTTTCATTGTATGAAATAGAGCAATGGCCCGCATTCTGCTGGTCGAGGGGGAGGACGCAGTTTCGACGCCGCTCGCTCAGGCACTCGCGCGCGCCGGCCACTCGACGACCACCGTCACGACGAGCGCATGCGCGTTCGCCCTCGCCGACCTCGCCGCGTTCGACATCGCGCTCGTCGCCGCCACGCTGCCCGACGGCGACGGCCATCCCGTCGTCGACGCACTGCACGAGCTGAGCCGCGCACCCGTCGTGATGCTGTCCGACAGCCGCGCGCAGGCCGACCGCAACGCCTGGTGCGAAGGCGACGCCTGGTGAGACCGCGCCGAGGACTACGTCGTCAAGCCGGTCAGGCATCCGCAGGTCATCTCGCTTGTGCGCGCGGTGCTGCACCGCTGGCTGGCAGCCGGCGGAACCCGCGAGGTGCTGCGCGTCGGCCCGGTCGAGCTCGACACGCTGTTGCGGCACGTGCATCTGTGCGGAGCGGAGGTGCAGCTGCCGCCGAAGGAGATCTCGCTGCTCGCGCGCCTGATGTGCACCGCCGGCCGCATCGTGCCGCGCGGGGAGCTGATGCTCGACGTGTGGGGCCAGAGACGATCCGCCGGGTCGCGGACGCTCGACGTGCACGTGGGCTCGCTCCGCCACCGCCTCGGCGACGATCCCGCCCGGCCGCGCTTCGTCCACACCGTGCGCGGGGTCGGCTTCCGCTTCAGCAGCTCGGCGGAGCTGGAAGCTGCGACGACCCTACGGACGACTCGGATAGACGCCCGCGAGGGCGATGATGAAGGTCACCGGCAGCTCCGCCGCCGGCGCGGTGTCCTGGCGTAGGTCCGGCAGTCCGAACGTCTCGACGCCGTCGCCGCCGTAGGTCGTGCCGATCAGGCTGTAGAGCGGCGCATGCTCGGCGATCGGCAGCAGCTGCCCATGGCAGCGCGCCCAGCCGCGCGGTGCGAAGTCCCCCCCGAACATGCGTATCTCTCCCAGGATGGGCTCTGCCATGCCGCTGCGCCTCCACTGCTCGATTCTGCTTGCACGTACCCGATGGGCCCCTGCCCGCGCGGCACGGTATCGCGCATCGGATCGGACCGCAAAGCCGATCGAATGGTGGACAGGTCTTTACGTAATCGTGCGGACGAAATCCGCTACGCCCGCGGCGACAGCACGAGCATCGGGATCGTGCGGCCGGCGCGCTCCTGGTAGCCGTCGAAGCCGCCGTAGGTCGCGACGGCCCGCGGCCACAGCCGCGCCCGCTCCTCGTCGCTTGCGACGTGCGCGCGCACCGTCAGCGAGCGGCGACCGACCTGGATCGTCGTGTCCGGATGCGCCCGCAGGTTGTAGAACCACGCCGGGTTTCTCGGGTAGCCGCCCTTCGAGGCGACGAGCACGTAGTCGTCGCCGACGCGCGTGTATACGAGCACGCTCGTGCGTCTGACGCCGCTGCGCGCGCCGACGTGGTCGAGCAGCAGCATCGGCGGGAAGCCCGGCGGCTTGTGCCCGAGGCGCCCGCCGCTCGCGCGGTAGAGCGCGACGTGGGCACCGACGAGCCGGCGCAGCAGCGGCCAGGATCGATCGACGAGCGCGTTCGGCATCGGCCGTCACTGTACGTGCCGGCCGACCGCCTCGCGCCGCTGCCCGCGCCTACTGTTCCTCTCTCGCTTCGATGTTTCTCTGCAGCGTCGCCGGCGGCACCGGGGCTCCGTCTCTCACGTCTTCGGGACGTACGGGTCGTCTCTCTTCCGGTCTCCACTGTTCGCCTTCCGAGCGCAGCGCGATCTGCCAGTGCCAGTCTTCCTCGCCCGGCGTGTGCCGATCGACGGACGAGACGTATGCGACGAGTTCTTCGTATTCGCGCCGCGACAGGACGTGTCCCCAGGCGGGCATGCCCGGTTCGCCTTCGGCGATCGCGTAGCGCGCCCGCGCCTCGTCGATGTCGCCGGCATGGTCGAGGTTGAAGCGCCTGCCGTGCGTGCCCGCGTCGGCGAGCGTGTGACAGCCGGCGCACATTTCGCGGAAGCGCGCGCGTGCGTAGGTCCAGCGGTCCGTCGGGGCCTGCTGGATCTGCACGACCTTTCTCGCCGGCTTGTCCGTGTCGCTCGAGCTGCCGCAGCCGGTCGCGACCGCCACCGCCGCCGCGGCGGCGAGCAGGCACGCGAGCGGCAGCATCATGCCGCGCCGCAGCCGCCGACTGTCGATCCACTTCCCCATCCGTCCCCCCTCGGTCAGATCGCTCCCGCGCCCAGGATCTCAGCTTTGCGGACCCGCTGCAGGACCAACCGTCGATGCGGGACCGGCACCCGCACAGGCGCGACGGCGCTAGCGTCGAGGGCGATGCCAGCCGTGCCGCCGACCGCCCGCCGCGCGACCGCAGCCGACCTGCCCGTCCTCGCGCGTACGCTCGCGCGCGCCTTCGACGACGACCCCGTTGCCGCCTGGGCGTGCCCGCCGGCGACCGCGCGGCCGCGCATGCTGGATCGCTTCTACGCAGTGCGCCTCGCGCAGCTGCTGCGCGAGGACGAGGTGTGGACCGATCCCGGCTGCGAGGCCGCGGCGCTGTGGGCGCCGCCCGGGCGCTGGCGCACGACGCTGCGCGACGACCTCGCGCTCGCGCGCGGGTTCGTCACGCCGCGGCTGCTCGGACGCCTGCCGCTGGTGTTCCACGGTCTCACCGGCGTCGAGCGCGGGCACCCCGCGACCCCGCCGCACTGGTACCTCGCGATCCTCGGAACCGCGCCCCGGGCGCAGGGACGAGGGCTCGGCTCCGCCGTGCTCGCGCCGGTGCTCGCGCGCTGTGACGAGGACGGGGTCGGCGCGTATCTCGAGTCCTCCAAGGAGCGCAACGTCGCGTTCTACGCGCGCCATGGCTTCCGCGTCACGCGCGAGCTGCGACTGCCGCGCGGACCGCGCCTGTGGGCGATGTGGCGGGACCCGCACTGAGGCATCGTTGCCGTACAGCGTTACGCCGCAGCAGCCGACCCATATCTAGTCTTACAGTGAAGCTTCAACTGGTTGAATGGCTGGCGCGGTTGCCTTAGGCTCATGAAAACGCAAGCGTTTCGGGGAGCGCGAGTGAAGGCTGGGACCAAGTACGCGGTGTTGGGGTTGCTGGCCGAGCGACCGAGCTATGGCTATGAGGTGCTCGTGCGCTTTCGACGTGCGTTCGACGCCGCGCAGTGGGAGATCACCCCGCAAGGGCTGTACGCGGCCCTCGACCGGCTCGAGCGCGACGGGCTGATCGAGCCCGTCGAAGCGAGCCATCGCGACGCGGGCCGCCGCCAGCCGCGGACCGCCTACTGCGTCACCCCGAGCGGCCAGCAGGAGCTGCGCAGCTTCCTCGAGACGCCGATGAGCGCCGATCCGTCGCGCGCCGAGCTGCTGGTGCGGCTGCAGGGAGTCGGCGCTCACGACGTCGACGCGCTGCAGCTGATGCTCGATCGCCACGAGCAGGCGTGCCTCGACGAGCTCGGGCGCACCGGCGTCGCGAGCTCGCTCGTCGAGCGACTCGCGCTCGAGGAGCAGCGCCTGCGAATCCAGGCACAGCTGATGTGGATCGAGTACGCGCGCCGCGAGCTGCGCGAGGCCGGCAGCCCGACGGGAAGGCCGGTCGCATGAGCCTGCTCACGCTCGAGCGCGTCTCGAAGACGTACGTGCGCGGCCGCCGCGAGCTGCGCGCCCTGCGCGACGTCTCGCTCGAGGTCGGCGCCGGCGAGATCGTCGGCGTGTGGGGACGCCGCTTCTCGGGCCGCACCACGCTGCTGCGGATCGCCGCCGGCCTCGAGGCGCCCGACGAGGGACGCGTGCTGCTCGCGGGCGAAGACGTCGCCGAGCATCCGGAGGGCGCGCTGCGCCGCCGCGTCGCCTACTGCCACACGGGCTTCGCGCCGGCGCACGCCGAGCTGGTCGTCGAGCACGTCGCGGTGCCGCTGCTGGCGGTGGGGACGCGTATCGACCGCGCGTGCACGCGGGCGCAGGCGATGCTCGACCGCATCGGCGCCGGCACCTGCGCGGAGATGCGCCCGCACGAGCTGGCCCAGGGCGAGCTCGTGCGCGTCGTGCTTGCGCGGGCGCTGCTCCAGCAGCCGCAGCTGCTGCTGATCGACGAGCCGACGAGCGGCGTCGACCTGCTCGAGCGCGACGACCTGCTGACGACCTTACGCGTGATCGCCAAGGACGAGCAGGTAGCCGTGCTGCTGACCGCCTCCGAGACGCCCGGTCTCGCGGGCAGCGATCGCGCGCTGGCGCTCAGCGACGGAGAGCTGCGCGGTGACGCCGTGCCGCACGCCGCCGAGATCGTGCCCTTCAAGCGCCCGCGCGCGGAGCCTTCGCGTTGACCGCGCTCGAGCTGCGCGACGTCGTCAGGCACTATCGCGAGGCCGGAGAGCGGGTGCGCGCGGTCGACGGCGTGTCGATGCGCATCGACCGCGGTGAGCTCGTCGCGCTGTACGGGCCGAGCGGGTCGGGCAAGACGACGCTGCTGCTGCTCGCGGCGGGCCTGCTGGAGCCGGACGGCGGCGACGTGCGCGTCGACGGACGCGCTCCGACGGCGCTGTCGCCGTCGGAGCAGCGGGGCGCGATCGGCCTGGTCACCCAGGAGCCGCATCTGCTGGCCGGCGTCCCGGCGCTCGACAACGTGGCGCTGAAGCTGCTCGCCGGTCGCGTCTCGCTGCGGGAGGCGCGACACCGCGCCAGGCGCTGGCTGCTGCGCGTCGGACTCGGCGACCGCCTCGGCCACCCGCCCGGCTGCCTGTCCGGTGGAGAGCGCCAGCGCGTCGCGATCGCGCGGGCGCTCGTGTGCGAGCCGCTCCTGATCCTCGCCGACGAGCCGACCGGCAACCTCGACAGCCGTCGCGGCGGCGAGCTGCTCGAGCTGCTCGCAGGACTCTGCCGCGAGCGCGACGCGGGAGTGCTGCTCGTGACGCACGACTCACAGGCGGCCGGTCTCGCCGACCGCGTGCTGGCGCTGCGCGACGGGCTGCTGGAGCAGCCCGCGGTGGTGTCGCGTGCGGCGGCGATGCTCGGCGCAGACGGCGGCGTGCCGGTCGGCACGGCGGTGCGGAGCGCGGTGCCGTGAGGATCGGGGCGCTGCTGTACCTGTATGGACGGCGCGTCCGCACGCACCCGATCCAGGAGCTGCTCGCCGCGACCGGGATCGCGATCGGCGTCGCGCTCGTCTACGCGGTGATCGTCGCCAACGCGAGCATCGGCGGCTCGCTCGCGCAGCTCGTCGACGGGGTCGCCGGCACGGCGAGGCTGCAGGTCGTCGCGCGCGACGTCCACGGCGTCGACGCGCGGCTGACCGACGCGGTTCGCCGACTCCCGGGCGTGGCCCATGCCGCACCGCTGCTCGAGCAGCGCGCGCGCGTGACCGGGGACGGCGGCACCGCGAGCGTCCTGCTGATCGGCTTCGACCCGACGCTCGCGAGCCTCGGCGGAGCGCTGACGCGCAACGTCGACCCGCTCGCGCGCATCAAGCTGCGCGACGGACTGCTGCTGCCGAGCACGACCGCGCGCCTGCTCGGCGAGCGCCGCTGGGCACTCGGAGCCCTGATCGCGCGTGCGCCCAGTCGCAGCGTGCAGGTGCGCATGGGCGGCAGCGTCACGCGCGTGCGCGTCGCGGGGGTGCTCGGCGCCGACGCGATCGGCCCGCTGTCCCAGTCGTCCGTGGCGGCCGCGCGGCTGGCGCAGGTGCAGGCGCTCGCGCACGAGCCCGGCCGCGTCGGCCGCATCCTGGTGGAGCCCGAGCCGCATCGCGACGCGGACGTCAGGCGCGAGCTGCGCGCGCTCGTACAGGGTCGCGCGGCGGTCACCTCGATCGACGCCGAATCGCGCCTGCTCGCCCAGGCGACGGGACCCAACGACGAGTCGACCGGGCTGTTCGCCGCGATCGCCGCGCTCGTCGGCCTGCTGCTCGCGTTCAACGCGATGCTGCTGACGGTCCCCGAGCGGCGTCGCAGCGTCGCCGACCTGCGGCTGCAGGGCTTCACGCGACTGCAGGTGGCGCTCGTGCTCGGCTTCCAGTCGCTGGCGCTGGGCGCCGTCGCGTCGGTCGTGGGCGTCGCGCTCGGAGAGCTGCTCGCGCGCACGCTGTTCGACACCGTGCCGACGTACCTGTCGTTCGCGTTCCCGATCGGCTCGCAGCGCGTGGTCCCCGACGGGACCGTCCCGCTGGCGTTCGCAGGCGGGATCGCGGCGACCTGCCTTGCGGCCGCGCAGCCGCTCGCGGACCTGCGCTCGAGCCGTCCGCTCGACGCCGTCTATCGCGACGGCGGCGAGCCGGGCCAGGCGCTCGGCGCGCGCACGCGGTCGATCGCGCTCGCGGCGGCGGGGCTGCTGGCCGCCGCGACGACGGTCGTGCTCCTGCTCGCGCCCTCGACCACGCTCGTGGGGATCGCCGCGCTCGCGGTCGCGACGCTGCTGGCGATGCCGGCGCTGCTCGCGCTCGCCGTGGGGATCGCCAGCCGGCTCGCGCGCCGGCTGGAACTCAACATGCTGACCGTCGCGACGATGGCGCTGCGCTCGACGTCGATGCGCTCGATCGCGCTGGCGGCGAGCGGCGCGGTCGCAGTCTTCGGCAGCGTCGCGATCGAGGGCGCGCACCGCGACCTCGTGCGCGGCCTCGACCGCAACTTCTCCGAGTTCCTCTCGACCGCGGACCTGTGGGTGACGACCGGCGGCGACGAGCTCGCGACCGAGCGCTTCCGCACGCGAGGAGCGATCGCGCGGCTGCACGCGCAGCCCGGCGTGACCAGGGTGCGGCCCTACTACGGCGGCCTCCTCGACGTCGGCGATCGCCGCGCGTGGGTGATCGGACGAGCGCACGGAGACGGCCTCCCGCTCGCGCCTCACCAGCTCGTCGACGGCGATCGGTTCGCGGCCGCGATGCTGCTGCGCACCGGCCGCGGGGTCGCCGTCTCGGAGCCGATCGCGCAGGCCCAGGGCGCGCGCGTCGGCGGCCCGATCGACCTGCCGACGCCGACCGGCGTGCACCGCTTCACGCTCGCCGCCACGCTCACGAACCTCGGCTGGGGCCCGGGGGCGATCGTGCTCGATGCGGGCGCATATCGCCGCGCATGGGCCACGCGCGACCCGACGGCGCTCGAGGTCGACCTCGCCCCGGGCGTGGACCCGCTGCGCGCGCGGGCGCAGCTGCAGCGCGCGCTCTCGCCCGGCTGGGCGCTCAGCGTGCAGACGACCGGGCAGCGACTTCAGCAGTACGGCGAGCTCGCGCGCCAGGGGCTCGACCGCCTCAACCTGATCGCGCGGCTGCTGCTGGCATCGGCGGCGCTGGCGCTCGCGGCCGCCACCGGCGCGGCGATCTGGCAGCGGCGGCGAGCGATCGCCGCACACCGCCTCAACGGCTTCGCGCCGGGGCAGCTGCGCCGAGCGCTGCTGCTCGAGGCGGGCGTCGTGCTGGGCACCGGGTGCGTCGCCGGCGCGCTCGCCGGCGTCTACGGGCACCTGTTGCTGGAGCGCTGGCTGCGGATCACGACGGGCTTCCCGACGTCCTTCTCGCTGGCCGGCCTGCAGACGTTCGAGATCTTCGGACTGGTCGCGATCGCGTCGGCGCTGCTGGTGCTCGTGCCGAGCTGGCTGGCGACAAGGGTGCCCGCGCGGGTGGCCCTGCAGGACTGAGGGCCGGCAAAGGGCCTAAGGTCAGGCCATGTCCACATTTGAGCAGCACACCTACCCGGTGCAATACGCGGTCGACTACCCCGACCGGCCGCTCAACCGCCTCACGACGTTCTTCCGCATCTTCACGGTCATCCCGATCGCGATCGTGCTCGGCACGGTCGCCGGCGGGTCGTTCCACTACGGGGCCGGTGAGACCCGGGGAACGATCGCCGCCGCCGGCGGCCTGCTGTTCGGCGGGCCGCTGCTGATGATCCTGTTCCGGCAGAAGTACCCGCTGTGGTGGCAGGACTGGAACCGCGAGCTGCTGCGCTTCATGAACCGCGTCGGCGTCTACGTCGCGCTGCTCGACGACAGATACCCCTCGACCGACGAGCAGCAGGCCGTCCGCCTCGACCTGCCGCGCCCGAACGCCGAGACGGACCTCAACCGCTGGCTGCCGCTCGTCAAGTGGTTCCTGGCGATCCCCCACTTCATCGTGCTGTTCTTCCTGGAGATCGGCGCCTTCGTGAGCGTGATCGTGGCGTGGTTCGCGATCCTCTTCACGGGGCGCTACCCGCAGGGCCTGTTCGACTACGTCGTCGGCGTCGGACGCTGGCACAACCGCGTGATCGCGTACGCGTTCATCCTCGTCACGGACGAGTACCCGCCGTTCCGGCTGGCCGCGTAGCCCACAGCGCGAGCAGCGGCAGCGCGACGACGGCAGCAAGCGAGACGATCTCCTGGACGGCGTCGCCGCTGCCGAAGCCGTCCAGGTGGCGCGCGTGGAAGACGAGGTGCAGGACCGAGAAGAGGATCCAGCCCGCGCAGGCGGCCTGCACGAGCTGGCGCTGCAGCGTCGCGGCCGCCCACGCGAGCACGAGCGCGAAGCCGAGATAGAGGCCGCCGACGTCGGTGACGAGATGCTCGTTGTACGGCGGCAGGCGGTCGACCCAGTGCCCGAGGTAGGGGAAGTCGTCGTAGAAGGTGCGCGGCGCGAACGCGGCCATCACGCCGACGCCTGCCGCGCTGGCGGCGGTGATCCAGAGCGCGGCGCGGGCGACGACGGGCGAGCGCATCATCCGGACGGCCTCCCTCTCCCACCGGCCGCGAGCCACTGCCCGAACGTGGGACCGGGCACGGCGGCCGCGGGGTCGGTGAGACCGCCGTCGCGCATCGCGCGCAGGCCCTTGCCGAGCGACGGGATCCGCAGCGGCAGCAGCGCGCCGCCCCGGTGCGCGCGCCATGCCCGCGCGAGCTCGCTCAGCGTCTCGACCTGCGGGCCGCCGAGGTCGGGCACGCGCCCCGCGGGCTCGCCGTGCACGACGTCCGCGAGCCGGCGCGCCACGGCCGCCGTCTCGATCGGCTGCAGCTTCGCGGCGCCGGTCGGCACGACGCGCAGGCGCGCCGCGCTCTCGAACGCCCACGCGATCAGCGTGTGGAACTGCGTCGCGCGCAGCAGGCTCCACGGCACGGCGCCGTCGGCGAGCGCCCGCTCCTGCGCGACCTTCGCGTCGTAGTAGGGATTCGGGACGCGATCGCAGCCGACGATCGAGATCCCGACGAGGTGAGCGACGCCGGCATCCGCGCTCGCCGCCGCCAAGCGGCGCGTGCCCTCGACGAGCACCTCCTGCGCGCGCTTGCGGTGGTTGGAGGCGTCGACGACCGCATGCATGCCCACGAGCGCAGCGCGCAGCCCGTCGCCGCTCGCGAGATCCGCCTTCGCGTGCTCCACACCGGGCGGCAGCGCCCCGCTGGGCGGCACGGTGCGGCCGACCGCGCGGACCGCGTCCCCGCGCGCAGCCAGCTCCGCGACCACGAGCGAGCCCAGCCCGCCGGTTCCGCCGATCACCGCGACGTGCATCGCGCGGACGCTACCGCGCGTCAGGCGAGTGCCGCGGCGGTCGCCACGCGCGGCGGCCGGCGCTCCGCCCAGCGCTCGACGCGCTCGAGCTGGGCGGCGAGCTGGATCAGGCGGCCCTCGGCGTTGGCGGGGCCGAGCAGCTGCGCGCCGACCGGCAGGCCGTCCGCCGTGAGGCCGGCGGGCACGTTGACGCCCGGCCAGCCGAGCACGTTCCAGACCCACGTGTAGGGGCAGTAGCCGACCATCAGCTTGTCGGTCGGCCAGCCCTCGAGCCCGTCGATCGAGCCGATCGGCGCCGGCGGCTTCGCCGTCGTCGGCATCAGCACGACGTCGTAGCGGCGGAAGATCCGACCGACCCATGCGTGCAGCGGCCGCTCGATCGCATGCGCGAGGCGCAGCAGCGGGCTCAGCGCGCGGCCGAGCTGCATCGTGCCGCGGGTGCGCGGGTCGAGCTGCGCGTGATCCGTCACGTGCAGCTCGACCCACTCGCGTACCCCGCCCGTCGACCGCGGCATGAACGAGAGACCGACAAGACCGTAGGAGGGATCCGCCTCCTCGACGTGGTGCCCGAGCCCCTCGAGCGTGCGGGCGAGGCGCTCGACCGGCTCGCGCACCGCCGGGTCCAGGGACGCCGGCGCGAGCGACCACGGGATCTTCGTGGAGAGCGCGATCCGCAGCCTGCCGGGCTCCCGTGCCGCCGCCTCCGCGAACGGCTCGGGCGGAGGCGGCGGCCGGTGCGGGTCCTCGGGCCGGTTGCCGGCGAGCACGTCGAGCATCAGGGCGGCGTCGCCGACGCTGCGGGCGAGCGGGCCGATGCACGCGAGCCCGTTGAAGGCGGACAGGAAGGGCCAGGTCGAGACGCGGCCGCGCTGCGGCTTGATCCCGACGAGGTGCGTCCAGGCGGCGGGGATCCGCACCGACCCGGCGCCGTCGGAGCCGGCGGCCGCGGGGACGAGACCCGCTGCGACGGCCGCCGCCGAGCCGCCGGAGGAGCCGCCGGGGCTGTGGTCGAGCGACCACGGGTTGCGCGTGGCGCCGAACGCCGGGCTCTCGGTGAAGGGCCACTGGCCGACCTCGGGCGTGTTCGTCTTGCCGACGATCACGGCGCCGGCGGCGCGCAGCCGGCGGGCGACCTCGCCGTCGCCGTGACGCGGATGGAACGTGCCGGGGCAGCCGAAGTTGGTCGACTCGCCGGCGAGGTCCATGTCGTCCTTGATCGCGATCGGGACGCCGAGCAGCGGGAGCTCGTCGCCCTGCGCGCGACGGCGGTCGGCCTCGTCCGCCTCCGCGCGCGCGGCGTCGGGGCGGGTGCAGCGGAAGGCGTTGAGATCGGCCTGTGTCGCGTCGATGCGTGCGAGCGCCGCGTCGACCAGCTCGCGCGCCGAGACCTGCTCGGAGGCGACGAGCGCGGCCTGCGCGCGCAGGCCGGCGAAGGCCAGCTCGTCGTCGGGCGGTGCGGCGTTCGTGTCGGTGGTCGGCATGGGTGGCGGCTCCGCGGTTCGTTCGTTCGAACGAACGATACGGGATCCGCGGCTATGCTTCGCCGCATCGCCGGCACGCCGACCACATCGACATCCGCCGGCGGGCTCCCCGCGACCGACACGCGTGCGCGGATCCTCCACGCCACGCTGCGCGTGATCGCCGCCGGCGGCGTCGGCGCCGTCAGCAACCGCCGCGTGGCCGCAGAGGCGGGCGTCGCGCTCGGCTCGCTGACCTACCACTTCCCCAGCCAGACCGACCTGCTGCGCGAGAGCCTGCTGCTGTACGCGGCGGAGGAGGTCGCGCGGCTCGAGTCGCTCGCGGCCGAGCTGCGCGCCGGGACGGGCGCCGGCGGCGAGGGCCCCAGCGCCGAGCAGGCGGCGGCGGTGGTCGAGCAGGTCGCCGCGCGCGATGCCGGCCGCCCCGAGGAGATCGCCGAGCTGGAGCTGCACCTGCACGCCTCGCGCGACCCCGCGCTGCACGAGGCCTCGCGCCGCTGCTTCGGCGCCTACGAGGACTTCGCCGCCGCCGCGCTCGAGGCCCTCGGCGTGCCCCAGCCGGCGCGCCACGCCCGCACGGTCGTCGCGCTGCTGTGCGGGCTGGGCGTGCGGCGGCTGGGGACCGGCGAGCACGCCGCCGAGGGGACGGCGGACGCGCTGCTCACCTTGATCCGCGGAGCGAGCGCGGGCTGAGCTGCCGCCGTCAGGGCTGCAGCGGCCCGATCGACGTCAGCGACGAGCCGAGCGCCCCGCCGACCACGAGCGCGAAGCGCTGCGGCCCCTGCGACAGGTTCACCGCCAGCACGGTCGCCACGTAGCTGCCCGCAGGCGGCGCCTCCTCGCGCACCACCTGCACGTTGTTGGCCATGTCGGTGCTCGCCCGCAGCAGCGTCGGACGGCCCGCATTGCCGATCCACGTTCTGCCGCTGTCCGCGTGCTGCAGCACGAGCGTCAGGCTGTTCTGCACGCTGCGGCCGGGAGGGTCGGTCCAGGCGAGGCACGCGCGCAGCGGCGGCTCGCCGGCGGCGAGCGTGAAGGTGAACCGCTGTCCGTCGCCCACCTGCGCGAGCGCGAGGCCGTCGGCGTCCCACACGTCGCTGAACTCGATCGCGAGCCCGGGTCGCGACGCGTTCGGGAGCGAGTCGGGCAGCGAGACACAGCCGAACCCCTGGTGGTAGTTGGGGTCGGTCGCGTGGTCGGCGACGGCGTCCTGCCCCGACAGCCAGCGCGCGCCGTTGACGAGGACCGCCTTGAGCAGCGCGGCGCTCGGCGCGTGCGAGCGCTCGTCCACCAGGTACTCGCGCACGAGCGCGGCGCAGCCGGCGACGAGCGGCGTCGCCATGCTCGTGCCGCCGTTGTACGCGTAGTGGCTGTTCGACGGGTCCACCGCCCAGAAGTGTCTGGCGTCCGCCGTGGAGGCGCGCGTCGAGAGGATGTAGGTGCCCGGCGCGACCACGTCGGGCTTGAGCCGCAGCTGCTCGTCGCACGGGCCGCGGCTGCTGAAGGCCGCCATCGACTCCGGGTCGCCGGAGACCGGCTGGTCGCTGATCGGGGGGTCCGGGAAGTCGCTCGGCCAGAACGCGCCGAACGTCGCCGCGGGTCCCTCGACCGGCGCGCGATCGGAGCGGCAGGCGCCGACCGTGAGCGCGTTCTTGGCGGTGCCGGGCGCGTCGACCGACATCAGGTCGACGAAGCCTCTCGCGCTGTTGAGCGGGTGCACGGCGGTGCCGGAGTTCCCGGCCGCCATCAGCACGAGCATGTCGGGGTGCTCGGCGACGAACGCGTCCAGCTCGAGCGAGTCGGCGCGATAGGCGGAGGCGTTGTTCGAGACGCCCCAGCTGTCGCTGTGGATGCGCACGCCGGCGTCGTAGGCCTGCTGGAGCACGTCGGTGAACGAGGGGTCGAGCCCGACCAGCTCGCCGTCGGCGTTCGCGAGCGCCTGGAACACGACCTGCGCCTCGGGCGCGGCGCCGCGTATCGCGCCGGCCGAGGCGGCGCCGTCGCCGAGCACCGAGCCGGCGACGTGCGTCCCGTGCCCCTCGCGGTCGCTCGTGTCGCCGGGGATCGCGCGCGCGAACAGCCCGGCGATGCGACCCTGGAAGTCGGGGTGGGCGTCGTCGAGGCCCGTGTCGGCGATGCCGACGACCTGCCCTCTGCCGGTCTGCGCCAGCGCCGGCGCGACCGGCGACTGCGCCTGGTCGATCCCCAGCAGCCGGCGCGAGTGATCGTTGGTGGGGCGCGGGCGCTCGTAGGCGTAGAGCGTGGCGACCTCGGGCAGCGCGGCGACCTGGCGCGCCAGCTCCGGCGCGGCCGCCGGCACCGCGAAGCGCACCTTGCGGTCGGTGTGCAGCTGCACGTCCGCCTCGTGCTCCTTCAACCACACGAGCACGCGGTCGAGATCCTCGGGCCGGTGCACGAGCAGCTCGAACGGCGACGCCGTCGCCGGCTCCGCGGGCGCCGCCGCGCCCGGGACGAAGGCCTCCGTCGTCAGCTGGTCCGAGTTGACCGTGTCGGGCGTCCCGTACGGTCGCAGACCGGCGACGAACGGCAGCTGGTCGACGCCCGGCACGGCCGCGAGCTCGAGCCGGGCCGTGTAGCGGAGGCCGCCCTGATGCTCGATCACCGTCGCGCCGGCGGTGGCCAGCTCATCCTGCCACTGCGGCAGCAGCGGCCCGCCCAGCTGCAGCACCCACACGTCGTCGGGATGCACCGGAGCGGCGGCGAGCAGCTCGAGCCCGGAGGCCGCGGCCGCCGCACCGGCGCCGGCCGAGCGGGTCGTCGTCGCGGGCGGCGGAGGCGCACCGGGCAGACCGGCCATCGGTCCTGCCTCGACGACGTCGATCAGGAGTCCCTGCTCGCGCAGCCTCGGGATCTGCTCCTCGGCGATCCGCCCCGTGACGACGGCGCCCGAGACGGCGACGTCGTCGGTGAGCGCGGCCTCGGCCTGTCTGCGCTGCTCGGGCGTGATGCACTGAACGACGACGCGCTGATCCATGTGAGCCCCCGGACTCTGGTTTATCGTCGCGCCACCATATAGCTGCGCTCGTCGACCGCGCAAGATTCCTCGCGTGGTCGGCGCGTCCGCGTGCTGTTCGAGGACATCTGCCGCACGTGCCCGGCACGGTCTGATCTGATCCGCAGCATGCGCGCCATCCAGATCGCCGAGCTGACCGGTCCCGACGGCGCGCTGCGCTGGGTCGACCTGCCCGAGCCCGAGCCGTCGCATCCGCTCGCGCCGCCCGGCGAGGAGGCCGTGGTCGTCGAGGTGCACGCCGCCGGCGTGTCGTTCCCCGAGGTGCTGCAGACGCGGGGGCAGTACCAGTTCAGACCGCCGCTGCCGTTCGTCCCGGGCAGCGAGGTCGGCGGCATCGTGCGGTCGGCGCCCGCTGGGAGCGGCCTCGCGCCCGGCGACCGCGTCGCCGCGTTCACCGCGCTCGGAGCGTTCGCGGAGACGACCGTCGCGCCCGCCTTCTTCACCTTCAAGCTCCCGGACGCGCTCGACTTCGCGCAGGGCGCCGGTCTCGTCCTCAATTACCACACCGCCTACTTCGCGCTGAGAACGCGCGGACGCCTCGCGGACGGCGAGACCGTCCTCGTGCACGGCGCCGCCGGCGGCGTCGGCACCGCGGCGCTGCAGGTCGCGCGCGGGCTCGGCGCGCGCACGATCGCGGTCGTCTCGACCGAGGCGAAGGAGCGCGTGGCCCGCGAGGCCGGCGCCGACGAGGTCGTGCGTTCGGACGGTCCCTGGAAGGACGAGGTCAAGGCGCTCGCCGGTGGCGGGGTCGACCTGGTCATCGACCCGGTCGGCGGCGACCGCTTCACGGACAGCATCCGCTCGCTGCGCGAGGGCGGGCGCGTCGTCGTCGTCGGCTTCACCGGCGGCTCGATCCCCGAGGTGAAGGTGAACCGGCTCCTGCTCGGCAACACCGAGGTGATCGGCGCCGGCTGGGGCGCCTATGCGATGCCGAAGCCCGACTTCAACCGCGAGGTCGGCGCGGCGATCGACCGCCTGATCGAGCGCGGCTACGTGAGACCGCTGGTCGGCGCGCACTTCGACTTCGAGGACGCGGCGAGCGCGCTCAGGTGCATCGATGCGCGCCAGGCGACCGGCAAGGTCGTGCTGGACGTGCGGGCGGGGTAGGACTCACGGCCATGGACCTCACGTTCAACGCCGAGGAGATCGCCTTCCGCGACGAGCTGCGCGCGTGGCTCGCGGCGAACGAGCCGGGCGAGGCGCCGCACGGCGACGAGGACGCGCACTACGCATGGCGGCGCGACTGGCAGCGCCGGCTCGCCGACGGCGGCTGGGCTGCCGTCCACTGGCCGGCCGAGCACGGCGGCCGCGGCGCGACGCTCACGCAGTCGGCGATCTTCTACGAGGAGCTCGCGGCAGCCGGCGCGCCGCTGCCGGCGAACGTGCTCGGCCTCCTGCTCGCGGGCCCCACGATCATGACCTGGGGCACGCCCGAGCAGCAGGAGCGCCACCTCGTCCCGATCCTCACCGCCGAGGAGATCTGGTGCCAGGGCTTCAGCGAGCCCGACGCCGGCTCCGACCTGGCCGCGCTGAAGACGCGCGCGGTCAAGGACGGCGACGAGTGGGTGATCACAGGTCAGAAGGTGTGGACCTCGATGGCCCAGTACGCCAAGTGGTGCATGCTCGTCGCGCGCACCGACGCGGACGCGCCGAAGAAGCACCAGGGCCTCACGTACTTCCTGATGGACATGGAGCAGGACGGCGTCGAGATCGTGCCGCTGAAGCAGATCACCGGCGAGTCGGAGTTCAACGAGCTGTTCCTCGACGGCGCGCGCGTGCCGGACGCGAACGTGCTCGGCGGCGTCGGCAACGGCTGGAAGGTCGCGTTGACGACGTTGATGAACGAGCGCTCGGGACTCGCGTTCTTCCTGCAGGTGCGGATGCGACAGCTGCTCGACCAGCTGGTCGGCGAGGCGTCCTCGCGCGGCTTGATGGACGACCCGGTCGTGGCGGACAGGCTCGGCGAGCTGCATCTGCGCTGCGAGGTGCTGAGACTCACCGCCTACCGCGGCCTGACCGCGATCGAGACCTACGGCCAGCCCGGTCCGGAGGGCTCGCTGACGAAGTGGATGTGGTCGGACACGAACCAGCAGCTGACGCAGCTGGCCGCCGACATCCTCGGACCGGACGCCCTGACCGCCGGCGCGCCGTGGGCGTTCGAGCTGCTGCGAGCACGCGGCAACTCGATCGAGGGCGGCACCACCGAGGTGCTGAAGAACATCGTCGCCGAGCGCGTGCTCGGCCTGCCGCGGGCGGGGCGGTGAGGCGCCGATGCACTTCGATCTGACCGAGGACCAGAAGGAGATCAAGCGCGTCGCGCGCGAGCTGCTGGCGGCGCGCTCCTCGTGGCCGCGCGTGCGCGCGGCCGCCGAGGGCGCGGAGTACGACCCGGCGCTGTGGCAGGAGCTGTGCTCGCTCGGCTGGCCGGGGATCGCGGTCGCGGACGTCTACGGCGGCCAGGGGCTCGGCGCGGTCGAGCTGGCGGTGCTGCTGGAGGAGCTGGGCTACGCGTGCGCGGCGACGCCGTTCCTGTCGACCGCGGCGGCCGCCGCGGCGATCCAGGCGTGCGGCTCGGACGCCCAGCGGGCACGGTGGCTGCCGGCGCTGGCGTCCGGAGAGGCGACGGCGGGGATCGGCACGCGCGCGCTGTGCGCGGACGGCGTCGGCGCCTCGGTGCTCGTGCTGCTCGACCGGCCGTCCGGCGAGCCGATGCTCGCCACGCCCACGAACGCCGACGTCGCGCCGCTGGAGTCGATCGACCCGACGCGCCGCTACGCGAGCGTCAGCGGCGGAGATGCGGAGCCGCTCGGCAGCGGCGGCGGCGCCGCGGCGGCCGGCTCGGACCGCATCCGCGCGGCGATCGCCGCAGAGGTCGTCGGCGTCGCCCAGCGTGCGCTCGAGATGACGTTGGAGTATGTGAAGGAGCGCAGACAGTTCGGCGTGCCGGTCGGCTCCTTCCAGGCCGTGCAGAACCGCTGCGCGCAGATGCTGCTCGACACCGAGTCGGCGCGCTCGACCGCATTGTTCGCGGCGTGGGCGGCGGACGCCGCTCCCGAGCGCCTGCCGGAGGCGGCGGCGCTGGCGGCCGCGGCCGCGGCCGACGGCGGCCGGTCGGTGACGGCGAGCGCGATCCAGGCCCACGGCGGCATCGGCTTCACGTGGGAGGCCGACGTCCACTGGCTCTACAAGCGCGCCCAGCTCGACGCCGCGCTGCTCGGCGGGGCGCGGCGGCATCGGGCGACGTTGGCGGCGCTGGCGGCGGCGCGGGTGGCGTGAGAGGAATTCGCTAGGCGAGGTCGTAAATCTGCTAAGAATCAGATTTCTTAGCAGTTTTGCGCTCGTTTCTTGACATCGACCACGCGTTGGCCGGCCTCCCCGCCGAGCTGTTGACGTTGCTGGCCAGCGTCGAGTACGGGCGCGGCCGAGAAGCACTGTTTCGCGTCCAGGCGCCGCAGGTGCTCGAACGCCTCGCCGCCCGCACGCGCTTCGACTCGATCACCGCGTCGAGTGCGATCGAGAACGTCGTCGTCGACGACGACCGCGCCTTGAAGCTGTTGCGCGAGCCAGCCGCCGACGGCGCCTATCGCGATCGCAGCGAGGCCGAGTTCGCCGGCTACCGCGACGCGACCGACGAGCTGCTGCGCAAGCAGCCCGAGCCGCTCACCGTTCCGCTCGTGCTGCACGTCCACCGGCTGCTCATGCGCCACACGGGCGATCCGCTCGCCGGCAAGCTGAAGACGTCCGACAACGTGATCGGCGATCTCGCCCCAGACGGTCGCGTGACCCTCGTCTTCGAACCTGTTCCTGCCGGGCCGGAGACCGAGCGTCAGCTCGCCGAACTGGTCGAACGCTACGAGCACGCGTTGCACGACGCTCGGCTCCCTCCTGTTCTGCTGCTTGCGGCGCTGATCCTCGACTTCCTCGCGATTCACCCGTTCCAGGACGGCAACGGGCGCGTCGCGCGCCTGCTGACGGCCGGCGAGCTGCTGCGTCATGGGTTCGGCGTCACGCGGTACGTGTCGATCGAGCAGCGCATCTTCGAGACGAAGCACAGCTACTACGCCGCGCTGCATGCCAGTCAGGCGGATTGGCACGGCGGCAACCACGACGTGTGGCCGTGGATCGGCTACCTGCTGCGGGTCCTCTCGGACGCGTACGGCGACTTTGAGGCACGGGTGACTGCGGGAACGGCGCTCGTCGGGGCGAGCAAGGAGGAGCAGGCACGCAACTACATCCTCACTCAAGCGCCGCTCAGCTTCCGGCTCGCGCAGATCGTCGACGCGCTGCCCGACATCAGTCAGGCGACGATCCGCAACGCGCTCGACAGACTGAAGCTGGAGGGCCGTCTCGCGGTCGGGCGCGGACGCAGTGCGCGCTGGACCCGAACGGACGAGGCGGCGCGCGGCGAACGGGCGGCCGACTAGATTCGCGGCGTGCTGATCGAGTCGCCGTTGACGGGCGTGGTCGCCGAGCTGCTCGCGGGCGAAGGGGACGGCGTGCGGGCCGGGGCCGCGGTGCTCGTCGTCGAGGCGATGAAGATGCACCACGAGGTGGTCGCGCCGGAGGCGGGCGTGGTGCGCGAGCTGGCGGTCGCGGTCGGCGAGCAGGTGGCGGAGGGGCAGGCGCTGTTCCGCGTCGAGGCCGCCGCCGGCGACGACGACGCGGTGGCGGCGGGTGACCCGGCGGCGGCGTCGGGGGACGACTCCGACCCTCACGCGCTCCGCCCCGACCTCGCGGAGGTGCTGGAGCGGCGCCGGCGCGCGAGCGACGACGCGGCGCGCCCGGCGGCCGTCGCGAAGCGCCACGCGAGCGGCCTGCGCACCGCACGCGAGAACGTCGCGGACCTGTGCGACGCCGGCTCGTTCTCCGAGTACGGAGCACTGACGCTCGCGGCACAGCGGGCGCGGCGGAGCCTGGACGAGCTGATCGAGAGAACGCCCGGCGACGGGATCGTCGCGGGCATCGGGACGGTCGGCGGCCGGCGCACCGCCGTCCTCGCCTACGACTACACGGTGCTCGCCGGGACGCAGGGGATCCGCAACCACAGAAAGACCGACCGGCTGCTGGAGCTGGCGGAGCGCCACCGCCTGCCGCTCGTCCTGTTCGCCGAGGGCGGCGGCGGGCGCCCGGGCGACACCGACTCGTCCGAGCTGTTCCACCTGATCGTGCCGAGCTTCCACACGTTCGCGCGGCTGTCCGGGCTGGTCCCGCGCGTCGGGATCGTCTCGGGCCGCTGCTTCGCCGGCAACGCCGCGCTGCTCGGCTGCTGCGACCTCGTGATCGCGACGCCGGAGGCGACGATCGGGATGGGCGGTCCGGCGATGATCGAGGGCGGCGGGCTGGGCACGTTCGCGCCCGAGGAGGTCGGCCCCGTCTCGGTCCAGGAGCCGAACGGCGTGATCGACGTCGTGGCTGCCGACGAGGCCGAGGCGGTGCGCGTCGCGCAGCGCTTCCTGTCGTACCTCGACGGGCCGCGCGAGGAGTGGAGCTGCGCCGACCAGCGGCTGCTGCGGCAGGCGATCCCCGCCGACCAGAAGCGCGTCCACGACGCGCGCGCCCTGCTGCGCACGCTCGCCGACGACGACTCGGTGCTGGAGCTGCGCCCCGCCTTCGGCAGGACGATGCTGACCGCGCTCGCGCGCATCGAGGGGCGCCCGGTCGGCGTGATCGCGAACGACCCGGGGCACCTGTCGGGCGCGATCGACGCCGACGGCTCCGACAAGGCGGCCCGCTTCCTGCAGCTGTGCGACGCGTTCGGGCTGCCGGTCGTCTCGCTCGTCGACACGCCCGGCTTCATGGTCGGACCGGAGTCCGAGCGGACCGCCGCCGTGCGGCACACGTCGCGCCTCTTCCTCGCCGCCGCGACGCTGAGCGTGCCCATCCTGTGCGTGATCGTGCGGCGCGCGTTCGGGCTCGGCGCGCAGGCGATGGCGGGCGGCTCGCTGCACGCGCCGGCCGTCACGCTCGCATGGCCGAGCGGGGAGCTGGGCGCGATGGGCGTCGAGGGCGCGGTGCGGCTCGCGCTGCGCGGCGAGCTGGCCGCGATCGAGGACGACGCGGCGCGCGAGCAGCGCGTCAAGGAGCTGGTCGCCGCGGTGCGCGCACAGAGCACGGCGCTCAACGCCGCCACCTACTTCGAGCTGGACGACGTGATCGATCCGGCCGACACGCGTGCGCGGCTCGTCGCGACGCTCGCCGCGACGCCCGTGCCACCGCCGCCGCCCGGCGGCCGCCGGCGGACCATGGTCGACGCCTGGTGAGCGCGGCGCTCAGCCGCCGCCGCGCGCACGCTGGATCGCGTCGCGGAACGCGGCCTGCCAGCGCGCCGCGCCGGCTCTGACCGTCTGCCCGCGCGCCCATCTGGTCGCGCGCTGCGCGAGCGCGCGGCGGCGGTCGGCGTCCTCGAGCAGCAGCTCGAGCATCGCGCCCCAGTCGTCGTCGGCGACGAGCAGCCCGCCCTGCTCCTCCCCCATCCCGACGTACGGCCCGACCGGCGAGGCGAGCCACATCGCGCCCGCCGCCCCGTACTCCTTCAGCTTCACGTTCGAGCGCGCCTGGTTGAAGCGCGTGTCGCACAGCGGCGCGAGCCCGATGTCGAACTCGCACTCGGCCGGGATCAGGTCTGTGAACTCGACGTCGCGCAGATGTCTGTAGCGGTGTCTGTTGCGCAGGTCCAGGTCCGCTCCGATCGCGACGACGCGCACGCCGTCGAGGCGGTCCAGCAGCCGGTCGAGCAGCTCGCCGAGGCGCAGCTTCCTCAGGTCCGGTTCGTGCTCGCCCGCGGCGGTGATGCCGATCACGATGCCGCGATGTCTCGTGCGGGGGTGCGCGACGTCATGCGGGGCGAGGTAGTTCTCGATCGCGACGACGTGCTCCGCCCCGAGGTCGCGGTAGACCTGCGCGAGGTGCTCGTTCGTCGTCGTCACGAGGTGCGCGGCGCACGCCGCGGCGACGGTCGCCTTGAAGTGGCGGCGGATGTTGCGGCGCCCGCCGAGCCGGTGCCACGCTTCGCTGCCGCGCGTGATGGACCCGATGTCGTCGTCGGTGTCCCACACCACGGCGATCCCGGCGCGGCGCACGCGTAGGATCACGTCGAGCGCCTCCTCATCGTGCATCTGCTGCACGAGGAAGGCGTCCCACGGAGGCGTCGCGCCGTTGCGCAGCATCTGGAAGGTCGGGTCGCCGGGCCAGTGGACGGTGTGTCTGCGGCGTTCGAGCTCCTGCAGCGGATAGATCGCGCGGTAGTACCCGTTCGCCGTGTCCGTCGTCGCGGCGGCGAGCCGCATCGCCGGCCCCGCGCCTGTCCCCCCACGTGCCATGTCAGTCCCCCCTGGGCTTCGCTGCGGCGATCCTCTCACACGCGCTGCCGGGCGAGGGCGGCTACCGCTACGAACCTCGCCGAGGATCGTTGACCTCGCCCGTCCGGAGTGCTTTCGTCGCCGGCAACCGGTCCGCGGCGCCGCGTCGGGCGGCGCCGCGGTACCGGCGAGCCGCGGCCGGTCCGCTGGGATGATGGCCGCGATGCTGCTGCGCGCCACCCCCGGCGGCCTGATCGCCCGCGACGACGAGACCGATCGCTGGGTCTCGCTCCCGGCCGCGAACGGCTACCTGTCCACGGGCGAGGCGATGATCGAGGCCGAGACGCGCGACATGCTGGCGTTCCTGGCCGGCGGCGACGCGACGCGCGAGGCGGCCGCGGCGGCGATGGGGGCGGCGGCAGGCGACGCAGCGGTCGCGGCCGATCCGTCCGCCGCCGGGCTGCCGTTCCGCCCCCGCTCGCTGCGCGCGTTCATGCTCTTCGAGTCGCACGCCGTGCAGTCGGCGCGGATGCTCGTCAAGCACTTCTTCCCCGCGCCCGTGGCGCGCGCGATGCAAACCTACGAGCGCCTCGCGCGCGGCACGTTCCCGCCGCTGAGACCGAAGAAGGGCTTCTACGAGCGGCCCGAGATGTACGTCGCCAACCACACCACCGTGCTCGCCGACGGCGAGCCGATGTGGTGGCCGCGCCACACGAGAGCGCTCGACTTCGAGCTCGAGCTGGCGTTCGTGCTTGCGCGGCCGCTGGCCGACGCGACGCCCGAGGAGGCGTCCGCGGCGGTCGGCGGCTGGCTCGTGCTGAACGACTGGAGCGCGCGCGACGTGCAGGCCGAGGACGCCCGTCATTCGATCTTCGGCCCGGTCGTGAACGCCAAGACGTTCGCCAACTCGCTCGGCTGCGACGTCCTCACCGCGGACGCCGTGCCCGACTGGCAGCGGATGAGCGGGCGCGTGCGGGTCGACGGGGAGCTGTGGTGCGAGGGCACGACCGCCGGCGCGCAGCACGACGTCGGCGCGATGCTGGCGCAGGCCTCGGCCGGCGAGCGGCTCGGCGTCGGCGACGTCCTCTCGACCGGCACGATGCCCGGCTGCTGCGGGCTGGAGCTGGAGCGCTGGCTGAGACCCGGGCAGACGGTCGCGCTGGAGATCGACGGGATCGGGACGCTGACGAACCGCATCGACCCGGACGCGGGACCGAGGTCGCTGCCGTGAGGGCGCGGCCGCTGAGCCTGCTCGCCGCGCTCGGCACGGCGGCGCACCACGGCTTCGAGCTGCGCGCCGGCATCGGGCTCGTGTTCGAGCCGTTCCTCGGACGCCGCCGGACGAAGGCCATGTGGCTCGTGGCGCTGCCGTTGTGGATCTGGCGCGCGCTGGCGCCGGCTCCGCGCGACGAGCCGCTGCTCGCGCTGAACGCGGGCGTCGCGATCGCGGGCTCGGCGGTGCACTTCGTGGAGTGGCCGTGGTCGCTGCGCTGGGGCGTGCTGCCGTGGCTCGACGAGGCCGAGGGCCTGCCGCCCTCGAAGCTTCCTGCCTACAACACGATCCTGTGGCTGTGGATGGTCGGGGGTCTCGGCAGTGCGCTGCTGGAGACCCCGCGCGCGGATCGCAAGTGGGTCGCCGCCGGTGTCGCGACGGCGCCGGCGCTGCTGGCCTCGGCGCGCCACCACTTCCGCTGGGCGAGAGAGCAGGCGCGGCAGGACCCGGCGCGCTGGAGCCCGCGGCTGCTGGGCGACGAGGCATCGTGAGCCGCTGGCCCGGCGAGCGCGCCGCGGCGGTCTCGCTGACGTTCGACAACCTCGGCGAGGCGGCCGAGATCGAGCTCGGGCTGCGCACCGCGGACGAGCCGCGGGGCGGCCACTGGTCGGTCGTGAGCGCCCTGCCGATCGTGCTGGAGGAGCTGGCGCGCGTCGGGTTGCCGGCGACCTTCTTCGTCGAGGGCGTCAACGCCGAGATCTACCCGCAGGCGCTGGCCGCGATCGCGGGCGGCGGCCACGAGGTCGGCTTCCACGCCTGGTGCCACGAGGACTGGGGCGGCCTGAGCGCGGCGCAGGAGGCCGACAACCTCGACCGCGGGCTCGCGGCGCTGCGCGGCCTCGGGCTCGACGTCGCCGGCTTCCGGCCGCCGGGCGGGCTGATCGGGCCGACGACGACGGCGCTGCTGGCCGAGCGCGGCGTGCGGCACTGCTCGCCGGCGGGCAGCGCGCCCGGGATGGACGGCGCGGTCGCGGTGCTGCCGTTCGCCTGGCCGGCGGTGGACGTCTTCCACGTGCTGCCGCAGTTCGCCGCGCTGCGCGCGCACGTCGCGGGGTCGCAGGAGGCCGGCGGACCGGAGGCGGTGCAGGCCGCGCTGCTGGGAGCGATCGATCAGGCCGTCGCGAGCGGCGGGCACGCCGTGCTCGTGCTGCACACGTGGATGGCCGAGGGCGTGCGCGACGCGCTGCGGGCGGTGCTGGCGCGCTGCGCCGCGGGAGACTCCTCCGGCGAGCTGTGGGTCGCGCGCTGCGACGAGGTCGCCGCCTGGGTCGCCGAGCGCCCGGCGGCGTTCGCCGCGCGGCCGGTGCTGGACCGCACGTCGTGGGTGGATCCGGGCTAGCTGCGCGGCGCGTAGCGCTGGTGCAGCATCAGCGAGTTGCCGTCCGGGTCGCTGAAGAAGGCCATGTGACAGACGCCCGTGTCGAGCGTGTCGGCGTGGAAGGTCACGCCGCGCGACTCCAGCTCGGCGCGTGCGGCCTCGGCGTCGTCGACGCGCAACGCGATCGGCAGCGTGTTGGCGCTGAACTCGCGGCCGATCGCCGCGGAGTCGATGACGGCGATCGTGACGGTGCCCGTCTCGAACTCGACGCCCATCGCGGGCGCGTCGCCGCGCTGGTAGACGGACGTTCTCTCCAGCCCGAGGACGCCCTCGTAGAACGCGCACGCGCGGTCGAGGTCGGTCGTGGGGACGTTGACGAAGTCGACGCCGGTGACGTGGGTGGTCGGTGGAGTGCTCATCTGGTGATCACGGGGTCGGCCATGATGAAGTCGTTGTCGGAGTCCGGCTCGTCCACCAGCTGCGTCCATTCGAACACGAGCACCGTGGCGCCCTGCGTGTCGAAGGCCAGCGAGTGCGTGCCGCTCGGCCCGTGGAACGTCTGGTTATAGAGGACGGTCGCGTTCGGCGTGTCGCCGTGGTCCTTGTAGACCTTCAGGCGATAGCTCGTGCTGGCTCCGGACAGCGTGCCGAGGCCGACGATCTTCGAGGACATGTGGCCGAACTCGGAGATCGGCATCTGGAAGGTGTTCGTGCTGCTGTAGTTGTCGAGCGAGAAGCCGACCGCGTGCTGATAGCTGCGGCCCTTCAGCTGGACGCTCGACGGGTCGTCCAGGAGCGAGACGCCGCTCGCCTCGTCGTTGAGCTCCTGCGTGCCCTGGCCGGCGAGGTAGTCGGCCAGGTACTGCTGCGTCGCGCTGTCGCCGGGCGGCTGGGTCGTCGTGCCGGGACCGGTGGTCACGCTCGACCCGGGCGTCGTCTGGGTGACGGTGGTGACCGTCGTCTTGCCCGCGACGGTGACCGTCGTCGTCTTGACCGTCGTCTTGCCGCCGACGGCGACGCCGACACCCAGGCCGGCGACCGCGACGATCACGGCGCCGAGCAGGCTTGCTCTCCAGTTCACAGGCTTCTCCCGAGCAGGTAGGTCGCTGTCCAGATGGGGGCGTAGAGGACGAGCGCGAGCGCGAGCCGCGTCGAGAAGCGCCGGCGCTTCGTCGCCGACTCGCCGTCCTCCGGCAGCGGCAGGGACGTCTCCTCCGTCGGGCTCTCCTCCGTCACCGGAGCGGGCGCCGGCCGCTCGCCGAGCTGCGCGGTCGCCCAGCGCATCAGCGCGCCGGCCGACTGCGCGCGCTGCTCGACGTCCTTCTCCATCGCGCGCCGCACGACGAAGTCCAGCGGCGCCGGCAGGTCCGCCACCTGCTCGCTCGGCACCGGGACCGGCGCGTTGGCGTGCGCCATCATCGTCGCGGTGCGGGAGTCGCGCTTGTAGGGGACCTCGCCCGTGAGGCAGCGGTAGACCATGCAGCCGAAGGCGTAGACGTCGGCCCGGCCGTCGACCGGCTCGCCGTTGACCTGCTCGGGCGCCATGTAGTCGATCGTCCCGAGCACCTCGCCGGGAGCCGTGTGCTCGTCGGCGTCGTCGTCGGGCTTGGCGAGGCCGAAGTCCGTCAGGTACGCGCGCCAGCCGGTGTCGCGGCGCTCCAGCATCACGTTCGCCGGCTTGACGTCGCGATGGACCAGCCCGCGGGCGTGGGCGGCGTCGAGCGCGTCGCCGATCTGCGTGAGGATCTCCAGCGTGTCGTGCACGTCGAGCGGGCCCTCTCTCCTGAGCAGGCTGCTGAGGTCGGGCCCGTCGACGAAGCGCATCGCGAGGAACAGGCGCCCGTTCCACTCCCCGGCCTGGTAGACGGGGAGGATGTTGGGGTGGTCGATCGAGGCGGCCGTGCGCGACTCCCGCCGGAAGCGCTCGCAGAAGCGCTCGTCGCTGCCCAGGCGCTCGGAGATCAGCTTGAGGGCGACGCGCCGGTCGAGATCGAGCTGCGTCGCCTCGTAGACCGCGCCCATCCCGCCCTGCGCGACGAAGCGCTCGATCCGATAGCCGGCGAGCGTGGTGCCCGTGGTGAGGATCGTCTCGCTCATGGCGTGGGCCCCTGCGGGGTCGCGCCGCTCGAGCGGACGCCGAGCGCGCCGCCGGCGGCGCCCGCGAGCGCGCCGCCGATCAGGAACGAGCCGAAGACGCTGCCGACGACGGCGCGGCCGAACAGGTTCCCGGCGACGAGCGCGTTCGCGAGCAGCATCGCGATCGCCCAGGCCGGGCCGACGAGCGCGCCCCAGGCGGCGCCCTGCGCGGGCGTCGTCGCCTCGCGCGTGCGCGCGAGGCCGAAGCCGGCGCTGAGCGCGAGCAGCAGCGTGATGCCGATGGTGAACAGCACCACGAGCGCGAACGTGTAGCCCGGCATCGCGGGCGAAAGCCCGAAGACGCGATAGGCGCCGTCGCCGCCCGCCTTGATCCGCGCGACGTCGCCGACCGGCACCGGGCTCGTGAAGCCGTTCGCGCGGAAGCGCGCGAGCCCGCCGAGCTCGAGCCAGTGGACGCCGTGCTCGACGGCGAAGGTCGCATGGTCGGCGGCGGCCGTCGCGGCCGGCATGCCGAAGCGGACGCTCGGCTTGCGCAGCGCCTCGACGCTCCACGCGACCGTCCCCGCGACGGCCAGCAGCACGAACGCCAGCGCGAGCGGCCGCAGTGCGACGCCCGCGGTGCGCACGGCGTCCCGGCCCCACGCCGGCACATCGACCGGGATCGGCCCGATCTTCCAGCGCAGCGCGAGGCACGTGCCGAGCAGGCCGCCGATCACGCCCCACAGCACGCCCAGCAGCACGGCGTCGGCCGCACCGACGCTCGCGGCCCCCTCGCCGCCGGCGAGGCTGCCCGCCGCGAGCGCGGGCACGAGCATCAGCACGCCGAAGACGAGGCCGACGCCGGCCCCGCTCGCGAGCCGCGCGAGCGGGGCGAGCGTGCGCGTGCGTCGCGCCTGCGCGTAGGCGGCGAGCGCGCAGAAGCCGATCGGGAAGACGACGAACAGCGCCGGCCCCAGCTTGCCGACGCCGCCGTCGTAGCCGACCTGCAGGAAGTTGAGCATCTGCGCGAAGCCGGCGTTGACGACGCTCTTGCCCGTGTCGACGGCTCCGAGCGTCGACTGGTCGGAGAAGACGACCCCCAGCCCGACGCCGACCGCGAACACGAGCACCGCGGCGAGCGCTCCGCCCAGCAGCGCCGTCGCGACGGCGGGCGCCCGCAGCTGCTCCCTGAGCTGCGAGACGAGCTCCTTGCTCCCGGGGGTGAGGACCTCGAGCCGCTCGATCGCGGGCCGCGGGTCGAGCCCGCTGCGCGCGCTGGGAGCGGGCGGCGCGACGGGTGCGCAGCCCGCGCAGTGGGTGTCCGTTCCGTAGACGGGCGCATCGCAGACCGCGCAGCGTCCGGTGGGCGCGGCGGCGACGAGATCGGTCGAGACGATCGTCTCTTCTTCCTCGTCGTCGGCGCTCACAGATCCCGCTCCGAGACGAGGCCCCACTGGAACGCGCATTGAACGAGGCGCGCACGCTTCTGGTTCTGCTGCAGGTCGCCGATCTCGAAGCGCTGGAAGAGCGCCCGCAGATGGCCTTTGACCGCGTCGACCCCGAGATGCACCTCGGCGGCGATCTCGGCGTTCGTCGCGGGGGTCGCGAACTCGGCCCCGCTGCGGTACGGACGGCAGAGCGCGATGACGATCGCGCGCTGAGTCTCGGTGAGGCTCTCGACCGTCGGCAGGTAGGCGGCGGAGGACGTGAGCGCGGTCGACCCCTCGCCGGGGCGGCGGAACTCGACGGCGGTGCGCCCGAAGCGCATCACGTCGCCGTCGTGCAGGCGTCTGCGGCCCGCGACGCGCGTGTCGTTGAGGAAGGTGCCGTTGCGCGAGAGGCCGTCGTCGACGACCGTCCAGTCCTCGCCGACGCGCTCGAGCTCGGCGTGCGTGCGCGAGACCTCGCCGTCGTCGTTGAGGACCACGTCGTTCGTCGTGCGGCGTCCGATCGTCACCGTCACCGCATCCTCCAGCGAGAGGATCTGCTGCGCGCCCGTGCTGTCGCGCCACAGCAGGAGCGGTGCGCCTCCCCGCTCTGCCTCGATGAGGCTCTTGAGCTCACCCGCGGACCGCGCCTGCGGGACTTCTTCCACATCCACAAGTGGCGATCCTTGCATGAAGGCAGGCTGGAACGTGGCAGTTCAACGCGCCGATCTCCGGCCCAGGCATGCGCGGAGCGCGAGGACGAGCCCCAGCGCGGCGCCGGCCGCGGCGAGCGGACCGGGCTCGATCGACACCGCCGCCGTCAGCGACAGGGCGATGCGGGTCCCGTACGCCAGCCCCAGGGCTGCGACCGCGGCGGCGATCAGACGGTCCGGGCCGCGCGGGGCGCGCACCGGTCGGTCGATCGGGGCGAGGTGGACGACGCGCGGCTGCTCGCGGTGGCGTGCGGCGGAGTGGCGGTGCAGGGCAATCCTCGTGGTTCCCATCGTGTGCTCCCTTTGGCTCGGTCGTGCGATGGGAGCCACGGTATGGCGGCGTCGGAGGGCCGTATAGAGCCCCTGGGTGTGAGCCGGGGGACCCCAAGGTGGGCGGTGCTCACACCTTGGTGGGAGAGCCCTCCATCGGACTCGAACCGATGACCCCTGCCTTACCATGGCAGTGCTCTACCAACTGAGCTAGGAGGGCAACCGGGGGCATTGTAGGCGCTCGGCTCGGGCGCGTGCGGCCTGTGCCTTTGGCGCGTTCGTAGAGTGCGAGCAGCGACTCTGTCCTGCTCGCGGTCTTGGTGAACACGGGTGATGGGGGCGCGGCCGCCGCAGGCTGAGTGTGGTCGGCGGCGGTTGTAGTAGCGGATGAACGATGACAGGGCGCGGTCGCGTGTGGTGCTGTTGGGCCAGATGCGGCCGTGTGCCCATTCGGTGTCGAGGGTGCCGAAGAATCGCTCGATCTTCCCGTTCCAGCGTGGTGTGTAGGGCGGGATCAGGATGTGGCGGGCGCCGAGCTCGGCGAGCGTCTCGCGGAATGCGAAGCTCGTCGAGTAGCACTTCGCGTTGTCGGACATCACGGCCTGGACCGGGCCGCAGCCTTGCTCGCGAAACCAGGCGGCGGCGCGTCTGAGCGTGCTCGAGACCGTGATCGCGTTCTCGGCCGCGTGCAGCTCGCAGTAGACCAGGCGTGTGTGGTCGTCGATGACTCCGACGACAACGCTCTTGCCCGCCCGGCGGGTCTTGTGCTGCTCAGCGCGCTGTCTGGTCGCCCAATGGCCAGGGACCGCGAATTTCGGTAGTGGGTCAGTTTGACCTTCGGAGGCGCGCACCGACGAAAAGCCCTGACACGGCGGTTCGCCAGCAACGAGGTTCCGACACCGCCGAAGGGATCCGGAACGCAGAAAGGGCCTCGCCGAAGCGAGGCCCTTTCCGAAGTGCTTGGCTTGGCAGGACCAAGTCACCCGGTGTGTGGATGGCAATGGTCTAGCCCAGTCAGCAGCTCTCTAGCATCCAAGATGCTACCCAAATCCCCCGGACGGATACCGGCTAGGCAGGGCTTTGCAAGATCTTGCAAAGGACACGTCCGACGCCTAGCGAATAATGCTCCGTGTGGAATGCCCCCGCCGGGATTCGAACCCGGGACCTGCTGCTTCGCTAGAGAGCCGCTCTATCCACTGAGCTACGGGGGCAGCTTGTGGGAGACAAGCGCCCAGCACCGTACTTGGGGGACAGGACGGATGAGGGTGGCGGATGTTTCTGAGGCGCCAGGCAAGCCCTCAGTCGAGCAGCGCCGCGATGTCGGTCAGCTTCCACCGTCTGTCGGTCACGCCGGCCGCTTGGGCGGGGGTCGCTCTGAGCGTCTGGTGGATGCGGCCGAAGTTGTAGTGCATGTAGTGGAGGCTGACGGCGTGCGCGAGGTTCTCGACCTTCTTCGAGAACCCGTTCGTCAGCCGCGTGAAGCGGCGCATCCCCATCCGCATCGTGAGGTTCTGCCGCTCGACGTAGCTCGTCGAGATCTCGCCGGGATCGGGATCGCCTGAGACCACGGTCACCTGCGTGCTCGTGACCATCGGCGGGCTGTAGCGCCGCTGGGCGCCTCTGACCTTCGGGTCGAGGCCGTAGACCTTGTGCAGCTGCGCGAAGTCGACCTCGCCGAACGCATCGCCGACAGCCTCCCGGTATGCGCTGAGCCCGTCCGTGGTGATCTGCACGCGGTGCGGTTCCGCGAGCCGGCCGCGCAGGTCATGCGCGAACGTCGTCGCATCCTCGATGGTGCGCTCGCCGACGAGCCAGGACGGCACGAGCTTCGTGTCCGCGCAGATCGCAACCCAGGTCCACACGTCGCCGTAGCCGGGGGTGCCGCGGAACTGCTCAGGGACGTTCTTCGCCTTCGCGTAGGCGAAGCTCCAGATCTCGTCGGCCTCGATGGTTTTGCACGGCAGCTCGCGCAGCGTGCGGTCCTGGTGGTCAGCGCAGGCGGCGCCAAGATCGACCAGGAGTCTCGTGACCGTGTTCTTGGCGGCGCCCGTGATTCGGACGGTCCCGCGGATCGAGTTCCCCTCGACCAGGCAGCCGATGATTGCCGCGCGCTTCTCTGTGCTCAGCCGGTTCATACTGACCATTATGCTTGAGCAATCGGACGGAATAACGCCCTAGAATGCAGGTTGACTACTAGAGAAACGACGATCTGCCGATAACCAGCGCATAGCCGCCGCACCGTGTGGGATAAACGCACCAGAAAATAGTGCGCACTGCCCTTCCAACTGGGAGGTCGGTGCGGCAATATTGGTGTCGGGCGGGAGGGCGAATCGGAGGGCATGACCGATGACCAAGGCTCAGAACAAGAGAACAGCCGCAGTCGCCGCTCCCAAGGGAGTGGAAGCCAAGGTGCTCATGGAGCGGGCAGAGCGAGCGATTGCGATCCGGGAGCGCACGGCGAAGGCGCGGGAGGGGCAGCGCTTGTCCTTTCCGACACGGCTCTTGCGGGGGTAGCTAGACCCCACCCGCAGCGGACCCCGCTGTTCAACGCGCAGAACTCGGATCGATATGCGCGACAGCACTTGATCGCGTGCTACGAGCAGGAGTACGACTGCCGGCTCGTCGTGATGATCGACGTTGTGTTTCCGCACAGCGTCACGTACCTCGAGGAGCTGCTCTACGGCGCAGATCCGACCAGAGATCTCCACCTTCTGCTCGACTCGCCGGGCGGAGACGGCGAGACCGCAGTACGGCTCGTGCGAGCCGCGCAGGCTCGCTGTCGCGAGCTGACGGTGATCGTCCCCAATCAGGCCAAGAGCGCTGGAACGATCCTCACGATCGGCGCCCACCACATCCTCATGGGGCCGACAAGCGATCTCGGCCCCGTGGACCCACAGTTCCAGCATCCCCGGCGTCCGGGTCTGTACGCGGCGAAGGACCTGATCGCCGCCGTTGACAACGCGGAGGCGGCAATCGCGCGGAACCCCGACTCCTACCCGCTCTATGCCTCGCTTCTCGCTGACGTGACAGCCGTCATGGTGCAACAGGCACGCTCGGCCCTGGCCCGATCAACGGACCTCGTGAGAGAGGCCCTTGCGGCGAATCCTGATCGCAGGCCAGCGCATGCCAAGAGAATCGCCCAGGCGCTCAAGAGAACCCTGATCGACCTTCCGAGAGACCACGGTGCCGTGTTCAGTGCAGACGACGCCGCCAAGGTCGGGTTGCCGATCGTCACCGCCGACCCGAACAGCGACCAGTGGAGACTGATCTGGCAGCTCTGGACGAAGTACTTCGCGCTCGACGCGTATGTCTACGAGGGCTGCGTGGCGTCGCAGATCTTCAAGCGCGACAACCACGCCGCTGCCTAACGTCTGACTGACCAGCGTGCGCGTGCCGCTCGTCGCGCAGCCTCGCTGCGCTCCTCAGCCGTCATATTCTGGGCACGCGCATGGCCGCCCTTTTGGCCACCTCTGCGACCACGCGCAACAGCCTCCGGATCCTTCCCATCGTCGCGCGCGTCAGGGTCCGTGGACTCTCTGACGATCCGGCTGGCGAGCTTGTTCAGATCCACGGCCTCATCCTACCCGCCGTCGGTGCAGCTTCCGCCGGAGCGCTCTGGCCTGCAGCTCGTGCCAGTCGGCGCGCAGCTCGGCGAGGTGCGCGAGCGCTTCCGGCGTCGGGCACACCGGCGCGTCGTGCCCGGCGTGCGGATCGATGCCGGCCAACTTGTGTTCGTAGACCGCGATCAGATGCCGAGCGTGAAGCCGAGCGTCCGCACGATCGCCACGAGGTTCATGAAGGTCGGGTTCGTGCGGCCCAGCTCCAAGTCGCTCAGATAGCCGTCGCCCAACCCGGCGTCGAAGCACACCGCGTTCTGCGGCACCCAACCATGACGCGCCCGCAGCCGCCGCACCGCGGCGCCGAGCGCGACCAGCTCCGCGACGCGGCCGTCAGCGTCCTTGAGGCCCATCGGCAAGCTGCCGTTCGTAGATCACGATCAGGTCCGACAGCCGCACCCGCAGCCCGACAGTCAGCTTGAGCAGGGTCGCGAACGTCGCGTTGATCTCACCGCGCTCGACTGCCCCCACGTAGTTCCTGTGGAGCCGGGCGCGAAAGCCCAGCTCCTCCTGCGAGAGGTCCCAACGCCCGCGGATCTCGCGGACGGCCCGGCCCAGCGCTCTCTGCTCGCGCGATACCTCGCGCGTCCCACACCTATCCTTGCCATGCACGGACTCAACCTCCGTGTAGGCCCCGGGTTGGCGTGTCCGCGCCGCTCGGGGCCGCTTTACCTGCTTCGAACGGCGGGGACCGTAGAGCAGATCAGCGGGTCATTTCAAACTGACCCACTACCCGAATTTCGGTGCTTCGAAGGCGTCGATGTGCAACAAAGCGCCGGCCTCGGCCCATTCGTAGCGGCGACTTGTCTGGCGGCTCGTAGCTCGGCGACGGCGCGAGACGCCGTGACGCTTGAGCACCTTCCAGATCGTCGAGCGATGCCGGCCGGTGAGGAACTGCAACTGCATCGGCCCGTAGTTCGTCCTCTCCCGCGCAGCGAGGATCCTCCGCTCCTGCTCCTCGCTCAACGACCACGGACACGATCCTGGGACCGGTGGCCGGGCGCGCAGACACACCCTCGAAGCCCGCTCTTCCTGGCTCGCTTGCTGCCAGCGATGCCACCACCGGTGCGCGGTCGCCGGCGCGACGCTGAGGGCGGCCGCGGCCGCCCTCAGCGTCGACCCCGACTCCACCAACAACACCAGCTCAAGCCGCCCCTGCAATCCGAGCTTGCACCTACCGTCCTCCATGTCCGGCCTCCTTCGGCGGGTCAGTCGTCGCTGACCGCACCTTCCGTCGGAGGCCGGACACCTCCCTCAAACATTCACTAAGACCGTGAGCAGCTCAGCTAGATCACCGATCTGGCCGCGCCCGGGCCGCCCCGACTGAAGATGTCGATGTCATCGTCGAAGTCCGCTGCGCGGGGACTTCGCCGACTTCGAGCAGCGCCTCCGCAGGCGCCGGTTCCGCGAGGACCAGGAGACGGCATCGTGTGCCGCTGGCGACATGCGGACAGCGACCTCGTGCTCGACGCGATGCCGATGGATGGATCGATCCTCGGCTTTAGAGCCATGATCGCAGCGGTCTCGCCGCCGTTCCTTGTCGCGACGAAGCTCGAGGCCTTCGCAAGCCGCGGTCGCAACGACTACATCGCAAGTCGCGACATGGCCGACGTCGTCAGCCTGCTCGAGGGCGGGCTGAGCTCGTCGCGGAGATCGCCAGTGCCCGCGAAGAGCTGCGCCGTGACCTCGCCTCCGAGTTGTCACGTCACCGGGCGCACCCGCGCTTCATCAATGGCGTCTACGCCGCCTTGCCGCTGACGAGGCGAGTCAGGCACGCGCCGAAGAGATCGTGCTACCGCGTCTGACGGCGATCACGGCTGCTGGCTGAGCACCGCACCCGGCTCAGACCATCGGCTGGAACATGGCCGCCCACAAGCGCACCAAACTCACGTCAACCCGCTGAGAATGGCGATCCACGCCCGGCCTCGTCCACCACAGCGATCAGGGCAATACGTCTCGCCCGGCTTCGTCCAGGCCCACCAGCAAGGCAGGCATCGCATACTCGATGGGCTCACACAGCGACTCCTACGACAACGCCGTCGCCGTCGCCGTCGCCGAGCTTCACTACCACCTCAAGAGTGGCGGCCTGCTCCATGCACGACGTGTCTGCGCTTCACGTGACGTGCTCGTTTGGCGCATGTGGTGTGGCCGCTGCCGTGTTGGCGGACGCGGCCTTTGGCGCATCTCTTTTTGGCTCTTCTGGAGTGTTTGGTTTTGGTGAGGTGTTGGGTGAGGTTACCAGCGGTTGTGTTGGTGGCGCTGCTGGTGGACTGGGCGGCGGGCGCGCCCGTGAGTGGGCCGTGGCAGTCATGGCCATTGCAGGCGAGCGCCGGGGGCGGGGGGTCGGGGAGGCCCCCGTTGATGCGGGCGTCGTAGAGGTCGTAGTTGGCGTCGGTGTCCCACCCGGTGAGCTGATCACGCGTCACGAAGTACACGTCGCGCCCCTCAGGCGTCGTCTCGATCGCATAGGAATCCGCCGTACCACGACCACTCGAAATCAGACTCAACGCACCGGTGTGGGTGTCATACTCGTACGCATCTTTCTTGCCGTTGCCATCCGCCGATACCAACGCATCGGGGGTCGTGAAGAACACGTAGTGACCGTCGTCACTGATCACACGACTCAGATGCCGCGTGGACGAGACACCGCCGTTGGCGATCGTGAACAGGCTCGTGACAGCGCTCGCCTGCCCGGGTGCGCCGGTAGGGTTGCAGGAGGCGCATCTAAGCGTGTGATCATCGACCGTGTAGACGTAGAGCTGATTGCACGCATCGGTCACCGTCTGGATACACGTGCCGTGGTCGTAGCCGTTGGGTCCGACCGGCTCCGTGGAGAGGTAGACAAGATCCCCGGAGGGCGACACCCGCGAGGTCCGACTGCCAGTGATGATCCCATCGGTGAGGTTGGCCTGATCCTCGCCGGGGAGGTCGCTGATGAAGCGGATCTCGCCATCGTGCCAAACATACATCCCGACGCCGGAGGCCAGGGGGGGCAAGCCGGCGACGAGTTGGGTGGTCGCCGTGAAGTAGACGGTGTGCCCGTCCGCGCTGGCGCCAACGACGCCTTTGACCTGATTCGAGGCAAAGTCGGAGGGCTCGTGGTCGACGTTGAGAAACGTCAGGTTGTGTGGATTATCGGCCGGCAGCGTGGTGTCGTACATGTACAGCTTCGCGTCGCTCGTGCTTGGGGCGTCGTCGGTGAGACGCTCACCGCTGCTGAAGAACACGCGTGAGCCGCTCTGGCTGGCATCCCAGAAGCGCGCCGACTGGGGTGCATCCGGGCTGCTGGCCTCGGATCTGTTGAGCAGGATTGTGCTCGCACCGTCGACGCGCATGTACACGTTCGCAGCACCCACAGGGGAAGCGGTGAAGAAGACCTTGCTGCCGTCATCGGAGATCGCATGGTGGGTGACGCTGGCCTGCGCAGTGACTAGGCCGTTGCCGCCCGTTGACTCCGTCGCGGCTCTACCATCGGGCAGGATCCCAGCGAGCATGATCACCTGCGTGGCCTCATCCCACTCATACAGCTTTGTTCCGGCACCTCTCGCACCCTCCACAAGGTTCAACACGCTCTCGAACAACACCCGGTCAAGATTCGGTGTCCCACCGACATAGACCGGATAGCTCGAGAGGTTTTCAGACCCGAGCGGGGTGATGCACAACGGACAATCGCTCACCAACTCGTAATGCCCGCCACCCGGGGTACGCAAGTCATCACGCAGGTAGAGGTTCGTGACGTTGGCGACCGCCGGCGCATCCGTCAACGGTCTCCACGCCAACACCACCCCTTTGGAGAGATCCGGCGAGAGCTCCTTCACATACCGACCCTCAAGCCCATCAATGATCGCTTTGAAGCTCAACGCCGGCTGGGGTGGATAGATCCCATGCGAAACCCACCCCTGCCCTGTGCCGGGTGTACGAACGGCCATGTAGTTGCTCGCAACGCCGCCGCCGACCGCGTCGCCGAACGTCCGCAGCGACGAGTACTCGACCGCGTTGCCGTCATCAGCGACTCGCACGTGATCGGTCGCGCCAATGACATCCCCGCCGGCCTTGTCCGCCGCAGAGACCAACTCGTAGGCGCGGCCGTCGGGAAGCACAGCCTGCGCCACACCGACTGTGATCCCCTGCCAGCAGGCAAGCGCGGCCACGAGCGCCGCCATCGAACCCAGACGCGCACGCGTCATGCCCTGCATCGCCCTGAGCACCGCCTCTCCTCTTTCCGGTCTACTGCTGGCCGACGATGCTAGCGCTCCCCACCCCACACCCGCAACCTACCGTCCACCAACGGGCGACCAGCCTTCCTCCATTGACACACCATAAACCGGTGCCTTATCCTGCTAGTGCTGCATGCCGCCCGCCGACCCGGGCCGCCGTCGCCTTGTGACCCGACCGCTACAACCACGGCACCCACACCGGCCGACAGCCGCAGCCACGCCGACGGCACCACCCGGTGCCTGGCCACAAAAGGGGGAAACACCACACAACACCACGCGCCCGCACGGGACAAACCCGCGCACCCGGCGCCCACACGGCCACCCACGTGGCCGAGGCGGCCACCTACCGCCTCGAACCCCAGCGTTCGAGACACCACGCAATCCAATCAGGGGGAGCACATCACCATGCAACGCCACATCCGGCTGCTGCTCACAAGCCTCGCAGCCACCGCCATCCTCGCCACAGCCGTCAGCACCGCAACCGCCAACAGATTCGTCGTCTCAAATCAGCAGATAAGAGCCACTTGGGCAACCCTCGAATTCTTCAACACCGCGGTGGCGGGCACCATCAGATGCCCGGTCACGCTCGAAGGCAGCTTCCACAGCAGAACCATAGTCAAGGCAAGAGGTTCTCTAATCGGCTACGTCACCCGCGCGGCGGTCAACAACCCAGCCTGCGTCGGGGGCAGAGCGACGATTCTCCAGGAACTACTCCCCTGGCACATCACCTACAACAGCTTTGAAGGCGCACTACCTAGAATAACCGGCGTCACCCTTAACCTTATCAGAGCCGGCTTCATAGTCGAACTCGGCGGCAATAACTGCAGAGCCCTAACCACCATCGCCAACCCCGCCCGCGGCATAGCGGCTGTAAACTCCAGCGGTGGCGGCGCAGTCACTAGCCTTGAAGCCGACCCATCAGCCACCATACCGCTCACCAACGGCCCCGGCGGCATCCTCTGCAGCCTCGCCAATGGCGTCTTTAGAGGCACCGGAACGGTCACACTACTAGGCACCAATAACGCAATATCCATTACCCTAATATAAGCCAGCGCAGCATACGCATCACCCGGGGGGTCGCCATAAGCGGCCCCCCGCTCTCATTAACCGGGAGGCACCATGAGATGTCCGCTCACCCTCGAAGGCAGCTTTACAGCAGAACCATACCCAAGCAAAGGGGTCTCCTAGTAGTCCGCTACGTCACCCGTGCAGCCGTCAGCAACCCCGTCTGCACCGGCGGCAGAGCAAGCATTGAGCCGGGCTGGGTTTCGCGGAGGCCGGGTTGGTGTTCCCTCTTTCATCTTGTGAGAGAGGAAATGGGAAGGTATCGGTTGCTGCGAGTGCCTCGAACTCCGCGGGCGGCAGGTCGTCGAGGTTCTCGTGTAGACGGTCGGCGTTGAACCAGCTGACGTATTCGACGATCGCGAGCTCGAGCTGGCTGCGGGTGCGCCAGACGCGGTCGCGGATCAGTTCCGTCTTGAAGGTGTCGACGAAGCTTTCGGCCATCGCGTTGTCGTAGACATCGCCGACCATGCCGATCGAGCCCAGGACGTGGTGGTCGTCGAGGACCTGTTGGAAGGCCTGAGCGGTGTAGTGCGATCCGGCGTCGCTGTGATGAATCAGCTCGACGTCAGTGTCCTCCTGGCGGGTGACCGCCATCGCCAGCGCGTCGAGGACGAGGTCGGTGCGCATGTGCGAGGCGAACTGCCAGCCGACGATCCGGCGGCTGTAGACGTCGATGACGAAGCTGAAGAACACGACGCCTTCCCAGCAGCGCAGGTAGGTGAAGTCCGCGACCCACAGCTCGTCGGGCCGGCTCGCGGTGAAGTCGCGCTTGACGAGATCGGGCGCGCGATGCGCGGCGGGGTTCGCGATCGTGGTGCGCCACGACTTGCCGCGCCGCTTCGCGCCCTGGATCCGTGTTGGCGCATCAGCCGCTTGACGCGATCGTGGCCGCAGCTCTCGCCGGCGCGCAGCATCGCCTTCCAGGTGCGCCGGTAGCCGTAGGCGTAGTAGTTGGCCGCGTGAACCTCCTCGATCCGGGCCAGCAGCCGCTCGTCGGCGCCCTGACGCGCGGAACGGGCGCCCGCGGCGCGCTGGCAGTAAGCGGACGCCGACACGCCCAACACACTGCAGATCGGCTCGACCCGAAACGGCCGCGATGCTCATCGATGAAGCCGCTCACTTCGGTCGGTCTGCGTCGAGCTCCTTGACGAAAAACATGCTCGCGGCCTTCAAGATCTCGTTTCGCCCTGCGCAGCTCGAAGTTCTCGCGGCGCAGTTGCTTGATCTCCTCACGCTCGGCCGCGGTCGGCAGATCCGGTCGCAGGCCCTCTTCGGCCTCGACCTGACGCACGTGCTTGCGCAACGTCTCCGACGAGACACCAAGATCTCGGGCGATGCGCGCGATCGGGCGGCCGGACTCGAACACGAGCCTGGCACCACGATCGAGCAACTCGGGTGGGTACTTCCTCGGACGGGGCATAGACCCGAAGCCTTCCTCTCCCCAGGGACAGAACCCCCGGAAACCAAGGCCTCCGCCAAACCCAGTCCGGCTCACCGGCGACAAGCTCACTTCTTCTTGGCGGGCTTCTTCTTCGGCGGCGGTCTGGGAAATCTCACGGGGGATCTCTTGGTCGTCCCGGAGACGCTGACCGTCAACGTCGCGGGGAGCCTCGCGAACTTCTTGTGCAGCGCCTTGCCGGCGGCGTTCAGCGAGACCGCGACGGGCATGCTCTTGCCGGCGGCGACGGTGAAGGTGGCCTTGCCGATCGTCACCGTCTTGGCTCTGGCTCGTCTTCTCGCCTTCGCCTTGGCGCTGACGGCCTTGACTCTGCCGGCGACGAGCGTCTCCTTGACCGTCAGCGTCGCGCTGCCGGTGCAGCTCGACCCGGCCGGCCCGCTGCAGCTCACTCTCACCGTGAGCGAGTCGGTCGACACCGAGGGCGAGCCGATGCTCGGGGTGCCTCTTCCCGCGCCGGGGCCAGGATCCGGGCCGGGGCCGGGTGCTGGGACAGGGCTCGGTCCGGGACCGGGTCCGGGACCGGGACCGGGGCCAGGACCGCTCGATCTCGGTCTCGCCGCGAACGCCGCGTACTCGATCCCTCTCGAGGTCGCGAGGCTGCCGACGACCGCCGCGTCGCCGGCGGCGTCGATCCCCGCGGCGTCGACGCGCACCGCCGGAGGTCTGCCCTCGGGCCACGGCAGGTTGGCGAACGTCGCCACGTCCGTCCCGTCGGGGCCGCCGGTGATGACGGCGCCGTCGCCGAGGGTGCCCGACTGGCCGCCCGTGCTGTAGGAGCCGCACCCGTTGAGCGGCAGCACGCTGCCGGTGTTCGTCTTCGTCGTGAGGCCGACGATCGCCCGGCCGGCGCCGGCGCCGAGCGAGGTCGGCGTCACGCGCGTCTGCGCGGTCGAGTCCCCGCCGGGGACCGAAACGGCAGCCAGTCCGCTGCCGGGGGCGGCGACCGATGCGACGACCGGCGTGTAGCTGAGCGTCGTGAAGTTGCTGTCCGCGCACGACATGAAGTTGCTGGCGATCGCCAGCGTCCCGTCGCCGCCGGCGGCGACCTGGACGTAGGAGGCCACGCCGGCCCGATTCGGGGGAGTGGCGCTCGTCGACTGCGGTGCGCCGAACGTCCCGCCCGGCTCGCGGACGAGCGCGTAGACGGTGCCGCTCGTGCTGAAGTTTCTGCCGGGATCCGACGGGTCGACCGTGAACTCGAGGATCGCGCGGCCGCCCGGTGCGACCGCCATCGGATCGGCGGTGGGCGCGCCGTTGGACCCGACGAAGGTGGAGCCTCCGTCGGCGACGTGCTCCGGGTCGACCGAGGCCGACAGGCTGCGCGCGGGCGACCAGCCGCCGCCCACCGCGTCCGGAGCGCGCTGCACGTCGACGACCTCCAAGCCGGTCGGCATCGAGGTGTGGCCGACGAACGCGACCACGTCGGCCGTGCCGTCGGCGCTGATCGCCGCCCCGACGTCGTTGATGTGCGTGCCGAACGTGTCGCTGAGCGGCGATCTGTAGATCGCCGCCGTGTCCGCGTTCGGCGCGAGTCTGCCGTCGACGCCGATCGACAGCGTGTGGGCGGAGAGGACGGGATTCGCGCCCTCGCTGTCCTCGACGAGGAGCACCTGGCCGCTGCGGACGGCGAGCGCGCGCAGCAGGGGCGTGCTGGGGACTCTGTAGACGGGCCCGAAGCTCCCGTTCGCGAAGCGGTAGACGAGGTGCGGCGTGCTCGAGTTGAACGGCTCGTAGGAGAACAGCGCGTCGCCGTTCGGCAGGAAGGAGGCGTGCACCGGCTTGCCGGTGGCCCCGTTGCTGGCGTCGGTCGGGAACGGCTGCGGCGCGCCGAGCGCACCGGCCGGCGAGACCGGCACGAGCACGGGGCGGTTGCTCTGCCACTGCCACAGCAGCGTCCCGCCGCCCGGCGGCGAGAGCACCTGGGCGAACGTGGTGGCCGCGCTCCCGGCCGGAAGCGTGCCCGTCGCGCTCCAGGTGCCGTCCGCGACGGCGCTCGACGCGGAGACGGCGGCGAGGGCGGTCGCAATGGCCGCGACGAGGCCGGTTCGACGCAGCATGCGGGCGATCCTAGCGATTGAGGTGCATTTGCCCCCAGCGGTTGCGGCAAATGACGTAGCGCAGCGGAAGAGGGCCGATGGCTCGCCGCACTCCAGCCTGCCGGCTATGCTCGGCGCATGTCGGACGCGCGACAGGAGCAACGCCTCCGTCAGGCTGCTCGCGACGCCCACGCCGCGGAGGCGCGGGGGGACGACGCGGCGACAAACGAGGCATGGCGCCGCTACCGGCTCATCAGCGACGCGGCACGCGACCCCGACGAGCTGCTTGCCGAGGGCATCGCGCTGAGCCAGATGGGAACCGAGCTCGAGGCGGCCACGTCCGAGCACCCGCACGCGTGACCGGCTTCGGCCGGATCCTCTCCGACCTCAACAGGGCCGGCGTCCGCTACGTCCTCATCGGCGGCATCGCGCTCATTCGCCACGGCGTAGTGCGGATGACCCGCGACATCGATGTCGTCCTCGAACCTGGGACTGACAACATCGAGCGACTCCGTGCGCTGATCGCTGATTGGGGCGCGACGCGCCCGGATGGCTCGCCCATCCCTGCCGCCACCATCGACACCGGCAGGTCGATCCACCTCGCCACGCCGCACGGCCAGATCGACCTGCTCGCCGAGCAGGCGTCCCCACTCACCTTCGCCGAGCTGATCGCTCGCGCCGACGTGAGACAGGTCGATGGCGTCAAGGCCCCGATCTGCTCGCTGGCGGATCTTGTCGCACTGAAGCGGATCGCGGGTCGCGAGCGCGACCTGGCGGACCTCAGCGAGCTCGAGGCGGCCCACGGCGAGCTGCCGGACAGCCGCCACGGACCGATGGCTGGCTGAGCCTGGACAGGTCGTGCCTTGCCGCCGGTCGGCGGCGGAGCCTTGCGTGCGCTCGGCGGCGGCATTGACACACCTGTTTCCTGTCTTTTACTATTCAGTCCTTGTGGCATGCCGGCGTCCGGGGGGAGGCCGTCGCTCGCGCAGCTGGCCACCACGAGCCATCACGGCCAGCACGCACGCAACCCATTCGAGGGAGCATCCCATGCACAGCCACGTCCGGCTGCCGCTCGCCGCACTCGCAGCCACCGTCGTCCTGACCGCAGCAGTCGCCACGGCATCCGCCGGTCGCCTCTCGGTCAGCAACGGGCAGTTCAGAGCCATCTGGAGCACGCTCGAACTGTCGAACAGCGCCAGCGAAGGCACCGTCAGATGTCCGCTCACAGTCGAAGGAAGCTTCCACAGCGCCACGATAAGCAAGACCACAGGCGCGAAGATAGGCGTCGCCACGAGAGCCGTGGTCGGCAATTCCGTGTGCACCGGAGGCAGAGCAAGCATCGATCAGGAAACCGCTCCGTGGGCGATCACCTATCAGAGCTTCACCGGCACGCTACCGAACATAACCGGCGTCACCTTCGGACTGATCAGAGGATCCTTCGTCGTCGCAACGGGCGGCAACACGTGCAGGGCGACGTTCACAGTGGCGGCGCCCGCTCGCGAGATCGGCTCCATCGGAGCAGGAGGGGCCATCACATCTATCAGAGCCGATGAATCAGCGGCGTTCGCGCTCACAAATGGTCCTGGCGGATTGTTCTGCAATGCCGCGAGCGGCATATTCAGAGGCACAGGATCGCTCACCCTACTAGGCAACACGAACGCCATCTCAATCAGACTAATATAATTCGCCAAGCGCGGTCCGCGTACGGTCTCCGACGGGGGGACCGTACGCGCCGGCCGCCGGCGACTAGTCTCACCGCATGGACTACCGCACACTCGGCCGCACCGGCATGCAGGTGAGCCCGTTGTGCCTCGGCACCATGATGTTCGGCGCCTGGGGCAACACGGACCACGACGACTCGATCCGCATCATCCACGCCGCGCTCGACGCGGGCGTCAACTTCGTCGACACCGCCGACGTCTACTCGCAGGGCGAGTCGGAGGAGATCGTCGGCAAGGCGCTCGCGAGCGGCAACCGCCGCGAGCACGTGATCCTCGCGACGAAGTTCCACGGCGGGATGGGAGACGACCCCAACCAGCGCGGCAACTCGCGGCGCTGGATCGTGCAGGAGGTCGAGAGCAGCCTGCGCCGCCTGCAGACCGACTGGATCGACCTCTACCAGGTCCACCGCCCCGAGCCGGACACCGATGTCGAGGAGACGCTCGCGGCGCTCGCCGACCTGCAGACCGCCGGCAAGATCCGCGCGTTCGGCTGCTCGACCTTCCCGGCCGAGGAGATCGTGGAGGCGGCGTGGGCCGCCGAGCGCCGCGCGCTGCCGCGCTTCGCGACCGAGCAGCCGCCCTACTCGCTGCTCATCCGCGGCATCGAGCGCGACGTGCTCCCCACCTGCCAGCGCCACGGCATGGGCGTGATCCCTTGGAGCCCGCTCGCGGGCGGCTGGCTGAGCGGCCGGTGGCGCAAGGGCAGAGAGGCGCCCGAGTCCAGGCGCGCGGACCGGATCCCCGGCCGCTACGACCTCTCGCTCCCCGAGAACCAGCGCAAGCTCGACGCCGCCGAGGCGCTCGCGCAGCTCGCCGAGGAGCTGGACGTGACGCTGATCCGGCTCGCGATCGCGTTCACGCTCGCGCACCCCGCCGTGACGGCGCCGATCATCGGCCCGCGCACGATGGAGCAGTTGGAGAGCCAGCTCGGCGCGGAGCAGCTGACGCTGAGCGCCGAGACGCTCGACCGCATCGACGAGATCGTCCCGCCGGGCACGAACTTCAGCGCAGGCGACGCCGGCTACACCCCGCCGGCGGTCGCGGACGCCGAGCGGCGCCGCCGCTGAGTCAGCCTCCGCCGGCGTCCAGCAGCCCCAGCGCGGCGAGCCGCGCCAGCGCCGCGTCCACGTCCGCCCCGGACGCTCCGTCGCCGAGCGCGGCGCCCAGCGCGTCGCGGTCGCGCGTGCCGTCGAGCAGCGCCAGCAGCGCGGCGTCCAGCTCCTCCCCCACCCGCACGTTGGTGTGCAGCAGCGAGCTCACGGCCGGCGCGCCGGCGGCGAGCTGCGCACGCGCCAGCGCGCTCGCCCGCGGTCGCGCGCCGGCGCGGCCCGCGACCGGCGGCGGACAGCCGTGCAGCTGCACCACGCGCGCGAGAAAGGCCTCCAGCAGCAGCTCGCGCAGCCGCGCCGCGACCAGCTCGGCCGGCACGTCCGGACCCGCCGCCTCGCACGCGCGGTCGAGCAGCACGGGGAACCCCACAGCCGCCGGCCACGCCTCGGCGAGCGCGTGCATCGCGGCCTGCACGTGCGGCTCGGAGGTCGTCATCGAGAAGCCGTCCGGCGTCGCGAACGTCTCCGCGCCCTCCAGCGTCCGCTGCTCGGCGCGCACCGAGGAGGAGATCGCCAGGCGCTCGACCGCGCCGTCGTCGAGCGCGCGCGAGACGGGCACGGCCGCATGGCACAGCAGCGTCTGCCGGAACATCCGGTTCTTGAAGAAGTCGAGGTACTGCTCGCGCACGACGGCGTCGTCGGGCAGCGTCGCCATCAGCCGCACGGCGCTCTCGGGGACGTCGCGCATCAGGCTCTCCGCCAGCTCGGCCTCGGACAGGAAGCGCAGGCCGTGCCGCGCCGCGTGCTCGACCACCTCGTGGAGGTAGAAGGGCGTGCTGATCTCCGCCAGGTCGTCGTGGAACAGCAGCGCGTCGCTGACGCCGAGCATCCGCTCGAGGTGCTCGCGCAGCACGCGCGCGTACGGCGACGGCTCCTCGATCGCGACGATCGTCTCCATCAGCTCGTGCGCGCCGGCCAGCCGCGCCTGCGGATCCGAGACGCCGCGCAGGTGGTAGCGCAGGGCGTCGCGCGCCATGTCGCGCAGGTAGCTGCCGGGATAGGCGTTGTAGCTGACGAACGCGATCCCCGCCGGCGCCAGGCAGCGCGCCGCGCACGCCAGCAGCGCGACGCGCGCGGCCGGCGGGACCCACGAGTAGACGCCGTGGGCGATGACGTAGTCGAACGTGCCGAGCTCGCGCTCGTCCGCCAGGACCGACTCGAAGTCGCCCACGCGCAGCGTGACGTTGTCGAGCCCCGCCGCGCGCGCGAGCTCCGCCCCGCGCTCGACCGCGGAGGCCGCCGCGTCGATCGCCAGCACGCGCGCGCCGGGCAGCGTCGCGGCGATCGAGAGCGCGTTGCCGCCGTCGCCGCAGCCGAGCTCCAGCACGCGGCAGTCGGCCGCGGGCGCCGCGTCGAGCCCCAGCAGGCGGCCGACGACCTCCAGCCGCGAGGGGTGCGTCGCCGCGTATGCGTAGCCCGGGTAGGAGAGGCGCTCGTAGGCGCTGCCGGGCTGCGGCGGATCGAGCTGCGACTCAGGCCTTCTTGTTCGCGCCGACGTCGATCGTGACGGTCTGCAGCGCCTTGTGGTCGGCGCCGAGGAAGGTCTCCGTCGCCTTGTGGAAGGCGAACGTCACCTGCTCTTTCGCGCCGCCGCCGCCCGAGCCCTGCTGGACGCTGGAGATCAGCACGTCCTGGAGCTTGATCACGAGGAACTCCTGCTGGCCTCTTCCGGCCTTGCGCTCGAACGACACGTCGGCGAGCTTGATGTGCTTGCCGTTCGCGGCCGCCTGGAACAGCGCCGGGGAGGCCTTGTCGAGCTTCTTCGTGATCGTGAAGCTGGAGATCGTCTTGCCCACGGCGGCGCCGCTGCCCCCGCCGTTGCCGGAGCTGGTCGCGCTGAAGGAGAAGGACTCGACCTCGATCTCGTCCTTGTGCGTCTTGTCGAGCGACTCGCCCTTGATGCCGTCGAGCTTGAGGAACGTCTTTCCCGCGCCGCTGAAGCCGAACGTCGTCTGGCCGATCAGCGGCGCGCCGTTCGCACCGTTCGCGCCCTGGGCGCCGGCCGCACCGGGCGGACCCTGCGCGCCCTGCGCGCCGGCCGGCCCCTGCGGCCCTCTCTGATTCCAGGTGATCGTTCTCTCGTCCCCGAGGCACGCGCCTCTCTGGTTGGGACCGCCGCCCGGCAGCGTCGCGGGCTGGCTCGGATCGATGATGCGCAGCTCGCCGTAGCGGGCCCCGTCGGGGTTGGTGATGTAGCAGCCGGTGATCGTCCCGTCCGTGCCGGGGATCGCGCCGACCGCGAGCGCCGCGCCGGCGCCGAAGGCGGCCGCCGTCGGGAGTCCCAGCTTGAGCCCGAGGTGACGCGAGCGCCGCAGCCGCTCGGCTGCGCGCCCCAGCCGATTTGCCTCTTCCCGGCTCATCTAGGGCGACCCAATCAGACGCCCGCGACGCTGTCAAGCGCCGTGGACGAGTCGTGTACGACCCGCGCGTCAGGTCTTCGCGACGAGCGCCCGCAGCCGCTCGGTCGCCTCGGCGGCCACCAGCGGCTTGGCGAAGTGGAAGCCCTGCGCGAGCGGGCAGCCCTGCTCGACGAGGAAGCGCCGCTGCGCCTCGCTCGTGACGCCCTCGGCGACGGTCACCATCCCGAGCGCGGCGCCGAGCTCGATGATCGCTCTCGTCATCGCGGCCGCCTGCGGGTCGTCGGGGATCCCCTTCAGGAACGACTGGTCGATCTTCAGCACCTCCACCGGCACGTCGCGCAGGCGCGAGAGCGACGAGTGCCCGGCGCCGAAGTCGTCGATCGCGAGCCGCACGCCGAGGTCGTGCAGCGCGCGCACGACCGGGTTTGCGCGCTCGGCGTCGAACATCGCGGCCGACTCGGTGATCTCCAGCGTCAGCGCCGAAGGCGGCAGGCCCTCGGCCTCGAGCGACTCGCGCACCGTCGTCGGGAAGTCGGGCCGGCGCAGCTGGCGCGGCGAGACGTTCACGTGCACATGCGCGTCGAGCCCGGCCGCGCGCCACTCGTGCAGCTGCCCGCAGACGGCGTGCAGCACCCAGCCGCCGATCGCCTCGATCAGCCCGGCGTCTTCGGCGAGCGGGATGAACTCGTTGGGCCCGACGATCCCGCGCTCGGCGTCCTGCCAGCGCACGAGCGCCTCGAACGCGACCAGCTCGCCGTCCGCCGGCGTGACCAGCGGCTGGTAGTGGACGACGAAGTCCTCGCGCTGCAGCGCGCGGCGGAGCTTCGAGGTCAGCGACAGGCGCGCGAGCGTGTGGCGCGAGTCCCCGCCGTAGGAGGCGAAGCCGCCGCGGCCGGCCTGCTTGACCTCGTACATCGCGGCGTCGGCGTGGCGCATCAGCGTGTCGGCGTCGGTCGCGTCGTGCGGGTAGATCGAGATGCCGATCGAGGAGCCGATCTCGAACTCCGCGTCGGCGATCGAGAAGGGCTCCAGCAGCGCCTCCTCGACCTGCTTGGCGACGGCCTCGGCGGCCGCGCGCGGATCGGTGTCGAGGTCGGTCAGCAGGATCAGGAACTCGTCGCCGCCCTGGCGCGCGAGCAGGTCGGTCGAGCGCACGACGCCGCGCAGGCGCACCGCGATGCGCCGCAGCAGCTCGTCGCCGGCGGCGTGGCCGAGCGAGTCGTTGACGGCCTTGAAGTCGTCGAGGTCGACGTACAGCAGCGCGACCGAGGCGCCGGAGCGGCGCGCGCGCGCCAGGCCCAGCGCGAGGTGCTCGTCCAGCAGCGCGCGGTTCGGCAGCTTGGTCAAGGAGTCGTGGTAGGCGAGGAAGGCGATCTGCTCCTGCGCGCGGCGGCGCTCGGTGATGTCGCTGAACGCGGTCACGGCGCCGTACGGGCGCGTCTCGCCCTCGCGGATCAGCGGATGGCTGGAGACCGACGTCCACACCTCGACGCCGTCGGGCCGCACGATCTTCAGCACCACGTCGCGCTGCGGCAGGTTGCTCTGCAGCGCGCGCTGCGAGGGCATCGCCTCGCGCGTGATCGGCGAGCCGTCCTCCTGCAGGATCTGCAGCGGCCAGTCGCCCGCGGCGCGGTAGAGCAGGTCCTCCTCCAGCAGCCCGAGGATCCGCGTGGCGGCCGCGTTGCAGCTGAGGACGCGCCCGTCGGAGCCGTAGATCAGCAGGCCCTCCTCGAGCGCGTGGACGACGCCGCGGTTGCGCTCCTCGCTCTCGGCCAGCGCCGCCTCGGCGATCCGCGTGGCGGTGACGTCGGTGATGATCCCCTGCGTCAGGTGCGGCTCGCCCTGCTCGTCGCGGATCACGGTGTCGCGCTCCCACACCCACACGACGCGGCCGTCGGCGGCGATCATGCGGTACTCGCAGTCGAACGCCTTCTGCTGGCGGAACGCGTAGCGCGTCTCGGCGAGCACGCGGTCGACGTCGTCGGGGTGGATGTGTCTCTCCCACACGCCGGTGGCGCCGAGCCAGCGGTCGGCGGGGAAGCCGAGCAGCTCCTCGATCTGCGGCGAGACGTAGCGGAAGGAGCCCATCTCGTCCCAGTCGGCGATGTAGGTGACGGCCGGGATCGTCTCGATCAGCGTGCGGTAGCGCGCCTCCGCCTCGGCCAGCTCGACCGCCGAGGTGACGCGCGCGGTGACGTCGTGGAGGATCCCGATGTAGCGCCGCGCGACGCCGTCGGCGTCGGCGACGGGCGTGAGGAAGACCTCGTTCCAGAACGGCGAGCCGTCGCGGCGGTAGTTGCGCAGCGTGACCCAGCACTCCTCGCCGGCGCGCAGCGCGGCGGCCATCTCGGCGACCGGCTCGGGATCCGTCTCCTCGCCCTGGAGGATGCCGAGCGATCTGCCGACGACCTCCTCAGCGCGCCAGCCGGTGAGCAGCTCGAACGCCTCGTTGACGTAGCTGACCGGCCAGCCGGGGCCGTCCGGGTCGGCGTCGGCGATCACGATGCCGTTGTTGGTGGCGGCGAGCGCGCGCTCGTGCAGGTCCAGCATCGCGGCCCCGCGGCGGTAGCGCAGGTGCAGCGCGAGCTGGCTGGCGAGCGCGGCGACGTCGGCCATCAGGCGCGCGTCGGGACGCGAGCCGGGCGCGAGATGCAGCTCGAGCACGCCCTCGCAGGCGCCGCCGGCGACGAGCGGGACGGCGACGTGCGGGCCGTCGGCGACCGTCGCCTGCGCGAGCGTGGCGCGGCCGGCGAGGTGCTCCTCGGGCAGCGGGACGTGGGCGGGCACCGTCGCGGTGCCGTGGGCGGCGCGTGGCAGCAGCTCGCCGCGGTCGGCCGGCAGCTCCCAGGCGACGCCGCCGCCGGCGCCGAACAGCTGCGCGAGCACGGCGAGCGCCTCGCTCAGCAGGTCCTCCGGGGGCAGGTCGTCGGCGAGGTGGTCGGCGATCGCCTGCTGGGCGGACAGGAGGCGCTGCGCGGTCGCGGCGGCGCAGCGGTCCTGCGCGCACGCGTGCTCGCGCAGGACGACGGCGAGCAGGCGCTGCGGGTCGGGCTCGTGGGCGGCGCAGCCGCTTGCGGCGGCGGCCGCGGGCCCGGCGTCGGGGTCGGTCAGGATCAGCGCGACGCCGGCGACGTCGGTCGTCTGGCGCACGGCGTCCAGCTCGGGCGAGGGCGGCAGGCCGCAGACGACGGCGTCGGCCTCGCCGCGGCCGAGGGCGCCGCCGAGCTTCGAAAGATCGTCGAGCGCCGTCGCGGCGACCGTCCCCGGCGTGCCGTTCGACGCGCCGCCGAGCATGGCGACGAGCGCTGAGGCAGCTTCGGGATCTCGGTGGACGACGAGCGCGCGCAAGGTGGCGAATCCCGGTCGGGGCCGGGCGGTTTCACGACGGTATTCGTAGAGATCGTCAGAACGGGTCAATCTCATGAGCGTTGCAGGCCGGATTGCTTCAAATGTCGTGTAGTGGTGGAAGTCGTTGCACGCGTATGGTTCCGTTGCGTCCGAATCCCCCGCCGGAGGAGCCTCATGACCCGCACGATCGTCGTCGGCTACGACGGCACCGACCACGGCGACGACGCCTTGGCGCTGGGACGCCTGCTGGCGGGTATCGCCGACGCGGAGCTGGTGGTGGCGTGCGCGTATCCCGACGACCCGCTGGGCGAGAGCGCCGCGGCGCTGGAGGTCGCGCGGGAGCTGCGCGAGGAGGCCGAGGGGAAGCTGAAGCGGGCTGGGGCCTGGCTCGCGGCGGATGCCGAGGGTGCCAGCCTGCGCGCCGTCGCGGGCGCCTCGCCGTCGCACGTCCTGCACGACCTCGGCGAGCAGCTCGAAGCGGACGCGATCGTCGTCGGCGCGACGCACCACGGCAAGGCGCTGCGGCTGCTGACCGGCTCCACGCCGGACGCGGTCCTCAACCACGCGCCGTGCCCGGTCGCGGTCGCGCCCGACGGCTTCCGCGACGTCGCTCCGGCGGGCGCCGCCGCCGCGCCCCGGCAGCTGGCGGTCGCCTACGACGGCTCGCCGGAGGCGCAGCACGCGCTCGCGCTCGCGGCCGGCTACGCGCGGCGCACGGGCGCGCGGCTGCGCGTCGTGACCGCCGTCAACAGCGCGGCGGTCGGCGTCTACCCGCCGCCGCCGCTCGACGTCGAGGCCTACGAGGAGCTGGGGCAGCTGGCGCGCGACTCCGCCAGAGGCCAGCTCGACGACGCGATCGCCGCGCTCGGCGCCGACGTAACGGCGGAGGGCGTGGTGCTGGACGGCGACATCGTCGCGGCGCTCGTCGAGGAGTCGGCCGCCGACGACCTGCTGTTCACGGGCTCGCGCGCGCAGGGGCCGTTCCGGCGCGTGCTGGTGGGCTCGGTCTCGACGCACCTGCTGCGGGACGCCGCCTGCCCGGTCGTCGTGGTGCCGCGCGGGAGCGGCGAGGGCGGCGACCGATAGACCTCGATATGGGTTATGGTCGGACGACACTCCGGGGGAGGGGGACGTCCCGTGCGGATCGCGTATCTGTCCGACGAAACGACCGTGAACACGATCTATCGGTCGATCGGGCCGATGATGACGCTCCGCGAGCGCGGCCATGAGGTCCGCGAGCTCGTCCCGAGCGATCGGCGCGACTGGCCCGAGCTGCTGCGCTGGTGCGAGCTGCTGCACGTCCATCGCGTCTGCGACGGCGGCATGGTCGAGCTCGCGCGCGCGGCGAAGGCGGCCGGCGCCGCGGTCGTGTGGGACGACGACGACGACGTCACGCGCGTGCCGAGAGGGACGTCCGGCTACCGCGAAGCGGGCGGGCTCAAGGGCGTGAGACGGCTCGCGGCGCGCAGACGGCTGTTCGAGCACGTGGACCTCGTGACGACGCCGAGCCGGATGCTGGCCGACGTGTTCCGCGAGGGCGGGGCGCGCGAGGTGCAGGTGATCGAGAACTACGTGATCGACCGCATGCTCGGCGAACGGGCACCGAGAGACGGCCTGCGCGTGGGCTGGGTCGCCGGCAGCGAGCACCGGCTCGACCTCGAGCACGTGCCGGTCGCCGCGGCGCTCGGGCGGCTGCTCGACGCCTACCCGGAGGTGCACGTGACGACGGTCGGCGTGAAGCTCGACCTGCCGCCCGAGCGCTACGTGCACGTCCCCCCCGTGCCCTTCCCGCGGCTGCTGCGCCATGTCTCGACGTTCGAGGTCGGGATCGCGCCGCTGTCGCCCGCCCTCGAGATAAACCACGCGCGCTCGAACGTGAAGCTGAAGGAGTACGCGGCGGTCGGCGTGCCATGGCTGGCGTCGCCGATAGGACCGTACGCGGGGCTCGGCGAGAAGCAGGGCGGACGGCTGGTATCCGACGACGGCTGGTTCGCCTCGCTGGACGCGCTGGTCGGGAGCGACCGGGCGCGGCGCAAGCTCGGAAAGCGGGCTCTGAAGTGGGGGCGCGAGCAGCTGCTCTCGCGCAACATCGGGCAGTGGGAGCGGGCGCTGGGGGGCGTGGTCGCGTGAGCCGCACGCAGTGGGTGTGGGCCGTGCGCTATGCGCTGCCGGGCGTGATCTGCCTGGCCGGGCTCGTGTTCCTGGTCGTGGACCCGGGCGCCAACTTCGAGGGCGCGATGGCGCTGCTCGGAGCCGGCCTGTCGGTCCTGCTGATCAACGTGCTGTTCCGCTTCGGCGTCGCCGGCGATCGGGATCGGGCGGAGGAGGACGCCGCGCGGCGGGAGTTCGACCGCACGGGCCGGTGGCCTGACGAGGGGGAGTGAGCCTCAGCGCTGCTGAACCAGCTCGCTCGGGCGCGAGCCGAGGCCGCACGCGAGCAGCTTTCCGTCGAGGGTCGCGAGCGCCGCACCGCGCCGCTGCGCCACCGCCGCGTACGCGGCGTCATAGAGCGTGAGGTCGTGCTCGACGGCGAGCTGCGCCGCCCTCGCGAGATCGCTTGAGGACGAAGCTCGCGTCCGCGAGGACGTCACGAACCGGCATGGAGCGCGTCCCGTTCAGCACGGACGAGCGTGCCCGACTCGAACGACCCGGCGTTCGCCAGCACCTCACGCGCGGTCGCGACAGCCGCATCGAGAGCGTCTGGATCGGGCCAGCCGAGCTCGCGACGCACCGCCTCCTGCAGCAGCGCGCTGCGGCTGCTTTGACGGCGTGCGGCCTCGTCGTCGATGCGATTGAGCAGGTCGTCGGGCAGCGAGATCATCACCCTGGCCATGCGGCGAGTATGGCCGATTGGCAGTATCACGCTGCGCGCGCGGCTCGCCTTACCACGTTCGGCAACTAACATCGCCGCCCGTGAGCCCCGCCGGCACGCCGCTCGAGCGTCTGCAGGAGCAGTCCGGGCGCCCGTTCGCTGCGCTGCTCGACGCACGCGCGCGGACGCGGCGGCGGCTCGCGGAGCGGGCGGCGCTGCTCGACGGGCTCGCGATCCACGGCAACGCCGCCGTCGTGCTGATGGGCTCGTGGGGACGGCACGAGCTGACGACCGGCTCCGACGACGACTACCTCGTGCTCGTGCGCGGGGACGCGCCGAGCGGCGGCTGGGGCGACGAGCAGGCGACCGCCGCGCAGGTCGCGGAGCGCTTCGCGCGCGACCCCGGCGGCTTCGGGGCGCCGGGGCGGCAGGGCGTATTCGCCGAGGTCGTCTACTCGGGCGACCTGCTGCAGGTGGGGCTCGACGACGACATCAACACGAACCTCACGCGCCGCATGCTGCTCGTGCTGGAGTCGGCGGCGGCGTGCCACGAGGAGGTGCTCGCGGGCGTGCGGCGCGACGTGATCCACGCCTACCTGCGCGACGCGCTGCGCGACCGGCGGCCGCCGCGCTTCCTTTTGAATGACCTCGTGCGCTACTGGCGCACGATCGGCGTCGACTTCGTGGCGAAGGGCCGCGAGCGCGGCGGGGCCGGGTGGGGGCTCCGCAACGCGAAGCTGCGGACGTCGCGCAAGCTGCTGTTCGCGAGCGGGCTGCTGCCGGTGCTGCGCTGCCACGAGCTGGAGGCCGAGGCGATCGCCCCGTTCCTCGCGGCGCAGTTCGCGATGCCGCCGACGGATCGCGTGGCGGACGCGTTCCTGCGCTACGGCGCGGTGGACGCCGGCGCCGACGCGCTCGCCGCCTACGACGCGTTCATCGCGCTGCTCGACGACGACGAGGCGCGGGCCGAGCTGCGGGCGGTCGACGGGCGGGCGGCGGCGGACGGGTCGGCGCGCTGGCGCTCGGTCGCCTCGTTCGGAGGGGTGATCGAGAGCTCGCTGCTGGCGCTGCTGTTCGGCACCGAGCTGGGGCCGGTGACACAACAGTACGCGGTGTTCTAAGCCGCGGGCCTCGGAGCGAGCGACTCGACAAGCTCTCTGACGGCTCGGATCGGCACCGCACTCGCGTAGAGAGTTCCCGCGACGGCGATCGCGACGACGAGCGGGTGCTTGCCCTGAACAGCAGCTTTGAGGTCCATCAGAGGACCATACCCGGTCCCATGGACGCGTGGACGCGTGCAAACGTGTGCAGCTGCCTAGGCCGCTGGAGCCTCGAGCACCCACGGAATGCCGGTGCAGCGGGCCAGCACGGGCAGAAAGGCCTCGGCGTCGGCGGGCCGCAGCGGGACGTGCTCCCCGCCGGGCTCGATCGAGGAGACGTGGACCTCGGCGAGGCGGCCGGCGAACGCGTCGAGCAGCTCGTGCGCGAGGCCCATCTCCTGGTCGTGCAGCTGGGCGTGGGCGACGTCGAAGCAGAAGCGCGCGGCCGGCAGGGCCTCGAAGTAGCGGGCGAGCTCCTCGACCGTGCGCGCGTCGTCCTTGCGCGTATCCATGTTCTCGAGGCGCAGGCGCGAGCCGAGGTCGGCGAAGGGGGGGAGGTCCCCGAGCGTCTCGGGGTGCATGACGATGCCGTCGACCTGCTGCGGGATCGCGGCGAGGGCGGCCGCGAGCGCGGCGGGCGTGCCGTCCCAGCCCTTCGAGGGTCCGTGGACGGAGATGTGCCCGAACGGCAGCTCGGCGGCGTTCCCGTCCGCCTCGGCGAGGAAGCGCAGCAGGCTCGGCAGCTCGGATGCGGAGAGCGCGGACAGCTCGACGACGTCGAGCGAGCAGGCCTCGGCCGCCGCGACGAGCCGCGGCCAGTCGCCGCGGGCGCCGGTCATGTAGCCCGTCGACGGGCCCACGAGCCCGGCGTTCAGCTCCAGCAGCTCGCCGATCGCGGTCATCGTGAGGAGCGGGGCTTCGGCGGTCGCGGGCACGTGAGGCAACGTACCCGGTGGGCGAGACGGAAGCGCGCCCTTCTCCGCTGTTTGCGCCGAAGACAGCGAGAGGACCGGCTCCCCATCCTGAGCCGGCCCTCGTCGCGTCGTGAACCCCCCAGTTCACGTGTTGCACTGCGTCCCGGGTTGCCGGGGGATTCAGGTGCGATGGGCTCCGGCCGCCGGATCGACGGCCGGAGCGTCCCGCAGGACTACTTTCTTCTGTGTCTGGCTCTTCTTCTCGCCGGTCTCGACTTCGGGATCTTGACCGAGCCGCTGGCGCCGTCGGCCGTCGCGGTCAGAGCGCTCTTCTTGAGGGCGCTCTTGGCTGCGGACGAGAGCGTCAGTCTGAGGCTCGCGCTGCTGCCCACGGCGACGCTGTAGGAGACCGTCCCGACCGTGATCGTTCTGGTCTTGTTGACGGTTCTTCTGCCTCTCTTGACCTTGTATCTGACCTTGGCCTTCAGGGTCAGCGAACCTCTGCAGGTGCCGCCCGCGTCACCGGTGCAGGTGACTCTGAGCAGGCCGGCGGAGTAGCCGGACAGGGCCAGAGCGGTTCTGCAGAGGGTGGCGTCGGTGAGGCAGGTTCTCGGCGGGGGTGGCGGCGGGGGTGGCGGCGGGGGCGGGGGCGGATTGTCCGACGTTCTGAACGTCACGTCCAACCCATTCGCCGTCGCATCATCGTTCGCGCAAACGAGCCGGTAGTGGTACGTGGTGCTCGCGGCCAAGCTGCCGGCCGCCACACTCACGGCTACAGCACTCGATCCAGCGCCCGGAGCCGCCGTAGTGAGTTCGGAGCCATACGACGTCGTGGTTCCGAACTGGAATCTGCACGTCGCAGCACTCCCGTTGGGATTGACTCTGCCGTTGAGCGTGGCACCGGTCTGGGTGACGTTGGATGGAGGATCCGTCGTCACTATCGGGGGTCTCGGCGGCAGGGTTCTGACGGTCACGTCGCCACCTCTGGTGGTGCCGCCGGAGTTCGTCGCCACGAGCCGGAAGTGGTACGTCGTGCCCGGCGCCAGTCTGGTCACCGCGGCTCTGACGGCGACGTCTTCGAGTACTGCGCCCGGAGCGGGCGTGCATGGGACCTGCGAGCCGTACGACGTCGTCGCGCCGTAGTCGAAGTGGCAGTCGGTGACGTTCGACCCGTTCGGATTCACGAGGCCGTTGAGCGTCGCGCTGTTCTTCGTGACGTCGGTGGCCGATCTCGGCGTCACCGTCGGCGCCTGGGCGGAGATGTCGTAGATCCGAATCTCTCCCAGCCCGGTGTCGGCGACGAACGCTCTGTTGTGGGCGCCGTCGATGGCGACGCCATCCCAGTGGCTCAGGCCAGTGGTCGGGTCAGTCGACGACAGGATGGCTCCGCTCGAGTCCCACTGGCGGAGTCTCTGGCCGCCGGCGTTCTCGATGCCGAACACGTCGTTGCGTCTGAAGCTCGTTGCCACGCCCCAGCTCTGCGTGGAATGGAGATTCAGCTCCAAGGCTCCCGAGGGAAGGTCGTACTTGTCGAGTCTGCCCAGGAAGCCCGAGATGTAGGCGGCGGTGCCTCCAGGCTCAGTCAGCGATGGAGGGGCGAACGCCGAATGGCAGGGCTGGATCCCCGGCGTGGGGATCGATGTCCCGGTCTGCGATCCGTCCGCCGGGCTCAGCTGCACGAGGCCACTGCCGTTGAGGTCGCCGACCCAGGGGTTGCCGAGCGGGTCGACCGTCAAGCCACACGACGCTGAGGCTCCGTCCTGAGCCTCCCACTGCTCAGAGCCCGCGGAGTTGTACTTGAACACCGTGTTGCTGAGCCACGCCAAGACGTAGACGTTCCCGGAGCCGTCGACCGCGATGTCGTCGGGGCCCGAGTTGTCGAAGCCGAAGGTTCTGGCAGTCGTGTCAGACCCTCTCAGCTGCGACACGTAGACCCCGGCGGAGGTGAAGCGATCGACGACATCGTGCGCGATGTCGATCACATAGACGTCTCCGCTCGTCTCGTCGACCGCGACCTTGTAGTTGCCGTTGCCGAACCCTCCATCGGGCGTGTCGCTCCCGTTGAAGGCGCTGACGAACGACGGGCCTGCGGCAGACGCAGTCGCAGCAGCAGTAGCCCCCAGGCACAGCGCACACACCAACATCAGCACGACCCGCCCGAACGTGCTCCCAGCGCGAGCCGCCCCTCGGGGCGGCGATCTCGCCTTGCACTCCATCCTTCTTCTCCTCTCCTCAGCCCTCGCTCGCGAGAGCCCTCAGTTCGGCCCGGGAGCCGGCTTCGTCACCAACACGTGCTCGAAACCCAGGAACAGGTCTATTTTTACACAGATTTTCTGAGCATGACGAGGCGGATCGTGCGCCTCCCCCAGACGGCGACCGAGGACAGGTTCTCCTCGCCGACCAGAACTGCTGCTCGAGGGAGGTCGTCAGGAGCTTGGACGCCCTTGGCCGCAGGCTGTCGCCTTGCCGGTGCTCCGGGAATGCGGGCGTGACACGCGCTGAGAACCTGATAGGCATTGGAGCTCGACGGCCCCCGGTCTAGCAGGCCGAAACCGCCTGGTGGACGGGTCGCCAGGTCTCGGTCCCGCCAGGCGCGACCTCGCGCTTGCGGTCCTCACGCCTGACATCCCGGGCTCCCGCAGCACGAGCGCCCGCGCGCGACGGTCCGCGCGCGGGCGCTCAGGTCGACGACGTGGTGTCCAGCCTGATCACCTGGCGTGATTAGAGCGCCCGCGGCTTCGACTAACGGGAGTCAGCCTGCTCAGCGCGAGGCGGGTGCGCTTCGCGTGTCGTGCGGGTTTGGTGCATGTGGCGTGGCCGTGGACGCGTTGGCGTACGCGGCCTCTGGCGCATCTCTTCTTGCTTCTCGTCTGGTGTGGCTTGGTTCTGATGAGGTGTTGCGTGAGGTTGCCGGCCGTCGTGTTGGTCGCGCTGGCAGTTGACTGGATGGATGGGGCGCCGGTGAGTGGGCCGTGGCAGTCTTGGCCGCTGCAGGCGAGGGGTGTGGGTGGGGGATCGGGCAGGCCGCCGTTGACGCGAGCGTCGTAGAGGTCGTAGTTGGCGTCGGTGTCCCAACCGGTGAGCTGGTCACGGGTCACGAAGTAGACGTCATGACCGTCCGGGGTCGTCTCGATCGCGTAGGAATCCGCAGTACCCCGACCGCTCGAGATCAGGTTCACCGCACCGGTGTTCGTGTCGTACTCATAGGCGTCGTACTTGCCGTTGACGTCTTGGGGGACGAGCGCATCGGCGGTGGTGAAGAAGACGTAGTGGCCGTCGTCGCTGATCACACGGCTCAGATGCTTGGTAGCTGTGACGCCACCGCTGGCGATCGCGAACAGACTGGTGATCGTGTTCGTGTTGCCTGGCACGCCGGTGGTGTTGCACGAGGCGCATCTAAGCGTGTGATCGCCGATCGTGTAGACATACAGCTGGTTGCACGCACCAGTCCCGGTCTCCGGGCAGGTGCCGTGGTCAAACCCGTGAGGGCTGTTCGACTCGGTCGAGAGATAGACGAGATCCCCGGAGGGCGAGACCCGCGAGGTCCGGCTACCCGTGATCACGCCATCGGTGAGGAGAGCTTGGTCCTGACCGGGCAGCTCGCTGATGAAGCTGATCTCACCGTCGTTCCACGCATACATCCCGGCGCTATAGGTCAGTGGTGGCAAACCGGCAACGAGTTGGGTGGTTGCGAAGAAATAGACGGTGTGGCCGTCCGCGCTCGCGCCGACGACACCACTGACGATGTTCGGCGCGAAGTCGGAGGGCTCGTGGTCGACGTTGATGAACGTGAGGTTGTGCGGGTCGTCGTCGGGCAGCGTCGTGTCGTACATGTAGAGCTTCGCGTCCGACGTGTTCGGGGCGTCGTCGGTCAGCCGCTCGCCCGTGGTGAAGAACACGCGTGAGCCACTCTGGCTCGCATCCCAATACTGCGCCGCCTGGGGCGCGTCGGGACTGGTGGCCTCTGATCTGTTGAGCAGGATCGTGTTCGCACCGTCCACGCGCATGTAGACGTTGGCGACACCCGCGGGAGCGGCGGTGAAGAACACTCGGCTGCCGTCCTTGGAGATCGCGTTGTGGGTGATGCTGCCCTGCGCGGTGACCTGACCGTTGCCGGCGGTTGCTTCCGTCGCGACTCTGCCGTCGGGCAGGATCCCCGCAAGCGTGATCGCCTGTGTTGCCTCATCCCACTGATAGAGCTTCGACGCGCCGCCTCTTGCGCCGTCGACGAGGTTCAACACGCTCTCAAACAAGAATCGGTCAAGGTTCGGTGTCCCACCAACATAAACTGGGAAGTGCGACAGGGCTTCGGACCCGAGCGGGGTGATGCACAGAGGACAGTCGCTCGCGAGTTGGTAGTGACCACCCCCCGGGATGCGCAAGTCATCACGCAGGTAGAGGTTCGTGACGTTTGCGACCGCCGGTGCATCCGTCAACGGTCTCCACGTCAACACCACCCCCTTGGAGAGATCCGGTGAGAACTCCTTCACGTATCGGGGCTCGAGCCCGTCCAGGATCGCTTTGAAGCTCAGCGCGGGCTGTGGCGGGTAGATCCCATGCGAGACCCACCCCTGCCCGCTCCCGGGGGTGCGAAGCGCCATGTAGTTGCTCGCGACCCCGCCACCGACCGCGTCCCCGAATGTCCGCAACGACGAATACTCCACCGCGTTGCCGTCATCAGCGACCCGCACACGACCGGGCGACCCGATCACGTCCCCGCCGGCCTTGTCCGCCGCAGAGACCAGCTCATACGCGCGGCCATCAGACAGCGCGGCATGCGCCACACCAACAGTGATTCCTTGCCAACAGGCAAACGCGCCCACGAGCGCCGCCATCCATCCCAGACGCGCACGCGCCACACCCTGCCTCACCATCAGCACCCGACTCTCCTCTTTCCGGACCACTGCTGACCGACGACTCTAGCGCCCCCCACCCCACACCCGCAACCCACCGCCCACCAGGGAACCATCACACTTCCACCATTGACACACTACAAACTAGTGCTTTATGCTCCTCCGTGCTGCACGTTGCCCGCCGAACCGGGCCGCCGTCGCTTTGTGACCCGGCCGCCACACCGCGGTGCCCACACCGGCCGACAGCCGCAGCGCCAACGGCTCCACTCGGCGCCCGGCAAAGGGGGAACACCACACAAATACCACGCGCCTCACGCGCGGGACAAACCCCGCGCCTGGCGCCCACACGGCCACCCAGTGGCCATGGTGGCCACACACGCCCCGAGCCCCAGGCTTGAGGCAACACGCAATTCAATCAGGGGGAGCACAACTCCATGCACCGCCACATCCGACTGCTGCTCACAAGCGTCGCAGCCACCGCAATACTCGCCGCAGCCGTCAGCACCGCAACCGCCAACAGACTCGCCATCACCAACCAGCAGATAAGAGCCGTCTGGGCAAACCTCGAATTCTTCAACACCGTGACAGAAGGCACCGTCAGATGCCCAGTCACGCTCGAAGGCAGCTTCCACAGCAGAACCATAGTCAAGGTCAGAGGCCTCCTAGTCGGCTACGTCACCCGCGCACTCGTCAGCAATGATGTCTGCACCGGCGGCAGAGCAACAGTCCTGTCAGAAACACTGCCTTGGCACCTCACCTACAACACCTTCGCCGGCACGCTACCCAACATAGGCAGCGTCACTCTCAACCTCATAAGAGCCGGCTTTATAGTCAATCTCGGCGGCAACAACTGCAGAGCCGTAACTACCACGGCCAGCCCCGCCCGCGGTATAGTTAGAGTAGCCGGCACCGCCGTCGAAACCCTCAGAGCTGATGAATCAGCCGAAATACCGCTCGTCAACGGCCCAGGTGGCATCCTCTGCGGCCTCGCTAGTGGCGTCTTCCGAGGCACCTCCAGGCCCGTCACCCTACTAGGCAACAGCAACACCATCTCCATCACCCTAATATAAGCCACAAGCACACGCACCACAGGGGGGCCGCCATAAGCGGCCCCCCACCTCATTAAAGGGAGGCACCATGCATCACCGCATCTCCATCCCACGCCACACCCGCCTGCTCCTCGCCATCCTCACAACCACCGTGGTCTTCGCCATCACCGTCACCACCGCATCTGCCAACAACTTCCAGGTCAGCAACCAGCAATTCAGAGCAGTCTGGAGAAACCTGGAATTGTTTAATACCGCGGTTGAAGGTACCGTCAGATGCCCAGTCACGATCGAAGGGAGCTTCCACGGCAGAACCATAGTCAAAACCAGAGGTCTCCTAGTCGGTTACCTCACCACAGCATCCGCCGCCAACGAAGTATGCACCGGCGGACATGTAACCATCCTCCGAGAACTACTTCCCTGGCATCTCACCTACAACTCGTTCACCGGCACACTACCCAACATAGCCGGGATCACCTTCAACCTGATAAGAGACGGCATTCTTATACAACTCGGTGGCAATGGATGCAGAACCCTAACCACCACCGCTAACCCTGCGCGTGCGATAGCCACCATCGGTGCTGGAGGCAGGATCGAAGGCCTCAGACTCGACGAATCCGTCGCTATACCACTCACCAACGGTCCGGGTGGCCAGCTCTGCAGCATTGCCAATGGAATCGACCGGGGAACCGGCACGGTGACACTACTAGGCAACAATAACACAATTTCCGTAACCCTAATATAAGCATAGACCCGCCCACAGAAAGGCCTGGATATCCGGCCTCACGTTCATCCACAGGGTGCGCGCGGATCAGAAAGCTCGACTCAGAGCCAGGACGTTTGAGGTGTTGTATCCTTACCGTCGCGTCGCACGTCAATATCAACGATGAGGGTCGCGCCCGTAGAGCGACCCTCATCGTCTTGCTAGCGTCGAGATGTTCTCGGTCTGAGCGCCAGGCTCGCGCACTCACCCGCCAGGTAACGAGTCGAGGCAGTGAGGGCTTGCCGCCAGGTCGACTCAAGCATCACGCCGATCTCTTCGCAGCGAGTCCTACAGAAGCTTCTTGCCGCCTCGGGAGCGTCAGCCCGCTCGGTGCGCTACGCGTCTGCCTTCACGTGTCGCGCTCGTTTGGCGCATCTGGTGTGGCGGTTGCCGTGTCTGGTGGTGCGGGCTCTGCGGCAGGTCTTCTTGCTTCTCTTGTGGCGTGGTTTCTGCTTCTTGAGGTGTTGGGTGAGGTTACCCGCGGTGATGTTGGTGGCGCTGCTAGTGGACTCGGCCGTGGGAGGACCGGTGAGCGGTCCGTGACAGTCCTGGCCGCCGCATGCGAGCGCTGGTGGCGGCGGATCGGGCAAGCCGCCGTTGATCCGGGCGTCGTAGAGGTCGTAGTTCGCGTCGGTATCCCAACCGGTGAGCTGATCACGCGTCACGAAGTACACGTCATGACCATCCGGGGTCGTCTCGATCGCGTAGGAATCCGCCGTGCCCCGACCGCTCGAAATCAAGCTCAAGGCACCGGAGTGGGTATCGTACTCATACGCATCGTTCTTGCCATTGACATCCGCCGGCAACAAAGCCTCAGGGGTCGTGAAGAACACATAGTGACCGTCATCGGTGATCACACGATTCAGATGACGCGTAGATGAGACCCCGCCAGCGGCGATGACGAACTGGTTCGTGACAGCGTTGGCGTGGCCTGGTTCGCCGGTGGGGTTGCAGGAGGCGCATCTGAGCGTGTGATCGCCAATCGCGTAGACGTACAACTGCGCACACGCCCCGGTCACATTGTTCGGGCATTCGCCGTGGTCGTAGCCATTGGGGCCGACCGGCTCAGTCGAGAGGTAGACGAGATCCCCTGACGGAGACACGCGCGAAGTCCGACTGCCCGTGAGAGCGCCATCGGTAAGCTTGCTCTCGTCCTGGGCGGGAAGGTCGCTGATGAAGTTGATCTCGCCGTCGTGCCAGACATACATCCCAACACCGTAGGTCAGCGATGGTTTACCCGCCTCGAGCTGGGTGGTCGCGAAGAAGTAGACGGTGCGCCCATCCGCGCTGGCACCCAGCACGCCCTTGACCAGGTTCGACGAAGGGTCGGAGGGCTCGTGGTCGACGTTGATGAACGTGAGGTTGTGCGGATCATCGTCAGACAGCGTCGTGTCGTACATGTACAGCTTCGCGTCTCCGGTGTTCGGGGCATCGTCGGTGAGCCGCTCACCGCTGGTGAAGAACACCCGCGAACCCGTCTGACTCGCATCCCAGAACTGCGCCGACTGGGGTGCATCCGGGCTGCTTGCCTCGGATCTGTTGAGCAGCACCGTGCTCGCACCATCCACGCGCATGTACGCGTTCGACAGTCCCGCGAGGGAAGCGGTGAAAAACACCCTGCTGCCGTCATCGGAGATCGCGTGATGGGTGACGCTGGCCTGAGAGGTGACCTGGCCGTTGCCGCCGGCTGACTCCGTCGCGGCTCTACCATCGGGCAGGATCCCAGCGAGCGTGGTCGCCTGCGTGGCCGTATCCCACTCATACAACTTCGTTGCGGCACCTCTCGCACCATCCACAAGGTTCAGCACGCTCTCGAACAAGACCCGATCAAGATTCGGTGTTCCGCCCACATACACGGGGTAGTTCGAGAGGTTTTCAGACCCGAGTGCGGTGATGCACAACGGACAATCACTCACCAACTCGTAATGCCCGCCACCCGGGCTGCGCAGGTCGTCGCGCAGGTAGAGGTTTGCGACATTCGCGACCGCCGGCGCCTCTGTCAACGGTCTCCACGTCAACACCACCCCCTTAGAGAGATCCGGCGAGAACTCCTTCACATACCGACCCTCCAACCCATCCACGACTGCTTTGAAGCTCAGCGCCGGCTGTGGTGGGTAGATCCCATGCGAGACCCATCCCTGACCCGTGCCGGGCGTACGGACGGCCATGTAGTTGCTCGCGACCCCCCCGCCGACCGCGTCGCCGAAGGTCCGCAAGGACGAGTACTCGACGGCGTTGCCGTCATCAGCGACCCGCACGTGATCGGTCGCACCGATCACGTCCCCGCCGGATTTGTCTGCCGCAGAGACCAGCTCATACGCGCGACCGTCGGGCAGCGCAGCCTGCGCCACACTAACCGCGAGTCCTTGCCAGCAGGCAAGCGCGACCATCAGCGCCGCCATCGATCCCAGACGCGCACGCGCCACACCCTGCCTCGCCATCAGCACCCGACTCTCCTCTTTCCGGACCACTGCCGACCGACGACTCTAGCCCACCCCACCCCACACCCGCAACCCACCGCCCACCAACGGACAATACGACTCCCACCATTGACACACCACAAACCGGTGCTTTATGCTTGCTGGTGCTGCACGCCGCCCGCCGGTCCGGAGCCGCCGTCGCCTTGTGACCCGGCCGCCACACCACGGCAGCACCCGCACCGGCCGCCAGTTGCAGCCACGCCAACGACACCACCCGGTGCCCCGGCCGAAGGGGGAAACAGCACACAACACCACGCGCCTCACGTACGGGACGACCCCGCGCACCCGGCGCCCACACGGCCACCCAGTGGCCATGGCGGCCACACACGCCCCAGGCCCCAGGCTTGAGGCAACACGCAATTCAATACGGGGGAGCACATCTCCATGCACCGCCACATCCGGCTGCTGCTCACAAGCCTCGCAGCCACCGCCATACTCGCCACAGCCGTCAGCACCGCAACCGCAAGCCGCTTCTCGGTCTCGAACCAGCAGTTCAGAGCCGTCTGGGCGAACCTCGAATTCGGCAACACCGCGGTCGCGGGCACCATCAGATGCCCCGTCACACTCGAAGGCAGCTTTCACAGCAGAACCATACCCAAGCAACAAGGCCTCCTAGTCGGATACGTCACCCGTGCACTCGTCAGCAACCCCGTCTGCACCGGCGGCAGAGCCACCGTCCTCTCAGAACTACTCCCCTGGCACCTCACCTACCAGAGTTTCACCGGAACACTACCTAACATAACCGGCGTAACACTCAACCTCATAAGAGCTGGCTTTATAGTTGAACTCGGCGGCAACAGCTGCCTGGCCCTAACGACCACAGCATCACCAGCCCGCGGCATAGTGATACCCGGACCTGGTGGCGGGATCACCGGCCTCAGAGCCGACGAATCAGTCAACATACCGCTCAGAAACGGGCCCGGCGGCGTCCTCTGTGCCCTTGCCAATGGACGCTTTATAGGTACCGCCAGAGTCACCCTACAGGGCAATAACAACGCAATCTCCATCACCCTAATATAAGCTCACACCTCCACGCATCACCGGGGGCCGCCACAAGCGGCCCCCACCTCATTAACAGGGAGGCACCATGAATCGCCGCAACCACCGACCCTCTATCCGCACCCTGCTCACCACCCTCACAGCCACCGCCATCCTCGCCACCGCCATCACCACCGCACACGCCAACAGACTCTCTGTCAGCAACCAGCAATTCAGATTCGTCTGGGCCAACCTCGAATTCTTTAACGCCCTCATTGAAGGCACCATGAGATGTCCGCTCACCCTTGAAGGCAGCTTTCACAGCAGAACCGTGCCCAAGCAAAGAGGCCTCCTAGTCGGCTACGTCACCCGCGCAGCCGTCAGCAACCCCGTTTGCACCGGCGGCCACACGACGCTCCTCCAGGAACTACTCCCCTGGCACCTGACCTACAACAGCTTCACCGGCACACTACCCGCCATAACCGGTGTCACGCTCAACCTCATCAGATTTGGCTTCATAATCAACTTTGGAGGCAACAACTGCAGAGGTCTAACCACCACTGCCTCTCCATTCCGCTTTATAGCAGGCCTCACCGCCGGTGGCGCAGTCACCGGACTCAGAGCCGACGAAACATCCCTTATACCGCTCAACAACGGGCCCGGTGGTATCCTCTGCGGCCTCGCCAATGGTGCCTTCAGGGGCACCGGGAGAGTCACGCTACTAGGCAACAACAACGCGATATCCATCACCCTAATATAGGCGCGCAGACGCATCACAACGAGGCCGCCAGAGGTCTTGGGGGGGCCTACTTCATTCAGCTACCGCACAAAGTCACACCGAACGAAGAGGGGCCGCTCCAAGAGCGGCCCCTCTTTCTACTCAGCCCCCTGCTACCGGCGAGATCTTCTCTGACCTCTCGCCTTCTTCTGCTTCCCGCAGCCCTTCACCTTCAGGGCCTGATCGATCTGCAGCACCCGACCGTTCTGCGCGATGTAGTCGAGCTCTGCCTTCGCTCTTCTGCTCTTCGCCGAGCAGAGGTTCGCAGCCGCCCCGACCGATCCGTTCTTGGGATCGCCGAACAGCTTCAGCGTGAACGATCTCACCGGGACGTCCGGCGCCGTCTCGAACGTCGTCGCCAGTCGCTTGCTGCCGGGGATCGTGATCCTGCCGATCAGGTCGAAGGCGACCTGGCCGCGCAGCGCCACGAACAGGTCCGGCAGCGGATGGCCGTTCTTGACGAAGTACACGCCGCCGCTCAGCGGATCTCTCAGCAGCGGCGTGACCGCCTTCGCCGTTCCCGCCTTCGCGTGGTCGCAGTTGCGGATGTCGGCCTCGAACTGCGCGCGCGTACACGCGTCGTTGATCACCGTCAGCCGGGCGTTGATCGTCTGCGGCAAGGTCACCCGCACGAATCTCAGGTTCGCCTGCTTTCTACTCGGCATCGTCAGCGTCGTCGACAGCGGCGTCGTGCGATTTCTTCGCACGTGGCCTCTCCCGCCCACCGTCACGACCATTCTCGGTCTGAACGCCAGGCTCGCGCAGTCGCCGGCCTGGTAGCGCGTCGAGGCGGTTGCGGTCTTGCCGCCGGTCGACTCGAGCGTCGCGCCGATCGTCTTCACAGCGCAGCTGGTGGCGTTGAGGAAGAAGTCCGGCCGGTTGATGTTCACGCGCACGTCGCGCGTGTTGAGCGGGATCCCCTGGAGGATCTGCGGCAGCGGATCCGAGACGACTCTCAGGTCCGCGGTGTGCTTGTCGACGAAGATCGCCGAGCGCACGACCACGTTGCCGAGGTCGAACGGCCCTGCGACCGCCGGGACGACGATCGAGAGGCCGTACGGGGCTCCCTTGTACGGACCGGTCAGGTACGCGCGCCCGTTCGTGATGTAGAACGGGTTGGTCCCGGCGCCGGCGCCGACCGTCACGTCGCCGATCTTCGACCCGGCCGAGCAGGTGCCCGCCGACGCTGCCGCGTCCGAGCACAGGTCGACGCTCGAGATCCGGCCGGTCACGCCGCTCGGCGTGTTCACCGACAGCGATCTGAGCTCCTGGTCGAGATCGCTGCGGTCGATCCGCACCAGGAACGAGGACGGCTGTCCCGCGCTGTTGCTCTGCGTGCCGGCGTCGAAATGCGGCGCGAAGCGCGCTGGGCACGGCTGCCCGCTCGTGTCCTGGTCGATCGTGAAGCTGCTGTCTCGCTCCACGGCTCGGTCATCACCGCTCCACGGAGTCAGGACCGCGTGGGTGGTGTACGTGCCGCATCTGTCGGGGATCGACAGCGGCGCCCGCGGCCCGCCATCGAACTCGACGTGCACGTTCGTGAACGGCGTCTGCGGGTTGTTGTCGAACGTCGCGGTGATCTGACCCGTGTCCGGGTTCATCCGCGACTCGCCGGCGAGCTTGATCGTCACGCCCTGCCCGCTGGCCACGAGATACACCGCGATCAGCGAGTTGAACGGGTTGTTGAACGGCGACGCCAGGTATACGTGACCTTGGATCGGTCTTCTGAGCAGCGGCGTGTCGATCGTCACCGTGCCGAGCTTCGAGCCGTCCGGGCACGTCGGCTGGCCGTCGCTTTTCAGTCCGATCTGCTCCGGGCTGCACGCCTGCAGGCCGTCAGCCGAGGACGGCGATACGCGCACGCCCTCGGGAAGCGTCACAACGGCCTTCTTGAGGTCGGCGGTCGCGACCCCGTCGGGATCGTTCGGCTGCGGCAGCGACAGGTCGACCGCGAACCCGGTCGGCGCGCCCGCTCTCGCCCCGGCCGCCGGCCGGCTCAGCATGCTCGGATCGAACGGCACTCTGTCGCAACCCTCCGTGCCCTGCTCGGGGCCCCAGTCGGCCGGGTCCGCCGGGAAGCCGGGCGGCAGGTGACTGCGGAAGGATGCCTGTGCGAAGACGCCGGGGTGCTCCCAGGAGTCGATTCCCAGAGTCGTCAGCAGACCGACGCCCGGCGCGGTGCAGGATGTCGGATTGCGCAGGAACGCCTTCGTCGGCGCGCCGCTCTCGCACGTCTTTCCGCTCTGTGTCGGATCCTCGAAGTTCGGACATGCGCGCTCGTGATCGTGGGCTCTCGCGGACGGGACCCCCCACAGCGTCAGCACCGTGCCCTGGATCCCCAGCTCCGCGACTTTGCTGACCGTCGCGCGCACGCCATAGTCGCCGTCGGTGCGCACGGTCGCATCAATCGTCACGACCGATCCGAGGATGTTGAAGCCAAAGCGCGCCGGCACGTTGGGCGGAGGCACCATGTTGAACACCGGGATTGGCCCGAAGACCGCTCCGTGGCCGTTGTTGTTGAGCTGTACCAGCGTCGTGCCGACCTGCGAGGTGGCCGAACACAGCGGACGAGGGGAGACGAAGTCGCCGTTCGCCAACTGGTCAGCCGAGCACTGGTCGGCAGCGGTCGGATCGCCGATGAAGCCGGCCGGAAGGTCGACCACGATGTCACGCACCGACTCCACCGGATACAGCAGCCCCACGATCGACGCGGGGTTGGTAAGGGTGTTGAACGTGATCGCGGTCGTGGCGTCGTACGGGTGCCTCCCCGCCTGCGTCAAGGGGTTCCCGGCCGCATCGGCCGTCACCTGGGCATCGAACGAGTCGACGCCAAACGGCGGCGGCGTGTCGGAGATTCTGGTCGGGTCGACAGTGCTCCCGGGGTTTGTCGCCCCGCCCCCCGAGACCTCGAAGCTGCTCGTCACGACCCCGCTCATGCCGGGATCAAGTTGGGCGGTGAAGATGATAGATCGCACCGCCGCCGAAGCCGTGGTGCCGAACTGCTCCTGCGCAGAGCTACCCGAGTACGGGCAGGTGATGCTCGTCACTTGGACGGTGCACGTCGGTCCCCCGGTCGTATCGGCGCTCACCGGCGTCACTCCCGGCGGGAAGTCGGCTCTGACCGTGACGCACTTCGTGGGATCCGACGGCGCTGGAGAACCGGGCACGCAGTTGCCGGCGTCGCCCCCGGGCGTGGCCGGCGCCGCCTCGTCGCCGACGTTGTTGACGACGACGTGGTACTCGATCGTGCCGCCAGGTGTCACCGTCGTGTTCGACAGCGAGTTGATGCGCCACACCGCTCCCGCCATCGCGCCAGATGACCAGCCTGCCAGCAGAAGCGCAGCCGCAAGCAATGCGACGGCGGTACGCAGCGACACGCCAAGCCGCGCGTCCTTTCGCTCGTTCATGGCCTTGATATGAGTCATCTGCTCCTCCTCGCGCCCGCCGTGTTCCGGTGGGCGTGTTTGGCGTGTCGTGCTCGTTTGGCGCATGTGGTGTGTCGGTTGGCGTGTCTGGTGGTGCGGGCTTTGCGGCAGGTCTTCTTGGTTCTCTTGTGGCGTGGTTTGTGCTTCTTGAGGTGTTGGGTGAGGTTGCCGGCTGTGGGGTTGGTGGCGCTGCTCGTGGACTGGGCCGTGGGAGGAACGGTGAGTGGGCCGTGGCAGTCCTGGCCGCTGCAAGCCAGCGCCGGTGGCGGGGGGTCGGGGAGACCGCCGTTGATCCGAGCGTCGTAGAGATCGTAGTTAGCGTCGGTATCCCAACCGGTGAGCTGATCACGCGTCACGAAGTACACGTCGTGACCATCCGGGGTCGTCTCGATCGCGTAGGAATCCGCAGTACCCCGACCACTCGAGATCAAGCTCAAGGCACCAGAGTGGGTGTCGTACTCATACGCGTCGCTCTTCCCGTTGACGTCCGCCGGCAGCAATGCATCGGAAGTCGTAAAGAAGACATAGTGACCGTCATCGCTGATCACACGGCTCAGATGCTTCGTGGCCGAAACGCCACCGCTGGCGATCGCGAAGAGGCTTGTTACCGCGTTGGCGTGGCCTGGGTCCCTTGAGGGATTGCAGGAAGCGCATCTGAGCGTATGGTCTCTGATCGTGTAGACGTACAGCTGCGCACACGCATCGGTAATGGTCTGCGGGCAGTTGCCGTGGTCATAGCCGTTGGGGCCGGTCGGCTCGGTCGAGAGGTAGACGAGATCCCCCGACGGCGACACCCGCGAGGTCCGGCTACCCGTGATGACGCCGTCGGCGAGCGTGGCCTCGTCCTCACCGGGGAGATCGCTAATGAAACGGATATCGCCGTCGTGCCAGACATACATCGCGGCACCGTAGGTCAGGGATGGTTTGCCGGCCTCGAGCTGGGTGGTTGCGGTGAAGTAGACGGTGTGCCCGTCGGCGCTGGCACCCACGACGCCCTTGACCAGGTTCGAGGAGGGGTCGGAGGGCTCATGGTCGCCGTTGATGAACATGAGGTTGTGCGGGTCATCGTCGGGCAGTGTCGTGTCGTACATATACAGCTTCGCGTCGCTCGTGCTTGGGGCGTCGTCGGTGAGCCGCTCACCGCTGGTCAAGAACACCCGCGAGCCGCTCTGACTGGCATCCCAGAACTGCGCCGACTGCGGCGCATCCGGACTGGTCGCCTCGGATCTGTTGAGCAGCACGGTGCTCGCACCCTCCACCCGCATGTACACATTCGCCGCTCTCGCCGGAGCGGCCGTGAAGAACACCTTGCTGCCGTCATCAGAGATCGCATGATGAGTGACGCTGCCCTGAGAACTGACTTGGCCGTTGCCGCCCGCTGACTTCGTCGCGGCTCTACCATCAGGCAGGATTCCCGCGAGCGTGATCGCCTGCGTGGCCTCATCCCACTCGTAGAGCTTTGCTCCGGCGCCTCTGGCACCCTCGACGAGGTTGAGCACGCTCTCGAACAACACACGATCAAGATTCGGTGTTCCGCCGACATAGACCGGGTAGCTCGAGAGGTTTTCCGACTCGAGCGGGGTGATGCACAACGGACAATCACTCACCAACTCGTAATGCCCGCCACCCGGCGTTCGGAGATCGTCTCGCAGATAGAGGTTCGTGACATTCGCGACCGCCGGCGCATCCGTCAACGGTCTCCAAGTCAGCACCACACCCCTGGACAGATCGGGCGAGAACTCCTTCACGTACCGACCCTCAAGACCGTCTACAATTGCTTTGAAGCTCAACGCCGGCTGCGGCGGATAGATCCCATGCGAAACCCACCCCTGACCGCTGCCTGGGGTGCGCAGCGCCATATAGTTGCTCGCAACACCGGCACCGACGGCATCACCGAACGTCCGCAATGACGAGTACTCCACTGCGTTGCCGTCATCAGCGACGCGCACCCGACCGGGCGACCCGATCACATCCCCGCCGGCCTTGTTCGCTGCGGAAATCAGCTCGTAGGCGCGGCCGTCGGGCAGCGCAGCCTGCGCGACACCAACCGCGATGCCTTGCCAGCAGGCAAGCGCGACCACGAGCGCCGCCATCGATCCCAGACGCGCACGCGCCATGCCCTGCCTCGCCATCAGCACCCGACTCTCCTCTTTCCGGACCACTGCTGATCGACGACTCTAGCCCACCCCACCCCACACCCGCAACCCTCCCCCCAACGAAGGGCAAACAGGCTCCAGCATTTGACACACCAGAAACCTGTGCTTTATCCTCCTTGTGCTGCATGCCGCCTGCCGACCCGGCCGCCGTCGCTTGTGAGCCGGCCGCCACACCACGGCACCTACACCCGGCCACGGCCGCAGCACACCAGAGCCCACCCACACCAGGGCCCCGGACACAAAGGGGGGGAACACCACACACAATCACCACGCGTCCGCACGGGATAACCCGCGTACCCGGCGCACACGGCCATCGGTGGCCGTCGCGGCCGACTACCGCCTCGGGCCCTCAAAGCTCGCGGCGCCACTCAATTCGATCAGGGGGAGCACATCTCCATGTACCGCCACATCCGGCTGCTGCTCACAAGCCTCGCAGCCACCGCAATACTCGCCACAGCCATCAGCACCGCGACCGCAGGCCGACTCTCCGTCTCAAACCAGCAGATAAGAGCCGTCTGGGCCAACCTCGAATTCTTCAACACCGCGGTCGAAGGCACCATTAGATGCCCGGTCACGCTCGAAGGCAGCTTCCACAGCAGAACCATACCCAAGCAAATAGGGCTCCTAGTCGGCTACGTCACCCGCGCACTCGTCAGCAACCCTGTCTGCACCGGCGGCAGAGCCACGATTCTCCAGGAACTACTGCCCTGGCACCTGACTTATCAGAGCTTCAGCGGCACACTACCCAACATAGCCGGCGTCACCCTTAATCTCATCAGAGCCGGATTTATAGTGAACCTTGGCGGGAATAACTGCAGAGCCCTAACTACCATTGGTTCGCCTGGGCGCGGCATAGCCAACATCGGCCCTGGCGGCGGAGTCACCAGCCTGAGAGCCGACGAAACAATCGGCATACCGCTCACCAACGGACCTGGTGGCATCTTCTGCAATCTTGCCAGCGGTGTGCTCCGCGGTACTGCTAGCGTCTCGCTACTAGGGAACACCAACGCAATATCAATCACCCTAATATAGGTCGGACTACCACGCACCACTCGGGGGGGCCGCCACAAGCGGCCCCCCTACTTCATTAACCGGAGGTACCGTGAGACACTCTCATTACAAGCCACCCCCCGCTCGCTGCTTCCTCACCGCGCTCGCTGCCACGACCATCCTCGCCACAACCATCACCGCCGCACACGCCAATAGACTCTCCTTCTCAAACCAGCAAGTCAGATTCGTCTGGGCAAACCTGGAATTCCTCAACCCTGTCGTCGAAGGCACCATGAGATGCCCGCTCACGCTCGAAGGCAGCTTCCACAGCAGAACCATACCCAAGCAAAGAGGCCTCCTAGTCGGCTACGTCACCCGCGCAGCCGTCAGCAACCCTGTCTGCACCGGCGGCAGAGCCACGATTCTCCAAGAACTACTGCCCTGGCACCTCACCTACCAGAGCTTTAGCGGCACACTACCCAACATAACCAATGTTACGCTCAGCATGATCAGATTTGGATTCATACTCGACTTTCTCGGCAACAACTGCAGAGGCCTAACCACCATCGCGTCCCCGTTCCGCCTTATAGCCAGCGTCGGCGGCGGCGGCGGCGGCGGAGTGTCCGGCATCAGAATTGATGAATCTGCGACAATCCCGCTCACCAATGGGCCCGGCGGCCTCTTCTGCAGCCTCGCAAGCGGAGTATTCCGAGGCACCGGAAGAGTTACACTACTAGGTAACAATAACACCGTCTCCATCACTCTAATATAATCAGTTCAGGACATCCGCCATTAGGAGCTACAACAGCGGTCGGTACTTATCCGTCGGGGAGGGACCATGACACGCCGGCCTTGCATGCCTCATCACATTCGCCTGATGCTCGTCGCTCTTACTGCCACCAGCATTCTTGCCGCTACCATCACCATCGCACACGCCAACAGATTCTCCGTGTCAAACCAGCAGTTCAGAGTCGTTTGGGCAAACCTCGAAGCGAGCAATACTGCCGTAGAAGGCACGGTCAGATGTCCACTCACGCTCGAAGGCAGCTTCCATGGCAAAACCATAACTAAAACCAGAGGGCTCCTAGTTGGCTATGTGACCAGGCCGGCTCTCGGTAATAATGTCTGCACAGGCGGGCACGCGACGATCCTCGAGGAACTACTCCCCTGGCACCTCACCTACAACAACTTCACCGGCACACTACCCACCATAACCGGCATCACTTTCAACCTCATAAGAGACGCGTTTATAATAGATCTCGCTGGCAACAGCTGCAAAGGCCTAACCACGGTTCTCTCTCCCGCTCGCGCCATAGTGATACCCGGCGCCGGTGGAGGGATCACCGGCCTTAGAATTGACGAAACAGCCACCATTCCGGTCACCAACGGCCCGGGTGGCATCCTCTGCGGCATCGGGTCCATATTCGGACAGGGGACCGGCAGAGTCACGCTACTAGGTACCGCGAACGCAATCTCTGTCACTCTAATATAGTGTAGTTGTCGGCCGGGCCGTCGCGAGCGGTCCGGTCACTACCAGGGAGGCATCATGTATTACCGCGATCGTACGCCGCGCACCGTCCGTATCGTTCTCACAGCCTTCACCGCTACCGTCATCCTGGCCACCGCCATCAGCACTGCGACCGCCGGGCGCTTCTCGGTCTCAAACCAGCAGTTTAGAGCCGTTTGGTCAAATCTGGAATTTAGCGGCAACACCTCTGAAGCCACCGTTAGATGTCCTGTCACAATTGAAGGGAGCTTCCACGGCAGAACCATAGTCAAGCAGACAGGCCTCCTAGTCGGCTACGTCACCAGAGCGGTCGTGAGAAACGACGTCTGCACCGGAGGGCACGCGACCATCTTGCAGGAACTACTCCCGTGGCACCTCACCTACCAGAGCTTCACCGGAACGCTACCCAACATAACGGGCATCACGTTCAACCTCATAAGAGACGGGTTTATAGTAGATCTCGGTGGCAGCAACTGTAGAGCTCTAACCACCGTAGCCGCCCCAGGGCGCGCCAAATTGTCCATCGGTGCGGGTGGAGCGGCTGTCAGCCTCACAATCGATGAAACGGTGTCAATACCTCTCACCAACGGCCCGGGTGGCATCCTCTGCACCCTTGCCTCTGGTTTCGGCCGTGGAGCCGCCAGAGTCACACTACTAGGCAACAACAACGCGATATCCGTCACCCTAATATAGGGCAACAACGCACGGTCGGGGTCGCCGCGAGCGGCCCCGACCTCATTGAGAGGAGGCACCTATGCATTGCCACGGGCGCATGCTGCACCACACCCGTCTGGCGTTGTCGGCCCTCATCGCCACCGCCGTCCTGGCCACTGCCGTCACCACGGCAGCCGCAACCACACTCTCCGTCTCGAACCAGCAGACCAGAATAGTTTGGGCGAGTCTTGAATTCTTTAATACAGTGGCAGCGGGCACCGTCAAATGCCCTGTCACGCTCGAAGGCAGCTTCCACAACAGAAGCATAGTCAAACAGGCAGGCCTCCTAGTCGGCTATGTCACGGGAGCAACTGTCGCCAACGGAGTCTGCACTGGGGGCAACGCAACCATCTTGTCAGAACTACTCCCCTGGCACCTCACCTACAACAGCTTCATCGGAACGCTACCGAACATAACCGGCGTGACTCTCAACCTCATCAGAGCCGGCTTCATAGCAGATTTTGGAGGCAACCACTGCAGAGCGCAGACCACCATAGCCAGCCCCGCCCGGGGAATAGCGGGCCTCGGCTTCGGCGGGAGAATCGAAGGACTCAGAGCCGACGAAACCAGCACCATACCGCTCACCAACGGCCCCGGCGGCGTATTCTGCAACGTCGCTAATGGTGTCTTCAGGGGCAGCGCCACCGTGTCCCAGCTAGGCAGCACATCCTCCGTCTCAGTGACGCTAATAGGCGCACCCGTAAGACTCGAACCGTCACCGGTCAGATTCGGCACCGTCGAACCCGGCGAACTCGTGAGAAGAACGGTGACGATCACCAATCTCGGTGCGGCAGTGACCATCAACAGCATCAGAGTCACGACCGGCAGCTTCTTCGCGATAACCGATCCCAACGGCTGCGTGAGATCGAGACTGGCGGAAGCGGCGAGATGTGCGTTCAGCGTGATCTATGCAGCTCCGTCTGAAGCCGGGAGAACCGTCAGAGACACCGTGACGGTCGAAACGACGGGCGGATCGGTCGAAGATGCGGTTGAAGGCTCGACCTGACGGACCGCCCCACCTCTGCGGCGTGCCGGACCTCCGGCACGCCGCGAAGGCGCCCACAACCCAGCCCACTCAGGGCCCGCACCCCCTCACCACCAGCCCCACCCGCGGCCGCCCCCCCGCCCCGTTCTGCCCCGCCAACACCACCCGCGCCGGCCCGACGCCCGCCGCCACCCCACCTCGCCTGCACAACGACCGCCCCAACCCCACAACCCCCCGTCTTCCATCCCAGAACCGCAGCACGAAGCGTCTGATCGGCACGTCCGGCACCGCAGCAAAGGTCGCCCCCAGGTGCTTCCCGCCCGGTATCGACACGCGCCCCACGAGGTCGAAGTCGACCTGGCCGCGCAGCGCCACGATCAGGTCCGGCAGCGGGTGTCTTCCGCTTCTCACGAGATACGCGCCGCCGCGCAACGGATCCCGCAAAAGCGGCGTTACCGCCACCGCGGTTCCGACTCGAGCCGCCTCGCACCGCCCGCCCGAGAACTCCACAGGCGTGCACGCCGCGTTCACGACCGGCAGCCGTGCGGCGACCACCGTGGGGAGCGTCACAGACACCCGCCGAATCCCTGATTCGCCCGGCCGCTGCGTCAAGACCGCCGTCAACGGCGTGGAATCGCCGGCCCTCAGATGGCCCCGCGACCCGACGAACAACCGCAACCGCGGCCGGAACGGCAGCTCAGAGCACGAGGCAACCCGGAACCGCGACCCCACGCCCACGACCCGCCCGCTCACCGACGACACCACGCCCCGCACCGCCTTCTCCCCGCACCCCGTGGGGTTCACCATGAACCGCGGCCGGTCCACCGCCACCCGCACGTCGCGCAGCTGCAGCGGGATCCCCTCCAACACGGACGGCAGCGGATCCGTCACGACCCGCAGCGCCGCCGTGTGGCGGTCGACGAAGACCGCCGCGCGCACCACCACCGTCCCGAGGTCGAACGGACCCGCGATCGCCGGCACCACCACCGACAGCCCGAACGGCGCCCCGCCGTACGGCTCGGTCACGTACACGCGCCCGCCGCCGAGGTAGAACGGCAGCGGCCCCGCACCCGCCCCCGCGACGAGGCTCCCGATCAACGATCCGGCCGGGCACGTCCCGGCCGTAGCGTCCGCCGCTGAGCACAAGACCACGTCCGACAGCCGACCCAGCAGCCCGCGCGGCAGCCGCACCGTCACGCCGCCCAACTCCTCGTCCGCGTCGCCGCGCGTCAGCCGCAGGTGGAACGGCGAGCTGCCTCCGGCGTCGTTGCTCTCCACCCCCGCCGCGAAGCCGGGCGCGAACGGCCGGGCCGCGCCAGACGCCAGGCATGCCGCGCCGTCCACGCCAGAACCCACGACAAACCCACCCGACACCGACCGCACCGCCCCGCTCCACGACGTCATCTCCGCCGTCGCCGCATACGCGCCGCACACCGACGGATTCACCAGCACCGCCCGCGGCCCCCCGTCGAACGCGAGCCGCACAGAGGAGAACGGCAGCTGCGGCACGTCGTCGAACACGGCGGTCACCTGACCGCCCAGCGGATCCGACTCCACCCGCCCCGCCAGCTTCACGATCAGCCCCGGGCCTCTCGCCACCAGGTACACCGCCAGCAGCGAGTCGAACGGGTTGTCGTGCGGCGCCGCCAGGTACACCCCGCCCGTCAAAGGCGAATCCAGCAGCGGCGTCACCACCGTCAGCGATCCCACCCGCGAGCCGTCCGGGCACGCAGCGTCCGCATCGGAGTCCAACCGGACCTGAGACGGACCACACGCCTGCAGCCCGTCCGCCGCCGACGGGTTCACCCGCACGCCCAGCGGCAGGCGCACCACCGCGCGCCGCAGGTCGCTCTCGCCCGGCGACGCGACATCCTCCCCCTGCGGCAGCGTCAGCGAGAACGCGTACCCCGACGGCGCGCCCGCAGCAGCAGAAGCCGGCGCCACCGACAGCCCCGGGTCGAACGGCACCGCGTCGCACCCCGTCACCCCCTGCTCGAGACCCCAGTCCGCCGGCGCGAACGGATACCCCGACGGCAGGTGGCTCACGAACACCGCGTCGCGGAACACGCCCGGCTCGGCCCACGAGTCCACCGACACCCGCACCGGCAGCCCGACCCCCGCCGGCCCGCACGACGTCGGGTTGCGCAGGAACGCCTTCGGCGACCCGCCGACCGAGCAGCGCGGCCCGCCCTCCGCCGGCGCCTGCTGCCCCGGGCACGCGCGCTCGACGTCATGCGACGGATCCGCCGGCACGCCCCAGAACGTCAGCGTCGTGCCGGCTATCGCGAGGCCCTGCGGGATGTTCCGCACGCGCACCGAGAGCCCGTAGTCGCTCCCGCTGCGCAGCGCGCCGTCGAGCGTCACGACCGTGCCGGCGACGTTGAAGCCGAAGCGCGCCGGCACGTCCGGCGGCGCCACGAGGTTGAACACCGGCAGCGGCCCGAGCACGTTGCGCGCCCCGTCGCCGTTGAGCCGCACCAGGGCGGTGCCGACCTGCGCCGACGCCGGGCACTGCGTTCTCGCCAGCACGCCGCCGCTCGCCAGCTGCGCGGCGGTGCATCTCTCCGCCGCCGTCGGGTCGCCGACGAGCCCCGGCGGCAGGTCCGCGAGCACGTCCTTCACCGGCGACACGGGCCACACGTCGCCGCGCAGCGGCCCCGGATCCTCCAGCGTGTTGAAGTCGATCGACACCTGCGCCGCGTACGGGTGGCCGCCGGCCTGCGTGAAGACCGAGCCGGGCGCCTGGCCCATCACGGTCCCGTCGAACGCATCGACGCCGAACGGCGGCGGCTGCGCCGAGATCCGCACCGGGTCGACCGTGCTCGAGGACGCGCTCGGCGCCGCCCCGCCGCCCGTCGCCGCGAAGCTGCTCGTCAGGGTCCCCGCGGCGCCGGCTCCGACGGCCGCCTGGAACGTCAGCGCCCGCTGGCCGCCCGCCGAGCTCGCCGGCAGCGTCTCGCTTGCATCCGTGCAGCTGAAGCTCTGCGACCCCGGCACGGTCCCGGAGCAGTCCCAGACGGCCTGCCCGTTCACGAGCCCGCCCGTGGCTCTGAGGACCGTCATCCCGTCGGGCAGCGTGCCGCCGACGACGATCGGGTCACCCGCGCCGACGGCGTCGGCGTCCCCGACGTTCGTGACCTGCGCGTAGAAGGTGTGCGTGCCGCCGGGAGCCGCGGTCGTGTTGGAGACGACGTCGAGGCGCCAGACGGGCGCTGCCGAGGCGGGGGACGCGCACGCCAGCGCGACCGCGGCGACGACGCAGAGCAGGAGCCCGGCCTTCATCGCCGCCCCCGTCTATGCACCTTCTTCGCCTTCACGCAGCGCCGCTTCCCGTGCACCCTGCGCGCGACGCGCCCGCGTCTGCAGCGCTTGGCGACTCTCCTGGGGAGGACGCGGGATCTCCCGCCCGCACCCGCGAACAGCGCACTCGCGAGCGCCGGCGCCGCCGGCGCCGCGTGCGCCGCGCCCCGGCACGCGTCTCCGTCGCACGCCGCGCCCGCCGCTGCCGGCTCCGGCAGCCCGCCGCCGACGCGTGCGTCGTAGAGGTCGTAGGAGGCGTCGACGTCCCATCCGACGAGCTGCGCGCGCGTCGTGAAGAAGACGTCGTCGCCGCTCGCGCTCGCGTCCAGGAACCACGCGTCCGCGGCGTCGAGGCCGCTGGAGATCAGATGGACCGTGCGGCTCGGCACGTCGTACTCGTACGCGTCGACGCGGCCGTTGACGTCCTCGCGCACGAGCGCCTGCGCGGTGCTGAAGAACACGCGCCGCCCGTCGTCGGAGAGCGCGCGGCCGAGGTGCGCGGTGACCTGCGCCGCGCCCGCGCCGTCGCGCGCGTTCACGAACGCGTTGGCGCTCGCCGGCGCGCCGCCCGGATCGCACGACGCGCACGCGAGGTCCGGCGCGAGCGGCCCTGAGCCGGCGGCGCGGTAGACGTAGACCTCGGAGCATCTGCCGTTGGCGCGCAGGTTCGGGTTTCTGCCGCTGCAGCTGCCGTGGTCGGCCCGGGGCCCGAGGCCGCTTCCGTCGGAGACCTCGAACGCCAGCGTGCCGCCGTCCGGCGTCACGCGCGCGAGGTCGGGACCGAGGTTCCAGGGGTTCGCGCTGTTGTTGAAGGCCGCCGCGTCGGCGAACGCGACCGCGCCGACGAACGACAGAGAGCCGCCGGGCGTCCCGTCGTCCTGCCACAGGTAGAGGCCGTCCTGCCCGACCGGCGGCCCGCCCGCGATCAGCTGCCCGACGGCGAGCAGGTACACGCGGCGGCCGTCGTCGGAGGCGCCGACCGCGGTCGTCGTGGAGTCCCCGCCGATCAGCGTCAGGTGCCGCCCGCCGGCGTCCGGCGTGCGCCGCCACAGGTACAGCCCGGCGCCCGGCGTGTCCGTCAGCTGCGTGCCGCTGGTGAAGAAGACGCGCTCTCCGTCGGTGCTCGCGGTCTCGAAGCGCGCAGCCTGCGGCGGGTCCGGCGGCGCCTTCTCGGACGCGTCGACCTGCAGCGTCGCATCGTCCGCCGGGTCCGCCGTTCCGCCGTCGTCGAGCTGGTAGAGGCCGCTGGGCGCGGCGGCGCTCCTGTTGATGCTGCCGCTGTCGGGGTCGACCGGCCAGGCGAACGCGACGCGCGAGCCGTCGGCCGACAGCGCACGCGAGGTGAGGCGCCGCGTGCTCGCGCCGGCGCCGGCGATCGAGCACGGCGTCGCCGCCGAGGTCGTGCCTGGACAGCCCGGACCCGCGGTCAGCAGCCGCACGACGCCGTGGTCGGCCTTGTAGAGCATCGTGCTCCCGGGCGCGGCGTCCGGCGTGAGGGCGAGCTGCGACTCGAAGATCACGTGCTCGAGGTCGGCGGACGCGCCGGCGAGGTACGGGCGCACGGCGCCGCTGCCGAGCGCCGGCGGCGCGGCGGCGTCGGTCAGCAGCCGGTAGGAGCCGGCGCCCGCGGTGCGCAGATCCTCGCGCAGGTAGAGGTTCGGGACGTCCTGCGCGTTGACGGCCGCGGTCAACGGCGACCAGGCGCGGAACACGCCGCGCCTGAGGTCGGGCGTCATGTCCCCCTCGTAGAGGGGATCGAGGCCGTTGGCGGCGGCGAGGATCGAGAGCGGCTGCTGAGGCGGCGTGATCGCGTGCGTCGTCCAGCCGCTGGTGCCGGGCTCAGCGGTGCGCTGCGCGAGGTACTCGGTCGAGACGCCCATCCCGCGCACGTCCGCGAAGCCGCCGAGCGAGGCGAACGCGGCGGCCATCGGCAGGCCCGGCGCCTCGCGCGCGGCCGCGCGCGTGCGCGAGCTCTCGGCGATCACGTCGTTGCCCTGCTTGGCGCTCGGCGAGACGAGCTCCCAGCCCCGGCCGTCGGGCAGCCCAGCCTGCGCGGCCGCTGTCGGCAGCGCGCCCAGGATCGGGAGCACGAGCAGGACCCACCCCCGCCGAACCCGTCCCCTCACCCCATTCCTGCAACTGGTTCGTTGCCGCACCTCTTAACGGTAAACAGGGCCGGCTCCAAAAGCAAGGTGTCAGCGTGGCCACAGTGCGCGCTCAGCTATTTCCTAGAAACTTGTTTCTTGACGCTCTATATATTGGAGTGTAAAGTGTTCCCACGCTCTCAGCCGCCGCGAGCAGCGTGAGATCCTCGACCGCCGCGGACGTGCGAGGGGGACCGGCCAGCCGCCTCGGAGAGCGCACATGTCGCGGGCACACGCCCGCGACCCACTCCGAAAAGGACCACCCCATGCGCAAACGCACCACGTTCGTGCTCGCAGGGCTGACAGCGGCGCTCACCATGGCGCTCGCGCTCACCTCGGCGACCGCCGGCAGACTCAGTTACTCCAGCCAGGGATTCAGAATAGTGTGGGCAAGCTTGACGTTCTCTGAATCGGGCGGCAACTTCCCCATAAGCTGCCCCGTGACGCTCGAAGGCAGCTTCCACTCGAGCACCATTCGCAAGGTGCTCGGCGCCCTAGTCTCGTACATCTCCAGAGCGATAGTGAACGATCCGGCCTGCAGTGAAGGCCACGCGACGATCCTAAGAGAATCGCTTCCCTGGCACGTCCTCTACGAGGGCTTCACCGGGTCGCTACCGAGAATCGTGAGCGTGCGTCACTACCTGATCGGCGCCGCGTTCCAGATAGAACCGGGCCTGGGCATCGTGTGCCTAGCGCGCTCGTCGATCGAACGTCCCGCGGCCGGCAACGCCACGCGCGACGCCATCACCGGGGCCATCACGACCTTGGAACCGGACTCGCTGCTGTCGATCCCCGTCACCGGCGGAACCGCCTGCCCCAGAGCGGGCATCTTCGCCGGCTCGGGCGAAGTGTTCGTCCTAGGCACCACGAACCGCGTGAGCCTGAGCCTAATATAGGCCGCGATCCGCCGTGCAGCGGGTCAAGTCCGCTGCACGGCGGCCGATCATCCAGGCCGTGAGCCCGGCCAACGCCATCCTGCTGATCGCCCTCGCGGCGAGCCTGCTCGCACTCGCCGCGCTGCGGCGGCGCGCGGCACGCGACAGGCAGGATCTGCGCGCCCTGCTCGCGACGACCTCGCAGCTGCGTCACCTCGCCGACCACGACGCGCTCACCGGGCTCCCCAACCGCCGCCGCTTCGAGCAGGAGCTGGCCCGGCACCTCGCGCACGTGCGCCGCCACGGCCCCGACGGCGCCGTGCTCGTGCTCGACCTCGACTGCTTCAAGCCCGTCAACGACACCTTCGGGCACGCCGCCGGCGACCGCCTGCTGGCGCGCGTCGCGGGCGTGCTGCGCGAGCGGCTGCGCGTGACCGACGTCGTCGCCCGGCTCGGCGGCGACGAGTTCGCGATATTGCTGCCGCGCGTGGATCGCGCCAGCGCAGCCGCCGTGGCGCGCAGCCTCGTGGAGACCGTGCGCGCCGAGGCCCTCACGGCGGACGCCCACGGCGTCACCGTGAGCGTCGGCGTCGTCGCCTTCGACGACTGCTCGACCGCGCTCCCCGAGGGCGTCCTGGCGCTCGCCGACCTCGCGATGTACGACGCCAAGGCGGCCGGCGGCGACGGCTGGGCGCTGTACGCGGAGGCGCGGGTGACCGCGACGGCGACGACCGCTGCGCCGCGGCCCGCCGCGGCGCCCGCTCATCTGCCGGCGGTCGCCGTCACGTAGACGGCCAGCTGCTGCAGCTCGTCCTCCGAGAGCTTGCCTCTGAAGGAGGGCATCTCTTCGCCGCCGCCCTCGAGCACGCGCTCGCGCACCATCGCCTGGCTCGGCTTGACACGGCTGAAGTCCGTGCCGGGATATATCGGTCTCCCGGTCGCCTTGCGGCCGTCGATCGCATGGCAGCTCTCGCAGTTGTCGCGGAAGATCTGCTCGCCCGCTCTGACCTCATCCGGTTCTCTGGCGCCCGTGTCGAGCACTCTGCCGCCGGCGACCGTCGTGACGTAGGTGACCAGCGCTCTCATCTTCGGATCGGGGAAGCGGAATGCCGCCATGTCTATCCCGCCGTTGAGGATCCGCTCTTCGACGTACTCCGTTCTCGGTCTCACCTCGTCGAGGCTCGGGATCGGCGACTCTATGAACGTCGGGTGCGCCGTGCGCCCCTCGATCGTGTGGCACAGCTGGCAGTGCTTGACGAACAGTCTTCTGCCGACGGCCATCAGTCTCACCTGCTGCGCCGCCTTCGCGCGGGCTCGCGCAGCCGCCTCCTTCTTCGCCTCGTCGTCGCCGCTGCCGCAGCCGCCGACGGCGAGCAGCAGGACGAGTGCCAGCATGCACGCCGCTCCCCGTCTCACCGGAACGTCCCCCTCGAATCGCGGTACCCCGCCGCGCCTCCCCCGGCCCGGTCGGAGCCGCGAGCCTACCAAGTTCAGGTACGCCGCAGGCGCCGTACCTCCGCGCGCGTGAGCGCCGCGAGGTCGCCGGGCGCGAGCTCCAGCTCGAGCCCGCGGCGGCCGGCGCTGACGAACACGGTCGCGTGCGCGAGCGCGCTGTCGTCGAGCAGCGTGGGCAGCGCGCGCCGCTGCCCGAGCGGGCTGATCCCGCCCGCGACGTAGCCGGTGACGCGCTCCGCGCGGTCGGTCGGCGCCATCGCCGCGCGCTTGCCGACCGCGCGCAGGTCGAGCGTCGTCGCCGACGGCACGATGCAGACGCTCAGCGCGTCGCCGACCGACACGACGAGCGTCTTGAAGACGCGCGCCGGGTCGATCCCCAGCGCCTCCGCCGCCTCCAGCGCATACGACGCGGCGCCCGGATCGTGCTCGTACTCGTGCAGCGCGTGCTCGATCCCCGCGGCCTTCGCCGCCCGCGTCGCCGGTGTCTCGCGTCCCGCCACTCGTGCTCCCCGGCGGGGAGCTTACGCGGCGCCGACCGGCTCCGGCTCGGGCTCGGGAACCGCGGGCGACTCGCCCAGCAGCGCCGCCGGCGCGCGCTCCACCGCGACGTCCGGCAGCAGCCGCGCGAGCGGGCGCGGCAGCCACCAGTTCCAGTCGCCGAGCAGCTCCATCGCGGCGGGCACGAGCACGAGCCGCACGAGCGTCGCGTCGAGTGCGATCGCGACCGCGCAGCCGACGCCGATCTGCTGGATCGAGGGCACGCCCGTCAGCACGAACACGGCGAACACGCACGTCATGATCAGCGCGGCGCTCGTGATCGTGCGGCCGCTCGCCGCCAGCCCTTCGGCGACCGCGGTGCGCGAGTCGCCGGTGATCGACCAGCGCTCGCGGATCCGCGACAGCAGGAAGACCTCGTAGTCCATCGAGAGGCCGAACACGATCGCCAGCACGAGCGGCGGCGTGAGCGCGTCGATGTAGCCGTTGGACTCGAAGCCGAGGAAGCCGTCGACCCAGCCGAGCTGGAAGACGCCGACGAGCACCCCGTACGCGGCGCCGACGGACAGCAGGTTCATCAGCACGGCCTTCAGCGGCAGCACGACGCTGCGCAGGAGCAGCAGCAGGACGATGTAGGAGAGCGCCAGCACGAACAGCGCGATCAGGCCCATGCTGTCCCCGATGCGGTTCGCGAAGTCCTTGCCGAAGGCGGGCGAGCCGCCGAGCTGGGCGCCCGCGGGCAGTGCTTCGCGCAGGCGGGCGACGAGCTGGCGCGAAGGCGCCGACTCGCCGTCGTGCCGCGGGATCCCGCGCACGAGCACGGTCGCGCCGTCGCGTGAGGTCAGCGGCGCCTGCACCCGCACGATCTGCGGATCGGCGCGCAGCGTGCGCTGGACCTGCGCCAGCTCGCCGCGCGGCGCGACGACGTTGACCGGGCTCATCGCGCCCGCGCCGACGACCTTCGCGGCGGCGTCGAAGCCGACGCGCGTCTCGTGATCCTTCGGGAACTGCTGCAGCGCGCCGTTGCGCATCTCGAGCTGGAGGGCGGGGATCGCCAGCGCCAGCAGCACCGCCGCCGAGCCGACCGCGGCGATCACCGGGCGGCGCATGACGGCGCCGGTCCAGCGTGCCCAGAAGGTGCCCGGCTCGGGCGCGGGGCCACGGCGGACGGCAGCCGTCGCGCGCCGCAGCCCGCGCGCCAGCCACCCGGTCACCGACGCCGTGCGCCCCGGCTCCCAGGCACGGCGGCCGGCGAGGCTGATGAGCGCGGGCAGCAGCGTCGTGGCGGCGAGCACGGAGACGGCGACGACGAGGATCGCCCCGAGCGCCATCGAGCGCACCGACATCGTGTCGACGATGAAGAGGCCGGCGAGCGAGACGATCACCGTCAGGCCGGAGAAGGTGACGGCGACGCCGGAGGTCGCGAGCGAGATCGCGCGCGCATCGTCGGGGGTGCGGCCGCCGGCGATCTCCTCGCGGTAGCGCGCGAGCACGAACAGCGAGTAGTCGACCGCGACGCCGATCCCGATCATCGACGCCATGTTCGTGACGAAGACGCTCATGCCGGTCATCAGCGACAGCGCGTAGATCAGCGCGCCGGTCACGATCACCGCGACGAAGCCGAGCGCGATCGGCATCAGCGCCGCCACGAGCGAGCCGAAGACGGCGAGCAGGATCAGCAGCACGATCGGGAAGCCGACGGACTCGGCCTCTCTGAGGTCTCTCTTCGAGAGGTCCTGCATCCCGGCCCACAGCGCGCCCTGCCCGACGAGATGGGTGGCGACCGGCGCGTCGGACGGCTGGTCGGCGATCCCCAGCTGGTCGCGCAGGTCGACGGCGACGTCGATCGCGTCGCTGTCGCTGACGGGGGTCGCGAGCGGGACGACGAGGGTGCGCGGGCCGTCGGCCCGCAGTTCGCGCAGCGCCTGCGCGCGGGCGGCGGGCCGGAGCGCGACGTCTTCGGCCTTCGCGGCGGCCGCGTCGACGCGGGCGAGCGCGGCGCGCAGCTCGGCGGTCGTGGCGCCGGCGCGCGGGACGAGCACCGCCCCGAGCGACGCGCCCTGCGTCTGCGCGAAGTCGTGCTCGACGGCGCGCTGCACGGCGACCGACTGCGAGCCGGGGACGTCGAAGCCGCCTCCGCTGAGGTGGTCGCCCTGGCGCGCGGCGAACGGCAGCGCGGCAAGCAGGATCAGCGTCCAGACGACGAGGACGATGCGGCGGCGCCGGCGGATCAGCGCGTCGAGGCGGAGCATGACGGTCTGCACGGGGCGCCCTCCTCAGGACAGCTGGCTGTCTGACCAGCCGACCCTCTCGGATCCTGCCGGCACATAGTGTGCGATCACTCACACATAGTGACGTCCGATATGCGGGCGTGCGCCGGTGGCCTCGGAGCACGCAAGACCGCGCACGAAATTGCAAAAGCTCTGTGCAAGTCCGAGGCGGCCACCCAATCGCGTGGAAACCTCGGCCGGTGGCGACGACACAGGCCGTCTATTACCGCGACGCACGCGGGTTCGAGCCCGTCGACGCGTTCGTCGCAGCACTGCCGGCCAAGCAGGCAGCGAAGATCGACGCCTACGTCGAGGAGCATTTGAACGGCAGGCCGTCAGGTGCGCCGCCGCCTGCATTTCCGGTCACGTCGCAGATCGACGGAGAGTTGCGGGAACTGCGCGTGCGATTCGCCAACACGCGTTTCCGCGTTCTCTACCAGCGCTCTCGGAACCTCGTCGTGCTGTTGCATGCGTTCGAGAAGGCCACCGGTGCCGTGCCGTCTGAAGAGACCGCGCTTGCGAAGCGGCGCATGGCCGATTTCAAGCTGCGAATGGAAGCGCGACCGCGCGTACCCCCGCGGCCAGGAGGCCGAGACGCACCAGCCCGGCGGCGACGGCATGCGTGAGAGGATTATCGATTCTGATAAGTTCTGGTCATGAGCGCATCGAAGCAACGGCATGACAGTCCGGTGGGGAAGCTCGCCGTCGACGCCTCCCAGGGTCGCTCGCATCGCAGCGGGCCGTACCGCGAGGCCCGCGACGAGTACGCCGCAATTCGTGAGCTGCGCAGGCGAAACTGGATCGCCGCTCACATCCGCGAGCGACGCTACGAGCTCGATCTGACGCAACGCGAGGTCGCAGAGCGGGCGAGGACCTCGCACACCTTCATCTCGAAGCTGGAGCGCGGTGACCACATACCGACGATCCCCGTGCTCAAGCGCATCCTTGCGGTGTTGGACGAGGACTTGCTGATCGGCATCGAGCGCCGTGCTCCGGGTGAGAAGCCCGAGCGCGAGGTGGCGCCGGCCCCCGAGCTCGTCCCCTCCTGATCTCTGCCGTTCCGCGATCCCGCCGAGCATGCTGGCGGTGCCTACGGCGCAGCGGCGGTCGCGGCGGCCGGCCTCGCTCGCTCCAGCCCGAACGCCTCCGCGATCAGCTCGTACGAGCGGCGGCGGGCGGCGTGGTCGTGGGTGATCGTGACGACGATCGCCTCCTCTGCGCCGTACTCGCGCACGATCTCCTCGATCCCTGCGCGCACCGTCTGCGGCGAGCCGACGACGGTCCGGCGCCCGCCGGCCTCCGGAGGCCGGCGGCCGGACAGCCCGATCCCCTCGCGCTCGAGGAACGCGATCGCCGTCTCGACCGGCGGCACCGGCACGAGCTGCCCGCGCCGCAGCAGCGTCATCGCCATCCGCGCGCTCGCCGACAGCCGCAGCGCCTCCTCGTCCGTGTCCGCGCAGACGACCCACACGCCGACCGCGACGAGCGGATCGACAAGCCGCGCGGACGCCTGGAAGCGCTCGCGGTAGTCCTGCGCGATCGGGGCGCCCTGCGCGTTGATGAAGTCCGCGAACGCGTACGGCAGCCCCAGCTCCGCGGCCCACAAGCCGCTCTGCGGCGAGGAGCCGAGCAGCCACGGCTCGGGCACCTCCGGGCGACCCGGCAACACGCGCGCCAGCGAGGCGAACGGGTGCCCGGCCGGCAGCTCGCCGTCGAGGTAGGCGAGCAGCTCGGCGAGCTGCTGCGGGAAGTCGTCGGGCGCGCCCGTGCGGCGGTCGCGCTGCAGCGCGAGCATCGTGCGCGCGTCGGTGCCGGGCGCGCGGCCGATCCCGAGGTCGATGCGGCCGGGCGCGAGGCCCGCCAGCATGCTGAACGACTCAGCGACCTTCAGCGGGCTGTAGTGCGGCAGCATCACGCCGCCGCTGCCGACGCGGATTCGCTCCGTCGCGGCGGCGATCGGACCGATCAGCACCTCCGGGCTCGGCGACGCGAGCATCGGCCCGCCGTGGTGCTCGGCAACCCAGTAGCGGTGGTAGCCGAGCGCGTCGGTCAGCCGCGCGAGGTCGAGCGTGTTGCGCAGCGCGTCGGCACCCGTCGCGCCATGGGGGATCGGAGACTGGTCCAGCACGGAGAGACGCATCTCCACCCCATACTAGGATCGCCGGGGATGGGAGAGCGGCTGTCCGAGATCCGTCGCGACGTCGCGGTGCCGCTGCAGCGCACGAGCGAGTTCTCCTCGCTGCACGAGACGCTGCTGCTGACGTCCGTCGCGACGATCCTCGTGATCCGCACGCAGCTGTGGCTGACGAACTACCCGCAGCTCGGCGGCGCCGGCCTGCACATCGCGCACCTGCTGTGGGGCGGCATGTTCATGCTGATCGCGATCGCGACGCTGCTGACGTTCCTCGGGCGCCCGATCCGCCGCCGCGCGGCGATCGTCGGCGGGATCGGCTTCGGCTTCTTCATCGACGAGCTCGGCAAGTTCATCACCGCCGACAACAACTACTTCTACAAGCCGGCGGCGGCGCTCATCTACCTGATCTTCGTCGCGCTGTTCGCGCTCGCGCACTGGGCGCAGCAGCGCGGCGGGCTGACCTCCGGCGAGCGGATCGCGAACGCGATCGACCTGTTCGGCGAGGCGGCGCGGCGCGACCTCGACGAGCGCGAGCGCTCGGCCGCCCTGGCGATGCTCGCGCGCGCCGACCAGAGCGACCCGCTCGTCGCGCCGCTGCGCGAGCTGCTGCTGCGCGTCGAGGCGCTGCCGGCGCGGGAGCCGCGCTTCTACGAGCGCTGGGCGCGCGCCGGCCGCGCATGGGTGACGCGCATCGCCGAGCACCCGCGCTTCCCTTCCATGCTGATCCTCGTCGCCGGCGTGTGGGCGGCGCTGACGTTCGTCTCGGCGTTCGAGCTGGTGCTGTCGATCGGGCTCGACCTCGGCGGAGCGCACCCCGGCTTCGTCTCGGACAACCTCTCGCACCTGCGCTTCGCGAACGTCGCGTCGCTGGCGGCGAGCGTCGTGGCGGCGGCGTTCGTGATCGTCACGATCGGCCGCGAGCGCGCCGGAGACCGCCTCGCCGCCTGCACGTGGCTGGAGCGCGCGCTGCTCGTCGCGATCCTCGTCGTGCAGGTCTTCTCGTTCTTCGAGTCGCAGTTCGGCGCCGTGTTCGGGCTGGCGGTCGACCTGCTGCTGCTCGCCGCGGTGCGGCAGATCGCGGCGGATGCGCGCGCGGATGGCGATCCCGTCGCGCTGGCGCCGAGTGCGGCGGTGCCGGAGGCGGCCTAGCTCCGCTCCGGCGCCCTGGCACACAAGCGTGCGCTGTCGGCATCGAGGGGGAGGTCGCAGGGGCTGGTCGCGCGGCCGTTTGCGTCGCCTTCGTCGCGCAATGGCGACAAACGTGACGCTCCGGATTTACGACAGCGAATCTGATGGTCTGTGGGACTACCTAACTCGCGGTGGTGGAAATCGGACCTGAGCGCGAGCGGCCATCTATGCCACCCGACCCCCGCAACGTGACGGAAGAGCGCACGAACGCCCGCCTCACTCCCCCTCGATGCCGACAGCGCGCGCGCCAGACGCGGCGCACGCCCGAACGGAGCTAGCCGCGCCCGCGCCCGCCCCGCATCCCCAGCCACAGGAACACCGGATACGTCGCGAAGATCGCGGCCGCCAGCTTGTGCGTTCTCGGACCGGCCTTGCCGGCGTCGAATCTCGTCACGCCGGAGTTGAGCATCCAGTCGCGACCGGACTTCGCGCGGACGGGGCGCCAGATCGGCTTCGTCCACTCCCGGTCGAGGTAGAGCCCGACGCTGACCGTGTAGAAGAAGGCCATCGTCTGCGCCCCGACCTTGAGGTCGTTCGCGAGCGTGCGCTCCTCGGCCGGCGTCGTCGCCGCGTACGTGCGGCCGCCGGCGTAGAGCAGGGCTGGATCGAGCAGGAAGGACATCGGGATCTCCTCAGATGGTTTCTACGCGACGCGCTCGCGCGCGGTCTCCGTGGTTGGAAGCGGCACCTCGCGGCCGAGCAGCCCGTAGGCGAGGCGGGTGGCGAGCGCCATGATCGTCAGCTGCGGGTTGACGCCGAGCGAGCTCGGGACGACCGAGCCGTCGGCGACGTGCACGCCGCGGACGCCGTGCAGCTGCAGGTGCTCGTCCACCACGCCATGCGCGGGGCGCGCGTCCGCGCGCGCGGTCCCGAGCGGGTGGAACGCCATCGGCTTGAGGTCGCGCGCCCGCGCCTTCGCGGGCTCGACGCCCGCCGGCAGGGGCAGGTACACCTCGCGCGCGCCGGCCGCGTCGAACAGCTCCTGCATCCGCTGGAGGCCTCTGCGGAAGCGCGCGACGTCCTCCTCGACGAGGTCGTAGCGGATCACGGGCCGCCCGCCGAGCGAGCGCACAGAGCCGCGCGAGGTGTCGCTCACCATCAGGCCGAACATCGCGAGGTTGCGGTACTGCGCCATCGCGTCGGCGTGCCGGCGGCCGGTCAGCGGCAGCGCCATCGCCGCGTAGGACGGCGGCCCGGCAACGCCCTCGAAGATGACGCCCTCGGACGCGAACTCGTCGACGTAGAAGCTCTGCGGAACGCCCTTGGCCATGTCGACGACCTCGTCCATCAGCGCGAACGCGCCGGTCGCCGGGTGCAGGGCGAGGTTGCGGCCGAGCTGGCCGGACGCCCCCGCGAGGCCGCTGCGCTGCAGCAGCAGCGGCGTGTGGATCGTGCCGCAGGCGACGACGACCTGCGGGGCACGGACCTCCAGCGCGCCGCCCCCGTTGGCGAGCCGCGCCTCGACGCCGCGCGCCTGTCCGCCCTCGACCAGCACGCGGCGCACGTCGGCGCCCACGATCACCTGCGCGCCGGCCGCCTCGGCGCGCGGCACGTACGTGATGCCGACGTGCTGCTTGGCCGACGTCGGGCAGCCGAACGCGCACACGCCGGAGCCGACGCAGCCTCTCGCGTTGCGTCTGAGGAAGCCGTGCGACCAGCCGAGCGCCTGCGCCCCGCGGCGCGCGATCGCCGCGTTTCTGCCAGCCAGCTCGGGCGTCACCTCGCTGATCGAGAGCGCGTGCTCGACGCGCTGGAAGCAGGGGTCGAGCGCGTTCTCATCGGCCAGAGCTTCCAGCCCGAACTCGCGCCGCCAGCGATCCAGCACCGCAGACGGCGTTCGAAAGCACGTGCCCGAGTTGACGAGGGTAGTGCCGCCGATGCCGCGGCCGAGCGGCAGCAGGATCGGCGGCGTGCCGAGCGTCGTCGTCTGGCTGCCGTCGCGGTAGAGGCGCGCGAGCATCTCGAGCGGGCGGGCGGTGAAGCGGTCGGCCTCGTGGCGCGGCCCCTGCTCGAGCACGACGACCGACGCGCCGCCCTCCGCCAGCTCCGCGGCGACGACGGCGCCGCCGGCGCCCGCGCCGATCACGCACACGTCGGCCTCGACGATGCGAGGGGTGCGGCGACGGCTCACGGCCGCCCCTCCTCGCGCCGCAGCGCGCGGCCGCGGGCGGCGACCGCGTCGGCGTCCCAGCCGAGCGCGACGGCGTGGACGGGGTCCTCGTAGTGGTCCATCGCCAGCAGCCCGCTCGCGAGCTGGTCGGCCGTCGGCGCGCGCCCGATGATGCGGCGTCCGCGCGGACGCCGCTCCAGCGCGACGAGCAGTCTCAGCCCGGCGCGCTGCGGCTGCGGCGACGCGGCCATGAACTCGTCGATCCCGTTGCGAGGACCCGCGCTCATGTCGGCTCCCCCACCATCGCGCGCTCCTGCGCGCACGCCAGCTCGGCGACCGCGGCGGCGGCTGCGTCGCCGTCGCCGTCGCGGATCGCCGCGGCGGCGCGCAGGTACATGGGCGCCCACTCGTCGCGGTGCGCGACGATCCCGCCGAAGGCGCCGATGCGCGGCAGGTACAGCTCGCGCACGGAGTTCATGATCAGCTGCAGGACGATGTTGCCGGCGGCGTCGACGATCCCCGCCATGAAGTGCCAGTCGGCCAGCAGCGCGCCGTGGTCGTCGCCGGCGCTCGCGACCGCCGCGGCCAGCTCGTCGATCGCGTCGGCCTGCTCGTCGCTGCGGCGCTGCGCCGCGAGCCGCGACGCCTCCGCCAGCAGCAGCCGGCGCGCCTCGAACAGCGAGCGCACGACCTCGACGTCGACGCTCTGCAGCAGCGCGAGCGCGTCGAGCCCGCCGGACTGGCGCCAGTCGCGCACGCGCATCGCGTCGCCGTGGCGGACCTCGACGAGCCGCAGCTGCTCGAGCCGCTTGACCGCCTCGCGCACGGTCGCGACGTTGACCTCGAGGTCGGCTGCCAGCGCGCGCTGCGTCGGCAGCCGCTCGCCGGGCGCGTAGCGTCCGCTCAGGATCTCCTCGCACAGCCGCCCGAACACCTGGTCCGGGACGGATGCGCGCGACAGCGGCAGATGCACGGGCTCGGCCATCTGCGGCAGTGTATCGGTGTTCCGAACAATCGGTTGGACGATCGAACGACCAGTCGGGAAATCGCTAAATCACATATATGTATATGCGAATATTCGTATATACTCGACCGATGCTCATCAGTACGCCTCCTGCAACGTCCCACCTTCGCGATCAGCTGACGCTGCTGGACCAGCTGCACCGGCAACTGGGCGACGAGCTCACCCGGCCCGGGCTGTGGATGGGGACGCTGCGCCGTCTTTTCCGCGCGATTGCGGTCGAGAGCTCGACCGCAATCGAGGGCTTTCACGTTCCCCATGAGGAGGCCGTCTCGCTTGTGAGCGGCACCGCGGCGGCGCCACCGGACGACCCCAATCGCATGGCGGTGGCTTCCTACGCCCGCGCGATGGAGCACGTCGTCGTGATGGCGGAAGATCCGGATTTCCGCTGGCTCGACCGAGTCATCCTCGACCTGCACTACGACGCATGTCGATTTCAACGCGACAAGCGGCCCGGCCGCTGGCGCGACGGACAGGTGGGCATCGTCCGAGGCGACGGTCGAATCGTGTATCAGGCCCCCCGTGCCGATGAGGTGCCAGGGCTCATGCGCGAGGTCATCGAATGGCTTCAGGACGGCGACCGCGACACGCACGTAGTTGTCCGCGCCGCCATGGCACATCTGCACGTCGCCGCTGTCCATCCGTTCCGGGATGGCAACGGACGCGTCGCCCGCATCGTCCAATCGCTCGTGCTCGCGCGCGACGGCATCCTGGCCCCCGAGTTCGCCTCGATCGAGCAGTACCTTGGCAACCACACGACCGACTACTACGCCGTCCTGAGGCGCGTCAACGGCGCCGACTACCGGCCTGAGGCGGATGCAGCACCCTGGATCGACTTCTGCGTTGCAGCGCACCTCGACCAGGCCCGCGAGCGACTTACCCAGATCCAGCAGGCCAGCCTTCGCTGGCAACGTCTCCAGCGACTCGTTGTCGAGCGCGGCTGGCCGGATCGCCTCGTCACGGCTCTCGAGCAGAGCCTCGAGGGGAGCGTGGATCGGGCGGGCTATGCCGCGCAGGCGGATATCGCGCTCGTGACCGCCAGTCAGGATCTGCGTCGCCTGCTCGATGCTGGCTTGGTCACGCCACGGGGCGCCGGGCGCTCGGTGCGTTACAGCGCCAGCGACGCGCTGCGCGCGGCGGTAGCGGACTGAGCACCGACGGCGGGCGGCGCGAGGCCGCCCGCCTGCCGCGCGCTATTCCGACTCGGTCGCCGGCGCGCCGCCGCCGGTCGCCGCGCGCTGGCGCGCGTGCGACGGCTCGACGCGCAGGATGCGCGCGGCCCAGTCCGGCAGGTACCAGTTGGCGTTGCCGAACAGCGACACGACGGCCGGCACGAGCAGCGCGCGGATCACGGTCGCGTCGAGCAGGATGCCCGCCGCGAGCCCGGTCGCCAGCACCTTGATCTGCGTCCCCGGGCTCGCGGCGAGCGACAGGAACGCCATGAACAGGATCAGCGCGGCGCTCGTGACGAGGCGGCCGGTGCGGCCGATCCCGCGGATCACCGCCTCGTTCGTGTCACCCGTCGCGTCGTACTCCTCACGCATGCGCGAGAGGATGAAGACCTCGTAGTCCATCGAGAGCCCGAACAGGAACGCGAACACCATCAGCGGGATCCACGACTCGATCGAGCCGGCCGCGGGGATCCCCCAGATCGCCTCCGAGCCGTGCCCGTTCTGCCACACGATCACGAGCACGCCCCACGCCGCGGCGACGCTGATCACGTTCAGCAGCACCGCCTTCGCCGGCAGCAGCAGCGAGCGGAAGGCCCGCGCGAGCAGCAGGAAGGTGACGATCCCGACGAGCGCGAGCATCAGCGGGAAGTTGCCGTAGACGGCGTCGATGAAGTCCTTGTTCTGCGACGGCTGGCCGCCGACGCGGACCGCGCCGCCCTCAGCGTGCGCCACGTCTCGCACGTCGTCGACCGTGCTGCTCCACGAGCCCGACGAGCCGTCCTCGATCGGGAACGCGAGCACGACCGAGCTGTCGCCCGCGTGCCATGCGGCATCGGTCGGAGCGGTCGCACCGGAGATGCCGTCGACGCCGGCCAGGGCTCTCGCGACGCCCTCCGGCGAGGCCCCTCTGACGAGCACCTCGTTCGGCACGAGCGCGCCGGCGCCGATGCCGGAGTCCTCCATCGCGACGAGCCCGACCTTCGCGTCGCCCTGCTTGGCGAGCGTGTTGAGGTCCGACAGGCCGGGGTGCATCTGCAGCGCCGCGACCACGAGTGCGCCAAGGATCAGCAGCGCCGTGCCCGCCGCGATCACGCGATGTCTGATGATCCCTCTCGCCCAGCGCGTCCAGAAGCGCGAGGCCTGGTCGTCGGTGCGGATGTGCGGCCAGTCGAGCCGGCGGCCGAGCGAGTGCAGCACGACCGGCAGCAGCGTCAGCGCGACCGCGACGCTCATCACCGGGATCAGCAGGCCGCCGTAGCCGACCGAGCGCAGGAACGGCAGCGGCAGCGCGACGAGCGCGAACAGGCCGATCGCGACCGTCGTGCCGGAGAACACCACGGCTCTGCCGGCCGTCTCCATCGCGCGCACGATCGCCTCGTCGCCCTCGCGTCCGTGCGCGCGCTCCTCGCGCCAGCGCATGCAGATCAGCAGCGAGAAGTCGATCGCGACGCCGAGTCCGACGAGCGCGATCAGGAACTGCACGATCGGCGAGACGCCGGTGACCTGCGTCAGCCCGTAGACCGCGAGGAACGACGTCATGATCGCCGGGATCGCCATCATGATCGGCACGAACGCGAGCAGCGAGCCGAACACGAAGCCGAGCACGACGAGCGCGCCGAGGCCGCCGAGCAGCGCCTCCAGCAGCACGCCGGGCCCGTCGGAGTCGCCGCTCTGCGCGTTGAGCGCGTCGTAGCCGGTGAGGCGGACCGGGGCGCCGCCGACGGTCATGCCGCCGATCGCCGCGCGCGCCGCTCTCTCCGCTCTCGGGTTGTCGCCGAACGGCTGGTCCGGGTCAGGCGTCGCGAACGCGACCGCGAACGCGGTGCGGCCGTCTCTGGAGACGAACGCCGTGTCGCCCGTCGAGCCGTAGCCGGCGATGCGCGCGCCCGGCAGCGCCGCTCTCAGCTTGTCCTCGACGCCGCGCAGCTCGGCGCGCACCGCCGGCTGCTCGACCGATCTGCCCGCCGGCAGCTGCACGACCGGGATCAGCGGCGCGGCGTTGCCGCCCGTGCCTCTGAACAGCTTCTGGATCTGGACGTTCGCCTCCCAGCCCTCGCGGCCGGGGACGGAGAACTTCTGGTTCATGGCTCTGGTCGCGGCGCCGGAGGTGGCGATGCCGATGAACGTGACGATCAGCCAGAAGGCGACGACGAGCTTGCGGTGGGCGAGAACCCAGCGGGTGAGTGCGGTCATGCGGCCGTTTGTACCACAAATGAATCGCAGGGCGTAGGATTCGTGTTGTCTATGACCATGGTCGATGGAGAGCGACCGCCGAAGCAGCTGGCGCAGTACTCGGGCTTCCTGCTCAACTGGGTCGCCGCGCGCTCGCGGGCGGGCTTCGCCGCCGGGCTCGCCGAGGAGGGCCTCCACCTGCGCGAGTTCGCGGCGCTCAACATCGTCGCCGCGCGCCCCGGGCTGACGCAGCACGAGCTCGCCGCCGCAGCCGAGATAGACGCCTCGACGCTCGTCGCCACGCTCGACGGCCTCGAGCAGCGCGGGCTCGCCGAGCGCCGCATCCAGCCGGAGGACCGGCGCAAGCGCGCGATCCATCTGACGCCGGAGGGCGAGGCCGCGCTCAGACGCGGACGGGCGCTCGCCGCCAGACTCGGCGACGAGCTGTTCGGCGCGCTGAACGCCGAGGAGCGCAGACGCTTCGAGGTGCTGCTGCGCAAGCTCGCCGGAGTCTGACGTCGCGCGCAGGCGGCCGCTCGCGGTCGCCGGAGGGCGAAACCAGGCTCACTGACAGGCGACCGTGACCTGCTTCTTCACGACGACTCTGCCGGCGATCAGGATCTTCACGAACCACGTGCCGTCGATGTCGAGCGGTCCGAACGGCCCGCCGGCGAACGAGTAGCCATAGGGCACCTGCACCTTGTCGGCTCTCTTGTGCGTCCACGTGAAGCCGCCGCTGCCTCTCTTCATCGCGTCGGCGTCGGAGGTCTCGGCGCTCGAGCCGAGGTTGTAGCTCCCGCCCCAGAAGGCGAGCCCCATCTTCGTCCCTCTCGGGATCCCGAAGCCCTGCCACACGACGTTCACCTCGCGCGTGCCCTGGTAGCCGTCGTAGCACGCGGTGATCGTTCCACCGGGTCTCGCCTGGATCTGCGGGATCCCGACGCGCGTGAAGGTGCTGAAGCCGACGATCTTGACCTGCGGTCTGCTGGGGACTCTGACGCTCTTGGCGCCCGCGGCCGCGGGCGCGAGCAGCGTCGCGCCGGCCGCGAGGGCCAGCGCCGTGCGGGGAAGTCGTGTCATCCGCGCAGCATATGGGCGCGATCGCGCCGGGCGGCGGGTGCCCTGCGCCGGATGCCGTACGTCGGCTCGCACGGCGACGTGTGGTCGCGCGGGAAGCCGCACCAGCGCTTCGCGCCGCGCCAGGCGCCGAAGATCGCGAGCGCCGGCGCGAGCAGCGGACGCAGCTCCTCCGCCATCGCGGACGTCAGGCCGCGCCCCCGCTCGCCGGCGGCCGCCGGCGCGGAGAGGTAGAAGGCGGCCGCTCCGGCGACCGTCATCAGGTGGTGCGGGGCGCGCGGCAGCCGCTGGGCGCCGCCGACCGCCGCGCGGGCGAGCGACCTGAGGCGCGCAGCCGCCTCCGCGTCGTCGCCGTAGTAGTCGAGGTACGCGTGACCGCCGGCGGCGCGGTCGTCCTCGCAGTCGACGAGGCTGTCCAGCAGCGTCGTGAGCGCGCACGTCGCGAGGTAGGCGTCTGCGATCTGCTCCGCGTCCGCCGACGTCGTCGCGGGATCGGCGGCCACCGCGATCAGCGCGTGCACCGCCAGCACCGAGGCGGCGGCGCCCGCCGCGACCTCCCACCAGCGCAGCGCACCGACCTCGGGCTGCGCCCGCCCCCACGCGCGCAGCTGCGCGTGGCCCAGCCGCGCGACCGCGTGCGTGTGCGTCTGCGCCTCGCCGCAGCGCCGCGCGACCGCGAGCGCCACCGGGGCGACGACGGGCGCCGCCGGTAACGACCACAGCCCGCCCCGACAGGTCGTCACGAGCGCCGCCAGGTACCCGCCGTCGTCGCCTCGGGGATGGTGGCGGTAGTGGTCTTCGAGCGGACCGCTCGGCGCGCACGCGTCCGCGAACGCGCGGTACAGCTGACGGCCGTCCGCGAGCGGCTCGGCGGCCGCTTCCTCGCTGACGCCGTCGAGGTAGTCGTACATCACCTCGAGCGCGACCATCGCCTCGACGGCGCGTCGGCGCCGTACGGGCGGGACGAGCGTCGCGAGCGTCGCCGCGACCTCGGCGTTGAAGCGCTCGCCCCGCAGCTTCGCGACCGCCTGCGCGCGCAGGACGGGGTCCGGGATCGCCCGGGCGCGACGGTCCCAGCGACGCAGCTCCCGTCGCACCACGGGGAGGACCGTCGGCCAGAAGCGCGCGTTGGCCACCACCAGCGCGACCGTGGCCGAGGTGGAGCTCCCGCAGCTCCTCGACTCGCGAGCCATCGACCAATAGTGCGCGACTCCATTTTATGGAGTTAGCTTTTCCTCTTAACTGGCTCTACGAAAAGCCGGCAGAGTGAGCTTCAACGATCCTGAAGACCGAGCTGCGGCGGGACGCGTGCCGCGAACCACCCGGGCACCGCGACGACCGCCAGCGCCGCCGCGACCACGAGCGCGACGATCTCGACGGTCGTCCAGCCGGCGAGCGTCGAGGCGACCGGGAAGCCCGTCACCGTGCGCAGATAGCGGTCCATCACGACCTGGCCGTAGACGCCGACGAGCGCGCCCGCCACGCAGCCCGCGCCCAGCACCACCGTGGCCTCGAGCAGCAGCACGCGCCACAGCTGCCGCGGGCTGAAGCTCTGGACCCGCAGCGCCGCCAGCGACGCGCGGCGCTGCCAGATCGCCGCGCCCATCGCCGCCGCCATCGCGAGCACCGCGGCGACGAGCAGCAGCGCGGAGATCTGCCCGAGGCGCGCGAGCGCCTGGCGCGCCGACGCGTCGATCCCGGCGCCGCGCTCGGCCGCCGTCTGCACGAGCAGGCCGCCGTCGCCGCCGTCCGCGACCGCACGCCGCACCGCGCGCCGGACCGTCGCGACGTCGGCGCCGGGCGCGACGTCGACCTCGAGCGCGCTCGGCGCCGCCGTCGCCCAGGCGCGGCGGTAGTCGGCCGCGCTCACGATCATCGCGCCCGGCGGCCAGCCGAGGTTCGTCGTCGTCGCCGCGACGCGCAGGCGCAGGTCGCCGGTCGGCGTCGGCACCACGAGTGCGTCGCCGATGCCGACGTGGCGCGCGCGCGCGATCTGGTCGGACAGCGCCACCCAGCCGCCGGCGCGCAGCCGCTCGGTCGCCGTGCGCAGGTCCCCGCGCATCAGCTGGCTCGCCGGCAGCATCGCCTCGTCGGCGGGCGAGCGGCCGATCACCCACACGCGCCGGCCGCGGACGTCGAGGAAGCCGCCGCGATAGCGCCGCACGGCCGCGACGCCCGGCACCGCCGCCACCCGCGCGACGCGGCCGCCGCCCGCGATGTCGTTCGTCGCCTGGTTGTCGAGCGGGTTCACGACCCACAGGTCCGCCGTCGCGACGTAGTCGCCGGTGTACCGGGCGATCCCGTCCAGCAGGTCGTTGCGGGCGCCGCCGATCGCCACGCTGCCGAAGACCGCGACCGCGCCCGTCGCCGCCAGGGCGAGCGAGCGCACGGTCGTCGCGCGCAGCGCGAGCAGCGCGACGGACAGCATGTTGAGCCGGTCGAAGCGCGCCGTCAGCGCTTCTGCGAAGTGCACGACGGCGGCGAACGTCGCAGGGATCGCGAGCACCGTCGCGATCGCGAGCAGGCCGCACACGAGCAGCGCGGCCGACGGCGCCGTGAGCAGCAGGCCGGTGGCCGCGGCGACGAGCACGAGCGAGCACGCGAGCAGCCAGGTGCGCGCGGCCGCAGGCAGCGCGTTGCCGGGCGCCCCGCCGGCGTGGAAGACCGCGTCGACCGCGCGGCTGCGGCGCAGGTCCAGCAGCGGGGGCGCGGCCGCGAGGCAGCAGGCGAGCGTTCCGCCGCCGAGCGCGAGCGCGATCGGCCAGGTGCCGACCACCATGTCCGTCCCGAGCGTGAACGCCGGCGACAGATACCCCGGCGAGATGTTGAAGATGCTGCGCGAGAGCAGGCTGCCGACGATCACGCCGGCGATCGACGCGACCAGCCCCAGCACGAGCGCCTGGAACAGCAGCAGACCGACCAGCTGGCGCGGCCGGAAGCCCTGGATCCGCAGCTCGGCGAGCATCCGCCGGCGCTCCGGGGCCGTCAGCAGCATCGCGTTGAACGCCAGCAGGAAGCCCAGCAGCGCGCTGATCGCCGCGAAGAATCCGGTCCCCTGGTCGCTCGGACCGAGCGCCTGGCCCAGCAGCTCGGCGTCGGAGGTGGCGGAGGTGAGGTCGAGGTGATGGCGCCGCGCGAGCGCGGCGAGCCCGGCGCGGGCCTCGTCCTCGCGACCGGGCGCGAGCTCGATCAGCACGCGCGTGATGCGGCCGCGCAGGCCGGCCAGCGCCTGCAGGCGCCGCAGCGGCAGCATCGCGACCCGCGCGCTCGCGACCGGCCCGACCGTTTCGCGTCCGACGACCGCGGCGACCGGCACCGTCTGCGCGCGCCCGCGCAGGACCACCCGCACCGCCGGCAGCCGCTTCACGAGCGCTCCGTCGGCGGCGTCGGGCATGCCGAGCGCCTGCGCGGTCGCGCTCGGCAGCAGCGCGCCGTGCACGTAGCGCAGGCCGCCGGCGACGAAGCTGCCGGCGAGGCGTCCCGACAGCGCGGCGAGGCGCGCGTCGAGGCTCGCCAGCTCGACCGCGACCCGTCTCCCGCTCGGGCCGACCAGCACGGCGCGCTGCTCCAGCAGCGGCGCCGCCTGCCGCACGCCCGGCACGCGCTGCGCCTCGTGCAGCAGCCGCTCGTCGACGCCGCGCGCGCTGCGCGCCTGCAGCTGCACGTCCGCCCGCCCGACGACCGCGCGCACGATCGCGTCCGCGGAGCCGGCGATCGACTCGTTCGCGACCAGGACCGCGAGCGCCAGCGCGACGCCGATCGCTATCCCGACCCCCGCCAGCAGCTCCTGGATCGGATGCGTCCGCAGGCGCCGTCCGTAGAAGTAGATGAACGTCTCGACGCGCATCGTCAGCCTCGCCGCGCGAGCGGTATCGCGCCGGACTGCGCGAGCTGGTCGGGCACGTACTCGGAGAGCCGCCCGTCGCGCAGCGTCAGCACGCGGTCGGCGACCTCGGCCGCCTGGGCGTCGTGCGTGACGAGCACGACCGCCGCGTCGCGTTCGCGGCTCACGCGCATCAGCAGCGCGAGCACCTCGCCGCCCCGGCGGGTGTCGAGGTTGCCGGTCGGCTCGTCGGCGAGCACGAGCCGCGGCCGATTCGCGAGCGCGCGCGCGATCGCCACGCGCTGGCGCTCGCCGCCCGAGAGGTTCGCCGGGAGGTGCTTCAGACGGCTCCCGAGCCCCACGCGCTCGAGCCACGGGGCCGCCTCGCGGCGCGCGGCGGCGAGCGGCACGCGATCGGCGAGCAGCTTGACGGCCGCGTTGTCGAGCGCGGGCACGCCGGGCAGCAGGTCGAACGACTGCGAGACGAAGCCGACGTCCCGGCGCTGGTAGCTCGCGAGCTGCTCGCGGGACAGGGCGCCGAGGTCGCAGCCGTCGAAATGGACGCTGCCCTCGTCGGGCGCGATCAGGCCCGCGGCCAGCAGCAGCAGCGTCGTCTTGCCGGACCCGCTCGGGCCGTAGAGCGCCAGCACCTCGCCGGGCGCGACCGCGAGCGTCACGCCGTCGACGGCGCGCACGAGCTCTCCGCCGCCGGCGTAGTGCTTGACGACGGCGCGCAGCTCGAGGCCGCTCACGCGACCGGCTCCACGCGCCGCGGACGCAGCGGCACGACGGGCGCCTGCTCGGGCAATGCGTGCCCGCGCAGGCGGCCGTCGTCGAGCGCGAGCACGCGGTCCGCGCCGGCGACGGGCTCGCCGACCGTCATCAGCACGGCGATCCCCTCGTCGGCGAGCGCGCCCAGGAGGTCGAGGATCCCGTCGCGCTCCAGCACGTCGACGCCGTTCGTCGGCTCGTCGATCAACAGCAGCCGCGGCTCGGTCACGAGCGCCCGCGCGATGCCCGCGCGCACGAGCTCGTCGGCGTGCAGCTCGCGCGGGTCGAGGTTCGCGTACGCGCCGGCGCTCACGCGAGCGAGCACCGCGTCGGCGCACGCGCGGGCGCGCAGGCGGCCGATGCCGTGCGCCAGCAGCCCCACGGCGACGTGCTCGGCGACGGTGCCGCCGTGTGCCGGATCGAAGCTCGGGCTGCAGTAGCCGATCTCGACCCCGAGCGACTGCGGACGCTGCGCCAGCGCGCGTCCGTCGAAGCGCACCTCGCCGCCGTCGAGCGGCAGGATCCCGGCGGCGACGCGCAGCAGCGTCGTGCGGCCGGAGCGGCGCAGGCCGTAGACCGCGAGGCACTCGCCGGCGTCGAGCTCGAGCGAGACGTCCCGCAGCGCGATCGTCTCGCGCTGTCCGCTGGCGAAGCGCTTCGTCGCGTGGACGAGCTCCAGCAGGCTCATGAGGGATCCGTCGTCCGCAGCTGGCGCCGCGCGAACATGATCCACTTGAGGCGCGCCTCCAGCACGAGGCGGCGCTCCTCCTCGAGCAGCCGGTCGCGCATCGTCTCGTCGCCGTCTTCGCCGTCTTCGCCGGCTGCGGCGACGCTCCGGCCGGTGCGCAGCGCGGCCATCTCGTCGAGGCACGCCTGCTCGTAGCGGTCGACGACCGTCAGCAGCGTCGAGCGGTCGTTCGCGCCCGTCGCGAGCAGCCGCCGGTTGAGCTCGAGGCGCGCCGGGTCGCCCCGCAGCTCGTCGGCCAGCCACTCGCGGTGCACGCGCGCGCCGCGCTCGGTCGCGCGGTAGCGGGGGCGCGGCTGCCGTCTGCTGGCCCCGTGGGAGCCCGGCAGCTGCTCGATCAGGCCGTCGTCGAGCAGGCCGTTGACCGCCTGGTAGATGCGCGAGGAGCCGACGCCGAGCACGTCGCCGAAGCGCGCGTCGAAGCGCTGCCAGACCTCATAGCCGTAGCTCGGCTTTTCGATCACGAGCGCCAGCACGGCCGCATTCACGGGCGCGCCCCCGTGCCGTCTCCGCTTCGCTCCCCTGGTTGCCACGCCCCGGCTCCCGATAGCCCATTAGTTGGATTGCCAAAAACCTACCCTCCGGTTAGCTGGCGCGCAAGCACCATCTGCGGGCCCTGCGGACGCCCGCGCTCGTGCAAACGTCACGCTCCGGCGCAAAGCTGCCGATGCATGGCGCGCATGCGCTCAGATCGGGTTCCCCCGCCCCTGGCCCGGGTCGCAGGGCCGCTCGCACTCGCCCTCGGCTATTTCGCCCTCTCGCGGCTCGGACTCGCCTTCCTCTCGGACGGCCAGGTCGCGCTGCTGTGGCCCGCGAGCGGCCTCGCGCTGGGCGTACTGGTGTGCGTCCCCCGCCGCACCTGGCCGCGCTACGCGCTCGCCGCGTTCCTCGCCAACCTCGCCGCCCAGGCATGGGCGCGCGGGATCGACACGCCGGCCCTCGGGCTCGCCGGCGTCAACGCGCTCGAGCCGCTGCTGGCGGCGTGGACGCTGCAGGCCGTCGCGCGGTCGCGCGCACGCCCGACGTTCGAGTCCACGCGCGAGGTCGCCGGCCTGATCGCCGCCGCGACGCTCGCCAACGCCGTGACCGCCGCGCTGGGTGCGGCGATCGTGAGCTCCGCCTTCGGCACGCCGTTCGGGCGCGCATGGCAGCAGTGGTGGCTCGCCGACGGGCTCGGGATGCTCGCGGTCGCGCCCGTCGCGATGGCGCTGCGCTGGCACCGCCCCGCGCGCGCCGACCGCGGCGCGGTCGCGTTCGTCGCCGTCGCGTGGCTGTTCGCCGCGCTGATCTGCTGGCAGCCGCTCCCGGGGCTGCCCCAGCTGCTGCACCGCTCGCACGTGATGCTCCCGCTGCTGCTGTGGGTCGCGGTGCGCTACGGCGCACGCGCGACGGCCGCGGCGCTCGCCGGCGTCGCCGCGATCGCGACCAGCGCGACCGTCGCCGGCCATGGTCCGTTCGCCGTCGGCGGCAGCGGCGGGGCGGCGTCGGCGGAGGTGCTGCAGGGCTTTCTCGCGGTCGCGATCGTCTCGACGCTGTTCGTCGCGAGCGTCGTCGCCGAGCGCAACCGCGTCGAGGAGGAGCTGCGCGCGATCGTCAGCGAGCGCGAGCGCTTCGAGCACGAGCTGCGCCACCTCGCCGACCACGACCCGCTGACCGGGCTCCTGAACCGCCGGCGCTTCGAGCTCGAGCTCGACCGGCAGCTCGCGCAGGCGCGCCGCTACGGGCGCCCTGGCGCCGTGGTCCTGCTCGACGTCGACCGCTTCAAGCAGATCAACGACACCTACGGGCACAGCGTCGGCGACCGCCTGATCGTCGGCGTCGCCGATGCGCTGCGGGCGCGCCTGCGCGGGAGCGACGCGATCGCGCGGATCGGCGGCGACGAGTTCGCCGTGCTGCTGCCGGAGATCGACTGCGCGGGCGCCGAGGCGGTCGCGGTCGAGCTCGTCGCGGCGGTGGCCGCGCACACGACGCACGTCGACGGGCGCGAGCTGCCGCGCGTGACGATCAGCGTCGGCGTCGCGAGCTTCGGGCCGCAGGCGGGGCTCGACCGCGAGGCGCTCGTGATCGCCGCCGACGTCGCGATGTACCGCGCCAAGGAGGCCGGCCGCAACCGCTACGCGGTCGCCGACCTGGAAGCGACGGCGCCCGGCGTCGTCGACTAGCTTCGCCGACCCCTCCCAGCCGCGCTCACCACTCCCCGCCGCTCTCGAGCCGCGCGATCCCGTCGCGCACGCCCGCGAGCGCCCGCTCGCGGACGCGCAGCTTCGTCGCCGCGTGCGCCGCCCGGTCGACGGCGGCGAGCGCCTGCGCGGCGGCGAGCGCCTCCTCGCGCAGCCGTTCCGCGGGGACCACACGATCGAGGAAACCGGCCGCACGCGCCTCCTCAGGATCGAGCAGGACGCCCGTGCCGAGGCAGCGGTCGGCGTACGGCCGCGCCAGCCGGTGGGTCGCCAGCGCGACTCCGAACCACGGCACCGTGAGGCCGATCGCGACCTCGTTGAGCCCGATGCGGAAGTCGCCGGCGACGCCGATGCGGACGTCGGCGGCGAGCAGCAGGAAGCCGCCCATCGCGACCGCGTTGCCGTTGCACGCCGCCACGACCGGATGCGGGAACGCCAGCAGCCGCTCGGCGAGGCGCGCGCCGGCGGTCACCATCGCGGGCCAGCCGGCGGGCTCGCAGCGCAGGTCGAAGCCGCCCGAGAAGGTGCGCTCGCGGCCCGTCAGCAGGACGGCCGCGCCGTCGCCCTCGGCGCGCTCGAAGGCGGCCGACAGCTCGCCCAGCATCGCCGGCGAGAGCGCGTTGGCCTTGCCGTCGTCCATCGCGACGGTGGCGATCCCGTCGTGCAGCTCATAGGAGGTGAGGTCGCTCATTCCACAAGCGTAACAGCGTTCTGAAACAAAGTTATCACCTGCCGTCGCAGCCGCTACGATCGCGGCGATGCCGAAGCCCAAGCAGCGCACCCCCGAGCTCGGCGAGCAGGTGCTCGCCGCCGCGTTGCGGATCGTCTCCCGCGACGGCGTGGCCGCGTTGACGGCCCGCCGGCTCGCCGAGGAGGCCGGCACCTCGCCCCCCGCCGTCTACGAGCTGTTCGGCGACAAGGCGGGCGTCGTGCGCGCGATGTTCTTCTCCGGCTTCGCGCAGCTCGGCGACGCGCTCGCACGGCTCGCGCCGGGTGAGGACCCGCTCGAAGACCTCGTCGCGCTCGCGCAGGGCTACCGCGGCTTCGTCGTCGCGCACCCGGCGCTCGCCGCGGTGATGTTCTCGCGCCCGTTCGCCAGCTTCGACCCGGCGCCCGAGGAGGCCGCCGCGGGCGCCGCGGTGCGCGAGCGGATCGTCGCCGCCGTGCGCCGCGCGGTCGCCGCCGGGCGGCTCCAGGGCGACCCGACCGACGTGGCGCACGCCTGCGTCGCGCTCGTGCACGGGCTCGCCGCGGCCGAGAGCGCGCGACGCCTCGGCAGCTCGCCGGCCGCCGTCGAGCGCCGCTGGGACGTCGCCATCCGCGCGCTGCTGCGCGGATTCGCGTTGCAGCGGGTCGCGCCGGCCGGTTAACCTCCTTTCTGCGCATCATCGCGCTGCATCGATGGGAACAGGGGGATCCCGGTGCTCGAGGCGGAAGGGGTGGCGACCCGCGACGTCGGCTCAGCCGATGCGCGCGTCGCCGCGGGCAACGTCGAGCGGCGCACGCTGACGCCTGCGGAGCTCGCGTGGGTCGCGCTGATCCCCTGCGCGCTCGTCGCGCTCGCAGCGCTCGTCGCGCTCGGGCCGCCGCTCGGGCGCCTGCTGTTCCCGCACGGCTCCGACGCCCTCTGGCCCCCGGGCTGGTGGGAGACGCGCGGCCGTCCCCGCCCGGTCGAGCACGGCCGCTACGTGCTCGCCGTGCTCGCCCCGCTGCTGCTCGCCGCGGTCGTGCTCGCAGGCGTCCGGCGGCGACCGCGCCTCGCGCCGCGGACGATCTCCGCGATCGTGCACGCAAGCATGCTGGCCGTGCTGGCCTTCGCCGTGGTCGCGGTGCTCGGCCAGCGCAACGTGATCGCCCCCGGCCGCCACCGGATGCCGCCGGTCTTCGGCAACGGCCAGCTGCTGGCGGCGGCCGTGCTCGTCGCCGCCGCGCTGCTCGCGCTGCGCCGGCGGCAGGTGCGCACGTGGGTCGCGGGGCTCACGCGCGAGACGAGCCGGCGGCGCGTCGTCTGCACCGCGATCGTGGTCGCGTTCGCGGCCCTGTGGCTGCTGGAGGCCGTCACGACGGACCGCCTCGTCGAGGACCGGGGGCAGTTCAACTGGACGCTCAACGACGCCTTCGCCGTGCTCAACGGACGCACCCCGCTCGTCGACTTCCACGTCCTCTACTTACAGCTGCTGCCCTACCCCGCCGCGCTCGTGCTCGCGGCCTTCGGCACGACGGGGTTCGTCTACACGCTGTTCATGGCGCTGCTGAGCCTCGGGACGCTGGTCGCGGTGTACGCGACGTTCCGGCGCGTCGTGCGCAGCTCGCCGCTCGCGCTCGTGCTGTTCGTGCCGTTTCTGGCCATGAGCGACGTCGAACACGTGATGCGGCTGCCGGCGCTGTGGCCGATGCGCTACGGCGGCGCGTACCTGCTGGCATGGCTGACCGCGCGCCACATCGACGCCGTGCGAGGCGGACGGGATCGAACGTCCGTGGCCGCTGTTCCTCGTCGCCGGCCTCGTCGCCGTCAACAACCTCGAGTTCGGCACCGCCGCGCTGCTGGCGAGCGTCGCGGCGCTGCTGTGCGCCCGGCCGCCCGCCTCCCGGCGCGACGTGCTGCGCCTCGCCGGCGCCGTCGCCGCCGGCGTCGCGGCCGCCGTCGCCGGCGTCAGCGCGCTCACGCTCGCGCGCGCCGGGGCGCTCCCGGACCCGGGCGTGCTGTTCGAGTGGGCGCACATCTTCACGAACCTCGGCTGGTTCTCGCTCGCGCTGCCGACGGCGAGCCTGCACCTCGTCGTCTACGCGACCTTCGCCGCGGCGATCGTCGTGGCCGCGGTGCGGGTCGCGCGCGCGGCCGACGACACGCTCCTCACCGGCCTGCTCGCGTGGAGCGGCGTCTTCGGCCTGCTCATCGGCAGCTACTACGTCGGGCGCCCGGACGACCTGAAGCTCGTCTCGATGCTGTCCGCCGCGGCCTTCGCGCTCGTGCTGCTGACGATCGCGTGCGGGCGCGCGCTGGCCGCGCGCGACTGGCGCGCGCCGACGCTCGCGGAGCTGCTGGTGCTGTTCGGCTTCGCGCTGGCGGCCTGCACGCTCGTCGACGCGCGGCTGCCGCACCACGAGCTCGCGCGCCTGACCGGGCCGCAGCCCGAGCTGGGATGGCGGCCCTCGGCCGAGCCGCTCCTGGAGGCGAAGACGCAGCCCGGCCAGACCGTCGCGATCCTGCTGCCCGAGAGCTACCGCCTCGCCTACGACGTGGGCCTGCGCAACGTCGCGCCCTACGGCATCTCGAACGCGATCGTGACGGTCAGCCAGATGCGGGTGCTGCTCGACACGATCAGACGCGAGCGGGTCACCGCGATCTTCGTCCCGGAGATCCCGGGGAAGATCGTCGGCGAGGGGGAAATCGCGCCCCAGCAGTTCCAGGCGCTGTTGAACGCGGGCTTCGTGCTCGGCGGCTCGACGCCCGGCGTCGTCTACATGGCCAAGAGACCGTGACATGAGCCGGACGGCCGTGCGCGCGCGGGTCGCGACCCCGGCCGAGATCGCCTGGATCGCGGTCGTGCCGTGCGCGCTGCTGGCGCTCGTCGCGATCGCGCTGCTCGGACCTCCGCTCGCGCACGTGCTCTTCCGCTCCGGCTCGGACGCGCTGTGGCCGCCGGGCTGGTGGGAGGCGAGAGGGCACGCCGAACCGGTGAAGCACGCGCGCTACCTGCTGGCGGCGCTCGCGCCGCTGCCGCTGGTCGCCGCGGTGCTCGTCGGCGCGCGCCGGCGGCCGGCGCTTCCGCCGCAGGCGGTCCGCGCGGGCGTGCTCGCGGGCGAGGCGCTGCTGGCGGCCGTGGTGGTCCTCGCCGTGCTCGGCCAGCACGACGTCGTCCTGCTCGGCGGGCCGCAGGCGCCGCAGCTGCCGCTGTTCGGCGTCGGCACGCTGGCGCTGGCCGCGGCGCTCGTGGCGGCGGCGCTGCTCGCGCTGCGGCGGGAGCGCGTCGCGACGTGGGCCGCGGACCTCGCACGCGAGACGCCGCGGCGGCGGCTCGTCGCGCTCGGCGTCGCCGCGGCCTTCGCGGCCGTGTGGCTGCTGGAGACGGTCACGACGGACCGCCTCGTCGAGGACCAGGGACAGTTCAACTGGACGCTCAACGACGCCTTCGCCGTGCTCGACGGACGCACCCCGCTCGTCGACTACCACCTGCTCTACGGCAAGCTCGTGCCCTACCCGGCCGCGCTCGTGCTCGCGACCTTCGGCACGACGGGGTTCGTCTACACGCTCTTCCTGGCGATCCTGAGCCTGCTCGCGCTCATCGCCGTCTACGCGGTGCTGCGGCGCGTCGCCGGCAGCTCGCTGCTCGCGCTCGGGCTGTTCCTGCCGTTCGTCGCGCTGTCCGCGATGCGCCACACGATGACGCAGGCCGGCACGTGGCCGATGCGCTACGGCGGCGCGTACCTGCTGGCATGGCTGACGGTCCGCCAGCTCGACGGCTGCCGGCCGCGGCGCCCGTGGGTGCTGTCGTTCGCCGGCGCGCTGGTCGCGGTCAACAGCATGGAGTTCGGACTCGGCGCGCTGCTCGGGAGCGTCGCCGCGCTGCTGTGCGCGCAGCCGCCGCGGTCACTGCGCGCGGCGGCGCGGCTCGGCGGCGAGCTGGCCGCGGGGGCGGCCGGCGCGGTCGCGCTGCTGTGCGCGTTCACGCTGGCGCGCGCCGGCGCGCTGCCGGATCCCGGCCTGCTGGCGGAGTGGCCGCGGATCTTCACGAGCCTCGGCTGGTTCTCGCTGCCGGTGCCCGCGGCGAGCCTGCATCTCGCGGTGTACGCGACGTTCGTCGGCGCGATCGCGCTCGCCGCCGTGCGGCTCGCGCGCGCGGCGCGCGACGTCATGCTCACGAGCACGCTGATGTGGAGCGGCGTCTTCGGGCTCGTCGCCGGCAGCTACTACGTCGGGCGCGCCGAAGACCTGAAGCTGCTGGCGATGTTCTCGGCCTGGGCGTTCACGCTGGCGCTGCTGACGGTCGCCTGCGTGCGCGCGCTGGCGGCGCGCGGCTGGCGCCGCCCCGCGCTCGCGCAGCTGCTGGTGCTGCTCGGCTTCGCGCTCGCGGTCTGCACGGTCGTCCAGGTGCCGACGCCGTGGGGGCAGGTCGCGCGCCTGACGAGAGCGGCGCCCGCGCCGAGATACCGAGCGGCCGCCGAGCGCTTCGTGCGCGAACGGACGCGGCCCGGCGCGACGGTCGCGATCCTGCTGCCGGAGGCGCACCGCATCGCCTACGACCTCGGGCTCGACAACGTCAGCCCGTTCGGGATCCAGAACGCCATCGTCACCACGTCGCAGATGAGAGCGCTGATCGACGCGCTGCGGCGCGAGCGCGTCGACGAGCTGTTCGTGCCGTCGGCGAGCCGGCTGCTGACGGTCGAGGGCAACTCGGCGCCGGAGCAGCTGCAGCTGCTCGAACGCGAAGGCTGGCCGATCGTCGCGGAAGAGGATCCGGGGTTCGTGGAGCTGCGCCGCGAGCCGTAGACGGGCGGTGCCCGCGGCCGAGAACCGCCAAGGCCGCGCAGACGAACGTCTCACGCGGCCTTGGTTGCTGTTGGAGCCGCCAGAGGCGACTGCTCCTCAATATAGAGCGCTCAACGGTCGCATCGGCGGGTCACGGCGACTGCCCCGCGCCACCTTGCGAGGAGCTGCCGCGTCTGAGCCCGAGGCGTCTGAGCTCCTCGTCGACGAGGTCGTCGACGTTGTCCATCACTGCCGCACCCCACCCATCGAGGAAGCGCTCGCCGGCCTGGCGCATCGTGCGCGCCGCCTTCTCGACCAGGCCCGTCTGCTCTCTCTCCGTGTACGCCTTGCGCGCCTGCGCCTCCGACACGATCACGCTCGCATCGATCTTGCTCGCCTCGACGTAGGCGGCGGAGTGCTCCTCGACGGCGGCGGCGTCGGCCGCCTCGAGCCCGGTCTGCACTCTCTCGTAGAGGCTCAGCTCGCCGAGCGACATCAGCACCTTGGCGATCGCGGGCAGCGAGTCGAGGCACAGGATGAACAGCAGCAGCATGACGCGCCACAGGAACATCGACGGGTTCTCGCGCGTGAGCGTGGACAGCGCCTCGACGCGGTCGAGCAGCCCGATCTCGCGTTCGTACTCTCGTCTGAGCTTGGCTCTGTCGAGCGCGCGCGCGGCGACGAGCCGTCTGAGGTCGACCTGCACCTGGGCGAGCTGCGCGCCCTTGCGCGAGTCGTCGACGTGCTGCTTGTGCTTCTCCTGCGCGAGCAGCTGGCGTCTCAGCCCCAGCAGCTCGGCGCGCTGCACCTGGGCGCGGTGGCGCAGTCCTCTGGCGACGTCCTCGCGCCCCTGCGCGCCCGCGCGGGCCGCGCGCTGCTCGAGCGCCTGGACCTGCGCCAGCGGCTGCCGGTACTCCTTCTGCGTCAGCACCGCGCCGAACGAGACGTCCGCCAGCTCCGCCTCGAGCGTGTCGCGTCTCGCCTCGAGCCCGGGGATCTCCCGGTACTCGCCGTCGCTGTTGAGCTTGCTGACGCCGTCCGCGAACTCCTGCTGCTTGTCCTCGACCGCCTGCGCGTGGACCTCCTTCTCGAACACGTGCAGCACGATCGGCTCGGCGATCACGAAGCCGACGATGAGCGCGAGCGCGATGCGCGGCAGCGCCATCGCGATCGTGCGGACCGCGGTGCGCTGGCGCCGGATCGAGGTCAGCAGCCAGCGGTCGAGGTTCATCACCGCTCCCCCCCAGCCGACGCCGGCGAGCAGCGCGTAGCCGAGCGGCACATACATGAACTCGTGCACCGTGAAGGTGGCGGCGAGGAACGCCAGCACGCTCGTCGTCAGGACGGTGCCGCCCATCGCGACGAAGCGGCGCCGCTCGCGCTCGCAGTGCGCGAGCACGTCCGGGTCGGCTCCCGAGAGCCACACGAAGAATCTGCTCATCGTCGGAACGGCCTCCCATGTCGAAGATCCAGTCGCGGGAAGACTCGGGCCGCCATCGCGCTGAGCGCGGGCAGCGGCGGGATCACGGGTGCGCTCGGCCGGCCGTCCGGCGAGCGCCGCCGAACGGGCGCGAGCGACGGCGCGTGCGGGAAGCGCGGCACCTCGACCTGCGGCGGCAGCGCGCGCGGCGGCGCCTGGAGCGCGAACGACGCCGTCAGATGGAGGTTCGGCGGGCACGGGATCGGCAGCGTCTCGATCCGCGGCAGCGGCACCACGCGAACGACGGGCGAGGACCTCACGTCGCTGGGTCCGTAGCGGTTGACGGCGACGAGCCCCCAGCTCACCGAGCGCTCGACGATCACCGGAATGCTGCCCGTCGGCGCCAGTCTGCCCAGCACGGGGCTCTCGACGTAGTCGGCGTCGGTCGACGCCCACGAGAGGACCACCTCGGTGCCCTCGACGACGAGGTCGTCGCTCACCTCCACGCGCACCAGCTCCGGCGGCAGGCGTGCCGACCGCATGGCGGCCGCCCAGTCGGCGGCGCGCGGGCGCCGGTCGCCGTCCGTGCCGGCCTCGAAGAGGACCGCGAACAGCTCGCGCACGCGCCCGGGCAGAGCCTCGAAGACCTTGAGCCACTGGGCGTACAGGGCCGGCATCCCGGCCACCTGGCGGAACTCGTCGCCGCTCTGGTCGACGTCCGGCCAGCGACGCCCCGACCGCGCGTAGGCGTCGACCGTTCTAGCGCCGATCGCCGCCAGGAAGAAGCCCGGGTGCACGCCGGTCAACACGATGCCGAGCAGCGATGCGACCGCCCAGCGCTCGGCGCCCGGGGTGTAGCGCTCCCGATCCGGATCGCGCTTGCCGGGGACCTTGACCTCCGGCGGCATGCAGGGGTCCGCCTTGCCCGCGGTGAGCGGGCGCTCGCGGCCGGTCGCGACCACCACGCCGGCGTCGAAGTCGATGATCTGGACGTCGCGGCGAGGGAGGTGGATCAGCACGTTCGGCGGGTTGACGTCGCCATGCACGAAGGCGACCTCCTCCAACAGCTCCGCGCGCTCCGCGAAGCTCGTCGCGAGGTCGAGGCGGTCGTCGGGATTGCCGCGTCCGTAGCTCTCCCGGACCGGCTTGTCGCCCGCGAACGGCGCGGGAACGTACCCGAGCGGCTTCAGGTCGAGCATCAGCAGGACGAGCGCCTGGCGCCCGTCGAGCGCGCCGCCCAGGACCGAGAACGGCAGCGCCAGCAGCGCGTCAGCCCAGTCGAGCCCGGGCCGCGCCTCGAGCGCTCGCTGCAGGCCGGCGATCCGCCGCGCGAGCGCCTCCGGGCCACGCGCGTCGGCGATCGGCTCATCGCCCATCACCTTCGCCAGCAGCGCAGGCGTCGGCTGGCGGCCGTCGACCGTCACGACCGGATGCACCGCGCCGAAGCCGCCTCTGTCGCGCTCGGGCCCGATCGCCAGCTCGGCGCCCGCGGCCGGCAGGCGGATCGCATGGTGGCGCGCGAACGCACGCGACTCGGCGTGCACGCGGTCGACGACGAGGCGGCTCATCGCTCGCCGCTCCCGTCCGGCTGCGGGCGCAGCAGCAGCACGCCCACGCTGGCGTCGTCGTCGAGCCCCGGCTCGTCGTCGCCGAGCGTCGCGAGCGCCTGCTCGAGCGTGCGCTCGAGCAGCTCCGTCGCGTCTGCGCCGTCGCGCGCGAGCAGCTCCGGCCACGCCGCCTTCAGCGCATCCAGCAGGCCCGCGAGCGGGCGCGGCACCTCGCGCCAGCCGAGGCCCTGCGCGCTCGCTCTGCGGCGGTCCTCCTCGCTCGTGATGCCGTCGGAACAGGCGAGGTACATGCGCGGGCGCCCGTCGCGCGTACGGCGGCAGCCGATCGCGGCCTGGACGCCGCCGGCGCGCGCGGGCAGGGACGCGCGCAGCGCCGCGCGTCCGCCCTCCCAGCTGATCTGCGGCAGCACGATGTCCGTCCAGCGCAGGACCGTCACGCCCGGCTGCGGCTCGACCGCGTCGATCTCGATCAGGCTGCCGTTGCCGACGAGCAGGTGCGTGACGTCGCCGTCCGCGTCGGCGCCGACGACGATCAGGGTCGTCGCGCCGTCCTCCTCCGGCGGCGGCTCCTCCGCGAGGACGCCCTCGAGCTGCCAGATGGCGGTGCCGACCCCGTGCGCGGTCAGGTGGCGCGCGACGCGCGTCGCGACGCGCTCGGCCACCGCCGCCGAGTCGGGCATGCTGCCGACGCCGTCGCAGACGACGACGGCGGCCCCTGCCGGCTCGCTCGCGGCGCGAACGACCTCGACGCGATCCTCGTTGCCGTCGGGTCCCTTGGCCGAGCGCGAGGCGGCGGCCGTCACGAGGTCGAGCATCACCGGTCGGCTACTGGCCGTTGCCCCGTGCGGTGATCGACGCATGGAAGAATCTCCGCAGCTGCTCGGCGTCGTAGACCCGCTGGTAGAAGTCGGGCCGGCTGACGATCGACTGCAGCAGCTGCTCGCCATGGACCGGCTGGCCGTGGGTCGCGAACATGCAGGCGGCGAGGTCCACGCCGTCGATCGCGCGCAGGCGGGCGGCGGCAGCGGTGGTCATCGCGAGGTTGTCGGTCTCCTCGCCGTCGGACATCAGCACGACGATGGCGGAGGCGCCCAGCTCGCCCTGCGCCGCGTCGCGCATGAACCCCTCGACGACGCCGGCGGCGGCGGCGAGGCCGCGATGGATCGCCGTGCGCCCGATGCCCTTCGCGGTCGGGTCGTACGAGCGGTCGAGCCCCACTCTGGCGAGCATCTCGCGCGGCCGCTGCTCGGTCACGTCGTCGTTGAAGGAGATGTACGCGAACTCGAGGTTCGGTGCGACGGTGCTGCGCTTGAGCCGCTCCAGCAGGCCTCTCGTCGCCTCGTCGACGGCGTCGGCCTTGGTTCTGCTCGGAGCGCCGCCCTCGGCCGCGGAGCCGGTCGTCAGCGGCAGCGTCATCGATCCCGAACCGTCGAGCACCAGGACGGCCAGCTGCAGCCAGGCCGGCGGGATGTCGTCGATCGTGTCCAGCTCCAGCGAGCTTCCGGGCTCGAGCTCTTGCATGAGGTCCTCCTGTGCAGGTATGGCGGGGTGCGGAGAAGCGGGAACGCTCCTCCGCACCCCCGAGGTCGGACGGGCGCGCTACGCCTGCATGAGATGCGCCGCAGCGCGAGTCGTGTTCAGCGGGCGGCGGACGCTGCGGTCCGTAGACGTCGTCCCTGATCGTCCATCACGCCCTCCCGATGTTGCGAGCCCACACCCGCCCTGCGAGCGCGGACCCTTTTCCTACTGCACTCCGAGGAGTGGCAGCTCCAACAGCAGGAGAAACATACGCCATACACCCGAAAATCGTCAATAATCAACCGCTTTCCAGCAGCCAAGTTCCCATCTGGTCTCCCAAAGATCTCCCGGAAACGGGTTGATCAGGAGACCAAGGGTGCTTCGCGTCAGCTCGTTCTGCCCGTCGCGAAGTAGCGCCGCCGCGTGCAGCGGTCGTCGGCGGCGTCGAAGAACGGCGGCAGCCATCGCTGCGCGTCGGTCTCGAGGTGGCCCGGGTGCCAGTCCTCTCCGCGCTCGATCGCGATCCCGACCGCCTCGCGGAAGCCGTAGTGCGCGAACAGGCGCATGTACTCCGTGAAGTAGATGTCGGCGACGCGGCGGTCGCCGCGGACGATCAGCATGTTCTCGTCGTTCGTGTCGACGCTGTCGGGGCTGAAGTTCGCCGACCCCGTGATGACGGTCGGATCGTCCGACAGCGGGTCCGCGACCATGAACTTCGTGTGCACCCACTGGACGTTGCTCGTCAGCCCGCCCGCCTCTTCGACCCAGCGGTCGAAGCCGTTGATCGGGATGCGGCCGCCGATCGAGACGACGACGTTCGAGCGCCGCTGGATCCCCTTGATCCTCCCGGTCTCCGTCTCCAGGTTTCTGCCGGTTCCGTAGTCCTCCATCAGCGCCAGTCGCAGCACGTCGTCGTCGAGGCGGTAGACCGCCTTGAAGGCCTCGTTCATACCGAACGCGAACGTCATGCAGAGAGCCTGCGACGCGGAGCCCGCGACCTCCGCCCAGCGCGCGAGCACGTCGTCGCCTCTGTGCGGCGAGAAGACCGTGTTGATCGGCGCGCTCCAGGGCTTGTCCGGCGGGTCCTCGGCCTGCAGCCAGGCGCGCTGGTCTCTGACCACCGGGTCGTCGTGAAGTCTGCTCCAGACCTGGAGGTATGCGTCGGCGACCGCGGCGTCCTCGACGGCGTGGCCGACGTTGAGGTGGCCGAAGATGCCGTTCTCGCTGATGTTCGTCGAGCCCGTCCAGACGGCAACCGGTCTGTCGTCCTTCGAGAGCACGAAGAACTTGTTGTGCATGATCTTGCCTCTGGTCCGGGGCGTGCACAGCGCTCCGATGCCGGCGTCGGCGATCGCGGCAAGCGACTTTCTCCGCGGCCCGCTTCTGCCGGGGATCGCGTCGTAGACGATCGACACCGTCGCCCCGCGTCTGCTCGCATCGCCCAGCGCCTGCAGGACCGGCCCCCAGTTGAAGTCGTAGACCGCGGCATGGAGCGACCAGCGCGAGTCCTCCGCACGTGCCAGGAAGGCGATCAGCGCCTCGAACAGCCCGTGCGAGAGGTAGCGGTAGGCGGCGACCTGGAGGTCGCCTCTCAGGTTCCTCGGGAGCACGTCGTCGAAGTCGCGCGCGTACTCCTGCGAGGCGACCGCGCCGCGGTTGAAGAAGACCGAGTGCTTGCCGGAGGTCTCGGGCTCGGTCGCAACGTCGACCGATGCGGAGCGACCGCTTCTCAACGCCGCCGGCGAGCCGTAGCGCGGCACCACCTTGTATGTGTACCTGCGCCCGGGAGCGACCTCGTAGTCCGCCCACCAGAACCCCTGGACCGGGTGCTCGAACGTCGACACCGTCGCATGCGGCCCCTTGCCCGGGTCGGTCTCGGCGAACGACTTCATGCCGCGCAGCCACGTGGTCTCGTCCGTCGCCGCATCGTGGCGCTGGATCGCGAAGCCGAGGCAGCCGGCGCGCTTGGCCTCGCTGAGGTCGAGCCCCAGGAACACGACGCGCGTCCCCGCGATCGCATTGACCGTCACCCCGTTCGCTCTCGTCCGGCTTCGCACAGGGCGATCCTATTGGTGAGAGGTTCTCGCGTACAACCGAGAAGTGGAGTGCGCCGAGCCGAGGTGCGCCCCGCTGGCCGCAGCGGTAGAACTCCGGGCATGGCGAGATCGAACGCGACGACCGTCGAGGCCGGCGGCCGTGAGCTGCGGGTCTCGAGCCCCGATCGCGTGATCTTCCCCGCGACCGAGCGCTCGGGCGCGATCACGAAGCTCGAGGTCGTCGAGTACTACCTCGCCGTCGAGGACGGGATCTTGCGCGCCCTGCGGCAGCGTCCGACGACGCTCGAGCGCTGGACCAAGGGCGTGCATCCCGACGTGGTCGTCTCGACGCGTGAGAGAGGCGGAGGCGACGCCTTCTTCCAGAAGCGCGTCCCCAGAGGCGCGCCGGACTACGTGCAGACCGCGCGGATCGCGTTCCCCTCCGGCCGCCACGCCGACGAGATCTGCCCGACCGAGATCGCGGTCGTCGGCTGGGCCGCCCAGATGGGCACGATCACGTTCCACCCCTGGCCGGTCCGCGACGACGACGTCGACCACCCCGACGAGCTGCGGCTCGACCTCGACCCGCAGCCCGGCACCGACTTCGCCGACGCCGTGCGCGTCGCGGCCGAGGCGCGCGCGCTGCTGGAGGAGCTCGGCTACGCCGGCTTCCCGAAGACCTCCGGCGGCCGCGGCGTGCACGTCTACGTCCGCATCGAGCCGCGCTGGACGTTCACCGACGTCCGCCACGCCGCGATCGCGTTCGGGCGCGAGCTCGAGCGGCGCATGCCCGGCGAGGTGACGACGAAGTGGTGGAAGGAGGAGCGCGGCGAGCGCATCTTCGTCGACTACAACCAGAACGCCCGCGACCGCACGATCGCCTCCGCCTACAGCGTCCGCCCGAAGCCCGGCGCGCCCGTCTCCGCACCGGTCGCCTGGGACGAGCTCGCCGAGGTCGCGCCCGAGGACTTCACGATCGCGACGATGCCCGCGCGCTTCGCGCAGGTCGGCGACCGCCACGCCGCGATCGACGACGTCGCCCACTCATTGCAGCCGCTGCTCGACCTCTACGAGGCCGACGAGGCGGGCGACATGCCCTACCCGCCCGACTATCCGAAGATGCCGGGCGAGCCGAAGCGCGTGCAGCCGTCGCGGGACCGGGATCGTCGTTGACGGCCGGGCGGCGACCGCGGTCCGTCAGCCGACGACCTTCGCGAGGTTGTCGAGCTCGTTCTCGCGACCCGCGCGGATCCGGTCGGTCCAGACCTCGTCGTGCAGCGGCTCGATCGTCATGACGACTTTCGTCCCGTCCCCTTCCGGCGCGATCTCGACCGTCGTGAGGTGGTCGTACGGCTCCACGTCGGGCACGAAGTCGATGCGCGAGGCGTAGGCCAGGCGCGAGATCGGCCGAACCTCGGTGAACGTCTTGCGCGACTCGGTGGAGAGAGGCATGCCGGCGTTCTCCATGAACTCGATCTGCTCGGCCGCCGTCGCGGTCATCACGTACTCCAGACGGCCGCCGGGAGCAAGGTCGAGGGTGCGGACCTCCGTGACGAACCCATCGGGCGACCACCATCCCTCGATGCCGGAGGCTGTCGTCCAGAGGTCCCAGATCTTCTGCGGCGTCGCCGCGTAGACGCGCTCGAGCTTGATCGCGTCAGTGGTCGCGGGCGAATCGCTGGCGGTGGACACGTGATGCCTCCGTTCGGGGTTTGACTGCATGTGACGAGCTCACGGTCGCACGGCGAACGTCGTCCGGCCAGATGCCGGCGTCACCGCACGGCGATGACGAATGTCATCGATCGCCGGCGGTCGCGCCGCAAGCTGGCATCGTTTCAGCCGTGACCGAGCGGATCCCGCGATTGGCCGGCCGGGCCGTGCTGCTGCTGAGCGCGCTGCTGGCCGTCGTCGAGGTCGGTCGCGTCGGTCTCGCCGGCGACACCGTGAAGACGCTGGTGGCGGTCGCGGCGGCAGCCGTGTTCATGCCGCTTCACCTCTGGCACCTCAGCTACGGGGTGCGCGGGGAGCGTCCCCCGCACTCCGGCGCGACGCTCGCGGCGATGGCCGCGGTGCAGGTCTTCGCGCTCGCCGCGATCGGCGTGTCGTGGTCGTTCATGCTCGCCGCCCTGGCGACGTCGGCGCTGGTCGTGCTGCGCCCGCCGTGGTCGCTCGGCGTGCTCGCGGCCTGTGTCGCCGCCCCGCTGGCCGTCACGTGGGCCGAGCCCGGCAGCGGCGTCGGCTTCACCTCCAGCGCGGCGTACCTGATGTACTCGGTGCTCTTCCGGGCTGCGATCCAGTTCGCGATCGTCTGGCTCGTCGCCGCCGTGTACCAGCTGACGGCCTCGCGGACCGCGCTGGCCGCCGACGCCGTCCTCGAGGAGCGCGCGCGCCTGCAGCTCGAGGTGCGCGCCTCGCTGGAGCGCCACCTCGCCGGACTGCGCGACGCGGCTCGGCGGGCGCGGGCCGCGCTGGGGACACCGGGCGTCGCTCAGCCGCTCGTCGCGCTCGACGCCGTGCTGGCCCAGGCCAACGACGCGCTGCGGGATCTGCGCGCGATCGTGACCGAGACCCGCGCCGCGCGGTCGGAGACCGCCGCCGCGGCGCTCGTGCGCACGGTGCGCGCCGGGCGCAGCCCGATCGGCCGCGGCCTGGCGACACGCCAGGCGCGGCGGACGCTGGTCGGCGTCCACGCGGTCGTCCTGCTCTTCCCACTGCTGATGTGCGTCGGCGCCTTCGGGTTCAACCCGGCGCGCCACGAGGTCCTGGCAGTTCTGGCGTGGTCGGCGTCGACGGCCCTCGTGCTGTCCACGTCGTGGGCCGTCGCCCGCGGCGAAACGCCGTCGCATCCCGTGGCGCGCGTCGTCGCCGCCGCCGGCCTGGCCTTCGGGCTCATCTGGGTGTTCGGGATCGCATGGGAGACCTCGTTGTGGTTCGTCCTCATCGCCGCCGGCACATGCCTGCGCGGCCGCGCCCGCATCGCGGTCGTCGTCGTGGCGCCGGTGGCGATGCTGACCTACGACACCCTCACGTGGGTCGGGTCCGATAACCCGAGCACCTACGCGCTCGTGTGGAACGCCGTGTACTTCCTGACCGTCTCGAGCCTGGTGGCGGCCGGCGTGATCGCGTCCGCGAGCCTGGTCCCGATCGTGGCCGAGCTCGATCGCGCCCGCAACGCGCTCGCCGCCGGCGCCGTGCGCTCAGAGCGCCGGCGGATGTCGCGCGACCTCCACGACGTGCTCGGCCAGAGCCTGACCGCGATCTCGCTCAAGGGCGACCTCGCGCGCCGCCTGATCGGTGCCGACCGCGCTGCCGCCGCGCGCGAGATCGGCGAGCTCGAGGCCGTCGCCAGCTCGCTGGCCGCCGAGATCGAGGCCGTCGGACGCGACGAGCGCGAAGTCGCGTTCGCCTCCGAGGCGGGGGCCGCGGTCGACCTGCTGCGGCTCGCCGGGATCGACGTGCGCGCGAAGCTCGACGTCGACGGCATCGCCCCCGACGCGAGCGCCGTCCTCGGCTTCGCCGTGCGCGAGGGGACGACGAACATCCTGCGCCACGCCGATGCCCGTCACTGCACGATCCAGGCCGACCGCCGGGACGGCGTCATCCGGCTGGAGCTCGTCAACGACGGTGCCCGCACGCACCACGCTCACGGCACCGGGCTGCAGAACCTCGCCGACCGCCTGGCCGAGCTCGACGGCCGAGTCGCGGGAGGGCCGGTCGGCAGCGGACAGTTCCGGCTGCGCGTCGAGGTGCCGGCGTGATCCGCATCCTCCTCGCCGAGGACCAGCACCTGATCCGCGGCGCCCTGCTGGCCCTCATCGGCCTCGAGCCCGACATGGAGGTCGTCGCCGACCTCGACAACGGCGACGACATCGTGCCCACCGCCCGGCGGCTGCTCCCCGACGTCGCCGTGCTCGACATCGAGCTGCCCGGGACCGACGGCCTCACCGCGGCCGCGACGCTGCGCGAGGAGCTTCCCGAGACGAAGGTCCTGATCCTCACCGGCCTCGGCCACCCCGGGCACCTGTCGCGCGCCCTCGACGCGCAGGTCGGCGGCTTCATGCGCAAGAACGCGCCGTCGGAGGAGCTCGCCGACGCGCTGCGCCGGGTCGCCAAAGGGCAGCGGTTCCTGGACCCGGCGCTCGTCGAGACCGCACTGAGGGCCGGCGAGAACCCGCTGACCGAGCGCGAGGCCGACGTCCTGCGCGCGGCGGCCGAGGGCGGCAGCACCGCCGACATCGGCCACGCGCTGTTCCTCTCCCCCGCGACCGTGCGCAACTACCTCTCGAACGCGATCTCCAAGCTCGACGCTCGCAACCGGATCGACGCGATCCGGATCGCACGGCAGTCGGGCTGGATCTGAGGCAGCCCGGCGAATTGTGACAATCGCCATCTCCCAGACGGGACATCGGACTCTGGCTGGACATCCGTGGACGCGGCAGCATGGCATGCATGACAGAGACCACAACAAGCAATCGTCCCGTCCCGCAGGTCACCGACCGGGCCACCTGGCAGGCCAGGATCGACGAGCTCCGCGTCAAGGAGAAGGCCCACACCCGCGCCGGCGATGCACTGGCCGCAGAGCGACGCCGGCTGCCGATGGTCGAGGTCGATCCCACCACGCCGCTGATCGGCGCGGACGGCCCGGTGTCGTTGATCGACATCTTCGACGGCCGGTCCCAATTGATCACCTACTTCCACATGTGGCACGCCGGCAAGCCGGCGGCGGAGCAGTGCGAGGGCTGCACCTTCAACACGAGCCACATCGACGATCTGTCCTATCTGAACTCGCGGGACGCGAGCTACGCGGTCCTCTCCGAGGGACCATACGAGGAGAGCTCGCGCTATCGCGACTTCATGGGCTATTCGGCGCCCTGGTACTCGGTGCCGCAGGACGCCGTGGACCGGTTGATCGCAGGCCGGCACTTCGGCGTGCTGGCTTGCTATCTCCGCGACGGTGAGAAGGTCTACGAGACCTACTGGACCACCGGCCGGGGCGACGAGGTCATGGCGCCGTCGTACGGACTGCTGGATCGGACCGTCTACGGCCGACAGGAGATCTGGGAGGACTCGCCCGAGGGCTGGCCGCAGCGTTGGCCTTCCGGCGGTGGCCAGTTCACGCTGAACGGCCGCCCGATCGCCCAATGGCCACGGATCGAGGCCGGACGCGACGACGACCTCAACGGCGCAAGCAGCACGTGATCCCTCTCGCGCACGTGGGAGGCATGCCGGTGGAGGAGCTGCTGCCGCTCGCGCCCGCCGCCTGGGTCGCGATCGGCGCCTACCTGACCACCCGGAAGAAGCGGCGATGAGTCGCCAACCTCAACAGGAGGACGAGTGACCATGGGTACGACATACATGCATGCGGTGTCCTCGCTGGATGGCTACATCGCCGACGAGCACGACGACGTGGGGCGGCTTCACGAGTGGCTGTTCAACGGCGACCACCCGATCGTCGACGAGGATTACGCGGAGGTCCACAGCGCGCCGTTCCGCGTCTCGGCGGCCACGGCGGAGTACGTGCGCGACATGTGGGCGCGCCAGAAGGTCCTGATCATCGGGCGGCACCAGTTCGATCTCACCAACGGCTGGGACGGCCACCCACCCGCAAGCGACCACGTCGTGGTCGTCTCGCACCGGCCGAAGCCCGAGGGCTGGCATCCGGAGGCGTCGTACCACTTCGCCACCTCGGTGGAAGCAGGGATCGCGCTCGCCCGGGAGCTGGCCGGCGACGGCGACATCGGCGTCGCCGCCGGAGACATCGGCGGGCAGGCGCTGATGCTGGGACTCGTCGACCAGGTGGCGATCGACATCGTGCCGGTCGTCTTCGGGCGCGGGAAGTCGTACTTCGGATCGTTCGCCGACGGCCAGCTCATGCTCGGCGATCCGGGCGTGGTCGTCCAAGGCCATGGCGTACTTCACCTGCGCTACGCGGTCCGCTCGACGAGCTGACGGAAGCGAGGCAGCAGGATCCGTCCTTGCTATTGACAAGCGTCCTTGCTTTTTGCAAGCATGGCGCTCCCACGCCAACCGACAAGAGAGCAACCGCATGCCGACGAACATCTTCGTGAGCTACCCAACCGCCGACCTCGATCGCAGCGTGGCCTTCTACACCGCGCTCGGCGCAACCGTCAATCCACTCTTCACCGACGAGAACGCCGCCTGCCTGGTGTGGGACGAGAACATCTACCTCATGGCGCTCAAGCGCGAGTTCATGGCCACCTTCACCGACAAGCAGCTGGCCGACCCGGCGACCACCGCGCAGGTCCAGATCGCGTTCACCCGCGACTCCAGGGAGGACGTCGACACCGTGAGCGAGGCAGGTCTGGCCGCCGGCGGCTCCGAGCCGCGCCCGGCTCAGGACCTCGGCTTCATGTACAGCCGCGACCTCGAGGACCCGGACGGCAACATCGTGGCCTTCCTGTACATGACGCCGGAGGCGGCGGAGAAGGGCCCGGAGGCCTACATGGCCGAGCAGGCCCAGGTCTGAGTGGCCGCCCGCAGCTACGGGCAGTACTGCGGGGTCACCACCGGCGTCGAGCTGGTCACGGAGCGCTGGGCGCTGCTCATCGTCCGTGACCTGCTCGTCGGCCCGCGTCGCTACACCGACCTGAAGCAGGGCCTGCCCAAGATCCCGACGAACATCCTCTCCGCCCGCCTGAAGGAGCTGCAGGAGGGCGGGGTGGTCCGACGTGTCCCGCTGGCGCGCTGCGGACTCGTCTACGAGCTCACCGACTACGGGCGTGAGCTCGAGCCGATCGTGCTGGCCCTTGGCCGATGGGGATTCCGGTCGATGGGCGACCCCAAGGAAGGCGACATCGTCACCGCCGACTCGCTGACGATCGCTCTGCGAACCGCGTTCCGACCAGACTCCGCTTCAGTGCCACTGGATTTCCAGATCCAGGTCGGTGACGTCGATCTGCGCGCCCAGGTCGGCGATCGCGAGCTGAGGGTGGTCCAGATCGCTCCCCCGGCCCCGCCGGTGGGAGGCTCGCTGCCCAGCGGCGAGCCCGATCTGCGGTTCGCCACCGGCCCCGACATCCGCCACCTGATCGCCGGCACCTTGACCCCCGCCCAGGCCGTGAAGGAAGACGTGGTCACCATCCTGCGTGGCAACCTGCGACTGCTCGAGCGATTCACGGAGCTCTTCCGGATCGACGGTGACGGAGATGCCTGACAGGGTGTGACGTCAGTTCGGTGATCGCCGGCGGCTGCCATGTCTCGCGGGCGCCAGCTCGATGGAAACACCTCAGGGCTTACGAGGCTTTCTCTGACGCGCCCGAGAGGATTCGAACCTCTGACCTTCGGTTCCGTAGACCGACGAAATGCCGTCCCGTTGCGTCCCGTTGCGTCCGAAAGACCGTGGTTACAGGCCTTCTAGCGTCCCGTTGGATCCACCGAGGCAAGCACAAGATGGAGCACAAGGCCCGCTGGAGCACAAGATGGAGCACAAGATCGGCGAGCCTTCAGCGCAGCGGATCGCGAGCCAGTTCCGCTGTCGACAGCCGGAACTCGTCCCACACCTCTCTGGTCTCCCGACCGTTGTGCTGCGCGAAGCGCGCCAAGAAATCCCATGGCTCGTCGTGGGCGCGATTGGCCGCGTTGAGCCGCCACACCTGCGGCCGCGTCGAGGTGGTGCGCTGCGAGATACCAGCGAGGTAGGCGAACAGGAGCCCGGACGCCTTGACCGGATTGTGCCCCGACTCCATCGCGACCACGAGCGTCAGCTTCGTCTGGATCAGTGCCGCCAACTCCGGACCCTGCGAGAGCATGCTGCTGTCCGTCGTGATCAGCCCGTCCCATGGTTCGGCGTGGTGGTGCAGCGCAAGCAGCAGTTCCCAGTCGTCAAGCGTCGACAGCCGCGGATCGATCGCGTCCAGCGTGACGAGCGTGGCGTCAGCTTGGAAGTCAGACAGGACGCTGACGATCGGCTGCGGGAAGTTCCGATCGAGTGCGAACAGGCGCGGCATGCGTGGGTCCGCTCATGCCGCGAGTGCGGGCTGCAGGTTGTGTGCGAGCTGGCGCTCGAGGTCGAGGGCGTCGTCGATTGCGGCGTGCTCGACGTCGGGATACAGCCGATAGATCTTGTCGGGCCCAAGGCCGCTGGCCGCCAGCGCTCCGAGCGCCTGCGACTCCAGGCGCGTATGGACGACGTGCGGTGAGCCGCCAAGCTTGCCCGGCACGATCCGCAGCCGTGGCCGAGGGGCATGCAGGTCCGGTCCGCGCGACCCCTCTGCAGCCGTGAACGGAGCGATCACGCTCAACAGATCGTCTTCTCCAGCACGCAGCGCTCGTTGGCGATGGTCCGCCTCGCGTTCGGGTGCGTCGAGCACGACGAGGTTGCCGCCGCGGTCTACGCGCACAGCAGGCCCAGCGTCCTCGCTCCAGAGCTTCAGGTCCAGCTCGGCGAGCTGTTCGAGCGCACGACGGACAGCCGGCATCGTAGTGCGAGGAACCGCCGCGCCGTCCGGCGTGGTCTTCGTCTGTCGCAGCCAGTAGATGATCCGCAGCCCCATCAGGTCCGAGAAAGACCACAGCTTCACCCGCTGCGCCGAGATCGACGGGACGAGGATCTCCTCACGTGCCCAATAGTGGACCGTCGACAGAGGCACCCCGGACAGGGCTGCGCTTCGATCGGCTGGATAAGCACCGCGTGGGACGAGCATGGACCACACGGTATTCGACGCGGCTGACGCCGGCGCCTTTGCCCGTCAAACACGTCGGCGTTGGCCGTAGCGGAGTGCCCGTAGGATGGCTCCTCACGCCAGGCAGGCGGCGGGGTCGCAATGCCGTGTCTGGTAGACGGCCATCGCGACATACATCGCGGCAGCCCGGCAGAGATCAACATCAGGTGCTGAGTAGTGCGTCTCTCAGCAAAGCGACTGGTCTCTCGCCGCGGAGCTGGTCGCGGTCGAAATCCGTTCCGAGCGTTGAGAAGATTATCTCTCCGGCTCTTGTGAAGAGATCCAGCGCCCGTGCGTCATCCTCGAGCGCCCGCCGCACTCTTGTAGCCTGCTTCTTGATCTTGTTCGATTGCGGCGCTGCCAACGACTCAGCGTCCAGCGCAAGATGGCGAAAGACCATCAGCAGATACCAGCGCGCTGGCTTCAAATCGCGGTTGATCCGGCCTTGAAACATGTTGTCGAGTTTCCAATGCGCCATTCCGGCGACGTAGTACGGGTCCAGTTGGTGATCGTCCACGAAGTGGCTCGTACCAAGCCCACCAAGGAGATCCGTCACGTTCCCAGTAGCTCGGTGGGGCTGATCTCGAAACATGGAAACGTACGAACGTACGAGCACTCGACGAGTGATGACACGTGCTGCGGGGACTCTTGCGTCCCGTACGTACTGGCGCGATCGCCGCTCATAACGGAGCCCGCGCTCCCCGTCGAAAGTCGACGCTTCGAAGAACTGCTCCAGCCGACGCTCGAATCGGGACCGTGAGTTGAGATCCTCCGTTCTGACGAGTGTCTGGCTGTTCGTAGCCATGACAATCTCAGTGATCAATTCTTCGTCATCCGTAGCAATAAGCTTAACGGGCACGAGAAAATCATCATCGCGGGCGCGCTCCGCGTAGGCGTGGATCATGTTTGCGGTCTGACAGCCGTTCACAATCTGATAGTCGGTCACGGTCGTCGCGTCCCCCGTCGTATTCAATCTTCGGGCGATGACGGTTACGCCGTTGTTGAGTACGACGAAGCGCGAGAAGTCGTCTGAGGCGATGGTGGCCGCCATCGATCTGTTGACGTGTGTGTCAGCTCCCTGAAAGTCGCGCACGTTGTCCTCGAACACAGAGGTGCGAAGACGCCCATCCTCATCCTCGATGAGCTTCAGGAACTCGGCACCGCTGAGCACCCCGACGTACGCTTCCTGCACACCGTTGATGATTCTCGGAATCGTCGAGCGGCGGGCGAAGTCGATGCTGGCTTCCGGAGGCGCGAGGGTGCGGCGGTAGCGGTCGTTGAGCGCATCCGCGTCGACCGGCTCAATCTCGACCTTGCTGAACAGGCGTGTTGCAGCAAGCTCCTGTTCGAGTTGGCGCATCGAGTTGCGCACGACGAGCGGCTCGTCCCAACGTCCTGTTGTGACCATAAACGCCTCGACACGCGGGTTGCTCTGACGGAACAGGACCGCATCCTTGTACACCGCGTCTCTAATGGCTCGTGATCGACTCAGAAACTCACTCTTAGGCAGCGCGGCATCGCCAAAGAAATCCTTAACCGCCCGACCCATGAGCTCGACTGACGCAGCATCGAAACCCTCTGTGGTCTTTGCTTGTATGAAGAGGAAGGTGACTTCGAGGTAGCCATTTGTTCTTGCGAGTCCAGCGACCTCGTCGGGGTCAGTCACGATTCGACCGTTGACTTGGACGGCGAGGCCGTCGATCCCGACCTCGTTACCGTCCACCGTCAGATCCTCGACGGCGAAGGTTTCCTCTGTGCCCCGGGTCGCGACGATGCAGTAGTTGGCGAACCGCTCGAACTGCATGGCGACGTCCATCTGATCGAGTTCGTGCTGCTCCGAAAAGCTACGCAGGAGGCTTTCGATGATGTGGTCCATGGATCCGCAATGTAGTGCAGGGACATGACTTGTACGCCGGTCCATCGCCAGGGCCGAGGATCCGCGCGGCGGTGATGCCCTGGCTCGGGACCTGCACTGCTACAGCCGGATTCCTGGATCCCGCGGGATCGTCGCCGTTTTCCGGGGTGGATGCGCGCCGCAGCTCAGGGTGATCTTGGCCGCCGGTAGCGGCTTGCGCACAGCCAGCACACGCTCCGCCTCCACGAGCAGCTCGTTACTCCAGATCAGCGTGAGCAACCGTTCTGGAGCGCGAGCCGCCCGAGCACCTCGTAGAGGACGCGCGAGAAGATGACCGCGCGCGGCGGCCGCTCCCGCTCACTCAAGCGGAGCGCCCAGTGCATCCAGCGAGCGCGAGAACGCGTCCGCCCGCTCACCCGCACGCTCGCTGCGCTCCGCGAACGCCAGCACCGTCGCGAGCGGAATCTGCCAATAGCTCGAGCCCGGCAGCTTGCGCGCCTCCAGCTCACCCGCGTGGATCAGCCGCACAACGTGCTGGCGCGAGAAGCCGAGCCGATCAGCCGCCTGCTGAGGCGAGAGCAACTCCTGCTCCTCCGCGACCGTAACGGCGATGTGCTTGCCCTCGCCAAGCAGGCGCTCGATCTCCTCGACGACGAGACTCGTACGCTCGCGCGCATCCGGATCGAGATGAACGGTCTTCATGGACAGCAGGCTACCACAACCTGTCCCACCTGCACATGCCTTACCGGACCTGTCACCCAAGCTGACCGTTTAGGACCCCGCGCAGCCGCTGCTCCGCTGTCCCCTGCGACTCGACTGCTCCTGTTCGCGCGCGAGCGAGGGTCCGCCCAGGTGCCTACCGCGAAAACTTCTGGGGTGGATCTATCGGCCAGCGCAACAGCGGTACATGGACACCTCTCAACAGCAGCCAACCAGCCACCGCGCGTTCGGTCGTGCGATCCGCGAGCTCCGTGCCCGCCGCGGCTTCAGCCAAGAAGACCTCGGATTCGCCTCACACCTTCACCGCAACTACGTCGGCGCGATCGAACGCGGCGAGATCAACCCCACCATGCGCACCATCCTGCGCCTTGCCATCGGCCTTCGCGTCCGACCATCCGAACTCATCGCACTCGCTGAGGAACGCCACACCGAAATGACGGTCGAGACCGTCACCGACCAACGCCGTTAGACCGTCCTGTGTCAGGCACGACCAGCGTCGGAGCTATCTCGGCCCTCTCATAATTCGACGAGACTGACGCTGACGCCTCGCAACCCGTTCGCCGACGAGCGAATGTCGGGCAGACGTCTTGCGCGACTCAGCTACGCCGCTGGCGGTCGATACCCGAACTGTTGCGGATGGCCTGATAGATGAAGCGCCAGCGATCTGAGCTCCGCGGAGCCTCGCCGCGGAACTTAATGCTGGCGAGCATCTCGATATCGGCTTGCGCAAGGCCGTCCTCCTCAGCAAATCTCAACAGACTGGACGAAGGCTTGCTGGTGGATTCGACTATCAGCGGCTGGCCGAGCAAGTCAGACATCGACACGCCAAGCGCCTTGCCAAGGGCATACAGGACATTGGCGGACGGACGACGGTGGTTGCCCGTGCCGTTCTCCAGCTCCGAGAGATAGCTGCGCGAGATGCCAGCGTCCTTGGCCAACTGGGCGGCAGTGGTGTCCTTATCCTCCCGGAACTTGCGGATTCGCTTACCGATCGCGCGGGCGTCGTCCTTGGCCATGCTCAGCCCGCCCGGCGCCCCGACGGACGCCGAACCAAGGCCAGGACGCTGTCGCCGTAGCGACGCGCGTCGACGTTAACGGGCCCAAGGGCGTCCTTGAAGACTTCGTCGATCACGGCAAGCTCATTGACGACCTCGCCCTCCCACGCTCGCCCGATCACAGAGCGCACGTCGATCGACTTGTCTTTCGGGATAAACGGCCAGGGCCCGGTCGCCGAACTCCACTGCAGCCGCAACTTCGGCGGGCAGGCAGACTCGCGGCCGCGCTCGCGCGGCTTGTGGGTCAGCTTGAAGACGAGCAGTGCGACCGGCTCGTGACTGAGGGCGACGAGACGGAGAGCGGTCGCCTGGATACTGGCCAAATAGGCTGGGGCAAGCAGGCCGACACCCGCAAGGTCAAACCCCACCTCCGCGAGGTCGACGGCGAAGAACTCACGGGGCAGCAGCATCTCCGCCGCGGCGATGTCGCAGAGGTACTCCTCATGGGTCTTCTGACCGAAGCAGCGATGCTGGATGGCACGGCGGTAGCCCGGCTGGAACGTATGGCCGCCCTCGTGCAACACGGTGAACCGCCCTCGCTCCAACCCGTCGCTAGCGCGGATGCTTGCGACCAGTCGGCCATCGCGCTCGAACAGCATCCCGGCTGGGATCTGGAGACGGTGCTCAACTTTCGCGATCCCACAAACCGACGCGAGCACCTCAACGTCGACGGGCGGCGAAGCGTCAGCGTCGTCGAGCACCTGCCGACCAATCGCCTCGACGACCTGCTCGTCGGTCAGCGAGGGATCGCCGAAGCGGTACTGCTCGAAAAGAGAGAGCTGCTTGGTGCGCATGTTCGTGGAAGCGAAGGGGCATTCGTGATTGTCGCACATCTTCTTGCGCGTCTCTGATATGTTCGCTACTACGAACAGACAGAGGGCTATCGTGAAGGAGCCTGAGCCATGTGGAAGTTCGAGCTGTACCGCGACACCGCCAACCAGTGGCGATGGCGACTGAAGGCGGCCAACGGCCGCACCGTCGGCGACAGCGGCGAGGGCTACGCCACTGAGAGCAACGCCCGCCGGGCCGCCGAGAACGCCCGTTCCAGCATCGCCGGGGCGCGCGTGGCATGACACAGGGCGGGAGGTCTTCTCGGCCAACTCCCGCACAATTCTTGAGACGACTGGAGTTCTTCCTCCGATGAACCATCCCGCCAGCGGCATCCTCAACCGCCCGCCTGCCCATGCGCTGCTCGCGGCGCTCACGCTCACGACCGGCGATCCCGCCACGACACGTCAGGCGCTCGAGCGCCTGCGCGAGGTGCAGCGTCGTGAGCTGCGCTCCGACCTCGACGAGACGACCGCCGCGTCGGACAAGGCCGTCCCCTCGCAGGAGACCGGCGAGCTTGACTTCACCGACGGCTACGACCGCGCGTTCCTGACAATCACTGTTGGCTTCGCCAAGCGGGCGTTCGAGATGCTCGCCGTGCCGGCCGACGAGCATCCGCAGGATCTCGTGCCCATCCCGTGGGGCGCACTCGGAGACGCCCCCGAGAAGGGGGACAGCGGCGACGTGCTGCTGCAAGTGTGCTCCGACTCGATGTACATCAACGAGCATGTCCTCCGACGAGTAGAGGAGGAGCTTTCCGACAGCTTTTCCGTCGCCTGGGTCGTCCAGGGCCACCAGCGCTACAACAGCCGCCAGGGGCGCGTCAGCCGCAAGGAGGGTCGGGCACTGATCGGCTTTCACGATGGCACCAGCAACCTCAACCCGCGCCATTCCGACGACGATGCTTCTCTTGTCTTCGTTGACCCCGCCGCTGTCCCAGGCTATCCGACGCTTCCCCAGCCCGGCCAGCCGAACCCCTACGGGCAGCCGCAGGGCCCGCAGTTCCCGCCCGACCTCCGTGACCGGCCCGCCCGTGAGCCCGACTGGACGAAATGCGGCACCTACTGCGTCGTGCGCGCGAGCGCGCTCGACACTGCCCGCTGGGACCGCGAGCCGCTCGGTACTCAGGAGCAGGTCATCGGCCGATTCAAGGTCTCCGGTGCCAGCCTCGACTTGACAGACGACCCGGCCCAGCTCGATCAGCCGCCAGCCTTCGCCAGCAACCCGGCCGATGTCCGCGTCGCGCTCAATGCTCATGTCCGAAAGGCAAACCCGCGCACAGCTGAGGACCGCCCGCGTCAGGTGTTCCGTCGCGGCTACCCGCTCATTGACGCCAGCCTCGACGGCCTGCGTCGTGGGCTCGTGTTCGTCTGCTTCGCCCGGACGATCTCCACGCAGTTCGAGTTCATCACCCGCGCCTGGACCACGAATCCGGACTTCCCGACACCCGGCACCGGCCCCGACCCGTTGCGCGCATACGAGCAAGTGCTTTGCGGCGGCTACTTCTTCGTAGCACCGATCGCCAGCCCGAACAAGCCCTGGTCCTGGATTCTGCCTCCATCGTAGGCAGCGGATTCTTGCCTCTAAGCCCGGCCGCCACGGCGACTGCGGCTGCGAGGGACAGCGGACGCCTACACAGCCCTGCAAATCGCTGTGTTACGGCGGCACTTCTGCCCGGTTCTGACAGACGCTCGGCCCTCTAGAGCACAAGGTCAGGAACATGACACTCCGCGACCAACAACAAAACCCCGCGATTTGCAGGGTTTTTATACGCGCCCGAGAGGATTCGAACCTCTGACCTTCGGTTCCGTAGACCGACGCTCTATCCAGCTGAGCTACGGGCGCAGTGCGAGTCGGGCATTGTAGCCGTCGCCCGGTCGCGGCGGCCCGCCGATACCCGACGGACGGAACGGACAGGGCGGGATTCGAACCCGCGATGGAGTTTGACCCCCATACTCGCTTAGCAGGCGAGTGCCTTCAGCCACTCGGCCACCTGTCCCGTGAGAGAACGCCAGTCTAGAGCCTCGCGCCCGTAGGCGTGCGGGCGCCGCTCCGCCCGGCTAGCATCGTCCTGCCGCTGAGCTGGAGGGGTGGCAGAGCGGTTGAATGCACCGGTCTTGAAAACCGGCATGGGCGAGAGTCCATCGAGGGTTCGAATCCCTCCCCCTCCGTACCGGCCGGGGCAGTGACGGTCACTGCGACAGCAGGAGAAGCAGGCTCGCTCGCCGTTTGGCCTGCTGGGCGGCCTCCTGCTGATGCTGCTGAGCAGCCGCAGCCTCCTGTTGCTGGGCGACTACTGCTCCGATTGGAGCGAGCGTTCCTGGGATGTGAAATCCAGGAATGTGTCCTGGCGGCAGGTTCATCGCGCCTTCTCCCGCTTGAACCAGAAGTCGCATTCGACCCAATATGCCCGGTCGTGCCATGTGTCGTTGGCCGCTCTATATGTGAACACCGCGGCCAGGGTCGCGGGCGGCCCAACAAGCTCCCAGCCCTCTGATCCGAGCTTCGCCATGATTGGCATGGCGCTGACCATCTGCCCGAGCTTCTGCCATGCGGCGTCGCCGAAGGCAAGCCAACCGTGTACGGGCATTCCGCTCGCGCCTGGATCGCAGGTCAACCGGAGTTGCGCGTACTCCCAACCACGGCTCATGAAAACAGTCTATAGCGACCGAACGGCAGTCTCCGCCGGTGGCTGACGGCCCGCGACCGTCGCCTCGGCTGCTCGCTGGCGCGCCTTCCGTCGGAGGCTCGACAAGAAGCCCAAGAGGTCGGTCGAGGTTCCCCCTTCGTACCCGAACCCTCCGTTCCCGCCCGGCCGCCGCCTGTGTCGCGCACGCGACACTTCCAGCGTCACGCGGTGAGCGGAAGCGCCGGACCTCCGGCCGCAGGATGGATGCATCGAAAGAGGCGAGCCACAAGGGCTCGCCCCGAAGCCCAGGAGGCTGTCATGCGTTCCATCCACACCACCGCCCGCCGTCGTCGCCGTCGCCCGTCTGCCGGGGTCGTGCTCGCGATCGTCGCGCTGTTCGTCGCGCTCGGCGGCAGCTCCTATGCAGCCGTCTCGCTGCCGAAGGCGAGCATCGGCGCTCCGCAGATCAAGCAGGGCGCGGTCAACAGCAAGAAGGTCCAGGACGGCTCGCTGCTCGTGAAGGACTTCAAGCAGGGCCAGCTCCCCGCCGGCCCGCAGGGTCCCCAGGGGCCGCAGGGTCTCGAGGGCAAGCAGGGGCTGCAGGGCCCGCAGGGCGAGCCCGGGCCGCAGGGTCCGCAGGGCGCCCCCGGGATCTCCGGCTTCCAGATCGTCGAGGGGCCCGCGGTCACCGTCGACCCCGCGAGAACCGCGCAGCAGACGGTCACCTGCCCCGCCGGCAAGAAGGCCATCAGCGGCGGCTACGAGACCGCCAGCTCCAGCAACGTGACGCTCAACCGCACCGGCCCGTCCGGCACCACCGCCTGGTACGTGCGCATCACGAACAACGACGCCGCGAGAAAGACCTGGAACGCCCAGGCCGTGTGCGTGAACGTCGCCCCCTGACGCACCGCGACACCGACCGATCCACGAGCGCCCGGCCTCCGTGCCGGGCGCTCGTGCGCGTGCGCCCCGCGGCGCCGTCCGGACCCGTCTTCATGCTTCGGCGGCATGAGTTGGCACACGCGCCGTCTCGCCGCTTTTGACCTGGAGACGACGGGAATCGACAGCGAGTCGGACCGCATCGTCACGGCCGCGGTGAGCGTCGTCGGCGACAGACTTCCCTCGTCCTTCCACGCCTGGCTGCTCGACCCCGGCATACCGATCCCGGCCGGCGCGTCCGCCGTCCACGGGATCACGACCGAGCGCGCCCGCGCGGAGGGTCGCGCTCCCCAGGAGGCGGTCGAGGAGATCGTCGCGCGGCTCGCGGAGCAGCTCGCCCAGGGCGTCCCCGTCGTCGCCTTCAACGCCCGCTTCGACCTCACCTGCCTCGACCGCGAGGCGCGTCGCCTCGGCATAGCGCCGCTGCTCGACCGCGTCGGCGGCGAAGCCGGAATGCTCGTCGTCGACCCCTACGTGCTCGACAAGCAGGTCGATCGCTTCCGCAAGGGCAAGCGCACGCTCGGTGCCGTCTGCGCCCACTACAACGTCCCGCTCGACGAGGCCCACGCCTCGCACGCCGACGCGCTCGCCGCCGCGCGCGTCGCATGGCGCCTCGGCCAGGCGTTCCCAGAGCTGGCCATGGAGCTGCGCTCGCTGCACGAGCAGCAGATCGCGTGGGCCGCCGAGCAGGCCGCCAGCTTCGAGGACTACCTGCGCCGCAACGGCAGAGACGAGCGCATCGAGCCGGCCTGGCCGATCGTCCCGCTGCCGGTCCCCGCCGCCGCGCCGCCGCTCGCCGCGTAGCGCTCAGGCCGCAGCGGCGGCCGACGTCCCCGCCCGCACGCGCGCCACGAACTCCACCAGCAGTCGCTCCACCGTCTCCGGCGCATCCGCGAACGGCCAGTGCCCGCTCGCCGGCAGCACGTGCACGTCGGCGCGCGGGAACGCGTCGCGCTGGCGAGGCGCCATCTCCGCCGGCAGGTAGACGTCGTGCTCGCCCCAGATCACGAGCGCGGGGATGTCCATGGATCTCATGTACGCCGCGAACTCGACGCCCGCCGCGCCCGGATCGTCGGTGGCGCGATACAGCGCGAGCACCGCGCGTCTGGTGCGCTTGTCGTAGTGGTCGTACATCTGGTCGACGAAGGCGCGCGGCAGCCCGCGCGGCTCGTTGCGGCTCAGCAGCGCGCGGAACGCGCCGCGCGTCGCGGTCGCCTGGACCAGCTCGCCCAGCACCGGCGTGCGCCACACGCGCGCGAGCCGGTGCCATCTGTAGCCGGGCAGGATGCCCGTGTCGATCAGCGTCACGCTCGCGACGCGGTCCGCGTGCATCGCCGCCCACACGAGCCCGATCGGCCCGCCGAAGTCGTGGGTCACGAGGTGCACGCGCTCAACGCCGAGCACGCCGAGCGCCTCCTCGACGAAGCCGGCGTACGTCGGCACGTCGTGCACGAACCCGGCCGGCGCGATCGTCTCGCCGAAGTCGGGCAGGTCGAGCGCCACCGCGCGCACGCCGTCCGCGCCGAGCGCGCCGGCGAGTCGCTCCCAGTCGTCGCATGACCCGGGGTTGCCGTGGACGAAGACGACCGCCTCGCTCGCGTCGAGCGGGCCCGCCTGCAGCACGCGCGGCTGCGTGCCGCCGGCGCGGACGCGCGTGCGCGTGACCGCCGCCGCCACGGCGCTCATGCCGCCACCTGCTCGCGCTCCCGCGACGGCTCGTCGGGCGTGGCCGCGGCGACGGTGTCGGCCGCCTCGGGCCGCCGCGCCAGCACGCCGCGCGCGTGCACGGCGAGCGCCCGCGGAATCATCGCCGGGAAGGCGCGCGCCGGCCCGATCTGCCGCGTCCCGAAGCGCTCGAACGTCGCCGCAAGCCGCTCGTCGCGCGTGGCCGCGGAGAACAGCAGGCGCTCGGGCGGCGTGAACTTGCGGCCGGTCGCGTAGTCGACCATCAGCAGCGCGTGGCCGCGCAGCCCGCGCCGGTGCCGGCGGCGGTAGCGCTGCAGGCCCTGCTCCAGCGGCTCGGCGCCCGCGAGCGCCGGCGCGACGCTGTCGGCCAGCCACTCGGCCGTCTGGAACGCGAAGCCGCAGCCGACGCCCCACAGCGGATCGATCGCGAGCGCCGCGTCGCCGACGAGCGCGAGCCCCGGCGCCACCGGGCGGCGCAGGCGGTTCTCCATGTCGAGCTTGCCCATCACCGTGCCCACCATCCGCCCCTCGCGGATCGGCGCGGGCTCGGGCTGGTCGGCGATGAAGGACACGAGCGCAGCCGCCGGGTCGCGCTTGAACTCCGGCAGCCGCCACTTCGTCGGCATCGCCGCGTAGAACGTGAGGCCGTCGTCGGTAGGGAAGGCGGCCGCCCACTGCGGGTCGGTCATCCAGAGGGTCGCGTCGGGCGCGTGGTCGGGCATCGCGCCCTCGAAGTAGGCGCCGTAGGCGAAGCGCTCGTGGCGCGTGCGCTTCTCCGGCACGCCCGCCAGCTCGGCGATCCGCGAGTCGCGCCCGTCGGCGCCGATCACGAGCTTGCCGCGCAGCGTCGTCTCGGCGCCGTCGCGGCCTCTCACGACGACGCCGGCGACCGCGTCCGCGTCGTCGCGCACGAGCGCCGTCGCCGTGTAGCCGGCGAGCAGCTCGACGCCGGCGGTCGCGGCGGCCGTCTCGCGCACGAGCGGGTCGAGCTTCTCGCGGCGCAGGTTGAGACCCGAGCTGCGCGGGTCGCGCGGGGGGACGATCCAGCCCCAGTTCGTCCAGATGCGCAGGCCCGAGCGCTGCCCGCCGGCGGCCAGCGCCGGCTCCAGCAGGCCGAGCCGCTCGATCGGCGGCACCCCTGACGCCTGGATGTAGTGCGAGCAGATGCGCTTGAACGCCTGCGGGTCCGGCTGCTTCTCGACGAGCGCGACGCGCGCGCCCGCGCGGCCGAGGAGGATCGCGGTCGCGCTGCCGGCGAGGCTCGCGCCGACGATCACCGCGTCGTAGTCCGCCGCAGCGGAGATGATCCCGTTCCCATGCTGTTGCATCTCGACCCCTTGCGTCTCGGGCGGGCTGTTAACCGTTCGTGCCGTACTATACGAGGCGAATGATGAAACGCAAGCCGATTCGCCTCACGCAGACCTCCTACGCGGTGCTCGCGCTGTTCCAGCATCTCGGCGAGGCGACCTCGTACGACCTCAAGCAGGCGATCGAGATCTCGATCGAGAACTTCTGGCAGGTCCCGCACACGACCGCCTACGACGAGCCGGCGCGGCTTGCCAGCGGCGGCTACCTGAGCGTGCGGCAGGAGCCCGGCGGGCGCCGCCGCAAGCTGTACTCGCTCACGGACCTCGGCCTCGAGGCGCTGCGCGCATGGACCGCCGAGCCGACCGCCACCCCGCCGCAGCTGCGCGACGAGGTGATGCTGAAGGTGTTCGCCGGCGCCGACCCCATGCCCCTGCTGCCGGCGCGGCGCGCCTGGCACGAGGCGAAGCTCGTCGAGCTCGAGGGCCTGCTCGCGCTCGTGCGCGAGGCCGACGGCCCGGAGGGCCCCGAGCGCACGCTCGTCGCCGGGGTCACGTATCACCACAAGATGCTGGAGATGCTCGACGCGCTCGAGGCGGTGGCCGCCGCCGGGAGATCGGCGCACTGACGCTCTGTCGCACGTGCGACACCGCCTATAGCGGTGATCCTGGCGCATCCGCGCTTGACTTCCGACGCAGCAGTTGGCGCACGCGAATGGAGATACAGTGTACGGCGGGAACAGTGGTGTTTTCCCAGTTCGAGCGGGTGTTCGCACGCCCTAAAGGCCAGCCCCCATCGCGATTCGAGGCGTCGGAAAACTTTCTAGTACCCAATAAACTCCTACCGTCGCCATACCGTTGAGCCTGCATCTTCATGCGACAGTGCGGACGAGCGTCAATGCGTCGTTCCGCCCCCTCCTCCTCCGAGCTTCGCATCGCCGCCGGTCTGCGCCGGCGGGACCCCGACGCGGTCCGCGCGCTGTACGCCGAGTACGGCCCCGGAGCGCTCGCGCTGCTGCACGACACGATCCGCGACCGCGGGGCCGCCGAGGACGTCTACCAGCAGGTGCTGCTCGAAGCGTGGCAGCGCGGCCGCTCGTTCGATCCGGCGCGCGCGTCGCTGCGCACCTGGCTCGCGACGATCGCCCGCTCGCGCGCGATCGACCACATGCGACGGCGCGTGCCCGAGCCGCACGACCCGACGGACGCGTACGCGTACGCGGGCCGCGAGCGCGGCGGCGCCTCCGAGCCGGTCGCACAGCTCGTCGACCGCGTCACGCTCGAGCAGCTGTTCGAGCGGCTGACGCCGGAGGAGACCCAGGTCGTGCGGCTGCGCTTCCAGATCGGCCTCAGCCAGCGGCAGATCTCCACGCACACCGGCGTCCCGCTGGGGACCGTCAAGTCGCGTACGGCGAGCGCCCTGCGGCGCATGCGGACGATGCTGGAGGAGGAGTGCACGCCCCTGTGACGTCGCGCGCAGGCGGCCGGTTCCGGCCGCCGGAGCGCGAAAGCGATCTCGCGCAGGCGGCCGGTTCCGGCCGCCGGAGCGCGAAAGCGATCTCGCGCGCAGGCGGCCGGTCCCTCAGGCGTTCGCGAAGTGGTCCGCGTTGGTCTTCGCGTAGTCGGCCCACTGCTCGGGCAGCAGGTCCTCCGGGAAGACCGCGTCGACCGGGCAGGCCTCGACGCAGGCGTCGCAGTCGATGCACTCCTCCGGGTCGATGAAGAGCTGCTTGGCGGCGTCGTAGCCGTCCTCGTCAGGCGTCGGGTGGATGCAGTCCACCGGGCAGACCTCGACGCACGAGGCGTCCTTCTCCCCGATGCACGGCTCGGCGATGACGTAGGCCATGGCGCTAGGAAGCCGCCGCGAAGCGCTCGGAGACCTTGTCCCAGTCGACGACGTTGAACCACGCGTCGATGTAGACCGGGCGGAGGTTCTGGTACTTCAGGTAGTACGCGTGCTCCCACACGTCGACGCCGAGCAGCGGGACCTTGCCCTGGCTGATCGGGTTGTCCTGGTTCGCCGAGCCGACGACCGCGAGGTTGCCGCCGTCGAGCACGAGCCACGACCAGCCGGAGCCGAACTGGCCGGCGCCGGTCGCTCTGATCTTGGCCTTCAGCTCGTCGAAGGAGCCGAACGCGGCGTCGATCGCCGCGGCCAGGTCGCCGGTGGGGGCGCCGCCGCCGTCGGGCGACATGCTCTCCCAGAACAGCGAGTGGTTGTAGTGGCCGCCGGCGTTGTTGCGGACGCCCGTCTCCTTGTCGCCGAGCGAGCCGAGGTTCTTGAGGACCTCCTCGACCGGCTTGTCGGCCCACTCGGTGCCCTCGAGCAGCTCGTTCGCTCTGCTGACGTAGGTCGCGTGGTGCTTGTCGTGGTGGAACTCCATCGTCGCCTTGTCGATGTGCGGCTCGAGCGCGTCGTAGGCGTATGGCAGGTCCGGTACCTCGTAGGCCATGCGGTGGGCTCCTTCGCTTCGCTTGAGTAAAGACAGGCGGTACTGTCCAAACATGATGGCACGCAACCTCGGTCCGGCGCTCGCCGAGCTGCCGGCCACCCGGCGCGAGCTGCTGGTGACCCTGCGCAAGCAGGGCGAGGCGCGCGCGGAGGAGCTCGCCGAGCAGCTCGACGTGACCGTGAGCGCGGTCCGCCAGCACCTGCAGAGCCTGGCCGCCGCCGACCTCGTCGCGCATCGCGAGGAGCGCGGCGGCCCCGGCCGCCCGCGCCACGTCTACCGGCTCGCGCCCGCCGCCGAGGCGCTGTTCCCGCGCTCCTACGGCGAGCTGACGGTCGAGCTGCTCGACTACATCGGCGACGAGGACCCGGAGCTGGTCGCGCGGGCGTTCGAGCGCCGGCGGCGCGCACGCGTGGAGCGCACGCGGGAGCGCCTCGACGGGCTCGGCTTCGACGCGCGCGTCGCCGAGGTCGCGCGCGTGCTCGACGAGGACGGCTACCTGGCGGAGGTCGCGCGACTCGACGGCGACGACCGCGACGCCGGCTGGCGGATCCTCGAGCACAACTGCGCGATCCTCGCCGTCGCGCAGCGCTACGGCCACGCCTGCGGCGCCGAGATCGCGTTCCTGCGCGAAGTGCTGCCCGACGCGGACGTCACGCGCGTCTCGCACATCCTCACGGGCGCGCACGCGTGCACGTACGAGGTGCGGCGGCGGGCAGGCGGCACGGCCGCACCCGTGTAGCTCAGCCCAGCAGCGCGCGCACGACCGCGTCGGCGAGCAGACGGCCGCGGAGCGTGAGGCGGACGCGGTCCTCGGCGGCGAGCGCGTCGGGATCGGCGAGGCCGTCGGCGACCGCCTGCCGAGCGGCGGCGCGGCCGGCGGCGTCGAGGATCGTCGCGTCGAGGCCCTCGGCGAGGCGCAGCTCGAGCATCACCCGCTCGACGCGGCGGGTGTCGACGTCCAGCAGCTCGCGGCCGGCGGCGGGCGACGCGCCGTCGGCGAGCCGCGCGGCGTACGACGCCGGGTGCAGCACGTTCCACCAGCGCACGCCGCCGACGTGGCTGTGCGCGCCCGGCCCGATCCCCCACCAGTCGCCGCCGCGCCAGTAGCCGAGGTTGTGACGGCAGGCGGCGTCCGGCCCGGCGGCCCAGTTCGAGACCTCGTACCAGTCGAGGCCAGCGGCGCCGAGCGTCGCGTCCGCCAGCTCGTAGCGATCGGCGAGCGCGTCGTCGTCGGGCGCGGGCAGCTCGCCGCGGCGCACCTGCGCCGCCAGCCGCGTGCCCGGCTCGACGATCAGCGCGTACGCGGATACGTGGTCGGGCCGTGCCGCGAGCGCGGCGTCGAGCGAGGCGCGCCAGTCGTCGTCGGACTCGCCGGGGGCGCCGTAGATCAGGTCGAGGCTGACGTGCTCGAAGCCGGCCGCGCGCGCCTCGCGCGCCGCCTCCGCGGCGCGCCCCGGCGTGTGCGTGCGTTCGAGCGTCGCGAGCACGTGCCGCACGGCGCTCTGCATGCCGAGCGAGATGCGCGTGAAGCCGGCCGCGCGCAGCGCGGCGAGCGACGCGGGATCCACGCTCTCCGGGTTGGCCTCGGTCGTGATCTCGGCACCGGGCGCGAGCCCGAACGTCTCGCGAATCGCGGTGAGGATCGTCGCCAGCTCGGCAGGCGTCAGCAGCGTCGGCGTGCCGCCGCCCAGGAAGACCGTGTCCGCACGCGGCGCCGCCTCTCCCAGCACGCGCCGCGCGAGCGCCAGCTCGGCGAGCACGGCGTCGGCGTAGCCGGCACGCGGGCCGCCGCCGCTCAGCTCGCCCGCGGTGTACGTGTTGAAGTCGCAGTAGCCGCAGCGCGTCGCGCAGAACGGCACGTGCACGTAGACGCCGAACGGGCGCGAGCCGAGGCCGTTCAGCGTGGGATCCGGCAGCGCGCCGTCGGCCGGCACCGGTTCGCCGTCGGGGAGGCGGGCGGGCATCCGCGAAGTGTGCCGCGTCAGCGCGGTGCGCCGGCCGCGACCGGCTCGCGCAGCGGCAGCTCGGGCTCGACGGCGACGCCGTGCCCGCGCACGAAGCGGTGGCGGGCCGCGCCGAGGCCGATCGCGAGATCGAGCACGGCGATCGCGACCAGCACTGAGAGCGGGGCGCTCCAGCCGCCGGTCGCGTCGTGCAGCACGCCGACCGCGATCGGGCCGAGGGCCGCGAGCGTGTAGCCGACCGACTGCGCCATCCCCGACAGCGCCGCGGCATGCGGCGCGTCGGGCGCGCGCAGCACGAACAGCGCGAGCACGAGCGTGAAGCCGGTGCCGAAGCCGATCCCGAGCAGCACCGCCCACAGCCAGGACGCGAGCATCGGGTCGGCGAGCACGCCGACCCACCCGCCGATCACGAACAGTCCGCCGGCGACCGCGATCGGACGCTGGTCGGCAAGGCGCCCCGCAAGCCAGCCGACGACGAAGCCGAGCGGGATCCCGACGATCAGCGAGAGCGACAGCAGCGCGCCCGCGGCGCCCTTGCTCATCCCCTCGTCGCGGTAGATCTCCGGCAGCCACGCGACCTGCGAGTAGAACAGCACCGCGAGCAGCGCCATGAAGCCGGTCACGCGCCAGGCGACGGGATCGCGCCACAGGTTGACGCGCATGCCCGCATCGTCGCCCGCCCCGCCCCTCGCCGCGCCCTCGCGCAGCAGCGGCAGCCAGACGATCGCCGACAGCAGCGCCGGAACCGCCCACAGCGCCAGCGCGCCGCGCCACGAGTCGCCGAGCCAGCGCTCGCTCGGCACCGCGAGGCCCGCCGCGAGCGCGGCCCCGAGCCCGAGCGCGACGGAGTAGATGCCGGTCACGAACGTCGCCTGCGCGCCGAAGCGGCGCTTCACGAGCGCGGGCAGCAGCACGTTCGCGACGGCGATCGCGGCGCCGCCGGCGAGCGTGCCCGCGAACAGCAGCACGACCGAGGGCAGCGGCCGAAACGCCAGGCAGACGGACAGCACGAGCATGCAGCCGACGAGCGTGCGCTCGATCCCGAAGCGGGCGGCGAAGCGCGGGCCGATCGGCGAGACGAGCCCGAACGCGACGAGCGGAGCCGCCGCCAGCAGCCCGACCCCCGTGCCCGACAGCCCGTCGCCGGATCTGAGGTCGCGGATCAGCGGTCCGACGACCGTCAGCGCCGAGCGCAGGTTCAGCGAGACGAGCACGATCGCGAGGACGAGCAGCGTCATCTCGCGGCGGGTGGGCGTCGCGTCGGTCATCTCGATCGAACCTAGCAGCGCCCCGGGGCGCCGCACGGCGCCCTAGAAGACGCCGGTGAGCGCGCGGCCGGCGTGCTCGGCGAGCTCGAACAGCGGCTGCGGGACGATGCCCAGCACGATCGTCGCGGCGGCGGCGAGCCAGGCGACGAACAGGACCTCTGGCTGCGGGCGCGCGGCCGCGTCAGCCTCCTGCGAGCCGCCCGCGATGACGGGGATGCCGCTCGGCGCGGTCGTCGGCGCCTCGCGCATCCACATCGTCGCGACCACCCGCAGGTAGTAGCCGAGCGAGATCATCGAGCCGATCACGAGCACGATCGCCAGCCACGCGTAGTCGCCGGAGACGAGCGCGTCGATCAGGAAGACCTTGCCGATGAAGCCGGCCGTGGCGGGGACGCCGGCCAGCGCGAGCATCGCGATTGTCAGCGGCCACGCCAGCAGCGGCTGCGTGCGGCCGAGGCCGGCGAACGACGCGAGGTCGTCGCTCTCGCCCTCCACGCGCTCGCGCGCGACCACGACCGCGAACGCCGCGAGGTTCATGAACAGGTAGACGACGATGTAGAAGACCGTCGCCTTCGCGCCGAGCTGCGTGCCGACGATCACGCCGGCGAGCATGTAGCCGGCCTGCGCGACGCCCGAGTAGGCGAGCATCCGCTTGAGCGACGTCTGCCCGAGCGCGCCGACGTTGCCGACGATGATCGTGACCGCCGCGAGCGCGGCCAGCAGCGGCGCCCAGTCGAGCTGCGCGCCGGCGAGCGCGCTGTCGAGCAGGCGCAGCAGCACGCCCAGCGCGGCCGCCTTCGTCGCGACCGCCATGAACGCGGTCACCGGCGTCGGCGCGCCCTCGTAGACGTCGGGCGTCCACTGGTGGAACGGCGCGACCGAGGCCTTGAAGGCGAGGCCGACGAGCGTCAGGCCGATGCCCGACAGCAGCAGCACGTCGCCGTCGACGCCGGTGCCGCTCGCGATCGCGTGATCGATCCCGGCGTAGTCGGTGGAGCCCGTCGCGCCGTAGATCAGCGCGAGCCCGTAGACGAGCGTCGCCGAGCCGACGGAGCCGACGATCAGGTACTTGAGGCCCGACTCGAGCGAGCGCTCGCGCCGCAGCTCGGTCGCGCACAGCACGTACAGCGGGATCGACAGCAGCTCGAAGCCGAGGAACAGCGTCACGAGGTTCGTCGCGGCGACGAGGATCGCCATCCCGAGGATCGAGAACAGCAGCAGGCTGAAGAACTCGCCGGGGCTCGACTCCTCGGCGGCGTGCGAGCGCCATGCGAGCAGCACCGCGCCGATGCCGGCCGCGGCGAACGCGAACAGCAGCACGAGCGTCAGGTCGTCGGAGACCATCGCGCCGGACACGAGCGAGGTCGTGTCGCCGAACTGCCAGATCCCGAGGCCGACCGCGGCGCCGAGCGCGGCGAGCGCGAGCAGCGGAGTCGCGTGCTTGACCCAGCGCCCGGGCGCGAGGCCGACGATCAGCGTCAGCAATGCGCCGCCCATGAGGGCGAAGAAGGGCGAGAGCCCGGCGTAGTCGATGTGCGGGGCCTTGGCCGTCGCGAGCAGGGCGATCACGGCGTCTCCTTCCGGGTCGCGCCGATGATGTCCGCGCGCTCGCCGTGCTGGGCGAACGCCGGCGCCGCGACGCTCGCCTGCGCCGCCGGCTCCGAGCGCTTCAGGCCGAACTGCGGGTAGAGCGCGAGCGCGAGGATCGCGAGCACGATCGGCACGAGCACGGCCAGGTCGCCGAACGTCACCTCGCGCGAGTCGACGCTCGGGCCGACGCGGTTGTGCATCGCGCGGATGAACGCGCGCAGCACGTACACGGACGCCATCGCGACGCCGATCGAGGCGACGAACGCGAACACGACCTTCGCCTTGAAGACGCCGAGCAGGATCAGGAACTCGCCGACGAAGTTCGCGCTGCCCGGCATCGCCAGCGTCGCGAGCCCGACGATCAGGAAGATCGAGGCCAGCACCGGCGCGCGGAAGGCGATCCCGCCCATGTCGCGCAGGTCCTCGGAGCCGCCCGCGCGCGCCGACAGCAGGCCGACGATGAAGAACAGCGGCAGCGTCACGAGCCCGTGGTTGACCATCTGCAGCAGCGCGCCCTGCACCCCGTCCTGGTTCAGGGCGAAGATCCCGAGCGTGATGAAGCCCATCTGCGCAACCGACGAGAAGCCGATCACGAGGCGCGCGTTCGTCGTCGAGAACGCCATCGCCGAGCCGTAGAGGATCGAGGCGACCGCGATCAGCAGCAGCAGCTCCTGGAAGTGCACCGACGCGTCCGGGAAGACCGGCAGCACGATCCGCAGGAAGCCGTAGGCCGCGACCTTCGAGACGACGCCCGAGAACGCCGACAGCGCCGGCAGCGGCATCGTGCGATAGCCGTCGGGCAGCCAGCCGTGCACCGGGAAGGCCGGCATCTTCACGAGGAACGCGGCGGCGAAGCAGAGGAAGATCCACTCCTGCGAGCCGGTCGAGAGCGGCAGTCTCGCGAGCGCGGCGAGCGAGAAGGTCAGGTGGGTGTCGTGCTGCTGCGCGGTCAGCACGCCGGTCGCGACGGCGGCGACGAGCATCAGCAGCGAGCCGACGAGCGTGTAGATCACGAGCTTCGTCGTCGCGCGCACGCGCTCGGGCCGCTCGCCCGCGCCCCAGATCCCGGTGAGGAAGTAGAACGGGATCAGCATCAGGTCGAAGAAGGCGACGAACAGGATCAGGTCCTGCGCGCAGAAGGCTCCAAGGACGGCCGTCTCGCCGGCGCCGAGCCACAGGTAGAACTGCGGCGAGCGCTCCCAGTCGCGCAGGTTGGCGGCGAGCGTGGCGCCCGCGAACAACACCGTCGCCAGCAGCACGAGCACGACGTTGAGGCCGTCGAGTCCGAGCGAGTAGGAGATCCCGAGCGTCGAGATCCACGAGCGGTCGGTGACGAACTGCAGGCCGCCGCCGGTGTCGTAGCGCACGACGAACGAGATCGCGATCGCGAGCGTCGCGAACGAGCCGAGCAGCGCGAGCCGCGGCGCGACCTTCGCGCCCGTGTTGCCCCAGATCGCGCCGAGCACGGCGACGACGAGCGGCAGCCAGATGAGGATCGAGAGGGTCATTCGAAGCTCCGCCTAGCTCGCCGCGATCAGGAAGTAGAGGACGACGGCAGCCCCGCCGAGCAGCAGCAGCGCGGCGTAGTAGCGCAGGAAGCCGGTCTGGATCGCGCGCACCGCGGACGAGCCGGCGCGGACGATCGACGTGGTGCCGTCGACGAGCGTCCCCTCGACGACGACGCGCTCGAACGTGCGCTGCGAGAACGAGCCGAACGCCGCGAACGGCCGCACGACGAGCAGGTCGATCGCCTCGTCGAAGAACCACTTGTTGACGAACAGCGTGTACGCCGGCTTGAGACGCTCGCGCCAGGCGGTCGCCGAGCCGGGCTTCAGCACCCAGATCCGGTAGGCCAACGCGATGCCCGACAGCGCGATCACCGTGCCGACGATCAGGCCGAACGTGACGAGGCCGTTCGACGGCTCCTGCTCGACCCACTTCGAGTCGGCGAACGTCGGCTCGAGGAAGTTCGTGATCACGTGGTCGACGAACGGGATCTGCAGCAGCCCGGCAAACGTCGCGCCGAACGCCAGCAGGCTCATCGCGACCTTCATCGGCAGCGCCCGCTCGGCGATCGTGTGCTCCGGGCCGGGGAAGCCGACGTCGGTGTCCTCGACCTCGCCGTTGGCGGGATTCGTTGGTACTTCAGCGTGCGCGAGGTGGCCGTGCTCCAGCTCCTTCGCCTCCGCGCACGGCTCGCCGAGGAACGCGCGGAAGATCATCCGGAACGTGTAGACGGCGGTCAGGAACGCGCCGACGTAGCCGAGCACGTAGAGCGCGTCGAACCAGCCGCCGCGCGAGCCGACGAACGCGAGGATCTCGTCCTTCGAGAAGAAGCCGGAGAACGGCGGCACGCCGGACAGCGCCAGACCGCCGACGACGAAGCAGCCGAACGTGAACGGCATCGCTCTGCGGAAGCCGGACATCTTCTCCAGCGACTGCCCGCCCGCCATCGCGCCGATGATCGAGCCGGCCGCCATGAACAGCAGCGCCTTGAAGAAGGCGTGCGTCATCAGGTGGAAGAGGCCCGCCACGTAGCCGCCGGCGCCGACGGCCATGATCATGTAGCCGATCTGCGACATCGTCGAGTAGGCGATCACGCGCTTGATGTCGGTCATCGTCAGCGCGATCGTGCCGGCGACGAGCAGCGTGGCGCAGCCGACGATCGCGGCCACGTCGGCGGCGGCCTCGGCGTGCTCGAACAGCGGGTGCATGCGTGCGATCAAGTAGACGCCCGCGGTCACCATCGTGGCGGCGTGGATCAGCGAGGAGACCGGCGTCGGGCCCTCCATCGCGTCCGGGAGCCACGTGTGGAGCGGGATCTGCGCGCTCTTGGCGAACGCACCGACGAGCAGCAGCAGGCAGCCGGCCACGAGCGAGCCGTGGTGGGTCGCGAAGGCGCCGTTCTCGACGGCTCTGAACGTCCCGAGGAAGTCGAGCGTGCCGCTGTGACGGAGGATGAAGAAGGTGCCGAGCACGAGCCCGACATCGCCGACGACGTTGATCACGAACGCCTTGATGCCGGCTCTCGTCGCGGTGCCGCGGCGGTACCAGAAGGAGATCAGCAGGTACGAGGCCGCGCCGACGAACGCCCACCCGACGATCAGCATCAGGAAGTTGCCGCCGAGCACCAGCACGAGCATCGAGAAGACGAAGAAGTTGAGGTACGCGAAGTAGCGCGAGTACCCGTGGTCGCCTCTCATGTAGCTGACCGAGTAGAGGTGGATCAGCGTCGAGACGCCGGTCACGATCAGGATCATGTAGACGGACAGCGGGTCGACGAGGATCGACAGCTTCGCGTCGACCCCGCTGCTGCCGGTGACCGCGTAGTCCCACAGCGAGGAGACGAGGGCGCGGTGCTCGGCGTCGTGGCCCTGCAGCGAGATCAGCGCGCCGACCGCGCACACGAACGCGAGGCCGATCGCCGCCGTGCCGATCGCGCCCGCGCCGCCTCTGCCGAGCTTCTTGTAGCCGAGGCCGTTGACGATCGCCCCGGCCAGCGGGAACGCCAGCACGAGCCAGGCCCAGGTGGTAGTCGTCATCCCTGAAGCTCCCGAAGTTCATCCACGTCGATGGGAAGGCTGCGGCGGAAGATCGCGACGATCAGCCCGAGGCCGACCGTGACCTCGCAGGCGGCGACGACCATCACGATCAGCGCGAAGATCTGGCCGTCCATGTTCCCGTGCATGCGCGAGAACGTGATCAGCGCGAGGTTCGCCGCGTTCAGCATCAGCTCGAGGCACAGCAGGATCACGAGCGGGTTGCGCCGCACGAGCACGCCGCCGGCGCCGATGCAGAAGATCAGGGCGGAGACGACGAGGTACCAGGAGAGGGCCATTACCAGCCGCTCCGCTCGGTCTCGTCCGTCACGCCGACGGGAGGCTCCGCGGGGTCGCGGATCGCGCCGACGGCCTCGGCCATCGTGCCGCTGAACAGCGAGCGCGGCGTGATCCAGTGCGCCTCGTCGCGCGCCTGGTCGTCGAGCGTCGTCGCGGTGCTGCGGCGCCGCGCGAGCACGACCGCGCCGACGGCCGCCACCAGCAGCAGCAGCGATGCGACCTCGAACGGGAAGAGGAACTTCGTCAGCAGCGCCTCGCCGATCGCGGCCGGCGAGCCGAAGCCCGAGACGTACGGCGCGCCGTCGCCCGAGATCGCCTCGAGGCCCGAGCCGAGCACGGCGATCGCCAGCTCCACGAACAGCGCGCCGACGGCGGCGCCGGCGACGATCCGCAGGTTCGACCCCCCCGGGGTGATCTGGTGCGCGCCGCCGCCGATGTAGGAGACGACGAACAGGTAGAGCACCATCACCGCGCCCGCATAGACGACGACCTGCGCCGCGGCGATGAACTCCGCGCGCAGCAGCAGGAACAGGGCCGCGAGCGACAGCAGGTGGCCGACCAGCGCGAGCACGCTGTAGAAGGGGTTGCGCAGCGCGACGACGCCGATCGCTCCCGCGATGGCGCCGATCGCCGCGATGAAGAACACGACTGCTGACATGGCTTCCGGCTACTCGTCCTCGGTCCGCAGCGGCGTGCGCTCGAGCGGCTCGGCGAGCAGCATCTCCTTCGTGAAGATGAGGTCGTCGCGGTTGTAGTCGGACAGCTCGAAGTCGTGGCCCATCGTGATCGCGTCGAACGGGCACGCGACCTCGCAGTAGCCGCAGAAGATGCAGCGAGACATGTTGATCTCGTACACGGCCGCGTAGCGCTCGCCGGCGGAGACGCGGTGGTCGGGCTCGTTCTCGGCCGCGACGACGCGGATGCAGTCGGCCGGGCAGGCCGCCGCGCACAGCGAGCAGCCGACGCACTTCTCCAGCCCCGTGTCCTCGAACCTGTGCAGCTTGTGGCGCCCGCGGAAGCGCGGGTAGACGGGGATCTTCTCCTCCGGGTACTGGTAGACGATCGGGCCCTCGACCAGGCGGCCGAACGTCGTCTTCAACCCGCGCAGCGTCTCGCCGAAGGCGCGGTAGAGGCCGCCCGCGCCGCCGGGCTCGGGCCCGCGCTGCACGGCGATCACGTCCGCGCCGTCCGGGGTCCAGCGCTTGATCTCGATCGGGTCGGGCATGTCAGTCGAGCACCACCACGAGTACGGCCGTCACGAGCGCGTTGGCGGTCGCGAGCGGCAGGAGGACCTTCCAGCCCAGGGACATCAGCTGGTCGTAGCGCAGGCGCGGCAGCGTCGCGCGCACCCACACGAAGACGGCGATCACGAGCGTGATCTTCACGAGCACGACGATCGGGTCGACCCACGTCGGCGGGTTCAGCCCGAACGGCAGCAGCCAGCCGCCGAAGAACATCGTCACGGCGATGCCGGAGGCGATCACCATGTGGAAGTACTCGGCCGCGTAGTAGGAGGCGAAGCGGCCGCCGCCGTACTCGGTGTTGTAGCCCGCGACCAGCTCCGCGTCGGCCTCGGGGAGGTCGAACGGCGGACGGCTCGTCTCCGCGAACGCGGCGACCATGAAGACGATGAAGCCGACGAACTGCGGGATGAAGTACCAGATGCCCGCGCCGTTCTGCTGCTCGACGATGCCGGTCAGCGACAGCGTGCCGGCGGTGATGATCACGCCCACCAGCGACAGTCCCATCGAGACCTCGTAGGAGATCAGCTGCGCGGCCGACCGCATGGCTCCCAGGAACGAGTACTTCGATCCCGAGGCCCAGCCGCCGAGCATCAGGCCGTAGACGGCGATCGCGCTGAACGCGAACGCGAACAGCACGCCGATCGACGGGTCGATCCCGTACAGGCCGACCTGCGTGCCGAAGATGTCGACCGTGTTGCCGAACGGGATGATCGCGAACGAGACGCACGCGGTCAGGACCGAGATCGCGGGCGCGATCGCGAACAGGAAGCCGACCGACGTGCGCGGGCGGAACTGCTCCTTGTTGAGCAGCTTGAAGATGTCGGCCATCGGCTGCAGCAGGCCGAACGGGCCGACGCGGTTGGGGCCGTAGCGGTTCTGGAAGCGGCCCATCAGCTTGCGGTCCATCATCAGCGCCACCGGCACCATCGAGAAGCCGACGATGAAGATGATCAGCGACTTGAGGATCTGGATCCACCACGACTCGGCGTAGCCGACGGTGGCGAGGACGGTCGTCATGCCGGCACCTCCGTGCGCTCGCTCGCGGGCGTCACCGCGACGAGCCGCGGCGCGTCGGACAGCAGCTCGTTGACGGCGTCCTCCGCCGTCGCCTCGCCGAGAAAGACCGTGCCGGCGGGGACGTTGCCGCGCAGCGCGACGGTCGCGCTCACCTCGCGGTCGTCCACGCCGACCGTCACGCGGTCGCCGTGCTCGAGGCCGAGGCGCTCGGCGTCTGCGGGCGACAGCTCCAGCTGCTGGCGCGCGGCCAGGAACTTCAGCGCCGGCGAGGCCTCGACCTCGGGGGAGGCCCAGATCGAGCGGTAGGTGCCGAGGCGCAGCGAACCATTGGGCGACGCCGCGGGGGCCGGCGTGCCGGTGTCGAACGAGGCCGATCCTTCGGGGACCGCTGCGGCCGCCTCGCGCTCCTGCCAGCGCACACCGCGTCCGCCGATCTCCTCGAGCGTGAGGCCGGCGTAGAACGGCACCGCCTCGAACAGCTGCGCGCTCGCGATCGGGCCGGTGAGGACGCCGGTGTCGAGCCCGATCCGCTGCGCCAGCTCAGCCAGCACGGACCACTCGGCGCGCACGGCACCGGGGTGGCCGATGCCGGGGCGCAGGCGCTGGAGGCGGCCGTCGGGGTGCGTGACGGTCCCTTCCTTCTCGGCGTAGGACTCGGCCGGGAAGACCACGGTCGCGTGCTCGCGCAGCTCGTCGGTGAGGAACGTCGCGTGCGCGACGACCGTCGAGGCGCGCGCGAGCGCGCGGCGCCACAGCGGCGCGTCGGCCTGGTCGCGGACGGGGTCGGTGTGCAGCAGGTAGAGCGCGGCCAGCTCGCCGTCGGCGGCGGCCTGCGCGATCTCGCGCGCGGAGCGGCCCGGGCCCGCAGGCTCGCCGAGGCCCGGTCCCGCCGTCGGCTGGAAGCCGGCCTCGCGCAGGCCGCGGCCGTTCGCGCTCGACGGCACCTCCAGCAGGCCGGCGCCGTCGCGGTCGGTGAGGCCGAGACGGCCGGCGACGTTGAGGAGCGCGGGCAGCGCGGCGGCGCCAACGCGCTCGCCCCACAGGATCACCACGTCGCCGCGGTCCTCCTCGATGAGCAAGTCGGCGAGCGCACGGATCGCCTTCGGATCGGCGTCGGCCGCGGCGGCGAGCGCGTCCACATCGCCGGACGCGCCCAAAGCGGCCTCCAGCGCGGCGAGGAACGCATGCTCCGCGCCGGGCGCGTAGCGCAGCCACAGCTTCGCGTTCGGGTCGAGCGCGCTCGGGCGCGAGGTCGCGACCGCGAGCTGCACGCCGTGACGGCGCACGCCCTTGCGGATCCGCAGCTCCAGGCTCGCCATCTCGTCGACCGGCTCGGTGCCGAGCACCAGGACGGTGTGCGCGAACTCCAGGTCCGGCACGGTCGCCTGCAGCGCCGGCGCGGCGAGCGCGCGCTGCAGATCGAGCGGCACGGAGCCGCCGCCGCGCTGGCGCACGTCGAGGTCGCCGGAGGACAGCTGCTCGCGCAGCAGGCGCTGCAGCAGGAAGCCCTCCTCGTTGGTCGTCACGCCGCCGGCGAGCGCGCCGACGGACCCGCGGGCCTTGCCGAGTGCGCCAGCTGCGGCGCTCAGCGCGCGCTCCCACGAGGCGGGGCGCAGCGCATCGCCGTCGCGCACGAGCGGCTCGACGATCCGCTCCTCGGAGTGGATCGACTGGTAGGCGAAGCGGCCCTTGTCGCACAGCCAGCCGTCGTCGACGCCCTCGTTGTCGCGGGCGAGCACGCGCAGCACGCGCTCGTCGCGCACCGTCAGCTCGACGTTGCACTGCGAGGGACACAACGTGCAGACCGTGCCGGCGCCCTCGATGTCCCACGGCCGCGCACGGAAGCGGTAGGGCCGCGAGGTCAGCGCCCCCACCGGGCAAAGCTCGATGATGTTGCCGCTGAACGGCGCGACGTACGGGTGCGAGTCGAACGTGCCGACGTACGAGTGCGCGCCGCGCTCGTGGAGGATCAGCTGGTAGTCCTCGCTGACCTCCTGCGAGAAGCGCACGCAGCGGTAACAGAGGATGCAGCGCTCGCGGTCGATCGCGATCAGCGGCGACAGCTCCAGCGGCTTTCTGAAGTGGCGCTTGGGCTCGACCATGCGCGAGATCCCGCGGCCCCAGCCGAAGGTGATGTCCTGCAGCGGGCACTCTCCCCCCTTGTCGCAGACGGGGCAGTCGAGCGGATGGTTGACGAGCAGGAACTCGACGACGGAGTTCTGCGCCTCTCTCACGCGCGCGGTCTGCGTGTGGACGACCATGCCGTCCTTGACCGGCGTCGAGCAGGCGGTCTGCAGCTTCGGGATGCCCTCGATCTCGACGAGGCACATGCGGCAGGCGCCGACGGGGTTGCCGAGCTTCGGCTCGTAACAGAAGACGGGGATCTCGACGTCGCCGTACTTCGCGCCGTCGACCAGCATCACGCCCTCGGGCGCCTCGACCTCGCGACCGTCGATCGAGAACGTGACGATGCGGACCTCGGGGCGGGGCATCAGACGACGACCTCCACGGGTGCGCCCAGCCCGGCGGCCGCACGACGCGCCTCGATGTGCTCCTCGAACTCGTCGCGGAACTTCGCGACCATCGACGCGACCGGCATCGCCATCGCGTCGCCGAGCACGCACAGGCAGTTGCCCATGATCTGATCCTGGACCGAGGCGATGATGTCGAGGTCCATCGGCGTCGCCTCGCCGGCGTCGATCCGCTGGAGCATCTTCACGGTCCAGTTCGTGCCCTCGCGACACGGCGTGCACTTGCCGCACGACTCGTGTCTGTAGAACTTCGCGAGCTTCAGCGCGACGTCCACGACCGCGACGCTGTCGTCGACGACGATGATCGCTCCGGAGCCGAGCATCGAGCCGGCCTTCGCCATCGAGTCGAAGTCGTACGGCAGGTCGAGGTCCTCTCTCAGCAGCACCGGCGAGGAGGAGCCGCCGGGGAACCACAGCTTTACGTCGCGCCCGCGCTCGGGGCCGCCGGCGAGGCCGTAGATGATCTCCCGCGAGGGGATCCCCAGCTCGATCTCGTAGTTGCCGGGGCGCTGGACGTTGCCGGAGACGGACACGAGCTTCGTGCCGGTCGACGTCTCGGTCCCGAGCTTCGCGTACTCGCCGCCGCCGAGCTTGATGATCGTCGGCACGGTCGCGAGCGTCTCGACGTTGTTGATCAGCGTCGGGCCCTGGTAGAGGCCCTGGTTGGCGGGGAACGGCGGCTTCAGGCGCGGGTTGCCGCGCTTGCCCTCGAGCGAGTCGAGCAGGCCCGTCTCCTCGCCGCAGATGTAGGCGCCGGCGCCGCGGTGCAGCACCAGCGACTGCGAGTGGTCGGAGCCGAGGATGCGCTCGCCGAGGTAGCCGGCGTCCTGCGCCTCCGCGATCGCGCGCTCGAGGATCTCCGCCTGCTGCTCGTACTCGCCGCGGATGTAGATGAAGGAGCGGTTCGCGTCCGCGGCGTAGGCGGCGATGATCATTCCCTCGACGAGCATGTGCGGGGACTTCTGCATCAGCTCGCGGTCCTTGAAGGTGCCGGGCTCGGACTCGTCCGCGTTGCAGACGAGGTACTTGTCGATCGCGCCCTTCGGCAGGAACGAGACCTTCTTGCCCATCGCGAAGCCCGCGCCGCCGCGGCCGCGCAGGCCGGAGTCGAGCAGGTTCTGGAGGACCTCCTCCCGGGGCATTCTCAGCGCGCGCTCGAGCGACTCGTAGCCGCCGCGGCGCTTGTAGACGTCGATCGTCGCGAGACCGGGCTCGTCGATGTCCTTGAACAGCAGCAGCTCGGTCATGCGCCGTGGTCCTCGTCGGGGAACAGCCTGTCGGCCGCGTCGGAGTGGTCCGCGTCGGGCGCCTGCGCGGCGGAGGCGTTGTGCTCGGCCTCGGGCGAGGCGTGCGCCGCGTCCGCCGGCGCACTCTCCGTCGCGTCGCCGGCGGCGGCGCCGGCGCCGCTCGCGGCGCGCGGGTCGGCGACCTTGCGGCGCAGCAGCTGCTTGTCCGGCAGCACCTCCTCGCCGGCGCGCAGCTGGGAGACGATCGTCGCGGCGTCGCTCAGCTCCAGCGGGCCGACGTAGGCGCCGTTCACCGACGCCATCGGCGCGATGTCGCAGGCGCCGAGGCACTCGAACGCGCGCACGTTGAAGTCCGCGTCGTCGCCGGCCGCGTCCTGCATCGCCGCGTACAGCTCGTCGGCTCCGCGCAGCGAGCACGAGATGTTCGTGCAGACGTAGACCGTCTGGCGGCCGACGGGCACCGTCGAGAACATGTCGTAGAACGTCGCGACCGCCGTCAGGTAGGCCGGGGTGAGACGCATCACGCACGCGACCTGCTCGATCGCCTCCGGCGAGCACCAGCCGTGCAGCTCCTGCGCGGCGTGCAGCGCGGGGATCGCGGCCGAGCGGAAGTCGGGGTACTTCGCCATCGAGGCCTCGATCGCCGTGCGCAGCTCCGCCGGCACGGGCGTCAGCGCCGGATCGGGGATCGACGCCGGATCCTTGCTGAGGTCGACGGCGTCGTCCCAGCCGGGGATGCGCGAGCCGTGGCCGTAGCGGGCGACGTCGTCGCGTCCGCCGCTCAGAGCGCTCATCGGTCCACCCCGCCGAGCACCGGGTCCAGCATCGCCAGCGTCGCGACGAGGTCCGCCACGTACGAGTTGCGCGTGGCCGGCGCGGTCGCCTGCAGGTTCACGAACGAGGGGTCGCGCATGTGCACGCGCGCGGGCTTCGAGGAGCCGTCGGAGCGGACGTAGCAGCCGAGCTCGCCGCGCGGCGACTCGATCGGGTGGTAGACCTCGCCCGGCGGCACGCGGAAGCCCTCGGTGACGAGCTTGAAGTGGTGGATCAGCGCCTCCATCGAGGTCGCCAGCTCGTGGCGCGGCGGCAGCGCGACCTTGCGGTCCTCGGTGATGTGCGGCCCCTCGGGGAGACCGTCCAGAGCCTGGTCGATGATGTCGCAGGACTCGTAGAGCTCGGCGTGGCGGACGCGGTAGCGGTCGTAGTTGTCGCCGATCGTGCCGACCGGGATCTTGAAGTCGAAGTGGTCGTAGGAGCAGTACGGCGCGGCCTTGCGCAGGTCCCACGGGTTGCCGGCGGCGCGCAGCAGCGGGCCGGTGACGCCGAGCCCGAGCAGCGTCTGCTCGTCGACGACGCCGGTGTGGCGCAGGCGCTGCAGCACGATCTCGTTCTTGTCGAGCAGGGCGGCGTACTGGTCCGCGCGCGTGCGCATCTCCTTGGTGAATCTGCGCACCCGCTCGACCCAGCCGCGCGGGATGTCCTCGATCACGCCGCCGACCTGGAAGTAGCGCGTGTGCATGCGCTGGCCGGAGGACATCTCGAACAGGTCGAGCACCGCCTCGCGCTCGCGGAAGCAGTACCACCACACGGAGATCGCGCCGAGGTCGATGCAGCTCGTCCCGAGCCACACGAGGTGGGACATGATGCGGTTGAGCTCCATGTGGATCACGCGCAGGTACTGCGCGCGCGGGGGGACGTCGATCTCCAGCAGCTTCTCGACCGCGCCGCAGTAGGCGTACGCGTTGAAGTAGTAGGAGAGGTAGTCCATCCGCTCGACGACGGGGATCACCTTCCAGTACGGCTTCGTCTCGGCGGTCTTCTCGATGCCGGTGTGGACGTAGCCGATGATCGGCTTGACGTCGCGGACGGTCTCGCCCTCGAGCGTGAGGATCAGGCGCAGCACCCCGTGCGTGGACGGGTGGTGCGGGCCCATGTTGATCGTCATCAGCTCCTGGTCGAGCCCCTCCGCGGGCTCGGAGCTGAGCGTGATCGACTCCTCCTGCTTGCGGTAGTCGCTGACGCCGGGGACGGTCATCTCGTCCACCCCGGGACCTTGTCCTCGTTGTAGGTGAAGAGGATCGGCTCGCCGCCGGTCGGGAAGTCGCGCCGCTGCGGGTGGCCCTCGTAGTCCTCGGGCATCAGGATGCGCCGCAGGTCCGGGTGCTCGTCGAAGACGACGCCGAGCATGTCGAAGACCTCGCGCTCGGGGTGGTTGGCCCCGGGCCACAGCGCGCACAGCGAGGGCACGTGCGGGTCCTCCAGCGTGACGCGCACCTTGAGGCAGATGCGGTCGACGTTCGGCATGTCGAGCAGCTGGTAGTGGACGCCGAGGCGCGGCTCGTCGGGGTAGTAGTCGACCCCGTGGCACGACGCCATGAAGGTGTAGCCCTTCGCGCGCAGCGCCTCGGCCGCGGTGCGCAGGAACGCCGGCGCGACCTCGACCGTCGCCTCCTCGCGGAAGAAGCTCGTGCCCAGGACCCCGTCGTCGTCTCCGGCGGCGCGCAGGTCCTGAGCGATCAGCTCGAGACCGGTCGCGTCAGGCACGTTGCGTCTCTCCGGATTGGAAGACGTTGACGGCGTTGACGCCTGGCAGGTCGGCGTCGCCGAGCACCTCCTCGGTGCCGTGCGCGTCGTAGCGCTCGCGCCAGCCGGCGGGCGCGTTGCCCTGGATTCTGTCGCGCAGCTTGAGGATCCCGTGCATCAGCGCCTCGGGGCGCGGCGGACAGCCGGGCACGTGGACGTCGATCGGCATGAACTTGTCGGCCGGGACGATCGCGTAGTTGTTGAAGACGCCCATCGAGGAGCAGCAGGCGCCCATCGCGATCGCCCATCGCGGCTCCAGCATCTGGTCGTAGATGCGGCGGACGACCGGCGCCATCTTGATCGAGACGCGGCCGGAGAGGATCAGCAGGTCGGCCTGGCGCGGCGAGGCGCGGAACGCCTCGAAGCCGAAGCGCGCGATGTCGAGGCGGGCGCCCGGCAGCGACATCATCTCGATCGCGCAGCAGGCGAGCCCGAAGGTCGCGGGGAAGAGGCTGTTGCCGCGCGCCCACGCGACGGCCTTGTCGAGCGTGGTGGTGAGGACGCGCTCCTCGACGTACTGCTGCAGCTCCTCGTCGGGGATGTCGCCGCGCAGCATGTCGCGCGCGCGCAGCTGGCGGATGCGGAAGTCGCTCGGATCCGCCTGCGCGTCGCCGCCGAGTCTCGCGCGGACTACTTCCATTCGAGCGCTCCCCGCCGCCACACGTAGCCGAAGCCGACCATCAGCAGCGCGATGAAGACGGACGTCTCCACGAGCGCGAAGGTCCCGAACGCGCGCAGCTGCACGGCGATCGGGTAGAGGAAGACGACCTCGATGTCGAACAGGATGAAGAGCATCGCGATCAGGTAGAAGCTGATCCCGAAGCGGAAGTTGCGCGTGACCTCCGACGGCAGACCGCACTCGTAGGGCGTCAGCTGCGACTGGCGCGAGGACGCGGCGCGTCTGGGGCCCAGCAACCGGGGTGCCATGCCGAACGCCGCGGCGACGATCAGTCCGATCGCGAGGAAGACAAGCGCGGGTCCGTAGCTGGTCAGCAAAGCGTGGGTGGTTATAGCACCGAGTGCGGGCAGTTTGTAACAACGTGTCACTTAGTGCGGAAACGCTCGAAGCGATCGTGTGAAAACGCGCATGGCGCGTAGCCGTCACCGGGTGTCCGGCGGCCCGCTCCACTAGGTTCCAGCCGATGGTCGCCGTCCACGTCGCCGTCGGCGTCTCGCTGCTCGCGTTGAACCTCGCCGCAGGCCTGTGGGGCGCGTGGTGCTGGTACCGCGTCGAGCCGAGCCCGCGCTTCTGGATCCTGCTGCGCGCGGGGCAGGCCGCGATCGTGCTGCAGGTGCTGCTCGGCGCGCTGCTGCTGGCGCTCGGGCACAAGCCGGGCGACGACCTCCACGTCCTCTACGGCGTGCTGCCGCTCGTCGTCTCGTTCCTCGCCGAGCAGCTGCGGATCGGCTCGGCCGACGCGATCCTCGCCGGGCGCGGCTACGACACCGCGGCCGAGGTCGGCGAGCTGCCGGAGGCCGAGCAGCGCGTCGTCGTCCTCTCGATCGTGCGCCGCGAGATGGGCGTGATGACGATCGCCTGCTTCGTCGTCGTCGCGCTCGCGCTGCGCGCCGCGACGACGTCCGGCGCGTTTTAGGCGGCGGCGGCGCTCAGGCCGGCCGCCGCCCTCTCGCCCACAGCACGCAGTCCGGCACGCGCGCGACCTGCACTCTCGCGAAGCCGGCCTGGTTGAGCTTGCGGCCGAGCGTTCTGACGGTGAAGCCGGTGCGGTGCGCCATGTACTCGCGGCCCTGCTCGATGTCGCTGCGCAGCCCGTAGACGATGTCGAGCGCGGAGATGTCGCCCGCCTCGGCTCTGAACAGCGTCTCCTCCAGGCGACCCTTCGCGATCGACTCGGCGACGGCCTGCAGGTCGGGCGTCGCGATCCGCACCTCGCCGCCCGGTCTGAGGACGCGCAGGAACTCGCCGAACACGATCGGCACCTCGTGCGCGAAGACGTGCTCGATGTTGTGGTGCGAGTAGATCGCGTCGACGGAGGCGTCGGCGACCGGCGACATGTCGGTCATGCTCGCGACGACGTCGGGCTTGACGCCGGGGTCGACGTCGAGCCGCACCTCGTGCCAGGCGGGCCCCTGGAAGTCCTCGTGCAGCATGGTGTGGTCCCGCGGGCCGCAGCCGACGTGCAGCACGAGCTTCGCGCCGGGCGGCGCGGCGATCGCCGTCGGGCGCTGCCGGCGTCTTGACAGCAGAGCCATGCCATCCCCCCTGTGTCCGATTCCCCCGGCGGCCAGTCTACCTGGGCGCGCGGGGCCGCCTTGCCCGCTATGCGGCCGACTGCAGCGCGGGCGCCAGCTCGGCCTCGCTCACACGCGCCGTCGGAGACTCGAGCGCCGCAAGCTCCCGTGGGCTCAGGTCCGCGGCGAGCAACGTGATCGTCAGCACCCCATCGCGCTCCAGATACCGGCGGACGTTGACGATCGTCATCGCAACCACCCGTCCGGCCTCGTCGAACTCGACGCCGTGGCCCTCCGCACTGATGTGGGCACCTGCCAAGCCACCCTCGTAGCCGAGCACGTCGAGATAGAGGACGTCGCCCTCGTCGTCGTACTCGGCGTTCGCGAACTCGATTCCGGCAATCGTGACGCTCATCGGATCCGCCTCCGGGGGTCGTGTCTCTGAACCATCGCCGTCACGACGCGACCAGGGTGACGATCGAAGTCCACGATGACACGCAGCCAGCGACGGGGCAACAGCAGATGCCGGGGATAGAAGCGCTCTCGTCCGCTGAAAGGATCGTGCTCGCGGTGGTTGGGCAGCGCGACGGTCGCGAGGATGGCGTCCACGTGCTCGAGCAGCTGCGGGCGTCGCCGGGCAAGGTGCGCCCGACTCCTCGCATCGAACACCACCTCCCGCCCGTCGGGGTCGAACACGCGCCGGATCTCGTCCACGCGGCGACCGTATGGTCGGCCTCCGCGCTCGCTCTACGCGCGTTCGCGACGACTCTGCGCAGCGCCGGCGGCTACTCCGCCAGCGAGCGGTACGCGCCCTGGTACCAGAGCAGCGGGTCGCCCTCGGCGAGGTCCATCGCGACGACCTCGCCGATCGCGATCTCGTGGTCGCCCGTGGGGATCAGCTCGCGCAGGTCGCAGACGATCCACGCGAGCGCGGCGTCGAGCACCGGCATGCCGGCCTCGAGCCGGTGCGGCACCGCGCGCAGCTTCTCGCCCTCCGGCACCTTCGAGGCGAACACGCGCGCGACGTCCTCCGCGCCGCTGCGCAGCACGTTGACGGCGAAGCGGCGCGCGTCGCGCACGAGCGGCAGCGTGCGCGCGCTCTGCTCGAAGCAGACGAGCGCGAGCAGCGGGTCGAGCGAGACGGAGCAGACGGCGTTCGCGGTCATGCCGCCCTCGCCGGCCGGCCCGGCGCTCGTCACGACCGCGACGCCCGTCGCGAAGTGGCCGAAGACGGTGCGGTAGCGGTCCGGATCGGGCGTGGGCGCCATGCGGGGCTCGTTCTAGCAGGCGGTGCTGCGACGCATGACGAAGGAGAGGGGTCCCGACGCCGACCCTCTGGTTGCCGCCGTGAGGACGATCGCGTTGAAGATCGTCACAGCCGGCGCCGGGACTTCTGGACGTTTCGCCGCCCGCAGGCGGTGTCCTGCACGCGCGCGCGGGTGCACGCAGGCGTTCACGCGCCGTCAGCGCGCGACGATCGTGCCGTGCTCGCCGAGCGTGTCGTGGCGCTCGACCGCGCACGTGTCGACATACGTCCCCGCCGGCAGGTCCACCGACAGCCGCGCCGACTCGCCGGGCCGCAGGGGCGGGCTGGCGGCGAGCGTGCGCGTGCGGTCCGCGCTGCGGATCTCCAGGCGGTGGACCGTCGTCCCGCCATTGCGCACGACGATCGTCAAAGGACCGGCCGGCACCCGCACCGCCTGCGGCGCGAGCCGGTACTCCGACAGCGTCAGCCGCAGCGGCGTCGAGCCGGTCGCGACGGGCTCGGGCTCACCGCAGCCGGTGCAGGCCACGAGCACCGTCAGGACGGCCGCCGCGGACCAGCGCAGGGCGAGTGCGGGCATCGCGGCGGGATTCTTCCGTATGATGCGCGGCCGCATGTCCCGCCCCGCGAAGTCGATCCTCCTCCCCCTGCTGGCGCTCGCGCTCGCGCTGCCGCTCGCGGCCTGCGGCGAGCAGAAGATCGAGGTCGCCTCGACGAGCCCGCAGCACGCGGGCGCCGAGCTGTTCCAGCAGCGCTGCGCCGGCTGCCACACGTTCGCCGCCGCCGCGACGCAGGGCTCGGCCGCGAATGTGAGAACCCGCGAGCGCACGGACGGTCCGAACTTCAACAGCCGCCGCGAGTGCATCGAGCGCGTGCTCTACGCGATCGAGAATGGCGGCTTCTCCGGCGCGATCATGCCGCAGAACATCGTCGTCGGCGAGCAGGCCAGACAGGTCGCCGAGTTCGTGGCGCACTACGCCGGCGCCGACAGCGACGCCCCGCGCCCCGACGGCAGCGGCAGCGCGGCGAACGGCTTCCACTGCACCGGCACCTCAGCCGCCGGCGCCACCGCCGCCGACGAGTCCAACTAGCGCCGCGGGGCCGAGCGCGGGCGATGCTCGACCTCAGGCTCATCCGTCGCGATCCCGACGCCGTGCGTGCCGGGCTCGCGCGCCGCGGCGACGTCGACGACGCCGCGATCGGCCGGCTGCTCGAGGCCGATGAGCGCTGGCGCGAGCTGACGACGCAGCTGGAGACGCTGCAAGCCGAGCAGAACGAGACGACGCGCGCGCTGCGCGGCGCCCCGACCGACGAGCAGCGCGCACAGATGCGCACGCTGGCCGAGCGCGGCCGCGCACTGTCCGACGCGCAGGCCGCCGTCGCCCAGGAGCGCGACGCGCTGCTGGCGGCGCTGCCGAACCTGCCGGCCGACGACGCGGCGCCCGAGGACACCGTGCTGCGCGAGGTCGGCGAGGCCGGCAAGACCGGCCGGGACCACCTCGAGCTGGCCGGCGAGCGGATCGACATGGAGCGTGGCGCGCGCCTGTCGGGGAGCCGCTTCGCCTACCTGCGCGGCGAGCTCGTCCTGCTGGAGCTGGCGCTCGTGCGCTGGGCGCTGGAGAAGCTGTCCGGCGAGGGCTTCGAGCCGGTGATCCCGCCGGTGCTCGTGCGCGAGCAGGCGCTCTACGGCACCGGCATGCTGCCGGACACCGAGCAGCAGATCTACCACGTGGCCGAGGACGACCTCTACCTCGTGGGCACCTCCGAGGTCGCACTCGCGTCGCTGCACGCCGGAGAGATCCTCGAAGGCGAGACGCTGCCGCGCCGCTACGCCGGCTTCTCCCCCTGCTTCCGCCGCGAGGCCGGCGCCGCCGGCAGAGACACGCGCGGGATCTTTCGCGTGCACCAGTTCGACAAGGTCGAGATGTTCAGCTTCGTCGCGCCTGAAGCTTCGGCCGAGGAGCACGAGCGGATCCTCGCGATCGAGGAGTCGATCCTGCAGGCGCTGGAGATCCCCTACCGCGTCGTCAACATCGCGGTCGACGACCTCGGTGCGAGCGCCGCCAAGAAGTACGACTGCGAGGGATGGCTGCCCGGGCAGGGCCGCTACCGCGAGCTGACCTCCTGCTCGAACACGACCGACTTCCAGGCGCGGCGCCTGGAGGTCCGCTACCGGCCGAAGGACGCGAAGAAGCCGGAGACGCCGCACACGCTCAACGGCACCGCCGTCGCCGTCGGGCGCACGCTGATCGCGCTCCTGGAGAACGGCCAGCAGGACGACGGCTCGGTCGTCATCCCGCCCGCGCTCGTGGCGGCGGGTGCGCCGGCGGTGCTGCCACCCGCCTGATGGCTCGGCGCGGCGTAGGGCGCGCGCTCGCCGCCGGCCTCGCCGGCGTGACCGCGTACGACCTGCTGCAGCGCCGCCACGCCGTCCTGCGCAACTTCCCCGTCGTCGGCCACCTGCGCTACCTGCTGGAGCTGTTCGGACCGGAGCTGCGCCAGTACATCGTCACGAGCAACGACGAGGAGCGGCCGTTCAACCGCGACCAGCGCCGCTGGGTCTACGCCTCCGCCAAGAACCAGACGAACACGTTCGCGTTCGGGACCGACAACGAGATGGAGTCGCCCGGCGCGATGCTCGCGATCCAGCACGCGCCGTTCCCGGTCGCGCCGCCCGACGACCGCATGCCCGGCGGCTTCCCGGACTACGCGATCCCCGCCGGCAAGGTGCTCGGCGGCGCGCGCCGGCGCAGGCACGCGTTCCGTCCGGCTTCGCTCGTGAACGTCTCGAGCATGAGCTTCGGCGCGCTGTCGGGCCCGGCGGTGCAGGCGCTCAACGACGGCTGCCGGCTGGCCGGCTGCCTGCACGGCACGGGCGAGGGCGGCCTCTCGCGCCACCACCGCCACGGCGGCGAGCTGGTCTTCCAGATCGGCACCGGCTACTTCGGCTGCCGCGACGCGCAGGGCCGCTTCTCGATCGAGCAGCTGCGGCAGACGATCGCCGACGTGCCGGTGCGGGCGATCGAGATCAAGCTCTCCCAGGGCGCCAAGCCCGGCCTCGGCGGGCTGCTGCCAGCGGCAAAGGTGACGCCGGAGATCGCGGCGATCCGCGGCGTCGAAGCCAGGCGAGACTGCGTCAGCCCGCCCGGCCACAGCGCGTTCGGCAGCGCCGACGAGCTGCTCGACGTCGTCGAGGCGATCGCGGACGCGACGGGGCTGCCGGTCGGGATCAAGTCGGCCGTCGGCGAGCAGGCCTTCTGGGACGAGCTGGCCGAGCTGATGGCCCGCGACCGCGGGCGCGGCGTGGACTTCGTCGTCGTCGACGGCGGCGAGGGCGGCACCGGCGCGGCGCCGCTGGCCTTCACCGACCACGTCGCGCTGCCGTTCAAGCTCGGCTTCGCGCGCGTGTACGCGGCGTTCGCGCGCGCGGGGGTCGCCGAGGACGTCGTGTTCGTCGGCTCCGGCAAGCTCGGCTTCCCCGACGCCGCCCTCTTCGCCCTCGCGCTCGGAGCCGACATGGTCAACGTCGGGCGCGAGGCGATGATGGCGATCGGCTGCATCCAGGCGCAGCGCTGCCACACCGGCCGCTGCCCGACCGGCGTCGCGACGCAGGGCGCGTGGCTGGCGGGCGGACTCGACCCGGAGCTGAAGGCGGTCCGCCACGCGACGTACGTGCGCGCGCTGCGCGGCGAGCTGCTCGCGCTGGCCCGCACGTGCGGGGTCGTGCACCCCGCCCTGGTGGACCCGGGCCGGCTCGAGATCGTCTCCGAGCGCTTCAGCAGCGAGTCCGTGCACGAGGTGTTCGGCTACGAGCCGGGCTGGGCGGTGCCGCCGCCCGCGCGGCGCGCGGAGATCGCGGCGCTGATGAGCGAGCGCGCGGAGTGGCGCGCGAGCGGGCCGGAGCTGGGCCCGGTGCCGGGCGACGGGACCGGGGGCGACAGCTCGGTGTCGGGCTCGCCCGCGCAGCAGCCGCGCTTCCCGCCGGTCGTTGGCTGAGCGCGGTCGCAGGGCGACCGTTACGTCGTGCGCTTGCGCTTGGGCTCAGAACGCGCGTCGAGCTGCAGCTCGCGCTCGGCGCCGGGGACGCCTTGGTCGAGCTCGCGGTTGCGCTCGCGCTCGGCGTTCAGCTCCAGGCCGAGCAGCAGGGCGAGGTTGCCGATCCACATCCACACGAGCAGGGCGACGGCGCCGCCGAGCGTGCCGTACGTCTTGTCGTAGGAGGCGAAGTTCGCGACGTAGAGCGCGAACAGCGCCGAGGCGAGCACCCATGCGACAAGTGCGAGGACGGCGCCCGGCGTGACCCACTTGAAGCCGGGCAGCTTGACGTTCGGCGCGGCGTGGAAGAGGACGCCGAGCATCAGCAGCACGACGGCGACCATCACGGGCCACTTCGCGATGTCCCAGATGGTCGTCGCCGTGTCGCCCACGCCGAGCGGCCCGGCGACCTGATCGACGACGGGCCCGGTGAGCACGAGCGACAGCGCCAGCGCCGCCAGCAGCAGCACCATCGCGAGCGTCACCGCGACCTGCAGCGGGCGCAGCTTCCAGAACGGCCGCCCCTCGGGCGTCTCGTAGACGATGTTCGCCGCGCGCATGAACGCGCCGACGTACCCCGAAGCCGACCACAGCGCGACGCCGAGGCCGACGAAGAAGAGGACGCCGGCGGTGCCGCGGTTGGAGGTGATCGATCTGATCGGGCCGGAGAAGGTGTCGGCGGAGGAGCCGGGGCCGATCGAGGTGACGATGTCGGTCAGCTTTCTCGTCGTCGTGACGGGATCTCCGAAGACTCCGACGATCGAGACGAGCGCGATCAGCGCCGGGAACAGGGACAGCAGACCGTAGTAGGTGAGCGCCGCCGCCCAGTCGGTCATGCCGTCCTCCTGGAACTCCTGGACGGTGCGCTTGAGCGTCGGGAAGAGGGACGTGCGGGCGTCGGTGCCGGTCGGGCGGTAGTCCATTCGCCGGCGCTGCGGCGCGTCGCCCGAGGGCTGGGCGCCGGCGGGGGCTTCGCGGGTCGTGTCGGTGTCGGCCATGCCGATGGGCTACCCGCCACACACGCAGGCATGCGCTCGCCGACAGGCTGGCGCCGCCGGACCCACCGCTAGCCTGTCCGCCCCCGTGGAGTACCCGAGCGAGACGTTCACCGAGGCCGAGCGCGCGCGACTGGCGCCGCATCTCAGCGATCTCGACGGGCCGGTGTTCGCGCTGCTGAACCTGCCCGAGACGGTGAAGGGCGCCCTGTTCGCGCGCTACTCGCGCTACCCCGGGACGCTGCGGCGGCTGTTCCTCGACGAGTTCGCGGACTCATTGCCGGAGCTGCCGGCGGGCTGGGACACGAGCGGCGAGGGCGAGCGCGCGGCGCAGCTGTACGAGCGGATCTTCCTCGGCTACGGCGACGACTCGGTCGCCCAGCTCGGCGGCGCGCACGTCGCCTGCGAGTGGGTCTCGAACGTGCTGACGAAGCTGCTGCAGCGGCCGCGGCTGGGCGCCTACCTCGAGCAGTCGACGCGCTACATCGCCTACGACGCGCCGATGGACGGCGGCGGTCGCTACCGCTACTACCGCGACGCCGCGCTCGGCCCGCAGTACGAGGCGGCGATGGACGCGCTGTTCGGGACCTACGCCGCGCTGCTGCCGCGGGTATCCGCCTGGGCCGCCGAGCAGTTCCCCCGCCGCGACGGCGAGGACGAGAGAGCCCACGCGCGCGCGATCAAAGCGAAGGCGCTCGACCTGCTGCGCGGCCTGCTGCCGGCCGCCTCGCTCTCGCACATGGGGATCTTCGCGACCGGCCAGACCTACGAGCAGCTGATCCTGCACCTGCTCGCCCACCCGCTGCCGGAGGCGCAGCGCTACGGGCGCATGCTGCTGAGCGCCGTGCAGGCGACGACCCCCTCGTTCGTGACGCGCGTCGAGCGGCCCGACCGCGGCGGCGCGTGGGTCGACTACCTGCGCACGCGCGCGGGGGCCGGCGCCGCGTGGGCGGCGCGGCTGGGGCTCGACGCGGACGAGGGCGCGGCCGGCGAGCTGGCGCCGTCGGTGACGCTGCTGCGCCACGAGGGCAGCGAGGACGACCTGCTCGCAGCGCTGCTGTACGAGGCGAGCGGCGTGCGGGAGGAGCGTGCGCATGCGGCCGTCGCGGAGCTGGACGACGCGCGGCGCGCCGAGCTGCTGCGCGACCTCGTCGGCGCGCGCGAGAACCGCCGCCACCGGCCCGGGCGCGGCTTCGAGGCTGTTCGGTATCGGTTCGAGATCGTCTCCGACTACGGGGCGTTCCGAGATCTGCAGCGCCACCGCATGCTGACGTGCCAGTGGCAGGCGCTGACGCCGCACCTCGGCGCGGAGGTGCCGGAGGAGGTAGAGCTGGCGGGCTGCGGCGACGACTACCGCCGCGCGCTCGAGGTCTCGCGCGTGGAGTACGAGCGCCTCGCGGACGCCGGCCTGCGCGACGCCGCGCCCTACGCCGTCTGCCTCGGCTACCGCATCCGCTACGTGCTCGACATGAACGCGCGCGCGGCGATGCAGCTGATCGAGCTGCGCTCCGGCCGCGAGGGGCACCCGTCCTATCGCGCCGTCGCGCACGCGCTGCACGCCGCGATCGCGCAGGTCCACCCAGCCGTCGGAGCCGCGATGACGCACGTCGACCGCGAGACGGAGCCGCGGCTGGAGCGGATCCTCTCGGAGATGCGCACGCAGGCGAAGCGCGAAGCGGGCTGAGCACGGCGCCCAGCCGTTTCACTGTTGCCTATCTCACCATAAATAGGTACATTAATCGCGTCCCGCCACAGGGGCGGGCCGAGGGGGAGGTGACGTCGATGCGACGCATCGTCATGTCAGCGGCCGCCGCGTGCGCGGCAGCCGCGCTGCTGGCGCTCGCCGTGCAGGGTGCGGGAGCGAACCGCCTGTCGGTCGGCAGCAGAACGTACAGAGCCGTCTGGAGCTCGCTGCAGATGAGCGCCGCGGGCTTCGGAATGGTCAGATGCCCGGTCACGCTCGAAGGCTCGTTTCACTCAAGCACGCTGGCCAAGGTGACGGGAGCGCTAGTCGGCTACGTGTCGAGAGCGACGATGGTCAGCGGCGCATGCACGGGCGGCACCGCGAGCGCCCTGCGCGAAACGCTCCCCTGGCACGTGCGGTACGACGGCTTCTCGGGGACGCTACCCAACGTAACGGGCGTGTCGCTGCGCCTGATCAGATTGAGCGCGCAGGCGACGGTCGCCGGTCTCACCTGCCCGTACGGGTCGACCGAAGCCGCGCCGGCGCGCGTCACGGCGACCGTCGGCGGCGGCATCGTGACCGGCCTCAGACTCGATGAAACGGCGAGAATCCCGCCGCTGCCGGGCGCCCCGTTCTTCTGCACGTTCGCGGGCTCCGCCACGCTCTCCGGCACGAGCAGATTCACGGCGCTAGGCAGCACCGCGAGCGTCGCCCTGACGCTAATAGGCGGCCCGCCGCCCCCGCCGCCGATCGTCGTCACCGTCGGCGACTCCTACATCGCCGGCGAGGCCGGCCGCTGGGCGGGCAACACGGCGAACCCCGAATGGCAGAACCCCAACTGGGAAGCGATCGACGCGCTCGGCAACTCCGCCTACTGGGACGAACCCGCGACGTCATCGGAGAAGATCCCGCTCTGCCACCGCTCGCAGGTGTGGGAGGGCGGCATCAGCGGCTTCGAACCCGTGACCACGCTGAACCTCGCGTGCACGTCGGCCAGACGCGCGACGTTCACCGAACCGACCGGCGCGTTCAAGCCCGGCCTGGACCTATACAACGTGCCGCCGGGGAAGGGGCAGGCGCAGATGCTCCAGGAGTACGCCGCGGCGCACCCGAGCGAAATCAGACTCGTCGTCGTCTCGATAGGCGGCAACGACTTCGGCTTCGGGAGACTCCTGCGCAATTGCGTGACCGCGTTCTTGACGTTCGGTAACTGCAAGGACGAAGCCCCGGGCAGACAGGTCATAGAAGCGAACAACATCGCCGCGACCGTCATCGCGGTCACCGACGCGATCAGAGAAGTCCACGCGGCGATGACCAACGCCGGCTACACCGACACCAGATACAAGCTGCTGGTGCAGGACTACTCGTCGCCGTTGCCGCCGGCGGCGCTGATGCGCGCATACACCCCACTCCAGCGCGCCGAAATAGCCGGCTGCCAGATCCGCGACGCGGACCTCGACTGGATAAACGAAACGGTGCTGCCGTTCCTCAACTCCGCGGTCTGGACGGCGGCCGAAACCGTCGGCTACACGAACATCCTGCGGCTGGAGCTGAGATCGACCTTCAACGGGCGCCGACTGTGCGAGAGAGGCGTCGACCTGCTGGAGAACTACGGGCCGAGATGGGACGTCGGCAGCGGCGCCGCGATCGACCACGTCGAGTGGGTGAACAGGATCCGCATACTCGTCACAGGGCCGACGCTCGTGCAGGAAAGCCTCCACCCGAACTACTGGGGTCAGAAGGCGCTGCGCGCCTGCCTGCGGCTGGTGTGGAACCACGGCACTCCGACCGGCGGCACGTGCACGCTCGAAAGAACGGGCCACGACTTCGAAAACTGGGAGCCGTACATGAGACTGACCCCGTGAAGCGGCATGTGGCGGGACCTCGCGCTCGAGGCCCCGCCGCACCGCCTCGCCCTAGTTCTCCTGCGCCTGCGCCTCTGCGATCTTGCCCTGCAGCTGCCCCATCACGTCGGGGTCGCGCAGGGTCGTGACGTCGCCGAGCGCGCGGCCCTCGGCGATGTCGCGCAGCAGGCGGCGCATGATCTTGCCCGAGCGCGTCTTCGGCAGGTCGTCGGCCCAGATGATCCGCTTCGGGCGCGCGAACTTGCCGATCCGCTCGGCGACGACCTCGCGGATGCCGGCTTCGACCTCGTCGCCGCCCTCGACGTCCCCGGTCAGCGTCACGAACGCGCAGATCGCCTGGCCGGTGTCCTCGTCGGACTGGCCGATCACGGCCGCCTCGGCGACCTGCTCGTGCGCGACGATCGCCGACTCGACTTCCGCAGTCGACAGGCGGTGCCCCGACACGTTGACGACGTCGTCGATGCGCCCGATCACCCACAGGTAGCCGTCCTTGTCGCGGCGCGCCGCGTCGCCGACGAGGTACGTCTCCTTGCCGAAGCGCGCGAAGTACGTCTCGACGAAGCGCTCGTCCTCCTTGTAGAGCCCGCGCAGCATCGAGGGCCACGGCTGCGTGAGGATCAACAGCCCCTGCCCCGTCTCGACCGGCTCGCCGTCGGCCTCGCCGATGACGTCGGCGGAGACACCGGGGAACGGCGTCGTCGCCGAGCCCGGCTTCGTCTCGGTGATGCCCGGCAGCGGCGTGATCATGATCGCGCCCGTCTCCGTCTGCCACCACGTGTCGACGATCGGGCAGCGCTCGCCGCCGATCACCTTGTGGTACCAGAGCCACGCCTTCGGGTTGATCGGCTCGCCGACCGAGCCGAGCAGCCGCAGCGACGACAGGTCGTATCTGGCCGGGATGTCCGCGCCCCACTTGATGAACGTGCGGATCGCGGTCGGCGCGGCGTAGAGGATCGTCGCTCTGTAGCGCTCGGCTACCTCCCACCAGACGCCCTTGTGCGGGTAGTCGGGCGCGCCCTCCCACATCACCGACGTGGCGCCGTTGAGCAGCGGCCCGTAGACGATGTAGGAGTGGCCGGTGATCCAGCCGACGTCGGCCGCACACCAGTACACGTCCGACTCGGGCTTGAGGTCGAAGACGTATCTGTGCGTCGCTGCGACCCCCGTCAGATAGCCGCCGGTCGTGTGCAGGATCCCCTTCGGCTTCGCCGTCGAGCCGGACGTGTAGAGGATGAACAGCGGGTGCTCGGCGTCGAGCGGCTCGGCCTGGCACTCCGGATCCGCGGCCGCGAGCGCCTCGTCGTAGAAGACGTCGCGCCCGTCCTTCATCGCGCAGTCGATCCCGGTGTGGCGCACGACGACGATCGTCTGCAGCGTCTCGAGGTCGCCCATCGCCTCGTCGACGGTCGCCTTGATCGGCGCCGTCTTGCCCTTGCGCCGCGCGCCGTCGACCGTGATCAGCGCCTTCGCCTCCGAGAACTCCATCCGCTCGCGCACCGACTCGGCGGAGAAGCCGCCGAAGACGACGTTGTGCGGCGCGCCGATCCGCGCGCACGCGAGCATCGCGACGACGACCTCGGGGATCATCGGCAGGTAGATCCCGACGACGTCGCCGGGGCCGATGCCGAGGTCCTTCAGCGCGTTCGCGAAGCGCTGCACGTCACGGTGGAGGTCGGCGTAGGTGACGTCGCGCTCCTCGCCCTCCTCGCCGCGCCAGTGGTAGGCGACGCGGTCGCCGCGGCCGGCGTCGACGTGGCGGTCGAGGCAATTGTGCGAGGCGTTCAGCTTGCCGCCGGTGAACCACTTGTAGAACGGCGGGTTCGAGTCGTCGAGCACCGTGTCCCACGGCTGCGCCCAATCCAGCGCTTCAGCCTGCTTCGACCACCACGCCTGCGGATCGGCCGCCGCCTGCTCGTACACCGCCGGGTCGCTCAGCAGTGCGTTCGCTCTGAACGCCTCCGGCGGCGCGAAGCGCTCGATCTCCAACATCGCCTCGAGCTCGTGCTCGAGCGTGCCCCCCTCGGTGACTGCGCCGTCTGACATCTCGTTCCTCTCGTGATGACGGATTCGTGTCGCCCGCCCGCGGGTCGGCGGCCCCGCGGGAGGCATCCGGTGTTCTACTCCTCCGCGCGTCTCAACGGCACGACGGGCATCAGGACGCGCCCGAACGTGGCGTTCACGACCGCCGCGAACGACGCATACCAGGCCGCCACCGCCGTGGCGAGCCCGAGCCAGCCGCCGATCTTCACGATCGAGTCGTCGCCGCCCGAGTTGCCGATGCCGAGCACGAAGAACGTCGCCGCCAGCAGCAGGAACACAAGCGCGATCGCCGCGGTCGTGCGCAGCGACGCGACGAGCATGTACGTCGTGAAGACGCCCCAGGCGATCAGGTAGAGCCCGACCGCATGCCCGGCGTCGGCCGCCGGGACGGAGCTGGCGAAGAACGCCACGTAGACGAAGAACGACACCCAGAAGGCGCCGAACGAGGTGAACGCGACTGCGCCGAAGGTGTTGCCGGTGCGGAACTCCCACATGCCGGCCAGCAGCTGGGCCAGCCCGCCGTAGGCGACGGCCAGGCCGAGCACGACCGGCTCGCCGGCTCTCGAGACGAGGCCCGCGTTGAACATGCTGAGCACGAACGTCGTGAGCGCGAAGGCGGCGAGGCCGAGCGGGCCCGGGTCGGCGATCGTGAAGCCCGCGGAGGCCGAGGCGGCCGCCTCGCGGGCACGGGGCGGGGCAAGGTCCGCGTGCTCGCGGATGCCGTTGCCGGGAAGATGCGTGGCTCCCATGTGACCCTCCTCGTTGAAGGGGATGCCACTGAATTGATCTACCCGCTGTCGAGCGCGCCAAGCGGGCGAGGTCGGGAGTCGGACGCCCGCCGCCGGCGCACGACCACGACCGCGCCGCCGAGCAGCGGCACGAGCGCCAGCAGGCTCAGCGCGACGCCCAGCCGCAGGCCGGGCACCGCGTAGCTCCACGCGATCTCGTGGCTGCCGGGGCCGACGACCACGCCGCGCATCACGTCGTTGACGCGCAGCGGCGGCGCCGGTCTCCCGTCCACCCGCACCGTCCACCCGTCCGCCAAGGCGTCGTTGAGGACCACGAGGCCGGTGCGGTCGAGCGTCGCGCGCAACTCCACCAGGGCGTTGCGCTCGCGCACGACCGCGACCTTTCCGCGCGCCTGCGTTCCGGCGAGCGCGCCGGCGCCCGGCTGGTCGCGCTCGACGACGACCGTGCGCTGCGGGTCGAAGCCGGGGCCCGCGAGCGCCGCCAGCGTCTGCGGCTCGCCGGCGGTGAGCTCGACGGACGCGGGCAGCATCGCGCGGGGAGCGGCGTTCGGGTTCAGGTAGACCGTCGCGTCGTCGCCGGCATAGACGCGGCTCAGCGGACGCAGGACCTTGTCGCGTATGAGGATGGCGCTCGTCTCGGGCGACGTGACGACCCAGCGAGCTCCGAGCACGCTGACGACCCGCAGCATCTGCGTGCCGAAGCCTCTGACCAGGTACGGCTGCCACGGGAGCTGCGACGGATTCGCGAGCTGCCACAGGTGGTACAGGCGCAGCGTCGGCTGCGGCGGGTCGTAGCCGCGCACGTCGTCGAGCCCGTACGTCAGCGAGTAGTCGCTCAGCAGCGTGGCGTCGAGTCCGAGCATCCGGCCCTCCGCAACGTGCTGGCGCAGGTAGGCGACCGCCGGCGTCGGCTTCGGCACGACCTTGTCCGCCGGACCCATCGGCTGGTAGCCGTGCGCGAAGTGATACGCATCGGCCATCGCAAGCAGCACGAGCGCCGCCGCCACCGCGCGGCGGCTGCCCGGCCGGCGCCATGCGACGAGCAGCGCCACGAGGACGGCGAGCGCGAACAGGGCGAACCACGCGATGCTCGTGAGCGCGACGACGCCGGCCAGATCGAAGTCGGTCCCGGTCAGGAAATGACGCACGACGCGGCCGGCATCGCCCGGCTGCGCGCCGGCCGACAGGACCGCGGCGCCTGCGAGCGCGAGCGCGGCGAGCGGCACGAGCAGGCGCCATCGCGCTCCGCGCGGCCGGTCGAGCACGCTCTGCAGCCCGAACGCCGCCAGCACCGCGATGCCGAACGCGAACGCGAAGTGCAGGCGCTGGCTCTGCACGCGATCGAGGATCGGCAGGTGCGTCGCCAGCTGGTACAGCCCCGGCGCGTGCAGCGGGACCGCAAGACCGACGACGGCGAGCACCGCGAACGGCGCCATGCGGCGCCAGGCGCCGCGCGTGAGCACGGCGACCGCAGCGAGCAGCAGCGCGACGGCGCCCGCGTAGAAGGTGCGCTCGGGGTAGGGGACGAGCTGATTGACCGCCGTGTCGACCTGGAAGGCGCTCGGTCGTCCCCACCAGTCGGGGAAGGCGACGGTCCGGATCGCCTCGAACGGCATCTCCGCCCCCGGCAGGGTCCCGCCGTTGATGCGAGCCGCGGCGCCGACGGTCCCGTGGCTCGCCTGTATCTCCGGGACCAGCGCGAAGCTCATCAGCAGCGTTCCCAGTGCGAGCCCGCCCCACGTCGCCGCCAGCCGGCGCGGGCGGTCGGGGCCGTGCGAATCGCCCGGCAGCAGCGCGCGCAGCAGCGCATACGAGCCGGCGATCGCCAGCAGCTGGACCTGCGTTCCCGGATGGCCTCCGCCATGCGCGACCGCCGTGACGACCGCCAGCCCGAGAACGTCGCCGAGGCCGCCGCGGCGGTGGATCCGCTCGGCCAGCCAGATCGCCCACGGGAGCATCGCAGCGACCGCGGGCAGCGTTTCGTGCGCCAGCCACACGATGTTGAAGGAGCTGAAGGCGAAGCAGACGCCGGCCAGGACGCCGGGCAGGAACGACAACCGCAGCTCGCGCACCAGCAGGTAGGTCCCGAAGGCGCCGGCCCACAGCTTCAGCGCGGCCGCGAGGCCGAGGCCGTAGTTCAGCGGCAGCAGCCACAGCGGCAGGCTGAACGGCGAGAAGAGGCCGGCCTGCGGATTCGCGTAGAGCGGCGTGCCGGCGAAGGCGTGCGGGTTCCACGCAGGGAAGACGCCCGCGTGCAGCAGCTCCCGGACCAGCCATCGCCATGGGTACAGCGCTGCGGGAACGTCGATCAGCTGTGAATTATAGAACTCACCTGCTTCCTGCCCGAGCTGATGTCTCCACGGTGCGAACGCGTACAGCAGCGCCAGCGGCGAGAGGATCTTGCCGCCGACCAGGACCGGCCACAGATAGACCAGCACGAAGGTCGCGAGCAGCAGCGCCGCCGCCGCGCTCCGGTGCGCCGCGAACAGGCGCTCGGCCCGCTCCCGCCGCGACGACGCCGTCGGCTCGCTGCGCGCAGGCAGCAGCGCGCTCCCCGATCCACTTGCCCCCATGGATCAATGCTCCCAGATCCATATCGTCGAAGCACCGCTTTATAGGTTCTCGTCGCAGCCGCCGTTTGACCGTGCCGCCTAGAATCGGCGCACGAGACCGGCGACCGGAGGTTGGGATGGGCGACGAGGCGACGACGTTCCCGCTGGACGAGAGCGATCTGCCGACGCACTGGGTGAACATCGCGCCGGATCTGCCCGAGCCGCCGCTGCCGCCGCTGCATCCGGGATCGCTTCAGCCGGCTGGCCCGGACGACCTCGGCGCGATCTTCCCCCCCGGCGTGATCGCGCAGGAGGTCGCCGCCGACCCGCTCGTGGAGATCCCCGACGAGGTGCGCGAGGCCTACAAGCTGTGGCGCCCGACGCCGCTGTTCCGCGCACGCCGGCTCGAGCGCGCGCTCGACACCCCGGCTCACATCTACGTCAAGTACGAGGGGGTCTCGCCGGCCGGCTCGCACAAGCCCAACAGCGCCGTCGCGCAGGCCTACGAGAACGCGCGAGCGGGCGTGCGCAAGCTCGTGACGGAGACGGGGGCGGGCCAGTGGGGCTCCGCGCTGGCGTTCGCGTGCGGCCTCTTCGGACTCGAGTGCGAGGTCTTCATGGTCGGCTCGTCATACGACCAGAAGCCCTACCGCCGCTCGATGATGGAGACCTGGGGCGCGACCGTCCACCGCTCGCCGAGCGACCGCACGGAGTCGGGCCGCGGGCAGGCGTCGCACCCGACCGGCTCGCTCGGGATCGCGATCTCCGAGGCGGTCGAGGTGGCGGCGAGAGCCGACGACGCGAACTACGCCCTCGGCTCGGTGCTGAACCACGTCTGCCTGCACCAGACGGTGATCGGGCAGGAGGCGATGACGCAGCTGGAGATGGCGGGCGAGGCGCCGGACGTGGTCGTCGGCTGCGTCGGCGGCGGCTCGAACTTCGCCGGGCTCGCGTTCCCGTTCGTGCGGCTCGTGCTGCGCGGCCGCGCGCGTACGCGCTTCCTCGCCGCCGAGCCGACCGCCTGCCCGACGCTCACGCGCGGCGCCTACCGCTACGACTTCGGCGATGCCAGCGGGCTCACGCCGCTGCTGCCGATGTACACGCTGGGGCACGACTTCGTGCCGCCGCCGGTGCACGCCGGCGGGCTGCGCTACCACGGCGACGCGCCGCTCGTGTGCGCGCTGGTCCGCAGCGGGATCGTCGAGGCGCGCGCCTACGGCCAGAACGACGCGTTCGCGGCGGCGCTGCAGTTCGCGCGCACGCAGGGGATCATCCCGGCGCCCGAGGCCGCGCACGCCGTGAAGGCGGCGATCGACGAGGCGCTGGCCGCGCGCGAGGCGGGCGAGAAGCGGGTGGTCCTGCTCGGGCTCTCAGGCCACGGCCACTTCGACCTGTCGGCCTACGACGCCTACCTCGCCGGCTCGCTCGAGGACCCGGAGTTCAGCGCCGAGGACATGGAGGCCGCGCTGGCGAACCTGCCGGACGCGCCGGCGATCGCGTTCTAGCGGCGCTTGCGCTTCTTGCGCTTTGCCGGAGCGATCTGCTCGGGCTCGTCGTCCGGCGTCAGCTCGCCTTCCACGACGTCGCCGCCGCCGCGCCGCGCCTCGGCCTCGCGCACGCGCTGCTCGCGCATCTCGGCGCCGCTCGGCCACGGCATCGCCTCGCCGCTCTGCCAGGCCGGCGGCGTGCCGTTCGGGTTGCGCCCGGCGAACAGCATCGCGAGCGCGCCGAGCCAGTAGACCTGCACGATCGGGATCGGCACGAAGGCGAGCACGAACAGCGCGCCCGAGATCACCCCGAGGTACCCGAGGAAGCGCGTCAGCAGGCCCGCCCGCATCGCGTTGATCGAGATCATCACGATCGCGAGCGCGAGCGCGAGCTGCACGAACAGGCCGAGCAACGGCGGCACGCCGGCGTCGATCGCCTTGCGCGCCTCCTCGTAGGTCTGCGAGCCCTGCGTCGCGAAGTGGTCGACGTTGACGGCCAGCGCGATCTGGTAGGCGGCCGTGAAGATCGCCACGCCGATGCCGCCGATCCATGGCAGCGGGCGGATCTGCTTCGGCAGCGCGGGGTTGCGCGCGCGCGTCGCTCGATACAGGAAGTCGAGCACGAACGCGATCGCGATCGCTCCGATCACCGAGCAGGCGGCGCTCGCGTACTGCGAGCCCTGATGGTCGCGGTAGAACAGCAGCGCGGCGGGCAGGTTGTCGGGCGGCGAGCCGGCGAGCAGACGGCCGGCGAGGCTGCCCGCGAGCGTGAAGACGGCCGCGACCAGCGCGAAGATCGCCATCCGCGGGCGCTCGCGCGCCTCCGCCTGCAGGGTCTCCGCGATCGCCATGGGGCGCACATGCTAGTGAGGCGCGGCGCAGACCGGCCCCACGCCGCGGCTCCGGGGCATACCATCGACGCGATGGAGATCCGCGAGGTGATGACGGCCTCGGTCGTCACGGCCGATCCGGCGACGCCGGTCCGCGAGGTGGCGGCGCTGATGCGCGAGCGCAACGTCGGCTCGGTCGTGCTCGTGCGCGACGGCGCGCCGGTCGGGATCGTCACCGACCGCGACCTCGCGCTCGGCGTGCTCGCCGACGGGCGCAGCGGCGAGGACCACGCGCGCGCCCACGCGAGCGCGCCGGTCGTGACGGGGGAGCCGGGCATGGACGTGGCCGCCGCGTGCGAGCTGCTCGTGCAGCACGGGATTCGCCGCCTGCCGATCGTGGCGGACGGCCGCCTGACCGGCATCGTCACGCTCGACGACCTCGCCGCGCGCACCGGCGACGCCGAGCTCGTCGCACGGCTCGCCTCGCAGGTCACGCGCGCCGCGCTGCCCGACTTCTACTTCCACCAGCGGGGCGGCTGAGTCGCATGGCGATCGTCGTCTACGGCGCGACCGGCTTCACCGGGACGCTCGTCGCGCACGAGCTGCGACGCCGCGGGCTCGAGATGGTGCTCGCCGGCCGCAGCGCCGAGAAGCTCGCGCACATCGCGGAGCAGGTCGGCGGCGCCGCCACGCGAGCCGTCGCGCTCGACGACGCCGCCGGCCTGCGCGCGCTGCTCGCCGACGTTCCCGCCGTGATCAACTGCGCCGGACCGTTCGTCAAGTACGGCGAGCCGGTCGTGCGCGCGGCCGTCGAGGCCGGCACGCACTACGTCGACACGACCGGCGAGCAGCCGTTCATGCAGCTGGCGCGCGAGCGCTACGACGCACCGGCGCGCGCGGCGGGCGCGGCCGTCGTACCGGCGATGGGCTTCGACTACGTCCCCGGCGACCTGCTCGCGCACCTGACCGCGCAGGGCGTCGAGCCGCTGCGCGAGCTGGTGCTCGCGTACGCGCCGCAGGGCGTCCAGCCGACGCGCGGCACGCTGCGCAGCGCGCTCGGGATGCTGGCCGCCGAGGGCGTGCGCTACGAGGACGGCGACTGGCGGCCGGCGCCGCTGCGGCCGGCACGCGCGCGCTTCCCCTTTCCCGCGCCGGTCGGCACGCAGCCGGTCATGACCTACCCGTCCGGCGAGGTGCTGACGGTGCCGCACCACGTGCAGACGCGCAAGGTCACCTCACTGATCACCGTCGAGACGTTCGCCGGCACCGCCAAGGCGGCGCCGTTCGTGCCGCTGACCGCGCCGGCGCTGGCGCTGGCGCTGCGCAGCCCGCTCGCCGGGCTGCTCGAGCCGCTGCTCGCGCGCTACCCGGAGGGGCCGTCGGCGTCCTCGCGCGAGCGCGTGCGCTTCACGATCGTCGCGCTCGCCCACGGCGAGGACGGCCGCACGCGCCGCGGCGTCGCGCGCGGCGGCGACGTGTACGCGCTGACGGCGGTGACCGCCGTCCACGGCGCGGCGCTGATGGCGGAGCCGGGCTACGACCGCGCCGGCGTGCTGAGCCCCGCGAGCGCGTACGACGCGGCCGCCTTCCTCGACGCGCTCGCCGGGCACGGCGTGACGTACGAGCTCGCCTGATCGTCCCCGCCACGCTCGCGCAGCGGCTGACGCGCGACACCGGGTCCTTCGGCCGAGCGCGGGCACGCGCTAACCTGGGGAGACCATGGAGGGTTTCGGAGGACTGTTCGGAGATCCCGACGAGCTGCAGCGCCGCATGGCGGAGCTCGCGGAGAGCATGCAGGGTCAGCAGAAGCTCGCCTGGGCCGACAACGCGATCAAGCTCGCCGTCGACCTCACCGTCGCGGCGATCAACCGCGTGAACATCCAGGGCACGACCGAGGAGCAGGCGCAGCAGATCCGCTCCGTGATGGCGGTCGTCTTCCCTGAGGCCGTGACGCTCGTGCGCGAGGCGCGCGAGGGCCTGCAGTAGCCGTCGTCCGGGACGCCCGCCGACAGTAAAGTCGTTCCGTGCCCAGGGGGAACGGCAGGACGGCGCGGCAGCTTGCCGTGCCGTTACGCATCGCGGACTCGCGGGAGCGGGCGACGCCGGGTGACGTCGCATGGCTCGCGGCGGTCCCCTGCACGCTGCTGCTGCTGCTCGTGGTCGTCAAGCTCGGCCCCCCGCTGGGCGAGGCGCTGTTCACCCCGCAGACGTTCCCCGACTTCTGGCCGACGCTGGTCCGAGAAGGCTATCTCGTCCCCGAGCCGACCGAGCACGCGCGGTTCCTGCTGTCGCTCACGGGGCCGCTGCTGCTCGTCGCGGCGACGGCCCTCGGCGCGAACCGCGTGCCGCGCCCGCCCTTCGCCCGCGCGCTCGTGCTGGGAAGCCAGGCGCTGCTGGTCGCCGCCGCGCTCGGCTGCATCGTCGCGCAGCACGTCCTCACCTCGGCCTTCGCCAGCTACGCCCCGCGCGCCTACCTCACCTGGACCACGATCGCCGTCGCGGCGTTGCTCGCGCTCGCCGCGTCCGCAGTCGTGTTGACGCCGGCGGTCGCGGAGCGCGTGCGGACTGCCGTCCGCGAGACGCGGGGACGGCGCATCGGGGCGCTCGCCGCCGCCGTCGCCTTCACCGCGCTGTGGCTGCTGCCCGCGATCAACACCGAAGGCTCGATCGGCCGCTCGAACATCGCGCTGTTCGTCAACATCCCGTTCTGGCTCGACGAGAGCTTCGGCGTGTTGAACGGACGCGCGCCGCTGACGACGTTCAACCCCCAGTACTCGCAGCTGTGGCCCTACTACGGCGCCGCGGCGATGGCGCTGCTCGGGGCGTCCTTCACGGTCTGGGCTGCCGCGATGGCGGCGGCCGCCGGCGCCGTGATGCTCGCCGTCTACGCGCTGCTGCGCCGCATCGTCCGGCACTCGCTGCTGGCGCTCGCACTGTTCGTGCCGTTCGTGGCCACGAGCTTCTTCACAGAGGTGGGGCCGCTCGACAACCGCTGGGGGCCGGTCAACTCGGCCAGCATGTTCCCGATGCGCTACGGCGGGCCGTACCTGCTCGCGTGGCTCACCGTCCGACACCTCGACGGAGCCAGGCCGCGCGGACGCGCGCCGCTGTTCCTCGTCGCGTGGCTCGTCGCGATCAACAACGTCGAGTTCGGGATCCCGGCGCTCGGGGCGATGCTCGCGGCGGTGCTGTGGACGGCCGGCCGGCCGACGCTGCGCCTCGCGGGCCGGCTCGCCGCCGAGCTGGCGCTCGGCCTCGCGGGCGCGATCGTCGCGGTGACGGCGCTCACGCTGCTCGTCTCCGGGTCGCTGCGGGCTCCCGAGCTGGGAAGGCTGTTCCTGTTCCCGCGGCTGTACGAGCAGTACGGCTTCGCGAACCTTCCGATCTCGCCGGTCGCCGGGCTGCACCTGACGATCTACGCCACGTACGTCGCGGCGATCGCCGTCGGGACGGTGCGGGCGCTCGAAGCGCGCAGCCGCCCGCTGACCGGCGCGCTCGTGTGGGTCGGCGTCTTCGGGCTCGGCTGCGGCGCCTACTTCGCCGGGCGGTCGCATCCGGACGTGCTGATCTCGCTGTTCTCGTCGTGGGCGCTGGCGCTCGCGCTGCTGGCCGTCGTGGCGGTGCGCGGCATGCTCGCGTCGCCCGCCCGGCGGCTGCCGACGCCGGCGGAGCTGGCCGTGCTGCTGGGACTCGGCGTCGCGCTCTGCTCGCTCGGACAGGTGCCGCGGCCGTGGGACGAACTGCGACGCATCGACACCTCCCTGAACCCGCCGACGATGCGTCCGCTCCCGACCGAGCGCTTCGTCGCCGCGCACACGCGACCCGGCGAGCGGATCGCGATCCTCGGACCGCTGGGGCACCGGATAGCCCACGACGTCGGCGTGAAGGACGTGATGCCCTACGCGACGCTCGAGTCGATGCCGACGCGCGAACTGTTCGACACGATGCTCGACGGCCTGCGCGACGAAGGCGCGAGCAAGGCGTTCCTGATCTACGTCCAGACGACGACGTCCGACCACGAGGCCGCGCTGCGGGCCGCGGGCTTCGTGCCCGTGGCCCACAGCGGCGGCGTCGCCGAGTGGGTGCGCGACCGGTAGCCCTACAGGCCCAGCTTCCAGAGGCGGCGCAGGTCGTGCCGGGCGACCGCCGCGCCGACGCGCGCGGCCGTCTCGTCGGAGAAGCGGAAGTGCACGCCCTCCCACACGCGGCCGTCGATCGTCTCCTGCGTGAGCGTCTGCCAGTGCGCGTACGTGCGCACCTGCCCCGGCGAGGTGGCGCTCGCGGTCGCGATCGGTCTCGCCGGGCTCGGCCCGACGAGCGCGCTCAGGACCGCCTCCGCGGTGCCCGCGTAGCCGGCGTGCCCGCTCGGGTACTCCGGGTGGCTCGGCGTCGCCAGCAGCGGCGTCCACGCCGGATCCGGATCGACCGTCCCGGTGCGGATCGCCGTCACCGGCCGCCAGCGCACGTACGTGTACTTGGCGTCGTAGATCGCGATCTGCTGGTCGATCTCGATCGCGTTGAAGGCCGCCACGAGCCGCGTCTGCCAGGCCAGCGGGCGGTGCCCGTCGGCGATCGCGGCGCGCAGGACCTGCGCGTAGAGGTCGACGGAGGGCTGCGCGATGAAGTTCGCGACGTCCGTCTGCGCCGGCGTGCGCGTGCTGCTCGTCGCGCTGCCGACGGCGTGCACCTCGGCGAGCGATCTGAGGTAGCGCCACGACGTCAGGCTCGGCGGCGGCGGGGCGCGGAACTCGTCGCTCGAGCGCAGCAGGAAGCTGCGCGCGCTCGGGGTGCCGGCGCGCACGGCCGGGCCGAAGGCCGGCGGAGTCGGCTGCCAGATCCCCGGCGCGGCCGCCGGCGGCGTCCACGGCGGATCGACCTGGGCGGCCGTCTCGAGCCCGTCGCCGGCGCGCTCGGCGAGCGAGCGGACCGCCTCGTGCTGGCCGGCCGCGATCCCCTGCGCCTTCGCCGTGCCGCCCGGCACGGCGGCGAGCGTGCTCGCGAGCGCGGCGTCGAGCTGCGGCTGCTCGGCCGGCGCGAGCGCGACGAGCGTGTCGTGCAGCGCGGTCGCGAGCGCCGGGACGTTGAACGCGGGGCCGTTGCGCTGGTCGACCGCGCGGGCGGCCGCGATCCAGCTGACGGCCCAGATGCGGTTCTGCGTCACCTGCTCCGGCTGGGCGGACGCTCTCAGGGCGTCGCGCGTGAGGTCGTACCACTGCAGCCCGAGCGCGGTCTCGTCCGGCGCGTAGGCGGCGTGGCCGGCATGACCGGCGTGGCCGCGCCAGTGGTGGTGATGATGGCGCCCGTGGGCGCGCGCGTCCGGCACCACCAGCAGCACGGCGATCGTCGCGAGTATCAGCACCACCCGCACCGCGAACGGCGGCAGCGACAGGTCGCCCTTGGCGCCGCTCTCCGCATAGGTCTTGTTGCTGTCGAGCAGCTCGTCGGTAACGCTCATCAAGCCTCCTGGCGCATGGTCGTGGTGCAGTGCGCCAGGCATTCTATACTAACTTGGTAGGAAATATAGGAATAAGCGTCAGTCGTCCGTCAGCTCCACGAACAGGTCCGACTGCGTCCGCACGGCGAAGCCCGCACGCTGCAGCACCGCGACGTGCTCGGGCGCCGTGAGTCTGGTGAGCAGGAAGATCGCGTGGGCGCCTTCGCGCCGCGCGTCGTCGATCACGTTCTGCAGCTGGCCGCGCGTCACCAGCGCGTCCTGCGTCGCGTACGGCGAGACGTTCACGAGCCCGAGGTCGTAGGCGACGCGATGGCCCATCGGCATCAGGATCGCCACCCGCTGCCCGCGCCGGGTCGACTGCGCGACGAACCGCTCGGCCGCCGGACGATAGGTCGGCGGAGCGGGGCTCGCGATCCGCTCGATCTGCTGCCACGGCGCCGGGAAGCGCACGAGCGAGCAGACCCCGAGCGCGAAGCCGAGCAGCACGAGCAGCTGCGCAGGCGCGGGACGCCGCCATCCGCGCGCCGTCGCCGCGCGGACCGTCGCGACCGTCAGCAGCATGAGCGCGAAGGCCCACGCCGACAGCATCGAGACGAGCTTCAGGTCGTCGGAGCGGCCGGCGTAGTAGCCGCCCGCCAGCAGCCCGAACACGCCGCTCCAGGCGAGCATGCCGGTCAACAGGACGTCGGCGCGCGACTGCGCCATCCGCACCGCGGCGAGCACGATCGCCGCCGCGAACGTCGCATACAGCGCGAGGTGCAGGCTCACGCGCGGCATCGGCAGCGAGAACCAGCCGAGCCGCGTGAAGATCCGCGGCCACTCGTTCAGCAGCGACCAGTCAGGCAGCACGCCCGCGCGCACGAGCGTCAGCAGCGCGATGCCCGCGAGCCCCGCGAGCACGCCGCCGAGCACCGCGCCGGCGAGCCGCAGCACGGCTTCAAGCGAAGCCGGCGGCCGGGCGCAGGCGAGCGCGGCGACGGTCGCGACGAGCGCCGCGACGCCGAACTCGAGGTCGTCGACGGCGACGACCGCACCGGCGGCGAACAGCGGCCAGGCGCGGCGGCCGCCGCCGTCGAGGTGGCGCGCGGCGAGCCACGCCATCAGGTATGCGCCGCCGTAGCGCATCGGCCACATCGCGGTCAGCGTCATCGTGCGGCCGACGTCGCTGAGCGCGACGAACGGCGCGAACAGGCCCAGCGCGAGCAGCGGCCCGCGCACGACGCGCCGGAATACGCCGTAGACGCCGAGCAGCGCGAGCGCGCTCAGCGCCGTCATCGCGAGCACGTAGACGACGGCCGTCGCGCCGAGCGCGGCCATCGCCAGCGCCGCCGGATACGGCAGCAGCTTCGCGTAGAGCAGGTGGTAGTCGACGAGCGGCGTGCGGCCGTCGAGGACCGCGAAGGCGTCGTTCACGGTCCACGCGAGGACGCCCTTGTCCTCCGCCGCGCCGTCCATCACGACCCCCTCGAGCAGCCACAGGACGGAGATCGCGCCGGCGATCGCGAGGCCGGCCGCGCGCCGCGCCGGCGTGTCGCGCGCGAGCCGCGCGAGCGCCGCGACGGCGCCGCGGCGGCGCAGCCACAGCACCCCGGCGGCCGTCAGCGCGGCGGCCGCGAGCAGCGTGCCGGTCCCGAAGACGGGCGGCAGGGGGCGACCGGCGAGCGCGGCGTCGCGCTGCCCGACCGCGGCGAGCACGACGAAGCCCACCGCCAGCGCCTGACCGGCGACCGCGAGCGCCTTGCTCCAACGCGGCGCGAGCCGCCACCCGCGCCGCGAGCCGGCCAGCACGACGGCCGCGAGCAGCGGCGGCGCGATCGCCGCGACGAGGAAGCGCCCCAGCTCGACGGGCTCCGGACTGCCCTGCGACTCGGGCCAGCCGACCGGCCAGAGCGGGTCCGCGACGTCCGGCCGGAACAGCGCGCGGCCGACGGCGGGACCCGCCAGCAGGACCGCCGCCAGCGTCGCGAGAGCGCAAGGGATCAGGGCGATCCACGCGATCTCGGCCGGCGCCAAGGCGCGCATCCGCCTGCCCCCCTCCCCCATCAGACCACTTTACAGAGACGCACCTCACGGGCCACGTGGTTGCCCGTCGCGACGCACATCTGTAATCTCCACAAACTCTGTAGGGTTAATACGGAAAGGGACCTGAATGGCAACGCGAACCAGGACGATCCTCGGCGCGCTGACGGTGCTCGTCGCGATGATCGCGGGACCGGCCGGCGCGCAGGCGGCGACGATCTTCGGCTCGGGCTCGAGCGCGATGGTGCCGTACCTCGAGGCGCTCCAGAAGGAGTACAAGAAGGTCGAGCCGTCGGTGAAGATCGTCTACACGGCGAACAACGGCAACGCGGGCGCGAGAGACGTGCAGGACGGCAAGAGCGCCTTCGCGCTCCAGACGCGCCCGCCGCTCCCCTCCGACTCCGGCCTCAGCTACTCGAAGCTGTTCCTCGACGGCCTGTGCGTCGCCGTCAACCCGGCGAACTCCGTCAACAACCTGAAGATCGCCCAGGTCAAGGACATCTTCCTCGGGACGGTCACCGAGTGGGGCGCGGTCCCCACCTCGAACCAGCGCACGACGATCTCGGCCTTCGGGCGCAACTCGACCGCCGGCCTCTACACGTTCTTCCAGAGCGCGGTGCTCGGCGGCGCGACGCAGGCGACGAACGTCACGCAGCTCGATCAGGACGGCGAGGTCGCGGTCGCGGTGTCGAGAAACAACGGCGCGATCGGCTACGTCGGACTCGCCAACTCCGGTCCGGGCAGCGGAGTCAAGCGCCTCAAGCTCGAGGGCCAGCCGTGCCAGGCGAGCGCGATCAAGACGCTGAAGTACCCGCTCTCGCGCTACGGCTGGATCGTGCTCCCGGCGACCAAGCCGAACAAGGCGGCGACGAAGTTCGGCGACTGGATCCGCACCAGCTACGCCGCCGGCAAGATCATCGCGAAGGCGGGCGCGGTTCCGGCGTTCAACGCCAGATCGCCGCCCAAGAAGAGAGCGAAGAAGAAGTAGCCGTGGCCCGATGGCGCTAGCGAGTCGTCCACATCGAGCGTCACGCGGGCTCCTGCCCGACCAGCGCGCCGAGCTGATGCTCGGCGCGCTGGTCTGCGCAGTGCTGCTGTTCGTCCTGCTGCTGATCGTCTTCGTCTTTAAGGAGGCGTGGCCGTCGCTGAGCCACAACGGGCTCTCGTGGTTCGGCTCCGGCGGCAACCCCGATCAGCAGATCCAGGACATCTTCACCTCGACGAACCTGCTGAGAAGACCGGAGTACACGTTCCACGCGTGGCCGATCATCTTCGGCACGCTGCTCGCGACCGGCGGCGCGGTGCTGCTGAGCTTCGTGTCGGCGCTGTTCGTGGCGGTCTTCGTCGTCGAGTTCGCGCCGGAGTGGATCCGCCGCATCCTCGAGCCCGTCGTGCGGCTGCTGGCGAGCGTGCCGTCGGTGATCTTCGGCCTGCTCGGCGTGCTCGTGCTGGTGCCGTTCATCGGCCAGCACATCATCACCGACGGAAACCGGCGCTCGGTCGCCTACATCGTCTCGCTGAGCGGCTACAGCCTGCTCGCGGGCGTGCTGATCCTCAGCCTGATGATCGCGCCGCTGATGATCGCGGTCTTCGCCGACGGCCTGCGCGCGGTGCCGCGCGGCTGGCTCGAGGGCTCGCTCGGGCTCGGCATCAACCGCTGGCGCACCTTCTGGAAGATCGGCGTGCGCACCGCGCGCCCGGCGCTGGTCGCCGGCACGGTGCTGGCCACGGCCCGCGCGCTCGGCGAGACGGTGATGCTCGCGATGGTGACCGGCGGCGTCTCGTTCGCCCCCAATCCCGCCGACGGGCTGATCTTCTTCGTCGAGCCGACGCGCCCGCTGGCGGCGACGATCCTGCAGACGGCGGAGGAGCTGACGTCGCCGCCGATGCGCCACACGATCTTCGCGATGGCCGCGGTGCTGCTGTTCAGCGCCGCGATGCTGTCGTTCGCCGGATGGGCGGCGAAGCAGCCGATGAAGAAGTACGGGGTGCGCGCGTGAGCGTGGTGGCTCCCCCATCCCCGCCGGCTTCCGCCCCGCGCCGCTCCGCGCGCGACTCCTCCGCCTCGTGGCGCTGGACCGACCGCCTCGGGCTCGCGTTCGCGTGGTTCCTCGGCCTGATGTTCCTCGCCGTCACGGCGGCGATCGTGCTCTACATGATGGTCCAGGGGATCCGCTTCATCCGCCCCGAGCTGTTCGTCACGCACCCGTCCGCGGGCGTCGGCGACGGCGCCGCGGGCGGCTTCCTCGACCCGCTGCTCGGCACGGTCATCGTCGCGTCGATGGCGATGGCGATCGCCTTCCCGCTCGGGCTCGCGATCGGGGTGTGGCTGAGCGAGTACGGCAACCCGTCGTGGCTCGCGCGCCTGACCGAATCGACGATCGAGATGCTCGCCGGCTCGCCGTCGATCGTCTTCGCGCTGTTCGGCACGCTGATCTTCGAGCAGGGCGCGCTCGCCTTCCTCAGCCGCACGAACGACGGCGTCGTCTACGGGCGCTCGTTCTTCGCCGCGGCCGCGATGCTGTCGCTGATCGCGCTGCCGCTGATCGTCGCGAACGTGCGCGAGGGCCTGCAGGCGATCCCCGGCCACGTGCGCGAGGCGTCCTACGCGGTCGGCAAGACGCGCATAACGACGACGCGCCGCGTGCTGCTGCCGGCGGCGCGGCCGTCGGTCGTGACCGGCGCGATGCTCGGGATCGGGCGCATCATCGGCGACACGGCGATCATCGTCGTGCTGCTCGGCGCGACGCTGCGCTTCAACGGCGCCGGCGACGTGCCGCTGCTGGGCACGCTGAAGGGCACCGGCTCGACGCTGACGACGTTCGTCTACCAGAACGCGCCGACCGGGCAGATCAACCAGCCGGAGAAGGCGTTCGCCGCCGGCTTCGTGCTGCTGTCGATGGTGCTGGTGCTGAACTTCGCGGTGGACGTCGCCGCACGACGCGGGAGGCGCTGGAGATGAGTGCTGCTGCAACTCCGCCGCCCGTGCGGCGGCTGCCGCTCGGCGGTTCCGACGCGCAGGTGGTCCAGGCGCCCGGGTTCGTCAGCGCGCCGCGCCGGCGGATCGAGTCATCGCCCCTGTCCGTCGAGCGCATGCAGGCCGAGCAGCTGTCGATCGCGTACGGCTCGAAGCTGGCCGTGAAGGACGTGTCGCTGCCGATCCGCCAGGGCGAGGTGCTCGCGCTGATCGGGCCTTCCGGTTGCGGCAAGACGACGCTCCTGCGGTCGTTGAACCGGCTGACGGAGCTGACGAAGACGGCGTCGATGCGCGGCCGCATCCTGCTCGACGGCGAGGACATCGCCACGCTCGAGCCGACGGCCCTGCGCCGGCGCGTGACGATGGTCTTCCAGCAGCCGAACCCGTTCCCGATGAGCGTGTTCGACAACGTCGCGTACGTGATCCGCGAGCAAGCTTCGCGTCGTCCCCGCAAGGCGGCGTTGCAAGGTGCGGTCCAGAGTGCTTTGGAGCGCGCCGGCCTGTACGACGAGGTCGCCGGAGACCTGTCGCATCCGGCGCTGCGCCTCTCCGGCGGCCAGCAGCAGCGCCTCTGCATCGCCCGCGCGCTCGCGGCCAACCCCGAGGTGCTGCTGCTCGACGAGCCGTGCTCGGCGCTCGACCCCCAGTCGACGCAGGTGATCGAGCAGCTGATCGTGCAGCTGCGCGAGCAGGTCGCGGTCGTGATCGTCACGCACAACCTGCAGCAGGCCTACCGCATCGCCGACCGCGTCGGGTTCATGTATCTCGGCGAGCTGGTCGAGTACGGCCCGGCCGAGCAGGTCTTCGGATCGCCGCGCGAGGAGCGCACGAGGGAGTACGTCAGTGGCGGGTTCGGGTAGGCGCGTCATGGCGGTCGGCGCGATCGCGTTGAGCGGACTCGGCCTCGCCGGCTGCGTCTCGACGCAGCAGAAGAACACGCGCGCGAAGCTCGTCGCCGAGCGCACGCTCGGCGGCCGCAGACCGCTGCAGCTCGGTCGGCCCAGCCGCGACGTGCGCGTCGTCGGCGTCTCGCTCGTGCGCGGAAGACACGGCGGCGCGCTCGTGGTGGAGCTGCGCAACCGCGGGTCGGAGGCGTTGACGGACGTGCCGATCGCGGTCGGCGTGCACGGCCGCGACGGCCGGCGCGTGCCGTTGAACCGCGGCCGCGGACTCGCCTGGTTCCAGACGCACGTGCCGGCGATCGGCGCCGGCGAGCAGACGACCTGGATCTTCTCGACGCGCCGCGTGCTGCCCGGCGGCCGGCCGTACGCGGTGGCGGGAGCGGCGTCGCCGGCAGGCGGCGCGCTGCCTCAGATCGCGGCCCAGACGGCGCGATCGGGCAGAGGCGCCGTGCGGGTCTCGCTCGTCAACGACTCGGACGTCCCGCAGTACGGCGCCCAGGTCTACGCGGTCGTGCGGTCCCATGGGCGCGTGGTCGCGGCCGGCAAGGCGACCGTCAGACACCTCGGCACGCGCGAGCACGCGAGCGCCCGCGTCGCGTTGACCGGCGCGCCCGGCCGGCACACGGTCCGCGTGCACGCCCTTCCCACCATCTTCGAGTGAGGAGCACGACGATGACGTACACGGATCCCACACCGCCGCCGACGCCCGCCGCCGCCACGCCGCACGCGACGACGTGGGAGCTGTGCGACCACTGCCAGGCGCCGCTCGCCGAGCGCCAGCGCTACTGCGTCGTCTGCGGCACGCGGCGCGTCCACGCCGACGACCCCGCCGCGCGCTACTTCATCGAGTCCGCGCGCCGCGCGCGGGCGGCCGAGACCGCACCCGCCTCCGCGCGCGCGGAGGCCGCCGACAGCTCCGCCTCGCGGCTCAGGTTCGCGCTCGTGTTCGCGCTGCTGCCGATCGTCGCCGCGCTCGGGATCGTCGTCGGGCGCGGGAGCGGGAACGACCAGCAGCTCGTCGACGCGCTGAAGGCGCAGAAGGCGCCGATCGTGAACGTCGTCGGGGGCGGTGGCTCTGCGACCGACACCGCCCCCGCGAGCGACTCCGGCAGCGGCGGCTCGGGCTCGAGAAGCAGCGGCAGATCCGACGCGGTCAACGGCAAGGTGATCGCGAGAACGAGATACGGCAGCGCGCGCAGCCTGACCGAGTCGAGAGTGACGCCGCAGCAGATCGAAGAGAGCAGAAGAGCGCTTCAGCACATCGTCGAGTCGAAGGGCAGAGCGTACGTCGAGCAGCAGCGCGACCTGCCGGACCAGATCGTGATCCCGTGAGCCTGCTCGACCGCATCGGAGGCTGGCGCCCGCGGCGCGACCGCGACGCGGCGCCGGCGGGCATGGTCCCCGCCGACAAGCTGGCCGCGCAGGCGCGCCGCGACGCGCTGCGCGGCCCCGCCGCTGCGGCGGGCGCGCAGCACCAGGACCGCGAGCTGCTCGACCGGCGCGAGCAGCTGACCCAGCGGTTCGCGCTGCTGCAGGCCGACCTCGGCGGCGTCTTCTACGAGATGGCGATCCGCGACCACGTGCGGATGGACGTGCTGACCGCGAAGGCCGCCGAGCTGCAGCGCGTCGACGCCGACCTCGCGCAGGTCGAGCGCGAGCTGCGCGGCGAGATCGGCCCGCCCTCCGGCTCGTGCCCCGCCTGCGGCGTCCCGCATGCGGCGGAAGCGCGCTTCTGCTCGAACTGCGGTCAGCCGTTCGCGATCGCGGGAGCGAGCAGCGACGCGACGACCGCCGTGCACGAGATCGCGCGCACCAACGGCTCGACGGGAGCCGCGCCGTGAGCGCGCTGCAGCTGCGGGTCGTCGTCGCGCTGTCGCTGCTGTGCACGCTCGTCGTGCTCGGCGCGAGCCTCGGCGGCGAGCCGGACGTCGAAGCCGCCTCCTCGGCGCTCGTCGCGCAGCGCAAGCCGGTGACCGTGTCCGCCCCCGGCCTCGGATCCCAGAGCGATGACGCGAGCAGCGACGACTCCGCCGACGAGGCAGCGAGCGACTCGCCGGCCGACGACGTCGAGACATTCGACTCCGGCGCGTCCTCCGAGGAAGCGTCGACGCCCGTCTCCGACGGCTCCGGCGAAGGGAGCGACGGCGGGGACGGAGGCGACGGCGGAAGCGGCTCGGGCGGGGACGAGTCCAGAGCCGCAGCCGAGCCGCAGCCGACGAAGATCAGACACGTCTTCCTGATCGTGCTCGCGGGTCACGGCTTCGACGCGAACTTCGGCACGGCCTCCACCGCGGCGTACCTGAACGGCACGCTGCGGCCGAAGGGCACGCTGCTGAGCGGCTACGCGTCGCTCGGCCGCAACGGCCTGCCGGACGTGCTCGCGGCGGTCGGCGGACAGCCGCCGAACGCCGACACGCGCAGCGGCTGCCCGACGTACAGAGAGATCCCGCCGACGAACGCGCCGTCGAGAAGCGGCGAGATCACGGCCGACGGGTGCGTCTACCCCAACACCGTCACGACGATCGCCGACCAGCTCGGCGCGAGCCGCCGCACGTGGCGCGCCTACGTCGAGGACCTGGACAGAGGCCCCGCGCCGGCAGCAGGCGTGGCGCCGAAGGCGACCTGCCGGCACCCGGAGTCCAACGGCCCCGACGACACGCTGACGGCGCGCCCCGGCGACGGCTACGCGACGCGCCACAATCCGTTCGTCTACTACCACTCGCTGCTCGACCTCGGCGACTGCGACTCGAGCGACGGCGCGCTGACCGAGCTCGAAGGCGACCTCAGAGCGGCGAAGGACACGCCGAACCTGGCCTACATCGCCCCCAACCTCTGCAACGACGGGACCGAGTCGCCGTGCGTCGACGGCAGCCCGGGCGGGCTCGCCGCCGCGGACGCGTTCCTCGCGACGTGGGTCCCGAAGATCCTCGCCTCGCCGGCCTACAGAGCCGACGGGCTGCTGATCGTGGCGTTCGCCGGCGACGTGACGCCGGCGACCGCAGATCCGGCGAGCCCCGCCGACCCGCCCGCGGACGCGCCGGTCAAGAACGGCGCGCTGCTCGTCTCGCGCTACGCGCAGGCCGGCGGCACGGCCGGCACCGACTACGACCCCTACGGGCTGCTGCGCTCGCTCGAGGACCTGTTCGCGCTGAGACCGCTCGCGGGCGCGGCGAAGGCCGGCTCGTTCGCCCCCACCGTCCTCGGCGACGCGTACGTCACGCCGCCGAGCGACGGCTGAGGTCCGCGCACTCGAGGCACACGCGCTCGGGCACGAGCCCGAGCCGCATCCCGAGCGCGAACAGCCGGCAGCCGAGGCACAGCCCGAAGACGGCCTCGAGGCCGGCCGCGACGAGCAGCATCGCGAGCAGCACGTCGGCGGCGGCGTGCGCGTCGAGCGCGAGCGCGAGGATCGCCGCACTCGTCGCGAGCGTCGCGCCGATCGCCTGCGCGAAGCGCTTCGGCGGGCCGGGGACGTACCGCGGCGGGCCGAGGCGCGGCGCCACGACCTGCGACGCGAGGCGACCGAGCGGACTCAAGGTCGGCCCGCTCAGCGTGCGCGCGAGGAATCCGTAGGCGAGCGGGATCAGCAGCCCGTAGGCCGCGGTCGCGAGCGTGATCGCGGCAAGCGCCGCGACCACGGCGGCGACGACGCGCGCCGCCTTCTCGTTGACGGGGTTCGGGAAGCCGAGCAGCGGCTCAGACCCAGGCGGTGCGCTCCGCGGCCAGCAGCTCGCGGGCGGCGCCGAGCGGGCGGGGGTCGATCCAGGCGCCGAAGTCGACCGGGCGCGCGAGGAAGCCGTGCGTCACGAGGAAGTCGTGCTGGGCTCTAAGCGCGTCGAGCTTGCGGTGCGAGAGGTCGACGTGGAGCTGGTCGGGCCAGTTCGCGCCGTGCGCGCTGCGCACCTCGCGTGCCGTCGTGCCGGTCTCGAGCGCGAGCAGCTGCGTCGCCTCGGGCGCGTTCAGCTGCGCCCAGGCCCCCGACCGCAGCAGCACGGCGAGCAGGCGCACGACGAGGTTCGGCTGGCGCTGCAGGACGTCCGCATCGACGGTGATCGCGGCCGGCGTCGTCGCGCTCGCGCGCACCGCCGGGTCGAGATGGCGCCCGACGTCGGCGACCGTGCGCGCACCGATGCGCGCCGCCGCCGCGGCGCCGGCGGCGCCCGCGAGGAAGACCGCGTCGACGTCGCCGCTCGTGAGCGCCTCGATCTCGGCGGCGTACAGATCGGCGGGCGACGACGCGGACGCGTCGATCTCCACGTGCTCGACTTCGCCGGGGAAGATCCCCGCGAGCGCGAGCGCCGCGTGCAGGCCGCGGCTGGCGGCGGCGCGGTGCACGTCGATCGCTGCGCGGGCGTCGTGCGGGAGCGCGAGGCGGCGGCCGGCGAGCTGGTCCGGGACCGCGATGCCCGCGTCAGGGAGGGCGACGACGGCCTGGAAGGTCTCGACCCACGTGAGGCCGATCAGCCGCGTCGCGCGGCCCTCGCTGCGTTCCCACAGAGGCCGCGTCGAGTCGCCCTCGCGCAGGTGGTCCGAGGGCGCCGCTGCGCGGAGGAGAGAGGTACGCAGCGGCGCCTGTGACGTCGCCCACAGGTCGCCGCTCGCGGTGACCGGAGGGCGAGACCGGACTTCCCCGCCGACGGCGAGCGGCGTCCCGTCGAGCGCCGCCTCGCGCTCGAGCCAGCCGAGCTGGTGGGCGATGCCCGTCGCCGTGGGGATGGGAGCGCGATCGACCTGGATCGGGGAGTGGTCGATCGCCGCGATCGCCGGGCCGGAGGACACGGCCGTGCGATCGGTCTTCGCGGGCGCGTGCGTGCGCCCGGCACGCGTCGCCGTCTTAAACTGTTGTTTCCTGACCGGCTTTACGTGATTTGCCATGCGCAAACTGTAGCGCATTCTCTACCGAGTTGGTAGAGATTGTCGAAATCACTGCTGCGCGACGACGATCCCGAGCACGAGCAGGCCGAGCAGGACGCCCGCGAGCGTGATCGCGAGCAGCATCGCGTCGTCCGGCCGCACCGGCTCGCCGCGGTCGAGCGCGCGCTCCACCTGCCGGTGCCGGACCGAGGCGAAGACGATCAGCAGCACGCCCAGCAGCGCGAAGCCGGCACCCGCGACCACGTAGGGCCACGACGGCCCGTCCGTCAGCGCCGGCACGAGCCGCCCGGTGCCGATGCTGACCGCGAGCGACGCGAGACCCGTCCGCCACCACGCCAGGTAGGTGCGCTCGTTCGCGAGCCGCGTGCGGCGGCTGGCGTCGATCGTCTCGTCGGCGGCGGCGGAGCGCTCCACGCCCGACACGCTAGCGGCGGCCGCGGCGCCGGCTCACATGCCCGCGATCGCGCAGCCGCGCCGGCCGCCGGTGAAGCCGCGCACCATCGCGTCGGCGTTGTGGCGCTCCATCGCGAGGTACGTCGCGCCGTCCGATCCGGCGGGGCCGAGCGTGTCGCCGTAGAGCGTGCGATCGGACGAGGCGCCCGTCTCCCGCGCGACCGCGCGCGCGAGCTTCGGGCTCACGGAGCTCTCGGGGAAGACCGCGTGGACGCGCTCGCGGCGGATCGTCTCGACGAGCGCGGCGACGTCGCCCGCCGACGGTGCCGCCTGCGTGCTCTGCGACGGGATCACCGCGCCGACCACGTCGATCCCGTAGCGCCGCGCGAAGTAGCCGAACGCGTCGTGGTCGGTGACGAGCTCGCGCCGAGCGGCGGGGACGCCGCGCATGCAAGCGGCGATCCCCGCATCGAGGCGGCGCACCTTCGCCAGGTACGCGCGCGCGTTGCGGGCGTAGACGGCGCCGGCGGACGGGTTCGCGCGAGCGAGCGCGTCGCGAACGACGGGGATCGCGGCCTCCACGTTGCGCGGGTCGTGCCACCAGTGCGGGTCGCCGGCCACGCGCGCGACGTTCGCGTCCGCGAGCGTGACGACGCGCGGGTCGCCGCCCGCGTCCTCCACGACCTTCGCCATCCAGGCGTCGAGGTCGTCGCCGCTCTCGAACACGAGAGGCGCGTCGAGCAGCGCGCGTACGTCGTCGGGGCGCGGCTCGTACTCGTGTGGGTCGCTGTTGGGCTGCAGCACCTGCACGACCTGCGCGCGCTCCCCGCCGACCGCGCGCACGAGGTCCCCGACCTGCGTCGTCGTCGCGACGACCTTCACCGCGCCCGGCTTGGCCGGCTCTGACGAGACGGACGAGCCGCAGCCGGCGACGAAGGCCGCAATCGGCAGGGCGAGCAGGCGGGCGGCGAGGCGCATGGCGGGGAGAATAACAAGAATGAGTCTCATTCGTTCCCAGGCATCTCGTCGCTTTGCCGAAGATCGATTTTCACCTTATATCGATTGTCGCTCTCCCGACACTATATTTGACAGAGCGTCATATAATTGTCAGCGCTCCACCCGCAGCACGGGACGGAGGGGGAGCGACGGTCGAACCGCAGCGCCCCCGCCGCTGCCCATCAGGAGGCACTCATGCCCATGAAGCTGTTCATGGCAGGCATCGCCGCGGCGTGCCTGCTCGCCGTCGGCGTCGCGAACGCGTCGGCAAATAATTTGAGCACGTCCAGCAGAACGTTCAGAATAACCTGGTCCAGCATCTCGCTGGGAAGCGCCGAAGAAATCGTAATCCCGATCAGATGCCCGATCACGCTCGAAGGCAGCTTTCACTCAGGGACCATACGCAAGGTCGCAGGCGCCCTAATAGGCTACGTCACCAGAGCCACGATCCCATCCGCGGCGTGCACCTCGGGCACCGCGACCATCGGGCAGGAATCGCTGCCATGGCACGTGCGCTACAAGAGCTTCGAAGGCACGCTACCGAGAATAACCGGCGTGCGCTTCTCCCTGAACGGACAGAAGGCGACGGTCGTACCCGCAGGCTTCCCGGGCTGTACGACGCAGGTCACGGCCTCCAACCCGCTCGAGGCGGTAGCCAGACTCGAAAGCGGGAGAACGGCGAGCATCGTCCCCGACGAAACCGTCAGATTCCCCCTCAGAGGCTCATTCGTCTGCGAAATCGGAGGCAACGCGATAGTCGCCGGCAGAGGCACCCCGACGGTGCTAGGCGCCGCGACCGCGATCATCGTGACCCTAATATGAGCGCGTAGCGCGAGCGAGCATGGGCCACCGCGCATCGCGGTGGCCCACCGCGATACAGGTCAAAGCGGATCGGCTTTGGGGATATACTCGGTTGCGAGCGACCCCAAGGAGACCCAGCAATGGCTTTGACCATCGGTGACACGGCCCCCGACTTCACCGCGCAGACGACGGAAGGCGAGATCAGCTTCCACGACTGGATCGGTGACAGCTGGGCGATCCTCTTCTCCCATCCGCGCGACTTCACGCCCGTGTGCACGACCGAGCTCGGCTACATGGCGTCGATCAAGCCGGACTTCGACAGACGTAACGTCAAGATCGCCGGCCTGTCCGTCGACCCCGTCACCAACCACGAGAGATGGGCGCAGGACATCGAGTCCTCGCAGGGCACCGCGCCCAACTACCCGATGATCGCCGACACCGACTTCGCGATCGCGAAGGCCTACGGCATGCTGCCGGCCGACGTCTACGGCGAGCCGACCGAGCGCACGCCCGCCCAGAACGCGACGCTGCGCAACGTCTTCGTCATAGGGCCGGACAAGAAGATCAGACTGATCCTCGTCTACCCGATGACGACCGGCCGCAACTTCGACGAGGTGCTGCGCGTGATCGACTCGCTGCAGCTCACGGCCGACAGACAGCTCGCGACGCCGGCGCAGTGGCAGCCGGGCGACAAGGCGATCATCGCCGGATCGGTCAGCGACGAGCAGGCGAGAGAGCGCTACCCCGAGGGCTGGGAGCAGCCGCTCCCCTACATCCGCCTCGTCCCGACGTCGTAGCCGCGGGCTCAGCCGGCCGGGCGGGCCTCTGCGGCCTGCTCGGCCTCGGCCGTGTGGTCCCCCGCTCTCCAGTCGCGCAGGAAGGCCTCGACCGTCTCCGCGTCGAGCGGGCGCGCGAACAGGAAGCCCTGGCCGCTGTCGCAGTGCTCCTGGCGGATCAGCGACAGCTCCTGCGGGCGTTCGATGCCCTCGGCGAGCGTCTCGATCGAGAGCGCCTTGCCGAGCTGCACGAGGCTGCGCAGCAGCACCTCGCCCTCCTCCCCGTCGCCGACGCGCGAGATGAACGAGCGGTCGATCTTGAGCGCGTCGATCGGGAACTGCTGCAGGTAGGCGAACGACGAGTAGCCGGTGCCGAAGTCGTCGATCGCGATCCGCGGGCCGAGCTGCTTGACCTCGAGCAGCCGGCGGGCCGTCTCGTCGGCGTTGCGCATCAGCGTCGTCTCGGTGATCTCGATCGTCAGCGACGCGGGCGCGAGCCCGCTCGCGGCGAGCGCGTCGCGCACGTGGACGATGAACTCGTCGTCGTCGAGCTGGCGGCCCGAGACGTTCACGGCGACGCTGACCGGGTGGCCGGCGGCGTGCCAGACGGCGCCCTGCTTGCAGGCCTCCGCGAGCACCCACGCGCCGACCGACGTGATCATCCCCGTCTCCTCGAGCACCGGGATGAAGTCGTCCGGCTGGACCGTGCCGCGCGTCGGGCTCTCCCAGCGGATCAGGCACTCGACGCCCGACGGCGTCATCTCCTCGAGGTCGAACGTCGGCTGGTAGACGAGGAAGAACTCGTCGTGGACGATCGCCTGCTGAAGGTCCATCTCCAGCTCCATGCGCTGCTGGACCTCGTCCTCCATGCCGGACTCGAACACGACGTAGCGGTTCTTGCCGTCCCACTTGGCGCGGTACATCGCGATGTCGGCGTGGCGCAGCAGCTCGTCGGCGCAGGCGCGCGCGCCGCTCGCGATGCCGATGCTGGCCTTCACGAACACCTGCGTCTCATCCGCCCCTTCGAGCCGGAACGGCTCCTGGAGCGCGTCGAGCAGACGCTCGGCGATCAGCTCGGGGCCGGAGATCCCGTCGGCGATCACGACGAACTCGTCGCCGCCGAGGCGGCCCAGCCCGTCGGTCCCGCGCACCACGCCGTCGAGCCGCGCGGCGACGGCGCACAGCAGCTCGTCGCCGACGCCGTGCCCGAGCGTGTCGTTGATGCCCTTGAAGTTGTCGATGTCGATGAAGAGCGCGGCGACGGGAGCCTGCGTGCGCGTCGCGCGCACGAGCATCTGCTCGAGACGGTCGCGGATCAGCGTGCGGTTGGGCAGCCCGGTGAGGTCGTCGTGCGTGGCGAGGAACGACAGCTCCTCCTGGCGGCGCGTCAGCTCCTCGTGCGCGCGCTGGCGCTCGTCCTCGAACGACTCGCACATGCGCACGAGCGTCACGTCGAGGCTGCGCTGCAGCATCCGCTGCGCCTCTACCAGGGCTCCTGGCGAGAGGCTCAGGTCGGCGGCGCCCTGGCGGATGACCCACTCCGCCGCGTCGCGCCAGCGCAGGCAGCGCTTCGTGACCTCGTTCAGCGGCGCCGCCCGCTGGGCCGCGAGCTGGCCGAAGATCTTCCAGGCCTCCTGGCCGACGTCGCGTGCGACGTCGACGCCCTCGCCGGCCATCCAGCGCGCGACCGCGACCGTGGAGACCGCGCCGACGCGCTCGAAGCTGTCCTCGACGATCCCGTCCAGCGTGCGCCCGGACTCGCGTGAGCGCCGGACCATGTCGCGCGTGACGCGGCCGGTGTTGCCCTGCAGCCACTCGCCGAGGCGGTGCAGGTCGGCGTCGTCCGCCGGCGCGGGCGGCACGCGGTCCTGCTGGTCTGAGGTCTCCACCGACATCGCTTGGCACCATCGGCACAAGCGCCGCCGGACTTGAGAAACACACGCGCACCCGGGTGCCCGCGAGCCGTTACGCTGGACCACATGGCAAGCGCCGGCCCTGGGGGGGCGGCGGTCGCTCTGCCGCGGCCGCGCAGCCGTGCCGAAGACGCGAAGTCGTCCGACGTCGAGACAGCCGCCTGGCTGTGGGCGGTCCCGTGCGCGCTCGCCACCGTCGCGCTCGTCGCGCTGCTCGGCCCGCCGCTCAGCCGCGTGCTCTACGCGACGACGCTGCCGGTCCTGCCGACGGTCGAACACAACCCCGAGCCGGTCGAGGACACGCGCTATCTGCTCTCGCTGCTGGGGCCGGTGCTGCTCGCGGCGGGGATCGCGCTGGCCGCGCCGCGGCTGCGCATCCCGCGGCGGCTCGGGCGCGCCCTCGCGCTCGCCGCGCAGCTGCTCGGGGTGGCCGTGGTGGTCGCGTGCCTCGCACGCCAGTTCGGCGACGAATGGCGGATCGAATTCTTCACCGGCGCGCAGGTCGCGGCGGCGGCGGTCGGCGCCGGAGGGCTCGCATTCGCGGCCCGGCGCGGCTGGCTGAGCGGCTGGCGGTGGGAGCCGGGCTGGCTGCGCTTCGTCGTGCCCGCCGTGGCCCTGGTCGTCACCGGGATCTGGTTCCTGTCGTACCTCAACACCGCGGACACGATCTGCACCTACGGCGACTGCTACAACACCGCCTTCATGGCGGACGAGACGTTCGCCGTGCTCAACGGGCTCACGCCGCTCGTCGACCACACCGCGGCGTACGGGGCGCTGTGGCCGTTCGCGTTCGCGCCCGTGATGCTCGTCCTCGGGGAGACGCTGCTCGTGTGGACGATCCTGATGTGGGCGCTGACGGTCGCGATGCTGCTCGCGCTCTACGGCGTCCTGCGGCGCGTCACCCACAGCTCGCTCGCCGCGCTCGCGCTGTTCCTGCCGGTGATGACGTTCACGTACTTCGCCGCCTCGCGCGACCTCGACGCGCCGATAGAGATCTACCAGCAGGTGCCGATGCGCACCGCCGGGCCGTTCCTCGTCGCCTGGCTCGTCGCGCGGCGCCTCGAGCGAGGCCGGGGAGCCGTCTGGCCGCTCGCGCTCGCCGCCGGCCTCGCCGCGATCAACAACGCCGATTTCGGCCTCGCGGCGCTCGGCGCGACCGTCGCGGCGCTGCTGTGGACAGGCTGGCCGTTCACGCGGCAGCGCCTCGGGCGGCTCGCGATGGAGCTCGCGCTGGGCCTGCTCGCCGCCGCCGCGCTCGTCTCGGCGCTGACGCTGATCCGCGCGGGCGCGCTGCCGAGCTTCGGCAAGGTCGTGTCGTTCGCCCGCCTCTACACGCTGTCCGGCGTCGGCGTCTGGCCGCTATTGCGGCTCCTCGGCCTGCCGCTCGTCATCTACCTCACGTACGCGGGTGCGATCGGCGTCGCGACCGTGCGCGCGCTGCGTGGCGCGGAGAACCGCGCGCTCACCGGCATGCTCGCCTGGAGCGGCATCTTCGGCCTCGGCTCGGCGGCCTATTACATGGGGGCGTCGACGATATTGGCGGTGGCGACGTTGTTCCCGGCGTGGGGGCTGTCGCTCGCGCTGCTGGCGGTCGTCGCGATCCGCCAGACGGCCGCGCGGCGCGACCGCTGGCCGACCGTCCCCGCCCTCGCCGCGCTGTTCGGCTTCGCGCTGATCGCGACGTTCGTCTTCATGCCGCCGGTGCGGCTGGCGCCGTGGGCGCAGGCCGACCGCATCTCCAGCCACCCGCTGTACGCGCCCGACGACGCCGAACCGCTCGCGACGCCGGAGGACCCCGCGTTCCGGCGCTTCGTCGTCGGCGACGGCTCGCCCGTCGCGTTCCTCACGGCGACCGGGCACCTGCTCGCAAACGGCTACGGGATACGCGACGTCGTGCCCTACACCGGCCGCTCGGTCTTCACCGAGGAGCAGCTCGACGAAGCGCTCCAGCGGTTGCGCGCGGCGGGCGGCCGCACGGTGCTGGTGCCGCAGCTGATACTGCCGCGCGTCGCGGACCTGCTCACCGCGCGCGGCTTCAGACCGCTGACGAGAGCGGACGGGTCGTTCGTCACGCGCAGCGCGGGGATCTACTTGAACGAACTCACGAAGTGGGTCGGCGCGCGCGAGTGATCAGCGAATCAGGACGACGCGAACGCCGACCGCGACCCTTCTCCAGTCGCGATCCGCGGTGTAAGCCGCGAGGTCGAGCCGCCGAGCCAGCGCCAGGCAAGCGCGATCGGCGAGCGAGAGCCCCGCTCTGCGCGTCGGCTTCCACAGCTCGGCGACCGCCTCCGCGTCTTCGTCGGAGAAGGGCTCGATGCGAATGCCCAGCGCTTCGACCTGTTCGCGCTTGCCGGCGGTCTCGACTCCGTGCGCGCGATAGCGCTGGAGAACCTCCGCCCAGTTGACGGCGGAGACCACCGAGCGCGTGACGAGCGCCTCGACCGCCTCGCTGCCGGGCTCGTCCCACAGCAGCGCGATGAGCGCCGAGGCGTCGAGCACCGCCTCGGGTGCGTCACCCATGCTCGGCTGCGTCGCGCCGCGCCTCGGCACGACGTTCGGCGATCAGTTCGTCCACCGCGCTTCTGCCCTTCGGGCGCACTCTTCGCACCTCGCTCCGAAGGCGCTCGAGGATCTCCTCGCGACGCTCGAGCACGAGCCGGTGCGACTCGACATGGGCCATCAAGGTCTCGCCCGGCTCGATCTCCAGCTCGCGGCGCATCTCGGCCGGGATGACGACACGCCCCTGAGGGCCGATGCGGAGTGGGACTGCTCGCGATCTACGTGCCACAGTGCTGCGAGTGTGCCATACCTGTTCAGGTGTGGCAAATCAGTGATGCATGCCTTGCCCGTGCATGCGCCCGCCGCCCATGTGCGTCGGCTTGGCGTGCCCGAGCACGACGACCTTGCTCGTCGCCAGCGGCGTCCAGCCGTCCTTCGCGACGAGCAGCGCGCGCACGCGCGCGGGTCGCTGCACGGCGAAGCTCGCCTGCGAGAGGTAGTCGAGCCGTCCGCGCGCGATCGGCCACCAGCCGAAGCGCTCGTGCAGGTCGGCCTGGAGCATGATGCGCGCGTAGGGGACGCTTGGCGTGACGGTCACCGAGACGCCCTGTCTGGTCGCCCGCAGCAGCACTCTGCGAACGCTCACGAGCAGTCTGCGCGTCTGGCTGACGTCGGCGCCGGCGGCCGCGCGGTAGTCGGCGCTCGCCTCCGCCGTGACGGTCGTCCTCCAGCTGCCGTCGGGCGCCGGGCGCGTGCTCGCGACGGTCGCGAAGGCACCGCCGCCGAGGCTGCGCTGGACGTTCACCGCGCGGGCCGGATCGGCCGCGCGACCGCTCACCTCGACGCGCTCGCCTGACGGGACGACCGCCGTCGGCAGCGCCTCCAGGATCACCCGCCGCACGTCGACCTCCCCCGTCATCTGCGGATGGATCGTGCAGTGGTAGGCGTAGGCCCCCGGCGTGTCGAAGCGCTGCGCGAAGGTCGCGCCGGGCTCCAGGTCGTCGGTCCCGGGCAGCCCCGCGTCGAACGTGACGGTGTGGACGCGCGGGCTGCCGTTCGTCCACTGCACCGTGTCCCCTGGCAGCGCGTCGAGCTGCGACGGCGAGAAGTCCGCGAACTCGACGTTGACGGACTGCGTCACGGCCGCGGCTGCTCCCGCGGGCGCCCCGAACGCGAGCGCAGCGGCCACGACGACGGCCGCGCGCCTCATCCGCGCCCCACCACGTACGTCCCGATCATCCCGCGCATCATGTGGTCCTCGACGTGGCAGTGGTAGAGCCAGGTGCCGGGGTCCTCCTCGAGCCAGCGGAAGCGGTAGCTCTCGGCCGGCCCGATCGTCTGCGTGTCGCGCGGGCGGCCGTCGGGTCCGGTCCAGCGGTGCCCGTGGACGTGGAAGGTGTGGAAGTCGGAGCCCATCGCCATCACGTCCCACTGCACGAGCTGGCCGACGCTCGAGTGGAAGACGGGCGTGTTGCCGACGAACGCGCGGCCGTCGATCGCCATGAACTTGCCGAACGGCGAGAAGACGACCTGGAACTCCCGGTCGGGTGCGCGCTCGCGGCGGCCGAGGATCGAGAGCATCCCGAACATGCCGCCGTCGATCGAGTCCATCATCGACGGCGAGTGGTCGTGGTAGGGCCACACGCCGGCCGAGTCCTCGCCGGCCGTCAGCCGGTAGGTCCACGTCTGGCCGACCTTGACCTCGGCGTCGCGGCCCGAGACGCCGGGCACGTAGCTGCCGTCGGAGCTCGGGCGGTAGTGCACGCCGTGGAAGTGCATCGAGTGCGGATCGTGCCGCAGCGTGTCCAGGTTCTTGAAGTGGATCCGCAGCTTGTCCCCCACGCGCGCGTGCAGCAGCGGCCCGGGGATCAGCAGCCCGTCCGCGCTCGCGCGCGAGGCGTTGGCCTCGGCTCTGCGCCAGTGCGGCGTGAAGCGGCGGTAGACGACCGTCGGGAAGACGGAATCCTCGAGCGAGACCGGCATCCCCATGATCGCGTCGTGGCCGTTGGGGACGATGTTCCACGACGTCGGCACGGCCGCGACCCAGTAGTCGAGCGTGCGCGCGGCGGCGGGCGCCGCCGCCGCGAGGACCAGCGCGAGGGCCCCGGCAAGCGCCAGGGCCCAGGCACGGGTACCTACTCGACGACGAGCTTCGACTGCATCCACGGGTGGATCAGGCAGATGAAGTAGAGCGTCGTGCCCGCTCTCGCGGTGACGTGGAAGTCGATCGACTCGCCCTTTCTGCCTCTGCCGGTGACGCCCGAGTCGCCGGGACGGTCGAGCTCCGGAGCTCTGTCCTGGCCGACGCCGTTCTCGAGGAAGTTGAATCTCGGCGGCGCTTCGCTGTCCGGATCGGCGCCGTGGGCTCTCGTCAGCTGGTTGCAGGCTCTGCAGCCGAACAGCGCTCTGGCGGTCTTCGGCACGTCGCCCTTCGCGAGGACGGTGAACGTGTGCGGACCCTCGCTGCCGTCGCCGTTGACGACGTGGACCGTGCCGCCCGAGGCGACCGAGTAGGAGTCCTTCGCCCAGCGCAGGCCGTCCTGGATGTAGCGGTTCGGCTTGAACTTGAACGACGTGGTGCTCTTGACCGTGACCTTGGCCGGTCCTGCGGCGACGGCCGACGCCGCACCGACGACGCCAAGCGCCACGAGGATCAGCACTGCGACGACGGGGAGCTTCTTGAGGCTCATGCAATCCCTTTCCGACCGGGCGCGCGCCCGGTCCCCTCACAACCTCTCTCGACGGGCAACGCCGGGCCCGCGCAGCACCGCGCGCCCGGCGAGCGGGCAGCATATGCCGTCCGACCGGGTGGTTGCTACACAAGCGGTCAGCCGGACGGCCAAGCTTGGCGCGTCGGCGCTCGCGTATCAGCGGCGGAACGTCAGCTTGAGGCGCCCGGAGCCCGCCGCGTCGAGCGGGTTGTAGAGCCCCACCTGCAGGCGCGGACCGACGACGCTGCGCAGCGACGCGCCTCTGGCCCGCGGCCGCAGCTTCAACGTGAGGCCGGCGCCTCTGCGCACGCACGTCACCTTCAGCCGACCGCGCCGTCTGAGCCTGGCCGGCGTCCCGTCGATCGTCGCCTTGTAGTTGGAGCCGACGCGCGTGAACGTCGCTCCGACCTGCGTCGCCAGCTGCGGGCATCTGGCGGCGGTCGCGCTCGCGCCCTGCGCCGCCTGCTGCTGCGCGCGATCGATCTGCGCAGCCGCCTCGAGACAGGCCGACAGCAGCAGCACCGCGAGCGGGTGCACCTGCTCGGGGAACTGCAGCTCGGCGCTCTCGTCGATGCCGTGGGCGACGTTGACGTAGAGCCCGATGCACGTCAGCAGCCGCTTGCCCGGCGACGGCTGCAGCGACAGCACCACCTGCATGTTCTCGAAGAAGGTCTCGTCGGCGGAGCTCACGGGCGCGACGTCCACGCTCGCCGATCTCATCGTCGCCGGCAGCGACGGCGAGCTGACGGTCGCGTTGCCGCCCGGCGCGACGGTCGCCTCGATCGACGACGGGAGGTTCGCCTGCGCGGCCGGAGCCGCGAGCAGCGCCATGCTCAACGCAATGCCGACGGCGACATATGAGGGGCGCACCGGCGGATCGTAGCCGTCGTCGCGGCTACAGCTGATCGGTGTTGTCCGGCACGCGATGGGCGTGCCAGCTCACGCCTCTCGCGACGCAGACCGTGTGGAACGCGCTGTTGGCCCAGCGCGACAGCCTGCCGCTGGCTCTGCTGCCCTCGAGCCGGCCGGACACCTGTGCCCGCCCGCCCGTGGCGAGCAGGCCGCCGACGGAGAAGCGCGCGTCGCGGATGCTCGTCCCACCGAGAAGGATCCCGTTCATGTGGATGCGTCCATCGGCGCATCTCGCGCGCCAGCGGAAGGCGACCGCGTCGACGGTCGCCGGCGCGACCGTGAACGAGATCGGCAGGCCCTGGCTGGTCGTCCCGGCGTAGGCGCCGGTGCCGAACGGCAGGTCGGTTGCGTTGCTGCCCTCGAGCTGGCGGCCCGCCTCCTGCGCGGGGGCGCCCGCGGAGGCGCCACCGCAACCCAGGCCGGCGACCGATAGCAGCGCAGCCGTCAGGACACCGACGAGCAGCCTGGTCGTCCGCATCGGCGGATCGTACGAAAAGCCGGTGCGATCCGCGCCGAACGGACGGAGGCGGCGCTGCACGAGCTCGTCGGTCCCGACGGCGAGCCCGTTCACCTCTCGGGCGGGCCCAGCGCGATGCCGTACTGAACGACGACGCCGTACCCGTCGATCTCCTTCGTGGCACCGGTGGGCAGCATTCCGCACCGACCGTAGAGGCGGCACGCACGGTCGTAGTCGCCGCCGGTCCACAGCGAGGCCCGGCGGAAGCCAAGCTCGCGACCCTCGCCGAACAACCCTTCGAGCAGCGCCCGGCCGACGCCCGACCCCCCAACGGCCCGGTTGAAGACCATGGACACGTGGAGAAGCGACGGATCCAGGTCCCCTCGACCGTCGTCGAGCCGCCCGGGCTCGCCCAGCGCCATGCCGACGACGAGCGCGCTCCAGCGCGACGACCGGGAGCGCCGAGGGGTCCGCGAGCTTCTCGCGCACGCGTTGCTCGCGAGCGGCCGACGGAACCCGGCTCCGCGCCGCGTTGGCCGCGTGCCACACGGCGACCATCGCGTCACGCTCGACATGGCCCGCACTGCGAACGGTCAGCAAGACATCGTCGTCGTGCGTGTGCATCCGGCCGGCGCCTCTATCGGTCGTAGACGTCGCGCCGATGCCCGACCGTCACGACGACTACCAGGAGGACGTCGTCGACGACGGTGTAGACGATGCGGTAGTCGCCTACACGGACACGGAGACCGGTTCGTCCCCGAAGCGCGCGTGCGGCCGGAGGGCGCGGATCCTCCGCGAGGAGCGTGATGGCACCCTGGATGCGCCGGCGAATCGGAGGATCGAGCTTCTTCAGCGCGCGAACCGCGGCCGGGCGCACCTCTATGCGGTAGCTCACGTCCAGCCGAGATCGGCCTTGACCTGATCCCACGGAATGTTGGCGCCCTCTTCGCTCATCGCGGCATCGAAGGCTGCGACGTCCTCTGCCTCCTCGAGCGCTTCCATCAGCTCGTCATAGCGCTCGGGGCTGAGCAGCACCGCCGCACGGCGGCCATACCGCTCCAGGAAGACGGCCTCGGAGTGCGCCAGCTCGACCGCCTCGGGCAATCTCTCTCGCGCCGCGCTGATGTTCATCGTCGCCATGACACGATCGTACAACATCGCTTACATCATGTACAAGATCCGAGTCGGACCGGACCGGTGTGCGTCACGACGCCGTCCGGGCCCCGCTGAGTGCGTCGAGAAGCCGCGCGCGATGGGCTTCGTACCAGGCACGACGACGCCCCGCGTACTCGCTGCCTCCGCGGTTCGTCCACATCTCCACGAACGCCGGCTCGCCGGCGTTGACGCGACCCTCGACGAAGCGATCGCCCACAGCGAGTGCGTCGTCGATGGCCTCGACGAAGGCGCTCCGATCGGGAGGCAGTCGATATGCGTCCGCGACGACGCCGAGCCGCGCGATCGGATCGACCGGCGGCCCGCCAAGTTGTGCCGCATCCACAGGAGCGCAGAGTGGAACGCACATCTTCGCGAGCTGCGCGAGGTCGTATACGGCACGTCCAGGCGCGGCAAAGTCGAAGTCGATCAGCCCCAACGCCCGGCCGTCACGAAAGACCACGTTCTCGGGACACACGTCGTTGTGACAGATGATGTTTCCGCCGCGCGGGTCCGCAAGCTCACTCGACCAGGTCACGTCCTCCGGCGGGACGAACGACTCGGCTGCATCGTGGTAGCTCCGCAGAAGCGCTGCCGTGGAGGCGAGGGCACGGTCGTCTCGCCACCAACGCGGCCATGGTCGGCGAGGCACGTCGCCCTCGATGAAGGACAGTCGCTCGCGACCGCCTCCCTCGAAGCGGATCGGTCGCGGCGCGCCGTTGAATCTCCTCTCGTGCAAGTGAGCCAGCAGCGCATGGATCGAGGCAGCGTGGGCCCCGGCCGGCCGCTCCACGCAGTCGCCGATTCGCACCACCGCCCCGGCGTTCGCCACTCCTCCGTGCAGAACCTCCTCGGACATTCCAAGCCGCTATGCATTCTCGGCGTCGAGTTCCATCGCGAAGAGCTGACCGCGCCAACCACCCAGTTCGAACGTCCCCGAGCGGCGGAAGCCCACCCGCTCGTACCACTGCACGAGCCCGTCGGCATCGGCCCAGCAATCCACGCGAAGCTGTTCAACTCCCCGCTCACGACCGATGCGCATTGCATAGTCCACGAGGAATCGGCCGACGCCCATCCCAGCGCATCGCCGGGAGGTGAGCAACAGGTCGATGTAGACCTCAGGTCGGGTCGCAGGTGGGGCATAGGCCGGGGCAGTACCGAGGACAACGGCGCCGACCGGCGCGGTGACGTGCTCGGCGATCCAGAGGTCGCCACTCGTCGCGAGCCGGTGGACCCGTTCGAGCATGTCCGCCCGCTGCGAGAACGGCTTGCTGCCCCACTGGCCGACCTGACCTCGCGCGACAAGCCAGGCCACCGCCTCGTCGAAGAGCGCGAGCAGGATTCCCTCGTCGGCGTCACTGCCGAGACGCATCCCGAGCTGTCGTGCAGCCTCGGCTCCGGCACCTCCGGCCGTCACGCCGCTGCCAGCCGCTCCAGCACCGCCAGCACCTCCCAGCGCCCGCAGTCGCCTGGCAACACGCTGTGGCGTGTCGGGCGGAAGCTCATGCGTGAGAATCAGCTCGCGGAGGTCTTCGACAGCCGCCGCGGCCAGCCGGATCTGCGCCACCTACAGCTCGTCGAGCCCGACAGTCTTGCCACGACCGGCCTGCTCGCGCCCGAGCTGCATCCGCTCCCACGCACCAGGAACGCGGTCCAGCACCGATGTGATCTCCGCTGGCTCGCGCTCCAGCTCAGCCAACGCCTCCGACAGCAACGTAACCGCCAGGTCATCCTGCTGCGCGTGCGCGCGCTCGGCGAGGGCCGCCAGCCGCGCAGCCGACTCGTCATCGAGGTCGAGGTGGATCTGGTGAGCCATGCGATCAGGGTACTGAGCAAGCCTGCGAAGTCCACAGCCACGACTGGCTCGGGTGTCGGGTTCAACTGCGACACCGCGTCCACAACGGCGGCGACGAACAGTCGCGAAGATGCCAGCATGAGCGATGTCCCAGGATCTCGTCGTCCGTCCCGCCTAGTTCTGATGTGCGGCATCGCAGGTGCCGGCAAGACCACGTACGCGAAGGAGCTGGAGGACCGCGGCTACGTGCGTCTCTCAATCGACGAGGAGATCTGGGAACGCTTCGGCCGGTACAGCGTCGACTACGACGTGGACGACTACGCCGGACATTCTGCTGCCGCCGAGGCCGCGCTCAGGGAGCGACTCGCGGACCTGATCGATCAAGGTCGCGACGTCGTGGTGGATTTCAGCTTCTGGCAGCGAGCGGCACGGGACCGCTACAAGCAGCTCATCGAGGAGGCGGGCGCGTCATGGGATCTCCTGTACCTCAAGGTCGACCGCGCGATCCTGCGAGAGCGCCTCGCCACCCGCAGCGCACGGTTCGATGCGAACGCTGCCTTCCCGATCACCGACGACATCCTCGAAGCCTTCCTGTCCGACTTCGAGGAGCCCCACGGCGAAGGTGAGACGGTCATCGAGCCGTGAGCGGTGCGGCTACGCCGCTGCCAGCTGCTCCAAGACCGCCAAGACCTCGTCGTCGTGCGTTCTCGGCGACACTCTCGGGATCACGTGCGCGACCACGCCGTCCGGACCGACGATGAACGTCGCCCGCAGCACGCCCCAGTACTTGCGCCCGTACATCGACATCCTCCAAGGGAGGGGTCGGCTTCCCGCCCGACCTACCCGCTGATCGGCGACAAGGCCCACCGTGCGTCCTGCATCGTCAGCACGGTCACGACGTCGCGACTCTCGTCGTGCTCGTAGACGATCACGAGCCACGACCACGGCCCGAGCACGTATCGCGTGCCGGCCCATCGACCGCCGAGCGCTGGTCCGAGTTGCGGGAACCGGCCGAGCGCTCGCAACCGCCGCGCGACCCGCTGCGGCGTGTCGGGCGGAAGCTCATGCGTGAGGATAATCTCGCGGAGGTCTTCAACGGCCACCGCGGCCAGCCGGATCTGCGCCACCTACAGCTCGTCGAGCCCGACCGTCTCGCCGCGACCGGCCCGCTCGCGTCCGAGCTGCATCCGCTCCCACGCGCCAGGGACACGGTCGAGCACCGACACAACGTCCGCCGGCTCGCGCTCCAGCTCCGCGAGCGCCTCCGAGAGAAGCGTCACCGCCAGATCGTCCTGCTGGGCATGCGCACGCTCAGCCAGCGCCGCCAACCGTGCGGCCGACTCGTCATCGAGAGCAAGCCGGATCTGATGAGCCATCGAACGAAGAGTAGCGCTGCTTGCCCCAGCATCGCGCGCAGTCAGCAATCAGCTCCCTGAGTGGATGCCGCCTTGTATCACTCTCACGATGAGAGCCACACGCGCCCATCGGTTCGAGGTCTTGCGGATCGCGGCGGGCGACGCGATCCGCGCAGTGGCGATGCAAGCGCATCGACTCCGCGAGGGGCAGCCCATCGAGACGGCGTTCGACGATGTCGGCTTTCAGCTTGAAGCCGATGCGCGATTTCTGATCGTCGCATTGCGTTGGCTCCATCGAAGCTGCACCGCTGCCGGACAACTTGTGGACGACGCTGATCTGCGCCGAGCAATCGCAGACTTCGAGGCCAGCGTAATGCGCGGACGGGCGAAGGAGATGCGAGACATCTGGGAGCATCGCGACGAGTACGTGCTTGGAAGAGGACGGCTTCAGCCGCAGAGACAAACGGACGAGCCCAACGATCGCATCGGGCCTCCAGCACCAGGCGATCCGCGAACACTCTCATCATGGGTCTGGACGGGAGCAAGACCTAGCATTGGCTCCCTGAACTGGGGCGGCGTAGAAGTCAACTTCGACTTGGCTCTGTCAAGAGCGGAGGCGATGTATGTCGCGCTGCGTGACGCGACGTCTCGTGTCGCTGATGACGCATCCGAGTAGCACGCGAACTGCGTGCGACACGAGGACAAAATCAGCTCGCGCGCAGCCAACGTCGGACGTGACGCGTCGGCTGCCGCGATGACGCATCGCGCAACTTGTCCGGCCAGCGTCCGTTGTCCCGGTATGCGTCGATCGTTGCTCTGCGCAGCCATTGTCCTCGCCGCCGCTGTCGTGCTCGTGCAGCCCTCGAGTGCGGCCGTGCGCTTCCCGATCGCGACGGATGCGACGTCTCCAGCCGTTACCGACGGCTGGAAGCGGATCGCGTATATGCCGACGCCCGGAAGATTGCAGCTGCTCGTGAACCGCAGCCAACCGGTGTACGCGCTTGACGTGAGCGCCGGATGCTCGGTTGCGCCGCGGCTCATCGCAATCGGCGGCGGCAAGGTGCTCTTCGCCTGCGACTCAAGCGGTGACATCTCGCTGCTCGACATTGCGAGCAGAGCACTCCGCGACGTGCCGGGCGCTCGCGCAGCGCTTCAGGCGGCGGATGGGCGCACACTCGGATCGGGCGCCTTCACGGATGTCGGCGCCTACGGCCTGCGCTTCGAGTCGACGGCATACCACGAGGACACCAGCATCGCGACGTTGGACTGGCGCACGGGAGTACTCTCCCCAGCCCCAGAGACCGAGACGACGACTCAGAACCTCTACGAGCCGAACTTCGTAACCCGGCTGTGTGCGCCGCTCAAGCGATCTCGGCGGAGCGGGCCGTTCGTGGAGGTCTCGTATGACCCCGTTTGGCCTGGCGTGCTGGACGCGGTGTTCGAGCGTCCCGGTGTCGGCTTGACCCTGGAGGAGTGCGACAGCGGAAAGACCCACGTCCTTTGGTCCACCAAAACGCACCCAGCACCGATCGCAGACGTGCAGCGCGCTGCATACATGGTGACCTGGGTGGTTCCGCGCACACCGGATCGCGTAGCGCTGGGCGTGCGGTTGCACGCCTACCTCGATTGCGGCGTCGGCGTCTACTGGAAGCTCGCCCCCTACGCCCGGACGGCGATCGTGCGCTCGGGCCTGTTCGTCAGTGAGGCGCAGCGGCCGGACGGTCCGTGGGACATCCGCCGGATCCCGACCCGCGACATCTGCACCAAGACTGGGCAAGCGTGGGCCATGGCCCTCGACGACGGTCGAAGGCTCGCCGGCGTCAGCCCACGAGCTGCGACGCTGCGTCTGCCGGGTGTCGGCACGGTCGCGAGATTGCAAGTCCGGGACGACGTGTACCCGGTCAGTGCCACGATGCGGCCGAGCGGAACCTTGCGGATCGAGCCGGGCACCCGTCCGCGCCTCGTTCAGTCAGTTCGCTGCCGCGTTGGCAACGGCGCGTGGATCAACGCCGTTCGTCGGCGACTTGACTGGCGCCTTGCACTGCCATTCGTCACCAAGCCTTATCCACTGGCGCTCGAGGTGCGCTATCGCGACGGCGGCCGAGCCCGCTACCGCGTGCGCGTAGCGCCCCGCCGAGCGAGTTGACTCGAGCCGGCAGGCCGGCCAACGCCTACGCCGCCGCCAACTGCTCCAAGACCGCCAAGACCTCGTCGTCGTGCGTTCTGGGCGTGACTCTGGGGATCACGTGCGCCACGATGCCGTCCGGTCCAATGATGAAAGTGGTGCGGAGGGCGCCGAAAAAACGGCGCCCATACATCGACATCCTCCGAGGGAGGGGTCGTGCGGGGCCTCTGGGCGCTCAGTCAGCGGGCCGCCAGCCCACACGAACCTTCTAAATGGCGACCTTCAGACCAAGGCGCTCCGCGAGAGGCTTGGCAGTTCGGCGCAGCAACTCGTCATCGCTAACGGCGGAACGTGCGATCGCCGAGAGCAACTCCTCATCGTCGCGCAGTACGTCGTCGCCGCTGTCATCCGCACAAAGAACAGCGAGTCCGCACATCAGGAGCTCGTCGTGCTCGGCCCAACCGCGGAGCCATGGGTCCGTAACAGGCCCATGCCACTCCGCGGAGGGCATCGGCACACGCGAGAGGGCTTCTGCAGCCTCAGCGGTCCGGCGATCGAGCTCTTCTGGGGTCCACGGATCGATCGCCGCGAGTGTGTCGATCATGGCCTTTCTCACCATGTGTCCGAGAAACCATCCAGGGTCGATCCGCATCCGGATGCGATTCTCAGCGCTGAGCTGCGCTCGCGCTCTCGCAGCCAGATCATCGAGCGGGGCCAGGCCGGCGACTCGGCAGGTAAGCGGAATTGCGACCCGTTGCAGCCGCCAAGACGCAGCTGCTGCCGGATCATCAGGGAAGCCCAACAGAGAATCACGGGCGGCTCGGCGGACGTACTCGGTGGCGTCTGGCTCGCAGCCAGGCTTACCGCGCAGCACCAGACACCCTCCGAGGACCACGACGTGCAGCCACCAAAGCGGACGGCGCAGCTCCGCGCCTTCCGGGCATCGCTGGCGATAGACCGCCTCTATCGCTGGCCACACCGATCGAATCTGGGTACGACGTTGCACCTCATCCTGAGCCAGGACGGCCTCAGCCAGCTCTCGGGTTTCTTTCACCGACCCGATCCATGGACGGTTGTGGTGTTGGGCCACACCCCACGCGCCACTGTTGCGGAGCACTCTCGCGTGGAGATCTTCGGCTGCCTGCACAGCCTGACGGTGAATCTCCTCCCGCTTGGCGCTGATCGATGCGCGAGCCTCTGCGAGGAGGTCGCGGAACTCGCGCTCGGTGTCCTGCAGCACGCCAAACTCCAGTGATGCCGACAGCGCTCGGCGCAGGTGGTCGAGGTGGCGGCGCCGGACAACGTCTGCAACGTGGTCGACCCCGAGAACGGAGCGGAGGTCGTCGAGGCGGTCGGCGACCTCGTTTACTCCGACGACCAGCAGCGGTTCATCCCAGTGTTCGTCCCAAGGATCGAAGACCTGAAAGCCAGCGGCGTCAACAGTCACCATCAATGCAGCGCGAACCTCGGGGTGGATCGCATAGTCGCGAACCTGCCCGAGCGTCGCGGGGGTCACCGTCGCATCGGTGCCCTTTGCCTCCATGACCCACAAGCCCTCCTCATACACCGTGGGTTCGTAGTCGAGTCTGACGCGGCGACTTCCCTTGCTCACGGTGGGATCCTTGAGCTTGTAGCTTCGCTGCTCGACGACCTTGTGCAGGGTGTGCTCGCCGTATCCCAACAATGCAAGCACCGGCATGATCAGCTGGCTCGAAACGGTCGCCTCGGGCTTATCGAGCCAGTCCACCATCCGGAGGCGCTCAAACGTCAGATCGGTCACGCATGCGTCCTCGTCCAGCTCACAGGCGCTGAGGCTATGAAGCCTCGGCTCGAAGTGCGCCACCACCAACGCAAAGCCCCGGCCGCATAACTCCTTTGCAGGAGTCCTAGGCGGTACCGGGGCGTCGAGAAGTAGGGTAGCGCGATCGTGGACGCAACCCAAGTGGAAACCTGGCTCTCGACATCTCGCTTCGAGCCGTTCCTGACCGAGGCGGCCGGTAACCACGAGCGCGCGTTGGCCCTGTACGACTGGCACGCCGAGACCGCCGCCGCCTGCTTCGGCATGGTCCACCACTTTGAGGTGCTGCTGCGCAACACCATCGACGGCGTCCTCGGTGAGGGCCAGCCTCAGGATCCGATCAAGGACACCTGGCTGATGGACTTCGACATTCTCCAACCTGATGGTGTCAAGCAGGTCATCGTCGCGGTCGAGCGCCTGGAGAGGGGTAAAGCGATCACGCGTGGGCGAGTCATCGCAGGCGTCTCGTTTGGGTTCTGGGCGGGGCTCTTCAGCAACAAGTACGAGGATCTGTGGCGACATCGTCTTCGCAGAGCGTTCCCCCATGGATCAGTTGTTCGCAGAGACCTCACGCAGCGCATGCGACTGCTCCAGCGGTTCCGGAACCGCATCGCGCACCACGACTGCCTCCTCAGACAAGACATCAGCCGTCGAGCGGACGACATGCTCCTCATCGCCGGGTGGATCGATCCAGACGCCGCCTCGTGGCTCCGTGAACGCTCACGCGTCCACGCGCTGCTCGCGGCCAAGCCCTGAGCGGCTACGCCGCCGCCAACTGCTCCAGCGCCGCCAGAACCTCGTCGTCATGCGTTCTGGGCGTGACTCTGGGGATCACATGAGCCACGATGCCGTCCGGTCCAATGATGAAAGTGGCACGGAGGGCGCCGAAAAGCGCGCCCGTACATCGACGGACACCAAGGGAGGGGTCGGTGCAAACCCGTGATCGGCAGCGTCAGGATGGCGGATCCCCTTTCCCCTCCTCGGCACACGCCTCGCAGCCAGGCCGGGCAGACGGCAAGTCGTGCGGCACAAGCTGGCCGGCACGCCCGTCGTACTGCCATTGGCGGGCACCGCGGCGACCCCCGCTGTAGCCGGTCACGAGGTCGAGCACGCAGTTGCAGGCCTCGGAGGCCAAGACCCCGTTCATCGAGACCACTTGCGGGTCTCCAGGGGCATCAGGATTCTCGTCATAGCCTGGTGGACGCTCGCGTCGCTCACGTTCGAGAACGGCATCGGTGACGAAGAAGCAGCGCAGGCAAGGCTGGCCAGGCAGCGAAACGATGACCTGTCCGTCGGCGGTCGCGAGCTGTTCCCCGGTGGACCGGATCGACATGCCGACATCCACGAGAGGGATCAGGTACCGACGGCAGAAGGCGTTGATTGCCAGGCGCGCGTCGAATCGATCAAGGCATGCGACCACGATGTCTGCTCGCTTCAGAATCTCGATCGTCCCCTGAGAGGGGAAGCGCTCAGGAACCTCGACCACCTCGATCGAGGAGTCGATGCCCAGAGCCACACGTCTCGCAAGAGCAACCTTCTGGGTTCTGTCGATGTCGGCCTCTGTGGCACCAACCAGACGTCCAAGGTTCGTTTCGTCCACCAGTTGGTCATCGACCAGCATGAGCGTGCCGATACCTTGATGCGCAAGCTGTTGCACGACGTGTGACCCGCCGCCGGAGACGCCAAGCACCGCGACGCAGGTGCGTGCGAGCTTCGCGTCGCTCGCTGGTCCGATGGCAACAGCTTGACGGTCCAGTCGCCGACGAGCACGGGGCCGCCGTGCTGGGCGCTCTACGGCATCCCAGATGTCGATCGTGTCACCGACGATCACCAGACGACGAAGCGCGAGGTTGTTCTCCCCGCCAAGCCAGAACGACCCCGTAGCGTCGCCGCGCCCAAGAAGAAGGGTGCCTGCGGGCAGCGGACTGACGATGCGGCTGACAGCGCCGAACAAGGGGCGCTCTTTCGCCCGATCATCCCGAGAGAAACGCGGAGACCGTGAGCCATGAGAGTGGACAAGCACCAAGGTCGCATCCATATCCACCGCGCGCTGGAGCATCTGCGAGTTGAAGTCGGCGCTCCACGAGAGAACGGACCCGTGCACGTTGCGCGCGAGCGCACTCTCCGGAACGGGATGCCACTCCCGTGCAAGCAGCACGTAGCCCGATTCTGTTCTGCTGGAGGAGCAGACCAAGTACCCGGCCTCCTCGCCGCGGGCGAAATTCTCAACGTGCATGCGCATCCGCTCGAAGACAGCGGAGGCCACGCGGATGTCGACGGCCATGTCCGAGTCGTCGACCTCCGCGTGAATGCCGACGTCTTCGCGTGCGTTCGGCCCGCTGCCGAAGAAGTCGCGGATCGCGCGGATTACCCGCCGCATTAGGACCGCTCCGCAGTGAAGCGCGTCAGCCACATCTGGATCACGCGGACGGGATCATCGCCCGACCATGCGAAGTTGAAGCTGAATGCACGCCAGCTGCTGCCGACCGCATAGATGGAGTGGTTGCTACGCGGCGGCTCGCCGCCCTCTCCAACAACGTCCTCCTCGATCACGAACTGCGGCCGTTCGGTCGGCCAGTTCTCCCAGATGGTCAGGGCTCTCGTGATGGAGGGCGTCCACGGCTCCGGGAGATCGAGCGTCGGCAGGACGATGTGCGGCGGCTGGCCATCGGTGGGCGTCACGTCGAGTGCTCCTCCGAACGCCAGCGCGAGCCGTTCTACGAGGTCATCACGCTCCGCAGCGTCCATCTCAGCTCACCCCGCCGCGCACCAGCGCCTCGTAGTGGTCGCCGTCCTTGACGTTGTGCTTCTCGTGATCACCGAGCTGCTTCTTCTTCCCGTTCTTCTGCACGACCCACAAGGCGACATCGGCCGCGACGCCGAGCTCCGCCTTCAACTCAAGGACCTCGGTCGGCCCTCCCTCAATGGACTTCTCCTCGGTGCTGCTCTGACCGGAGTCGTCGGTGAGCGTCAGCGTGACCGTAACCAGCTTGTGGCGAGGTGCGGCGGTTGCGGCTTCCATTGGGTCTAAGACCTCCACGGCGTCTGCTTTTCGCCGGGGCCGCGTGGTGGCGTCGATGCCGCGGTCTCAGCCATTCTGCTTCATGCCCGGTGCACTCTAGCACTCCGCTCGGTGTACTACTTCCGCCACAACATGATCTTAATGGTACACCGATGTGCCCACTCTCGTGAATGCGGGCCGGCAGAGGCAGTATCTTCAGGTCATGACTTTCGATCCTCGGGCCATCGGGCGACGGGTTCGCGAGGAGCGGGAGAAGGCCGGCCTCTCCCTCGCGCAGCTCGCTGCGACATCGGGCCTCACCAAGGCATACCTCGTTCGGCTTGAGAATCAGGCGGGCAACCCGTCGGTCGAGGTCGTGGCTCAGATCGCGGAAGCGCTCGACCTCACGGCAGCCGATCTCCTGGGGGTGCCCATAATTCGGTACGTCGGCGACGACTCCGACGTGTCGCCATCACTCCGGGCATTCGCCGACGAGGTTTCGCTCTCGAGCAGCGACCTCAGGATGCTCGCCTCTATCCGCTGGCGTGACGAGCAGCGACCGCAAACCCCGGAGCGGTGGCGCTACGTGTACCGGTCACTGCTGATGAGCCGGGAGATCGACGACGAGGAACGGAGCCATGCCGAGGAAGACTGAATGGTCGGAGCCGCTCGTCCGAGAACTCATCCAGGCCAACGGCGGATGCTCTCCCGAGCAGATCATGGAGGACTACGCAGACAAGCTGCGGGCCAGGTCTGGAGAGACCAGTCTTCCGATCCGCCCCCACCTCATCGCAAGCGTCCTCGGGATCAAGCGACGTCGCGCCGCATACGACTTCGCGGGTCGCATCTACGCAGAGCCCTCCGGACAGTTGGTGATGGACGTCAATGTTGAGGATCCAGAAGACCGACAGCACTTCACAGTAGCCCACGAGCTGATGCATCCCGCATTTCCTGGCTTCGCCGAGGGGCATCGCTACCGCCTCGACGCTTCTATGGATCGCCACTCTGAGAACGCCGAGGAGGAGTATCTCTGCGACCTGGGTGCCGCTGCTCTGCTGATGCCATCTGAGCTTGTAGGGGATCGCTACACCGTGCGAGGGGGTCTGGAGGATGTCGAGCGGCTCAGCAGTGCGGCGGAAGTCAGCATCGAGGCCGCCGCGAACCGCATCGTCAGCCTTTCCGACGAGCCCGCAGTGCTTCTGTGCATGACGTGGTCACACAAGCCGGCTGACCGGCCCGAGCTTCGGAAAGGGTCGGATGTACCGAAGCGCCTCCGCGTCCGATACGCGGTTACGAGCCACACGAACCTGTACGTCCCAAAGTTTAAAGGCGCACAGGACGACAGCGTCTTCTGCGATGCGGCGAAGGCCACCTCGATCTGCGCTGCAACGACGACGCTTCCAGGAGTGGAACAGGCGGGTCTCTTTCGCGTGCAGGCGAAGCGCTACGGCAAGGATCACCTTGAGCGCGTTCTCGCCGTTGCCCGACCAACGGCTTGAGCCGCCTGGCGAGTCAGTGCCGGGTCGCCCGTTGACGTCGCCACCACGCAAAGGCAGCCAGTGACGTCGAAGCGCGACGTGACTGCTCGCGGTCCCGTCATCCGTAGGAGAACATCGACGGCGCTGCAGGTGCGGCGTAGCACCAACGCGGACGGCGGCTCCTCCAGCGTCACAAGCAACTCGTGTCATGCGTTCTGGGCGTGTCGCTTGGATGACGTGCACGACGATGCGGTCCCAGACCGACGACGAAAGTGGCCGAGCGCGCTGCGATGCGGCGCTCGTGCATCGACATCCTCCGAGGGAGGGGTCGGTTTCCAGGCCCGATCCCTACCCGCTGATCGGCGACGAGGTCCATCGCGCGTCGTGCAACGTTAGGACGGGCACGAGGTCGCGACTCTCTTCGTGGTCGTTAGACGATCACATGCCGCGGCCGCGATCCGGGTCTCGCGACCCGTTCCCTGGTAGCCACAGACTAGAAAATGCCTGCTAGTCCGACGTTTTCCGGAAGCCATGGGCGCCGAACACCGCCGGTGCCAGATACGCAAGGCGCCTACGCCGCCGCCAGCTGCTCCAGCACCGCCAAGACCTCATCGTCGTGCGTTCTCGGCGTGACTCTCGGGATCACATGGGCCACGATGCCGTCCGGCCCAATGATGAAAGTGGCACGAAGGGCTCCGAAAAACCGGCGCCCATACATCGACTTCTCCGCCCAAACCCCATACGCCTCGCAGACCGCGTGGTCCTCGTCGGCGAGCAGCGTGAAGTCGAGCGACTCGTTGTCGGCGAATCTCTTGATCGCCTTCACCGGGTCCGGCGAGATGCCGACGACGACGGCGCCGGCTTCGGCGTAGTTGGGCAGGTGGTCGCGGACGCCGCAGGCCTGCACCGTGCAGCCGCTCGTCGAGGCCTTCGGGTAGAAGTAGAGGACGAGCGTCTTGCCGGCGTAGTCGCCGAGGCTGACGGAGTTGCCGTCCTGGTCGGGGAGCGTGAACTGGGGTGCGGGGGAGCCGATCTCGATCATGCGCCGCAGGCTACCCAACGCCCGCGGCTCACCACTCGCTGACCTGGTAGTAGAGGCCGTTCGGATCGCCGTGGATGTCGGTGCCGGGATGGCGCAGGCGCGGCGTCCCGCCGCCGGCGCGGATCATCTGCTCGAACACGTCGGGATCGGCGCCCGCGACGTTCTCGACCATCACGATCACCCCGCCCGGCGCCATGTGCTGCTTGACGGATGCGTAGAAGCGCCGGTGCACGCTCCAGTCGGGATCGAAGCGCAGGTCGCTGGCCGGCTGGCCGGCGTCCGGCAGGAAGTGCGGCGGGTTCGCCACCACGACGTCCCAGCGCTCCGACACCGGGATCGCGTCGAGTACGTCCGACTCGAAGACCGCGACGCGATCGCCGAGCCCGTTGTACTGCGCGGTCCGCCGCGCGACGGCGACCGCGCCCGGGTCGAGGTCGCACAGCGTGAGCGACTCGCACCAGCCGGCCGCCAGCAGGCTGTAGCCGATGTAGCCCGGCCCCGAGCAGAACTCGCACAGCCGCTCGCGGCGACCGATCCCCAGCTCGTTGAGGACCCGCGGAAAGTCGCGGCCGAAGGCGAGCCCGCCCATGTGCTGCTCCGGGCGGTCGAAGACGGCGATCCCCGCGTAGTAGGCGGCGATCCCCTCGGTGGAGGTGGGCGCCCGCGTGCCGGCGAGGCGCCGGCGGGCCTTCCGTCTCAACAGCCGGACGAGGCCGCGGATGTCGTACAGCTCGTCGACGAGCCGCTCGGGCACATACGTGTCGAGCCGATAGGCGTCGAGGCCGTACGGCGTTGTCAGATTCGGTGCGCTCAAGCGTTCCATCCCCTGGTCATCCCCGGTGTACGTGCACGAGCCTATGCACAAACTTCAAGAGAAGTTGTGCAAATTCGTCATCGATGTCTCCGCAACGACACCGCTCCGGGACCGCGGGAAGGATCGAGCGTTCGCGGCGTCGCCGCCAGCGCGACCGCTCGACCGCTCACTTCAGCAGGCGCGACATCCGCCGGTCCTTCAGCACCCGGCCCTCCGTCTGGCAACTCGGGCAGTAGGCGATCACGTAGTCCTCGAAGTGGACCGCCTCGAGCGTCGTCCCGCAGCGCGGGCACGGCTGCCCTTCGTGGCGGTGGATCCGCAGCGGCAGCGGGACTCTGTCCGGCAGCGGCAGCTTCAGCGTCTCCATGTACGTGTCGATCGCGCCGCCGAGCAGCGCCACCGTCGCGTCGCGCAGCGTGCGCGCCTCGTCCTCGCCCAGATCGGCGCCCCGCTTGAACGGCGACAGCCTCGCCTCCCACAGGATCTCGTCGACCCACGAGCGCCCGATCCCCGCGATCGTGCGCTGGTCGCGCAGCAGCGTGTGCAGCGGCCGCGGCTGCGCGAGCAGCGGCAGGAACGGCGGCGGGTCGGGCCACGCCTCCGGCCCCAAGGTGGACAGCGCCTCGTCGGACTCCAGCTCCTCCGCCCGCAGCAGCTTCGCCCACGCCCGCTGCTTGGTGCCGAACTCACGCAGCCGCAGCTCGCGCCCGCCCTCCAGCCGCACCAGCACGCGCGAGCTTCTGTCGCGCAGGCTCGCCCGTCTCTCGAACAGCTGCAGCCGCCCCGCGGACATCAGGTGGACCAGCAGCACGAGCCCGCCGTCGTTCTCCACCACCAGGTGCTTGCCGCGCCGCCCGACGCGCGTGAGGCGCGTCCCGTCCAACGCGTGCAGCGGCGGGTCGAACGTCTTCAGCGCGTTCACTCCCGGCGCCAGCGTCGACTCGACGACCGCTCCGGCGACGGCGTCGCCGATCAGCCGCGCGGCGATCTCGACCTCGGGCAACTCGGGCATGCGCCATTCAGGCTAACCACCACCGCAAATAGGGCCACCCCGGCGAGCAACAAACAGGCATCGCTCAGGTTTAAGGAGGGAATTCCGAGTCTGTTATGGCGGCTTTACGCCAGAGAAGGAGAGTGCCGGTCATGACGAACGAAGAGATCCTCCTCATCGCAGGCCCGGAAGGCCGCGACCACGAGCTCGTGGCAGCCGCCGCCGCGCATCACCCGCAGCGCGTCACCGTCCTGATCGAAGCGCGCGACCCCAGCTGGGGTTGGAGCGAGCGCCGCGTCGCCTTGGTGCGACGGGACCGCCTCGCCGAACTGCTGACCGCCGTCGAGAGCGCCACCGGCGCGACCGTCGTCGGCCTCGTCGGCGACCCGGTCGACCTCGAGCTCGGCGGCTTCGACGCGATCGTCGGCAGCCACGACCTCCACGCAGCAGCGTAAAGACGTCCACATCCCTTCCCCCCAGAGCGGGCGCCGGCTCCCCCATCCGGCGCCCGCTCCCCTTGCGTTCGCATAGCGTTCGGACGCATGAGCAGCGCGATCGTCGACACGCACGCGGACGCCGCCCGGCTGGAGCTGGCCCCGCTGCTGATCCGCGAGCCGCTCGCCGCCTTCCTCGACGAGCGCGGCTTGGTGCCCGGCGACGGGCCGCTGCAGGCCGAGCCGGTCGGCGAGGGCCACTCGAACGTCACCTACGTGATCCGCCGCGGCGGCGGCGAGCTGGTGCTGCGCCGCCCGCCGCGACCGCCGCTCCCGCCGTCCGCGCACGACGTGCTGCGCGAGGCGCGCCTGCTGCGTGCCGTCGAGTCCCAGCCGGTGCGCACCCCGCGGGTGCTCGCCACCTGCGAGGACGAGACCGTCATCGGCGCGCCCTTCTACCTGATGGAGAAGGTCGAGGGCGACGTGATCACGACGCAGGTCCCGCCCGCGCTCGACGCGCCGGCCGGCCGTGCTGCCGTCGCCGACGAGCTGATCGACGCGCTCGTGGAGGTCCACGCGGTCGACTGGCAGGCCTGCGGCCTGGAGGGCTACGGAAAGCCGACCGGCTACCTGGAGCGCCAGCTGCGCCGCTTCGGCGGGCTGTGGGACCACAACAGAACGCGCGAGATCGCGACGCTCGACCGCGTCACCGCCTGGCTCGCCGACAAGCGCCCCGAGTCCGGCCCCGCGACGATCGTCCACGGCGACTACCGGCTCGGCAACGTGATGTACGCGCCGGGGGAGCCGGCGCGCCTGGATGCCATCTTCGACTGGGAGCTGGCGACGATCGGCGACCCGCTCGCCGACGTCGGCTACCTGACCGCGACGTGGGCCCAGCCCAACGACCCCGAGACCAACTTCACGCGCGGCGCCGTCACGACTCAAGCCGGCTTCCCCACGCGCGCGGAGCTGATCGCCCGCTACGAGGAGCGCTCGGGCCGCTCGATGACCGACGTCTCCTGGTACGCGACGCTCGCCCTGTGGAAGGCCGCGATCTTCCTCGAGGGCTCCTACAAGCGGCTGCTCGCCGGCACGACCGACGACCCCTTCTTCAAGCTGCTCGACGCGGGCGTCCCGGCGCTCGCCGAGCACGCCTGGGCGGTGGCGCATGGCGACTGAAGCGCAGCCGGCCCGCACCGCCCTGCTCGTCGACTGGGGCGGCGTGCTGACGACGAACCTCTTCACCTCGTTCGGCGAGTTCTGCAGAGACGCGGGGCTCGCGCCCGACGCGCTCGTGCAGGCGTTCCGCGGCGACAGAACGTTCCGCGACGTGCTGATCGCGTTCGAGGAGGGGAAGATCGAGGAGCCGGAGTTCGAGCAGCGCTTCGGCGGCCTGCTCGGCGTCGACCACGCCGGCCTGATCGACCGCCTGTTCGCGCGCGTCGGGCCCGACATGGCGATGCTCGCGATGGTGCGTAACGCGCGCGCAGCCGGCATCCGCACCGGCCTCATCTCGAACTCGTGGGGCACGCGCCGCTACGACCGCGCGATGCTCGAGGAGCTGTTCGACGGCGTCGTCATCTCCGGCGAGGTCGGCATGCGCAAGCCGGCGCTGGAGATGTACAGACTCGGCGCCGAGCGCGCTGGCGTCGCGCCGGAGACGTGCGTCTACGTCGACGACCTGCCGTTCAACCTCCCGCCCGCGGAGGAGCTGGGCATGGCGACGGTCCACCACGTCGACACGGCGGCGACGATCGCAGAGCTGGAGCGCCTGCTCGGCCTCACGCTTGCGTAGCATCCGCCGCCGCATGCTCCGTCGCCGTGCCCTGCCGCTCGCCCCGCTCGTCGCCGTCCTGCTGATCGCGCTCGCCGGCTGCGGCGACGACAGCCTCACGGCCGAGCAGCTGCACACGCAGGCGAGCGCGATCTGCACGAGAACCGCCGCCGCGACCGACCGCATCGCGGTGCCGAGCACGCCCGACCAGGGCGGGCGATTCCTCCAGCAGGGGCTCGCGCACCTGCGCCCGGCGGTCGCGCAGCTGCACGAGCTGAAGGCGCCGGAGGAGCTGCGCAGACGCTACGACCGAGCCGTCCAGCTGGCCGGCCAGGAGGCCGCGCTGATCGCCAGACACGAGCACGCGATCGCGCAGGGCGACGACGTGATCGACACATACCGGCGGCTCGAGAACCAGCTCGAGCCGCTGATCCAGCAGGAGAACGCGTACTGGCGGGGACTCGGGATCCCCGCCTGCGCGCGTCGTTAGAGCTACGCCCGCTTGCCGCGCCCGTACATGAACTTCACGAGCCGCCCGAGCATCCGGGTCTTGCCCTTCGAGTACGGGAACATGTGCGGGTCCTTCTTGCCGGCGAAGCGCGTGACGAGCAGCGTCTGCTGCTGCGTGTACTTGCGGATCCCGCCGGCGCCGTGGCGCGTGCCGAGGCCGGAGGTCTTCCAGCCGCCCATCGGCAGCTCGAGCGCCGTGTAGTTGACCTGCGCGTCGTTGACGCACACCGCGCCCGCCTCGACGCGCCGCGCGAGCTGCTCGCCCTTGGCGACGTCCTTCGTCCAGACCGACGCCTGCAGGCCGTAGACGGAGTCGTTCGCGAGCGCGAGCGCCTCCTCGGCGTCGCCGACCTTCATGATCGGCAGCGTCGGGCCGAACGTCTCCTCGGTCATGCACGCCATCGAGTGGTCGACGTCGACCAGCACGGTCGGCTCGTAGAAGCGGCCGGGGCCGGGCGCCTGCTTGCCGCCCGTCAGCACGCGCGCGCCCTTTCTGACGGCGTCCTGCACGTGGCGGTCGATGATGTCGAGCTGCGGCGGGAAGGTGACGGCGCCGACGTCGATCGAGCCCGGCCCGCTCGGGCGGCCCTGGCGCAGCGCGCGCACCTTGTCGGTGACTCTCGAGACGAACTGGTCGTAGACCGGCTCCTCGACGTACACGCGCTCGACCGAGATGCAGACCTGGCCGCCGTTGTTCATCGAGTAGAAGGCGGCGGCGTTGGCGGCGCGCTCGACGTCGGCGTCGGCGAGCACGATCATCGGGTCCTTGCCGCCGAGCTCGAGCGCGACCGGCGTGAGCGTCTTGGCGGCGCGCTCCAGTACCTTCTTGCCGGTTCTCGTGGAGCCGGTGAACATCACGAAGTCGACCTCGTCGACGAGCGCCGTGCCGGTCGTGCCGTCGCCGGTCGCGGTCTGGAAGACGCCCTCGGGCATGCCGCAGGCGCGCAGCCCCTCGGCCATCAGCAGCGACGTGAGCGGCGTCACCTCGCTCGGCTTCAGGACGACGGCGTTGCCGGCGGCGAGCGCGGGGATGCAGTCGCCGAAGGAGTTCGTCAGCGGGAAGTTCCACGGGCCGATCACGCCGACGACGCCGACGGGGCGATAGCGCATGATCAGCTTCTTGCCCTTGACGAACGGGTTGGCGGACTTGAGCTGCTCGTCGGCGAGGAAGCTCGGGGCCTCTCTGGCCCAGAAGCCGAACGCGGCGGCGGTGTACATGATCTCCGCGAGCTGGGCGTCCTCGTAGGACTTGCCGGTCTCGGAGACGATCGTCGCGATGATCCGCTCGGCATTGTCGGTGACCCACTTCTGCGCGCGCAGCAGGACCTTCGCGCGCTCCTCGAAGCCGAGCGCCTCCCAGGCGGGCTGGGCCGCGCGGGCGCGCGCGACGAGCTCTCTGACCTCGGCTCTGCCGAGCGTCGGGACGGTCGCGATCGTCTCGCCCGTCGCCGGGTTCTCGACCGGGATCCCGCTTCCGTTCCCGCTGCCGTTCTGAACGGCAGCCGGTGCCTGCTCGGTGGTGGCCATGCCCGCGCTCCCTTTGTCCTCTGTTTGACCCGCGGTCAAGCGTACCGGAGCGGCGCGGCGATTTGGCCGGCTGGCCAGGAGCGGGGCTCAGCGCACGAGCGACAGCCGGCCGTAGGCGCCCGCGTTCGGGATCACCTCGTCGGCGTCGGTCCCCAGCCAGCCCTCGATCAGCGACGCGTAGACCTTGCGGAAGTCGACCGTGACCTTGAGGTTGTCGTCGCGGTCGAGCGTCGTCAGCGACGGGTACTCGGTGAGGATCCCGGAGGCGGCGTGCGTCCCCTGCACCCACGCGACGCCGCCGGCGCCGTGGTCGGTCCCGGCCGACTCGTTGCCCTCCGGCCGGCGGCCGAACTCCGACCACACGAGCGTCAGCACGCGGTCGGCGACGCCGCGCGCCTCGAGGTCCGCCTGGAAGGCGGCGAGCGACTGCGAGACGGATCTCAAGCCCGCCGCGAGCTCCTCCGGCTGGTTGTCGTGCGTGTCGAACTCGCCGTCGGCGTCGACCGCCGCGACGCGCACGCCGAGCGGCTGCGCGACGAGCGCCGCCACGCGCGACAGACGGCGGCCGAGGTCGTCGTCCTCCGGGTAGGGCACCGGCGGCGCGAGCGGGTCGACGTCGTCGTGCTCGGCGTAGGGCGCGAGCCGGTCGCCGACCGACTTCGCGAGCCGCGCGGCGGTGTGCACGGCGTGCGGGCCGTCGCCGTGCGCGCGCACGTGCGACATGCGGTCCCACGTCGCGAGCATCTGGCGGTCCTGGCGGCCGCCGATCCCCCAGATGTCGAGCGCGACGTCGTTCGGCGAGTCGAGCGCCGCGACGGGTGCGGAGGCGGACGCGAGCACCGGCGACAGCGTCGAGGCGAGCGTCAGGCCCTGCAGCGGGTTCTCGGGCGAGCCGTGGCGATCGAGCCAGCGCCCGAGCCAGCCGGGTGCGGCGCGCTCGGTCACGAGGCCCGTCTCCCAGAAGTGGCGCGAGTGGAAGTGCGAGAGGTCGGGGTTCGCGTAGTCGATCCCCGGCAGGAAGCCGACCTTGCCGGCGTCGAAGAGGCCCTTGACGCCGCCGTTCAGGCCCTCCGCCAGCGAGGGGTGGATGCCGAGGCCGGTCGCGCCGAGCGCGGGCGGCGCCTCCAGCTTCATGCCGCTGCGCAGGTCGGCGTACTGGCCGTAGGCGCCGATCGGCGGGAGCGTGTCGAGCAGGTCGCAGCCGCCCGGCAGGAAGACGCTCACGAGCACGCGCGCTGCGGGCGCGCTCGCCGCCTGCGCCTCAGCGGCCTCGAGGATGCGCCCGAGCGGCAGCGCCTGGTTGGCCCAGATCGTGAGGCCGCCGCCGAGCGCGCCCATCAGCGCCTGGCGGCGCGTCAGCGTCGGCGCGAGCCAGCGCTCGCGCGCGCCGGCGCTCGTCTGGCGGAAGTCGTCGCAGCCCTTGTGGACGGATCGCGGCATCAGCAGAGCTGGCTGTCGGGGCAGGTGATCAGCAGGTGGCGCAGCGCGACCTGCAGCGCGTCGCCGCGCCAGTCGGCCTGGTCGCGCCAGCGCCGGTCGAGGTCGTCGAAGAAGGTCGCCGCGAGATGCGTGAGCGCGTGGCGCGTGGCGTCGGAGACCAGCGGCTCGCCGACGGCTCTCCAGGCGAGGTCGTACTGCTCCTGCGGCGTGAGCGTCGCCGGCTGCGCACCTCTGCGGATTCTCGGCCGCCCGTACGCGACGACGTAGTTGCCGAGCGTGAAGCGCTGGCGCATCGAGTTCGACGACATCCACGCCGGGCCCCAGTCCCAGCCCGCGACGCTCGGCGGGTGGAACGGATACTGCCCCATCGTCGACAGCATCCACGTCGGGTAGTCCTGCGTGATGTGCGAGCCGGTCGTGCGCAGCGCGCCGGCGACGTAGACGACCGGGCACTTGACCATGTCCGGCGCGTCGAGCCGGCGGTACAGCTGCGGGTGCTCGAGGATTGCCCGCACGACGGGCTTGACTCTCAGGCCTCCGGCGCGGTAGGTCGCCGCGAGCGCGCGCACGGTCGCGCGCGTCGGCGGCGTCGCGACGAAGAAGCTCCACAGCTTGGTCACGAGGAACGGCGCGTGGTTCGGATGCGCGGTGACGAGGTCCAGCACGTCGTCGACGCCGAAGCGCCCGCGTCTGCCGAGCAGCGTCTTCCAGCCGTCGTCGTGGTCCTCGGCGCTGTACCCGATCTTCACCAGGCCGCGGTCGCCCCAGTCCGAGCGGTAGCCGGTCAGCGCGCGCGCCGCCTCGCGCACGTCGCGCTCGGAGTAGCCGGTGCCGAGCGTGAACAGCTCCATCAGCTCGCGCGCGTAGTTCTCGTTCGGCGCGTCCTTCGTCGAGTCCGCGAGCGACAGGAACAGCTGCATCGCCGGGTCGCGCGTGACCTCGCCGAGCAGCACGCGGAAGGAGCCGAGCGCGCGGCTGCGCAGCATGCGGTTCTGTCTCAGCATCAGCGGCGTGTCCTGCTCGGACGTCGCGAAGTGGTCGTGCCAGAACAGCGTCAGCTTCTCCTGCAGCGGATAGGTGGTGCGGACCATCCGGTCGAGCCACCACAGGACGTCGTCGCCCCACTGGTTGACGGGGTCGAGGCGGCGGCCGTCGGCGCGCGCCTCGGGCCCGCGCAGCTGCGCGCCGCCCGGCGGGCCGTTCACGACGAAGTCGAGCGTCGCCTCCTTTCCACGCTGCGCCCAGCGCCGCGCCTCCAGGGGCGTGGCGCCGAAGCCGGCGCGCCAGAAGAGCCGGCGGACGTGCGCCTCGGTCCAGCCGGCGGTGCCGGCCTGCGGGCGTGGCTTGCGGGCTTGCTTGCGCTTGCCGTGGGCCGGTCTGCGGGCACGCGCTCTGCGGCGGGCCGCCGCGGCGCTCGGCTGCGCGTCGTCCACCAGCGCGCTCATCTCGTCACCCGGATTGTCGTGCGCATGCCGCGCGCCTCGTGGTCGGCGAGGTCGCACACGAGCTGGTAGCTGCCCGGCGCGAGGCGCACCTGGACGCTCGCGCGCCGGCCGGCTCTGACCTCGCCGCTGCGCGCGAGATCGCGGCCGTCGCGCGTCTCCACGACGAGGTCGTGGCCGTCCTCGCCGTAGTTGGCGAGGTTGAAGCGCACGACCCCGTGCGGGACAGCGGTGCGGTAGGCGGCGAGCCGATACTCGCGCGCACCGACGCCGACGGCGGTGGCGGGCGGGCGGCGGCGCGCGTCAGCGTTCGAGGCGATGGTCAGCAGCGCAGCGAGCGACGCCGCGGCGAGCACGCCGGCAGCGAGGATCCGACCCGTTCGCCACGCGACCATCGCCTCCTATATCGGCCGGGCGGCGAAACCCTTGATGGGGTCGCCGCCCCACGCGTCAGTCGGCCAGCTCCACGCGCTCGATCTTCGGCGGATCGACGGGACGGTCGCCGGGGCCCGTCTCGACGCCCTCGATCGCGTCGACCGCGTCCATCCCCTCGACCACGCGGCCGAAGGCGGTGTGCTTGCCGTCGAGCCACGGCGTCGCCTCGGCCGTGACGAGGAAGAACTGCGAGCCGTTCGTGTTCGGGCCGGCGTTCGCCATCGCGAGCGTGCCGCGGATGATCTTGTTCTCGTTGATCTCGTCGACGAACGTGTAGCCCGGGCCGCCGGTGCCGGTGCCCTGCGGGCAGCCGCCCTGGATCATGAAGTCGGGGATCACGCGGTGGAAGATGAGGCCGTCGTAGAAGCCTCTCTCCGACAGGTCGCGGAAGTTCGCGACGGTTCTCGGCGCGTCGTCGTCGAACAGCTCCAGCACGATCGCGCCGTGCGTGGTGTGCAGTGTGGCCTGGGACATCGGCGGCTCCTCGTAAGTCGGGTTCTCGACTCGACCCTACTAAGGAACCCTCCTACCCGATCGCGGCCGCGAGTCGATCCAGGAACGGCGCCTGCGCAGGCAGCAGCTTGGCGCGCGCGTCCGTCAGCGAGAACCACGCAGCGCGGTCGACCTCCGGGAACGTCTGGACGCGTCCGGAGCGCGGCGGCCATTCGAGCTCGAACCTCGTGCTGACGATCGCGTCCGCGTCGAGGTCGCGCTCCAGCGCCCACGCGCTGACGACCTTGCCGCTCTTCTGGCGCACCTCGCCGAGCGGCAGCAGCTCGTCCTCGCGGACGTCGGCGAAGGCGGCGCCGGTCTCCTCCTGCAGCTCGCGCAGCGCGCAGTCGCGCTCTGCTTCGCCGGGGTCGACCTCGCCCTTCGGGATGCTCCACGCGCCGGCGTCTCTTCTGGCCCAGAAGGGACCGCCGGGGTGGACGAGCAGGACTTCGAGCCGGTCGCCGTCCACGGCGCGCCGGAACAAGAGGATCCCGGCACTGCGTCTTGCCACGACGACCCCGCGTCAGCCGCGAACCGGCTCGAGGCGCAGGCGACGCCCGCCGACCTCGCTGCCGTCGACCTGCTCGACGACGCGCTCGGCCTCGGCGGCCGGGACGTCGAGGAAGGCGAAGCGGTCGAGCAGGCGCACGTTGCGGATCGCCTCGCCGTCGAGGCCCGTGGCGGAGGTGATCGCGTGGATGACGTCCTTGGGCTCCAGCCCGTCGGCGCGGCCGCCGGCGAGCACCAGGCGCGTGCGTGCACCGTCGTCGCCGTTCGCCGAGGCGTGCGGCTTCGAGTGGCGTCTCGGCTTCGCCTCGACTCTCAGCGCAGCGACCTTCGCACCCGCGGTCCACGGCGACATCGGCGTCGACGTGTGGCGTTCGATCGCCTCGACGTCGCGCTTCTGGCGCGACTCGTAGAACGTGATCGCGCGGCCGGAGCGGCCGACGCGGCCCGTGCGGCCGATGCGATGGACGTAGACGTCGGGCGAGGTCGGGACGTCGAAGTTGATGACGTGCGTCACGGACGAGATGTCGAGGCCGCGCGCGGCGACGTCGGTCGCGACGAGGATCGGCAGGCGGCCGCTCTTGAACGCCAGCATCACGCCGTCGCGCGAGCCCTGGCTCATGTCGCCGTGCAGCGCCTTCACGTTCATGCCGCGGTCGCGCAGGCGGCGGAACAGCTGGTCGCAGCGGATCTTCGTGCGCACGAAGACGATCGCCTGGTCGGGACGCTCGGACTCCAGCACGCGCACGAGCGCGTCGTCCTTCTCCTTGCTCGCCGTCTCGAGCGAGAACTGCTCGACCGTGTCGACGGTGAGCGTCGCGGCTCTCACCTTCACGAGCACCGGGTGGTAGAGGTAGCGCTCCGACAGCTTGCGGATCTCCGGCGGCATCGTCGCCGAGAAGAGGGCGGTCTGGCGGCTGCCGGGCGTGAGCGAGAGGATTCTCTCGACGTCCTCGAGGAAGCCGAGGTCGAGCATCTCGTCGGCCTCGTCCAGCACCACGAAGCGCGTCGAGTGCAGCACGAGCGAGTGGCGCGAGATCAGGTCCTTCACGCGGCCCACGGTCCCCACCACGATGTGCCCGCCGGCGCGCAGCTGCGCCTGCTGGGAGCGGATCGGAGCGCCGCCGAAGACGGCGACGACGTCGACGCCCTTGCGCGCGCCGTACGCGCGCAGCGCCTGCGTGACCTGGATGCACAGCTCGCGCGTCGGCGTCAGCACGAGCCCCTGCACCTCGTGGACCTCCGGATCGATGCTCTCGATCAGCGGCAGGCCGAACGCCGCCGTCTTGCCCGAGCCGGTCTGCGCCTGCCCGATCACGTCGGAGCCGGCGAGCAGCGGCGGGATGCCCTGCTCCTGGATCGGGCTGGGCGATTCGTAGCCGACGTCACGCAGCGCGTCGAGGAGTGTGTCGGAGAGGCCGAGCTCGGCGAAGGTCGTCACTGGCACCTGAGACTAGTCGGAAGCGCGTCGCGAGGTCGCGCGGGGCGCTACACAGCCGGGACCGGCTCACGCTGGAGCAGGGCGCCCCGGCGTCTCCGGCACAGCCACGGGCGCCTCAGGCCGACGCGAGTGCCACAGCGCCACGACGAGCGAGCCGAGCCCGACGATCGTCGCGACGAGGCCGACGAGGAAGCCGGCGACCGGGATCAGCGCCAGCACTCGCAGGATGCCCCAACCGGCCAGCAGCGCGAGCCACGTGCGCTCCTTGACGACCCGGCGCCCGAGGATCCAGGCGGACGTGACGTAGGCCACCAGCATCACGGGCACGAGCGCGAGCAGCAGCGCGGCGCCGAGCGGGATGCCCACCAGCGTCACGAGCAACAGGATCGCGACGAGCGGCAGGGCGATCGCGACGAGGACGCCCCAGCCGACGGCGGCCCCGAGATGGCCCCGCGCGCTGCGCTCCGCCGCAGCGAGCATCCGCGGCGCGAGCAGCAGCAGCAACGCGCCGACGAGCAGCGTCGAGATCGAGACGGCCAGCCACCACGCGAGCGGTCCGGCCAGACCCCAGCCCGGGCTCGAGAGCGTGTCGGCCCAGTTCTTGTCCTTGATCGACCCGTCCACGCGCGCGCCCTGCGCGACCACCGGGCGCTCGTCGCCGTAGAGCAGATCGCCGCCGACGCGCGCGGTCGGGGCGAGGAACGCCCGATCCGACACCGCCGCGACGTCCCCGTCGACGCGTCCCGTGATCCGCACCGGCCCGCTCACGGCGACGACGTCGCCGGTGGCCCGCCCGGCGATCCGCACCGGTCCGTCGAGCGCCACCACGTCGCCCGCTGTCTGACCGGCCGGCACGACGGCCCCGCCGGTGATCACGATCAGGTCGTCGCTGCTGTCGGCGCTCGCGCGAACTGCGCCGACGGAGAAGGCGAGCAGGATGGCCAGGGCGGCTGCCGCCGTGAGCAGGACGGGGCGAACGGGCGCAGACATCTCGACGCTCCTTGTGCGGGACGCCCAGCCTCCCACGCACCCCTCGTCAGTGCAATGCGGCCGACGCGCCGGGTCAGGCGCGCGGATCGAGCAGCAGCTTGCCGGTCGTGCGCCGTTCGGCGAGGTCGACCTGGGCGCGTGCGGCGTCGGTGAGCGGGTAGGTCTCGCCGACGACCGCCCTCAGGTCGCCGCGCGCCGCGCGCGCGAACAGGTCCGCCAGCGGCTCCTCGACCATGTCGCGGCGACCCATGCAATGCATGAACCAGAAGCCGACGACCGCGCGCGACTTGCGCATCAGCGCGCCCGAGCGCACGTCGTTCTGCTCGCGCGAGGCGATCCCGTAGGTGACGAGCCGGCCGAACGGGGCGAGCGCGTCGAGGCAGGCGTCGAAGACCGCGCCGCCCGCCATCTCGAAGACGGCGTCGACGGGCTTGCCGCCGTTCGCCTCCACGATCCGCTCCTTCAGGCCCTCGGGCGCGGCGTCGATCGCCGCGTCGGCGCCGAGCGACAGCGTCAGCTCGCGCTTCTCCTCCGTCGAGGCGACCGCGATCACGCGGCCGGCGCCGAGCTGGTGCCCGAGCTGGACCGCGAGCGAGCCGACGCCGCCGGCGGCGGCGATGATCACGACCGACTCGCCCTCCCGCAGGCGCGCGCACGTCTTGTAGAGGTGCCACGCGGTGAGGCCCTGCACGATCAGCGCCAGGGCAGTGCCGTCGTCGACCCCCTCGGGGATCGGGTACGTCAAAGCCTCCGGCACCGCGACGTACTCCGCGTAGCCGCCGTTGCCGCACAGCCCGATCACGCGCTCGCCGGTGTCCGCGCGCACGCCGGCGACCTCGGTGCCGGGGATCAGCGGCAGCGTCGCTCTCGCCAGATACGAGTTCTCGCGCTGGTGCGTGTCGGCGAAGTTCATCCCCGCCGTCGTCACCTCGACCAGCACCATCCCGGGCCCGGGCTCGGGTCTCGGCAGCTCCACGAGCTGGAGCACCTCGGGTCCGCCGAACTCCTGCAGCTGGATCGCGCGCATCGGTCGAGCAGGCTACTCCAGCCCCGCACCGCGCCCCGCCGGTACGCTGTCCCACTTCCTGCACCCGACCGGAAAGACGCCCACCACGATGTCGCTCACCGTCGTCGGCTCGATCGCATTCGACGCCGTATCAACGCCCTTCGGCAGCCGCGAGAAGATGCTCGGCGGCTCGGCGGTGCACTTCTCGCTCGCCTCGTCGTTCTTCACCGAGGTGCGCCCGGTGGGTCCGGTCGGCGACGACTTCGGCGACGACGAGTACGCCGTCCTGCACGGGCGCGGCGTCGTCACCGACGACATCGAGCACGTCCCCGGGGGCGAGACGTTCTTCTGGCGCGGGCACTACGAGTACGACCTCAACACCGCGCACACCGACGACACGAGGCTGAACGTCTTCGGCGAGTTCGAGCCGAAGCTGTCCGACGCCTCGCGCGACTGCGACGTGCTGTTCCTCGCGAACATCCAGCCGGACCTCCAGCGCGAGGTGCGCGAGCAGTGCGGCAACGCCAAGTTCGTCGCCCTCGACTCGATGAACCTGTGGATCGAGACCGCGCGCGACTCGCTGATCAAGACGATCGAGCAAGTCGACTGCGTGCTGCTCAACGACGCCGAGATCCGCCAGCTGACGCGCAAGCCGAACCTCGTGCAGGCGGCGCGCGAGATCCGCGCGATGGGGCCGAAGGTCGTCGTCGCCAAGCAGGGCGAGTACGGCGCGGCGCTGCTGACCGACGAGGGCTTCTTCGGCCTGCCGGCGTTCCCGCTGGAGACGGTGCTCGACCCGACCGGCGCCGGCGACTCGTTCGCCGGCGGCTTCGTCGGCTGCATCGCCGCGCACGGAGGCGACGACCTCTCGCCCGAGACGCTGCGCCGCGCGATGGCCTACGGCACCGCGATCGCCTCCTTCAACGTCGAGGAGTTCGGGACCGAGCGCGTGCGACGCCTGACGCGCGAGGAGATCGTCGCGCGCGTCGGCGAGCTGCAGCGGATCACGCAGTTCGCGAACGCCGAGGTCGAGCTGCGGGCCTGACGCACCGGCGGGAAGGGTGACGCCCACCCCCGCACGCGGGTAGCATCGACCGCATGGAGTGGACGGGCTTCCTGTTCCTGATGCTGGCGCTGAAGATCCCGCTCGGGATGCTGCTGTACCTCGTCTGGTGGGCGGTCAGACAGACGCCCGACGAGGAAGGCTCCCCGCAGGGCGAGGGCGGCGGCGGCTCGCGCGTCGACGACCCGCCGCGCCGCTCACCGCATCCGCGCCGCCCGCGCCGCGGCCCGCACGGTGACCCGGCGCCCGTCGCCCCGGCGCGGGTGCGCACCACCGTCGCCCGCGCTCGCACGCCCAAGCGCTAGACCGACCATAGGCGCGGCCGCGCTGTCAGTTTTGCGCTAGTTTCCGGCGCAAAGGTCGTGCCGCTGAGGGAGGCGTCGTGAACGTAGCCGTAGCGCTTGCACTGCTCGTCGCCGTTCCGGAGTTCTCCGGGGAGTCCGCGCCCGGAGAACGTGCCGGAGCGGCCACCGAGCGCTCGCTCGGGGGCGCGCGCGCCGAGTCGAGCCCTGCGCTCGATGACCTGCGCACGGAGCTGCTGCGAGGCGACGCCTACGAGCTCGCTCAGCTGCTGCGGCCTGTGCAGATCGACCGATGGATCGAGCGCGGCGAGCCCGGGCTCCCTCGCGTCACCGCCGAGGAGTACGCGGCGATCCGCGAGCAGCGCCGAATGCTCCCCGAGGACCACCCGCTGGTGCACAGGCTCGTCGCCGGACCGCACCTGGAAGCGCGCCCGCTCGGCGAGGACGTCGTGATCTCGCCGCAGCACGGCGGGCACAGCGCCTTGAGCGTCGACCTGCTGCTGCCGATCGTGCGCGACGGGACGGCCGCCCTGCGACCGGTGCGCGCGCCGTTGGACGGGGCGAGCGCTTCCGAGCTGGTCGAGCGGCTGCGCGCAGCGTCGCCGGACGAGCAGACGGATTGCACCGACGTGCTGGTCGAGGACGACCTGGGCCGCTGGCGGCCGGGGTGCGCCCCAGACACATGCAGCGGCACGTGCACGCTCGTCGGCAAGGGCAGCGAGCGGTGGGTCGACGTCTTCGGCTGCGTCTGCGCGACGACGGACGAGGCAGCGGACGCGGAGGTCGGCGCATGAGCGGGCTCGGCACGGTGCTCCATCTGGCCGCCGCCGCTGCGAGCACGGGCGACACCGGCGGCGACAAGGTCGCGATCCACGTGCTCGGGCTGGACCTGACGGGGTTCGGGGCCGCCGTGACGCTGATCGCCGGCGTCCTCGGCCTGCTCGCGACCCTCTGGAGAATCGTCGGCGCCGTCAGCGCATGGAGGCGCCCGATCGAGGTCAGAGCGCTCGCGTGGCCGACAACCGCGTTGAAGAAGGACGGGACCAGACGCCCGGCTACGCACGTCGACGCCTACGTGCACAATCGCACCAGAGCCGAGCAGACGCCGACGCTGCGGATCGTCAAGGACCCGGGGTGGTGGAAGCGCAGCGTGCCCGGCTGGCGCCGCAGGCTCGACAGCGCGGGAAAGCTGCAGGTGGAAGCGCAGCAGGCGACCGTGTCGGCCGACGCTTGGGCGCGCGTCGATCTGGTGGTGCTCCACGAGGGCTCCGATCACCCGGCGATCCTCGTCACCGCGACGGCGACGCCGCACTACACCGCGGCCGTGGCGCCGGATCGCAGCAGCGCCGCGATCGGTGTCGGCGCGGCGTGAGGGCTCCGCGCGCCGCGGCGGCCGGCCGCGCCACATGGCAGACTTCGCGCCGATGACGCCGACCTCGGTCCTGTCCGACGGCACGATCCTCGAGCTGGTCGAGGCGGGCCGCATCCGCATCGACCCGTGGGACCCGGGGCTCGTGCAGCCGGCGAGCGTCGACCTGCGCCTCGGCGACACGTTCCGCGTCTTCCACAACCACCGCATCAGCTCGATCGACCTGCGCGAGCCGCCCGGCAACCTCACCGAGGAAGTGCGCATCCCCGACGGCGAGGCGTTCGTGATCCATCCGGGCGAGTTCTGCCTCGGGCGCACGCTGGAGTGGGTCGAGCTGCCCGACGACGTCGTCGCGCGCATCGAGGGCAAGTCCTCGCTCGGCCGCCTCGGCTTGATCGTGCACGCGACCGCCGGCTTCTGCGACCCGGGCTGGAAGGGCACGCTGACGCTCGAGCTGAACAACCTCACGCGCGTCCCGATCAAGCTGTCCCCAGGGCTGCTGATCGCGCAGCTGTCGTTCATGACGCTCGACCGCCCGGCGCAGCGCCCCTACGGAAGCGCCGATCTGGGCTCCCACTACCAGGGCCAGCGCGAGGCGACGGAGTCGCGCTATCAAGGCGCGCGCGCTGGCCGCGCGATCGGATAGGCTCGCGCCGATGCACGCGCTGCTCGCAGTCGTGGTGGAGCATTCCTCGGACGAGGGCTCGAAGACGGCCTTCTACGTCGCCGCCGGCGCGTTCGCCTGCTGGGCCGTGCTGCTCGGCGCGTTCGGCGTCATGCGCGAGACGTTCCCGAGCAGCGGGAGCGCCGCGCGCCTCGTGATGCTCGTCAGCGGGCTGCTGATGGTCGCCACGATGGCGACCGCCATCATCACGGCCTCCTAAGAGTCCTCCTGAACGATGTCGTTTTCACAAGCCGGAGATCGGCCGAATCGGCCGATCCGGTAGAACAGGTGTGAGACCGAGCACGTATCAGGGAGACCGCATGAGCACCGAGACCGCAGGGAACGGAGTAGCCGAGGGTGGCGTAGCCGCAGCCGCCGCCACGCTCTCGGTGACCGACAACCGCACCGGCCGGCAGTACGAGGTCCCGATCAGCGACGGGACGATCCGCAGCATCGACCTGCGGCAGATCAGAGTCGACGACGACGACTTCGGGCTCATGACGTACGACCCGGCGTTCATGAACACCGCCTCGTGCCGCTCCGCGGTCACCTTCATCGACGGCGACAAGGGCATCCTCGAGTACCGCGGCTACCCGATCGAGCAGCTCGCGGAGTCGTCCTCCTACCTCGAGGTCGCCTACCTGCTGATCCACGGCGAGCTGCCGACGCAGGCGCAGCTCGACACCTGGACGCACGAGATCACGATCCACACGTTCGTGCACGAGAACGTGAAGGAGTTCATGCAGGGCTTCCGCTACGACGCCCACCCGATGGGGATGCTGCTCGCCTCCGTCGGCGCGCTCTCGACGTTCTATCCCGAGGCCAACCAGATCAAGAACGCGCAGGTGCGCTACGAGCAGATCATCCGCCTGCTGGCGAAGATGCCGACGCTCGCCGCGTTCGCGTACCGCCACAACCGCGGGATGCCCTACGTGTATCCCGACAACGACCTCTCCTACGCCGGCAACTTCCTCGGGATGCTGTTCAAGATCGCCGAGCTGAAGTACCAGCCGGACCCGCGCATCGAGAAGGCGCTCGACGTGCTCTTCATCCTGCACGCCGACCACGAGCAGAACTGCTCGACGAGCGCGGTGCGCAGCGTCGGCTCCTCGCAGGTCGACCCGTACTCGGCGCTTGCGGCGGGCATCGGCGCGCTCTACGGCCCGCTGCACGGCGGCGCCAACGAGCAGGTGCTGCGGATGCTGCACCGCATCGAGCGCGTCGAGAACATCCCCGGCTTCATCGAGGGCGTCAAGAACGGCGACGAGCGCCTGATGGGCTTCGGCCACCGCGTCTACAAGAACTACGACCCGCGCGCGAAGATCATCAAGAGAGCCGCGCAGGACGTCTTCGAGGTGACGGGCACGAACCCGCTGCTCGACATCGCGCTCGAACTGGAGAAGATCGCGCTCGAGGACGACTACTTCGTCTCGCGCAAGCTCTACCCGAACGTCGACTTCTACTCCGGCCTCATCTACGAGGCGCTCGGGATGCCGGTCGAGATGTTCCCGGTCCTGTTCGCGATCGGCCGCACGAGCGGCTGGATAGCGCAGTGGCTGGAGATGATCGAAGACGGCGAGCAGAAGATCGCGCGCCCGCGCCAGATCTACACCGGCGCGCGCACGCGCGAGTACGTGCCGATGGGGATGCGCGCCTAGATGGAATCGACCATCTAACGCCGATGCCGTACCGGCTCGTCGTCCGCGACGGACCGAAGGTCGAGCGAGCGCGTCACGGCTCGCTCGACGAGGCGCTCGACGCGCTGGCTGCGCACGTCGTGCGGCTGTCCGCCCGGCCGCAGCGCGCCGCGATCGACGCGCACGTGCGCCAGTTCGAGCCGGTCGCCCAGGTCGCGGCGCGCGCGGAGCTGAGCGGCCCGCAGCGGCTGCTGCCGCGCGTGCGCGCCGGCGTCGACGTGCGCGGCGACGGCTCCGCCGAGGCCTGGATGGGTCGCGCGAGCCGGCGCGTGGTGGAGCAGGAGGACGGCGAGTCGCCGCTCGCGGCGCTGCGGCGAATCCTCGCGGGTCAGTCCGCGAGCGCGAGCTGAGCGGCGTAGGGGCCGCGGCCGCCGAGGCAGTGCGCGCCGCAGCGGGCGGCGAGCTCGAGCGCGGCCGGCAGCTCCATGCCGGCCGCGAGGCCGTAGGTGAGGCCGGCGGCGAACGAGTCCCCGCAGCCGTAGGCGTCGACCGGCGGCCGCGGAAGCGGAGCGGCCGGCCAGCCCCTGACGCTGCCGTCGGCACCCTCCCAGCGTCCTCCGCGGGCGCCCTCGGTAAGGACCGTGCCGAGCCGCGGCGCCGGCAGCGCCGCGAGACCGGCGCGCTCCTTCTCGTCGCTCGCGCTCGCGACGAGCACGTCCGCGTGGACCTCTCCCGCCAGCAGGCCGTCGGCGGCCCGCGCCGTCGCGACGAGCACGCGCGCCGCGCGGGCGGCGCGCGCCGCGTCACCGTCCCCGCCTGTCAGGTAGACCCCGTCGCAGGCGGCGAGCCGCTCCCACGGCAGCGGATCCGCGCCGTGCGGGACGAGTCGCTCGCCGAGCACGGTGATCGTGCGCTCCGCGTCCGCGTCCAGGTGCGTGAAGCCGCGGCGCTGAGGCCGCGTGCGCTCCACCGCGTGCAGCTCGACGCCGTGCGCCTCCCGCAGCTCGGCGGCGGAGCGGACGGCCCGCTCGTCGTCGCCGAGGGCGGTCAGTAACAGCGCCGCACCGGCGAGCTTGCGCAGCTGCACGGCGGCGACCGCGCCACCCCCCGCCGCAAGCTCGAACACGTCGCTCGCGGTCACGATCTCGCCCGCCGCCGGCATGTGCTCGACGACCGCGAAGTCGATCCACTCGACGTGCCCGACGACCGCGACGCGCGTCGCGCTCACAGCACGAGCGTCGCGCCGTGTCGGCGCAGCCAGCCGGCGTGCTCACGGTAGTCCGGGCAGCGCGCCGCAAGCAGCCCCCAGAAGCGCGGCGAGTGGTCCATCACCTCGAGGTGGCAGACCTCGTGCCAGACGACGTAGTCCAGCACCGGTGCGGGCGCCAGCAGCAGCCGCCAGTTGAACGACATCGCACCCGTCGCCGAGCAGCTCGCCCAGCGCGTCTGCTGCCCGCGGATCGACAGGCCGCGGTAGCGCGCGCCGGCGGCGGCCGTCGCCGCGTCGAGCCGCGGCGCGATCTCGGCGCGCGCCTGCCGCCGGTACCAGCGCTCGAGCGCCGGACGGTGGTCCTCGGCACCGCCCGGGACGAGCAGCGCCTCGCCTCGCCGGTGCACGCGCGTGCGGCCGGGCTCGGGCACGAGCGCGAGGACCGCGCCGAGGTACGGGACGGTCGCGCCGCGCGCGGCGACGAGCGCGCGCGTCCGCTGCAACTCCGCCATGCGCCGCTCGATCCACGGCCGCAGCTCGCGGATCGCGGCCGCCGCCTCGCGCTCCGCCGCCCGCCGCGGCAGCACCACCTCGACGCCGTGCGCCGGATCGACGCGCACGCGCACGCGCCGCGCCCGGTCCGAGCGCCGCACGCGGTAGTCGAACGCCGGCTCGGACCCGTGCTGCATCGCCACAGCTTAGGGCGCCGAGCAGTCATACCATCCTCACACCGACGTTCGGGATCTCAATAAACAAATAACTGTCTGCACAAAAAACTGGAGTTACGTATGTTCGTGCGATGACGAGTCGCGCAGGGGGGCGCGCAGGGGTCGCATATCGGCCTGCGCCGGCGCATACTGACTTTGAGGGGGGAAGCCGTGCCGCGGGCGCCTGGAGGTCGGTGCGCGCACACGAGCACCGGGCGGCCGCGGGGCTGCTCGCGCTGTTCGTGCTCGCGTACCTGTGGCCCGTGCTCATAGGGGGTGACGTCCTCAGCCCGGCGTCGATCCTGTACGGCGTCCCGCCATGGAAGGCGCTCCGGCCCGCCGACGGGCTCAATTACTACAACTTTCTGCTTAGTGACTTTGCGACCAGCTACTACCCGTGGGAGACGCTCGCCCGGCAGCTGGTCCACAGCGGCACCTTCCCGGCGTGGAACCCCGATGCGCTCGCGGGAACCCCGTTCTTCACCAACCCCGGCGTCGGCTGGCTCGGACCGTTCAACCTGCCGCTCTGGATCTTGCCGCTCGACTACGGGCTCGGCTTCGGCGCGGCGCTGAAGCTGTGGACGGCTGCGTTCGGCACCTACCTGCTCGTGCGCGAGCTGCGCCTCGGCTTCTTGCCCGGCCTGCTCGCAGGCGTCAGCTTCGCCCTCTGCGCCTTCAACGTCGTCTGGCTCAGCCACGGCGCGCACGTGTCGGTCGCGGTGTGGCTGCCCTGGTTCGTGTGGCTGGCCGAGCGCATCGTCCGCCGCGGCAGTCGCGCCGAGCCCGTCTTCCTGGCGATGGTGGCCGCGATGGCGCTCGCCGGCGGTCATCCCGGCACGCAGGTGCACGTGCTCGCCGGCACCCTGCTGTACGCGGCCGTGCGGGCGCTGACCACCACCGACCTGCCCCGGGCCATGCGGCTGCGCCGCGTGGGCACGGTCGCCGCGGCCATCGGGATCGGCATCCTGCTGATGGCCGTGGTGCTCGTCCCGGCGGAGCTGGCCTCCACCGGGACGATGGGCCGGGAGGTGCGGCGCAACGGCGGCACGGACGCCCTGATAGGGCACATCCTGCCGCTGAGCGCGCTGCGGACCGCCCTCTTCCCGGACTGGTGGGGACGGCCGAGCGAGGCGCTCCTCACCGGGCCTGTGAACTACAACGAGCGCACCTTCTATGCCGGCGCGCTGACGCTCGTGCTCGCCGCGATCGCGCTCGTCTCGCCCGGCGCGTGGAGACGCAAGGCGGCGTTCGTGCCGCTGCTCGCGCTCGGGATCGCCGTGCCGCTGAACGCACCGCTGCTTCGCGACGCGGTGGTCAAGCTTCCCGGCTTCAACCACATCCAGAACCAGCGCCTGCTGCTGTGGTTCGCGTTCGCGGTCGCGATCCTGGCCGCGTTCGGGCTGCAGGCGCTGCTAGACGCGCCGCGGCGCCAGGCGCGCGCTCGCATCGTCGTGCTCGCCGCCGCGCTCGGCGGACTGGCAGCGATCCGCACCGCCACGCTCGCCCCGGGCGACTTCGGCCAGGCGCTGCACCACCTCACCGATCGCTTCGCCGGGCTGACGCCCGGGGGTCTCGCGCTCGCGAGCGTGCTGCGCTGGCTGCTGCTCGTCGTCGTCGCCGCCATCGTGCTCGCGCTGCTGCGCTTCCGACCGCGCATGGCGTGGCTCGCCGGAGCGGTCGCCGTCCTCGCCGCCGCGCTCGACCTGCTGCTGTTCGCCCATGCCTACCAGCCGATGGGACCGCCGTCGATCGCGTTCCCGCCGCGCACGCCCGCGATCGCCTTCCTGCAGGGCCACGTCGACGACGGACGCATAGTCGGCATCGGCGACGCGCTCTACAACGACTACTCGACGGTCTACGGGCTGCGCGACGTGCGCGGCCACGACGTCCCCCAGCCGAGCCTGCGCTACTACCGGCTGTGGAAGCTGGTGCGCCCCGACCAGGACATGCTGAGAGGGCTCGACGTCTTCGACGTCACGCCGACCGGCCTGAAGGTGCTGGGGCTGCTGGGCACGCGCTACATCGTCATGGACGCCGGCACCGCGCTGCCGCATGGCGCCGGCTACGAACAGCTCTCGTACGCGTATCGCGGCGGCGACGCGACGGTGCTCGAGAACCGCGGCGCCGCGCCGCGCGCGCTCGTGGCCCGGCGCGTGCACGTCGCGGCGAACGAGCGGGAGGAGCTCGCGACGATCGTGCACCCGGCGTTCGATGCGCGGCGCGACGCCGTCGTGGATCGCGCCGAGCTGAACGGTCCGCCGCCCGCGGGCGGCGCCGGCACGGTGCGCGTCGTCGACTCGCAGAACGCGCGCGTGACGCTGCAGGCGCGCCTCTCGCGGCGCAGCCTCGTGGTGCTCGACGACGCCCGCGCGCGGGGATGGTCGGTCACCGTCGACGGACGGCCGGCGCGCTCCATGCGGGCCGACGTGGTGATGCGCGGGGTCACGGTCCCCGCCGGGGAGCACCGGATCGTCTGGCGCTACGAGGTGCCCGGCCTGCGCCTCGGGCTGCTGCTGAGCACGTTCGGGCTGATGCTGCTGGTCGCCTGGGCCGCCGTGCTCGCGCTGGGCGCGCGTCGCCGCCGCGCCTCCTTCGCGCGATAATCCGCCGATGGAAGAGCGCTGGCGCGTCCAGCTCCCCCCCGGAGTGCGGCCCCCGGTCGAGGTGTTCGTCAACGGCGTGCCGCAGCGGGAGGGCGACGACTACGCGCTCGCCCCCGACGGCCGCGCGCTGCTGTTCGCGCGCGAGCTCGTGCAGGAGGGCAGACTCGGCTTCTGGCGCTGGTTCCTCGGCGCCTGGGGGATCGGGACCTACCGCCGCAACGACGTCGTCGACGTGCGCTACGCGCACGATGGGCGCACGCTGGTGGCGCACGGGCTCGCGGTCGAGTCGTCGACGGGTCGCGCGGACGCCGCCTGACACCGATCGGTCGCATCACCGCCTGATCGGCCTCTTTGGGACTGATCGGTGACATTTTGCCCGATTCTGCGCTAATGTGATCGATCGGTATCATGCCTTCTGTCGACGACCTCTCCGACCTGGTTCTGCAGGTGCGCGCCCGGCGCGCCGAGCTGCAGCTGACGCAGGAGCAGCTCGCGGAGGTGAGCGGGCTCAACCGCCGCGTCGTCGGTCAGCTCGAGCGAGGCGAGATCTCACCGCGCTTCGACACGGTGCTGCGGATCGCGCACGCGCTGGGCCTCGACGTCGAGCTGCACCCGCGCGGTCGATGAGCGAGGAGCTGATCGCGCACCTGGCCGACCGTCGCGCCGGCCGGCTGCTGCGCAAGGACAACGGCAACCTCCAGTTCCGCTACGACGACGACTACGCCGGACCGCCGCTGTCGTACGCGATGCCGGTCCAGGCGGAAGCGCATCCGCACGCCGTCTGCCGCGCCGTCTTCGGCGGGCTGCTGCCGGAGGGCGACGGCCGCGAGGCGCTCGCCCGTGCGCTCGGCGTCTCGCCGGGGAACGACTACGGGCTGCTGGCCGAAGTGGGGGGCGACTGCGCCGGCGCGATCACGCTGCTGCCGCCCGGCGTCGAGATGGACGCCGAGCCGAGCATGCGCCCACTCGACGACGAGCAGCTCGACGCGATCCTGCGCAGCCTGCCGCAGCGGCCGCTCGGAGCCGCGCCCGCCGAGGGCGTGCGCCTGTCGCTCGCGGGCGCGCAGCCGAAGCTGCCGGTCGTGATCGAGGACGGGCGCGTCGCACTGCCGCTCAACGCGGCGACGCCGACGACGCACATCCTCAAGCCCGAGCCCGACCGGTATCCGGGCCTGGTCGCCAACGAGGCGTTCTGCATGCGGCTGGCCCTGAGCGCGATGCTGACGGTCGCGCGCGTCGAGACGGCCACGACCGTCTCGGGCCTTCCCTATCTGGTCGTCGAACGCTACGACCGCGACCTCACGAGCGACCCGATCCGCCGGCTGCACCAGGAGGACGTCTGCCAGGCGCTCGGCGTCCCGGCCGACCGCAAGTACCAGGGCGAGGGCGGGCCGGGCGTGCGCGAGACGGTCGAGCTGCTGCGGCGCACGACGGGCGTCCCCGCGCACGAGCTGCCGCGCCTGTGGGAGGCCCTCGTCCTCAACTGGATGATCGGCAACTGCGATGCGCACGGCAAGAACGTCTCGCTGCTGTACGACGCGGGTGCGCCGACGCTCGCGCCGCTCTACGACCTCGTGAGCACGACGGCCTATGAGGGACTGACGACGCGGATGGCGATGCGAATCGACGGCGCAACGCAGATCGAGCAGGTCGGCATGGACGCCTGGGTACGGCTGGCACGCGAGATCGGCGTGCGCGAGAGCTTCGCGCGGCGCACGACCGCGGACGTCGTAAGACGGGTGCAGTCGGCGGCCGTCAACGTCATGGCCGGATCGCGCGACAGCGACATCGCGATGGAGATCTTCATGCGGATCATCTCGATCCGCATCTAGCGGATCAGCCGACCGCCCCGAGCGCGGGCTCGCCGCCGGCGCGGCGCTCCCACGGGCGCTGGAGGCGCAGCGCGGAGAGGATCGCGCGCGTGGCGGGAGAGCGGTTGAGCGTGTAGAAGTGGATGCCCGGCGCCCCGCGCGCGAGCAGCTCGGCGCACTGGAGCGTCGCGTAGGCGACGCCGAGGTCGACGACCGCGGCGGGGTCGTCGCGGCGCTGGTCGAGCGCCTCCTGCAGGGGGTCGGGGATCGACGCCCCGCACAGCTGCGTGAAGCGCTGTATCTGCTCCGCGTTCGTGATCGGCATGATGCCCGGCACGATCGGCACGTCGATGCCGGCGGCGCGCGCGTCGTCGACGAAGCGGAAGTACGCCTCGTTGTCGAAGAACAGCTGCGTGATGAGTATCTTCACGCCCGCGTCGACCTTCTCGCGCAGGTGCGCGAGGTCGCCCGCGGCGTCCGGCGCCTCCGGGTGGACCTCCGGATAGCAGGCGCCGACGAGGCAGAAGTCGTAGCCGTCCGCCGTCAGCTGCGCCAATTCGGTCGCGTAGCGCAGGCCGCCCTCGGTCTGGACGAACTGCGTCTCCCCTCGCGGCGGGTCGCCGCGCAGCGTGAGCACGTTGTCGATGCCGGCGTCGCGCATCTGGTCGAGCGCGCCGCGCAGGTCGTCGACGGTCGCGCCGACGCAGGTGAAGTGCGCCATCGCCTCGAGCCCGTGCGCGGCGCGGATGTTGCGGACGATCTCGATCGTCTTCTCACGCGTCGATCCGCCCGCGCCCCAGGTGACGGAGACGAACGCCGGCTCGAGCGCGCGCAGCGCCTCGAGCGCGGCGTAGAGGTTGCGCTCCCCCTCCTCCGTCTTCGGGGGGAAGAACTCGAACGAGAAGACCGGGTCCCCGTCCGCGGCGATGATCTCGTCGATCCGCATGGTCTGAGCAGTCTAGCCGGGTGCGTTGCCACGACTCGTCGTGTCGACCCACTTCGAGACGAGCACCCCGCCCCATTCGATCTCCGCCGAGCGGCGCTCGAAGCCCCAGCGCGCGAGCGTGTCGTAGACCTGCTGGTAGGTATCGGGCAGGAACAGCGTGCCGCCGCCGGCGGCCCGCAGGTCGTCGACGACCGTGCGCAGGCGTTCGCGCGTGACGATCGAGTACATGCCCGTGTAGCGCGAGACGTCCTCGACCCCGAACGCATGCGCGATCTGGTGCCCGGTGGTGAGCAGGATCGCGACCGGCTCGCCGGGGTGCGCAGGAGCGAAGAAGCCGCGCGTCGAGCGGTCCGGCAGGAACGCCCCGTCAAAGCGCGGCAGCGGCGATTCGCCCTCGATCAGCGGGGTGCTCGGCGCCTCCTGGGAGATCCGGTCCAGCTGCGTCCACGGCGCCGGGAGCTGCGCGAGCGAGCAGGCGGTCACCGCCATCCCCAGCAGCACGAGCAGCGTTCCGAGACCGGGGCGGCCCCTCAGTCGGCCGAGCGCGTCGACGCTCAGCAGCGCGAGCGCGAGCGCCCACGTCGGGAACAGCGCCACGAGCAGTTCGGGATGCGTGCGACCCATGAAGTAGGCGGCCGAGCCGAGTCCGAAGACGCCGCTCCACGCGAGCATCCCGGTGAGCGGGCGGTTCGGCGCGTGCTCGAGCGCGCGCACGGTCGCGACCGCGATCGCCGCCGCGTAGGTGAGGTAGAGCACGAGGTGCAGCCCGAGCAGGCGGTGGAGGTGCAGCAACCCGAAGCCCCCGACCGAGTAGAGACGTCCGTAGTCGAGCAGGCGCCCGAGCTGCGGCAGCCCGCCCGTGCGCACGAGCGCGAGCACGGCGAGCAGCGCGTAGGCGGCGAGCAGTCCGAGCGCGAGCCGGCCGGCGAGCCGCGCGAGCGGGCGCGGGCGGCGGTCCGGCGCGGTCCACACGAGCGCCGCGACCGTCGCCGCGAGCGCGGCAAGCCCGAACTCGGCGTTGTTGAGCACGCACAGGCCGGCGACCGCGCCCAGGACCCACGGATGCCGGACCCGCCCACCCCCCGCCCCGTCGAGCTGGCGCACGATCAGCCACGCGAGCAGGAACGGGCCCGCGTAGCGCAGCGGGAAGACGCCGAAGTAGTCGCCGAACGTGTAGCGGCTCGTCGTCGTGCCCCCGACGATGAAGAGGCTCGTGGCGAGGAACGGCAGGTACAGCAGCAGGGCCGTGACGCCGTTGCCCGCGATCCGCCGCAGGAGCGCGTAGACGGCGAGCAGCGAGACCGCCGTGATCGCGCACATCGCCAGCGAGAAGACGAGGAACGTCTGGCCGAACAACGCCAGCGCCGCGGCGGTCAGGTACGGCCACAGCGATCCGTACTGGGCCGTGAAGTCGACGAGCGGCGTGCGCCCGTCCAGCACCGCGTACGTCTCGTCGAGCGTGAACTGCGCCGGGCTCCACTCGTGCGAGCTGGTGCCCATGATCGAGCTGTCGGTGTTGACCGCGTGCAGCAGCCACACGGCGGTGAGGACGACCGCGAGCAGCATCGCGACGAGCCGGCGGCGATCGGTCTCGCGCAGCGCCGCGGCCGCCCGCGCCCGCAGCCCCGGGCGCGCGAGCACGGCGTATGCCCCCGCCGTCAGGGCGGCGGCGGCGAGCAGCGTCGCCGGCGTGAAGTAGCGCCAGCGATGCGAGACGGTCGGCTGGTATATCGGCACTTCGTAGACGAGTCGCTGCTGCACGGCGACGCACACGACGATCGCCGCCAGCAGGACGACCTGCGCGAGCGGCACCGCCACGGCGGCCAGGCGCGGCGGCAGCGCGATCGGGCGGCGCGCCGCCGCCGCAAGCGCCGCGGCGAGCAGCAGCGGCGCGGCGATCGCCAGCAGGAAGCGCCCCTGCTCGGTCGGCTCCGCGACGACCGCCCACCGCAGCTCGCTCCAGACGTCGTACGGGTTCGCCCCGGAGTGCAGGAGCTGCCCGAGCGGCGGGCCGAGCAACGCGACCAGCGCGATCGCGACGAGCGCGACCGGCACGGCCAACAGCCATGCGAGCGCACCGGGCTCGATCGCCGTGCGCACGTCGCTGTGCGCCGGGCGCGCGCCCTCCACCCCCTGTACGACCCCCATGCAGCGACGCTAGCGGATGCCGCCGGGCGCCGCCGACGGTTGCGCCGCGCTCAGACCGCGACCCAGCGCTCCGGATCGCCGGGCTCGCGCCGCACGGCCCCGATCGTCTCGAGGTGGCGCAGGTAGCAGAGCGTCTCCGTCAGCAGCCAGGCGGCGGCGTGAACGGCGTCCTCGCCGTGCACCCGCGGCACCACCTCGTAGGCGGTCAGCGGCTCGTGCTCGATCGCGACCGCCGTCGCGGCGACGCGCTGGGCGACGAGCTCGCGGTTCGCCTCGATGTGCGCCTGCACGTCGGTGAACGGCCGCGCATGGCCGGCGAGGCACAGGCGCGGCGCCGGCTTCAGCGCTTCGACCGCGTCGAGCGAGCGCAGGAACTCGCCGACCGGGTCGGGCGACCAGCCGTAGTCGTAGTAGAGCGAGATGCGGCCCAGCAGGTGGTCGCCGGAGATCAGGATGCGGCGCTCGGGCTGGTAGAGGCAGACGTGGGAGGGCGCGTGGCCGGGCGTCTCGATCACGCTCCAGCTGCCGAGATCCGTCTCGATCTCGATCCCCGGCAGCAGCGCGAGGTCGGGGTCGACGACGCGCGCGATGTGCGGCGGCTGCTCCTTGGCGATCTCGGCGTAGCGGCGCAGCACGAGCTCCGGCACCCCGCTCGTGCGCGCGACCTCCAGGCGCCGCTGCAGCGCCTGATCCGGGTCTTCGAGCCCGCGGGTCGCGTGCTGGTGGTTGGGGTGCATCCACAGCTCGCAGCCGGCGCGGTCGATGATCGGCCCCGCCTGTCCGTAGTGGTCGGAGTGCGCGTGCGTGCAGACGAGCAGACGCACATCCTCCAGCCGCAGCCCGACCATTCTCATCGCGCGCTCCAGCTGCTCCAGCGAGCCCGGTTCGTGCATGCCCGTGTCGACGAGCACGATCCCGTCGCCGGCCTTGATCGCCCAGGCGTTGCAGTGCGGCACGCCGGGCCACGGGAGCGGGAGGCGCAGACGCCACAGCCCGCCGAGCACGCGCTCGCCGCGGCCCAGCTCCCGCTTGCGACCGGTCTCGGGCATCGAGTGCCACCTTATCCGTGTTCGCGGCGTAGGCTGAGCGCCATGGTCAGCGCCACCGAGGAGGTCGCGCGGCGCTACTTCGCCGCCGTCACTGCGCGCGACGTCGACGTGATGGTCGCCTGCTGGCGGCCGGGCGAGCTGGACCGCCTGCACGGCCAGGCCGACCTGATCGCGCCGGACGGCGTGCGCGCGTACTTCGAGGAGCTGTTCGCGGCGGTGCCCGACGCGGTGTTCGAGGTCATCCAGACGACCACCGAGGACGACCGCTGCGCCGTCCGCTGGCGCCTGACCGGCACGTTCGCCGGCCCCGGCACGTGGCAGGGCTTCCTGCCGACCGGCGGTCGGCTCGACCTCGTGGGCTGCGACGTCGTGCGGGTCGAGGACGGGCTCGTGGTCGGCAACGACGCGTACATCGACGGCATGAGCGTCGCGCGGCAGCTCGGCGTGGTGCCGCCGAGAGACTCGGGCGCCGAGCGCGGTCTGACGGCCCTGACGAACCTGCGCACGCGGATCGCGCGGCGCTTCGCGGCCGGCGACGCGGAGGCGATCGCGGACGGCGTGTGGGTCGTCCGCGGCGGCTTCCCGAGACGCCTGATGAACGTGTACTTCGTGCGCGACGGCGACGGCGTGGTGATGTTCGACGCGGGCATCGCGTCGATGACACCGGCGCTGGCGGCGATCGGGGCGCAGCTGGGCGGGATCACGCGGGTCGTGCTCGGCCACGGCCACGCCGACCACCGCGGCGCGGCGCCGGGCCTGGGCGCGCCGGTGTGGTGCCACCCCGACGAGGTCGCCGACGCCGAGGGCGACGGCGGCATGCACTACTTCGACCTGACGACGCTGAACCCCCACGGCAAGCTGCTGCTGGGACGGCTGCTGCCGGTCTGGGACGGCGGCCCGGTCGCGATCGCGGGCACCGTGTCGGAGGGCGACGAGGTCGCGGGCTTCAGCGTGGTCCACCTCCCGGGCCACGCGCCGGGGCTGATCGGCCTGTGGCGCGAGTCCGACCGGCTCGCGCTCGTCAGCGACTGCTTCTACACGCTCGATCCGCAGACGGGGACCTCCGGCGCGGCGCGCGTTCCGCATCGTGCGTTCAACAAGGACACCGAGCAGGCGCGCGCGTCGATGCGCAAGCTCGCGGCACTCGCCCCGGCGACCGCCTGGAGCGGCCACGCCGAGCCGCTGCGGGGCGACGTCGCGGGTCAGCTGGAGCACGCCGCGGCGACGACGTAGCCTTCCCGGCGTGGGTCGCCGCAACCGCCAGCGCGAGAAGCTCAGCGCACCGACGTCGGACTACACGGATCCGGACGGGAACGTGCTGACGCTGCGCGGGTCGATGACGCCGGCGACGCGGCGCGAGTACGCGGAGGTGCTTGCCGGATCCCCGCTCTCGCAGGAAGACGCGTGGCAGCGGGCGGTCGAGCTCCTGTTCGAGCGGCTCGCCGTGCGATGGGTCCTCGCGGGCGCCCCGATCGAGAAGCAGAAGGAGCTGCTCGCGCGGTACCGCTTCGCCTCGCGGGACGAGCGCGCCTGGATCCGCGGCGCCCTGCGGGAGCATCTGGCGGAGTGGTTCCCGGACGTGGAGGCGCCGTGAGCGGGCCGGACCCCCGCGCGTTCGCGCAGCTGCTCGCCGGCTACTGCCTCGACGTCCAGCCGGGCCAGCAGGTGCTCGTGCGCTCGACGACGCTCGCCGCGCCGCTGCTGCGCGCGCTGCACGCGGAGATCCTGGCGCGCGAGGCGTGGCCGCTGCTGCGCGTCGAGCTGCCGGGCGTCGAGGAGGACTTCTACGCGCTCGCGCGCGAGCGGCACCTCGACTCGTTTCCCTCCGCCGCGCGCGCCGAGGTCGAGGCGGCCGACGCGTTCCTGACGATCCAGGCGCCCGGGAACACGCGCGCGCTCGCGGACGCCGACCCCGAGCGGATCGCCCGCGCGGCGCGGGCGCGGGCGCCGCTCGGCGAGCTGCGGCTCGCGAAGCGCTGGTGCGGGACGCTGTGGCCGACGCCGGCGGGCGCGCAGCAGGCGGGCATGGCCGACGACGCGTTCGCGGCGTTCGTGCGCGGAGCGCTGTTCCTGGACCGCGAGGACCCGGTGGCGGCGTGGCGCGAGCTGGGCGCGTTTCAGGCGGGGCTGATCGAGCGGCTGGCGGGCGCGCGCGAGCTGCGGATCGAGGCGCCGGGCACCGACCTGACGCTGCGCGTCGACGGACGGATCTGGGTCAACTCCGACGGGAAGCGCAACATGCCGAGCGGCGAGGTCTTCACCGGTCCGCTCGAGGACTCCGCGAACGGGACGATCCGCTTCACCGTGCCGTCGAGCCCGCGCGGCGTCGCGGTCGAGGACGTGGAGCTGACGTTCAGAGACGGCGAGGTCGTGGGCGCACGGGCCGGCCGCGGGCAGGAGTACCTGGACCGCACGCTCGCCACCGACCCCGGCGCCCGCCGCCTCGGCGAGATCGGCATCGGCACGAATCGCGGGATCGACCGCCCGATCGGCGCGATCCTGTTCGACGAGAAGATCGGCGGCACCGTCCACCTCGCCCTCGGCCGCTCCTACCCGGAGACCGGCGGCGTCAACGAGTCCGCCGTCCACTGGGACCTGATCTGCGACCTGCGCGAGGGGGGTCGGCTGACAGCTGACGGCGGGGTCGTGCAGGAGGGCGGGGTCTTCGCATGAGCCCGCATGCTCTTCTCTACTCTAAATTGTTTAGAGAAGAAGAAATACCTGCAAATCAATCAATTTGCGACTCACTCTAAGCCGCTGCTCTCAACCCATGTTCACACCCGCTGCCAGAGTCGCCGAGAGCCCTTCAGCGGGTTCGATGAGGTCCGCCGTCCTGTGGTCCGGCGGGAAGGACTGCTTCGCAGCGGGACTGCGGAGCGGGGCGCTGGAGGAGACGGGGACGCGGCTGGCGACGTTCGTGCCGGCGGGCGAGCGCGCCGCGTTCCGCTGCCACCCGCTCGGCGTGATGCGGCGGCAGGCGGCGGGGCTCGGGTTGCGGCACGAGCTGGTGGAGATCCGGCGCGACGCGTGGGAGGCGGCCTATCGCCAGGCGTTCGCGAAGCTCGCCGCGGACGGCATCGAGAGGATCGTGACCGGGGACATCACACCCGAGCAGTGGCCGTGGCTGGCGGAGGCGACCGCCACGGCCGGCGTGCGGCTGGAGACGCCGCTCGCCCTCGGCGACGGCGCGGACGCCGGCGAGCTGCTCGACTACCTCGCCGACGCGGAGATCGAGGCGACGGTCGCGGGGCTGCGCGCCGAGCACTATCGCGCCGGCTTCCTCGGCCGACCGGTGAGCCGCGCGCTGTTGGCCGATCACGGCCTCGACGACGCCGCCGCGTTCCACCCCTGCGGCGAGCGCGGCGAGTACCACACGGTCGTCACCGCGTTCCGCGGCGCGCGCTTCGTGGAGGAGGATCCGGCGACGTTCCGGCACGACGAGCGGGACGGAATCTGGGCACTGGACTGGCCCTCCACCTACACGTCCGATTTCCACTAGTCGACGACCGCCGGCCGCGCCATCATGCATGGCGTGATCCAGGACTTCGAGCACTGCTATCGCGCCGTCCGCTCCAAGGACGAGCGCTTCGACGGATGGTTCGTCACGGCTGTCACCTCGACCGGCATCTACTGCCGCCCGAGCTGCCCGGCGATGACGCCGAAGCGCGCGAACGTGCGCTTCCTGCCGAGCGCGGCCGCCGCGCAGCGTGCCGGCTTCCGCGCCTGCAAGCGCTGCCGCCCTGATGCCTCCCCGGGCTCACCCGAGTGGAACCTGCGGGCTGACGCGGTCGGCCGTGCGATGCGGCTGATCCGCGACGGCGCCGTCGAGCGCGAGGGCGTCGTCGGACTCGCGAGACGGCTCGGCTTCAGCGAGCGCCACCTGCACCGCCAGCTCGTCACCGAGCTCGGCGCCGGTCCGCTCGCGCTCGCCCGCGCCCAGCGCGCGCAGACGGCCCGCCTGCTGATCGAGACGACCGCGCTGCCGTTCACCGACGTCGCGTTCGCCGCGGGCTTCCCGTCGATCCGCCAGTTCAACGAGACGATCCGCGAGGTGTTCGCGACGACGCCGACCGAGCTGCGGCGCGGGACTCGCGCCGATGACCGGCAACTTTCCCCCGCCAGGCGGGGTCAGGTTGCCGGTGTTCGGGCGGCGGCGCCGCTGACGCTGCGCCTGCGCCACCGTGCCCCGCTTGACGCGGCCGGGCTGCTCGCGTTTCTCGGCGCCCGCGCGGTGCCCGGCGTCGAGGCGGGGGACGCGGACGGCGGGGCGTACCGGCGCGTGCTGGCGCTTCCGCACGGTCCGGGCGTCGCGCGGCTCGCGCCCGGCTCCGCAAGCGACGCCGGCGACCACGTCCGCTGCGAGCTGCGCCTGAGCGACCTGCGCGACCTCGCCGCGGCCGTGCAGCGCTGCCGCCGTCTGCTCGACCTCGACGCCGACCCGGTCGCCGTCGACGATGCGCTCGCCGCCGACCCGCTGCTGGAGCCGCTCGTGCGCCGCACGCCGGGGCGCCGCGTGCCGGGCGCGGTCGACGGCGCCGAGCTGGCGGTGCGCGCGGTGCTCGGCCAGCAGGTGTCGGTCGCCGGCGCGCGCACGCTCGCCGGCCGGCTGACGGCGGGCTTCGGCGAGCCGCTGCCGGAGGGCATGAGCGACGACGACCTCACGCACGCCTTCCCGACCGCGCAGGCACTCGCCGCCGCCGACCCGGCCGAGCTGCCGCTCACGCGCGCTCGCGCACACGCACTGACGACCCTCTGCGCCGCCGTCGCCGACGGCTCGCTCGCGCTCGACCCCGGCGCCGATCGCGACGCCACCCGCGAGCGCCTGCTGACGCTCCCCGGCATCGGCCCCTGGACCGCCGAGTACGTCGCGATGCGCGCGCTCGGCGACCCCGACGCCTTCCCCGCCACCGACCTCGGCGTCCGCAAGGCGCTCGAGCGACTCGGCGAGCCCGGCGACCCGAAGGCCGCCGAGCGACGAGCCGACCGCTGGCGCCCCTGGCGCGCCTACGCCGTCCAGCACCTGTGGGCAAGCCTCAGCCCGGCGGGTGGCGGCGACGGTCATGTGACCGTCGACCGCCGGGTCCCGCTGCCCGCTTCCGAAGGAGGAACGACCTGATGTACACGACCACGATCCCCACTCCCCCCGGCCCGTTCACGATCGTCGCATCCGACGACGCGGTGCTCGCGAGCGGCTGGACCGACGACCCCGAGCTCCTGCGCGCGCTGATCGGCACCACCCTGCGACCCGCGGAGCTGACGCCGCGCAGCGACCTCGGCCCGTTCACGCGCGCCGTCGAGGACTACGTCGCCGGCGACCTGACGGCGATCGACGCCGTGCCGGTCGAGGTCGACGCGACGCAGTTCCTCGAACGCGCGTGGGCCGAGCTGCGCCGGATCCCGGCCGGCGAGCCGGAGACGTACGGCCAGCTCGCCGTGCGCTGCGAGAGCCCGACCGCCGTGCGCGCCGCCGGCACCGCCTGCGGGCGCAACCCGACGGCGCTGTTCGTCCCCTGCCACCGGATCCTCCGCACCGGCGGCGGGCTCGGCGGCTTCGCATACGGGCTGCCCGTCAAGCGCTGGCTGCTCGACCACGAGCAGGGCGCCGCGACGCTCGTGGCCTGAGTCGAGCGTCGTCAGTCGCCGGCCGCGATCCGTGCGAGCCGGCGATCGAACGTCTTGAAGTCGGCTCTCGCATTGAGGGCGACGGCCAGCGCGATCGCATCGGGGAGTCGGAGTGTCCGGTGGCGCGCCCGCAGGCGTGCCGCTTCCCGCGCGGTCGCGCGGTCCACCGCCACGACGTCGATGCCGAGCGCCGCCAACGCCATGTCGATCTCCTCGGCACGACCCGCACGCAGCGGCCCCACGATCACCTCCGCGTACACGCTCGCAGCGATCAGCAGGCGCTCGCCACCGCGCTCGGCGGCCTGGAGCAGCCGCCGTGCAGCCGGATGGTGCGCGTCGTCGCGGTTGAAGAAGCCGATCAGCACGTCGGCGTCGAGCGCTATCGCTCCCACTCGTCACGCAGCCGCTGGAGGTAGTCGTCCGGATAGACGCTGCGGTCGAACGCCCCGGCGAAGCGCTCGACGACGCTCTGCGGCGTCTCGATGAGCAGCACGCCGTGTCCCGCGGCGCGTATGTTGATCTCATCGCCGGTGGCGAGCCCGGCGGCGCGCAGCTCCTCGACCGGGAGCGTGACCTGGTTCTTGCTGGAGATACGACTCATCCTTTACTCAGGGTAGCAAGAAGTAAAGGTAGGATTGGATGCATGGCGCTCGTCGACGAGATCCGCGAGGGATGCGCGTGGGTCGCGGCGCGGGCGACGCACGTGACGATCGCCGAGGATCGGATCGCGGCGTACGCGACATCGCTGCCGGCGCCGGGCGGCGGCGAGCCGGACCCGCCGCTCGTCGCCGGCCCGCCGGAGCAGCTCGCCGCGTTCCACCTCGCGCTCGACGCGGTCAACTTCGGCTCCGGCTGGTTCCCGACGCTGCGCAAGCGCGAGGGGCGCTCGGGCTACTGGACGGTCGCGCTCGGGCTGCGCGACCGCTACGCGCGGCACGGCGCCTGGAGCGCGCGCGAGTTGCAGGCGCTCACCGCCGCGGAGATCGCCGCGACGCTCGGCCAGGACCCCGAGCACGAGCTGATGGCCTTGCTCGCGCGCTCGCTGAACGACTTCGGCGCGCATGTCGCGGACGAGCACGGCGGCAGCTTCCTCGCCGTCGCGCAGGCCGCCGGCGACTCGGCCGTCGCGCTCGCCGAGCTGCTCGCCGGCTGGGACTCCTTCGCCGACGCCTCGCCGTACGACGGCCGCCGCATCCCCTTCTGCAAGCGCGCTCAGATCGCCGCCGCCGACCTGCACCACGCCGGCGTCGCCGACTTCACGGCCGACCTCCACCGCCTCACGCTGTTCGCCGACAACCTCGTCCCGCACGTGCTGCGACTCGACGGGATCCTTGACCTCGACCCGGCGCTCGCCGCTCGAATCGACGCCGAGCAGCCGATCGCGCACGACAGCCCCGAGGAGGTCGAGCTGCGCGCCTGCGCGGTCCACGCCGTCGAGCTGATCTGCCGCGAGCGACCCGACCTCACCGCACAGCAGGTCGACCACCTGCTGTGGAGCAGAGGCGCCGGCGCACGCTACAAGGCCGTCGCGCGGCCGCGCGCGCGCTGCACGGCGTACTAGCCGACGGCTAGTCGCGCGTGGTGAGCGTGTCGAGCAGCACCTCGGCGCCCTCGCGCGTGTCCGTGAAGACGATGTAGGCGAGCGGCGGACCGCCGAGGAACCCCGCTCCCTCCGCGCTGCCGACGTACACCGCCGGGCGCGCGGCGCCCTCGGGTCCGTGGACCCACAGTCTCTGGCCCTCGTGGAAGGGATCGTGCTGGTGCCGCATCCGCCCGTACGCTACAGGCGCGCGATGCGGCTCGTCACATGGAACGTCAACTCGCTGAGACAGCGGCTCCCGCGGGTGCTCGAGTTCGTCGACGAGCACGCGCCCGACGTCATCTGCCTGCAGGAGACGAAGTCCGACGCGGCGGCCTTCCCGCACGACGCGCTCGCGGAGGCCGGCTACCTCGCCGCCGACCACTCCGGCGGCCGCTGGGCCGGCGTCGCGATCCTCGCGCGCGAGCCGCTCGCGATCGAGGACCCGGTGCGCGGGCTGCCCGGCGAGCCGGTGCAGGACGAGTGCCGCTGGGTCGAGGCGACCGTCGGCGGCGTGCGGGTGATCAGCACCTACGTCCCGAACGGCCGCGTCGTGAACAGCGAGTGGTACGCGCAGAAGCTCGACTTCTACGCCGCCGCCGCCGAGCGCGTCCGCGAGCTGCATGCAGCGGAGACGCCGATCGCGCTCGCCGGCGACATGAACGTCGCGCCGGCCGACGTCGACGTCTACGACCCCGCCGCCTTCGCGACCGAGACGCACGTCACGCCGCCCGAACGCGCGGCGCTGCAGGCGCTGGCGGACGCCGGCGGCCTGCGAGACGCGTTCCGCGTCCTGCATCCCGACGAGCAGCAGTTCACCTGGTGGGACTACCGCGCCGGCAACTTCCACAAGAACCTCGGGCTGCGGATCGACCTCGCGCTCGTGAGCGAGCCGCTGGCCGAGCGACTGGTCCGCGCCGGCATGGAACGTCCCTACCGCAAGGGCACGAGACCGTCCGACCATGCGCCGCTGATGGTCGAGTGGACGGACTGACCGCCCCGAGTGGGGGGCGTTCACAGCTCGGGCCGCACGTCCGCCGGGCACCCACGCTACGGTCCCCGGCGTGCGCAGGACCAAGATCGTCGCCACCATCGGCCCCGCCTGCCGCGATCCCGAGACGCTCGCCCGCATGGTCGAGGCCGGCCTCGACGTCGCGCGGCTCAACTTCTCCCACGGGACCCGCGAGGAGCACGCCGACAACGTGCGGCTCGTGCGCGAGGCGTCGAACCGCGTCGGGCGCCAGGTCGCGATCCTGCAGGACCTGCCCGGGCCGAAGCTGCGCATCGGCCCCCTCAGAGACGACCTGATCGACCTGCGCCCCGGCGACCGCCTGACGCTCGTGTGCGGCAGCGACGAGCCGGGCGACGCGCAGCGCATCTCGGTCGGCTGGCCCGGTCTCTCGCGCACCGTCGACGCCCAGGACGTCGTGTACCTCGCGGACGGCCGCATCCGCCTGCGCGTGAGCGCGGTGCGCGACGGAGAGGTCGACACCGACATCGAGATCGGCGGCGCGCTCGCCTCGCGCCAGGGCCTCAACCTGCCGGGCTCGACGCGCGGCCTGCCCGCCGTCCCGCACGAGGACCTCGAGCTGCTGCGCTTCGGCGAGTCGATCGGGGTGGACCTCGTCGCGCTGTCGTTCGTGCGCGAGCCGAGCGACATCACGGAGGTCCGCAAGCACACGCGCATCCCGCTGATCGCGAAGATCGAGAAGCCGCAGGCGGTCGACGACGCGGAGGAGATCATCCGCACGGCCGACTGCGTGATGGTCGCGCGCGGCGATCTCGGCATCGAGCTGCCGATCGAGGACGTGCCGGTCGTGCAGAAGCAGCTGCTGCGGATCGCCGGCCAGCTCGCGCGCCCGTCGATCACCGCCACGCAGATGCTCGACTCGATGGTCTCGTCCTCGCGTCCGACGCGCGCCGAGGTGACGGACGTCGCGAACGCGATCCTCGACGGCACCGACGCGGTGATGCTCTCGCAGGAGACGGCGGTCGGCGCCTATCCGGTCGAGTCGGTCGCGATGCTGGCGGCGATCGCCGAGCGCACCGAGCGGGAGCTGCCCTACGAGCGCTGGAACGAGCAGCGCGTCAGCCGCGACGCGCGCGACCCCGCCTACACGGTCGCGCACAGCGCCTGCGAGGCGGCGCGCGAGCTCGGGCTCGCCGCGCTGCTCGTGCCGACGCTGTCCGGCCGCTCGGCGCGCCTGATCTCCGCACACCGGCCGGCGGTGCCGATCTACGCGCTCTCCCCCGGCAAGGAGACGGTCCGCCGCTGCGCGCTGATGTGGGGCGTCGAGGCCGCGTCGATGGCCCGCTGCGAGGTGACCGAGCAGCTGATCCACGATGCCGCCCGCCGTGCCGTCGAGCTCGGCTGGGTCAGACGCGGCGATCGCGTGGGCATCACCGCCGGCCTGCCGAGCGGCCGGCCGGGGACGACCAGCCTCTTCCAGATCCAGACGGTCTAGCCCGCTTCGGCGCGCATGCGCGCCCGCCGGCTCGCGAGCACGTCGCGGCCCGCCACCACCAGGCCGAGCGTCCCGATCGCCACGAGCACGCCGAAGGCGACGATCGCCGCCGGCGAGGAGAGGTCGGTGAGGTTGCCGCCGATCGTCGCGTAGGCGAAGGCGCGCGGCGCGCCGCCTATCGCCGTCGCGAGCGCGAACGTCCCGACCTGCACGCGCGTCAGCCCGGCGACGTAGTTGACGACGTTGAACGGCACCGCCGGCAGGATCCGCGCGTACAGCACGGCGACGAAGCCCCGCCGCGCGATCCAGTCCTGCAGCGCGTGCACGCGCGGCCCCGACAGCTCGTGCGCGGATCTCGCGCCGAAGCGGCGGGAGACCAGGAAGGCGAGCGTCGCGCCGCAGGTCGCCGCGACGATCGCGATCGGCGTGCCGGCCGCCGCGCCGAACAGCACGCCGGCCGCGGCGGCGAGCACCGGCCCCGGGAAGCAGGCGACCGTCAGCAGCATCGAGGCGAGGACGTAGGCCAGCGGAGCGAGGAAGCCCGCCTCGCGCACCGTCGAGCGCAGGTGGGACGAGGACAGCCCGAACGTGAGGGCGACCAGCGCGAACAGCGCGCCGATCGCGAGCGTCAGCGCCGACAGGCGCGCGACGGCGAGCCACTCACGCCGGGACACGTCCGTAGAACTCCTCCTCGAGCCGGCCCAGCTCCGTGGCCGGAGGCTCGCCGTACATCCACTCACGCGCGATGCGGTGCCAGTTGGCTCTCGCGCGCAGCTGGCCGAGGACCGCGAGCGTCAGCAGCAGCATGCGCATCGTGAAGAGGTGCTCGGGTGCCATGTCCTGGTGGCGCAGCGTGCTGAAGTGCGTCGAGCGCGGATCGGAGGACTGGATCGCGACGCGCGTCGCGATCTCGGGCGTGAGCTGCAGATCGGCGTCGGTCGTGTACCAGCCGACGGTGTCCTCCATGACCGCGAGCAGGTCCTGCGGGTCGACGCGCTCGGGGCTGGGCAGGAAGCCGCTGTCGGCCAGGAGCGCATGGACCGCCACCGCGTCGCCCTCGGCGACGGCGCGCCCGACCGCCAGCTCGGTCTCGACGTCCGCCGCAGCCATCCGCTTGAACAGCCCGAAGTCGAGGAACGCGACTCTGCCGTCGGCCAGCAACATGAAGTTGCCGGGGTGCGGGTCGCCGGAGAACTGGTGGTGGCGGCAGAGGCAGCCGAAGAAGAAGCGGAAGACGATCTCGCCGAGCCGGTCGCGCTCGTCCTGCGGATAGTGCTTGAGCTCCTCGAAGCCGGTGCCCTCCACGAACTCGCTGACGATCACGCGCTCGCGCGACATCCGCGTCACGACGTCCGGCACGACGATGAACGGATGGCCGCGGAAGATGCGCGCCAGCGAGCGCTGGTTCTGCGCCTCCAGCTCGTAGTCCAGCTCCTCGTCGATGCGCAGGCGTATCTCCTCCGTCATCGCCTTGACGTCGAGGCCCGGCGTGATGCGCTTGACCACGCGCATGATCAGCCCGAGGTTCTGCATGTCCGCGCGCACCGCGGCGGCGACGCCCGGGTACTGGACCTTGACCGCCACCTCGCGCCCGTCGTGCAGCGTCGCGCGGTAGACCTGGCCGATCGAGGCGGCGGCGATCGCCTCCTCGTCGAACGTGGCGAACAGCTCCCCGAGGTCGTCGTCGAGCTCCTGCTCGATCACCTTGCGCATGTCCTTGAACGAGACCTTCGGCGCCGCGTCGCGCAGGGCGGCGAGCTTGGCCTGGAACTCCTCGCGGTGCTCCTCGGGCACGAGCCCGACGTCGAGGAACGACAGCACCTGCCCGAGCTTCATCGCGGCGCCCTTCATCGTTCCCAGGGCCATGACGATCTGCTCGGCGGCCTCCAGGTGGCGGCGTTCGAGCGCGGCCTGCGCGCCGTCTCTCGAGCGCGTCACGTTGGCCGCACGCGTGCCGGCCTGCCGCACGGCCTGTCCCGCTGCGAGGCTGCCGATCTTCGCGGTGCGTGCGACGCGGGAAGTCGGGATTCTGTCGCGCGCCATCGCGAACAGGTTAGGCGCCCTGCGCCGTGGCGGAGCTACCGGGGTGTTGCCGGCGCTCAGCCGCGCGTGACCTTCGAGCCCGGGACGATGTCGTCCGAGCCGTCCGGCCAGCGGACCCACGCCTTGTGGCCGCCGTCGTAGTCGTCGCCCAGCAGGATCAGCGTCGCCGGCTCGCCGAGGGCGGTGCAGGGCTCCGCGCCCTCCGCGTCGAGCCCGCGCCAGATGCGCACGAACGCGTTGGACTCCAGCTCCTCGCCGACGGTCGTCGGGTCGGTGTGGCCGGGGTGGACCGGCGTCTGCGGCGGCAGCTGCAGCAGCGTGTCCATGATCGAGGCCTTGAGGTCCTCGTAGGTCGTGTGGCCCGGCGCGCGCACGCCGCCGACCGAGCCCTTGAAGAGCGTGTCGCCGGTGAACAGCGCCTGCTCGGCGCCGTGGCTGACGAGCAGCGAGACCATCCCGGCGGTGTGGCCGGGAGTGTGCAGCGGCTCGATCCGCAGCCCGCCGACCGTCAGCGGCTCGCCGGGGACGATCTCGCCGGTCGCCTGCGGGACCAGCTCGCGCTCGAGCGCGTGGATCAGCACCGGCGTGCCCGGATGGCGCTCGAGCGCCTCGTCGAGCGCGCACACGTGGTCGTAGTGGTGGTGGGTCAGCAGCACGTGCGTGAGCGTCAGGTCATCGCGCTCGAGCGCGTCGAAGAGCGGTGCGAGCGGACCGCCGGCGTCGACCAGCACGGCCGAGCCGCCGGGCTCGTCGGCGACGAGGTAGGTGTTCGTGAGGAAGCCGTCGGACATCGAGCGTTCGAGGATCATGCGGCGAGCTTACCCGCGCGGCGTGCCACCATCAGGTCAGATGGCGCGCACGCTCAAGGCGATCCTCGCGGCGGCGGCGCTCTGCGCGGCGCTCGCGCCCGCGGCTGCCGCGGCCGGCCCAGCCGACGACCTCGCGCTGGCGCTCAGATTCCGCCCGCGGCTGCTGTTCGACCAGAAGGAGCGCTGGCGCCCGACGGACGTCGATCGCTTCCTCGCCGAGCCCGGCCACCAGGCATGCCCGGCCGTCGGCCTCGGTCCCTGCGCGCCGTTCGCGAGCGTCGCGCAGCTGACGCCTGCGGTCGCATACCTCGACATGCGCGGCACGCGCTCCGACGGCTCCGACGCCGTCCCGCCGGATCTCGCGACCTGCGCGAAGACGCTGCCCGCCCTGCGCGAGTGCGACGGCGACGGCCGCTCCGTGATCTACGCGCACGTCGTGCGCAGCGGCGCGCGCACGGCGATCGACTACTGGTGGTTCCTGCGCTACAACGCCTACTCGCTCGACCGCCACGAGTCCGACTGGGAGGGCGTGACGGCGATCGTGAACCGTGCCGGCACGAGACTGCTGGAGCTGCACTTCGCCGCGCACGCCGACTCCTGGAGATACGACGCCGACGTGCCGACGGTGCTCGACGGGCGCGCGAAGGTCTACGTCTCCAACGGCGACCACGCCGCCTACCCGCGCGCCTGCACGCGTCTCTGCCGCCAGACCGACCAGACGCTCCCGGAGGCCCACTACGGCGGCCAGGTCTCGTGGATCGGCAACTCCGCCGCCGGCTGCAGACGCCGCTGCGTGCGCCTGCTCCCGGCCGCGCCCGACGGCGCGCCGGCCTCGTGGGACGCGTGGGACGGGCGCTGGGGCGTGCCTGGCGCGCCGGCCTTCGCCCCGCCGCAGACGCCCGCCTTCCAGCGCCGCTTCGCGCATCCGTTCGACGCCAGACGCAGCCACCGCCGTCTGTTCCAGATCTCGCCGCACTTCTGAGAAGGTGTAGGCATGCCCCTCATTCACACCTGTTACCGCATCCTCGAGATCGACCGCTCGGTCGCCTTCTACGAGGCGCTCGGCTTCAGAGAGGTCGCGCGCATGCCGATCCGCGACGAGGCGATCAACGTCTTCATGAACATGCCGGACGACGGCGACTCCCCGCGCCTGGAGCTGACGTACAACGTCGGCCGCACCGAGCCGTACGAGATCGGCACCGGCTACGGCCACATCGCGATCGCCGCCGAGGACCTCGACGGCACCCTCGCTCAGCTCGCCGAGCAGGGGATCGAGCCGGAGAAGCCGCCGTACACGGTCCGCGAGGGCGGCTCGCGCCTGTGCTTCGTGAGAGACCCGGACGGCTACCGCATCGAGCTCATCGAGCGCACCGCGGGCTGATCCGCGACCGGCTCTCCGACCTACATCCCGCGCCGCGCGAAGACGTGGATCACGGTGCGGATGAGGATCTTGAGGTCGAGCCAGAGCGACCAGTTGGCGACGTAGAGGTGGTCGATCTTGACCATCTCCGCGAGTGGGATGCGGCCGGAGCCGAGCACCTGCCAGTGGCCGGTCATGCCCGGCTTCAGCTGCATCCGGTCGCGGCTCCAGCCGGTGATCTTGCAGTCCTCGTCGAGGATCAGCGGGCGTGGGCCGACGAGGCTCATCTCGCCGCGCAGCACGTTCAGCAGCTGCGGCAGCTCGTCGAGCGAGCTGGCGCGCAGCAGCCGGCCGACGCGCGTGATGCGCGGGTCGTGCGCGATCTTGAAGAGGCCGTCCAGCTCGCTGAGCGCCTGCAGCTCGTGCTTGCGGCGCTCGGCGTCGGCGACCATCGTGCGGAACTTGAGGATCTGGAAGCGGCGGTCGCCGCGGCCGACGCGCGTCTGGCGGAACAGCACCGGCCCCGGCGAGTCGCGCTTGATCGCGATCGCGATCGCCGCCAGCAGCGGCATCGCAGCGAGCAGCAGCACGAGCGCGCCGAGCACGTCGATCGTGCGCTTCGCCAGCTCGGCTGAGCGCGTCAGACCGAGCCGCTGCACGCCGAGCAGCGTCATGCCGTCGAGCTGGTCGAAGCGCACGGAGGAGCCGACGACCTCGAACACGCGCGGCAGGATGCTCACGCGCACGCCGAGCCGCTTCGCGATCAGCACGAGCTCGAGCATCTCGTCCTCGCGGTCGTGTGCGGCCGGCGCGATCACGATCCGCTGCACGTCGTGCGCGACGACGGCGCCGCGCACCGATGCGAGCCCGTCGACGCCGGGCAGGCCGTCGCCGCCGAGCGCGACGGTCGCGACGACGTCCGCCTTCGAGCGGTGCCGGCGCGCGAGCGTCTCCTGCAGCCGGCCGGCCGCGGCGCGGTCGCCGATGCAGAGGCAGCGCTCGGGCGGCTCGACCGCGCGCACCGCGGCCCGCGCGATCCAGCGGGCGAGCCCGAGCGCGAGGAAGAGCGCGGCCCACAGCAGACCGATCTCGGGGCCGGCCAGCTCGCCGCCGGTGAACGCGTCCGCGCCGATGCCGATCGCGAGCACGGTCGCGCTCGCGAGACAGAACAGCTCCGGCGCCTCGTCGAGCGTCGCCTTGTACAGCACGAGGTCGTCGCGGTCGTGCAGGCCGCCCAGCTTCGCCGCCAGCGGCACCGCCACAAGCAGTGCGAGCGCCGCGACGCGCACGCCGCCGGTCAGCAACAGGAGCGTCGCGAGCGCGGCCGCGGCCGCGAGGGCGTCGGCCGCGACGAGCGCCACGCGGCTGTGCGCGGCGCGGCGCCGGACGCCGCTCGCACCCGCCGTCCGTTCGACGGGCGCGATCGCCGCCCGGCTCGCAGCAGCTGCCGCCGGCCGGGCGGCCGGCTCGGTCTGCGGTGCGCGCTCGAGCGTCGAGGCCATCGCCGCCCGAGTCTGGAGCCCAGCGACCGGTATCGCGTGAAGGACCTGCGTCTTCCTTGAGAAGGCTTGTGAACGAGGGCGGGAGCGCGCCGCCGATCAGCTGCGCTCCTCCGCGGGACGCGGATCCTCGGGCACGTCGAGCTGCTCGAGCTCGACGTCCTGCACAGTCGAGAGGACCGCCTCGAGCGCCACGCCGGACAGCGTCTCGCGCTCCAGCAGCACCTCGGCCGTCTCGCGCACCGCAGCCCAGTTCATGCGCAGCACCTGCGTCGCGCGCGCCTCAGCGAGCGCGACGAACCGCTCGGTCTCGTCGTCGATCACGTCGAGCGTGCGCGGCCCGATCGAGCCGAGGTCCTGCAGCGCCGCACCGAGGAACACCTCGCCTCCCGGCTCGCCGATCGTCACGCGCCCGAGCCGCTCGGACATGCCGAAGCTGGTGACCATCGCGCGCGCGAGTCTCGTGGCGGCGTGCAGGTCGTCGGCGACGGTCGAGGAGATGTAGCCGAACTCGATCACCTCGCCGGCGACGCCCGCCATCGTGACCGCGAGCTGGCGCTGCATCTCCGGCTCCGAGCGCACGACGCGATCCTTGTCGGCCATCATCTCGGCAGAGGTGCCGAGCTGGCGCCCGCGCGCGACGATCGACAGCTTCTGCGTGGCGACCGTCTGGCCGACGGCGCGCACCACGACCGCGTGCGCCGCTTCGTGGATCGCGATCGTCCACCGCTCGTCCTCCGTCAGCACGTGCCGCTTCGCAGGGCCGGCGACGACGCGGTCGATCGCCTCCTCCAGCGTGTGCTGGTCGATCTCGGCGGCGCTCTGCCGCACCGTCAGCAGCGCCGCCTCGTTGACGAGGTTCGCCAGCTCGGCGCCGGAGAAGCCGGGCGTCAGCCGCGCGAGCGCCTGCAGGTCGGCGTCGGACGCGAGTCTGCGGCCCTTCGCGTGCAGCTGGAGGATCTCGAGGCGCCCGTGCACGTCCGGCACGTCGATCACGACCTGGCGGTCGAAGCGTCCGGGGCGCAGCAGCGCCGGGTCGAGGATGTCCGGCCGGTTCGTCGCGCCCATCACGACGACGCCGGCGTCGCCGCCGAAGCCGTCCATCTCGACCAGCAGCTGGTTGAGCGTCTGCTCGCGCTCGTCGTTGCCCTGCCCGACCCCGGCGCCGCGCTTGCGCCCGGCCGCGTCGAGCTCGTCGATGAAGATGATCGCCGGCGCCATTCTGCGCGCCTTCGCGAACAGGTCGCGGATGCGCGCCGCGCCGACGCCCACGAGCGACTCCACGAACTCGGCGCCGGAGGCGGAGAAGAACGCAGCGTCGGCCTCGCCGGCGGTCGCGCGCGCGAGCAGCGTCTTGCCGGTGCCGGGCGGCCCGACCAGCAGCACGCCCTTTGGCGCGGCCGCGCCGGCGTTCAGGTATCTGTCGGGGTCGGCGAGGAAGTCGCGGATCTCCTTCAGCTCCACGAGCGCCTCCCCCGCGCCCGCGACGGAGGCGAACGTGATCGACGCCTTGCCCTTCTTCTTGCGCCCCTTGCCGCGGAAGCTGGAGAACGACGCGATCCCGCCCGCGCCGCCGTCCTGGCCGATGCGCGTGAGGAACGCGAACAGGAACACGAGCAGCACGATCGGGATCAGGAACTGCACGACCATGCGCCGCGTCGGCTTGTACGTCTGCTGGTCGAGCACCGGCGCGACGTCGCCGACGCTCAGCTGGCGGATCACCTGCTGCGTGACCGCGTCGGAGGCCGGGTAGTTGGCGTACAGCTCCTGGCCGCCTCTCGTGACGACGGTGACCTGGTGGTCCTGGTCGAGCAGCACGATGCTCGTCAGCTGGTCTCTTCTGGCGAGCTGCTCGATCGCCGCGATCGATCTCTCCTGTCCGCGACCCTCCGGCTCGAGCGAGCCGAGCAGCGCGAAGAACGCGATCGCGAGCACGACGCTCACGAGCAGCAGCGCGGTGGCGAGCGGGTCGCGCACGACGCGGCGGCCGATCGTCGACGCGGCGGTGGCGAGCGCGTTCGCCACGCGGCGTCCGGCCGAGGGGCGCTGCTTGGTGCTGGCGAGGCGGGGGTTGCTCATCGAAGCCCTCCATGGAGGCTGGAGATCTGGGAACCGGTGTGGGACTCCGTCTTCTCGAAGGCGCAGCGGAAGCGCTCCGGCTGGCTCACCGGCTTCGAGCCGCCGAAGCCGCCCTTGTCGCCGTTGTCGAAGACCGTGACGTACTGCAAGGTCGAGGGGTACGGGTCGGCCGGCTGCGGGATCGGAGCCGGCTCGCCGACGCGCGGGTCGCCGGTCGATCCCTGCGTGACGCCGGTGGAGCCGGCGGCGCTGGAGCCGGAGGCGACCGTCACGAGCGTCGAGGTCATCTCGCGCCGGTCCTTGAGGCCGTCGCTCGGGTCCTCGTCGATCGCCGCGTTCAGCTCCGAGTCGTCGAGCGTGCCGGAGAGCTGGATGCGGTCGGCGACGCCGATCAGCTGGCCCGCGCTCGGCACGTAGCCGCCGATGTGGGCGCAGTACTGCTGCGCCCACGCGAGGTCGTTCTTGCCGACGTCCGCGCGGTCCAGCTGCACCGTCGCGCTCATCACGCACCAGCGGTCGAACTCGACCGTGTCCTCCGGACAGGCGCCCAGGTACGCCGACGGCGGGGCGCCGCCGAGGCGGGCGGCGTTCACGCGTCTCGGCAGCTGCGACGCGGCGATGCGGCCGTGGCGGTCGAGGCGCACGACGGCGCCGGGTCGGTGCGCGTCGCGCAGGATCTTGCGCGCCGCCTCGCCGACGCCGGTGAAGGAGCCGACGAGCGCGAGCGTCGCGAGCACGAGCGGGGCATGACGGAGCGACGTCCTCATCGGGACCTCCAGTGCTGTCGTGGTTGGACGGGGGCATAGGACAAGCTGAGGCGCTCGCCGCGCCCGCGCGGGCGCACGCGCGAGCGCAGCGCGGTGAGGCCGAGCGCGGCGCCGAGCACGAGCACGAGCGTGAGGCCGCCGTAGAGGCGGCGCTCGCCCGCCATGTAGCGGACGGCCGACTGCTGGTGCTCGAACGCCTCCTCCTCCTCGCGCTGCTTCTCGACCTTCGTCGCCGGCTGCATCGCCGACGAGGGGGACGAGACCGGCGAGGTGCCGGACGGCGGGATCGGGCGCGCGGCGAGGCTGGGCGGCACCAGCAGCGCAGCCGGCAGCAGCGCGAGCGGCGCCGGCCGCGCCGGGCGCTGCTGCGACGGCCGCGGCCGCGGCAGCTGCGGACGCTCGGGCGCCGGCTTCGGCGCGGGCGGCGGCACCACGGGCAGCACGGGCGCGACCGCTGCCGGCTGCTGCGCCTGCTGGAGCGGCGGCGGCGGCGGGCTCGCGGCGGCCGGCGCCTGGCCGGTCGACGGGCGGTGCGCCGCCGCAGCCGGGACGGTGCCGCACGGACGCAGCACGCTGCCGCCGAGGACCGTGACCGTCGTCGAGTAGGCGAGCCCGCCGGCCTGCACGGCGACCGTCGTCGTGCCGGGGTTGAAGGCGCACAGCAGACCGGAGCTGACGTCCGGCACCGGCTTGTCCGTCGCTCTGTCGATGAACGGCTTGCGCGGGTTCGTCGATCTCGGGTCCTGACGCACGAAGTCGGCGATGTCGGGATCGGAGGAGGTGAACGTGACCTCGGGGTCGATCCGTCCCGCGCAGCCGAGCCGCGCGCAGGAGGGATTCGGCAGCTGCACGTACGGGCTCGACCCGCCGGTGCCGTTGGTCCAGCGGTCGCCCGAGCGCGGGCGGCGCCCGAGCCCCTCGAACAGCGCCGGCTGGCTGCGGTTCAGCACGCGCCCGTCGACCGCCTCCAGCGCGAGGTCCTCGATCATCGGCTCGAGCCGCACGCGCACCGGCGCGCGGTTCGTGCTCGCGTCGCGTCCGGCCGTGTCGAGCTCGAGCATCAGCAGGCCCGGGATGCCGAAGCCGACGTCCGCGTCGGCCGGCTGGCGGTAGCCGAGCGTGCCGCTGCCGAACGTCGGGATGCCGTTCGGGTCGCCGGCGGGGATCGACGCGCTGCGCTGCGCCTCGGAGGCGTCGTAGAGGTAGGCGGAGGCGCCCTCGTCGCGCAGCAGGCTCGCGACGTCGTCGGCATCGCTCGCGGCGAGGCTCTGGTCGGGCTCGAAGCGGTTGAGGCTGCGGGCGCCCATCACGACGGCCGGGACGCCGCGGGCTCTGGCGTCGCGCAGCTGCTGGACGAGCCACGGCCGCTGCGGCTCGGGCGGGCTCTGCCACGGGTCGCCGGCGGCGAGCGAGCCGCCGGAGTTGTCGATCGCGATCACGCGGACCGTGCCGGCGGCGGTCGCGACGTCGGCGGCGTAGTGCGTGGCGGGGGCGCCGCCGCTGCCGCCGAGCGGGCCGGGGAAGCCGGCGAACGCGGCGGAGGCGCCGTCCTGGGTCGGCACGGCCGCGAAGACCGGGAGCGAGGCGGTCGCCGGCGCGAGCAGCCGGGCGAGGCGGCTCGCCTCGCCCGCCTGCGGCGCGCCGCCGCCGACGTAGAGCAGCGCGGACGGCCCGTTCGGCTGCGCCGCCCAGGCGCTCGCGCGCGCGACCGCCTGCGCGAGCGTGCGGTCGGGCATCAGCGCGAGCTGGTCGAGCCCGTCGCACTCCTCCGCGCAGCGCGCGTGGCCCCCGAGCAGCAGCCGCGCCACGCCCGGCGGCGTGGCGATCGGCTCGGATCGCTGCGCCGGCGGCGGCTCGGCGCCGCTCGGCGCGTAGCGGTCGAGCGCGGCGGTCGCGACCGCGCTCGAGGGCGCGTCGCCGCCGTTGGCGAGCGCGTCGCCGCGGCCGTTCCAGCCGCCGGCGACCCAGCCTCTGCCGCTCGCGTCGACCAGCATCGCATCGAGCGGGTCGCTCTTGCGCGCGTGGTCCGCGCCGCGCGTTCGGAACAGCGCCTGCTCCTCGTCGCGCCAGCCGCCGCTCGTCTCGCGCAGCAGCGTGCCGAACGTCGGCGGCGAGAGCGCCTGCAGGCGCGGAGGCGGCGCGCCCGGCTCGGTCGGCGGCAGCTGGTACTCCTCCGGCAGCGGCCAGGCGGACGCGACGCCCGGCGTGACGGCGGCGAGCGCGCGCACGCGATCGCCCTCGCGGAAGGCGGCGACGGCGGAGACGATCTGGTCCGGCAGCGGCTGGTCGGCGAAGCGCCACGGCGCGCCCGCGCCGTCGCGGATCAGCACGACGCCGCGCCCGGCGGCGACCGCGCCGCCGTCCGGCAGCCCTGCGACCGCGTAGATGCGCGCGCCGTCGACCTGGTCGAGCAGGGCCTGCGCGCCGGCGTCGACGTGCCATCCGCCGTCGGCGCCGTCGCCGTCGTTCACGAGCAGGTGCGTCCAGGCGGCGACGAGCGCCTGCCTGCCCGCGAACGCGACGGACGTGAGGTCGGGCGGGCCGCCGAGCGGGCCGGTGCCGGCGACCTCGGGCGGCAGCTGCTCCTGCTCCCACGACTTGCCGTAGCGCAGCAGCACGCCGGCGCGACCGACGGCGTAGCCGCGGTCGGGGTCCGTCGGGTCGAACGCGATCCCCATCAGCTGCCCGACGAAGTCGAACGGCGCGCCGGGGTCGGACTCCCACAGCCGCGTCACCTTCGTCCACCGCCACATCGCGCCGTCGTCGCCCACGGCGTAGGCGAAGTCGTCGGTCGGCCACGCGACGCCGCGCAGGTGCGGGCGCGCGATGCCGCTCGCGCCCAGCAGCGGCTCGCTGTCCCACCCCTGGCCGGGCGCGTAGCGCAGCACGGTGCCGCCGTCGCCGACGGCGAGCGCGCCGGTCGACAGGTCTCCGGCGGGGTGGCCGGGCTCGGACGCGAGCGCGCTGAGCGGGGCGCGCGCCGGCAGCGGCCACGCCGCCAGCGCCGCCGGCCCGGGCGCGGAGGTGACGTGGCTCCAGCCGACCCAGCCCTCGCCGGGCGCGCCGAACGCGGCGCCGCGTCCGAGCGCGCCGTTGAACGTCGGATGGCGGGCGAACGACGTGCCGTCGAGCGTCAGGTACTCCTCCGGCGCGGTCGCGTCCGGCGCCTCGTCGAGGCGCTTCGCGTCGCTGATCACGCGCGTGCCGAAGCCGGCTCCGCCCCACGCGAACGAGCGGTGGAAGCGGCCGAAGCGCGCGCCGAGCGGGTGGTCGCACAGCGCGGCGCCGCCGCCGTCGACGCCGTCGCACCACGTCGTCGAGCTGCTGCCGTCGAAGAACGCCGTGACGCTCTCGGGCACGCCGCGCAGCTCCAGGCCGCCGTCGACCCAGACGCCGTCGTCGGTCGCGGTGAGCGCGGACGACGAGGCGAGCGGAGCGACCGCGGCGACCCCGCGCGCCGGCGTCGCGGCCGCCTCCAGCAGCGGCAGCCCGAGCGGGCGGCGCACCCAGCGCACGCTCGCGCCCGTGCCGGTGCGCTCGAACAGCACGAGCCCCAGGCCCGTGCTCTCCGCGGGCCGCGCGAGCAGCCATGCGTGCACGCCGGCCGCCGCGAGCGCGACCGTCTGGAAGGAGAGGCTCGAGCCCGCGAGCGTCTCGCCGGGCGCGCAGCCCGGCGGAGGCGCGCCTCTGTCGTCCTCGAGGCAGATCGGCTCGCGCGTCCAGGCGCCGTCCTGCCAGTGCGCGACGCCGGTCTGCGCGGTCCGTCCCTCGATCGCGACGTACGCCGCGGTTCTGTCGCCGGCGTCGGTCGCGGCGAGCACGTCGAGCGAGAGGCGCTCGGCCGGGAGGCTGCCCGACGCCGGCTCGAGCACGTCGTCGCCGGGCGCCGGCGCGGCGCGCAGCCGATCGCCGCGGTCGCGCACGAGCAGGCGATGGCTCGCCGAGCCGGCGAGCGCGTCGTCCTCGGTCGCGAGCGCGAGCCCGCCGCGCGGCGTCACGCGGCCGGCGCGCGGCACGCCGCCCCAGTACGGCACTCCGCTCGTCGTCAGCGGCGTCTCGACGTCGCGCCAGCCGTCTGCGCTCGTCCAGCGCAGCAGCACGACCTGCTGCTCGCCCGCGCCGAACGGCAGCGGCGCCCCGTCGACGATCGGCGGGCTGAGCGATCTGTCGACGAGGCGGTACGCCCATGCCTCCGCCGGATCGCCGGACGTTCCCTGCGGCGCCGAGCCGAGCAGGATCGCGCCGAGGCCGGGGCCGAGCTGCGGCTCGATGCGCGCGGGCACCGGCGGCGGGAGCGCGCGCGCGTCCGACCCGCCGTCGTGCGCCAGCGCCGCCGCCCCGAGCGCTGCGGACAGCGGGAGGAGCAGCGCGGCGGCGCGACGACGCGCATGCCGTACGGACCGCCGGCGGCGCCCGCTCATCTTCGGCGCCCGCCGGCGCGCGTCGTGATCGCGCCCGAATCGCGCTGGCAGGGCCTGCCTCTGCGGTGGTCGCCGCTGATGCGGAAGCGCAGTCTCGTCGGCCAGCGCGCGCGGCTCACGCGCACTGTCAGCGCGCGCGACCCGGCGCGCAGGCGGCGCAGCCGCGTGTGCGCGACGACATGGCCGCCGCGCGCAGCGACCAGCGCGACCTTGACCGTCCGGCGCAGTCTGAAGCGCACGACGAGCCGCGGCCCGGCGCTCACGCTCACGGCGACGTGCGAGACGAGCGACGGCAGCGGCTTGCAGAGCGGCAGGTTGCCGTCGGGCGGAAGCGGCGGATCCAGCTGCACCGGCGGCGGCTGCAGGCCCGAGTCGTCCTCGGGCGGCGCGTCGGGCACCGCCTGCGCGGCCGCCTCGTTCGGACGCACGGTGATCGTGCCGCGGAAGGCGGGGTCGTCGTCGCGCGCGTAGCTCGGCGGCGCGGCCTGGTCGACCAGCCGGTAGAGGTAGCCGCGCGCGGTCGCCATCCAGCAGTCGTCCGCCGCCGGGCAGGCGATCCGCCAGGCCGCGCCCTTCGCCGGCGCGTCCTCGGTCTCGAGCGTCTGCAGCTGCGTTCTGCCGTCGGCGGCGATGCGCGCGACGCTCGGCTGCAGGTCGCCGCCGTCGCTCAGCACGTCGCCGCCGCGCACGACGACCCACGCCGTGTCCGTGCCGGGCACGCCGGCGACGTCGGCGAACACGTCCCGATCGCCGAGGCCCGCGCCGCTCGTCGGCAGCTCGTGCCAGAGGCCGCCGTCGAGCCGCGCCGCGAGCGGCGGGCGCGCGGCGAACAGCGCCGTCGCAGTCGCCGGGCCGGAGACGGCGCCGCCGCCGACCGCCCACGCGGTCTGGTCGTCGCCGTCGAGCGCGCGCAGCTCGGTGCCCTCGTCGGCGAACGTCTGCGGCACGAACGACTCGCTGCCGAAGCCCTCGCCGACGATGCGGTGCAACAGCAGCGGCGCCGCCTCCGTCTGCTGCAGATCCGGCTCGGCGTCGTCGCCGGCGCGCCTGCCCACGAGCGTGCTCTCGTAGAGCTGTCCGTCGTGCGCGAGCAGATCGCTGACCGCGCGGCCCTGCGGGTCGTAGACCGTGCGCAGCTGCCGGCCGTCCCAGTGCAGGTGGAAGGCGCCGACGCGCTGGCCGGTGCCGTCGCGCGAGCCGATCCCGCCGAACCAGCAGTCGTCCGGCGCGAGGCAGGCGGCCGCCGTCATCTCGCGGAAGGGGTCGGGATCGCCCTCGGGCGTGCTGTAGGAGCCCACGACCTGTCCGCCCGCGACGTGGCAGAGCGCGAGCCCTGGCAGCTGGGGGCGCGGCAGGCTCGGCCGGGCGATCGTCCAGAGCTCGTCCGGACCGGCCCACGCGATGCGCGCGTTCGCGCCGCCGCAGACGGTCGCGAGCGGATGCCACTCCTGCCCGTTCCAGGCGTAGATCCCCTCTGGGATCGTGTTGTTGCCGCCGACCGTCATCACGCCGCGGTTGGGGCTCCAGAACGACAGATCGCCGGGCTGGCCGAGCGGCGTGCGGAAGGCGCCGCCGGGCGGCACCGGCATCGGCACCGCCTGCCAGGTCGGGGCCGCGGGCGCCGTCGCGGGGGCGACGAGCAACAGCGCCAGCGCGAGCAGCGCGCGACCGAGGCGCGCGCGGCGCGCGCTCACGCGAGCGCCTCCCGCGCGAGCGCGTAGCGGCGCAGCGCGCGCGTGACGGCGCCGCGGCGCGGGCGGTAGACGATCCGCACGCCCACCTTCAATGTGGCGCCCGCGCGCAGCGCCGACCGCGCCGCGCGCGAGGGCCGCAGGCGCAGCGTCACGCGTTGTGCGTGCGCGAGCGAGCGCCGCACGCGCGCGAGCACGAGCGCCCGGCCACGGGCGCGCGTCGCGGCGCGCGCGTCGAGCCGCCCGGGCGCCGGCACGTCGACCGTCACGGTCGCGACGCCGCCCGGTCCGACCGTCGCGACGCCGATCAGCGGGTGCACGGAAGCGAGCGGGCGCACGTGCGGCAGCGGGGGCGCCGACGGCGCGCTCGGCGGCGCAACCGGCGGCGAGGGCGGCGCAGCCTCGGCGCGGCGGACGACCTGGACGTCGGTGACCCCGTTCGCGTCGCCGACGAACAGGTTGCCGTCGCCGGCCTGGAACGCGATCGCGGACGCGTCGGTCGTCGCCGACAGCCGCTGCGCGAACGTGTCGTCGGTGCCGCCGCCGGTCAGCGGGTCGAGCGGCGGCCCGACGTAGTCGCCGCCGTCGAGCCCGCGCGAGGCGCGCTCGACCGCGTCGGCGGCGAGGTCGAGCACGAAGACGTTCGTCGCCGTCAGGTCGCCCGACTGGAACGTGCCGAGCGGCTTCGGCCCGTCGAACGCATCGCTCTTCGACGTCAGCACGACGTGGTCGCCGTCGCCGGTCAGCAGCGCCTCCTCGATCGGGCGCTCCGTCGAGATCGCCCTCGAGAGGCCGATCGGCTCGCTCGTCGCCTGCTTGCGCGAGAGCCCGGGACGCATGTCGACGACGTAGAGGCCGCGGCGCTGGAAGGCGACGTCGAACGGACGCCGCTTCGCGTCGGACAGGAACGCGACGCGCAGGCCGTCGTCGCTGATGCTGAGCGCGTAGTGCGCCGGCCGGTTGCCGGCGCTGTCGTACGCCTCGCTGGTGGCGAACGGGCCGTAGCACGGACCGATCGCGGTCGGGTCGACGACGTACGGGCCGCCGCCGCAGGCGGGGTCGTCGGGATCGGCGATGCCGGTGACGCGGCGCGGCGGCGCGGCGGGGCCGGCGGTCACGTCGCGCCACAGCAGCGCAGCGTCCTGCGTCGGCTCGCCCGGCAGGAATGCGAGCTGGCGCGCCGGGTCGGTGTCCTCCCACGCGACGGCGCCGCCTGCGCCGCTCAGCACGGGGTCCGGCGTGGCGTCGCCGGCGAACTCGCCGGAGGCTGCCACCGGCGTGCCCGGCAACGTCGGGTCGGCCTTGTCGCGCGTGATGAGCAGCGTCCGCTGCGCGTCGATCCGCCGTACGAGCACCTGCGCGCGCGGGGCGAAGCCGCGCGTTCCGGCAGGCAGCGTCGACTCGCTGTCGGTCCAGAAGACGGCGGTCTGCCCGTCGACGCTCAGCCCGAAGCCGGAGCGGCCGGTGCGGCCGCCGACGCCGCCGCCGCGATAGGTGGGCGAGCGCGGCGGTCCGTCGAGCGACGAGACGAGCGTGTAGGCGCCCGTCGCGGCGAGCGGTTGCGTCATGTCGCGCCGGTACACGTCGGTGCGCGCATTGCCGTCGCCGGCGGCGAGCGGGAGCGCGGTCTCGAACAGCACGTAGCGGCCGTCGCCGCTCAGCGAGGCGCCGCCGCCGGCACCGAGCGGCGCGACCGGCTCGACCGCGCCGGTCAGCAGGTCCTTGCGCACGAGCCCGCTCGCCGTGGAGCCGGCGCCGTCCAACAGCGGGCCGAGCAGCACAGCCGAGGCAGTGCGGAAGACGACGTAGCGCCCGTCGCGCGAGATCACAGGTGCGGTCGAGTCGCGGTCGCCGAGCTCGCTCGGCGTCGCCGAGGCGGGCGTCGCACCGGGCGCGTAGGCGGCGCGCGCAGGCGCAGCGGGTGCGAGCAGCAGCGCCGCCGCGGCAAGCAGTCCGCAGGGCACGCGGCGGACGGCGGCCGACGGGTGAATGAAAGGCACGGTGAGCACGGAGTGGTCGGCGGCTCGCTGAGGGCCTCGACCGCCGACCAGCCAATCTATGGGTGCGCTGCGAGCCGCTCGTGACCGATCCGTGACGAACCGGTGAACGGCGCGCCACACCTGCGACCCGTCTCAGTGGAGCGACGACACGTGCAGCGTCACGCGTGCGCGCTCGAGCAGCGCCGCGCCGCCGGCGAGCGGCCGCGCCGACACGAGCAGCCGCACACGCAGGCCGCCGTCGCCCGCGGCCCGCAGCGCGCGGCGCATCGCGGCGCCCGGCGCGAGTCGCAGCGTCACGACGCCGGCCTTCGCGACGCGCCGCGACGCGCGGCCGAGCACCAGCTCGCGTCTGTGCCCGGAGCGCCCGCGGTGGGCACGGCCGCGGACGGTCGTCGCCTGGACGTTCAGCGCGCCGGCGAAGGGGACCGCGATCCTCAGCACGAGCGCGCCGCCGCGCAGCCGCGCACGCCGCACGTCGAGGCGCGCCGCAGCCGGCGTGCCGGGGACGAGGTCCTGCGCGAAGCGCGCAGAGCTGTGCGGCGGCGCACTCACGCGCAGCGGCGCGCTGTCGGCGGCGCGGGTGCCGCCCGGCCCGCTCGCGCTCACGCGGCAGGCGACGAGGTGGCCCAGGTCGCGGCTCGTCAGCCGCAGCTGCGCCTGCCTCGCATCGACGATCGCCGTGCCGTCGCGCAGCCAGCCGAACGCGTAGGCGGTCGCGCCCTCCCACGTGCCCGGGTCGCAGCCGAGCACCGCGCCCACCGTCGGCGCGCCGCTCACCAGCGGGCTCGCGAGGTCGAACGGCGGCGCCGGGCCGACGACCAGCGGCTCGCTGAGCGCGACCGCCTCCCCCGCCCCGTTCGACGCGGTCACCTCGCACGCGAGCACGTGTCCGGCGTCGGCCGCGCCGAGCGACAGCTCCTGTGCGCTCGCGCCGAGGACGACGTGGCCGTCGAGCAGCCAGCGATAGGCGTACGCGGTCGGCACGTTGCGCCACAGGCCGGTCGAGCAGCGCGCGACGCCGCCGACCCATGGCTCGCCGCCCACGGCGGGCGCCACGAGGCCGGCGGGCGGCTGTGGCGCGACCAGCAGCGCGGTGCTCGCCTGCGCAGCCGTGCCGGCCGCGTTGACGGCGGTCTCGTCGCAGACGATCTCGTGCCCGGCGTCGTCGAACGTCGTGACGTAGGTCGTGCTCGTCTCGCCGGGGATCGGCAGCCCGTCGCGCAGCCACGCGTAGGAGCGCGTGAACGGTCCCGAGCCGTCGTACGCGCCCGGGCTGCACGTGAGCGTCGCGCCGACGCGCAGCGGGCCGGCGGAGGTGACGAGCGGAGGCGCGACGGCGGTCGGCGCGACCGCAGGCGCGAACACGGCGACGCCCGCCTGCGCGCGTCCGCCGGCGTTCGTGAAGCCGCCGCCGGCGACGACGCGGTCGCCGACGAGCTGAAACGGCGGCGGCGCCGGTCCGCTGCTGAGCGCCACCGGGCTCCACGGCGTGACCGTCCCGTCAGGCCCGACCTGCGCGGCGCCGGAGTGCGCGGCCCCGCCGACGCTCGCGAAGTCGCCCATCAGGAAGACGGACCCGTCGGGCGTCGGCGTGACGCGCTGCACGCGCCCGCTGCGGCCGCTCACCTGCGGATCCCATCCGAGCGCCGTCGCGGTCGCCTGGTCGAGCGCCGCCACGCCGTGACGCGTCGCGCCGCCGATCGCGCCGTCGAGTCTGCCGCCGACGTACACGCGCCCGTCGGCGAGCGCGACGCTGTCGAGTGCGGTCCCGGCCGGCGCAGCCGCGTCCCACGCGAGCGCGCCGCCGCTCGCCGGATCGAGCGCGGCGATGCCGTTGCGCGCCTGCGAGCCGGCGTGCGCGAACGCCCCGGCCGCGAAGACGGTGCCGTCGCCGGCGAGCGCGAGGTCGGCGACCTTGCCGTCGGGCGCGGGCGTCCACGCCGACGCGGCGCCGCCGGTCGGCGAGACCCACGCGAGCCGCGGCCGGGCGGTGCCGCCGACCGACGTGAACTCACCGCCGAGATAGATGCGATTGCCGGAGGCGCTGAGCGCGAGCGCGTTCACGCGGCCGTTCGGCGCCGGGTTCCAGGCGGTCACGTCAGCCGGGCCGCTCGCGTCGCCGCTCGCCGCGACGGCGGCGGCGTTGAGGCGCGAGACGCCGTTCAGGTTCGTGAGCTGGCCGCCGAGGTAGACGGTCGCACCGTCGGCCGAGACGGCGAGCGCGCGCACGCCGGACTGCCCGGACGGGTTCGGGACGCTCGCCTCGGGCGCCCAGTCGGTCGGCGCGTCGGCGGCGACGTCGAGCGCGGCGAGGCCGGCGCGCTTGCGCACGTTCGCGACCTCGAAGCGCCCCGCCGCCCACAGACGCCCGCCTGCGCGCGCAAGTCCGCGCACGCCCTCGACGCCGCCGCCGCAACGGGCGGCGAGGTCCGACAGCTGCGGGTCGAACGCCGCGTCGAGCACGCCGCTCGTCGCGTCCACCGCCGCCAATCCGCAGCGCGGCGCGCCCGCGACGGAGACGGAGCGGCCGGGCGCCGTTGCGAAGCCGAGGTAGACGCGCCCGCCGTCGGGGACGATCGCGGTCGGTGCGTCGTCGCTCGCGATCCCGGCGTCCCAGTCGGTCGCGGCGCCGCTGACGCCGTCGAGCGCGGCGACGCGATGACGGCTCTTGCCGCCGACCGCGCCGAACCCGCCGCCGGCGTAGACGACGCCGCCGGCGGCGCGCACGAGCGCGACGTTGCCGTCCGGCGCGGGGGCCCACGGCAGCAGCGCCCCGTCGTCCGCTCTGACGGCGGCGAGCGCTCTGCGCGCGACGCCGCCGATCTGCGTGAAGCTGCCGCCGAGGTACACGGTCGTCCCGTCGAGCGCGAGCGAGCTGACGGTACCGGTCGGCGCCGCGTTCCAAGGGGTCGCGGCGCCGGTCGAGAGCGACAGCTGCGCGACGCCGGCGCGCGCCGCGCCGCCCACGCTCGTGAAGCCGCCGACGACGTAGGCGCCGCCGCCGCCGAGCACGAGCTGGTGGACGGATGCGCCCACCGGCAGCGCCGGCTGCCACGACTTGAGCGCACCCGTTCTGCCGTCCAGCGCGGCGAGTCCGCTGCGCGCTCTTTCGCCGACGGAGCTGAAGCTCCCGGCCACGTAGACGGTCCCGCCGGCGGCGACCTCGACGTCGTCGATCGTGCCGTCCGCGACCTGCGGGCGGAACGCGCGGTCGAGCCGGCCGTCGGGGCCGAGCCGCAGCAGCCGCGGCTGCGGGAAGCCCTCTGCGCCTGCGAACGGACCGGCGACGTACACGCCGCCGTCGGGGGCCGCCGCGACGGCGGTGGCGCTGGCGGGCGCGTCGAGCGCGGCGTCGACCGCGACTGCGCCGGTCGCCGTGTCGAACCCCGCGACCCCCGGCGCGCGGCGCGCGATCCCGGTGAAGCTGCCACCGAGGTAGACGACGTCGCCGAAGCGCGCAGACGCCGTCACCTGCGTCCCCCCGATCAGCGTCCACCCGCCGCTCGTGCCGTTGCTCGGCGTCAGCTGCGCACTCGCCGGCGCAGCCGCGAGCAGCAGCGCCAGCAGGAAGCCGATGGGCACGCGACGGAGCACGGCCGCAGCGTAGGAGCGAAACGGCTCGCGCTCGTGACGGACTCGTGAAGTGCAGCGCGCACGCGGCTCACCCCGAACGCGCGACGGCCGGATCCGTGTGGATCCGGCCGTCCGCTCGCCTCCGTGCGATGGCGCGCCCGCACGCCTCAATGCGGCGCGCCGGTCTCGGTCGTCTTACGGACCGAGGAGCTGTGCGCCGGCCTGGGCCTTCGTGAAGATGTCGGCCGGAAGGCGGGCGTAGTCGTTGGCGGGCAGCTTGCACTGCCCCTTGCCGTAGCGCGGGTCCGCCGGATCGCACTGCGAGCCCGACGGCGTCGTGCCGAGGCCCGGACGGTCGAGCATGTACCCGATGTAGTCGCGACGACCCACCGCGCGGCCGAGGCTGTTGATGCCGACGGCCGTCGGGCTCTGCCAGGCCAGCACGTACGTGAGGCCGCAGATCGGGTAGTCGGTCGACGTCAGGACCGCGGTCGTGTCGTACCAGCTGCCCGTCGTGTCGGCCGGCTGGTTCGTGTACGTCACGCCGGTGCAGCGGGCGCCCTTCGCGCCGAGCTGGTCATCGGTCTTGGCGGGGCTGATGTAGCTGCTGTCCGAGATCCGCTGGACGCGCACCCACAGCGTGCGGTCGTCCGGCACGAGGACGCCGCTGTTGTAGTCCCAGCCGTAGTTGCGGCCGCGCGCACTGGCGAGGTCGGCGTAGGCGATGCCGCCGTTGACGTCCTGCGCGGTGAGTCTGTCGAGCTGCGCGCCGGCGCCGTTGACGCCCGCGTTGATCGTCGTCGAGGGCCAGGCGTTGTTCGCCAGCGTCCCGCCCTGACCCGGCTCACGCCAGTCGAACGCGCCGGCCGCGGCCTCCTGGAGGTACTTCTTGAACAGGAACGTCGAGCCGGAGTTGTCGAAGCGCACCACGCGGGCCGGCTTCTTCGCCTGGCACTGTGCGTCGGTGAGGCCGCTGCCGGCGCTCGCCTTCACGTTCGAGGTGCCGAACAGCTCGTACCACTGGTCGAATGCGGACAGGCCGCGGAAGAAGCCCTCGACCTTCGTGCGCGAGAGCTGGCGCGCCGCGGCGGAGCCGATCTGGCAGCCGTCCGGGATGCGGATCGTGACCGTGATCCCCGCCTGTGCGACCGGGATCGTGTTCAGCACGCCGTCGTCCGAGTCCGAGCCGGCGACGACGTTCGGACCCTCGTTCGCGTTCGTCAGCTGCGTGGCGGTCGGGGCGTCGTCCGTGCCGCCGAAGTCGACCGTGAGGTTGCGTGCGCCACCGGGCGCGTCGATCGCGCCGAACGCCGTCCGGGCGGCGCCGCTGCCCGACGGGGCGTAGGTGATCTTCTTCGTGCCCCCGTCGGCGGGGAGCTTGTAGGTGGCGCAGCCGCCGGCGTCGTAGCCGAAGCCCTTTGCGAGCGGCGATGCCGGGTCGGGAGCGACGATCTCGGCGCCCCAGTTGAGCTGCGCGGTGCGCTGGAGCGAGGAGCCGAGGCCCTGGATCAGCGACGCCGAGCGCTCGCACTGCTGATCGTGCGTCGACGGATACAGCGGGTCGGGATACGTCGAGGCGGCATGGGCGGCGGGGGCCGCCGCCGCGATCGCCGCGAGGCCGCAGGCCGCCATGGCGGAGGCGCGGACACGTCCGGTGAGCTTCATTGCCTGGTCCGGTCCTTTCGTGAAGCAGGGGGATTGACAGGGCGGAGCCGCGCCATCCTCGCCCCGGCGATGCGGCGACCCGTTGCGAACCGGTGACCATTCACATCTGGCCACACGTTCCCAACGGTCTGTTCACAGGCGTAACAGCGACGTGAAAAGTCCGTGAAGGACCGTTCCACCGGCGGCGCCTTCTCTCGCAGACTGCCGGTCGATGTCCTCGCGCGCTCGCCGCGGCGCCCTCGCCGCCCTGCTGCTCGCGCTCGCGTGGGTGCCCGCCGCACGCGCGAGCATCGGCGAAGTCGCGACGCTCGACGGCCCGGCGCCGGAGATCCTCGAGCTCGGCGGAGTCGCGATGGCGTCCGACGGGACCGGCGGGCTCGTCTACCGGCGCGTCGAGGACGGCCACGCGCACGTGTTCGCCGCCCGCTTCGACGGGCATCGCTGGCAGCCGCCGCAGCGCGTCGACGCGGGCCAGCGGTTCGAGTCCGCCTGGCCGTGCATCGGCGCCGCGGACGGCGGCCGTCTTGCGGTCGCGTGGGCGCAGGACGGCGGAGACGGCCTCGACAGCCTGTGGGCGGCGGCGCTGCCGCGCGGTCGGGGGCGCTTCCTGCCGCCGACGCTCGTCGACTTCACGATCGGCGAGGACCGCGCGACGTATCCGTCGATCGCGATGAACCCGGCCGGCGCGGCGCTGATCGCCTACCGCGTGGTCCGCTCGTTCGCGGACCCGGCGTTGCCGGCCGGCTACGTCTCCGGCGAGGTGCGGCTCGCGCGCTTCGACGGCTCGCGCTGGCAGCGGCTCGGGGTGCCGGCGAACCGCGACCGCTCCGCCCCGCAGCGCTTCCCCTCGACCGACAACGCGCCACGCGTCGGACTCGACTCCAGCGGCAACGGCGTCGTCGCCTGGAGCGAGCCGGACGACGACTTCGTCGATCGCGTGTGGGTGCGTCGCATCTTCGGGACGCGTCTGGGCGTCCCGCTGGCGGCGAGCCCGCTGCAGATGGACGGCCGGCTCGTGCGCGGCGCCGCCGACGGGTTCCGCGTGGCGGAGAGCGACCTCGGCCGCGTCGTCGTCGCGTTCCGCCAGCAGCCGGACCCGGGCGACCCGGGGGCCGGGCCGCGCGTCTACGTGAACCAGCTGCAGGACGCGGAGAGCGGCAGCGGCATGCGCTTCGACGGACCGGAGCTCGTCGCCGCCGGCGAGGTGAGCGTGCCGAGCGTCGCGACGGCGGAGCGCGACGATGCGCTGCTCGCGTTCGCGCGCGGCGACGCGGCGACGCTCGCGTACCGGCCCGCGGCCGGCCCGTTCGCGCTCGCGGACGCAGTCCCCGCCCTGGCCGCTCCCGCCCCGGTGGCGGTCGGCGGCCCCGGCGGACACGGCGTGCTCGCCGTGGCGACGGACGACGGCGGCGGCGAGGCGCTCGTGCGCGAGCTCGACGCCACGACGACGATCGCGGAGCGTCCCCTCTACACCGCGTTCGGCGGCGCGATCCGCGAGCTGGCGGCCGCCGGCTCCGGCGCGGGCGACGCGCTCGTGGCGTTCGCGCAGGGCGCCGACGGCGACCGGCAGATCGCGGCGGGGCTCGTCGACGCGCCGCCGGCGCCGTTCTCGCTCACGCTGCCCGTCGACTGGTCGCGCGCGCCGCGCCCGCGCCTGTCGTGGACGGCGGCGGCCGATGCGCTCGGGCCCGTCACGTACATCGTGTCGGTCGACGGGCGAGCGGTCGTGCGCACGCGCGCGACGCGCTACACGCTGCCCCGCGGAGCGCTCGTCCAAGGACCGCACGCGGTTCGCGTCGTGGCGATCGACGGCGCCGGCCAGCGCACCGTGGGCCGCGACGGACGCCTGCGGCTCGACGGCCTGCCGCCGTTCGCGCGGGTGGGGCGGCGCGGCGACCGCGTGCTCGCCACGCTCGTCGATCCCGGCGGCGCACGCGCCTCGGGGCCACAGCCGCGGCGCTCGACCGTCGACTGGGGCGACGGCAGCTCGAGCGCCTTCCGCTCGCGCACGATCGCGCATCGCTACCGCCGCCCGGGGCGCTACCGCGTGACGGTCGTCGCCGTCGACCGCGCCGGCAATCGCGCCGTCGTCGCGCTGCTGATCGAGCGCCCGTAGCGCGATACGCTGCAGCGCAGCATGGCCGACACGTCGAAGATCGCGAAGAACCTCGAGCGCTTCGCGCAGGCGATCGCCGCGCACGACCGCGAGAACCCCACGCACACCGCGTGGGGCATCGGGCTCGCGCCCTTCGACATGGAGCGGCTCGGCCTCGACGAGGGCGAGGAGATCCTCCCCGGCATCGTGATCCAGGCCGACAGCGGCGTGACCGGCAACTTCCGCGTGCTGTGCGACGGCCAGCACGACGAGGAGAAGGAGACCGCCGAGGACGAGGTCGTCGAGGCGGTGGCCACGACCTCGGTCGGCGGCGAGCGGTCGGGAGACCTGGAGCGCCGCTCCTTCTGACGTCGGCGGCGGGCAGGCGCGGCGCGTGACGCCGTGCCGGCCGCACCGCCCGCCGGGTCGCGCTCAGTCCTCGCCGAGTCCGGCGGGCACGTCGAAGGTCATCAGCACCGCGACGCAGCGATGGTCCGGCTCCTGCTGCTCGCGCGCGAGGCGCGCCGCGCTCGCGTCGGCGATCCGCTCGAGCGACGTCTGCCAGCCTCTCAGCGCGCGCTGCAGCTCGCGCCGTCCGCGTCTGTCGAGTGCGAGCACGCGCCGCTCGGCATGCGCCGCCAGCATGTCGAACCCGCCGGAGACGAGCGCCGCCTGGGCCGCCCGTGCCGCGGAGCTCGCCTCGGCGCCGCGGCTTGCCGGCTCCTGCGCGGCGCGCTCGGCCTCGTCGTCGTGCTCAGGGCTCTCGGGCTCGACGTCGAGCACGTGCCGGGCGCGGTAGTGGTGCTCGACCGCGCCGCGCCGCTGCGTGCGTCTCGCCAGCTCGATGAAGCCGAGCGACTCGAGCCGCCGCACGTGGTAGCCGACGGTGCCCAGCGCGACGCCGAGCTCCGCCGACAGCTCGACCGGGCTGGCGAGCTCGCGGTCGCGCAGCACGTTGAGGATCCGCACGCGGGTCGGGTGCCCGAGGGCCTTGACGACGCGGGTGTCGACGGGATCGGCTTCCAGCTGGGCGGCCACGCCTCAGCTCCCCGCACCGCGCACTGCGATGAACGACCCTGGCGGATACGAGACCCGCCAGGGTCGCTGTTCAGCTCGCATGCCTGGTTCCCACCCGTAGCTAGCGACGGTCGGCCGACGCGGGAGGCGCGGCCAGGCCAGCAACACCGCGCGCCGGGATGGGGGTGCGCACGGATTGTCCCGGTGTCCGTCGGGGGAAAGACGAGCACCGAGTGGGGGGATCGGAGGGGAACTGCGACCGCGAGGCTGTCATCGCGCGCAATGCTTGGCGCAATGGCGCGCCTGGTCAAGACTATGACCAAAAGTTCCGAACTGAATAGAGTGCGCCAAATGACACATATCTGGTGTGGTCTGCGACGCCGGGATCGCGCCTGCCGCTACGTTCGCGTGGCGCGATGTCCCTCAAGCATGCCGTCCTCGCACTGATCGCCGAACGACGTGGCTACGGCTACGAGCTGGCACAGCGCTTCGAGGAGCGCGTCGGGCCCGGCTGGCAGCTGAATCCGAGCGCCGTCTACCCCGCGCTCGACCAGCTCGAGCGCGGCGGGCTGGCGGTCAGCACGGCCCGTCGCGGCGGCACGCCGCGCAGCCCGCGCGTCGTCTACGCGCCGACGGCAGCGGGCGAGGCGGCGCTCGAGCGGTGGCTGCGGACGACCACCGCCGCAGCGGAGCCGGTGCGCGCCGAGCTGCACCTGCGGCTCGCGTTCGCAGGGCCGCAGCACGCCGCCTTCACCGCCGCGCAGCTGGTCTCCTGCGAGCGCGCGTGCACCGAGCTGCTGGCGCGTTGCCGTCATGGAGGCGGCCGTCCGCGCACAGACGGAGTTGGCGCAACGGGCCGCACGCTCGTCGACGAGGCGGTCATGGCGCGGCTGCAGGCGGAGGTTGCCTGGCTGACGCGGGCGCGCGCCGCAGTCGAGCGCGACGCCTGAGCAGGCGCCGGGAGGCTCAGCCGACGGCGGGCGACGCCGCCGGGGGCGGCACGCCGGCGCGCTCGGCGATCAGCTCGGCCAGCGCGGCGACCGTCGGGCAGGGGATCCCGTGACGCGCGCCGGCGCGCAGGACGGCGCCGGCGATCGCGTCCAGCTCCGGCTCGCGGCCGGCCGCGACGTCGCGCTGCATCGACGTGCCGAAGCCGTCGTGGATCACCTCGAACTCGCGGAAGACTCTCTCCGGCTCGATCTCCGCCCCCTCCGCACGCGCGACGGCCGCGCCCTCGCGCACGCAGCCCTCCAGCTCGGCCCAGCGCGCCGGGTCGGAGCGGATCTCCCCGAAGCTCGCGTCGTGCGCCGCGGTGGTGCACGCGAGCGCGTTGAGGCGCACGAGCTTGCCCCACATGATCTGCGCCTCGTCCTCGCGCACGCGCGTCGTGACGCCGGCGCCCTCCAACAGCGTCGCGAGCGCGTCGAGCGGCGGGCGCAGCGCCGCCGTGGCGCTCGCCAGCTCGACCGACAGGAATCTGCCTCTCTGCACCACGCGGCCGGGAGCCGGACGGTCCGCCTGCACGCGGATCGTGCCGGCCGCGACCGTCGCCGGGTCGAAGCGCTCGCGCAGCAGGGCCATGTGGTCGAAGCCGTTGAGCAGCGGCACGACGAGCGCGGGCGCGGCGTCGACGCGCGCGAGCGCCGCCTCCAGCGCCGCCGCCTTCGGCGCGGCGAGCAGCACGTCGACCGCCGCGGCCAGGCGCGCGACCGCGGCGGGCCGCGCCGTGAAGTCGCCGAGCGCCTCGCTCGCGACCTGGATCCCGTCGCGCGCGATCGTCTCCGCCGTCGACTCGCGCGCGACCACCGTCACGTTCGCGCCCGCACGCGTCAGCGCCGCGGCGAGCAGGCCGCCGACGCCGCCGGGGCCGAGGATCGCGATCGAAGCGCTCACGCTCGGCAGGCTAGCCCGCGAGCGGGTCGACCAGCACGCCGGGGTTCAGCAGCCCGCGCGGGTCGACGGCCGCCTTCGCGCCGCGCAGCGCGGCCGCGAACGGCTCCGGACGCTGCGCGTCGTACCACGGACGGTGGTCGCGGCCGACGGCGTGGTGGTGCGTGATCGTGCCGCCGCCGGCGAGGATCGCGTCGGCGGCCGCGCGCTTGATCGCGTCCCACTGCGCGACCTCCTCGCCGCGCCGCGCGGGGGCCACCACGGTGAAGTAGGGCGCGGCGCCGTCCGGGTACGCGTGCGTCACGCGGCAGGTGACGATCCCGTCGGCGCCGCAGACCTCGCGGACGGCCGCGCGCGTCGCGTCCTTCACCGCCGCGACGAAGGCGTCGAAGCGGTCCCACGTGATCGCCGTCTCGAACGTCTCGCTCAGCACGCCCATCGCCACGAACACGTCGCGCAGGTAGGGCGCGCGCAGGAACGCCTCGCGCCACGCGCCGGTCGCGCCGCCGCGTGCCCCCTCGGCCCGCTCCTCCCACGTGCCGCCGTGCTGCGCGCACAGCGCGAGCGCGGCCGCCATGCGCTCCTCCACCGGCTGCGACGGCGACTCGAAGCCCAGCACGAGCAGCGCCGCCGAGCCGTCGCCGGCGAACGTCAGCGCCGCCTCGCGCGCGTCCACCAGCCGGCAGTTCGACGGCGCGAGCCCGGCCTGCACGACCGCGCGCACGGCCGCGGCGCCGGACGCGAAGTCGGCGAAGCGCACGGCGCGGCTGGCCCGCTCGCGCGGCTTCGGCCGCACCCGCACCCACGCCTCCGTGATGACGCCGAGCGTGCCCTCCGAGCCGAGCAGCAGCCGGTCGGGGCTCGGGCCGGCGCCGGATCCGGGCAGGCGCCGCGACTCCCAGACGCCCGCCGGCGCGATCGCGCGGACCGACTCCACGAGGTCGTCGACGTGCGTCTCCCCGGTCGCGAAGTGGCCGCCGGCGCGCGTCGCGATCCAGCCGCCGAGCGTCGAGAGCTGGAACGACTGCGGGAAGTGGCGCAGCGTCAGCCCGTGCGGCGCGAGCTGCTCCTCCAGGTGCGGGCCGAGCGCGCCGCCCTGGATGCGCGCGGCGCCGGAGACGGCGTCGACCTCGAGCACGCGGTCGAGCGCGCCGAGCGACAGCGTCACGACGCCCGCGTAGGCATCCCCCACGCGCGCCTCGACGCCGCCGACGACGCTCGTGCCGCCGCCGAACGGGATCGCCGCGGCGCCGACGTCGGCCGCCCACTCCAGCACGCGCTCGACCTCCGCCTCGTCGCGCGGGCGCGCGACGACGTCGGGCGCGTGGTCGATCTGCCCGCGGAAGCCGCGCACGACGTCGCGGTAGGCGCGGCCGTAGGCGTGCCGCACGCGCTCGTCGCGGTCGCTCGTGCAGATCTCGGACAACACGCCCGCCGGCGGAGGCGGCAGCCGCGACGCGGGCAGCTCGATCGCCGCCAGCGCGACCGGCCGCTCCGGGTCCGTGGCGCCGAAGCCCAGGTGCTGCGCGAATCCGCCGGCCGCCTCGCGCACCTGCTCGTGCGCGAGCGCCTCGTCGGCCCAGCCCCAGCCCCAGTGGTTGCGCACGCGCGCGGTCATGCGCGCACACGCTACGGCGGCGGCAGCACGGGCGCGCCGGCTTGTAGCCTGTCGATCCATGTCCTCCGCCAACGGCCTCCTGCTCGCCCGCGGCCCCTGGTCGCCCGAGCAGGTCGTGGCCGCCTGGCGCGAGGAGGCGTTCGAGCCGAGCGCGGACGACACGGCGGCCGCCGACGCGGCGCTCGACGCGCTGCGCGAGCGCGGCTCCCCGAGCCACGACGGGCTCGCGGCGCGGCTGGCCGGCTTCGAGCACCACGCCGAGGGCCTGCGGATGGAGCTGCAGCCGGCGCGCTGGGCGCTGCGGCTGGTCGGCAACGAGGCGACGCGCAGCGTGTCCGTGCTGTGCGTCGTGCGCGACGCCGAGGGACGCTGGCTCGCGGGCCGGCGCGCGCCGTGGCTCGCCGCCTGGACCGGGCGCTGGACGCTCGGCGCCGCCGGCGCGGTGGAGGTCGGCGAGCAGCCGGTGCACGCGATGGTTCGCGAGCTGGAGGAGGAGTGGCAGCTGGTGCCGGAGCGGCTGTCGGTCGAGGCGCTCGCCGGCACCCCCAACGGGCTCGTGTTCCTCGTCGGGCTGGCGTGGCTCCCGCCCGGCGCCGAGGCGGTGCGCGACGACGAGCACGACGCCCACGCGTGGTGGCCGGCGGACGTCGAGCAGTGGCCCGACGAGGCCGACGAGATCGTCCGCCGCATGGCGTCCATGCTCGCCTGATGCGCCCCTTCCCCTCGTTCCGCCTGCTCGAGGCCCTGTCGTTCACGGCCTCCGCGATCTTCGCCGGGCTGCTGTTCTTCTGGCTCGGGCCGAACGTGCCGGCGGCGACGATGGTGCTCGGCTGGGCGCACGGGCTGCTGTGGATCGGGCTCTCGCTGCTGGCGATCGTCGCGGTGCGACGTGGGACGATCCCCTTCTGGCTCGCCGTCACCGTCGCGGTCGTCGGGGGCGTCGGCCCGTTCGCCGGGACGATCGGCTTTCTGGTCGAGAGCCATCGCCGCGGTCGGCGGCGCGGGCGCGTCGGTGCGACCGCTTAGCGCAAGCCGGTCGCGAACGCAAATCGCTATTGTCAGGGAACAGGATGTCAGTGGACACGACGACCCAGGTCGTGATGCCCCAGATGGGTGATTCCGTCGCCGAGGGCACGATCCTGGAGTGGCACAAGAACGAGGGGGACAGCGTCCAGGCCGACGAGACGCTGGTCGAGATCTCGACCGACAAGGTCGACGCCGAGGTCCCCGCCGGCGTGTCCGGAACCGTGGTGAGAATCCTCGCGGCCGAGGGCGACACGGTCGCCGTCGGCAGCGTCCTCGCCGAGATCGCTCCCGCCGACGGCGCGCCCGCCGGCAACGGAAACGGGCAGGCCCCCGCCGCCAGCGACGCGCCCGCCGACGGCGGCGAGGCGCAGACGCTCGAGATCGTGATGCCGCAGATGGGCGAGTCGGTCAACGAGGGCGTCGTGCTGGAGTGGCACAAGGCCGCCGGCGATGCGATCGCCGCCGACGAGACGCTCGTCGAGATCTCGACCGACAAGGTCGACGCCGAGGTCCCCGCGCCTGCGAGCGGCACGGTCACCGAGCTGCTCGTCGAGCCGGGCGAGACCGTCACCGTGGGCCAGGTGCTCGCGCGCATGAGCGCCGGGGCGGGCGCGAGCGCCGCCGGCGCGAGCGCGCCGGCCCAGCCCGCCGCCTCCGGCTCCGCGCCGGCCGCTCCCGCACCGACCCCCGCGAGCAACGGGGACGCGAACGCCTCCCCCGTCGCGCGCCGCGCCGCGGCCGCCCACGGCGTCCCGCTCGAAGGCGTCGCCGGCAGCGGCCCCGGCGGCAGGATCGTCAAGGACGACGTGCTCGCGGCCGCCAACGGCACCGCCAAGCCGGCCGCCTCCGCCAAGCCCGCCGGCGCCACGCTGCTCAAGGGCGGCGCCGGCATGCTCGCGAGATACATGGACGACAGCCGCTCGATCCCGACGGCGACCTCGTTCCGCACGCTCACCGTCACGGTCCTCGAGGCGCGCCGCAAGCAGCTGAAGGGCGCCGGGCTGAAGGTCTCCTTCACGCACCTGATCGCCTACGCGATCGCCAAGGCGGGTGCCGAGATGCCGGTGATGGCGCACCACTTCGCGGAGATCGACGGCAAGCCGCACCGCGTCGAGGACGGCGCCGTGAACCTCGGCCTCGCGGTCGACGTCGAGAAGAAGGACGGCAGCCGCACGCTGATGGTCCCGGTCATCAGAGGCGCCGACGCGCTCGACTTCAAGGGCTTCCTCGCCGCCTACGACGCGCTCGTCGAGAAGGCGCGCACGAACAGCCTCACCGCCGACGACCTCACCGGCGGCAACGTCACGCTCACGAACCCGGGCGGGATCGGCACCGTCGCCTCCGTGCCGCGGCTGATGGTCGGCCAGGGCACGATCGTCGCGACCGGCTCGATCGCCTACCCCGTCGGCCTCGGCACGATCGGCGCGCAGATCGGCGCCGAGAAGGTGATGTCGATGACGTCGACGTACGACCATCGCATCATCCAGGGCGCCGAGTCGGGTCGCTTCCTGCAGCTGATCGAGCGATTCCTCCAGGGCGAGAACGCGTTCTACGAGGGCGTCTTCCAGGCGCTCGGCGTGCAGCTCCCCGACCTCCCGCCGCCGCCCGCTCCCGCTGCGGCCGCGGCAGCCGCCGCCCCGCCCGCGCCGGCCACGGCGGCGCCCAGCGAGGAGCTGCTGCAGGCGGTCCAGGCGGCCGTCTCGCTGATCAAGGCCTACCGCACGCACGGCCACCTCGCCGCGCGCCTGGACCCGCTCGGCTCCGAGCCGGTCGGCGACCCCGCGCTCGACACCGAGCCGCTCAGACTCACGCCCGAGCTGATGGGGCAGATCCCCGCGCGGATCCTGCGCATCGGCGTCCCCGGCGCGACCTTCGCCGACGCCCTCCCGCACCTGCGCGACACCTACTGCGGCACGATCGCCTACGAGATCGAGCACATCTCCAGCCACCGCCAGCGCGTCTGGCTGCGCGAGAAGATCGAGACCGGCGCCTTCCGCCACCCGCTCACGAGCGAGGAGCAGAAGCAGCTGCTCAAGCGCCTGATCGAGGTCGACGCGCTCGAGCGCTTCATGCACAAGGCCTACCTCGGGCAGAAGCAGTTCTCGATCGAGGGCCTCGACATGACGGTCCCGATCGTCGACGAGCTGATCCGCCTCGCCGGCGCCAACGGCGGGCGCGAGGTCGTGCTCGGAATGGCGCACCGCGGCCGCCTCAACGTGCTCGCGCACAACCTCGGCCGCTCCTACGGCTCGATCTTCGCCGAGTTCGAGGGCGTCTCGACGCTCGACGTGATCACCTCGATCCCGCAGGGCGGCACCGGCGACGTCAAGTACCACCACGGCGCGCGCGGCACGCACGAGCTGGCCGACGGCAGCTCGCTGATCGTGCGCCTGGAGTCGAACCCGAGCCACCTCGAGTACGTCGGCCCGGTCGCGACCGGCGCGACGCGCGCCGTGCAGACCGCGCGCCAGGGCCCGCACGCGACGCAGGACACGAACGCCGCCTTCCCGATCGTGCTGCACGGCGACGCCGCGTTCCCCGGCCAGGGCGTCGTCGCCGAGACGTTCAACCTGCAGGCGCTCGACGGCTACAACGTCGGCGGGACGATCCACCTGATCCAGAACAACCAGGTCGGCTTCACGACGGACCCCGACGACGCGCGCTCGACGCGCTGGGCGTCGGACCTCGCGAAGGGCTTCGACGTGCCGATCATCCACGTCAACGCCGACGACGTGGCGGCCTGCATCTCGGCCGTGCGGCTCGGGCACGCCTACCGCCAGGAGTTCGGCCACGACGTGCTGATCGACCTGATCGGCTACCGGCGCTTCGGCCACAACGAGGCCGACGAGCCCGCGTACACGCAGCCGGAGATGTACACGAAGATCAGAGAGCACCCGACCGCGCCCGCGCTCTACGCGCGCCAGCTGATCGACGCCGGCGTCGTGACGCAGAACGAGGCCGACGCGATGACGGACGCGGTCTGGCAGGAGCTGAGCGAGCAGCACCAGCAGCTGAAGGCGCGCCTGTCCGCGGCGACCGCGGTCGAGCAGGGCACAGGCGAGTACCAGCTCGACCGCACGCCCTCGCCCGATGTCGCGACCGCCGTCGAGGCCGGGCGCCTGCACGAGCTCAACGAGGCGCTGCTGCGCGTCCCCGACGGCTTCAACGTCCACCCGAAGCTCAAGCGCCCGCTCGAGCAGCGGCGCGAGGCGATGGGGACCGAGGGCGGCATCACGTGGGCCCACGCCGAGCAGCTCGCGTTCGCCTCGCTGCTGACCGAGGGCACGCCCGTGCGCCTCACCGGCCAGGACGCCGAGCGCGGCACCTTCAGCCAGCGCCACCTCGTCCTGCACGACCCCAAGACGGGCCAGGAGTACTGCCCGATCCAGCACCTGCCGAACGCGACCGCGCCGATGGAGCTGCACAACAGCCCGCTGTCGGAGATGGCGGCGCTCGGCTTCGAGTACGGCTACTCGCAGGAGGGCCCGGAGACGCTCGTGCTGTGGGAGGCGCAGTTCGGCGACTTCGTCAACAGCGCGCAGGTGATCATCGACCAGTTCATCGTCTCCGGCCTCGCCAAGTGGGGCCAGTCGACGCGCCTGACGCTGCTGCTCCCGCACGCCTACGAGGGCTCCGGCCCGGAGCACTCCTCCGCGCGCCTGGAGCGCTGGCTGCAGCTCGCCGCCGAGGGCAACATCCGCGTCGCCTATCCGACGACGCCGGCGCAGTACTTCCACCTGCTGCGCCGCCAGGCGAAGATCGCCAAGCAGCGCCCGCTGGTCGTGATGACGCCGAAGTCGCTGCTGCGCCTGCCGCAGGCGACGAACCGCATCGAGCACCTCTCGGACACGCAGTTCTACCCCGTGCTGGCGGAGCCGCGCGTCGACAACGCGCAGGTCTCGCGCCTGATCCTCTGCAGCGGCAAGGTCTACTACGACCTCGTCGGGGACGACATGCGCAAGGACAACCCCGGCGTCGCCGTCGGCCGCGTCGAGCTGCTCTATCCGTTCCCGCAGGCCCAGATCCTCGAGCTCGTCGGCAGCTACCCGAACCTCAGAGAAGTCGTCTGGCTGCAGGAGGAGCCGCGCAACATGGGCGCCCGCGCGCACATGTCCCCGCGCCTCATGCAGATCCTGCCGCGCGAGCTGAAGTTCGGCTACATCGGCCGGCCCGAGCGCGCCTCCACGGCCGAGGGCTACCCGGCCGCGCACGCGCAGGAGCAGCGCCGCATCGTCACGACCGCCCTGGACCTCTCCCGCTCGGTCGGCATGTATCCGGTGAAGTTGCCCGGCGAGCGCTGACGCGCGCTGGCTGGCGGCGCCGGCATCCCGCCTGGCGGGCGCCGACATCCGCCAGCCAGCGCGCGTAACGTGTGGGCATGTCGCTGAACGAGCGCATCCTCGACCGCGTCCGCGCGACGCCGGAGGGCTTCGTGCGCAGCTACGGCGACGTCTCGCCGGGCGCGCCGCGGGTCGCGGGGGCGGTGCTGTCGGAGATCGGCGACGACCCGACGGTGCCGTGGCACCGGATCGTGCGCGCGGACGGATCGCTCGCGAAGGGCGCGCGCCAGCGCGCGCTGCTGGAGGCGGAGGGCGTGCCCTTCAGAGGCGAGCGCGTCGACATGCGCGCGGCGCGGCTGCCGGAGTAGCGTCCCGCCCGCATGTGGCTCCAGCGCGAGATCCGGCTCGACCCGCGCCCGCGCGGCTTCCACCTCGTGACGCGGGAGGTGGCCGCGGCGCTGCCGGAGCTGGCGCAGCTGCGCGTCGGCCTGCTGCACGTGCTGATCCTCCACACGTCCGCCGCGCTGACGCTCAACGAGAACGCGAGCCCCGACGTGCGGCGCGACTTCGCCAGCTGGTTCGACCGCGCGGTGCCCGAGCGCGCGGCCTACTGGACGCACACGCTCGAGGGCGACGACGACATGCCGGCGCACGTGAAGTCCTCGCTGCTGGGCCCCTCGCTGACGCTGCCGATCTCCGAGGGCCGGCTCGCGCTCGGCACCTGGCAGGGCATCTATCTGTGCGAGCACCGCGACGCCGGCGGGCCGCGACGCCTCGTCGCGACCGCATGGGGCGAAGCGAGCTAAGCCGCGGCGCCCGCCTCGGCCTCGGCGAAGATGTCCCGCAGCGTCGTCTCCAGCGACGCCGCGAGCGCGAGCAGGACGCTCATGCGCGGATCGGCCTCGCCGCGCTCGATGCGGCCGAGGTGGTCGGGGCTGACGCCGGCGCGTTGCGCCAATGACGTCTGCGAGACGCCGAGCTGCTCGCGCCGCCGGCGCAGCTCGGCGACGACGCGCCGCATCGTCGCGCAGCTGTCCTCGTTCGCCGTCGCGCCCGCTTCGCCCGCGACGCCGGGCGCCTCGGCGGCATCCGCGTCCTCGGGTGCGAGACCCCAGCGCCACAGCGCCTGGGCCGTCGCCTCGCGGTCGACCAGACGGTAGTGATGCTGGACCGCGCCGCGCCGGTGCGTGCGGCGCGCGATGCGGATCAGGCGCAGGTCGCGCAGCCGCCGCACATGGTGGCTCGCGACGCCGAGCGGGATCTCGAGCGCGGTCGCGAAGCCGCTCGGCGTCCCCGGCTCGTGGTCGAGCAGCGCCCGCAGGATCTCCACGCGCACCGGGTGCGCAAGCGCCTGCGACCACGCGAGGTCGACGCGTGCGCGACCGCCGGCCCCCGTCTTCGGCCAGGCATTCCGGCGCCGCTCGGTCATGACGCCGGCTGCTCGCTCGCGTGTCGGCGCAGCGCGTCCGCGAGGGCGTCGAGCGCCTCCGCCGGGCAGTCCGAGAAGCGTGCGCCCGCCTTCAGCCCGGCCGCCGCGACGACCCGCTCGACGGTCTCGGGGTCGACGCCGCGGAAGCGGCCGAGCAGCATCCCCACGGTCAGCCTCCCCCACGTCGAGACGACGTCGCCGGCCGCGAGCGAAGCCGCCAGCGCCGGCCAGCCGTGCGGCGCGTCGAGCACGCGTGCGGCGAGCAAGACGCGGTGCGGGTCGACGATCCCGCTCGCGACGTCTGCCGCGGCTGCGTCGCGCACCGCGTCGTAGCCGGCGTCGACCGCGTCGGCCGGCAGGTGCGCGGCGAGCAGCTCGAGCTGCTCCGCGATCTCGGCGCCTTCCGCCAGCGAAGCCGTGATGCGCTGCAGCTCGGCGGGCGCGAGCTGGATGGTCGCATCGGCGGGCATGGCAGCGTGGATGTGGGGACCAACGAGCGTGATGCCGTCGAGCAGCAGCTGCTCGGCGCGGCGCACGAGCTCGGAGAGCTGCACGAGCGTCCATCCGGCGGCGCCGGCACCGGCACCGACGTCGGCGGCCGCCTCCCTCATCGAAGGGGACGCCTCGGGCCCCGGCCGGGATGGGGGGGTTGAGCCGGGGCCCGGAGGCGTCGTGCGCGTCTACCGCCGACTCCGTCGCACACGGAACTAGGGGGAAGAACCGTGCGATCCGGGGCCTTGCGCGCAGTCATCACTGATCCACCCGGACGCTACGGGCGCGTACAGATCGCGGTCAACCCCCTTTCCGTAAATAGTTAGCGCTAGGGGTCGCGCCGGCCGGCTATCCGCTCGGCACCCCATGCAGGCGCCGCAGCGAGCGCAGCAGCGGCCGCTGGACGGCCGCGAGCGCGCCGGCGGCGCGCAGCAGCCCCTCGGCGGTCTCCGGCCGCGGCAGCTCGGCGACGCTGCTCTTGGAGAGGTACATCGCGATCATCCCGCAGGCAATCACCGCATGGCGCTCGCCGCGCCTGAGCTGGCGCGCCGCCGCCACCGAGCGCACGATCACCTCGCCCAGCCGCTCCTCGGCGGCTTCCGCGTCGGCGTAGTGCACGAGGTAGTTGTGGGTCCCCTCGCGCAGGTCCTCCGCCTGGTCGACGAAGCTGTCCAGCAGCGTGCTCGCCGCGCAGATCCACGGCGCGTAGGCCGCGTCCACGGAGTCCGCGTCGCGCGGATCCGCCACCGGCTCCGCGGCGAGTGCGAGCAGCGCATGGATGCCGAGCGTGGAGCTTGCCGCCGCGGCCTCTTCGAACCACGGCACCGGCGATCCCCGCGGGAACTCGTGCGCTGCCCAGGCTAAGAGCGCGGCGTCGCGGCGCGCCGGCGACGGATCGTGATTGGGCACCTGGACGACGAACCGCTCGGCCGCGCGGACGGCCAGCGGTCTGACGCAGGCGAAGCCCGGCAGCTGCGCGCAGCCGCCGCGGCACGCCTCCACGAGGGCGGCCAGGTAGCCGCCGTCGTCGGCCGGCCACGACAGCATCCGGTAGTGGTCCGTGACCGGCAGCGCCGGGTCGAGCGCTTCGACGAGCGCCCGGTGCAGCGCGAGGCCCGCGTCCTGCGGATGCCCGCCGACGCGCTCGCACAGCGTGTCGAGGTAGTCGAGCACGATCTGGTAAGCCACCAGCACGCGCACCAGCGTCAGGTCGCGCCGCCGCGGCAGCACCGCGAACAGCGCGGCGCCTTCGATGTTGAGCCGCTCGCGCTCGAGCGAGACGAGCGCGTCCGCGCGTAACGCGGGGTCGACGATCGCCGCCGCCTGCTCGCGCCAGCGCCGCACCTCGCGCGCCACCTGCGGCGCGATCCACGTGAGCTCGCGCACGTAGACGAGGATCAGCGCGCACACGCCTCGCAGAAGCGAGATCGACGCCACCGGCACCGGCCAGCCTTCCGCTATCGCTCAGCGCAGGGCGTGCTCAGTCCTGGAACGCGACGCTGGTGGGAACTCGCGCGGCGAGATACCCAGGGACCATCGCGATCGTCAAGGCGACGACCGTGACGAGCGTCAAGCAGCCGGTCGCGACGAGCAGGCCGATCGACTGATCGACCGGGAAGCCCGTCGCGGCGCGCAGCCAGCGATCCAGGAGCTGCTGCCCAAGCAGTCCGTAAGCGGCCCCCGCCGTGCACCCGACCGCCAGCAGCAGCGCGCTCTCCAGCAGCATCGCGCGCCACAGCCGACGGTGATCGATCCCTGCGAGCTTCAAGTCGGCGAGGCGCCGCCGGCGCTGCCAGATCAGCCCGCCCATCGCGGCGGCCATCGCGAGCGCGGCGGCCACCAGGACGAGCAGTGCGATCTGCGTCAGGCGCGAGAGCCCCTCGCGCGCCGTCTGCTGATGGCGCAGCTCGCGCTCATGCGCCGTCTCGACGGAGAGGCCCGAGTCCGGGCCGAGCGCTCTGCGCAGGGCCTGCGCCCCCGCGGAGGCCGTGACCTCCGGCGCAAAGTCCACCAGCAGGGCGCTGACGTCGTCGCTGCCCCACGCAGCGCGATAGTCGTCGGCGTTCACGACGATCGACCCCGGCGTCCAGCCGAGGTTCGAGGTGATTGCGGCCAGCCGAAAGCGCATCGGGCGCGGCGACTCGAGCGTGAAGTCGTCTCCGACCGCGAGCCCCAGATCGTGCGCGATCGCCTCCGAGACGACCGCGGTGCCCGGTCTGCTGACCGCCTCGACCGCGTGGCGGAACTCGCCGCCCACGCCCCTCAGGCGGTCGGGCACGCCCGCAGGCGGGGCGATCACCCAGGTGCGGCGGTCGCCGACGTCGAGGAAGCCGCCGCGGTAGAGGCGCACGCGCGCGACCTGCGGCAGCTGCGCCACCCGCGCGATCGAGGTCGGCCGGAACGGCGTGGTCGCGAGCGCGTTGGCTGCGCCGGCCGGCGTGATCCACGCGTCGCCGTCGGCGCTCAGCTCGACGGCCATGCGGTCGAGCCCGTGCTGCAGATCGTGCTGAGCCGCGCCGATCGCCGTGCTGCCGAAGACGGCGATCGCGGCCAGCGCCGCAAGCCCGACGGAGCGACCGCCGCTCGACTTCAGCTCGCCGATCGCGATCACCGGCACCACGCTCGTGACGTGCGTCCGCAGCCGGTTCGCCACCGCCAGCGCGCCGCGCAGGATCACCGGCAGGCTCAGCAGCATCGACGCCGTCAGGACGACCACGCCCAGCATCGCGATCTGCGGAGCGCCGACGAGGATCGCCATCACGATCAGCAGGCACACCATGCCGACCACCGCGAGCACCCCGGCCCGCAGCTTCCGCTGCGGCTCGTGCTCGTCGAGGCGGTCGTCGTCGACCGCGTCGATGGGACGCCCGGACAGCAGCGAGCTCAAGGGGCTGAGCGTCGCCAGCAGCACCGCGAGCACGCCGCTCGCGAACGCGAGCACCACGACCTCGGGCTGCACCACGCGCGTCGTTCCGACCGGGAACGCGAGCGTCAGGTATCCCGGCGCGGGCTCGAAGAGGTGGCGCGACAGCTGGTCCCCCAGCACCACGCCGACCGCCGAGGCGCACAGGCCCAGCACGAGCGCGTCGAGCACCAGCACCTGCACGACGACGCCGACCGAGAAGCCGGACATCCGCAGCTCGGCGATCACGCGGCGGCGCTCGCGCGTCATCAGCAACATCGCGTTGAAGGCGAACAGGAAGCCGATCAGCGCGCTGATGGCGGCGAACAGCGACGTCGACTGATCGTTCGGCTTCGCGGCCTCGGCGAACACGGTCGCGTCGAAGTCGGGCGAGCGCACGTCGAGGCGGCCGGCGGCGTGCTCGCGCAGCATCGCCTCGACGGCGTCCTTCCGCCCGGGCTTGGGGACCACGAACACGCGCGAGACGCGCCCGGGCAGGCCGGCCAGCCGCTGCGCGTAGTGGAGCGGGACGACGACCGCCGGCATGTCCGCCAGCACCCCGATCTCGGCGCGGTCGACGATCGCGCCGACGGGGACGCGGGCGAGATGGCCGGCGACGTCGAGCGAGAGGCCGTCCCCGAAGCGCACGTCGAGCGCCCGCGCGATCACCGCGGGCACGACCGCGGCTTCGAGCCCTTCGAGCCGTTCCGAGCTGAAGCCCCTGAGCAGGTTGCCGCCGAGCCCGACGACGCGCCTGTCGGCTCCGATCAGCATCACGGACCGCGCTCTCCCGCGCTCCCGCCCCACCGCGTTGACCTGCAGCATCAGCACCGGGGCGGCGGCGCGCACGTCGGGATCGCGCGCGATCGAACCGACGAGCCGCTCGTCGAAGCCGTGCGGATCGCGGGCCACGAGCTGCAGCTGGGCGTCGCCGAGCAGCCCGCCCGTCAGCTGGTCGATCGACGCCGTCAGGCTCGTGTTCGAGACCTGCACCGCGAACAGCAGCGCCACGCCGGCCGCCACGCCGAAGAGCGCGAGCAGCTCCTGCACGACGCGGGCCCGCAGGCGACGGCGGTACAGGTAGAGGAGGTTCGCGACGCTCATCGCATCCCGCTCGCGGCTTCGCTGCCGAACGGCTCGTCGATCCGGCAGCCGTCGAGCAGCTGCCCGTCGCGCAGCGTGTGGACGCGGTCGGCGTACGCCGCCGCCTGCGGGTCGTGGGTCACCATCAGCACGGCGGTCCCCTGCTCGCGGCAGACCTCGGTCAGCAGCCGCAGGACGTCGCGGCCGCGGCGCGTGTCGAGGCTCCCCGTCGGCTCGTCGGCGAGCAGCAGCCGCGGGTTCGTCGACAGCGCTCTCGCGATCGCGACCCGCTGCTGCTCGCCCATCGACAGCTGGTGGGAGAGGTGCTCGGCGCGCTCGTCGAGACCCAGCCGCTCCATCAGCGGCGTGATGCGGCGGTGCGCTTCGCGCGCCCGCAGGCCGGTCCCCATCAGCTTCAGCGCCGCGTTGTCGATCGCCGACAGCCCGGCGATCAGATGGAACGACTGCAGCACGAAGCCGACGTCGTGGAGCCGGTAGTGCGACGCGACGCGGTCCGACAGCGCCGTCACGTCGACCCCGTCGAGCAGGATCGCGCCCGCGTCGGGGCGCATCACCGCCGCGATCAGCTTCAGCAGCGTCGTCTTACCGGAGCCGCTCGGTCCGTAGAGCGCGACCAGCTCGCCGGCCGCGATCTGCAGCGACACGCCGTCGAGCGCGCGCACGGCCTCGTCCCCGACTGCCGGGTAGTGCTTCACCAACCGCTGGACGTCGAGCATCAGGTCGACTCGCCACGACCGGTCCGCAGCTCGATTACCTGAGCCTGTGGGCGTGGCGCCGGCTTGATCAGCTCGCCGTCGGCGAGCGACATGACCTGATGGGAGTGCAGCATGTCGGGCACGTCCGGCACCGTCATCAGCACTGCCATCCCGCCGGCGTCGGCGGTCGCCCGCAGCAGCGCCAGGATGCTCGTGCGCTCCTCGACCCCGAGGCTGACGGTGGGATCGTCGGCGAGCAGCAGGAGCGGTCTGCGCACGGTCGCCTGCGCGAGCATCACGAGCGTCCGCTCGGCGTCGGACAGCGCGCCCCAGGTCGCGCGCGCGAGGTCGCGGGCGCCGACGTCTCTCAGCATGCGGGTCGCCTGCCGATGGGCCTCCCTGTGCGGGTGCGTGCCCATCAGCGGGAGGGCGACGTAGTCGAGCATCTCCATCGACGCGATCAGCGGACCGGAGCGGCGCATCCAGCCGACGCGCGGGTCGAGGCCCGCTATGCGCGGCGACCGCCGCAGCGTCGCGAGGTCTCTGCCGGCGAAGCTGACGGTGCCCGCGTCCGGGGCCTCGATGCCGGCCGCGATCCGCAGCAGGGTCGTCTTGCCCGACGCCCGCTGCCCGAAGATCGCGGTGAACTCGCCCGGCGCGATCGCGAACGAGACGTCGTCGAGCACGACGACCTCGTGGCGGCCTCGCCAGTAGCTCTTGCCGACGCCATTCAGCTCGAGCAGCGTCATCGCGCGTCCGGCTCGGAGGCCGGCGAGGGGGCCGGCACGAGCCCCCGCTCGTTGCGCTGGATCGCCCGCTTCATCGCGGCGCGGATCTGCTGGACGGCCTCGATCCGCACGGCGAGCTGCGCGGCCTCCGTGCGCCGCAGCCATGCCTGCCCTATCTCGCGCCACTCGACGTCCTGGCGGCGCAGGTCCTCGACGGCGACGCCCTGCTCGCCGAGCTCGGTCATGCGCTCCAGGCACGCGCTCTCCAGCTCGCGCGCGAGCTCGACGAGCCACGGCAGGTCCTCGGCGCTCGCGAACGCGACCTTCAGCCAGAAGGGATCGCGCTGTGGCGCGAGGTCGGTGGGCTTGCGGACCCAGGCGCGAAACTCCTCGCGCCCCTCGGCGGTCGCCTCGTACCAGACGACCCCGCGGTGCGCGGAGACGGCGCCGCTCTCGGCCGTCGTCGCGTCGCGGGCGCGGATCATGCCCTCGGCGCGCAGCGATCTGAGGGCCGGATAGACCGCCGTCTCCGACGGCCGCCAACCTTCGATGCGTTGCTCGAGACGCTGGATCAGCTCATAGCCATAGCCCGGCCGCTCGATCACCAGTCCGAGCACGGCATGCTTCACGGACACTCAGGTCTCTCCTCGTCCCTCGGCCCTTTGAACTCCACCGTACACAAAAGATATATGTGCGCGCTAGGGGGTGGAACTGCCCGTAGCCATATGCTAGGGACCCTGGGAAGATCAGCTGACCGCGCAGCCGACGCCGACCGCTCAGCCGAACAGCGTCAGATCGGGCTCGCGCTCGCCGCGCAGAACCCCGAGATCGACCTCTACGCAGGCGATTCCGCGACTCTCCGCGAGCACCCGCGCCTGCGGCTTGATCGCCTGCGCCGCGAGCACCCCGCGACAGGCGTCCATCGCCGGATCGAGGCGGATCCGCTCGAGGTAGCGGGTGAGCTGCTCGACGGCGTCGATCGTGCCGACGCGCTTGATCTCCACGGCGATCCAGCCGTCGTCCTCGTCGCGGCACATCAGGTCCACCGGGCCGATGTCGGTCGCCCACTCGCGCCGCACGAGCCGGAAGCCCTCGCCGCACCAGTGCGGCTGTCCCGCCAGCAGCTCCTGCAGGTGCGCCTCGACGCCGTCCTTCTCCAGCGCCGCGGCCTCGCCCATGTCGTGCGTGACGTCGGAGAGCACCTCGGCGATGCGGATGTCGAGCCGGTCCTCGGTGTCGCCGGCGTGCTTGCGCACGACGATGTGATCGTCGCCCTCCTCGATCACCGTCGGCGGCGTCATCCAGTTGGAGGGCTTGTAGCCGCCATGGTCGGCGTGCACCATCACCGATCCGTCGGACTTGACCATGATCAGCCGCAGCGCCTCCGGCAGGAGCGCGTCGAGGCGGCCGGTGTAGCGGACCTCGCAGCGGGCGACGATCAGGCGCACGCGGCGGAACGTAGCGTGCCGACGGGACGAAACCCTGTTGCCGCTGTGGGTCTCGCTCCTCTACCATGTCGCAGAAGTACGGCACTTCGGGGGAACGCCGTCACACCCAGACATGATCGTGATCACCACCGCTGACACCGAGAGCCGCCTGGCGGCGCTTCCCGAGCGAAGACGCGCGTTCGTCTCGTCTCGAAGACGCACGTTCGTCGCGTCCAACTAGGGAAGTCCGCGCGGCGCCCGCGACCACGGCGCCCCGCCCGCCACGTCAGCTCATCGATTTCAGGAGATCGCACGCAAATGTCCGCCACCGCCTCGAGCACCACGACCGTCGTCACGCCCGCGCCGCTGATCTGGCCCGAGCGCGACATCCACTCGCTCACGTCGGTCGACCTCGACCCGCAGCTGCCGAAGAACGTCGAGGCGCTGCTGCCGCAGCTGCGCCAGCTGGCCGCGCTCGGCGACGCGTTGCGCGCGCTGCAGGCGCTCGACGGCTCGTTCGTCAACGACGAGCACGCGCGCACGCTCGCACGCGCCTCCGCGAAGCTGATGGAGGAGATCGCCGACTCCGGCGCCGTCTCCCCCGAGCAGACCGAGATGCTGCGCCGCCGCGCCGCCGCGCTCGCGGAGCTGCGCCACGACCAGCAGATCGCGCACGACGAGGCCGCGCAGTCGACGCCGCAGAACCTCACGGTGATCGCCGGCCCGATGTGCACGTTCCGCAACAAGACGCGCACGCCGCTGCACTCGGTGGTCGCCTGCACCGCACACCAGCGCGGCGACGAGCTGATCGCCGCGCTCGACGCCTCCTCGCGCCAGGCGCTCGACGAAGTCAACCGCCTGTGCGGCACCGAGGACGTCTCCGTCGGCGGCGTCTTCGCGATGCAGGTCACCGACCTGATCGCGATGGGCGGCGAGTCGAACGCCTTCCCGAAGCACTTCGCCTACTTCCTGCCCGAGGACGAGGGCGCCGGCTACGGCGACGTCTTCAACAAGACGATCCTCTTCCGCAACGTCTACGGCCTGCGCTACGAGAAGATCTCGAAGCCGCTCGGCGACGCGCTGCTGAAGGGTCACAAGCCGGGCGGCGACGTCGACGTGCGCGACGTGCTGATCACCTGGATGCGCGGCCACGACATCGCCCACGCGGTGCAGACGCCGCGCGCCGGCAAGCTCGGCCCGAAGGACGTCGGCCACGAGCCGTGGTACTCGCTGCAGGAGGCGATAGCGGACGCGTTCGGCAGCGCCATGGCGTTCACGCCGACGTGGCTCGAGCACGCCCGCTGCTCGCTCGACGACATGGTCGCCGTCTACCTCGCCGAGGCGCTGCACTACCTGCGCCGCGGACCGTGGAACTGGGGCGACGCCGGCGCCGGCTGCGTCGAGCTGAGCTTCCTCGCGGAGAACGGCTTCATCGACGTGGACGCCGAGGGCGCGATCAGCTGGGAGACCTCGAAGGTCGTCGAGGGCATGCTGCAGATGTGCGCGACGCTGGAGCGCGAGGTCGTCTCCTCGCACGACGCCGCCACCGTGCAGACGATCCTCGACCGCTACGGCTGGCGCGAGGACAGCGTGCTCGCGCCGACGCTGCGCAAGATCCGCGTCGAGCTCGGCGGCGTGCCGACCTCGATCGCGTACCTGTAGGCGCTACGCGGTGACGGTCGGGCTCTCGGAGAGCTCGAACAGCCCGACCGTCTCCTCCAGCTCGCGCAGCTGCTCGTAGTCGCGGCGCAGCAGCTCGCGGTCGGGGTCGACGAGGTAGATCATGCCGGGGCAGGAGAAGAGGTCGATCGTGGGTGTGATCTCGTCGCCGGGCTGGGCCATCGCGATCGCGCCGGCGAAGGACGGCAGCGCCTCGACGGTGCGCATGCCGGCGTCGGAGACGACGCGGCCGGCCTGGTGGGAGATCAGCATCACGCAGCGTGAGGCCGCGGCCAGCTCGTAGGGCTGCGCAGCGCGGCGGGCCACGCTCGCCGGGTCGAGGTACGCGTCGACCGTCACCGTGACGTGGCTCGGCGTGCAGCGGTCGATCACGTCGTCGCGGATCGAGCCGTGCAGGCGGGCGCCGCACTCCACGAGCACCGGCCCGCGGTCGGTCAGCATCACCTCGGTGTGGGCGGGGCCGTATCTGATCCCGAGCGCGTCGAGCACCGCGTGCACGTAGGGGATCACCTGGTCCTGCTGCTCGCCGCGCGCGTCGAGCAGCTCCTCGAAGTCGTAGGCGAGGTTGCCCTGGATGCGGCGCTTGGTGTCGCGCCAGCACTCGGAGACGTGGTGGACCCCGTCCCAGCTGATCGAGTCGGTGAACAGCTGGACCCCCTTCAGCAGCTCCTGCACGAGCAGCTGCTCGTTGGCGCCCTGCAGCGCATTGGGGCGGCCCAGCACGTCGGCGAACGCGGCGCGGATCGCGTCCGGCGTCTCGCACAGCGACACGCCGTCGGTGCCGGCGGAGTCGAGCGGCTTGACGACGACCGGCCAGTCGCCGCGCTCGCTCGCCCACGCGACCGCCTCCTCGGCATCGCCGGTCTTCAGCTCCTCCACCGCGCGCAGCCCGGCGCGGCGCAGCGCGTTCGCCATCTCGTGCTTGTCGCGGCGCGCACGGCTCAATGCGGTCCCGTTCGACGGCAGCCCGAGCCGCTCGCTCAACGCGTCGCTCAGCAGCACGCCCGGCTCGGAGCCGACGACGACGAACGCCGGGTCATGTCTCGCCACCGCCGCCGCGGTCGCCTCCAGGTCGCCATGGTGGACGACGTTCTCGATGAAGTCCTCGCGTCTCAGCCGGTCGATGTAGAACGCCGACTCGTTCGGGTTCGACTGCACGTGCACGACGTCGAGGCCCTCGGCCTTGAAGCGGGGCGCGAGTCTCGCGCCCGTCGAGTAGGCGTCGACGACGACCGCGGTGCGGCGGCTCATGCCCTGGCCACCAGCACGAGCCGGTCCTCCGGCCGCTTCGGCCCGCCGCTGAAGTCGCCGTAGCCCTGGATGTCGATGAAGCCGGCCTCGGCGAACATCGCCATCAGGTCCGCTCTCTCGTACATGCGGATGCGCGAGTGCACGACGTCGTCGCCCAGCTCGTATCTGACGTGCAGTCTGCCGGTCGAGAAGTCGACGTCGAGCGTCTCGATCACGCCGTTGGTCTCGCGCACGACGACGCCCTCGTCCGTTCTCAGGCGGAAGCGCGAGCGCTCCAGGTCCGACAGCTGCATCACGATCCAACCGCCCGGCTTCACCAGCCCGTGGAAGACGCGCAGCATCGCGATGTCCTCCGCCTCCGTCGCGCCGTATCCGTAGGACGAGTAGACGTTGACGAGCACGTCGAACGGGCCGAGGTCGGCCGGCAGCGGCCGCGTGAGGTCGTGCAGGACGTAGCGCGGGCCGGGCGAGCGGCGCTCCGCCTCCGCGAGCGCGGCAGGCGAGATGTCGATCCCGGTCGTCTGCATGCCGAGGTCCTGCAGCGCCGCGCAGAAGCGCCCGAAGCCGCAGCCTGCGTCGACGATCGTCGTGCCGGGCTCCAGCCCCAGCAGCTTCACCATCGCGGCGGCGTCCTCGGCGGTCGTGTCGTAGCTGCCGAGCGCCGCGGCGACGCGCATGAAGGCGGGGCCGTAGGTGTCGACCTCGTTGAGGACGTTCTCGTCGGTGGGGAGCATGTCGTCGGTCATGGCGTCGCGAGGGTGGTGTCGGCGCGTCGCAGCGCTTCCGCGCGGGCCGCGTCCGCGCCCGCGCGGACGAGCCCGAGCGCGCCCAATCCGCTGACGAGGATCGCGCGCACCACGCGGCTCACGCGCGGAGCGTAGTCGCCGGCGAGGTACCAGTCGCTCAGGTGCCCGACGTAGCGCACGTACTTGAGCAGGTCGAGGTCCTTGAGCGCGACCTCGAGGTTGCGGCGGTGCAGCTGCGCCTGCAGGACGATGTGGCGGTAGTCCGAGTCCTCCGGCGCGGGATCCGCGGGGCCGTCGCCGGCGGGATCCCACGCCTTCGCCCACGCGAGCGCGATGCGCCAGCCGGTGTTGTGCTCAGGGTCGAGGAAGCCCTCGATCGGCGGCATCGCGAGCCCCTTGTGGACCGGCTTGTCGAGGCAGAAGCCGAGCACCGCCATCGCGACGAGGTCGCCGGCGGCCAGCAGCGGCACGTCCTCGCGCGCGTGCGCGAGAACCTCGGGCCGCGCCGCCAGCTCGTCGAGCAGCACGTCGACCAGCTGCGCCGTCCCCTTGCTCGACGACAGCTCGCCGTCGACCTCGGAGGAGACCATCCCGTGCACGACGTGCGTGCTCGGCAGCACGCGGCGGCCCGGCTCCAGCTTCGCGAGCAGCTGCTCGGTGTAGATCACGTGCGCCTTCCACTCGTCGCCCGACAGGTGGATCAGGTCGGCGCCCTCCTCCTGCAGCATCATGTCGCGCCACATCGCGACGACCCGCAGGTGGTGGGTGGGGAAGCCGTCCGCGCGCGTGAGCGGCATCACCGGGTAGTTGTCGTCGCCCGTCAGGTAGGCGATCGTGCCGCGCTCCTCCTCGACGAACACGCCGCGCTCGATCCCGAGCCGCGCGACCTCGCGGCTCGTCTGCGTGCGCTCGGAGTCGTAGAGGATCCGCTCGAAGCGCAGGCCGAGGCGGGCCAGCGTCTCGTTCTGCCCGTCGACCGCCCAGTCGCGCACGCGCTTCCACAGCGCGATCGCCTCCGGATCGCCGGCGGTCACCGCGTCGAGCAGCCGCTGCGCGTCGTCGTCGATCTCGTGCAGGTCGCGCGCGACCGGCGCGTCCTCGGCCGCGACCGCGCCGACCTGCGCCTCTTCGCGCACGTAGCGCGCGTACAGCTCGCCGACGAAGCGGTCGCTCTTGACGCCGGCCTGCTGCGGCGTCCCCGGCGCCGCCCAGCGCGCGTAGCCGGCCATCGCCTCGCCCATCGAGCGGCCGGCGTCGCCGATGTGGCTCTGGCGCTCGACGCGCGCGCCTGCCGCAGCGAGCGCGCCGGCGACCGCCTGCCCGAGCGCGATGTTGCGCAGGTGGCCGACGTGCAGCGCCTTCGTCGCGTTGGGGTCGCAGAAGTCGACGATCGCGCGCTCGCCCGCGCGCAGCTCAGCCGTCTCCATCCCGGTCAGGCGTCCGGCCTCGAGGCCCGCGCCGGTCGCGGCGATCCGCTCGTCGGCGAAGCGCATCGCGAAACGCTGGTCCTGCTGCTCGACGGACGCGATCGCGGGGTCGGCGCGCAGCGCCTCGAGCGCGCGGCCCGCCAGCGCGGGGTCGCGCGTGATCGCGCGCACGTCGTCCGCCTCCTGCTGTCTGAGGACGGGCACGACGCGGAACGCGTCCGCATCGACCGTGCGCAGCGTCGCCTCGACGCCGTCCAGCAGGTTGTCCGTCATCCCCCGGTTCCCATCGAAGCACGCGAGACGGGGCTCGAACCCGCAACCATCGGCTTAGAAGGCCGGTGCTCTACCAATTGAGCTACTCGCGCAAGCGACCGGGAGATCCGCTGAGCGGACGCCCCCAAGCCCCGATGGAGTCTAGACGGTACGCGCTTCATGACGCCACGCTCTCGGCGGGCAGGACGCGCGGCGTGCGCTCGCGCAGCGCGCCCAGCAGCGACAGCACCTCCGGGTCGCGGACCAGCGTCAGCGCGTGCTCGCAGGCCTCGATCGCGTCGCTCACGCGATCGGTGCGCGCGAGCGCGTGCGCGTAGCGCGACCACGCGACCGGGGACTCGGGCGACAGCAGCGTCGCCGCCTCGCAGGCGGTCACCTCGGCGCCGACGTCCCCGCTCAGCTGGTGCACGAGCGCGAGGTCGAGCAGGCCCTCGGCCGTCGGCGCGAGCGAGCGCGCCTGCTCGAGCGCCTCCTGCGCGCCGGGCCGGTCGCCGAGCCGCAGCCGCAGGCGGCCGAGCCGCTCCCACGCGGAGGCGTCGGTCGGGGCGCAGGCGGTCTCGCGCAGGGCGGAGTCGCGCGCCAGGTCGTAGGCACGCATGTCCTCGTAGATGCGCGCGGCGAAGCGGTGCGGCGTCGGGCGGTCGGGCTCCGCACGCGCCCAGTCGCGCACGGAGCGCCCCGCTGCCGGCAGGTTGCCGGACTGCCAGAAGGCGACCGTCAGCTGGCGCAGCACGACCGGGTTGCGCGGATCGGCGTCGCGCGCGTAGATGAGGCGCTGGGCGGCGAGTCTGGGGTCGCCCTCGGCGAGCGCGTGCCGGGCCGCCGTCATGAAGCGCTCGACGCGGTCGGCGGCCGGGTCCGGCTTCGAGAAGTCGACGAAGTGCAGCGTGCCGGCGGGGACCGTGCGGATCCCGTGCTGGAACTTGACGCGGGCCCACTGCTGCGTGTCGTCGTCCTCGCCGGAGAAGTAGATGCCGGTCACCGAGCCGACGCCCCACTCGGGGTAGGCGTTGCAGCGCGCGTAGCGGTGGACGACGGAGTGGTCGGGGACCTGCGAGGCGAACGGGTCGTGTCTCGCCTGCTCCTCGGCGTGCTCGCGCTGACGCTGCTGCTCCGCGTAGGCGCGCGCGCCCTCCTCGGCGCGGCGCTTGCGCGCGGCGGCGGCGGAGACCTTGACCGCGTTGGCGGAGACCTTGCCGCCGCGCGACGTCTCGGCGATCTGCTCGAGCTGGTCGGCGGCCTCGTTGATCGCCTGCAGATGGCGCTGGTGCTCGTGCTGGCGCCCGGGCGGGGCGATGTCGGGATGCCAGCGCTTCGCCATGCGGCGGCGCGCCAACTGCACCGCCCGCTGGTCGAAGGGCGGCTCCAGCTCCAGCAGCAGGATGGCTTGCTCGATGTCGAAGACCGTCGGCATGACGGTCTGAGGGTAGCGAGGGGCAGCGGGCCAGTGTGGCTATCCTCCGCCACTCGATGTCCGCCCAGTACATCTTCACGATGCACCGCCTGTCGCGGTCGTTCCCGCCCGACAAGGAGGTGCTGAGAGAGGTCTCGCTGTCCTTCTACCCGGGCGCGAAGATCGGCGTGCTCGGCTACAACGGCGCCGGCAAGTCGACGCTGCTGCGGATCATGGCCGGCACCGACACCGAGTATCGCGGCACCGCGCAGCTGGCGCCGAACGCGACGGTGGGGCTGCTGGAGCAGGAGCCCCAGCTGGACGAGGCCAAGGACGTGCGCGGCAACGTCGAGGACGGCGTCGCCGAGCTGCGCGGCCTGCTCGACCGCTTCAACGAGCTGTCGATGAACTACTCCGACGAGACGGCCGACGAGTTCTCGCGGCTGCAGGAGCAGATCGACGCGGCCGACGCCTGGAACCTCGACACGATGCTCGACACGGCGATGGACGCGCTGCGGCTGCCGCCGGGCGACGCCGACGTGACGACGCTCTCGGGCGGCGAGCGCCGCCGCGTGGCGCTGTGCCGCCTGCTGCTGCGCGCGCCCGACCTGCTGCTGCTCGACGAGCCGACGAACCACCTCGACGCCGAGTCGGTCGCGTGGCTGGAGACGCACCTGCGCGACTACAGAGGCACGATCGTCGCGATCACCCACGATCGCTACTTCCTCGACAACGTCGCCGGCTGGATCCTCGAGCTGGACCGCGGCCGCGGGATCCCCTACGAGGGCAACTACAGCGGCTGGCTGGTCCAGAAGCAGGAGCGGCTCCAGCAGGAGGAGCGCTCCGACAAGACGCGCAGACGCACGATCGCGAAGGAGCTGGAGTGGGTGCGGATGAACGCGTCCGCCCGCCGCGCGAAGCCGAAGGCGCGCCTGAACGCCTATGAGCAGCTGCTCGCCGAGGAGCGCAACGTCAAGCTCGACGAGGTGCAGATCCACATCCCGCCGGGCCCGCGGCTCGGCGAGGTCGTGGTGGAGGCGGAGGGCCTGCGCAAGGGCTACGGCGACCGCCTGCTGATCGAGGACCTGTCCTTCAAGCTGCCGCGGTCGGGGATCGTCGGCGTGATCGGCGCCAACGGCGCCGGCAAGACGACGCTGTTCCGCATGATCACCGGGCAGGAACAGCCGGACGCCGGAACGCTGCGACTGGGCGAGACGGTCGAGCTGGCCTACGTCGACCAGTCGCGCGACGCGTTGGACGCGGAGAAGACCGTGTGGGAGGAGATCTCCGGGGGCGACGACCAGATCATGGTCGGCGAGCGCAAGATGAGCTCGCGCGCGTACACGTCGGGCTTCAACTTCAAGGGCACCGACCAGCAGCAGAAGGTCGGCAAGCTGTCCGGCGGCGAGCGCAACCGCCTGCACCTCGCGAAGCTCCTGCGGTCGGGCGGCAACATGCTGCTGCTGGACGAGCCGACGAACGACCTGGACGTCGACACGCTGCGTGCGCTGGAGGATGCGCTGCTGGCGTTCCCCGGCTGCGCGGTGGTGATCTCCCACGATCGCTGGTTCCTGGACCGCATCGCGACGCATGTGCTCGCGTTCGAGGGCGACTCGCAGGTGCGCTGGTTCGAGGGCAACTTCGAGGCCTACGAGGAAGAGCGGCACTCGCGATTGGGCGCCGAGGCGGACCGGCCGCATCGCATCCAGTACAAGAGACTCGTCCGCTCGTAGCGCCGGCGCTCGGCGCCCGACTGGCCAGCTGACCAGGACCCGCGCATGGCGGTGGCGGTCTCGCTAGGGTCCGGTGCATGGGAGACGTCTCGAAGGCGGTGCTGATCACCGGCTGCTCGTCGGGCATCGGACAGGCGACGGCACGGCGGCTCGCCGCCGGCGGCTGGACGGTCTACGCGACCGCGCGCCGGCCCGAGTCGATCGCGGACCTGGAGTCCGCCGGCTGCCGCACGCTGCCGCTCGACGTCACCGACGAGGCCTCGATGGTCGCCGCGGTGCGCACCATCGAGGAGACCCACGGCGCCGTCGGCGTGCTGATCAACAACGCCGGCTACTCGCAGAGCGGCGCGATCGAGACGGTCTCGATGGAGGCGGCGCGCAGACAGTTCGAGACGAACATCTTCGGGCTCGCGCGACTCACGCAGCTCGTGCTGCCGAAGATGCGCGACCAGCGCTGGGGCAAGATCGTCAACCTCGGCTCGATGGGCGGCAAGCTCGTGTTCCCGGGTGGCGGCTGGTATCACGCCACCAAGCACGCGCTGGAGGCGATCAGCGACGCGCTGCGCTTCGAGGTCCGCGGCTTCGGGATCGACGTGATCCTGCTCGAGCCTGGCCTCATCACGACCGAGTTCGGGACGGCGGCGGTCGCCAGCATGGCCGACCCCTACGCGCTCGAGACGGCCGGCGACGACCCCTACGCGAAGTTCAACGCGACAGTCGGCACCGCCACCCAGGGCGCCTACGACGGGCCGATGCGCGCCTTCGGCGCCGGCCCCGACAAGGTCGCCAAGGTGATCGAGCGGGCGATCCGCCGGCGCCGCGCGCCCACGCGCGTGACGATCACGCCGTCGGCGAAGTTCACGATCCCGACGCGCCGGCTGATGCCGGATCGCGCCTGGGATGCGCTGATGCGGGCGCAGTTCCCGACGCCGAAGTAGGGAGTCGGACAGCGCGTTACGCCGTCGCCTAGCGGCGACGTCAGCGCACGAACGACGTGTCCGCCGCGAGCCGCATCGCGAACGCCGCGATCAGCTTCGCCGCGTTCTCGATGTCGTCGAGCTGCGCCAGCTCGACGGGCGAGTGCATGTAGCGCAGCGGCACCGAGACCAGCGCAGTGGGGATGCCGGCGCGGCTCAGGTGAATCGCGTCGGCGTCCGTACCCGTCCCGCGTCCGGCGGCCGCCACCGTGAAAGGCATCCCCTCCGCCTCGGCAGCCTCGTAAAGAAGCTCGAACACGCGCGGGTGGATCGTCGAACCTCGCGTCAGGGACGGACCGGAGCCGAGCGGGTGTCTCGTCAGCTCCCCGAGCTCGACGCCCGGCTGATCCGTCGCGAACGTGACGTCGACGGCGATCGCGATGTCAGGGGCGAGCGAGAAGGCCGTCGTGCGCGAGCCGGCAAACGTGATCTCCTCCTGCACCGCCGCGACGGCCGCCACATCGCCGGGGGCACCGCCGGCCTCGGCCACGAGCCGTGCGGCCTCCAGAGCCACGTAGCAGCCGATCCGATTGTCCATCGCGCGCGAGACGACGCGATCGTTCGGCAGATCGATCGGCTCGCCGGCGATCACGGCCACGTCGCCAATTCGCACGCGCGCGCGGGCGTCGTCGCCATCGCGGGCGCCGATGTCGATGTGCAGGTCCTTCAGTTCCGGCACGCGCTTGCGGTCCTCATCCTTCATCAGGTGGATCGGCTTCTTGCCGATCACGCCGGGGATCTCCCCATCGCGCGTGCCCAGCGTCACGCGCTGCCCGACGAGGATGATCGGGTCCCAGCCGCCGACGCTGCCGAAGCGCAGGAAGCCGTCGTCGTCGATGTGCGAGACGTGCACGCCGATCTCGTCGATGTGCCCGACGATCGCCAGCAGCGACCCGCCAGCCGTCCCTCTCACGCGCGCGACCGACGAGCCGAGGTCGTCCGCGCTCACCTCCGCGAACGCAGACGCCGCCTCGCGCCACACGGCGGCCGCGTCGCCCTCGTAGCCGGAGGGGCCCGGGGTCGTGAGCAGCTTCTGCAGGAGCGCGGGAATCGCCATGGCGGCGAAGCCTAGCGGGCGCTCCGCCCGGGCAGCCACCGCTCCCGGGCATCCGAGAGGACGTCAGCCGGCCGCTGCGGCCGGGGGCACTCCCGTCGCGGGCAGCTAGTGCCCGCGACGGTGTGCCGTGCCTCTCCCCCGCTTGTGCTGTCCCGATCCACCGCAGCCCTGGATGTCGAGCTTTTGGTCGACGTGGACCGCCCGACCGTTCTGACCCACGAAGTCCAGCTTGGCCTTCTGGTCGCGGGCTCCGCGCGTGCACAGATTCGCAGCGGCGCCAACCGTGCCCTTCTTGCCGGGGAACAGCTTGAGCGTAAAGCGCTTCACCGGGACGTCAGGAATTGAATCAAACGTCGTGGCGAGATATGTGCTATTAGGAATAGATACCTTGCCAATCAAATCAAAACTGACCTGTCCACGGAGTGCAATAAAGAGGTCTGGAATTGGATTACCGTTTTTCACAAAGTACACATTTCCGCGCAGCGGCTTGCTCAACAATGGAGTAGCCGCGGTCGCGGTGCCCGCCCGAGCAGCCTCACATCTCCCAATCTCATACATTGCGCGTGTACATGCTCTATTAATTACCGTGAGCCGTGCATTAATTGTTTTGGGAAGCGTCACTCTCACGGATCTGAGATTTGCATTCCCGGCGGGCATCCTCAGGGTGGTAGTGAGCGGGACCGTGGCATTTCTCGCGGTGTGCCCACTGGATCCGACCGACACGCCGAGCTTGGGCTTGAAGGCCAAGCTCGCACACTCACCGACCTGGAATCTCGACGAAACGTTCGCCGACTTACCCTCGGTCGAGGTGAGGACACCGCTAATCGTCTTGCGCGCACAGTTGGTGGGGTTCACCGTGAAATCACGTCGATCCACCGCCACTCGGACGTCACGAACATCGAGGGGGATCCCCTGCAGCACGCTCGGCAGCGGATCGCTAATCACTCTCAGCTCTGCCGTGTGTTTATCGACAAATATCGCTGAGCGCACGACAACGTTGCCAAGATTGAACGGTCCTGCAATTGCGGGTACCACAATTGAGATACCGTAAGGGGCTCCCTTGTAAGGGCCTGTGAGGTAGGCGCGCCCGGTCTTGACGTAGAACGGAGCGGTGCCAGCGCCTGCCCCTACGACGACGCTTCCGATCTTTGAGGCGTCGCCGCACGTGCCCGCTTGCGCAGCCGACTCGCCGCAGAGCGGGACGTTCGCGATCTTTCCGGTGAGGCCGTTCGGCAGATTCACCGTCACGGTCCGCAGCTCCTGGTCGTCATCGCTGCGCGTGAACGACAAATGCAGGGAGCTCGTCTTGCCCGCAATCGGATCCTCCGTCCCAGCTACGAAACCCGGATTGAACTGCGCTGGAGGGCAAGGCGCGCCTCTGCCGTCATGGCTCACGCTGAAGTCGCTCGTCGTGTCGACGATCCTGCCACTCCAGCTGGTGATCTTGCTCTGCGTCGTGTAAGTGCCGCACTGCTTTGGCGTCACCAACGGCGCGCGCGGTCCTCCCTTGAACTCCAAGTGGAGCCGCGAGAAGGGCGTCTGTGGATTGTCATCGAAGGTCGACGTGATCTGTCCTGTCTTCGGATCGTTGTCGACTCGACCAGCCAGCTTGACGGTCACGCCCTCTCCTCTAGCGACGAGATAGACCGCGATCAGCGTGCCGAAGGGATTGTCATGCGGCGACGCAAGATAGACGGACCCCTGAAGCGGGGTGTCCAAAAGCGGCGTGTCGACCGTGACGGTGCCGATCTTCGACGCCTCGGGACAGGCTGGATCGGTCTCCGAGTGCAAGCCGATCTGCGTCGGCGAGCAGGCGTCGAGGCCCTGCGCCGACGAGGGGGACACGCGGACGCCTTGAGGAAGGGTCACCGTGACCTTCTTGACATCAGCCTGACCGATCGATCTCTGATCCTCCCCCTGCGGCAAGGTGACGTCGAACGAGAAGCCAGACGGCTTCCCGGTCGCAGTCGTCGCCGGCTGCGCTGCGAGCGCAGGATCGAAGGGGACTGCTGCGCAACCCGTCGTGCCTTGCTGCGGGCCCCACTCGGCGACCGGGAAGGGGTAGCCACCGGGAAGGTGGCTGTAGAACGTCCGCTCGACGAACTCGCCGGGATCGGCCCAGGAGTCCATCCGCATCGTCGTGGGCAGGCCGACATCGGGCAGTGGACATGACGTCGGATTTCGCAGGAACGGCTTGAGCGCAGCGCCGCTGCCGCACGTCGGGCCCCCTCCGGACGGCGCCTGACTGCCAGGACATGCGCGCTCGAAGTCATGCACCGGGTCTGCAGGGACCCCCCACAGCGTGAGGGTGGTGCCCGCTACGTCCAGGCCCTCGGGGATGTTGCGCACCTTGACGGTCACTCCGTAGTCGCTCGAACTGCGCACGACGGCGTCCATCGTGACGACGCTCCCGGCCACGTTGAAGCCGAAGCGTGCCGGGGCATCCGAGGGTGGGATCACGTTGAAGACCGGAATTGGGCCGATCTCGGGAAACGGAGTCAGCTGCGTCGGGAACGAGCGCACCGACACTCGAACCAAAGCGGTGCCGATCTGAGAGGACGGCGGGCACCGCGGCTGAGCTACGGTGCCGCTCGAGTTCGAAAGCTGCTCCGGGGTGCACTGCGCCACTCCGGCCGGGCTCCCGATGAAGCCAGGTGGGAGATCGACGAAGATGTCTCGTGGGGGTGCCACTGGCCACAGATCGCCGGTGCTGGGATTCGTCGGGTGTCTGATCGTGTTGAAGTCGATCGAGGTCGAGGCTGCGTAGGGATGCCCTGCGGCTTGGGTGTACGGGGTGCCCGCCGCGTCGGCGGTGACCTGGCCGTCGAATGCGTCGATGCCGAACATCGGCGGAGCCGCGGTGATCTCGGTGGCGTCGGCCGTCGTGACAGGCGCCGCGCCACCGCCGTTGAGGGCAAAGCGCGAGATCAAGGTTCCACCGGCATTGCCATCCACGGCGACGTCGACCCGGACCACCCGATTGTCATCGCCGTTGCTGTTCGCCGGGGTTCCCACAGGATCGCTGTTGTTGATGCAGTCGAGCGCCTGCGCCGTACTCGCCGAGCAATCCCAGCTGAAGCTAAAGGCATTGACCACGGTCATCCCCGCCGGGATGGTCCCCGTCAGGCGAGACTCTTGTCCGGGGGCAGTCGTGTCAGCAGTCGCATCGCCGACATTCGCGATCATGAGGTAATACGACTGCGTCCCCCCAGGGGCAACGATGGTATTGGCGACCGAGTCGAGCTGCCACACCGGCCCTGCGCTGGCCGAGGTCGATGCTGCCAGCAGGACAAGGCCCGCCAGGATGGGAAGCGCGAGGCGCCGGAGCGCCGGTCCATGAATCATCGTCTTCTCTCTTCTTGTTTGCCTGGCGCTCACTTGGCACGCCTCGCGCGCTTGCTCTTGCCACATCTCCTCTTGCCGTGCGCCTTGCTCTTGTGTGCCGCGCGCCGACATCTCTTGCTTCTTTTCACCTTGTGCTTCGCCGCCTGGCGCTTTCTCGTTCTGACATTCCCCTTGCCTGCGAATGTCGCGGTGCTAGGAGTAGCCGTCGTCGGCGGCTCTTCGAACGAGCCCTGACAGACATCGCCAGCACATGCGACAGGTGGCGCCACGGGCTCCGGGAAGCCGCCGCCCACGCGCGCGTCGTACAGATCCGCATTGCGGTCGATGTCCCAGCCGACAAGCTGCGCCCGCGTCACGAAGAAGACGTCGTTGCCGTCGGCGCTCGCGTCCATGAAGTACGAATCGCCGGGCGCCGAGCCCTTCGAGATCACGTGCAGCTCCCCAGTCGCGACATCGTACTCGTACGCGTCAGCCGCGCCATTCGTGTCTTCAGCCACAAGCTTGCTGGCGGTGGTGAAGAAGACGCGCTTTCCATCGTCTGACAGGGCGTGGCTACGATGCCACGTAGTCGCGGTCGCGCTCCCACCTGCCTGCAGCTCGAGCCAAGCGCTGTCAGTGGGAACCGTCCCAGCTGGCCCACACGAAGCGCAGGTCAGCTTGTTGGCGTCAGCTGAATAGACGAACAGCTGCGAGCATCTGCTCTGAGATCCGTTTCCATTCGGGTTGCCGTTGCAGAATCCCGTGTCCGGAGTCCCTCTCAGGTTGGCTGTGTCAGAGGCCGAGAAAAGGAGTGTCCTGCCATCGGGCGTGACACGAGATGTCTGGCCACCCGAAATCCACTGGGTAGACGAGTAGTTCGTGATCTCGTCTGCACCAGTCAATCCACCAATGAATGTCACCTGTCCACCGGGCGGCCCGCGCGCATCTTGCCAAAGGTAGATTCCTCGATCGATTCCGGCTGGAGCGCCTCTTACGAGATCCCCGGTCTCGTCGAAGTACACGTAGCGCCCATCATCGCTGACACCGACTACCCCGGTAGCGTTGGCTGGCAGGAGATCTCTCCCGACGTCGAGCAGGCTAAGCCGCTCACCGAGAGGTCTCGTAGTGTCGTACATATAAAGATGCGCTCCCGTGGCTGGTGCTTCATTCGTCAATGCCTCCGGGGACACAAAGAATATCCGGCTCAAATCTCTGCTCGCGGTCTGAAAGCTCGGAGCCTGTGGCGTATCGGCTGGCGTTCGCTCAGACGCATTGACCTGGGTAACCGTGTCGTCGTCATGAGCGGCGGTTCCTCGGTCATCGAAGAGATAGAGTCTGCTTGCATTAGGCCCAATTTCGCCGTTGTCACCGCCGCCGCTATCGATCGGGGATGTCACGACCACACGCGTGCCGTCGCCCGAGACGGCCTGCGACGTGTACCGAAGCCCAGTTGCCCCACGCCCGGCCGCCGAGCAGGGAGCTGCCGCGAGACCAGGGCAGTCGGCTGACGGTGCCAGCAACCGCACACCTCCACTTCTTGCCTTGTACAGCTTCGTGTTCGGTCCAAACGCATCCGCAGTCAGGTTCAACCGTGACTCGAAGAGGACAGTCGTCAGATCGCTCGCCCCGCCAGCGTAATTCGGCCGCTCAGCCCCCCCTCTGATTGCTGGCAGGGGCGCGATGGAAGACGTCAGGAGACTGTAGGATCCCGACCCAGCTGTCCTCAGGTCAGAGCGCCTGTAGAGATTCGGCACGTCTCTGACGTTCGGAGCACCCGTGAGTGGAGACCAAGCTCGGAAGATGCCTGCCGTCAGGTCGCTCGTCATATCGCCGTGATAAGACGGGTCGAGCGCATTTGACACGGCGAAGAACGTAAGCGGTACTTGGGGAGGTGTGATGGCGTGGGTTCGCCATCCGTTCGTCGCGGCGGTCCCATCGCGCTCCGCCAGATACTCCGTCGCAACGCCGCTGCCCACCGTGTCGGCAAACCCGCCCAGCGACGCGAATGTCACGCCCATGGGCCAGTTCCCACGATCACCAGCAGCCGCGTGTACACGAGTGGGGATCGCAGCCACGTCCGCTCCCTGCTTGTTGCCGGGAGATACCAGCTCGTACCGCCGCCCGTCAGGCAACCCCTGCACATCAGCCGCGCTCGCGCCGCCCGCCGCAATACACAGAAGTCCGGTTGCAAGTGCAATCAGACGCATGGACGCTCCTGCGCCCAAAGACCCGAAGTCGGCACGGCATCTCTCCTCTTTGCGGTCTACAGCAGCGATTCGCGATAGTAAACACTGGTGCCTCACATTGCAACCAGAAATCGTCCGTAGCAGACGGCACGCAGGCTTTCCCACTGTCCCGGCTTTGAGTGTCTTGACACGCTGAAAACTAGGCGTTATCGTCTCACTGGCTGGGCGGCATGACGCGCCAGAACCGGGAAAGGCCAACCTGCGCAAGGGGGGAGTCGCAGGTGGCAACGGGTTCACTGCCGTCGTGGCGCCTGAAAAGAGTGTGCAAAAGGGGGTAGCACCAGATCCAACTCGCGGACCTTCCCGGGATTGTCTTCGGCAAGGTCCAGGTCAGGCTGGGCGAGCACTCCTCCGAGTGTCTTAGCCTGCCCCGCCAGGAACTTCGCTTCCTGTCGCTCATTGTATAACTAAAGGATACTCATGACAAATCGCAGCAAAGCTCTGCTTGCTGGCCTCACAGCAGCACTCATGCTCTCCCTGGCCGTCTCTTCTGCATCTGCCGGGCGGCTCAGCACCAGTGAAACGCGCTTTAGAGCGCAATGGAACATCCTCACCTTCACACTGTTTGAATCAATAAGCATCAGATGCCCTGTGACACTCGAAGGCAGCTTCCACTCAGCCACTATCGCAAAGGTCGTCGGAGCCCTAATTGGTAACGTGTCCAGAGCTACCGTCCTCAGCGCCGCTTGCAGCGGTGGAACGGCAACCGTCCTAACGGAAACCCTCCCGTGGCACGTCCGGTACCGGAACTTCACCGGCACCCTACCAAGAATAGAATCTGTTGGCGTGTCCCTGGTCAACGCTTCATTCAATCTCAGAGAAAATATCTTTGGCTTTGCGTGCCTAGCCAAGAGCACCGCGGCCTCGCCGGCAAACGGAGAAATACTCCTGAACTCGGCGACAGGTGTCGCGACCGGGCTCAAAGCAGAAGAAAGAGCTGCGATACCGACAAGTGGTGCGAGTTGCCCAGCATCAAGCGGCAGATTTAGCGGCACCGGTAGCGTGTCGGTCCTAAACGCTGCCACGGCAATCACGGTCAGACTAATATAGTCGACCAAGCTAGGTAGTTCGCCACAATGCCGCGGTGGCCGCTAGCTGGCGGCCACCGCGGCGCTCTCACATCCGCGCCTCTTTATTTGAGGCGTATGAACGGTAGTGCACGCGCCTCCAGCACAGCTGTAGGAATCTACCGAGCCGCTGCGTGCTTCCTCGCCGTGCACCAGGGGGCAGAAAGACGGCCTAGACCAACACAGCCAATGCGTGTCAGCCCAATTATTAAGCTAGGTTGGGAGCTTCTGCGGTGGCCAGCAGACTGACCGGCCACCATAAATGTTAATCGGTATCGCGCACCTCATGCCGTATTCCGCACTACTGCCAAGCCGTGCGGTGGAGCGCACCGACGAAAGGACCCTATGAGACATCGCACCAAGGCCCTTCTGGCCACAGCCGTAGCAGTGTCGGTGCTCGCATCAGCCATCGCAGGCTCTGCAGCCGCCGGCCGACTCAGCGCAAGCGACCACCGCTTCAGAGCCCAATGGGCGACTTTGGTGTTTACATTGTTTGAATCTATTAGCCTGAGATGCCCCATCACGCTCGAAGGCAGCTTCCATTCAGCTACCATTGCCAAGGTTGGCAGCGCTCTAATTGGGAACGTGTCAAGAGCCACGATCGCGAGCGGTGCATGCAGCGGTGGATCCGCAAGTGTACTACTGGAATCTCTCCCGTGGCACGTGCGGTACCGCAACTTCACAGGTACCCTACCCGCGATAACCTCCGTGGGCCTCTCTTCAATTAACGCGTCGTTCAGCCTCAGAGAAAACATCTTCGGCTTTACATGCCTATCGAGAAGTACTGCAGCCGCCCCCGTGAACGGAGAAATGATTCTGAACGCATCGGGCGTAGTGACCGGTCTCAGAGCAGAAGAAAGAGCTGCAATGCCGACAAGTGGTGCGAGTTGCCCAGCATCAAGCGGCAGATTTAGCGGCACCGGCAGCGTATCCGTTCTAGGCGCCTCCACAGCAATTACGGTCAGACTAATATAGCCACACCAATCATTACTCGCGCGGTGGCCGCCCCGCTGGTGGCCACCGCAGCAGCTTCTCGCATCGCCGTGCCAGATCCGACCATGGCATGTTCGCTCAGTGTCCTCCCGGGGTCGTGAGCAGCTTCTGCAGGAGCGCGGGAATCGCCACGGAGGCGAAGCCTAGCGGGCGCTCCGCGTCGGCAGCCACCGCTCCCGGGCATCCGAGAGCGGCGACGACCGAGGCGCGCGCGCCACAGAGGCCGCCGACACCGCCGACGCGGCATCGCCCGACCGTCGCGCCAGCGCGCGCCCGGACACGCGCACCGGCCTGCCGTCGAGCTCGCCCACCACCCCGCCGCGCGAGAACGTCAGCCGCCCGTGCGCCGCGGCCGCGCCGCCCACCGTGAGCGTGAAGCGCTTCGCGCGCGGCGGGATCAATCCGCTCACCGTCACCCCCGGCACATACGAGTAGCCGCGCAGCCGCAGCCCGCGCGAGCGGTCGAGCCCCGCGCTGCCCCCGCGCAGGCCCCCGAACGGCCGCAGCAGTCCGCTCCCGCCTCCCACCAGCCGCTGGAGCAGCTGCTCCGACGCGTCGCCGAGCGTGCGCAGCAGCGCCGTGACCGTGCGCGCACTCTGCACCGGCAACCCTCCGACGCCGCGGAGATCGGCGAGCCGGGTCGGCGCGAGCGGCAGCGGCGGCGCCAGTGCCTCGTGATGGCGGCAGTCGCCCGCAACGGACCCGCCGACGAACGCCGCCAACGCGTGCCGCGCGCATGACGTCGGGTCGGAGAACAGTACGCCGTGGCCCGCGTCCTGGACCTCGAGCAGCACCGCGCCCGGCAGCCGCCGGGCGAGCGCCTCGGCATCGAGCCGCGGCGTGCGGAGATCGTCGTCGCCGGACAGGATCAGCGTCGGCGTCGCCGGCAGCGCCGGCAGCGGCTGCACGATCGGCGACTCCGGCCACGCGCGGCACAGGTCCGCCGAGCCGATCGCGCGCACGGTCGCGCGGTCGAACGGCGCGAACGCGCGCGCCGAGATCGCGGCGGCGGCTGCGTCCACCGCAGCGCGGCGCCCGGCCAGCGGCGTCCCCGCCGGCCAGGGCACGAAGCCGTCCTGGCACGTCGTCGCGGCATACACCGCGTCGCTGTCGGACCTCGGGCTGAGGCCGCCCCCGCCGCCGCCCTCCACCGTCAGCCGCAGCAGCGGCGCCGCGTCGCCGGCGAGTGCGCCCCGCACCGCGGCCGGCAGCGCGGCGCGCAGGTAGCGGTCGAAGTCGCCGTCGACGAGCAGCCCCAGCAGCTCCGGCTCCGAGATGCTGGCCGCGTGCGGACGCCCGTTCCCGTCGATCGCCGTTCCGCGCAGAGGTTCGTGCGCGAGCCGCCGCGCCAGTGCGGCCATGTCCGAGCCCGGATTGCGCGTGAATCCGCAGCCGCCGCCGCACACGCTCCTCAACACGCGCGGGATCGACGCGAGCGTGCTGCGCTGGAACGGGTCGATCCCCTCGGGCGGCACGATCGAGTCGAGCACGAGCCGGTCGACGTGCTGGGGATACGTCGCCGCGTACAGGAGCGCGACCTTCGTCCCGTAGGAGGCCGCGTACAGGATCAGCTTGTCGACACCGAGCGCGCTGCGCACGGCCTCCACGTCCGCGACCGACTCGGCCGTCGTGTACGCCGTGCGACGGGGACCCAGTTCGTCGGCGCAGCGCCCGATCACCGAAACGAGCACGCCGCTCCCCACCAGCGCTGCGCAGCGCAAGCGCCCCGAGCCGCCCGTGCCGCGCTGGTCGAACGTCACGAGCTGCCGCGTCCGCAGGATCGGTCTCAGCACGCCGGCGAACGTGGTGAGCAGCGGCACCGCCGCCTGCCCCGGGCCGCCGGCGAGTGCGAGCACCGTGCCGCCCGCCGCACCGCCGCCGCTCGGCGGCAGCGCCTTCACGCGCAGCGCGATCGTCCCGGACAGCGCGCCGCCGCGGTCGAGCGGGACGGTCACGCGACCGCACAGAGCCCGATCCCCGACCACGCGCGTGCAGCGCGCCAGCGCGTCGGCGTGCGCCGGCGCTGGGGCGGCGCCGCTCGCGAGCCCGGCGGCCGCAAGACCGGCGACGGCGAGCGCCGCCAGCCGGCGTGGGTTTCCTCCGCGCATGCCTGCAGTCTGACCGGTCCGGCCGGTTTGCGCAGCGGGCTCGATCGGAGTCTGCAACCACCCGCCGCCGTGGCGGCCGCGGCCGCCACGCCACCGGAGCGCGGGGGTGACGATGTCCTGTCTGGGAGAAAAAGCCGCAATGCGACACTTTCCTGTTATTTTAGTGACGTCCTGGTTTGGGTCGCGTTCGCGGCAGACGGACCGCGCGCCAAGGAGAACCGGCCTTCACCGTGACGACGCTCTCGCAGGCGGCGAGCACGGCCCGGCCGCGCGACGGACACGCTTGCCCGCCTGCTTCACCGAAGGGGGGACAATGCTTCGTCCTACGAAGACGCTGGTGGGATGCCTGACGATCGCCGCAGCGCTCCTCGCCGGAGTGACCACGACGTCGGCGAACAACCTCAGCCAGAGCTCCAGAACGTTCAGAGGAACCTGGGCGCCGCTCGAAATAATAGACCTGGAAGTGGCCACGGTCAGATGCAGCGTCACGGTCGAAGGCAGCTTCCACTCGAGCACGATAAGAAAGGTCCCCGGATCCCTAGTCGGTTACATCACCAGAGCCGCGCTCTCACCGTGCACCGGCGGCAATGCGACCTTCCTAAGAGACACGTTGCCGTGGCATTTGCAGTATGAGGGCTTTGAAGGCACGCTACCGGCCATAACGGGCCTTCAGCACGGGATCATCGGCTTTGCCATGGCCGTCGATCCCGCCGGCGAACTGCTGACCATGTGCCTAGGCAGATCCGAAATCCCCATAATTCCGATCCTTCTGATCGGCGGCAGCTTCGTGGCGGGCGTCTGGGTGGTTGCCTGGATCGCCAGCTACATGGCGGAAAACCGCCGGATCTCGTGCGGGCTCGGAGAAATAAACATGATCGGAAGAAGAGGGCCGCTCACCGTCCTAAACAGCACGACACTAATATCGATCAGACTAATATGACGCGGGTGCGGAAGGGGGATCAATGCTCCGCCCAACCAAGACGCTGGTGGCGTGCCTGACGCTCGCGGTCGCGCTGCTCGCCAGCGTGACGACGACGTCAGCGAACAACATCAGCCAAACATCGAGAACGTTTAGAGCGACCTGGGCACCGCTGAGAATAACGGATCAGTCGGTTGCCACGGTCAGCTGCAACGTCACCCTCGAAGGCAGCTTCCACTCCAGCAGCATACGCAAGGTGTCTGGAGCCCCGGTAGGCTATGTCACGAGAGCTCAAGTCGGATCGCCGTGCACGGGAGGAACCGCGACCCTGCTAACAGCAAGCCTCCCATGGTCCTTCAAGTACGCGGGCTTCGAAGGCACGCTACCGAGAATATCGGGCATACAGAATACTCTCGCGGGCTTCGGCATCAGTGTCGACCCGGCGGGGGAACTCCTGGGAGTCTGCCTAGCGGAATCCGGATCCGAACCCCTGACGATCATCATTGCGATGGTGGTCTCCTTCTTCCTCGGAGTGATCACCGGCATGCTGATCTATGCGTTCAGCGGAAGACTCGCGTGCGGGCTCGGAGAAATCAGTTTCGCCAGAGACACCGGCACGGTGACGGTGCTAAACAGCACATCCCTAATATCGGTCAGACTAATATAGAGCGACGGTGGGATCCGGGCCATAGCCTCGGATCCCACCTTCCCGCGGCTCAGCCGCGCGCGAGCAGCTCGCGCAGCACGAACGGCAGGATGCCGCCGTTGCGGTAGTAGCGCTGCTCCTTCGGGGTGTCGATCCGCACCGTGACGGTGAACTGCTTGTCGTCGGCTCTCACCGTCAGCTCGCGCGGGACATCGTCGCCGCCGGCGATGCCGGCGATCGAGAAGACCTCGCGGCCCGTCAGCCCCAGCGACGAAGCCGACTCACCGTCCTTGAACTGCAGAGGCAGCACGCCCATTCCCACGAGGTTCGAGCGATGGATGCGCTCGAACGACTCGGCGATCACCGCGCGCACGCCGAGCAGGTTCGTGCCCTTCGCGGCCCAGTCGCGGGAGGAGCCGGAGCCGTACTCCTTGCCTCCGAGGACCACCAGCGGCGTTCCCGACTCCGCGTACTTCATCGCCGCGTCGTAGATCGCCATCTGCTCGGGCTCGCCGTCCCCGCCGAGGAACAGCGTCACCCCGCCCTCGGTGCCAGGCGCGAGCAGGTTCCGCAGGCGGATGTTCGCGAACGTGCCGCGCATCATCACCTCGTGGTTGCCGCGCCGCGCGCCGTAGGAGTTGAAGTCCTTGCGATCGACGCCGTGGGTCTGGAGGTAGCGGCCGGCCGGCGAGTCCGGCTTGATCGCGCCCGCGGGCGAGATGTGGTCCGTCGTCACGCTGTCCCCGAGCAGCGCCAGCACGCGCGCGCCCTCGACGTCGCCCACCGGAGCGGGCTCACGCGGCAGGTCGACGAAGTACGGCGGGTTCTGCACGTACGTCGAGCCGTCGTCCCAGGCGAAGCGGTCGCCAGTCGGGGTCTCAAGCCCGCGCCAGCGCTCGTCGCCCGCGTACACGCCGTCGTAGGACTTCACGAACATGTCCGACTGCACCGCCTGCTCGATCGTCCGCGCGACCTCCTCGGCCGAGGGCCAGATGTCGCGCAGGTACACCGGCTCGCCGTCGGCGTCCTCGCCAAGCGGGTCGTTCTGCAGGTCGACGTCCATCGAGCCCGCGAGGGCGTAGGCCACAACCAAAGGCGGCGACGCGAGGTAGTTCATCTTCACGTCGGGGTTGATGCGGCCCTCGAAGTTGCGGTTCCCGCTCAGCACGGAGCAGACCGCCAGATCGGCCTCGTTCACCACGGCGGAGATCTCCTCCGGCAGCGGGCCCGAGTTGCCGATGCAGGTCGTGCAGCCGTAGCCGACGAGGTTGAAGCCGAGCGCGTCGAGGTCGCCCGTCAGCCCCGCCCGCTCGTAGTACTCGGTCACGACCTTCGAGCCCGGTGCCAAAGATGTCTTCACCCACGGCTTCGTTCTCAGACCGCGCGCGACCGCGTTGCGCGCGAGCAGCCCGGCCGCGAGCATCACCGACGGGTTCGAGGTGTTCGTGCAGCTCGTGATCGCCGCGATCACGACGCGCCCGTGGTCGAGCGTCGTCTCGGTGCCGTCGGCGAGCGTGACGGGGACGGCGGTTTTCGCCAGGGTTCCGGCCGCGCTGCGGGCGGGTCCTGTCGCCGGTGAAGACGATTCCGCGGGCGGAGCCGCGGAAATCGTCTCACCCGCGCCACCCGCCCGATCGGCGTGCGGGTCGCGGGCACCGTCGCCGTTGGAGGGCTCCTGGCTGGCAGTCGGATCGCTGGCGGGGAACGTGCCGGCGACAGCGTCGTCTTGGCCGTTCTGC
>CAWEUZ010000002.1:0-2204513 GCA_963812435.1 uncultured Actinomycetes bacterium
TCGGGCACGTAGCCGGCCAGCGCCTTGCGGAACGCCGCCTGCGCGTCGGTCAGCGCGATGCGGTCCTGCGGGCGCTTGGGCCCGGCAATCGAGGGGACGACCTCGCCGAGGTCGAGCTCCAGCGTCTCGCTGTAGGTCGGCGCCTCGCTGTGCTCGTCGTGCCACAGGCCCTGCGCTCTCGCGTAGGCCTCGACGAGGGCGATCTGCTCCTCGGAGCGGCCCGTGAACGCCATGTACCGCAGCGTCTCCGCGTCGATCGGGAAGATCGCGCAGGTGGAGCCGAACTCCGGCGACATGTTGCCGATCGTCGCGCGGTCGGCGAGCGGCAGCCTGGAGACGCCGGCGCCGTAGAACTCCACGAACTTGCCGACGACGCCGTGTCTGCGCAGCAGCTCCGTCACGGTGAGGACGAGGTCGGTCGCGGTCGCGCCCTCGTGCAGCTCGCCGGTCAGCTTGAAGCCGATCACCTGCGGGATCAGCATCGACATCGGCTGGCCGAGCATCGCCGCCTCGGCCTCGATCCCGCCGACCCCCCAGCCGAGCACGCCGAGGCCGTTGACCATCGTCGTGTGCGAGTCGGTGCCCACCAGGGTGTCGGGGTAGGCCTGGCCGAGCGCGTCGTTGATGAAGACGACCCGCGACAGGTACTCGAGGTTCACCTGGTGCACGATGCCCGTGTCCGGCGGGACGACCTTGAAGCCCTCGAACGCGCCCTGGCCCCAGCGCAGGAACGCGTAGCGCTCCTGGTTGCGCTCGAACTCGAGTCTCGCGTTGGTGTCGAACGCGTAGCGCGTGCCGAACTCGTCGACCTGCACCGAGTGGTCGATCACCAGCTCGGCGGGGACGAGCGGGTTGATCTGCGCAGGGTCGCCGCCCATCGCCGCCATCGCGTCGCGCATCGCGGCGAGGTCGACGACGGCGGGCACGCCCGTGAAGTCCTGCATCACGACGCGCGCCGGCGTGAACGCGATCTCCTTGCTGGGCTGGGCTCTCGCGTCCCAGCGCGCCAAGGCGACGACGTCGTCGGCGCGGATCGTCTCGCCGTCCTCGTTGCGCAGCAGGTTCTCGAGCAGGATCTTCAGAGAGAACGGCAGGCGCGCGACGTCGTGCTGCGCCTGGAGCGCGTCGAGCCGGTAGATCTCGTAATCGCGATCGCCGACAGACAGCGTCGCTCTCGCGTCGAAGCTGTTGCTGGTGGACATGGAATCTCCTGGTTCACGTCGTCCCCGCCTGGGGACAAGCGGAGACGGTTTTGGTCATACGTTGAACCTAGGAGTCTGTCACTCGCCGTCAGCGCGCGCGGCCGCGCTTTCGGCGCTGCTTCTCGGCCGCGCTCAGTCTGCGGCTTCTGCGCGCGGCGCGGGTCGCGTTCCCGCCGCGAGCGGCGCCCAGCTCGGCGCCGGCTCTACCCGCGCGCCCGCCGGTCGCGCGCCGCGCGTCGCGCGAGATGACGGACCAGATGCCGACGAGCAGCGCGACCATCGCCAGCGCGATGATCGCCAGCTCGCCCAGGCCGATCGAGCCGCTGTCGGCTTCGGTCTGCGTCACCGGGGCCTGCTGGACGGGCGCCGGCGCCTGCTGGGTCGCGGAGTCCTGCAGCAGCGACTGATCCGCAGCCACCGCCGCCGCGGGCGTCGCGGCAAGCGCCGCGACGATCACGAGCACCACGATGCGAGCCATGCACCGACCTTAGCGGCGGCGCAGCCCCCGCGCGACCGTTAGGACGCGGCGGCCTTCTCGGCCTGCGTCTCCGGCGGCGCGTCCTTGTACGGGTAGGGATTCTTCTCCTCTTCCCCGTGGTCCTCCTCGTGGTACACGCTCTCGGCGTTGACCGCCCAGATGTCGTGTCTCGCGCCGTCGACGAGGTTCTCGACCGCCCGCATCGCCGTCAGCATCGAGTGGTCGGAGTTGTTGTAGCGGTGCAGGCCGTTGCGCCCGACCTGGATGAAGTTCGGCGTCGTGTCGAGCCAGGTGCGGATCGTCTCGATGCGGTCGGCGTAGTGCTCGTCGTAGACCGGGTAGGCCTTGTGCACGCGCACGACGAAGCCCTGCTTGACTCTCGCCGGGTCGGCGAGGCCGGTCTGCCCCAGCTCCTTCGTCGCGAACGCGACGAGGTCCTCGTCCTCCATCGTCCACAGTCTGTCGCCGGCGAAGCAGAAGTACTCCATGCCGATCGACGTCTCGTGGTCGTTCGGGACCATCCACGGACTCCACGAGCGGAAGTTCTGGATACGGCCGACCTCGACGTCCGGCTCGTGGATGTAGATCCACGTGTCGGGGAAGAGATCGGGTCCGTCGATCACCAGCGAGACCGTGAGGAAGTCGCGGTAGCGCATGTCGCGACCGGCGTCGCGCACCTCGACCGGCAGCTCGGGGTCGGCGATCTTCGTCGTCACCGACAGCGGCAGCGAGGAGATCACGGCGCGACACTCGATCGTCTCGCCGCCGGCCACCACGCGCACGGCTCTCGTGCCGTCGAACTCGACCTTCGTGACGGGCGCGTTCATGCGCACCTCGCCGCCTCTGGTCTCGATGTCGGCCTTCATTCTCTCCCACATCTGGCCGGGCCCGTATCTCGGGTAGTGGAACTCCTCGATCAGCGATCTGATCTTGTTTCCTCTGTTGCCGAGGAAGGCGGCCTTCGCGGCGGAGAAGAACGACAGGCCCTTGATCCGCTGCGCCGCCCAGTCGGCGCGCAGCTCGGAGCAGGAGACGCCCCACACCTTCTCGGTGTAGGTCTTGAAGAACTGGTTGAAGAGGTACTTGCCGAAGCGGTTGGAGACCCACTGCTCGAGCGTGTCCTCGCGCTGGTTCGGGCGGAGCTTCATCTTCGTGGCGGCCCACAGATAGGACGTGCCGGCCTTGACGAGGTTGACGGGGCCGAGCTTCTTGATGACGTCCATGCCCTCGAGCGGGTACTGGAGGAACTTGCGGTGCCAGTAGATGCGCGAGAGGCGGGGCCGCAGCAGGAACTCGCCTCTCATGATCTCGTGCCAGAGGTCGTCGACCTCTCTCACCTTCGTGAAGAAGCGGTGGCCGCCGAGGTCGAAGCGGTAGCCGTCGTGCTCCTCGGTGCGCGCGATGCCGCCGACCATGTCGGTCGACTCGAGCACGATCACCTTCTCGCCGCGCTTGGCGAGCAGGTAGCCGGCGGTGAGGCCGGCGGGGCCGCCGCCGAGGACGACGAACGGGCGTGAGTCCTGGGGGGAAGTCTCGTTCTCGGTCATGTGCGTGGGGTCAGGGGAGTTGGGGTGGGCCGGTCTTCTCGTACAGCACGGCGCTGTTGCCGACCGTCGAGGCGCCGCGGTAGAACTGCGGCGCGACCTGGAGCTGCCGGAGCGTCGTGTCGCCCGCAAGGATCGCACCCCACTGGGCCGATCGGCGCCGCACGAGCTGCGTCCAGGGTGCTCTCCAGTTCTCGACCCCCTCGGTGAGCGGGCGCACGAACAGGACCTTCTGGCCGGGCCGCAGCTTAGCAAGCAGCGGCGGCAGCACTCTCTCGGGCTGGGCGGCCTCGAAGCGGTCGAGCGCGTCGGCCCAGTCCAGGTAGCGCGGGTCGCCGGCGGCGCCGATCGTGCTCGCGTATCTGAGCCGGCCTGGCATGTAGTACCAGACGAGCGGCGTCTGCTCGGGCTGTCCGACGAGCACGAGGTCGCCCGGTCTCATCTGCGCGCCGACCTCGGCACCGATGTCCCGCACGTCGCTCTTGTAGCCGTCGACGTACTGCGTCGGCTTGATCCAGAAGACGCACAGGACGGCGAGCGCGACGAGGCCGAGCTTGCCGGCGCGCGCGAGCCCGAGCGCCGCGAGCAGCAGCAGCGGGCCGACGATCGCGGCGAAGTAGCGCGACGCCCACGCGGGTGAGATCTGCGACAGCAGCCATGCGAGCGCGAGCGTGACGATCGCGATGCCGAGCAGCACCCACACCGACTGCCGCTCGCGGTCGTCGCGGGCCTTGTGGGCGCCGAGCAGCACTGCGATCCCGAAGCCGCCCACGAGCAGCAGCGCGACGGCCGGGCCGTAGCCGCCGAGCACGTCTCTCGCGATCTGGATCGGCACGCCGAAGCGCGGCTTGTTGGCCCACGGGGCGCCGGTGTGCGCAGCCTGGTAGAGCAGCGTCGGCACCCACGGCAGGTAGAGGACCGCAGCCCCGCCGAAGGCGAGCGCGGCGTCCTTGAGCAGGCTTCCGCGCTCCTCGCTGGTCCACCACAGGTACGCGAGCGCGGCGACCGCGCCGACGCCGTAGAAGATCCCCCAGCTGTGCGTGTAGAGCATCAGCGCCTGCCCGACGGCGAACGCCGGCAGGTAGCCGCGGCGGCGGTAGACGAAGGCGTGGACGTAGAAGGCGGTCGTCGCCAGCGCGAGCAGCGCCATCAGCGAGTACATCCGCGCCTCCTCGCCGTAGGCGGTGAGGAACGGGACCAGCGCGCAGAGGACCGCGCCGACGTAGCCGGCGCGCTTGCCCCAAAGGCTCCAACCCGCCCACATGGCCGTCGGGATCGTCAGCAGCGCGGCGGTCAGCGAGAGCCAGTGGACCGCGGTCTCGCCGCGGCCGAACGCGTCCATCCAGACGTGCAGCAGCATGTAGTAGAGCGGCGGCGAGCCGTCCTGTCTGAGGACGCCCGGGATGTCCGTGAGCGCGTGCGAGGAGATGCCGACCGACAGGCCCTCGTCCATCCAGAAGGAGCCGGAGATCGCGCGCGTGCGCACGTACGCGGAGAGCGCGAGCAGCACGATCAAGGTCACGCCGGCGAGCAGCGCGTCGGGCGCGCGCAGCTGCTCGAAACGGTGCTTGGAGCGGGGGACGGCGACCGTGGCCATGCGCGTGCGAAGGCTAGCGGTGCGCTAGGCGCCCGGCTCCGACGGGCAGGTCGAGAAGAGCGTCGTCGTGCGAACCGTCTGCACGGGCTCGTAGCCCGGCGGGTACGGCTGCTCGGGCTGCGGCTTGAGGCTCTGCTTGTTCGTCGTGCGGGCGGCTGAGATGACGCCCTGCGGGGCCGGCACGAGACCGACGTCGAGCGTGTGCTCGTCGAGGTACCAGGCGACGAGCGGCACGCTGAACTTGCCGGCGGTCGCCTTGCCGCACTGCTTGAAGGCGTCCGCACCCCCGGCCTTCTTCAGCGCATCCGCGAGGTCCATGCGCAGCTCGGCCTGGTAGCGCAGCGCGCTGTCGAGCTCGTCGAAGTTGTCGAAGCGCGGCTTCGCCCAGTGGACGCTGACGAGCGTCAGGACGGCGAACACGACGATTCCGGCCGCCGTCGCGACGCGCGGACCGGCCACCCGCCGCATCCCCGCGCCCGCGAACTGCACGACGCGCCCGAAGCCGACCCCGCCGACGACCGCCAGCATGGACGTGCCGAGGATGATGTAGCGCGGGTTGCCGGAGAAGCCGGCCTGCGTCATCAGCGCGATCAGCACGATCCACGAGGCGCCGAGGAAGCCGACCGCGAGCACCGCGCCCTGGCGGCGGTTGCGGATCCAGTCGACCGCGGCGAGCACGAGCGCGAACGCGGCGGCGCCCTTGACGGGCGTGATCACGAGCGGCCAGGTGTCCTTGATCACCTGCACGAACGGGTGGTCGGCGAACGCCGGGCTGTTTCTGTTCGGCTGCTGCGCGCGGTCGGCGGCGCGGTTGAAGTTGCCCGAGCCCCAGTACTCGGGCAGGAACCACAGCGCGATGCTCAGCACGCCGAGCGAGACGACGAGCCACACCGTTCTGCGGTCCACCAGCATCAGCCACAGGCCGTAGGCGCCCATGAACAGCCAGATCTCCGGGCGCAGCAGCGAGGCGAGGAAGACGAGCACGAACGCCTGGCGGTACTTGCCGTCGAGATGGCGCTCGATCGCCCACAGCGCGAACGCGACCATCAGCCCCTCGGAGTTGCCGAGCGCCATCGTGCGCACGAACTGCGAGCTGATGATCAGCGCGACCGCGCCGACGACGCCGGCCGTCGCCGCCGCCACGCCGTTGCCGCCGGTGAGCCGCCAGGCGAGCCGGAACGCGAGCATCACCGCGAGCAGCGCGCCGCCGCGCGCGACGACGAGCCACAGGTCCGGCGAGGCCTCGCCGAACAGCGAGAAGACGGTCGTGAGCATCACCGGCAGCGGCTTCCACGACGGCCCGCCCGTCGTCTGCAGGTCGATGTGGGCGACCTCGCGGCCCCAGATGATCCAGGCCCACGGGTCGTACGTGGGCGTGCTCGGGTAGAGCAGCGACAGCGCGCCGAGCGCGAGCGCGGCGGCCGCCAGCAGCGCGTAGACGCGGCCGTTCGTCGCGACTTCACGCGCGCGCGGCGTGAGCCGTTCGCGCAGCGTCACGAGCCACGCGGGTGAGGAGCCGAGCTCTGCGGTCGAGGTCGCCATGCGTTCAGGCCGTGACCGTGGCGGCCTCGGGTCTCGACGCCTCCGCTCTCGCGGACTCGCGCGCGGCGCGGATGCGCGAGATGCCGCCGTAGCGGAAGACGAGCAGGCCGAAGCCGGCGACCGTGATGGGGATGAAGAGCACGAAGCGCAGCAGCAGGAGGTACGAGAGGATCGTCGACTTCGAGGCGGTGCTGACGGCGCCGACGGCGAAGATGACCGCGGCATCGTACGTGCCGATGTAGCCGGGTGCGGCCGGGATCAGCGAGGCCGCGTTCGTGAAGGCGACGACGGCGAGCGCGTCCTGCAGGCTGAGCGTGATGTCGACGGCGTGGCCGACGGCCATGTAGACGCTCGCCTCGACGCCCCAGATCAGCAGCGAGACGCCCAGCAGCACGACCCCGAAGCCGCTCAGCAGCTGCTTGCTCGGGGCGGCCAGCGGCGCGAGCGCCTTCAGCACGAAGATCAGCCGCTCGCGGTAGCGCAGGAACGCGACCGCGGCGCCCAGCGCCAGCAGCACGAGCAGACCCGCGCCGATCAGCAGCAGCGTCTCGTTCGGCTTCGGCAGTCTGCGCAGCAGGTCGGCGGCGAGGAAGACGAGGATCACGCCGAGCGCGACCGCGTCGAGCACGCGCTCGGCGACGATCGTGCCGAGGATCGTGCGCTTCGTCGCCTCGACTCTGCCGCCGAGCAGGAAGGTGCGCAGCAGCTCGCCGCCGCGCGCCGGCAGCACGTTGTTGCCCATGTAGCCGACGGGCACGAGCGCGTACGCGTCGGCGCGGGTGGCGTCCTTGACGTCCGCCTTCCAGAGGATGTGCACCCACCGCTCGCTGCGCATCAGCGTCGCGACGCTGTAGAGCGCGAGCGCGCCGACGAGCGCCATGATCCCGCCGAACGAGCTGGGGAAGGTCGGAGCCTGCTGCTTGGTCGCCCACCAGACGACGCCGGCGATCGGGATCACCCAGACGACGAGCAGCAGCAGGCGCTTGGTGCGGTGGGACACCGACGGCTCGGCTTTCAGTATCTCGAGCCCTGCGCCTGCAGGCAGGTCTCGATCGCTCTGAGCTCGTCGTCGGAGAGGCGGCCGACGGTGAGCAGGTGCGGGCCGATCACCTCGGCGCCGGGCGTCTCGTTGCGCAGCTGGCGGCCCTGCGCCTCGGCCGGAGTGGCGGCGAACTCGACGTAGGCGCCGCTGGTGGCGGGCATGACGTCGAGTCTGTCGGTCTGTCTCGCGTCCTTCTGCGTCTCGATGCCCTTGCTCTGCAGGCAGCCGATCGGCTTGTCGCGCGGATCGAACGCGGCGACCTCGACGCCGGCCGGCGTCGACGGGCTCGCGGCCGGATCGTTGCCGCCGCCGACGGTGGTGCCGCCGCTGCCGCAGCCGATCGCGAGCAGGGCCACGAGCAGCGCAGCCGGCAGCGCTGCAGCCAGGGGGATACGGCGGGACCGCATCCGCGACAGGCTAGAGGATCGCGCCCTCGGCACGGTCTAGACTCGGCGCGCCGATGTCTGCCCTCGTGCCGCTCTTCGCCCTCGCCGGTCCGCTGCCGAAGGCCGGCGCGGTCGTCGCGGTGCTGCTGGCCGCCGGCGCGCTGCTCGCGCGCGAGCCGCGCCAGCGCGCGCTCGCGATGACGGGCGCGCTGCTGCTCGCGCCCGTGCTGCTGCTGGCGGACATCTGGGACTCGCCGCAGCTCGCGGTCGTGCGCGACCATCCCCTGCCGGCGGCGGCGGGCGGCGTCGTGGCGCTCGGCGCGGTGGCGGTGCTCGCGCTGCTGATGACCCGCAACGCGCTGGTGCTGCCGCTGCTGGTGATCCTCACGCTGCCGTTCCGCGTCCCGATCCAGGTCGGCGGGACGACGTCGAACCTGCTGGTGCCCCTGTATCTGGTGATCGCGGCGGGAGCGCTCGCGGCGATCGTGGCGAGCCTGCGCGAAGCCGAGCCGCCGACGCGCTGGATCCCTGGCTGGCTCGAACGACTGCTCGCCCTGTCGGTCGCGCTGTACGGGATCCAGGCGACCTACTCGGCTGACTTCGACAAGGCGCTGCAGCAGATCGCGTTCTTCATCGTGCCGTTCGCGCTGCTGTTCGTGCTGCTGGCGCAGATCGAGTGGACGCCGCGGCTGCTGCGGCTGTGCCTCGGCCTGCTCGTCGGGCTCGCGCTCGTCTTCTCGGCGATCGGCTACGTCGAGTACGCGACGAAGCACATCTTCCTCAACCCGAAGCTGCTGGCCTCGAACGACCTGCACACCTACTTCCGCACGAACTCGGTCTTCTTCGACCCGAACATCTACGGGCGCTTCCTGGTCGTGGCGATGCTGGCGGTGGCGGCGACGATGCTGCAGACCGCGCGCGCGAAGACGGTGTGGATCGGGGCCGGCGTGCTCGCGGCGCTGTGGGCCGGGCTCGTGCTGACGCTGTCGCAGTCGTCGCTCGGCGCGCTGCTGGTCGGCCTCGCGACGCTCGCGGTGCTGCGCTGGGGCGCGAAGCGCGCGCTGCTGCCGGCGGCGGCGGTCGTGGCGGTCGCGGTCGCCGCAGTGCTGGTGACGCCGAGCACCTTCGGGGTGAACCTCGACAACCTCGACGCCTCCTCGAGCGGGCGCACGGTGCTCGTGAGCGGCGGCGGCAAGCTGTTCGCGGCGCGGCCGATCCAGGGGTACGGCAGCGGCGCGTTCATCGTCGAGTACCGCCGGCGCGAGGGCCGCCACCTGGCGCCCGACGCGGCCAGCGCCTCGCACACGATCCCGATCACCGTCGCCGCCGAGCAGGGCGCGATCGGGCTGCTGGCGTACCTGGCGCTGCTGGCGGCGGCGTTGGCGCGCCTGCTGAGCCGCGGCGCCGGACTGTCGATCGCGCGGTCGGCGGTCGCCGCCGCCTTCCTCGCGCTGTTGTTCCACACGCTGGTGTACGCGGCGTTCCTGGAGGACCCGCTGACGTGGGCGCTGCTCGGGATCGGAACCGCGCTCGCGGCCGCCGCGGCGCCGCTGCCCGCGCCAGCTCCGGCGGTGCCGCCGACGGCCGCGGAGCGGTCGGCGGCACGGCAGCTCGGCACGGCGTAGGCGGACGGCGGCGGACCGGCGTGTCCGCTTTCGCGTTCCCATAGCGTCCGGCCTGTTGTGAAGCGCATCGTCCTCACGATCCTGCTCGTCATCGCAGCCGCCGTCGTCGTCCTGAACTGGACCTGGGGCCGCATCCCCGACGAGCCGCGGATGACCGGTCGGCTCGTGCAGGTCGGCGACACGAGCGTGCGCGTGATCGAGCACCCGGGCAAGGACCCGGCCGTCGTGCTCATACACGGCCTGCCCGGCACCGCGCAGGACTTCGACAAGGTGACCGCGCTGCTGCCCGGCCGCCACACGATCGCGCTCGACCGCCCGGGCTTCGGCTACTCGAGCGGCGGCTACCACCCGTTCGCCGAGCAGCTGACGACCCTCCACGGGCTGCTGGACGAGCTCGGCGTCGAGCGGCCGGTGCTCGTCGGCCACTCCTACGGCGGCACGCTCGCGCTCGCCTACGCGGCGCGGCGCCCGCAGGACGTGCGCGGCCTGGTGCTTGTCGACGCCGCGGCGGCCGGCCAGCGGCCGCGGGGATTCAACAGCGTGCAGTCGCACTTCGTGCAGTTCCTGTCGTGGCCGGTCGTGCAGCCGATCGCGGACGCGACGTTCTCGCAGGTGCTGCGCACGGCCACCGCCAAGGCGACCGAGGCGGCCGCCTTCGACCCCGGCGAGGTCGACCCGGCCCACCAGCGTCACGTGCTGGAGATGAACATGCAGCACAGCGACCTCGACGCCTACGCCGGCGAGCAGCTCGAGGCCGGCGACGCGATCGCCGACCTCGACAAGCGGCTCGCGACGATCGCGACGCCGGCGATCGTGATCCACGGCGCGAAGGACGGGTTCGTCAAGCCCGAGCACGGCCGCAGACTCGCCGCCGTCCTCCCCCACGCCAGACTGGTGATGGTCAGCGGCGGCCACATGGCGCCGTACGTCCACCCCGCGGTCGTCGCGGCCGCGGCGAACCGCCTGCTGACGGCGACGGCTACGAGACCGCGAGCACCTCAAGCCCGGGAACGCGCTCGAAGTGCCGCACGTTGAGCGTCGCGACGCCCATGCCGTGAGTGACCGCGGTCGCCGCGATCCACAGATCGTGCGCGCCGATCAGCGTCGATCAGGACGGCCACGCGCCGCTCGGCGGGCCGAAGGCCACACGACCCTCCGTCACGTCGCGCGCAAAGTCGGCGTCGACCGGGGGCGCCTTCGCCATCAGGTCGCGCCACTGCGCCGCCGTGACGGTGAGACGTGAGCGCGCCGGACGCAGCTCGGCGATCGGCATCCCGTTTCGGACGATCTCGATCTCCTCGCCCGCGTCGACGCGATTGATGATGCGCGAGAAGCTGCGCGCCACCTCGGTCACCGTCAGTCGGACCACACTCTCAAGGTAGCGCCGAGGCACACGATCCGCGAGGATGGACCTCGTGGTTCCGCGCTTCGTCGTCACCTGGGCATTCAACGTCGCCGCGCTGTGGGTCGCGGCGAAGCTGCTGGACGGCGTGCACGTCAGCGGCGACTCGGCGTGGCTGACGTTCGTCCTCGCGGGACTCGTCTTCAGCCTCGCGAACATGGTCGTCAAGCCGATCGTCGCGATCCTGGCGATCCCGCTGATCATCCTCACGCTCGGGATCGCCTACTTCCTCGTCAACGTGCTGATGATCTTCCTCACGAGCTGGGTCGTGAGCGACTTCCACGTCAACGGCTTCTGGAGCGGCGTCGGCGCGGCCGTGATCGTGTGGGCCGTCAACGCGCTGCTGGCGGCCGCCGAGCGGCGCCTCGACGGCGACCGGACGTAGAGAACAGGTTCTCAAACGGCCGCGGCCGCGCTGAAGGAAGCGCGGCCGCGGTGGGGACCGTGGGGGTGGGGCTTCAGGGCTAGGCGGCCTCGCGCAGCGCGGCCAGCGAGCTCTCGCGCGAGAGCCGTCTGAGCGCCTGCTCCTCCAGCTCGCGCGCACGCGTGGAGCTGAGGCCGAGGCGCCGGCCGACCTCGCTGAGCGTCTGCGGCGGCTCGCCGCCGGTGCCGAAGCGCAGGTGGATGACCGTCCGCTCCTTGTCGGGGAGCGTGTCGATCGCCTTCTGCACGGCCTCGTGACGCAGCGTGTCGGCGACCTCCTCGAGCGGCTCGGCCTCGTCCGTCGCGATCAGCGCGCCGAGCGACGTCTCGCCGTCGTCGCCGACGGGCAGGTCGAGGCTCGTCGGCTCGCGGTCGGCCTTCGCCGCCTCGAGCACCAGCTCGAGCTCCAGCCCGGTCTCCTCGGCGATCTCCTCGTCGGTCGGGTCGCGGCCCAGCTTCGCCGTCAGCTCGCGGCGCGCGCGCGCGACCTTGCGAGCGCGCTGCCCGACGTGGACGGGAAGGCGGATCGTGCGGCCGCTGTTCTCGAGCCCGCGCTGGATCGACTGCCGGATCCAGAGGGTCGCGTACGTCGAGAAGCGGAAGCCCTTGCGCCAGTCGAACTTCTCGACCGCGCGGATCAGGCCGAGCGTGCCCTCCTGGACGAGGTCGCCCATCGAGAGGCCCTGCCCCTGGTAGCGGCGGGCGATCGACATCACGAGCCGCAGGTTGCTGTTGACCATGCGCTCCTTGGCGACGAGGTCGCCGCGCTCGATCTGCTTCGCGAGCTCGATCTCCTCCGCCGGGGTGAGCAGGGGCCAGTTGCGCGCCTCCCGCATCAGCAGCTGGAGCGTGTCGAAGCTGGTCTCTTCGGGGGCGATGGCCTGGGTGTCGATGATCTTCGTGGTGGTTCCTTTCTCAATACCTACTGACACGCTAGGTATTGTACGACAAGATCGTTGCTTCGTCAACAACCCTTTCCCGTATCGTCACGAGGGCAACCGTCCGGTAACAGCGCGTGTCCCCTGACGACCCACAATCGGCCTCGATGGCACCCACTCTGTCCGGCGAACTGCCTGCGTTCGCGCGCGATTCGGAGCTCGTCGCCGACGCCTGGCGGCTCGCGCTCGAGGCCTATCGCAACAACACCAACGGCTCCAGCAACGCCGCCGCCGACGTCGAGCACCCTGCGATCAGCGCGCGCCTGCTGCACGACGCCGGCTGCGACGAGACGACCGTCGCGACGGCCGTCCTGCACGACGTGATCGAGGACACGGGGCTCGACGCCGCCACGATCGAGGAGCGCTGCGGCGCGGAGGTCGCGCGCCGCGTGGTGGCGCTGACCGAGAGACCCGAGCTGGCCGCCTACGCCGAGCGCAAGCGCGAGCTGCGCGCGCGCGGGATCGGCGCCGGCCGCGAGGTCGCCGTCGTGATGGCCGCCGACAAGCTCGCACGCGCGACGCGCGCCGCCGGCGGGCGCCTGCGGCCGGAGAAGCTGCGCCACTTCCAGGCGACGCTCGCGGAGCTGCGCGAGGCGTATCCGGACCTGCCGCTGCTGGAGCCGCTCGCGAACGCGATCGAACGGCTGCGGCCGACGACGACGGAGGCGGCCGCGGCCGTCGGCGACCCGTCGCTCTACCTCAACCGCGAGCTGTCGTGGCTCGACTTCAACGACCGCGTGCTGCAGCTGGCGGAGGACACGAGCCGGCCGCTGCTGGAGCGCGTGAAGTTCTGCGCGATCTACAGCTCGAACCTCGACGAGTTCTTCATGGTGCGCGTCGCCGGCGTGCACGACCAGGTCGACGCGGGCATCGACGTCGGGGGCGCGGACGGGCTCCCGCCGACCGAGCTGCTCGACCGGATCGGCGAGCGCGTGCGCGGGCTGGCCGCACGGCTGGCGAGCTGCTGGGAGGGCTCGCTGCTGCCGGCGCTCGCCGAGCACGAGATCCGCGTCGTCGAGCCGGCGGAGCTGAGCGAGGACGAGCGGGCCGCGCTCGACGACCGCTTCCGGCGCGAGGTCTTCCCGGCGCTGACGCCGCTCGCGGTCGGGCCGGCGCAGCCGTTCCCCTACATCTCGAACCTGTCCCTGAGCCTCGGCGTGCTCGTGCGCGACCCGGCCACCGACCAGACGCGCTTTGCGCGCGTGAAGGTGCCGAAGGAGGGGCTGCCGCGCTTCATCCCGCTCGGCGACGGACGCACGCTCGTGCCGATGGAGGCGGTCATCGCCGACCACCTCGAGCGCCTCTTCCGCGGCATGGAGATACTCGCCCAGACCGTCTTCCGCGTCACGCGCGACGCCGACTTCACCGTCTCCGACGAGGCCGACGACCTGCTCGAGGCGGTCGAGGACCAGCTGCGCCGGCGGCGCTTCGGCGAGGTCGTGCGGCTGGAGCTGAGCGCCGGCACCGACCCGGTGCTGAAGGCGCGGCTGATGACCGAGCTGGAGGTCGGCGAGCGCGACGTCTACGAGGTCGAGCTGCTCGACCCGGTCGACCTGTGGCAGATCGTGAAGCTGCCCGGAATGCGCGAGCTGCGCGATGCGCCGTGGACGCCGCTGATCCCGCCGACGTTCGAGCAGGACGGCAAGCGCGCGGACCTGTTCGCGCTGATGCGCGAGCGCGACCTGCTCGTGCACCACCCGTACGACACCTTCGGCACCGTCGAGCAGTTCGTCAACCAGGCGGTCAACGACCCCAAGGTGCTCGCGATCAAGCAGACCGTGTACCGCACGAGCGACGACTCGCCGCTCGTGCCGGCGCTGATCCGCGCCTCCGAGCGCGGCAAGCAGGCGGTCTGCCTCGTGGAGCTGACCGCGCGCTTCGACGAGCGCGCGAACATCGCCTGGGCGCGCTCGCTCGAGCAGTCGGGCGTGCACGTCACGTTCGGGATGCCGGGCCTCAAGACGCACGCGAAGGCGGTCCTCGTCGTGCGGCGCGAGGGCGACGGCGTGCGCCACTACGCCCACGTCGGCACCGGCAACTACCACCGCGGGACGGCCGACCTCTACACCGACTTCGGCCTCTTCACGGCCGACGAGGTCCTCACCGGCGAGATCGCGGAGCTGTTCAACCAGCTGACCGGCTACTCGCGGCCCGAGCACTACCGCCGCGTGCTCGTCGCGCCGCTCAACCTGCGCGAGCGGATCATCGGCGAGATCGACGCGACGATCGACGCGCACGAGGCCGGCAAGGACGCCCGCATCCGCATGAAGATGAACTCGCTCGTCGACGCCGCGTGCATCCGCGCGCTCTACCGCGCGTCGCAGGCGGGCGTGCCGATCGAGCTGAACGTGCGCGGCGCCTGCTGCCTGCGGCCGGGTGTGTCCGGCGTGTCGGAGAACATCCGCGTCGTGTCGATCGTCGGCCGCTTCCTCGAGCACTCGCGCATCTACGCGTTCCAGCGCGGCGAGCAGACGGCCGTCTTCGTCGGCTCCGCGGACCTGATGCCGCGCAACCTCGACTCGCGCGTGGAGCTGATCGTCCCGGTGGACGACGCCGACGCGCGCGCACAGCTGCTCGACACGCTCGAGCGCTGTCTCGCCGACACGGAGAACGCATGGGACCTGGCCGCCGACGGCGGCTGGACCCACCGCCGCGTGCCCTCCGGCGGACAGCCGCGCGACGTGCAGGCCGAGCTGATGCGCGCACACCTCGCGCGTGCGCAGCTCGCCGAGGCGTGAGCGCCACGCGCGCCGTCATCGACCTCGGCTCCAACAGCTTCCGGCTCGTCGTCTTCACGACCGGCGAGGGCGGCTGGTGGAAGCGCAGCGACGAGCTGAGCGACATGGTGCGGATCGGCGGCGACCTGACGCCCGAGGGCGGGCTGTCGGAGGCGCGGATGGCGCACGCGCTGGAGACGCTGCGCGTGTTCGCGGCCTTCTGCACGACGAGCGGGATCGCGGTGGACGAGGTCGAGGCGGTTGCGACCAGCGCGATCCGCGACGCCTCCAACGGCGGCGCGTTCGTGGAGCAGGCGCAGCGCGAGACCGGCCTGCCGATCCGCGTGCTGTCGGGCGAGGAGGAGGCGCTCTACTCCTACGTCGCGGCGGCCAACTCGACGGCGCTGTCCGACGGGGTCGTGCTCGACCTCGGCGGCGGGTCGCTGGAGCTGGTGCAGGTGCGCGAGCGCCGCGCAGGCGCCATCGCCTCGTGGCCCCTGGGGGCGGTGCGGGCGACCGAGCGCTATCTCCCGTGCGGAGGCCCGGCGAAGCCCGGCGCGATCGCGAAGCTGCACGCGCGCACGCTCAGAGCGCTCGAGGACGCGCCGTGGGTCGCGGAGGCGGGCGCCGGACGCCTCGTCGGGCTCGGCGGCAGCGTACGCAACCTCGCGATGGCGGCGATCCGCAGCGCCGATCTCCCGCTCGACAGCGTGCAGGGGTTCGTGCTGAGCCCCGGCGCGTTGGACGAGCTGGTCGATGAGCTGGCGGGGCGCCCGCCGGAGGAGCGCGAGCGCGTGCCGGGCGTCAAGAGGGGGCGCGGCGAGGTGATCCTCGCGGCCGCCGTCGTGCTGCGCGCCGTGCTGGAGTGCAGCGGCGCGGCCGGGATCGAGGCGACGGAGTCCGGACTGCGCGAGGGGATCTTCCTGACGCGCCTGCTCGCGCCGGCCGACCCGCCGCTCGTCGAGTGCGTGCGCGCGACGAGCGTGCGCAACCTCGCGCGCCAGCACGGCGTCGACCTCGTGCACGCCGAGCACATCGCCGAGCTGGCACATCAGCTGCTCGAGGCGCTGCCGGGCGCGGGGCTGCCCGAGCCGGGCGAGCCGGAGCTCGTGGAGGCTGCGGCGCTGCTGCACGACGTCGGCATGGCCGTCGACTACGACGACCACCACAAGCACTCGTCGTACCTGATCCTCGGCAGCGGGCTGCCGGGCTTCACGCCGCGAGAGGTCGCGCTGATCGCGCTGATGGCGCGCTACCACCGCAAGGGCACGCCGCAGCTCGGCGCGCTCGCGCCGCTGTGCCGCGAGGGCGACGAGCAGCTCGTGCTGCGCGGCGCCGCGCTGCTGCGGATCGCGGAGCAGCTGGAGCGCAACCGCGACCAGGTCGTGCGCGCGGCGCGCCTGACGCGGCCGGGCGGCAAGGGCGGCGAGGTCGTCGAGCTGGAGCTCGACGCGGTCGGCGACGACACGGTCGCGCGCTGGGGCGCGGAGCGCCAGGGCGAGCTGTTCGAGCGCGCATTCGGCGCGCCGCTGCGGGTGGTGGCGCGCTAGGCGCCAGACGCGTCGGCGGCGCCGCCGTCGCGCGGCGGCTCGTCGTGCCAGTATCCGACGCCTGCTTCGGCGGGGAAGAAGGCGCGCAGGCCGCCGCCTCTCGGCAGCCGCTCGCCGACGCCGATCTTGTTCGAGTCGGGGTAGACGATCACGTCGGGCCGACCGCTGCTGGAGAGCGCGAGGAAGCGCACGCGCTCGCCGGTGTCGTTCCGCACCTGGTGCGCGCCGGCCTCGCCGAGCGGAAAGTGCACCACCTCGCCCGGAGCGAGCTCACGCTCGCCGTGCGGCTCGCGCAGCGTCGGCCGGCCCTCGAGCACGATCGCCACCTCCTCGTCGGCGAGGTGGAAGTGGTACGGGTAGGCGGCCTCGCCGGGCGGCAGCTCGAACAGGCTCATGCCGAGCAGCTCGCTGCCGAGCTCGTAGCCGATCCGCGCGCGTCTGCTGCGGAAGCCCTCGGGACGCTCGCCGTCCTCGAACCGCGGGTCGAAGATGTTCGGGCCGGGCATCGCGACGACGATATCGCGGACCGCTCGCCATGCGAGCCGGGAAGGTCTGCGCCGCCGCGGCGTCATGGAGGGTGACGCCGATCCACCCGAGCCAAGGAGCCGCGCCGATGCGTCCGATCTCGTTCTCCACCCGCCCACGCCTGCTCGCCGCCGGCCTGCTCGCCGCACTGCTCGCGTTCGCCGTCGTCTTCATGCTGGCCGCGCCGCCGCGCGGCGACGCGCGCGCCGGCGGGACGCTGAAGGTCGCGACCTCGCAGAACGCGTCGCTCGGCAAGCGCATCCTCGTCACGGGCAGCGGCCGCACGCTCTACACGCTGAGCGCCGAGACGAGAGGCCGCTTCATCTGCAGCGACAGCAGCTGCACGTCGACGTGGCCGCCGCTGACGCTCGGCAGAGGCGTCCAGCCGAGCGGCGTCAGAGGGCTCGGCACGATCAGACGCCCCGACGGCCGCCGCCAGGTCACGTACAAGGGCCGTCCGCTGTACCGCTTCGCCTCCGACCGCAAGAAGGGCGACGTCAACGGCGAGGGCTTCAGAGACGTCGGCACGTGGCATGCGGCGATCGCCCCCGGCGGCGGCGCGACGGGCGGCATGACGCCCGCGCCGGCGCCGCTGTACTGACCCGCCGAGGGCGTAACGCCGGGTTGGAAAGCGCTGGCCGCAATCCAATCTTCTGCTGATAAGGTTGGATTGTGGCTCAGACTCTCCAACTTTCGCACGGCAGGATCGAACGCCGCATCTGGAAGCCCACGCAGGATCACGGCGTCGGGCGGCGACATCGCGTGGCGCAGGAGATCGAGTGCTTCGTCCCCGATCCGATCGTCGACTGGGACCCCACGCTGACCGCCTCGACCGCGGCCTTGATCGCGGAGGCGGACGCCGAGGTTCGCGAGCTCGACCGGCAGGCGCCCGACGTGCAGGGCCTCGACGCGCTCGCACGCCAGCTGCTGCGCCAGGAGTCGGTCGGCTCGTCACGCATCGAGAACCTGATCGTCGGGCAGCGGCGGCTCGCGCGCGCGGCATCCGGCGGAGCGGACCGCGACGCGACGGCCGGCCTGATCGTCGGCAACGTGCGGGCGATGGAGCGCGCGGTCGCCCTCGCCACCGAGGCGCGGCCGTTCACGCGCGACGACATCGTCGCGATCCACCGCACGCTGTTCGAGGACACGATCGACACGGCGCTCGCCGGCCTCGTACGCAGAGAGCAGAACTGGATCGGCGGCTCGGTCTTCAGCCCGGCCGGCGCCGCGTTCGTCCCGCCGCCGCACGAGTACGTCGAGGAGCTGCTCGACGACCTCGCCGCGTTCATGAGCCTCGACGACCTGCCGGTGACGCTGCAGGCGGCGATCGCACATGCGCAGTTCGAGACGATCCATCCGTTCCTCGACGGCAACGGTCGTACCGGGCGCTGCCTGATCCACGTCGTCTATCGCCGACGCGGTCTGGCGACGGCCGTCGTGCCGCCGATCAGCCTCGTGCTCGCGACGCACAACCGCCTCTACATCGGCGGGCTCGAGGCCTACCGGATCGGCGACCTGAAGGACTGGCTGCTGCTGTTCGCCGCGTCCACGGTGAAGGCCGTCGACCGCGCGAACGACCTCGCCTTCCGCGTCGAGGGGCTGCGCGAGCAGTGGCTGGACCGACTCGGCCGGCCGCGCAGCCACGCCAGCTCGCGCGCGCTGCTCGACCAGCTCGCCGCCGAGCCGGTGCTGACGGTGGCGCGCGCCGCCGAGCTGGCCGGCGTCAGCGAGACGGCCGCGGCGAGAGCGCTCGAGGCGCTCGAGCGCGCCGGCGTCCTGACGCGCCCCTCGCAGCAGAGATGGGGCCGGCGCTGGGAGGCGACCGAGGTCTTCGACCTGCTCGACGCGTTCGAGCGCGACGTCGCGACGCCCGGCGATGCGACGCGACCGGCCCGCCCGGCGCCGAAGCGCTGAGCGGACCGGCCGACGGGCCGCGAGGCGCTGAGGCGCTACGCGGCGACCAGCTCGGGGTCGGCGGTCGGCGCCGCGAGGGCGTCCGCCTCCCCCGCCGCCCGGCTCGCGGCCGCCATCTCCGCCTGCCGCGCGCGGCCGGGGACGAACAGCGCGCAGATCGCGCCGGCGGCGAGCACCGCCGCGCCGACCCACACGGCCTGCGTCATGCCGTCCGTGAAGGCCTGCGGCGAGGCGTAGGAGCCGGCGCCCGCGAACACGGTCGAGAGCACCGAGACGCCGAGCGCGCCGCCGATCTCGCGGAACGTGTTGGTCGCGCCGGAGGCCTGACCGGCCTCCTGCGGGCGCACCGAGCTCAGCACCGCGTTGGCCGCCGGCGCGAAGACCAGGGCCATCCCGGCGCCCGCCATCGCGAACGGTCCGACGAGCTGCGCATATGGAACGTCCGGAGTCGACACCAGCGCCAGCAGCGCCATCGCGCCGGCCTGCAGCACGAGCCCGGCGGTCATCAGCGGCCGCGAGCCGATGCGGTCGGACAGGATCCCCGCGATCGGGGCGACGAGGATCGTCACGCCGGTCCACGGCAGCGTGCGCAGCCCGGCCTCCAGCGGCGAGTAGCCCTGCACCGTCTGGAAGAACTGCGCCAGCAGGAAGATCGAGCCGAAGGTGCCGAAGAACATCGCGACCGTCACGCCGCTCGTGGCCGTGAAGCCGCGCGAGCGGAAGAAGCGCATCGGCAGCATCGGCTCCGGGGTGCGCAGCTCCCATGCGACGAACGCGGCCAGCATCGCGACGCCGACCAGCCCGCTGACGAGCACGGTCGTGCTCGTCCAGCCGTAGTCGGCCGCCTTGACGATCCCGAACACGAGCCCGAACAGTCCCGTGCCGGCGAGCAGCAGGCCGCGCACGTCGAGCGTGCGGCCGGGGCCGTGCGACTCCGTCAGGCGCGCGTACGCGAGCGGCACGAGCACGAGCCCGATCGGGACGTTGAGCCAAAAGATCCAGTGCCACGAGATGCCCTCGACGACGGCGCCGCCGGCGAGCGGCCCGAGCGCGACGCCGAGCCCGCTGACGCCGGACCAGATGCCGAGCGCGAGCCCGCGCTTGCCGGCGGGGAAGGCCTCGGACAGCAGCGTCAGCGACAGCGGCATCACGAACGCGGCGCTCGCACCCTGGAACGCGCGCGCGGCGATCAGCGCGCCGATGCTCGGCGCGAGCGCTGCGGCCGCGGAGGAGACGGTGAACGCGCCGAGGCCGAACGCGAACACGCGCCGGCGGCCGAGCCGGTCGCCGAGCGCGGCGGCCGGCAGCAGCAGCACCGCGAACGCCAGCGTGTACGCGTTGACGGTCCAGCCGAGGGCGGCGAGGTCCGCGTGCAGGTCGACGCGGATCGACGGGATCGCGGTCGTCACGACGAGGTTGTCGAGCGTGACCATGAAGAGCGCGACGCTCGTCACGATCGAGGTCCAGATCTGGCGGGAGCGAGTCATCGCGACCCTCCTTCCGTGTGTGAGTGGTCACTCATATTCGTGGCAAAAAAAAGAGCGGTCAGCCGTGCTTGTCGGTCAGCATCTCGCACAGCTCGCGCGCCCACGGCGCGTCGATCGAGGGGGCGTCCATGCCGGCGAGCACGGTCATCAGCATCCCCTTGGCGACGAACGCGCGCAGCTCCTCGCCGTCGAGGCCGCCGAGGCGGCGGATCAGCTCGACGAGCTCGCCGTAGCCTCTGCGCACGGCGGCGCGGATCTCCTCGTTGTCGCCGGACGCCGCCGCGAACGCCTGCAACGTGGCGCGCAGCGTCGTGCGGTCCTGCATCAGGCCGGCGTAGGCATTGCCCATCCGGTCGAGCGCCGTCTCGCCTTCCGCGCCTTCGTCCTCGGCCGCCGCGCGCATCGCCTCGCCGAGGCGCTCGTAGCAGCGTCCCACGGCTGCGACGTACAGCTCCGACTTCGTCGGGAAGAGGCGGAACAGGTACGCCTGCGAGATCCCCGCCGCCTTCGCGATCTCCGTCGTCGGCGTGCCGTGGAAGCCGTGCTCGGCGAACGCCGCGACGGCGGCCTCGATCAGCACCTCGCGGCGCTCGGCGGCGGTGGAGAGGGTGCGAGCCGGGGTCATCACAAGAGTGAGTATGCACTCACTCACAGACCGTGTCAAGGGCAGAAGGGCAGGCCGGACTCGGGGCGCCCCGGAGCGGCGTGACGCCTCGAGCCGGTCTGGCCACCGAGACGGCCGGGGGGAGTCGGCCGTCACGTGGGGGGTACGCGCCCCGCCCCGGCGATTCGCCGGCGCCGAGACGGGACGCGTGGTGGGGACCACTGGCTGCTACGCGATGGTCCCCCCACCGGATCACATCGGCCCAAAAGCCTAGGCACATGCCAGAACCCTGGGCTTTTCGGCGATCGTTGCTCAGCCCTTCAGACCCTTGGTCGAATAGCGGATCAGGGTGATCGTCTTCGTGACGGTCTGCCCTCTGACTGCGGCGTTCGCGACCACGGCCTTCACGTTCATCGTGCCGCGCTGGCGCAGCAGCTGCTTGCCGAGGTCGTTGAGCGACACGTGCACGAAGCCGCCGTCGTTCTGCTTGAGCGTGTACGCGCTGCGCACGCCGATCGTCTTGCCGCTGCGCGACAGCGTCAGGCTGCCTCTGCAGCCGGTCGATCCGAGGCAGGCGACGAACACGCCGCCGACGCCGTTCTGGTCCGCGAAGGCCGTCTGGCCGAACAGCCCGAGCCGCGTCGAGACGGCGCCCGCGGTCGTGAACGTCTTGTCGTCGCCGATCGCGAACGCGCCTCTCGGACCGACCGCGACGAGCCGGTAGTGGTACGTCGCGCTGGCGCCGAGACCGGACAGCGTGGCCGACACCGAGACCGCGCCGGAGCCCGAGCCGGCGCCCTGCGGCGGCGTCTGCTGGCCGTAGTTGGCGGTCGTGCCGAACTCGAAGTAGTACGACGTGGCGACGCCGTTGGGCGTCACGGAGCCGTCGAGGACCGCGCTCGCGCCGTTGACGGCCGCACCGCCGGTCGTGGCGGCCGGGGCGGTCGGCGGCGGCGGCGCGGTGCCGGTCGTTCTGAGCGTTCTGTCGGCGCCGACGGTCGTGCCGGTCGCGTTCGTGGCGATCACGCGGAAGTGGTAGGTCGTGCCGGCCGTCAGGCCCGCGAGGTCGGCCGTGACGGGAACCTCGGCGGTGCCCGAGCCGGCGGAGGTGAGGGCGCTCTGCTGCGCGTAGGCGGTCGTCGTGCCGTACTGGAACGCGTAGCTCGTCAGCTGGCCCTGGGGGTTGACCGTGCCCGCGAGCGACGCCTGCGTGTCGGTGAGCCTGGACGGGTCGCCGGTGGCGGCGCCGGGCGCGCTGGCCGCGAGCGCCGGTCCCGCCGTGAGCGCGACCAGTCCGATGAGCAGAGCGGTCAGCGCAGCGATTCGCCGCATGTGAGATGCCTCCAGTGGGTGGGGAGCGTACGGGGGTTCACAACCGCTCCCTTCCACGCGAGTTGCGGGTCGATGCGTCGCGCTGACCTCCGTGCACGCGATCGTGCAGTCGACCCGCGCTACGCGACGAGCTGCTCGCTGCCGAGCCGGATCAGCTCGGCGCGCGAGCTGATCTCCAGCTTGCGGAAGACCTTGCGCAGGTGATAGTCGACGGTCCGAGGGCTGATGAACAGGCCCGCCGCGACCTCGCGGTTCGTCGAGCCCTCCGCGACCGCGCGCGCGATCTGCAGCTCCTGCGGCGTCAGCGCGTCGAGCCCGGCGAGGTCGTCGCGTCTGCGCGCCGTCTCGCCGCTCGCGCGCAGCTCGGCGCGGGCGCGCTCGGCCCAGACGGCGGCGCCGATGCGCTCGAACGTCTCGAGCGCGGCGCGCAGGTGCACGCGCGCGTCGACGCGGCGGCGCTCGCGCCGCAGCCACTCGCCGAACAGCAGCTGCGTGCGCGCGTGCGCGACGACGTGGTCGACGGCTGCGTGGCCGCGCAGCGCCTCCTCGAACAGCGGCTCCGCCTCCGCCCCCTCGGCCAGCAGCGCGTCGCAGCGGGCCAGCAGCGGCAGCATCGCGGTGTCGCCGCGCTGCGCGGCCCAGCCGCCGAACTCGAGCAGCTGCGCGCGGCAGCGCTCCGGCGCGCCGGCGCGCACGGCCGCCTCGACGAGGTCCGGGATCGCGTACGTCGCGATCCCGGTGTGCGGGGGGATCGGCCCCGGACGCCAGATCGCCTCCAGCAGCTCGAGCGCCTCGTCGGTGCGCCCCGCGGCGAGCGCCATGCCGCCGAGCGCGCTCTGCGCGATCGTGTGGGCGCGCGGCAGCCGCCGCACGGTCGCCTCCGCGAGCACCGCGTCGAGCAGCTCGCGCGCCTCCGCCTCGCGGCCGCGGGCGCCGACGATCGCGCCCAGGATCGCGCGGTGCACGCAGGCGCTGTTCGCCTGGCCGGTCTCGACCGACAGCGCGAGCGCCTCCTGCGCCTGCGCCTCCGCCGAGACCAGGCGGCCGGCGATCGAGTCGTCGGTGATCGCCGCCTGCAGCGCCCACGCGAGCGTGCCGGCCGCACCGCGGGCGCGGGCCCGCTCGGCGGCGCGCGCGTGCAGGCGCCGGCCGAGGTCGAAGTCGCCGTGGCCCCACGCGAGGCCGCCGGCGCGGACGAGCGCGGAGGGATCCTCGAGGCGCTCGAGCGCGGCGCGCTCGGCGGCGCCGAGGGTCGGAGCGGCCGGCTCGCCCTCGCGCACGCGGCCGACGAGCAGGCGCAGCAGCAGCGTGTCGTCGTTGTCCTCTCCGGCCGGCACCTCGACGCGGGCAGCCAGCGCGCGCACGCGCTCGACGGTCTCCATGTCGGCGATCTGGAAGGCGCCGTCGCCGAGCACGCCGACGAGGCGGGCGGCACGGCGCGCGTCGCCGCGCTCGACGGCCTCCTCGGCCGCCGGCGCGAGCAGCGCGATCCCCTCGGCGGGGACGCCCGCGTGCAGCTCGATCAGCGCGCGCAGCTCGCGCGCGTCGAGCCGCACGCCCGCCGGCGGCGACTCGACCTGCTCGGCGTCGTCGAGCAGCGCGCGCGTGCCCGCGGCGTCGCCGCCCTCCCACGCCGCGCGCGCCGCCGCGACGAGGCGGCGCGCGCGCTCGTCCGGCGCAGGCGTCAGCTCGGCGGCGCGCGTCAGCGCCGCGGCGGCGGCGCCGTAGCCGGCGCGGCGCAGCGTGCGCGCCGCCGCGTCCTCCAGCTCGCGCGCGAGCGCCTCCTCGGGCTCGACGGCCGCCGCGGCGCGATGCCACGCGGCGCGCTCGGGGTCCTCGCCGTCGGCCGCCGCCGCGAGCGCCGCGTGCGCGGCGCGGCGCTCGCCGGGCGGGCCGCCGTGGTAGACGGCGGAGCGCACGAGCGGATGGCGGAACGCGATCGTCCCGCCCTCGACGCGCACGAGGTCCGCCAGCTGCGCGTCCTCGAGCAGCTCGGCGTCGAGCCCGAGCGCGGCCGCGGCGCGGCGGACGGTCGCGAGGCGGCCCGAGCCGTCGGCGGCGGCGAGCAGCAGCAGCCGCTCGACCGCCGGCCCGCGCCGGCGGGCGCGCTCGAGGAACGCGCGCTCCAGCTCGCCGGTCAGCGGCAGCGGCTCGCGGACCGGGTCGGCGCCGGCGAGCTGCCAGCCGCTCAGCGCGCCCGGCAGCTCGATCAGCGCGAGCGGGTTGCCGCCGGCGACGCGCATCAGCGCGGCGCGCGCCGACGGCGCGACGCGCCCGCCCCAGCGCTCGTCGAGCAGCCGCGCCGCGTCGTCCGCGCCGAGCCCGGCGACGCGCAGCTCCTCGATGCCGCGCGCGTCGACCGGCGCGCCCTCGCCGTCGCCGGTACGGATCCCCAACAGCAAGGCGACCGGCTCCCCGCCGAGGCGGCGCCCGGCGAACGCGAGCGCGTCGCGCGAGGGCGCGTCGGCCCACTGCGCATCGTCGACGACGCACAGCAGCGGCCGCTCGCCGGCCAGCTCGGACAGCAGCGTGAGCGTGGCGACCGCGACGAGGAAGGCGCTCGTCTCCGTGTCCTCGCCGTCGCCGTCGGCGGCCGCGACGAGCCCGAACGCGATTCGCAGCGCATGCGCCTGCGGCGCCGGCAGCGCGTCGAGGCGGTCGAGCGCCGGCAGCAGCAGCTGGTGCAGCGCCGCGTAGCCGAGCGACGCCTCGCCCTCGACGCCGACCGCTCTCAGCACGCGCATGCCGGCGTCCGCGGCGCGCGCCGCCGCTGCGTCGAGCAGCGCCGACTTGCCGATCCCCGGCTCCCCGCGCAGCACGAGTCCGCCTCCCCCGCCCGCGCGTGCGGCCTCGAGCAGGCGGTCGATCGTCGCCAGCTCGGCGGCCCGTCCATGCAGCATGCGGACGATCGTAACCCGCGCGCGCGGGCCCGCTACGCTCGGCAGCCCGATGGCGCTCCGGATCCGCCCTGCGACACGCGACGACGTCCCGCTGCTGCTGGAGCTGATCGGCGCGCTCGCCGACTACGAGCGGCTGCGCGGCGAGGTCGTGCTCGACGCCGCGCTGCTGGAGCGGCACCTGTTCGGAGAGCGGCCGGTCGCCGAGGCGGTGCTCGCCGAGCGCGACGGCGCCGCGGCAGGCTACGCGCTGTTCTTCCCGACCTTCTCGACGTTCCTCGGGCGTCCGGGGATCTGGCTGGAGGACCTGTTCGTGCTGCCGGAGCAGCGGCGCGGCGGCGTCGGGCACGCGCTGCTCGTGCACGTCGCGCAGCTGGCGGTCGCGCGCGGCTGCGGGCGGCTCGAGTGGACGGCGCTCGACTGGAACGAGCCGGCGCTCGCGTTCTACCGCGAGCTCGGCGCGCGCCGGATGGGCGAGTGGCAGCTGCACCGGCTGGACGGTGCGGCGCTCGCGACGTTCGCCGGCGACTGACCGCTGACAGACCGGCGATGTGCGCGGTGCGAATGCACAGGCGTTCGCCTACGCTCCGGCGCATGAACTCTGCAATCGAGGCCGAGGGCCTCATCAAGACCTATCCCGGCGACGTGCGCGCGCTCGACGGCGTGAGCTTCAGTGTGCCCGCCGGCACGATCTTCGGGCTGCTCGGCCCCAACGGCGCCGGCAAGTCGACGACCGTGAAGATCCTCACGACGCTCGCCGCGCCCGACAGCGGCAGCGCCCGCGTCGCCGGCCTGGACGTCGCGCGCGAGCCCGTCGCGGTGCGCCGCGCAATCGGCGTCGTGGGCCAGAAGAACGCCGTCGACGGCGAGGCGACCGGGCGCGAGAACCTCGTGCTGCAGGGCCGCCTGTACGGGCTTCGCGGCGCCGCGCTGCGCGCCCGCGCCGACGACCTGCTCGAGCGCTTCTCGCTCGCCGACGCGGCCGACCGCTTCGTGAAGGGCTGGTCGGGCGGCATGCAGCGTCGCCTCGACGTGGCGCTCGGGCTCATCGCGAGACCGCAGGTGCTGTTCCTCGACGAGCCGACGACCGGGCTCGACCCGGAGGTGCGCGTGACCATGTGGGAGGAGATCTCCCAGCTCGCGCGCGAGGAGGGCCTGACGATCCTCCTGACCACGCACTACCTGGAGGAGGCCGATCAGCTGGCCTCGCAGCTGGCGATCGTCGACAGAGGCAAGATCGTCGCCGAGGGCTCGCCGGAGCAGCTGAAGGCGGAGCTGCGCGGCGACGCGATCAACGTCGAGCTGGACGGTGACGGCGACGGACGCAGCTCGGCCGTCGAGGCGGCGCTCGCGCGCGTCGACGGCGTGCGCGAGGTCGTGCTGGAGGGTCGCACGCTGCGCGCCCGCGCCGACCAGGGCGCGCGCGCCGTGCCGGCCGTGCTGGCGGCGCTCGACGACGAGGGCGTGTCGGTGGCGGCGGTGACGGTCGCGCGCGCGTCGCTCGACGACGTCTACCTGCGGCACACCGGCCGCTCGTTCGCGGAGGCCGAGGACGGCTCGGCTCCGGAGCTCACGACGACGGGAGGGCGCTGAGCATGCCTGCAGTCATGCAGCACTCGTACTTCATGGCGCAGCGCTGGATGCGCGCGCTGCTGCGTCAGCCGGCATGGATCGTCGTGACGCTCGTGCAGCCCGTGATGTGGCTGCTGCTGTTCGGCGCGCTGTTCAAGTCGATCGTCCAGCTGCCCGGCTTCGGCGCCGACAACTACGCCGACTTCCTGACGCCCGGCATCGTCGCGATGACGGCGCTGTTCTCGGCCGGCTGGTCGGGGATGGGGATCCTCCAGGACTACGAGCGGGGGATCCTCGACCGCTTCCTCGTGACCCCGGCGAGCCGCATGGCGCTGCTCACCGGTCCGCTCGTGCAGCAGTCGCTCGTGACGATCGTGCAGTCGCTGATCATCGTCGGGCTGGGCCTGGCGGTCTCGGGCGCGAGCTTTCCCGGCGGCGTGCCGGGCGTGCTCGTCGTGATCGTCGCGGCGATCCTGCTCGGGATGGCGGTCGGTGCGCTGTCGAACGCGCTGGCGCTGGTGGTGCGCAAGGAGGAGACGGTGATCGCCGTCGTCACCTCGCTCACGCTGCCGCTGTCGTTCCTGTCGGGCACGTTCATGGACCTGAACCTCGCGCCGGCGTGGATCGGCGACGTGGCGAAGTTCAACCCGCTGGAGTGGGCGGTCGTCGCCGGGCGCGAGGCGCTGACGCAGAGCGACCCCGACTGGGGCGTCGTGTTCTCGCGCCTCGGCCTGCTCGCGCTGCTGCTCGTCGCCTGCTTCGCGGTCGCGACGCGCGCGTTCCGGTCGTATCAGCGGGCGGCCTAGCGCCCCGTGAATCTCGCAGGGCGGCGCTCGACGAACGAGCGCATGCCCTCGGCGCCGTCCTCGCTGGCGAACAGCGGGACGGCGTCGGCCTGGAGCTGGGCGAGCGCGGCGTCCTCGCCCTCCGTCATCGCGCGGTAGGCGGACGCGAGCGTGGCGCGGACGCCGAGCGGGGCGGCGGCGGTCGCGATCCGCTCGGCCAGCTCGAGCGCGCGCTCGAGCTGGCGGCCCGGCTCGACGACCTCCTGCACGAGGCCCATGCGGTGCGCCTCGGCGGCGTCGAACGCGTCGCCCGTCAGCAGCCACTTCATCGCGTTGCCCCAGCCGGCCTCGCGCGGCATGCGGATCGTCGCGCCGGCGAACGGGTAGATGCCGCGCTGCACCTCGAGCTGGGCGAATCTCGTGTCGGCGCTCGCGATCCGCACGTCGGCTGCCAGCAGCAGCTCGATCCCGATCGTGATGCACCAGCCCTGCACCGCGATCACGACGGGCGTCGTCCACGGGCCGTCGAGCCGCCACGGCTGGCGGCCGCCCTCGGGCACCGGCAGGCCCTGCCCCTCGATCACCGCCGGCGCGACCTCGGCCAGGTCGAGCCCGCCGGTGAAGTGCTCGCCGTGGGCGAACAGCACGCCGCAGCGCAGCTCCGGGTCGCGCTCCAGCTCGCCGTAGGCCAGCGCCAGCTGCTCGAACATCCGCAGCGTGAACGCGTTGCGTCTCGTCGGCCGGTTGAGTCCCATCAGCAGCACGTGCCCGCGCCGCTCGATCGTGACCGTCGTCTCCTCGCCCATCGTCTCGCCCCTTGTTGGCTCGTCGCCGTGCGGCGCCACGATATCGGCGAGGACCGCGCGCCGCGCCGGCGCTATGACGAGCGTCATAGCGCTACCCTTCCCGCCCATGAGCAGCACGAGCGAGACGGCCGCCGCCGGCACCTTCGAGCACGCCACGGCCGTGACGCAGGTCGGCGATGGCCGCTTCCGCGCCGAGGTCGACCCCGGCTGGTCGACGCCGATCGCCGCCAACGGCGGCTACCTGGCGGCGATCCTCGTGCGCGCGATCGAGGCGCACGGCGCGACGGGCGCAGACGGCGCCGTCACGGCGCGCCAGCTGCGCTCCCTCACCTGCCACTACCTGCGCCCGGTGAGATCCGGCCCGCTCGACGTCGCCGTCGAGGTCGTGCGCGCCGGCCGGCGCATCTCGACCGTCAAGGTGACCGCCTCGCAGGACGGCCGCGACGCGATCCTCGCGCTCGCGGCGCTCGCCGTGCTCGACCTGCCCGCCGCCGGCCAGTGGGAGCCCGAGCCGCCGCAGGTCCCTCCGGCGCCCGCGCGCGACGCGCCGCTGATCGACCCCGACGAGTACCGCACGCGCTGGCCCGAGGGCTGGCTCGGCCCGACGCCGACGATGCCGCCGATGTTCAGACGCGTGCGCGTGGCGCCGCGGATCGGCGGCGTGCCGTTCTCCAACCGGCCGCTGCCGACGGGCGAGGCGCCCGAGACGGGGGGCTGGATCGCGCTGCCGGAAGCCCGCCCGATCGACGCCGCCTTCATCGCGCTGTGCGCCGACGTGTGGTGGCCGCCGGCCTTCCAGCCGCTCGGCCGTCCCGCGATCGCGCCGACGATCGACCTCACGATCCACGTGCGCGCGGACATCCCGCCGGAGGGCCTGCCCGACTCGCCCGTGCTCGGCTGGTACCGCTCGACGGCCGCGCACGGCGGGCTGATGGAGGAGGACGCGGCGCTGTTCCTCCCCGACGGATCGCTGCTCGCGCACGCGCGCCAGCTGGCGATCTTCATGCCGCTGGAGGGCTGATGGCGGCTGCAACCGCCGCGCCCCGGGCGTCCAGCCGCGAGCGGATGGTGCGCAGCGCGGCGGTGCTGTTCCGCGAGCGCGGCTACAGCGGGACCGCGTTCAGCGACGTGATCGCGCACTCCGGCGCGCCGCGCGGATCGATCTACCACCACTTCCCCGGCGGCAAGGCGCAGCTCGCGCAGGAGGCCGTCGCGTGGGGCGCGGCGACGATCGCCGAACGGCTGGACGAGGCGCTCGCGCGCGAGCGCGACGCCGCCGGCGTGCTGCGCGCCTTCCTCGCGCCGTGGCGCGAGGTGCTCGAGCGCAGCGACTTCCGCGCCGGCTGCCCGCTCGTCGCGATCACCGTCGAGACGGAGGTCCCGCCGCAGCTGCGCGACGCGGTCGCGCAGGCGTTCGCGGGCTGGCGCGAGCTGCTCTCGGCGCGGCTGCGGCGCGCCGGCATCCCGCGCGCGCGAGCGGCGCGTCTCGCGACGCTGACGGTCGCCTCGATCGAGGGCGCCGTGCTGCTGTGCCGCGCCGAGCGCGACACCGCCCCGCTCGACGCGGTCGCGGCCGAGCTGGCGCTCGCGATCGACGCGGCGCGGGCGTAGCGCTACACGCGCCCCGCGCGCTGGCGCCGCTGGCGCGCGGCGGCGTCGACCACGACGGCCGCGAGCAGGACGCCGCCCGTCACCATGTACTTGGTCGAGGACGGCAGCGCGAGCAGGTCCATGCCGTTCTGGATCGAGCCGATCACGAGCCCGCCGAGCAATGCCGACCAGACGGTGCCGCGGCCGCCGAACAGCGACGTGCCGGCGATCACCGGGCCGGCGATCGCGAGCAGCAGCAGATCGCTGCCGCCGGAGGACTGGTTGACCGCCAGCAGGCGCGAGGCGAACAGGATGCCGCCGCAGGCCGCGAGCGCGCTCGCGAGCACGAACACCATGATCCGCACGCGGTCGACGTGGATGCCGGCGCGGCGCGCCGCCTCCTTGTTGCCGCCGACCGCCAGCACGTGGCGGCCGAAGCGCGTGCGGCGCACGACGTAGTCGAAGATCACGACGAAGCCGACGAGGATCACGAGCGCCAGCGGCAGGCCGCGGTCCTGATCGAGCACCGCGACGACGCCGAACGACACGATCGCGACGGCCGCGACGCGCGCGGCGACGATCGCCGGCGTGGCCGCGACGAGCCCGGCGGCGAGCCGGCGGCGGCGAGCGTCGAGCGAGGACACCGCGAACGCGGCGACGACGACCGCCGCGATGATCCACGCCGTCGCTCCGGTGTAGAAGGTGCCGGCGAGATCGACGATCGCGGGGTTCGTGATGTTGACGGTGCCGGTGTCGCCGAGCACCCACAGCAGCACGCCCTGCCAGCCGATCAGGCCCGCGAGCGTGACGACGAACGACGGGATCCCGAAGCGCGTCACGATGCTGCCCTGGAACAGCCCGATCGCCGCGCCGGCGCCGATCGCCGCCGCGATGCCCGGCGCCGCCGCCCAGCCGTGCTGCTCCACCAGCACCGCCATGATCGCCGCGCACAGGCCCGAGACGATCCCCACCGACAGGTCGATCTCGCCCAGCAGCAGCACGAGCACGACGCCGATCGAAATCATCCCCGTCGCCGCGATCTGCAGCGAGAGGTTGACGAGGTTCGTCGCCGTCAGGAAGCGGTCGTTGGCGGCCGTGAAGATTCCCCAGATGACGATCAGGCCGAGCAGCACGCGCAATGAGCCGAGCTCGCCCTGCGCGACGCGCTGGAAGACTGCGAAGCGCCCGTTCTCGGCCTCGCGCTCGGGCGCGGCGGCCGGCGTCGGCTCCGGCGTCGCGGCTGCTGTGCTCATCGGGCCGGCTCCTCCTGTCCGAACTCGGCGCCGGTGATCGCCGCGACGATCTTCTCGCGCGTCGTGTCGCCCACGCCGTAGATGCCGGCCTTTCTGCCGAGCCGCAGCACGAAGATGCGGTCGACGACCTCGAACACGTCGGCGAGGTTGTGCGAGATCACGACGACCCCGAGCCCCTGCTCGCGCAGCCGCTTGATCAACGCGAGCACCTGCGCCGTCTGCGCGACGCCGAGCGCCGCCGTCGGCTCGTCGAGCAGCACGACCTTCGCCTCGCCGATCAGCGAGCGCGCGATCGCGACCGACTGGCGCTGCCCGCCCGACAGCAGGCCGACCTCCTGGCGGACGCTCGGCAGTTTCACCGTGAGCGTCTGCAGCAGCTCGGCCGCCTGCTTCTCCATCGAGGCCTCGTCGAGCGAGCGCAGCACGCGGCCGGCGCCGCTCGACATCTCCTCGCGCCCGACGAACAGGTTCGCGACGACGTCGAGGTTGTCGCACAGCGCCAGGTCCTGGTAGACGGTCGCCACGCCGAGCGCGGCCGCGTCGCTCGGCGCGCTCACGCGCTGCTCCGCGCCCTCCCAGCGGTACTCCCCCTCGTCGATCGAGTTGATGCCCGACATGACCTTCACGAGCGTCGACTTGCCGGCGCCGTTGTCGCCGACGAGGCCGACGACCTCCCCGGCGTGGACGTCGAAGTCCACGCCGGAGAGCGCCTGCACCGCGCCGAAGCGCTTGCTGACGCCCCGCAGCTCCAGCAGCGGGGCGTCGCCGTTCGTCGTTGCGGTCATGTCGGGCGCCTCTCTCGTCTAGCCCTGGATCAGGCCGGCTCTCTCGCACGCCGACCGGTAGGCGGACGTGCAGATCTGTCTGATCGTGTAGAGCCCGTCTCTGACGACCGTTTCGTTGATGTTGTCCTGCTTCACCGCGACGGGCGTGAGGATCACGCTCGGCACGTCCTTGTTGCCGTTGTTGATCTGTCTGTTGACGAGGCTGCTCGACGTGTCGCCTCTCAGCAGCGCGACCGCCAGCTGCGCCGCCTGCGTCGCCTCCGGCGTGTACGCCTTGAACACCGTCATGTACTGGTCGCCCACGACGATCCGCTGGATGCCGGCGAGCTCCGCGTCCTGACCGGTCGTCGGCCGCGTCGCGGGGTCGATCCCGTTCGATCTCATCGAGGCGATCGCGCCGCCGGCGGTGCCGTCGTTGGCGGCGTAGACGCCGACGAAGCCGTCTCTGCCGAGCGCCGAGATCGACTGGTCCATCTCCGTCTGGGCTCTGTCCGGGCTCCAGTCGGGCGTGTCGAACTCCTTCGCGATTCTGTAGCCGCTGTCGTCGAGCACGCTGTGCGCGCCGGCCTTGAACTGCGCGGCGTTCGAGTCGGTCGGGGCGCCGTTGATCATCACGAGCGAGCCTCTGGCGCCGTCGCTTCTCAGCTTGTCGACGAGCGACTGCGCCTGCAGCTCGCCGACCTGTCTGTTGTCGAACGAGATGTAGTAGTCGACGTCGGCGCCTTCGACCAGCCGGTCGTACGAGACCACGCCGATGTCGGACTGCTTCGCGCGCGTGACGATCGCGGCCGCCGCCTTGGCGTCGACCGGGTCGAGCACGATCACTCTCGCGCCGTTGGTGATCGCGGCCTCGGCCTGCGACTGCTGCTTGGCCGCGTCCTGCTCGGCGTTCGAGTAGATCAGCTTGCAGTCGGGGCAATATCTTCTGAGCGCGCTCGTGAACAGCGGACGGTCCTCCGCCTCGTAGCGCGCCGTCTTGTTCTCCGGCAGCAGCAGCGCGACGGTGCCGCTGGCCGAGCCGCCGGACGAGCCGCTGGTGCTGCCGCTCGTCGAGCCGTTGTCGTCCCCGCCGCCGCAGGCGGCGAGCCCTCCGACGCTCAGCGCCGCCGCAGCGGCGAGCGCGAGCGCGCGTCGTGGTGCTTCTCGATGCATCGCATCCTCCTCCAGCACATGTACCTCACGCTGGAGGGGATGTCCGGTGGAGGACGTTGCGAAACGCACACGTCCCCTATGAGGCGTCAGCCGGGCGCGTCCTCCGGATCGCGCTCCTGCTCGGGATCGAGCTCGGCGACGCCGTCGGTGACGGTGCGCACGGGCGGCAGCTGCGCCGCGACGCGGTCGCGGCGCTCGCGCACCACGGCGGCCGCGTCGCCGATCACCGACCGCTCGGTCGGCGACATCTGCGGCCAGCGCTCGCGCAGCGCGGCGAGGGCGTCGTCGGCGCGGTCGAGCGCGTCGCGCGCGGCGGCGGGGGCGCTCTCCTCGAGCGCCGCCTCCGCCGCGGACACCTCGACGCCGGCGTCCGCGGTGAGCTTCAGAAGGGCATCCATGCCCTGGATTTATGCCAGCGCGGGCAGACCGAACTCGACGCGGAACTCGTTCGTGTCGTGCAGCCGCGGGAACGGCTCGTCCGGCACGTCGACGCCGAGCATCGCGGCGAGCGGCTCCCAGCCGTCGACGCCCAGCTCCCAGACGGTGAGGCGCTCCGGCGGGATCGCGGCCTTGATCTCCTCGTTGCGCGCGTCGTACATCTCGCGCACCCACTCGCGGTCCTGGAATCTGCCCTGGAAGTCGCCCTGCCAGATCAGTCTCTCGATCGCGCCCCACAACGCCGGGTGCGGCTGCGGTCGATTCGCGTCCGGCGTGATCTCGCCCGCCATCGAAGCGAGCTTGACCGCCAGGATCGTGTTCTCGACGCTCGCGTACCAGCCGTCGAAGTCGCGCACGTTGAGCAGCACCGGGGCGTCCGGGAAGGCGTCGCACATCTCTCGCCACTTCGCGGCCGCCGGCCAGTCGACGGTGGCCTCCCAGCCGTCGAAGACCTCGTGCCAGTCGACCGGCTCGCCGTCGCCGATCCGAACCCAGTACGGCAGGTCGCGATCCCGTCTCTCGCCCATGATCAGGTCGATCATGTGGAAGCAGGGGCCCGCGCCGAGCCGTTCGAGCGCCGCCTTCAGCGACATGGTCCCCGTGCGGCCGAAGCCGACGCCGATCACCTTCACGTTGGACCTCCTTTGGGAGCGTGCCTGTGCAGACGACCCTAGCGGTAGGCTGGCCGCGGAGCCAGCCCTGATGACGCTCGTCACCGATCTCGACCTGCCGGCGTTCGACTACACCGACGCCGACCTGCACGGACCGCGCTTCCATGCGGAGATGCGGGAGCTGCGCGCGCAGGGCTGGCTGGCGTCGACGCCGCTCGGCTACGTCGTGCTGGAGCGCGAGGCGGCCGGCCACTTCCTGCGCTCGCGCAGCGCGGAGTTCCCGGGCATGAAGATCGCCGAGATCTTCGGCATCGACGACGGGCCGCTGTACGAGGAGATGAAGCGCAACATCCTCCACATCAACGGCGCCGACCACGCGCGCCTGCGCGGGCTCGTGAACCCGTCGTTCACGCCGCGCGCGGCCGAGCGCTGGCGCCCCGCGATGCGCGGCTTCATGGGCGAGCTGCTCGACGCGGCGCTCGCCGGCGACGGCCGCATGGACTTCGTGCAGTCGATCGCGAAGCCCTACCCGTCGCTCGTGATCGCGACCGTGCTGGGCGCGCCGCTGGCGGACGCGCCGCTGCTGCACGAGTGGTCGAACTGGGTGCAGCGGCAGTTCGACGCGCCGACGCTGATGGCCGAGCGGCCGCGCATCGAGCGCAACGTCGTCGAGCTGTACGACTACCTGGACGCGCTGCTCGCGGCTCGTCGCGGCGATCCCGGCGACGACCTCATCTCGCAGCTGCTGACGGCGCGGGCCGAGGACGGCGACCGCCTGTCCGACGTGGAGCTGGTGAACCTCGTGCTCGACGTGCTGATCGGCGGCATCGACACGACGCAGTCGCAGCTCGCGCACGCGGTGCGGCTGCTGGCCGAGCACCCCGAGCAGTGGGCGCAGCTGCGCGCGGACCCGGACCGGCTCGCCCCCGCGGCCGTCGAGGAGGCGCTGCGCTACGAGCCGATCACGCCGTTCACGGCGCGGATCCTGATCGAGGACGTGGAGTACCGCGACGTCGCGTTCCCGAAGGACACCGTCCTGCTGATCTGCGCGCACACGGCGAACCGCGACATGGACGACGGCGACGCGTTCGACGTCGCGGCCGAGCGCGACGCAGGAAGACCGCTCACGTTCGGCGCCGGCATCCACTACTGCCTCGGCGCGAACCTCGCGAGAGCCGAGCTGCTGGAGGGGCTGCGGCTGATCGCCGAGCGCGTCGCGTCGATCGCGCTCGACGGCGAGCCGGAGTTCGAGGGCGTTCAGGGCGTCTACGGCCTGCGCTCGCTGCCGCTGCGGCTGACGCCGGCCGGCTGATCGGCGCGCCGTCCACGGCGCGCGGGTAACGTGCCGCGCCGCGATGCGTCTCTCACACGTCCACGTCACCCACGACTTCAGCGCACCGGTCGAGCGCGTGTTCGCCTACCTCGCCGAGCACGAGAACCTCGAGGCGCTGTTCGGGACGCGGATCGAGCGCGTGCGCGACGGCGACACCGAGCGCAACGGCGTCGGCTCGTGCCGGCGGCTGAGCTTCAACGGCCTGCTGCCGTTCGAGGAGACCGTCACCGAGGTCGTCCCCGACGAGCGGATCGTCTACCGCATCACGAAGGGCTCGCCGATGCGCGGGCACCAGGGCACGATGGACTTCGCGCCGACCAGCGGCGGCGGGACGCATCTCGACTACCGCATCCGCCTCGGCTCGGCGGTGCCCGGCCTCGCGCCGCTGATCGCGAAGGTCCTGCACGGCAGAATCGCCGCCGGGCTGCGCAAGCTCGACCGCGACCTCTGAGCGTCTCCTACTTGTCCGGCAGTCGCTCCTCGTAGACGCGGGCGACCTCGGACAGCGGCACGCCGAGACCTTCGATCACCCGCAGCATCGTGGACGTGTACACGTCGGCGACGCCGCGCTCGAGGCGGCCGACCTGGTTCGGGTGCAGGTTCGCGCGCGCGGCGAGCGCCTCCTGCGAGAGGTCGCGCTCGCGGCGCATGCGGCGGATGGCGCGCCCGAGCGTGCGCAGCTTCTCGTCGGGCGGGGCGGTCATCCACCAGCCAGCCTGGACCACATATACGGTGGATGCCAGACCTATCTCGGCTGAACTTCAACCTTTTCCGGTGTATTTCTGTAAGGTCGGCAGCCGCTCGTTCGGCGTCGAGCGATCGCCCGCCTCGGTCCCCTCCGCGCGGGTGTGCTCTCGGGCCCCATGACGGGCGGGCAGCGGGGCGTTCCCTCCCCCGGGCGCCCCGGTGCGGTACAGCCCGGGCGACCCCCGAACCCCCGTCGCGGGGTCGCCCGAGCACCGCTCAGCGAGAGCGGGCGTCGTACAGGCGGCCGAGCTCGGCGAGGCCGATGCCCAGGCCGTCGACGACCGCGAGCAGCGTCGCAAGCTGCACGTTCGTGCCGCGCTCGAGGCGGCCGACCTGGTTCGGGTGCAGGTTCGCGCGCGCGGCGAGCGCCTCCTGCGAGAGGTCGAGCTCGCGGCGAATCGCGCGCACCGCCCGGCCCAGCCTTGCGACGTTCTCGCTCACAACCATGTCCGTCGAGGACCCTCCCCTACAGAACGGGTAGGCGCCAGACCGTGAACGGTCCAAAATGACCCTCGCAGGGTTCATACCTCCCGATGCGGGGATGCCGAGCCCGTCGCTGCGGCGACGCTCGGCTACGGTGAGCGCGTGAGCGCGCTCACCCGGCGCAACGGGGACGTCTCGTTCTGGCACGCCTCGCTGCCCGCTCCGTCGCCGCGCGCGCCGCTGCCGGGCGACCGTGCTGCCGACGTGTGCATCGTGGGCGCCGGCTTGAGCGGCCTGTGGACGGCGTACCAGCTCGTATGCGCGCGGCCCGGGCTCGACGTCGTCGTGCTGGAGCGGGAGTCTGCGGGCTTCGGAGCGTCGGGGCGCAACGGCGGCTGGCTCACCTCCGCGTTCGCGGCTCCCCGCGCGCGGCTCGTGCGCACCCGCGGACGCGACGCCGTCGTCGCGCTCGAGCGTGCCCTGGGAGAGAGCGTCGCCGAGGTGCTCGCCATCTGCGAGCTGGAGGAGATCGCGTGCGACGCGGCCACGGGCGGCCTGCTGCGCGTCGCGCGCGGGCCGGCGCAGGCCGCGCGCCTGCGCGCAGTCGTCGCGGCGGAGCGCGCGTGGGGCACCGGATCCGCCGAGCTCGTGGAGCTGGACGAGGATGCGCTGGCCGCGCGCGTGCGCGTCGCCGGCGCGAGCGGCGCGACCTGGAGCCCGCACGGCGTGCGCGTGCAGCCGGCGAAGCTCGTGCGCGGACTCGCCGCGGCGGCCGAGCGGCGCGGCGTGCGGATCTACGAGCAGACGGCGGTGCGGGAGCTGCGGGCGCGCGGCGCGGGCGGCGGCGAGTCGGCGACGGCGGTCACCGACCGAGGCGTCGTGCGCGCGCCGGTCGTGCTGTCGTGCGTCGAGGGCTTCGCCGCGTCGCTGCGCGGAGAGCGGCGCGCGCTGCTGCCGCTCAACTCGGCGATGGTCGTGACCGAGCCGCTGCCCGACGCGGCGTGGGCGGCGATCGGCTGGGAGGGCGCGGAGCTGCTCGGCGACATGGCGCACGCGTACGTCTACGCGCAGCGCACGGCCGATGGGCGGATCGCGCTCGGCGGTCGCGGCGTGCCCTACCGCTACGGCTCGCGCACCGACCGCGACGGCCGCACGCAGCGGCGGACGGTCGCGAGCCTGCGGCGCGCGCTCGACGCGCGCTTCCCGGCGGCGGCGGGCGCCGCGATCGACCACGCCTGGTGCGGCGTGCTCGGCGTCGCGCGCGACTGGCAGCCGGCGGTGCGGCTCGACCGTGCGAGCGGCATCGGCTTCGCCGGCGGCTACGTCGGCAACGGCGTCGGCGCCGCGCACCTCGCCGGCCGCACGCTGCGCGACCTCGTGCTCAGGGAGGACACCGAGCTGACGCGGCTGCCGTGGGTCGACCACGCGGCGCGCCGCTGGGAGCCGGAGCCGCTGCGCTGGCTCGGCGCCACCTCCGTCTACGGGCTCTACCGCGCGGCGGACCGCCGGGAGGCGGGCGGCCTGGCGCGCACCAGCGCGCTCGCCCGCGCCGCCGACCTGCTGGCAGGACGCTGAGGGTGCCGTACCTTCAGTACATCGGTTGTCGGCCGTATATGGGCTAACCACCCACGCGCGACCCGCCCCAGCGGCGGGTCGTGTCGTTAAGGATCAGCGGTTGCCGAGCCCGCGCTTGGCGCGGCGCACGATCTTCATCTGGTCGAACCGCTCGGCCATCCGCGAGCGCGGGACGGGGAGCGCGTGGACCTCGTCGGCGGTGATCGACAACGTCACCGCGCGCTCGGCGATGTGCCCGACCTCGGGCGCGTCGACGAAGCGGCGCCCGTGCTTCGTCTCCACGACGATGCCGTCGAAGATGTGCTCGCGCGCGTTGTTCTGCACGCGCAGGACGCGGCCGACCTCGGTCCCGTCGCTCGCGCGCACGCGCGTGCCGCGCCGCAGCATCAGGTAGGAGACGGCCGGGCCGTCGTCGTGCGCGTGACTCATCACACGAATGACAGCAGATCGACGTGCGCCGGCGACGCGCATGAGCATCGCCGGCGCACTCCTCCTCCCATCACCCGCCGAGCGGCGTGCGCTCGAGCGCTGCGAGGCCTGCGGAGATCCCGGCGCCGATCTCGGCGATCAGCTCCTCGGTGACCGTCAAGGGCGGCGAGACGGCGACGCCGGTCGCGAGCGTGCGCACGAGCAGCCCCTGCTCGCGGCAGGCGAGCGCGAGGCGCGTCACCGCGCCGGGGTCCGCGGCGCGCGCCTCGCGGCTCAGCTCGACGGCCCCGAGCAGCCCGAGCCCGGCACGCACCTCGCTCACGAGCGGGTGCGCCACGAGCGGGTGCAGCGCACGCTCCAGCGGCTCCTCCAGCGTGCGCCCGCGCTCGATCAGCGCGTCGCGCTCGTAGATGTCGAGCGTCGCGAGCGCCGCGGAGCAGCAGGTCGGATGGCCCGAGTACGTCTGCCCGTGGCGCAGCACGGGCGCACCCGGCTCGCCCGTGAAGAACGGCTCCGCGACGTGCGGTGCGACGATCAGCGCGCCGACCGGCAGCGTCCCGCCGGTGATCCCCTTCGCGAGCACGACCAGGTCCGGCTCGACCGGCCAGCGGTCGATCCCGAGCCAGGTCCCGAGGCGGCCGAACGCCGAGATCACGCAGTCGGCGACGAACAGCACGCCGTAGCGCTCGCACACGTCGGCGACGCCCTCCAGGTATCCGTCGGGCGGCAGCCGCACGCCGCCGGCCCCGATCACCGGCTCGCAGAAGAAGCCGGCGACGCGCTCGTGTCCGATGCGCAGGATCTCCGCCTCGAGCGCCTCGACGCTGTCGTGCGGCACGCGCGAGATGCCCGGCTCGAGCGGGCCCCAGCCGGCGAGGTTGGCCTCGATCCCGCCGAGGCTGGTGCCGTAGCCGTGCGTGCCGTGGTAGCCGTGCTCGCGCCCGATCAGCTGCACGCGCTGCGGCTGGCCGGTGTGCTGGAAGTGCGCGCGGACGACCTTCGCCGCCGTCTCGATCACGTCGCCGCCGCCGGAGCCGAGGAAGACGCGCGCGCCCGGCGTCGGCGCGAGCGCCGCGAGCCGGTCGGCCAGCTCGAGCGCCGGCCCGTTCGCGAAGTCGCCGAAGATCGAGTAGGTGTCGAACGTGCGCAGCTGACGCGCCACCGCCTCCGCGATCTCCGGGCGGCCGTGCCCGACGTTCGCGCACCACAGGCTCGCCGTCGCGTCCAGGTAGCGGCGGCCCTGGTCGTCCCACACCCACACGTCCTGCGCTCTCTCGAGCACGAACGGCGCCCCCTCGACCGCGCCCATGTCGGCGAACGGGTGCCACAGCGCACGGCCTCGGTCGGGTTCCACGGTCACGAAGTGTTCCCCGTCGCGCTCGCGCGCGCCTCGTGCGGGTCGGCCAAAGACCGCTTGCCGGTTTGTCCGCCTACGCGGCCCGCACGACCTCGACCGGCGCGCCGTGGCGCGGGACGAGCGTGACGCCGCGCATCACGACGGGATCGAGCTCCGCTCGCTGCGGACGCAGCTCCGTCCGCGTGACGACGGTGCGGATCACCTCCGCCATCTCCGCCTGCGCCAGCGCGGCGCCGATGCAGCGGCGGATGCCGCCGCCGAACGGCAGCCAGGCGTAGGACTCCGTGCGGCCGTCGAGGAAGCGCTCGGGGCGGAACGCGTCCGGCTCCGGATAGAGGTCGGCGCGGCGCTGCACGACGGCGATCGCCGGATAGACGGCCACGCCCGCCGGCAGCTCCCAGCCGGCGACCGTGCGCGGTCTCGTCAGCTTGCGCTGGTTGGCGTCGATGACCGGCCGCAGCCGCAGCGTCTCGGTGACGACGGCGTCGAGGTAGGCGTCCCCACCGCCGTTCTGCGACGCGGTCAGCTCGTCGCGCAGGCGGGCGAGCGTCGCGGGCTCGTGCAGCAGCAGGTCGAATGCGAACGCGAGCCCGGTCGCCGTCGTCTCGTGCCCGGCGAGCAGCATCGTCATCAGCTCGTCGCGCAGCTCGCGGTCGGTCATCGGCGCACCGTCCTCGTCGCGCGCCCGCAGCAGCAGCGACAGCACGTCGGTGCGCGCGTCGAGGTCGGGCGCCTCGCGGCGGCGGGCTATCTCCTCGTACAGAAGCGCGTCGGCGGCGCGCAGCCGCCGCTGCAACGTACCCCAGGGCGTGCGCGGTCGGTCGTGCTGCAGGAAGCGCGGGAGCAGGGCGACCCACTGGAGGTCGACGACCGCGGCGAGCGCTCTGCGCAGCTGCTCGATCCGCGCCGGCTGCTCGACGCCGAAGACCGCGCGCGCGATCACCTCGAACGTCAGCTCGCGCATGCGGTCGCGCAGCACGAAGCGGTCGCCCGGCCGCCAGTGCGCGACCTCGCGCTCGGCGACGTCGCGGATCACCGTGCGGAACGCGGTGACCGCCGAGCCCTGGAACGGCGGCAGCAGCAGCCGGCGCTGGCGCAGGTGCTCGGCGCCGTCGAGCACGAGCACGGAGCGGCTGCCGACGACGATCCCGAGCGGCGCGTTCGCCTCGCCCGCGCGCAGGTCCGACTGGTCGCCGGTGTGCAGCGCTCTGATCGCCTGCGGGTCGGCGACGTAGACGCCGGTGCCGAAGATCGGGTAGCGAACCGTGAACAGGTCGCCGTAGCGCGCGTGCCACTTCAAGAGCGTCTCCAGCGGCCGCTGTGCGAGCTGGGCGAAATGGAGCGCGGCGGGTCCGGACGGACCGGGTGGAAGCGGCGCTGAGGAGCGGCCGGGCACGGTCCTGCGACGGTACCAACGCACCGCCGCGCGCGGCGCGGTTATCGTGGCGACGACGCTGCGCGGGGGAACCGGTCGTGACGCGCGCGTCGAGCGACGGGGGTCGTCAACCGAGGAAGGAGCAAGGCATGGGCCATTCCAGGCACCTGCTGGCATCCGTCGTCGCGACGCTCGCGCTGAGCGTCGCCGCAAGCACCGCGAGCGCGGGCCGCTTGAGCGTCAGCACGCAGAGCTTCAGATTGAACTGGAGCTCGCTGGCGATAACCAGTGAAGGCGGCAGAGTCGAATGCGGCGTGACGCTCGAAGGCACGTTCCACAGAGAAACCACCGCGAAGACCGCCGGGCAGCTACTCGGCTACATAGCGAGACCGGCGCTCGGCACGCCGTGCACGGGCGGCTCCGCCACGCTGCTAAGCGAAACGCTGCCGTGGCACATCCGCTACGAGTCGTTCACGGGGACGCTACCGAACATAACCGGCGTCTCCGCGGCGTTCGCCGGCGTCTCCATCGGCATCAACAAGGCGGGCCTGGTGTGCCTACTCAGAACAGAAGCCGCGCAGCCGGTGAGCGCCACGGCGATCCGCGAAGGCGGCTCCACGGTGACAGGTGTGAGACTGGACGAAACGGACCTGATACCGGCGACCGGCAACGTGTTCTGCAGATCGCTGAGATACAGCCTGTCGGGAACCGGGAGATTCCTCGCGGCGACCGGGGCGTCGTTCAGATACACCCTAATATGAGTTGAGTGAGTCAGGCGGTCGCGGCGACGGTCGCGACCGCCTCGGCGCGCACGTGCACGCCGTTGAGCACGGCCATGCCGGCGAGCCGCTCGAGGTCCTCCGGCTCGGAGGACATCAGCAGGTTGACGTTGACGCCGCCCTCGCGCGCGGCGCCGTTCGCGCGTCTCCAGCCGCCGGTGCCCTTGTGCCCCCAGCCATGCGGGACGGCGACGACTCCCGCCTTGAGGTCCTCGGTGAGCGTCACCGGCAGCTCGATCGCGCCGTGGCGCGAGACGAGCCGCACCTGCCCGCCCTCCTCCAGCCCCAGCGCGGACGCGTCGTCCGGGTGCATGCGCGCGAGCTGTCTGCGTCCGCCGCGCAGCAGCAGCGGCGCGTTGTGCATCCACGAGTTCTCCGAGCGCAGCTCGCGCATCCCGATCAGGCGCAGGGGGAAGTACGGATCGCCGCCGTCGGCCTCGGCGCGCTTGCGGAGGTCCGCGACCTCCCCGGCGATCGCCGGGTGGTCGAGCGCGACGCGCCGGTCGCGGTGGAGGCTCACGCGCTTCAGCACGCCGGCGCGCAGGTGCGGGCGCAGGACCTTGCCGTGCGGGTGGTCCTCCGTGAGGCGTCTGAGCGTGAGCCCGCCGCGACGCAGGCCGAAGCGGTCGCCGCCCTCCGCGAGCCGCACGACAAGGTCCACCACCAGCTGCGGTTCGAGCCTGCGGCCGAGCAGCTTGAGCGCGCGCCGCACGAGCTGCAGCCCGGCGAGCCCGGGCGATCGCCGCCCCAGCCCGCGCATCAGCTCGTCGATCGCCTCCCACTCCTCGCGCGCCTCCCCGGCCGGCGCCACGACGGCCTCGGTCGCCTGGCGGAACGGCGTCGTCAGGTAGGCCTGGAACGGCAACGGGAAGTCGGCGCGCTCGTACATCGTCGTCGCGGGCAGCACGTAGTCGGCGTGCACGTTCGTCTCGTTGACGTAGAGGTCGAGCGAGACGCACAGGTCGAGCTGCTCCAGCGCGCCCTCCAGCTCGTCGCCGTTGGGGACCGACAGGACCGGGTTGCCGGCGGAGACGAACAGCGCCTTGATCTGATCGGGACCGGGCGTGTCGATCTCCTTCGCCATCAGGCTGGCCGGCTCGGAGCCGAGCACCTCGGGGAAGTCGCCGATGCGGTTGCGGCGGTTCGCGTAGCCGATCGGGCCGAGCTTGAGCGCGAGCTGCATGGCCAGGCGCTCACCGGGCACGCCGAGCGTGCCGAACATCGCGCCGCCCTCGCGGTCGAGGTTGCCGGCGACGACGTTCACGGCGTCGAGCAGGAAGCTGACGAGCGTGCCGTGGCGGCCGAGGCAGGTGCCGGTGCGGCCGTAGAGCGCGGCGCGCTCGGTGCGCGCGAGCGCGCGTGCGAGCTCGCGCACCTGCGCGGCGGGGATCCCGCTGTGCGACTCCGTCGTCTCGGGAGAGCAGGGCTGCGCGAGCGTGCGCAGCGCGTGCACGCCGGACGCCTGCTCCTCCAGCCGGCCGGCATCGTGGAGGCTCTCCTCGAAGAGGACGCTGAGCAGCGACAGCAGCAGCCACGCGTCGCCGTCGGGCGTGATCGGCAGCCACTCGAACGCTCTCGCCGTCTCGGTGCGGCGCGGGTCGACCACGACGACGCGGCCGCGCGCGGCGATCTCGTGCAGCGACTCCTTGATGCGCGGGGAGGTGAGGACGCTGCCGTGCGAGACGAGCGGGTTGGCGCCGAGCACCACGAGCAGATCGGTGCGCGCGAGGTCCGGGATCGGCACGACGAGCGGCGAGCCGTACAGCAGGTGGCTGGCGACGAAGCGGCTGTTGACGTCCTGCGAGCCGGCGGTGAAGAGGTGCGACGAGCCGAGCAGCGTCATGAAGGAGGCGAGCCACAGCGTGTGCGAGGCGCTGAACGCGCCCGGGTTGCCCCAGTACCAGCCGATCGCCTGGGGACCGTGGGCGTCGTGGATCGCGCGCAGGCGGGTGACGATGTCGCCCATCGCGTGGTCCCAGGTGACGCGCTCGAAGCTCCCGTCGGCCTGCCGCTTCAGCGGATGCAGGACGCGGTCGGGGTCGTTGTGGACCTGCTCGAAGGCGATCCCCTTCGGACAGGCGAAGCCCTGCGAGAGCGGGTGGTCGGGGTCGGGGCGCAGCTTCGTCAGCCGCCCGTCCTCGACCGTCGCGACCATCCCGCACAGCGGCTCGCAGATGCGGCAGTAGGTCGCCTTCTCGGCCATGCGCGCGCTCCGATCGGTCGGTCGCAGTGCGACCGATGCTAGGGAAGGCGGTGCGGTGGGGCGCCGGATCGCCCCACCGCAGCCGGCTGTCAAGCGCGCGCTACGGGCGCAGGCGGATCGCTACGCCGGCGTGGTCCGACGGCCAGAGGCGGCCGATCGGGGTCGTGGGCGTGCGCTCGTTCGGATCCTTGCCGGTCACCCAGCCTTGGTCGACCGGCATCGGGGAGCCGTCGGCGCGGCGGCCGAAGACCATGTCGATGCGGTGGTCGAAGCGCGCGGCGGCCTCTTCGGGCGTGTCGTTCACGAGCTCGCTGAGGCCGGACGTGAAGCCCTGCTCCGCCGGCGCGAATCTGAGCCACTCGTCGGTGAAGCCGGAGCCCGTGATCAGCAGGTACGGGTCCTGGTGGGCGTGCGTCTCGCCGGGCTTCACCGACGTGTCGAGCGGATCCGAGTTGCAGTCGCAGACGACGATCGTCGGGACGCCGCTCGGCGCGGCCGGGCCGGCGAGCAGCTCCTGCGCCTGCGCGTAGGCGACGTCGGAGGACTGCGACTCGAGGTGCGTGTTGACGAAGCGGAGCCGCTGCCCGCCGGCCTTGACGTCGACGGCCTCCCAGCCGCGGATGAACTCGAGGCTCTGGCCGGCGATCGACAGCGGGATGCGCGTGGCGTAGTTGGCGCCGGCCGCGTCGAGCACCTTCACGCCGTTGTGCGCGCGCTCGAGCACGACGTCGCGCATCGTGAGGCGGATGTTCTGCAGCGACCCCTGGTAGACCGCCGGGCCGGAGACGTCGCTCTCCTGCTGCACGTGCGCGACGTGGTAGTCCTCGCCGAGCGCGGCAAGCTCGCTCTGGAGGATCTGCAGGAAGTCGTAGTCGACGGTCGTGGCGGGCGTGCCGTCGAGCGGCCCGCGACGCCACAACGCGACCTCCTGGAGGCCGATCAGGTCGGGCTTGCGCTGGTCGATCTCGCGTGCGAGCTGCTTGGCGCGCAGCGGGAAGCTCGTCTGGTCGACGATCGCGCGCAGCGTGGAGTTGGCGGCGACGAAGACCTCCGCCTGTCTGTCGGGCGGCGCCGCGAGCGCGGCGAGCGGCCGCGTGATGTCGCCGCCGAGGTAGAGGTTGCGGGTCATCACCGTGAGCGGCTTGCCCTGGCGGCCGTGGCCGGGGAAGCCGTGGCCGGGATGGCCGTGCCCGTGGCCCGGGTGACCGTGCCCGTGCGCCGCCGGCTTTCCGTGACCGTGCGCGGGTCCTCGCCCGTGCGCGCCGGCCGGCACCGCGAACGCGGCGGTCAGCGCGAATGCGGCCAGGACGACGGCGATCAGGCGTGCGACGCTGCGGCGGCGGGTCCCCATAGGTGCTCCTCCTCGGTTGGACGGCGGCACGCTCGTGGTACCCATCGGCCGAACGCCGGCAATCCTCCGGTTCGGCGTGCGGTCAGGAGCGGGACGCTCCGCAGCGGCGCTCAGCGCCCGCTCAGCAGCGCGGAGGCGTCCCGCGCGGCGGCCGCGACGGCGCGGCCGAGGCGCGCTTCGCGGCGGCGGAAGCGCGGCGTCGGGACGGGCACGGAGATGACTGCGACGGGGGCACCGGTCGCGTCGCGGACGGGCGCGCCGACGGCGCAGATCCCCTCCGTGTGCTCCTCGCGGTCGAACGCGATGCCGCCGGCCTCGCGGACCCGCTCCAGCTCGGCCTGCAGCGCGGCGTGCGAGGCGATCGTCGCGGGGGTGAGGCGCGGCAGGCGCCCGGGCAGCAGAGCGAGCGCATGCTCGGGCGGGAGCGCCGCGAGCAGCGCCTTGCCGTTGGCCGTGCAGTGCAGCGGGAACGCATCGCCGACGGCGGAGACCGCGCGCAGGCGGTGGGGCGCGGGCAGCTGGTCGACGAAGCGCAGCTCCGCGCCGTCGAGCACGGCGAGGTCGACCGTCTCCTCGAGCTCGTCGCGCAGCCGCTCGAGCGCCGGGCGCGCGCGCTCGGGGAGCGTGAGGCGCGCGGCGACCGCGAGCCGCTCCAGCAGCGGGCCGAGCGTCACGTGCCCGCCGGGACCGGCGCTCACGAGCCCCTCGTCGGCGAGCGCACCGACCAGCCGGTGCACGGTCGACTTCGGCAGCTCGACGGCCGCCGCCAGCTCCACGAGCGGCAGGCCGCCGGGCGCCGCCTCGAGCGCGCGCAGGACGCGCCCGGCGCGAGCGATCGACTGGACGCCGGGGCGACGGGCGGCAGTTCTGTCTTGCATAGTGGAATGCATGTCCCTTATCGTGGACCGTACCATGGAGCTCGCACGCGACCATGACGGCTACGAGACGGTCCGCCGCGCCGCCGTCTGGAACGCCCGCACCCCCGAGCGCTTCCCTGACCGGATCGTCGTCGCGGACGGTGAGGCCGACGTCGTGGACGCGGTCCGCAGAGCGCGCGCGGACGGTCTGCGGATCGGCGTGCGCTCGGGCGGGCACAGCTGGGCCGGCAACCACGTGCGCGACGGCGGGCTGCTGCTCGACCTCTCGCGCCTGGACACGATCGAGATCGACGCCGACGCGATGACGGCGGCGGTCGGGCCGGGCTGTCGCGGCGACGCGCTCGTCGCCGCGCTCGCGGAGCGGGAGCTGTTCTTCCCCGCCGGGCACTGCCCCGGGGTCGGCCTCGGGGGCTACCTGCTGCAGGGCGGCTACGGCTGGAACGGGCGCGTGCACGGACCGGCGTGCATGAGCGTCGAGGCGATCGACGTCGTCACCGCCACCGGCGAGCCGGTGCGCGCCGATGCCGAGCAGAACGCCGACCTGCTGTGGGCCGCGCGCGGCGCCGGCCCTGGCTTCTTCGGCGTCGTGACGCGCTTCCACCTGCGGCTGCAGCCGCGCCCGCAGGTCGTCGCGAACACGGTGTACACCTATCCGCTCGACGCGCTGGATGACGTCTTCTCGTGGGCGCACGCGATCGGGCCGCAGGTGCCGCGCACGATGGAGCTGATGCTCGTGATCCACCGCGACGAGCAGAGCGAGGTCGAGATCGCCGTGACCGGTCCGGTGCTCGTCGACGACGAGGACGAGGCGCGCGAAGCCTGCGCGCTGCTGGAGACGTGCCCCGCGCGCGAGCGCGCGAAGCTGGCGGTGCCGTACGTGCGCGGCTCGCTCGACGACCTCTACGCCGGCGTGCATGCGGCGTATCCAGACGACCACCGCTACGCGACCGACAACATGTGGACGCACGCGCCCGTGGAGCAGCTGCTGCCCGGCCTCCGGCGGATCGCCGAGACCCTGCCGGGCGCGCCGTCGCACATGCTGTGGATGAACTGGGGCCCGGGCTCGTCGCCGGCGCCGAGACGACCGGAGATGGCGTACTCGATGGAGGACGACACGTACATCGCCTGCTACGCCGTCTGGCAGGACCCAGCGCAGGACGACATGTGCGTCGCGTGGGCGACCGATCGGATGCGGGAGCTGGAGGGGCTCGCGAGCGGGATCCAGCTCGCCGATGAGAACCTCGGCCGGCGGCCGGCGCGCTTCGCGAGCGACGCGAGCATGGCGAGACTCGACGCGCTGCGCGCCGAGTGGGATCCCGGCGGGCTGTTCCATCCGTGGATGGGGCGGCTGTGAGCGACGCCTGGCTTGCCGGCCTGCTCGAGCGGTCGATGACCCCGCCCGACCCGGTGGTCCTGGACACGATCGCCGGCGGCCCGATCGATCCCGCCGACGCGCTGGGGCGCGAGCGGCTCGACCGCCTGCTCGACCCCGCCCCGCTCGCCGCCGAGACGGGCTGGTGCTGGCTGGACGACGGCGTCGGCTACGTCGCGGTGCGCACGTCGATGCCGGGCGTGAGCGGCGAGATGGTCGACTGGTGGTTCGACTGGCACGCGCACGACGCGCTGCGCTACCGCGTGTGGCATCCGGGCGCCCACGCCGACAACCGGCTGGACCCGCCGCGCGTGGCGGGCGCGAAGCCGCACTGGGGCGCGATCCACCACCCGGTCGAGGACGTCGGCACCGGCATGGTCCATGCGCGCATCGCCTTCTGCCCGCCGCGCGAGCTGGGCTTCACGACCGACGCGCTCGACGACGCGCGCATCGCGACGATCGTCTGCGGCCACGCCGGCGACGACCGCCGCCGCGTGCGCCACTCGCCGATGGCGCACGTGTTCCTGAACGAGGGCGACGGAGTCGTGCTGCGCAGCCGCTTCTGGATGGGCGCGGCGATCCGCCCCTACCCGCCCGTCCCCGCGCCGCTCGCCGCGCTCGGCGCGCGCCTGCTCAACACGCGCCGCGCCCGCCGCGCGGCGCTCCCCCGCGACCTCCCGCGCGCGCTCGCGACGCACTGCGCGGAGGAGTACGCGAACCTCGGCGCGCTGCTGCCGCAGCTGCACGCGCGTCATGCGCACGAGAGCGGCTGAAAAACAGCTATATCGTAAGTTGCAACTTACGATATAGCTCACGCGGTATAGTCAGCATCGTGCCTGAGCTGATCGACCGCAAGCGCGAGCAGCGGCTTCTGAGAGACGCCGTCTCTGCGCGGCCCGCCACCCTGATAGTGATGATCGGGCGGCGCCGCGTCGGCAAGAGCTTCCTGCTCGCCAAGACCTTCACCGGCAGACGTATCGTCTCCTTCCAGGGCGACGAGCAAGGTGAGCGCCAGCACCTCGACCTGCTCGCCCAGGAGGCCGGGCGGACACTGCTCGGCACAGCGTCGCTCGCATTCGCCAGTTGGGACGACGCGCTGACGTTCCTCGGCGAGCAGGCGCGCGGCGCGGCGCTGACGGTGATCCTCGACGAGTTCCAATGGCTCAAGGCCGCCCAGCCCGCTCTCGACTCGATCGTCCAGCGCCACTGGGATCGCTGGGATCGCGACGACGTACCGATCACGCTCGTGCTGTCCGGCAGTGCGCTGACGCTGATGGAGCAGATGCTCGAACGGGGCGCGCCGCTGTTCGGCCGCGCGATGGCCCGGCCGCGCGTCGAGCCGCTCGACTACCGCGACGCCGCCGCGTTCGCGTCGACCAGAGATCCCGTCGCGCTGCTGCGCCGCTGGGCCGTCCTCGGGGGCACGCCGCAGTACCAGCTGTGGGCCGGTCCCGGCGATCTCAGAAGACTCGTCGGAGCGCGGATCCTGACGAAGGACGCGCCGCTCTACGACGAGCCGCGACATCTGCTGCGCGAAGGCGAGGGGATCCGCGATCCCGGCACTTACCTCGCGATCCTGCGCGCGATCGCGGCCGGTGCCACGACGCACAACGCGATCGCGCAGCGAGCCGACGTCCCGACCGGCAACCTCGCGCGCAAGCTGGAGCGGCTCGAGGACCTCGGCTACGTCACGCCTGTCCATGCGCTCGGGGCCGCGGGCCCGGAGGGCCGCGCGAGCTACCGCATCGACGACCCGTTCTTCCGCTTCTGGTTCCGCTACGTCGCCGGCAACCGCAGCCGGCTGGAGCGCGGGCGGGTAGACGAGGTCCTCGACGAGGTCCTCCTCGACCTCGACAACGTCATGGGCTGGGCGTTCGAGCAGTGCTGCCGCCACTGGGCTGCGACGTACGCCGACGAGACCGAGCTCGGGAGACCGCGCGAGATCGGGTCGTGGTGGTCGCGCGACGGTCGCACCGAGGTCGACGTCGTCGGCGTGCGCGACCACCGCTACGTGCTCGTCGGCTCGTGCAAGTGGCGGCGCACGGCGGACGTCGACGTGCTGGCCGACCTGCGGCGCCAGCAGGACGCGCTCGGCCCGAAGGCGGCGCGTGCCCATCTCGTGCTGTTCGCCCGCGAGCGCATCGGCGAGAAGCTGCGGAAGGCCGCCGCGAAGGAGGACGTCCTGCTCGTGACGGCAGCCGACCTGTTCGGCCCATAGCGCCGGACCGAAGCTCACGCCGCCCGCAGCGCCTCCGTCGGCGACAGGCGCGTCGCGCGGATCGCGGGATAGAGGCCGGCGATGCCGCCCATCAGCAGGGACGCCAGCAGGCCGCCGGCGACCGCGACGAGCGGGACGACGGGGCGGACGTCCTGGGCGGTCGCGTAGATCAGCGTGCCGGCGGTGCCGAGCAGCACACCGAGCGCGCCGCCGAGCAGCGACAGCAGCAGCGCCTCGCACAGGAACTGCACGCCGACGTGGCGGCGGGTCGCGCCGAGCGCGCGGCGCAGGCCGATCTCGTTGCGGCGCTCGAGCACCGCGATCACCATCACGTTCGCGATCCCGATTCCGCCGACGAGCAGCGCGACCGCGCCGAGGCCGAGCAGCAGCGCGGTCAGCGCGTCCTCGGTCGCGGCGCGCGCGGCGAGCGCGTCGGACGGGCGGCTGACGGCGACCTCCTCAGGCGCCTGCGGGTCGGCCGTCGGCGCGAGCAGCGCGCGCGTGCGCAGCACCGCGTCGTCGCGTGCGCGCAGGTAGATCGTCGACGCGCTGCGCATCGTCCCGAACAGCGCGTGCGCGGCCGGGTAGCCGATCAGCGCCGCGCGGTCGACGTCGGGGACGAGCGGGACGCGCCGCAGGATCCCGACGACCGTCAGCCAGTGGCCGTCGGCGTAGATGCGCGGGCCGGGGCGTTCGATCCCGAGGCGCTTGGCCGTCACGGCCCCGAGCACGACCGCCGGATAGCGGACGAGCGCAGCGTCGAGGAAGCGGCCGCTCGCGAGCGTGCCGCCGACGGCGCTCAGCAGGCTCGGCTCCGCCGCGGCGAGCTGGATCCCGCCGCCCTCCTCCTCGGGGATTCGATCCGTGCGCCGCACGCTCGCGTCGATCGTCGTCGTCGCGGCCGCCAGCTCGACGCCCGGCAGCCCGCGGATCGCCGGCGCCGCCGAGGCCGGCAGCGTCACCGTATCGGAGAAGAAGCTCTGCCCGGGCGTCACGGTGAGCAGGTTCGTGCCGAGCTTCGCCAGCTCGTCGAGCAGGCGCGTGCGGCTCGACTCCCCCACGCCGAGCACCGCGACCATCGCCGCCACGCCGATCGCGATCCCGAGCGCGGAGAGGGCGGCGCGCGCCGGGCGCGTGCGCAGGCCGTGGGCGCCGAGCCGCAGGACGTCGGCCGCGAGCAGGCGGCTGGGCCTCACGACTGCAGCCGCCCGTCGCGCAGCGCGACGCGGCGCGGAAGCGCGTCGGCGACCTCGGGGTCGTGCGTGATGACGGCGATCGTCGTGCCGGCGGCGTTGAGCTCGTGCAGCAGCGCGACGATCTCGGCGCCGTTCGCGCTGTCGAGCGCGCCGGTGGGCTCGTCGGCGAGGACGATCGCCGGCGACCCGACGAGTGCGCGCGCGATGCCGACGCGCTGGCGCTCGCCGCCCGACAGCTCGGCGGGCGCGTGCGTCATGCGGTCGGCGAGCCCGACGCGCGCGAGCACCTCGCGTGCGCGCTCGCGGCGCTGCGCACGTGGGACGCCGCCGTAGAGCAGCCCGTCGGCGACGTTGTCGAGCGCGCTCGCGCCGTCGAGCAGGAAGAACTGCTGGAAGACGAAGCCGATGCGGCGCGCGCGCAGTGCCGCCAGCTCGCGATCGCTCGCGGCCGCGGCGTCGCGGCCCTCCACCAGCACGCGCCCGCTGCTCGGTCGGTCGAGCGTGCCCATCACCTGCAGCAGCGTCGACTTGCCGGAGCCCGAGGGGCCGACGATCGCGAGCAGCTCGCCGGTCTCGATCCGCAGCGAGACGGCGTCGAGCGCGGTGACGCCGGGGTAGCGCTTGGTGACCTGGTCGAGCTCAAGGACGGGCGGCGGCGGCGAGTGCGACGCGACGCTCATCGCGGGACCTCGACGCGATCGCCGGCGCGCACGGCACCGCCGACCAGCTCGACGTAGCCGTCGGCGAACAGCCCCGGCTCGACCGGCACGCTCACGGCCGTTCCGGACGCGCGCACGACGCGCACGGCGTAGCCGCCGCCGGAGCGGGCGAGCAGCGCGGCGACCGGGACCGCGAGCACGTCGCGGCGCGTGGTGCGTGCGAGCGAGACCGCGACGGGCGCCTGGTCGAGGCGGCCGGCCGCACGCGCGGAGTCGAGGCGGATCGTCAGCGGCAGCGTCGGATCGCTGCCGCCGTCGTCGCCGCCGGGCGCCCCGCTCCCGTCGTCGCTCGCCGTCGCGACGGTGCCGACGCGCACGACCGTCCCGCGCACGCGCCGGCCGTCCGGCAGCGTGACGACCGCGCGCCGCCCGACGCGCGCGAGGCCTTGGTCGGACGCGTCGAGATCGGCGGTGACGACGCGTGCTGTCGAGGTCGTGGTGAGGACCTTGGTGGCGGTGGAGCCGGTCCCGTCGCCGCCGTTCGGATCGCCGTCGCCGCCCGACGGCGTGTCCGCGCTGGGCGTGCCGCTCGCGGACGGCGTCGTCGGCGTCGTGCTCGGAGCGGTGGGCGTGGTGCGAGGGGTCGTCGGCGTCGTCGGGGTGGTGCGAGGCGTGGTCGGGGTGGTCGGCGTCGTGGGTACGGTCGGCGTCGTCGCGTCGGGGACGGTGGGCGTCGTCGCAGGCGAGGTGGCTTCGGGCCGGTAGTCGGCGTAGGCGTAGTGCGCTTCGCCGCCGCCGTCCCACGCGGCCGGCGAGCCGCTGCCGCCGCCGGTACTCCCGAGCGCCGCCTCGACCTTCGCGACGCGCCGCGCGCCGGGCAGGAAGACGACGCGGCCCAGCTCCACCCGACCGCTGCGCGGCAGGCCGGCCGCGTGCTGCCAGCGCGAGACCGCTGCCGCGGTCGCGGCGGAGAACTGCACGTCGACCGTGCCCGGGTCGTAGCCGAGGTCGGCGAGGGTGCGCTCCAGCTCACGCACGTCGGCGCCGTCTGAGACGCCGACCGCCAGCGCGCGCCACGCCGGCACGGAGCCGTCCATCAGGATCACCGGCTCGCCGTCGACCGCGAACAGACGGCGGCCCGGCCGGATCACCGCGCCCGCCGACGGCAGCCACGTGAGCGTGCCGCCGAGGCGGTCCATCGCGGCCCGCTCGCTGCCATAGCCGAGCGTGCCGTCGAGCGCCACGCGCTCCACGAGCGTGCGCCGCGCGACGACCTGCGTGCCGCCGCGGCGCGCACCCGCCGGCGACCCGCCGTCGCCGTCCGCGCCGCCGCCGCTCGCGATCACGACCGCCGCGACGGCTCCCAGCGCCGCGACCGGCAGCCCAACGGCGAGGGCCGTCCGCCGCCTCATCTCCCGCCGACCGCGAAGCCCGCGTCGCCGGCCTTCCCCGCACCCGGACCGCCGGGACCCTCCGGCCCGCCCATCCCGCACGCGCGCAGGGCGGCCTGCTGCGTCGGGCTGTCCGCTCTGATTCTGATCATCGTTCTGCCGTCCGGCGCGGGGTCGGCCATGTCGACGCCGTGCGCGCGCATGCAGCGCGCCATCTTCAGGCCCTCGTCGCGCGCTCTCGCCTGCTCGGCGGCCGTCGGCGGGCTCGGCGCCCAGCCGGTCTTCTCGCGGCACTTCGCGAATGGGCCGTCCTCGTCGTCGGGGCCGCCGAACGTCTGCGGCCCAGAGCCGGAGCCGACCTGCGCTCTCGCCGTCACTCTGATCGCGGTTCTCTTGCCGTCGGGCGACATCTGCACGTCGAGCCCCTCGTCGCGCAGGCAGTCCTCGAACGCGAGCCGCTTCTCCTCGTCGCTGCGCCCCGAGCCGGAGCCGGGCGATCCGCCCCCGCACGCGGCGAGCGCGACGACGGTCGAGGACAGGACGAGCAACAGCAGCAGGGAGCGAAGCACGGGCGAGAACCTCCGGGGTCGACGGGTCGGAGACCCATCGAGCCAGACGCGTATGAGCACTCGGTGAGGGCGACTTAGGAGGGAAGTGAGAGCACGAGCAGCGCGCCGCCGCCGTTCCCGGCGACCGCCTCCGCGCGCACGCTGCCGCCGTGCGCCTCCGCCACCTGCCGCACGATCGCGAGCCCGAGGCCGGCGCCGGGCAGGCCGCGGGCGCCGCGCGCGCGGTAGAAGCGGTCGAAGACGTGCGGGAGGTCCGCCGCGGCGATCCCCGCCCCGTGGTCGCGCACGCGCACCTCGCCGTCGCGCACCTCCACGTCGACCGTCCCGCCGGCGCCGCCGTGCTTGACGGCGTTGTCGAGCAGGTTCGCGACCGCGCGGTGCAGGCGCGAGGGCACGCCGGAGACGACGCTCTCCGACGCCTCCAGCCGGAACGTCGTGCCCGGCGCGTGCGTGCGCGCGCGCTCCACCGCCTCCGCCACGAGCAGGTCGAGCCGCACCTCCTCGACCTCGTCGCCCGCGCCCGCCTCGGCCGGTCGCGCGAGGTCCACGAGGTCCCCGACGAGCACGCTCAGGTCCTCCAGCTGCGCCTGCGCGGCGGCGAGCACGAGCGCGCGCTCCGCGTCGGGGACGGCGGCGGGGGTGCGCGCCAGCGCCTCGATCGACGTGCGCACCGCCGTCAGCGGCGTGCGCAGCTCGTGCGAGGCGTCGGCGACGAGCTGGCGCTGCGCGGCGCGCGCGCCATCGAGCGCGGCGAGCATCGTGTTGAACGAGCGCGCCATGCGCGCCAGCTCGTCGTCGCCGCCGGCCTCGATGCGGCGGCTGAGGTCCTGCGTCGCGGCGACGTGCTCGGTCGCCGCCGTCAACCGCTGCACGGGCGCCAGCGCTCGCCGCGAGACGAGCACGCCGAGCCCGGCCGCGGCCGCGATCCCCGCCCCGCTCACGCCGACGAGGATCAGCAGCAGCCTCCGCAGCGCGCCGTCGACCTCGCTGCGCGGCTCGGCGATCGTCAGAGCGGAGCCGTCCGGCCCCGGCACGGTCAGCATCCGCACGGCGACGCCCCCGACGGTCGCGTCGGAGAAGAAGGCGTCGGACGCGCCGGCAGCGACAGCCTGCGTGCGGTCGGTGACCGGCAGGCGCGTGCGGCCGCCGGCGCCGACCACGTCGCCGCCCTCGGTCAGCAGCTGCGCGACGGCGGCGGAGGCGCCGAGCGGCCCCGGCACCGTGATCCTCGCGCCTCGCGGGGGCGGGATGCCGACGCGCAGGAACTCGGCGAGCGGCATGCCGGTCGCGCCGACCGGCACCGCTCTGACGCTCCCGTCCGCTCCCAGCAGCACCCTCGCCGGGTCCACGTCGGTGACGAGGGATCTCACGCGGCGTCGGAACGTCGTCCTGGCGCCGGCGGGCGCGGGTGCGCTCATGCGCTCGCCCGCGCCGCCGACCACCGACACCATCAGCGCCTTCGGCGCCTGCGCGCGCAGGCGGTCGTCGAGCTGCGCGTGCAGCTCCCCGCGCATCACCACGTAGACCAAGGCGGACGCCCCGAGCACCGCGGCGGCGACCGCGGCGGCGACGAGCATGACGATCCGGCGGCGAAAGCTCACGCGGCGTCGGCCGCCTTCAGTACGTAGCCGACGCCGCGCACCGTGTGCAGCAGCCGCGGCGCCCCGCCGGCCTCCGTCTTGCGCCGCAGGTAGCCGACGTAGACCTCGATCGCGTTCGACGTCGGGCCGAAGTCGTAGCCCCACACGCGCTCGACGATCACCGAGCGCGTCAGCACCTGCCGCGGGTGGCGCAGGAACAGCTCCAGCAGCAGGAACTCGGTCCGCGTCAGCTCCAGCAGCCGCCCGCCGCGGCGCGCCTCGTGCGCCTCGGGATCCAGCTCGAGGTCGTCGTAGCGCAGCAGCCCCGCCTCGACGCCCCAGCCCGACCGCCGCAGCAAGGCCCGCACGCGCGCGAGCAGCTCCGGCAGGGCGAACGGCTTCGCGAGGTAGTCGTCGGCGCCGGCCTCCAGGCCCGCCACGCGGTCGCCCACCTCGTCGCGCGCGGTCAGCATCAGCACCGGCGTGCGATCGCCGACGTCGCGCATGCGGCGGCAGACCTCGATCCCGTCCAGCTCCGGCATCAGCACGTCGAGCAGCACGACGTCCGGCCGCACGACCGGCAGCCGCCGGATCGCGTCGCGCCCGTCGCTCGCGAGCTCGACCTCGAAGCCGTCGAGCCGCAGCGCCAGCTCCAGGGCGTCGCGCATCGCCGGCTCGTCGTCGACGACCATCGCCTTCACAGCCACCGACGATATGCCGCGAACATGAACGGTTCCTGAGGGCGATCCGCCGGGTAGGCGGGGCGGGACCCCGGACAGGAGCCGACCATGACACAGCAGCTGCAGGGCAAGCGAATCGCCATCCTCGCGACGGAGGGCGTCGAGCAGGTGGAGCTGGAGCAGCCATGGCACGCGATCCTCGAGGCCGGCGGCGAGGTCGACCTGATCGACCTGGACGAGGGTCAGGTGCAGGCCTTCCACCATCTCGACAAGGGCAACACGTTCTCCGTGGATCGCACGGTCGCGGAGGCGAGCGCCGACGACTACGACGGGCTCGTGCTGCCGGGCGGCGTCGCCAGCCCCGACCGCCTGCGCACCGACGCCGACGCGGTCGCGCTCGTGCGCGCCTTCGTCGAGAGCGGCAAGCCGATCGGCGTGATCTGCCACGGCCCGTGGACGCTCGTCGAGGCCGATGTGCTGCGGGGCCGCACGATCACCTCATGGCCGAGCCTCAGAACCGATATCGAGAACGCCGGAGGGAGATGGGTCGACGAGGAGGTCCACGTCGACGACGGGATCGTCTCCAGCCGCAGACCGGACGACCTGCCGGCCTTCTGCGCGAAGGTCGTGGAGGAGCTCGCCGAGGGCGTGCACGCGCGCTCGGCCGCGTAGCGGACGCGACGTACCGGCCCGCGACGTCCAGCGAGCGGGCTCAGGCATTGTCACGCTGCAGCGTCGCGAGGCGATGCGCGACGTCCGCGCTGTCGACGTACAGCCGCCGGTAGAGCGCGTACAGCTCGTCGTAGAGCGGGCGGCTGGGAGCGTCCGGCACAAGCCTGCGGCGCGTCGTCGTCCAGTCGGCGTCGGGCGATACAAGCCCCGTGCCGATCCCGGCCAGCAGCGCGTCGCCGTAGCTGGCGCCGATCGCCTGCTCGGGCAGCAGCTGCTCGACGCCCGCGACGTCGCTGACGACCTGCGGCCACAGCTCCGCCCTCGTGCCGCCGCCGACGGCGACGATGCGGCGCGGCGCCCCGCCCGCCTGCGCGATCGCCTCGAGGTTGTGGCGCACGCCGAAGCCCATCGCCTCATAGATCGCGCGTGCGAGGTGGCCGCGGCCGTGCGAGAGCGTCAGGCCGGCGATCACGCCGCGGGCGTCGGGGTCGAACAGCGGGCTGCGCTCGCCGGCGAAGTAGGGCAGCACGAGCAGGCCATCGGCCCCCGGCGGCGTCGCCGTCGCCTCGGCCACGAGCGTCTCGATCGGCACGCTGCCGGCCAGCTCGCGCAGCCACTCCACCAGCGCGCCCGAGGTCGCCATGCCGCCCGCGAGGCAGCGCGTGCCGGGCTCGACGCCGGCCGTAGCCCACAGCTGCGGATGCGTCAGCGGCCGCTCGCAGACGCCGACGAGGAACAGCGTCGAGCCGTACATCAGCATCAGATCGCCGGGCCGCCGCACGCCGACGCTGAACGCCTCGGCCCATGCGTCGACTGTGCCGGCCGCCACCGGCAGCCCGAGCGGCAGGCCACTCGCTGCAGCGCCGCGCGCGCTGACGGTCCCGACGATCTCTGCGGGCCAGGCAAGCCGCGGCAGCGGCACGCCGCCCGCAAGCTCCTGCGCCCACCCTCGCGCCCAGCCGCCGGCAGCGAGGTCGTAGAGCGGGTCGCACTGGCTGGCCGAGTGGCGGTCGAGCACGTGCTCGCCCGTCAACCGTGCGACGACGAACGAGCTGGCCATGTGCCAGCGCGCGGTACGCGCCCACACCTCCGGCTCGTGGCGCTGCAGCCACAGCAGCTTCGGCCCGAGCGCCTGGCTGCTGAGCGCCGAGCCGCCGCGCGTGAGGATCTCGTCCTCGCCGTAGCGCGCGTTCAGCTCCGCGACCTCCGCCTGCGCGCGCGTGTCGACGCCGTAGAGGATCGCCGGGCGCAGCGGCCGGCCGGCCGCGTCGCACGGCACGATGCACGGGCCGATGCCGCTCACGCAGACGCCGGCGAGCGCGTCGCGGACGGCCGGCGTCACCAGCTCCGCGCACAGCGCGCGCACATCGGCCCACCAGACCGCCTCGGCGTCGTGCTCGACCCAGCCGGGCCGCGGCATCGAGACGCCGTGCGGGCGCTGCGCGCTCGCCACCAGCTCCCCGTCGGGCCGTGCCAGCACCGCCTTCGTGCTCGCGGTGCCGATGTCGATGCCGAGCAGCAGCTCAGCCATCGAGCGCGGCGGCGCCCGGCCCGGCGGCGACGGCGTCGAGCGCGCGGCCGGTGGCCCGCAGCGCGGCGTCGAGGTCCGCGTCCGAGAGCGCGGTCGAGACGAACCAGTTGTGGCGCGGATGTACGTAGAGGCCCTCGCGCGCGCAGACGGCGGCGAACAGCTCGCCGAGCGCGTGGTCCACGTCGCCGGGGAAGGTCAGGTAAGGCATCGTCGCGTGTCCGGTCAGGACGATCGCGACGCCGCGCTCGCGCGCCTGCGCCTCGATCCCGTCCCACAGCCGCACGCCCCAGCGCCGCATCGCGGCGACGCCGTCCTCGCGCTCGAGCACGTCGAGCGTCGCGAGCGAGGCCGCCATCGCGTCGGCCGAGTACCAGAACGAGCCGGTCGCGTAGACGGACGCAGCCGCCGCGCGCACGTGCTCGGCGCCGAGCACCGCCGACAGCGCGTAGCCGTTCGCGATCCCCTTGCTCCACGCGCTCAGGTCGGGCGCGACGCCGAGCGGCTCCCAGCTGGAGCCGAACGCGAGCCGGAAGCCGGCGCGGACGTCGTCGAGGATCAGCAGCGCGCCGGTGCGGTCGCACAGGTCGCGCAGCCCGCGCGCGAACGCGGGGTCGGGCAGCTCCTGGTCGTAGCCGGCGTCGTGCTTGAACGGCGAGACGACGATGCCGGCGAGGTCGCCCTCGTGCGCGGCGGCCGCGGCGAGCACCGAGTCGAGGTCGTTGAAGACGTAGTGCGCGAGGTGCGCGCGGTCGCCGGGGACGATCCCGCGGTCGCCGGGCGAGCACCACGGCAGCGCGCCGTGGTAGGCGCCGCCGGCGGTGAGGATCGTCGCGCGCCCGGTGTGGGCGCGCGCGATCGTCAGGCACAGCGTCGTCGCGTCGCCGCCGTTCTTGGCGAGCATCGTCCACGCCGCGTGGTCGACGACGCTCACGAGCCGCTCCGCCAGCTCGATCATCACCGGCGCCGGACCGTTGCCGGCGTCGACCAGCGCATGCTGGCGCGCGACCGCCTCCTCGACCGCCGGGTGACGGTGGCCGAGCAGGATCGGGCCCCAGCTGCACATCAGGTCCACGTACTCGTTGCCGTCGACGTCCCAGAAGCGCGAGCCCTCGGCGCGCGCGACGAACTGCGGCGCGCCGGGCCACAGCAGGTCGGCCGTCACGTGTCCGTAGACGCCATAGGGAAGGGAGGTGGAGGCGCGCCTGCGCAGGGCGCTGTCGAGCGGTCCGGTGGTGGAAGTGATGAGCGACATGATGGCTGCAATATATACGGACGTTCGAAATAAGTCAACGACAGTCCAGTGGCCTTCCCTCCGGCCCGCTACCTGTCAGATGCGAGCACGCAGTCGTACAGCGCGTCCAACAGCGACAGCGAGCGCGCGTCACCCTCCGACTCGTCGTCGCGCATGAAGTTCATCGCGTACGAGAAGCCCACGCTGTGGCGCGGCCACGCGCCGTGCACCGAGCCGCCGGCGCCGCCGTGCCCGAACGCCTCCGCAGGGGGCCCGAGCAGACGGTGCTCGGTCTGCAGCTCGAAGCCGACGCCGAACGACTGCAGCTCGCGCGTCGACGGCTCCTCCCGCCGCTCGAGCTGCGTGCGTGCAAGCTTCAGCACCTCGGGGGAGATCAGCTGCTGGAGGCTCCCGTAGAGCTTCGCGATCGACCGAGCCGTACCGATCCCGCCGGCGCCCGGGAGCTCGGCCGCGTGGAACGCGGGCTCGTTCCACGGGAAGCCCCGGGCGGTCCAGACGGGCGGGTTGCCCCACACCGCACGCATGAGCTCGTCGCGAGCGAGCGCCTCCGGATCGAACACGGGGCAGGTGCCCCATGTGTTCGCCAGCTCCAACCGCGAGACGCGTGACTCCAGCTCGTCCGGGAGCCCGATGAAGACGTCCAGCTCGAGCGGGCCGGCGAGCTCCTCGGCGAAGAAGCGACCGATGCTGCGCCCGTCGATGCGGCGCACGAGCTCGCCGCACAGCCAGCCGTAGGTGAGCGCGTGGTACGTGCGCGCCGCGCGCGGGTCCTCGAATTGCGCCTGGGCGGCGAGCAGCCGCGCCATGCGACGATCGTCGACGATCAGCTCGCGCGTCAGCGGCGCGGTTACGCCCGGAAGGCGGGCGGTGTGCGAGACCACCTCGCGCACCGTCACCTCGCGCTTGCCGGCCGCCGCGAACTCCGGCCAGTACGCGCAGACGCGCTCGTCGAGCTCGAGCTGCCCGCGGTCGATCAGCAGCAACATGCAGATCGCCACGAGCCCCTTCGTCCCGGAGAAGACGACCTGCAGCGTGTCGCGCTCCCACGCCCGGCCCTCCACGCGGTCGGCGAGCCCGCCCCAGAGGTCGACGAGCAGCTCGCCGTCACGGTAGGCGGCAAACGCGGCGCCGAGCTCTTGCCGCTCGGCGAAGTTGCGCGCGAACTCCTCCGCCACGGGCTCGAAGCCCCCCGCTACCGAGCCGCCGATCACGATGCCCAGGCTCATGGACTACTCCGCCGCCGCTGGTCCGCCATCGCAAACTCAGGAGCTCTTCAGCTCTTGCGCCCGGCGCCACTGGTCGAAAGCGACGGCCGCGACGAGGATGACCCCGATGATGATCTCCTGCCAGAAGCGCTCGATGCCGCCGATCAGCAAGCCGTTCGCGAGCACGACTGGGATGAACACGCCGACCGCGGTTCCCGCCATCACGCCGACGCCGCCGAACAGGCTGGCGCCGCCGATGACGACGGCGGCGATCACGGCGAGCAGCTCGGTCATGTGGCCGGTGGCGACGCTCGCGCTGTCGAAGCGCGCGAGATCCACCACGCCCGCCAGCCCGGCCAGCGCGCCGGAGATGGCGTAGAGCGCGATCAGGTGCCGCTTGACGTGGATGCCGCCGCGACGCGCCGCCTCCTCGTTCGAGCCGATCATGTACGTGTGCTCGCCGAAGCGCGTCTGGTGCAGGACGACGCCGAGCACAAGCATCGTCGCCGCCCCGATCAGGAATGGCACGGGCAGGCCGAGCACGAGGTCGTGCCCGATCACCTGCGAGAGGCCCTGTGGCGTGCCTCCGACCGTCTTGCCGTCGCCGAGCAGGCGGGCGACGCCCAGCGCGGCGCCGAGCGAGCCGAGCGTGGCGACGAACGGCGGCACCTTCACGATCGCGACCAGCACGCCGTTGACGAGGCCCCATGCCGCCGCAATGCCGATGCCGGCCGCGGCGCCAACGACGATCGCGGTCAGCCCGGATCCATCGACGCTGTTCATGACGAGCGCCGAGACGACCGCCGCAAGCGTCATGACCGACCCGATCGAGAGGTCGAGGCCGCCAGAGATGATCAGGAACGTCGCGCCTGCGCCGAGGATCAGCAGCACCGCCGCCTCGGAGGCGATCGTCTGCGCGTTGAACGTGCTCAGGAAGGTGTCCTGCGGCAGCACGCTCGCGAAGACGACGATCTCGAGGACCAGCACCGACAAGATCCAGAACGCGCTCGAGCGCACCACGCTCTGCAGCAGGCGCCCGCGGCGCGGGGCCGGGTCAGGGTGGGCGCTCGCGCCGGCGCCAGGGTCTCTCGTCGTCAAGGGTCTCTCCGTCAACTGAAGGTTGTCAGGCATCGACGGGCTCCTCGACCATCGCGTGGACGACCCACGACGTGTCCACGTCCGCGCATGGACAGGTCGCGACCCGCCGCCCCAGCCGCAGCACGGTGATGCGATCCGCCAGCTCGAGCACCTCCGGGATGTCGTGCGAGATCAGCACGACCGCGAGCCGCATTTCGCGCAGGCGGCTGATCAACGCAGCCACCGCGTCGCGCTGGCGGACGCCGAGTGCGGCCGTCGGCTCGTCGAGCAGCAGGACGTGCTTGGCCCAGATCGCGGCGCGCGCGATCGCGACGCCTTGACGCTGTCCTCCGGACAGCAGCCGCACCGGCCGCTCCACCCGCGTGATGGGAACGCTCAGCTCCTGGAAGCGCACCAGTGTCGTCGCGTTCATGCGTCTGCGGTCGAGGAATCCAAGCCTGCCGAGCGGACCTCGCCGCCGCAGCTCGCGCCCCATGTACACGTTGGCTGCGCACGAGCGGTCGCTCGCGAGCGCGAGATCCTGGTAGACGGTCTCGATGCCGAGCTCGCGCGCGCGCAACGGCGAGTCGAGGCTGACCGGCCTCCCGTTCAAGCGCAGCTCACCTTCGTCCGGCTGCGTCGCGCCCGCGAGGATTCGCATCAGCGTCGACTTGCCGGCGCCGTTGTCGCCAACGAGCGCGTGGACCTCCCCCGCGTGAAGGGCGAGATCCACGCCGCGCACCGCCTCGACATGTCCGTAGGCCTTGCGGATGCCGGTCGCCGCGAGCACCGGCACGGCGTCGTCGTCGATCTGCGTCTTGGGCTGCGCCATCACTTCGACGGGGCGTTGTCGTAGATACAGGCCGCGTTGGCGGGGTCATCGAGGTTTCTGGCCGTGAGCACGCACTGGCCGATCACCGTCTGCGCCGGGAGCTTTCTGCCGTCGATCGCCTCGAGCGCCGTTCTCACGACCTGCGTTCCGTAGTCGACCGCCTTCACCGACACGATCGCGGAGAGCGCACCGTCACGGAGGCGCTGGACGTTCGGGGACGCACCGTCCACGCCGACCAGCTTGACCTTGCCGATCTCGCCGGCGCGCTCGAGCGCCGGGACCTCTCCCTGCTGGTCCAGGAAGATGCCGGCGAAGCCGCCGCTGAGATCCGGATTTGCGGTCAGGAGCGCCTCCATCTGGGCGTTTGCCTTCGATGGCTCGTAGTTGCTGTAGACGGCTGGGAGCTGCTCGATCCCGGGTGCCGCGTCCATGACGTCCTTCCAGCCCTCCTGCAGGCTGTTGAAGAAGGTGACGCCGGTCGCGCTGCCCTGGTAGAAGACCTTGCCGTTGCGCCCGATCGCGTCGAGCTGCGCATGGGCGGCGTTGCGTCCGAGCTCGGTGATGTCGGCCGACACGAACGTCGACACGACGCCCTTCGGCTTGCCCGTGTTGACGTCGTAGGTGATGACCTTGATTCCGCGCTTGACGGCGTCCTCGATGGGCGCCTGCAACGCGTCGACGTCGAGCGGGTTCACAAGGATCGCGTCGGGATGCTTGGCGATGCCGGCATTGAGGACCGACAGCTGCGAGCTCGCGTCGAGGCTCGCGACCTGCTGGATCTCGAGATCCGCCCCGAGGCGCGCCGCCTCGCGCTTCGCCGACTGCTCGATCGTGTAGAAGTAGTCGTCGCCCGGGGGGACCGACATCATGAACAGCCGTGGCGTCTTGTCGCCGTTCGAGCCGGCGCCGCCGCAGGCGGCGAAGCTGAGGGCCAGCGCTGTGCAGAGCGCTGCCAATCCGAACCACCTGCTTGCTCGACGCACCTTCATCTCCTCTCGATTCTTTCTCGTCGCGCAGGCGGTGACACCTACCTACCGCGTGTGTGACAAGTTCCGGATCCATAATAGACGGATGTCCGAAATAAGTCAACCGTCTCGGCTGGCACACCCCCTCCGGCGCCGCCGATGCGGCGGCGGCCGCGTTGACCGCCGGACGGCTGGCGCGCGCGATAGAGGAAGCGCTATGGGTGAGACCCGCGGCGGCGCGGAGTCACGCGTGGGAAGCCAGCAGGCGCAAGACCAGCTCCATCGTCGCCTGCTGCCGTCTTCTCGTCATGCGCTCCGGATACAGCAGCGCGTGCAGACTGATGCCGTCGATCAGGGCGGCCAGCAGATCGACGATCGCGTCCGGCGCGTGCTCGCTCGTGACGGCTCTCTCCGCCTGGCTGCCCTTCACCAGTCTGCGCAGCAGCCTTCTCAGGAAGCCGTGCTCCTCGTGCTGGATTCTGCGCAGCGACTCGTTGCGCAGCGAGCGCGCCCAGAAGCTCATCTCGATGTGCGTCTCGAGCTCGCGCTGCTGGTCGAGCGGCAGGTTGTCCAGCAGCACCGCGCGCAGCGCGTCGTGCTGGTGCGGCGTCGCGGTCTCCTCGTCGTAGCGGCGATAGATGCCCTCGTGCGAGAGCCGCAGCGCGTGCACGAGCAGATCGTCCTTGCTCTCGAAGTAGTGCGCCAGCACACCGGACGAGTAGCCAGACTCGCGCGCGATCTCGCGAACCGTCACCTCGTCGATGCCGCGCGCCGCGATCACCCGCCAAGCGGCCTCCACCAGCTCCCGGCGGCGCGCCTCGTGATCGACCACCTTCGGCATGGGACTGATTCTCCCATGAGAAACGGACGTTCGAAATACCTCAGTGTTCAGACGGCGACGCGAAATCACGCCCGGCTCGGCCTACCGGGCACGTCGCTGCGCGAGTCAAGGAATCAGTCCAAGTTCCAGAGCTGATCAATCGTGCCGCCCGTTATCTGAGCCCGCTCGGTGTGACGGCGAACTGCGGCGCGAACGGCACGAAGGAGCCCACGTGCGGAGCGCCTTTCGCGATGAGCGCCCGGCGTTCGGACAGGTCCATGATCACGGAGGCGACCGTGCCGGAGGCCTCCACGGGGTGATCGGCCGGGTTGGGCGCGCGGGAGATCGCGTCCGGATGCCCCTCGCGATCGCTCAGGGCCTCTTCGAGCACGGTGTCGGTGATGCGGCCGTGCCGTGCCCGCAGGTAGGCAGAGATGGTCTCGAGCCGACGCGGTGAGTCCTTCCAGTCGCGCACGCCCAGATCCTCGGCTCCGTCGCACACGAAGTGGTTGGAGTGTGCAAGCACGTCGTCGACGGGATGGACGAGCCTGACGGTCTCCACGCCTCCGGGTCCTGTCTCCACGCCGACGGCCTCCCCGAGGGCGCTGGCGATCGTGTAGTTCGCAGAGGCGCCGCGCTTCGCGCGGACGATGGCGGCCACCGCCTCCTCGAGCGTCGTCGCGTTCAGGATGCCGCGGAGCACCACGTGGATCGGGACGTGGCGCTCGCCCCGGTCGCGGGTCGACCGCAGCGCGTTGATGGTGACGCCGATCCCACGTTCGTTGAACCCGAGCTTCCCGACGATGCCTGCCTCGGGGAGCATCACGAACGCGGGCCGGGTCCGCTGCTCGATCTCGACGATCAGCGTGCTCGCCGCCGCCCGCGGGCGCCAATCCCAGTTCTGGCCGATGTAGACGTGGCCGTCTGCCGTCGCCCGGCGCCCGGCGACGAACGACGTGCACTCGGGCGGGCTCGGGACGTTGAGGCCGAACATGATCTCGGAGCGCGCGTTCAGCGCCAGCACGTCCGCGAGCTCGACCTGCGCGCCCACGGCGAGCCCCTCGATCTCGGCGAGGATCTCCGGGTCGTATGCGGCGATCGGCTCCGCGAAGCCCAGTGCGACCTCGCGAATGTCCTCCCACGACAGCCGCGTGTAGTGAGCGAACGTCTCTCGGTAGGCGTCGATCGACTCGAGGACCTCGTGACGAGTCGCGTCGCCGACGGCCTGGCCGCGGTCGAACGGCGAGGAGGATGCGACCCGGACGGTGGGAAATGCGCCCTGGCGACTCACGGCAGCGCGGCCGCTCCCGCGGTCGCGCGGTTCCGCCGTTTCGTCTCCATCGCTCCTTTGCCTCACTCCCATCATTCCTTCACGTCCCCAACGGCCTTCCGCACGAACCCTCGATCGAAGAAGAAGTCATCGCGCACTAGATTAGACGGACGCCCGAAATAGATCAAGCGCGCACGGACGCCGACCAACCGTCATGGCTAGGCCAGAGGACCCGGGTCTGGAGGCGTCGGTCGCTACTTCGTGGGCGCCAGCAGGCGCAAGGCCAGCTCCATCGTCGCCTGCTGCCGTCTTCTCGTCATGCGCTCCGGATACAGCAGCGCGTGCAGACTGATGCCGTCGATCAGGGCGGCCAGCAGATCGACGATCGCGTCCGGCGCGTGCTCGCTCGTGACGGCTCTCTCCGCCTGGCTGCCCTTCACCAGTCTGCGCAGCAGCCTTCTCAGGAAGCCGTGCTCCTCGTGCTGGATTCTGCGCAGCGACTCGTTGCGCAGCGAGCGCGCCCAGAAGCTCATCTCGATGTGCGTCTCGAGCTCGCGCTGCTGGTCGAGCGGCAGGTTGTCCAGCAGCACCGCGCGCAGCGCGTCGTGCTGGTGCGGCGTCGCGGTCTCCTCGTCGTAGCGGCGATAGATGCCCTCGTGCGAGAGCCGCAGCGCGTGCACGAGCAGATCGTCCTTGCTCTCGAAGTAGTGCGCCAGCACACCGGACGAGTAGCCAGACTCGCGCGCGATCTCGCGAACCGTCACCTCGTCGATGCCGCGCGCCGCGATCACCCGCCAAGCGGCCTCCACCAGCTCCCGGCGGCGCGCCTCGTGATCGACCACCTTCGGCATGGGACTGATTCTCCCATGCGGGGCGGTCGCGGCCCCATCGATCCGAGCTGCGCTGAACATGTGCTCAGCGTATACGGGCGTTCGAAATACGTCAATCTGCGACCCTGCCGGCTCGATGGCCGACCGTCACGCCGCGCAGCCGCCGTTCCCGCCCGACCTCGACCCCGAGCTGCCGTCGCTCGACGCCGTGAGCGGCCGCTCGGTCGTCGGCGCTCGGATCGAGCGTGCGGACCTCGGCGGCGCGAGACTCCCGGACCTGCGGCTCGTCGACGTCGAGCTCGTCGGCTGCAACCTCGCGAACCTGCAGGCGCGCGGCGCCTCGCTCGTGCGCTGCGCGCTGCGCGGCTGCCGCCTCACCGGCGCCTCGTTCGCCGAGAGCCGGCTGACCGACGTGCTGTTCGACGACTGTCGCGTCGACCTCGCCGCCTTCACCGGCGCGACGCTCGAGCGGGTGACGTTCGAGGGCTGCCGCATGACGCAGTCGGACCTGCAGGAGGTCGCCGGCGAGTCCGTGCGCCTGCTCGCCTGCGACCTCAGCGAGTGCGACCTCTCCGGCGCGCGCTTCAAGCGCTCCGAGCTGCGCCGCTGCGAGCTCGACGGGCTGCGCGGCATCGAGCGCCTGCGCGGCGTCGGCGTCGGCTGGGAAGACCTCGTCGGGCTCGCGCCCGCGCTCGCCGCCGCGCTCGGGATCCGACTGCTCGACGTGCCGGACGCGTAGCGCCCGGCGCGCACCTGTCGCGCCTACGCCCTAGGCGCCGCGCCCGCGATGCGAGAGGCTGTCCTCATGAGCACGTCACCGACGTGCCGCGCTGCGGTCGAGCGCGTGCGTCGTCAGCTGCGCCAGCACGGTGCCGGTCAACGCGCCCGCGACGACGTCGACGGGGTAGTGGACGCCGGTGTGCACGCGCGAGTAGGCGACGAGCGCGGCGAGCCCCCGCAGCGGGACCGCGGCCGGCGGGAGCACGTGGCCGACGCCGGTCGCGAATGCGAACGCGGCCGCCGCGTGACCGGAGGGGAACGAGGTCGAGGACGGCATCCGCACGTGCCGGGCGACGGGGACCTGCTCGGCCGCGCGGTCGGGACGCCGCCGGCGGCCGAGCGGCTTCATCGCGAGGTTCACGACGCTCGCCGTGACGCCGAGCGAGACGAGGCCGTTCGCCGCCGCGCGCCGGCCGGGCCGCCCGCCCGCGGCGGCCAGCAGCGCCGCCGAGGCGAGCGACAGCCGCGACCAGTCGGCCGCGCGCGACAGCCGTGCCATCGCGCCGTCGAGCGCGGGCGTCGGCGTCCGCGCGATCGCCGCGTAGAGCGCGGCGTCGACGCGCTGCACGTCGGCGCGCCAGCCGGACGGCGGAGCGGCGGGTTCCGCGTCGGAGTCCACGCGGGAACGATCGCATGAGCCGGCGGCGCACGGCTGCGATCGGCGCGCTCGTGCTCGGCTGCGGCGGCCTTGCGCTCGCGGTCGTCGTCGCGGTGCAGCAGCTCCCGCGCGGCCTGTTTGCGCTCCTCTGCGTGACGATCGCGGCGGCCGCGGCGTGGCACGGCGCGCTGCGCACCGGCCTGGTGCGGATCGGGGGCCTCGCGATCGGAGTGCTCGGGCTCGCCGCGGCGATCGCGCTCGTGGCCGCCGACCATCTGCTCGTGGAGGCACTGGCCGTCGTCGCCGTGGTGCTCGGGAGCGCGGCGGCGCGCGCGGCCTTCGTCGTGCGCTCGCAGCTTCCGCCGCAGCCCGCGCCGCAGCGTCCGGTCCTGTTCTACAACCCGAAGTCCGGCGGCGGCAAGGCGGAGCGCTTCGCGCTCGCGGACGAGGCTCGGGCGCGCGGGATCGAGCCGATCGAGCTGCGCCTCGGCGACGACCTGGAGCAGCTCGTGCGCGACGCGGTCGCCGCCGGCGCCGACGGCCTGGCGATGGCCGGCGGCGACGGCTCGCAGGCGATCGTCGCCGCCGTCGCCGCGGAGCACGACCTGCCGTACGCGTGCATCCCCGCCGGCACGCGCAACCACTTCGCGCTCGACCTCGGCGTCGACCGTGACGACGTCGTCGGGGCGCTCGACGCGTTCGTCGAGGGCGGCGAGCGCCGCGTCGACCTCGCGGAGGTCAACGGGCGCGTGTTCGTCAACAACGTCTCGCTCGGCCTCTACGCCGAGGCCGTCCAGCGCCCCGGCTATCGCGAGGCGAAGCTGCGCACGCTGCTGGAGACGGTGCCCGAGGTGCTCGGTCCCGACGGCGGCGGGCTCGACCTGCGCTGGACCGGCCCGGGCGGGCATGAGCACCGCCACGGCGCGGCGATCCTCGTCTCGAATAATCGCTACCGGCTCGGCCGCGCGATCGGCTCGGGCACGCGCCCGAGCATCGACGACGGGCTGCTCGGGATCACCGTCGCCGGCAGCTCGATCGGCCGCGGCCGCGGCCGGCACCTGCCGCAGCGGCCGTGGCGCGAGTGGACGGCGTCGAGCTTCGAGGTCGGCGCGGAGCACCCCGTTCCCGCCGGCATCGACGGCGAGGCGGTGCAGCTGGAGCCGCCGCTGCGCTTCCGCATCCGCGCGGGCGTCCTGCGCGTGCGGATCGCGCCGCAGCACCCCGGCGCCTCCCCCTCGGCGGCATTGCCCGAAGGCGCGTGGCAGGGCGTTCGCGCGCTGGCGCGGATCGCCGCCGGACATCCGCTTGACGACCGACCCACGAGCAAGGAGACGTGATGGACATCTTCGAGGTGGAGCAGAAGGAGCGGGTCACCCGCGAGGAGGCCGCGGCACGGCTGCGCGCGATCGCCGACATGCTCTCGCGCCACAACGACATCGAGTTCGAGCGCGGCGGCATGCGCTTCACGGTCCACGTGCCCGACGAGGTCGACCTCAAGCTCGAGCTGGAGATCGAGAGCGACGAGCGCGAGCTGGAGATAGAGCTGACCTGGTGAGCGCAGGCCTGCGCGCTCACCAGCCGGCCGTCGCCGAGCCCGATCGCGGCAGCTCCGGCGGCGGGCTGCGGTACGTCGCCGGCGTGGCGGAGAGGCCGATCGGGTTGCGCGTCAGTCGCGCCTCGCCGCCGTCGGCGCTCGGGATCGCCACGACCGGGTCGAGCCCGAGCCGCTCGGCGAGCGCGAACGCCTCCGCGACGTCGTTGACGCGGCCGGCGGGGACGCCGCGGTCGAGCAGGCGCTCGGCCCAGTCGGCGGCCGGGGCGTCGGCGAGCCGCAGCTCGAGCCCGCGCTTCAGCGCAGCGCGGTTGGCGACGCGCGCCTCATTGCTGCCGAAGCGCGCGTCCGCGGCGAGGCCGGGGACGACGAGCACCTCGCAGAGCGCGGCGAACTGGCGGTCGTTGCCGACCGCGAGGACGAGCGCGCCCTCGCGCGTGTCGTACAGCTCGTACGGCGAGACGCTCGGGTGCGCGTTGCCCATGCGGCCGGGGACGACGCCGCCGGCGGTGTACGCGGAGCCATGGTTGACGAGCGCCGCGAGCAGGCAGGTGAGCAGCTCCAGCTCCACGCGCTGGCCTTCCCCGGTGGCGTCGCGGTGGCGCACGGCGGCGAGGATCCCGACGGCCGCGTAGAGACCGGCGATGACGTCGACGAGCGCGACGCCGGCCTTCTGCGGCTCGCCGCCCGGCGTGCCGGTGATGCTCATGAGGCCGCCGAGCGCCTGGATCAGCAGGTCGTAGCCCGGCAGCGCCGCGCCGGCGCCGCTGCCGAAGCCGGTGATCGAGCAGTACACGAGCCGCGGTCGCTCCGCGGCCAGATGCTCGTAGCCGAGGCCGTGGCGCTCCATCACGCCGGGGCGGAAGTTCTCGACGACGACGTCGGCTTCGCCGGCGAGCCGGCGCGCGAGGGCGCGATCGTCCGGGTCGCCGAGGTCGAGCGCGATCGAGCGCTTGTTGCGGTTGACCGACTGGAAGTACGTCGCGCGCCCCGCCGCGTCGAACGGCGGACCCCACGCGCGCGTGTCGTCGCCGGCCCCCGCGCGCTCGACCTTCAGCACGGTCGCGCCGAGGTCGGCGAGCACCATCGTCGCGAGCGGCCCGGCGAGCACGCGCGAGAAGTCGAGGATGCGAAGGTCATCGAGCGCGGCCGCCATCTGCAAGGATCCTAGATCTTCGAATATCGAGCATCAAGGGAGCCCGAGCCGATGACAGCGACCCCCGAGGCGAGCGCGCCGATCAAGCCGAACGACTTCCTCGCCCTCGACGCGCTGCTGAGCGACGAGGAGCGCGACATCCGCGACACCGTGCGGACGTTCGTCGCGAAGGAGGTCGTGCCGTTCGTCGGCGACTGGTTCGAGGCGGCGACGTTCCCGACGGCGGAGCTCGCCCCGGCGCTCGGCAGACTCGGCCTGCTGGGGATGCACCTGACCGGCTACGGCTGCGCGGGCGCATCCGCCACCGCGTACGGGCTCGCGTGCATGGAGCTGGAGGCCGGCGACTCCGGCCTGCGGTCGCTGGTGTCGGTGCAGGGGTCGCTGGCGATGTACGCGATCTGGCGCTGGGGATCGGAGGAGCAGAAGCAGGAGTGGCTGCCGCGGATGGCGGCGGGCGAGGCGATCGGCTGCTTCGGCCTGACCGAGCCGGACGCGGGCAGCGACCCCGGCTCGATGCGCACGCGCGCGCGGCGCGACGCGGGCGGCGACTGGATCCTCAACGGGTCGAAGATGTGGATCACGAACGGCTCGATCGCGGATGTCGCCGTCGTGTGGGCCGCCACCGACGACGGCACCCGCGGCTTCCTGGTGCCGAAGGGCACCGCCGGCTTCAGCGCGCCGGAGATCCACAAGAAGCTGTCCCTGCGCGCATCCGTCACGAGCGAGCTGGTGCTCGACGACGTGCGCGTGCCCGACAGCGCGCGGCTGCCCGAGGCGACCTCGCTGCGCGGGCCGCTCTCCTGCCTCAACGAGGCGCGCTACGGGATCGTCTGGGGCGCGGCCGGCGCCGGCCGCGCGTGCTTCGAGGCTGCGCTCGCCTACGCCAAGGAGCGGATCGTCTTCGGCAAGCCGATCGCCGCCACGCAGATCCAGCAGCAGAAGCTCGCGTTCATGGCCCTGGAGGTCAACCGCGCGTCGCTCGTCGCGCTGCACCTCGGCCGCATGAAGGACGCCGGGACGCTGCGCCCCGAGCACGTCTCGATGGGCAAGCTCGGCAACGTCAACGGTGCGCTGGAGGTCGCGCGCAGCGCGCGCCAGGTGCTCGGCGCCAACGGCGTCAGCCTCGAGTACCCGGTGATGCGCCACGCCAACAACCTCGAGTCGGTCGTCACCTACGAGGGCACCGCCGACGTCCACGCGCTCGTCATCGGCGGCGCGCTCACCGGCATCCAGGCGTTCCGGTGAGCGCGCAGCCGCAGGGCGGGCCGGGCACGACGCAGCAGCACGTGCTCGCCTGGCTGCGCCGCGAGATCGTCGGCGGCGAGCTGCGGCCGGGGCAGCGCGTGGCGCAGGACGTCGTCGCCGAGCGGACCGGCGTGAGCATCGCGCCCGTGCGCGAGGCGCTGCGCGTGCTCGAGCAGGAGGGGCAGGTCACGTACCTGCCGCGGCGCGGCTACTTCGTCACCGAGCTGCACATCGCCGACCTCGAGGAGATCTACGAGCTGCGCCGCGTGCTCGAGGAGCGTGCCGCGCGCGCGGCGCTCCCGAGCGTCGACGACGATGCGCTCGAGCGCATCGTGCTCGCCGCCCGGGAGTGCGCCGAGGCTGCGGAGGTCGCCGACGTCGCGCGCGAGCTGGCCGCCAATCGCCGCTTCCACTTCGCCGTCCTGGACGCGCCCGGGCAGCCGCACCTGAAGCGCCTGCTCTCGCTGCTGTGGGACTCGACCGAGGCCTATCGCGCGATGTACTACAACGCGCCGGCCGAGCGGCAGGCATCGCTCGACGCGCACGACCGCATCGTCGCCGCGATCCGTGCACGCGACGCGGCGCGCCTCGTCGCCGAGCAGGACGCCCACCGCGCGCGGGCGCTCGAGGTCCTGCGCGGGATCCTCGCCGGCTAGTCGACCGGACCGAGCGGCTTGCGTTCGAGCCGGTGCACGGCGGGGCCCTCGAGGACGGTGCCGTCGGGTGCGAAGCGCGAGCCGTGGCACGGGCAGTCCCAGCTGCGCTCGGCGTCGTTCCAGGTGACGAGGCAGCCGAGGTGGCTGCAGCGCGGGGAGACCGCGTGGAGCGTGCCGTCCTCGTCGCGGGCGGCGGCGACCTGCTCGCCGTCGTGCTCGACGATCGCGCCCTCGCCGGGCTTCAGGTCCTCGACCGGCCGTCGATCCGGGTGCCGGAAGCGGTCGCCGAGGAAGCGCACGGCGACCTGGGCGTTCTCCTTGGCGAGGGTCGGCGCGGACTGGCGCACGGTCAGGCGGTTGGGGTCGAACAGGTCGGCCCACATCGCCTCGCGGCCGAGGCACAGGTCGGCCAGCAGCAGCGCCGCCGCGGTGCCGCCGGTCATGCCCCACTTCGCGAAGCCGGTCGCCATCAGCAGGCGGTCGCTGCGCGGCGTCAGGCGGCCGACGTAGGGAAGCTGGTCGGGCGTGACCGGATCCTGCGCGGACCAGCGGTGCTCGACCGAGCGCACGTCCCAGTGCTCGCGCGCGAACGCCTCGAGGCGCTCGTAGCGCAGCTCGGTGTCGGAGGCGGTGCCGGTCTTGTGGCTCTCGCCGCCGACGAGCAGCAGCTCCTCGCCGTCCGGCATGGGGATGGCACGCAGCGAGCGCGTCGGGCTGTCGCCGGAGATGTGCATGCCGGCGGGCGGCGCGCCGGCGATGCGGCAGGCGATCGCGTACGACCGGACCGCATGCAGCCGCGCGAACGCGAGCGAGCGATCGAGGAACGGGTAGTGCGTGGCGACGACGACGCGCTCGGCGAGCACGCGCCCGCCCGGGCTGAGCACGACCTGGCGTCCGTCCAGCTCGCCGACCTGGACGGCGTGGGAGCGCTCGAAGATGCGCGCTCCCTCGATCGCGTCGACCTGCTCCGCCAGCGCGAACAGGTATCTGCGCGGATGCAGCTCGGCCTGCTGGTCGAAGCGGACGGCGGCCTCGACTCCGAACGGCAGCGGCGTCTCCTGCACCAGCTGCGCCGGCAGTCCGGCGGCGATCGCCGCGTCCGCCTCGCGCTCGACCTTCCGGCGGTCGGCCGGAGAGGTCACGTAGACGTAGGAGGGTTGGCGGCGGAAGTCGCAGTCGATCCCGTCTCTCGCGACGCGCGCGGCGATCCAGGCGAGCGCCGCCTCGTTGGCCTCGCCGTAGCGGCGGGCCGTCTCGCCGCCGTGCTTGGAGCGCAGGCTGTCGTAGATCAGCCCGTGCTGGGAGGAGATCTTCGCGGTGGTGAAGCCGCTCGTGCCGCCCGCGAGGCGGCCGGCCTCCAGCAGGGCGACGCTCGCGCCCGCCTCGGCCAGCAGCAGCGCGGTCGTGAGGCCGACGATCCCGCCGCCGATCACCGCCACGTCCGCGTGCACGTCGCCGTCGAGCTGCGGGTGCAGCCGCGGCGAGGGCGCGGTGTCGACCCATACCGAGGTCCGCTTCGCAGTCGGGACGCCGGTGCTCACGACGCCGAGCGTCCCGCCTGGCGCAGCGCGAGCTCCTCCAGCCGCATCAGCGACTCGGCGTTGCGGCCCTTCACGAGCACCTGCGTGAGCGGGTTGAGCGACAGCCACGCGGTGAGGCCGTCGGGGTTCTCCGTCATCCGCACGCGCGTGCCGCCGTCCTGAGGCGTCAGCTCGAGCGTCACCTTCGCAGTGCCGAGCGGGCGCGCCTTCGCTCTCAGGCGCAGCAGGTGCGGGCGATGCGCCTGCAGCGACTCGGTGTGGTCGTCGAGCTTCAAGGGCCCGACGCCGACCGTGTGATGGAAGCGGGAGCCCGGCTGCGGCCAGTGCGCGTCGGCGTCGCGGATCTCGCTGGAGCCGACGACCCAGTAGGCGTAGCCGCCGGCGTCGGCGAGGGCGTCCCACACCGCCTCGGGCGGGACCGGCATGAAGCGCTCGTTCGTGGCCATGCGCCTCGGGCTACCCATTCCCATCGCCCGGGAAGCAGCTTCGGGCGCGAGCGCACCGGGTAGCGGACCGTGATGGGCGCAGACGTCGACGCGGTCGTGATCGGAGCCGGCCACAACGGCCTCGTCGCCGCCAACGTGCTCGCCGAGCGGGGCTGGCGCGTGCTGGTGCTGGAGGCGCAGCCGACCCCCGGCGGCGCGGTCAAGAGCGGCGAGCTGACCGAGCCCGGGTTCGTCAGCGACCTGTTCAGCGCCTTCTACCCGCTCGCCGTCGCGTCGCCGGCGCTGCGCGCGCTGGAGCTGGAGCGCCACGGCGTGCGCTGGCGGCGCGCGCCGCTGCCGGTCGCGCATCCGCAGGCGGACGGCCGCTGCGCCGTGCTGTCGCTCGACCTCGACGAGACGGCCGCGTCGCTGGAGCGCTTCGCGCCCGGCGACGGCGAGCGCTGGCACGCCTTCCACGACACCTGGCGTCAGGCCGGCGGTCCGTTCCTCGACGCGCTGCTGCGCCCCTTCCCGCCGATGCGCGGCAGCGCACGTCTGGCCGCCGCGCTCGGCCCGCGCGGGCTGCTGCGCTTCGCGCGCTTCGCGCTGCTGCCGGTGCGGCGCCTCGCCGAGGAGCGCTTCCGCGGCGAGGGCGCCGCCTGGCTGCTGGCCGGCAACGCGCTGCACGCCGACCTCACCCCCGACTCGGCCGGCGGCGGCCTGTTCGGCTGGGTGCTGTGCGGGCTCGGACAGGAGCACGGCTTCCCCGTGCCGGAGGGCGGCGCGGGCCGGCTGGTCGACGCGCTCGTGGCGCGCCTGCGCGCGCACGGCGGCGAGCTTGCGTGCGGGGCCGAGGTCGCGCAGGTGATCGTGCGCGGCGGTCGCGCGGTCGGCGTGCGGCTGCGCGACGGATCCGACGTGAGCGCGCCGCGCGGCGTGCTGGCGAGCACCGTCGCGCCGACGCTGTTCCACCGCCTCGTCGGCGACCAGCACCTGCCGCGCGACTTCGTCGAGGACCTCGACCGCTTCCAGCTCGACGACGGGACGGTGAAGGTCGACTGGTCGCTCGACGGGCCGATCCCGTGGACGGCGGAGGAGGCGCGGCGCGCCGGGACGCTCCACGTCGCCGACGGGATGGATGCGCTCACCCGCACCAGCGCCCAGCTCTCGCGCGGCCTGATCCCGGACGAGCCGTTCCTCGTGATGGGCCAGTACTCCCCCGTCGACCCGACGCGGATGCCCGCAGGGAGAGAGGTCGCGTGGGCCTACGCGCACGTGCCGCAGCAGGTGCGCGGCGACGCCGGCGAGGACGGGTTGACGGGGTCGTGGGACGCGCGCGAGACGGAGCGCTTCGTCGCGCGCATGGAGGCGCAGATCGAGCGGCGCGCACCCGGCTTCGGGACGCTGATCCGCAGACGCCACGTGTTCGCGCCGCCGGCGCTCGAGGCGGCGAACGCGAACCTGCTCGGCGGCGCGATCAACGCCGGCACCGCGCAGCTGCACCAGCAGGTCGTGTTCCGCCCGCTCCCCGGCCTCGCGCGCCCGGCGACGCCGCTGCGCGGCCTGTGGCTCGCCGGCGCCTCCGCGCACCCCGGCGGGGGCGTCCACGGCGCGGCCGGCGCGAACGCCGCGCGCGCGGCGCTGCTCGCATGGCGCGCGGGCACGGCGCGACGGGCCGTCGCTCGACTGCCGCCGGCCGGCACGGGGTAGGCGGACTCGCATGGCAGAGCAGCGACTGGCGATCTTCGACGTCGACGGGACGCTCGTCGACAGCACCTATCACCACGCCCTCGCGTGGCAGCGCGCCTTCCGCGAGCGCGGCGTCGAGCTGCCGCTGTGGCGGATCCACCGCGAGATCGGCAAGGGCGGAGATCGCCTCGTGCCCGACCTCGCTGGTGACCGGGTCGAGCGCGAGCACGGCGAGGCGCTGCGCGAGCTGCAGCACGACCGCTACGCCGAGCTGCTGGACGAGATCCGGCCGCTCGCGGGCGCGCACGAGCTGCTCGTCGCCGCCAAGCGAGACGGCTGGCGCATCGCGCTCGCCAGCTCCGGCCGCCCCGACGAGCTCGACCGCTACCTGTCGCTGCTCGGCGCCGAGGGCCTGCCGGACGCCGTCGTCAACTCGGTCGACGTGGAGACGACGAAGCCGGCGCCCGACGCGCTCGCGCTCGCACACGAGCGAGCCGGGTCCGGCATCCCGCCGGAGGGGGTCCTGATGATCGGCGACGCGACGTGGGACTGCGAGGCGGCACGCCGCGCCGGCTTCACGCCCGTGGCCGTGCTGAGCGGCGGCATCGGCCGCGACGAGCTGGAGCGCGCCGGCGCCGCGGCGGTGTTCGCGACGCTCGACGAGCTGCGCGACGCGCTCGACGGTCTTCTGCCGCGCTAGCCCTGCCACCAAGATCGCGGCCCGTGGCAAAGCTCAACGCCGCCGAGCTGATCTGACGGTGCTGCTCGTGGCGGCCCGCGACGAGCTCGGGGCTAGCCATCCCCTTTTGCACGCCGCGCCTCCCGCGCGATGCGCCCGTACGCGCGACCGCTCCGCTCGCGCTCACGCGAGGCCGCGCGCCGGTCCGCAACCCACGCCTGCTCGCGCGCGAGCTTGTGCCACGCGGCCAGCCGCTCCGGATCGACCGCGTCGCGCACAGCGCATCCGGGCTCGGACGTGTGCGTGCAGTCGCCGAAGCGACAGCCGGCGGCGAGCGCCTCCAGCTCCGCGGGCGCCTCGCCGGCACCGTCCCACAGGCCGACCTCGCGCACGCCCGGCGTATCGATCAGCAGCGCGCCGGACGGCAGTGGGAGCAGCTCGCGCGTGACGGTCGTGTGTCGCCCGCGCCCGTCGTGCTCGCGCACCGCCCCGGTCGCCTGCCGCTCGTGGCCGAGCAACGCGTTCGCGAGCGTCGACTTGCCACCGCCCGACGGGCCCAGCAGCACCGCCGTCGTACCTGCCGTCAGCAGGCCGGCGAGCGGTGCGAGCCCCTCGCCGCCGAGCGCCTCGACCGCGAGCACGTCCGTCACGCCGAGTCGCCGTGCGAGCGCGGGCGCGGATGCGCCCTCGTCCGGGTCGAGGTCGCGCTTCGTGAGCACGACCGCGGCCGCCGAGCTCCCGGCCGCCGCGAGCGCGAGGAAGCGCTCGACGCGTCGGATGTTCGGGTCCGGCAGCGGCTCGACGACGAGCGCCAGCTCGACGTTGGCCGCGAGCACCTGCGCCACCAGCGGGCCCGCGTCCGAGCCGGAACTGCGCCGAACGATGGTGCCGCGCCGCGCGAGCACCGCGGCGATCGCGCCGCCCTGGTCGAGCGCCACCCAGTCGCCGGTGACGGGCGTGTCGCCGCCGTCGCGCAGGCGGCCACGCGCGGGCACGAGCCGCGGCGCAGCCCCGCTATGAGGTTCGGCGACGAGCCAACGGTCGCCGTGGACGGCGAGCACGCGGGCGGGGGTCGGAGTGGGAAGGCCGAGCGCCGCCAGCTCGGCGAGAAGATCATCGCGCCGGCCGAGACCGGTGAACGGCATGGTCATGGTGAGTCCTCCACGAAGTCATCGTCAGGGCGGGTCCGGCGCGGGCGCGCGGACACGAAGGCCCAACGCCCGCCTAGACGGCGGCGGCGACTGCGATGTGGAGGTGGCGCTGCATCCGCAACGACTGTAGCGGACACCACGCGGCCGTCGTCGGCGAGGCGCATCGCCAGGCCACGGACGCGGGGGTGCTTAAGGCGGGAGCGACGGGACTCGAACCCGCGACCTCCGGCGTGACAGGCCGGCGCTCTAACCAACTGAGCTACGCCCCCACGAATGGGGCGTGAAGTATGGCATGCGTCGGCGCGACGTGGCGGGCGCCACGCGCGCCGGCAGGCACGCCTATATGCAGCCCTCGACCCCGAGTCTTCTGGCGGCGTCCACGATCGCTGTCGTGAGCGCTTCGCTCTGTCTCTGCGACGTCGTCATCGCGCTTCTGACCTCGGCGGCGGTGCCGGACGCGATTCTGTCGTAGAGGTCGGTGCGCTTCTGCACCGCCGACTTGAACGCATCGAAGCCGTCCTTCGCGGCATCGGGCGCCTTGAGATCTTCCACTCTCGCCTCGATCGCGCGCTGGCCGACGACGACCGCGGCGACGAACCGCTTCTGCCCCTCGTCAGCCGGACCCGTCGCCTGTCTGAGCTGCGCCTGCGTTCTTCTCAGCCCCTGCTTGCAGGCGGTCTCGATGCTTCTGACCAGCTGCGCTCTGGTGAGCGGCTCATCCCCCCCGCAGCCCGTGATCCCGAGCGCGAACGCCGCGATGAGCGCAGCTGCCACCTTGCGATGCATGGCTCCCCCTCCAGCGATGTGTACGTGCGCGCCCACACTACCTCGTGGCCAATCGACGCGTGACCGCTGGCCGACACCATCCTGGCTGCGCAGCCAGTACGCTGTCGCTCCATGAGCGTGGTCGCACCCGAGCCCATCTCCAGCAACGCCTTCCGCCGCATCATCGGCGACCTCTACGCGGAGCGCCGGGCGCCCGTGCCGTATCCGCCGGGCCCGGGCGACTTCAACATCGAGCGGACCTTCCGCTTCGTGCGCGACCCGCTGCCGATCCTGCTGCCCCTCTACGAGGAGTACGGCCCGATCTTCAGCGTGCGGATCTTCCACGGGCGCGTGGTGATCATGCTCGGCCCGGAGGCCAACCACTTCATGACCGTCTCGAACGCGGAGAAGTTCCACTGGCGCACGGGCAGCATGGGAGATCTGATCCCGCTGCTCGGCGACGGCCTGCTGACGATCGACGGCAACTACCACCGCCGCGCCCGCCGCATCATGCTTCCCGCCTTCCATCGCGAGCGGATCGCCGCCGCCTACGACACGATGGCCGAGGAGACGCATCAGGCGCTCGCCGGCTGGAGCGACGGCGACGTGCTCGACATCTACCACTGGGCGCGCCGGCTGACGCTGCGCGTCGCGATGCGCGCGCTGTTCGGCCTCGACCCGGACGAGCAGGGCAAGGGCGCACAGGCGGCGATCGAGTTCGAGCGTGCGCTGAGCTTCTACGGCACCGACTTCGCGGTGCGCGTCATGCGCGGGCCACGCACCCCCTGGAGTCGTCTCCTGGCGGCGCGCAAGGCACTCGACCACATCATCTACGCCGAGATCGAGCGGCGCCGCCGTCATCCCGACGCCGAGCGCACCGACGTGCTGTCGATGCTGATCGAGGCGACCGACGCCGAGGACGGCTCGCGCCTGAGCGACACCGAGGTGCGCGACCAGGTGATGACGCTGCTGTTCGCCGGGCACGACACGTCGACCTCGACGATCTCCTTCATGCTCTACGAGCTCGCGCGTCATCCGGCGGCGCTCGCGAAGCTGCTCGAGGAGCAGGACCGCGTCCTGCAGGGCCGCCAGCCCACCGCCGCCGAGCTGACGAGCGAGCTGCCCGAGCTGGAGATGGTGCTGGACGAGACGCTGCGCCTCTACCCGGCGGCCTGGGTCGGCCCGCGGCGCGCCGTCGAGTCGTTCGAGTTCAACGGCCACGAGGTGCCGGCCGGCGCCTACGTCAACTACTCGTCGTGGGCGAGCCACCGGCTGCCCGACGTGTGGCCGGACCCGGAGGCGTTCGTGCCCGAGCGGTTCGCGCCGGAGGCGAAGGCGCAGATGCCGAAGGGCGCCTACATCCCCTTCGGCGGCGGCTCGCGCACGTGCATCGGCATGCGATTCGGGCAGCTGGAGATCAAGACGATCGTGACGCTGCTGCTGCAGCGCTACCGGCTGGAGCTGGTCCCCGGCCGCACGATGACGGTGCGCCAGATGCCGACGCTGAGCCCGCGCGAGCCGCTCGAGATGACGGTCCGCGAGCGCAATAGGTGACATACCACCTATCCTGTGCTCATGGCTGAGCGCGACGTTCCCTTCACGACGCTCTCGGGGGAGCCGATCGAGCCGCTCTACACCGAGGCGGACCTGCCGCCCGACACGGCTGCGTCGCTCGGGCAGCCGGGCGAGTATCCGTTCACGCGCGGGGTCTACCCGAACATGTACCGCGGCCGCCTGTGGACGATGCGGCAGTTCGCCGGCTTCGGCACCGCCGAGGAGACGAACGAGCGCTTCCGCTATCTGATCGACCACGGTCAGACAGGCCTCTCGACCGCGTTCGACATGCCGTCGCTGATGGGCCACGACTCCGACCATCCGCGCGCGCTCGGCGAGGTCGGGCGCGAGGGCGTCGCGGTCGACTCGCTGGAGGACATGTCGACGCTGTTCGGCGGGATCGACCTCGGCGACGTGACCGTCTCGATGACGATCAACGCGCCGGCGGCGATCATGCTCGCCTTCTACGTCGTGGCGGCGGAGCGGGCGCCGACGCCGGTCCCGGCCGACCGCCTCGGCGGCACGATCCAGACGGACATCCTCAAGGAGTACATCGCGCAGAAGGAGTGGTGCTTCCCGATCGACCCGGCGATGCGGCTCGTCGGCGACATGATCGAGTGGTGCTCCAGAGCGATGCCGCGCTGGCACCCGGTCTCGATCTCCGGCTACCACATCCGCGAGGCCGGCTCGACGGCCGCGCAGGAGCTCGCGTTCACCTTGAAGGACGGCCTCACCTACGTCGAGCAGGCGGTCGCGCGCGGTCTCGACGTCGACGACTTCGCGCCGCGCCTGAGCTTCTTCTTCAACGCGCAGATCGACTTCTTCGAGGAGATCGCGAAGTACCGCGCCGCGCGCCGCATCTGGGCGCGGGAGATGAAGGAGACGTTCGGGGCCAAGAACCCGAAGTCGTGGCTGATGCGCTTCCACACGCAGACCGCGGGCGTCTCGCTGACCGCCCAGCAGCCGCTCAACAACATCGTGCGGACCGCGATCGAGGCGCTCGCCGGCGTGCTCGGCGGCACCCAGTCGCTGCACACGAACTCCTACGACGAGGCGCTGGCGCTGCCGACCGAGGACGCGGTGCGGATCGCGCTGCGCACGCAGCAGATCATCGCCCACGAGACGGGCGTCGCGAACACGATCGACCCGCTCGGCGGCTCCTACTTCGTCGAGGCGCTGACGGACAAGATGGAGGCGAAGGCCTACGAGTACTTCGCCAAGATCGACGAGCTGGGCGGGATGGTCGAGGCGGTCAAGCGCTCCTACCCGCAGCGCGAGATCGCCGACGCGTCGTTCGAGCTGCAGACCGAGATCGACGAGAGACGGCGGATCGTCGTCGGCGTCAACGGCTTCACCGAGGGCGACGACGGGCAGACCCCGTACCTCAAGATCGACCCGGCGCTGGAGCGCAAGCAGATCGACCGCGTGCAGGCGGTGCGCGCACGGCGTGACGCCGCCGCCGTGGAGCGGGCGCTCGACGACGTGCGCGCTGCAGCCGCCCGCGACGACGCGAACCTGATGGAGCCGCTGCTCACCGCGGCGCGCGCCGAGGCGACCGAGGGCGAGCTGGTCGAGTCGCTGCAGCGCGTGTTCGGGCGCTACACCGAGGCGCCGGTCTTCTAGCCGGCGCGCTGCTCGGCGGCGGTGGCCGGCTCCGCGAAGTCGCCCTCGTGGCGGCGCACCGACGAGAGCAGCCGCGTGATCGCCTCGAGCGACTCGTCGTCGAGCGGGTCGAGCGCGAAGCCGGCGTCGTTGAGCACGGCCGTCGCGCGCGCGGCGAGGTCGCGCCCGGCGGGCGTGATCTCGATGAGCGTCGAGCGGCGGTCCTCCGCGTGCGCGACGCGCGTCACGAGCCCGGCCTCCTCCAGCCGGTCGGCCATGTGGGTCATGCTCGTGCGGTGGACCTGCAGGCGCTCGCCCATCTTGCCGACGGGCAGCGCACCGGTGCGGCTGAAGACGAGCACCATCAGCGTCTCGTAGCGCGGGAACGTGAGCCCGAACGGACGCAGCAGCTCGCCGAGCCGCGCGAGCAGGATCTGCTGCACGCGCATGATCGACGTCACGGCCGCCATCGGCCGCGCTGGCTGCTCGCCCCAGCGGTCGGTCCACTGGCGGCGCGCCTGCGCGATCGGGTCGAACGGAAGCGGCTCGGTCATCGAGCGCGAAAGCGTTGCAGACGGGCGCGCGCGATGACGCGACGACGCCGGCAGGACGATGGGCGGTGCTGGGCTCGAACCAGCGACCCCTTGCTTGTAAGGCAAGTGCTCTACCAACTGAGCTAACCGCCCCGCGTCCCGGCGCAATGGTAACCGCGCCGCGGACTCGGAGCTGCTGAACAAGTACCCCCAGGGGGAATCGAACCCCCGCTACCAGCGTGAAAGGCTGGCGTGCTGACCGCTACACCATGGGGGCAGGGGGACCAAGACGGGCGCGGGCGTGCGAGGATGCACGTGCGCGTCTAGCTCATCGGGTAGAGCACCGGACTTTTAATCCGGCGGGCTGGGTTCGAGTCCCAGGACGCGCATTTTGTGCGCGCCCTGGACCGCGAGTCCAGCCTCAGACGCCTCTGGCGAGCTTGACGCCGCCCGAGCCCTCGGGTTCGAGGATGCCCTTGCGCTTCAGCTGCGAGATCGTCGTGTGGACGGTCGGCTTGGCGATTCTCGTGATCGAGGCGACCTCCGCCGCGGACACGCCCGGACGTTCGCGCACGACGCTGAGGATCGCCTCGCGGTTCGCGCCACGCGGGGCCCTGCGGCCCTTGCCGGCGGCGTACGGAGCCCTACCGGAGGACCGCGTCGTCGTAGCCCGCGCAGCACGCGGCGCGGCGGGCGCGGCGACGGCCGCGCTGCCGTTCTTGAGCGCAACGAGCACTGCCTCGAGCTGCTCCTTCTCCTCGATCAGCGGCCGCAACTCCGAAAGGCGCTTCTCGATGTCGCGCTGAATTTGCCCGACGAGATCTGCCATGTACGTGACTCCTAGTAAGCCTGGGGGGGTGTCCTAGGCTAGCAATATACGCACCTGCATTGAACCCGTGGAGGGTTCGCATCAAGAATCTGGCGCTTGTCCGTTACAAGTCCTGAATAGTGAAGCAACTCTTACGAACCGACGCAGTCCCGCTCCAGTGCGATCTCCAGCGGAGCAGGTCTGCCGATGTGGAAGCCCTGCGCGTAGTCGACGCCCAATTCCCGCAGCAGCTCGACCGTCGCGTCGTCGCCGACATACTCGGCGATCGTCTTCTTGCCGAGCCCGCGGGCGATGTCCACCGCAGCGCGAATCAGCAGCTGATCGGTGGTGCTCGTCGTGCATGAGCGAACGAACTCTCCGTCGATCTTCAGCAGATCGAACGGCAGGTGCTTCAAGTAGTAGAAGCTGCCGAAGCCTGCCCCGAAATCGTCAAGCGCAAAACGACAGCCGAGCTCGGCAAGACGTGCGGCAAACTGCTGCGCGCGGGGAATGTTGGCGACGGCGGTCGTCTCCGTCACCTCGAGCACGAGATTCACGGGATCGATGCCGCTCTCCGCAAGCTCATGCTCGATGAGCGTCAGCAGCTCCGGATCGCCCGTCGAGCTGCCGGAGATGTTCACCTCGAAGATGCGATCGTGCCCGGCGGCCTTCTGCTCGCCCATGTGGCGGATTGCGCGCCGCACGACCCAGCGGTCGATGTCCTGCATCAGGTCGAAGCGCTCGGCGATGCCGAGGAACGCAGCCGGCGGGATCGCGTCGCCGCGCTCGTCGAGCATCCGCAGCAGCAGCTCGTGCTGGCGCACCTCGCCGTCCTCCAGCGCGACGATCGGCTGCGCGTAGAGCGTGAAGCGGTCCTCCTCGAGCGCCTCGCGAATCCGCTCGGCCCACGTGATGCGCGCCTTCATGCGGGAGGCGCCCCGCTCCTGCGACGAGTAGGTGGCGGCGCGGTCGCGGCCAGCCTCCTTGGCGTCGTACATCGCGAGGTCGGCGTTGACGAGCACGTCCTCGGCGCTCAATCGCTCGGTCTCGCTGAACAGCGCGATCCCGATCGAGGCGGTGATCGGGCGCCGCCGCCCGGCGGCCGTCAGCACCGATTGCGCGCGCACCGCGCCGAGCACCGCGTCGGCCACGCGCGAGGCCTCCGCCGCACCGCCGCGCGGCAGCAGGACCGCGAACTCGTCGCCGCCCAGCCGCGCGAGGATGTCGCTGTCGCGCAAGCGTGCGCGCAAGGTCTGCGCCACCTTCACGATCAGCTCGTCGCCGATGTTGTGTCCCAGCGTGTCGTTGATGTGCTTGAAGCGATCGATGTCGAGCACCAGCGCGGCGCCCTCGGGTCCATAACGCTGCACCTGGAGGATGTGCTGATTCAGCTCGCGCTCGAACGAGCGGCGGTTCAACAGACCGGTCAACGGATCGTGGTCCGCCATGTGCTGCAGCTGAGCCTCGTAGCGAACGCGCTCGCTGACGTCCTGGATCTGGCCGAGGAAATGCTGCGGGCTGCCGTCGGCCGCTCGCACGAGCGTCGCGTGCACGGCCACCCACACCACCTGCCCGACGACGTCGACGTAGCGCTTCTCCATCCAGTACGTGCTCTGCTCGCCGGCGAGCAGGCTGCGCATCATCTCCTCCTCGCGGCCGGCGTCGGCCGGATGGCTCAGCTCGGCGAAGCCCATCTCCTCGAGCTCCTCGCGCGTGTAGCCGGTGATCGCGCAGAGGGCGTCGTTGACCTGGATGAAGCGCCCGTCGAGGCCGGACAGCGCCATCCCGATCGGCGCCGCCTCGAAGGCCGTGCGGAAGCGCTGCTCGGCGGCGGCGATCCGCTCGACGCTCTCGCGCAGCGCCGCCTCGGCGGCGACGCGCTCGCTGACGTCGCGCACGATCGCCTGGCCCTCGACCGGAGCACCCGTCTCGGGGTCGAGCACGCCCCGCACGCGCGCCTCGATCCACACGTAGTGGCCCTCGCGGTGGCGAAGCCGCGACGTGACCGTGATCGTCCCGCCGTCGGCGGCCGCGCGCTCGTGCGCGCGCTTTATCTCGTGGCGGTCGTCGGGGTGCACGAAGGCACGCGGCGGGCGTCCGACGACCTCGTGCGGGGGATGGCCGATCAGCTCGCTGCACGCGGGCGAGACGTACGAGATGCAGCCGTCGAGCCCGAACGCGAGGATCGTGTCGGTCGCGTTGTCGGCGAGCATCCGGTGGCGCAGCTCCGCGGCACGCAGCTCGGCCTCGACGCGGTCGCGCTCCGCCGCCTTGCGGCCGACGAGGCGCGTCGCCCGCCGTTCGCGCTGGAGCGCATGCAGCGCCAGGATCCCGAGCGCGACCGTCAGCAGCATGCCGGCGACCGGGACGCCCCAGTCGTTGACGAGCAGCAGCGTCGCGACGAGCGTCGCGATCGCGGCGACCACGGCTCCGAGCAGCGCACGGCTCGGTGATGTTCTCGCTCCCGGCGTCACCCCGGGGGTATCGGCAGAGCGCGGATGCGCCTGTAGCCGTCAGCGTTCAGCTGAGATTCAGTGCTTGAAGTGACGACGGCTCGTGAAGACCATCGCGATGCCGGCCGCATCGGCCGCGGAGATCACGTCGGCGTCGCGCACCGAGCCGCCGGGCTGGATGATCGCCGTGACGCCGGCGTCGATCGCCGCCTGCGGCCCGTCGGAGAAGGGGAAGTAGGCGTCGGAGGCGAGCACCGAGCCAGGCAGCGTTCCCTCCGCCGCCTTCTCGATCGCGATCCGCACCGAGTCGACGCGGCTCATCTGCCCGGCGCCGATGCCGACCGACGCGCCGTCCTTGGCGAGCACGATCGCGTTCGAGCGCACGTGCTTGCAGACGCGCCACGCGAACAGCAGCTCACGCCACTCGGCATCGCTCGGCTGGCGCTGCGTGGCGACCGTCAGCTCGGAGCGCTCCTGCGTGTCGAGGTCGCGATCCTGCACGAGCAGCCCGCCCACGACCTGCTTGAGGTCGGGGTCGGCGAGGTGCAGCGGCTGCTGCTCGTCGTCCTGGAGGATCCGCAGGTTCGGTCTGCTCGCGAGCGCCGCGAGCGCGGCCTCGTCGTAGCCGGGCGCGAACAGCACCTCGGCGAACTGCTGAGCGAGCGCCTCCGCGAGCGCGCCGTCGACCGCTCGGTTGAGACAGATGACGCCGCCGAAGGCCGACATCGGATCGCCCGCGAAGGCGCGCCGGTAGGCGTCGAGCGCGTCCTCGCCGAGCGCCACGCCGCAGGGGTTGTTGTGCTTGACGATCACGCACGCCGGCCCGCTGAACTCGCGCACGAGCACGCGCGCCGCGTTGAGGTCGAGCAGGTTGTTGAACGACAGCGGCTTTCCGCCCAGCTGGCGCACGTTCGACAGCAGGTGCGACGGCGAGCCGACCTGCGCGTAGTAGGCGGCGCGCTGGTGCGGGTTCTCGCCGTAGGAGAGGTCCGTGACCTTCTCGAAGGCGCGCACGAACAATGGCGGGAAGTCGTCGCGCTTCTCGCTGAACCAGCGCGTGATCGCGGTGTCGTAACGGGCGGTGTAGGCGAACGCCTCGGCCGCGAGCGACTCGCGCGTGGCGAGCGACAGGCGGCGGTCGGCGTCGTCGGTGCGCAGCTCGTCGAGGATCGCGTCGTAGCTCGCGGGCGAGACGACCGGCGCCGCGTAGGCGAAGTTCTTCGCGGCGGCGCGGATCATCGTCGGGCCGCCGATGTCGATGTTCTCGATCACCTCGGCGTCGGCGACGCCGCGCTTGGCGACGGTCTGCTCGAACGGGTAGAGGTTCACGCACACGAGGTCGACGAACTCGACCTCGGCGTCGGCCGCCGCCGCCAGGTGCGCGTCGTCGTCGCGCACCGCGAGCAGGCCCGCGTAGAGCTTCGGATGGAGCGTCTTGACGCGCCCGTCCATGATCTCCGGGAAGCCGGTGAAGTCGGTGATCGAGCGGTGCGGAATGCCGGCGTCGGCAAGCGCTCCGGCCGTGCCGCCCGTCGACACCAGCTCGACCCCCAGCTCGGCGAGCCCACGCGCGAAGTCGACGATGCCGGTCTTGTCGGAGACCGACAGCAGCGCGCGGCGGACCTGGACCTCGCCGGGCGCCGTACGCGGCTCCGAGTGGGCGATCTCCGTTCCGTCGCTCATGCGCGCCCGAGGATAGCTACGGCTCCAGCAGCACGCGGTGAGGGTCCGCCGGGTCGACGCGGACGGCGCCGCGCGCGATCAGGCGGACCGCCTCCGGCAGCAGCTCGTGCTCGATCGCGTGCAGCGGCTCGAGCACCTCCTCGGGCGTACGCGCGTGCGGCAGCTCGAGCGCCCGCTGCAGGATGATCGGCCCCGTGTCGACGCCCTCGTCGACGAAGTGGACCGTGACGCCGAAGACCTTCACCCCGTGCGCGAGCGCCTGTCCGACGGCGTCGAGGCCCGGGAAGGCGGGCAGCAGTGCGGGGTGCACGTTCACCACGGCCTGCGGGAAGCGCTGCAGGAACGCCGGCGTCAGCAGCTGCATGTAGCCGGCGAGCACGACGAGCCGCACGTCGTGGCCGGCGATCCAGTCCGCGAGCGCGGCGTCGCGCGCGGCGCGGTCGGAGAAGTCGGCGAGCGGGAACGCCGCCGTCGGCACGCCGGCGCGCTGCGCGCGGCCGAGCGCCGGCGCATCGGGCACGTTCGACGCGACCGCGGCGACCGCGATCCCCTCGGGGCCGCCGTGGAGCGTGTCGAGCAGCGCCTGCAGGTTCGAGCCCGCGCCGGAGGCGAGCACGGCGATGCGGAACGCGCTCACGCCGCGAGCTTGGGGAAGCGGCCGCCCGTCGAGTGCAGCCGGCCGGCGGCGAGCAGCTCGTCGACGCGCGCGAGCACATCGTCGCGCCGCACGTGCGCGAACGTGCCGTACGCCGGCAGGCCGTCGTAGGAGTACTTCTCGACGACCTTCGAGCGCCCGCCGCAGAGGATCTCGACGGCGCGCGTGCGGCCGACCGCCGGCTCGGCGCTGGTGACGACCTCGAAGATGGCGTCGTCGAGGTCGCCGCCCTCCTCGCCGAGCGCCGCACCGCGCGCCCTCGCGGCCGCCATCGCCTCGGCCGAGGCGCGCAGTTGGCGCGGCGCGCCCGACGAAGCGGCGCGCGCGGGCGCGGCCGGCGCAGGCGGCACGAGCGACGGGTCGCACACGTCGCAGCACGCGACGCCCGGGTCGGTGAACGGCTCCGAGCCGTCGCCGAAGTGGCGCAGCACCATCTTGCGCCGGCAGGCGCGCTGCTCGACGAACGCCCAGATCGAGCGGTACTGGCGCCAACGCACGCGCGTGGCGTCGCCGGCGGAGGCGCGGCAGGCCTGCAGCGCCGCGCGATCCCACGCGCCGACGATCCGGCCCACGGCGCGGTCGGGCGGCGAGGGCGCCGGTCTGATCATCCCCGCGCGCGCGAGGTGCCCGACGATCGCGCGCGCCTGGTCGGAGTCGCCGCCTCTGCCGGTCAGCGCCGCCAGCTCGCGCAGCTCGACGTCGTAGCGGCCCTGCTCGGTCGCCTGCTGGTGCAGCCGCCGCGCGACCGCCGCGAAGGCCGCGTCCTCGACCTCGGAGCGCTGGATGAAGAAGACGTGCAGGCCCTTGTCGCGCGACTCGGCGAACAGCAGGCAGCGCGCCGGAGCGCCGTCGCGGCCGGCGCGGCCGGCCTCCTGGTAGTAGGCCTCGATCGACTGCGGGACCGTCTCGTGGCAGACGGTCCGCACATCGGCCTTGTCGACGCCCATCCCGAACGCGTTCGTCGCGACCACGACGCGCGCCTCGCCGCCCATGAAGGCGCGCTGCACGTTCGCGCGGCGCTCGCGGTCGAGCCCCGCGTGGTAGACGAGCACCTGCTCGCCGAGCTCGGCCTCCAGCGTCTGCGCGAGCTGGTCGCAGCCGTTGCGCGTGCCGGCGTAGACGATCGCCGGCAGCGCGTCCGGCTCGCCGAGCGCAGCGGCGACGCGGCGGTGCTTGTCGGCCTTCGTTCTGCACGGCACGACGGCGAACGAGAGGTTGGGGCGGTCGAAGCCGGTCGTCACCAGCGCGGGCTGCTCGAGCCGCAGCCGCGCGACGATGTCCTTCGCGACCTGCGGCGTCGCGGTCGCCGTCAGCGCGACGATCGCGCGCGCGTTGAGATACCGCGCCGCGTCCGCGAGACGGAAGTAGTCGGGCCGGAAGTCGTGGCCCCACTGCGAGACGCAGTGCGCCTCGTCGACGACGAACAGCCCGATGCGGACCCCCTCGACCTGCTGGATGAAGGCCGGGGACGCGAAGCGCTCCGGCGCGACGTACAGCAGCCGCAGCTCGCCGGCGGCGGCGCGCTCCATCACCGCGCGGTTCTCGGCCGCGCTCTGCTGCGCGTTCACGAGCGCGACGCGCTCGGGCGCGATGCGGCGCAGCTGGTCGACCTGGTCCTGCATCAGCGAGACGAGCGGAGAGACCACGATCGTCAGGTCCTCGCGCATCAGCGCCGGCAGCTGGTAGCAGAGCGACTTGCCCGAGCCCGTGGGCATCACGACGAGCGTGTCGCGGTCGGCCAGAGCGGCGTCGACCGCGTCCGCCTGGCCCGGGCGGAAGTCGTCGAAGCCGAAGTGCGTGCGCAGTGCCTCGCGAGGGTCCATGGGGCAGCTGACCATAGCGCCGGGATCGGCCGGGACCGCAGCGCTCACGCGGTCTTTGCGCGACTTACGCGAGTATGACGGGCAGCGCCTGCTCGAAGGCGTGCTTGTCCTGCCCGCCCGGCCCGTGCGGCAGCGGGTACTCGCCCGTGAAGCAGGCGTCGCAGTGCGTCTCGCGCGTCGCCCCGACGGCCTCGTAGACGCCGTCGAGCGAGATGTAGTGCAGCGAGTCGGCGCCCAGCTCGGCCGCGATCTCGTCGACCTCGCGCCCGTGCGCCACCATCTCCTCGCGCGTGGACATGTCGATCCCGTAGTGACAGGGGTTGCGGATCGGCGGCGCGGTGATGCGGAGGTGGACCTCCTTCGCACCCGCCTCACGCAGCATCTGCACGATCTGGCGCGTCGTGTTGCCGCGCACGATCGAGTCGTCGACGACGACCAGCCGCTGCCCTCTGACGATCTCCGGCATCGGGTTGAACTTCAGTCTCAGGCCGTGCTTGCGCAGCTCCTGGCCCGGCTGGATGAACGTGCGCGCGACGTAGCGGTTCTTCACGAAGCCGTCGTCGTGCGGGATTCCGCTGGCGCGCGCGTAGCCGCGTGCGGCCGGGTTGCCGGAGTCGGGGACGGCGATCACGAGGTCGGCGTCGACCGGCGCCTCGCGCGCCAGGATCTCGCCCATCCGCCCGCGCACGCCCTGCAGCACGGTCCCGTTCATGATCGAGTCGGGCCGCGCGAAGTAGATGTACTCGAACACGCAGAAGGCGCGGCGGGCGCCTTCGACCGCCATCCGCGTCGTGATCCCGCCGGCGTCGATCGTCAGGACCTCGCCCGGCTCGACCTCGCGCAGGAATCTGGCGCCGATGATGTCGAGCGCGCACGACTCGCTCGCGACACAGTAGCGGTCGCCGATCATCCCGAGCGCGAGCGGGCGCAGCCCGTGCGGGTCGCGGAACGCGACGATCTTCTCGCGCGTCATCACGACGGTGGAGAACGCACCCTGCAGGCGCGGCAGCACGTCGACCACCGCGTCCTCGATCCGCTCGGCGGGATGCGTGGAGAGCAGCGCGGCGATGATCTCGGAGTCCGACGTGGAGCGGAACGCGACATCGCGCTCGCGCAGCTCGGCGTGCAGCTCGACGGCGTTCGTGAGGTTGCCGTTGTGCGCGAGCGCCAGCTCGCGGTCGTCGGAGCGGTAGATCGGCTGGGCGTTCTCCCACGCCGAGGAGCCGGTCGTGGAGTAGCGCACGTGGCCGAGCGCGAGGTCGCCGGGCAGGGCGCGCAGCTTCTGCTCGTCGAAGACCTGGCTGACCAGGCCCAGGTCGCGCAGGGTCATGATGTTGCCGCCGACGTCGGTCGTGGCGATGCCGGCCGACTCCTGCCCGCGGTGCTGCAGCGCGTACAGCGCGAAGTAGGCGAGGCGGGCGACGTCGTGGTCGGGAGCGTAGATCCCGAAGACGCCGCACTCGTCGCGCGGTCCGTCCCGATCGGTCAGGTGGTCGGTCATCGAGGAGGCAGGCGGTCCTCCGGCGGGGGCTGCGCGACACGCCCAGCCCGGTCGCGGCAAGGGTAGCAGCGGGGGCGGGCGACGAGCCCTGCCGCTTCGCGCCGTGCCGCCCGGCTCAGCCGATCGCGTCGGCAAGCCCGCGTGAGCGCGCCTCGCGCAGCTCTTCGAGCGGCCAGCTCAGCGTGGCGTCCCCGTCGAGCGACAGCTCGAGATCGGCACCGTCAGCGCCGACGACGCCGACGAACGTGAGCTGGATCTCGCGCGCGATCGCGGCGAGCACCGGGCGCGGGCCGGACAGCACGAAGCCGCCGGCGCCCTCGCCGAAGAGGACCTCCAGCAGCCGCTCGCCCTCCGCACCGCGGAAGTCGACCTGGGCGCCGTGGCCGCCGCCGAGGCAGCACTCCGCGAGCGCGGCCGCGAGGCCGCCCTCGGCGACGTCGTGGGCCGAGCGCAGCTCGCCGCGGCGGACCGCCGCGCGGACGGCCTCGTGCGAGCGCCGCTGCGCCGCGAGGTCGGCCTCGGGCAGCCCGTCGGGCAGCGGCTCGCCGCGCAGCTTCGCCAGCTCCGACCCCGGCAGGGAGGGCTGGAAGGGACCGGCGAAGGCGATCGCGTCGCCCTCGACGGCGAAGCCGAGCCGGCCGGCGCGCGCGGCCTCCGGCAGCTTCCCGACCATCCCGACGACGGGCGTCGGGTAGATCGGTCCCTCGGGTCCCTCGTTGTACAAGGAGACATTGCCGCCGACGACGGGCACGTCCAACGCGCGGCAGCGCATCCGCCATCCCGCGCACCGACTCGGTCAGCTGCCACGCGATGTGGGGCTTCTCCGGGTTGCCGAAGTTGAGGCAGTTCGTGAGCCCGAGCGGCTCGGCGCCGACGCACGCGAGGTTCGCCGCGCACTCCAGCACCGCCTCGATCGTCCCGCGGTAGGGGTCGCACGCGACGCGCCGGCCGGAGCCGTCGATCGAGACGGCGATCGCGCTCCCGTCGGGAAGCATGAGCACTGCCGCGTCGGCGTCGTCGGGGCGCCGCACGGTGCGTGACTGCACGAGGCAGTCGTACTGCTCGAAGACCGGGCGGCGGTCGGCGATGTTGGCACTCCGCAGCAGCGCCGGCAGGATCGCCGCGGGGTCGTCGCTCTCCAGCGTCCGGCGCGGCGCCGGGTAGATCGGCTCGGACGGCTTCGCCGGCTCCAGGTCGTACAGCGGGCAGTCGTCCACCAAGGCCGGGACCGGCATGTCGCCGACGACGTCGCCGCCCGAGAGCACGCGCAGGCGGCCGGAGTCGGTCACCTCGCCGATCGCGGTCGCGGTCGTCTCCCACTTCGCGCAGACGGCCAGCACTTCGTCCACGCGCGCAGGCTCGACGACGCACAGCATCCGCTCCTGCGACTCGGAGACCATGATCTCGAACGGCTCCATCCCCGGCTCGCGCAGCGGCACGCGGTCGACGTGGATGTCCAGGCCGAGCCCGCCCTTCGACGCCATCTCGGAGGAGGACGAGGTCAGGCCCGCCGCGCCGAGGTCCTGCAGCGACACGAGCAGCTCGCGGTCGAGCAGCTCGAGCGAGCACTCCATCAGCTTCTTCTCCGCGAACGGATCGCCGATCTGCACCGTCGGGCGCTTGTCGGCGTCGGCCTCGCCCAGCTCGGCGGACGCCAGCACGGACGCGCCGCCGATCCCGTCGCGGCCGGTCAGCGCCCCGAACAGGATCAGCACGTTGCCGGGGCCGGTGGCGGCGCTGCGGATCAGCCGGTCGCGGTCGGCGATCCCCAGCGCCATCGCGTTGACGAGGCAGTTCTGCTCGTAGGGGCCCTCGAAGTACAGCTCGCCGCCGATCGTCGGCACGCCGATCGAGTTGCCGTAGTGGCCGATGCCGGCGACCGCGTGCTCGAGCAGGTAGCGCGAGCGCGCCGAGTCCAGCTCGCCGAAGCGCAGCGAGTCGAGCACCGCGATCGGCCGCGCGCCGACCGCGAAGATGTCGCGCAGGATCCCGCCGACGCCGGTCGCCGCGCCCTGGAACGGCTCGACCGCGCTCGGGTGGTTGTGCGACTCGACCTTGAAGGCGATCGCGAGCCCGTCGCCGACGTCGACCGCGCCCGCGTTCTCGCCCGGGCCGAGCAGCAGGTACGGGCCCTCGGTCGGCAGCTGGCCGAGCAGCTTCTTCGAGTGCTTGTAGGCGCAGTGCTCGGACCACATCAGCGAGAACATCGACAGCTCGACGGCGTTCGGCTCGCGGCCGAGCTTGGCGACGATCAGCTCGTACTCGGCGTCGGTGAGGCCGAGCGCGCGGTGGGGCGGAATCGCCGTCTCAGCCGGCGACATGCGCGAGCACGTGATCGTGGATCGACTGGAAGATCTTCAGGCCGTCGGTCGAGCCGGTGAGCGGGTCGACGGCGTGCTCGGGGTGCGGCATCAGCCCGAACACGTTGCCGTTCTCGTTGCGCACGCCGGCCACGTCGGCGAGCGAGCCGTTGAAGCTCTCGCCCGGCGCATAGCGCAGCAGCACCTGGCCGTTCGCCTCCACCTGCCGGTGAAGCTCCGGCGGCGCGTACCAGCAGCCGGTCGTGTGCTTGGCGGGGATCGACAGCCGCTCGCCCTGATCGCAGGCGTTCGTGAACGGCGTGTCGGCGTGCTCGACGACGAGGTCGACCTGGCGGCAGACGAAGCGCAGCGTCTTGTTCGGAAGCAGCGCGCCGGGCAGCAGGCCCGCCTCGCACAGCACCTGGAAGCCGTTGCAGATGCCGAGCACGATCCCGCCCGCGCGCGCGTACTCGACGACCGACTCCATGATCGGCGCGAAGCGCGCGATCGCGCCGACGCGCAGGTAGTCGCCGTAGGAGAAGCCGCCGGGGACGACGATCGCGTCGACGCCCTGCAGGTCGCGGTCGCCGTGCCACAGGATCACGGCCTCGCCGACGCGCTCGCACGCGAGCTGCGCGTCGACCTCGTCGCAGGTGCCGGGGAAGCGGAGGACGCCGAACCGCATGCGGCGGTCAGCCCCCGTGGGCGGGCGCCGCGTCCACGATCTCGTAGTCCTCGATCAGCGGATTCACGAGCAGCCGCTCGCACATCTCCGGCAGCCGCGCGGGGTCCGACACGTCGAGCTCGATCAGGCGGCCGACGTGGACGTTCGCGACGCCCTTGAAGCCGAGCGCCGGCAGCGCCCGCTCGACCGCCTGACCCTGCGGGTCGAGGATCCCGGCCTTCGGCCGCACGAGCACGCGGACGCGGACGCGCTGGCTCACGGTGCCGTCCGCTCCAGCCACGCGTCGAACGGCTGGCCGGTGATCAGCTCGTAGGCCTCGACGTACTTCGCGCGCGTGGCGGCGACGACGTCGTCGGGGATCGGCGGGGCCGGCGGCTGCTTGTCCCAGCCGGTTCCGGCGGCCCAGTCGCGCACGAACTGCTTGTCGAAGCTCGGCTGACCCGTGCCGACCGCATAGCCCTCGGCGGGCCAGAAGCGCGAGGAGTCGGGCGTCAGCACCTCGTCGCCGAGCGTCAGCGTGCCGTCGGCGTCGCGCCCCAGCTCGAACTTCGTGTCGGCGAGGATCACCCCGCGCGAGCGCGCGTGCTCGGCCGCCTGCGCGTACAGCTCGATCGACACGTCGCGCACCTGCTCCGCGAGTGCGCGATCGCCGCCGAGCAGGTCGACGGTCTGCTCGAAGTCGATCGCCTCGTCGTGACCGACCTCGGCCTTGGTCGACGGCGTGTAGAGCGGTTGCGGGAGCTGCTCGGACTCCTGCAGGCCGGCGGGCAGCTCGAGCCCCGAGACCTTCCCGCTCGCCTGGTAGTCCTTCCAGCCCGAGCCCGTGATGTAGCCGCGCACGACGCACTCGACCGGCAGCATCGACAGCTTTCTGACGACGAGCGCGCGCCCGCGCGCCTCGTCCGGCACGCCGTCGGCGGCTGAGAGGTAGTGGTGCGGGACGATCCCGCCGAGGCGCTCGAACCAGAAGACGGACAGGCCGGTGAGGACCTTGCCCTTGTCCGGGATCGGCGTCGGGTGGATCGCGTCGTACGTCGAGATCCGGTCGGTCGCGACGAGCAGCAGTCGGTCGCCGAGGTCGTACAGCTCGCGGACCTTGCCAGAGGCGATCAGGGGCAGGTCGGCGAGGGCGCTCACGTGGCGCGATGCTAGCAGCGGCTCAGGCGCGATAGAGGTCCGCCAGGCGGTCGCGCGCGAACGCCCACTGCTTCGCGGCGCTGCGGCTGCCGGGCTGGAGGATCGGCAGCAGCGCGAGTCCGCGGACGGTGCCGAGCGTCATCTGGATCAGCGCGTCGCGGCTCGGGTCCTCCTCGCCGGCGGCGAGCATCGCGCGGCAGCAGCGCAGCGTCTCCTGGCTGAGGCGACGCTCGACCGGCGCCAGCGACGCGCGCAGCTCCTCGTCGGTGCGGGCGGCGGCGGCGAGGTCGATCGAGGCCTGGAACAGCGGTCCGGTGAACCAGCCCCAGATCGCGTCGAGCGCCTGCTCGATCCGCTCGTCGCCCGGCGGCAGCGCGGCGACCTCGCGGCGGATGTCCTCGCCGCGGCGCAACGCCAGCTCCTCCAGCGCGGCGGCGAGCAGCTCGGCGCGCGTGCCGAAGTGGTGCTGGTGCGCCCCGCGCGAGAGGCCGGCGCGCTCGCTCACCCGCCCGGTGGTCGTGCCCTCGTAGCCATGCTCGACGAGGATCTCGAGCGCGGCGTCGAGCAGCGCCGCGCGCGTGACGGCGCGCCGCTCCTCCTGCGTCCGTCGTGGCTGCGTCGCGGTCACCGCTCCTACGATACATTCATTCGCGAACGCAAGTTTCTGGCGGCACCCTGACGAGGAGAACGACCGTGAGTTCGACAGACGCGTTGATCTTCGACGCGATTCGCACACCGCGTGGCAAGGGCAAGAGCAACGGCTCCCTGCACACGACGAAGCCGGTCGACCTCGTGGTCGGCCTCATGCACGAGATGCTGATCCGCAACGAGCAGCTCGACCCCAAGAAGGTCGACGACGTGGTGCTCGGCTGCGTGACCCCGGTCGGCGACCAGGGGATGGACATCGCCAAGACGGCCGCGATCAAGGCCGGCCTGCCGGACACCGTCGCCGGCGTCCAGCTCAACCGCTTCTGCGCCTCCGGGCTCGAGGCCGTCAACGTCGCGGCACAGAAGGTCGCGTCCGGCTGGGAGGACCTCGTCTTCGCGGGCGGCGTCGAGTCGATGTCGCGCTGCCCGATGGGCTCCGACGGCGGCGCGTGGGCGCTCGACCCGGAGACGAACTACGACACGTCGTTCATCCCGCAGGGCGTCAGCGCCGATCTCATCGCGACGATCGAGGGCTTCGACCGCGAGACGGTCGACTCCTACGCCGCACGCTCGCAGGAGCGCGCCGCCGCCGCACAGGCGGCCGGCAAGTTCGACGGCTCCGTCGTCCCGGTCAAGGACGTCAACGACCACGTCGTGCTCGACAAGGACGAGTTCATCCGCGCGGGCACGACCGTCGAGACGCTCGGCGGGCTGAAGCCGTCGTTCGCCGTGATGGGCGAGATGGGCGGCTTCGACGCCGTCGCGCTCCAGAAGTACCACTGGATCGAGAGAATCGAGCACGTCCACACGCCGGGGAACTCCTCGGGCATCGTGGACGGCGCCGCGCTCGTCGCGATCGGCAACGAGAAGACCGGCAAGGAGCTGGGCCTCACGGCGAAGGGCCGCATCCTCGCCACCGCCCTCTCCGGCGCCGACCCGACGATCATGCTGACCGGTCCCGCGCCGGCGTCCAAGAAGGCGCTGGCCAAGGCCGGCCTCACGGTCGACGACCTCGACCTCGTCGAGATCAACGAGGCGTTCGCGGCCGTTGTGCTGCGCTTCGTCAAGGACATGGGCCTCGACATGGAGAAGGTCAACGTCAACGGCGGCGCGATCGCGATGGGCCACCCGCTCGGCGCGACCGGCGCGATGATCCTCGGCACGATCGTGGACGAGCTGCACCGCACCGGCGGCAGATACGGCCTCTGCACGCTCTGCGTCGGCGGCGGCATGGGCATCGCGACCGTCGTGGAGGCGATCTAGCAATGGCTGAGAGCACCACGATCCGCTGGGAGCAGGGGGACGACGGGATCGTCGTCCTCACGCTCGACGATCCCAACCAGGGCGCGAACACGATGAACCGCGCCTATGCCGAGTCGATGGCCGCGACCGTCGACCGGCTCGAGGCGGAGAAGGACTCGATCGCGGGCGTGATCATCACGAGCGCGAAGAAGACCTTCTTCGCGGGCGGCGACCTCAATGACCTCAGACAGGTCACCCCCGCGCAGGCGCAGGAGCTGGCCGACGGCCTGAAGATCGGCAAGGGCCAGCTGCGGCGCCTGGAGACGCTGGGCAGACCGGTCGTCGCGGCGCTGAACGGCACCGCTCTGGGCGGCGGGCTGGAGATCGCGCTGGCGACTCACCACCGCATCTCCGTGGACGACAACAAGATCGTCTTCGGCTTCCCGGAGGTGCAGCTCGGCCTGCTCCCCGGCGCCGGCGGCATCGTTCGCACGGTGCGGATGCTCGGCATCGTGCAGGCGCTGATGGGCCTGCTGATGCAGGGCCAGAGAGTGCGTCCGGGCAAGGCGAAGGAGCTCGGCATCGTCGACGAGCTGGTCGCGTCGAGAGAGGACCTGATCCCCGCCGCGAAGGAGTGGATCAAGGCCAACCCCGAGGCGCAGCAGCCGTGGGACGCGGACAAGAAGTACAAGATCCCCGGCGGCACGCCGTCGACGCCCGCGCTGGCGATGAACCTGCCGGCGTTCCCGGCGAACCTGCGCAAGCAGATCAAGGGCGCGAACTACCCGGCGCCGCACCACATCATGGCCGCGGCGGTCGAGGGCGCGCAGGTCGACTTCGACAGCGCGATCGAGATCGAGGGGCGCTACTTCGTCGACCTCGCCAGCGGCCAGGTCTCGAAGAACATGATCCAGGCGTTCTTCTTCGACCTGCAGGCCGTCAACGGTCCGCGCGGTCGGTCGAGCGACGTCGAGACGTTCAGCTCGAAGAAGGTCGTCGTGCTCGGCGCCGGCATGATGGGCGCCGCGATCGCGTACGTGTGCGCGAAGGCCGGCATCGAGGTCGTCCTCAAGGACGTCTCGCAGGAGGCGGCCGACCGCGGCAAGGGCTACTCGGCGAGACTCGTCGAGAAGGGCGTCTCGCGCGGGAAGAGCACGCAGGAGGCCGGCGGCGCCCTCCTCGCGCTCATCACCCCGACCGACGACCCGTCGAAGGCCGAGGGCGCCGACCTCGTGATCGAGGCGGTCTTCGAGGACCCGGCCGTCAAGGCGAAGGTCTTCGCCGAGATCGAGCCGTTCCTCGCGGAGGGCGCGCTGCTCGGCTCGAACACCTCGACGCTCCCGATCACCGGGCTCGCCGAGGGCGTCTCGCGGCCGACCGACTTCATCGGGCTGCACTTCTTCAGTCCGGTGGACAAGATGCCGCTGCTGGAGATCATCAAGGGCGAGCAGACGAGCGACGAGACGCTCTGGCGTGCCCTCGACGTCGCGAAGCAGATCAAGAAGACGCCGATCGTGGTGAACGACTCGCGCGGCTTCTTCACCTCGCGCGTGATCGGCACGTTCATCAACGAGGGCATCTCGATGCTGACCGAGGGGATCCCCGCGGCCTCGATCGAGCAGGCGTCGTCGCAGGCCGGCTACCCCGCGCCGGTGCTGCAGCTGAGCGACGAGCTGAACATGAAGCTCATGAAGAAGATCCGCGACGCCGCGAAGGCGGCCGCGGAGACGGGGACCGGCTGGGACGGGCATCCGTCCGAGGCCGTGATCGACCGCATGCTCGACGAGGGCCGCCCCGGAAAGCTCGAGGGCGCGGGCTTCTACGAGTACGCGGACGGCAGACGCACGGGCCTGTGGTCCGGTCTGGCGCGAGGCGTTCCCGCCGGTCGCCGACCCGTCCTCGATCTCGCTGAGAGACCTCGAGGAGCGGATGATGTTCGCCGAGGCGCTCGAGACGGTGAAGTGCGTCGACGAGAACGTGATCGAGTCGGTCGCCGACGCCAACATCGGCTCGATCTTCGGGATCGGCTTCCCCGCCTGGACCGGCGGGGTGCTGCAGTACATCAATCAGTACGGCGACCCGACGCGCAATCCGGAGACGGGCGGCCCCGCTGCCTTCGTCGCCCGCGCGCGGGAGCTTGCCGAGAAGTACGGCGCGCGCTTCGAGCCGCCGGCCTCCCTGGTCGAGCGGGCGGAGCGCAACGAGCCGTACCTCGACGGCGCGGCTGTTCCGGCCTAGTCGTCTCGCTTGCAGGAGTCCGGCGGTCGCGCAGCGCGCGACCGCTGGCCCGCTTGCGATTGACGATATTTGAGTAGTGGGCTACCGTGGTGTTTCCGGGGGACGCACTATTTGGAAGGGGCTCTCGCAGTGCCATAAGACCCACGCGTGTCTATCTATACAAGGATCGTTCACATGCGAACTCGCAGCAAGCTCCTGCTCGCAGGCCTCACCGCCACGCTTGCCCTCGCTGCAACGCTCTCGAGCGCGTCAGCCAATAGACTCAGTTTTAGCACCAGAGCCTTTACGATAGCCTGGGCTTCCCTTAACTTGAGCACTACCGGCGGCGTTGGCCCAATAAGATGCCCGGTGACCATCTCCGGCAACTTCCACTCAAGCACTATATCGAAGGTCGGCAGCTCGCTAATTGGTCTCATCAATAGAGGTACAGCGGCTAGCGCTTCCTGCACAGGCGGTACCCTCACCATCGATCAGGAAGCGTTGCCATGGCACGTGCGGTACAGCGCCTTTCGCGGCACGCTACCAAACATATCGGGTTTTGACCTCTTCATGATCGGCCTGAAATGGGACTTTATGGCCGCGGGGATTCCGTGTTCCTCACAGACCACGCCCAGCAATCCCCTCATAGGCACTATCAATATTAACATCGGCCAGATATTCAATGTGACCCTTGACCCCAGAGCCATAATACCCTTGAGAGGGGGCTTCCTCTGCGGCTTTGCTGGCAATGCCAGCTTCGAAGGCGCGAGCAGCTCTGCTACTAGAATAACCATTACACTAATATAGACAGGCGAATCGAGAGTCTTGGTGACACATGCGAACTCACAGCAGGCTCCTGCTCGCGGGCTTCACCGCAGCACTCACGCTTTCGCTCGCCACCGCGAACGCGTCGGCGGGAAGACTCAGCGTCAGCACCAGAACGTTTACCATAACCTGGGCCAGCTTGAACCAGTTCACCACCGGTGGCGCCGGGTTTATAAGCTGTCCGTTCACCCTCTCAGGCAGCTTCCACTCATCGACGATTGCGAAGGTCTCCGGCGCACTAATCGGCCGCATTAACAGAGGCACGATCGCCACCGCATCTTGCACCGGAGGTAGAGAGACTGTCAATCAGGAATCGCTCCCTTGGCACATTCGCTACGAAGCCTTCCGCGGTACGCTACCGAACATAACCGGATACGACGTTGAGGTGATCGGAGTCAAGATGACACTAGACGTCGGTTTCGTCTGCACGATGCAGTCGACGGCTGCGAATCCATGGGTGCTTATAACAAACGTCTTTCCCACGAGCGGGAGGGTCACGAGTGTCACTCCGGACCCGGGCGTTCTCATACCGCTGACAGGCAGCGGAGGTTTCTGCGCGGGCGCTGTCGGCAATGCTTCATTCGAAGGCACAAGCAACTCCGTTACGGCCCTCACCATCAGACTAATATAACTAAGCGATCTTGTCGAGCCGCATGAAGATCGCGTCGAGGTCGAGCCCGGCGTCTCGGACGGCGGGCTCGGCTTCGAGCAACGAGCGCAGCGGCGTGCGCGTGTCCACGCCGCCTGTGCCATCCCTCGACAAGCGCTGTCGCGCGCGCCTCCAGGTAGTCGATCAGAACCGTCGAGTCGGGCAGGATCAGGCGCAGCGTACGCGATCGTCGGACCTCCGTGATTGACGCAATTTGCGTATTGAGCTACCGTGGCCTCGTCGGGGGATGCACGAGTGGAGAGGGGAATCTTTCGCAGCTTCATAAGACCCACGCGTGGCTATCAATACGAGGATCGTTACATGCGAACTCAAAGCAGGCTCCTGCTCGCGGGCCTCACCGCGGCACTCACGCTCTCAATGGCGCTCGCGAGCGCCTCTGCAAGCAGATTCAGCGTCAGCACCAGAACGTTCACCATCACGTGGTCTTCGCTCAATATGAGCACCACCGGAGGCATCGGCCCGATAAGATGCCCGCTGACCATCTCGGGCAGCTTCCATTCAGCGACGATGGCGAAGGTCGCCGGCGCCCTAATCGGCCACCTGAGCAGAGGCAGCTTCAATAGTGCAGGCTGCACCGGCGGGAGAGCGACCATCAACCAGGAAGCCCTCCCGTGGCACCTCCGCTACCGCGCCTTCCGCGGAACACTACCTACCATAACCGGCATCGACCTCGGGATGATCGGGGTCAAGTGGACCCTAAATGCGATAGGCATTGAATGCACGACGCAGTCAACCGCCACCAGTCCATGGGTGTTTATAGCAAACCTCTCCAGTGGCAGACTCACAAGCCTGACTCCAGACGCCAATGCCACGATACCCCTCAGAGGCTTGTTCCTCTGTGGACTCGGCGGCAATGGCACCCTCGAAGGCACCAGCAGCTCCGCCACATCCCTCACCATCAGACTAATATAATGCTAATCAACCAGGAAGCCCTACCGTGGAAGATTCGCTACCGCGTTCCGCGGAACACTACCCAACATAACCGGCCTGGACATCGGAGTGGTAGGAGCCAAGCTCACGGTGGTCGCGGGCAATCAATGTACAACCCAGTCGACAGCCAGCGATCCGTGGGTGTTCATAGCAAACCTTTCGAGCGGGAAGGTCACCAGCCTCACTCCCGATCCACACGCCGCGATACCTTTCAGAGGCGCTTTCCTCTGCGGAATCTTCGGCTTCTATCAATTTGAAGGCGTCAGCAGCTCCAACACTGCTCTTACCATCACACTAATATAACTAAGCGATCTCGTCGAGCCGCGTGAAGATGGCGTCGGCGTGGCGGACGTACACGCCGTAGTCGAAGATCGCGTCGAGGTCGAGCCCGGCGTCGCCGACGGCGGGCTCGGCTTCGAGCAGGGTGCGCAACGGCGTGCGCGTGTCCCACGCCGCCTGTGCCGTGCGCTGCACGATCCGGTACGCGTCGTCGCGCACCATCCCCGCCTGCTCGATCAACGCCAGCAGCACACGCTGGGAGAACAGCGCACCGCAGGTGATCTCCAGGTTCTCCTGCATGCGATCCGCGTGCACGACCATCCCCTCGACGAGCGCCGACGCGCGCGCCTGCAGGTAGTCGATCAGGATCGTCGAGTCGGGCAGGATCACGCGCTCGACCGAGGAGTGCGAGATGTCGCGCTCGTGCCACAGCGCCACGTCCTCGACCGCCGCCTGCGCGTTGCCGCGCAGCACGCGCGCCAAGCCGCTGATCTGCTCGGACTTGATCGGGTTTCTCTTGTGCGGCATCGCCGAGGAGCCCTTCTGTCCGGCGCGGAACGGCTCCTCCGCCTCGCGCACCTCCGTGCGCTGCAGGTGGCGCAGCTCCGTCGCGAAGCGCTCCAGCCCGGCCCCGGCGAGCGCGATCGCCTGCAGCAGCTCCGCGTGGCGGTCGCGCGCGACGACCTGCGTCGAGACCGGCTCGCGCTCCAGGCCCAGTGACGACAGCACCTTCGACTCGAACTCCGGCGACGTCGCCGAGTAGGTCCCAACCGCACCGGAGATCGCGCCGACCGACGCCTGCGCGAACGCGCGCTCCAGGCGCACGGCGTTGCGGTGCGCCTCGAATGCGAAGCCGGCGAGCTTGATCCCGAACGAGGTCGGCTCGGCGTGCACGCCGTGCGTGCGCCCGACGCACAGCGTCGAGCGGTGCTCGCGCGCTCGCGCGGCGAACGCCTCCACGAGCCGCCGCGCACCCGGCACGACGATCCCCCCCGCGCGCTTGAGCTGCAGCGCCAGCGCCGTGTCGAGCACGTCGCTCGACGTCAGCCCGTAGTGGATCCAGCGCCCGGCCTGCCCGGCCGAGCCCGACAGCACGTCGACGAACGCGGCCACATCGTGGTCCGTCGTCCGCTCGCGCTCGTTGACGGCATCGACGGTGAACGTCGCCGCGCGGATCGCGTCGAGATCCGAGGCGCTCGGGCCCTCCATCGCCTCGCACGCCGCGACCTCGACGTCGCGCCACGCGGTCATGCGCGCCTCGTCGCTCCAGAGGGCGGCGAGCTCGGGTCGGCTGTAACGGGCGATCATCCGACCGCCCATTATCGAGGGCCGGCCGGCACGATGCGGTGCGGCTCCATCGCGCCGAGCTGCGAAGCTGGCGGCGTGCCCGAGCCGCTTCGCAGCATCGCCGCCACGCGGTACGTGTGCGCGCTGCGCGAGGGCGGCTCGCTGCCGGGTCTCGTGGAGGCCGACGACGATGGCCTCTACGTGACGAAGATGCGCGGCGCGGGCCAGGGCGAGCGAGCACTCGTGGCCGAGGTGCTCGCGGGCGAGCTGGCGCGGATGCTCGGGCTGCCCGTGCCCGAGCTGGTCGTCGTCGAGCTGGCGCCGGAGCTGGCCGCGGCCGAGCCCGATCCCGAGATCCAGGAGCTGCTCGCGGCGAGCGCGGGCGCGAACGCCGGCATGGACTTCCTGCCGGGCTCGCTGCCGTTCCTGCCCGGCGCCGGGCCGCCGATCGACCCTGCGTTCGCGGCCGACGTGGTGTGGTTCGACGCGCTCGCGACGAACGTCGACCGCACCCATCGCAACCCGAACCTGCTCGCCTGGCACGACCGCACTTGGCTGATCGACCACGGCGCCGCGTTCTTCCGCCAGCACGGCACGCGACCGCTGCGCGAGACCGCGCGCGAGCCCACCCCGCAGCTCGCCGACCACGTCCTGCTGCCGTTCGCCGGGCCGCTCGCGGAGGCGGACGAGCGACTCGCCGCGCGCGCCGCGGCCGCGGTCGACGATGCGGCCGGGCTGGTCCCCGACGGATGGCTCGGCGAGGACCCGGCCGCACGCCGCGCGGACCTCGCGGCGTTCCTCCACACGCGGCTCGCCGCGCCGCGCACGTTCGTCGAGGAGGTGGAGCGCGCCCGTGCCTGAGCAGCGCCCGTTCGCCTACGCGCTGCTGCGCGTCGTGCCGCACGTCGAGCGAGGCGAGCGCGTCAACGTCGGCGTCGTGCTGTTCTGCCGCCAGCACGACTTCCTCGCGCTGCGCACGCACGTGGAGGAGACGCGCCTGCACGCGCTCGCGCCCGCGCTCGACCTCGCCGACCTGCACGCCCGCCTCGACGTGCTCGCGCGCGTCGCGGCCGGCGACCCAGCGGCAGGCGCGCTCGCGCGGCTCGATCGCTCCGAGCGCTTCGGCTGGCTCGTCGCCTCCTCCTCCACCGCGATCCAGCCGTCCGAGGTCCACACGGGCCTCACCGACGACCCCGCCGCGACGCTCGAGCGGCTGTTCGAGGCGCTCGTCGCCTGAGCGCTACGCCCCGAGGATCCGCGCCGCGAGCGCGGCCGCGTTTCTCGGGTTGTCGATGCCGACGCACGCGACCGGCACGCCCGGCGGCATCTGCGCGACCGACAGCAGCGCGTCGAGCCCTCCGGCGGCGGTCATCGCGCTCGTGAGCGGCACGCCGATCACCGGCAGGTCGGTATGCGCGGCGACGACGCCCGGCAGCGCGGCGGACAGCCCGGCGCCGGCGATGATGACCTTGAGCCCGCGGGAGCGCGCGCTCTTCGCGTAGGCGGCGACCTTGTCGGGGTCGCGGTGCGCCGACATCACGTTGATCTCGTTCGCGATGCCCTGGTCGGTCAGCACCTTCGCCGCCTTCTGCATCGTCTCCATGTCGCTCTGCGAGCCCATCACGATGCCGACGAGCACGCCGGCGCTCGCGAGCTCCTGCTCCAGCACCTCGACCTGGGCGTCGGTGACAGGTTCAAGAGCGGCGGCTTCGCCGGTAGACAGCTGGTCGTCGGTCATCGGGCCTCCCCGGTCGTGGTCGCCGCAACCGCCCGCAGAGCGATGTCCTGGCGTATCTGTCGTCCTTCGAACGCGATCGCGTCGGCGGCAGCATAGGCCGCCGCGCGCGCGGCGGCCGCGTCGGCGCCGAGCGCCGTGACGTTGAGCACGCGGCCGCCGGCCGTCATGACTGCGCCGCCCTCGCCGCGCTTGGTGCCGGCGTGCGTGACCTCGATCCCCTGCGGGACCGCGTCGAGGCCGGCGATCGGGTCGCCGGTGCGCGGCGCCTCCGGGTAGCCGGCGCTGGCGAGCACGAGCGTGACGGCAGTATCGGGCGACCACTCCAGCGAGACGCCGTCGAGCCCGCCGGGCTCGCACGCGCGGCTCAGCACGTCGAGCAGGTCGGAGCGCAGCCGCGGCAGCACGGCCTGCGTCTCAGGGTCGCCGAAGCGCACGTTGAACTCCAGCACGCGCACCTCGTCGCCGCTCAGCATCAGCCCGGCGTAGAGGATCCCGTGGAAGGGCGTGCCGCGGCGGCGCAGCTCGTCCACGACCGGCTGGTGGACCTGCTCGCACAGCTCCTGTGCGCGCGCCGCGTCGAAGCCCGGGACCGGCGAGTAGGAGCCCATGCCGCCGGTGTTCGGCCCCTCGTCGCCGTCGAAGATCCGCTTGTAGTCCTGCGCCGGCGCCATCGCGATCGCGCGCTCGCCGTCGCACAGCGCGAGCAGCGACAGCTCCTCGCCGTCGAGGAACTCCTCCACGACGACCTGTTCGGTGCCGTGCAGACGATCCACGAGGAACGCGGTCGAGCGCGTCGCGCGCCTCGGCCTCGTCCGCCGCGATCACGACGCCCTTGCCGGCCGCCAGCCCGTCGGCCTTCACGACGACCGGGTAGTGCCCGATCGCGGCCATCCCCTGCGCGACCGTCGTCACCACCTCGTAGGCCGCAGTCGGAACGCCGGCCGCCTCCATCAGCGACTTCGAGAAGGCCTTCGAGCCCTCCAGCCGCGCGACCGCGGCGCGCGGGCCGAAGCAGCGCAGCCCGGCCGCCTCGAACGCGTCGACCACGCCGGCGACGAGCGGAACCTCCGGCCCGACGACCGTCAGCGTCACGCCCTCCGCCTGCGCGGCCGCGACGAGCCCGGCGACGTCATCGACCGCGACGTCGAGCAGCCGCGCGTCAGCCGCGATCCCGGCGTTGCCGGGCGCGCACAGCAGCTCCGGCGCGCTGGGGCGAGCGCGCCAACGCGCGCACGATCGCGTGCTCGCGCCCGCCGGCGCCGATGACGAGGACCTTGTCTGCCACGGGCCGCCTAGAGAGAGGAGATGAAGTCGTCGATCGGGATCGCCGTCAGCGTCTCGTACTGGACGGTGCCGCGCGAGCCGAGCTCGAGCGAGACGCGCGCGATCGTCTTCTCGTCGGGCGCCTCGACGACGTTGATGAAGTCGAAGCGGCCGAGCACGCACCACTGCGCCTTCACGGTCGCGCCGAGCTGCTCGATCTCCTTGTTCACCTCGCGGATGCGCTGCGGGTTGGTCTTGATCGTCTGCGTGCCCTCGGGGGTGAGCTTCGAGAGCATGATGTACGTCGGCATGGCGCTCCCATCGTTGCGGTCGGCGCGTGTCTCTGGCCCTGGTTTCTATCCCAACGGGCGGCGCGGCGCATCGACCGGCCCGCTCGGCTGTTCTTGGAAGCGATGATGCCCAACGTGCGGTCGCGCAACCCGCTGGTCCTCGCCGCGCTCGTCGCGACGCTCGCGTGCGCGTCGACCGCCGCGCACGCGGCGACCCTGACGACCAGCGCGCGCTGCTACCTGCAGGGCGCTCCGCTGCAGCTGACGGCCGAGGGCATGGCGCCGACCGCGCCGCTGACGGTCGCGCTCGACGGGCGCACGCTCAGCTACGGCGACGGCACGACGCCCACGTCCGACGTCGCCGGCATGTTCGAGAGCTCGTTCGCGACGCCGGCGCTCGCACCGGGCGTCGCGCAGCAGCGGCACGTGCTCGCGGTCACGGACGGAAGACGCAGACCGCGGACGCGCTTCACCGTCTCGCGGCCAGCCGGCGGCGACTTCCAGCCCTCCAGCGGCACCCCGAGAACGCTGCGCGCCCGCTTCTCCGTGTGGGGCTTCGCGCTCGTCGGCGGAGTCGCCAGAGCACACGTGTGGCTGCACTGGCTCGACCCCGCCGGAGCGGTCCACGCGACCGCGGCGCTCGGCGTCACCGGCGGCGACTGCGGCACGCTGACGACGACCTCTCGACGGGTGTTCCCGTTCGAACCCGTGGCGGGCCGCTGGACGCTCGTGCTCGACACCCAGCGCCGCTACCGCGTGCAGTCCGACGGCCCGCGCGCGAGAATCCCCGTGCACGTCCGTCCGCTCCCGCACTGAACCGATGCGCCGACTGCCCGTCATCCCCCTCCTCGCCGCCGCCATGCTGGCGCTCGCGCTCACCCCTGCCGCGGTCGGCGCGGCGGCGAGAGCGAGAATCGTGCTGTCGCCCGGCTGCTACCTGAGCGGCGGCAGCGGGCTGCTGACCGGCGGCGGCTTCAGACCGAACGGCTCGTGGACGGCGAAGCTCGCCGGCACGAAGCAGATCGGGACCGGGCAGATCGACGCGAGAGGCCGCATCCGAGCGCGCTTCACGGCGCCGCGCTACCACGGCACGGCCGGCACGCGCGACCTGACGCTGTCGGTGACCGACGGCCCGCACGTCGCCTCGACGACGTTCATGATGACGCCGCTCGGGGCGAGCTTCAGCCCGCGCATCGGGGACCCCGCGACGCTGCGCGTCCGCTGGCGCGTGCTCGGCCTCGGCGAGCACCACGGCGTCTACGTCCACTACATCCAGCCGAACGGCAGAGTGAAGCGGACGCTGCGGATCGGGACGACGCGCGGGCCGTGCGGCTCGTTGAAGACCGGCCCGATCGCGCTGTTCCCCTTCAGATACGCCTACGGGACGTGGACCTTCCAGGTCGACGCGAGCGCCAGATTCAGCACGGCGACGACACCGCGGCTGCTGATCGACTTCGACATCAGAAGACCGGGGTCGAGAGACAGACCGAGAGGGCAGGCGAGAGACTGAGCGACGCGAGCAGGCGCTCAGGCGGCGGCCGCGGCCGCCGCCTTCGCGAACGTCAGCTCGCCGTCGACCGCGTCGACCAGCACCACGTCGCCAGCCGCGAACGTCGCCCTCCAGGATCGCCAGCGCCAGTCTGTCCACCAGCCGCTTCTGGATCACCCGCTTCAACGGCCGCGCGCCGTACGTCGGGTCGTAGCCGAGGTTCCCGAGCAGCTCCCGCGCCGCGTCGGTCAGCTCCACCTCGATCTCGCGCTCCCGCACACGCCGCACCAACCGCACGACCTGCAGGTCCACGATCGTTCCGATCTGCTCGCGCGACAGCGGCTCGAACTCGACGATGTCGTCCAGCCGGTTGATGAACTCCGGCCGGAAGTGCGCCTCGGCCCCCACGCGACCGCCCGGGATGTTCGAGGTCATGATCAGCACGACGTTCTTGAAGTCGACCGTGCGACCCTGGCCGTCCGTCAGACGGCCGTCGTCCATCACCTGCAGCAGGATGTTGAAGACGTCGCCGTTGGCCTTCTCGACCTCGTCGAGCAGCACGACGGAGTAGGGCCGGCGGCGAACCGCCTCCGTCAACTGCCCGCCCTCCTCGTAGCCGACGTAGCCGGGAGGCGCGCCGACCAGCCGGGACACGGAGTGTCTCTCCATGTACTCCGACATGTCGATGCGGATCATCGCGTCCTGCGAGTCGAACATGAACTCCGCCAGGGCGCGCGCCAGCTCGGTCTTGCCGACGCCGGTCGGGCCGAGGAACAGGAACGTGCCGATCGGCCGGTCCGGGTCCTGCAACCCGGCGCGCGAGCGCCGCAGCGCGTTGGCGACCGCCTCGACCGCCTCGTGCTGGCCGACGACGCGCTGGTGCAGCCGCTCCTCCATGTGCACGAGCTTCTCGACCTCGCCCTCCAGCAGCCGCGAGACGGGGATGCCCGTCCACTTGCCGACGACCTCGGCGACGTCCTCGGCGTCGACCTTCTCCTTCAGGAACTGCACGCCGCCGTCGGACGCCCCGCCGGCCTCCTCGGCCGCCGCGAGCTGTCTCTCCAGCTCGGGGATCTCGCCGTAGCGCAGCTCGGCGGCGCGCTGCAGGTCGGCATCGCGCTCGGCGCGCTCGACCTCGCCGCGCGCCTGCTCCAGCCGCTCGCGCACGACCTTCACCGACTCGATCGCGTCCTTCTCGCGCTGCCACTGGGCCTTCATCCCGTCGGAGCGCTCCTGCAGGTCCGCGATCTCGCGCTCGATCGCCTCGCGGCGCGACACGGAGGACTCGTCCGTCTCCTTCTCCAGCGCCTGCAGCTCGATCTGCAGCTGCATCACGCGGCGGTCCAGCTCGTCGATCTCGGTCGGCTTGGAGTCGATCTCGATCCGCAGCTTGGAGGCCGCCTCGTCGATCAGGTCGATCGCCTTGTCCGGCAGGAAGCGGTCGGCGATGTAACGGTCGCTCAACGTCGCTGCGGCGATGATCGCCGAGTCCTGGATGTCGACGCCGTGGTGGACCTCGTAGCGCTCCTTCAGCCCGCGCAGGATCGCGATCGTGTCCTCGACCGACGGCTCGCCGACGAGCACCGGCTGGAAGCGCCGCTCCAGCGCCGCGTCTCTCTCGATGTGCTTGCGGTACTCGTCCAACGTCGTCGCGCCGACGGCGCGCAGCTCCCCGCGCGCGAGCATCGGCTTGAGCAGGTTCGCCGCGTCGACGGCGCCCTCGCCGGCGCCCGCGCCGACGATCGTGTGCAGCTCGTCGATGAAGAGGATGACCGTGCCGTCCGCGTCGGCGATCTCCTGCAGGACCGCCTTCAGCCGGTCCTCGAACTCGCCGCGGTACTTCGCGCCCGCGATCAGCGAGCCGACGTCGAGCGAGACGACGCGGCGGTCGCGCAGCCCCTCGGGCACGTCGCCGGAGACGACCCGCTGCGCGAGCCCCTCGGCGATCGCGGTCTTGCCGACGCCCGGCTCGCCGATCAGCACCGGGTTGTTCTTCGTGCGGCGCGAGAGCACCTGGATCACGCGGCGGATCTCGTCGTCGCGCCCGATCACCGGGTCGAGCTTGCCGTCCTGCGCCGCCGCCGTGAGGTCGCGGCCGTACTTCTCGAGCGCCCGGAACTTGTCCTCGGGGTTCATGTCGGTGACGCGCTGCGAGCCGCGCACCTCGGAGATCGCCTGCAGCAGGATCTCTCTGCGCGCGCCGGCCTCGCGCAGCAGCTCGCCGGCCTTCGAGTTGTGGCCCGACAGCGACAGCAGCAGGTGCTCCGTGGAGACGTACTCGTCGCCCAGCGCGCGCATCTCGGCCTCGGCCGCGCGCAGCACCTGGATCAGCTCCTGCGACGGACCGCTGCCGCCGCTCGGGCCGGTCATTCTCGGCTGCGCGTCGAGCGCGCCGTTCACGGCGCTGCGGATCGCGCCGGGATCGGCGCCGACCTTGCGCAGGACGGGCGCGACGATCCCGTCGGACTGCTCGAGCAGGACCGCGAGCAGGTGCTCGGGCGTCGCCTGCGGGTTCGCGCGGTCCTCGGCCAGCCGCAGGGCTGCCTGGATCGCCTCCTGGGACTTGATCGTGAAGCGGTCGAGCTGCAATTCAGGCACCTCCTCCGTCCTGGCTCGGACGCTCGACGGGAATTCTGAAGCTGGGCTGGGTGCGCACGAGTGCGCCGCCGCGCACGTACGGGACGATCTCGGCGCGCAGCGAGCGCCGCAGCTCCTCGAGCCGCTCGACCTCGGCCGCCAGCTCGCCGGCGCGCCGCTCGAGCCGCCGCAGCTTCGCCGTCATCGCCATCAGCTGCTCCTCCAGCTCGAACACGCGCTCGACGCCGGCGAGGTTCATGCCCATGTCGGCCGTCATCTCCTGGATGCGCTTGAGCCGCTCGACGTCGGCGTGCGAGTAGAGGCGCGTGCCCTTCGGCGAGCGCTTCGGCTCGATCAGCCCGCGCTGCTCGTACATGCGCAGCGTCTGCGGGTGCATCTCCGCCAGCTCGGCGGCGACGGAGATCATGAAGACGCCGCGGTCGTCGCTCAGCTCGATGCGCGTCGTGGTGCGTATGCGTCGTGCGCCGTCGCTCATGCCGTCGCCTCCGTCCGCCCGCCGGTGAAGAGTCGCTCGCGCGGGTTGCCGTTCATGACCTGCCCGAGGCGGTCGACGGCCTCGCGCTGCTCGGCCGTCAGCGATCTCGGCAGCTCGATCGTGAAGCGGTAGTGGATGTCGCCGCGGCCTCTGCCGCCGAGCCGCGGTGCGCCCTCGCCTCTGAGGCGCTGGACGGCGCCGTGTCTGGTGCCCGGCGCGATCCGCAGGCGCTTTCTGCCGCGCAGCGTCGGCACCTCGACGGTCGCGCCCTGCAGCGCCTCGACGATCGTCAGCGGCACCTCGACCTCGAGCTGGTCGCCGGTCTGTCTGAAGACGGGCGACGCGGCGACGCGCGTGACGACGAACAGGTCGCCGGGCGGGCCGCCGTTCGCGCCCGGCTCGCCCTTGCCGGCGATCCGCACGCGGCTGCCCTCCTTGACCCCCGGGGGGACGTTCACGCGCAGGCGCTTGATCGTGCGACGCGCGCCGGAGCCGTTGCAGGTCGGGCACGGCGACTCGACGATCGAGCCGCTGCCGCCGCAGCGCGAGCACGGCTGCGTGATCGAGAAGAAGCCCTGGCCCTGCGACTCGACGCCGCGCCCCTGGCAGACAGGGCACACGACCGGCGACGTACCCGGTCTGGCACCCGTGCCGTGGCACGTCTCGCACGGCGTCGTGGTGGGGATCGCGAGCGACACCTGCGAGCCGTCGACCGCCTCCTGGAAGGACAGCGAGACCTCCGTCTCGAGGTCGCGGCCGCGCTGCGGCCGTGCGCGGCCGCCGGCGCTCGCACCGCCCGCGCCGCCTCCGCCGCCCGGGCGACCGCCGCGGCCTCCCGGCCCTCCGCCCCCGCCGAACAGGTTGGAGAGGATGTCGCTGAAGCTGCCGAACGCGTTCGGGTCGAAGCCCGCGCCGCCGCCGGCCGCGAACGGCCCGGTGCCCTGGTCGTAGGCCTTGCGCTTGTCCGGGTCCGACAGCACGTCGTGCGCGGCGGAGATCTCCTTGAAGCGCTCCTCGGCTCTCGCGTCGTCGGGGTTGCGGTCCGGGTGGTACTGGCGCGCGAGCTTGCGGTACGCCTTCTTGATCTCCTCGTCGGAGGCGTTTCTGCCGACGCCGAGGACCTTGTAGAGATCGGGCTTGGTGGCGGCCATGGCCTGTCGACCTCCCTATGCCGCCACGACGACGCGGGCGGGGCGCAGGACCTGCTCGCCGTGGCGGAAGCCCTGCTGGTAGACCTCGACGACGGTCCCCGACTCCGCGCCCTCGACCGGCTGCTGGACCATCGCCTCGTGCTCGTTGGGGTCGAAGCGCTCGCCCTGCGGCGAGAACGGCTCGATCCCGACGCGCTTGAGCACGGCCAGCAGCTCGTCGTGCACGAGCTTCACGCCCGCGCCGAGGTGGCCGTCGGCCTCGCCCTCGGCCTCGGCGGCGGCGAGCGCGCGCCCGAGGTTGTCGAGCGCGGGCAGCAGCTCCTTCGCGAGCTTTCCGACGCCGCGCGCCTCGGCGGCGGCGACGTCGCGCGTCATGCGCTTGCGGAAGTTCTCGAAGTCGGCCTGCGTGCGCTGCGCGAGCGCGAGGTACTCGTCGGCCCTGCCGGCGCGCGCGAGCAGCTCGTCGAGGTCGTGCTCGACCTCGACGGCGGCGTCCGCCTCCGCAGGCTCCGCCGTCTCGTGCACGCCGTCGACCTGCTCGGCGTCCTGCGGCTCGGCGGCGGCGCCGGCCTCCTCGACCGGCGCCGTCCCCTGCTCGTGCTCGGCGCTCATCGTCAGTTGCCCTCGTCCACGACCTCGGCGTCGACGACGTCCTCCTCCGCGGAGGCGTCGGCGTCGGCGGCCGTACCGTTCGCAGCGGCGCCGTCGCCGCTCGCGGCTGCCTGCTGCTGGGCCTTCTCGTACATCGCCTCGGAGACCTTGTGGAAGGCCGCCTGCAGCGCCTCGGCCTTGGCGTTGATCTCGTCCGGGTCCTCCGAGGTCAGCGCCTCGCGGACCGTTCTGATCGCGGCCTCGATCTCGGTTCTCGACGCCGCGTCGACGCCGTCGCCGAGATCCTTGAGCTGGCGCTCGGCCTGGTAGGCGGCGTTCTCGGCGTTGTTGCGCGCCTCGGCCAGCTCGCGCGCCTTGCGGTCCTCCTCGGCGTGCGTCTCGGCGTCGCCGACCATCTGTCTGATCTCGTCGTCGGACAGGCCCGAGCCCGCCTTGATCTCGATCTTCTGCTCCTTGCCGGTGCCGAGGTCTCTTGCCGACACGGACAAGATCCCGTTCGCGTCGATGTCGAACGCGACCTCGATCTGCGGGATGCCGCGCGGCGCCGGCGGGATGCCGGTGAGCTGGAACTTGCCGAGCGACTTGTTGTACTGCGCCATCTCGCGCTCGCCCTGGAGCACGTGGATCTCGACGGACGGCTGGTTGTCGTCTGCCGTCGAGAAGACCTCGCCCTTGCGCGTCGGGATCGTCGTGTTGCGCTCGATCAGCTTCGTCATCACGCCGCCCTTGGTCTCGATGCCGAGGGTGAGAGGCGTCACGTCCAGAAGCAGGACGTCCTTGACGTCGCCGGCGAGCACGCCCGCCTGGATCGCCGCGCCGACGGCCACGACCTCGTCCGGGTTGACGCCGCGGTGCGGGTCCTTGCCGGTGAGCTCCTTGACCTTCTCCTGCACGGCCGGCATGCGCGTCATGCCGCCGACCATCACGACGTGGTCGATCGTCGCCGCGCCCTTGTCTCTCGCGTCGTCGAGCGCCTGGCGGACCGGCGCGACCGTGCGGTCGATCAGGTCGGAGGTCAGCTCGTTGAGCTTCGCGCGGGAGAGGCGCGTGTCGAGGTGCTTCGGGCCGGACTGGTCGGCCGTGATGAAGGGCAGGTTGATCTGCGTCTCCTGCGTGGTGGAGAGCTCGATCTTCGCCTTCTCGCCGGCCTCGTAGAGGCGCTGGAGCGCCATCGCGTCGGCGGCGAGGTCGATGCCCTGCGACTTCTTGAAGTCGGCCACGAGCCAGTCGACGATCGCCTTGTCGAAGTTGTCGCCGCCGAGGTGGTTGTCGCCGGCGGTCGACTTGACCTCGAAGACGCCGTCGCCGATCTCCAGGACCGACACGTCGAACGTGCCGCCGCCAAGGTCGAAGACGAGGATCGTCTGGTCGGCCTCCTTGTCGAGCCCGTACGCGAGCGAGGCCGCGGTCGGCTCGTTGATGATGCGCTTGACGTCGAGCCCGGCGACCTTGCCGGCGTCCTTCGTCGCCTGGCGCTGGTCGTCGTTGAAGTACGCGGGGACGGTGATGACGGCGCTGTCGACCGTCTCGCCGAGGTAGGCCTCGGCGTCCGCCTTCAGCTTCGCGAGGATCATCGCGCTGATCTCGGGCGGGCTGTACTCCTTGCCGCCCGCCTCGACGCGCGCGTCGCCGCCCGGGCCGGAGACGACTCTGTAGGGGACGATCTGCTCCTCCTCGCGCACCTCGGCCTCCTTGCGGCCCATGAAGCGCTTGATCGAGAAGACGGTGTTGGTGGGGTTGGTGACGGCCTGCCGCTTGGCGACGGTGCCGACGAGCCGCTCCCCGCCCTGCGTGAACGCGACCACCGACGGCGTCGTGCGACCGCCCTCGGCGTTCTCGATCACGGTGGGCTCGCCGCCCTCGAGGACGGCCATGCACGAGTTCGTCGTGCCGAGGTCGATGCCGATGGTCTTGCCCATTGCGTGAGTCTCCCTTGCTGCCTGTGGTCTTCGGCGGAAATCTAAGCGTGAGTGTAGTAGATCTTGCGCGCAATGCACGCGCGGTTCGTTACACCCGGCCAGTCGTCCGCGTGTTTGGGCCCGGCGACGGGTCGCAGTTCAGGTGCGGCGACTGGGGCACATGCGCCGCAGCGCGCAGTTGGCGCAATCCGGCGTGCGCGCATGGCACGTGCGGCGCCCGTGGCGCAGCAGGTTCACGTGCAGCTCCAGCTCCTCGCCCGGCGGCGTGAGCGCGAGCATCGCGTCGTGCAGCTCCTCGAACGGCGCGCCCGGCCGCAGCAGGCGCAGGCGCATGCCGACGCGCGAGACGTGCGTGTCGACCGGCACGTCGTGCAGCCCGAACGCGAACAGCAGCACGCAGGCGGCAGTCTTGCGGCCGACGCCGGGCAGCGAGCAGAGGTACGCCTGGCCCTCGGGGACGGGCGCGTCGCGCAGCCAGCGCAGGTCGAGGCCGTGCGGCTCGTGCCCGTCGATCGCCGCGAGGATCGCCTGGATGCGCGCGGACTTGACCTTCGAGATGCCGCCGGGGCGGATCGCCTCCTCCACCTCGGCGTTCGGCGCGTTGAGCACCGCCTCCCACGTGGGGAAGCGCTCGCGCAGCCGCTCGTAGGCGACGTCGCGGTTGCGGTCGTTCGTCGACTGCGAGAGGACCGTGAGGATCAGCTCGTCCAGCGGCTGCTCGTGCGGCGCCATGATCGGCACCCCGTAGACCTCGCGCAGCCGGTCGCGGATCGCGGTGACGCGGCGCCGCGCCGGGCGGCGCCATTCGGCGGCGGGGATCGTGGCGCCGGGCGACACGCGCCGGGACGTTATCCGGCGGCGGGCGCCGCCTGCGCGAGCCGACGCTCGATCGCGCGGCGCGCCTGTGCGATCGAGCCCGGGTCACGGCCGATGACGAACATCTGGTTCGCGCACATCAGGTACGCCTCGAGCTCGAAGGCGAGCTGCTCGGGATCCTCGGAGGCGTCGATCGCGCCCTCGGCCCGCGCGTCGCGCGCGGCCTGCTGCTGGTGCCCGAGCCAGTTGCCCACGATCGCGACCGCGCGGTCGCGCACCGGGCCCATCCGCGTGTCCAGCTCGGCCGCGGCCGAGGCGAAGAAGCAGCCGCCCGGGTAGACGTCGCCCTCGACGTGTCTGAGGTAGTTCTCGCACAGCGCCCGCAGCCGCTCGATGCCCGTGGGAGCCGCGAGCGCCGGGCCGATCACGATCTCGTCGAACAGCTCGCTCGCCGTCTCGACCGTCGCCAGCTGCAGCTCCTCCTTGGAGCCGAAGTGGGCGAACAGCCCGCTCTTGCTCATCCCCACGGCGTCGGCGAGACGGCTGATCGAGAGACCGTCGAGGCCCTCGACGGTCGCCAGCTGCGCGGCCTCGCGCAGGATCGCGGCACGGCTGCGCTCGCCGTCGCTGCGTCGTCTGCGCGGACGCTGGGCAGACGCAGGGTGAGGATGCGGCGCACTCATCGCTTGACAAGTTAGCACGATCGGTCGTACAGTCCTCACGACTTCGCACGACCGATCGTGCTAAATACCCGACCGAGGAGGACCCATGCAGACCTACGCCATCCGCCGCCGCAACGGCTGGAAGACACCCGAGGAGCTGCAGGCCGCGGCCGCCAGATCGAAGGCGATCGGCGACGACGAGATGTCGGCCGACATCCGCTGGATCCGCTCGTACGTGGTCGCCGAGGACGGCGGCGGGCTGGGGACGATCTGCATCTACCAGGCGTCCAGCCCCGAGAAGATCCGCGAGCACGCGTCGCGCGTCGGCATGCCGGCCGACGAGATCACCGTGGTCGCCGACACCGTGGTCGTGCGCCCCGACCCGGTGCCGGTCGCAGGCTGAGCGACGGGGGCGCGGCCGCGGCGGCCGCGCCCCCGCCACCGCGCGGCGACTATCCTCGCGCCGGCGTGGACGTCGCCGAGCACACCGCGGAGCTGGACGGCCAGCCGGTCTTCTGGCGCAGCGCGCCATCGCCCTCCGCCGACGAGCGCACGCCGGTCCTCTACGTCCACGGCGTGCCGACGAGCAGCGACGACTGGGTGCCGTTCCTCGAGCGCACCGGCGGCCTCGCGCCCGACCTGCTCGGCTTCGGGCGCTCCGGCAAGGGCGGCCAGAACGACTACTCGCTGGAGGGGATCGCGCAGTTCGTCGAGCGCTTTCTCGACGAGGTCGTCGCGGTCGAGCGCGTCCGTCTCGTCGTGCACGACTGGGGCTCGGCGGCGCTCGCGTTCGCGCAGCGCCGCCCCGAGCGGATCGAGCGGCTCGTGATCGTGAACGCGATTCCGCTGCTGCCCGGCTACCGCTGGCATCGCGCCGCGCGCGCGTGGCGCACGCGCGTCATCGGGGAGCTGGCGATGGGGCTGACGATCCGCCCGACGCTCTCGCGCGCGCTGCGGCCGGCGTTCGCGGGACCGCTGCCGGAGGGCTTCGTCGAAGCGGCGCTGCGCCATTTCGACCAGGGCACGCAACGGGCGATCCTGCGGCTCTACCGCAGCGCTCCGGAGCCGTCGCTCGCCGCCGCGGGGAGAGGTCTCTCATCTTTGAGCAGCCCGTCATTGGTAGTTTGGGGCGCGCGCGATCCGTACATCTCGTCGCGCTTCGGGGATCTGTACGCCGCGGAGCTGCCAGATGCACAGATCGTGAACGTCGAGAACGCGGGGCACTGGCCCTGGCTCGACCGCCCCGACCTGATCGACCGCATTGCGACTTTCCTCGACGAAAGCTGATCGGCCGCTCCGACGCGTCCTCCTGGGACTCGCGTGCGCACTCCTGGCGCTGCTGCCGGCGGCCGCGGCGCCCGCAGCCGCCGGCGCCGAGGAAGCGGGCTTCGGCAGCGCGATGCTGCGCGAGCTGAACCGCGTGCGCGCGGTGTACCGCCTGCCGGCCGTGCGCGAGGACGGCCGCATGGACCGCGGCGCGTTCGGGCACTCGCGCGACATGGCCCGGCGCGGCTACTTCGCGCACGGCGCCTGGCCGGGGCGCGTGATGGCCGCCGCGGGCCGCGCACGCGGCGTCGGCGAGGTGATCGGCTGGCGCGTGCAGAGCAGCCCGCGCAGCGAGGCGAGCGCGATGGTGCACGAATGGCTCGGCTCCACGACCCACCGCCACGTGCTGCTGCACGGCGACTTCAGCCGCGTCGGCATCGGCCGCGCGACCGCCTCCCGGTACGGCCGCCCGACCGCGCTCTACACGGTCTTCTTGTTGCGCCGACGTGCGCTCGGAGCTCGGGATCGAGGCCGGCGCGCGGATGCTGCTGAGCACCGAGCGCGACGGCTCGCTGCGGCTGCGGCCTTATCGCTCGGTGGCGGACTACAGGACCGCGGTCTGCTCGCGACCTTCGCCCCCGCCGGCGAGTCGATGGTCGGCGAGCTGCTCGCCGAGCGGCGACGCGAGGCGGCATCGGAGGATCGCGAGCCGTGAGCGGATCTGTCCTCGACGCCTCCGCGCTCCTCGCCTATCTGCGCGACGAGCCAGGCGCCGATGTCGTCGCCGACGTGATCGCGGACGGCGCCGTAATGTCGACTGTCAACGTCGCGGAAGTGCTGAGTCGCGCCGCCGACCACGGGGCCGATCCGCGACGACTGGCACGCCAGCTGACCGAACGCGGCCTGCTCGAGGGCGCGATCGCGGTTGCGCCGCTGACGACCGACGACGCCGTCGAGATCGCCTATCTGCGCCCGCGCACGCGCGACCAGGGCCTCTCACTCGGCGACCGCGCGTGCCTCGCGCTCGCGACGCGTCTCGGAGTCTCAGCCGTGACGGCCGACTCGGCGTGGTCGCAGGTCGACGCGCCGCACGTGCGCCTGATCCGCTGACGCCGGCGCAGCGGGCCGCCTCGCCGCGGTGCACTAGGGTCGGCGACCGCCATGGGCCGCCGACGCTTCGCACCGGACCCGCGCCGCCTCGCGCCGATCGCAGTCGCGACGGCGCTGGCGGTCGTCTACCTCGTGTGGCAACCGCCGAGCCTCGACCTCGCGGCCGCCGAGTACCGCGCCTGGCTGTTCGGCCATGCGGGCTTCTCGGTCTGGAACGCGCAGTGGTACGGGGGCCATCATCTCCCGGGCTACAGCGTCCTGTTCCCGCCGCTGGCGTGGTGGCTGGGGCCGCGCGTCGTCGGCGCGCTCGCGGTCGTGGCGGCCGCCTGGCTGTTCGAGCGGATCGCGTGGGAGCGCTACGGCGAGCGCGCGTGGCTCGGCGCGACGTGGTTCGCCGCCGGCGCCGCTACGACGCTCTTCAGCGGGCGGATGACGTTCGCGCTCGGGCTCGTGCCGGCGCTGGGATCGTTGTGGGCGCTGCAGCGCGGCCGGCGCGCACGCCGCCGTTGCTGCTCGCGCTCGATCGACGCCGCTCGGCGAGCCCGGTGGCGGCGCTGTTCCTGGCGCTGGCGGGCACCGCCTATGCACTCGGCGAGCGGCGCGTGCGCGGGCTGGTCGTCGCGGCGGCTGCGATGGCGCCGGTCGCGGTCCTCGCCGTCGCGTTCCCGGAGGGCGGGATCGAGCCGTTCGTGTTCTCGGCGTTCTGGCCGGTGCTGGCGTTCGCGGCGGTCGCGCTGGTCGTGCTGCCGCGCGAGGAGCGGACGCTGCGGATCGGCGTGGCGCTCTACGCGCTCGGCTGCACCGCGGCGTTCGTGCTCGACACGCCCGTCGGCGGGAACGTCGTGCGGCTCGGCGCGCTCTGCGGCGGGCCCGCTCGCCGCGCTCGTGCTGTGGCCGCGGCGCCGACGCGTGCTCGCCATGCTCGCGCCCTTCCTGCTCTGGTGGCAGTGGAACGCAGCCGTCGACGACGTGCGCACCGCGAGCGGCGACCCGACCGTGCACGCCGCCTACTACGCGCCGCTGCTGGCCGCGCTCGAGCGCGAGGGCGCGACGGGCGGCGCGCAGGGCCGCCTGGAGATCCCGTTCACGCGCCTGCACTGGGAGTCGCGCTGGGTCGCCCCCGCGATCCCGCTCGCGCGCGGCTGGGAGCGGCAGCTCGACGTCGAGCGCAACGCCGTCTTCTATGCCCACCGCGGCCACGACGGCGCGCCGCTCACCGCCGCGAGATACCGCGCGTGGCTGCGGGAGAACGCGATCCGCTGGGTGGCGTTGCCCGACTCGCGGCTCGACTACTCCGCGAAGGCGGAGGCGCGGCTGATCGCGCGCGGGCTTCCCTACCTCAGACCCGTCTGGCGCGGCGCGCACTGGCGCCTCTACGAGGTGGCCGGCGCGGCGCCGCTGGCTACGCCGCCGGCGCGCGTCCTCAGCGCCGACGTCGACGGCCTCACGCTCGCGGCCCCCGGCCCGGCGACGGTCCGCCTCGCGTCCGCTGGACGCCCTACTGGGCGGTCGCGCAAGGCGACGCCTGCGTCGCACCCGACGGCGACCGCACGCAGCTGCGGGTGCGTCGCGCCGGCACGATCCGCCTCACGACGCGGTTTGCGCTCGGCCGGATCGGCGCAGACAGCGCACGATGCGCAGATCGCGGTGTCGTGAACGGCGGGTAACGTCGATAGGATGCGGCGCTTCCCCATGATTCGCGGCCTTCGCAACATCGAGCGGCGCGTGCTGCCGCAGGGATGGGCGGACGCAGCGCGTCAGCTGCTGCTCTTCGCCGCCGCCTACTACGCCTACCAGATCGTCCGCGGCACCGTGGACGGCAAGGTCGCGGTCGCGGCGTGGAACGCGACGAAGATCATCAACCTCGAGCACAACCTGCATCTGTTCGTCGAGCCGAGCGTGCAGGCGTGGGCGTCCAGCCGCAGCTGGATCATCCACGTCGCCGACTGGATGTACCTCAACTCGCACTTCGTCGTGACGGTCGGCGCGCTGGTCTGCATCTACCTGCGCCGCAACGAGCAGCTTCTACTTCGTGCGCAACATGTTCATGATCGCGATGGGCTTCGCGCTCGTCGGCTACGCGCTCTACCCGACCGCGCCGCCGCGGCTGATGCCCGAGTGGGGCTTCACCGACTCGGTCGCCGCCTTCACCGGCGTGCGCGTCGAGAACGAGCCCGTCAGCGCGCTGCTGCAACCTGTACGCCGCCGTGCCGTCGATGCACGTCTGCTTCGCGCTGATGGTCGGCTGGCCGCTGGCGCGGCTCGTCAAGCCCACGCCGCTGAAGGTCGTCTGGTTCCTGTACCCGTTCCTCGTCACGTTCGTGGTCGTGGCGACCGGCAACCACTACTTCTTCGACGCCATCCTCGGCGCGTTCACCGCCGGCGATCGTCGGCGCTGCTGCCGAGCAGCTGCTGGCCCGCTGGCGCCCCGAAGCCTGGTCGTTCGCGCCGCGCCAAGGCCTGACGGCCGCACCGCGCTGACGCCGCCACGACGCCGGCAGCGGCGTGCGCGGCGAGCGGTGCGCAACCGCCTCATCGAGTCGCGTCTGACGCCGAACGCGATCTCCCTCACCGGCCTCGTCGGCAACCTGATCGCGGCCGTGCTCGTGTGGCAGGAGTACTTCTTCCTCGGCGGGGTCGCCTTCATCCTCGGCTCGGTGTGCGACACGCTCGACGGGCGCTACTCGCGCATGTCGGGCAAGGGCACGCCGTTCGGCGCGTTCCTCGACTCGACGCTCGACCGCATCGAGGAGGGCATCGTGCTGACCGCCGTCGCGGCCTACTTCGCGACGCAGGGCGACGAGCTGGCGGTGGCGGCGGTCGTCGTCGCGGTGCTCGCGTCGCTGATGGTCTCCTACACGCGTGCCCGCGCCGAGGCGCTCGGCGTCGAGTGCAAGGTCGGGATCGCGAGCCGCGCGGTGCGCGTCGTGATCCTGTCGGTCGGGCTGGTGTTCGCGAAGGGCGCCGGGATCGGCGACTTCGAGCTGCTGGCGCCGGCCGTGTACGTGCTCGCCGCCCTCTCTACGATCACCGTCTTCCAGCGCATCTTCCACGTCCGGCGCGAGCTGTCGCGCACGGCCGTCGACCGTCTGCCTGTAACCCGCGCCCGCCGGCGGGGTCTATCCCCCAGACCTTTCCAGGAGGAACCTTACCAACCGTGAGCAACACTTCCAGCAACGGCGCCAGCCGCTATCAGAGCGAGAAGGTGCGCGTTGCGATCATCGGCGTGGGCAACTGCGCCAACTCGTTCGTGCAGGGCATCCAGTACTACAAGGACGCCGACCCGAACGGCAGAGTCCCGGGCCTCATGCACGTCGACCTCGGCGGCTACCACGTCCGCGACATCGAGTTCACCGCCGCGTTCGACATCGACAAGGAGAAGGTCGGCAAGGACCTCTCCGAGGCGATCTGGTCCGGCCAGAACAACACGATCAAGTTCGCCGACGTCCCGCACCTCGACGTGCCGGTCTACCGCGGCATGACGCACGACGGCCTCGGCAAGTACCTCTCGCAGCAGATCACGAAGGCGCCGGGCCAGACGGCCGACATCGTCCAGATCCTCAAGGACACGAAGACCGACGTCGTCGTCTCCTACCTGCCGGTCGGCTCCGAGCAGGCGACCAAGTGGTACGTCGAGCAGGTGCTCGAGGCCGGCTGCGGCTTCGTCAACTGCATCCCCGTCTTCATCGCGCGCGAGGACTACTGGGACGACCGCTTCCAGAAGGCCGGGCTGCCGATCGTCGGCGACGACATCAAGTCGCAGGTCGGCGCGACGATCATGCACCGCGCGCTGGCGCGCCTCTTCTACGAGCGCGGCGTGAAGCTCGAGCACACCTCGCAGCTCAACGTCGGCGGCAACATGGACTTCTTCAACATGCTCGAGCGCGAGCGCCTGGAGTCGAAGAAGATCTCCAAGACGAACGCGGTGACCTCGGTCGTCGGGCGTCGAGCTGCCCGCCGACGACGTCCACGTCGGCCCGTCGGACTACGTGCCGTGGCTGACCGACCGCAAGTGGGCGCACATCCGCCTCGAGGGCCAGGCGTTCGGCGACGTGCCGCTGATCGCCGAGATGAAGCTCGAGGTGTGGGACTCCCCCAACTCCGCCGGCATCGTCATCGACGCCGTGCGCTGCTGCAAGCTGGCGCTGAACCACGGCGTCGGCGGCCAGCTCGACGGGCCCAGCTCGTACCTCATGAAGTCGCCGCACAACCAGCGCCCCGACGACGAGGCGCGGCTGGCGACCGACGAGTTCATAGCGGCGCACGCCGGCCTCCCCGGCACGAAGCCGCTCGGCGCTCCGGCGCCGGCTCCGACCGAGTCCTGAGCAGCCGACGGGCGGGTCTTGAGGCGTCGGACCCGCCCGCCTTCGGCTCAATTCAGCAGCTCGGCGATGCGTTGCGGCCGCCGACGGGCGCCGTCGGTCTCGACCGGGCGGTAGTCGACGTCGCGGCCGATCTCCTCGGCGATCGCCTGCGGCGATCGACGTCGGGCGGTCGCGTGGTCGAAGTCCATCCGGCGGCCGGCGCGATAGCGGTCGAGCGGTGGGCGACGTGGAAGTTCTGCTCGAAGTGGTGCTCGCAGCGGGAAGTAGAGGAACGGCCGCCGGCTGGCGGTCAGCTCCATCGCGGTCGTGAGCCCGCCCTGGACGACGGCGAGGTCGCAGGCGGCGAGGTGGCGGTAGAGGTCGTGGACGTAGGCGCGTACCTCGAGACCGTCGGCGCGTCGGGCAGCGACGCCGGGTCGATGCGCGGGCCCGGCGACGACGATCATCCGCAGCTCGGGGACGCGCTCGCTTGGCGGCCGGGAACGCCGCGATCACCCGTCGCAGCAGGTCGGCGCCCGACGCCGGAGCCGCCGACGGTGACGACGCAGACGCTGCTCGTCGGGCGCGGTAGCCGAGCTCGGCCGCGCAGCGCGCTCGCGGTCGCCGAGCTCGGCCGGGTCGAAGCCGGTGACGTAGCCGGAGAAGTCGAAGTGCTCGCTCGGTCCACTCGCGGATCGCCGGGAAGGTCAGGGCCGAGGCGGTCGGCGACGATGTCGTCGGGGTTGCCGACGAAGATCGCCCGGTCGCGGATCTGCGGGTGGTCGCGCGATGTGCTCGACCATCTCGGCGTTGTAGTCGGCGGTCAGGTACGCCTCGCGCTCGCCGCCGTCGGGCATCGGCAGCCAGCCGACGAAGTCGGTCAGCCAGGCGAACGGGCGCGCGCTTGCAGCTCCGGGTTCTCGTGCAGGTAGTAGTCGAGCTCCCACGCCTCGTCGCCGATCCACAGGTCGTAGCGCGTCTCGCGCACGACGTCGTGGAAGACCATGAAGTTGGCGACGAGGATCTCGTCCATCCGCCGGATCGCCTGGAAGCAGTGCAGGTCGTGCTCGGCGGACTCGGACTCGATGTGAGCCGACTCGTTCGGCGAGATGCGCGCTCGCCGGGATGGATGCGCTCGCCCTCGCGCCTCGAGCACGCGCGGTGACCGGGTGCTGGGCGAGCCAGTCGATCTGGAGGTCGGGGACGAGCGCGCGCAGCTCGCGGGCGATCGCGACGTCGCGCGCGCGTGGCCGAGGCCGATCGGCGAGGAGACGAAGAGCGCGCGCGGCCGGCTGTCGGCGCGATGGACCGTGGAGATCGCGGCGGAACGTGGGGTCGGCGAAGCTCGCGCAGCGCGAGGTTGACCGTAGACCGGGTCGGCGGGCCAGCGGGACGTGGTCGCCGTCCTCGAGATCGTGAGCAGCCTCCCGTCGGTGGCCTTGGCGAGCGCCGGCGCGTCGGCGACGTTCGTGAGCTTGTCGTCGGTGCCGTGGATCACGAGCACCGGGCACTGGACACGGCGAGGCGAGCGCGAGCTGGTCGCGGCGCGTGAGCGGCGTGGCCGTAGTCGGCCCGGAAGGTCGGATCAACGTCTCCGGATCGGTCTGGAGAGCCCCACTCGACGATGTCGTCGAGCGCCTTGGTCGAGTGCGGCTCGCTCGCGCCGTGGGCGGCGAACCACTCGACGAAGTCGCGGTAGTCGTTGCGCTAGTGCACCCCGTTGAACTTCGCGTAGCCGCGTCGTGGTCAGCGGCCTGCGCATGAAGGTCGTCGCCAGCCGGGGGTGCGTCAGGCGCCCGCGGAGGATGCTGGTCGGCGCCCAGCTCACCGGGAACACGGCCCGATGAGCACCGAGGCCGAGCACGCGCTCGGGATGGTCCGCGGCGACCAGCAGCGAGCGCTGGGCGCCCTTGAGAGAGGCCGACCACGATCGCCGCTCGGTACCCGTCGCGTCGAGCACGTCCACCGCGTCCTGGGCGAGCTCGCGACTCGCGTACGCCTCGACGGCGTCGGGGCGGTCGCTCCTGCCGTTGCCGCGCGGGTCGAAGACGACCACGCGGTGATGACGGGCGAGGTAGGGGATCTGCATCTTCCAGACGCGCGAGTGCACGAGCGTCCACGTCGGGCACAGCAGGATCGTCGGTTCGCCTGCCGTAGACCTCGTAGAAGACGCGCACGCCGTCGCGCTCGGTGTAGCCCTAGCTCGTCGGATAGAGCGCCGAGTCTGCTCGCCGGTGTCGGCCTGCTCGTCGTGGATCTGCTCGGTGATCCCCATGCCGCCTCTCCTCTTGGTCGGTCGACCAACCAATCTTTAGCGTATGCTGGGACGAGATGTCAACCGCCGAGCCGCGCCAAGACCTGCGCACCGCCCGCGGCCGCTCACGCGTGCGCAGCTGATCGCCGCCGCCGCCGACCTGCTGCGCGAGCAGGGCTACGGGGGGACGTCGATGCGCGCCGTGGCCGACCGCGCGGGCGCCCGCCTGTCGCTCGTCCAGTACCACTTCGGCTCCAAGCACGGGCTGCTCGTGGCCGTCCTCGACGACCAGACGGAGCGCTTGCTGGAGCGTCAGCGTGCGCTGTTCGACGACGACCGCTCGTTCGCCGACCAGTGGCGCACCGCCTGCGACTACCTGCGCGAGGACATCCGCTCCGGCTACGTGCGGATCCTCTGGGAGCTGTGGAGCGCAGGGCTCGCCGACCCCGAGATCGCCGCGCGCTGGCGCGCGACCCAACGCGCCTGGCGCGAGCTGATCGAGTCGCGTCTCGAACGCCTCCAGACCGAGGGCGGCGTCGAGCTCCCGATGCGGCCCCGCGCCCTCGCCACGCTCATCGGCAACCTCTTCGAGGGCGCCGAGACCGAGATCCTCGCCGACGTCGCCGAAGACGAAGCGCCGCACTTCGAAGCGCTCGAAGCCTGCGCCGCGCTGATCGCACGCGCCGAGCAGCGCTGACGCGCGGCACGGTCGCGCCGATGGCGTCGGCGACTCGCCTTTTGCGACGATGCGGGCGTGTTCGACGCGCTCGCATCGCCGCTGACCGGCTCGCTGGTCGCGCTGGAGCTGTTGGAGGAGCGGCACGCGGACGACCTGCGCACCGCCGCCTCCGACCCGCGCGTGTCGCAGTGGCTGCCGGTCCCGCTGCACGAGCCGAGATGGTTCGAGTGGTGGCTCGCGGACGGGCTCGACGCGCTCGCGCAGTCCCGCGAGGTGACGTTCGCGACCGTCCGCCGCGCCGACGGCGTCGCGGTCGGCTCGACGCGCTTCATCGAGCTGCGCGAGCGCGACCGCGGCGTCGAGATCGGCTGGACGTGGCTCGCGCCGAGCGCCTGGCAGACGGGCGCCAACGTCGAGGCGAAGCTGCTGATGCTCGCGCGCGCCTTCGACGACGCCGGCTGCATCCGCGTCGAGCTGAAGACCGACGCCCGCAACGAGCGCTCGCGCAACGCGATGGCGGCGCTCCCCGCGCAGTTCGAGGGCATCCACCGCCAGCACCGCGTGCTGCTCGACGGCAGCTACCGCGACTCCGCCTGGTACAGCGTGCTCGACCGCGAGTGGCCGGACGTGTGCGCGAACCTGCAGCGGCGGCTCGCAGCGCGCGCGTAACGGCGTCCTCGCCTCGCCGGCGCAGTCGCCTGTCTATCCTCAAGACGTGCCCGCGCGCCTCGCGATCGCCCAGGTCACCCCGTTCGCCTGGGAGGCCCCGCACGAGGTCAACCGCGCGGTCGCGCGCAGCGCCGAGGAGCTGGCCGCGCGCGGTCATCGCGTCGTCGTGATCGCCCCGTCGACGTCGAGCGCGCTCGTGCGCGAGTCGCGCAAGGCGATCCACGCGGCGCGCGAGCGGCCCGAGTCGCTGCTGGAGCAATCCGATCCCGCCCGCCCCGGGCCGTACCGCGTCCTCGGCGTCGGCGAGGTGCTGCCGTTCTCGCCCTCGCGCCGTCGCGCCGCGTCGCTGCCGATCGACGTCGCGCGCACGATCGAGCAGGCGCTCGCGATCGCGCCGCTCGACGTCGTCCACCTGCACGAGCCGTTCGCGCCGAGCGCCGCCAGCGCGGCGCTGCGCCACTCGCGCGCGCTCAACGTCGGCTCGTTCCACGCCCCGACCGAGCGCGTCCTCTCCACGCAGGTCGCACGGCGCGTCACCGAGCTGTTCCTCGGCCGCCTGGACGCGCGCGTCGCGAGCTACGCGGCGACGCGCGACCTGCTGCAGCGCTGGCTCCCCGGCGACTGCCGCGTGATCCTGCCGGGCGCCGACGCGCCGGCCGGGCTCGTGCAAGACCAGGGCCGCGTCGAGATCGCGCTGATCGCCGACGAGGACCGCCCCGCCGTGCGCAGCTTCGTGCGCGCCCTGCGGCGGATGCCCGCGAGCGGCGGCTGGCACGCGACGGTCTGGTCGCGGCGCGCGACGCAGGGCGCCGGCCCGCTGCGCGCGGAGCTGCGCGAGCGGATCGCGTTCGTCGGACCCGGCGACTGCGACGAGGACGAGCTGCTCTCGCGCGCGCAGATCGTCGTGCGCGCGTCGAGCGGCGTCGCGCCCGCCCCCGGCGGGCTCGTGCGCGCGCTGGCCGCCGGCTGCGTGCCGGTCGCGGCGCGCCTGCCGGTCTACGAGGAGCTCGTCGGCGACGGCGAGCACGGGCTGCTGTTCGAGCCGGGTGACACGGAGACGCTCGCCGCCCAGCTCACGCGCCTCGTCGGCGATCCCGGGCTGCGCGCGCGCCTGCACGCCGCCGCCGGCCCGCTGCGGGAGGACCTGAGCTGGACGCGCGTCGCGGACGAGCTGGAGGAGGTCTACGCCGACCTCGTCGCGCGCCGCCACGACGGCCGCGGGGACCGTGCGCTGCGCGCGAAGGTCGCCAAGCGGCGGCGGATCGACGTCGACCTGCACATGCACACCGACCACTCGAGCGACTGCGCGACGCCGGTCGAGGTGCTGCTCGCGACCGCGAAGGAGCGCGGGCTCGGAGCGATCGCCGTCACCGACCACAACGTCATCTCGGGCGCGTTCGAGGCGCAGGCGAAGGCCAGCGGGATCAAGGTGATCGTCGGAGAGGAGGTCAAGACCGCCGACCAGGGCGAGGTGATCGGCCTGTTCCTCAGAGAGCTGATCCCCCGCGGGCTGACGCTGCAGGAGACGATCGCCGAGATCAAGCGCCAGGGCGGCGTCGTCTACGTGCCGCACCCGTTCGACCGCATGCACGCGGTGCCCGACTACGAGCATCTGATGGCGGTGCTCGACGACGTCGACGCGATCGAGGTCTTCAACCCGCGCGTCGCGATCCAGGAGTTCAACGAGGAGGCCGCGCGGTTCGCCGCCAAGTACCGCATCCCGGCGGGCGCCGGCTCGGACGCGCACGTCGCGCAGGGGCTCGGATCGGTGCGCATCCGCATGCCCGACTTCGACGGGCCGGCCGAGTTCATGGAAGCGCTGCGCGAGGCCGACATCGTGCGCACGCCGGCTTCCCTGCTCTACGTGCAGGCGCTGAAGTTCCTGCAGACGAGAGCCGTGCCGAGAGGGGCGCGGGCCGCCTCGCGCGAGCGACGGGTCCGGCGGGCCGCTCGGAAGTCCTGAAAGTCCTGATGCACGAGCAGGGACATGCCGGGGGTCCGTCCAATCTTCCCCCAAGCATGCCCATCACCGACGACGAGATCCGCGAGAAGTACCTCGAGCGGGCGATCCGCGAGCTGAACCACTTCACGCGCGACCTGCAGGAGTGCAGACACTGCCCGCGCGGCAACCTGATGCCGGTGCTGGGCTCCGGCCACCCGCAGGCCGACGTCTTCATGATCAAGCACCATCCGCGCCCCGCGGAGATCGAGGAGGGCGTCGCCTTCTACGGGCGCGCCGGCGGCGCGCTGATGAAGTCGCTCAAGCGCCTGAACATCGACCCGCTCGCGGTCTACGGGACGCTGTGCGTGAAGTGCCCGCTGCCGGACCCCTCGCTCGCCGATCCCGCCTGCATCGAGCGGCTGCTCGAGGAGCTGGCGATCGTGCAGCCGAAGATCGTCGTCGTGATGGGCGAGGACGCGCTCGACATCGTCAACGAGCTGGAGATCCCGTTGGCCCGGATGCTCGTCGCGGAGCCGGGGACGATCCAGCGGCTGACGCCGTCGATCGAGGCGCTGTACGTGCCCAACATCGACGACGCGCTGGACGAGGAGAGCGCCAAGCGCTCGTTCTGGCGCTCGTTCCGGGTGCTCGGCGAGTGGTACGAGGCGCTGCCGCCGTACTAGTCCTCAGTCGCCGAGCGGCGCGATCGAGACGTCGCCGGAGCTCGCCCGCGCATCGATGACGCGCGACGCGCGCGGATCCCGCCGCACCTGCACGCTCTGGTCGCCGGAGTCGGTCTGGACCGTGACCCGGTACGGCTTGTCGGGCACGGCGAGGTCGACGTCGCCGGAGCTGGCGACGGCGCGCAGGCGGTGCGGCGCGCGCAGCGCTCGCACGTCGATGTCGCCGCTGCTGGCCTCCACCGAGGCGTCGGTGCCGCGGTAGCCCTCGACGTGGATGTCCCCGGAGGAGACGGAGAGGTGCAGCGGCGCCGCGAGATCCTCGACGTGCACGTCGCCGGAGGACGCGGCGACCGTGACGGGACGCTCGACTCCCGCGACGCGCACGTCGCCTGAGGAGGCGTCGACGACGAGGCGCGTGCCGCGCGGGACGTGCACGGTGTAGGACGCGCCGCAGTCGCCGACGCCGATGTGAGCCCACACGGAGCAGTGGCTCTCGAGCTGCAGCCGGCGACCGCCCTGCTGCACGCCGACGTGCGGCTGCCAGGCGCCGCGCCACATGCCGCGCTGGATCTCCATCTCGATGCGCATGTCGCGGCGGCGCTCGCCGATCACCGTCACGTCGCCGCCGCCGGCCCCGATCCGCAGCCCCTCGACGGCCGCGAACGTGCGCACGCGATGCTCGGTGCTGGCGGTCGTCAACGACAGCAGCATGAGGACCGTGTAGGCGCCGACGAGCACGCCGAGCGCGATGCAGAGCGCGACGAAGCTGCGCGGCAGTCCGCGCGGCTTGCGCGGCGTGGGAGGCGCGGTGGTGGACATGGCAGCCACGATAGGCGCGCGGAGCGGCGGCGGCCATGCCGCCCGCCACCGGCCGGCGGTGGGGTTGGCCCCCGGTCCCGGGTCGCAGTCGCTACGGCAGCAGCACGAGCTTGCCGAGCTTGCCGCCGGCGGCGAAGCGCTCGTACGCCTGCGGGGCCTGGTCGAGCGGGAACGTCTCGGCGACCGGCACGTTCACGGCGCCGCGCTCCACCAGCGGCAGCACGTGGCGCTCCAGCCCCCGCGTCATCAGGGCCTTCTCCTCGAGCGGCCGGGCGCGCATCGTGGACGCCATCACGCGGCCGCGCTTGTACATCAGCTTCGCGAGGTTCAGCTCCGCCTTCGCGCCGGCGGAGATGCCGATCACGACGATGCGGCCGGTCGTCGCGAGCGCGTCGACGTTCGCGCCGAGGTTGGGCGCGCCGACGAGCTCGAGGATCACGTCGAAGGGCCCGTGCTGCTCAAAGCCGTCGGGCTCGACCACGGCGGCGCCGAGCGCGGCGACCTGCTCGCGGCTGTCCGGGTTGCGCACGGTCGCGGTGACGCGCGCACCGAGGCTCGCGGCGAGCTGGATCGCCGCGGTGCCGACGCCGCCGGCACCGCCGTGCACGAGCAGGCGCTCGCCGGCCTGCAGGCGTCCTTGAGTGAAGAGCGCGTCGTGCGCGGTCGCGAAGACCTCCGGGAAGCCGCCCGCGGCGGGCCAGTCGAGGGTGTCGGGGACGGGCATCAGCATCCGCTCGTGGACGGCCGCCAGCTCCGCCTGCCCGCCGCCGCCGACGATCGCCATCACGCGGTCGCCTGCGCTGAAGCGGGTCGCACCGTCACCGTTCTCGACGACCTCACCCGCCAGCTCGAGGCCGGGGATGTCCTGCGGCCAGCCGGGAGGCGCCGGGTACAGCCCGCGCCGCTGCATCATGTCGGCGCCGTTGAGCCCGGCGCCACGGACGCGCACGAGCACCTCGTCCTTGCCGGGCTGCGGGTCGGGGTGCTGCTCGACGAGCACCTCGCCGTCGCGGATCGTGGCGGCGCGCATGGCGGCGGAGTCTAGCCGCGAGCGTGAGTGGCAGGCGCGGGGCGCGAGCTTGCCCTGCCTGGCGATGAAACACTCGCCGCAGGACAAGCTCGCGCCCCGCGCTTCAACAGTCGGCTATCCCCATCTCATGACTCTGGCGATCGCTCTGTCGATGAAGCGGTCGGGCAGGAAGCGCGCGGCGGTCGCGCGGGACTTCGCCTCGCGGCCGACGAGGTAGCGCGTGCGCGGCTTGCGGGCGGTGAGCGCGTGGGCGACGTCCTTCGCGACGGCGTCGGGCGGCAGGCCGTTTCTCGCGCCGTCCTCGGAGGCGGTCCGGACGGTGGCGATCAGGGCGCCGTAGTCGCGCTGGGCCGCGGGCGGCATCGTCTCCTGCAGCACGTCGCCGGAGGCTACCCCCTTGTCCCAGATCGGCGTCGCGATCGTGCCCGGCTCGATCACGGAGACCTCGATGCCCCACGGGCGCAGCTCGCGGCGGAGCACATCCGAGAGGCCCTCGAGCCCGAACTTGGAGGCGGCGTAGGCGCCGAGCAGCGGGACGGCGACCTTGCCGCCGATCGAGCTGACGTTGACGATGCGGCCTCTGGCCGCGCGCAGCAGCGGGATGAACGCCTGCGTGACCGCGACCTGACCGATCAGGTTGACCTCGATCTGTCTGCGGAAGTCGTCGATCGGCTGGTGCTCGAGGGGCGCGGGGACGGCGATGCCGGCGTTGTTGACGAGGCCGGCGAGGCCTTGCCCGCCGACCGCCTCGCCGACCGTCCGCGCGGCGGCCGCGATCGAGTCCCCGTCGATCACGTCGATTCGCAGCGGCGTCACGCCGGAGATCTCGCGCGCGAGGCGCTCCCCGTCCTCTGGCTTGCGCACGCCCGCGAAGACCTGGAAGCCGAGGCCCGCGAGCCGCCGCGCGCACGCCTCCCCGATCCCGCTCGACGCGCCGGTCACCACGACCGCTCCGCGCTGTGCGTTGGCTGCCATCGCGGGCGATTGTGTCAGGCGAGGCGCGCATTGCGACGCGCTTCACTCCGCCGCATCGCGACTTCGTGAATTCCCACAAGGATCGTGGCGACAGCGAGCGGTCGCGGTCGTAACGTCGTGAGCGCACGGCGGAAGCAGCTGTTTGCCATTTCGAACCTCCGGACGCCGGAGCCGGGCGGGGCCGTCGGTCCCGGCGTCCTTCGGATGCCACTCGGCGACGAAAGGAGGAAGACATGGCAGCAACTGCAACAGCAATGGCGTTGCTGGTGGCTCTGCTGGTCATCGACCGGCTGGCCGGCAGGCGGCGCTGAGCAGAGACTGCCGAGCAAAGCCGCATCGACGGCAGGCCCCGTGGTCGGTGCGGAACGAAATGGGCCGGGGGTTACCGCCCCCGGCCCATTTGCTTCGGAGGCATATGGCATCCGCTGCAACAGCAATCGCTTCCAGCATAGGAAGCCAGCGATCTGATGACAACCGCATCGGCGGTGTGCTCGCGAGAGCTGCTCTCACTCCGTCATCAGCGCCACCGGCACCGCAAGGCCGGCGGAGCGGCGGAGGGTAGCGATGCGGCGGCCGGGCTGGACGGCGGGGCGCGGTCCGCTGCAGCGCTCCGCGCCGATCGCGGAGACGGTCGCGTCGAGGTCGGGCGCGACGAACGCGAGGCCCCAGAAGAACGCCGGGCCGTCCGCGCCGCCGCTGCGCTCGAGCGCGTCGTCGGGCGCCTGCACGACCTCGAGGATGACCTCGCCGAGACGGAAGAACGCCTGCCGCGGCGCACCCGCCGGCGTCGGCTCTTCGCGCACGCGGCGCAGGTCGAGCCCGGCCGCCTGCAGCACCGCGACCGTGCGGTCGAGCGCCGGCGAGATCGCGACGACGTGGTCGAAGCGCGTGATGCCGTTGGGGTGCGACGGCGCGTCGCCCACCGACGGACCGTCCGCGATCTGCGTCGGAAGCCCGTCGAGCGCATCGCTCGCCACACCGCGCAGCGTCCACCCGACGATCCCGCGACCGGCATCGCGACCCGCCAGCCGGATCGGCACGCCGCCGACCTGGCAGAGATCGCCCGCGACGGCGAACCCGAGCCCCGCCCACGTGGCAGGCTCGTCGGCGATCGTCAGCTGCTCGATGGTCGCGCCCGGCATCGCCCGGACGCTAACGCGCGGGCTAGGCGCCGCGCTCCAGCAGCGCCACGCACTCGATGTGCGGCGTCTGCGGGAACATGTCGACGGGCGTCACTCTGCGCAGGACGTAGCCGGCTTCGACGAGCTGCGCCGCGTTCGGTGCGAGCGTCGTCGGGTTGCAGGAGACGTAGACGATGCGCTTCGGGGAGGCGTCGATCATGCGTCTGACGACCTTGCTCGAGAGGCCGGCGCGCGGCGGGTCGACGACGATGACGTCGGGCGTGCCGGCCTTGCCGACGAGTTCTCTCAACGCGACCCGCACGTCGCCGGCGAAGAAGCGCGCGTTGTCGACGTCGTTCAGCTTCGCGTTCGAGATCGCGTCGCCGATCGCCGGCTCGATCAGCTCCAGCCCCCACAGCTCGGACGCGCGCGGCGCGAGCGTGAGGCCGATCGTGCCGATCCCGCAGAAGAGGTCGTACACGCGCTCGAAGCCTCTCAGCGCCGCGTACTCGCCGACGATCGCGTAGAGCTGCTCGGCCATCTCGGTGTTCGTCTGGAAGAACGCCTGCGGCGAGATGCGGAACTGCAGGCCGCTCAGCTCCTCGTCGAGGTAGTCGCTGCCGGCGATCAGCTCCGTCTCGCCGAGTGCGGTCGTCTCGCCGACGCCGTCGAACGCGGTCCACAGCAGACCGTCGCAGTCGACCGCCTCGGCCAGGCCGTCGGTGTCGAGCGGCCCGGGCATCGTCACGAGCCGCGCCTGGATCTGCCCGGTCCGGCGACCCTCGCGCACGACGAGGTTGCGCAGGAAGCCCTCGTGCGTGCGGCGGTCGAAGGCGGTCAGTCTCTGCGCGCGGCACCATGCGAGCACCTGCCGGCTGACGGCGTTCGAGCGCTCGGACGCGATCAGGCAGTCGTCTATCGGGACGATCCGTTCCCAGTGCCCCGGGGCGTGGAAGCCGTAGACGAGCTCGCCGGTACCGTCGTCCGCATTTCCGAACGAGTATTCGAGCTTGTTGCGGTAGCGCCACTGCTCGACCGCCGGCACGATCGGCTCCATCGCGAACTCGTCGAGCTTGCCGATCCGCCGCAGCGCCTCCTCCACCTGCTGGGCCTTGATCTCCAGCTGGCGCTCGTACGGGAGCACCTGCCACGGCACGCCGGGGTGAGGAGCGAGCGCCGGCATCCGCTCCGGCGACGGCGCGAGTATCTCGACCGTTATCGCTTCGGCGTAGTCGCGCTTGGGGCGCGTGACTCTCGCGCGCACGCGGTCGCCGGGCACCGCGCCGACGACGAACACGACGTAGCCCTCGTGGCGCGCGACGCCGTTGCCGCCGAAGGCGAGCGAGTCGATCGTCAGCTCCAGCTCGTCGCCGCGGTTGGGGCGCTGCCGTCTCGTCAGGGCGGTGGACATGGCGGCTAGCATCGCACGCTCATGGACCTCGCCGCGTACCGACTGGAAGCAGAGGCGTTCACCGCCGAGCTGGGCGAGGAGTACCACGCGCACTTCGCCGGCCACAGAGCGGAGTTCGACGTCGAGCCGATCTACGCGCGCCACGCCGAGCTGTTCACGGCCGACGGCGTCGCGCGCCTTCGCGAGCAGGCCGACGCCGCGGCGTCGCAGGGCGAGGACGCGGCGCGCCGCGCGCGCATGCTGCTCGACTTCGCCGTCGAGGGTCACATCGGCCTCGTCTCGACCGACCTGGAGGGCGAGCTGGCGCAGCGCGAAGCCGGACTCGTGCTCTCGATCGACGGCGACGGTGAGGCGATCCCCTTCCGCGAGGCGTCGATCGTGCAGGCCAACGAGCCGGACCGCGCGCGCCGCGCGGCGATCGAGGCGGCGCGGCTGGAGGCGACCGAGTCGCACCTCAACCCGCTCTACGCGGAGATGCTGGAGCGCACCCGCGCGAAGGCGATCGAGCTGGGCTGGCCGAGCTACCGCGCGCTGTGCGAGGAGCTGAAGGGCTTCGACCTCGACCGCCTCTCGCGCGCGACCGAGGCGTTCACGGCCGCGACCGAGGAGCCCTACGACGCGCTCGTCGGACCGGTCGCCGTGCGCACGCTCGACGGCCTCGCGATGGACGAGCTGCGGCGCGCGGACCTGCCGCGCCTGTTCCGCTTCGCTCAAGGTGACGCGGCGTTCGACGGCGCGCAGCTGCTGCCGAGCTTCGAGGCGACGCTCGCGGGGCTGGGGATCGACCCGGCCGCGCAGCCGAACGTGCACCTCGACGTCGAGTCGCGCCCCGGCAAGTCGCCGCGCGCCTTCTGCGTGCCGATCCACGTGCCGCAGGACGTGCGGCTCGTCGTGCCGCCGATCGGCGGGCGCGACGACTTCACCGCCCTGCTGCACGAGGGCGGCCACGTCGAGCACTTCGCGCATGTCGACGCCGACCTCGCGTTCGAGTACCGCCATCTCGGCGACAACGCCGTGACCGAGGCGTTCGCGTTCCTGTTCGACCATCTCGTCGAGGACCCCGAGTGGCTGCGCGCGCGACTCGGCGTGCAGGACGCCGACGGCACGCTCGCCGCGCACGCTCGCGCGACGCGGCTGATCTACCTGCGGCGCTACGCCGCGAAGCTCGCGTACGAGCTGGACGTGCATCGCGCCGACCCGCCGTCGGACGCCGCGCTGCGCGCGCGCTACGCGACGCTGCTCGGCGCGGCCGCGCGCGTGACGTGGCCGGCCGAGACGTACCTGTCCGACCTCGACCCCGGCTTCTACGTCGCCTGCTACCTGCGTGCCTGGGCGCTCGAGACGCACCTGCGCGCGCATCTGCGCGAGCGCTTCGGCGAGCGCTGGTTCGAGCGGCGCGAGGCGGGCGATGCGCTGCGCGCGCTGTGGCGCGACGGCCAGCGCCTGTCGGCCGAGGAGCTGCTCGGCGAGTTGACCGGAGCGGAGCTGGACTTCGGCGCGCTGCTCGCGGACCTCGGCCTCGACGAGGTGGCGGCGTGAGCGATGCGGCGGTGCACACCGGCGGGTGCCTCTGCGGCGCCGTGCGCTTCGAGGTGCGCGCGCCGTTCGACACCGCCGGCTACTGCCACTGCACGCGCTGCCAGCGGCGCACCGGCGTCGGCTTCTCAGTCAACGGACTCGTCGCGGCGCGACACGTGGTCGTCGTCGCGGGCGCTGACGCGATCGGCACGTGGCACCCGTCCGGCGGTCACCCGAAGTCGTTCTGCAGCGCGTGCGGCGCGCATCTCTTCAGCGGCGCACCCGGCGGCGACGGCGTCTGCGGCGTGCGCTTCGGCGCGCTCGACGAGGCGCCGGGCGTGGAGCCCGAGTGGCACATGTGGACGTCGTCGGCGCCGGCCTGGTCGCCGGTGCCCGACGACGGCCTCGCGCGTCATCCCGGAGGGCGTCCCGACTGACGGTGTCGGAACGCCCACGGGATTCGATTGCAGCTACTTCAGCGAGTCTCTGACGGCTCTGCGCGCGCGCTCGGCGCTTCTCATCAGGCGCTCGACGGAGTCGGCGCGACGTGCGCTCGCCGCCTTGCCGTCGAGCTTGCGCGTGATCCCCTCGAGCTGCTCGATGCCCTTCCCGAGCAGCTCGTCGAGGTTCGCGAGCACGTCGTCCTTCTGCTCGCGCCCGCGACGCACGAGATCGCCGACGAGGTCGTTCGCGTCGCCCCTCGTCATGCGGCCTCGCTCGACGGCCTCGTCCATCGCCTCCTGAATCACCTCGGAGGCGAGCACGACGAGGTCGCGCGGCTCGAAGACCCTGTTGGAGAGCTGGTCGCGCAGCGCGTCGACCAGCTGGACGACCGGATCGCCGCCGCGCTTGCGCGCAGCACCGGTCGCCCGTCTCGGGGCGGATGCCCTGGCGGCTCTCCCGCCGGCGGGTTGTCTGGAGCGCGCTCTTCTTCCGCCACCGCGCGCCGCTCTTCTCGACGACGCTCTGCTCGCGCGCGACGTGCCTCTTCTCGCGGCGGCGCTTCTCGCCGCAGCTCTTCTCGCAGGTCTGCGCGCGGCTCTTCTCGCAGCGGCTCTTCTGGCGACCGGACGTCTGGCTGCTCTTCTCGCAGCTCTGCGGGTGGTCGTTCTTCTCGCAGCAGCGCGCGCCGTTCTTCTCGCGGCTCTGCGGACGGTTCTTCTCGCAGCGGCTCTTCTCGTCGCTCTTCTCGCCGCGACACGTCTCACGGCAGTCGAACGTCTGGCGGCTGCGGCACGTCTGGCAGCCGGTCTGCGAGCAGCCGCGGCTCTTCTTCTGCCGGCGGTGGCTCTTCTCGCAGCGGGGGACTTCGGCTGGGGCATTGATGCTCCTCGGGATGGACAGACGGACGCGTCGGCGCGAGGCTACCGCAGCAGCAACTCGAAAAGTGCTTTCTGGGCATGGCGCCGGTTCTCGGCCTGGTCCCAGATGCGCTGTCGCGCACCGTAGAGAACCTCGGCCGTTATCTCCTCGCCGGGGTGGGCGGGAAGGTCGTGGAGCGCAATCGCACCGGGCGCGGCGCGATCGAGCAAGGCGTCGTCGACGCGGTAGTCCGCGAGCGCGGCGCGGCGCGCGTCGGCGGTCTCCTCGTCGCCCATGCTGACCCACACGTCGGCGTAGACCGCGTGCGCTCCGGCGACGGCGGCGAGCGGGTCGTCGGTCAGCACGGCGTCTGCGACGGGCTCCAGCTGGTAGCCGTCGGGCGACGCGACGCGCACCTCGACGCCGGCGCGCGCGCCGAGGATCGCAAGCGAGCGCGCGACGTTGTTGCCGTCGCCGACGTACGCGAGCACGAGGCCGTCGAGTCTGCCGAACGTCTCGCGCAGGGTGAGCAGGTCGGCGAGCGCCTGACAGGGATGGTGGTCGGCGGTGAGCATGTTCACGACCGGCACGCTCGCGTACCGGGCGAGCTCCTCGACGAGTGCGTCGGCGTGCGTGCGGATTCCGATCGCGTGCACGTGACGCGACAGCACGAGGGCGGTGTCGCGCACCGCCTCGCCGCGGCTCAGCTGCATCTCGTCGGGACGCAGGATCAGCGGGTGGCCGCCGAGCTCGACGATGCCGGTCTCCATCGACAGGCGCGTGCGCGTCGAGGGCTTCTGGAAGATCAGCGCGACGTGCCTGCCGGCGAGCGCGCGCGAGGCGAGCGGGTCGGCCTTCAGCTCGAGCGCGCGCTCGATCAGCGCGTGCAGCTCGTCGCGAGTCAGCTCTTCGCCGGTGAGGAGGTGGCGCGGCAAGCGCGCAAGTGTACGGTCGTGAGGTGTCATTGCGGGTGGTGAGCTGGAACCTCTTCCACGGCCGTGCGCGTCCTCCTCGTGACGAGGACCTGTTCGACGCGTTCGCGACGCGACTCGCGGGATGGGAATGGGACGTCGCGCTGCTGCAGGAGGTGCCGCCGTGGTGGCCTGTCGCACTCGCGCGCGCATGCGGCGCAGAGCAGCGTCACGCGCTCACCTCGCGCAACGCGCTGCTGCCGCTTCGACGCTGCGTGGCACGGCGCCGACCGGAGCTGCTGAAGGCGAACGGCGGCGGCTGCAACGCGATCCTCGTGCGCGGACTCGGCGGCATCGAGGCGCACGCACGGCGACGACTCTGCGTGCGGCCCGAGCGCCGCGTCGTGCACGCCGTGCGGGTTCGCGAGGGACTGTGGTTCGCGAACCTCCACGCCTCGACGCATCCGCCGCGCGCGCGAGGCGACGTCGAGCTGGCGCGCGCGACCGCGGTGCGGTGGGCGGGCGAGGCGCCGCTCGTCTTCGGCGGCGACTGCAACGTGCGCGACGCGCACCTCGCCGGCTTCGCGCACGCCGGTGCGTCGCACGTCGACCACGTCTTCGCGCGCGGACTCGCGCTCGCGCCGGGCGCGCACGCGGAGGTGCTCGAACATGGACCGCTGTCCGATCACGCGCCGCTGCGCGTCACGCTCGCGTAGTCAGTCGCGCCGCGCGCGCAACCCGAAGCCGCGCACCATCAGCAGCGCCTTCTCGCCGACGCTGCCCGCAGTCGGCAGGACGCCGAGCTGGACGGCGGCGTCGTAGCGGTCGAAGAACGCGCGCACGCGCAGCAGCCGGCCGGCGCGCAGCTCCGCGTAGACGACGCCGTGCACGACGACGAAGCGTCTCGTCGCGGGCAGTCCCTCCAGCGCGCCGCGGTGCGTGCCGGCGAGCTTGCAGGGCGCGGCGGCGAAGCGCCCGGCGGCGTCCACGAGCCGCTCGCCGGCGCGCTCGACGCGGGCATCCGGAAACGCCTGCCACAACCGCTCGGCGTGCGCGGCCAGCTCATCGACGCCGATCAGCGGCTCGGCCGTGAACGGGTCCTCGTACTGCACGGCGGGATCGCACAGCGGCGCGAACGCGGACGCGTCGCGGCCCGACCACGCGGACTCCCAGCGGTCGAGCAGTGCGTCGAGCGGGAGCCGCGCGAGCTTCGCGTCATCCATCGAAGTGGGGCAGGCCCGCGTCGGGCGTCGAGGCCTCGGCGTGGAGGCGCCGCGGGATGCGGCCGGCGCCGCGCGCGAGGCGCCCGCCCTCGACGCCGGCGCGGATCGCGCGCGCCATCGCGACCGGGTCGTGCGCGCGCGAGATCGCGCTCGCGCACAGCACCGCGTCGCAGCCCAGCTCCATCGCGAGCGCCGCGTCGGAGGCGGTGCCCACGCCGGCGTCGAGCACGACCGGCAGCGCGGTCCGCTCGCGGATGATCGACACGTTGTACGGGTTGCGGATCCCCATCCCCGAGCCGATCGGCGAGCCGAGCGGCATCACCGCCGCGCAGCCGACGTCCTCCAGGCGGCGCGCGAGGATGGGGTCGTCGGTCGTGTAGGGGAGCACGACGAAGCCGTCGGCGACGAGCGCCTCCGCGGCGGCGAGCAGCTCGACCGCGTCGGGCAGCAGCGTGCGGTCGTCGCCGATCACCTCGAGCTTGACCCAGTCGGTCTCGAACGCCTCGCGCGCAAGCTGCGCGGTCGTGATCGCGTCGCGCGCGGTGAAGCAGCCGGCGGTGTTCGGCAGCACGCCGACGCCGGCCTCGGCGAGCACGTCCATGATCGAGCCGCGCTGCTGCGGGTCGACGCGGCGCAGCGCAACCGTCACCAGCTCGGTGCCGCTGACGCGGATCGCGTCGGCCATCTCCTCCAGCGAGCGAAAGCCGCCGGTGCCGAGCAGCAGGCGGCTGGCGAACGTCCTGCCGGCGATGGTCAGCGGGTCGTCGTGCGTCTTGGCGGCGTCGATGCTCATGGACGGATCATCCCCCCTGGATCGCGGTCAGGATCTCGATGCGCGCGCCCGCCGTCAACGCCGTCTGCGCCCACGCGCCGCGCGGCACCACCTCGCGGTCGACGGCGACGGCGACGCCGCGCGCGTCGAGCGGGAGGCCGAGCAGCGCGACGGCGTCGGCGACCGTCGACGCGTCATCGAGGTCGTGCCACTCGCCGTTCAGCTGCACGCCGATCACGACGACACGGCCTCGTGCACAGGCGCGAAGCGCGCGGCGCCGAACGGCAGCGCAACGTCCGGCGGCGGCTCGCCGGACAGCGTCGCGGCGAGCACCTCGGCGACGAGCGGCGCGAGCAGGATCCCGTGGCGGAAGCAGCCGGCCGCCCACTGGAGACCGTGCAGCGCGCCGGCGCCGAGCACGGGCGCGTTGTCGGGCGTGCCGGGACGCAGGCCGGCGGCGACCTCCTCGACCTGCAGCTCGCTCAGGCCCGGGACCAGCTCGATCGCGTCGCGCAGCAGCTCGAAGATCCCGCCCGCCGTCGGCGCCGTGTCGAAGCCCTGCTCCTCCATCGTCGCGCCGAGCACGTAGCGGCCGTCGCCGCGCGGCACGAGGTAGCCCGGCTGCATCCGCAGCACGCGCGTCAGCAGTCCGGGCCCGGCGGGGTCGCGCAATCGCATGATCTGCCCCTTGACCGGGCGGACCGGCACGCGCGCGTGCGCGGGCAGGCCGTCGAGCGCGCCGGCCCAGGCGCCGGCGGCGATCACGACCTGGTCGGCCTCGACGCGCTCGCCGGTCGTCAGCGAGACGCCCTCGACGCGGTCGCCGTCGAGCGCGATCCGCGCGACCTCCGCCCCCTCGTGCAGCACACCTCCGGCGCGCTCGACCGCCGTCGCGAGGGCGGCGCTCAGTGCACGCGGATCGACCGCGTGGTCGTCGGGCACGTCGAGCGCGAGCCGCAGCGTCGGCGCGAGCGCCGGCTCCCGCCGGCGCGCCTCGCTCGCGAGCAGCCGCTCGACCGGCAGTCCGAGCGCCTCGCGCTCGGCCAGCTCGCGCTCCAGCGCCTCCGCCTCGTCGCGGTCGCGCGCGACCGCGAGCGTGCCGCAGCGCGTGAAGCCGGGGTCGCGGCCGGACGCGTCGGCCAGCTCCTCGACGAACGCGGGATAGAGCGCGAGCGACGCGCGGTTGAGCGCGAGCAGCTCGCGTTCGCCGGAGCGCGCCTCGCTGATCGGGGCGAGCATGCCGGCGGCGACGCGCGTCGCCGCGCCCGCGAGGCGGTCCCGCTCCAGCACGACGGTGCGCAGCCCGCGCTGCTGCGCGCGCCACGCGACGGCGAGGCCGGCGATGCCGCCGCCCACGATGGCGACGTCGTAGCGATCTGACTGCTGGGGCACGAGCCTCCTTCCCTGCGCCGGCATGACCCGGATCAGGTTCTGACGGTCGGCGGCCGGAGTGCCGCCCTCTCAGCCCGGTTGAGGGCTCCCGTAGTGGCGATGGTAGCGCCAGGCAGGCGCGCGCCGCTGTCTAGCGGCGGACCAGCCGGCCTGCGCGCAGGAGCGCGTCGGCGCCGCCGCGGACGCGTGCCGCGTGGCGTGGCGTCGCGGGGCGCTGCGCCGGCGTCGGCGCGGGATCGGTCGGCTCGTGGCCGTGCCGGAAGCGCTTGATCGTCGTGAGCGTGACGGTCGTCGTGACCAGCGCGACGACGTTCGGCACGACGATCACGACGTTGCCGGAGGCGGCGCCGTAGGTCAGCCAGATCGCGGCGTTCATGCGCATCGTCAGGAAGACGCCGGCGCTGACCTCCGAGGAGTCGCCGAGCGCCCGGATGCGACGGGCTTGGAGGAGCGGGGACACGGCCATGAAGACGCCGGAGGCGGCAGCGACCGGACCCATGAGCGAGGCGAGGGTCATGAGGTTCGTTTCGGAGCGGGTGGGTGAGGTGCGACGGCCGGGCGCAGATCCGGCAGCGCATCCGACCGGGCACGACGATAACGGCCGCGCGCCGATTCACCTCATCGTGTGACGAGGTTCACATTGCGCGTGGCGCACGTCCGCGCGGAGCGACGAGCAGGCGCAGCGCCGCAAGCGGGCGCCGCGCGATCGCCGCCGCCAGCGCGCGCGGGTCGGTGCGCGCGCGGCGCTCGAGCAGGCGCCCGTCGCGCAGCACGATGCGGTCGGTCGTCGGCAGCTCGACCGGCCGGCCGCCGAGCGTGCCGCGCAGGACGAAGTCGATCTCCACGCCGTCGGCCGTCGGGCGCCATGCGAGCACCTCGCCCCGCAGGTCCGGGATCGCGCCGAAGAGCCGGTCGAAGAAGGCGGCGAAGCCGGCGTGCCCGCGCGCCGGCGGCAGCAGCGGCTGCGTCATCACGACCTCGGGATCGACGAGGTCCGGCAGGAACAGCGGCACGAGCGTCTCCGCGCCTCCCGCCCAGCCGGCACGGAAGTGCTCGACGAACGCCGCCTTCTCGTCGCTCACGCCGCACTTCCGGCCGAGGCGCGCTCGCGCGCGAACGCGGCGATCAGCTCGGCGAGCCGCTCCGGTCTGTCCTCGGGCGAGAACGTGCGGGCGCCGTCGATCAGCTCGAAGCGCGCGCCGGGGATCGTCGCCGCGAGCCGCTCGCCGTCCGCGCGCGGGAAGAACTTGTCGTCCGCCGACCACGCGATCAGTGCCGGGCGGTCGAACGTGCGGAAGCGCTCCCCCGCCTGGATCGTGAAGCACGGGTCGATCCCGCGGCAGACGCGCACGAGGTCGGCGCGGACGTCGGCGCTCTCCAGCGCGGCCAGCACGTAGGAGTCCGACGGCGCGTCGGGGATCCTCGTGTGCGTCAGCATCCCGTACGCGATCGGCAGGCGGCGGGCGGCGCGCATCCGCAGCGGCGCCAGCGCGGCGAGCGCGCCGCCGGGCACGCTCAGCGATGTGAACAGCGGCTTCAGCATCGCCGGCGGGAAGTGCTCGAAGGCGTCGCACGAGGTCAGCACGAGCCGGCCGAGCCACGGCGGCGGCGTCGCGACGCCGATCTGGCAGAGCGCGCCGCCGGTGTCGTTGCCGACGAGCGTCACGTCCTCCAGCCCGAGCGCGGTGACGGCCTCGCCGATCAGCGAGCCGAGGTCGTCCGGCGTGAGTCTGCGCGCCGGCATCGGCTCGAGATGCGAGCCGAGCGGCATGTCGAGGCACACGCGCGTGAAGCCGTCGAGCCGCGGCACGACCTTGCGCCACAGGTTCGCGTTCACGAGCAGGCCGTGGACGAAGACGATCGCCGGGCCTTCGCCGGTCACGTGCGCGCGCAGGCGCCCGCCTTCGAGCTCGAGCGTGCGCGCGGGTCCAAGGTCGTCCGAGCGCCAGTCTGCGTTCACGTTCGCCATGCCGCCACCGTCCTCTCACATACAGGTTGTATGTCTTAGCATACAGACGGTATGCCGAGGGAGGAGCAGGCTGTCGCCACGCGGACCGAGCTGCTGCGCGTCGCGCGGGAGCTGTTCGCCGCGCGCGGCTACGCCGACGTCGGCACGGAGGAGATCGTGCGCGGCGCGCACGTCACGCGCGGTGCCCTCTACCACCACTTCGCCGACAAGCGCGACCTCTTCCGCGCGGTCCACGCGCAGCTCGCCGACGACCTGCTCGCGTCGATCGTCGCGCAGACCGCCGGCAGCGCCGACGCGTGGGAGGCGCTCACGAGAGGCATGCGCGCGTTCCTCGACGCGTGCACCGACCCCGCCGTGATCCGCATCTCGCACCTCGACGCGCCGGCCGTGCTCGGCTGGGCCGAGTGGCGCGAGATCGACGCGCAGCACTGGCTCGGGCTCGTCGTCGCCGCACTGCAGGAGGCGATGGACAGCGGCGTGCTCGTGCGCCGCGAGGTGCAGCCGCTCGCGCACATGCTGATGGGCTCGATGGTCGAGGCCTCGATGCTGATCGCCAACGCCGCCGATCCCGCGGCCGCTCGCGCGGAGGTCGAAGGGCCGCTGCTGGCGCTGTTGGAGGGCCTGCGCGCCTAGACCTTCTAAGGCGCCGTCACGGCCCAGGTGCCGCGGCTGTCGAAGTCGAACGTGCCGCTCGTGCCGGACGCGGGAACCGTCACGGCGAAGCCCCAGCGACTCGCCCCGGGCGTCGCCCCGGCCGTCGACGGATCGACGATCGCGGATGACCCGGTCGCCGACTGCCCGCCCTCGTAGACGCACAGCTGACCCGGCGCCGCGGCCGGCGTCGTGACGTTGCCGGGGCACTGCGCCGGCGGCGTCCCGCCGACCGGGACGAAGTGCGGCGTCGGCGCCGCCGACAGCGAGAGCGCGAACGTCTGCGCATCGCTCGCCGAGGCGAGCGGCGCTCTGTCCGTCTGCACGCCGCTGGCGTAGTACGTGCCGCGCAGCGTCTGGCCTCTCGGCAGCTGATCGAGGAACGAGCCGGCCGGACCGGTCGCGCCGGTCGCGCCTCTCGCGCCGGCCGCGCCTCTCGCCCCGGTCGCACCTCTGGAGCCTCTGGAACCTCTCGCTCCCGTCGCGCCGCGCGCTCCCGCGACGCCGCGCGGGCCCTGCTTCGACCACGTCACCTTGCGCGCGTGCCGGCCGCAGCGCGCATCCGGCGAGACGATCCGCACGGCGCCGCCGCGTCTCGCGACGCACGCGACGATCGTGTTGCTCGACGCGGACTGGTTCGCGGCGACGGCGAAGCCGGTCATGCCGAGGACGAGCGCCACGGTGACGCCGACGTTGGCAAAGGTGAGGCGGGCGCGCAGCTTGGCGAGCACGGCGGGGCTCCTTCGGTAGCGGGGGACGAGGTGCCGCGGCGGACACTACCGCGGGCTGTCGTTCGCATAGGCTTCAGTAATGGAGACGCCCGCCGGAACGCTCGCCGCGCCGCTTCCCGCCCCGCGACCGGAGCGGCTCGGGTGGGTGCGCACGACGCTCGTCACCATGCTCGCGTGCCTGGTCGGCGGGGTGCTGCTCATGGTCGTCGTCCTGCCGCTCGTCGCACTGCATCTGCAGTCCGGCGCCGACCTCCTCGGCCCACCCTCCGGCGCAGTCGGCGACTGGCCCTTGGCGGTCGCCGCGATCCGCGGCGCGTTCGTCTGCTGGGTCCTCGCGTGGTCGCTGCGCCGCTGCGTGCGCGACTGGACCGACGGCTGGGACGTGCGCCTGTGGCCGGCGGCGCTCGCGTGCGCCGCGGCACTGCTGCTCGCACCCGACGGGGTCTACCTCGGCTTCGTCGGCATCGTGCTGCTGGTGATCGTCGCGCGCTATGCGGCGATCGTCCCGCGCCCCGCGCCGCGCTGGAGGCCGCGCCGCTGGGAGCGCGTCGCCGTCGCGCTCGGCGTCGCGAGCGCGGCGGTCGTCGCGCTCGCCTACCAGCCGCTGCATCCGCTCGCGTCGGCGTTCGACGGGCGCCGATCCGACGCGCGGTTCGGGATCGACAGCGGCGCGCATCCGCACGGCCAGCCCGGCTTCGGCTTCATGCTCGGCAACGAGGGCATCGCGGGCATGGCCGTGCGCTCGCTCCAGCCGATCGGGCTCGGCGCGCGCGACGTCGAGGTCGTCACCGACCGCCGCGGGACGTACCCGGCAGGCTCGCTGCGCGGCCCCTACCGCCCCGTCGCGACCGCGCAGATCGCCCGCGGCGCGACGTTCACGGGCTCCCTGCGGCTGACGCAGGATGCCTGCCGTCGCGAGAACCGCCACCCTGCCGTGGAGGTCCTCGCACTCGAGGTCCGCTACGAGACGCTCGGGATGACGCGCACGCAGCGGCTCGCGATCGCTCCGCCGGCACAGCTGACCTGCCGCTGAGCGCCTGCTGCCAAGATGCAGGGCGATGGCGTCTCGCATCGGTGACGAACGGCGTGCGCGGCTGCGCGACGCGCGGCTGTACCTCGTGTGCGGCGCGGCCGGCGACGGGCGCGACCTGCGCGCGTTCCTCGACGCGGCGCTGCGCGGCGGCGTGGATCTGGTGCAGCTGCGCGAGAAGGACCCGGCGGTGGGCGACGCGCAGATCCTTGCCGCGGCGCGCACGTTCCGCGAGGCGTGCGACGCGCACCGGGCGCTGTTCGTGCTCAACGACCGCCCCGACCTGGCGGCCGCGGCGCACGCCGACGGCGTGCACGTCGGGCAGGACGACATGCCGGTCGCCGACGTGCGCGCGCTCGTCGGCGAGGACGTGCTGCTCGGCCGCTCCACGCACACGCCGGAGCAGGTGGAGGACGCGGCGGTCGCCGACATCGACTACTTCGCGGTCGGACCCGTGCATGCGACGCCGACGAAGCCGGGGCGGCCGGCCGTCGGGCTCGAGCTGATCCGCCGCGCGGCGAGCGCGCCGCGCGCGGTGCCGTGGTTCGCGATCGGCGGGATCGACGCGACGAACGTCGGCGCGGTCGTCGAGGCGGGCGCGACGCGGATCGTCGTCGTGCGCGCGCTCACGGACGCAGCGGATCCCGAGGCGACGGCGCGCGCGCTGCGCTGCGCGCTCCCGCAGGAGGCCGGCGTTGGCGCAACGTAGCCGCAAGCGCGGGCGGCGCGAGCCGACCGCCGGGCGCGCGGATGCCGCCGCCGGCGCACCGACCGCCGCGCCGCGCAGACGCAGAAGCACCGAGGAGCGCAATGCCGAGGTGCGAGCGCAGCTGAAGCCCCTCGCCGAGGGCGAGCGCCCGACGGTGGTCACAGTCGCCGCAATCTTCGCGGCCTGCGTCGGGCTCCTGAACATCGGGCTCTACCTCGCCGGCGTTCGCGTGAAGGACTCGACGTTGGTCGGGACGGTCGGCCTCGGCGTGCTGCTGCTGATGGCGGCGGTCGGGATGTGGCGCACGCGCTACTGGGCCGTGCTCGGCTTCGAGGTCCTTCTGGGGGTCTCGTGCGTGATCGCGGCGCTGTCGCTGTTCGTCGCCTCCAACATCGCCGGCGCGGCGCGCGCAGCCATCGTGCTCGCAGTCTGCGGCACGTTCTTCTGGAAGCTGATCCGCGCGATGGCGCGCATCCAGATGCCCGAGCGGAGGCCGGCGCCGTGACCGACGCAGAGGCGCCCGACGGCTGGGCCTACGCGCACGTCGACCGCATCCGCTTCGGCGATGTGGACGCGATGCGCCACCTCAACAACGTGGCGGCGCTCGGCTTCTTCGAGGACGCGCGCATCCAGTACCTGACACAGCTGCTCGGCGAAGATCCGCTGCAGCGCAGCAGCTTCGGGCTGATCTTCGCCGAGATGAGAGTCAACTACCGCGCGCCCGCCTTCTACGACGAGGAGATCCGCACCTGCGTGCGACCCGCGGAGGTCGCACGCTCGAGCGTGCGGCTCGCGTTCGAGATGCGCGCTGTCGGCGACGAGCGTCTCGTCGCCGAGGGCTACGGGACCGTCGTCGGCTACGACTACGCGGCCGGCAGATCGATGCCGCTGCCGGACTCGCTCAAGGCCGCGCTCGGCGCGGGCGCCGGAACCCGCTCGCCGGGCTGAAGCACGCGCGAGCTGCCGTCGGGCCAGACGAGGACGACGGCCGCATGCTCGTCGAACGCCTCCGCAATCGACTCACCGAGCTGCGGCGCGTCGTAGTCCAGGAACCACGCTCGATCGGGAAAGGGCGACCGCTCCTGAAGCACCAGCTCGATCGCCTCGTCGAGAAGCAGGCTCGCGGGGCTGTAGACGGGGCCGTCCTTCGTCAACTTCACCGCCATCCGTCGATCATCTCCTCGTAGGCATCTCTGATGGATCGCTTCGCCGCCCGCATGCCCTCGCCGAGCGTACCGCGATGGAAGACCTCGGCTGGCTGCATGCCTACTTCCCTCGTGTGTCGGTGCATCTCGTTGCGGCCGTGGGCGCCGTCATACACGCGAATCGTCTCCGACCGACCGTCCACGTCCGCAACCAAGACAAGCGCGTAGTCGGTCACCTCGGCGCGCAGCCGGTGGAAGCGGACGATGAGCGCCACGCCGCGCGACTTGTCGAGAACCTCGGTGTAGGCGGTGCAGGGCACGCGCCCCCCGAGGCGCACCGCGCACCACGTTCGCCCCACCCACCGATCGGGGGGTGTCGCCCGGCCGCCGGACCGCGGCGAAAACAGGGGGTGACATACACTCGCCGCCATGCCCGAATCCGCTTATGACTGCATCGTCATCGGTACCGGTCCCGGGGGCTACGTGGCGGCGGTCCGTGCCGCCCAGCTCGGGATGCGGACCGCCGTCGTCGAGAAGGACGAGATCGGCGGCCGATGCCTCAACTACGCCTGCATCCCCGCAAAGGCCGTGCTGCGCACCGCCGACATCGTCACCGAGATCGAGGAGGCCGGCGAGTTCGGCATCGAGGTCTCGGGCCACTCGATCGACTTCGCGAGAGTGGGCGAGCGCCGCAAGAGAGTCATCAAGACGCTCACCGGCGGCGTCTCCGGCCTCTTCAGAAAGAACAGAGTCGACGTGATCGAGGGCCTCGGCTCCGTCACCGGCAACGGCACGGTGCGCGTCGGGTCCGCCAAGGACGGCACCGAGTACACGGCGACGAAGGGGATCATCCTCGCCACCGGCTCGGTCAAGAAGCCGATCCCCGGCACGCAGTTCGGCGGCCGCGTGATCGGCACCGAGGAGGCGTGGGCGTTCGAGACGCTGCCGAAGAAGCTGGCGGTCGTCGGCGCCGGCGCGTCCGGCGCGGAGATCGCCTCCGCCTACGCGCGCCTCGGCGTCGAGGTGCTGCTGTTCGAGGCGCTCGACCGCGTCCTCCCGACCGAGGACGCCGACATCTCGAAGCTCGCCGAGCGCGGCCTCAAGAAGCAGGGCATGCAGATCTTCACGAGAACGTTCGTCGAGAACGTGAGAGACGGCAGAGACTCCGTCACCTTCACCTACGGCGGCGAGCAGGGCGAGGTCGACTACCTCGTCATCGCGGCCGGTCGCGGCGCCGACGTCGAGGGCCTCGGGCTCGACGAGGCCGGCGTCAAGGTCGACGACAGAGGGCTGATCGTCGTCGACGGCGCGCTGCGCACGTCGGCGAGAGGGATCTGGGCGATCGGCGACATCGTCCCCGGGCCGGCGCTCGCGCACAAGGCCTCGGACGAGGGCGTCATCGCGGCGGAGGACATCGCCGGCCTCGCGACGCACCCGATCGCGTACATCGACATCCCGCGCGCGACCTTCTGCGCGCCGAACGTCGCCTCGTTCGGCCTCACGGAGGCGCAGGCGAGAGAGGCCGGCCACGACGTCGTCGTCGGCAGAGTTCCCTACGGCGCCGTCGGCGCGGGCACTGTCTACGGCGACCGCACCGGGCTCATCAAGATCGTCGGCGACAAGAGATACGGCGAGCTGCTGGGCGGCCACATCATCGGCGCGAAGGCGACGGAGCTGATCCAGGAGCTCGTCAACGCGCGCGCGCTCGAGGGCGGCTACCCGGAGGTCGCGCGCATGGTGCACGGCCATCCGACGCTCAGCGAGGGCGTGATGGAGGCAGCGCGCGCCGCCGACGGCTGGCTGATCCACGGCTGAGCCGTGTCCGAGCACGGGCTGGCGGTTACGCGTCATGACGGTCCGGCGGCGCCTTCGGAGGCGCGGTCGGACCAGCCCGTCTTCTACTTCGACCTCGGCAGCCCGGAGTGCTACCTGGCCGCCGAGCGCGTGATGGCGACGCTGCCGGCGGTGCCGGAGTGGACGCCGATCCTCGCGGCGGCATTGCCCCAGGGCGCGCCCGCCGCGGCGCCGGCGGATCGCCGCGCCGCCGTCGAGGCCCGCGCCGCCGCGCAGCACGTCCAGCCGCTGCGCTGGCCGGCGGCGTGGCCGCAGGACGACACGCGCGTCGCGATGGTCGGGGCCATGTACGCGAAGCAGATCGGCCGCGCCGTCGCCTTCTCGCTCGCGGCCTTCCGCCAGGCCTTCGCGGGCGGACGGGCACTCGACGAGGACACCGTCCTGATCGCGGCCGCGGCGTGCGAGATGCACCCGCGCGCGGTGCTGCAGGCGCTCGGGCGCAGATCGGTCGGGGCCGCCCTCGACGCGGCGACTGCGGAGGCCGCCGCCGCGGGCGTGCGCCAGGTCCCCGCGATCGTCGTCGGGGATCGTGTGCTGGAGGGCGCGGACGCGGTCGAGCTGGCTGCCGCGGCGCTGGCGGAGCACGCATGAGCGCCCGGCGCGCCTATCGACTGATCGTCACGCGCGGCGGCACCGGACCCGCGTGGCTGGCCGGTCCGAACCGGATCGACCACGTCGAGATCGTGGAGGTCGACAGCGGCGAGGTCGTGCTGTTCTGGGACCTGCCGGCCGTGCAGGCGCGGAGGCTCGTGCGCGCGCTGCGCGAGGACCTCGGCCAGCTCGACGCGGACGCGTTCCTGGCCGCGTGGAGAGACGCGGAGGCTCGCGGCGGGTAAGGTCAAGCGCATGGCCACGACACCGGCAGCGAGCCGGTCGGACAGCGAGCCGCCGCCGCTGCCCGAGCCCGACGCGGCCCGCGAGTGGCTCGCAACGATGCTGCTGATTCGCCGCTTCGAGGAGCGCGCGGGCGAGCTGTACGCGAAGGCCAAGATCGGCGGCTTCCTGCATCTCGCGATCGGCGAGGAGGCGACGATCGTCGGCGCGGCGCGCGCGCTGCGCGACAGCGACTACCTGATCTCCACCTACCGCTCGCACGGCCACGCGATCGCGCGCGGCACCTCGCCCGACAAGGTGATGGCGGAGCTGTTCGGCAAGCAGGACGGCTGCTCGCGCGGGCGCGGCGGCTCGATGCACATGTTCGACCTCGAGCGGCGCTTCATGGGCGGCTACGGGATCGTCGGCGGCAACCTCCCGATCGCCGCCGGCTTCGGCCTGTCCGCCGATCTGCTCAGAACCGACGACGCGACGCTCTGCATGTTCGGCGACGGCGCCTCCAACCAGGGCACGTTCGGCGAGACGATGAACCTCGCGGCGCTGTGGAGACTGCCCGTCGTCTTCATGGTCACGAACAACCAGTTCGGGATGGGCACCTCGCTCGAGCGCCACTCGGCCGTCACCGACCTGCAGCGCAAGGGCGAGGGCTTCGGCGTGCCGGGCGTCGAGTGCGACGGGATGGACGTCGCCGACACGCACCGCGTGGTCGCGGACGCGCTGGTCCGCGCGCGCGACGAGCGCCAGCCCGTGCTGGTGGAGGCGATCACGTACCGCTTCCGCGGCCACTCGATGGCCGACCCGGAGGAGTACCGCACGAGAGAGCAGGTCGCGGAGTGGCGCAGACGCGATCCGATCGAGCTGTTCTCGGCGCGGCTGATCGAGGCGGGCGTGCTCGACCAGGCCGGCGTCGAGCAGCTGGACGCGGACGCGATGCAGCGCGTCGACGAGGCGGTCGCGTTTGCCGACGCATCCCCCTTTCCGACGCCCGAGTCGCTCTACGACGACGTGTACGTGCTCGGCGACCAGGTGCGCGGCTGGTACTCCGTCGACGAGCGCTCGCCGGGCGTGCACCGCGGCGAGGACGAGCGCGAGCGCGACGTCGACCCGCGCATGCAGGAGGAGTACGACCAGCACGCGGCCGGGCCGCATGCGGGTCAGGAGGAGCGCCCGGCGGACGCGGCGCAGGGCCGTGGCCACGACGGCGAGCGGGGCGGCTGATGGCGGTCGTCCGCTACCGCGAGGCGCTCAACCAGGCGCTGCGCGAGGAGCTGACGCGCGACGAGCGCGTGTTCCTGATGGGCGAGGACATCGGCGTCTTCAACGGTGCGTACAAGGTGACGGCCGGGCTGCTGGAGGAGTTCGGGGAGGCGCGCGTGCGCGACACCCCGATCTCCGAGAACACGATCGTCGGGATGGGCGTCGGCGCGGCGATGACGGGCACGCGCCCGGTCGTGGAGCTGATGACGGTGAACTTCTCGCTGCTGGCGCTGGACCAGATCGTCAACCACGCGGCGCACATCCACTACATGTTCGGCGGGCAGGCGAAGGTGCCGCTGGTCGTGCGGATGCCGCAGGGCGCCGGGCACCAGCTCGGCCCGACGCACTCGCACTCGTTCGAGGCGCTGTACCTGCACGTGCCCGGCCTGCTCGTGGCCGTGCCGTCGACGCCGGCCGACGCGAAGGGGTTGCTGAAGTCGGCGATCCGCGACGACAACCCGGTGATCTTCATCGAGCACGAGTACCTGTACGGGCAGCGCGGCGACGTGCCGGACCCGGACGACGGCGACCATCTCGTGCCGTTCGGCAAGGCCGCCGTGCGGCGCGAGGGCGACGACGTGACGATCGTCGGGATCTCGCGCATGGCGCTGACCGCGTCACGCGCAGCGGAGGTCCTCGCCGACGAGCACGACGTCTCGGCCGAGGTGATCGACCCGCGCACGCTGCGCCCGCTCGACCTCGACACGATCCTCGCCTCGGTCCGCAAGACGAACCGCTGCGTGATCGTCGAGGAGGGCTGGCCGCACGGCGGCGTCGGCGCGAACCTCGCCGCATTGATCCAGGAGCAGGCGTTCGACGACCTCGACGCGCCGGTCGGTCGCGTGACCGGCGCGGACGTGCCGATGCCGTACTCGAAGCCGCTCGAGCAGATCGCCTTCCCCCACGAGCCGCAAGTCGTCGCGGCGGCGCTCGCGACGCTGCGCGACGTCTAGATCGGAGAGGATCCGCCCGTGCCCGACGTCGTCATGCCCCGCCTGTCCGACTCGATGGAGGAGGGCACGATCCTCAGATGGCTCGTCGAGGACGGCGCCTCGGTGTCCCGTGGCGACGAGATCGTCGAGATCGAGACCGACAAGGCGAACATGACGTACGAGGCCGACGCCGCGGGTGTGCTGACGATCGTCGCGTCCGAGGGCGACACGCTGCCGATCGGGGAGCCGATCGCGCGGATCGGCGACGGCTCCGCTCCCTCCGAGCCGGCTGCCGCCAAGCCGGCTGCCGCCGGTGAGCAGCCGGCCGCGCCCGAGCCCGAAGCCGCTCCCTCCCCCTCGATGCCCGCCGTGGGCGAGCGCTCCGAAGCCCCAGCACCGACCGGCGGCGGCAACGGCCGCGTGAAGGCGTCGCCGGTCGCGCGGCGGATCGCGCGCGAGCGCGGCGTGGATCTTGCGGGCGTGACAGGCACCGGACCGGGCGGGCGGATCGTGAAGGCGGACGTCGAAGCGGCGCCCGCCGGTGGCGACGCTCCCGCCGCGACCGGCGCTGCGGGGGCAGGCCCTGTTTCCTCCGGCGAGCGCGGCACCGGCAAGGGCGAGGTCACGACCGAGGAGCTGTCGCGCACGCAGCAGACGATCGCGCGGCGGATGGCGGAGGCGAAGGCGACGGTGCCCGACTTCCACGTCTCGACCGAGGTCGACATGGTGGCGGCGGTGGCGGTGCGCGAGCAGCTGAAGGCGCTCGCGAGCGAGGAGCATCCGGCGCCGTCGTACAACGACTTCGTCGTGAAGGCAGCGGCGCTCGCATTGCGCGAATTCCCGCGCGCGAACGGCGCCTATAAGGATGGTGGGTTCGAGCTGTACGAGCGCGTCAACGTCGGCGTCGCGGTCGCGGCCGAGAACGCGCTGATCGTCCCGACGATCTTCGACGCCGACCAGAAGTCGCTCGGGGAGATTGCGGCCGAGGCGCGGGCCCTGGCGGCGCGCGTGCGCGAGGGCTCGATCACCCCGCCCGAGCTGAGCGGCGGCACGTTCACCGTCTCGAACCTCGGCATGTTCGGCGTCACCGCGTTCACGGCGATCGTCAACGGCGGGCAGGCAGGCATCCTCGCCGTCGGCGCGCTGCGCGACACGCCGGTGGTCGTCGACGGCGCGATCGTCCCCGGCAAGCGCATGAAACTCACGCTCGTCGCCGACCACCGCATCCTCTACGGCGCCGACGCCGCCCAGGTCCTCGCCCGCATCCGCGCGCTGCTCGAGTCCCCGCTCGCGCTGGCTCTCTGAGAGCACTGCCGCCGCCGCGGTCGCGATCCTGTTCGGCGATGAGCGCCGAGTCGCCGGAGAGAATGCTGGAGTCGGAGGGCAGCCACCGCTACGGGATCGTGCTGGCGGTTGCGCTGTCGGCGGTCCTGTTCCTGATCATCGCGCCGGAGACGTCGTGGAGCCGGGCGGTCGGGTTGCTGTTCGCGGGCGGGATGCTGCTGGTGGTGATCGCGACGAGCCGCGGGCCGGTGCGGCTGCGCGAGCGGGCGGGCGTCGCGCTGATCGTCGCGACGGTGGTGCTCGTGACCGGCGTCGCGTTCGAGTGGGTCCCTGCGCCGGTGGGCACAGCCGTGAGCGCGGTGCTGATCCTGACGACGCTCGTGCAGCTCGTGCGCGGGTTGATCGTGCTGCTGGGCCGGCGCGGCGTGACGGTGCAGGCGGTCGCCGGCGCGCTCGCGGTGTACCTGCTGCTCGGGATCGTCTTCTCGTTCGCGATCACGACGATGGCGAAGATCGACGGCGGCGCCTACTTCGCGCAGGGCACGGACGGGAGCGAGAGCGAGCGCGTCTACTTCAGCTTCACGTCGATGACGACGACCGGCTTCGGCGACTTCACGCCCGCGCAGCGCGGCGGACGCGCGGTCGCGGTGCTGGAGATGCTGATCGGCCAGATCTACCTCGTGACCATCATCTCGCTGCTGGTCGGGAACCTGCGACGCAGACGCGAGGCGGAGGACGCGGCCGCCTAGACCGCGGCCCCGGGGGCAAGCGCCAGCAGCACGTCGCCAGGCCGCACGCGCGGCGACGGCGCGGCCGCCGTGTAGACGTGCACGTCGAGCGCGCCCGCGCGCCGCCGGTCCTCGCGCACGGCGAGCAGCGCCAGCGCGCCCGCAGGCGGCGCTTCCCCCTCGCGCGCGGCGGAGACCGACACCACCCGCGCGCCCGCGTCGAAGCGACGCGCCAGCTCGTCCGCCGTCGCGTCCGCCGCGAACAGCGGCGCGCTCAGCTCCCCTGCGCGGGAGATCGTCAAAGGCCGATCGGCGGCCGCCGGCAGCGCATGCACGCGCGCGTCGCCGAGCGCGGCCGCCAGCCGCACGACGAGCGCGTCGTTGAGGGCGTCGTCGTCGGTCGCGACGAGCACCAGCCCGATCTCCTCCGCCAGCGGATCCTCGGCGTCGTCGTCGAGCAGCGGGTCGGACAGGACCGTCAGCCCCTCGTCGCGCGCCGCCTCCGCTTCGCCGAGCCGCGGACTCCACACGCGCACGTCCACGCCGGCCGCGGCCAGCGCCCGCGCGAGCGAGCGCGCCCAGGCCGGCGCGCCGATCAGCAGCACGCCCGCCGGCTCGCCGTGCCGCAGCCGCAGGCCCGACGCCAGCAGCGGCGAGGCGATCGCGTACAGCAGGACGGTCCCGGCGATCACGAGGAACGTCACCGGCACGATCTGCTCGGCACCCGGCGCGCCCTCCTGCACCAGCTCCAGCCCGAACACCGACGCCGTCGAGGCGGCGACGATCCCGCGCGGCGCGAGCCCGGCCGCGAACGCGCGCTCGCGCCACGGCACGCCCGTGCGCGCGGTCGACGCGAGCACGACGAGCGGCCGCACGACCACGACCGCCAGCAGCACGACGGCGATCCCCTCAGCGCCGAGGTCGACCACGTCGGACACGTTCACCTGCGCGGCGAGCAGCACGAACAGGATCCCGAGCAGGATCGCGCCGAGCGTCTCCTTGAACTCGACGATCCGCGCGATGTCGACGCGCCGCTGGTTCGCCAGCACGATCCCCATCACGATCGTCGCGACGAGCCCCGCGTCCTCCTTCAGGAGATCCCCCGCGGCGAACGCGCCGACGACCGCCATCAAGGTCGCCGCGACCTTCTGGCGCTCGGCGAGCCAGCCGGCGCCGAGCAGCGGCATCAGCACGAGCGCCCCCGCGACCCCGCACAGCAGGCCCGCGGCCATCGTCTCGACGAAGTCGCCCTGCAGCGCGAGCGCGCTGCTGCCGCCGCTGAAGTCGAGCGCGTTGAACGCGACGACGGCGAGGATCGCGCCGACCGGGTCGATCAGGATCCCCTCCCACTTCAAGAGCGAGCGGGCCGATCTGACCGGCCGGATGAACTCCAGCATCGGCAGCACCACGGTCGGCCCGGAGACGATCAGGATCGCGCCGATCAGGATGCCGACGTTGTGCGGCAGATCGAGCACGACGATCAGCGCGACCGCCATCAGCGCCCACGTCAGCAGCGCGCCGATCGAGACGAGCCGCGTGACGGCGCCGCGGACCCCGCCGCCGAGCTCGTCGCGTCTGAGCCCGAGCGCGCCTTCGAACAGGATGATCCCGACGGCGATCTGGATCGCCGGCTGCAGCGCCGGGCCGAGCAGCTCGGGCGGGTCGACCAGCCCGGTCGTGTCGCCGGCGACCACGCCCGCCAGCAGCAGCGGGAGGATCGCCGGGATCGTCAGGCGCGCGGCCAGCAGCTGCGAGCCGACCGCGAGCACGACGACGAGGGCGAGCCCGAGCAGCTCATCGTCCATGTGGCCGGTTTATGACAGGCCGATCGCCTCCAGGTCGAGCGGGTGGACCCACGCCTCCTCCAGCATCTCGCCGCCGGCGCCCTGCATCGCGGCGCGCAGCGGGATCGCCCAGCGGTGCTCGAGCAGCGCGACCGCGGCAGCGGTCCCGGGCGGGATCGCGTCGGCGACGTACCAGACGTCCTCCGCGACGGCCTCGAGCCGCTCGGCCGCGGCCGGCGCGTCCGCACCGCCGCCCTCGGCCTCCGCCGCCAGCCCGGTGAGCCGGCCGACGACCGCTCCCGGCTCGCCGCCGCCGCCCAGCCCCTGCGCGATCTCCAGCAGCTCGATGCTCTCGTCCTCGTTCTTGCGGACGATCAGCGCGTCGACGAGCCGCACGATGTCGTGCTCCGCCAGCCGCTCCAGCTCCGCGAGCACCTCGCCGCGGAACTCGCCGCCCGCGAAGCCGAGCACCACGATCTGCATCGGTCCCGTGTCGCTCATGTGCCCAGCACCTTTCGCTTGGCCGCCTCGAACTCGTCCTGCGAGAGCGCGCCCGCGTCGAGCAGGCCCTTCAGCTCGGTGAGGCGGGCGACGACGTCCTGGCCGCCGCCGGCCGCCGCCGGGGCGGGAGCGGCGGCTGCCGCCGGCGCCGCCTGGGGCGCTGCGCCCTGGCCTTCGAGCGACTCCAGCCGCGCCTCCTGGTCCTGCTCGCGGCCAGTTGAGCGCTGGGCGTGCTTGCCGGCGACGTAGCCGGCTCCTCCCATCATCGCGGCGCGCATCAACGGGCGCCGTCGTCGACCGATCATCGTGTGCAACCTCCAAGTCGGGGTGCGTGAGTTTCCACCGTACCGCCGTGGTGAGGGGTAGGTTCTCCATATGCCGGTGCGTTCACGCATCCTCGTGGCGCTCGCATCGCTCCTCGCGGTCGTGGCGCTGCTGGGCGGGTGGGTTGACCGGCAGCTGCTCAACACGGACGACTGGACGGCCACGAGCGCCGCGCTGCTGCGCGACGACGCGGTGCGCGTCCCGCTCGCCGACGAGCTGTCGTCCGAGCTGGCCGACGGCTCGCGCACGCGCGAGGCGCTGCAGCAGGTGCTCCCGCCGAGACTGCAGCCGCTCGCGGGGCCGGCCGGAAGCCTCGTCGCCGACGGGGTGCAGAGAGCGATCCAGCGGATCCTCGCGTCCGGCAAGGTGCAGGACGCCTGGGTGACGCTCAACCGCCTCACGCACGCGCAGTTCGTGCGGCTCGTCAACGGCGAGGGGACGGTGGTCAAGGGCAACGGCGTGATCCTCGACCTGCGCCCGCTCGCGAAGCAGATCGCGTCGCAGGTCGGGATCGACCCGAGCGTCGTGGACCGGCTGCCGGCGGGCCGCGGGCGGATCGTGATCGTGCAGTCGGACAAGCTGGAGACGCTGCAGAAGGCCGGCGACGCCCTGGGCGTGCTGTCGTGGCTGCCGGGCGTGCTCGCGCTGCTGCTGTACGCGCTCGCGGTGTGGTGGGCCGGCGACCGACCGGACGGTCGGCGCCGCGCGCTGCTCGCCTCCGGCGCCGGGCTCGCGCTCGCGGCGCTGCTCGTGCTCGTCGTGCGGCGCGTCGCCGGCAACCACGTCGTCGAGGCGGTCACGAGCGGCGGGCCGCTGGCTCCGGCCGCGCACGACGTGTGGCAGATCGCGACGACGCTGCTGGCGGAGCTGGCGGCGGTGATGGTGATCGTCGGCGCGGGCGCGATCGCCGGCGCGTGGCTCGCCGGCGACGGCAGACGCGCCCGCTGGCTTCGCTCGAGAATCGCGCCGGGGCTCGCCGAGCGGCCCGACCTCGCGTTCGGGATCGCGGCGCTCGCCTACCTCGTGCTGATCGCGTGGGGCCCGCTGTCGGTGCTGCGGCGGCCGCTCGCGATGGTGATCTTCGGCGCGCTGCTGCTCGCTGGCGTCGCGGCGCTGCGCGCGCAGGTGCGGCGCGAGCTGGCGGCGGGCGGCGTTGGTGCGCTGACGCCGGCGCCGACACCGGGCGATCCGCCCGCGCAGCGCGACGCCGAGCCTCCCGCCGCGAGATGATGCGAGCGCGGGCCGCTGCCGCGCGCCCGCATTCGCCATGGCCCGCTTCGAGTTCGACCCACTCGCCCGGCTGCAGCACGCGGCCCGCCGCTACAGACACGTCGCCCGCGCGATCGAGTTGACGCGCGCCTGCCTCGACCGGCTCGTCGAGATCCAGTTCGTCGACCGCTCGGTCGCGCTCGGCTCGCTCGCCTTCACGGCGCTCGTGCCGCTGCTCGTGATCGCCTCCGCGTTCCTGCCGGGCACCGACGGCCTCGCGAACGAGCTGATCGACCGCTTCGACCTGCGCGGCTCGACCGCCCAACTGGTGCGCGACGTGTTCGCGCAGCCGGACGCGGTGCGCCAGTCGATCTCGTGGCTCGGCGTGCTGCTGCTCGTCGGCGCGGCGCTCAGCTTCACGCGCGGGCTGCAGCGCGTCTACGAGCTCGCATGGCGGCTGGAGGTGCGCGGCCTGGCCGGGACGCAGGCGGGACTGATCTGGGTCGCCAGCATCGTCGTGTGGTCGACCGTCTTCGCGGGCGCGCGCGACGCGCTGCTCGACCTCACCGGCCCGGTCGGGTCGCTGACGATCCTGCTCGTGGGCGACGCGGTGCTGTGGCTGTGGTCGCCGTGGATCCTGCTCGCGAGACGCGTCGACTGGCGCCGGCTCGTTCCGAGCGCGCTGCTGACCGCGGTCGCGATGACGGCGCTCAGCATCGGCTCCGTCATATACATGCCCGAGGCGATCGGCCGCTCGGCCACCCACTACGGCCCGATCGGCATCGCGATCGCGCTCGTCTCCTGGCTCGTCGGGATCGGCTTCGTGCTGACCGTCTGCGCCGCCGTCGGCGCGGTGCTGGGCGGTGCGGTGGACGAGCCTGTGATCAGGGAGAGCCGCTAGCCCCGCCCTGCCTGGAAGACCGCGTTCGGCGTCCCGCCGTCATGGCGGACGCTGCCGTTCGCGCGCACGACGACGCACCACGCTCGGCCCTTTGCGAGGTCCGGCGCGCAGGTGCGCCAGAGGCTGCCGGGGACGACGGCGACGGTGTCGGCGAGGTCGACGTGGCGGCGGAACTCGGCCGGCGCGTAGGTGCCGATCCAGGCGACCGCGCGCGCGTGCGCGTCGGCCAGCGCGTCGCCGTTGCGGACGACGGTGCCGTGGTGCACCAGTCCGCCGGCGAGCAGCCCGGCCGTCACGAGCAGCACCAGCACGACCCCTGCGCGATCGCGCGCGACGACGACCGGCAGGTCCGGTCGCAAGCGCCGCAGCGCCATCGCGAGGAACGGCGCGAGCGCGGCGACCGCGACGAGGTTGAGGAAGCTCGCCAGCAGCAGCGCCGCGAACCAGTGCGTGCGCCCGTCGCCGGCGAGCGGGCGGTAGTGGATCAGCAGCGCATCGAGCACGACCAGCAGCGCCAGCAGCGGCGCCAGCCAGGCGCCGCGCAGGCGCCAGCGCATCCGGTTCGCCCATACGCGCTCCATGGAGCGAGGGTACGGAACGCCTTCAGGCGCGCACGTCGGCGACCTGCCACGGGCGGTCGTCGGGGCCCGACAGCGCAAGCGTCCAGTGCTCGACGCTGGTCGTCTCGCGCAGCTTCGAGCCCGACAGCACGGAGGCGTCGTCGCGATCCTCGACGTAGCGGCGGCCGCGCACCTCGACCTCGACGCCGATCGTCGGCGGCTCCACGGCCGGGTCGAGCGCGGCGATCCGCAGGCGCCGCACGCGCGGACCGCGGATCACGAGCCGCGTCTTCTGCGACGGGTCGCCGGGGTGCAGCAGCTCCGTCGCCGCCGCCGGCGTGGCGACGTCGAGCAGGTCGCGGTCGGCCCCGTCGACCGCCTCCGCCCAGGCGGCGACGGCGCGGCGCACCGACGCCTCCAGCACGTCGGGCGCCCAGCGGCCGTCGGCGAGCGACAGGTCGAGCGCGGCGGCGCGCGCGTCGCCGGCGTAGTCGAGGTCCGCGACCTCGGCGGTCGCGACGCCCTCCGGCAGCTTGTCGGCGACGGCGACCTCCACGACGGACGCGTCGCTCAGGCGCTGCTCGTCGGCCCACGGCGTCGCGACGATCTCCTGGTCCATCACGTGCGCGCCCTCGACGTCGGACTCGATCGAGGCGACGATCCAGCCGCCGTCGCGACGGCCGAAGGTCCAGTACTCGGTGAGCACGACGACGTCGCTCGTCGCGCCGGCGCGCGTGATACGAGCGCCCGTGTCGGTCTCGACGTAGTCGCGCAGGTGGGCCGTGATGCGGCAGGTGACGCGGTCGTCGGCCTCGCCCTCGCGATTCACGAGCCCGAGGTACTCGACCGTCTCGACGGCCAGCACCTCGACGCGGTTGCGCCAGCCTCTGTCGGCGAAGTCGTCGAGCCGCCGCCGCCACTCGACCAGCAGGTCCGGGCTCAGCAGCTGCTTCAACCGCTCCTCGTCGCACGCGTCCCACGCCTCCTGCGCCATGCGGAACATCCGCTGCGCGCCCTGCACGACCATCTCGGGCGCGAACAGCGGATCGTCCTCCGCCGCCTCCGCCCCTGCCAGCTCGACCTGCCGGCGCCGGGCGGCGCGCCGCTTGCGGACGCGGCGCGTCTGCAGCGCGCTCCCCAGCACGACGACGAGCACGATCACGCCCATCAGGAGGAAGAAGAACACGCCGCTGCCGCCGGAGCCGCCGGCGCCGCCACCTCCGCTGAAGCCGCCGCCTCCACCGCCGCCTCCACCGCCGAAGCCAGACGAGCCGCCACCGGCCGCGGCGAGCAGGGTCGCGAGCGCGAGAAGGTTCATGACCGGCACGCTAGCGCGGCCGGATGCGCGCATCCTCACTCACCCGTTCGGGGGGACGAACGGCGGGTACCCTCGACGTTGATGGCGACGCAGACCGCCGGCTCCGCAGCAGCGGACGATTCGACCGGCACACCGGCCCAGTCGCCCTCGTCCCAACTCACGCCGGCGGACCGCGTCGAGCTGCTGCGAACGATGCTGCTGATGCGCGCGATCGAGGCGCGCGCGCTCACGCTCTACCGCCAGGGCAGGGTGCCCGGCTCCTTCTACGACGGCTTCGGCCAGGAGGCCGTCTCCGTCGGCGCGGCGTTCGCGATGGCCGCGCAGGATCGCCTCTGCATCCTCCACCGCGACCTCGGCGCACACCTCGTGCGCGGCGTCGCGCCGCCGCGCATCCTCGCCCAGTACATGGGCCGCGCGAGCGGCGTGACGGGCGGACGCGACGGCAACGTCCACTTCGGCGACCCGGCGCTCGGCTGCGTTCCGATGGTCTCGATGCTGCCCGACATGATGTGCGTCGCGACCGGGATGGCGGTGGCGTTCAAGCTGCGCCGCGAGCCGCGCGTCGCGCTCACGTTCTTCGGCGACGGCTCGACCTCGCGCGGCGACTTCCACGAGGCGATGAACTGGGCCGGCGTGCAGCGGCTGCCGGTCGTGTTCGTGCTGGAGAACAACCAGTACGCGTACTCGACGCCGCTGGAGAAGCAGTTCGCGGTCGACCCCGTCGAGCGCGCGCGCGTGTATGGCTTCCCCGGCGTGACGGTCGACGGCAACGACGTCGAGGCCGTCTTCGAGGCGACGCGGGTCGCACGCGAGCGCGCACTCGCCGGCGAGGGGCCGACGCTGATCGAGGCCGTGACGATGCGCATGCACGGCCACGCCGCGCACGACGACATGCGCTACGTCCCGCCGGAGCAGGTCGCGGCGTGGGCGCAGCGCGATCCGATCGAGCGGCAGGAGCGGCGCGTCGCCGCCCTGGGCGAGGACGTCGCGGCGCTCCGTGCGGCGATCGAGACGGAGGTCGACGCCGCCGCCGCAGAGGCGCTCACCGCGCCGATGCCGGACCCGGCAAGCGCCACCGACCGCGTGTTCGCGACCGCAGAGGCGCAGCCGCTCGGCGACGGGCGCGCACCGTGGAGCGGATTCGCCTGATGCCGGCGATGACCTACCTCGAAGCGATCTCCGACGCGCTGCGCGAGGAGCTGCGGGCGGACGAGCGGGTGCTCGTGATGGGCGAGGACGTCGGCGCATTCGGCGGTGCCTTCAAGGTCACCGACGGCTTCGTCGAGGAGTTCGGCGAGGAGCGCGTGATGGACACGCCGCTGGCGGAGTCGGCGATCGTCGGGACCGCAGTCGGCGCGGCGGTCGTCGGCATGCGCCCGGTGTGCGAGATGCAGTTCGCCGACTTCGTCTCGTGCGGCTTCGACCAACTCGTCAACGTCGCCGGCAAGACGCACTACCGCTCCGGCCTCGCGGTCCCGATCGTCGTGCGGCTGCCGTCGGGCGGAGGCTTCTCCGGCGGCCCGTTCCACTCCCAGAACCCCGAGGCGTGGTTCATGCACGCACCCGGCATCAAGGTGCTCGCACCGTCGACGCCGGAGGACGCGAAGGGCCTCCTCACCGCCGCGATCCGCGACCCCAACCCGGTGATCTTCCTGGAGCACAAGCACCTCTACCGCCGGGCGAAGGGCGAGGTCCCCGAAGGCACGTACGAGACACCGATGACCGCTCGCGTCGCGCGTGAGGGCGAGGACCTGACGGTGATCGCCTACGGCGCGATGGTGCACGCCGCGCTGGAGGCGACACAAGATCTGGACGGCGCATCCGTCGAGGTGCTCGACCTCCGCAGCCTCGTCCCGCTCGACGCCGACGCGATCCTCGCCTCCGTCGCCAAGACCTCCAAGGTCGTGATCGTCGACGAGGCCAACGAGACCTGCGCCGCCGGCGCCCAGGTCGCCGCGCTGATCGCCGACAAGGCGTTCGAGCACCTCGACGGCCCCGTCCGCCGCGTCGCCACCCCCGACGTCCCGATCCCCTTCAGCCCCCCGCTCGAGCAAGCCGTCCTGCCGAGCGTCGACCGCATCCGCGATGCCTGCCGAGACCTCCTCGCATACTGACGTCACGATGCCCCAGCTCGGGGTTTCCGTCGTCGAGGGCACGGTGATCTCCTGGTCCAAGCAGGTCGGCGACCACGTCGAGGCCGACGAGAGCCTCTGCGAGATCGACACCGACAAGATCGTCACAGACATTCCGTCACCGGCCACCGGAACGCTCCAAGAGATCCTCATCAACGAGGGCGCGACGGTGGAGGTCGGCACCGTGCTCGCACGCATCGCCACCGGCGCCGAGACGCCGAACGCCGATCGGGCGGGTGGCGTGGGTGAAGCTGTTTTTGCGGCCCCGCCCGCAAAAACACTTCACCCATCGACAGGACCCGCCCGCAGCAGCGCCTGGCACTCACCCGTGGTCCAGCGCATCGCGACAGAGCACGGCGTGGACCTGAGCACGATCGAAGGCACCGGCCGCTACGGCCGCGTGCGCAAGCAGGACGTGCTGGCGGCTGCGGAGCGCCCGCTGCACATCGAGAGCCCGTACCGACCCGAGGAGCCGGAGCCCGCAGGCCAGCTCTCCCACATGCGCAGAGCGATCGGGGCGCACATGAAGCGCTCGCTGGAGACCGCTGCCACCTGCACGACGTGGATGGAAGCCGACATGTCGCGCGTCGAGGCGGCGCGGCGGGAGGCGAGCGCCAGCTCGCTCGTCGGCGTCACGGCGCTTCCGATCGTCGCCCGCTGCGCGATCGAAGCGCTGCGGGAGCATCCCGCGCTCAACGCGACGCTCGAGGGCGAGCGCTACACGCGGCACGACGCGGTCCACCTCGGGATCGCGGTCAGCCTCGGCCAGGACGGGCTGATCGTGCCGGTCATCAGAGACGCGCACACGCTGACCGTCGGACAGCTCGGGCTCGCGATCCGCGACCTCGCACGCCGCGCGCGCAAGCGGCAGCTCGCGCCCGACGAGGTCACGGGCGGCACGTTCACGATCACGAACCCCGGTCAGTTCGGCTCGCTGATGGCGACGCCGGTCATCAACCAGCCGCAGGTCGCGATCCTCGACCTGGAGGCGATCGTCAAGCGCCCTATCGTTGTCTCCGACGACCATGGTGACGATGTGATCGCGATCCGCCCGCAGACGATTCTCGGCCTCTCGTGGGATCACCGCGCGCTCGACGGCGCGCAGGCCGCGCAGTTCCTGGGCGCGCTGCGGCGGCGGCTGGAGAGCTGGGATGAGCGCGCCTGAGCTGCTCGTCGTCCGTCTCGGCGTCATCGAGTACCGCGCCGCGCTGGAGCTGCAGGAGGTCGTCCGCGAGCGGCGGCAGCGCGACGAGCTGCCGGACGTCCTGCTGCTCGTCGAGCACCCGCCCGTCTACACGCAGGGCCGCCGCTCCAGACCGAGCGATCTCCCGTTCGCGCCCGAGTGGTACGCCGCGCAGGGGATCGACGTCGTGCCGGTGCGGCGCGGCGGCCAGTTGACCTACCACGGCCCCGGCCAGCTCGTCGGCTATCCGATCGTGCGCGTCGACGACGTGGTCGCGTACCTGCGGACGATGGAGCAGGCCTTGATCGCCGCACTCGGCGACGAGGGGCTCATCGCCCGCAACCGGCCCGAGGACGGCATCGAGTACACCGGCGTGTGGGTCGGCGAGCGCAAGATCGCCTCGATCGGCGTGCACGTCGCCCACCACGTCACCACGCATGGCTTCGCGATCAACGTCGAAAACGACATGCGCCCGTTCGAGTGGGCCGTCGCATGCGGGCTGCACGGGGTGGAGATGACGTCGCTCGCCGACGAGCGCGGCGAGACGGCACTCACGCGCCCGTCCGCGTCGGAGCCCCTCGCCCTCGCCCGCGAGCCGTCGCCCGCCGTCGCCCAACTCGCCGACCGCCTCGTCGCACGCCTCGCCGAGGCGTTCGACCGCACGCCCGTCGAGAGCAACGCCGACGTGCTCGGCGTGGCATTGCCGCTCGCGGAGTCCGCTCCCCGGCGGTAGCGGCTGGGGTGCCGGCTTGTTACCGAGCGTTCCCCACTGGGGTTGCGTCACGCCGCCGGCTCAGTGAGGATGCGCCACATGCGCTCACTCCTCGTCTCGCTCGCCCTGCTGCTCGCGACCGCTGTGCCGGCAGGTGCCGCCAGCTGGGATCGCGTCGAAGCTCCCTCCACGTCCGGCCGCGCCTTCGTCTACCGATCCGCCGCCGCGTTCGGCGAGCAGGGGGTGTGGGCCGCCGGCTACAGCTACGGCACGATCGGCGGCGCACTCGAGTTTCGCTCGCTGATCGAGCGCTGGGACGGAACCAGATGGACGCAGGTCCCGACGCAGGACCACGAGAGCGCGCCTGCACGCGACATGCTGTTCGACGTCTCCGCGGCCGGCGTGTGGCGCGCGTGGGCGGTCGGCAGCTACGCCGCGCCGTTCGGCAGCCCGCCGACGCGACCGCTCGTGTACTCGCTGGTGGGCGGGAGATGGACGTTCGTCGACGGCCCCGCCGGCTTCGGCGGCGCGCTGACCGCCGTCGCCGCCTCCCCCGACGGCACCGTCTGGATCGGCGGCGAGGGCCGCAACACCGACACCGGCTACGCGATCCCGAACCTGTGGCTGCGCGCGGGCTCCGGCTGGCAAGAGGTGCCGTTCCCGGCGATCCCCGGCTGTGCGACCTCGGCCAACGGGCAGATGACGCGCGCCGAGCTGACCGACATCGCGTCGCGCAAGCTCGCGGCGACCTGGGCGACCGGCTACTGCTCGACGACCGACCGCGGCGAGCGCGGCTTCCTCGCACGCTTCGACGGCACGAGATGGGTCCCACTGCTGACGCCGGACACACTCGCCAGATACGGCCCGCGCGGCCAGCTGAACGGCGTCTCGCAGGCGCCCGACGGCGACCTGTGGGCGGTCGGCTGGGCCGACGACGGCGGCGTCAGATCGCGGCCGCTCGCGTTCCGCGGCCGCTACGGCAGCGTCCACGCCGTGCCGGCGCCCGCCCAGGGCAGCGGCGCCGCGCTCTACGCGGTCGCGGCGGAGCGGGGCGGGGCGGCGGTCGCCGTCGGCACCTTCACGCAGAGAAGCGACTCCGCTCCCCACCCGAACCTGATGGGTGCGAGCGGGACCGGGCTCGCGGTGGAGCCGACGAACCCGGCCCCCACCGGCAACGTCTTCGGCGTCGCGCTGTCGCCCGACGGAACCGCGTGGGGCGTCGGCGTCTCATCGTGGGACGACCGCGGGCTGATCCTCAGGCGGACGCCCTGATCAGCCGCCGCCCAGCCCGCTGAGCCACGCGCGCGGCCGGTTGGGCGGCAGCAGCATCACCAGCAGGAAGATCACCGCCGTCACGCCGAAGTACGTGTAGAGCGACGCGCCGCCCTCGTTGTTGCCGGTCGAGGTCTGCCCGAACGACAGGCACGCGAACGTGAACAGCGCGAGCGACAGCCCCACGAGCAGCACGCGCTTGCGGCGGTGCGGCAGGAACTCGCCGGTCACGAGGCTCACGACGAGGATCACGAAGATGCCGAACTCGAGCACCGAGAGGATCGCCCACAGCGCGTCGACGCCGGGGAACGTCGCGACGAACGTGCCCGAGAACTGTCTCGCGATCCCGGGCGGCGCCTTCGCGTCGCCGTCGAACAGCTTCTCCTTGCCGGAGTAGAAGAACAGCACCCCGACGAGGAAGTAGACCGACGCGATCGTCAGCCAGTAGGCGACGTCGTCGAACAGCGTCGCGCGCCCTTCTCCGGCCCCTGCAGAGCCTTCAGCCATGATGCCTCCAGAAGGTTGACTGACGTCAACCTTCGCACCTCGACCGGCATCCGAGTGGCCGGCCGGTCATGATGCACGGCCATGCGCATCTCAGCGAAAGTCGACTACGCCGTGCGCGCGGCGATCGAGCTGGCCGCCGCCGGCGACGACCACCTGACGAAGGCGGACGCGATCGCACGCGCGCAGGACATCCCCCCGAAGTTCCTCGAGAACATCCTCGGGGACCTGCGCCAGGGCGGCCTCGTGCGCAGCCAGCGCGGCGCCGAGGGCGGCTACCGGCTCGCCCGGCCGGCCGACGAGGTCACGCTCGCCGACATCATCCGCGTCGTCGAGGGGCCGATGGCCTCCGTGCGCGGCGGCAGACCGGAGGACGTCGAGTACGCCGGCTCGGCCGAGCCGCTGCTGAGAGTCTGGATCGCGGTGCGAGCGGCGCTGCGCCAGGTCGCCGAGCACGTCACGCTCGCCGACCTCGCGACCGGCAGACTGCCGGCCGCGGTCGAGGCGCTCACGAGAGAGCCGCACGCGTGGGAGACGCGCTGAGCGCCTCCCGGGCGCTCACGCGCTGAGCGCCTCCGGCTCCGGCTCCGCGGCGAGCGCCCGCGGCAGCACCGTCGGGCGCACGTGCACGATGTCGCCGACCGCGAGCTCCAGCTCGTCGGCCTCGTTGCGCGTCAGCTGCACGGCGATCTCCTCGCCGTCGCCGAGCACCAGCTCCGCGCGCACCTCGAAGCCGAGGTGCACGACGCGCGCGACCTGGGCCTCGAACGAGCCGGGCCGCGCATCGTGCGAGAGCGCGATGTCGTGCGGGCGCACGAGCGCCTCGCCGAGCCGCGTCACGGGACCGAGGAAGCGCATGACGAACGACGTCGAGGGCCGGTCGTAGAGCTCGAGCGGCGTGCCCACCTGCTCGATCCGCGAGTTGTCCATCACGACGATCTGGTCGGCGATCGACATCGCCTCTTCCTGGTCGTGGGTGACGAGCAGCGTGGTCACGTGGACCTCCTCGTGCAGCTTGCGCAGCCACTCGCGCAGGTCGGCGCGGACCTTCGCGTCGAGGGCGCCGAACGGCTCGTCGAGCAGCAGCACCTTCGGCTCGACCGCGAGCGCGCGCGCCAGCGCCATCCGCTGGCGCTGGCCGCCCGACAGCTGCGACGGGTAGCGCTTCTGGTAGCCGGCCAGGCCGACGATCTCCAGCAGCTCGTCGACCTTCGCGGTGACCTCCGCCTTCGGCTGCCTGCGCACCGTCAGCCCGAAGGCGACGTTGTCGCGCACGGTCATGTGCTTGAAGGCGGCGTAGTGCTGGAAGACGAAGCCGATCCCGCGCCGCTGCGGCGGCACGGCGGTCTGGTCCTCGCCGTGGATCACGACGCGGCCGACGTCGGGCGACTCGAGCCCGCCGATGATCCGCAGCAGCGTCGACTTGCCGGAGCCGCTCGGTCCGAGCAGCGCCGTCAATGAGCCGTCCGGCACCTCGATCGAGACGTCGTCGAGGGCCGTGTAATCGCCGAATCTCTTGGTGACTCCCGTGACGGAGATCATGCGTCCCCCTCCTCGCGTCGTGGCTTGATCATGGTCATCGCGAGCAGCGTCACGAGCGCGATCAGCGCCAGCAGCGCCGAGGCCGCGTAGGCGCCCGCGATGTCGAAGTTCGAGAAGCGCTTCTCGACCAGCAGCGTGAGCGTCTCGGTCTCACCGCTGATCTTGCCGGAGACGACCGAGACCGCCCCGAACTCGCCGATGCAGCGCGCGACGCTCAGCACGACGCCGTAGGCGACGCCCCAGCGGATCGCCGGCAGCGTGATGCGGCGGAAGGTCGTCCAGGACCCGGCGCCCAGCGTCGCGGCCGCCTGCTCCTGGTCGTTGCCGATCTCTCTCAGCACCGGCGTCACCTCGCGCACGACGAACGGCAGCGAGACGAAGATCGTCGCCAGCACGATCCCCGGCAGCGAGAAGATCACCTGCACGCCGGCGTCGGCGAGCGCGCCGCCGAACCAGCCGTTGACGCCGTAGACGAGCACCAGCGAGAGCCCGATCACGATCGGGGAGACGGCGAACGGCAGGTCGATCAGCGCGTTCACGACGCCCTTGCCGGGGAAGCGCCCGCGCGCGAGCGCCATCGCCATCACGATCCCGAAGACCGTGTTGAGCGGCACGGCGATCGCCGTCACCTCGAGCGTCAGCTGGAAGGCGTGGATCGCCGCGGGCGTCGTGATCGACTCCCACACCGCCCCCACGCCGTGCTCGAACGTGCGGTAGAAGATCAGCCCGACGGGCACGAGCAGCAGCAGCGCCAGGTAGCCGAGCCCGACCACGCGCATGCCGATCCGCCAGCGACGGTCAACGGTCATGGCGCGCCCCCCAGCGGCCGAGGCCGCGGATGCCGACCAGCACGACGAGCGAGACGATCAGCAGCACCGTCGAGACGGCCGCCGCGCTCGTCGGCGCGTCGCTCTCGATCAGCTTGAAGACGTAGACCGAGCTGACCTGCGTGTCGAACGGGATGTTGCCCGAGATCAGCACGATCGAGCCGAACTCGCCGACCGCGCGGGCGAACGCCAGCGCGGCGCCGGAGAGGATCGCCGGCACGAGGTTCGGCAGCACGATGCGGCGGAAGATCGTCGCGTTGCGCGCGCCGAGCGACAGCGCGGCCTCCTCCATCTCCTTGTCGAGCTCGATCAACACCGGCTGCACCGAGCGGATCACGAACGGCAAGGTCACGAACAGCAGCGCGAGCAGCACGGCCGCCTGCGTGTACGCGAGGTCGATCCCGAACGGGCTTCTCGGCCCGTAGAGCGTCAGCAGCGTGAGGCCGGCGACGATCGTCGGCAGCGCGAACGGCAGGTCGATCAGCGCGTTCACGATGCGCTTGCCGCGGAACTGGTCGCGCACCAGCACCCACGCGATCAGCGTCCCGCCGACGACGTTGATCGCCGCCGTCGCGAGCGAGACCAGCACCGTGAATCTGAGCGCCGCGACCGCCTGCCTGCTGGAGATCGCGTCCCAGAACGCGCCGACGCCGCCGTCGAGCGAATGCACGACGACGGCGGACAGCGGCAGCAGCACGATGATGCTCAGCCACAGGGTGGCGACGCCGAGGCCCAGCGCTCCGGAGGAGCGCCAGGCCGGACGGATCGTCGAGGCCGCCGCGCGCGGCGGCGGGGAGCTGACCGAGGTCGCGCTCACTTGGCGGTCGACACCCCCGCGTCCTCCTCGATCTTCGCGATCGACCCGTTGTCGACGTCGAAGAACTCGTCGTTGACTCTGTCCCAGCCGCCGAGGTCGTCGATCGTGAAGAGGCCGGGCGGCTCCGGGAACAGCCCTCTCGCCTTCGCGGCCGCGAGCACGTCGGCGTTGACCGGGCGGTAGCCCCAGTCGACGAAGCGCTGCTGGGCCGGTCTCGACAGCACGTAGTCGAGGAACGTCTGCGCCGCGGCGGGCGCGTCTCTCGTCTTCGCGATGTCGATGTTGATCTTGATCGTGTCGTCCGGCAGCACGTAGTCGACGTCCTCGCCCTTCTTCTGCGCGGTCGTCGCCTCGTACTCGTAGGAGAGGAGGACGTCGCCGTTGCCGCCGGTGAAGTCCGACAGCGCCTCGCGGCCCGACTTGTCCTGCACGGGCACGTGCTCGGTGATCAGCGTTCTGACGTAGTCGAGGCCGGCCTGCTCGTTCTTGCCGCCGTCCGAGGCCTGGCCATAGGCGGCCAGCAGGTTCCACTTCGCGGCGCCCGAGGAGAACGGGTTCGGCGTGAGGACCTTGATGCCCGGTCTGAGGAGGTCGTCCCACGTTCTGATGTGCTTCGGGTTGCCTCTGCGCACGACGAAGGCGACGACCGAGGTCGTCACGAGGCCTCTGTTCGGCGTCTGGTTCCAGTCGGCGGCGACCTGGCCGGAGTCGACGAGCCGCGTCATGTCGGGCTCGGTCGAGAAGCTGACGACGTCGGCTCTGAGGCCCGCCTCGACGGCGCGGCTCTGGTCCCCGGAGGCGCCGAAGGAGGTCTTGAAGCCGACGTCTCTGCCGTCGGCCGTCTTCTGGAAGTCCGGGATGATCTCGTCGTAGACGACCTCGGGGGTCGAGTAGGCGACGAGCGAGAGCGACGTCTTGGCGTCGCCGCCGCCGCTCACATCCGAGCCGGAGCTGTCATCGGAGGAGCCGCCGCATCCGGCCAGGGCCGCAAGCGCGACGAGCGCGACCAGTGCGGCGAAGGTCTTGCGTACGTTGGAACTCAAAACTCCTCCAAGGCAGTCGGGTATTGGGGGATTAGAACTTATACAGCATCTCCACTGAACACGCCGGGATAGTGGGAGTAGTGGGAATGGTGGGAAACCCCGATCGCGACGCGCTCGCTACCTTTCAAAGGGCATGAGCGCGACCGACGAACGCAGACACGTCACCCGCTCGCGCGCGAATCCGGGCGGCATGGACGTCCTGAAGGTGCTCGGCTCCGACGTCCGCCCGTTCCGCGAGCGCAAGCCCCCGTGGTTCAAGGTCCCCGCACCCGGGGGACCGCGCTACCGCGACCTGACGAGAATGATCAAGGCGGAGAACCTGCACACCGTGTGCCAGGAGGCCGCCTGCCCGAACGTCGGCGAGTGCTGGGAGCGCGGCACCGCGACGTTCATGATCCTCGGCGACACCTGCACGCGCCGCTGCGGCTTCTGCAACGTGCAGACCGGCAAGCCGACGTGGAACGACCCGCTCGAGCCCGCGCGCGTCGCGCGCTCGGTCGCGAAGATGGGGCTGCGCCACGCGGTCATCACGAGCGTCGACCGCGACGACCTGCCCGACTACGGCGCCTCCGCCTTCGTCGGCGTGATCCGCTCGATCCGCATGCAGGCGCCGGACTGCAAGGTCGAGGTGCTGACGCCCGACTTCCGCGGCCAGGAGATGCCGTTGGCAAAGGTCATTGCGGAGCGGCCCGACGTCTTCAACCACAACTGCGAGGTCGTGCCGCGGCTGTACCCGGTCGCGCGGCGCGGCTCGGAGTTCCTGCGCTCCGCACGCGTGCTGCGCAACGCCAAGGAGATGGGCGGCGACGAGGTCGTCACGAAGTCCGGCCTGATGGTCGGCCTCGGCGAGACGCACGAGGAGATGGTCGAGACCTTCGGCATCCTGCGCGAGCACCACGTGCAGGTCCTCACCGTCGGGCAGTACCTGCGCCCGACCGAGCGTCACCTGCCGATCGTCCGCTACTGGCACCCGGACGAGTTCAAGGCGCTCGAGGAGGCCGCGTACGCGCTCGGCTTCGACCACATCGCCGCCGGGCCACTCGTGCGCAGCTCGTATCACGCCGACCAGCACGTGCCGCAGGACCGCCCGGGCGTCGGGCCGCTCGCGGCGTAGCGCGATGGCGCTGGACGTCGAGACGGCGATCCGCACGCGCCGCACGCACAAGGCCTACGGCCCCGAGCCGCTCGACCGCGCGACGCTCGACCAGCTGCTGGAGCTCGCGACCTGGGCGCCGAACCACCGCCTCACGAACCCGTGGCGCTTCCGCGTGCTCGGCCCGCAGGCGCTCGCCGCGCTGAAGCAGGCGGCCGGCCCCGAGGCTGCGGCGAAGCTCGACCGCGCGCCGACGCTCGTCTGCGTCAGCGCCGTCCAGGGCGGCGAGGATCCGGTCGCCGACGAGGAGGACCTGCTCGCCGCCGGCTGCGCCGTCTACGCGCTGCTGCTGGGCGCGCACGCGCGCGGGCTCGCCGCCTACTGGCGCACGCCGGCGGTGCTGCGCAGCGACGCAGGACGGGCCGCGCTCGGCCTGCCGGCGAACGAGCGCGCGATCGCGCTCGTGCACCTCGGCCCGCTGCGCCAGGAGAAGGCGCCGCCCGAGCGCGCGCCCGCGGACGACGTCGTCGCGTACCTGGACTGACCGCGCGGCCGCCCGCGGCCTGCAAAGCTGCGGGCCCTCCCCCGTGCTTCCCGTGAAGGACAACCTCCCGACGGAGCGCCTGCCGCTCGTCACGCTGCTGCTGATCGCGGCCGGCCTGCTCGCCGCCGTGCTGCGCCACCACGGCGAGCTGCTCGAGCTGCTGGTCGACGCGCTGTTCCTGTGGCTGTTCGGCCCGAGCGTCGAGGACTCGACGTCGCGGCCGCGCTTCCTCGCCTTCTGCGCGCTCGGCGCCGCGGTCGCGATCGGGGTGCAGCGCGCGCTCGACCCGGACACGGCTGCCTGGACGGCGGGGGCCGCCGGCGTCGTCGCCGCGACGATCGCCGGCCACGTGCGCCTGTACCGGCGTGCGCGCGTGGTGACGATGCTGCTCGTGCCGTTCCACTTCCGGCTGCTCGAGGTCCCGACGTGGATCCTGCTGCTCGCGTGGCTCGCGCTGCAGCCGCTGCTCGGCGGCTGGAGCGGATTCGCCGCGCAGGCCGCCGCGTTCGCGTTCGGCCTCGCGGCGATCGGCGCGGTCGCGCAGCGCCGCAAGCGGCAGCCGCCGCCGCGCTCGGCGCAGCTGGCGGGAGCGGCTCGGTGACCACGCGCCGCATCGTGATGGCGGTCGCGCTCGCCTTCACCGCGTTCTTCGCCTTCCTGACGCTCTACGACGCGGTCGAGAACGGCGTCAGCTTCCTCACGATCGTCTCGCTCGGCGTGCTCGTGCTGTTCGGCGTGGGCATCCTCGGCGCGCTCGCGCAGGGGCCCGACGAGTAGCGCCGGCGTCGCTCCGGCTTCTGGTACGGTCGCAGCGACCGTCGTCGCAGGGGGATTGGGGATGTCGAAGAGGCTGCTCGGCCTGTTGGCCGCCGCGGCGGCGCTGGGCGCGGCCGCCGGCTGCGGCGAGCGCCATGACGAGGGCGCCGCGCTGCGCGACTGGAGCGCCCCGGGCGCCGACCTCGCGAACACGCGCCACGTCGGCGGGCCGATCGACGCGGCCTCCGTCGCGCGGCTCAGAGTCGCCTGGAAGGTGCCGCTGAGAGCCCTCTATGCCGCGACGCCGATGGTCGTCGACGGCGTCGCGTACACGCAGGACCTGCAGTCGAACGTCTACGCGATAGACGCGGCGAGCGGCAGAGTCCGCTGGACGCACGACTACGACCAGAGCGACATAGGCCCGAACGGCGTCAACGTCGCCGACGGCCGCGTGTACGCGGTGCTGCCGAGAGCGGCGATCGCGCTCGACGCGGCCAGCGGAAGACAGCTGTGGGAGACGAGCCTGCAGCAGAACGAAAGCGAACTGGTCGTGATGGCGCCGGGCGTCCACGACGGCCGCGTGCTCGTCTCGACGGTCCCCGGCAAGGGCGGCGCGATAAGCACGCTGTGGGCGCTCGACGCCGCGACCGGCAGAAGACTGTGGAAGTGGGAACAGGTCCCGCGCGACCTGTGGGGCGACCCGGTCGTCAACGGCGGCGGCGGCCTGTGGCACCCGCCCGCGTTCGACGGGCGCGGCGGGCTCTACATCGCGATCGCGAACCCGGTCCCGTTTCCCGGCGTGGCGGAAGCGCCGTGGGGCTCGAGCCGGCCGGGGCCGAACAGATGGAACAACGCGATCGTCAAGCTCGACGAGCGCACCGGCAGATTCCTGTGGGGCAACCAGGTGCTGCCGCACGACATCTACGACTGGGACCTCGAGTGCCCGCCGATCCTCGCGACCGTCGGCGGCCGGCGGGTCGCGCTGAGCGCCGGCAAGATGGGCTTCGTCTACGCGTTCGACGCCGAAGACGGCCGCATGCTGTGGAAGCGCTCCGTCGGCCTCCACAACGGGCACGACGACGACAACCTGCTCGCGATGCGCGGGCAGTTCTCGAAGCTCAGAGTCGGCGCGAAGCTGCTGCCCGGCGGCTGGGGCGGCGTCGAGACGCAGATGGCGTCGGACGGCAGAACCGTCTACGTGCCGGTCAACGACTTCCCCGGCATATACACGGAGATGGCGTACAAGGTCCCGGCGCAGGGCGACCCGATCGAAGGCAGAGGCGAGCTGGTCGCGATCGACGTCGCGAGCGGCCGCGTGAAGTGGGATCGCAGACTGCCGCACTCGCCGTATGGAGCCGCGGCCGTCGTCAACGACCTCGTCTTCACGACGACGTACGACGGGACGGTGTGGGCGCTGCGGCGCGACAGCGGCGCGATCGTCTGGAGCGCGAGACTCGGCGCCGGCACCGACGCGCCCGTGGCGATCGCCGGCGACACGCTCATCGCCGCCGCCAGCATCCCGCTGGCGGCGGGGCAGAGACTGGAGCTGGTCGCCTACCGGCTCGACGGCTGACCGGCCAGGGCCTACGCCGCTTCGCGCAGCCGCCGGTCGGCCGAGCGCGCGGCCGGCTGCTCGCGCACGAGCGACGGCAGCAGCGGCATCAGGCGCCGCACGACGCTCGTCGAGGCGCCCAGCAGCCGCTCGCGCTGCGGCCCCCAGCCGAGCGCGTAGGCGTCGCGCAGCGTCGGCGACAGCAGGCCGACGGTCGCCAGGTTGAGCACGTCGAAGACCGGGCGCAGCGGCAGCGGCAGCCGTGACGGACGCAGGATCGCGCCGGCCACGTCGCGCGCCGCGGGCGTCACCTCGAGCGTCTCCTCGATCGTCGCGTCATACCACGCCATGAACTGCGCGAACGTCTCGGGAGCCGTCCCGGCGGGCGCGCCGCAGGCGGCGAGGAAGCGCTTCTGCTCCTCGTAGTACGTCTCGACGTCGGCGACCTTCAGCGGCCCGACGTAGCGCGTGTAGATCAGCAGCGCGCTCTCGACGAGCGTCGCCCACACCCACAGCAGCAGCTGGTGGTCGCGGGCGTCGTAGGCGTCGCCGGCATGACGCCCGTCCTCGACGGTCCCCTGGACGTGCTCGTGCACGCCCTGCAGGTGGAGCGAGGCGCGCATCGCCGTCTCGGTGTCGCCGAAGACGATGCGGCGGGTCACGTCGAGCGTCCGCGAGAGACGGCCCCACGGATCCTCGCGGTACGACGAGTGCTGCGCGACGCCCGCGCCCACGCTCGGGTGCGCGACCTGCAGCAGCAGCGCGCGGCCGCCGCCGAGCAGCAGCACCGACTCGCGGTTCACGCGCCACGTCACGCTCTCCGGTCCGAACAGCCCTTGGTCCGGCATGCCCTCTCCTCTCCCTCAGGACGACGCCGGCGCCTCCCACCATCGAAGGTAGCGCCGCATCGGCCGGCGGCGCGTCACTACTCCTTCACAGCTCCGTGACACGTTCGCGACTTCTCGCCCCTCGACCGAGCCTAGGTTCGCGCGGACCGCATCACGGATCGAAGAAGGAGTCAGCGTGAGGAACAGACGCACACGACGGATCGGGCTCGCGCTCGGTGCCGCCGCCGCCGTCCTCGTCCCGGCCGGGTTGGCCGTGGCAGCCCAGGGACCGCTCCCGGTACCCGGCTCGGCATCGCTGGACAAGCAGGTCACCGTCGGCGTCGACGTCTCGGCGCGCAGCTGGAAGCTCGGCGGCTTCAGCGGGCTGTTCCCGCTCGACTCGGCCGGCAGGCGCTTCGTCTCGCTGACGGACCGCGGGCCGAACAACGACCTCACCTGCGACGGCGTCGCCGGCAGAGAGATCTTCGTGCCGGCGTTCGCGCCGCGGCTCATGTACTTCACCGTGAAGGACGGCGAGATCGCGCTCGACAGAGTCAAGCCGATGCGCGTCGGCACGCAGCTCGCGAGCGGGCTCGCGAACCTGCCGGGGGACGAGGCCTCGTTCTCCACGACGTGCAGAACGCTCCCGAACGACCCGTTCGGCATCGACACCGAGGGCGTCGTCGTCGACCCGCGCAGCGGCGGCCGCGCGTGGGGCAAGAACACGCAGCTGTGGATCGCCGACGAGTACCGCCCGAGCATCATCCGCGCGCAGGGCAACGGCGAGCTGGAGTCGCGCCTCGTCCCGCAGGGCGCGACCGGCGACGCGTACGCCGCCGAGGTCGCGCAGGAGCAGGCCGACTCCGGCAACGGCATCGACGTGGTCAGAGGCTTCCCCGCGATCGTCGGCGACAGATTCCGCCACAACCGCGGCTTCGAGGACGTCGCACTGCAGCAGTTCAGAGGGCGCACGTACCTCTACACGGCGCTGCAGAGCCCGATGGAGAACCCCGACAGAGTGACGCGCGACTCGCTCGCGATCCGCGTCTTCCGCATCGACGTCACGTGGGCCGCGCACCCGGTCGTGGACCGCGAGTGGCTCCACCTGCTGGAGGTCAACCCGGGGAGAAAGAAGCCGCTCGCCGACAAGATCTCGTCGGTGCTGCCGGCCGGGCCCGACAAGCTGCTGATCGAGGAGCGCGACGACACGGTCACGAACGACCCGACCGCCGTCACGCGCGTGTGGAAGGTCGACTTCACGAGAGCGACCAACCTGCTCGGCGGCACGTACGACAACGCGGCGACGACGCCGTCGCTCGAGACGCAGTACGTCCCGACGACGAGCGGCGTCGTGCCGGCGAACCCGGCCGGCGTCGTGCCGGGCGCCAAGTCGCTGTGCATCGACGTCGCCAGAACCCTCACGGACGACGGGCTCGTGAACGTCAAGCTCGAGGGCATGTCGCTGGTCAAGCAGGGCGGCAAGACCGTCCTCGCGATGGTCGACGACAACGACTTCGACCTCGCGCACCAGGTCGACTCGGTGGGGAGCCCGGCGTCGCTCGCGACGCAGCTGGACTACCTCCCGCTGCCGAGAACCTGCGGGCTGTAGCCCGCAGCTGACGCATTCGCGGTCGGGGCGGCTGAGTGTCCGCCCCGGCCGCGGTATGGTGCTCCCTCGAAACCGATTGGCCAGTCAACCAGTCTGAGGAAGGAGCGTCGTGGACCTCAACGACTCGCCCGAGCAAGCCGCATATCGCACCGAGGTGCGCGCGTGGCTCGAGCAGAACAAGGCGGCCGCGCCCTCGACGCGCGGACGCGGCGACGAGGAGGGGGCCGTCGCGGCGCATCGCTCCTGGCAGCGCAAGCTCGCCGAGGGCGGCTTCGTCGGCGTCACGTGGCCCGCCGAGCACGGCGGCCAGGGCAAGGGCCCGCTGCACCAGGTCGTCATCAACCAGGAGATCGCCCGCGCCGGCGTGCCGGGGATCCTCGACGCGATCGGCGTCGGCATGCTCGGCCCGACGCTGATCGCGCACGGCAGCGAGGAGCAGAAGCAGCGCTACCTCGCCCCGATGCTGCACGGCGACGAGGTCTGGTGCCAGCTGTTCTCCGAGCCGGCCGCCGGCTCCGACCTCGCGGGCATCCAGGCCCGCGCGCGCAAGGAGGACGACGGCTCCTGGCGCCTCTCCGGCCAGAAGGTCTGGACCACGAACGCGCAGTTCGCCGCCTACGGCCTGCTGCTCGCGCGCACCGACCCCGAGGCGCACAAGCACAAGGGCCTCACGATGTTCGTCGTGCCGATGGACGCCGAGGGCGTGACGATCCGCCCGCTGCGCCAGATCTCCGGCGAGCCGGAGTTCAACGAGGTCTTCTTCGACGACGTGAAGCTGGACCCGGGCTCCGAAGTGGGCGCGGTCAACGGCGGCTGGGGCGTCGCTTTGACGACGCTGATGTTCGAGCGCCTGACGATCGGCGCCGGCTCCGAGGGCATGGGCTACCGCGCCGACCGCTTCGCGGCCGCGATCGCGAGCGACCCGGCGGCCGCGAAGGACCCGGAGGTGCGCGCGCGCTTCGGCGAGCTGGCCACCGAGCTGCTGGCGCTGCGCTTCACCGGCTACCGGCTGCTGACCGCCATCTCGCGCGGCCAGATCCCCGGCCCGGAGGCGGGCATGGGGAAGATCACCGCCGTCAACGGCGCGATCGCCGCCGGCGACCTGATCGCCGACGTGCTCGGGCCGGAGGCGTTGGATCCCGAAAGCGAGTGGTCGTACCTGATCTCGTTCCTGCCGGGCCTGAAGTCCGCCGGCGGCACCGAGGAGATCCTGCGCAACACCGTCGGCGAGCGCGTGCTCGGGCTGCCGCCGGAGCCGCGGCTCGACAAGGGCATCCCGTTCAGCGAGCTGCGCGCCAAGGAGCGCCAGGAGGTGGCGTCGTGAACTTCGACCTCTCAGACGAGCAGGTCCTGCTGCGCGAGGCCGCGCGCGATGCGTTCGGCCGCGTGAGAACGGTCGAGGCCGCGCGCGACGCGCTGGAGGGCGGCGAGCTGCCGGACCTGTGGCCGACCGCGCGCACGGCCGGCTGGACCGGCCTCCTGATCGACGAGCAGCACGGCGGCGCCGGGCTCGGCGCGATCGACGCGATGCTCGTGCTGGCGGAGGCCGGCCGCGTGCTCGCGAGCGTGCCGCTGCTCGGGCACCTGCCGGCGACCGCGCTGGCGGGCACCGGCGGGCTCGACGACGAGACGCTCGCGAAGCTCGCGAGCGGCGAGCTGCGCGCGGCGTACGTGGCGGCTCGCCCGGGCGACGACGTCGATCCCGCCTGGACGGTCGAGCCTCGCAGCGGACGGCGCCGCGCGGCGGCGCCGCAGGTCGAGCGCGGCGACGACGGGCTCGCCACCGTCAACGGCACGGTCTCGTGGGTGCCGGACGCGGTCGGCGCCGACCTGCTGGTGGTCGTGGGCGTCGATGCCGGCGGCGCGCCGCTCGCGGTCGCCTTCGGGCCGGGCGCCGACGGCGTGAGCGTCGAGGCGGCGACGGGCATCTACGACGCGACGCGGCCGCTCGGCCACGTGACGCTCGAGAACGCCTGCGGGCGGGTGCTCGGCGCGGGCTCGGAGGAGCTGGCGCGCGCGTGGTACCTCGCGCACGCGCTGATCGCAGCGGAGTCGCTCGGGTCCGTCGAGGAGTGCCTCGAGCGCTCGGTCGCCTACGCGAAGGAGCGCTACACGTTCGGCCGCGCGATCGGCTCCTACCAGGCGGTCAAGCACGCGCTGACGGAGGTGCTGCGGCGCCAGGAGAACACGCGCTCGCTGATCTACTACGCCGGCTGGGCGTACGCCGACCAGCCGTCGGAGTTCGCCGCCGCCGCGAGCGGCGCGCGCGCGGCGGGCGGCGCCGCGCTCGACTTCGCCGCGCGCGAGGTGATCGCCGTGCACGGCGGGATCGGCGCGACGTGGGAGCACGACGCGCCGCTGTTCTTCCGCCGCGCGCAGCTGTCGCGGCGGCTGCTCGGCGGGACCGGCGACGCGGTCGACCGGCTCGCGGGCGAGATGCTCGCGGTGTGACGTCGCGCGCAGGCGGCCGCTCGCGGCCGCCGAAGCGCGAAACGCGAAACGCGTAAAGCTCGGCCTTAGGGAGCGGGCGCACGATCATCGTGTGTACGCATTTCCTCGATCGCTTCGGCCCGCCGCGTGCCTCGTGCTCGCGGCGGCCGTAGCGCTCGCGGGCTGCGGCACCGGGCGCACGCACCACGACGTCGCGAGCGCCGGCCACGCCGGGCTCGGCACGCGCACGACCCGCCGCTCGCGCCCGCGCGGCATCCACACGATCAGACACGTGATCGTGGTGATGCAGGAGAACCGCTCGTTCGACTCCTACTTCGGCACGTTCCCGGGCGCCGACGGGATCCCGCGTCACGACGGCCACTTCATGGTCTGCGTGCCCGACCCGCGCGCGGGCAGGTGCCAGCGCCCCTACCACGACCCCTCGCTCGTCAACGGCGGCGGCCCGCACGACGCCGGCCCCGCGAAGCAGGACGCCGACGGCGGGCGGATGGACGGCTTCGTGCGCATGGCCGAGTCCTCCGGCGGGCGCGGCTGCGGCGCGACGACGGGCGTCTGCTCGCCTGATGCCCCCACCGACGTGATGGGCTACCACGACGCCCGCGAGATCCCCAACTACTGGCGCTGGGCCCACGACTTCACGCTCCAGGACCGCATGTTCGAGTCGGTCGACTCGTGGAGCCTGCCCTCCCACCTGTTCCTCGTCTCCGGCTGGTCGGCCAGATGCTCGGTCCGCGACGACCCGGCCAGCTGCAGAAACGACATCGAGCTGGACGGCTTCCACACGAGCCAGATCGCCGGCGCTGGCGCAGCCCGAGCGCGGCGCGTGCGGCCGGGCCTCAGACGGCTGACGCGCTGCCTCGGCACGCACGGCGTACCGAGGCGCGGCTTCGGCCTCGACCTGCACGACCCGGCGATGCCGCGCGCGCTCGCCGCGTGCAGCGCGACCGCGCCGGCACGGATCGTCAAGCGCCTCGCGCCCGACGCCAACTACGCCTGGACCGACCTCACGTACCTGCTGCACAGAGCCGGCGTGAGCTGGCGCTACTACGTCCACGGCGGCCTGCAGCCGGACTGCGAGGACGGCAATGCGAACTGCACGCCCGCGAAGCAGAGCGCGCGCACGCCGGAGATCTGGAACCCGCTGCCGGCGTTCACGACGGTCAAGCAGGACCATCAGGTCGGGAACGTGCAGGACGTCTCGCGCTTCTACCGCGCGGCGCGCGCGGGAAGGCTGCCGAACGTCGCCTGGGTCGTGCCGGACGAGACGCACTCCGAGCATCCGCCGGCGAACGTCCACGCCGGGCAGGCGTACGTGACGCGGGTGATCGATGCCGCGATGAGGAGCCCCGACTGGAGCTCGACGGCGATCTTCCTCGCGTGGGACGACTGGGGCGGCTTCTACGACCACGTCCCGCCGCCCCGCGTGGACCGCAACGGCTACGGGCTGCGCGTGCCGGCGATGGTGATCAGCCCGTGGGCGCGCCGCGGGTACGTCGACCACCAGGCGCTGTCGTTCGACGCCTTCAACAAGTTCGTCGAGGACGACTTCCTCGGCGGGTCCCGGATCGACCCGCGCACCGACGGCCGGCCCGATCCGCGGCCCGACGTGCGCGAGCAGGATCCGCGGCTCGGCGACCTCGCGCGCGACTTCGACTTCGCGCAGCGGCCGGCGCGGCCCGATCCGCTGCCGCCGCGCGGCGTGGGACATTCCGGCGCATGAGCGACGAAATCATCATCACCACCATGAACGACCTCCCCGGCTACGAGATCGTCGACGTGTACGGGGAGGTGTTCGGGTTGATCGTCCGCGCCCGCAACGCCTTCTCGAACATCGGCGCCTCCTTCCGCACGATCGCCGGCGGCGAGGTGAAGGGCTACACGAAGCTGCTCGCGGAGAGCCGCAACCACGCCGTCGACCGGCTCCGCGAGGCCGCCGCCGAGCGCGGCGCCAACGCGGTCATCGCGATGCGCTTCGACTGCAACGAGATCGGCGACATCATGAGCGAGGTCGCGGCCTACGGGACCGCAGTGACGGTGAGGCGCGCCGCCGGATAGGTGCGCACGCCGTCGGGCCTTCTCAGCCCTGCGCGTAGATCCGCACCGTCTCGAACGGCGCGGCGGCGAGGTCGGCGCGGAAGGCGTCGTGATCGGGCCATTCGCGCTTGCGCACGAGCCGGCGGCGCATCGTGAAGGCCGCGGAGTCGTCGGCGAACGGGTATGGGTCGAAGCGCACGCGCCACGGCCCGAGCGGCTCGATCGCGATCCGCACGGGATCGCCGCCGTCGGCCGTGGGGACCCCGTCGCACGCGCCGGAGGCGCCGACCTCGACGTTCGCGAGGCCGAAGTACAGCGAGACGACGTCGAACACCTGCAGCAGCGCGTAGCTCGTCCAGCGCCAGGCCTCGTCCGCTTCGAGCATGCGGCGCAGCGCGACCTGGCGGTCCTCCTCCTGCTGGACGAACGCGTCGACGAGATCGCGCTCCTCCTCGGGCAGCTCGCGCACCGGCGACGGCATCACGTTGTAGCGCTGCCGGTAGAGGCCGCTCATGTGCATCGAGACGAGCAGCCCGGCGCGCGGGTCCTCCTCCGCGACGACCTCGACGCCGGCGCGGTAGAAGGCGAGGTGCACCGGCGCCGGCACGGTCAGGAACGACTGCGGCGCGCCGTCGTCGTCGAGCCGCGGGTGCTGCTCCCACGTCGCCCAGCCGTCGTCGTGGCGCCGCGCCGCGTGCACGAGCGGGTCGTACGGCTGCGGCCGTTCGAAGCCCGGGCCGCCCCAGGCCGCCGCGAGCTGTCCGGACAGGTCGGCGTGGTCCGTCTGCAGGACGATCTGCCAGGCGTCGCCGGCGTCGCGCACGAGCACGCTTCCAGGCTACCCCGCCGCGCACGTGGCGTAGACAATGCCGGCGTGAGCACGCGCCGCCTGATCGTCAACGCCGACGACCTCGGCCTCAGCGCAGGCGTGAACCGCGGCGTCGCGCGGGCGCACGAGCAGGGGATCCTCACGAGCGCGAGCCTGATGGTGCGCGCGCCGCATGCGGCGGAGGCGGCCGCCTACGCTCGCGCGCACCCGCGGCTCGGCGTCGGGCTGCACCTCGACCTCGACCCGTGGCACTACGCGGGCGAGCCGTGGATCGGCGCGCACGCGGTCGTCGCGCTCGACGACGCGGCCGCCGTCGCTGCGGAGGTCGCGGCGCAGCTGGAGCGCTTCCGCGCGCTGACGGGCGGCGCGCCGACGCACCTCGACTCCCACCACCACGTGCACCGCGAGGAGCCGGTGCGCTCAGTTGTGCTGGAGCACGCCGAGCGGCTCGACGTGCCGGTGCGCGGCTGCACGCCCGGCCTGCGCTACGAGGGGAGCTTCTTCGCGCGCGCCGGGGAGCGCGGCGGTGCGGCGCTGCCGGATGCGATCGGACCGCCGGCGCTGTGCGCGCTGGTGCGCGCGCTCCCGCCGGGCGCAACCGAGCTCGGCTGCCACCCGGCGCTCGGCGACGCGTCCGGCTCTTCCTACGGAGCGGAGCGCGACGTCGAGACGGCGACGCTGTGCGACCCGCGCGTGCGCGACGTCCTCCGCGCAGAGGGCGTCGCGCTGCGCAGCTACCGCGACTGGGACGACTGACGACCCGCCGGCGAGCGGCGGCGGCCCGAACGGCGGCGGCGGGCTCTGCCGCCGCTGATCGACGGCGTGCTCGTCGCGCGCGCGGTGACCGGCAGCCCGCCGGCCTCCAGCTCGCGGTGCAGGCCGAGGCCGGCGACCATCGAGACGACCTCGCGCACCTGGTCCTCCATGACGAACGTGATGCCGACGCCGCTGGCGCCGGCGCGCGCGGTGCGGCCGACGCGGTGGACGTAGTCCTCGGTCGCGCCGGGGGCGTCGTAGTTGATGACGTGCGTGATGTCGCGCACGTCGATGCCGCGCGCGGCGACGTCGGTCGCGACGAGCGTGTCGACGCGGCCCTGCTCGAACTGCGAGAGCGCACGCTCGCGCTGCGCCTGCGACTTGTCGCCGTGCATCGCGACGACCGTCAGCGTGTCGATGCGGTTGAGCTGCTTCGCGAGCCGGTCGGCGCCGCGCTTCGTGCGCACGAACACGAGCGTGCGCCCGCGCTCCTGCTCCATCAGCTCGGCGACGAGCTGGTCGGTGCGGCGCTCCCTCGTGACCTTCAGGAAGCGGTGCTCGACCTTGCCGCGCGCCTGCGGCGCGGTGACGTGGGCATGGCGTCTCGCATCGCGCGTGTAGATCTTCGCGATGCGATCGACCTCGCCCGCGAGCGTCGCGGAGAAGAGCATCGTCTGGCGGCCCTTCGGCGTGAGCGCGACGAGCCGGTCGACGACCGGGCGGAAGCCCATGTCGAGCATGCGGTCGGCCTCGTCGAGCACGAGCAGGTCGACGTGGCCGAGCGTGACGGCGCGGCGGTCGAGCAGGTCGACGAGGCGGCCTGGCGTCGCGACGAGCACGTCGGCGCGCTTCGCGTTGCGGATCTGCGGGTTGATGCCGGCACCGCCGTACACGGCGACGACGGACAGCGAGCGGGCGCGGGCGATCGAGTCGAGCTCGTCGACGATCTGGCTGGCGAGCTCGCGCGTCGGCGCGAGCACGAGCGCGGCCGGCGCGCCCGCGGGGCGCTTGCGGCCGCGGTCGATGCGGTCGACGAGCGGGATCCCGAACGCGAGCGTCTTGCCCGAGCCGGTCGGCGACTCGACGAGCACGTCGTGGCCGGCGAGCACGTCGGGGACGACGGTGCGCTGGACCGCGAACGGCTTCTCGATGTCGCGCGCGGCGAGCGCGCTCGCGACCGCCTTGGACACGCCGAGATCGGCGAAGGTGGACTGCTGCATGTAGTGCTCCTTGCGGCGGCGCGTCCGGCGCCAGCCGCTATGTGATGGGGAGAGATTCGACTGTCCCCAACCGCGCGGTGCGCCTTCAGGAGCAAGAACCTCGCGCACGGCGGCGCCGTACGCACGTTTCACCTTAGCAGTGCGTTAGGGCGCCCTGTAGGCTCCCGCCTATCGCCCAGGTCCTGCAAGAGCCCCCCGCCGCGCCTGCCGGTCCCACGCCGGAGGACGTCCAGCCGGTCGAGTTCGAGGCGCTCGACCGCTTCCTCACCGGCATGATCACCGTCGTCCCGGTGCTCGCGCTCGGCCTCGTCGCCTGGCAGCTGTGGGGCGACGCGTTCGGCATGAGCGACCTGATCGTGTTCGTGATCATGTACGCGATCACCGGCCTCGGCATCACGGTCGGATTCCACCGACTGTTCACGCACCGCTCGTTCAAGACCGGTCGCGTGGTCCGCGGCACGCTCGCGATCGCCGGCTCGATGGCGATCGAGGGGCCGATCATCTCCTGGGTCGCCGACCACCGCAAGCACCACGCCTTCTCCGACCGCGAAGGCGACCCGCACAGCCCCCACGTCGACCATGGCCACGGTCTGCGCGGCGCGCTGCGCGGCCTGCTGCACGCGCATCTGGGCTGGCTGTTCATCCACACCCAGCGCGGCAACAAGGAGCGCTACGCGCCGGACCTGCTGAGAGACCCGGTCGTCTCGTGGGTCAACCGCTGGTTCTTCGCGTGGGCGGTCGGCGGCTTCGTGCTCGCGTTCGCGCTGGGCTTCGCGATCGGCGGCACGTGGCAGGCGGGCGTGACGGGCATGCTGTGGGGCGGCCTCGTGCGGATGCTGGTCCTGCACCACGCGACGTACTCGATCAACTCGCTCTGCCACTTCTTCGGCCGCCGCCCGTTCGAGACGGACGACGAGTCGCGCAACCTCGCCTGGCTCGCGCCGCTGACGTTCGGCGAGGCCTGGCACAACGGCCACCACGCCTTCCCCACCTCCGCCCGCCACGGGCTCGAGCGCTGGCAGATCGACATCTCCGCCGGCGTCATCGCGCTGCTGGAGCGCGTCGGCCTGGCGTGGGACGTCGTGCGGGTCGATCCCGCGAGACTCGCCGCCAAGCGAGCGGGGTAGCCTCCGGCACCGTGCTTCGGTGCCAAGACCTGCATCTGCGCTACGGCTCCGTCGTCGCGCTCGACGGCCTCTCGCTCGATGTCGAGCCGGGGCGCATGACCGGCTTCGTCGGTCCCAACGGCGCCGGCAAGACGAGCACGATGCGGATCGTCCTCGGCGTGCTCGGCGCCGACGCTGGCGAGGTGACGTCGAACGACGCGCCGCTCGACGCGGACACGCGCAGACGCTTCGGCTACATGCCGGAGGAGCGCGGCCTCTACCCGAAGATGCGCGTGCGCGACCAGCTCGTCTACCTCGCGCGGCTGCACGGGCTGGACGCGGGCGCCGCGGGCGGCGCGAGCGACGAGCTGCTGGAGCGGCTGAGCTTGACCGACCGCGCCGGCGACGCGCTGGAGACGCTGTCGCTCGGCAACCAGCAGCGCGTGCAGCTGGCGGCCGCGCTCGTGCACCGGCCCGAGCTGCTCGTGCTCGACGAGCCGTTCTCGGGACTCGACCCGCTCGGCGTCGACGTGCTGAGCGGCGTGCTGCGCGACGAGGTCGCGCGCGGCGTCCCGGTCCTCTTCTCCAGCCACCAGCTGGAGCTGGTGGAGCGGCTGTGCGACGCGGTCGCGATCGTCAAGGACGGGCGGATCGTGGCGGCCGGCGACGTCGAGGAGCTGCGGCGGCGCGGGCGCGGGCGGACGCTGCGGGTGACCGTGGAGAACGGCTCCGCCGACGGCGCCTGGCTCGACGGCGTTCCCGGCGCCTCCCGGCTCGGCGCCGAGGACGGCAGCGTGCTGATCGCGCTGGAGGAGGACGCTGACGCGCAGGCGGTGCTCGACCGCGCGCGCACGGCTGGTCCCGTGACGCACTTCAGCTTCGTGCTGCCGACGTTGACGGAGCTGTTCCGCGAGGTCGTGCAGCCCGCGGAAGCCGAGGAGGTCGCGGCCCCATGAGCGCCCGCTGGCTTGTCGCCCGCCGCGAGCTGATCGAGCGCGCGCGCAGCAGAGCGCTGCGCGTCGCGACGCTGCTGCAGCTGGGGCTGATCGTCGTCGTGCTCGTGATCGCCACGCTGACCGGGGACGACGGCGACACGAAGACGGTCGGGCTCGCCGGCGCCGCGTCGCAGGTCTACGCGCAGCCGCTGCGCGCGAGCGGCCCGGCGCTCGGCGTGACGATCCACGTCCGCACGCTGCCGAGCCGCGCCGCCGCCGCGCGCGGCGTCGACGACGGCGACCTCGACGCGGCGGTGGTCGACGGGCGCGAGGTAGTCGTCAAGCACGACCGCACCGGCACGCTGACGGCGGCGATCGAGGGAGTGCGGCGCCAGCTCGCGCTGCGCGGCGCGCTGGAGCGGGCGGGCGTGCCTCCCGGCGAGCTGCGCGCGGCGCTCGACCCGTCCGCGCTCACGGTGCACGCGACCGATCCGCAGCCGGCCGACCAGGACACGCGCAACGGGCTCGCGATCGTCGCCGTGATCCTGCTCTACATCGCGATCATCACGTACGGGATGGCGGTGGCGGGCGGGATCGTCGAGGAGAAGTCCTCGCGCGTCATCGAGGTCGTGTTGAGCGCGATCCGCCCGCGCGAGCTGCTGTTCGGCAAGATCGCCGGGCTCGGCGCGCTCGCGCTCGTGCAGTTCGCGCTGACGATCGGCGTCGGCGTGGCCGCGGCGCTCGCGCTGAACGTCGCCGACCTGCCGTCGGTGACCGGCGGCGCCGTCGCGCTCGTCGTCGCGTTCTTCCTCGCCGGCTTCCTGCTGTACGCGTGCCTGTACTCGATCGCGGGCGCGCTCGTGTCGCGCTCGGAGGACCTGCAGTCGGTCGCTGGGCCGCTCAACCTGATCACGGTCGCCTCCTACCTCGTCGCGTTCTTCGGCGTCGGGAACCCGGACGCGACGCTGACCGTCGTCGCGTCGTTCGTGCCGCTGAGCGCTCCGATGGCGATGCCGGTTCGCTGGCTCGTCGGCGACGTGCCGGCGTGGCAGGTCGCCGTCTCGCTCGCGATCACGCTGCTGACCGCGCTCGCGATCATGCGGTTGTCGGCGGCGATCTACGCGGGCACCGCGCTGCGACTCGGTCCGCGCATCTCCCTGCGCAGAGCGCTCGCGGTGCGCGGCTAGCGGCGCCGGCCCGGCGGGATCTCGTAGCGCTTCGCCGGCAGCGACGCCGAGCTCGGGCCGTTCGCGCCGGCAGGCAGGCTGCCGGACGCGGCGGCCGCGGCGCGCGTGCCGGCCGCACGCGCGCCGCGACGAGCGGAAGCCTTCGCCTGTGCCTTCGCCACCCAGTCGACCGGCGCGAGCGGCGCCTTCAGCAGCACCGGCCACGTCTCCGTGTCGACCTGGCCGGTGACGGGCAGGCCGCTCGCAGTCTGGAAGGCGCGCACGGCGCGCGCGGTGCCGGCGCCGAACGCGCCGTCGACGCCGACCGCCTGGCCGGCGCCGTTGAGGTGCTGCTGCGCCCATACGACGAGGTCGCCGCGCGAGCCGACCTTGCCGGCGCTGCCGACGGTCAGCGTCGGCCACAGCGTCTCGGGGCGCTCGACCGCGTCGAACGAGGCGCCGAGCGCGTTCCAATCGGAGTCACTCGCGAACTGCCACACCCACCAGCTGACGCCGCGCGCGCCGTAGGCGAACGACAGCTGGCGGAAGCGGCGGACGTCGGTCGCTCTCGGGCCGTCGTACGTCTGGCCGAGCGGGAAGATCGGCGTCTCGTACGGGTTGTTCCACATGTACGTGTGCGCGAGCGACTGGTCGACGCTGTCGCCGATCGTCTTCCAGTAGACCTGCGGCAGGTTGAACGTCGCGTTGCCGGGCGCCATGAAGACCGAGTACGGCAGCCCCGGATGGAAGTCGACGTACGGGAACGACGTGAGCCCGATCGGGTAGTCGGTGCCGACGAGCTCGCGCAGCTTCGCCATGTAGCGCTGGGCCTGCGCGTACTTGCCCTCGTAGGCGCCCTCGGCGTCGATCACGAAGCAGTCGGCGCCGGCGTCCTTCGCGGCCGCGGCGGCCTGCGCCTCGCCGATCGGATCGTTGCCGTAGACGAACTGCCAGCCGCAGACGCGCAGGCCGGTCGCCTTCAGGTCGGCGATCGCGGTCGACGTGAACTGCGACCAGACGCTCGTCCCGTCGGCGCTCTTGACGTAGATCGTGCTGACGCCGTGCGCCTTCGCCTGCGCGGCGATGCGCGACGGCGAGCCGCCCTGCGACTTCGACAGGTACCAGATCCACATGCCGTCGCCGTCGAACGCGCTCGGGCCGGACGGCGGGCTGCCGCCGACTCTGCGCGGCTGCGGCTTCGGCGGCGGCGAGACGACGCCGACGCGCACGGGGTTGGAGTACTTCGCTCGCGGGTTCACGACGCGGATCACGCCGCTGATCGCGTCCTTCGGCACGCGCACGACGATCCGCGTGCTCGTGCGGAAGCGGCCGCCGACGGCGCGCGTGCCGACGCGTCCGCCGCTGCGCGAGCGCACCGGGAAGACGACCTTCGCGCGCGAGCTCATCCCGCCGGCGCCGACGAGCAGCTTGCCGGTGCGCGTGACGACGGTGTGCGACCTGCAGGGGAACGGGTCCGACGAGCAGCGCACGAAGACGATGCGCGGGTGGCCGTTGCGCGGGGCCGAGGCGGCGCCGGCGACGGCGTGTGCCGTCGGCGCGACGAGCGCGGCGACGGCGAGCGCGAGGGGGATGCAGTGACGGACGACTCTCATCGGCGATGCGGCGGCGGGGCCGCGAGCCAGCCAGCTTAGGCCCCGCCATGCGCCCGGCCTGGGCGCTTCGTTGCAGGCCGGAACACGGCCGCGTCGCAGATGGTGCGGTACCGGGCGCGTCGGCGCGCGCGGCGAGCTACATGGAGACTTCGATCGTCTCGTACACGTCCACGCCGCCGCCGTTGGCGACGACCGGCGCGGCCTTCGCCTTCTCGGCCGCCTCCTCGAGGCTGCCGGCGTTGACGATCGTGTAGCCGGAGAGGCCGCTGGCGCCGCCGCTGCCGACCGACGCGGAGGGGCCGAACGGGTTGCCGGCGTCGACGAGCGAGTCGCCGAGGCCGCCGAGGAAGGCGCCCCAGGCGGCCATCGAGGCCTGCTGCTCCTCCTCCGTCGCCGCCATGGTGCCGCCCTTGTATGCCAGCACGTACTTCGCCATAGGTCTGCTCCCTTCGGGGGTTGGTGGTGCGGGTCAGCGCGCCGCGGCGATGCCGCTGCGCGCGAAGCTGTCGAGCACGCCGTTCCAGCCTCTCGTGTGGTTGGCGCGTGAGGTGTCGTCGAGCAGCCCGGCGTGCTCGATCACGACGGTGGTGCGGCCGGGCGGGTCCTCCTGGAAGGTCACGGCGACTTCGCTCTCGTGGCCGGCGTAGGGGCCGGTGCCCTCCCACGCCCAGCTGTAGACGAGCCGCTGCGGGCGCGAGATCTCGCGGTAGGTGCCGACGACGACGTGGTCCTCTGCGGCCTCCGGGTCGCGGATCGCGAGCCGGTAGCCGCCGCCGACGCGCAGGTCGATCTCGGCGCGCGCGGTCTCCCAGGCCGGGTTCGCCGTCCACCAGCGGCGCAGCACCTCGGGGTTGGTCCAGGCGTCGAAGACCGCCTCGGCGGGCGCGTCGAAGGTGCGCTCGACGCGCACGGTGCCGGCGTCGACGTCCAGGTCGCTCGTGCTCATGCTCTGCTCTCCTTGTCGCGCTGCTCGCTCAGGTACTCCTCGACGACGTCCAGCTTGCGCTCCCACAGCGCGCGCTGGCGCGCCAACCACGCGTAGGCGTCCTCCAGCGACTCGCCGCGCAGCCGCAGGCGGTGCGTGCGGCCGTCGATCACGCGGACGATCGCGCCGGCCTCCTCGAGCACCTTGAGGTGCTTGCTGATCGCCGGCTTGGAGACGGGGAAGTCGTGCGTCGCCTCGCCGACCGTCAGCTCCCCCTCCGCAAGCCGCTCGAGGATCGTGCGGCGCAGCGGGTGGGAGACGGCGGTGAAGGAACGGTCGAGCGTCGTACTGTTAGCCATTTGGTTAACAGTACGACATCGTGTCGCCCGGCGCAACCCCGTGGGGGCGCGCCGGCTCAGGCGCCGAGGCTGATGATCTGTGCGGCGGGCGGGGCGTCGCCGGCCGGACGCAGCAGCGTCACGTAGGCCGTGCGGCCCCCGAGCGCGGTCGTCCACAGCACGGTATCGGTGCGGCGCGGCGTGCCGCGCGGGCAACGGCTGGAGCCGCTGCCGATCGACGTGTACTGCGGGTCGTAGCCGGCGTCGCGGTGCGCGGTGCCGCCGATGCGCAGCAGCGTGCGCGGCCGGCGCAGCGTGCTCGTGCGGATCAGGCGCAGGCGCTGGCTGCAGTCGGTCGACTGCACGAACAGCAGGCGACCGCCGTCGAGGGCGGGCTGCGACAGCTGCGCGAGGCGCACGCCGACGGCGACGCGGCGTCTGCGCGTCGCGAGGTTGACGATCAGGATGCGGCTGTCCGCGCGCGAGGAGGCGGCGTAGGCGAGGTGGTCGCCCGAGAGCGCGGGACGGTCGATCGACTCGCGGTCGCCGGTGCCGGCGACGAGGCGCGGCGCGACGCCGTTCGGCGGCAGCGCCGTCGCCCACAGGCGGTCGCCGCCGCCGGGGCGGTCCGCGCGCCACACGAGCCAGCGCTGCGAGACCGCGAGCTGCGAGGCGCCGGGCGCGTCCTGCTCGGCGACGACCGCACCGCTCGCGCGGTCGCGCACGGTGACGTGGCCTCCGTCGCGGACGGCGACGTACGAACCGCCGACCGCGACGTCCTGCGCGGGCAGCTCGGCGCGCGCGTCGCCGTCGACGAGCACGGCGCCGCCGCCGATGCGCTGCCATGCGAGCACCGAGCCCGCGAGCGAGGGGTCGGTCGCGTCGGGTGCGACGAGCGTCGTGCGCGCGGCGCTCGCGTCGTCGCTCGACAGCAGCAGCACCGCGAGGAGCGCGAGGAGCGCGCCGTCGGCGAGCCGCAGGCGCCGCAGCAGCGCCGGCCGCTCGGCCATCTGCAGCTCCAGGCGCTGCCCGAGCGTCGCGTAGCGCGGCGCCATCAGCACGACCGGCAGCGCGCGGCCGGCGCCGAAGCCGAGCCCGATGAGCAGGCCGACGAGCGGATCGCCGATCGCGACCGAGACGCCGGCGAGCGCCCACACCGCGAGCGTCAGCACGAACGTCGTGAAGCCGAGGCCGAGGAGGACTCCGTAGAGGCCGGCGGCGAGCGGGAGCGGGAGGGTGCGGCGCCAGGACTCCGGCACCTGGCGGCGGATCTGCGGGACGATGCGAACGCCGGACAGCTCGCCGGCTGCGCAGGAGAGCGCGACCGTCGCCGCCGTGACGAGCGCGGCGGCGCTGCCGGCGCCCCCCAGCGCCTTGCCGAGCGCGGCGAGCGCCGTAAACGTGATCGCGCCGCCCGCGAGCGCGCCGAGCGCGAACGTGGCGGCGCCGATCCGCACGGTGCGCGCGCCCAGGTCCTCGCGCCGGCTGCCGAGCGTCTCGACCATCGAGAAGCCGCACGGCGACCAGGCGCCGGTGACGCCGGCGACGAACGCGGTGAGGAGCAGGACCGCGGCGATCATCGGCTCAGCACGGGACCTGGGTCTGGAAGTACATGACGCAGAAGACCGTGCGGCCCTGGTAGCAGTAGCCGGTGAGCGAGGCGTCGCCGTTGATGCGCGTCGGGCTGCGCGAGCAGCAGTCCATCAGCCGCCGCACCTTGCCGCCACAGCAGCGGTACCAGGAGCCGTCAACCTGCGTGTGCAGGTTGTAGCGCTCGGGGATCCCATCGAGGCAGATGCGGCTGCGCGGCGCGCGCGGCAGCGGCCGGCCGTCGGGGTCGCGCAGGCGGCGGCCCTGCTCGTCGAGCGGATGGCCGCCTCTGTCGACGGGGCGGCCGAGGTCGTCGACCGGCTTGCCGTCTCTCGCGCGCAGCGGATAGCCGTGGATGTCGATACGGGGGATCCCCGTCGGGTGGGGGCAGTGCCCGGTCGTGTAGGTGTGGCCGCAGAAGCCGTAGTACTCCTGCGCCTCGGCGCCGTCCGGCAGGGCGGCGGTTCCAGCCGCGGCGGCGACCAGCCACCCGCCGGCGCGCGCGAGGAAGCCGCGGCGGCTGGTGCCGCCGGCGAGCGCGTCGCTGAGGCGGCGGCGTCCGCCACCCCCGCCGGCCTCAGGCACGCACGAGCTCCCGCTGGCGTCCCTCGCCGGTGGCGACGAGCGCCTCCAGCTGGCGGGCGCTGTTGAACGTGCCCTGCGCGAGGACGGTGCCGTCGAGGGAGAGCACAAGCGCGTACGGGCTGCCGGGGATCGCGAGCGCGCGCCAGACGTCGGCGTCGTCGTGCTCGTCGAACGTCTCGACGGCGAGCAGCGGATCGCGCTGCAGCGCGGTGACCGCGGGCTGCAGCGCCTGGCACATCGGGCAGCCCTCGGAGGAGAAGACGGCGAGCGCGAAGCGGGCTGCCGGGGCCGGGATGAAGCGGTCGATCACGGCGGCGCGGGTGCCGCGCTGCGGCCCCTCGCCCTCGATCTCGAGCGGCATCTGCGGCGGCAGCGCGAGGCGCAACTCGCCGACCTCGCGTGCGAGCCCGAGGACGAGGACGGCGAGCGCGGCGATCGCCGCGAGCGCGATCCCGAGTCCGATCGCGAGCCAGGCGTCGATCGACAGCCGCTCGTCCGGCACGAACGGGAGCGCCGCGAAGCCGGCGGCGAGCGCCAGCGTCCGTGCGAGCGCGGTCGGCGACACGCGCGAGCGCGCGCCGAGACAGCCGCACGGCTGACCGGATCGACCGGCGCGCAGCGCCCGCGCCAGCAGGGCCGCGAACGCGAGCATGAGCGCCGCCGCAGCCCACGCCGCCGGGTCGAGCCCGAGCGCGACACCGATCCCCAGCAACACCTCCGCGGCGACAGCCGCGCCCCACGCGAGCGAGCGGCCGCGAGGCTCGCGCAGGCCGTACGTCGCAAGCGCCGCCCGGGTCCGCGTCGGCGCGGCCAGCTTCGTACCCGCGGAGCCGAGCAGCACGAGCCCGAGCACCACGTCGGCAATCGTCGCGACCATCGCGCAGGATCACAGCAGATCCCGCGCAAACCCCGCAAGCTCGCAGCAGCGGTCTCCCCGCGCCCCGGCTAGACTCGGGGCGCCCCGGGGGCGTGGTGCTAACGGGAACACGCGGCCTTTGCAAGGCTGAGTTGGGGGTTCGATTCCCCCCGCCTCCATCGACGATAAATGGCTGCAATGTGCAGTCTTTCTCATGCTTGGACGAGTGCCGCGACGACGCCATCCGGCGACATTGTTCACTGAGCGTGTACGTGCGCCCGGCATGCCCCCTCACGCGGCGCTGAGGAGCTAGGAGGGTTTGGCGGAACGATTGGCGAAAGTGTTGAGCCGTCGTCCACCGCTCATCTAGGTTCGCCCCCTTCATAAGGTGCCCCCGGCAGCGCGCTAACGCTCCGGGGGCTGGCACCGAAAGGACGGACCTTCCGATGCATGGCCAGGGTATCCAGGCGCGTAGAGGTGCGCCGAATCTGCACGCGCTCGGCGCTGCTGTCCGCGAGTCGCGAGCGCGGCGCGGACTGTCTCAGGAGGGTCTCGGCTTCGCCGCTGGCCTCCACCGGAACTACATCGGCGCGCTGGAGCGCGGCGAGGTCAACGCGACGTTCCGGACCCTCCATCGGCTGACGATCGGCTTGCGGATCAGCCTGTCGGACCTCATCGTGATCTATGAACGCCACCTGGGTGAGCGGACATGGAAGCTTGTCGGGACCGCGACCTGACGACGATCCCTCTGGGTTCGCCGGCGTCCGAACTCCACACCGGAATCGGGTGCCTGGCCGCCCATGGCGCGTTAGTCTCGCGCACCGTGCTGGAACAGCCACCTCCGCTGACACCGCAGGAACACGCCTGGATCTCACTGGGTGATGCCTTCCTGCGGTTGGAGCGGGCAGGGGTACACCTGGCGGAGGTCAAGACGCGGATCGATAGGTACATCGAAGCGCAGAAGGACACGGTTACCGCTGAGGTGGAGGATGGACTGCCGCAGATCACCTTCGAGGGTGGAGAGCCGCCGCCACGCATGCTCAGCATCGTCATCGGAGACACCATCCAGAACCTCCGGACCGCGCTCGACTACCTCCTCTACGCCCTCGCGTGGCTTGATTCCGGCGGGCATCAGCCCAAGACACAGTTTCCTATCGAGAGCAGAAGCGAGGGCTTCAAGGGACGGCGCTCTACCTACCTCAAAGGCGTCTCGGATGAACACGTCGCAGCGATCAAGCGGTTGCAGCCGTTCAGCGGAACGAAATGGTCGGGCGTGCTCGCGTTCGCCTCTAACCAAGACAAGCACTGGGCGCTCCACCTTGCCGTCTTGTACGGCGAGGTGAGATTCAGCATCGAGGCACCGGTAGGAGACACAGGCAAAGGGCCGGCCCTCCCAAGCAAAGTGGAGATGGACGGCGATCTGACCATCGACGTAGCGTTCCCCGGTGGGGCGTTGGTCATGAAATCGCTGGAGATTCTCGAAGCGGAGGTTCGCGGCGTGCTTGAGAGCTTCAAGCCGGAGTTCGAGCAGCGACTGCGGGCGCTGCCTCACAGCACACCCCCGGCAGGTTGACGGGCGGCGATGCGGGCGGCGGTCGCAGCTCGCGCCCGCTCTAGCGTGGTCGCGAGCTTCGCAAGGATCGTCAGATCAGCGTGCAGCTTGACGCGGTCGATGCTGCGCACGCGGAGCGGCAGCAGCGCCCATTCGTGCTTGAGGCGGCCGAACTCGCGCTCGATAGCAGCGCGTCTGCGGTAGAGGCCGCGCCAGCGCAGCGTCTGGTGCGGGATCAGCGGGTGCAGGCGGTCGGCTCTGACCCATGTCGATGCGGGCGCGCACTCGCCCGTGGGACACCGCCACTTCGCCGCACCACGTCTGTAGTCCGAGCCGGCGAAGCGCCACGGCCCGTGCTCGCAAGAGGGCGGCAGGTGCTCGCCGCGTCTCACGTCCGCCATCAGGCGGAGGGGGATGATCGGCTGACAGCCGCGCTCGACGCACTCGGCATAGACGCGGTTGTTGTCGTACGCCTTGTCGGCCGCGAGCGTCTCGACCGCGAACCCGCGCGCCTTCGCCACGTCGATCAGCGAAGCAACGAACGTGGACTCGTGTGCTCTCCCGGTCGCGATCTCCCACGCGACCGGCAGCCCCGTCTTGGTGCAGACAGCAGCGTGCAGGCGATAGCCGTAGAAGCCGCCGCCGCGCCGTGTCGAGACAGCCGAGCGGTGACCCCAGGAGGCGTCCGGGTCGGAGTAATGCTCGCGCTCCGGCCCGTTCTTCGAGAGGTAGCGCTGACCGTTCGCGTACGCCGGCATGTCCGACGCATCGATGGCGATATCTCTGCCGTAGGCCGGCAGACGACGGTGCAGCTCCGCTGTGACCGCGCCGACGCAGCGGTCGAGCATGTCGCCGTTCTCGCGCAGCTTCTTCGCGAACCGGTAGCACGCCCACTCCGACGGGATGCCGTCCTGACAGCCAAGCGCTGCCTGCAACGCGGCGTGCTCGCCGACGAGCCGAACCGTTCTCGTCCACGTCGGGATCGCGTAGACCGACTTCGCGAGCGCCATGCCGATCATGACCCGCACCGGATAGCCCGGACGGCCCGTCCAACGGGTCGCTTCAAGATCGGTGATGAGCCCTCGAATCTCCGGAGAGTCGAGGAGACCACCAAGCTCAGCCGCAGCCGAGCGCGGTGGTACGTTTCGCGAGGCCACGGAGCGCTATCTCCAAGGTCCAGACCCCCGGCTGTTTGCGCAGCGCGGGGGTCACTTTTTCCCTTATCTACAGGGAAATCTACCCGTCGGACCGGACAGAATCGGGCAGGGTAACAGCCACGAATCTGTGGGGTCCGGTCCGATTTCTCAGCCTCGAAACCGCCCGCCACATCAGGCGTACGGAGTTTCGCCAAAGCCTCCTAGGAGGCCACCTCATCTCCGTCTGTAACCCCTTCGATCGCTGCGCGTGTCCAAGCGACTGCCTGCTCGAGCGAGGCAACATCGACCGCAGCCCTGACCGGCTGCAGGTCGCGCGCGCCAGACCCACCCAGTGACCAGCCATGCCGCGCACCGCTGCCGGTCCGAGTCCTACGGGATACGCTCAGCCGGTCCGGGCGCCCAGGCAGGGCCGGTCCCCGGCGCTCGAGATGCCCGACGCCGACATCGACTTCTTCCGCCTCGATCCCGGGGAGTTCCGAATCGCCCTCGGTGCTGTACTCCGAGAGCGCCGCGAAGAGGTCGGCATGTCGCAAAGCGCCGTGGCCGACAGTCTCGACATCCGTCCCAGTCGAATCTGGGAGTGGGAGAACGGTCGCCATGTCCTGCGATGGGATCGTCTCTTTCTCGTGTGCGGTGTGCTTCGTATCACGCCGACCGAGATCGTCGCCCGAGCTGAGACGCGCACACGGGATGCGATGCGGGCTCGTTCCGGGCGCTGAGCCGAGACACGGGCTGACGTCGGCGGCCCGTCGCTGGCGACTCCGTTAGGACACTCGGCCCGTCGGAAAGCCCAGCAGCTGGCCGTGAACTGGGTGCCTCGGCGTCTCCATCAGCGCACCGGCGTTCAATGTGAGCATCGTGTCCGCATGCAGCGCCTCGGACGGGTGTCCGACGGTCATCAGCGTGGCAGTCGCATGCGCTCGGGCCGCACCGCGGATCTGCGAGAGGACCGCCTCCGTAGTTGAGATGCCGAGGCCGAGGACGGGATCGTCGAGGAGCAGCAGCGTCGGTCGGCGAACGACTGCCTGCGCGATCCGGACGAGCGTTCGCTCCGCGTCGGACAGCTCTGGCCATGTGGAGTCCACCAGCGCGCTGAGATCGAACGCGTCGAGAACCGCGTCCGTGCGTTGGCGGGCCTCGCGAGTCGTCACGCGGTCCATGAGCGCCAGGGCGACGAAGCGGGCTACCGAGAGGCCGGTGGTCTCGCGCGGTGGTGGGGTGCGGGTGACCAGCGCGATGCGCGAGTCGAGGTCGTTCGCGGCCGGGAGCGGCCGGCCGGCGAGGCTGACGGTGCCGGTGTCGGGCGGCTCGAGGCCGGCGGCGATGCGCAGCAGGGTGGTCTTGCCGGCAGTGGGGTCGGCGACGATCGCGACAAGTTCTCCGGCATCGAAATGCAGGCTGACGTCGCGCAGAATCGGGAGACGGTGACGGCCTCCGCGGAGGTACGTCTTGCTGACACTCTCCAGAACCAGGAGCGTCATTGGCCCTGCAGCGCGGCATGCTGCTCGATGGCGATGATGATCTCGGCCTGGGCTCGTCGCAGGCCGCGCGCGAGCCCGTCGAGTACCGCGAGCTGGATGGCGCGAGCGATCAGCAGGCGTGTGACGCTCCACGGCTTCTGGAGGCGCCGCAGCTCGCGAAGCTGGCTGACGTCGCGGAGCGCCGCCTGCTGCTTGCCGATCCATCTGAGGCGCTCGCGGATCTGCTGCTCGATCCAGGGAAGGTCCTCGGGCTCCGAGTAGGCGATCTGCAGCCGCAGGTCGTCACGGAACGGCCCGGGCCGCGACGGTCTGCGTATCCATGCGCGCAGGCGCACGTCTCCTGCCGGCGTCAACTCATAATCGCCTGTGGTCCCGTCGCCGTCGCAGGGGCGCAGCAGGTGAGGGGTCAATGCGTCGACTGCGTGATAGACGCCACCGCTGGTGAAGTTCCACAGCGGGAAGTCGCGGCGCAGTCGCATGACCAGCTCGTAGCGGGACGCGGGTCCTTCTTTCGCGGCTCCCAGCACGGCATGCCTCATCCCCATTTGCGCGTTCGCCTCCGCACTACGGTCGAAGATCCGGTCGAATGAACTTCGACGTACAGAAACCTACAGGGCGGCGGAGCTGTCCAACCTCGGCTGCTCGGACGCTTGATCGCGAGCGAGCTTCTCCGCCTGTGCGAGCAGCTCGGAGACACGCATGTCGAACGCCTTTGCAAGTGACACCATCGTTTGCAGCTTCATATCGCGCGGCACGCGCTCGATCTCGCCGATGTGATTGTGTGCGAGTCCGGCGCGCTTGCCGAGTTGGGCTTGGGATAGGTCTCGATCACGCCGCAGTCGACGAATCGTCGTGCCGAGCGCGCCACGAAGGAGCACATCGCTAGGCCGGGCAGTGGACTGTTGCAGGGTCATCTCGCGCTCGTAGGTCCGCGACCCGTTCGGTCGCTGATGTGCTCTCGATCGGAAGATCGATGCTGGGCTCCTGCGCGGCCAACATACGATCCGGCTGCTCGAAGGGGAACCCCTTTATTCCGTTTTTTGGGGTTGAGGTCGAAGGCGAATCGAGCGGCCGTGCATCCGGTTCATCATCCGCGTCACAGGCATCGCCACGGTCGTCATCCAGCCCGCGCGCGCTCGGATCTCCCGCGAGCTGGTGCCGACTCGGGTACCAGCAGGACCGCGCTTGGCGAGGTACATCGCGACCATCCCGCTCACGATCACGGCATGTCGTGACCCGCTCGGCAACCGTCCCACGTCGGCGAGCGCTCGGGGGACGAGATCGGAGATTCGCTCGATTGCGCACGTAGCGTTGCCGTAGCGAGCGACGTAGCTGTGCGCCCCTGAGGCTCGGTCCTCGTCGTAGTCGGCGAGGCTGTCCATCAGCGTGCACAGGAGGCAGACCGTGGGATGGTATGCAGCGTCGATCGCGCGAACCTGCTCCGCGCGCAACTGAGAAGAGGCGGCGGCAAGCAGCGCGTAGATGCCGAGCGTTGAGCTTGCGGCGCCGGAGCGCTCGAACCACCGCAGCTCGCTGTAGTGGAGGCCGTCGCCGTCGGCCCACGTGCGGAGCGCCGCGTCGCGCTCGGCCGGATGGGTGAGGTGGTTGAGGACCTGTACCGAGAGATCGGAGGCGGCGCTCAGCGCATACGGGCGCACCGCCGAGTAGCCGGGCAGCGCGGCGCATCCGCGCTGACAGGTCTCGACGAGCGCGCGGAGGTAGCCGTCGTCGTCCTCCCACGGGCGCTCGCCGTAGTAGTCCGTCGGCCCGGTCTCCGGATCGAGTGCGTCGACAAGCGAGCGGTGGAGTTGGTCGCCGTGCGCGCGCTCGTCTGGAGCGGGTCGCTCGGTCACCGTGTCGAGGTAGTCGAGCGCGACCTGGAAGGCGACGAGCAGGCGCAGCAGCGGCCGGCTGCGCGTGCGCGGCAGCACGGCGAACAGCGCGGCACCGTGCGCGTTCATGTGCTCGCGACGCAGCGTCTCCAAAGCGTCGGCGCGCAGCGCCGGATCAGGGATGCGCAGGGCTCGCTTGCGCCAGGCGTCCAGCTCCCGTCTGACGCTCGGGACCGTCCAGGTGACGCCGCGCCATGCGACGTAGAGCAGCGCAAGGGCCTCTCTCGGCGTGCATCGGCGTTCGTTCATCGGCGCGGACCATGCGCAGGCGTCCTCGGCCGGTCAGTCTTGGAGCGCGGTTCGTGTCGGGACTTGGGCGGCGAGGTAGCTGGTGGCGGCAGCGATGGTGAAGGCGATCAGCGCGAGGCTGCAGTAGGCGGCGAGGGCGACTGGGATCGGAAGCGAGGGCGTGACGGGGAAGCCGGTGACGGTGGTGAGTGTGCGGTTGAGCAGCTGGGCGCCGTAGATGCCGCCCAGGGTGCCGATCGTGCATCCGACCGTCAGCAGGACGGCGGCCTCGAGCAGCATGGCGTGCCAGAGGCGGCGGGTGGGGACGCCGAGCAGTTTGACGGCGGCGAGGCGCTGGCGGCGCTGCCAGACCATCGCGCCCATCGCGGCGGCCATCGCAAGCGCGGCGGCGCCCAGCATGAGCACGGCGATCTGTGTGAGACGAACGAGCCCGTCGTGGGAGACCTGGCGTTGGCTCCGCTCTCGCTCTGCAACGGTCTCGACAGTGAGCCCGGAGCCGGCGCCGAGCGCCCGCTCGACCAAGGCTCTGCCGGCGGCCGGGGCGATGCCGGGATCGATCGCGACGCGGAGTGCGCTGGCGTCCGTCGTTTGCCACGCGCGCGCGTAGTCGTCGGCGTTGAGCACGATCGTGCCCGGCGTCCAACCGAGGTTGGAGACGATCGCCGCGACCCGCATGCGCGTGGGCTGCGGGGCTCTGAGCGTGAACGCGTCCCCGACGGAGACACCCTGCTCCCGCGCGAGCGCCTCGGAGAGCGCGACCCAGCCGTGCCCACGCAGCCGGGTCGTAGCCTGGGCCGGATCGCCCTCGAGCACCTGCTCCTCCGGCACCAGCTCCGCGGCGGTCGCCGGCGGCGCCAGCACCCATACGCGCCGGTCGCCCACGTCGAAGAAGCCGCCGCGCTGCACGCCGACCGTCGCGACGCCGGCGGTCCGCTCCAGCCGCCGAGCGGCGTCGATGCCGAACGGCGTCGTCGCCAGCGCGTTCGCGGGTCCGGGCGCGGTCACCCACACGTCGGTGACCGCGGTCAGCTGGTGCACGTCCCGATCGAGTCCGCGCAGAAGGTCACGGTGCGATCCCTCGACGGCGACGCTGCCCAGCAATGCGATGCCTGCGATGGCGGTGATCGCCACTGAGCGGAACCCCGCTGCGCGCAGCTCGCCGACCGCAAGCATCACGACGGAGCCGCGGACGCGGTGCTGCACCCGCTCGCCGAGGCTCAAGACGGCGGAGAGCAGCCGCGGCGTGAGCAGCAGCATCGCCGCGATCAGTGCCAGCATGCCGACGACGGCGGCTCCCGGTGCCGCGATCAGCACGACCACCGTGACCGCGAGCAGGCCAATGCTCGCGGCGAGCGCCCAACGTGAACGGAGCGCGCGGGTCAGGCTGCTGCTGTCCGATCCGGTGGCCTCCGGGTCTGAGCGCTCGGAGACGTTCAGCGCAAGTGGGACGAGCGTCGCAAGCACGGCGGCGAGCACGCCGCAGCCGAGTGAGATCGCGACGGTCTCCCAGCGCACGACCCGACCGGCGCCGACGGGGAACGCGAGTCCGAGGTATCCAGGGGTAGGGGGAAAGACGGTCCGCGAGAGGAGCTCTCCGAGCGCGAGTCCGAGCGCCGAGGCGACGAGACCGAGGACGACGGCGTCGAAGATCAGGATCCGCACGATGCTGCCGGTGCGGAAGCCCCACAGTCGCAGCGCCTCGATCAGCTCGCGTCGTTGGCCGGCGACGAGCAGCAACGCGTTGAACGCGAACAGGAACCCCACGAACGCGCTGATCGCCGCGAACAGTCCGGTCGACTGATCGTTCGGTGCCGCCGCCTGCGCGAACACACGCGCGTCGAAGTCGACGGGCCGCACGTCGAGATGATCGGCGGCAACCCGATGCAGCAGCGCGTCGACCTCCCGCTCGCGCCCCGGACGCGCCGCCACATAGACGCGAGAGACGCGGCCCGGCATGCCCGCGAGCTCCTGGCCGTATCTGAGCGGAACCGCCACGATCGGCGCGTCGGCGAGCGCGCCGAACTGGTCTCGGCTCAGGACCACCCCGGCGCGGGCCGGTTGTGCGCGGCCGCCGACATCGAGCGTCACGGCGTCGCCGAATCTCGCGCCGATGGCGCCGGCGACGGCTGAGGGAAGCGCGAGCGCGCGCAGCGCGGCGAGGACCGAGCCGTACCCCTTCGGCAGGCTTCCCTCGCCGACCTCGCCGATGCGCGGATCGACGCCGATCAACGACACGGCACGCGTGCCCGTGCGGCCGTTGACGCTCGCCGGCACTTCGAGGACGGGCACGGCTGCCCGCACGTCGCGGGACGCCTCGAGCTGCGAGACCAGGCGCTCGTCGAGGCCGCGCGGGCCGCGCGCGACCAACTGCCATTGCGCCTTCCTGAACAGCCCCTCGGTCAGCTGCTGGACGGAGCCCGAGAGGCTCGTGCTGGACACCTGAACCGAGTACAGCAGCGCCACCCGACGGCGATCCCGACCAGCGCCAACAGCTCCTGCACGCGGCGCGCACGCAGCCGCCGCCGGTAGAAGAAGACGAGGTTCGACAGGCTCACGACGCCGGCCCGGGCACCGCGTCTGCCGGCGCCACCTTCGATGCATCCAATCTCCCGTCGTGCAGCGCGAGCGTGCGGTGCGCGTAGTGGGTCGCCTGCGGATCGTGCGTGACGAGCAGGACGGCGGCGCCTCGCTCTGAGCTGTATTCGGCGAGCAGCGAGAGCACGTCCTGGCCGCGCCGCGTGTCGAGGTTGCCGGTCGGCTCGTCGGCGAGCACCAGGAGCGGCTGCGTGCTGAGCGCCATCGCGATCGCGACCCGCTGACGCTCGCCCTTGGAGAGCTCGCCGGCCTGGTGATCGGCGCGTGCCCGCAGGCCGAGGCGCTCCAGCAACGGCATCGCGCGCTGGTGCGCGGCTTTCCAGGACAGGCCTTGCTCGGTCAGGCGCAGCGCTGCGAGGTCGAGCGCCGTCGGGCCGTCCACCAGCCTCAGCGACTGCGGCACGATGCCGAGCGTGGAGAGCCGGTAGCGGTCCAGCTCGCGTTGGTCCAGGGCGGCGACCTCCCGACCGTCGACGAGCACGGCGCCTTGATCGGGTCGCTGCACGCCCGCGATCAGCTCAAGCAACGTCGTCTTGCCAGAGCCGCTCGGCCCGTACAGCGCGACCAGCTCGCCGGCGCCGACGCTCAGCGACACCTCGTCGACCGCTCGTACCGACTCACCTGCGACGGGTCGGTACTCCTTGACGAGCTGGCGGACCTCGAGCATCAACGTCGCTCCGCCGGGAAGTCGAGCACCTGGCCGCGCTCGCGCGTCGACATCGCGACGAGCGAGCCGGCGCTCAGCGAGCAGAGCGTGTCGACGCGGGCTGTCTCCTCGAGGCTGCCGGCCGTCATCAGGACCGCCGTGCGGTCGGCGTCGGCTGCATGTCGCAGACATCCCAGCACGGCGTCGACGTGGGCGATGCCGAGTCCGGCCATCACGTCGTCGACGAGCAGGAGCAGCGGCTTGCGAACCGCGGCCTGCGCGATCCGGATTGCGACGCGCTCCGCGTCGGACAGCTCCACCCACGTCGCGCTCGACAGATCGCCGACGCCGAGCGCTTCGAGCATCGGGGTGACACGCCGATGCGCCTTGGCGAGCGACATCTGCTCCATGAGCGGGATCGCGACGAGGTCGAGCATCCGCATGGTCATCGTCTCGCGTGGCGGTGGGGTGCGGGTGACGAGCGCGATGCGCGGATCGGGATCGTTCGTGGCCGGAAGACGCTCGCCGGCGAGGCGGACCGTGCCGCTGTCGGGTGGCTCGAGCCCGGCGGCGATGCGCAGCAGCGTGGTCTTGCCGGCGGTGGGATCGGCGACGATCGCAACGAGATCTCCGGCCTCGACGTCGAGTGCGACGTCACGCAGGATCCGGAGGCGGTGACGGCCTCCGCGGTAGTAGGTCTTGTCGACGTGCTCGAGCGCGAGGAGGGTCATCGGTCTTGCCGGGGAGGCTGTTCGAGAGCATCGACGATCTGGGCATGCGCGCGCAGCAGACCCCGTGCAAGACCGTCGAGGATGCTCCGGTCGAGCTCGCGCGCCACGAGCAATCGCTTCCGCCGCCAATCATCCGGTTTGACCGGAACTGTCCCGGACGATTCGGCGTCCTTCGCGACGAGGTCGGTGACCGTCGCCCAACGGTCGCGCACGATCGCCTCGAGCGCCGGGAGGTCGTCCATCTCCGACGCGGCGATCTGGAGCAGGAGGTCATCGCGGAACGTCCCAGGCGGCGCCTCTCTGCCGAGCCACGCGCGCAGCTGCGCGCGCCCTGCGGGCGACAGTCCGACAGGTGTCGGATCTTCACGCGGGTCGCGGGCGTCGTCATCGTGGACTGCGGGATCGGATGCCGCGTGATCGCCGCCCGCATCAGCCTCGGTCGGGCAGACGACCGCGCTCAGCAGGCCCTCTCGCCGAAGCGTGTCGACCATCGTGTCGAGCCCTGCCAGCGAGCGAGCGGGTGTCTGCGCCTCAGCCGGCGCACGAGCGCGGTTCGACGCAGCGGCCGGTCTGCCACCTCGCCGAGCATCGCCTCCTTCATGCCCATCCGGTCGCCCCTATCGCTGGCAGCTCCGCCTCCAAGACCTGCTGGCGAAACGTACTGAGGCATGCGAGCCCGCGCGCTGGTGGTGCGGCGCCTGGCGTGTCGCCGTCCGCGCGCGTGAGGCGTCCCTAAGCCCGTCCGCGTCGGTTATTCCGTGTTTTGGGGTTGACCCGGTTCCGGACCCGGACATACCGTGCGCTCGGCAGGGGCGTGATCCCCAGAAGCAGCGTCCCCGCGAACTCCGGCGCCCTCCCGACGCCGGTGCGGGAGGCGGGCTGTCCCCCAAGCCCGCCTCCCACAATCGTGTTCAGCCGAACCACTGGGGAGATGAGGGAGACGGGGCGGTGGAGGACGCAGCGGGCGCATTGGCGCTGATCCGCTTGCACGAGCTGGTCGAGCTCGAGCGCGAGGTCGTGGAGCGGCTGGCACGGGATCTCGAGGACTACGCGGCGAGCACGATCTACATGGGCGACGAGGTCGAAGCCTCGATCGAGCGGCAGCGCCGCATCGTCAGCGAGCTCGAGGAGCTGCTGGAGGTGGCCGAGCTCGCGCACATGCTGCGCGAATCGCTGGCGCAGCGCGACTTCCGGTCACTCGACGTCGGCGTCGATGCGGTCGAGCGTGCAGCGGCTGACTGGCTGCGATCAGGGATCGCCGACGCACGGCAGCTTCGGCTCGCCGCGCGTCTGCTGCCCGCCCGTGAAGGACTGCTGGCGCTCGCCGACGCGCTCGAATCGGTCGGAGAGCCATGGATCTCGGAGGCGACGTTGCGCGACCTCCTCGGAGGGCTCCGGCAGCTCCCTGCGCAGCTCGTGGACCGCATCGGCGACGAGGCGGTGATCGACGTCGACATCCCCCTTGACGAGATCGAGCCCGGTGCGGTCCGGCCGCTGATCGTCGCGTTGCGTTGCGGCGCCGAGCAGCTGCGGATCGACGAGGGCTCATCGTGATCGACCAGCCGCCCTCAGTGCGAGCAGCCGATGCCGGCGAGCTGCTGGCGGCCGGCACCAGTCTGGCGGTCGCGAGCGCCGCGACAGACCTCCTCAGCGATCGAATTGCGCTCGCGCACGCAGCCCCGGAACTGCTCTGCTTCGAAGGTGCGTCTCCTGAGCAGCTGACACGACTCCGACACGCCACCGACGAGCTGACAAACGCAGTCGTCGAATTTCTCGAGGCGGTGCAGCCGCAGCTCGTCTCAGGGGCCCACGAGCGGATGGCATTGGCGGTCGCACAGGCGGAGCATGTCCAGTCTCGTGCTCGGGAGGCGGCTCAAGCCGTGTCGGTCGCCTGCTCGTGAGTCTCTCGAATCTCGTGTTCTTCTACCGGCGACGGCTGCGCGCGCGCTGGGTGCAGGAGCTGTTGGCGTTGGTCGGGATCGCGGTCGGCGTGGCGTTGCTGTACTCGGTGCAGGTCTCGAGCACGAGCCTCTCCGGATCGGTCGACCAGCTCACGGAGGGACTGTTCGGTCGAGCGCAGTGGCAGCTTGTCGCGCGCAGCCCGGACGGTTTCGACCAGCGCACGGTTCGCATGCTCGCCCGCAACCGAGACGTGCGCGCGGCGGTGCCGGTGATCGAGGTGCCGGCGAGCATCACGGGTCCAGGCGGCAGCGCCGCGGTGACGATCTTCGCGGCCGGGGGCGGACTTCGAAGCCTGGGCGGCGCCATCGCCCGCTTCGAGACGGTCTACCGAGGTGTGCGCACGGCGATGCTGCCACGCGCGGTCGCCGACGCGGTCGGGGCGCGCTTCGGCGGCAGTGCGACACTCGACGTGAAGGGCCGCGCGAAGCAGGTGTCGATTGGCGCGATCGTCGATCAGGCCGACGTCGGCGACTTGAGCGAGATCACGGGCGTGCTGCTGCCATTCGCCTATGCGCAGGAGCTGACAGGTCTCGAGGGCCGCGTCTCTCGCGTCTATGTGGCGGCGCGTCCGGGGCGCGAGCGGGAGGTCGACGCGCTGCTGCATCGGGTTGCCGCCGATCATCTCGACGTGCGGCCCGTCGACTTCGACGCGCGTGTGTTCGCGCAGGCGGCGGCACCGAACGATCAGTCGACCGGACTGTTCGCGGCGATCAGCGCGTTCGTGGGGTTCCTGTTCGCGTTCAACGCGTTGCTGCTCGTCGCCGGCCAACGACGCGAGCTGATCGAGGCGCTGCGCAGGCTCGGCTTGAGCCGACGGACGATCGCGAGAGTGCTCGTCATGGACGCACTCGTGCTGGGAGTCGTCGCGTCGGTGCTCGGACTGGCGCTCGGAGAGATCCTCTCGCGGACGGCCTTCGCCCCGAGTCCCGGTTATCTCGCATTGGCTTTTCCGGTGGGCGTCGGGCGTGTCGTCGAGCTGCGCACCATCGGTGTCGCGGTCGTGGGAGGGCTGCTTGCATCTCTGCTCGCGACGTTCGTGCCGCTGCTGCCGACGCTGTGGCCGCGATCTGTGCGCGGGGCTGCCTACGTCCGCGGCGGCCTCGCCCGAGCGCCCAAGCGGTGGGCGTTCGGAGCTGGGATCGCATGTCTCGGTGCGTCGATGCTCGTTCGCATGACGGCGCCCGAAGCGGCGGCGCTCGGCATCGTGACGCTGATCGCGGCCTTGCTGCTGAGCCTGCCGTGGATCCTCGGCGCGGTGCTCGCGGCGATCGACAGCACGAGCGCGTGGATGCACAGCTCGGCGCCACTGCTCGCCGTGGGCGAGTTGCGCGTCAGCGGCGCTCGGTCGGTGGCCGTGGCCGCGATCGCGGGAATCGCGCTGCTGGGAGCCGTCGCGCTGGAGGGATCGCATCGAGATCTGCAACGCGGCTTGGATCGAGACGTGCACGAGCTGAGTGCCGTCACGGACGTGTGGGTGACCGCGGCGGGCACCGCGAACGCACTGGCGACGATGCCGTTCGACATCGACGCGGCAGAACGGTTGCGAAGGGCTGCCGTCGTCCGACGGGTGGAGGTCCAGCGCGGCACGTTCTTGGATCTCGGCGATCGGCGGGTGTGGGTGATGGCGCCGCCGAGGAGTGCAGCCGAGCCGGTCCCGGCCGGGCAGGTGCTCGACGGCGATCCAGCTCAGGCGATGGCTCGATTGCGTCAACGAGGATGGGTTGCGCTCTCGGAGGCCCTCGCCCAGGAGCGGCAGCTGTCGGTCGGCGAGGCGTTCACGCTCAGCGCACCCCAGCCGGTCCGCGTGCGGGTCGCGGCGATCATCTCCAACCTCGGCTGGACGCCCGGCACGATCGTGCTCAACGCCACCGACTACGCACGGGCGTGGGGCAGCTCGGATGCAACCGCGCTGCGTGTCTCGCTCGCCGCAGGCGTCTCGCCAGCGGAGGGCAGAGCACTCGTGAAGCGCGCGCTCGGTCCGGGATCGGGGCTGACCGTCGAGACGGCCGCCGAGCGCGAGCAGCGCCAGCGCCAGACGGCCCGCCAAGGCTTGGCGCGTCTGACGCAGATCGCCGGGCTGATGCTCGGTGCCGCCGCCTTGGCGATGGCCGCCGCGATGGGGGCGATGGTCTGGCAGCGCCGGCAGCGCATCGCCGCCGTCAAGCTGCTCGGGATCAGCACGCGACGCGTCTGGCACGCGCTGCTGATCGAGACGGCAGTGCTGCTCATCGTCGGTTGCACACTCGGCGCGCTGTCCGGCATCTGCGGCGCCCAACTGCTCAACCGCACGCTGACGACCGTCACAGGCTTCCCCGTCCAATCCTCGCTCGGGCTTCCCGTCGCAGGGACCGCCTATGCCGCCCTCGCGCTCACGGCCTTCGCGATCGCCGCCGCTGCCAGCTACTTGGCAGCTCAAGTCCCGACCCGAGACGCGCTGCTGGAATGAGCGTCATCCGACCGGGCGCGCTCGGGTGCGCCGATCACGGACGACGACCCGCGAGCCGGCGTGCGGCGTGACGATGACGCTGCGCCAGCGCGGTCGCTCGGGCTTGGTGGCGGCGGGGTGGACGCTCACGGTCGAGAGCACGGCGGTGAGCACGGTCTCCAGCTCGAGCAGCGCGAGCCGACGGCCTGGGCAGCGCTTGCGTCCGCCGCCCCAGGGCAGCCACGACGGCCCGGGATGCTCATCGAGGAACCGCTCTGGCCGGAACTCGTCCGGCGACGGGAACGCGACGGGGTCGTGGTGCAGCAGGTAGATGCAGACGAGCAGCTGCGCCGGCGGCTCGTATGTCCAGCCGCCGATCGCGATCGGCGCGGTGACGGCTCGCGGTATCGCGAAGAGGAACACGGGGCGATGGCGCAGCACCTCGAGCACCGTTGCGGTCAGGTAGTCGCGGTTGGTGGCTGCCAGCTCGCCGGCGAGCCGCTCTTGCACGCGAAGGTGGTGGGCGAGCAGCTGGAAGGCCCAGCACAGCTCCGCCGCCGTCGTCTCGTGACCGGCGAGGATCAACGACATCAGGCTGTCGCGGACGTAGCCGGCGGATAACGGGCGCCCGTCGGCGTCTCTCGCGGCGATGAGCGTCGTGAGGACGTCGCTCTGGTCGCCCCGCCGTTCGCGACGCGCCTCCACGAGATGGAGAAGCATCGCATCGACGGCAGCGCGGTCGGCGATGAACCGCCTCCACGAGGCACAGCCGCCAGGCAGCGAGCGCGATGCCGGCAACGTCAACCCGGTGCCAGCCGTCAGCGCGAGCATCGAGAGGAGCCGCCCGTGCAGCTCGGGCACCTGCTCGTTGTCGCGACCGAAGAGCGCGTGCAGGATCACGCGTAGCGTCAACGCGCGGAGCCGGTCGTGCAGCGGGAACGAGACGCCACGGGGCCAGGTGGCGATCTCGCGCTCCGCCAGCTCGCGCACCGTCGCGACGTGCACGTCGATCGCGCGCTGCGAGAAGGCAGGGGAGAGCATCGTGCGGCCCCGCCAGTGCGCCTCGCCGTCGGCGAGCATGAACGACTGCTCGCCGACGATCGGCATGATCGTCGCGCCGCCCTCGCCCGGTCGCAGCAGCTCCGGCGAGGCGGCAAAGACCTCCTTCGCCTCCGCGAGGTCCGACAGGAAGACGAGCGGCGGGCGCGCGAGCGCATGAAGCGTGAAACGCGGCCCGTAACGCCGGCGCATCGCGCTCAGAAACGAGAACGGCCAGCGCCACAACAGCCACGTCTGCAGCGCGCCCGGAAGCGACGGGCTCGGCGGCAGGCCCGCACGCGCTTCGGCACTTCGCACCGGGCGAGCCTATGGAGGCCGGGATCATCGGCCCAACCCGACTTTTCGGGTCCGAAGCGCGAGTCGAAGAGTCGCCAATGGCGCCGTTCGGTCGTGACGCTTGTCAGGCTTAAGGGCGTGCAATCACAAAGCGTCTTCATCGATGACCTCGAGCTGCTCGCCGTCATGTTGCGCCTGCATGAGGCTGATCAACTCCACCACCAGAGCGGCGACCAGTTGCTGACCGCGCTGGGTGGGATGCCAAGCGTCGATGCTTCTCGCACTGCGTTCGTACGACTGCTCCACATTGCGGAGGAAGATGAGCTGATCAGCTTCGAGCTGATCCCGCCTCGTTCGATGCCACCGCCCCGGCCGGATGAATACGCCTACCTTCAGTACCTGCGCAACTTCCGTCTCCGGACGAAGGGGATCGACCGAGCACGCGGCCAGCGCATCGTAGATCCACCGCCAGTGCGTGGCGAGGACGACGGCCGGCGGATCCCGCTTCGGGTCCTGGAGAAGGTTTCTGATGCGATCGGTGCAGAGTTGCGTGGCGAAGAAGCGCGCAGCTTTCTACTCGACGCCGGCGTACCTGACGAGCACTGCCCCGAGGAACCGGACTCGAGTCCGGCGAGCTATGTCCGCGCAGTTCTCATCGCACTGATGGAGCGTGGGGCAAGCGGCCGCCGCGTGGTCCGCCAGGTCATCGGTCGCTGGATCGCTGACGAACTCGAAGTCGGCCCCTCCATTGAACAGCGCGCGACGCTCATCGGCGACCTCGCGCGCGCGGGCTGGAAGCCGAAGGGCTCGACGCTGGTAATAGCCCCACCACGCAAGTTCCCGCGTTACGAGCCGGCGGCCCTCTCGAGCACGGCAGCTGTAACCGACAGCTCCGCCGTGCACGATCCCGAACGCGCTCGCAAGGTGATGGTCGTGTATGGACGCGACGAGGCAGCGACGCGAGCACTTTTCGACTTGCTGCGCGCTGTCGACTTGCAGCCGCAGGAGTGGACGCAGCTGATTCGCGAAACGGGCTCCGGTGCCCCATACACGGGGCAGGTTCTCGACCGCGCGTTGGAGATCGTCCAGGCGGTCGTCGTCCTCTTCACGCCCGACGATCAGGCTCGTTTGCATCCTGCGTTTCCGGGCGCCAGCGATACCTCAACAGAAAGCGAGCTGCGCGGACAGCCTCGCCCCAACGTCCTGTACGAGGCGGGCCTGGCCTTCGGTCGCCATCCCGATCGCACGATCCTCATCGAGGTCGGTGACCTGCGAGGGCTCAGCGACCTTTCCGGACGCCACACCGTGCGCCTCGATAAGGGAGCGGAAGCGCTGCACGACCTCGTCGAGCGACTGCGCACGGCCGGCTGCGCAGTGAACACCTCGGGTAACCAGTGGCTGGACACGAGCCGCTTCGTCGCGCGAGCCACCCTGGCCACCAGCGCGACCGATGAGCGGGCCGCCGATACCAACGAGTCAGACGCGCTCGTGCGGCTGGTCCAGGAGATCCTCGATGCCGCCCTGGGCCAGCCAGCCGCGCCCGACGTCGCAGCAGAATTGGCGCGACGCCTTCGCAACCTCAGCGACGTGGTCGGTGGTGACGAGTTGTTCGCCGACTTGCCTGGCCGGCGCATGAGCACCAGACAGCAGAAGCGAGTGAGCTACGACCTCTTCGAGCACCGCGTTCTTGCGCGCAACCCTGACGGTCGAGGATTCGTCCGCGGCGAGTATTCGGGCGACGGCGTGCCGTCACGCCGCTAGACGAGACGGCGATCATCAGCGCCATCCAGTGGGGTTCCTCCGGACATCCAAGACCGATGGAGTCGCCCGCAGTTCCGGCACTACCGGTACCCCCGTCAACCCTCAGACGCCTTTGCAAGGCTGAGTTGGGAGTTCGATTCCCCCCGCCTCCATCGCTCGCGACGCTACGCAGCAGGCGCGAGCACGTCGAGCACAACGACGCGATCGGGCACCGCAAGCGCCGAGCGAGCGGCGGCTTCGAGCGCGCCGCGATCGAGGTCGTAGCGGTCGACGACGGCCGCGGTCAGGGTTCGCGGTCAGGGTTGGATCTGAGATCCGCCTTCCTGAGCACAGACCGCGCAGGGTTCGCACCTCGCCAATCCGTCCCGCGTCACCAGCGGGCAATCGGGTAGAGATCAAGCAATGCTCCGCGCCATCAAGCACGTCCCATTCCTCCGGCTCGTCGTGCTCGGGCAGCTGGCGCTGCTCGCGCATCGGCACGTCCAGGCGCTTACGCCCCGGGACCGAAGACGGCTCATCGAGCTCGCGCGCAAGCCGCACAAGCTGTCGGCGAAGGAGCGCAAGGAGCTGCGTTCGCTCGCGGCCAAGCTCGAGCCTGGCGCGTTCGCGAAGACCGCGGCGACGACCGTCGCGCCGCTCGGCGGGCGACGCGCCAAGCGGCGCTGACGCTCCACGACGCCCTGCGGTGCGCGATGATGCGCGCATGCGCGTCCGCGTCCCCCTCTGCCGGCCGGTCGTCGCCGCGCTCGCCGGCATCGCCGCGCTCGCGGCCGTTCCCGCCACGGCACCGGCCACGTCGCTCGTCGGCAGATACACGTCGCCGGCCACGACCGCCGACGTGCAGCGCGGGCTCAATCGGCTCGTCTCCGCCGCCGGCGGACCGCCCGGCGCGATCGCGACGCTCTACCGCGACGGCCGGCTCACCGTCCTGCGCGCCGGGCGCGCGAACGTCGCACGGCCCGGAGCGCCGCGCGCCACGGACCACATGCGCATCGCCTCCGTCGCGAAGGCGTTCAGCGGCGCCGTCGCGCTCCACCTCGTGCAGGAGGGCCGGCTCGGCCTCGACGACACGATCGGGCAGCGTCGCCCCGACCTCCCGAGAGCCTGGGCGGCGGTCACCGTCCGGCAGCTGCTGAACCACACCAGCGGCGTGCCCGACTACACGAGATCCGCGGGCTTCGCGCGGCAGTTCAGAACCGATCCGCAGGGCTTCGTCTCGCCGCGCAAGATCCTCGGCTGGGTGCGCAGAGACCCGCTCGCGTTCAGACCCAGCTCGCGCTACGAGTACTCGAACACCGACAACATCGTCGTCGGGCTGATCGCCGAGACGGTGGCCGGCGAGCGGTATGGGTCGCTGCTGCAGGAGATCGTCTTCGGCCCGGCCGGCCTGCAAGAGACCTCCTTCCCGACCGCCCCCGCGCTCCCGCGCCCATTCATCCACGGCTACGTCGTCGCGCCCGGCGAGGAGCCGCAGGACGTCTCCACCTTCCTCAGCCCCAGCGGCGCCTGGGCCTCGGGCGCGATCGTCTCGACGCCCGCGAACCTCAATGCGTTCATCCGCGCGGACCTGGGCTTGCGCTTCTTCAGCGCAGCGCAGCAACAGGAGCAGCTGAGATTCGTGCGCGGCGGCGAGTCGAGCCCGCCCGGTCCCGGGCGCAACGCCGCCGGCCTCGCCCTCTTCCGCTACCGCACCCGCTGCGGCACCGTCTACGGCCACACCGGCAACTTCCCCGGCTACGTCCAGTTCGCCGCCGCGACCGCCGACGGCAGACGAGCCCTCACGACGTCGCTGAACATCCCGGCCCCGAGCGGCCGGCTGCTCGCGCAGCTGCGGGCTGTCCAGGCGACCGCCGTCTGCGCCCTGCTGCGTTAGTCGGAGCCCACCTGGAGCGTCGCCCGGCTGATGACGACCGGCCGTCGCGGAGGACCGTCTGCTGGTCGGTGCCGAACACCGACCGCCTCGATGCGGTCGACCGTGTCCATCCCCGCGCGAACGCGGCCGAGGAGGGCGTACTGCGGCGGCAGCATGGCATCACGTGCGGTGACGATGAAGAACTGGCTGCCGGACGTCCCGTCCGGCTCGTTAACGGTCTTGGCCATGCCGACGATCCCGCGCGTGTAGGCCAGACGCTTCGGCGGCCGCTCGACGATGGAGTAGCCGGGACCGCCGGTGCCGGTGCCGTCGGGGTCGCCTCCCTGGATGACGAAGCCGCGCGCGACGCGATGGAACGTCAAGCCGTCGTAGAAGCCGCGCCTGACGAGCCCGGCGACCGACGAGGTCGTCTTTGGCGCCCGCCACGTCGCGAGCCGGATCGCGATCGTGCCGCAGTTCGTCTCCAGCACGATCCGCGCGCGGCTGCCCGGCTGCAGTCTCAGGTGCGGGCGTGACTCGCGAGCGTGGCGCGGAGCCGGCTGCGGGACGCTTCTGCAGCGTGCCTCGCTCGGCGCGGCCTCGCCCGATGCCGGCGTCTGCGCAGCCGCACCGAGCAGCGCGACAGCCGCCGCCGCACTGCAGAGTCCGCGACGCGTCAACGCGCGCTCAGCCGCACCGGCAGCGTCCGCAGCTGGTTCACGAAGCCCGACACGACGTACTCGGGCTTGCCGTCCAGCCGGATGTCCGGGTAGCGCTTCAGCGTCTCCTCGAACAGGATCCGCAGCTCCAGCCGCGCCAGCGCGGTGCCGAGGCAGAAGTGCCGCCCGCCGGCGCCGAACGCCTGGTGCTCCGGGTTGCGGCGCGCGTCGAAGTGGTCGGGATCCTCGTAGCGCGTCTCGTCGCGGTTCGAGGAGACGTACCACATGACGACCTTGTCGCCCTGTCTGATCGGGCAGCCGCTCAGCTCGACGTCTCTCGTCGCCGTGCGGCGGAAGTGCGCGAAGGCGGGGAACATCCGCAGCGCCTCCTCGACGACGCTCGAGACGAGCGACGAGTCGTCGAGCACCAGCCGCATCTCCGCCGGGTCCTCCAGCAGCGCGCGCATGCCGCTCGCGTACGTCGCCTTCGTCGAGTCGTTGCCGGCCGCCATCAGCAGGAAGAAGCCCATGACGATCTCGTGCTCCTCGAGTCTCTCCCCGTCGACCTCGGCCTCGACGAGCACGCTCGTGAGGTCGTCGCTCGGGTGCGTGCGGCGCTCGGCGATCAGCGCCCGGCAGCGCTCGAAGATCTCCGGCACGTCGCGCGCCATCACGGTCTCCGGGCCCTCCGGGTTCACGTCCGGATCGCCGGCGCCGAGCGTCGTGTTCATCAGCCGCGCCCAGATCGCGTCGTCCTCGGGCGGGATCCCCATGAACGAGCCGATCACGCGCGAGACGACCGGCTGCGCGACGTCGATCACGAGGTCGCAGGTCTCGCGGCCTCTGAGGCCGTCGAGCACGCGGATCGCGATCGCGCGGATCTCCTCCTCGTGCTCGGCGATCCGCTTCGGCGTGAAGCCGGACTGGAAGAGCGCCTTGAGACGGTCGTGCTTCGGCGGGTCCATCCCGATGAACATCGCGCGCGTCAGCTCGAGCGGCAGCACCGAGTCCGTCAGTGCGGTGATCCCGCCGAGCTCCGAGGAGTACGTCTGCCAGTCGCGGCTGACGGTGTGCACGTCGTCGGCCGTCGTGATCGACCAGTAGCCGGCCTCGCTGGGGAAGTCCGGGATGTGCGAGGTCCAGTGGATCGGGCACTCGGACCGCAGCCGCTTGAACAGCTCGTACGGCGGACCCTCCTGCCAGTGCTCGGGGTCTCCGACGAGCACCTCGTCGAGATCGCGGTCGATCGACGTCATCGGGACCCTCCTCTGATTCGCGCGGGCGGTGGGGCGATGGTACTGGCCAGGCAGCCAGGATGGGCCGGTGGAGTCATTCACCGGTGATCTGCGCGATCTCGCAGATTTTCGGATAGAGGCCCCGATCACACTAAATCTGCGTGATCTCGCAGTTCAATGCTAACCTCCCCGCACCACCACGAAATATGCGCGAACACGCAGATGACGTCCGACATCGAAACCACCGCCGAGCAACTCGGCAGACACGTCCGCGAAGAGCGGCGCCGGCAGGGCATGGACCAGCGGACCCTCGCGCTCGTGGCGAACGTCGCCGTCCGCTCGGTCCACCGCGTGGAGCACGGCGAGCCGACCGTGCGACTCGACATCCTGCTGCGCCTGCTGTCTGCACTCGGGCTCCGACTGGACGTGCACGGCGGGACGGCCCGCGAGCCATGAGCCTCGTCGTCGGCTGGGAAGGAGAGATCGGGCGCCTCGAGCGCGTCGATGCGCAGCAGCGCTCGCGCGAGTACGCCTTCCGCTACACGACGTCGCCCGCGCGCCCGATCTCGCTCTCGCTGCCGCTGCGCGAGGAGCCGTTCGCGCCGGCCGAGAGCCGGCCCTTCTTCGACGCGCTGCTGCCGGAGGGCGCGGTGCGCGAGCAGGTCGCGCGCCAGCTGCGGCTCCCGCCGGGCGACTCCTACGCGCTGCTGGAGCAGCTCGGCCGCGACTGCGCCGGCGCACTTCAGATCGCAGCGGCCGAGCAACCGACCCTGACGCCCTCGACGCGCTGGCTCGACGGCGGCGAGCTGGACGCACTCGTCGAGCAGCTGCCGCGGCGGCCGCTCGGGATGCGCGCCGGAGACGGGCGCCTCCGTCTCAGCCTCGCCGGCGTGCAGCGCAAGGCGGTGCTCGTGCGCGATGAGGCCGGCCGCTTCGGCGAGCCGCTGGACGGGATGCCGAGCACCCACATCCTCAAGCCGGACCCGCGCGAGGACGGCCTGCCCGGCCTCGCGGCCAACGAGTGCTTCTGCATGCGGCTCGCGCTGCGCTGCGGACTTCCGACGGCCGCGGTCGAGTTGATCGTGGCGGCCGACCGGCCGTGCCTCGTCGTCGAGCGCTTCGACCGCGACCGCACCGCATGGCCGCCGCGGCGGCTGCACCAGGAGGACCTCTGCCAGGCGCTCGGCCTGATGCCGGACTTCAAGTATCAGCACGCGGACTGGCAGCTCCCCTCCCACCGTGCGCTCGCCGAGCTGCTCGACGGACATGCGCGCCAGCCCGGCCTCGACCGGCTCGCCGCAGCGCGCGCGGTCGTCTTCCACTTCCTCGTCGGCAACGCCGACGCGCACGCGAAGAACGTCGCGCTGCTGCACCTGCCGGACGGCGTCCACCTCGCCCCGCTGTACGACGTCGTCGCGACCGCGGCCTACCCGGACCTCGACACCGAGCTGGCGCTGGCGATCGGCGACGAGCTGGACCCGAAGCTGATCGGCGTTGCGCACTGGAGCGACCTCGCGCACGACTTCGGGCTGCAGCCGCGCGCGTTCGAGCGCGTGCGGATCGAGCTGGCGCGACAGACGCTGGCCGAGGGCCGCGCGCTGCGCGACGAGGCACGCGCCGAGGGCTGGCACGATCCGGTGCTCGACGCGATCGTCGAGCTGATCGCCGCGCGCGCCGCGCAGATCGAGTAGGAGACAGCAGAATGCCGCCGGTCCTCGACGACACGATCCACCACGCCGACAACATGGACGTCCTCCCCGGGCTGCCGGCGGAGGCGTTCCAGCTCGTCTACATCGACCCGCCGTTCAACACCGGCGAGACGCAGTCGCGGCGGACGCTCGCGATGGTCACGGACGAGAACGGGGACCGCACCGGCTTCAAGGGCCAGCGCTACCGCACCGAGCTGCTCGCCAAGTCGCGCTATCGCGACACGTTCGAGGACTACCTCGCGTTCCTCGAGCCGCGCCTGCGCGAGGCGCATCGCCTGCTGCGCGCCAGCGGCACGCTCTACTTCCACATCGACTACCGCGAGGCGCACTACTGCAAGCTGCTGCTCGACGAGCTGTTCGGGCGCGAGCAGTTCCTCAACGAGCTGATCTGGGCCTACGACTACGGCGCGCGCGCGAGACGCCGCTGGCCCGCGAAGCACGACACGATCCTCGTCTACGTCAAGGACGCCGGCGCCTACTTCTTCGACTCCGCGGAGGTCGACCGCGAGCCGTACATGGCGCCGAGCCTCGTCACGCCGGAGAAGGCGGCGCGCGGCAAGCTGCCGACCGACGTCTGGTGGCACACGATCGTCCCCACCAACGGCAGGGAGAAGACCGGCTACCCGACGCAGAAGCCGGAGGGGATCGTGCGCCGCATGGTGCAGGCGTCGACGAGACCGGGCGACCGGTGCCTCGACTTCTTCGCCGGCAGCGGCACCCTCGGCGCGGTCGCGGCTCAGCTCGGCCGTCGCTACGTGCTGATCGACGAGAGCGCCGACGCGGTCGCCGTCATGCGGAGACGGCTGCCGGCGGCGACGTTCGCGCCCGCCCGCGCCTGACCTGCGCCGAGACGCCGCGGTGGCGGCGGTAGATCTCGGACACCCACTCGGCGGCCGGACGCCTCGCCAGCTCGTCGCAGAACGACTGCAGCGGCTCGGGGAACGCGACCGCCGGCAGGTGCGGGCGCCCGGGCGGGCGCAGCAGCGGCGTCGACAGCGCGGCGGCCGCGAGGTCCGCGACGCTGAAGGCGTCGCCGACGAGGTAGCCGCTCGGGCCGATCTCCGCCTCGATGCGGTCCATCCCGGCGAGGATCTTCTCGCGCGCCGCCTGCTGCTCGTTCGCGTGCGTCGCGCGATAGCGGGCGCGTGCGATGCGCGTGATCGCGAACGCACCCGGCAGCAGCAGCGCGCGCGTGCGCGGCGAGGAGTCCTGCAGCACGCTCGCGTAGAAGGTCTTCGGGTCGCGGGTCATGACCGAGAAGCCGAGCCCTCGCACGTACGGCGCCAGCTGCTCGTCGAAGAAGTCCTCCAGCTCCAGCGCCCGCGCGCGCTGCGCCGGGTCGGAGGGGTAGAGCGGCAGGTCGGGGTGGCGCTGCTCGAGCGCCGCGATGATCGCGGTCGAGTCGGAGATCGCCTGCCCGTCGAGCTGCAGGACCGGGAACGTCACTCTGCGCGTGAGCGCGAGCGCGACGGGAGTCGTCCCGACCCCCGGCAACGGCGCGCGCCGGCGGTGCCGGACCCGCTTGTGGTCGAGCGCCCAGCGCACCTTCTCGCTGTAGTGCGAGAGCTTGATGTGCCACAGCGTCGGGAGCGCACTGGCCATCTGGCCAGTCTAGGCGGCGACAGGACTCGCCGCGACGCTCCCCGCAGCCGCCCACGGCAGCGCGACGGCTTGGCCGAGCGGTCGCGACGCCCACGGGTTCCGCCACAGAGCGGGTGCGGCGGCGACCGCCGCGTGCGGTGCGGTCGAGCGCAGCCCGCGCGCGACGAGCACGCCGGAGAGGCGGGTGTTGCACGGGCCGCCGGGGCCGATCCACACGGCGTGGTCGCGCGGGCCCGCGCCGTGCAGCGCGCGCTCCACGTCGACGTCCCGCACGCGGTCGCCGAGCGCGAGCACGGCGAGCAGGTAGGGCCGGTCGAGCGCGCCGTAGCGGGCGGCCTTCTTCTTGATCTTGCGGCGCAGCGGGCGGACGTCGTTGACCGCGCCGCCCGCATCGGCGCCGCGCGGAACCAGCTGCGCGCATCCGCAGGCGCGCGCGACGCCGTCCTCGAGCGCTATCGCTTCGACGTCGACGACCCAGTCGTCGAACGCGAGCCGCTTGACGGCCGGCGCGCGCAGCTCGCGCGGGTCGAGCGCGCCGAGCCAGCGCTCCAGCGGCGGGACGATGCGTCGGCGTCCGGGCGAGCAGGCGCCGTACGCCACGACCTCCAGCGCGAGCGAGAAGCGCGGCGCGCGCACGGTCGCGGCGATGTCGCGCAGCTGCTCGTCGAGCCGCCGCTCGGTGAACGACAGCGGCGAGTCGCCGCCGACGACGGTCGCCTCCAGCCAGCAGTGCTCGCGCCCGCGCGCGAGCACGAAGTCCTGTCGGCGCTCACCCGCTTCCGTGCCGATGTTGACGGTCACCTCGAAGCCGCGGCGGCGATGCGCCTCGTGCACCCACAGCTCCCAGAAGGCGCCGGCGTGGTCGAGCGCGGCGTCTTGCGCGAAGCGGTTGCGCAGGTCGCACCGCGCGGCCGCGGGGAGCTGGGCGAACCAGCCGTCGAGCTCGTGCCGGGCCCGCTCCCACTGCGTGCCGGCCGCGCGGTCGAGGAACGCGTACGCGGGCTCCTGATGCGCGCGCGGCGACGCGTCCGTGCGTTCGCGCACCGAGAACAGCGTCGGTCCATGCAGCGTCGAGCTGATCGCCTTCCCCCTGGCGACAGATGTGCAGGCCGCGCGACGGCCGTTTTCCCCCGACGACGCGCAGTGCGACCAACCGTACAGAAAGCGGCGGGCGCGTGTGGGTTAAAGCACCGCGTGCAGCCCGGCCGCGGCCAGCAGCACCGCGAAGGCGAAGCAGATGCTCGCGCCGATCCCGCGTCTGTGCGCGGTGAAGAAGCCGTTGAGGCGCTGCAGGACGGGCGTCGCGCGCGGGCCCATCAGCGTCACGACGAGCGGCGGGCCGACGGCGGTCAGCAGCGTGATCGCGAACAGCAGCACGAGCGCGACGAGCTTGTCCGCGAGCGCCGCGTCGTCGATCCCGATCGCGTGCATCGCGGGGAAGTAGAGGACGATCGTGGAGAAGTTGGAGACCATCATCGCCGCGCCGAGCGCGAACGACTGGCGCAGCGGATGGCGGCTCTCGCGCTCGGGCTTGGGCTCCGCGGGCGGCCGGGTGCGCAGCTGGCGCACGGCGAGGCCGAGCAGCAGCACCGCGGCGACGAGCTTCACGATCCCGCCCGCCTCCGACGGGCTGTCGGAGCCGCCGGTGCTCTTCGCGACCAGCAGCGCGAGCACGCTGAAGCCGACCAGCACGAGCGCGCAGCCGGCGGCCACCGCCCACGAGCGCGCGAGCGGCCGGGTCGGGCGTGACAAGGTCAGCAGCTGCAGCGCCAGGATCGTCGGGGAGACGGCGGCGCCGGCGGCGAGCGGCAGGACGATGGCGAGCAGGCTGCCCATGCGACGGCCGCACGCTACTCGTCCAGGCGGGCGGCCTGACGTTCGATCCGCGGTGTAGGCTCCCGCCCGTGCGCAGCGGACGGACGCTCCCCACGGCCCTCGTGCTCGCCGCCCTCGTGGCTGCCCTGCTCGCGCTGCCGACCGCCTCGGCCTCCGCGGCGACGAGATGCCCGGCGTCGTTCCAGGTGCTGCACGACGACCACATCGGGTCGATGTCGCTGCCGGCCGGCCCGTACGCGGTGAGCGTGGGCGGCGGCCTCAGCTGCGCCAGCGCGTCGACGCTGTTCGAGCAGTTCCTCGCGGACTACGACGGGATCCTGCCGTTCCCGTGGGTCGCGAACGCGTCCAAGCGCAGCTTCACGCGCGGGAGCGGGCCGGCCTCGTTCAGCGTCAAGCCCGGCAGGTACCCGCCGACGCCGCCGAGCGGCAACGTCACCTGCTCCGGCACGTTCGCCGTCCTGCACAACGACCGCATCGGCTCGCTCCCCTTCCCGAAGGGCGCCTACCAGCTGCGCGTGTACAACGCCTCCTTCACCTGCCAGCGCGTGTCGCAGTGGTTCGCGCAGTTCCTCGACGACTACGAGGGCGACCTCGCGAGACCGTGGACGATCAGCGATCCGCCGAGCGGCAGCCCCGGCGGGACCTTCTCCGTCCCCGCGGGCAAGATCTTCACCGCCGTGCGCACCGGCTCCGGCACCGGCGGCGGCGGTCACACCCCGAGCGGCGGGACCACCTGCCCCGGCAGCTTCAGCGTCCTGCACGACGACCACATCGGCAGCCTCTACCTGCCGAAGGGCCCCTACGCCGTCTCGTTGGTCCAGGGCGACACGCTCACGTGCGCGCAGGCCTCGCAGCAGCTCACGCGCTTCCTCGACGCGGCCTCGATGCCGAAGCCGTGGGTGGTCGACTCCGCCACCGGCACGTTCACGCGCGGGATCGGCTCCAGCGCGGGCTTCCGCATCAAGCCGGCGCGCGCGACGACCGTTCGCTGACCTCTCAGCTCTCAAGCAGCTGCAGCCGCGCGCCGATCAGGCGTGCATGAGGCAACAGCCGCTCGTCAGCGTGCTCGTGACGGCGCATGGCGCGGCCGAGGGCCTCGCCGCGGCGCTTGACGGCGCGCTCGCGCAGGACTACCCCGCGACGCGGCTGGAACTCGTGATCGTCGTCGACGACGGCGCCGCGAGCGAGATCGCGACGGGCTACCAGGAGCTGTTCCCCGAGCGCGTGCGCGTGATCGCGCAGCCGGGCGCCGGGCCGCTGGCCGCGACCGCCCGCGCGCTGACCGAAGGGCAGGGCGAGCTGCTGGCGCTGCTGGAGCCGGGCGACCGCTGGCCGGTCGGCCGCATCGCCGCACAGGTCGCCGCGCTGGACGAGTGGCCGGAGGTCGGGCTCGCGTACTCCGAGCTGCTGCCGCCCGACGGCGATCCGCCGAGCGGACGGCCCGTCGGCCGGCTGCTGCGCGAGGCGCCGTGCATCGCGCCCTCGTCGATCGTGCTGCGCAGATCGCTGCTGCCGGCGCTCGGGCCGCTGCCGCCGGAGCTGCCGCGGGCGCCGTGGTGGCTGGCGGTGCGCGCGGCGTGCGTGGCGGAGATCGCGTGGATCCCGGCGGGGATCGCGAACGTCGACGACGAGGAGGACCGGGAGCGGCCGCTCGCCGACGAGGCCGCGCGCGAGGCGCTCGCGGTGCGGCGCTGGTTCCTGCACAACGCCACGTCGGAGTCGTCCTACGCCGACGACCTCGGCGCGATCTGGCAGGCCTTCATTGCGGGCGCGCGCCGGCTGCTCGCAGCGGCCGGCGGGGATCCCTTCACCGAGCTGGTGATCGTGACCGACGCGGACCGCTCGGAGGCGCGCCGAGCGCTGGCGGACGCACGCGCCGCGATCGCCGGCGGCGACACGTGGCCCGCCGCCGCGCTGGCGGTGCGGGCGGCGGCACTCGACCCGTGGTGCGCGCCGGCGCGCGAGCTGCTCGCCGAGACGCTCGCGGCGCGGCCGCGACGCACGGCCAAGGATCCCCTGGCGGGCGCGCGGCGCTTCGTCACCCTCGCGTTCGCGGAGGATCTGCTGGAGCACCCCGAGCTGCTCGCCGCCTACGGCTCCCGCTTCGACGGCGCCGACGACGCGACGCTCGCGATCGACGCGAGCACGCTGCTGCCGGCCGCCGTCGGACAGGCGCTGGGCGCGCTGGTCGCGGAGCTGGGACTGGACGCCGACGGCACCGCACACCTGATCGCGGTGCTCGGACCGATCGACGCGTCCGTGCGGGCGCAGCTGCCCGCGCGCGCGAACGCGCTGCTGACGCACGCGGCGCCGGCCTTCGAGGGCGCCCCCGTGCCGGCGTTCGACGCGGGCGCGATCGACGCGCTGCACGCGCTCGCGCGGCAGGCGACGGCGGCCTGAGGGCAGACGCCTCAAACGAACGTCCAGCACGCGTGCGGACACTGGACCTGGCGCATCGGCGCGCCGATGGAGAGGGTGCCGGCGGGTCCAGCACGACCCGCTCGGACTGCACGGACGCTCGCGGGCCGACTCTGGCCGGGACGGTCCGCCGCGAGATGCACGGATGCTCTGTGGGGGCGCCTCTGGCCGGGGGCGCCCCCACTCCCGTTCGCGCTCGCTACAGGTGCAGCGTGCCGTCGCCCACGACGACGACGTCCCCGCCGACGCGCGGCCGCTCGCCCTCCATCGCCGCCTCGAGGCGGCTCGGTCGGCCCATCTCGATCCCCTGCTCGATCGTCACCGCAGGCGTGCCGGCGCGCGCGGCGAGGTAGGCGCACAGCGGGCCGGCCGCAGAGCCCGTGGCCGGGTCCTCCCCGACCGCGGCGCTCACGAACGCCCGCGCGCGGGCGTGCGCGGCGGCCGGATCGCAGACGGCGGCGTAGAGGACGGTCGCCCGATGGGCGGTCAGGAGATCCTCGATCGCCGCCCAGTCCGGGCGCGCGCGCTGCAGCGCGTCGAGGTCGCGGAGGGGGAGCAGCAGCTGCGTGAGGCCCGTGCCGACCAGCTGCGGCGGCAGCGCGCGGTCGGCGTGCTCGGGCGTGAGGCCGAGCGCCCGCGTCGTCGGGGCGCGCGGCAGCTCGGCGCCGTGGACGGCGGGCTCCTGCAGCATCGAGGCGCGGGCGCTGTGCGGACCCTGCAGCTGCACGTCGATCGGCTGCAGGCCGGCGCCGGTCTGCTGGACGTAGCGGACGTCGCGGTGGGCCTGGCCGTACTCGACGCGCGCCATCGCGACGGCGGTGCCGAGCGACGGATGGCCGGCGAACGGCAGCTCGCGCTCGACCGTCCAGATGCGGTTGCGGTAGTCGGCGCCCGCGACCTCGCTGCGCTGCACGAAGGTCGTCTCCGACAGGCGCGTCTCGCGGGCGACGGCGAGCATCGTGGATGCGTCGAGTTCATCGGCGTCGTGGACGACGGCGAGGCCGTTGCCCTCCAGCGGCGTGGCCGTGAAGACGTCGAGCAGCGTGTAGCGATGGGCCCCCACCCCGTTGCTCCCCGGACGCGTCCGTCTAGCCGTCGAAGTCGAAGTCGCGCGGCGGGCGCTGCTCGAACCAGAGCCGGTCGTGCTCCGGAGTCTCCTGCAGGAACTCCGGCGTCTCCTCGAGCACGTCCTCGTCGGGACCCGCGTGGGCGGCCGAGGCCACGTGCTCGTCCTCGTCGTGGTGGTCCTCGACGCGGAACTCGGTGGTGGGCTGGTGGACGATGTCGCTGAGACGAGGGTCCTCGGGGTGCTCGGACTCCGGCTCGGGATCGGCCGCCTGGCGGGCGGGTCCTGTCACGGGTCGAGGCGCTTCCGCGAGCGGGGTCGCGGAAGCGTCCTCACCCGTGCCACCCGCCCGATCGGCGTTCGTGCCAGCCGGGTCCTCGGTGCTGGCTGGGGGCTGCTCCGAAGGCTGCTCGCGCAGCGGGTCGCCGTGGGGTGGCTCGTGGCGGTCCTGTGGGGCGAGGACGTGGGTTGCGTCGGCGGCTTCGTGGGGCTCGTCGACGTGAGGGGCCTCGGCGTGCGGCTCGACCGGCGCCGCTGCGGGCGCGGGCGGCTCGCCCTCGGCGCCCTCGGCCGACGCCGGCTCGCGGCGAACGGGGCCGAGGGCCTCGTGCTCCAAGCGGGCGACCTCCGAAGGATCGGCGCCGCGGCGGCGCTTGAGGTCCAGATGCTCGCGGATCGCGTCGTCCAGCAGACCCATGAGGGGGCAATGCTATCGGCCTCCGCGGGTGCGCGGAGCGCGTGCAAGGATCCGCTCAGTAGCGGGCGTCGTCGCCCGGGAGCGTGCCGATCGGTGCCGCGTCCGCGCGCACCGTGCGGTTCTTGCCGGCGCGCTTGGCGGCGTAGAGGGCCGTGTCGGCAGCTGCGACGAGGGCCGTCGGATCGCCGTCGGCGGAGGCGGCGACGCCGCAGCTGATCGTGACGCGCAGCGTGCCGCGGCCGTCGAGGCGCGGCAGCTCGAGCGCCTCGACGGCGACGCGCACGCGCTCGGCGATCGCCTCGGCGCCGGCGAGGTCCGTCTGCTGCAGCGCCACCGCCAGCTCCTCGCCGCCGTAGCGCGCCGGCTCGTCGACCTCGCGGGAGCAGCTGCGCAGGACCCGCGCGACTTCGCTCAGCACGAGGTCCCCCTGCTGGTGGCCGTAGCTGTCGTTGACGCGCTTGAAGTCGTCGATGTCGAGCATCACGAGGCCGAGCGGCTGCTCGAAGCGACGCGAGGCGGCGGCCTCGGCGGCGATCACCTGCTGGAAGCGGCCATGGTTGGAGAGCCCGGTCAGCTCGTCGGTGACCGCTTGGCGCTGGACCTGGTCGTGCAGGTCGACGTTCTCGAGCGAGATGCCCGTCTGCCGTGCGAGCGAGGCGACCAGCTCGCGCTCGGCGTCGGTGAACGGCTGGCCGCGCCGGGCGACGGAGATGACGCCGCGAGGCGTGAGGGACTCATCGTCGTCGGGCTGGGGGATCGGCACGGCGAGCGCGGCCATTCCGTCGGCCGTCGCGTCGGACGCGTCGCCGTGCTCGCGTGCCCGTGCCTCGGCGGCGGCGAGCGCGTCCTCGGCGCCGGCGAGATCCCCGACGCGTGCGGCTTCGAGCAGCGCTCCGGCATCGTCGGCGCGCAGCGTCGCGCGCCCACCCCGCGCCTCGACCGCGTCGACGATCGTCTGCGTGCCGATCTCGAGCAGCGCGGAGCGATCGAGGTTGGCGGCGAACGTGGCGCCGAGGCGCTGGATCGACTCGCGCAGGCGCGCGCGCTCCTCGCCGAGCTCGCGCATGCGCTGTTCCAGCTCGCGCGACATCTTGTTGAACTCGCGGCCGAGCTCCGCGAACTCGTCCTCCCCCTCGATCGGGACCGTGGTCGAGAAGTCGCCGCCGCCGATGCGCTTCGCCGCCGCGAGGAAGCGCGCGAGCTGGCCGTGCAGCTGGCGCGAGATCAGCAGCGCGCCGACCAACGCGAGCAGCAGGAACAGGACGAGCAGCCCGATCGCGATCAGCTGGCTGCGCGTGGAGGCGCTGGTCGCGGCGCTCGTGTCGGTGAGGACGACAACGGTCGTGGGTCTGCCGCCGAAGTCCGGGACATGGAACGTCGTGGCGGCGTAGTCGACGCCGCCGAGCGTGACGGCGCCCTGGTCGGGAAGCCGGGTGCTGGGGGCCAGGGCGACGGGAAGCGTGCTCGCGAGCAGCGCACCGTCGCGCTTGACGACGGCGCGCACGCCCGGGACGGAGGCGGTGCGGGCGAAGCGGTCGGCGGTGAGCGTGGCGGCCTCGACCGTGACCGGGCCGCCGGGGGTGCCGGGCGCGGGGCGCAGGCGCACGGCGCCGCGGGCGATCGCGCCGCGGTCGCCGACGTCGACGGGCGGCGCGGCCGGGTCGTCCCCCCCGCCCTCGCGCAGAAGACGCACGCGCGCGAGGCCGAGTTGCTGGACCAGCTGTCGGATGCGGGCGCGGTCGTCGGCGGCGCCGGGGGTGGCGAGGGCGGCCGCGAGCGCCGGGTCGCGCCCGAGCGCACGCGCGGCGCGAGCGCCGTCGGTGGACAACCGCTGGTAGTCGGCGAGCGCGGCGGCGGCGCTCGCATGGTTCTGCGCGGTCGCCTTCGCGTGCTGGCGGTCGGAGATGAGCCGTACGACCACGACGCCGAGCGCGATCATCGGCACGACGACGATCAGCACGAAGAAGAGCGTGAGGCGGCGGCGGAAGCTCATGCGTGCGACACCACGGGTCGGAGGCTACCGGCGGGTGTGGGCGAGGCGGGGCGGCTGGAGGTCGCGCGACGTGGGTCGACGCGGCCGGCGCGACGGGTCAGATCAGCCTCCGCACGGCTACACTACGCCGACCGGTGCGTCCCCGCCCCCTGGCGAGGACCCGCACACGGGGCTATAGCTCAGTTGGGAGAGCGCCTGGATCGCACCCAGGAGGTCGGGGGTTCGAGTCCCCCTAGCTCCATCGGACGGAAGCCCTGCTCAGGCGGGGCTTCTGTTGTTTGGGGTTCGTGGGCGGGCGACCGGTCGAGCGTCCTGGGTACCGCGGTGGGTACCAAATCTGCTTCTGCCGGCGCACGCCGCAAGCTCGCGGCATAGCCTCCGGCGCCGACGAGCTGGAGGGAATTCGTCGCATCGCTCGTCAGCTCGCTGGCCAAGCTCTCTCCATAGAGAAAACCGCTCCTCCTGAGAGAGGTTGTCGAGCGGGGCTCGTGGTACTGAGCGACGTGCGGGTGCGGTTCGCGGCGACGATGTCTTGCGGGGTAGCAGCCCACAGAGCACCACGGCGTCGACAACCGCACGAAGTTCGTGCCGTCCGGCGCGAAGAGCTGCGGATTTGGGCGAGACCAGTAGAAGGTCCCGGTGTCGTACACCTGCCCCATCGCGACGATTCGCTCGCCATCGGGCGACCAACTCGGCTCGAACTCGGTGTTCTGATCCATCGCCGAGCGGACGACATGCGTCAGCCCCGTTCCATCGGGACGAACCGTGTAGATCTCGCCGTACGACGAAAACACGACTGGTCCGTTTCTCCCCGGCGCAGTCGCCAATGCCACGCCTGGTGGAATCACCGCCATGACGAATGCTGCGATGGTCGCGCACACACTCCGCAGAACTCGGCCGCCTACATGGTGCCCACCTCCCGAGCGTCTCACGATCGAGATCGTTCCACCTCGCCGCAGGGGTTCCACCGTTTACCGGTCTCTTGAGGTCGTGCTCCTCATCGGGAGCAGGGAGTGGTCATGGAGCCGGGGCGATCCGCCTCATGCGACCGAGACGGCCACAGCAGCCATGAGAACGTGGTTTGCGACGCCAAGTTCTCTCCATAGAGAAACCGCGTCCCCTCGATGGGGGAGCCGCCCAGCGCTGCGTTTTCGACTCCGCCGGTTCGCGAACGAAACGTTGCGGTTGGGCGTAGCGCTGTTGCACGCCGCTGTCGCAGAGTCCGCGGATGCCGTCAGCTCTGCGCCGAGTCCGTTGGACTGACCATGCGTTGGAGAAGGCGACCCGGCTCGGCATATCCCGGACGGATGTCGAGTCTGGCGTGATCGAGCACCACCATCGACGCCGCCGCAACGCTCGATCGGCGGACTGGCTCCTCACGCTGGGGCGGCTCGTGATCGCCTACGACCATCCCGACCACGCCGACACGACGACCGCCCGCGTCGTCACGCTCTGGCGGCGGCGCTAGCCTCTCCTCATGCACATCGACGGCCACTACGACCCCGACGCCGACATCGCCTGGCTGCGCTTCGAGGGCTACGACCCCGAGACCGTGGTCGGCGAGGAGACCGATGCTGGCCTGCGCGAGATCGACCCTTCCACCGGACGCATCGTCGGCCTGGAGTACTGGAACGCCAGCACCGCTCTCCCGCGTGAGCTGCTGACGCTGCTCCCGCCCCCCGGCGTCGCCGCAGCAGCCTGACCCGCTCGTCAACGCAACACCAGCGGCAGCCCGACAACCGCTGCATGGTTTGCGCGACGCCAAGTTCTCTCCATCAGACGGAAGCCCTGCTCAGGCGGGGCTTCTGTTGCTTCGGGACGACGCCGGCTCTCCTCTCCCACCGCCCGCCCTCGGGCGGGCGTACACGTCGACGTACTCGAGCCCGCCCTGTCGCTCCAGAGTCCGCATCAGCGCGTCGGTCGCTGCGCGCACGGCGCTGCGGTCGGTCGGCGTGGCGGCGAACGACGCGAGGTCGAGCGGCGGTCCGATCTCGATGCGCACGCGCCCGGGCCGCCAAGGCCTGACCCGCTCGGCCCCCGCGAGCGTGACCGGCAGCACCAGCCGCCCGGACTGCTGGCCCGGCGAAGCTCGGGGTAGGTGTTCGACGATGCCCCCTCTCCCCGACTCGATCTCCGGAGGCTGACGTATGAAGATCGTCGTGACCACCCCGACCGGGAAGGTCGGCGCGCGCGTCGTGCGCCTGCTGCTGCAAGCCGGCGAGCGACCGACCCTCCTCGTCCGCGACCCCGACAAGCTCGACCCCGACACCCGCGACCTGGTCGACGTCGTCCAGGGAGACCTGCACGTGCTCGACGACGTCCTGCGCGCCACGGAGGGTGCGGACGCGCTGCATCTCGTGAGCCCTTCGGCGACGGATCGCGACCCTGTCGCCGCCCACGCGCGCACGGGCGAGATCGTCGCGCAGGCCGTCGTCGAGCACGGGATCGATCGCACGGTCTTCCAGTCGAGCGTCGGTGCCGAACGGCGCTCGGGCGCGGGTGAGATCGACGGTCTCGCACAGATCGAGCAGCGGCTCGACGCGACCGGCGCCTCGGTCGCGCATCTGCGCTGCGGCTACTTCTTCACCAACCTGCTGCTCGATCCCGCCGGACTCGAGGAGGGCCTCCTGCGTGTCCTCTTCGACGTCGAGGCGCCGATGGCGTGGGTCGACCCGCGCGACGTGGGCGACGTCGCCGCCGCGCGCCTGCTGTCCACCGGATGGTCCGGACGCATCGTCCAGGCCGTGCACGGCCCAGAGGACCTGTCGTACGCTCAGGCAGCGCACGTCGTGGCCGAGGCCGCCGGCAGAGCCGTCAGCGCCGAGCAGGTGCCGGACGACGACATGCGCGCCGGCCTCACCGCGAACGGGCTCCCGACGGAGGTCGTCGAGGCGATCGTCGGGATGGCGATCGGGCTGCGCGACTTCGAGCCGGAGGACCCGCGGACGACCCTCACGACGACGCCGACCACGCTCGCCGCCTGGGCCGCCGAGGCGCTTCCGCCCGATCTCTAGGTACGGCGCCTACGCGCCGAGGCGCTCCATCGCGTCCCCGGCACCGAGCGCCGTCGGCAGCTCCTGCCGCGAGCGGATCGCGAGCTTGTCGTAGACCGCGGCCAGGTGCGTCTCGACCGTCTTGATCGTCACGAACAGCGTCTGCGCGATCTGGCGGTTCGTCATCGGGCTGGCCGCGAGCTCCGCGACGCGCCGCTCGCGCGGGGTGAGCGACTCGACGCCGATCGGCGCGTGGTGGCGGGCCTTCTCGCCAGTGGCCTCCAGCTCGTCGTGCGCGCGGCGGGCGAGGCGCGCGGCGCCGCAGCGGCGGGCCAGGTCGAGCGCCTCGCGCAGCGGCGCTCGCGCGTCGGTGCGCCGCCGGGCGCGGCGCAGCGCGGCGCCCAGGTCGGTGAGCGCCTCCGCCCGCGCAAGCCGCGCCGGCGAGCCGTCGAGCACGGCGACCGCCTCCTCGAGCGACGTGAGCTGCTCCTCCCCGTCGGTCGTCATCGCCAATGCGCGCAGCGCATGTGAGACGAAGGTCGAAGCGCCCCAGTGCCGCGCGCGCCTGAGACTCTCGTCCGCCATCGTCCGCGCGCGCTCGCGATCGCCGCATGCGGCCACGGCGCGGGTCGCGCAGAGGTGCGCCGGGGGCGAGGGCGCTCCGATCACGCCCCAGCCGGCGGACAGGCGGTTCAGCTTGAGGAAGTCGTCTGCGGCCTCCTGGAAGCGTCCCTGCTCGAAGCGCAGGTGCCCGCGCGCGAACAGCGCGAGCGCGAACACGAACACGCTCGGGATCTCTCCGGTCATGCCGCCGGCCTCGAGCTCTGCCTCGGCGGCGTCGAGCTCGCCGCGGGCGACGAGCATGCAGGCGAGCACGGCCTGCAGCGGCAGCTCCGCGAACCGCAGCCTGCCGAGGCGGGCGACCTCGAGCGCCTGGCGGGCGTCCGCCTCGGCCGCCGCGAGGTCGCCGCGAGCCCACGCGGTCCCGCCGGACATCCACAGCGCGGCCGCCAGCTCGGGCGTCGCGTTGCGCGCTCGCGCGAATGCGAGCGCCTGCTCGACGGCTCGCTGCGCCTGGGCCAGCTCGTCCGCGAAGATCAGCGCGATCACCGGCCGGCCCGGCGAGAAGAACTCCGGCTGCTCGACGAAGATGCGGCCGCCGTGCGCGAGCGCGCGTCCCGCCGCCTCGGTCGCGTCGGCGGCCGTGCCGTCGAACCCGTGCCACTCCGACTCGAGGGCGGCGGCGAGGCGGCCGCTCACGCTGTCGGGCGGGATGCGGTCGACGTACGGCTCCAGGCGTGCGCGCGTGGCGGTGAGCGACTGCTGCGCGACCAGGCACAGCTGCGCCTCCAGGCGGAAGGCGCGATCGACGTCGCCCAGCTCCTCGGCGGCCTCGATCGCGCGCTCCAGCAGCGGGCCCGCATCGTCGCCGCGTCCGTTGAGGATCATCCACACGCTCACCTTGCGGCCCGAGCGGACGCGCAGCGCGGGATCGCGCTCCAGCTCCTCGAGGAGGTCGGGCAGCAGCGACGAGAACAGCGCCGGATCGGGGGCGCGGATGCCGGCGGTGACGAGCGCGTCGAGGATCGCGGCGCGCAGGTCGCCCGGCGCCGGCTCGTGCAGGGCCCGTCGCAGGTACGCGCTCGCGGCGCGCGGAGCGCCGCTCGCGAGCGCCGCCCGGCCGGCCTCCAGCAGCGTCTCGACCGTCGCACGCGAGCCGCGGGTCTCGGTCGCGACCAGATGCGCCGCGAGCTGCTGCGCGCTCGCGCCGCGCTCGCGCAGCAGCTCCACCGTGCGCGCGTGCGCCACCGCGCGCTCGCCGGCGGGAAGCTCGGCGTCGAGCGCCGTGCGCACGAGCGGGTGGACGAAGCGGAGCGCCTTGTCCGGGTCGAGGATCGCGGCGGCGCGCAGCTCGTCGGCGCCGCGTGCCGCCGCCGCCTCGTCGAGCCCGGCCAGCTCGGCCGCGAGCCGTCCGTCCGCGCCGTCGCCGAGCACGACGACGGCGCGTGCGACGGCCTGCGCCTCGGGGGAGAGCCGCGCGAGGCGCACGAGCACGGTGCGCGTGACGCGCTCGGGCGCGAGCTCGCGCACGAGCGACGCCTGCGCGGCAGCCGGGGCGATCTCCTCTGCGAGGAGCGTGCGCGCCAGCTCGCACAGCAGGAAGGGGTTGCCGCCGCTCACCTCGTGGCAGGTCGCGGCGAAGGCGCCCTCCGGCTCGTGCTCGAGCTCGTTGGCGAGCAGCGCGGCGGCCCCGCCGGCGCTGAGCGCGCGCGGCACGAGCCGCCTCGCCGCCGAGTCGGTCGCGATCCGCGACAGGCTGCGCTCGGCGCCCGGCTCGTCCGGGCGGCAGGCGAGGACGAGCAGCACGGGCAGCTCCTCGAGCCGCGGCACGAGGAAGCCGAGGAAGTCGAGCGAGACGGCGTCGGACCAGTGCGCGTCGTCGACCGCGAGCAGCAGCGGCTGCTGCTCGGCGAGTGCGGCGGTCAGCCAGTAGAGGCCGTGCAGGACCGCGAACGTGTCGGGGGGCACCGCCGCCGAAGGCGGTGGTCCGGCGCCCGGCGCGGCGATCCCGAGGGCGCCGCGCGCGGCGCCGGCCGCGCCCTCGAGCAGCGCCTCGCGCGCCGGCTCGTCGAGCGCGACGAGCGCCGGCTCGAACAGCTGGCGCGCGAGCGCGAACGGGAAGTCGCGCTCCAGCTCCGTCGCGCGCGCCGCGAGCACCCGCATCCCGGCCGCGCGCCCGCGCTCGCGCGCGGCCTGCAGCAGCCGTGTCTTGCCGAGCCCCGCGGCCGCCTCGATCACCGCGAGCCGGCCGGTGCCGGCGCACGCCTCGGCGACTGCCGCGTCGAGCTCGGCCAGCTCCCGCTCGCGCTCCAGCAGCCCGCTCATCGGGTCCCAGGGTTCATTTCAGGGTGCCCGCCCCGTAGCGACCGGGAGCGGCGGACTGGAGACTCCTGCGACACGAGAGGAGCGTGGCATGAAGCCGTTCAACGAGGTGCTGGTCCAGCTGAAGATGGTCATCGTGGCCGCCGCGATCGCGTCGGCGCCGACGCTCGCGGTGGCGACGTCGGCGGCTCACGCCGTCTCACCCGTCGTGCAGCTCAGAGGAAGCGCGGCGCTGACCAAGCCCGCGACGGCGCCCGGCAGCGCAGCGATCCCCGCCAGATTCCACGTCGCAGCGGGCTTCTCGACGGACACGCCGGGGGCCGATCCGCTGACGATTCAGAAGGCCGTCATCTTCTTCCCGGACCACTCCGGCACGAACGGACGGCTGTTCCCGTCCTGCGACGCCCAGCAGATCGAGCGCTTCCGCGGCAACGTCAAGCGCTGCCCCAGAGGCTCCAGGATCGGCAGCGGAACGCTCAGGGCCCGCGCGCTCCAACTCGGCATCACCGCGGCCGGCACCGTCACGCTGTTCAACGGCCACGACGGCAAGAGCATCACGTTCAACATCCAGACGTACCTCCCGGCGTACATCAACGAGTCGCTCGACGCCCCGCTCACGCAGCTGCACGGCGGCAGATACGGCGAGAAGCTCACGCTCGTCGTGCCCCCCACCCTCCAGGAGATCATCTCCGGCGTGTTCGTCGGCCTCCAGAGGTTCGACGTCACGATCGACAGCGCCGTGCGCGTGCGCGGCATCGACTACAGCTTCCTCAAGGCGCGCACGTGCCCCAAGACGGCGCTGCACGGCGTCTTCGACTTCGTCGACGGGACGACCGGACAGGCGGCCACCACCACGGCGGACACCAGGGTGGCGTGCACGGTCCGCTGAACGCCTATCGTCGGCGGTCGTGAAGATCGCCTACGTCCTCTATCCGGACTTCACCGCGCTCGACCTGATCGGCCCGTACGAGGTCATCAGCCTGTGGCCGGACGTCGAGCTGCACTGGGTCGCCACCGCGCCCGGGCCGATCCACACCGACCACGGGCTGGCGATGATGCCGACCACGACGCCCGCGGGCCTGCCCGACCCCGACGTCGTCGTCATCCCCGGATCGAGCAAGCCGCTCGGGCCGCTGGACGACGAGGTGCTGCTCGACTGGGTGCGCAACGTCGCGCCCACGGCGCAGTGGCTCGCCTCGGCCTGCACCGGCGCGGCGGTCTACGGGGCGGCCGGCGTGCTGCGCGGCCGCCGCGCCACCACCCACTGGGGCTTCCGCGAGAACCTCCGGGCGATGGGCGTCGACGTGGTCGCAGACCGCGTCGTCTTCGACGGGAGATTCGTCACCGGCGCGGGCGTGTCGGCCGGGATCGACATGGCGCTCGCGCTGACGGCGCGCGTCCATGGCGACGAGCTGGCGAGAGCGATCCAGCTCGGCATCGAGTACGACCCGCAGCCGCCGTTCGACGCCGGCTCGCCGGACAAGGCCGCGGCCTCCACGCTGCGGCTCACGACCCGGATGCTGATGGGCGACAGACCGCTGCGCACGTTCACCGACTACACAGCGCGCATGGTCGGCGACCGGCTGCGCGGGCTGCGCCGCGGGGCGGGAGCGTAGGGCTTCTCGCCGTACTTAGACGGATCTCACCTATATTAGCGTTATCGTTATCGACCCTTCGACTTCATCGGTCGTCGTCGCGGTGCCGGCGAAGCTCCCTTCGCCCGCGAAGCTGCACAGGAAACCGCCGCTGAGGGGTATCAGGGCGCTTTCGTCGGCCGTAAATGATGTGGCTCTTCCCGACGCGATGTTCTCTCGACCGACGAACGGGTGACCGGATTCAGTTCGGGTCGTACAGGTCAGTCCAGTTGATTCTGTGGTGACCTTGAACTTGATCCACCAGAAGATGTCTCCGGTGATGTTGGGTAGCGTGCCCGCGAAGCCACCGTAGGCCACGTGCCACGGAAGCGATTCCTGATCGATCGTGGCTCTGCCACCGGTGCAGTTGCCGGTGCGCGTCGCTCTGTAGATGTATCCAATTAGCGCTCCGCTGACCTTCGCGAAGGTCGAAGAGTGAAAGCTGCCTTCCACGCGCACGGGGCATCTCACCGTTCCCGTGCCCCATCGGAGCTCAAGGCTCGACCACGTGTCCTTGAACTTGGCCTTGGAGCGTCTGATGTGCCCCGCCGAGGCTGTCGCGACGAGCACCAGCGATACGAGCACTGCGGTGGATGCAGTCAGAAGCATCCGACCCTTCGCGCACATATAACACCTTCCCCCCGGTGGTTTACCAATTAGATTAGTAGTTGGCAATTAGCCCGTCAAGCCCTGCGCAGCAACGTGCGCTCGCATTAGGCGAGCAGCCCCAGCTCGGCCGCGCGGTGACTCGCCTCCACGCGCGAGCGGCAGTCGAGCTTGCCGAGCAGGTTGCGCACGTGCATGTCGACGGTGCGAGGACTGAGGAACAGCTCCTGCGCGATCTCGCGGTTCGTGCGGCCGATCGAGACGTGCCGCAGGACCTCGCGCTCGCGGCGCGTGAGCTGGACGCCGTCGGCGCTCGCCGCCGCGCGCGCGCCGAGCCGCCTCGCGACCGACTCGCCGAGCGCCGCGACCTCCTGGGCAGCCGCCGCCGCGAGCGGCCGCGCCCCCAGCTTGCGCGCCGTGCGGTAGGCGTCGCAGAGGCGCTCCAGCGCCTCGTCGCGCAGACCCGCGCGCGCCAGCACGACGCCGGCGCGCAGCTCGATCTGCGCGCGCTCGAACGGGATCGCGAGCGTGCGGTGCAGCTCGACCGCGCGCGCGAGGTGCTCGGCCGCGGCGGCCTCGTCGCCGTCGAGCAGCGCGAGCTCGCCGATCGCCTGCGCGAGCGCCGCGAGCGCATCGGCATGGCCCGCGTCCGCGGCCATCTTCGCGAGCGCCTCCGCGCAGGCGTTCGCGCCGCCGCGGTCGCCGCGCCCGGCGAACCACGTCGCCGCCCAGCGGATCCCCCACACCGCGTAGTGATGGTCCTCGCTCTCCCCCCAGCGGGCGAGCAGCGCGCGGCAGTGCGCGTCGGCCTCGTCCTCCAATCCCTCCGCCGCGGCGACGTGCGCCAGCGCGGTGGTCGAGTCCATGTACATGTTGTAGTGGCCGACCGCCGAGGAGACGGCGCGCGAGGCCGTCAGCTGGCGCCGCGCCGAGCTGAGCTTGCCCTGGAACGCGTGCACCGCCCCGACGAGCCCCTCGGCGACCCACACCGCCGTGTCCGCGTCGATCAGCTCTCTCCCGAGCGTGCAGGCGCGCGACCACTCGCCGCGCTCGCGCAGCACATACACGAGGCAGGTCACGCACGCGACCTCGGTGCCGGCATCCTCGCCGGTGCGGCACAGCCCGAGCGCGGTGTCGAGCGCCTCCTCCGCCTGGCGGTAGTCGGCCGCGTCGTAGAGCACGAGGCTGAGGCGCTGGTAGAGCTCGGCGGCGATCGGCGTGAGGCCGCGCTCGAGCGCGAGCGCGAGCCCGCGCCGGACCGTCTCCAGGCCCGTCTCGTAGTCGCCGCCCTTCGCCTGCACGACGCCCAGCAGCCCGAGCGCCCGCGCGACGAGGTCGTCGCGCCGCGCCGCCGACGCGTCCTGCTCGCTCGCCTGCGCCAGCTCGATCGCGTCGCCGTACCGCGCGCCGCGGCGGTGGTGGTCGGCCATCGCCAGCCGCTCGACCGCGGCGTCGGCCGACTGCCCGGCGGCGGCGAACGCGTCGGCCGCCAGCCGGTGCGCGCCGAAGGCCGCGTCGCGTTCGCCGTTGAGCTCGTGGACGGCCGCCAGGCGGCGCTGCGCCTGGGCGACGCCGAGCCCGTCCCCGCTCGTGTCGCGGATCGCGGTCAGCTCGCGCCATGCCTTCGCCGCCTCGCCGAGCTCGCCCGCCAGCTCGGCGCAGCGCGCGTAGCGCTCCAACGTGTCGACGCGCAGCGCGTCGGCCGCGTCGTCGGCCTCCTCCGTCAGCTCCAGCACCTCGCGGCCGGCACGCGCCGCGTCGCGGTAGGCGTGCAGCGCCTCCGACGCGGCCATCGCCTGCACGAGCGCCGCCCGCGCGCGCGACCGCTCCGCTGCCCCGCGCCAGTGCACGGCGACCTCCGCGCTCGGCGCCCCGCCCGCCTCGAGCGTCTCCGCGAGGCGGCGGTGCAGCGCGCGCCGGCGCAGCCACGGCACCTCCGCGTACAGCGCCTCGCGCATCAGCGCGTGACGGAACGCGCCGCGTCCGAGCCCGTCCTCCTCCTCGACGAGCAGCCCGGCCTCCAGCAGCTCGGCGAAGCCGGCCTCGGGCGCGAGCTCCGCGACGATCCGCAGCTCGAACGACCCGCCCGCGACGGCCGCGGCCTCGATCGCCTCGCGCGCGTCCGGCGACAGCTCGGAGGCCGCGATCACGACGGCCTCTCGCACCGTGTCGGGCACCGGGACCTCGTCGCGCTCGGCGAGCTCCAGCCCGCGCCGGCCGCGTTGCAGCGCGCCCTTCAGCTGCAGCGCGGCGACCAGCTCCTCGACGAAGAAGGGCGAGCCGAGCGTCCGCTCGTGGATCGTGCGCACGAGCGACGGCGAGGGCGGCTCGGGCAGCAGCGCGGCCAGGAGCGCGGCCGTCTGGTCGCGGTCGAGCGGCTCCAGCACGAGCTCCTCCAGCTGCCCGCCACGTCGCAGCTCGTTGCGCAGCCAGCGCACGCGGTGATCGCGCGGGAGCCCATCGGAGCGATAGGCGGCGACCACCAGCACGGGCAGCTCGCGCAGCGGTCCGGCGAGGGCCGCGAGCAGCTCGAGGCTCGCGTCGTCGGACCAGTGCAGGTCGTCGAGCACGACGATCGCCGGCGCCCCGCTCGCGAGGTGCGCGAAGGCGCAGCGCACCGCCTCGAAGATCGTCGCGCGGTCGCTCGCGGGAGCGGGCTCGCCCAGCTCGGGCAGCAGCAGCGAGAGGTGCTCGCGCAGCGGTCCGCAGCCGTCGAGCGCGTCGGGATCGCCGTGCAGCCGCGAGCGCAGGGCGGCGGCGATCGGCCCGTACGGGACGGCCATGCCGGCGCTCGCCGCGCCGTGCAGCACGACCGCATCGGTCGGCGCGAGCGCCTCGGCCGCGAGCCGGCTCTTGCCGACGCCGGCCTCGCCGCTCAGCAGCAGCAGCGCGCCGCGGCCGTCGCGAGCGCGCTCGATCGCCTGCGCGAGTCGAGCGCGCTCGTCCTCCCGGCCGACCAGCGGGGTTCTCGTCCCCATCGTCCGGTCAGTCTAAGAGGGCCTTCAGTGGGCGACCGCCACCGGGTCGGGACGGACGACGACGGTGTCGGCGACCGGGACGACCTCGTCGCACGGGAGGCCGGCGGACTCGGCGTGCGCGCGCACCGCCTCCGGACTGTCACCCTCGTAGACGCAGAACGTGCCCACCTCGCCGCTCTCCTCGGCGAGCACGTAGCTGCGGATCCAGCGGACGCCCGAGCCGGGCTGGTCGCCCACCTCGGCCGAGCGGGCGCCGGCGACCTGCAGATCCTGCGGCGTGGCCCAGCCGTTGCGGCGGAAGATGCCGTAGAGGTTCATGTCTGACGCTCCTTTGTCGGTTCGTTTGAACGTGCCGACGAAGCTACGGGCGGATCGGGGCCGTCGCATGCGCGAAATTGCCGTATTCGGGTCTACCGGGTGCCGTGTCTGCGCTCACGCTCGCGCGCGCGGCGCTTCCCCTCGTGCATCGCGGCGACGCGGGCGACGGGGATCGCACGGCCCTCTTCGATCAGCTCGCCGGGGAGCGTCTGGGGCGCGGGCATCGCATCCGCCCAGGGGTTCCGCGCGCCGAGCAGCTGCGGGACGGTGCGGATCGTGAAGTCGCCCGGCGCGACGCGGTCCAGCTCGTCCCACGCGAGCGGGAACGAGACCGGCGCGCCGGGGCGGATGCGCGGGCTGTAGGCCGCGGCGACGCTCGCGCCGCCGGCGCGCGTGGCGTCGACGAAGACCTTGCCGTGGCGCTCCTCGAGCACGTACGCGGTCGTCGCCAGGGCGGGATCGAGGCGCGCCGCACGCGCCGCGAGCGCACGCGTCGCCGCGGCGATCTGCTCCGCGCTCGCGGGCTGCGCGAGCGGGACGAACACGTGCACGCCCTTGGCGCCGCTCGTCTTGACCGCGCCCGCGAGGCCCGCGTCGGCGAGCGCCTGCCGCACCAGCAGCGCGGTGCCGACGACGGCGTCGAACGCGGCCTCCGCGGGCGGGTCGACGTCGAGCACGAGGTGCGTCTGCGGGAAGTCCGGCGGCTCGGCGCGCATCAGCGTCGGGTGGTACTCGACGGCGCGCTGGTTGGCGAACCACAGCAGCGTCCGGAGGTCGTTGCAGAGCGCGTACGCGACCTCGCGCTTGGATCTCTCGGCCCAGATCCCGACCGTCTCGATCCACGGCGGCGCATATCTCGGCACGTTCTTCTGCATGAACGGCCGCTGCCCGCGCAGTGCCCGCATCACCGACAGCGGCCGGTCGCGCAGCTCGCCGAGCAGCTGCTCGGCGACGGCCTCCAGGTAGGCGACCAGGTCGCCCTTCGTCGCCTCCGCGCCCTCGAACAGCGGCTGGTCGAGGTTCGTCAGCCGCACATCCTCGGGACGCCCGTCGTCGTCCGCCATCGTCCGCAGCCTAGATGCTCGGTCAGCCGGTCACGGCTCGCCTTGACACTCTGCGGCGGGCGCCGCTAGCGTCGCTCGCGGATCCGGTCCACCGAAGGACCGGCAAGGGGGAGGGGCAAAACCGATGTATGGAACGAAACGAGCGCGGCTCGCGCTCGCGGTCGCGACGGCGGCGGCCATGGCGGCCATCCCGGCCGCGGCGCCGGCAGCATCGCCGGAAGGCTTCACGACGGTCGAACGCTCGGTCGTCGCCGGCAGAGCGCTCGACCCGGCGAAGCCGAGATTCCTGACGGTCACGCAGGGGGCCGGCTGGGCGCGCGTCACGCGCGAACTGAGCGCCGGGATGGCGCAGGCGGGCCGCGAAACGCGCCGCAGATCGCTCGCCTACTTCGCGCAGCTGACAGACTTCCAGCTCGCCGACGAGGAGTCGCCGGCGCGCGTCGAGGCGGCCGACTCGCTCGCCTCCGGCGCCTGGCGCCCGGAGGAGGCGCTCAACCCGTTCTCGATCGACGCGGCGATCAGACAGATCGACAGATTCACGACCGCGAGCCCCGTCGCGCAGGCCGGCGGCGTCAGAGCGCCGATGGACTTCGCGCTGACGAGCGGCGACAACGCCGACAACCAGCAGTACAACGAGAACGTCTGGGTGCGGCAGCTGCTCGAGGGCGGCCAGCCGCTGGCGCCCAACAGCGGCGTCAAGTCCGGCTACTCGCAGTGCAGCTCGATATCGCGCGCGGCGCTCCAGATCCAGGAGTTCTTCGGCACGCTGCCGAACGAGCCCATATACACGGGCGTCCAGGACTTCGGCGACCAGACCGTCGATACGAGCACGTTCTACGACCCGAACGCGCCCAGAGGCAGATACGTCGAATGGCCGAGATACAGCGGCCTGATGAACCGCGCGCAGCAGACGTTCACGCCCGTCGGCGTGAGACGCGGCGCGACGGCGGTCCCGACGTACGTCGCCAACGGCAACCACGACGGGCTCGTGCAGGGCAACCAGGCGTCGACCTCGTTCATCGAGGGGATCGCGCTCGGCTGCATAAAGCCGGTCGTCCCGAGCCTCGAATTCGGCTCGATCCTCGAATCGCTGACGTTCTTCGTGCGGCCGGACGAAAACCGCAGACACGTCGACCACGCGCAGCTGAAGGCGGTCTACGCCGGCGGCACGCAGAGAGACGGGCACGGCTTCGGTCTCGTGGACGCGGCGCAGAACACCGCCTCCAACGGCGCCGCCTCGTACTACGCGTGGGACCCGAAGCCGGGCGTGCGCTTCATCGCGCTCGACACGGTCTCCGAGGGCGGCGTGATCGCCCTCTCGGCCGACGGGAACCTCGACAACCCGCAGTTCGAATGGCTCAGAGGCCAGATCGCGACGGCCACGGCGGAAAGAAAGCTGATCGTCGTCTTCGGCCACCATCCGATCCGCTCGCTGACCGCGAACGTGACGGACGAGACGGCGGCGGCGTGCACGAGAAACGACAGCCACGGCCATGACGTCAACCCGGGCTGCGACCGCGACCCGCGCAGCTCCTCGCCGATCCGTCTCGGCAGAGACGTGCAGGCCCTGTTCAACGCCAACCCGAACGTGGTCGCCTACGTGACCGGGCACACGCACGAGAACAAGGTGTTCGCGTGCGGCGCCGAAGCGGGCTGCCCCGCCGGCGCCAACTGGTGGGAGATCAACACCGCCTCGGAGATCGACTGGCCGCAGCAGAGCCGGCTGCTCGAGCTGATGGACAACGCCGACGGGACGCTGTCGATCTTCGGCACGCTGCTCGACCACTCGGCCTCGTACGAAGTGCCGGCGTCCGGCAGCGCGAGCGGGTTCAGCACGGACCAGCTCGGTGCGCTCAGCCGTACGTTCTCCTACAACGACCCGCAGGCGGTGCTCGGCGCGACCGGCGCCGCGCAGGACCGCAACGTCGAGCTCGTCGTCGACGACCCGCGCATCTAGACCGCGCACCTCGTCCGCCCGCGCCGATCATGGCGCGGGCGGGCTAAGGTGCCGGTCGTGTCCACGCTCCACCCGCTCGCCCACGGCTTCGCCGGCGTCGCCGACGCCTACGAGCGCGGGCGGCCCGAGTATGCGCCGGCCGTCGTCGGCGCGCTTGCGGCGGAGCTGGGGATCGCGCCGGGTGCGCCGGTGCTCGACCTGGCGGCCGGGACGGGGAAGCTCACGCGCGCGCTGCTGCACGCCGGGCTCGACGTGGTCGCGGTCGAGCCGCAGGCGAAGCTGCGCGAGCTGCTCGCCGCGAGCGTCGGCGCCGAGCGCGTGCGCGAGGGGCTCGCCGAGGCGATCCCGCTGCCCGACGCGTCCGTGGCCGCCGTGACGGTCGCCGACGCGATGCACTGGTTCGACCACGCGCCCGCGCTCGCCGAGATCCGGCGCGTGCTGCGGCCCGGCGGCGGGCTCGCGGTGCTGAACGCCGTGCCCGACTGGAGCGGCGCGACGTGGGCGCACGAGGTCGGCGAGCTGATGCTCGCCCGGCGCCCTGCGCACCCCGGCTTCGACGGACCCCCGTGGCAGGAGTCCGTGCGCGCGGCCGCCGGCTGGAGCGGGCCGCGCGAGCTGCGCGTGACCGTGTCGCAGCCGGCGAGCCCCGAGCGGCTGGTGGACTACGTCGCCTCGGTGAGCTGGATCGGATCGCTGCCGGAGACCGAGCGCAGCGAGCTGCTCGCGCGGGTCGACGCGATCGTGCGGGCGGGCGAGACGCCGGCCGAGCTGCCGGTGCACGTCGCGATCGGGCTCGCGACTCCGGCCTGAGCGGCGCTGCCCGCGCGCGGTCAGCTCGCCGGCGGCGCGTCGGCTGTCCGCGTGAACGTCACGCTGACCGAGCTGGTGATGCCGGCCTCGGCGATGAACGCGATCTTCCCGGCCGCGCTGAACGCCAGCTCGAACGTGACCTCGCTCGCCTCGTAGCCGTGGGCGCTCGGCGTCAGGCTGGCGAGCAGGAACTTCATCTGCTCGAAGGTCTGCGCGAAGTCCGACTGCACGTCCTGCTTGGAGCGGTGCAGGAGATTCTCGAAGAACGCGCCCAGCGCGTGCGACTCGGACGCCCCCGCGACGAGCCGTCCGTCGCCGCCCACGAACACCATCTGATCCGGGTCGCCGACCCAGTCCGGCTCTGCTGTGCTCATCGTGCCTCCCCATCGGAACCTTGACACACATGAATACTGAGTATTTACCAGACGTCGCCCGCGCGCCAGTCGCACGTGAGCTCGCCGGCGAGCTCCAGCCGGACCGCGAGCGGGAGCACGAAGATGCCGTCCTCGTCCGCGGTCGGGACGATCCCGTCCGGCGTGAGCGCGGACAGCGCCCCCTCCCAGCGACGCCAGCCGCGCGCGGCGTAGAAGTCCTCGGCCTCGTCGGTCGAGCCGAGCCCGCCCAGCTCGTAGCCACCGCGGATCACGCGCTCGACCGTCTCCATCAGGACCGCGCCGTGCCCCTCCCCGCGGCGGTCGGCGCGCACCCCGACGCCCTCCACGTAGCCGGTGCGCAGCGCGCGGCCACCGTGCAGCAGCTGCCGCTGCACGACCGCCGCGTGGCCGATCAGCTCGCCGCCGTCCCACACGAGCACATGCATGCCGCCGAGCGCGTGATCCCAGTCCTCATCGGTCATCTCGCCGGCGAAGACGTCGTCGAGCAGGGCGCGCGCGGCCGCGAGCAGGGTGGGCTCCAGGTCCGCAGTGTGAGCGACGCGCAGCTCGGTCATCGCGGCATCGTCGCAGCCGTGCCGCCGCAGCGTCCCGGCTATGCCACCACCGCCCTGACCGGTTCGCGCCGCCGCCCGCGCGCGAGCAGCCCGGCGAGCGCGAGCGCCGCCAGCACCATCGCGGCCGCGCCGTACTCGCGCGCGGTCACCAGCACGCCGCCGCCGTCGACCACGAGCACGCCGGCGACGATCGCCGGCAGGCCCATCGCCAGGTAGGAGACGACGAACACGATCGACATCACGCCCGCGCGCTCATGCGGCTGCGCGGTCGGGGCGATCGTGCGCAGCGCGCCCTGGAAGGCGCCGCCGAAGCCGAGGCCCGCGACGACCATGCCGGCGAACAGCAGGACGGCAGAGCCGCCGACGGTCCCCAGCAGCGTGATGCCGGTGCCGGCGAACAGGCCGCTCGTGCCGAGCGCCATCAGGCGGCGCGGCTCCATCTCGCGCAGCAGCAGCACGGCGACCGCGCCGCTGCCGGCGAGGATGAACAGCGCGAGCCCGCCGAGCACGACCCAGTCCGAGCCGGTCACGACGCGCACGAGCGAGGGACCGAGCGAGCCGTAGAAGCCGGCGAGCGACCACGCCGCCACGAGCGCCGGGATCGCGACCAGCAGCGGCCGCTTCGTCGCGTCCGGCAGCGCGAACTGCGGGCGCGTCGACGCGAGCGCGCCGGGCCGCGGCGACGACGTCTCGGCCGTCAGCGCGACGCCGAGCGCCTGGGCGAGAAAGGCGGCGAGCAGCACCAGATAGACGAGCTGCGTCGGCGCCGGCAGGTACTCCACGAGCACAGCCGCGACGAGCGCGCCGGTCGCGGTGCCGGTGAGCGGCGCGACCGCGCTGGCGACGGTCCCTCTGACTCTGTCGAGATCGATCAGGCCGGCGCCGAGCGCACCGAGCGCGGCGCCGGTCGCGAGCCCCTGCAGGATGCGCGCGAGCAGCAGCTCGGGCACGCCGCCGGCGGTCGCGAAGACGCCCATCACGGCGGCCTGCGCGAGCAGCGCGGCGAGCAGCACCGGGCGGCGGCCGAGGTGATCCGACAGGCGCCCGAAGACGAGCAGCGAGGCCAGCACCGCGACCGCGTAGACGCCGAAGACGACCGTCACGGTGATCGGGGAGAAGCCCCACTGCGCTTGATAGATCGCGTACAGCGGGGTCGGCGCGCTGGAGCTGGCGAGCAGCGTGACGGCGATCGAGACGAGCAGGGCGAAGGCGGCGGTCGGCGGGAGGCGGCGGATGGTCATGTCGGGACTCCTGTGCGGTCGGGCGGGCGGCTAAAACAGACTGGTCTGTCTACTCGTGATGGATTGATAGTAGACAGACCGGTCTGGTAATGTCAAGGCCGATGTCGGCCACCGCCCCCACCCGCCGCTCCGCCCGCGACCGCCTGCTCGACGCGGCCGACGAGCTGTTCTACGAGCACGGGATCCACACCGTCGGGATCGACCGCGTGATCGAGCACGCCGGCGTCGCGAAGGCCTCGCTCTACAAGACGTTCGGCAGCAAGGACGAGCTGATCCGCGCCTATCTGCAGCGCCGCCACGAGCGCCGCCGCGTGCGCATCGAGGAGGCGCTCGCGAGCTGCGAGACGCCGCGCGAGCGGCTGCTCGCCGTCTTCGACGTGCTCGGCGAGCTGGTCACGCGACCCGGCACGCGCGGCTGCGCGTTCATCAACTCCGGCGCGGAGGCGCCGCCCGGGGGCGTCGTCGACCAGGCCGCCGAGGAGTACCGCGGCTGGGTGCAGGCGCTGCTGCGGCGGCTCGCGGACGAGGCCGGCGTCGCCGACCCGGACGCGCTCGCCGCGCAGCTGTCGCTGCTCTACGACGGTACCGCCGTCAGCGCGCGGATGGACCGCCGCCCGAGTGTCACCGCGGCCGCCGCGCGCAGCGCCGCCGCGGCGCTCGTGGACGCGGCGCCGAAGCGCTGACGCGCTGCCCGGTCGCGGTCAGCCTGTGGCCGCGATCCGTGGCACGATCACGGGCGTCGGTCCCGACCCCCGAGCAGAGGAGCCACCGTGCCCACGATCACGAAGGTCGACTTCATCGGCATCCCCTCCCAGGACGCAGAGCGCGCCCGCACGTTCTACGGCGAGACGCTCGGCCTGCGCGCCGACGACAAGGCCAGATACGAGTTTTGGGCGGGCGACACCTGCTTCGGGATCTGGGAGCCGGAGAAGCAGGGCATGCCGTTCGCGCCGCAGAAGAACGCGCACCCCGCGCTGCACGTCGACGACGTCGCGGCCGCGCGCGCGGAGCTGGAGTCGAGAGGCGTCGTGTTCGCGGGCGAGACGTTCGACACCGGCGTCTGCCACATGGCGCTCTTCACGGACCCCGACGGCAACGACCTGATGCTGCACAACCGCTACGCGCCGCGCTCCTAGCGCTGCACGACGACGGTCCCGCTCATCTTCATGTGGACGCCGCAGTAGTAGCGGTAGCGGCCCGGGCTCGTGAAGCGCACGGAGAACGTCCCATGCCGCTGCAGCGGCGAGCTGCCGAACGAGGTGTTGGTGACGTCGTGCCTGTGTCTGCCCTTCCAGACCCATCTGACGGTGTCGCCGCGCGCGATCGTCACGGTCTTCGCCGCGTAGTAGTCGTCGGCGACGGAGACGGTGCGCGTGGCGGCGCCCGCCGCGGCGGGGACGAGCGCGACGAGCGCCGCCAAGGCACCCGGGAGGAGGCGTGAAAGCGGGTTTCGGACCATGGGCGCAGCCTCCTCCCCGCCCGAGCGCCGCACAACGGGGACGCCACCCTGGACCCGACCCTGAATCCGGTTGACCGCGGCGGCCGGTCCGCGTAGCGTCGGCGCTTCCCGACCAGGAGGCGGCACCGATGTACGCACGCGTAGCGAAGTTCGAGGGCGGCAGCGCCGAGGCGATCCGCGAGTCGGTGGAGCGGATCCAGGCCGAGTCGGCGTCCGGGCCGCCGGAGGGCGTGCCGTCGACCGGCTTCACGTTCCTCACCGACGCCGAGAACGGTCGTGTGCTGGCGATCGGCCTGTTCGAGACCGAGGAGGACCTGCGCAAGGGCGACGCGAAGCTCAACGAGATGAGCCCGCCTGCGCCGATGGGCGAGCGCGTCTTCGTCGAGCACTACAAGGTGGCGGCAGACATCCGCCTCTGAGCGGGCGGACAGCCGGCGCCGGACTGCGGCGCCGGCTGCGAGCGCGTCAGCCGCGCGGGCGGTCGTCCTGGATGATGATGCGCGTGAGGCGGTGGTCGGTGAAGTCGAACAGCGTCTGATTTCTGTGATGGTCGACGAGGCTGAGGTAGTTCGTCGCGCCTCTGATCGCCTTCGCCTTCGGGTAGGCCGCCTTGACGGCTCTCTGCGAGGAGCCGAGCCCGACTCCGTTCTCGCCGGTGACCGCCGCCAGCGGCGTTCTGAAGACCGGCTTGCCCGTTCTGGGGTCGGTGCCGATGCCGATGGAGAGGTTCGAGACCTTGCCTCTCTTGCCGTCCTCGAAGGCGATCTGCACATAGCCGAGGTACGAGCGTCTCGTGTCCTGGTACATGCAGTTGAAGTCGGTGCAGTCGCCGCCTGAGCCCAGCGCGCCCTTCAGCGCCGCGCGGCTCTGACCGAGCTTGGCTCCCCCGAAGCCGACGTTCGGGACCAGCGACGTGTCGGAGAAGGACGGCAGCTTCGCCTGCGCTGCGGCCGGCAGGACGAAGGCGGCGAGCGCAGCGGCGGCTGCGACGACGAGGCGGAACTTGCGCACGGGGCTCCTCGGGCTCGGGACGGGGGGATGCGGTCGCCGGAGGCTACGAGAGACGGCCGCGACCGCCGCGCAGGCTACGTGAAAGCGCGTACGCCGGCTACGCCTGGAGCGCGTCCGCGATCCGCTCGGCGAGCCACAGGTCGCACAGCCAGTCGCCCTCGCGGCTGGAGCGGCGGTAGACGACGAGGCCCTCGGGTCCGCCCTCGACCTTCACGCCGCTCCAGCGCTTGGAGGCCGGCATCGATCCCGAGCGAGCGGCCGAGCGCGGGCGGACCGTCCTGCTTCGCGCGCAGCCGCCCGTCGCGGAACGACGCCTCCAGCTCCGGCACCGCGCCGGCGAGCGTGACCGCGCTCGGCGAGCGCACGCCCTGGCCGCCGGCGGGGAGCACGACCGACACGCCGCGCTCGCGACGGCGGCCTTCCAGCACGACCGCTCCCGCGAACTCGGGTGAGAACAACGGGCGGTCGAGCCGCGGCATGAACCACACCGTCGGCCGCTCGACGAGGTCGAGCCCGAGCGGGGCCATCGCCGTGCCCGCCTGCTCGTAGGCGCTGTCGAGCCCGCCGCCTGAGCGCAGCAGCCCGACCGACTTCCACAGCGCGATCAGGCCGATCAGCGGCGCCCCGATCAGGATCGGGACGAACGTGTCGAAGAGGTACATCGGAACGACGCTCAGGAAGATCAGCGGCGTGATGATCCAGGCGAGCCGCATGCTGGAGCGCACCGTCCCCCACACCGCGGCGCGGGCCTCGATCGCCTCGCGCGTGATCGGCTGCACCGCGAGCGCCGCCCACAGCTCCGGCTCGGACAGCGTCGTCGGGTCGGCGAGCTCGCGAGCCGCGCGCGCGTCCGGGACGCTCGCCGCCTCCGCGCGGTCGACGTCGCGCGACTGCAGCGCGAACAGCAGCAGCATGAACAGCGCGATCACGCCGAAGATCAGGCCGAGCGCGAGCTTCGGTCTCGCCTGGCCGGAGCCCATCGTCGTCGCGATCGCCGCGCAGATCCCGGCGACGACGAAGACGCCGACGAGGCCGAAGGTGCCCGATCGCCTGAAGCCGCCCATGGCGCGCGCAGCATATGCCGCACGTCAGACTGCGGGCGATGCCCGAGGTCACGAACGTCTGCGCCGGCCCGTTCGGCGCCTTCTACGACTTCTACATCGAGCGCCCGCGGCTGGCGCAGGCGATCGGCCGTACGGTGTGGGGCGTCGACATCGCGCCGCTGTACCGCAGCATGGAGGCGGTCGGCGAGCTGGCCGACGGCGCGACCGTGCTCGACGTGCCCTGCGGCGGCGGGGTCGCGCTGCGCGCGCTGCGCCCCGGCCAGAGCGTGCGCTGGATCGCCGTCGACATCGACGCCGCGATGCTCGCGCGCTTCGAGCGGCGGGCGCGCGAGCGCGGACTGGGCGAGGAGGCGGTCGAGCTGGTCGAGGCCGACATGCGCGCGCTGCCGCTGCCCGACGCGAGCGCCGACCTGTGCCTCGCCTACAGCGGCCTGCACATGGTCACGGAGCCCGCGAGCGCCGTCGCCGAGCTGGTCCGCTGCCTGAAGCCCGGCGGCGAGCTGATCGGCTCGACGTTCCTCGCGGAAGGGACGTGGCGCCAGCGCAAGCTGCTCGGCCACGGCGAGGACACCGGCGTCAACGGCACGCTCTGCACGGTCGCCGAGCTGCGCGGCTGGCTGCGGGACGCCGCGATCGAGGACGTCGCGATCGGGCCCGAGCGCGGCTTCGCCGTCTTCCGCGGACGACGCGCGGACTGAGCGCGGCGTTGCACGCAAGGGCGCAGGCGACCGACGGCCGGCCGGTGCTCGTGTACGGCGCCGGCGCCTCGTTCGCCGAGCCTGCCGGCCGTCCCCTGTTCCGGACCATCCGCGACGCGCTGGTCGCGCCGCTGCGGCTCGAGCCCGCCGAGATCGCATGGGACCACCTCGCGCCCGAGGCGCTGCTCAGCCGCTTCGGCGCCGCCGGGATCGACGTCGACGGCGAGCTGCGCCGCATGCTGCGCGGCGGCGCGCCGAACGCCCTCCACGCGATGGCCGCCGAGCTGCTGCGTCGCGGCGGCTCGGTCTGGACGACGAACTTCGACGAGCTGATCGAGGAGGCCGCGTCCGCGGCGGGCGTCGGGCTGCACCGGGTCCTGCCCGACGACGAGCCCCGCTGCGACTGCGGACGCGGCCATCTCCTGAAGGTGCACGGCACGCTCTCCGGCGAGCGCGTGATCGCGCGCAGCGAGGACGTGCTCGTGCCGCTGCGGTCCGCCTGGCTCGAGCGCCTGGAGGCCGACCTGGACGCCGCGGACGTCGCGCTCGTCGGCTACGCCGGCGCCGACGTCGACCTGCGCAGCGGCCTGCGCCTGGCGCTCGGCCGCTGCGACGCGGCGGCGTGGTTCAGCCGCGCCGACGTCGAGCAGGACCTGGTGCGGCGCTTCGACGCGCCGCTCGGCGCGGGCAGGCTCGAGCTGCGGCTGTCCGACCGGCCGGACCTCGCGGCGCTGGCGTGGGGCCGCGAGCGCGGGCTCACGAGCGCCGTCACCGACGAGCAGTGGACGCAGGCGCAGGCGGCGACCGGGCGGCGTCCGGTGTCCGCCGGCTACCGTCCCAACGACCTGCTGCGCGCACGCGTGCTGGACGACTTCGGCCATGCGCTCGAGGCCCGTCGCCTCTATGGCAGCGCACTGCGCAGGGGACCGCGGCGGCGCAGGGCCGCCCGCGCGCTCTACTCGAGCGGCATGATCCACGGCGCGCCGTGGCGCCGCCCGGTCGTGACGGCGCTCGACGCCGCGTGCGCGCTGCCGCTGGACTGGCGCTGGCCGCACCGCCAGCGGCTGCCCTACCTGACCTGGAACGTCCCGCCCGCCGAGCGGTTGCGGCTGCTCGAGCGCTCGCTCGAGGTCGCCGGCGACGATCCCGAGATCCTCCGCGGCGCGGCGAACGCCGCCAAGGAGGTGGACCCGCTGCGGGCGGTCGATCTCGGCCGCGAGGCGCAGCGGAGCGAGATCGCCCGGCTCAACCCGGCGGGCGCGGCCTGGGCGACGTTCACGCTGTCGCTCGCGCTGCGCTGGCTCGGCGACGTCGAGGCCGCCGCGGAGCAGGCGGCGCAGCTCGCCGACGGCTATGACGCGCTCGCCGGCCCCGTGTGGATCGCCTGGGGCGCGTTCGAGCTCGCCGCGATCGCGGCGCTGCGCGGCGAGCTGGACGAGGCGTGCGCCCGGGCGCAGCTCGCGCTCGAGGTCTTCAGAGCCGCCGGCTCGATGTTCGCGTTCGACGCCTGCTGCGCCGCGATCGCCGTGAACCGGGCGGCCGGCATGCCCGACGCCGAGCGCGCCGCCTACGACGAGGCGTGCGCGCTGCTGGACCGCGACGACCTCCGGCGGCGCTTCAAGCGCGAGGTCCTGATGGTCGAGGACGGCGAGGTGGCGCGTCGCGAGGGGCGGCTCGAGGATGCCGCAGCGAGCTACGAGCAGCTCGCCCGCAGCCCGACGCTCGCCCAGGAGCTGCTCGGGCTGCTCGGCCTCGGAGAGGTGCAGCGGCTGCGCGGCGAGCGGCCGCACGCGGCATGGCAGGCGCTGCGCCGCAGCGACGAGAGCGGCTTCGGCTACGGCCAGGTCCATGCCGCGGTGACGCTCGGCCTCGCGGGAGCGATCGACGTCGCGGAGGCCGAGCGGCGGATCGCCGCGAGCGTCTTCGCCCCGCCGGAGCGCGACGACGCGAGCGGGCTGCTGCGCTTCTGCCAGGGCCCCGACCCCGAGGCCCATCTGCTCTGCTTCCCGTAGCCGGAGACGGTGACGCTCAGCGCACCGCCGGCGCGACCTGCTCGCCGAGCAGCGCGATCAGGTCGAGGTCGTCGTGCAGCAGGTGCTGCAGCATCACGCGCTCGACGCCGGCGTCGTGGAGCGCGCCCAGCTGCTCGACCGCCTCCTCCACCGTCCCCGCGATCCAGCTGTCCGGCAGCGCGCGCACGTACGCCGCCGCATCGCCGCCCGGGAGCTGCTCGCCGCGCAGCGCGGCGAGGCGCCGCGCGCGCTCGTGCAGGTCGTCGCGGTCGGCGCCGATCAGCACGCCGGTCATCAGCGAGAAGGGCAGCGGCTCGCGGCCCTCTCGCTCGCAGGCCTCGGCGACTCTCGCGCGCCGCGCGCGGCAGTCGTCGACCGTGGCGTTGGTGGTGTTGTACTCGTCCGCCCAGCGCGCGGCGAGCGCGACGCTGCGCGGGCCGGCGCTGCCGCCGACGATCAGCGGCGGGTGCGGCCGCTGCACCGGCTTGGGCCGCGGGTCCGCCTCGACCAGCCGGAAGTGCTCGCCCTCGAAGGAGAACGGCTCGTCCTCCCACGAGCGGCGGATCACCTCCAGCTGCTCGGCGAGCACGTCGATGCGCTCGCGCGTCGGCGGGAAGGGGAAGCCGAGCCGCGTGTGCTCGGGCTCGTGCCAGCCGGCGCCGATCCCCAGCTCCACGCGCCCGCGCGAGATGTGGTCGACCGTGACGACGGACTTCGCGAGCACCGACGGGTGGCGGAACGTCGCCGGCGAGACGAGCGTGCCGAGCCGCAGCGTGCTCGTGACGGCGGCGAGGCCGGCGAGCGTCGTCCAGGCGTCGAGCGAGCCGCGCTCGAACGCGCCGACGACCGACAGGTAGTGGTCGGAGCGGAAGAGCCCGTCGAGTCCGTGCGACTCGCAGGCGCGCGCGAGCGCGACCCACTCGTCCCACGAGACGCTCTCCTGGCCCTCGACCATCAGGCAAACGCGCATGGAGGGCATCATGCCCGAACGGCTGAGATTTCTTTCGGCGGCGTGTCGATCGCGGGTTCGCTCGTTCGTCGTACGGGATAGAGCAACCCGAAACGAAGGAGCACACGATGCGCAGACTGGCAGTCACCGAGTTCATCTCCCTCGACGGCGTGATCGAGGACCCGGGCGGATCCGAGAACACCCCGCACGGCGGCTGGTCGTTCAAGTTCAGCGACCCCGAAGGCATGAGATTCAAGCTCGACGAGACGATGGCCTTCGACGCGCTCCTGCTCGGCCGCACCACGTACGAGGGCTTCGCCGAGGCGTGGCCGGAGCGCAGAGACGAGGCCGGCTTCGCGGACAAGATGAACGGGATGAAGAAGTACGTCGTCTCCTCGACGCTCACGGAGGCGACGTGGAACAACTCCGAGATCGTCCCCGGCGACGACCTGCCCGCGGCGATCGCGGCGATCAAGCAGCAGGACGGCGGCGACATCCTGATCGCCGGCAGCCGCTCGCTCGTGCCGACGCTCGCCAAGGCAGGCCTCATCGACGAGTACCGGCTGCTGGTCCACCCGATCGTGCTCGCGAGCGGCAAGCGCCTGTTCGAGGGGATCGAGGACGCGTTCACGCTCAAGCTCACCAGCTCGAAGGTGCTCGACAGCGGCTCGCTGATCCTGACCTACGAGCCGGTTCGGGACTGATCCCTCGGGGAATGACCGACGCGATGAAGACGCGCAAGCTGGGCAGCCGAGGCCTCGAGGTCTCTCAACAGGGCCTCGGCTGCATGGGGATGTCGGAGTTCTATGGCGAGACCGACGAGGCCGAGGGGATCGCGACGATCCAGCGGGCGCTCGAGCTGGGCGTGACGCTGCTCGACACCGCCGACATGTACGGCCCGTTCGCGAACGAGCGGCTCGTCGGCAGGGCGATCGCCGGGCGGCGCGAGCAGGTCGTGCTCGCGACGAAGTTCGGAAACGTGCGCGGCGAGAACGGCGAGCGCCTCGGGATCCGCGGCGACGCCGCGTACGTGCGCGAGGCGTGCGACGCCTCTCTGCAGCGGCTCGGCGTCGACCACGTCGACCTCTATTACCAGCACCGCGTCGACCCGAACGTGCCGATCGAGGAGACCGTCGGCGCGATGGCGGAGCTGGTGAGCGCCGGCAAGGTCCGCTGCCTCGGGCTGTCGGAGGCCGCGCCGGAGACGATCCGCCGCGCGCACGCGGTCCACCCGATCAGCGCGCTCCAGACGGAGTACTCGCTGTGGACGCGCGACGTCGAGCGCAAGATCCTCCCGACCGTGCGCGAGCTGGGGATCGGCTTCGTCGCCTACAGCCCGCTCGGGCGCGGCTTCCTGTCGGGGGTCTGGAGATCGCCGGAGGAGATCCCCGCGGGCGACTTCCGCCGCGACAACCCGCGCTTCCAGGGCGAGAACTTCACGCGCAACATGGCGATCGTGGAGCAGGTGCGCGCGCTCGCCGAGACGAAGGGCGCGACGCCCGCGCAGCTCGCTCTGGCCTGGGTGATGTCGCGCGGCGACGACGTCGTCCCGATCCCGGGGACGAAGCGGCGGTCGTACCTGGAGGAGAACGTCGCGGCCAGCGAGATCTCGCTCAGCGACGAGGATCTGCGCGCCTTGGAAGACGCAGCCCCTGCCGGCGCCGCCGCCGGCGAGCGCTATGCGGACATGACGTCGATCGACGCGTAGCGGGGAGCGCCGGCCTCAGCGCGGCAGCACGAGCGGCCAGCCGAGTGCGCGGGGGTCGGTGCCGGGACCGCCGGCGAGCGCGGTGATGCGGGCGGCTGCGCTCGTGAGTCTCGGCAGGCGCGCGCGGGCGACGGTGCCGACAGGCAGCGTGAAGTCGGTGCCGCCGGCACGGCTGCGCGCCGGTCTGCCGGTGCCGAGCGGGACATAGCGCGTCCCGCGCGGCAGGCCCTGCTGCCCGCCGCGGATCGATCTGCCGCGGGCGCGGACGCGGTGGGCGACGTCGGCGGCGACCCACAGGCCGCTCTGCGCCGAGCAGGCGCTGGAGCACGCGAGCGTCGCCGGCAGCCCATACTTCGCGAGCGATCTCAACGCACCCGCGGACACGAGCGCGACCGTGCGCTTCACCGTCACCGGCGGCGCGTTGCGCGCGTCGAGCACGACGGTCAGCTGCGCGCTCGCCGAGGAGCGCGCGCCGAGCGTGCCCGCCGTCGTGCCCCGCGGGCGCAGCCGCAACGCGAACGCGCCGGCGCGCGTGCGTCTCGCCTCGGCGTGCGCGAGCGTGCCGGCGCGCCTCCCTCTGCGGTCGAGCAGGTCGAGTTGCGCCGCGACGCGGCAGCGGTCCTCGCAGGCGGCCGCAACCGGCAGGCCGCTCGCGAGCACCTGTGCGCTGCCCGCCAGGCGCGGCGCCAATGCGGTCGCAAGCGAGACGACCTCCCATCTCACCCGCGTCGGCACGCTCTGCGGGTTCCCGGCGGCGTCGCGCGCGCGCACGGCGAACTGGTGTCTGCCGAGCTTCAGGTGCGACAGCGTCACCGGCGAGACGCACGGCGTCGATCTGCGGCCCTCGCGGGAGCAGGTGAACGTCACGCCCGGCTCGGAGGCGGCGAACTCGACGACCTGCACGTGCGCCCCGCTGACCGCGCCCGGCCCGCTCGTGACCGTCGTGGTGGGTGCGACCGTGTCGACTGTGAAGACGACGTCCGAGCTGATCCCCGTCGTCCCCGGGTTGCCGGCCTGCGACGCCCGCGCGGTGTAGATGCCGTCGGCCAGTCTCCCGGCCGTCGCCGACCAGGCGTTGGCGCCGACCGGCGCGCTCAGCACCTGCGCGGGCGCGCTGCTCTCGGTGTCGCCCGCGCCGGGGAACAGCCGCAGCGTCACGAACGGATCGGTGTTGATCGTGTCGGCGGCGCGGCCGGCGAACGCCGGCGTCGCCGTGCGCAGCGCAGCACCCTGCGCCGGTCTGTCGATCGTCACCGCCGGCGGCAGCGCCGCGACGGGCGCGATCGCCGGACCGCGCGCGGCGATCACGTTCCAGGCCGCGCGGGCGCGGTTGGCGGCGTCGTAGTCGGGCGCGTCGCCGTTCAGCGGCGCCGGCGAGACGAGGCCGCGGTCCTGCACCGCGCAGCCGGCCGCGGAGCCGCACTGGTTCGAGTAGTTGTAGTAGTAGATCGCGTCGATGCGGGGATCGAGCGTTGCGAGCCCGAGCAGCAGCCCCGCCGCGTCGCGCTGCGAGGCGTCACCCCAGACGATCCCGCTCGCGTCGCGGTAGCGCGCGCCGACCTCGTCGATCCAGATGCGCGCGCCAGCCCACGGGCCCTGCAGCTTGCTCAGGAAGTAGCGCGTCACCGGCGCGTCGCTCGCTCCGATGACCTGGAAGCGATTGACGTCGCTGTGCGCGTGGAAGGCCCAGACGGGCGGGTTGCCGCCACCCGCGGCGATCTCCGCCTGGTAGGCGTCGACGTACGCGTCGTCGCCGGGGATCCCCGCGAAGTCGCCCGCGACGAGCGTGCAGTCGGTCGGGCAGATCGCCTTCGCGCGCAGCCAGTAGTCGGCCGCCAGCTGCGGGTTCGAGCCGAGCGCGTAGTTGGCCGTGTCGCGGTTGTTCGGCTCGTTCCACGGCGCGATCGTCGTGAGCTGCGGGTAGCTCGCGCGGAAGGCCGCGAAGGCGGCCGCGAACTCGTCGGCGCTCGGCGCGACCGGGTCGCTCGTGCCGGGCGCGAGGACGTCCTGGCTCGGCGCGAAGACGACGAGCACGCTGACGCCGGCTCTGGCCGCGTTGGCGAGGTATCTCTCGAAGTTGTCGCGGCGGTCGAGCCCGGCGGCGCCGCTCGTGGTGGCGATGTCGTACGGCACGACGACCCGCGCGCGCGTGATCCCGAGCCCGGCCCAGAAGGGCTCGGTGACGGTCGGGGCATCGGAGTCGGAGATGCCGAGCTCGACCGCGCGCGCGGCGGGCGCAGCGCTCAGCGGCAAGGCGAGCAGGAGCGCGCACAGCAGCAGCGCGCGATGCGGCGACGTACCCACCCCCTACACAACACCACGGCCGCCGGAAGTTGCGCGCCGCGGCTGCGGCTTCACGCCTGCTTCACGTCGACGAGCCGCGCGAGCCGGCGCGTCGGCCAGACGCTCAGCAGGACGGCGGCGCCGCACACCAGCCACATCGCCGCGTAGCCGTCGGTCGACGAGAAGGGATCCGCCAGCAGCTGGATCGCCAAGCCCGCGAGCAGCGGGCCGAGCGCGCTGCCGACGCCGCGGCTGACGCTGTAGAAGCCGGTCAGCGCACCGTGCCGGCCGCGCGGCATCAGCGGCTGCAGGATCGCGTACGGCAGCGTCATCACGAGTCCGCCGGCGAAGCCGACGAGCAGCATCGTCGGGACCATGAAGACCGTCGCCTGCGTGAACGCCGGCACCAGCAGGCCGAGGCCGTAGAACGGCAGCACGAGCAGCATCAGCCGCAGCAGGCCGATGCGGTCGCCGATCGCGCCGCTGATCGGCGCGCCCGCCAGCGCGACGAGCGCGACCCCGCCGATGATCCCCGACGCGCTCGCCTCGCTGAGGCCGACGCCGGTCACGACGAACAGGAAGACGAACGTCTTGAGCGCCGACAGCGAGCCCTCCCACAGCGCGTTCGCGAGCAGGTATGCGCGTAACTCGGGGTTGGTGCGCAGCAGGGCGAGCAGCTCGCGCGGCGAGGTTCGCCCGTGCGGCTCCTCCTCCTCGCCCTCCATCAGGCGCGCGCGCCGCGCGCGAGCGCGCCGCCGCGCGACGTGGATGAACGCGCCCATCGTCACGGCCGTCACGCCCGCCGCGACCAGGAACGGGGCCGCGTCGCCGACGGCGACCAGCAGTCCGCCGCCGACCAGCGCGAGCCCCGTGCCGGCGCCGCGGAAGATCGCCTGCGTGCTCTGCGCGCGGCCGGCGACCTCGGCGTCGACGAGGTCCGGGTAGAGCGCGCGATAGGGCTCGTACGCGACGAAGTAGGCGAAGAAGAACAGCCCGACGGAGATCCCTGCGATCACGGTGCTTCTCGCGAAGCCGATCAGCACGAGGCCGACGATCACGAGCGGCGTGGCGGCGATCAGGAACGGCAGCCGCCCGCCGAGCGGCGTGCGCAGGTCGTCGGACCACGCGCCGACGACGAGCGGAACCCACAGCGCCATCACCCCCTCGAGCGCGATCAGCGCTCCGATCACCGTCGTGGAGCGCAGATAGTCCTGCGCCACGACCGGCAGGTAGGTCGTGACGACCGTGATCGCGAGCGCCAGCGCGGCCGTCGGCAGCCCGAGCAGCGCGAGGACGCGCTTCTCTTCGGGGCGAAGCGTGCGCGTGGTCACGCGTCCCTGTCTACCCCGTGACGCGACATACCTTCCGGCAAGTCGGGCACCATGCGCTGCGATGCGCCATTCCTCCCCCAGGGGCATCGCCACGCTCGTGCTCGTCGCCGCCGCCTACTTCGCGGTCGCGAAGCTCGGCCTGTCGTTCCAGAAAGGGCACGACATCGTGTCGGCGGTGTGGCCTCCGAGCGGCCTCGCGCTGGCCGCCGCGATCGTCTTCGGCCCGCGCGTGGCGCCGGCGATCTTCGTCGCCGCGCTGCTGTCGAACGCGACCAGCGGCACCGGCGTCGTGACGTCCGCCGGGATCGCCACCGGCAACGCGATCGCCCCGCTCGTCGGCGCGGCGCTGCTGGCGCGCGCCGACTTCTGCCCGGCGCTGCGGCGCGTGCGCGACGTGATGGCGCTCGCGCTCCTCGGCGCCGCCGTCTCGACCGCCGTCAACGCGACGATCGGCACCGCGACGCTGCTCGCCGCGGGCGTCGCGCACGCCGACAGCCTGTGGGCGTTCTGGCGCGTGTGGTGGCTCGGCGACCTGACCGGCGTGCTGCTCGTCGCGCCGCCGTCGCTGCTGCTGGCGACCGTGTGGCGCGAGGGGCGCCGGCCCGGCCCGCGCGACCCTGCGCGCGTCGCGGAGGCGAGCCTGCTGGCGGCGGCGCTGATCTCCGTGATGCTCGTCGTGCTGCACGAGGGCGTCACGCTCGCGTTCCCGATCTTCCCGCTGATCGTGCTCGCGTCGATGCGCTTCCGCCAGGCCGGCGCCGTGCTGTCCGCGCTCGCCGTCTCGACGATCGCGGTGATCTACACGGCGGACGGCAAGGGGCCGTTCACCGGCGGCGCACCAGACCTCGACCTGCTGAGCGCGCAGGTGTTCGTCGGACTGGCCGCGCTGACCGGCCTGCTGGTGGCGGCGATGCGCACGGAGTGGGAGAGCACGGAGGACGTGCTCGCGCGGCTCGAGGACAGCGAGCGCGCGCTCGCCGAGGCGCAGCGGCTCGCGGGGATCGGCAGCTGGGACTGGGACGTCGCAGCCGACACCGTGACGTGGTCGGACGAGCTCTACCGGATCGTCGGCGTCGAGCGCGCGACGTTCGAGATCGGCTACGAGAGCTACTTCGAGCGCATGCACCCGGACGACCGCGACCCGCTGAGACGCGCGCTCGAGACCGCGCTGCGCAACGCCGCGCCGTTCCAGCTCGAGCACCGCGTGGTCCGCCCTGACGGGGAGGAGCGCACGATCGAGAGCCGCGGCCGCGTGGAGGTCGACGTCAACGGGCGCGTCGTGCGCATGCTCGGCACGGGCCAGGACGTGACCGAGCGCCGCGTCACCGAGCAGCGCCTCGAGCACCAGGCGCTGCACGACCCGCTGACCGACCTGCCGAACCGGGCGCTGTTCCTCGACCGCCTCCAGCACGCGCTCACGCGCTCGCGCCGGCCGGGCTCCAGCCTCGCCGTCTTCTTCTGCGACGTCGACGACTTCAAGAACGTCAACGACAGCCTCGGCCACGACGCCGGCGACGAGCTGCTGGTCGCGCTGCCGCCGCGCCTGCGCGAGGGGCTGCGCGCGGGCGACACGGTCGCGCGCTTCGGCGGCGACGAGTTCGTGATCCTGTGCGAGGACCTCCACTCCGAGGGCGAGGCGGTGCGCATCGCCGAACGGCTCGCGGAGGCGTTCCGGCTGCCGTTCACGCTCGACGGGCGCCCGCACCACCTCAGCGTCAGCGTCGGCGTGGTGTACGTGAAGGGCGGCACCGTGAGCGCGCCCGAGGTGCTGCGCGACGCCGACGCCGCGATGTACCGCGCGAAGGCGGGCGGCAAGGGCCGCTTCGAGGTCTTCGACGCGCAGATGCGCGCCTCGCTCGTCGCGCGGCTGGAGACGGAGGCCGACCTGCGCCGCGCGCTCGCCGAGGGCGAGCTGCGGCTCCACTACCAGCCGGTCCTGTCGCTCGCGCGCGACACCTTCGTGGGCGCGGAAGCGCTGGTGCGCTGGGAGCACCCGCAGCGCGGGCTGCTGGCGCCGGCGGAGTTCGTCGCGGTCGCCGAGGACAGCGGCCTGATCGCGCCGCTCGGCGCGTGGGTGCTGGGCGAGGCGTGCCGGCAGGCGGCCGCATGGGGGCCGGGCCGGTTCGTCTCGATCAACCTCTCGCCGCGCCAGCTGTCGAACTCCGACGTGCCGGCGCTGCTCGAGCGCGCGCTGGAGGAGACGGGCGTCGACCCGGGGCAGCTGGAGCTGGAGATCACCGAGAACGTGCTGATGGAGCAGAGCGCGAGCGCGCTCACGACGCTGCGACGGCTGAAGGCGATGGGCGTGCGGCTCGTGCTCGACGACTTCGGCACCGGCTGGTCCTCGCTCGGCTACCTGAAGCGCTTCCCGGTCGACGGCTTGAAGATCGACCGCGAGTTCGTCGACGGGCTCGACAGAGAGGCGGGCGACACGGCGATCGTCTCGGCCGTGCTGTCGATGGCGCAGGCGCTCGAGCTGGTCGTGATCGCGGAGGGCGTCGAGACGGAGGCGCAGCTCGCGTGGCTGAACAAGCACCGCTGCGGCTTCGCGCAGGGCTATCTGCTGGGGCGGCCGATGCCGGCGGACGAGCTGGCGGCGGATCGGCGCTGGTAGCGTCGCGCGTAGGCGTCGCGCTCAGCCGAGCCCGTTCAGCTCGCGCGCCGCGCCGACGACGTCGCCCTGCTCCCAGAAGTCGACGGCGATCAGCCCGGGCAGGCCGCCGAGCGGTCTTTCGCACTCGCGCGCGTGCGCGAGGATCGCGTCTCTCTGGTTGACGGTTCGCGCGGGGCCGATTCTCGGCGGATCTCCCGCGACGAACTGGTTGATCAGCAGGAACGGGCTGGCGCTCGTGCCGCGGTTGACGCTGCAGCCGGGCGGGCCGAGCACCGCCTCCGCGCTCGGCAGGTCGTACGGCGTGTCGCGCACGTACGTGAACTGGTCGTGATACCAGGGCACGCCGTCGGTCTCCTCCTCGCCGAAGACGAGCACGCGCGCGTCCTGATCGACCATCTCGCCGAGCGTCGGGACCGGTCTGACCGGGCCGGTCCAGACGAAGTCGATCAGGCCGCTGCGTCTGAACGCGTCCTCGACGAGCGCCGGCGCGACCTGGTCCTCGATCGAGATCACGAGCACCGCACCGGGGTTCAGCAGGAGGTAGTCGCGGACCTGCTGCAGCGCTCTGATCGCATCGAGCGCGCCGATCTCGCAGAAGCCGTGGCACAGGTAGACGCGCTCGTCGCCGCCGCCGCGGTAGCCGATCCGCTCGCGCAGGCGCAGGGCCGTCGCCGTCGCCTCCGGGCCGATCGCCTCCTCGATCTTCGCGCGGCTCTTGCCACCCTCCTTCAGCACCGTGTAGACGCCGCGCGGCGTGCGCACGCCGAGGTGCATGTCGATCAGCAGCCCGCGGACGCCGCCGCGCAGCTGCGCGGGGATCCCGCTGTCCTGGTTGGGCAGCAGGAAGCCGTCCTGCGGAGATCCCATCGAGTTGTGCGTGGCCGGGATCGCGATCGCGTCGAGCCGCTCGCCGCACAGCTGCTCCGCGCCGTTGCAGCCCGGCTCCGGCGGCGTGTCGTCGGTCGCGGCGCTGACGCCGATCGCGCCGATCGCGATCGCGCCGATCGCCCCGAGTGCGACGAGCCCGGCGAGCGGGCGCACGCCGATGCGCGCGGCGGGGCGAGCGGCCGTGCCCGCCGCGGCCGTCGGCGCAGCCGGCGACTCCGCCAGCGTCATCAGCTCCTCGAGCCCGAGCGCGGCCACGAACAGCCCGCCGGCGATCGCTGCGAGGCGCAGCGCCTCCAGCGGCTGCAGCGCGACCAGCGCGCCGAGGGCGATCAGCGCGAGCGCGCGGACGGTCCGCAGCCCCAGCCGCTGCGGGCGCGCCGCGATCCGCAGCGCGAGCGCACGCAGGCGGCGCGCGAGCGTCGGCTCGGTCGCGCGCGAGGCGGCGGCTGCGACGATCACGAGCCCCGCGACCGCGAGCGCGCAGGCCCACACCTCGAGGTCGCCGAGGAACGTCGCCCACACCGCGCGCAGCGCGTCGGCGCGCTCGTCGGTCGCGGCGAGGCCGCCGACCAGCGCGCGTCCGGCCTCGACGGCGAGGACCAGCAGCACGCCGACGACCGCAGCCGCCCACCCGAGCCGCGCGATCGCACGGGCGCGCTCGGCGCGCGGCGTCAGCACGACCGCGAGCGCGCCGCACGCGAGCGCGAACAGCAGCGCGAGCACGCCGAGCCCGTGCGTTCTGTCGGCGACCTGCGCCGCGTCGACGAACGCGTGCGCGAGCTTCCCCTCCGACAGCGACGCGAACTTGGTCTCCAGCCCGGGAGGGATCTGCTGCGCCGCGCGCGGGTCGGCGACCGCGAGCGCCTGCGCCACGAGCAGTGCGCCGTTGCCGACGATCAGCACCGTGCTGTCGTGCTCGCGGTCGAACACGGCGGCGTGCGCCTGATAGGCGGCGCGGCCGGCGAGCGAGCGGAACGGCGCGCTGCGGACGACCTGCTCGGCGACGCTGCGCAGCAGCGGCTCGACGGCGATCAGGTCGGGTCTCGCGTGGACCAGCTCCTCAGTCAGCGTGCCGCCGACGTCGCGCGCGACGGCCGGCTCGGTCAGCGCCAGCTCGACGCGGTCGGCGAAGCTCGTAGAGTCGAACAGCACGCGCTCGGCGTACAGCGCGAGCGCGGCGACGACGAGCGCCAGCGCGGCGACCGCGGTCAGCACATGGACGAGCAGCGGACGGCCGTGCACGCGGGCATCTTTGCAGCCGATTGACACAGCGCCTATTGCACCTAAAACTGGTGTTATGGCGTCCACCGTGCCCCCTGCCGTTCGACGGCCCGTCTTCTCCCCGATCGAGCTGCAGCGCTCGCTGCGGCTGCTGGGCTGGCCGATCCGCGTCGACGGGGTCGTCGGCGAGCAGACGGCGACGGCCGTGCGCGACTTCCAGCGCGGCTTTGCATTCTCCACGCTCGTGGCTGGCGGCGGCGTCGGACCGCGGACGCTGGAAGCGCTACGCGCCGCGATACGGCACGGCGGACGCTGCTCCCAGCACTTCACGTTCCGCAGCTTCCGCTCGCCGGGCGACGGCTGGATCAAGCTCGACCGGGCGCTGGTGCGAGGGCTGGAGGCCTACCGCGCGGCGCTCGAGGCGCCGGTCGCGGTCCTCAGCGGACACCGCGACGCCGAGTGGAACGCGGCGCACGGCGGACTGCCCGACTCGCAGCACCTGCTCGGCACCGCCGCCGACGTCGAGCCGGCGCTGACCGTCGACGCGATGCGGGCTCTGCGCATCTTCTCCGGGATCGGCTACGACCCGGAGAGCGGGCTCGTGCACCACGTCGACGTGCGCCACGTCGGGCCGGCCCCCGGCGGCGCCACGGTCGCAAACCCGGCCGTGTTCGCCTGCTGAGCGGGCGCCCGGCGCGCGGCCGCGCAACCACATCGACCTTGTCTATCTCGAGGCAGATAGATATGGTATCTCGAGTAAATAGCCCACCGGGGCGGCCCCCAAACCTTGACCTGGAAAGGGGCCGCCCCGGCAAACACAGAAAGGATAGCCCGTGGCTATCACCATGCAGCTGGGCGGCATCCGCCGTCACGAGAGCATTTTCACGACGGTCATCCCGATCTCGATGCTCACGGATCTCACAGTCCCCGGGATGGCATTCGAGCCCCGGGAGATGGCGGGCGAGAGCTTCGACCACCTCGATGACCGGGTCCGCGAGCTGATGCCGGCTCGCGGAACCATCCAGCGCGAGTTCTTTCATCCCGCGATGAAGGCGATCCGCGTGATCGACCCGGAGACGGGCCAGAAACGGACGGAGCGCCAGCCGACGGGCTGGGCGCCGACCGCCAAGTACAAGAACGCGACCGGTGAGTTGCTGAAGTACATCCAGGGACCATTCCTCGAGACCCCGCCGCTCGAGGCGACCCTGCCTGCCTTCACGATCTACTTCCCCGAGCAGCTCAAGGGTGAGGAGATGCCGGAGTTCAACGCTCACATGGGCGGTGAGTTCCACCTCTACACGCTTGATTCAGCGAAGAAGGCGATGGAGGCCGACGGGGAGTCGCGACTGCTCGCCATTCGCCGTGCGCTCTCCGTCGGATCGAAGCTGTCCGGGACGAAGCAGCAGAAGCTGCGGACGACCTTGGTCTCGGTCGAGGTCATCCACGGCGTGCCGACGGCTGCGATGGGCCAGATGTTCGCCGACTTGAACGGCAAGGGCGTGAAGCTCACGAAGAACGAGATCGAGGGGCTCAACATACGGGACCCGTGGACGAGGGCGACGAAGGACATCTTCAGCCAGCTCAGAGTGCCGCTCGTCACGACCGGCCGCCAGGCCACGGCGGTGAACCAGGCCGCGAACAAGCACCTCGTCATCGGGCAGGCCGTGACGATGGTCCGCGGGCTCGGCCTCGGGTTCAGCCGAGCGGTGCAGGCCACAAGCCATGACGAGGTGATCAAGGACCAGGAGGACTACGACCGGCTCGTGGAGGCCGGGGTGACGTGGTTCGGGCACGTTCTCGACCACTTCGGCGCGCCGGTGCTGCCTGACGGCACTCGTGACGCACGCGTGTTCACGGACCCCGACCGCGTAGTGCGCGCCGTCTCGGTGAAGGTCGCGCTCGGGGTGATGGGCAATCCCTGGTTCGCGGTGGATCGGCCCAGACAGGACGAGCACAAGCGGGCCCTGGGCGAGATCGACTGGCGGGTCAGCGAGGCGTGGCAGAACATCGCCGGCAAGGTCTCCCAGAAGATCGAGCTGAAGAGAGTCGACGGCAAGACGGTGCGCGTCCCGGTCGAGGGCGAATACAGACTCGCCTCAGCGGGCGCGAAGGAGATCGGCGCGGCGGCTGTGCGAGCGCTGACCGTCCCGGACAGCAACGCAGGTCTTGCGGTGCGGAAGAAGCGCCGCGCCTGACAGAGTCGGTTCGGGGGCTCGATCCGAGACCCGTCCGTCGGCTCGGTCGAGGTTGACACGCGGATCTATGTGATCCGCGTGTCAACCCGGTCATTCAGGCGCAGCACGCGTTAGCGAACCTCCCGGTTCAACAGCCGTCCGACGTGGACTGGTATGGCAACGGCGCGCGACCGGTCGCGCTCGGTCAGACTGGCCCGCATGAGCCTGAACGGAAAGACCATCTTCATCTCCGGCGCGAGCCGCGGGATCGGCCTCGCGATCGCGCTGCGCGCCGCGCGCGACGGCGCCAACGTCGCGCTGATCGCGAAGACCGCCGAGCCGCACCCCAAGCTCGAGGGCACGGTCTACACCGCGGCCGAGCAGATCGAGGCCGCCGGCGGCAGAGCGCTGCCGATCGTCGGCGACATCCGCGACGAGCAGCAGGTGGCCGACGCGGTCGCGCAGGCGGTCGAGCGCTTCGGCGGGATCGACGTGTGCGTGAACAACGCGAGCGCGATCAACCTCGCGCGCACGGAGGCGCTGGAGCCCAAGCGCTACGACCTGATGCAGGACATCAACGTGCGCGGCACGTTCGTCGTCTCGCGCGCGTGCATCCCCCACCTGCGCGGGCGCGAGAACCCGCACATCCTCACGCTCTCGCCGCCGATCGACCTCGACCCGAGATGGCTCAGCCCGCACCTCGGCTACACGCTCGCGAAGTACGGCATGTCGCTCGTCGCGCTCGGCCTGGCGGCGGAGCTGCGCGAGGACGGGATCGCCTCCAACGCGCTGTGGCCGCGTACGCTCGTCGCGACGGCCGCGGTCCAGAACCTGCTCGGCGGCGACGAGGCGATGGCGCGGGCGCGCCGGCCCGAGGTCTACGCCGACGCGGCCTACGCGATCCTCAACCGCCGCGCGCGCGAGTGCAGCGGCAACGCGTTCCTGTGCGAGGACGTGCTCGTCGAGGAGGGCGTCACGGACCTGTCGCAGTACTCGTACGTGCCGGGCGCGGAGCTGGCGGTCGATCTGTTCGTCGACGCCGCGGATCCGCCGGGCGCGCGCTGAGCGCCGCCGCGTCGGTTCTCAGCCGGCGCTTGCGCTCGCGTCGCCCGTGATCGGGATCGCCGGCCCGAGAAAGCGCGGCTGCGCGCCGGTTGCGACGTCCCCGACCGCCTTCACGCGCGCGAGCACCTCGCGCGCCTGGGTGAGGATTCCCTGGCGGCGTCCGTAGCCGTGCAGGTCGGCGCTGACGCCGTGCGCGGTGAGCCCGGCGCGGCGGGCGAGCCAGACGGCCCGCGCGAGGTGGAAGTCCTGCGTGACGACGAGCGCGGAGCGCACGCGGAAGACCTTGCGCGCGCGCACGGCGCTGCTCCAGGTGTCGAAGCCGGCGTGGTCGGTGAAGACGTCGCGCGCCGGCACACCGCTGGCGATCAGCACGCGCCTCATCGCGTCGACCTCGTCGTAGTCGGTTCTGCCGTGGTCGCCGGAGGCAAGCACGCGCTCGACCTTGCCGTCGCGGTAGAGCTGCGCGGCGACCGCGATGCGGTCCCGCAGCATCCCCGATGGTCTGCCGTCCGGCTCGACCTTCGCGCCGAGCAGCAGCGCGACCTGCGCGTGCGGCGCGTCGGCGGCGCGGGTGCTGCCGTCGCCGCCGATCAGCACGACCGCGTTCGCCGCCGCGACGAGCACGACGCCGACGCCGAGCAGCGCTGCTGCGACGACGGCGAGCGTCCGGAGGCGTGGGCGCCGGCTGCGCATCGGGCGGATCCTAGCGATCAGCCGATCTAGTGTAGAGTTCTATACATGGGTCGCAGACCGAGCACCCAGAAGAAGCTCGTGTTCCAGGCGTTCCTCGACGCGCCGAGCGAGGAGACGTACGGCTTCGAGCTGGCCGAGGCGACCGGGCTGCCCTCCGGCACGATCTACCCGATCCTCCGCGGACTCGAGGGCGAGGGGCTGATCAAGGGCCGCTGGGCCGAGGTCGAGACGGGTCCGCAGCGGCGGCGCCGGCGTTACTACGCGCTCACCGGCGAGGGGCGCCGCGCGGCCAACAGAGCGACGACGGAGCAGCGCCAGGCGCTGCGCCTGCTGGCGCCGGGGTGGTCGCAGGCATGAACGATCCATGGATCTATGCGTATCTCAAGGACGGCACGTGCTGTGGGTTCCCGCTTCCGCCCGATGCCGCCCGCGTCGAGCGCGCCTCCCATCTCGACGTGACCCCCTCCAACGTGGTGCGGGAGCTGCGCAGGCAGCGGCCGTCCACCACGGAGAGCGACCTTCAGCACATCGAGGTCGTCTCCGAGGGCCGGGTCGTCCGCCGGCTCACGCCGCCGCCGGACGAACGGGGCTCGCAGCGGGGGCGCGTCGGGCGTTGCCGCTCGCTGTTGGCGATCGTCCGCCACGTGCTGCCATCCGACGTCCGCGACGACGCGCTGGACGAGTGGCTCGACGAGATCGAGTGCGCAGCGGCGGCGGGACGACCGGTCGTGCGACGCACCGCGTCGATCATCCTGCGCGCGCTTCCGTCGCTGGCATGGCGCTCACGCGTCCCGGCACGGGCGCGCGGCAAGGGCGGCTGACGATGGGCGTCGGCCGCGGCACCGTGCTGCTCGCGGTGCTGATCGGCGCCGCGGCGACCCAGCTCGGCACTCCGTTGATCGACGTGCTCGCGCTGCCGTTCCTCGCGACGCTGCTGGCCGCACACCTCGACCGCGAGAGCCGCGAGCTGGCGGAGCTGGTCGTCCGCGGAGCGGCGAGGGCGCTGCCGCCCCGCGACCGCGCCGACATCCGCGACGAGTGGCTCGACCACGTGCGCACCGCCGGCGAGCATGGCGTGCTGCCGCTGACGCGGGCGCTCTCGATCGCGCTGATCGCGGCGCCGTCACTCGCGGTGGGGCTGCGAGTGGGACGACGGCGCCGCGTCAGCGGCTGAGCCCGCGCCTTAGCGCGTCGTGGCCGTCTTGCGGTACCGCTGCACCGCCAGCGGCGCGAACACCGCGAGGATCCCGAGCGACCAGGCGACCGCGCCCCAGATCGAGTTGCCGGCGGGCGCGCCGAGCCACAGCGCGCGCATCGCGTCGACGACGATCGTGAACGGGTTGATGTCGGCGAACCACTGCAGCGCCGACGGCATCGAGTCGACCGGCACGAACGCCGACGAGATGAACGTGAGCGGGAAGACGGCGATGAAGCCGAGCGAGTTGGCCGACTCGGGCGAGTTGACGAGCAGGCCGAGCAGCGCGAAGACCCACGAGAAGGCGTAGCCGAACAGCACCAGGATCCCGAAGCCGGCGAGGATCTCGCCCGCGCTCGCGTGGAACGAGAAGCCGATGATCAGGCCGGTGATCACCAGCACGCAGACCGACAGCGAGTTCGTCACGACGTCCGCGAGCGTGCGGCCGGCGAGCACCGCGGGGCGCGCCATCGGCAGCGAGCGGAAGCGGTCGATCAGGCCCTTGTGGAGGTCCTCGTTGAGGCCGATCGCGGTCACGAAGCCGCCGAATGCGATGTTCTGGACGATGATCCCCGGGATCAGGAAGTCGACGTACGAGTAGCCGGGCGTGTTGATCGCGCCGCCGAAGACGTAGACGAACAGCAGCACGAACATGATCGGCTGGACCGTGAACGCGAGCAGCAGGTCGGGCGAGCGCGGCAGCCGGATCAGGTTGCGCTCCGCGATCACGAGCGTGTCGGACACGAGGCGCCTCATCGCTTCTTCCCCTTCGTCGTCGTCGGCTCGTCGCCGTCGGCATCGGCCTCCTCGGCCGCGTGGCCGGTGAGCGTCAGGAACACGTCGTCCAAGGTCGGCCGCTTGAGCCCGATGTCGTCCACGCCGACGCCGGCCTCGTCGAGCCGGCGCACCGCCTCGACGATCGCGCCGGTGCGCTGGCGCACCGTCAGCTTCACGAGGCCGTCCTCGCTGAACGGCGCCCCGTCGGACATCGGCGCGAGCGCGTCGCCGACCATGTCGGCCTGCGCTCTGTCGCTGAGGCTGACCTCCAGCCGCTCGCCGCCGACGCGATCCTTGAGCTCGTCGGACGTGCCTTCGGCGATCACTCTGCCGTGGTCGATCACCGCGATGCGGTCGGCGAGGCGGTCGGCCTCGTCGAGGTACTGGGTCGTCAGCAGCACCGTCGTGCCGTCGGCGACGAGCCCCTCGATCGTCTCCCACAGCGCGAGCCGCGAGCGCGGGTCGAGCCCGGTCGTCGGCTCGTCCAGGAACAGCACCGGCGGCCGCGCGACGAGCGCCGCCGCGAGGTCGAGCCGGCGGCGCATGCCGCCCGAATAGGTTCTCGCCGGCCGGCTGCCGGCGTCGGCGAGGTCGAAGCGCTCGAGCAGCTCGGCGGCGCGTTGCTTCGCCTGCGCGCGCGGCATCCCGTAGAGCCGTCCGACCATCGTCAGGTTCTCGGCGCCGGTGAGGTTCTCGTCGACGGCCGCGTACTGGCCGGCGAGCCCGATCCGCTCGCGCAGCTCAGCGGCCTGCTTGAGCGCGTCGAGCCCGGCGACGCGGATCTCGCCCGCGTCGGGCTGCAGCAGCGTCGTCATCACGCGCACGGCCGTCGTCTTGCCGGCGCCGTTGGGGCCGAGCAGGCCGAGCACGCTGCCGGCTGTCGCGTCGAGGTCGACGCCGTCGAGCGCGCACACGTCGCCGAAGCGCTTGACGACGCCGCGCACGCGGATCGTCGCGTCGCCGCCGGTAGTGGAGGAGGAGGGTTCCGGGCTCATCGCCCGATCTTGCACGTTGGTGGTCATGGCCGAACACGCTACGCAGCATTTAGGTCAGGATCTGGCCTCGATCTCGGTCAGACTGCACAAGGTCATGACCGAGACCTCCGGACGCCTCCTCCAGCTGCTCGCGCTGCTGCAGGCGCGGCGCGACTGGCCCGGCCGCGAGCTGGCCGACCGGCTCGGCGTCTCCGGCCGCACGATCCGCCGCGACGTCGAGCGGCTGCGCACGCTCGGCTACCCGGTCGACGCGCTCAGCGGACCGGCCGGCGGCTACAAGCTGCGCGCCGGCACGGCGATGCCGCCGCTGCTGCTCGACGACGAGGAGGCCGTCGCGATCGCGGTCGGCCTGCGCAGCGCGGCGAGCGGGCCGGTCGCGGGGATCGAGGAGACGGCCGTGCGCGCGCTCGTGAAGCTCGAGCAGATCCTGCCCGCGCACCTGCGCCGGCGCGTGAGCGCGCTGCGCGCCGCGACGGCGACGCTGCCGGGCGGCTACTGGGGCGCCGGCGCCGCCGCCACCGTCGACCCCGACGCGCTGACCGTGCTCGCGAGCGCCTGCCGCGACCGCGAAGTCGTGCGCTTCGTCTACAGACGGCGCGACGGCACCGACAGCCGCCGCCGCGTCGAGCCGCACTCGCTCGTGAGCCTCGGCCACCGCTGGTACCTCGTGGCGTGGGACGCCGAGCGCGAGGACTGGCGCACCTTCCGGCTCGACCGGCTGCAGCGCCCAGCGGCGATGGGGACGCGCTTCACCGCGCGCGAGGTGCCGGGCGGGGATCCCGCGAAGTTCGTCGCGGCGAACCTGCGCGGGACGCAGTACCGCCACGTCGCGCGCGTGACCCTGGACGCACCCGCGGACGAGCTGGCGGCGCGCTTCCCGTGGATCGCCGGATCGCTCACGCCGCTGCGAGGCGAGCGCGCCTGCGAGCTGCGCACGAGCGACGACTCGCTCGACTGGCTCGCGCTGCGGATCGCCGGCCTCGGCGTCGCGTTCGAGGTGCACGAGCCGCCGGAGCTGGCGCAGCGCTGCCGCGAGCTGGGGGCGCGGCTGACGCGGGCCGGCGGCTAACGCCCGATCTGCGCTTCGAGCCACGCGGCGAAGGCGGCTTCGTCGATCTCGCGCGCGGCGAGCCGCTCGACCATGGCGGCGCGTTCGATCGGCGGCGCGACCGGACGCCATTCCCAGCCGTTGCGACGGATCAGCTCGATCATGCAGAGATAGGCGACGCGCTTGTTGCCGTCGGGCAGCGGATGGTTGCGGACGAGCCGGGAGCACAGGACGGCGGCCTTCGCCGCCACGCCGCGATGCACCTCGACGCCGTCGGCCACGGCGAACGGCGCGACAAGCGCCGATTCGGCTCTGGAAGCGATGTGGGCAACGTCGGCGAGGTGGATCGCATCGAGGCCGGTGACCGCCTCGGCAAGCACGAGGAAGTCGGCGAGTCCGAGCGCCTGCATGTCATAAAGATACCAATATTTTTATAGAAATGAAATTGTTGCAATTACTAAATATAGCTTTAGTAACCATGCTACAGTGGACGCACATCGCCGGAAGGAGCCCACCCATGGAGACTCGAGCACTTACCCTGCGCCTCCCCGCCGACCAGGCGGCACAGCTCGAGGCGGTCGCGCGCGCGGACGGCGTAAGCGTCTCCGAGGCCGTGCGAGCGGCCATCGCCGACCGCATCGAGGCGCGCCGGAAGGACAGAGCCTTCCAGGCGCGCATCAAGCGGATGATGGAGGAGGAGCGAGCGGTCCTCGAGCAGCTCGCGAAGTAGACAGCGCACGGCCCATCCGTCCACTTCCCGCGTGCGCGAGCCCGCAAGCGGATAGGACGGGACGAGCCGCATGCGCCGCCGCCTCCGCACTCCCCTGCTCGCCGCGCTCGCGGCGGCCGCCGCCGCCATCCCGGCCGCCGCGGCACACGCCGCCGTGAGCCTGCAGTCGATCGGCCCGAGCTTTGACGGGCCCGTCTACGTGACCGGCGCACCGGGCGACGACCAGCGGCTGTACGTCGTCGAGCAGCGCGGCACGATCGAGGTCGTGCGCGACGGCGCGGCGAGCATCTTCGCGGACCTGCGCTCCGCCGTCCGCAGCCCCGACGACGGCGGCGGCAACGAGCAGGGCCTGCTCGGCCTGGCGTTCGCGCCGGACTTCCAGACGAGCCGGCTGCTGTACGTCTACTTCACCGACGCGAGCGGCTCCAACCGCGTCGAGGAGCTGCACGCGCCGAGCGACGACGCGGCCGACGCGAGCTCGCGCCGGCTCGTGCTGCAGATCCCTCATCCGGGCGCGGAGAACCACAACGGCGGGACGCTCAGATTCGGCCCCGACGGGGCCCTCTACCTCGCGCCCGGCGACGGCGGCACCGGCGGCGCGACCGCGCACGACCTGAACGACCTGCGCGGGAAGGTGCTCCGCATCGATCCGCACGGGAGCGCGCCCGGCGAGTACGCGATCCCGGCCGGCAACCCGTTCGCCGGGCAGGCCGGGCGCCGCGGTGAGATCTGGGCCTACGGCCTGCGCAACCCCTACCGCTTCGCGTTCGACCGCCTGACCGGCGACCTGCTGATCGGCGACGTCGGCGAGAACACGACCGAGGAGATCGACTGGCTTCCGGGCGGCGGGGCCGGCGCGGACCTCGGCTGGAACGGCTGCGAGGGCAGCTTTGCGACCGGCAGCACGAGCACGCCGTGCCCGCTCGGCGGGACGGTCGCGCCCGTGATCGACCGCTTCCACGGCGACGGCTACCGCTCGATCATCGCGGGACCGGTCGTGCGCGACCCGTCGCTGCCGTCGCTCTACGGCCGCGTGCTCTACGGCGACTACTTCGTGAGCGCGCTGCGCAGCGCGCAGCTCGGCGCGGGCGGCGCGAGCGACGATCGCGCGGTCGGCGCGGGGGCGAGCGTCAGAAGCCTCACCTCGCTCGGCGAGGACGCCGCGGGCTGCCTCTACGCGACCTCGGCCGACGGCCCCGTCTACCGGCTCGTCGAGCAGGACGCGCGGATCCCCTGCGCGCTGCCGCCGCCGAGCCCGCCGGCGGGGCCCGGACCCGGCGCAGCCGGCAGCGTCGTGCGCAGATCGACGACGACGAGCCGCATCGTCGAGCGTCTGCGCGTCGACGTGAATCCGCGCCAGCGCGTGCTGACGCACGGCGGCGTCGTCGTGCGGACGCGCTGCGGCGACCGCTGCCGGGTTCGCGCGAGCGGCGTGCTGCGGATCGGCAGACGCCGCGCGTTCCACCTGCGCGTCGCGCGCGACGCGGCGGACGCGGGCAGATGGCTGCGGCTGGAGCCGCGGCTGACGAGACGCGGGCGGCACGCACTGGCCGCGGCGCTCGCGCAGGGGCGGCGACCGCTGCTCGTCCTGCGCGTGCGGGCGCGCTACGGCGACGGCAGACCGGCGTTGACGCAGCGTCTGACCGTGCGCGCGATCGACTGACCGCGCACCCGTCCTGCTGAGCAGCTCCGGTACCCGCTTGCGGGCGTCGGGCTCGGAGCACTAGATTTCGGTCCCGCGGGAGAGGGCGGCCACGCCGACGTGCGCGTGCTCCAACTCAGAGCTCATGACGGGAGCACGTTCGTTGAGCGACGACGTGATTCGCAATGAACAGCCGGACCACTCGACGATCGGCAAGGTCGGAGCGTTCTACCTGCTCAACGAGTCGACTTGGATCGCGCGCCACGTCGAGGCGATCGAGATCGAGAGCGATACCTCCGGTCGCCGTCGCCTGACGGTCGACGTCGAGCTGCCGCGCGACCCGCGCACGGTGCTCGACACCCACGGCGGCGAGGCGCTCTTCTGCCTGCCGTTCGCCCTGCTCGCGAAGCACCCGCCGACGTCGCACATCGACGTCCGCGACGAGGCCGGGAACGCATTGCCGCTGCTGACGCGCGCCGAGAACGGCTGGATCTCGAGCGACGCCGTGCGCGCGGCGATGCTCGAGAACCGCGGCCACCTGTACGAGGGGTTCGAGGAGGACCTCGACGACCTCGTGTTCGTCGACCCGGAGTGGATCGAGCCGGCGGTCGCGGCGGGCGTGATGCTCGAGGCGATCGACGACGCGGGACCCGGAGCCGACCGACTCGGACGCGTCGTCCAGGACCTCGCCGTCTGCTCGATGCTGTGGGTGAGCCTCTGGGGCGTGCCCGGGGAGCGACGCGTCGTCAAGCTGAGCTATGCGATCACGTTCGAGCGACCGCCGCTCGTGCTGCACAACGACGAGGAGGTGTCCGTCACCGTCCAGTACCCCGAGGAGGACGGCCGCCCCAACGCGAGCTTCTCGATGATCGACGACCAGGGCTCGATCCGTTGGCGCGACACGTGCGCTCGGCTGCTCTCGCCGGTCTGGACCGCGCTCGGCTGGAAGAGCCTCGACGTGCAGGTCAGCTTCCCCGACCTCCGCGGCGCACACACGTACCACATGCAGGTCGTCGCGCCCGAGGGGCTCACGCTCGCCGGCATCGAGGCCGAGGGGGACGGACCCCAGGAGCCGGGACGCCACTGCGACGGCATGCGCGCCCACCTCTACCTGCCCGACACGGACGCGGTGGGGAGCGGTCCGATCCGCTTCACGCTCAAGGTGGAGCGGCGCGGCTTCCTGAACCTCTCGCTGATGGCCACGGTGCTGACTGCCGGCGGGCTGTGGCTGGCGCAGGCCCATGCGCACAAGGCGCAGGACCAGTCGGTCAACCAGATCTCGGCCGCCGTGCTGCTCGTGCTGCCGGCGCTGCTCGCCGTCTTCGTGATCCGCCAGACGGAGCACCCGATCGTCACGCGCATGCTCGCCGGGGTGCGCGCGCTCGTGCTGATAGCGGGCCTCGCCTCGATCGGAGCGGCCGCCGCCCTCAGCAGGATCCGCTTCGGCATGTGGCAGACGGTCAGCGAGGCGTGGATCTGGTGCGCCGCGCTCGCGTCGCTCGCCGCGCTCGGCGTCGCGCTGGCGTGGCTGCGCTCGTTCGACGGCATGCAGTCGTTCAAGCCGCGCGACGCGGCGCTGGGACCGACTGCCTACCTGGCGCGGGTCGGGCTGGTCGGAGCGGCGCTGCTGGCGCTCTGCGTCGCGGTGCGCAGCAACCTGCTGGGTCTCGGCGACGCCGAGCCGCTGGCGATCGGACTGCTGCTGCTGTCGGCGGCGACGGCCGGCGTGTGCGGGGTGAGCCCGACGACGCGGCCCGAGCGGTTCCTGCGCGTGCTGTGCCTCGTGGACCTCGTCGCCGCGCTCGCGTTGGCGTGTGTCACGGCGCTCACCCACTCCGACGTGCGCGACGACGTGGCGCTCGGCGCCGCCGCCGTGGCGGGACTGTCGCTCCTGCTGGCGCTCGCGTCGCGGCTGCCGACCAAGCCGGCGGCAGGAGGTTGATGTCCGCCGCGAAACTCAACGTTCGTCTACGTTTGCAGAGTCGCACACCGGAGTGCTTCAAATCGCTACGATAGTTGTACTGTGAACCAGATCGCCAACTGGATCGTCCCGTCGCACTACCGCGAGCTGAAGCTCAGCAGCAGGCAGCGCGCGGCCGCGAAGATCATCTTCGAGGCCCGTGACGAGACCGCGCCGCCCCCGCGGCGCCGGCGCGTCGAGCGCGACCTCCGCCGCAGCCGGCCGGCGCGCTCGAAGGCGACGATCCGCATCGGCGACCGCTAGGTCCTCCTAGGCGCGCGGCGCGCGGCGCCGCTCACCCCCGCCTATCCTCATCCGGTGCACACGACGCCCGAGCGGGCGGGCTCGCGCGAGCTGCGCGAGCGCCTGAGCGACCTCACCATCGACGACGCGCACCGGCTCGGCCGCCGGCTCGAGCGGCTGCGTGGATCGCGCGGCGGGCGGCCGCTGGAGCGCGTCGAGCAGGAGATCGCCGCCGCCGAGGCGCGCATCGCGAGCCGGCGGGCGGCGGTCCCCGAGCGGATCGACTATCCGGCGGAGCTGCCCGTCAGCGCCCGCCGCGAGGACCTGCTCGCCGCGATCCGCGACCATCAGGTCATCGTCGTCGCGGGCGAGACCGGCTCCGGCAAGTCGACCCAGCTCCCGAAGCTGTGCCTCGAGCTGGGCCGCGGCGTGCGCGGCACGATCGCGCACACGCAGCCGCGCCGGCTCGCCGCGCGCACGATCGCCGAGCGCGTCGCCGAGGAGCTGCGCGTGCCGCTCGGCGGGCCGGTCGGCTACGCCGTCCGCTTCGCCGACAGATCGAGCGACGAGACGCTCGTGCGGCTGATGACCGACGGCCTGCTGCTGGCGGAGATCCAGCACGACCGGCTGCTGCGCCGCTACGACACGATCGTCGTGGACGAGGCGCACGAGCGGTCGCTCAACATCGACTTCCTGCTCGGCTGCCTGAAGCGGATCCTGCCGCGGCGGCCGGAGCTGAAGCTCGTGATCACGAGCGCGACGATCGACGTCGAGCGCCTGTCCGCGCACTTCGACGGCGCGCCCGTCGTCGAGGTCTCCGGTCGCACGTACCCGGTCGAGACGCGCTACCGGCCGGTGCCCGACGCCGAGCACGAGCGGCTCGACGCGATCCCCGACGCGGTCAAGGAGCTGCTGCGCGACGGCCCCGGCGACGTGCTCGTGTTCCTGTCCGGCGAGCGCGAGATCCGCGACACGGCGGAGCTGCTGAACGGGCGGCTGCGATCCGACGTGGAGATCCTGCCGCTGTACGCGCGCCTCTCGCACGCCGAGCAGCAGCGGGTCTTCCAGCAGCACTCGCGCCGGCGCGTCGTGCTCGCGACGAACGTCGCCGAGACCTCGCTGACGGTGCCGGGGGTCGGCGCGGTAGTGGATCCCGGCGAGGCGCGCATCTCGCGGTACTCGGCGCGGCTGAAGGTCCAGCGGCTGCCGATCGAGCCGATCTCGCAGGCCAGCGCCGACCAGCGCAAGGGCCGCTGCGGCCGCACCTCGGACGGCATCTGCATCCGCCTCTACGACGAGGACGACTTCGACGCGCGCCCGCGCTTCACGGACCCCGAGGTCCTGCGCACGAGCCTCGCGGCGGTGATCCTGCAGATGGCCGCGCTGGAGCTGGGGGACGTCGAGGAGTTCCCGTTTCTCGACCCGCCCGACGCGCGGCAGGTGCGCGACGGCGTCGCGCTGCTGCGCGAGCTGGGGGCGCTGGAGCCAGCCGCGAGCGGCCCCGGCAACCGCCTGACGCAGCTCGGCCGCAAGCTCGCGCAGCTGCCGGTCGACCCGCGGCTCGGACGCATGGTGCTGGAGGCCGACAGGCTCGGCTGCGGCGAGGAGGCGATCGTGATCGCCGCGGCGCTGTCGATCCAGGACCCGCGCGAGCGTCCGCAGGAGGCGCGGCAGGCGGCCGACGAGCAGCACGCGCGCTTCCTCGCGGACCAGCCGTCCGACTTCATGGCGCTCCTGAGCCTGTGGCGCTACGTGCGCGCGCAGCAGAGAGCGCTGTCGGGCTCGCAGTTCCGCAAGCGCTGCAAGGCCGAGTTCCTGCACTTCCTGCGGATCCGCGAGTGGCAGGACCTCGTCGGCCAGCTGCGGCAGGCGGCCAAGGCGGTGGGGATCAGAACGAACCAGGCGCCCGCCGAGCCCGACGAGATCCACCGCGCGCTGCTCGCGGGGCTGCTGTCGCACGTCGGCGTCAAGGACGCGGCGCCCGCGGCCGGCGCACGCGAGCGCGGGCCGCGGCGCCGGCCGCTGCCCGAGTACACCGGCGCGCGCGGCGCGCGCTTCGCGCTGTCGCCCGGCTCAGGGCTCGCGCGCAGAGCGCCGGACTGGACGATGGTCGCGGAGCTGGTCGAGACGACGCGGCTGTGGGGCCGCACCGCGGCGGCCGTCGATCCCGCGTGGATCGAGCCGATCGCGCCCGCGCACCTGCTGCGCCGCTCCTACGGCGAGCCGCGCTGGGACGAGCGGCGCGGCAGCGCGATCGTGGACGAGCGCGTGACGCTCTACGGCCTGCCGATCGTCGCGGCGCGCGCGGTCCCCTACGCGCGCGTGGAGCCGGCGGCCGCGCGCGAGCTGTTCCTGCGGCGCGCGCTGGTCGCAGGCGAGTGGGACGCGCAGCACGCGTTCCTCGCCGAGAACGCGCGCCGGGTCGCCGAGGTCGAGGCGCTCGAGGACCGCGCGCGCCGCCGCGACCTGCTCGCCGGCGAGGAGGCGCGCATGCGCTTCTTCGACGCGCGCGTACCGGCCGACGTCGTCTCCGGCGTCGAGTTCGAGCGCTGGTGGCGCGACGCGCGGGTGCGGGATCCCGAGCTGCTGACGCTGCCGCGCGAGCTGCTGCTGGCCGCCGCCGCGGAGGTCGACGACACGCCGACCGAGTGGCGCGACGGCGCGCTCTCGCTCCCGCTCTCCTACCGCTTCGAGCCGGGCGCGGCCGACGACGGCGTGACCGTGCACGTGCCGCTGGAGCAGGTCGGCGAGCTGCGCGCGGACGAGTTCTCGTGGCTCGTCCCCGGCTTGCGGCTGGAGCTGGTGACGGCGCTGATCCGCTCGCTGCCGAAGGAGCTGCGGCGCCCGCTCGTGCCGGTGCCGGAGGTGGCCGCCGACGCGCTGACGCGGCTGCGGCCCGGCCGCGAGCCGCTGCTCGAAGCGCTCGCGCGCGAGCTGGAGCGGCGCGGCGTGCGGATCCCGCGCGAGGCGTGGGACCTCTCGCGCCTGCCGCCGCACCTGCGGATGCGCTTCCGCGTCGAGGACTCGGGGGGCGAGGTCGTCGCCGAGGGCGAGGATCTCGACGTGCTGCGCGAGGCGGTCAAGCCGCAGCTGCGCGAGCGGCTCGCGGCGTCGACGCCGTCGATCGAGCGCAGCGGCTGCCGCGCGTGGTTGTTCGGCACGCTGCCGCGCGAGCTGGCGGCGACGGCCGCGGGCGGGATGCGCGCGTACCCGGCGCTCGTCGATGAGGGCGAGACGGTCGGCGTGCGCCTGTTCGAGACGGCCGCGGAGCAGGCGAGCGCGATGCACGCCGGCACGCGGCGTCTGCTGCTGCTGGCCGTCCGCTCGCCGATTCCATGGGTCGTCGACCAGCTCGACATGCCGGCCAAGCTCGCGCTGATGACCGCGCCGCACGGCAGCGTCGGCGCCGCGTTGGACGACGCGCTGCTGGCCGCGCTCGACGCGCTCGTCGCCGAGGCCGGCGGGCCGGTGTGGGACGAGGCCGGCTTCGCGCGGCTGCGCGAACACGTCGCAGGGGAAATGGCGGAGCGGACGCTGCGCGTCGCGCGCGACCTGACGGCGGTGCTGGAGGCGCGGCGCGAGGTCGAGCGACGGCTCGACGCGCTGCCGGCCGCGCCGCCGCTGCAGGAGATCCGGATGGACGTCGCGCGCCAGCTCGGGCGGCTCGTGCACCCCGGCTGCGCGGCGTCCGCCGGCGCGGCGCGGCTGCCGGACGTCGAGCGCTACCTCAGAGCCGCCGCCGCGCGGCTCGACCGCCTGCCCGACGCCGCCGGCAGCGACCGCGACCGCATGCGCACGATCCACGAGCTGGAGGCCGCGTACGAGGGGCGCCTCGCCGACTGGCCGGTGGGCGTGCCGAAGCCCCCGGAGCTGTACGAGGTCCGCTGGATGCTGGAGGAGCTGCGCGTCGCGCAGTTCGCGCAGGCGCTCGCCGCTCGTAGCGGCCCCCCGGTCTCCGCCAAGCGCATCCGCAGAGCGATCGCGCAGGCGGGTCGCGGGTAGCCAGCGCGTCGACGAAGGCCGCCGGGGGTAGTCCAGTGCCCATGAGGAAACGCCCCAGAATCGCCGCCTTCCACCCCGAGGCCCGTCCTGCCGCAGCCACCGGCGCGCAGGCGCGCGGCGCGACCGCGCTCGGCGCAGTCGCGGTCGGCGCCTTCGCCGTCGGCGCGCTCGCGATCCGGCGGCTCGCGATCCGCCAGGCAGCGATCGAGCGGCTCGCGGTCAGAGACACGCGACTCGGCCGCGTCGAGATCGAGGAGCTGGTCGTGCGCAGACTGCGCGTCGGCGATCTGCACGTCGACCGCGACCTGAGCGTCCGCCACGCCCCCTCGCCGCCCGCCGTCGGCAGACCGACGCCGCCCCCGCCGAGAGGCGCGCCGAGACCGCCGCACGACCCCGAGCCGCCGAGACCCGAGGCGTAGACGAGGCCTCGCCGCCTACGCGTTCAGCAGCCCGCGCACGATCAGGTAGACGCCGAGCGTCGCGCAGATGCCGGTCGCCAGCTGGCGACTGTGCTCGCGCAGCCAGCTGTTCATGCGGTGCACGAACGCGTGGGTGCGCTCCGGCGCGACGAGCAGGCCGACGAGCGGGATCTCGGCGAGCATGAACATGATCACGTTGAACAGCAGGATCAGCGCGACGTCGGTCGGCAGCGCATGGCCGCCGGCGGCGATGTCCTTGAGCGCGATCAGGTACGCCGCGCCCGGGACGTTCACGAACAGCGCCGCCACGAACACGATCGGCGCCGAGCCGCGCGAGAGCACCCGCTGCGACCACGGCTCGGCCTTCGTCGACTCGGCCTCCTCCGCCGTCGCGGCGGCGTCCGCGCCGTCCGGCTCGCCGCGCCGGCGGCTGCGCCGCGCGCGCATGCGGTCGTCCTGGTGCGTCGCCAGCGCGACCGCCAGCAGCAGCGCGAGACCGCCGATCACGAGGTCGCCCGTCCAGCTCAGCAGCGAGTGCTCGCTCTCGACCAGCTTCGAGCCGTCGAGCAGCTCCACGATCGCGATCCCCAGCCCGACGCTGATGAACATGCCGCCGGCGAGGTAGGCGCCGATCAGGCGCGCCGGCCGCTCCGTCGACAGCAGGATCACGACCGCCGCCAGCAGCGTCGGGTAGAGCGCCGCCTCGAAGGCGAGCAGCAGCAGCGGCATCGCGCGTCAGCCTAGCGGTCCGCGCGCGGACCGGCCGCAGGCCGACACGAGCTTCGCTTGGCGCTCCGCTCCGGCGTGTCTGGTGCGCGGGCGTGCGTCGTGGGCATCGGACCTGAGCGCGAGCGGCCATCTGTGCCACCCGACCCGCGCAACGTGACGAAAGAACGCACGAACGCCTGGCTCGCTTCCCCTCGATGCCCACAACGCACGCCAGCGCGCGGCGCACGCCCGAGCGGAGCGCACACGCACACGCACACCGACTGGCTAGCTGCTACCCCGCCGGCGTCGGCGAGACGGGCGCGAACGGCGCGTCGATCGCCTCGTCGCCGGTGACGACGCGGTCGCGCCCGGCGGCCTTCGCCGCGTAGAGCGCGCGATCGGCCAGCGACAGCAGCTCGTCTGGCGACGCCCCGTCGCCGATCTCCACGAGCCCGACGCTGAGCGTCACCGGCCCGTAGGCGTCGCCGACGATCCCCGCGAGTCTCTGCGCGGCGACCGCCTGCAGGTCGCGCGCCACGTCGCGCGCGGCCGGGACGTCGACCCGCCTCAAGACCGCCGCGAACTCGTCGCCGCCGAGCCGCGCGACGACGTCGCCCGACCGCAGGCGGTCGCGCAGCGCGTCGCCGAGCCGCGCGATCACCGCGTCGCCGACGGCGTGCCCGAGCGTGTCGTTGATCGTCTTGAAGCGGTCGACGTCGAGCAGCAGCAGGACGCTGTGCCGCGGGCGGCTCGTCGACAGGTCCAGCTCGCGCTGCAGCTCCTGCTCGAAGCGGCGGCGGTTGTAGACGCCGCTGAGCGGGTCGTGGTCGGCGAGGAAGCGCAGGCGGTCCTCCGAGGCCTTGCGCTCGGTCACGTCGAGCACCTGCACGAGCCGGTAGAGCGGGCGGCCGCTCGCGTCGCGCACGAGCGAGGCGGTCATGTCGAGCCACACGCGCACGCCGTCGGGGCGCACGACGCGGTATTCGCCGCGGTGCACGGCGTCGGCGCCGCGCAGCAGGTCCTCCATGCCGCGCGCGAGCGCGGGCGCGTGACCGGGCTCGATCATCGCCGTGAAGGCGCGCGTGCCGACCAGCTGCTCGCGCGTGCTGGCGAAGATGCGCCCGAGGCTGTCGTTCGCGTCGAGCAGCAGGTCGCGCGACTCGGCCTCGACGCCGACGACGGCCATCCCGGTCGCGGAGTCGTCGAAGGCGCGGCGGAAGCGCTCCTCCGCCTCGCGCTGGGCGGCCTGCGCGGCGAGCTGATCGGTCACGTCGCGCGCGGCGGCGTTGATCAGCTGGCGCTCGGGGTCGATCCACGAGGTCCACTCGATCGAGCGGTAGCTGCCGTCCTTCGCGCGGTAGCGGTTCGTGAAGCGCGCGGTGCCGTCGCCCGTGGCGGCGAGCGCGCTCTCGGCCATGGTGCGCTCGCGGTCGTCGGGGTGGACGAAGTCGACGAACGGTCTGCCCGTGAGGTCCTCGCGCGTCCAGCCGAGGCAACGCTCCCAGGCGCCGTTGAGGTGCGTGAGGCGACCGTCGAAGCTGGCGGTGCAGAGCATGTCGCGCGCCAGCTCGAAGTGGCGCGCGCTCGCCTGCGCCTCCGCGGCCGCGGCGCGCATGCGATCCGCCAGGTGGCCTGCGACCGCGCCGATCAGCACCGACACGAGCGCGCGCGTCACATATGCGGTCGGCGCGAGCGCGACCCCGGCGTGCGGCGCCCACACGGCGTACAGGCCGAAGGCGACGAGCCCGGCGACGATGCCGGCGCGGCGGCCCAGCTCGACGCCGACGAGCACCACGGGCAGCAGATAGAGGATCGAGAGGCCGCTGCCGGCGTTCTCGTCCAACTCGAGCGCGGTGAAGACCGCCGCGAACAGCAGCGCGGCGCCGAGCAGCACGCGCACCTGCCGGCCACCGCGTGAGACCTGGATTCCCACGGAAGCATCATCGGCGGACTTGGCGCGTCTAATCGCGCCTGCACGGCTTTGTGCAACTAAGCGCTCCCGAAGCGACATCAACCTGCTTCGTGCTGAACCACCCGCCGCGGTCGCACGTAAGCGTGCTCAGGCCTCTTCCGGATGCCGCACGCGATGGCGGGCCTCGCCGTAGATCGTCGTCTCGTAGGCGATCAGCGCGACGAGCGCAGCCGACAGCAGCGCGAGCGGGACGATCGCGGCGGCGTCGTACAGCGCCGGGATCAGCGCCAGCAGCACGATCGCCAGCCCGAGCCGGCGTCTGTTGAGGGTGTGCACGTTGCGCAGCCGAAAGGCGACGTGCGCAAGCAGGTAGAGCGCGGCGCCGCCGAGCAGCGCGAACGTCGGGACGACGTGCAGCGGATCGTCGACGTGCCCGATCGCCTTCTTCATCCCCAGCGCCACGAGCACGATCCCGGCGACCATCGGGAAGTGCAGGAAGGAGAACGAGTCGCGCGCCATGCGATTGCGCTCCGCGCCCTCCGGCGCCTCCACCAGCCGCCGCGTCGAGACGGGCGCGACGACGTCGAAGTACAGCCACCAGAGCGCCGCGGCGATGACGATCCCCAGCACCGCCGCGACCACGACGCCCGCGTCGATGTGCTCGCCGGCGCCGGCGCCGATCGCGACGATCGACTCGCCGAGCGCGATGATGATGATCAGGCCGTGGCGCTCCGCGAAGTGGCCGGGCACGAGCCGCCAGCCGGACGGCTCGATCACGGCTCCGCCGCCCATGTCGAGCGCGAGCGCGAGCGCCCACAGGCCGCCCTGGACCCACCCGTCGGTCGCCGCGGCGATCAGCAGCAGCCCGACGCCGATCGCGGTGCTGACCGCGAGCCCGAGCGTCGCTCTGCGCAGGCCGGGGTCGTCGCGGCTCGCGAGCAGGAACAGCAGGATGTGCGCGACGCGCACCACGCCGTACGCGCCGGCGAACAGCAGCGCCTCGGAGCCGAACGCCTCCGGAACGGCGAGCGAGCAGATCAGGAACGCCGCCATCGCCAGGAACATCACGAGGCGGACCGCGCCCTCCTCCGGGTCCACGACGCTCGTCAGCCACGCATAGCCGGTCCACGACCACCACAGCACGCCGAGCACGAGCAGCGCCTGCGCGAGCCCCTCCCACGTCGGCGTCGCGGCCATCAGAGCAGTGCACTGCGTGAGCGCGAGGACGAAGACGAGATCGAAGAACAGCTCCAGCGGGGTGACGCGCTCCTCGTCGCCGCGCAGCACCGCGCCGAAGCGCGGCGAGCGGCTCTCGGGGGCGGTCGTGCTCATCGCGCCCATCTTCGCACCGCGTGGCGAGCGTTCGCGGTCGAACGTGCTCCAAAAGGCGAATGACGCGCGCGGGAGCGGGAACGAGGATCGATGGTCGAGATGCCCGACACGACCGCCCCTCCGATCGACGCCTACGAGACACGCGCACCCTTCTACGACGAGCTGTTCGAGCCCGGCGGGGTGCCGCGGCACGCCGCGGCGCCGCTCGTCGCCGAGCTGGAGCGGATCGGCGCCGACGGGCTCGCGGAGGCCGGGCGCCGCCGCGACGCCGCCTTCCTGCAGCAGGGGATCACGTTCGAGACGAGCGGCCAGGAGGGCGAGCGGGGCACCGCGGTCGGAGCCCGCGGCCATGAGCGGCCGTTCCCGCTGGACCTCGTGCCGCGCGTCCTCACGGGCGAGGAGTGGCGCCACATCAAGCGCGGGCTCGCACAGCGGATCCGCGCGCTCAACCACTTCGTCGACGACGTCTACCACGGCCGCGAGATCGTGCGCGAGGGGATCGTGCCGTGGACGCTCGTCGCGAGCCGCTCCCACTTCGCGCGCGCGGTGCACGGGATCCGCCCGCCCGGCGGCGTCTACTGCCACGTCGCCGGCTGCGACCTCGTGCGCCACGGCGACGGCTCGTGGAAGGTGATCGAGGACAACGTGCGGACCCCGTCGGGGATCTCGTACGTGATCGAGAACCGCGCCGCGATGACGCAGCTCGTGCCGCAGCTGTTCGCCTCCTACCGCGTGCGCCCGGTCGACCACTACCCGCAGCTGCTGCTGCGCGCGCTGCGCTCGGTGGCGCCGTCGGCCGACAGCGAGGCGACGGTCGTCGTGTGGTCCCCCGGCCCGCTCAACTCGGCCTACTTCGAGCACGCGTTCCTCGCGCGGCAGATGGGCGTCGAGCTGGTCGAGGCGTCCGACCTCGTCGTGCGCGACGACGTGCTCTACATGCGCACGACGCGCGGGCTGGTGCGCGTGCACGCCGTCTACCGCCGGCTCGACGACGACTTCGTCGACCCGCTCGAGTTCCGCCCCGACTCGCTGCTCGGCGTGCCGGGGCTCGTGCGTGCCTATCGCGCCGGCAGCGTCGCGATCGCGAACGCGTTCGGGACGGGCGTCGCCGACGACAAGGCGATCTACCACTACGTGCCCGAGATGGTGCGCTTCTACCTCGGCGAGGAGCCGCTGCTGGAGAACGTCGAGACGTACCTGCTGACCGACGAGGAGGTGCGCGAGCACGTGCTCGGGCGGATCGACCAGCTGGTCGTCAAGCCGACGGGCGAGTCGGGCGGCAAGGGCGTCTGCATCGGCCCGCACGCGAGCGACGAGGAGCTGGCGGAGGTCGCGGCGGCGGTGCGCGCGGCGCCGGAGGCGTGGATCGCGCAGGAGGTCGTGCGGCTCTCGACCGTGCCGACGGCCGGGCCCGACGGCGTGCTCGCGCCGCGCCACGTCGACCTGCGCCCGTTCGCGGTCTTCGGCGAGCGGATCGACATCGTCCCCGGCGGCCTCACGCGCGTCGCGCTGGAGGAGGGCTCGATGATCGTCAACTCCTCGCGCGGCGGCGGCTCGAAGGACACGTGGGTGCTGGAGGACGGCGACGACATGGCCGACCGCGCCGGGCCGCCGATCGCCGACACGGCGCCGCCGGCGCTGCCGGACCTGCGCTACGGCACGTGGTCCTCTCAGCAGCAACAGCAGCAGCAGGGCGGCGGCACCTGATGCTCGCCCGCATCGCCCACGAGCTTTACTGGCTCGGCCGCAACCTCGCGCGCGCCGAGTTCACCGCGCGCGCGGTCGACGGCGTCTTCCGCGCCGAGCTGCAGAGCGCCGCCGAGACCGGCCCCGGCGTGCGCTTCGGCTGGGACGGCCTGCTGGCGATGCTCGGCGGGAACGGAGGCAACGGCACGACGGGCGGCGCCGGTGCGGCGCTGCGCCGCGAACAGGCGCTCGAGCGGCTGACGCTCGACGCCGACCGCCCCGACTCGATGCTCGCCTGCGTCGAGCGCTCGCGCGAGGGCGCGCGCACCGTGCGCGACGTCATCAGCGCCGAGATGTGGGAGGCGATCAACGCGACGACGCTCGCGCTGCGCCGCGACGCGGCCGCCTCGTGGCGGCTGCCCGGCGGGGCCTACCAGGCCTCGCAGTACGTCAAGCAGCGCACCGCTTTGATCTGGGGGATCGCCGAGCGCGCGATGCTGCGCGACGAGGCGAAGCGCTTCCTCGACGCGGGCGGCCTGATCGAGGTCTCCGACATGGTGCTGCGGATGCTGCGCGTCGCGCTGCCCGCCAGGGAGCCCGGCGAGGACGACGGCCGCGCGGACGGCAACGCGTTCGCGCTGCTGCAGGCGGTCGGCGGCTTCCACGCCTACCTGCGCGCGGTGACGGCGCCGCCGAACGCGCAGCCGGTCGCGCGCTTCCTGCTGTTCGAGCGCGCGTATCCGGACAGCGTCGCCGCGTGCGTCGACTCGCTGCACGAGGCGTTCGCGGCCGCCGACGCGTCGCCGCACGAGTCGAAGCCGGTGCTGCGCGTCTCACGGCTCGCCGCCGACCTCGAGTTCCAGCGCCGCGCGCTGCCCGACGGCGCCGAGCTGCTCGGCATCTGCGAGCGCGTGCAGCACGAGCTGGCGCGCGTCGACCAGGACGTAGCCGATCGGTATTTCGCAGGAGCGGGCGAGCGAGCGCTGGTGACGGTCTGATGCACTTCTCGATCCGCTACATGACCGCGTACCGGTATCCCTCGCCGGTGACCGACAACCTCAACGCGCTGCGCGTGCGGCCGGCGACGACCTCGACGCAGCGCTGCGACGAGTTCCACGCGCGCATCGACCCGGAGGCACGCGTCAGCCGCCACCTCGACTACTTCGGCACGGAGGTCCTGGAGTTCGGGATCCCGACCGGGCACGAGCAGCTCACGATCGACGTGCGCGCGCGGGTCGTGACGAGTGAGCCGCCGAGCCCGCCGAGCGGCGGCTGGGAGGAGCTGGCCAGCTCGGCCTACCGCGAGGCGGCGGGCGAGTTCCTGCTGCCGTGGCAGGACCAGCCGCCGATCGCCGGGCTCGACGACCTCTACGCGTCGCTCGCGACCGCCAGCAGCCCCGAGTCGGCGCTGGCGCTGCTGTGCGAGCTGATCCCGGACACGTTCGCCTACCAACCGGGGACCACGTACGTGGGCTCGACCGTGACCGACCTGCTCGAAGCCGGCGCGGGCGTCTGCCAGGACTTCGTCCACCTCGCGCTGCTGCTGCTGCGCCGCCGCGGGATCGCCGCGCGCTACGTGTCGGGCTACCTGTGGGCGGCGCCGCAGGACGGCGGCGTCGACTCGCTCGAGGTCGACACGCACGCGTGGCTGGAGGCGCTGCTGCCGGGGACCGGCGGCCGCGGCGAGCCGGTGTGGGTCGGCGCGGACCCGACGAACCGGCGGCTCGCGGGCGAGACGCACGTGAAGATCGGCCACGGCCGCTTCTACGCCGACGTGCCGCCCGTGAAGGGCGTCTACCGCGGCTCGTCGTCCTCGACGCTGGAGGCCGCGGTGACGATGTCGCGGCTCGATCCGGCGGCGGGGGCGCGGGCGTGACGTCGCCCGCAGCTCGGTCGCTTGCGACGAGCGGAGGGCGAAACGGCCTATCCGTTCTCCAGCCGGTCCAGCGCGACCGCGCAATCCGGGTCCAGCGCGCCGGCCGGCAGCTCGACGCCCGGCGGCAGCTCCAGGTGCAGGTCCGACAGCGCCGCGAGCCGCAGGACGCCCGGGCCGACGCGCGCATGCAGGACGTGCCCGCCGCGCGTCCGGTCGGCGCTGATCGCATGCAGATGCGCGCCCGGAAGCTCGACGCCGCCGGCCCAGCTCGGGAAGACGAAGCCCGCGAGGCTGCCGTCCACCGGGCCCAGCGTGAACTCGCGCTGCGTCGCGGCGGCCTCCGCGAGCGGCGGGTACGGCTTCTGCTGCGGCGGGACCGAGCGGGCGTGGACCGCGTCGAGCCGGCCGTCGAAACGCAGCGCGAACGTCCCTGACGGGAGCAGCGCGAGCAGCTCCTTCTGCTCCATCGCCTTCTCGACCGCGATCGTCGCGTCGGCCGCGAACGGAGTGACGACCGCGAACGGCGTGCGCTCGTCGTCGCGCGCCCGCTCCACCGAGCCATCCGCGCGCGCCCGCCAGACCTCGCCGTCGAGCACGATCATCTCGCCGTCGAGCGCGTCGAACGTGCCGAGCCCGAGGTCGCCGTGGCGGCGCAGCTCCCCGATCGTCAGGTCGCCGTCGTAGGCGCCGTCGAGCAGCGCTTCCAGCGTCGAGGTCTGGAACGCGACGTGCGCCGCGTGCTCCTCGGCCGGCAGCGCCGGGTGGCGCAGCGCCTGCAGGTGCAGGACGGAGACGAGCCGCGGGTCGATCGCCATCGACGCAGGCTATCCCTACTGAGCGGCGTCGCGGCGTCGCTCGAACGCCTCGAACAGCTCCGCGAGCGACGCCGGCATCGCGCGCACGATCCGCACGAGCGTGACGAAGGTCGGGTCGACCTCCCCGCGTTCGATCGCCGCCAGGTGGCTGCGGCGCAGCTCGGCTCCGTCGGCGACCTCCGCCTGCGTGAGTCCGCGCGCCTCGCGCAGCTCCGCGACCGCGGCGCCGAGGTGGCGATGCTCCGGCGACCGCGCACCGCTGTGACCGTCATGGCTCGACAAGGAGCTCCTTCGCTTCACTGCTACCCGGAATGTGGATCTTCCCAGGACGGCGACGCTCGGACGAGTGAGAAGATGCCAGGATGCAGGCGATCCCGCTCGCGCGCGAGGACCGCGCGATCCTGGAGCTGGAGAGCGAGACGATCGCCGGGCACACGTGCAAGGTGATTCTGCTCGGCGCGGGCGCGGTAGGCGCCGGTGCACTGCACGCCGCGATCGCCGAGCGGCTCGTCGCGGCTCCGGCCCTGACCCGCCGGCTCGGCGGCACCGCCGACGCGCCCGCTTGGGTGCCGGACGAGGCGTTCGACGCGGCCGAGCACGTCGTCGACGCCTCGGCCGGCGAGCCGCTCGACCGCGACGCGCTGCGCGCCGAGGTCGCGCGCCTGTTCGCCGCGCGGCTCGACCGCGCGCGGCCGCTGTGGCGGATCGACGTGCTCCCGCTGGCGGACGGCGGCACCGCGCTCGTGTGGCGGATCCACCACGCGCTCGCCGACGGGAGCGCCGCGATGCGCTACGCCAAGGCGCTGCTGTGGGATGCGGCGGCGCCGACGGGCGCAAGCGCGCGCGTCGCGGCGGCGCACACGGCCGCCGGCGGCGGCGCGGCCGGCGCGCACCACCCCGCCCACCGCACCCGCTCGCTCGCCCGCGAGCTGCCGCACGCCGGCCGCCGCTCGCCGTTCGACGGCCACGTCGGCGCGCAGCGCGAGATCGCGTTCGCGACCGTCCCCCTCACTCCGCTGCACGACGCCGCGAAGCGGCTCGCCGGCGCGACGCTCAACGACGCGGTCCTGACGATCGTCGGCGGCGGCCTGCGGCGCTGGATCGAGCAGCGGCACGGCCGCCTCGGGCGCGTGCGCGTGAAGGTGCCGGTCAGCCTCCACCACCGGGGCGATGACGCCGGCAACCGCGACTCGTCGTTCGCCGTCGCGGTGCCGCTCGGCGAGCCCGACCCGGCGCAGCGGCTGCGCGCCGTCCACCGCGAGACGCAGGCCTGCAAGCTGGACCACGACGCCGAGACGCTCGACGCGCTGCTGCGCGAGCTGGCGCGCGTGTCGCCGCGGCTCGAGCGCTTCGCCGAGCGCGTCGAGCGCAGCCCGCGCGCGTTCGCGCTCAACGTCTCGAACGTGCCCGGCCCGCGCGAGCCGGTGCGGGTGCTCGGCGCGCCGGTGACGGCGCTGCACTCGATCGCGGAGATCGGCGAGCGGCACGCGCTGCGCGTCGCGGTCGTCTCGCTCGCCGACACGCTGTGCTTCGGCTTCTGCGCCGACCCGGAGATCGTGCAGGACGCGCAGCTGATCGCCGACGGGACGGAGGCGGAAGCCGCGGCGCTGAGCGCCGCGGCTTCCTGACCCGTTCCGCCGGCCGCGCGCCTGCGGGCCGGCGGGCGGTCCCGCGCGAAGGGGGAGTCGCGCGGGATCCGGTCTGGGAGCTAGGGAGCGCCGCCGTTGTCGTCCGCGTTCGCGTTGCCGCCGGCGGTCGAGGCCGACGCGGCGACCGGGGACTCGCACAGCTGCGTCGCCCCGCCGCTCTGGCAGATGCGGTAGTTCGTGCCCGGCTGCAGCTGCGTGCGCGTGTCGATCGTGTACGCGACGTCCTCGCTCGTGCCGGCCTCCATCGTGATGACGTAGTAGGAGCCGTCGCTCCACGTGTCGAAGCCGCCGAGCACCGCCGCGGCGCCCTGTCTGACGCCCTCGGAGTCGCCGGTCGTGATGCCCTGTCTCTGGCCCTGCTCGAAGCCGACCTTCTTGCCCTGCGCCTGGCCCTGCTGCTCGCCGGCCTTCTTGCCCTGCTGCACGCCGGCCGCCTGGCCTGCCGCATAGATTCTCTGGTAGCCGGGCTTGCCGGGCTGATACTCGGCCGAGACCTGCGCCTTGCCGGCGGCGACGCCGGAGGCGTAGCCCTTCGAGTCGCCCGAGCTCTCGCCCTTGTTGTGGCCGATCAGATAGCCGCCGACGCCGGCGGCCGCCAGCACCACGACCACGATCCCGGCCACCGCGGCGAGCGACAGCCGCGTGCCCTCGTCTCTGGGCGGGGTGGCGCCGGACGCCGCGTCCGGTCCCGATGTTGCGCTCATCAGCAGTCCTCCAGGGGGATTGGGGTGGTGCGAGTCCTCACATCGGCAATGGCGCGAACGGTCTGAAGTCGGGCATGCGGCTTCAGACGCGGCGCCTGTGCGCCGATCTTCCAGGTGGATGACCCCGTTCCTCTATCGGCTGGGGCAGGCGTGCGCGCGCAGGCGCCTGCTCGTGCTGGGCCTCTGGCTCGTCGTCGCGGTCGCCCTGGGCGTGCTCGCGAAGCAGGTCGGGACCGAGACGACCGACAACGTCTCGCTGCCGGGGACCGACAGCCAGCGCGCCACGAACGTCCTCGACGACCACTTCGGCAGCGCCGTCTCCTACGGCACGAACCCGATCGTGCTGGCCGCGCCGGCAGGCAGACGGCTGACCGACGCGAGCAACGCGTCGGCGGTGAGACGGCTCGCCGCGACCTATGCGAAGGACCCGGGCGTCGTGCAGGTCGTCTCCCCGCTCACGTCCGCCGGCAGAGCGCAGCTGAGCGACGACGCGCGCATCGGCTTCCTGTCGCTCGAGCTGCGCGACAGCCCGACGGAGCTGACGCTGGAGGAGTCGCAGCACCTGCTCGACCTCGCCGAGACGACCGCCGGCGCCGCCGGCCTGCGCGCCGCCGCCGGCGGCTATCTCGGGCAGGACCTCTCGCAGCCGGGCTCGGGCGACAGCGAGGCGATCGGCCTGCTGGCCGCGATCGTCGTGCTGCTGATGACGTTCGGGACCGTCGTCGCGATGGGGATGCCGCTGCTGACCGCGATCTTCGGCCTCGGCACCGGCCTGTCGCTGATCGCGCTGCTGAGCCAGGTCGTGCAGGTGCCGAGCGCCGCGCCCGACCTCGCGACGATGATCGGGCTCGGCGTCGGGATCGACTACTCGCTGTTCGTCGTCACGCGCCACCGCCAGCAGCTCGCCGAGGGGATGGAGCTGCGCGAGTCGGTCGCGCGCGCCGTCGCGACGGCCGGCGGCGCGGTCGTGTTCGCCGGCGCGACGGTGACGATCGCGCTCTGCTCGCTGCTGCTCGCGCGCATCCCGATCGTGACGCAGCTCGGCTACGTGTCCGCCGTGGCGGTGCTCGCCGCGGTGCTGGCGGCGATCACGCTGCTGCCGGCGGCGCTGTCGCTCGCGGGCATGCGGATCGACGCGCTGCGAGTGCCCGGGTTGAAGGCGAGGCACGACGCCCGCCCGCACGGCTGGCTTCGCTGGGCGCGCGGCGTCGCGGCGCATCCATGGCCTGCGCTGCTCGTCGCGCTGGCGATCATCGCCGTGCTCGCGTTCCCCGTCCGCAACCTCACGCTCGGCCAGTCCGACACCGGCCAGCTGCCGACCGACACGACCGCGCGCCAGGCGTACGACCTGCTGAGCGAGGGCTTCGGGCCCGGCGTCAACGGGCCGCTGCTGGTGGCGGTCGAGGTCGCCGGCGGCAGAGCTGGGCAGATGCAGCTCACGCAGCTCGGCACCGCGCTCGCCGCCGCGCCCGGCGTCGCCGCCGCCAGCCCACCGCTGCCGTCGAGCGACGGCCGCGCCGCGCTCTTCACGGTGACGCCGAGAACGGCGCCGTCCGACGCGGCGACCGAGACGCTCGTGCGCGAGCTGCGCGACACGACGGTCCCCGACGCGACGCGCGGCACGCAGCTGACCGCCTGGGTCGGCGGCGCGACCGCCGGCTACATCGACCTCGCGGACGGCATCTCCGACCGCCTGCCGCTCGTGATCGCTGTCGTGCTCGGGCTGTCGTTCCTGCTGTTGCTCGTCGCCTTCCGCTCGGTGCCGGTGGCGCTCAAGGCGGTGCTGATGAACCTGCTGTCGATCGGCGCGGCGTTCGGGATCGTCACCTACGTGTTCACGCACGCGTGGTCGAGCGAGCTGATCGGGATCGACGGCACGTCGCCGATCGTCTCGTTCGTGCCGCTGATGATGTTCGCGATCCTCTTCGGACTGTCGATGGACTACGAGGTGTTCCTGATGACGCACGTGCGCGAGCGCTGGCGCGCGACCGGGGACGCGCACGCGGCCGTCGTCGAGGGCCTCGCCGGCACCGCGCGCGTGATCACCTCGGCGGCGTTGATCATGGTCGCCGTCTTCTGCGCGTTCCTCTTGAACGGATCGCCCACGATCAAGCAGTTCGGCCTCGGGATGGCGGCCGCGGTCGCGGTCGACGCGACGGTCATCCGCTGCCTGCTCGTGCCGGCGCTGCTCGCGCTGCTCGATCGCCGCGCGTGGTGGATGCCGCGCTGGCTGGCGCGCGTGACGCCGCCGGTCTCGATCGAGGGGGAAGCGTGGTTCGAGGCAGGCGCCGCGTCGCGACATCGCAGCGGATAGGTTCCGCGCCTATGAGCCCCCGCATCGTGGCCGCGCTCGCCGCCGCCGCCTCCCTCCTCGTCGCCTCCCCCGCGCTGGCGAACAGCACCGTCACGACGCCGGCCGACGGCGCCACCTTCCTCTACGACAGCGTCAGCCCGCCGCAGATCCCCGTCTCCGGCACCTCCGACGCGGCGCAGATCGACCTGCGCTGCGCCGAGAAGGACGGCGCCACCTGGCACTTCGGCAACCCGCTGAACGGCCTCGCGATCAACGTCGTGGGCGGATCCTTCTCGGAGCCGAGCCTGGTGCTGCCCTTCAACAGCGACAAGGCGCTCTGCAAGCTCGTCGCCGTGCCGACCGGCACGACCCCGACCGACCTCACGGGTCTCTCCGGGCCGAACCTGCGGCTGCTGATCGTGCGCGGCAAGAGATGGAACCACGGGGGTTCGGGCAACGACGGCAAGCAGTACGACTACTACTCCACGGCCGGCGGCACGACCGCGGACAGCGGCCTGACGGCGGCCGGCGACGGCGGCCTCGAGTTCATGAGCCTGCTGTCGAGCGACCCGGGCGAGCTGGGCGGGATCTTCAGCGGCGCCGACCGCATCCTCCCTGTCGACCCGACGAGCCCGGCCCCAACGATCTCCGGCGAGGACGGGCCGTTGACCGGCATCCTCGTGGATGGCGTCAACGCCTTCACCGGGCCGAGCTGGAACGAGCAGGTGACGCCGTCGCTGCAGATCGTCTTCCGCGACCTGCTGCCGTTCCCGCTCGTGACCAGCGTGCCCGGGCAGGCGGCCGACGGCTCCTTCACCGTCGCCGAGCACGACGTCGTCGTCTCGTGCAACGGCACCGACGCGATGTACTACCCGCCGCAGGGCGCGACCTGCTCGTCGCTCGTCGGCGCCGGCGTCCAGCTCGACCTCGTGACGACGATGTCGCCGGCCGGCAACGTCGTCGAGCGCGTCTGGAGAATCAGCTCGACCGACGGCAGAGCGCACGCGGTGAAGCTGTGGCTCGGGCACACCGCGAGCACGAACGCGATGACGCGCGCGTGGAAGCTGCCCGGGGACGCCGGCTACGCGACGCACGCCGCCGGCGACACCGTTCCCGTGTCAGGCACGGCGCCGTGGATCGCGCGCTTCCAGAGCGTCAGCGCGGCCGACGGCGACACCTCCGAGGGCGTCGGCGGGTTCGGCATCAGCGCCGTCCCGACGGCGCTGCGCTTCCGGCAGTCCTACGACCCGCAGGCTTCCTACGCGATCGCCGTACCGGCGAGCGGCTCCGCACAGCTGCGGTCCGTCTACGTCGGCGACGCGACGCAGGCGGCGCTGGACAGAGACCTCGCGGCCGCGTTCCCGGGCAGCGGAGGCGGTGGTGGCGGCAGAGGCGGCTCCGGTGGCGGCGGCTCGGGCGGCGGCCTCATCGGCGTGCCGGGAGCCACGTTGACCCGCACCGCCAAGGCGGTCTTCGGCACCGACGGGACGCTCGCGCTCGGCTACGCGCTCGCGTGCCCGGCCGTGCCGGCGACGGTCGCCTGCACGGCGTCGATCGCGCTCACGCAGCCGGTCAGAAGAGCGGCGAGAAGGCACCACGCGAGAGCGCGCAAGTCGGCGAAGCGGCGCAGAGCAGCGGCGAGAAGAGCGAGACCGCGCGTGCTCGGGACCCTTAACGTGAGCGTCGCGGCCGGCAAGACGAGCGCGCTGTCGCTGAAGATCGCGCGCAGGTACCGCGCGGCGTTCAAGGCCGGCCACGTCACGATGACGGCGAGACTGATCCGCCCCGGCGCGGAGCCGCAGACGATCGTCAAGCCGCTGCCGGTGAAGATCGCGAGACCGAGAGCGAGAAGAAGAGCGCACCACGGGCACCGCTGACCGGCGGCGCTGGCGGGCGCCCCCACGGCGCCTGCCCGACCTCAGCCCGTCGGCGCGATGTCGTGGTTGCCGCGGATCGTGCCGGCGGGGTCGACCCGGCCCTTCACCGCGCGCAGCCGCGCGACGGTGTCGGCGTCGAAGAACGTCTCGGGCTCGACGCGCTCGTCCTGGAAGTTGAGGTAGCGCGCGTCGGCTTCGTAGGGTGCGAGCGCGTCGGTCACCCGCGCGAGGTAGGCGCGCGTCGCCTCAGCCACCGGCGGAGCCGGCGCCGGCCCGACGGCGAACTCGACGAACGGCGCGTCGATGGCGCCGAGCGCGCCGCAGCCGGGAGCGCGCCGCGCGAGCGCGCCGCCGCCCTGGCGGATTTCCACCGAGATCAGCGGCGAGTCGCTGCCCGGCCCGGCCGCCGCGACGAGGTCGTCGATCGCCTGCGCGGGCAGCTCACGCAGCAGCTGGTGCTGCGTGAGGCCCGGAACCGGCTCGGGCGGATCCATGTGCAGGTCCGAGATGCCGGCCGGCGGCACCGCCGCGAGCGTGTCCATCGCCGGGCCGAGCGCGCGCAGCGGCGCGAGCAGCTCGGCGGTCTCCTCCTCGTCCAGCAGCGAGACGGCCTCGACGAGCACGAAGCCTCTGCCGCGGAACGCCTCCGGGACCTCGGGGAACGGCGGGAACTGCAGCAGCCGCCCGAGCGAGGTGACCTCGTCGGGGAGCGTCGCGGTCAGCTCGCGCCAGGCGTGCAGCACCTCGGCCGCGCGCTCGAACGGGAAGAACAGCGCACCGCCGACGACCTCGGGGATCGGCAGCAGCTCGAACTCGAGCGCGGTCACGACGCCGAAGCAGCCGCCGCCCCCGCGCAGCGCCCACAGCAGCTCGGCGTCGCCGTCGGCGTCGACGCGCAGCGGGGCGCCGTCGGCGGTCACCAGCTCGACCGCGCGCACGCGGTCGGCGGCGAGCCCGTGCTTGCGCGCGTACCAGCCGACGCCGCCGCCGAGCGTGTAGCCGACGACGCCCGCATCGGCGGCAGAGCCGTGCAGCGCCGCGAGGCCCTGCTCCGACGCGAGCGGGACGACGTCGTGCCAGCAGGCGCCGGCGCCGACGCGCGCGCGGCGGGCGCCGGCGTCGATCTCGACCGCGTCGAGCGCGTCCGTCTTCAGCAGCAGCGTGCCGGCGAGGTCCCCGAGCGGACCCGCGCCGTGACCGGTGCGCTGCGCGGCGACGCGCAGCCCGTCGGCGGCGGCGCAGCGGACCGCGCCCGCGACGTCGTCCGCGTCGGCCGGGAAGGCGACGGCCTCGGGGCGCTGGTCAAGCGTGAGGTTGAAGGCCCGCCGTGCGAGGTCCCAGCCGTCGTCTCCAGGCGCGACGACGCGGCCGCGCAGCTCTGCTGCGAGCGCCTTCGCGTGCGAACCGGTCTGCGTCTCAGCCATCACGTCCCCTTCGTCGTCGTGCCAGCGCGATGCCGGACCGTACGCGATTCGGCGCGCGCGGGCACGCCGTCGGTCGTCGCGGCGACCGGCCGCGTACCCTCAGAGCCGATGCGCCCCCTCCCCACCTGGCCGATCGCCGCCGGCGCGCTGCTGCTCGGCTTCGCGGTCGCGGAGATCACCGGCGTGCGCGCCGTCGGCGGCGTCGTGCTGTTCCTCGGCGGGCTCGCGTGCGGACTGCGCTGGCGCCTGCTGCTCGGCCTGCCGCGCGCGCTCGCGCTCGTCGTCGTATTCCTCGCCGGCTTCGCGCTCGCGCACCCGCTCGGTCACGCGATCGGCTCGTGGCCGGCGGTGATCCTCGTGGCCGCGGTCGTCGGAGCGATCGCCTGGCGCTACGCCGATGCGTCGTCGTCCTGAGCGTCGCCCCCGCCCGACGGCTCGGCCGCATCGGCCGGCTGCTCTCTCGGCGTCGGGTGCGGCAGCATCGCTTCGAACTGCGCTCTGACCGCATCGCGCTGTTTCGCGATCTTCGCCACCACGTCTCTCACCGGGCCGAGCAGCGGGCGCGAATGATTGAGTCCGCGGAAGATCGTCCGCCCCTCGGCCGCGTCGACGAACAGCGCTGGCGGCACCTCGTCGTAGCCCTTCCCGAACAGGCGATACTGCGCGAACAGCTCACGTCTCAGGGCGTCCGGCATCGCCTGCGAACGCAGCAGCATCTCGTGGCGGATTTCCGCGGCCCGCTCGTCATCCTCCTCGCGGCCCCCGACTCCCCCATCGTCGGCATCAGGGTGCACATTTTCGCTCACGGCGCCTTAATTCTCCCGTACGCCGTCAAGTTCAATCTTCGTCATGCCGTCAACTGCTGCTGCGGCTCGAAGCCCGGTCCCTGGTCGTGGCGCGTCAGGCGCTGCTCGCGCGGGCGCGCGGTGAGGCGCGACGTCGCGATCAGCAGGATCGCGACGAGCACTGCGACGCCCGCGTCGACCCACAGCGTGACCAGCGGCCAGGATCCGCTGCGACCGCCGAACAGCACCAGGCCCGCGGCGACGAAGCCGGCCAGGCCGGGCAGCAGCGCGACCACGCGCAGCCCGAACAGGCGCGCGTCCGTCACCCGGCTGCCGCTGCCCTGCGACACGTAGGCCGACAGGCCGCCTGGCACCGCGAGCAGGAGCGCGACGCCGGTCGGCCCCGCTCTGCCGCTGAGCTGCCAGTGCAGCGCGACGCCGACGATCGCCAGCGCCGCAAGCGCACCGGTGAGCATCGCCGAGCGCAGGACCGTCTCGCCGCGCGGGCGCAGGTTCAGCTGCACCCAGCCGCTCGCCGGCTGCGAGCGATGCGACGGCACGTAGAGATGCGTGCGCTGACTGCTCGCGACCACGCGCTCCAGCACGCCGCGGCGGTCGTCGGCCAGCTTGCTGCGCGTGATCTGCAGGCCCGGCGGCGCCTCGAACTCGAAGTGATAGCTGCCGCCGTCGCCGATCCGCACGTAGATGTGCACCGTCTGCGAGCGCCACGCGAATGCGATGCTGAGACGTCGCAAGAGGCTCGCCGCGGGCGTCGGCGGACCGGCGACTACAGACGAGGGCATGGCGGCTCTCATCTGCCGGCACTCGACGGTCACGCGTGTCGAATCGCCAGTGGATACCGTCACTGTATGTCGTCTGTCGGACTGCAGGTGGAAGCCCGGCAGCGCGTCGAACGTCAGCTCGTACTCGCCGATCGGCAGGTTGGAGACCGGGAGCACACGGTCGCTGTGCAGCGTGTGCGTGTGGCTCTCGCCCGCCCTGCCTTCTTGCGGCGGCAGCTGGCGGATGCGCACCTCCGCGCACGGCTGTCCCTCCGCGCGCTCGCTCTCGAACAGTCGCGAGGCCGCCGACGTGACGCTGATCGTGACGTGGCCGACGGGGATCGACGCGCCTCTGCCGTTCGAGCGTGGCCAGACGTCGACGCCGAGCCGCTCCTTGACGGTCGTGAGCGCATCCCGCCAGCGCTCTCGCAGCGTGACGCGACGCGGCGCCTCCGAAAGCTGGTCGTACGACAGCTTGATGACGCGGCGGCGGTCGAACGGGGGTGGGCACCACACCATCAGCAGGAAGTTGTCCGCCAGCTCGTACGCCAGCTCCATGAAGGTCTCGCTCGTGGCGAGCGTGCGCCGCCACGCCAGCACGGCCTTCGCGTCGTCGTCGGATGACTCGTCGTCGGGTGACAGGTCGATCCCGGTAACGCGCGAGCCGAGCTTCGCGCAGATCTCGCTCGCGATCGGCGGATCCTCGTTCGCGATCGCGCACAGATCCTCCACGACCTCGGCCGGGATCGTGGCCGAGACCTCGACGCTTCTTCTCTGCTCCTTCGTCGGCAACGGCGAGCCGAAGTACGTCTGGTAGGCGAACGCGACGAGCATCGCGGCGGCGATCGGGCCGTGCTCCGCGCGCGAGAGCAGCGCCAGCGACGCGCCGCCCTCGTCGCGCACGTGAAAGCGCGGCAGCTTCCACTTCCCCATGAGGCGCAGCGGCACCGCGAACGGTCGGTCGGGGTGCGGACGACCCTCGAGCATCTCCGTCGGCAGCGTGAAGTGGACCGTGCTCTTGCGCACGAAGACCTTCTCGTCCTCTGCCGAGAAGCGGACCGTGTCGGAGCGGCGGCAGACCCATTCGTCCCATCCGCCGATCAGGTCGAGCACCTGCACGCCGTGGATCAGGTCGTCGGCGGTGAGCTGACGCCCCTGAAACCGTTGACGTCGCTCCGCCCGCGCCAGCTGCACCTCGTCGCGCGCTCTCGGGTCGTCGAGCAGGCGTCGCAGCTCGGGGGACAGCCGGTCCGGCAGCGCTTCGTCCTCCTGCAGGCCGAGCAGGTAGACAACCTGCTCGCAGCACGCGGCGGTCTCAGGTCCGAAGAATCCGTCCGCGACCACGAGTGACACACCGAGCGACTTCGACAGCTCGTTCAGGCGTTTCTGGAGCTTGACGACCGCCGGGCCGCGGTCATCGAGCCCGAGCTGGTTGCCTTCTTCGGGGTCCTCGGAACCCGTGCCGCCGTGCGCTTCGTCCACAGCGCCTCCCGTCGTCGAACTCACACCGAACAGCGGCGGATCAGAATAAAGACTTTGCGTAAAACGTGAGGTGTCCCTGGCGGCGCGTTGTCCCCATGTCGCACCAAGCTTGGACCTGCGCGCAAAGACACGCGCGGAATGCGCTGCGACACTCGCTTCATGAACACGGGACGCCCACCGCAGATCGTCGCCTTCGGGGGCGGCGGATTCTCGATGGAGGCGGGGAATCCGCTGCTTGACGACTACGTCTTGTCGCTCGCCGAGCGCGAGCGTCCGAAGGTCTGCTTCGTGCCGACGGCCTCGGGCGACGCGGATCACTACGTCGTGCGCTTCTACCGGACGTTCTCGACGCGCTGCGACACGTCGCACGTCTCGCTGTTCCGGCGCGACCGCGGCGACGGGGCCGTCGAGGGCGACCTCGAGGCGCACCTGCTCAGACAGGACGTGATCTACGTCGGCGGCGGCAGCGTCGTCTCGCTGCTCGGCGCGTGGCGGGCGCACGGGCTCGACCGCGTGCTGAAGCACGCCTGGAAGCGCGGCGTCGTGCTGTGCGGCCTGTCGGCCGGCTCCCTGTGCTGGTTCCAGGAGGCCGTCACCGCGTTCCACGGCGCGCCGACCGTCGTGCGCGGCCTCGGACTGCTGCCGCACTCGAACTGCGTCCATTACGACGGCGAGCCGGAGCGCCGCGAGGAGTACCGCCGCTTCGTCGGCGACGGCGTGACGCCCGGCTACGCGGCCGACGACGGCGCCGCGCTGCACTTCGTCGGGCGCGACCTGGCGCGCGTCGTCAGCTCGCGCAGCCGCGCGCGGGCATTCCGCGTCGAGCCGCGCGACGGCGAGGTGATCGAGGAGCCGCTGCCCGTCTGCTACCTCGGCGACGCGCAGCGGGACCTGGCCGCGGCGTGAGCATCCGCGACCGCCTGCGCGGCGACCCGCAGATCTTCACGATGGGCGGCGGGGGCTTCACGATGGAGCCCGACAACCCCGCGCTCGACGACTTCGTGCTGTCGCTGTCGGATCGGCCCGACCCGCGCATCCTGTTCCTGCCGACGGCCTCCGGGGACCCGACCGCGCAGATCACCGGCTTCTACGCGCGCTTCGCGCGGCGCGCGTCGGCGACGCACCTGTCGCTGTTCCGCCGCCACGGCTCGGCGCGCTCGCTGGCGGACATCGTGCTCGAACAGGACGTGATCTACGTCGGCGGCGGCTCGATGCGCAACCTGCTCGCGATCTGGCGTGCGCACGAGCTCGACGAGCTGCTCGTCGAGGCGTGGAGACGCGGGATCGTGCTCGCGGGCCTGTCCGCCGGAGCGATGTGCTGGTTCGCCGGCGGGATCACGTGCTCGGGCGGTCCGCCCGAGACGATCGCGGGGCTCGGCCTGCTGCCCGGCTCGTTCACGGTCCACGCGGACGGCGAGCCGGAGCGCCTGCCGGCGTGGCTGGCGGCGGTGCGCGACGGCCGGCTGCCGGGCGGCTGGGCCGCCGACGACGGCGTCGGCCTGCTGTTCCGCGGCACGCGCATGGTGCGCGTCGTGACCTCACGGCCGGGGACCGCCGCCCTGCGCGTCGACGCCGTCGGCGACGAGCTGGTGAGGCATCGCATCGAGCCCGAGCTGCTCGGCGTCGACCCGACGCGCCCGGCCGGCCCGGGGTCGCTGCCGGTGCCCGACGACATCCGAGAGCTGCGGGAGCTGCGGGAGGCGATGCGGCGCACCTGACGCCGTAGGCTTGCGCGATGGAGATCGCGCGCCGCGACGAGCTTCCCGCCTACACCACGCGCGACGGCTCGCAGATCCGCGAGTGGGTCGCCCCCGGGACGCCCAGGCGGCGGCAGTCGCTCGCGGAGGCGACAGTGCCGGCCGGCAGATCGACGCTCGCCCACTACCACCGCGAGAGCGAGGAGATCTATCTCGGGGTGGGCGGGTCGGGGCGGCTGCGGCTCGGCTCCGAGACGCGGGAGATCGGCCCCGGCGACTGCGTCGTGATCCCGCCGGGGACAGTCCACCAGCTGTGGGCCGACGCGGACTCCCCGCTCGTCGTCGTCTGCTCGTGCGTGCCGCCGTACTCGCACGACGACACGTTCCTGGTGGAGGACTGATGCGCGAGTCCGCCGCCGACCTCGCCGTGCTGCAGGAGCTGATCGACCGCTCATACGCGTCCGCCGGCGCGCACCTGCAGCGGATCCACACGCCGGAGCGGCGGCTCACAGCCGAGCAGGTCACCGAGCGCCTGACCGGGATGACGCTGCTCGCGCTCGCAACGACCACCGCTGACGGGCGCCCGCTCGTCGGCCCGGTCGACGTGGGTGCACCCGAGGGCGCCGAGCTGCGCCGCACGCTGCTTGACGTCTACGTCCCGCGCTACGGACCCGAGTGGGAGAGATTCCTCGACTCCGGCGTCGCCTACGCCCGCGTCGACGCGGAGCGCATGTTCACGTTCCAGATGTCAGCGCCCGCCTGATCTCGTCGGCCACCTCTGCGGACCGGTGGACGACGTCCGCGTGCAGGAAGCGCAGCACGACGTAGCCGGCGAGCTGGAGGCGATTCGTCTTGCGCCGGTCCTTCGCTGCGGCCTCGCGCTCCTTGTGGTGCAGCCAGCCGTCCAGCTCCACGACGAGACGGTGGTCCGGCCACAGCGCGTCGACCTGGTAGCCGGCGGCGGGGGCGTTGAGGTGGGGTCGCGAAAGTCCGGCGCCGATGACCAGGTCGAGGAATCGCTCCTCCAGCTCAGACCGCAGCAGCACCGCACCCGTCCGCCGATGGGCATCGAGGGCGGCGCGGAGGCGGGCGTGACCCTGGCCGTGCCTGGTCCTCATGCTTCTCGATCGCTCCCCGCCCGACGCCGACTGCAGCCAGCTGCCGCCTGGCCACCACCCCGTGTTGCCGGTCCGCCAGCTGCGCGATCCTCCACCACGTTGGATCACTGTCACTTCGTACATCCATGAGATGTACAGAGGGACAGTGATCGGCGGACTCGCCCCCGCGGGCCGGCTACCCGTCGTCCTGCCGGAACGCCCAGCGGACCTCGTCGACGCTCAAACCGCTCGCCACGCACGCGAGCAGCTTCATCCGCGCCGCCTGCGGGGAGAGGAAGCCGGCGGGGATGATCTGCGTTCCGCGGAGATCCTGTTCGGAGCCGGCGTAGCCGTAGGTGCCGGTCAGGACGACGCCGCGCTCGGGGCGACAGTAGGCGACGACGGGGATGCGAGTCGCCGCGTCGCCCCACAGCTCCAGCAGCGGCGGCGCGAGATGGCCGGCGCCGAGAGTCCCGATCACGACGCCGTCGGGCTCGGTCGACAGCGCGGCGCGAGCCAAGGTCCCGTCGTCGCCGGACGACGTCGGGACCACGAGGACGCGGCGATCGAGCTCCGGCGGGTCCAACGGCGGATTGCGGGGCAGCCGCGACCAGATCGTCGGGTGCCCCTCGGTCACCCGGCCCAAGGGCCCCGTTTGAGGAGAGGAAAAGGCCACCAGCGACGTCGTGTCCGTCTTCCGAGTACACCGCGCGTGGTGGATCTCGCCGCCGAAGACGACGAGCACGCCCATCCCGGCCGCCTCTTCCGAGGCCGCGACCGACACGGCATCCAAGAGGTTCGCCGGCCCGTCCGCGCCCGCCGCCGTCGCCGGGCGGATCGCGCCGGTGAAGACGATCGGCGCCTCCGCGTCGTGGATCACGTCGCACAGCATCGCCGTCTCCTCGAGCACGTCCGTGCCGTGCGTCACCACGACGCCGATCCCTCGGCGCGCGGCGTCGCGGGCCTCGCGGCAGATCGTCAGCTGGTCCTCGAGCGTGAGGTGCGCGCTCGGCTTGTTGACGACGTCGCGCGCCTCCAGCCCGTCGCGCCCCCGCAGCCCCGGGATCGCGGCGATCAGCGCCTCCGCGTCGAGCTGCGGCGTCGCGCCCGCGGGGCCGCCCATCGCGATCGTCCCGCCGGCGCCGAGGATGCGCACGCGGCGGGAGGGGAACGCGTCGGGCGGGGGAGTCACGCCAGAGACCCTAGCGAGCGCCGCTCGCCTCGCTCGCAGCGTGGCCGAACAGGCCGCCGTCGCCCAGGTCGCCCCCGGCCATGAACTGCTCCGGGTAGCCGTACATCCCGTGCTCGACGATGTCGAGCCCCTCGCGCTCCTCGTCCTCGGTGACGCGCAGCCCGACCGTCGCCTTGATCGCCGCGAACGTCAGGTACGAGAGCACGAACACCAGCGTGAAGGCCGACAGCACGCCGACCGCCTGCACGCCGAGCTGCTCGAGCGAGCCGCTGTAGACGAAGCCGGCGTCGCCGGGCACGCCGGGCCGGTCCACGATCCGCGGCGACGCGAACAGGCCGCACGCCAAAGTCCCCCACACGCCCGCGACGCCGTGGGCGCTCAGCGCGCCGACAGGGTCGTCGAGCACGCGGTCGATCGCCAGCACCGAGACGACGACGAGCGCGCCGGCGATCACGCCGATGATCGGCGCCGCCCACAGCTCGACGAAGCCGCACGGCGCGGTGATCGCCACCAAAGCGCCGATCGCGCCGTTGCCGACCATGCCGATGTCGACGCGCCCGCTGATCGCGACGATCGTGATCGACGCGCCGACGACGCCCGCCGCGGCGGCGAGGTTCGTCACCAGCGCGACCTCCGCGAACGTGCTGCCGGCGGTCCCGATCGTCGACCCGGCGTTGAAGCCGAACCAGCCGAGCCAGAGGATCAGCACGCCAAGGCCGAAGATCGGCATCGAGTGGCCGGGGATCGCGCGGGGATGGCCGTCGGGCCCGTACTTGCCGCGGCGCGCGCCGAGCAGCAGGAGCGCCGCGAGGCCGCCGGTCGCGCCCGTGAGGTGCACGACGGTCGAGCCGGCGAAGTCCTGCATGCCGGGGCCGAGCCGGTCGAGCCAGCCGCCGCCGAAGATCCAGTGCGCGACGAGCGGATAGATCAGCCCGGCGAACACAACCGCATAGATCGGATAGACGACGAAGCGGATCCGCTCCAGCGTCGTGCCCCACACGATCGCCAGCGAGACCGCGCAGAAGACGAGCTGGAAGAAGACATAGCCGGAGTCGGCCGCGTCGAACGTGCCGGCGATCGGCGAGCCGGCGGAGATCTTGTGGCCGATCGAGAGGAAGAAGCCGGAGTCGCCGATCAGCGCCCAGCCGCCGCCGAACGCGAGCCCGAAGCCGACCATCCACCACACCAGCGACGCAATCGAGAAGTTGAGCAGCACCTTCGCGACGACCGTGCCGGCGTTCTTGCCGCGCGAGAAGCCGATCTCCAAGCAGGCGAAGCCGGCCTGCATGAACATCACGAGCACGGCCGCGACGACGAGCCAGGTCGTGTCCAGTTCGCGGGTCACCTCGGGCAGCGTGCGGATCACGACGCCACCCCGCTGCGGTCGAGCTGGTCGGCCGGCACCGGCCGCCCGGTCAGGAAGCCCTGCACCAGCGGGCAGCCGTGCTGCTTCAAGAATTCGAGCTGCTCGGGCTCCTCGACGCCCTCGACGACGGTCGTCATCCCGAGCGCTCTGCCGAGGTCGAGGATCGCGGCCACGATCGAGGCCGAGCCGGCGTCCTCGGGCACGCGCCGCAGGAACGAGCGGTCGACCTTCAGCACCTGCACCGGCAGGTCGCGCAGGCGGCCGAGCGAGGAGTGGCCCGCGCCGAAGTCGTCGATCGCGATCAGCAGGCCGGCCTCGTTGAGCTCGGTGAGCAGCGAGCGCTGGCGGCGCGCGTCGGACAGCAGCGCGGACTCCGTCAGCTCGGCGCAGAACTGGCCGGGGTCGAGCCGGTGCGAGGCGATCCGCGCGGCGATCGAGCCGACGAGGTCGGCGCGCCGCAGCTGACGGGGCGAGAGGTTGAAGTTGAGCCGCGGGCGGAAGCCCTCCGCCGCCCATTCGACGGCCTGCAGGCAGAGCGCCTCGACGACCCAGGCGCCGATCCCGTCGATCAGGCCGGTCTCCTCGGCGACGGGGATGAACGCGCCGGGAGGGATCAGGCCCTCGTCCGGATCCTCCCAGCGCACGAGCGCCTCCAGCGAGTCGAGCCGCCCCTCGGCCACATCGAGGATCGGCTGGTAGTGCAGCCGCAGCTCGCCCTCGTCGATCGCGCGGCGCAGGCGCGTCGTCAGCGACAGGCGCTGGCGCGCATCGCTCTCGCGCGGCTCGTAGAAGGCGACGGTTCCGCCGCCGGCGCGCTTGGCCTGGTACATCGCCGCGTCGGCGGCCTGGAACAGCGACTCGGGGTCGTCGGCGTGCTCGGGGAAGAGCGCGACGCCGATCGACGCGCCGACGTGGAACTCCGCGCCGGAGAGCTCGAACGGCCGCTCCAGCGCGGCCGCGATGCGGTCGCCTGCGATCTGCGCGACACCGCGGGCGTCGTTCGCCATCGCAGGGTCGGCGCCGGGCGTCGCGCAGTCCAGCAGCAGCAGGAACTCGTCGCCGCCCTGGCGCGCGAGCACGTCGCCGGTGCGCGTCAGCTCGGAGACGCGCAGCGCGGTCTCGCGCAGCACCTCGTCGCCGGCGGTGTGTCCGAACGAGTCGTTGACGAGCTTGAAGTTGTCGAGGTCGAAGTAGAGGAGCGCGACCGGGGCGCCGGAGCGGCGGGCGCGGGTCAGGTCGCGGGTCAGCTGCTCCTCCAGCAGCGCGCGGTTCGGCAGGCCGGTGAGGCGGTCGTGGTAGGCGAGGAACGTCACCTGCGCCTCCGCGTTGCGGCGGGCCGTCACGTCCTCGCCGGAGCGCAGGACGGCGGTGATCGTGCCCTCCGCGTCGCGCAGCACCGCGTTGCGCCAGGCGATCTTGCGCGTGTCGCCGGACTTCATGCGCACGAACGTCTCGAGCGTCTCGCCGGGCGGCTCGACGCCGGAGACGAGCCGCAGGAAGGCGAGGCGGGCGTCGAGCCGGTCCTCGGTCGGGACGACCATCTCCAGCCAGTCGCGCCCGAGCAGCTCCTGCTCCTCGAAGCCCAGCAGCTCGCAGCCCTGGCGGTTGATCAGCTCGACGCGACCCTGCGAGTCGAGCACGACGACGAGCGTCGAGGCGACCTCCAGGTAGCGCTGCGCGCGGTCGCGCTCCTCGCGCAGGCGGCGCTCGGCCTCGACCGTGCTCGTGACGTCCGCGAAGGTGCAGACGACGCCCTGCCGCGCGGTGCCGTGGGCGCCGCCGATCGGACGGGCGAGCACGGTGATCCAGCGGTCGCTGCCCTCCGGCGGCGTACGGCGCAGCGTCGCGCGGACCGGGGCGCCCTGGCGCAGCGCGCGCCGCGGCGGGTTGTCGCCCGGCGTGACGGGCTTGCCGTCGCCGTAGCGCAGCGTCCCGATCGCGCCGCTCGCGAGCCCGTCGGTCGCCAGCTGCTCGGCGCTCGCGCCGAGGATCCGCAGCGCGCTGGCGTTCCAGCTCACCGGCCGCAGCTCGGCGTCGGTGACCATCACGCCCTCCTCCAAGCCGTCGACGACGGCGCGGCTGAGGCGCTCGGCGGCGCGCAGCGCCTGCCGCGCTCTCAGCTGCGGGCCCGACTCGACGACGACGCCGCGGCTGACGAGCTGCGCGTCGTCGCGGCCGGCGCGAACGCGCTCGCCGAAGGGCGACAGGATGCGACGACCGGCCATGTCCTTCGATCCTCGGCATGCCGGGGATTTGCTTGAGCGCTGACGCGCCGCGCCCGGCCTGGCGCGTCAGCACTCGCAGGCGCTACTTCAGCTCGGCCGAGGACTTCCCGAGCAGCTGCCGCGCGATGATCAGCAGCTGGATCTGCTGCGTGCCCTCGAACAGGTCGAGGATCTTCGCGTCGCGCGCCCACTTCTCCAGCAGCAGCTCCTCGCCGAAGCCGAGCGAGCCGCACAGGCGCACGCAGCGCAGCGCGACGTCGACGCAGGTGCGTCCCGCCTTCGCCTTCGCCATCGACGCCTGCAGCGAGTTCGGCTTCGAGTTGTCGGCCATCCACGCGGCCTCCAGCGTCAGCAGCCGCGCGGCCTCGTAGTCGGCCTCCATCGCGAGGAACTCGGCGGCGGCGGCCGGCTGGGTGCCGGTCGGGCGGTCCCAGTCGATCCCGACGCCGGCGTCGGACATCAGTCTCTGCGTCAGCTCCAGGCACGCGCGGGTCAAGCCCACGGCCATGCCGGCCACGAGCGGCCGCGTGTTGTCGAACGTCTGCATCACGCCGGCGAAGCCTCTTCTGACGTCGACCTCGGGCGAGCCGAGCAGGTTCTCGGGCGCCACGCGGCAGTCGTCGAGGATGAAGGCGGCCGTGTCGGAGGCGCGGATGCCGAGCTTGTGCTCGAGGCGGTCGAGCTTCATGCCCGGATTGCTCCGCTCCACCACGAACGACTTGATCGCCGCGCGCCCGACGCTGCGGTCGAGCGTCGCCCACACCACGACGAGGTCGGCGCGCTCGCCTGAGGTCACATAGATCTTCTCGCCGTTGAGCACGTACTCGCCGGTTCTCTCGTCGAGCACGGCGGTCGTGCGGATCGCGGCGGAGTCCGAGCCCGCCTCCGGCTCGGTGATCGCCATCGCGGCCCACTTGCCTCTGAAGCGCTCGAGCTGCTCGTCGTTCGCGACCGACGCGATCGCCGAGTTGCCGAGGCCCTGGCGCGGCATCGACAGCAGCAGGCCGACGTCGCCCCAGCACAGCTCGATGATGCCGAGCACCGTCGACATGTTGGAGCCGTTGCGAACGCCCTCGTCCTTGCCCTCCGTGCGCCGCACGCCGGCCGCGCCGGCGCCGCCCATGTCGCTGCCCTCGTTCATCCCGTCGATGAGCGCGGCGAGCATGTCGAGTTCCTTCGGGTACGCGTGCTCCTCCTGGTCGTACTTGCGCGAGATCGGCCGGAAGACCTCCTCTGCGACCTGGTGCGCCTGCCCGACGAGCGGGACGAACTTCTTGGGGATCTCGAGATTGATCATCTGTGTGGCTCCTCAGCTCTAGACGAGGAGGGCGCCCTCGCAGACGCCCACCGCTCGCAGGTCGCGGTACCAGCGCTCGACCGGGTGCTCCTTCACGTAGCCGTGGCCGCCGAGCAGCTGCACGCCCTGGGAGCCGATCTGCGACCCCTTCTCGGCGCACAGCGCGCGGGCAATGGCCACCTCGCGTGCGGCGTCCTTGCCGGCGTCGAGGCGGGCGGCGGCGCGCAGGGTCGTCAGGCGCATGCCCTCCAGCTCGACGCCGATGTCGGAGACCGCGAACGCGACCGACTGGCGGTTGGAGATCGGCTCGCCGAACGCGACGCGCTCGTTGACGTGCGGGATCACGTAGTCGAGCACCGCGCGCGCGGTGCCGATCGACAGCGCGCACCACGCGAGGCGCGCGCGACGCACCGCGGCCGCGTAGACGGCCGGGTCGCCGTCGGCGAGCAGCGCGCGCGCCGGCAGGCGCACGCCCTCCAGCAGCACGTCGCCGGTGGCGGCGGCGCGCACGCCCATGCCGGGCGCGGCCTTCGCGAGCACGCCGTCGGTCTTCGTCTCGACGACGAACAGGACGGGCCCGTGGCCCTCCAGCCGCGCGGCGACGAGCAGCAGCTCGGCGCTCTCGGCCAGCGGCACGAGCGACTTGACGCCGTCGAGCACGAAGTCGTCGCGCTCGCGGCGCGCGGTCGTCTCCAGCGCGAACGGGTCGAACAGCGCGCGCGGCTCCTGGACCGCGAGCGCCGCCGGCGCCGGCACGTCCTCGCCGACGAGCGCCGGCAGATAGGTGGCCTGCTGGTCGCCGTCGCCCCACAGCGCGAGCGCGCTTGCCACGCCCGCGGGCGCGAGCAGCGCGACCGCGAGGCCCATGTCGCCGTGCGCGAGCGCCTCGGCGGCGAGCACGGCGGTGACGGTGGAGCGCTCGCTGACGGCGCCGCCCAGCTCCTCCGGGACGCCGAGCATCGTCAGGCCGAGCTCGCCGGCCTGTCTGAGGATCTCCTCCGGCGTCTTGGCGGCCGTGTCCGCTCTCAGCGCGGCGGGCCGCAGCTGCTCGGCCCCGAACGCCTTGAACGACTCCTGCAGCATCTGCTGCTCGTCGCTCGGGGTGAGGTCGAACAGGCCGGTGCTGGCGGTCGTCGACAAGCGCTTCGGCTTGCCGTTGCCGTTGACCGCCTTGAACGTGCGGTTGGCGGCGCCGACGGCCTTGAAGCCGTCGCGCGTCGCGCGGTAGAGGACCTTCTCGGCGGGCTTGCGCACGCCGAGGCGATCGACGACGTCGGAGCCGGCGAGGCGCCCAAGCGCCCGCAGCCCCAAGCCCATGCTGCGTTCCGCCATGCTCATGGCGTCACCGTCCCTTCGAGGTGGATGATCTCCGGCCGCTTGGCGGACCGGACCGTGAACTGACCGTCTTGGTGCGCGAACGTGACGCGCCCTGGAAGCAGGATCGGCTTCCGGAAGCTGACGTCGACCGCGTACGCGTCGGGCAAGGTGGACTCGAGCGCCGCCAGCGCCCGCGCCTTCGTCCACATCCCATGCGCGATCGCCTGGGGAAACCCGAACAGTCGCGCGCTCAGCGCATGGAGGTGGATCGGATTGCGATCACCGGAGACCGACCCGTACCGCCGCCCCAGATCGCCCGGCAACCGCCACTCGACGGGAGCACCGCGAGTTTGACCCGCCCCCAGCGGGTCAGATCCGCGGTCCTCGCCAGACGCTCCGCTCCCGCCCCCCTCGCTGCCGTCGGAAGCCGTGGCATCGCCACCGCCGCGACGGAGCATCACGCTGTGGTCCTCCCACACGAGCTCACCATCGACCGACGCGGTCGAGACCAACGCGAACGTCCGACCTTTGGCGTGGGGCTCGATCGGCGTGGTGCGCACGCTCACATCGAACGTCTCGGTCACCAACGCCGGCCGGTGCACGACGATGCGGTTCGACAGGTGCACCAACCCGACGGCGGGGAACGGAAAGCGCCCGTCCGTCATCAACGCCATGTGCAACGGGAACGCGCGCACGTGCAGATACGTCGCCGGCAGCGCGTCGCGCAGCGTGAAGCCGCAGACGCGGTCGTACGCGGCCAAGGCGTCGCGATCCACGCGCACCTCGGACAGCGAGCGCTCCAACGCCGGCATCTCCTTCCCGCGCCCTGCGACGAACGGCAGCAGCGACGCGCCGGGCACCAACGGGAGCGCCGCGCGGGCGTATGTCGTCAACGCGGTCACCGCGTCACGCCCCCAGCAGGCTCTGCCCGCAGACGCGCACGACGTTGCCGTTCACTCCGCCGCTCGCCGGCGATGCGAACCACGCGATCGCCTCGGCGACGTCGACCGGCAGCCCGCCCTGCGACAGCGACGCCATCCGCCGACCGGCCTCGCGGATCGGCAGCGGCACCTTCGCCGTCATCTGCGTCTCGATGAAGCCCGGCGCGACCGCGTTGATCGTCGCGCCGCGTCTCGCCAGCGCGGGCGCGTACGCGTCGACGACGCCGATCACTCCGGCCTTCGAGGTCGCGTAGTTGGTCTGCCCGGCGTTGCCGGCGATGCCGCTGATGGAGGAGACGCAGACGATCCGGCCGCCCTTGTCCAAGGCCGCTCTCGCGCCGCCCGCGAGCAGCGCGTCGGTGACGCGCTCGATGGCGCTGAGGTTCACGCCGATGACCGCGTTCCAGCGCTCGGCGTCCATGCGGCCGAGCGTGCGGTCGCGCGTGATGCCGGCGTTGTGGACGACGACGTCGACGCCTCTGTGCTTCTTCTTCAGGTGCGCGGCGATCGCTCTCGGCGCGTCCTCGGACGTGATGTCGAGCGCGAGCGCCGAGCCGCCGATGCCGGCGGCGACCGCCTTGAGGTCCTCCTCCAGCGCGGGCACGTCGAGGCCGACGACGTGCGCGCCGTCGCGCGCGAGCGTCGAGGCGATCGCGGCGCCGATGCCGCGCGAGGCGCCGGTGACCAAGGCGACCTTGCCGGCGAGCGGCTGCTCCCAGTCGAAGTCGTCCGCGAGCCCGTCCGCGCCGGCGCCGATCCGCACGACCTGCCCGGAGACGAACGCCGAGCGCGGCGAGAGGAAGAAGCGCAGCGTCCCCGCGACCTGATCCTCGGCACCGGGCTCGACGTACACGAGCTGCACCGTCGCGCCGCGGCCGATCTCCTTGCCGACCGCGCGCGTGAAGCCCTCCAGCGCGCGCTGCGCGACCGCCTCGGCCGGCGTTCTCGCCGACGACGGCGGCGTGCCGAGCACGACGACGCGCGCGCACGTGGAGACGCGGCGGATCGTCGGGTGGAAGAACGCGTGCAGCTCCTCCAGCTCCGCCGACGACGCGATGCCGGTCGCGTCGAACACGAGCGCGCCGTAGCGGTGGTCGACCGACGCCTTCGGCGTCCACGGCGCCGCGTCGACGCCGGCCGACGCGGCGGCGGCGCGCAGGTCCGGGCGCAACGGCGTCGAGACCTCGGCGCCGACCGAGGCGAGCACCGAGAACACCGGAGCCGCCAGGCGGCCGGAAGGAGCGCCGCCCACCAGCACCCTCCCCTCGACGATCGACGAGCCCGGTACCCAACGCCGCAAAGGCACCGGCTTCGGCAGCCCCACCTGCTTCGCGATCGCACCGCCGACCGACGTGTTGACCAACTGCGTGTAACGGTCCATTTCGTTATGCCTCCAAGATCGCGACGACGCCCTGCCCACCGGCCGCGCACACGCTGATCAGCACGCGGCCCCCGCCGCGCTCGTGCAGCGCCTTCGCGGCGGCCGCGACGATGCGGCCGCCGGTTGCGGCGAAGGGGTGGCCGGCGGCGAGCGAGCTGCCGTTGACGTTGAGCTTGTCGCGGTCGATCGCGCCGAGCGGCCCTCTGAGGCCGAGCCGCTGGGTGCAGAAGACCGGGTCCTCCCACGCCGCGAGCGTGGAGAGCACCTGCGAGGCGAACGCCTCGTGGATCTCGTACAGGTCGAAGTCCTGCAGTCTCAGGCCGTTGCGCTCGAGCATCCGCGGCACCGCGTACGCCGGCGCCATCAGCAGGCCCTCGCGCCCGCCGACGTAGTCGACCGCAGCCGTCTCGCCGTCGACGAACGTCGCCAGCGGCGTGAGTCTGTGCGCTCTCGCCCACTCCTCGCTCGCCAGCAGCGCGACGGCGGCCCCGTCGGACAGCGGCGTCGAGTTGCCGGCCGTCATCGTCCCCTCGGGACCGCCGAAGACGGGCTTGAGCTTGGCGAGCTTCTCGATGCTCGAATCAGGACGGAGGTTCTGATCGCGCTCCAGGCCGAGGTATGGGGTGACGAGGTCGTCCTGGAAGCCGCGCTCGTAGGCCGCGGCGAGGTTCTTGTGCGAGCGCATCGCCAGCTCGTCCTGCGCCTCGCGCGTGACGCCCCACTCCGCGGCGGTGCGGGCCTGGTGCTCGCCCATCGAGAGGCCGGTGCGGGGCTCCTCGTTGCGTGGAATCGCGGGGACGAGGTGCTGCGGGCGCAGGCGCAGCAGCAGCTGCGCACGCGCCGCGTTCGACTTCAGGCGGTTCGCGTCGAGCAGGATCGCGCGCAGGTCCTCGTTCAGAGCGAGCGGCGCGTCCGAGGTCGTGTCGACGCCGCCGGCGACGCCCACCTCCGTCTGCCCCAGCGCGATCTTGTTCGCGACGAGGATCGCGGCCTGCAGGCCGGTGCCGCACGCCTGCTGGATGTCGTACGCCGGCGTCTCGGCCGACAGGCGGCTGCCGAGCACGCACTCGCGCGTCAGGTTGAAGTCGCGGCTGTGCTTCAGGACCGCGCCCGCGACGACCTCGCCGAGGCGCTCGCCCTGGAGCTCGAAGCGCTCGACGAGCCCGTCGAGCGCGGCGGTCAGCATGTCCTGGTTGGTGGCCTTCGCGTAGGCGCTGTCGGAGCGCGCGAAGGGGATGCGGTTGCCGCCGAGCACGACGGCTCGGCGCGGAGTGGCGGGGGTCATCAGGCTCCTTGGGATTCAGATCTGGAGATGCGGCCGGGCGGACGGGACCGGGTCAGGCCGCGCAGGCCCGGCTCGGCGGTCGCGATCAAGAGCTCGGCGGCGTCGGCCGCGGGCATCGCCCCGGTGCGCAGCCACCAGCGCGCGAGCGCCTCGGCCGCGCCCAGCAGTGCGACCGCGATCGCCTCGATCTCGGTCGCGTGGTCGGCGCGGCGGCGCTCCGGCAGGCGCTGGATGTTCGCCTGCGCGACGAGCCCGAGCAGACGCTCGCGGTACTCGCCGACCGCTTGCGCGATCTCGCCGCCGGCCGGCAGCGTCTCGTCGAACAGCACGCGCCAGGCGTCGCGGTCCTCGTCGACGAACGCGAAGAAGGCGTGCAGACCGCGGCGCAGCGCGTCGTCAGGTGCATCGGCGTCCCCGACGGCCGCGACGACGGTCGCGAGCATCGCGTCCCCCGCGCGCTCCATGCACGCGAGGTACAGCCGCTCCTTGTTGCCGAAGTAGTTGTAGAGGAGGGGCTTCGTGACGCCCGCGTCGTGCGCGACGTCGTCCATCGTGACCGCGCCGTAGCCGTGCGCGGCGAAGCGCGCGTGCGCGACGTCGAGGATCAGCTGCTCGCGCTCGGCGCGCGGGAGACGGGTGCGCTGGGTCGCTGCGGAGGCCATCTCGACCGTAGGTTACCCACATATAAATTTATATGCCAGTCACATGAACGACAGCGGTCAGCTGAAAGACCGATCCTTAGGTTTCTCCAGCTCCTTGCGGTTGATCAATACCGGTATATCCTGGGACCATGGCAAAGGTGATGATCAGCCTCCCCGACAGCCTCCTCGAGCGCATCGACGCTCATGTGGAGGCGCACAGAACCAACCGCAGTGCGTTTCTCCAGGACGCCGCCCAGCAGGTGCTTGACGCCAGTGACGACTCGCGCAGAGAGCGCATCCGCAGGCTGCTCGCGGATCCCGAGCATCACGGCGGCAACACCGTCGAGTACATCAAGCAGATGCGACGCGAGCGATGACAATGCACCTGCTCGACTCCAACGTATGGCTCGGTGCATTCAACGCCGACGAGGAGGACCACGAGGCTGCGCGCCGACTGATCGCGGGAGCGGGAGGACGCCCGCTCGCCGCGCTCGACCTCACGCTCTACGAGGTCGCCAATGTCGCGATGAAGCGCTGGCACTCGCCGAGACGGGCGCGCGGCGTCGCAGATCTCGTGCGCGTGGCGTGCGGGAGAAATATCGTGAGCGCCGGCATCGAGCTCATCGATCGCGCCATCGCCGTGGCGGACGAATACCGGTCTCACAGGATGTCCGTCTACGACGCCGCTTACGTCGCAGCAGCCGAGATCAACGGCTGGACGCTTGTAAGCGGCGACCACAAGGATCTCGTCGAGCCAGGCCTGGCGATTACGCCGGCAGACGCGCTCGAGACCCGCTGACCGCTGCGCGGCGACTACACGTCGTCGCCGTCGCCCTCCGGCCCATCCCGTCGCAGCCAGTCCGCAAGCTGGTTGCCGGTCGCGGCGACGGCGTCGCCCGCCTCGCGAAAGGCGCGGCGGAAGCGCTCGGCGTAGAAGCCGACGGCCTCGCCGCCCTCGGCGCGCGGGTCGGCCGGCTCGTCGCGGCGCACGTAGTCGCCGCCGACGATGCGGTCGTAGTCGCCGCCGCGCACCCAGCTCATCAGCTCGCGCGTGCGGCGCACCGGCAGCGGGTGCGTGACGCCGAGGTCGGTCAGCAGGCGCGTCAGGCGCTCCAGCCCGGAGCCCTCCTCGGCGTACTCCATCCCCTGCGTCATGAACGCGTCGAGGTTCAGCCTGTCGACCATCGCGCCGGCGGCGAGCGACATGAACGTGCGGCAGACGGCGAGCGGGTCGCGCGTCACGAGGGCGGCCGCGCGGTCGCAGCTCAGCTCGGCCGCTCGGCTCCACTCCAGCAGCGCGGTGCGGATCGGGACGAGCGGCAGCGGCAGCCGCCCGGAGCTGGCCAGCCCGGTGAGGATCGCCAGCGCGGTGCCGTACAGCTGGTGGTCGGAGAGGATGTGCGACGCCTCGTGCGCGAATACGGCGCGGCGCTGCGGCGCGTCGAGCAGCCGCACCAGCTCCGAGTTGACGACGACGATCGGCCGCTTCGCACCGATCGCCATCGCGTTCGCGAACGGGAACTGCGTGATGTAGAGCGCCGGCGTCTCCGGCACGTCGAGCGTCGCGTACGCGAAGACGTGCTCGCCCCACACCTCCGGCAGCTGCTGCTCGCTCAGCCGCACCGACGCGCCGAGCGCCTGCTGGCGCAGCGCGCGCTCGTAGCCCAGCTCGATCAGCTTGCGCACCACGCGGTCGAGCTGCGGGATCGCCGACAGCGCCGCGCTCGCGGCCTTGTCGGCGGGGTGCTGGTACGCGCGCGGCGCGATGCCGGTGAGGCGATAGCCCTCGGCGGGCAGCTGCGAGGCGTCGGTCACGCGCCGACTATCTCACGACGGTGAACGCGAGTCTCACCCAGCTGGAGACGCCGGAGCCGTTGCTCGCGCGCAGTCTCACGCGGTAGGGGCCGGGCTTGAGCGCCTTTCTGCTGATGCGGCCGGTGAACGCGATCGAGACCCTGCCGGGGTTCACCCCGCCGCGCGTGAGGCTGCCGACTCTCACGAAGCGCACGCATCTGAGGTGATGACGAAGCCTGCGCGTCGATCTGCGGCAGAAGCGGCCGACGAGGCGACCCTGCGCCGGGCGCTCGATCGCGATCGCGACGTTCGAGCGGGTGTTGAGCGTGAAGCGGAAGGCCGTGCCGACCGGGGCTCTGCTCCGACGTCGTCTCCGCGCTCTGCGCGTCGCCGCCGCTCCCGCGAGCACCTTCGGCGTCCCGCGTCTGCCGACGCGGAAGCGCCGGTGCGAGAGCGACGCTCTCGTCAGCACCGGTCTCGGCGCTCGTCTGATTCTTCTCGAGGGCGGGATCACCGCCGGCAGCGGCTTGGGGCACTGCCCCGAGACGACGTACACGTAGAGCGTCCGGAAGTCGCCCGCGAAGCCGGTCGCGGCGTTGTGGCCCTGGCCGCTGAACAGAAGGCACTGACCGTCGTCGCTGATCGACGGCTCGCTCGCGCCGAGGTCGTTGCGTGCAGCGGGGCCGAACGCCGGCGGACCGCTCAACGCCCCGGTCGCCGTCGTGCGCGCGAAGACGGCGTCCTTGCCGCCGCTGCTGCCGAGGCCCGGCAGCAGGTTCGTCGCGTCGGAGACGAAGGCGATCACGGAGCCGTCGGCGTTCACCGCCGCGTGCCGCGAGTCGCCGTCTGCCGCCGCGCCCGACGGCGCGCGACTGACGAGCGCGTTCTGCGCGGTCGCGAGCGTGCGCGCAACGACCTGCTCGCTGCCGCTCCACGGGCCGCCCTCCGGCGCGAGCGTCTCGTCGCGGGTCCGGAACGCGACGACGGCGCCGTTCGTGCTCACCGACGGCTCCGTCGAGAAGTCTCTCGCGGGCTGGCCGCTCGCGCCGCTGCGCCGTGAGACGAGCGTCGTCGTCTGCGCCGCGGTGTCGCGCACGTACACGTCGCCGTCGCTGTCGGAGTCGGCGGGGTCGAAGTTCGTCATGTCGCCGTCGAACGCCACGATGCGGCCGTCCGCGGACACCGACGGGTCCGCCGCGTCCGCATTCCCGACGGCGCCGCTCCCGCCCGTCGCGCGGTCGACGAGCTGCGTGACGCCGGTGACGAGGTCGCGCAGGTAGACGTGATCGACCCCGGAGGCGCCGGCGCCGAGGTTGCCGGCCTCGCTGACGAACACGAGGTGGCGGCCGTCGGCGGTCATGCGCCCCTGGCTGGCGTCCCCGTCGGCCGGCGAGCCGTCGGTAGCGCGCGAGACGAGCGTCGTCGTGCCGGCGACGAGGTCGCGCACGTAGATCTGGTCGGACGCGCCGGCATGCCCGGGCGCGAGGTTCGACGCCGACGACATGAACGCCACGCGCGTGCCGTCGGCGTCGATCGAGGGGCCCTCGTTGGAATCGTCGGCGGCCGCGCCGTTCGGTCCGTCCGCGCGGGAGACGAGGTCGATCGCGCCGGTCAGCAGGTCGCGCCGGTACAGCTGGCTCGGCCCGCCGGGGGAGGCGCCCGGCAGGCGACTCGAGAATGCCTCGAAGACGACGTAGCGGCCGTCGGCGCTCATCGTCCGCTGGCCGGAGTCGCCGTCCGGCACCTCGAACGCGGGCGCGAGGAACGGCGCGCTCCCGGACGGGCGCGATACGAGCGTCGGCGGGCCGAGCGTCGCCGGCGCCGCGAAGCTGCGCGCGAACACGCCGTACAGCTCGGAGTCGCTGTCAGCCGTGATCGGCGTGCGCGTGCCCCCGTTGACCCAGGCGACCGTCGCGCCGTCGCCCGCGATGCGCCCCTCGACCGCATAGCGGTCGTCGAGCGAGACGAGCGTCGTGCGGCCCGCGCCGACGTCGCGCACGTACGGGCCGAACCCGTCGGGCGCACCGCCGAGGTTGCCCGCCTCGGAGGTGAACAGCACGAGGTTGCCGTCGTCGCTGATCGAGGGCCAGTACGAGCGCTCGTCGGCGTCCCCGCCGGCGATGCCGTCCGCGCGGCTGACGAGCGTCGAGCCGGCGTCCGCGAGCCGGCGGCGGTAGATGCTGGTGCTGCTCGACACGTCGGCGCCGTCGAGGTTGATCGCCTCGCTCGTGTACGCGACGACCACGGTCGCGACCGTCGTGGGCGTGCCGGCGACCGCCGGCTGCTCGGATCTGCCGTTGCCGGGCGTGAGCGAGCCGCTCTGGTTGCTGACCGCGTAGGCGCCCGCGCCGCTCATGTCGCGCGCGACGATCTGCTCGGCTCCGCCGGGGGCGAACCCGCTGACGAGGTCGCTCGCGAGCGTCCGGAACGCGACCCAGCGGCCGTCGTCGCTGATCCCCGGCTCGGACGAGTCGGCGTTCGCGGCGGTCGCGGCAGCGGACTTGACGGACACGAGCTGCGTGGTGCTCGTCTGCAGGTCGCGCCGGTAGATGTCCTCGTGCCCGGTGACGTCGTCGGCGCCCGCGAGCCCGGTCGTCGTCGTGAAGGCGACGTAGCGCCCGTTGCCGGAGAGGTCGAAGCCGTCGGGGAGGTCCGCCGTCTGGGCGCCTGCGCTGCCCTGGCTCGCGAGGAAGGTGGTCCCGCTCGGGACGTCGCGGACGTACACGTCAGACGCTCTGCCGTCGGTGTCGGCCGCGTCGAGCGCGGCGCTCGTGCGCCACGCGACGCGCGTGCCGTCGGCGCTGATGACGACGTCGTGGCCGCTCGCGTCGGCGACCGCTCCGCCGGCTCCGTTCGCGCGGCTGACGAGCACCACCTCGCCGGTCAGCCGGTCCTTGCGGAAGACGTTTGCGACGTCGGGGTCGGCGCCGGGGTCCAGGAGATCCGCCTCGCCCACGAACGCCACATAGCGTCCGGTTGCGCTGAGGCCGAGCGGCTCGGGGTCGCCGTCGTCGGTGCCGCCGTTGCCACCCGGGAGCGCTCCCGGCGGCAGGTCGAGTCCGCCGACCAGGAAGGTCGTGCCGGCGCCCGCGCCGAGCGCGGGGACGGCACCGCCGAGCAGGGCGAGCAGCGCGGTCGAGAGCAGGGCGAGGAGCAGGCGGGGGCGCATGCGGAGGTCCTTCGTCGGCGGGCGGAGCGGAGCGCGCCATCGTACGGACCGCTTCGGCCACGAGCCAGCGCGAGCGTGGACGCGCCTGGACGCGGCTCGCGCGCGAGTGAACGTGTCAGCCGAGCGGCCGCCCGGCGCGCCACGTCTCGGCGGCCGCCTGCACGTCCGCGAACGCGAGCGCCGGCAGCGCGTCCGCCGCGAACCAGGAGTGCTCCAGGCTCTCCGCGGAGATCCGCAGCTCGGCGTCCGGCGGCAGCGAGCAGGCGAAGGCCACGCCGAGCGTCTGCAGGCCGGTGTCCCCGTAGACGGAGGCGTAGGTGCCGACGAGCCGCTCGATCGTCACGCGCACGCCGATCTCCTCCTCGGCCTCGCGCAGCATCGCCTCCTCCGCCGACTCGCCGGCGGCGACGAAGCCGCCGACCGTGTCCCACCAGCCGCGCTGCGGCTCGTCGGCGCGGCGCAGCAACAGCAGCAGCCCCTCCCGCTCGACGAGGCCGATCGTCGTCGGCAGCGGATTGTCGTACTTCACGTAGCGACATGCCGGACAGGCGAGGTGCCGCTCGACCCCCTCGCCGGCGTGCTCCCCCGCGGTCCCGCACCGGGGACAGAAGCGCCAATCGTCCATCGCGAATCCAACGGTAGCGGCGGATATGCTCGCGCGACCCCGCACGAGGAGAGCCCAGATGTCGTTGACCGCACCCGAGGTCGGCCACCGTTTCGACTATCACGTGACCGTCTGGATCACGGCCGCGGTGGCCGGGATGGGAGGCCTGCTGTTCGGCTACGACACCGGCATGATCTCCGGTGCGCAGGTCTTCATCGAGCAGGACTTCGACGTCTCGGCGTCGGGGATCGGGCTCGTCGTCTCGGCCGTCACGCTCGGAGCCCTGTTCGGCGCGCTGCTGTGCAGCCGGCTCACGAGAAGCCTCTCGCGCCGGGCGATCGTGATGCTGTCGGCGGTCGTCTTCGTCATCGGCGCGGGGCTGGCGGCCGCCTCGCCGAACGTCGAGGTGCTGATCGGCGCGCGGCTCGTGATCGGCCTCGCGGTCGGGTTCGCCTCGACGGTCGTGCCGCTCTACATCGCCGAGGTCGTGCCGGTCAAGAGCCGCGGCTCGATGGTGGCGCTGTTCCAGCTCGCGATCACTGCCGGGATCCTGATGGCCTACCTCGTCAACGCGATGTTCGCCGACGACGGCGAGTGGCGCGCGGTGTTCGCGCTCGCGGCGGTGCCCGCGACGATGCTGTTCGTGGGGATGCTGATGCTCCCCGACAGCCCGCGCTGGCTCGTGATGCGCGACCGGATCGACGAGGCGCGCAGCGTGCTGCAGCGCGTTCGCGATCCCGAGGACCCGGCGACGGAGGCGGAGCTGCAGACGATCGTCGCGGCCGTCGAGGAGGACCGGCGGCGGCCGCAGGAGCCGATCGTGAAGGCGCTCACGAGCCCGCTCGCGCGCACGATCCTGACGGTCGGGATCGGGCTCGGGATCTTCCAGCAGATCACTGGGATCAACACGATCATCTACTACGCGCCGACGATCCTGAAGGAGGCCGGCTTCGGGACCGAGACGGCTGCGCTCACGACGGCCGGGATCGGCACGCTCAACTTCGGCGCGACGGTCGTCGCGCTGATGGTCGTGGACCGCATCGGACGCCGCACGATCCTGCTCGCCGGCATGACCGGCATGGCCCTCTGCATGGCCCTGCTCGCCGTCGCCTTCCAGGTCGACGACTTCACGGGTGCGTGGAAATGGATCGCGGTGGCCTGCCTGTTCGGCTTCATCGCCTGCTTCGCGATCAGCTGGGGCTGGGGCTTCTGGGTGATGGCGGCCGAGATCTACCCGCTGTTCATCCGCGGACAGGCGATCTCGATCGGCAACACGATCCAATGGGGCGCCAACTTCGTCATCTCACTGTCGTTCCCGATCCTGCTCGCCTCGTGGGGCGGCGCACCCGTGTTCGGGATGCTCGCCGGCTTCGGCGTGCTCGCACTGTTGTTCACCTACCGACTCGTTCCGGAGACAAGCGGAAAGTCGCTCGAGCAGATCGAGGAGGAGTGGCGACGTCGCGCGGGAGTTTAACGACGGCGACACCGTCTCATGTAACTCGGCCGGGCTCGTAACTGAAAAATCGCAGGACCGAGCGCCCGTCCAAGTAATTTGCACGGGGTGGTGGATGCCTGATAAATTCAGGCAGCACGCAATAAGCCCACCTTGGCGCCCGGGCATGGTCGACCAGGCGGGAACAGCCACCCTCCCGATGGCGTTCCCATCCCCAATGCCCGTCCCGACGGCGCTCTCCGCCGTCGCCGTACACCGTATCAAAACCGAGCCTCCCTGTGGGAGGGTTGGCACAAGACTTTTTCCGGGGTGACGGAGCACCAACTTGCGTTCTGATGCAAGAATGGTTACAACAAATTGCACGCGCTTGTTTTGGGGGAGCGCACAACACACCGTGCGAACCCGAGGTCGCGAGGACGGAGTTGCATGCACAATGGTCGCCATTCATCCTGCAGTAGACGCCACCGCTCAGTTGAGACGCGTCGAGTCACGACTGCGCGCCGTCGCCACCATGACGCCTGACGCGCGTCTCGGCGAGATCGCACTTCACGGCATCGAGGCCGGGGGCAAACGGCTGCGGCCCGCACTCGTGCTGTCAGCGGCGATCGCGGTCGGCGGACGCGAGGCGGTGACGGAGCGCGTCATCGACGCGGCGACGGCCGTCGAGTTGCTGCACCTCGCGTCGCTCTATCACGACGACGTGCTCGACTCGGCGACGACGCGCCGCGGGCGCCCGAGCGTCAACACGCTTTGGGGCAACCACGCCGCAGTCCTCGGCGGTGACGTGCTGCTGTCGCACGCGTATCGCGTGGCTGCCGACCTGGGCAGCGCCGAGCTGCACCGTCTCGCGCACACGCTCGCGGCGCTCTGCTCGGGTCAGATCGCGGAGAGCTCCGCGCAGTTCGACGCGGCGCGCGACGTCGCTCACTACATCGCCGCGATCCGCGGCAAGACCGCCACCTTGCTGGCGACCTCCTGCTGGCTCGGCGCCTCGACGGCCGACGCGTCGTCGCGCGCATGCGACGCGCTGGCGTGCTTCGGGATGGAGCTCGGGATCGCCTTCCAGGTCGTCGACGACGTGCTGGACCTGTACGGCCACAGTCACGCGATCGGCAAGCCGGCCGGCAGCGATCTGCGCGAGGGGGTCTTCACCCTCCCGGTGCTGATGACGCTGGAACGTGACCCCGCACTGGTGAATCTGCTGGTGGAGGGGATCGACTCGGACGGAGTCGAAGAGGTCGCGCGCCGGGTCCGCGCCGTCGGCGCGGACCGGCGCGCCATCGGGCTAGCGCTCGACCACCTGCACCTCGCGTTCACCCACCTCGACCAGGTCCCGCTCGTGCCGGAGGGCAGGCGGCGGTTGACGGCGATCGGGGAGCTGGTGCTCGAGCCGCTCGAGCGGCTCGGACTCGGGAGCGAGTCGCGTCCGAGCGCGGTCGACTGGGCGAAGGCGGGTGTGGCATGACCGCCACGGCGATACGCGCGGCACCGCGGCCGGCGACCGCGCTCCCCGGACCTTCCGGCCACCCGTTGATCGGCATGGCCGGCGCCCTGCGCGGCGATCTGCTCGGCACGCTGCAGGAGGGCTTCGCGCGCTACGGCGACGTCGTCGCTTATCGCGTCGGGCCGGCGCGAGGGCCGCGGCGGGTCGTCGTCGCGCTGCACCACCCCGACGACGTGCGCCGCGTGTTCACCGACATGGAGACGTTCACGCGCCGCACGGCCTCGTACCGCACGGTGCGGGAGCTGTTCGGCGCGAACATCGCGACGGCCGAGGGCGCGGACTGGCAGCGCCAGAAGCGGCTGCTGCAGCCGCTCTTCACCCGTGTCGCCGCGAACCGGTCCGCGGGGGTCATCGAGGAGGAGGCGCGCGCGGCCGTCGAGCGCATCGGACCCGAGCGGGTCAGCATCGTCGATGCGCTGCGCACCACCGAGCACTACGCGCTGCGGGTGCTCGGCCGCACCCTCTTCAATGACAACCGCGGAATCGACGAGGACACGGTCGCGGCGCTCGAGCGGCTGGTGCCGGTCGTCAGCCGCCAGATCCCCGCGCGCGCGAGACAGACGCTGCGGCTGCCGTTGCGCTGGCCGACGCCGCGCAACCGCCGCTTCGCCCAGACGCGGGACGCGCTGCACGCGACGATCGAGCGTGTGCTCACGCACAAGCAGGACGCGGATCCAATCCGGCGCGACGGTACCGACCTGCTGAGCCAGCTGCGCGAAGCGCGCGACCCGGAGGGCACGCGGCCACTGTCCGCGCAGGAGGTCCGCGACCAGGCGATGATGTTCCTGCTCGCCGGCTACACGACGACGTCGAGCGCGCTCTGCTCGACGCTCCAGCTGCTCGGGCGCCATCCGGAGCTCCAGGACCGGATCGCGGCCGGCGGCGACGACCTGGCGCTCGCGGCCGTGGAGGAGGGGCTGCGCCTGCACCCGCCCTCCTACGTGCTCGGGCGCCGCGTCGGCGACGGCGGCGGCGAGGTCGCCGGCCACGAGCTGCCGCCGGGCACCGGCGTGCTCGTCTCACCGTGGATCACGCACCGCCACCCCGACTTCTGGCACCACCCGGAGCGGTTCGATCCGTGGCGCTTCGTCGGCGCGCCGGAGCGCCCACCATACGCGTGGTTCCCATTCGGCGGCGGCGCGCGCGCCTGCATCGGCAAGCACCTCTCGCTGATCGAGTCGCGGAGCTTCGTGCGGGCACTGCTCGAACGCTGCCGGATCGAGTCGCTCGACGCCGACATGCCGATGGATCAGCTGAGCACGATGCGTCCCTCGAGACCGGTGAGGATCCAATGCCGTCCGCGATAGCCCCCGTGATCGAGCTTCAGCCGTTCCACTGCCCGTTCCCGGCGGCGGTCAACCCGCACGTCGAGCAGATCGAGCGCCGCTGCATCGAATGGATCGACCGCTTCGAGCTCTACGGCAACGCGGCGCAGCGCGAGCGGCTGATCTGCACGCGCGCGGCGGAGGTCTACGCGCGTGCACTGCCGACCGCCGACGCCGAGTGCGTCGCCGACGTGGCGAGATGGCTGTACTGGGGCTTCGCGACCGACGACCTCTACTACGACAACGGTCCGACGAGCCGCCGCGCCGCCGACTTCCTGGCGCTCGGCGCACCGCTCGTGCGCCTCAGCGAGGAGCCGCGCGCCGCCTTCGCGCTCGAACTGCCCTACAACGACGCGCTGCGCGACCTCACGAACGCGATCCTGCGCCACGCGACGCCGGCGCAACGGATCGAATGGGTCCACACCGCGCGCGGATGGTTCTTCGGGATGGCGTGGGATGTCGCCAACGCCGAGCGCGGCGTGCCGTCGTCGCTCAACGACTACCTCGCGATGCGGATGCACACCGGCGGGTTCGCGAGCTGGGCGACGACGCTCAACATCGCGAACGGGATCGAGCTGACGCCGGCACAGGCGGCGTCGGGGCCCGTGCGCGCGCTGATCGAGGCGTGGTCGACATTCAGCCTGCTGCTGAACGACCTGATGTCGTTCGCGAAGGAGGTGCGCAACGCCGACAGCAGCAGCAACGTCGTCTCCGTGCTCGCCCACGAGCGCGGCTGCGAGCCGCGTGAGGCGGTCGCCGCGGCGCAGGCGCTCACCGACCGCATCGCGACGCTCTTCCTCGCGCTGCACGGACGGCTGCTGGTCGACGCCGAGCGCGCAGACGACACAGCGATGACGGGCTTCCTCGCGAGCCTCGGCCACACCTGGCGAGGCATCCTCGACTGGGGCTTCAGCACGCCGCGCTACGCGACCGGCGGCGACCCCGCCGATCCGCCGCTGCAGACGTTCCCCGGCTGGGCGCAAGAGCCGACCGACGACAGCCTCGCGCCACTGCCGTACCCCGCAATCGCTTGGTGGTGGGAGGAGCTCGCATGATCCGTGCTCGAGACGTTCAACAGCTGCGGCGACATCGGCGGACGGAGCTTCCGCCGCTTGCCGAGCTGACGCCGCGCCGCCCGTACCCGGACGGCTGGTTCGCCGTCGCGTTCGCCGAGGAGCTCCCGCCCGGGCGCGTGCTGCGCCGGCGCTTCATGGGCGAGGACCTCGTCGTCTACCGAACACGCGGTGGGGTCGTCCGCGCGGTCGAGCCGTACTGCCCGCACCTCGGCGCCCACCTCGGCCACGGCGGGCGGGTGGAGGGCGAGGACATCGTGTGCCCGTTCCACCACTTCGCGTTCGGCGTCGACGGCGCCTGCGTGCGCACCGGCTACGGCACGAGACCCCCTGCCGCGCGACTCGCGCAGCGGGAGGTGCGGGAGGTCAACGGCGCGATCCTCGCGTGGCACCACGCGGGCGGTGACGCGCCGGCGTGGGAGGTCGCAGCGCAGTCGACGGACGGCTTCCCGTCCCCGTCCCGCCACGTCAGGACGATCGTCGATCACCCACAGGACATCGTCGAGAACGCGGTCGATGTCGGGCACATCGGCCCGGTCCACGGCTATCGCGAGGTGAGCGTGCGGCGGCCTTTCGCGACGCAGGGACCGTCCTTCACGATCGGCGCGAGCGCGCAGCGGATGGTCCCGCTGGGCGGCCCCGTCGAGATCGCGTTCGACATCGTGGTGCACGGCGTCGGCCACCTCTGGGTCGACGCGACGATCCCACGCCTGCATGCAGCGGCGCAGTTCCAGGCGATGGCGACGCCGCTCGATCCCCGCCGCGTCGAGCTGCGCTACAGCGTCGCGCTGCGTGTGGGAACCGAATCCGCGCATCCGCACGCGCGGCTGCTGCTGTCGCGGCTGCTGACGCACGCGCTCGGGCCCGTCTTCCGGCACGACATGGCGCGCGACTTCCCCATATGGGAGCACAAGGTCTACGTCGACCGGCCGAGCTTGGCGAAGGGCGACGGGCCGCTGCCTGCCTTCCGCCGCTGGACGGAGCAGTTCTACTCGCAGCCTCAGCCTGGGGCTGAGGCGAACGGGCACGCAGCGGCGGCGGCGCTCAGCGGCGGCCGCTGAGGAAGCGGTGCTCGATGCCGTCGAGCACCGTCTGGAGCCCGGCCTCGAAGCCCTCGTTGACGAGGCGCGCCTCTTCGGCGCCGGCCATCGAGGTCAGCTCCGGCTGCGCTGCTCGGTCCGCGTCGCTGAGGGAGGCGACGAGATCCTTTGCGACCCCGCTCGTCGCGATCCGCAGCGCGCTGCCGAGCACGTAGTCGTTGACGATCCCGAGGATTCTCCATCTGTCCTCGGGCGGGATCCTCAGGCTCTCTACCGCACGCACCGTCTGTTTCGCGTTGCGGGCCGCGTTTGGACCCGGCCGCGGGCGACGGGTGAAGAGCGCAAGCAGCCAGGGATGCGAGACGAACATCGAGAACATCCTGCGCGAGGTCATCGTCACCGCCTCGCGCCAGTCGTCGGGCAGCGGATCCTCGACGATCAACGTCCCGACAAGCTCGTCGGCCATCAGCGCGAACAGCTCGTCCTTGCTGACGATGTGCGTGTAGAGGCTCATCGGACGCACGCCGAGGACCGCCGCGACGCGGCGGATCGAGACGGCGTCGAGGCCGTCCACGTCGGCGAGCGCGATCGCGACGTCGACGATCGCCTGCGTGCTCAGCCCGGTGCGCGGGCGCTCGGGCGTGGGTCGGGCCTCCGCCTCCAGGACACGGTCCCAGGGCAGGCCGGTGGCACGGTTCGGCATCGGCTCAGGATATCCCGCCCTCTACAGGAGTACGCGAGCCCGCATGTCCGCATGCGCACGTCGCACGTTCGTCTTCGAACCGCATTCCGGTCCGCGTTGCTCGCAGGACGGGTGCGGCGGTTCGCCGAGCGGCGGTTCATCCCCGCTCAAGCGGGTACGGCGACGCCTCGGGGGGCATGCCAGGCGCCGCCGTCCGGCAACAGGCCGTCGGCCTCCGGCGGACCCCACGTGCCCGGGTCGTATCCGTGCAGCGGCACCGCGTCGCCGAGGATGCCCTCGACGACCGTCCACGCCGCCTCGACGGAGTCCTCGCGCGCGAACAGCGTCGGGTCGCCGCGCATCGCGTCGCCGAGCAGCCGCTCGTAGGGCGGCATCTCGCCGGGGTGATCGGCTTGAGCGATCAGCTCCACCTGCTCGCCGCGCATCTCCTCCCCTGGTGCCTTCGCGCGCGCCCGCAGGGCCAGCTGGACCTCCGGGCTGAGCAGGAAGCGGAACGAGTTGGGGGCGCTGTCGTCGGGCGTGTCGAAGACGGTCTGCGGCGGGTGGTGCAGCTCGACGAGCACCTCCGTCGCCGTCGCCGGCAGCTGCTTGCCGGCGCGGATCAGGAACGGCACGTCGGCCCAGCGCCAGCTGTCGACGTGCAGCCGCACGGCCGCGAACGTCTCGACCGTCGAGTCGGCCGCGACGCCGTCCTCGGCGCGGTAGCCGCGGAACTGCCCGCGCACGACGTCGGCCGGCGCAAGCGGTGCGATCGACTTCATCAGCCGCGCCTTCTCGTCGCGCAGCGCCTCGTGCGTGCGCTCGACCGGTGCGTCCATCGTCAGCAGCGCGAGCACCTGCAGCATGTGGTTCTGCACGACGTCGCGGATCGCGCCCGCCTCGTCGTAGAACTTCCCGCGCCCCGCGACGCCGAACGCCTCCGCCATCGTGATCTGCACGCACTTGACGTGCTGGCGGTTCCAGATCGGCTCGAGGAACGCGTTCGCGAAGCGGAAGTAGATGAGGTTCTCGACCGCCTCCTTGCCGAGGTAGTGGTCGATGCGGAACGTCGACGCCTCCGGGAACACGGACGACAGCGTCGCGTTGAGCGCACGCGCCGACTCCAGGTCGCGCCCGAACGGCTTCTCGACGACCACCCGCGCGCCCTCCGCGCTGCCGGATCTGCCCAGCTCGCGCACGACGTCGCCGAACAGGCTCGGCGGGATCGCCAGGTAGTGGAGCGGGTGCTTCGCATCGCCCAGCTCTCTGCGCAGCTGCTCGAAGGTCGCCGGGTCGCCGTAGTCGCCGTCGATGTAGCGCAGCTGTCTCACCAGCTGCGCGAACGCCGCCTCGTCGACGCCGCCGTGCTCCTCCAGCGATCTGCGCGCTCGCTCGCGCAGATCCTCCAGGCCCCAGCCGGACTTCGCGACGCCGACGATCGGGACGTCGAGCTTGCCGTGTCTGATCAGCGACTGCAGCGCCGGGAAGATCTGCTTGTACGCGAGGTCCCCGGTCGCGCCGAAGAAGACGAGCGCGTCGGAGTGGGTGTTTCGCCGTCCGCTCATCGCAAGCGCCGAGCTCCCGGCGACGTCACGACGTCTTCTCGTCATGCCCGCCGAACTGCGAGCGCATCGCCGACATCACCTTGTCGGCGAACTCGGCGCCGCCCTGCGACTCGAAGCGCTCGAACAGCGCGCCCGTGAGGATCGGCGCGGGCACGCCCACCTCGATCGCCGACAGGGCAGTCCAGCGGCCCTCGCCGGAGTCGGAGACGCGGCCCGAGAACTCGTTCAGCTGCGGCGAGGCGACGAGCGCCTCGGCGGTCAGGTCGAGCAGCCACGAGGCGATCACGCTGCCGCGCCGCCAGACCTCGGAGACGGCGGTCAGGTCGAGGTCGTACTGGTACGCCTCCGGATCCGCGAGCGGGGCCGTCTCGGCGTCGACGTCGCGCTGCACGGCACCCGCGTTCGCGTGCTTGAGGATGTTCAGCCCCTCCGCGTAGGAGGCCATGATCCCGTACTCGATCCCGTTGTGGACCATCTTCACGAAGTGCCCGGCGCCGGAGGGGCCGCAGTGCAGCCAGCCCTCCTCGCCGGCCGCCAGCTCGCCGTCGCGGCCGGGCGTGCGCTCGGCCGCCTCGACGCCCGGCGCGAGCGCCTTGAAGATCGGCGTGAGCCGCTCGATCGCCGCGTCGTCGCCGCCGATCATCTGCGAGTAGCCGCGCTCCAGCCCCCACACGCCGCCGCTCGTGCCGCAGTCGACGTAGTGGATGCCGAGCGCCGCGGTGCGCTTCGCGCGGCGCTGGTCGTCGCGGTAGTTCGAGTTGCCGCCGTCGATCACGACGTCGTCGGCGTCGAGCAGCGGCAGCAGCGCGTCGAGCGTCTGGTCCACGACCGCGGCCGGCACCATCAGCCACACCGCGCGCGGCGTGGCGAGCTTGGCGACGAAGTCCTCCAGCGACGAACCGCCGGTCGCGCCCTCGCCCGCGAGCTGCGCGACCGCGTCGGGGCTCATGTCGAAGACGACCGCCTCGTGCCCGTGGCGCATCAGCCGCCGCACCATGTTGGCGCCCATCCGGCCGAGGCCGATCATGCCGAGTTGCATCGCTGCTCCTTCGTCGCGTCGCGGTTGGCCCGTCGCAGTCTGAACCTCATCGCGGCCATCATCCCCACCGACCCGGCGACGCCCGCGAGCGCGCCTACGGCGACCTGGCGCGAGGGCGCGCACTCGTCGTGCGCGAGCGCGCGCAGGCCGGCGACGCCGAGCGGCGCGAGCAGCAGTGCGGAGGTGACGGCGCCCGGGTTGCGGCGGCGCGTTCTGGCCGCGATCCCGAGGTGCATCGCCGCGTTGCCGACGAGCAGCGAGAGCGCCGTCGCAGCGGTCGCGGGGCGCCGCGCGCCCGCGGCGATCGCGACGCCCGACAGCGCCCAGCCGACGCCGGAGTTGATGACGAGGCCGGCGCGACGGTCGATCGGGAACTCGTCGGCGCCGGCGCCGATCACCTCGCGGTTCATCCATGACAGGAAGCCGCCGGGCCAGACCCACTCCTCCGTCTGGTGCCAGAAGAGGACGGGCAGCGGCAGCCACAGCGTCCAGCGCAGCTCCTGCGCGAGCCACTCGCGCCGCGCGAGCGCGAGCGCGGTCGCCGGCGGGGCCGCGGCGGCGGCGAGCCACGGCCAGCGGCCGTGCGTGCGATCGACGAGCGCGGTCATGGTCCTAGTACACCGCGTGCAGCACGGCCCAGCGCGCCAGCTCAGAGCGGCGGTGCGTGTTCGTCTTGCGCTTGACGCTCGCGAGCTGGTTCTGGACCGTGCGCGGGGAGACGTGGACGCGCTCGGCGATCTGCCGGTCGGTGAGGCCCTGGGCGACCAGCCGCAGCACCTCGTGCTCGGACGCCGTCAGCTTCGAGCGCAGCTGCGGCGACTCCCCGGTCGCCGCGCGCGAGTAGGCGTTCAGCAGGTGCGGCGCGAGGTGCGGCGCGATCACCGAGCCGCCGCCGTGGACGGTCAGGACCGCCTGGCGCAGCTCCTCGGCGCTCGCGCGCTTCGTCAGGTAGCCGGCCGCGCCGGCGGCGACGGCGTCGAGCAGCGGCTCGGACTTCTCGCTCGCGGTGACGACGAGCGCGCGCACCGACGGCAGCTCGGTGCGCAGCCGCTCCAGCAGCATCATCCCCCCGAGCTCCGGCATGTGCAGGTCGACGAGCATCACGTCAGGCCGGAGCGTGCGCGCCAGCTCGAGTCCCTCGCGACCGTCGGCGGCCGTGCCGACGACCTCGATCCCCGGGTCGCGTTCGAGCGCGAGCCGGAAACCCTCGCGCATCAGCGGGAAGTCCTCGACGACGAGCGCGCGGATCCTCATGGCGCAGCGGTCGGGACGGTCAGCGTCAGGCGCGTGCCGTGCCCCGGCCGCGAGCGGATCGCGACGCTGCCGCCGAGGCGCGTCATGCGCCCTTCCACGCTTTCCCGCAGGCCGGTCCCGTGCGGCACGTCCGCCGGGTCGAAGCCGATGCCGTCGTCGCTCACGCCGACGGTCGCGAGGCCGCCCGCGACGTCGCAGGTGACGAGCGCGCGCGTCGCGTACGCGTGCTTGCCGACGTTGCGCAGCGCCTCCGCGGCGGCGGCGGCGAGCTCGTTCGCGGCCTCGCCGTCGAGCGTCTCGTCGAGCCTGCCGAAGACGAGGCCGACCTCGTGACGCGCGTCCCTGCGCGCCGCCGCGACGACCGCGCGCAGCCGCTCGCACAGCCGCCCGCGCGCTGCGTCTCCTCCGAGGCTCGCGCCATCCACGAACGCGCGCAGCTCGTCGGCCGCGTCGCCGGCGACGCGCTGCAGCTCGCGCGGGTCGGGCTCGTCGGCGTAGCCGCCGCTCGCGAGGAACTCGAGCGCCTGCAGGACCGAGTCGTGCAGCCACGCGCGCACGCGTGCGCGCTCGGCGTCGACCGCCGTGCGCACGGCCGGGTCGACCTTCGGCGCAGCCGCGCCGCGCGCGCGGCGCGGCGCTCTGCGCGTCGCCTTCTGCTGCTCGCTTCTCACGGGCTGCCGCTCCACCTCAAACGCTTTCGGCATCGCACGGTGGCAACTTGAGTTGCGGCTTCTCGCACCGGAGTTGCGCGAGAAGCACCCATGCGCGCACCGCCGCGAGGCCCCAGGATGCCGTGCATGGCCATGGACGCGCCACACGCCGCCGTCAGGACGACGGACACGTTGGGAGGGGCGAACGCGTGACGTGCAAGGCACGTACGCAGTTCGCGCGGCGGGCGCGGGCGGAGGGATGCCGCCCGCGCCCGCGCTGCGGCCAGCTGCGCCGGCCGGCGCTGCTGCCGCCGACGCGCAGTCGCAGCGTCCACGATCTCGCGCTCGGCGAGACTGCGGTCGCTCCGCGTCGAAACGTGTGACGTCGCCGCAGGTCGCAGCAGCGCTGAGTCGCAACGGCTGACGCGCCACGAGCCGCCGCGCCGCGACACGCGCGATCATGCGCGCAGCGTGATCGACCTCCACTGCCACCTGCTGCCGGGGCTCGACGACGGCCCGCCCGACCTCGGCGGCACGCTCGCGATGGCGCAGGCGCACGTGAACGCGGGCGTGAGCACGGTCGCCGCCACGCCGCACGTCAGCTGGGACACGCCGACCGAGGTGGCCGCGATCGAGCTGCGCCTCGCCGACGTGCGCGCAGCGCTCGCCGCCGCGAAGCTCCCGCTCGCGGTCGTGCGCGGCGCCGAGATCGACGTGCACCAGGCGGTGAACCTGAGCGACGAGCAGCTGCGCGCCCTGGCCCTCGGCGGCGGGCCGTGGCTGCTGCTGGAGGCGCCGCTGCGCCAGGGCGTCGCGCTGGCGCCGGTCGCGCGCGCGCTGCTCGACCGCGGCCACCGCGTGCTGATCGCCCATCCCGAGCGCTCCCCGCTGCTGCAGCGCGACTCGCAGGCGCTGCGCGCGCTCGTGCGCGCGGGCGCCGCCACGCAGCTGACGGCCAGCTCGTTCACCGGCCGCTTCGGCCGCACCGTCAAGGACTGCGCCGAGCAGCTGCTGGAGGACGGCCTCGTGCACAGCGTCGCCTCCGACGCGCACGACGCGCTGCGCCGGCCTCCGGGGATCGCCGAGCCGCTCGCCGACGCCGGCCTCGGCGCGCTGACGGAGCAGCTCGCGCAGGAGGCGCCCGCCGCGATCCTCGCCGGCGACGAGCCGCCGCCCCCGCCCGCCTGGCGCCGCCGGCGCGGTCCGCTGCGGGGACTCCTCGGACGGTGACGTCGCGCGAAGCTCGTCGCTCGCGATGAGCGGCGCGCGAAACTAGGGCAAGTCCGCCACGACGTCCGCGAGCGGCTTGCGGATGCCGGTGTAGAACGGCAGCTCCTCGCGCGTGTGCCGGCGCGCCTCGGCGCCGCGCAGGTGGCGCATCAGGTCGACGATGCGCGTCAGCTCGTCGGCCTCGAACGCGAGCAGCCACTCGTAGTCGCCGAGCGCGAACGCGCTGACCGTGTTCGCGCGCACGTCGGCGAAGTCGCGCGCCATCATGCCGTGCGCGCGCAGCATGTCCGAGCGCTCCTGCGCCGGCAGCAGGTACCACTCGAGCGAGCGCACGAACGGATAGACGCAGACGTATCTGCGCGGCTCCTCGCCCTGCAGGAACGCGGGGATGTGCCCCTTGTTGAACTCCGCGTCGCGGTGCACGCCGACGTTCGTCCAGACGGCGTCGAGCAGGTGGCCGAGCGACGTGCGGCGGAACGCGACGAACGCGTCCTGCAGCGCGTCCGCGCTCGGGCCGACGAGCCACAGCAGCAGGTCCGCGTCGGCGCGGAAGCCGGACAGCGAGTAGGCGCCGCGCAGCGTCACGCCGCCGCCCGTCAGCGCAGCCTCGGCCGCGGCGGCGTACGTCTGCACGCCGCCGGGCCCCCCGGGCGCGCGCACGCGCAGCGCCGCATAGAGCACGTAGGGCGTCTCGAACTCGCTCATCTCCGGCACCCTATCGCCCGGTCGCCGGCCGCCGATCTGCGAGGCTGGCGCCGACCAGCGGGCGGACGAAAGGGCGGATGGCATGGAGATCGACCTCTCCGGCAGGGTCATCGCGATCACGGGAGCGTCGTCGGGGATCGGCGAGGCGACCGCGCTCGCCTGCGCCGCGGCAGGAGCGAGCGTCGCCCTGGCCGCGCGCCGCGCCGATCGCATCGACGCGCTCGCCAAGCGGATCGAGACCGAGCACCCGGCCGTCCGCGCGCTCGCGATCCCGACCGACGTCGGCGACGAGCAGCAGGCGCGCACCTTCGTCGAGCGCGCGCACGGCGAGCTGGGCCGGCTGGACGGACTCGTCAACAACGCCGGCACGATGCTGCTCGGCCCGATCGAGGGGGCGCCGACGGACGAGTGGCGGCGCATGATCCACGTCAACCTGTTCGGCGTCCTCTACTGCACGCACGCGGCGCTGCCGCTGATGCGCGTCCAGGGGTCCGGCGACGTCGTCAACGTCAGCTCGGTCGCGGGCCGCGTCGCATCCGCGGGCGCCGGCGTCTACAACCTCACGAAGTTCGGCGTCAACGCCTTCTCGGAGGCGCTGCGCCAGGAGTGCGTCGGCGCGGGCATCCGCGTGACGGTCGTGGAGCCGGGCGCGGTCGTGACGGAGCTGCAGGGCCACAACCGCGAGCCGATCCTGGAGCTGCTGAGAAGACGCTGGGAGGGCGTCGAGCCGCTGCAGGCGTCCGACATCGCGAACGCGATCGCGTTCGCGCTCGCCCAGCCGCCGCACGTGAGCGTCAACGAGCTGCTCGTGCGCCCGACGAGACAGCGCGGATGAGCGTTTCGCGTAGCGCTTCACGGGATATTCAAGCGGGCGCCGGTCCGCACGCGTACGCTTCTCCACGTCCTCTCACACGCCCTTGAGGCTCCCTTCATCTCCGGCCGCTGAGGTGCACCCATGATCCTCCGAGCCACGCCCTCCGACCGCCGCGCCGCCGCCCGCGCCCACACCGGGGCAATCGACGCGATCGACCGCCCGGACGACGCGTCGGGGCCATACGACCTGCCCGCGGGACCCGGGCGCTACCTGATCGTGGAGCAGGACGGAGAGCATCGCCTGCTCGCGCTCACGCGTCAGATCACGCACGTCGGCCGCGGCTTCGCTGCGACGCTCCAGCTCGAAGACCCGGGCGTCTCGCGCCGCCACGCGATCGTGGTGCAGCGGCGCGGTGCGGTGCGGATCCTCGACGATCGCAGCGCGAACGGCACGTGGGTCAACGGCCAGCGCGTGTTCGACGCCGAGCTGCGCGACGGCGACGCGATCGCGCTGGGGCGCGTCGTGCTCCTCTACCGCGAGGTGCTGGCGTAGCCACGCCGCTCAGGCGGAGTAGCTGGCGAGCGTGACGAGCTTGTCGACGGGGACTCCGCGGCCGGCGAGGATGCACGTCCGTCCGTCGCGCCGCCACGTGACGACCGAGGTCGCGCCGTGCGCGAGCACGCGCACCGACACGCCGCGCCGTACGACGACGCGGCCGCCGGAGGCCGGCAGCGGCGCGTCGGCGATCGCGTAGCCGATCCGCCGTCCCGCTCCGTCCACGTAGAAGACGGTCCGCAGCTCGTGACCGCCGGCCGTGTCGGTGCGCTCGCCGACCGCGCGCCAGCCGGCGCGCGTCCACGTCGGGAAGGCGATCGGACCAGCGTGCGTCGTCAGCACCTCGCCGCCGGGCAGCGCCGCCGGCGCGGGCGCTGCGGCCGACGCGAGCGCGACGTGGGCGACCTCGCCGACGCTCGGAGCAGCGGTGCCGGAGCCGCCGCCGATCACGAGCACCGCCAGCAGCACCGCGGCGACCGCACCGGCGGCGGCAAGCGCGCCGCCGAGCCGCAACCGCAGCCGGCGATCGCCGCGGACGCGCGAGCGCTGCGCGTCGGCGACCGTCGCCTCGACCGCGAGCCGCAGGCGGTCGGGCGCGACGACGTCGTCGAGCGCGCGCAGCGCCGCGGGCGGATCGGTGTGCTCGTCGGGAGTCATGTCGGCGTCCATCATCTGAGACTCCGGGAAGGGGCGTCGGCTTCCCCGCGCGCATCGGGCTCGGGCCCGGGCGGCTGCGCGGGCCCGAGCGACCGCACGACGCGCTCGCGCGCACGGTAGAGGCGCGAGGCGATCGTCGCCTCGCGCGTGTCGAGCAGGTCCGCCGCCTCCTGGTAGGAGAGGCCGGCGACGTCGACCGCGACGAGCGCGAGGCGGAAGTCCTCCGGCAGCCGCGCGATCGCGGCGAACAGCTCGCGCGCCTCGAGCGCCGACTCGGGCCGGCCCGGAGCGGCCCCGCCGACCCCGCGCGCCGCGTCCGCCCACGGCTCGACCTGCTCGAGCGTCGCGACCTCGCGCGGCCGGCGCGACGCGGTGCGCCGCGACAGCAGGAACGTGTTGCGCAGCGCGCGCACGAGGTAGGCCAGCTCGTCCTGGCCGCGCAGCTGTCGCGGTCTCGCGAGCACGCGGGCCGCCGTCTCCTGGACGAGGTCCTCCGCCTCCTCGCGCGAGCCGCACAGCGCCCATGCCACGCGATAGAGGCGGTCGAGGTGCGTCACGAGCGCCTGCGGGTCGAGGCGCGCCATCGTCCGGACGTTACCGCGCCGAGGTGTTCCGGGCCGCCGGCTGGTGGGGCATGATGGGCTCATGAGCAGCTCAACGCACGGAGCCGATGCCGCAGTCGGCGGCCGCTCCAGAAGAGAGAACGCCCGGCGCGTCGCGATCGCGATCCTGGCCGGTGTCGCGCTGCTGTTCGCGGTCCTCAACTTCGACGACGTGAAGGTCAACCTGCTGTTCGGCAGCGTCACGATGCCGCTCGTGATCGTGATCGCCGCCTGCCTGCTGATCGGCGGTCTGATCGGCGCGTATGCCGGGCGCCGCGGCCGGCGTCGCGACTGAGGCCGCCATGAGCTGGCGGGCGGTTCGGTCGATCGACCTGCTGGATCACGCCGTGCGCCCACCGGCGGGCGCGGCCGCGGGCGCACTCGTCCTGCTGCACGGCCGCGGGACGAACGAGCACGACCTGCTACCGGTCGCGGACGCGATCGACCCGCAGCGCCGGCTCGCGGTGGTCGTGCCGCGCGGGCCGCTCAGCTTCCCCGGCCAGCCCGGCAACCACTGGTACGTCGTGCCGCGCGTCGGCTTCCCCGACGAGCAGACGTTCGGCGAGACGTACGCACGCCTCGGAGGGTGGCTCGACGCGCTGCCGACGGAGCTCGGCGTGCCGTGGTCGCGCACGGTCCTCGGCGGCTTCTCGCAGGGCGCGGCGATGTCGTTCGCGCTCGGCTTCGGGCCAGAGCGCCCGGCGCCGGCGGGGATCCTGGCCCTGAGCGGCTTCATGCCCGAGGTGCCCGGCTTCGAGCCGGTGCTCGGCGGCCGCGAGGGCTTCCCGGTCGCGCTCGGCCACGGGGCCGCCGACCCGGTGATCCCGGTCGCGTTCGCGCACGCGGCGCGCGAGCGCCTGCTGGCCGCCGGCGTCGAGCTGCTCTATCGCGAGACGCCCGGGATGCCGCACACCATCGACCCCGCCTTCGTGCCGCAGCTGCGCGAGTGGCTCGCGCAGCGCACGCCCGGCGGCGACCTCTAAGCCGCTCCCGGCCCTCTCAGCTCGCCGGCCTGGATCCTCGCGACGAGGTCCTTCGACTCCTCGCGCAGCGCCGAGCCGTCCTCGAACTCGATCACCGGCAGCTTGCGCTGCCCGGTCTTCGCCTCGACGTCCGTGCGGCGGCTTCTCGGGAACGGCGGGTGCTTGACGACCTCGTAGGGGATGCCCGCCTCGTCCAGCGCGTGCTGGACCTTCCAGCAGGGATGCGGGCCTCTGGCCCACATGACGGAGCAGCGGTGCAGCTTTACGGCCATCGCGCCTCCTTCGGGTCGATTCGCGTGCCGCACGTTACACGCCATCATTCAGCGACGATGGAGGATCCGCTCCAGCTCGGACACGGCGTCGCGCTCCCGCTCGACGAGGTCGTGCTGCGCACGAGCCGCTCGTCGGGACCGGGCGGGCAGCACGCGAACGTGACCGCATCGCGCGTCGAGGCGGTCTTCGACGTGGCCGCCTCGCAAGCGCTGAGCGAGGCGCAGAAGGCGCGCGTGATCGAGCGGCTCGGCCCGCGCGTGACGGCCGTCGCGCAGGACGCGCGCAGCCAGCTGCGCAACCGCGAGCTGGCGCTGGAGCGGTTGCGCGAGCGGCTCGCCGCCGCGCTCGCCCGCCCGCGCCCGCGCCGCCCGACGCGGCCCACGAGAGCGTCGAGAAGACGCCGCGCGAGCGCGAAGCAGCGCCAGGCGACGCGCAAGGCGCAGCGCCGACCACCTGGCGCGGACGAGTAGCGGCGCACCGCCCGCGCCGCCCGTCATAGGCTCCCCGCCATGCGCAGCGCACGCTCGTTCGGCCGCTTCTTCGTCTTCGCCGGGGTCATGCACTTCGTGATCCCGCGTACGTACGAGGCGATCGTGCCCGACCAGCTGCCGGCCAGACGCGCGCTCGTGTACGCGAGCGGCGTCGCCGAGATCGCCGGCGGCCTCGCCGTCCAGCACCCGCGCACGCGCCGCCTCGGCAGCCTCTGGAGCATCGCGACGCTGCTCGCCGTATTCCCGGCGAACGTGTACATGGCGCTGCATCCCGAGCGCTACAGAGTGCCCGGCGGGCGGCGCTCGCTGTACGCCCGCCTGCCCGTGCAGGCGCTGTTCATCGCGTGGGCGCGCGCGGCCGGCCGGTCCTGATTCAAACACGAATTTCCCACCGGCAGCGCATTTCGATTAAGCTGCCTCTCCGGCAATTCACGCAGGGGGGACCGTCATGCACCATCCGCGCACGACCGCGCTCGCGGTCGGCTTCGCGGTGCTCGCGCTGCTGCTCACCGCGGCGGCGGCAATCGCCGACAACTACGTCGCGCTCGGCGACTCGTACTCGTCCGGAGTCGGGACGAAGTCGTTCTACGAAGCGACGTGCAAGCGCAGCGAATACGCCTATCCGAGACTGATCGCCAGAGACCGCGCCGGCACGAGCCTCACGTTCAGAGCCTGCTCGGGCGCGACCACGAACAGCCTGCTCGCCGAACAGACCGCGTCGCTCAGCTCGACGACGAACATAGTCACGGTCACGATCGGCGGCAACGACGCCGGCTTCTCGAGCATCGTCACGCAGTGCGCGCTGCCGTGGCCGTGGTCGTGCGAAGGCGAACTGACGACGGCCGAAGGCTTCATCAGAAACACGCTGCCCGGCCGTCTCGACAGCGTCTACTCGACGATCAGAGGCAGAGCGCCGAACGCGAGAGTCGTCGTGCTCGGCTACCCGCGCCTCTTCATGGGCGTCGACTGCAACGCCGGAACCTTCTTCAGCGGAACCGAGATGAGTCGCATGAACGCGATCGCCGACCTGCTGAGCAGCGTCACGCAGGCGCGCGCCACGGCCGCCGGCTTCACGTTCAAGAGCGCGATCCCATCGTTCACCGGGCACGCCGTCTGCTCCTCGTCGGAGTGGCTGAACGGGCTCTCGAACCCGACCGAAGAAAGCTTCCACCCGAACAGAGCCGGTCACAGCAGCGGCTACGAGCCGCTCGTGCGGTCCGTGATCGGCTGATGAGCCTCCCCCGCCCCATGGCACGCCGGCGCTCACCCACAGGCGCCGGCGTGCCGATATTTACCCGGTGGCGCCACAGCCGACAGCGCACACCGGCAGCGAGCTGCGCCTCTCCGGGGCGATCGGCGCGCTCTCGCACGCGCTCGACCTGACCGAGGGCCTGCCCGTCGGCCACGCCGAGCGCACGTGCCTGATCGGCCTGCGCATCGCCGACCGGATGGGGCTGCCGGAGGCCGACCGCTCCGCGCTGTTCTACGCGCTGCTGCTGAAGGACGCAGGCTGCTCCAGCAGCGCCGCGCGCATGACGGCCATCTTCGGCGCCGACGACCTCGCGCTCAAGCACGCCGGCAAGCTCGTGGAGTGGGCCAACCCGCGCGAGACGATCGCCTTCACGGCGCGCCACGTCGCGCCCGGCGGCTCTCCGCTGCGCCGCGCGGGCAAGCTCGCGGGCGCGCTGCGCGGGCTCGCCGCGGAGGCGACGTCGATCGTCGCGACGCGCTGCGAGCGCGGCGCCGACATCGTCACGATGCTCGGCCTGCCGGCGGCCTCGGCCGACGCCGTGCGCACGCTCGACGAGCGCTGGGACGGGCGCGGGCAGCCGCACCGGCTCGCCGGCGACGCGGTTCCGCTGCTCGGGCGGATCGCCTGCGTCGCGCAGACGACGGAGGTCTTCCACGACCGCTTCGGGCGCGAGGCCGCGCGCGAGACGGCGCGGCGCCGCAGCGGCGGGGCGTTCGACCCGCGGGTCGCCGAGGCGTTCCTGGCGATCGACGACGAGGACGGGCTGTGGACGTCGCTCGCGAGCGACGCGCCCGGCGACGCGCTCGCGCTGCTGGAGCCGCGCGAGCTGGTGCGACTCGCGAGCGAACACGATCTCGACCGCATCGCGGAGGCGTTCGCGCGCGCGATCGACGCGAAGTCGCCCTTCACCGCCAAGCACTCCGAGGGCGTCGCGCGCTACGCCGTCGCGATCGCGGAGCGGCTCGACTTCGACGCGGTCGCGCTGCGCGACCTGCGTCGCGCCGGCCTGCTGCACGACATCGGCAAGCTCGGCGTCTCGAACGCGATTCTCGACAAGCCGGGCAGACTGACGGACGAGGAGTTCAAGCAGATCCGCCTGCACCCGCTCTACAGCGAGCAGATCCTGCTGAGAGTGCGCGCCTTCAGCGGCTGGGCGGTCGACGCAGCCGCGCACCACGAGCGGCTCGACGGGCGCGGCTACCACCGCGGCGTGAACGGCAGCCAGCTGTCGCCGATGGCGCGCACGCTCGCGGTCGCCGACGTCTTCGAGGCGCTCACCGCCGACCGCCCCTACCGCGGCCCGATGGCGCCGGACGAGGCGCTCGCGCTGATGCGGCGCGATGTCGGCACGGCGTTCTGCCCGCGCGCCTTCGCCGCCCTCGAAGGGCTGCCCCGCGAGGGCGCGGTGCCGCAGGCGGCCTTTTAGCCGCCGAGACCTTCCAACTGCGCGACGAGCGACGACCCGCTCGTGCCGCCGTTCACGCGCACGCGGTCGAGCGTGAAGCGGTCGGCTTCGTCGGGCTGCGCGAGCCCGGGGTTCGTCGTCGTCGCCGCGAGGTAGCCGGCCGCTCTCACGGCGGCGACCGCGGCGTCGTCGTATCTGCCCGCGGGGTAGCAGAAGAAGTTCACCGGGACGCCGAAGCGCCGTCTCAGCTCGGCGCGCGAGTCGGCGACCTCGTGTTGCAGCGCCGCGGCGTCGACGGTCGTCAGGTCCGGATGGTCGATCGTGTGCGAGTCGAGCTCCCAGCCGGCGTCGACCAGCTGTCTGACCTGCCGACCGGTGAGGCCGTAGTCCGAGCGGATGTTCTTCAGCTCCAGGTTCAGCACGCCGGGCCAGCCGAGCGCGCGCAGCACGGGGTACGCGTTCGCGATGTGCGAGTGGTAGCCGTCGTCGAACGACACGACGACCGGGCGTCTCGGCAGCGGTCCGTCCGCGTGCCACGAGTCCCACGCCTCCTGCAATGTGACGGCCGTGTAGCCGGCGTCCTTCAGGGCCTGCATCTGCTCCTGGAGCTCGGCCTTCGGGACGTACAGGTCGGGGTAGGGCGAGTCCGGGAACGGGTCGCTGACGACGTGGTACATGAGGATCGGCACCGCCCGCGGCGGGCCTGGCCGGCCCATGTCGCGCGCGGGACCGGCGACGGCGGGGGTCGTGGTCGCCGACGCGGTCGTCCCGGTCGTCGCGGCGGCCGGCCCGCCCGCGGCCTTGCCCGGCTGCGGCGCCGCGTCCGACCCGTCGCCGCCCGAGCCCAGCGCCACCGCCACGATCAGCGCGATCGCCCCGAGCACGGCGACCAGCCCGCCGAGCGCGAGCAGGCGGCGGCGGCGGAGGTCGGAGGGCGTGGGGGAGTCCGCCATCGCCCGGGCATGCTGTCAGACATGCGCCGCCCCGACCGCCTGATCGACGAGCTGCGCGGCGCGGTCGCAGACGAGCGCGTGCTGGACGCGATCCGCGCCGTGCCGCGCCAGGCGTTCGTGCCGCGCGGGCTGCGCTCGCGCGCATGGGAGAACGTCGCGCTGCCGATCGGGCGCCGGCAGACGATCTCGCAGCCGCTCGTCGTCGCGCGCATGGCGGAGCTGCTGCGGCTGCAGCCGGGCGACCGCGTGCTCGACGTCGGCACCGGCTCCGGCTACCACGCGGCCGTGCTCGCGCGGCTGGCGGCGCACGTGTGGACGATCGAGCGCCACCGCGAGCTGAGCGAGCGGGCGGGCGTGCAGCTGCGCCGCGCCGGCGTCGACAACGCGACGGTGCTCGTCGGCGACGGATCGCGCGGGCTGCCGGACGAGGCGCCGTTCGACGCGATCAACGTCGCGGCCGCCGCCTGGCCCGAGATCCCGCCCGCCTTGGAGCGCCAGCTCGCGCCGGGAGGCCGCCTCGTCGCGCCGGTCGGGGCGAGCGGCCAGCAGCTCGTGCTGGTCGAGCGCGGGCCCGGGGGCGATCTCTCGCGCACCACCCTCGACCCGGTCCGCTTCGTGCCCTTGATCGAGGGGGAACCGTGACGGCGCCAACCTCCGTGCCGTTTGCCACAATCTGATGTGGGATAAGAGGAGAGCCCATGATGGAGCCGTTGTTCGAGCATCGAATGGAGTTCGCGGGCTTCGAGACGCGCGTCTTGGAGCTGGAGGGTCGCGGGGACCCGATCGTGCTGCTGCACGGCTGGTCCGACAGCGCGGACACCTGGCGCTGCGTGCTCGATCGGCTCGGCAGGGCGGAGCGGCGCGCGATCGCCGTCGACATGCCGGGCTTCGGCACCGCCGACCCGCTCGCCGACGGCCCGATGCTGCCGCAGCTCGACGAGTTCGGTGCCGCCGCGCTCGCATATTCGGGCGGCGGCGCCAGACGGGACGGCGGCCGCAGACGCGCGGCCAAGGCGATCGTCGTCGGCAACTCGCTCGGCGGCTGCGTCGCCCTGCGCCTCGCGGAGCGCGCACCGAAGCGCGTCGGCCGCGTCGTCGCGCTCGCGCCCGCGGGCCTCGACATGGCGCGCTGGCTCACGTTGATCGAGCACGACCAGGTGCTGCGCGCGCTCGTCTCGGTGCCCGTCCCGCTGCCGGGCCGCGTCGTCCAGACGGCGGTCGCACGCGTCTACCGCTCGCTCGCGTTCGCCGCTCCCGACGCGGTCGAGCCGGGGATCGCGCGAGCATTCGCGAAGCACCACCCGGATCGCGCCGCGCTCGCGCGCATGCTCGCCTCCGGCCGGCGCCTGCTGCCGGAGCTGCACGACCCGTTCGACCTCGCCGCGATCAGATGCCCGGTGCAGCTCGTGTGGGGCGACCGCGACCGGCTCGTCTTCCACCGCGGCGCGAAGCGCCTGCTGGCGGCGGTTCCGGGATCGCGGCTCGAGCTGATCGAGCGCTGCGGCCACTCTCCGCAGATCGAGTACCCCGAGCGCGTCGTCGAGCTGCTGCTCGCGGAGCGGACGTCGCTCGCGCAGGCCGCCTGAACGGGCGCGTCTGCGACACTTCCGGTCCCCCGATGGACCTGATCCCGACCCCCGAGCAGCTCGGCGCGGCGGCCGCCAACGTGTTCGACCGCGTCCTGCGCGGCGGGCTCGCCGACCTGCGCCCGCTGCCGACCGCGATCGTCGACGAGGGCCCGCAGCGCACCGTGCGGCGCTACCTGCGGGCCGCGAACCCGGTTTCCCGCTCCGGCGACCGGGACCGGTCGCCTGCACGCGACGTCGCACCGCCGATCCTGCTCGTCCCCCCGCTCGCCGCCCCCGCCAGCTGCTTCGACCTGCGCCGCGGCTGCAGCCTCGCCGAGCACCTGCTCGCGGCCGGCCGGCAGCCGTACGTCGTCGACTACGGACCGATCGCCTTCGGCGACCGCAACCTCGGCCTCGAGCACTGGGTCGACGAGGTGATCCCGCGCGCGATCGAGGCCGTCTCGGAGGACTCCGGCGGCGGCGAGGTGCAGCTCGTCGGCTGGTGCCTCGGGGGGATCATGTCGCTGCTCACGGCCGCCGGCGGGGGGCTGCCGATCCGCTCGATCGCGGTCGTCGCGAGCCCGTTCGACGTGACGCAGGTGCCGCTCGTGGCGCCGTTGCGGCCGCTCGCCAACATCGCCGGCGGCTCGGTCGGGACGCTCGCCTACCGCGCGCTCGGCGGCGCGCCCGCGCCGCTCGTCAAGCGCATGTACAGACTCGCCGGCTTCGACAAGTACGTGATGAAGCCGCTGACGCTCGCGACGAACCTCGACGACCGCGAGTTCCTCGCGCAGGTCGAGGCGGTCGACGCATTCATGGGCAACATGCTCGCCTACCCGGGCCGCACGTTCGGCCAGATCTACCACCGCTTCATGCGGCGCAACGACCTCGCGGACGGCCGCATCGAGCTGGGCGGGCGCGTGCTCGACCTCGCCGACGTGCGCGTCCCGGTGCTGTCGATCGCCGGCGAGGGCGACGGGATCGCACCGCAGAAGGCCGTCCACCACGTCGCCGAGCTGCTGCCGAACGCGCCCGACGTGCGCGTCGCGAGCGCGCCCGGCGGGCACCTCGGCGTCCTCACCGGCCGCGCCGCGCGCCGCACGACGTGGCGCGAGCTCGACGACTTCCTCGCCGCGACGGCGCAGACGCCCGAGCAGCGGCGGGCGAGACGGCACCTGCGGGCTGTGGCTTAGCCCCGCGCCCGCGTATGCGGGTCTCGCGTCAGAGGCCCGGCGGGTGCCGCACCGCGAAGCCCGCGGTCTCCCGCGTGGTCCCCTGCCAGCGCGAGCCGGTCGCGCTGAGGCCGCCGGTGTCGAACCGCAGCCCGGCCACGTACATGAACGTGTGGCCGCCGTTGGCGTAGACCGTGATCCATCTGCCCGGCCCGGGGTCGCCCCACTGCGCCAGGTCGCCCGAGACCATCGGCGCCGAGACCAGCCCCGCCGCCGCAAACGCGAAGCTGATCGAGGCGGAGCAGTCGTACGCGGTGTCGATCCAGGTCGCGTGGCCGCCGCCGTAGCGATAGGGCAGGCGCGCGATCTGGTTGCCGGCCTGGATCACCGTCTGCACGACGTCGGGCGCCCCCAGCGGCGCGACCGCCAGCCCGTTGCTCGTCAGCGCCGCGGCCCCGCCCGACGGGATCCCGCTCGCCGCCAGCTCGCGGCGGATCTCCGCGTCCGAGCGCGGCTGCGGCAGCGCGGCGTTCTCGCGCTCCAGGACGCCGCTGTGACCGGCCGGCACGCCGGCCGACGGATCGACCGCGCGCGGATGGCGCGCGAGCCGGTCGACCGCCTGCGGCGCGCTCGCCGGCGGAGCGGCGGCGCCGGCCGGCGAGGCCTCGCCGCCGCAACCCGACAGGGGTGCCGCGAGGGCCGCCGCAGCGGCGGTCGCGAGGAGGATCGAAGCGAGCTGCCTGCGCACGTCACACCCGAGTATGGAGATCCGCATCGCCCGGCCGCGCCGTCGCGGCCGTTGAGCTGCCGTAAAGGTGCGGAGCGACGATGTGCGGAGCAGTACCATCCATCACGATCTCGCGTGGCCTGCGGGGCGCTCCCGCGCCCGGGGGCGACGGCCGGCGCGGGCCGGGGATGCACCGACGAGGAGGACGACGAGCAGCATGGCGGACAGCACCGAGACACGCAAGGAGCGCCGCGCGAGTGCACGCGTCGAGCGCGAGCGCGCCGCCGAGGCGGCGCAGGCGCGCAGACGCCAGCGGCTCTGGATCCTCGGCGGGGCGCTCGCGCTCGCGGCCGTGATCGTCGTCGTGATCGCGCTCGCCTCCGGCGGCAGCGACACGCCGAAGAAGAAGGCGGGCGAGATACTTCCGGGCCAGGTGGAGGCGAACGCGCTGTTCGCCGGCATCCCGCAGAGCGGCATCACGCTCGGCGACCCGAGAGCGCCCGTCACGTTCGTCGAGTTCGCCGACCTCCAGTGCCCGTTCTGCCGCGACTACACGCAGCAGTCGCTGGCGACGCTCGTGAACCAGTACGTGCGCACCGGCAAGATGAAGATGGAGTTCCGCAACGTCTCCTTCATCGGCACCGACTCGTCGACCGCCGCCAGAATGGCCGCCGCGGCCGGCCAGCAGAACAAGCTGTGGCCCTACATCGACATCTTCTATGCCAACCAGGGCGAGGAGAACTCGGGCTACGTGACCGACGACTTCCTGAGAAAGGTCGGCAGCGCGGTCAGAGGCCTCGACGTCGCGAGAGCGTTGAGAGACCGCGACCTGCCCGAGGTCCAGAGAGCGATGAACGAGGCGCAGACCGAGTGGCAGTCGAACGGCTTCACCGGCACGCCCTCGTTCCTGCTCGGTCCGACCGGCGGAAGACTCGAGGCGCTCGACGTCAAGTCGCTCGACCCGAGCGGCTTCACCCCGGCGATCGACAGACTCCTGGCGACGACGAGCGGCAACTAGCGCCCGATGGGGGACCGCACGCTGCACCGCACCCTGATCGTCCTGACGCTCGTCGGCGTCGGGATCGCGTCGTACCTGACGTACGTGCACTACAAGGGCCTGAGCCCGATCTGCGCGCTCAACGAGGGGTGCGAGAAGGTGCAGTCGTCGAGATACGCCAAGGTCGGCGGCGTGCCGGTCCCCCTCATCGGCTTGGTCGGATATCTCGCGATCCTCGCCTCGCTGTTCGTGCGGGGCGAGCTGGCGCGGCTCGCGACCGCGGGGATGGCGATCGGCGGCTTCGCCTTCAGCGTGTACCTGACGTCGCTGGAGCTGTTCCAGATCCACGCGATCTGCCAGTGGTGCGTCGGCAGCGCGATCGTCATGACGCTGCTCGCGATCCTGTCGACGATCCGCGCGCTGCGAGCGCCCGGCGACGAGGACCTCGGCGACGGCGTGGAGCCCTACGCCCCGGTGGGGGACCCGGAGGGCGAACCTGTCTGAGCGCCGCTCGACGGCGACGGGAGCGCTGCCGGTCCTGCTCGCGCTCGCGGCCGCCTGCTCGCTGCTCGCCGGCTGCGGCAGTGCGGGCGGCGGAGCCGGGACCGCGGATCGCGGTCGCTTCGCGGTCGCGGAGGCGCTGCCTCCCGGCCTCGCCGGCAGAGCGGCGCCCGCGATCGAGCTCGCCGACGCACGCGGCGGCAGGTTCGACACGCGCTCGCTCGCCGGCAGGCCGTACCTCGTCACCTTCCTGTACGCGAACTGCCCCGACGTCTGTCCGCTGATCGGCGCGCAGCTGCGCGACACGCTGCAGCAGCTCGGCGCCGACGCGCAGCGCGTGGGCGTGGTGGCGGTCAGCGTCGACCCCCGCGGCGACACGCCCGCGGCGGTGCGCGAGTGGCTGCGCCGCCAGCGCGAGCCGCAGCAGTTCCACTACCTGATCGGCTCCGAGCGCGAGCTCGCTCCGGTCTGGAGAGCGTGGTACGCCGCGCCCCAGATCCCCGGCGATCCCGAGAGCGCGCACACCGCCGTCGTGTGGGTCGTGGACGCACGCGGGCGGCTCGCCGCGAAGGTCGCGGCCGGTTCGCCCTTCGACGTCGACGGCCTCGCCCGCGACGTGCGCTCGCTCGTTCCGGGCGCGGACGCCTGAGCGCGTCGAGGGGTTTGCCGAGCCAAGACGAGGGGTTGGTTAACATCGATGGCTCCCTCTCGTCCCTCGATTGCCGCCGGAGGTCCCCCGATGCATGAGCTGCTGCTCCCCCGCTTGAAGCGTGAGATCGAGGCACGCCTCGCCGAGCTGCGGCCGATCGTGGCGGAAGCGGAGCGGCTGGTGGCAGCGAAGGAGGCGCTGCTGGCCGAGGCCGAGGCGGAGAGCGCGGCCCGACGGCGAGCGGCGGTGCGCGCGTCGCTGCCGCCGCGCAACGGCGCCCGGCCGGAGCGAACGAACGGCGCGTCGGCCGCACCCGCCGCGCAGGCGAGCGCGAACGGAGCGGACGACGCCGACGACCGCGCGCCGCGCGGCCCGAACCAGACGGCGATCCTCGCGATCGTCGAGGAGCGCCCCGGCGTGTCCGTCGCCGAGATCGCCTCCGTCACGAAGATCGCGAAGCCGACCGTCGCGACGACCGTCTCGAAGCTGAAGCGCGAGGGCGTGCTCGCCGACGAGGCGGGCGGCGTGAAGCTCGCCTCGCGTCAGCCGGTGACGCTCTCGAAGGTCGCCGAGGCGCCCCAGCGCGACGAGGGCGTCAGCGACGAGGAGTGGGACGCCGCCGCGCGCCGGGACACGGCCGCGGCGTAGGCCCGACGTCAGAACGCCCGGCCGAGCACGCGTCCGAGCGTCACGGCGGCCAGCCCGAGCGCGAGGCTGCCGAGCAGGTTCATAACGAGCGCGCGGCCGCGCGCGCTCTCGGCCAGCCGCTCGCCGTCGAGCATCCAGGTCGAGAAGGTCGTGTAGGAGCCGAGCAGGCCGCCGCCCACGAGCGTCAGCGCGTCCCCGTGCAGCGCGAGGCCGGTGACGAGTCCGAGCAGCGCGCTGCCGGACAGGTTCACCGCGAGCGTCCCGTAGGGGAACCAGTGCGCAGTGCGCCGCGCGACCGCGGCGGCGACCGCGAAGCGCGCGACCGCGCCGAGGCCGCCGAGCAGGCCGACGCCGATCCACAGCGCCGCCGCGCTCACGCCCGCATCGCCTCGCCGGTGCGCCCGAGGCGCAGGCCGAGCCGCACGGCGACGAGGCCGCCGGCCAGCGAGACGGCGGCGTACGCGAGCGCGAGCGTCCAACGCCCGCCGTCGAGCATCCGCAGCAGCTCCAGCTGGAACGTCGAGAACGTCGTCAGCGCGCCGCACACGCCGATCCCGACGAACGGCCGGCCGTAGCTCGTCGACGGCAGCCGCGCGACCGTCCAGCCGAGCAGGCAGGCGCCGACCAGGTTCACGGCGAAGGTCGGCCACGGCCAGGCCCCGGCGGCGTGCGGGAAGCCCTGCGCCAGGCCCACGCGCGCGAGCGCCCCCAGCATCCCGCCGGCGAAGATCGCCGCCGTCTCGCGGACGTCGAAGTCAGGCAGGTGTCCGCGCATCGCCACAGAATCCTGTCGCACGGCGCACCTTTCGGCCTCGCGGGGCGTTTCGGAGGCCGGGAGACGCAGGCGACACGGAAGGCAGGTCCGCGTGCAGGATCGAATCGATCGACGGACCTTCCTGCGCGTCGCAGGTGCCGGCGCCGCCGCCAGCACCGTGTGGCGGCCGGGGGCGGAGGCGCTCGCAGCCCGCACGCGTGCGGCCCAGCACGGTCCGAACGTGCTCGTGATCGTGGTCGACTCGCTGCGCCACGACTACGTCGGGGCGTACGGCAACACCTGGATCAGAACGCCCGCGATCGACGCGCTCGCGAAGGAGTCGCTGCGCTTCACGCGCGCCTTCCCCGAGGCGATGCCGACCGTGCCGGCACGCCGCTCGCTGATGATGGGCCGGCGCGTCTACCCCTGGCACGACTGGCGCCCGACGCGCAACCTGCCCGGCTCGCCCGGCTGGAGCGGCCTCAGCGACGACGCGACGACGTGGCTCAGGACGCTGCGCCGCCACGGCTACTGGACGAGCTACGTGACCGACAACCCGTTCCTCGCGTTCGCGCCCGAGTGGGCCGGCTTCCGCCACACGCTCAGCAGATTCCACAAGATCGGCGGCCAGGTCGGCGCGCTGCACTCGGCCAAGCACGTGTCGGAGCGCGAGGTGCTGCACTGGCTGCCGAGAGGGATGCGCAGCGAGCGCTACCTGACCGGCATGCGTCAGCACCTCGCGAACGTCGTGCATGCGCGCGACGAGCGCGACTCGTGCGCGGCGCGCGTGTTCGAGCGCGGGATCGACAACCTCGTCGAAGCGATGAAGCACAAGCCGTTCGCGCTCGTCGTCGACTCGTTCGACCCGCACGAGCCGTGGACGCCGCCGCAGAAGTACCTCGACCTCTACGGCGGTCGCCACTACGAGGGCAGCTGGCCGGGCAACGTCCAGTACGCGCACGCGGACTACATGGCGCCCGACGCCGTGAAGCGGCTGCCGACCGTCTACGGCGCCTCCGTCACGCTCGCCGACACGTGGCTGCACCACTTCCTCGATCGCTTCTACGCGAGCGGCCTCGCGCAGGAGACGATCGTCGTCTTCCTCAGCGACCACGGGATCATGCTCGGCGACCGCGGCTGGACCGGCAAGCCGGCGCTCGAGCTGCACCCCGAGCTGATCCAGGTGCCGTTCATGCTGCGCGACCCGGGCGGACGGATGGCGGGGCAGACGACGCCCTACTTCGTCTCGCCGCACGACGTCGGACCGACGCTGCTGAGGATGACCGGCGTGCCGACGCCTGACGTGATGAACGGCGTCGACGTCTCGCCGCTGCTGAGCGGGGGAAGACCGCGCCTCAGACGCAACTTCTGCTTCGGCGGCTACGCGAACCACTGGTACTACCGCGACGACCACTGGGCCCTCATCGCCGACGGCAACAACAGCGGCCGCGAGCTGTTCGACCTCGGCAGCGACCCGGGCGAGACGACGAGCGTCGCGAGAGACCATCCGAAGGTCCTCAGCATGATCTACAAGCGCGTGCTGCACTCCTCCGGCGCGAGACGCCTGCCGTACTTCAGCGGCGCCGAAGTGAACTAGTGCGGATGGCCGTGCGCGGCCGCGCCCTCGAGCTGGTCGCGCGGGAGGCGCATCGCGAGCAGCACGGCGAGCAGCGTCGTCGCCGGCACCGCGACGATCAGCCCGATCGAGCCCACGAGCGTCGCCACGACCTGCTCGGAGACGAGCTCCAGGTTCACCGCCTGCCCCAGCGGCAGCGCGCCCGAGGCGAAGATCAGCAGGACAGGCAATGACGAGCCGGCGTAGGCGAGCACGAGCGTGTTGACGGTCGCGCTCACGTGGTCGCGGCCGACGTGCATCGCGCGCGCGAACAGCTCGCGGTGGCCGAGATCCGGGTTCACCGCTCGCAGCCCGAGCACGATCGAGGACTGGCTGACCGTCACGTCGTCGAGCACCCCCAGCGCGGCGACGATCATGCCCGCGATCAGCAGGCCCTGGAGCGACACGCCCGGGTCCGCGAGCCGCAGCGCGAACGCCTCGTCGCCCGCGAGGCCGGTGAGGCGCGAGAGGTGCGTGAAGAAGACGGCGAGCAGGGCCGTCAGCAGCAGCGTCGCCGTCGTGCCGAGCAGCGCGGCGATCGACTTCGGCCCGGCCCCGTGCGCGAGCAGCACGGTCACGAACATCACCGCGAGCGAGCCGACGACCGCCATCAGGACGGGCGGCTCGCCGTTGAGGATGCCCGGCACGATGAACATCAGGATCACCACGAGGCTGAGGCCGAGGCCGACGAGCGACAGCAGGCCGCGCCAGCGCGAGAGAGCGATCACGAGCAGCGCGAAGACGAGGAACAGCGCGACCAATGCGCCGCCGCGCTGGTAGTCGACGAGCGTGTAGAAGGCGACGTTCTCCTCGTCGTAGCCCGGCACCGGCGGCGACGAGACGACGCGGATCTTGTCGCCGAGGTGCACCGGCGGGTCGTCGCCGTTCGCGTTCCACTGGATGATCCCGGTGGTGCCGCGCGAGTCGCCGCTGTCGAGGTGAATTCTGACGCGTCTGCAGCTCTCCGAGACGGTCGCGCCGCAGGGCCGGTCGATGATCCCGATCACCGTCGCGCGGTCGGTCGGCGTCACGACCGACTGGAAGCGGCGCGGCGCGTGGCCCGACCACAGCAGCGCCATTGCGACGAGCGTGCCGACCCCGATCAGCACGACGAGCAGGCGGAACAGGGTGGGGAGCGAGGGCACGCGGATGGCGCCATTCAAACACGAGCGCCCTGGTGAAGTAGCGGAGCTCGGCGCCGAGGCGCCGCAACTCCGGCGAGCGCGTCGTGTTGCGAGTGCCGGTAGGGTCCGGAGCCGTCGCGGCGTCCCCCCGATCGCCCGACACGACGCAACCTGACGCGCCAGGAACAAGGAGCACGATGGCCCGAGGACCACGCTTCACACGACGTCGCGCCTTGCAGACCGGTGCGGCGGGCGCGGCCGCGCTCGGGCTGAGCGCCTGCGGCAACGAGTACGAGACGACGGTCGGGAAGGCGAAGGACGCCCCCAACGTGCTGCTGATCGTGACCGACTCGACGCGCGCGGACTACATCGGGGCGTACAACCCGAGAACGCGCGCGAGAACGGCGAACCTGGACGCGCTCGCGAAGAGCGGGACGCTGTTCGAGTACTCCGTCTCGGGCGCGATGCCGACCGGCCTCACGCGCCGCGAGATCCTCAGCGGCATGCGCGGCTTCCCCTGCCGCGACTGGGTCCTCTCGCCGCCGCTGCCGGCCGAGGTCGGCTGGACCAGCATCCTGCCGCACCAGCCGCTGCTCACCGAGGTGCTCGGGCAGGCCGGCGTCGAGACCGCGTACGTGACCGACAACCCGTTCCTCGTCGGCCCCCGCTACATCGACTTCCGCCGCACGCTCGACATCGCGAGACCCGACTTCTCGCAGGGCGCCTACCGCGCGCTCAACACGCCCTTCAACCGCCCGGCGCCGCGCAGCGCGATCGAGAAGTACCTGCTGCCGGCGCTCTCCAACACGCTCGAGGTCGACCGCCTCGAGGGCCACGTCGGCTGGAACAGCCTCTACCGCGTCGGCGAGCGCAACTACTCCGCCGCGCGCGTCATGCGCGGCGGCATGGACGCCCTCGACGAGCTGAAGGACAAGCAGCCGTTCTTCCTCGGCGTCGACTCGTTCGACCCGCACGAGCCGTTCGACGCGCCGCCGGTGTACGTGAACATCGAGGAGAGAGGCAGAAAGCTCGGCATCCAGAAGACGAGAGGGATCCTGCCGATCCAGCCGTTCCTGACGCCCGCCTCGACGCTCGAGAGCGTCGACATCGACCCCGAGACGCTCGAGCTCGTGCGCGACCTGTACGCCGCCGAGCTGTCCTACTCGGACGTCTGGATCGGGAAGCTGCTCAACAAGCTCGACGACCTCGGCCTCGCCGACAACACCGTCGTCTACTACCTCTCCGACCACGGCGTCACGCTCGGCGAGCACGGGATCATCGGCAAGTCGACGCCGCGCCCGTACCCCGAGATCCACCACGTGCCGTACATGATCAAGGACCCGTCGGGCCGCCTCGCGGGCACGAGAAACGAGTACTTCGCCTCCTCGTACGACGTCGCGCGCACGATCCTGTCCTACTTCGGCGTGCGCGCGCCGGGGCAGATGAGCGGCGAGGACCTCACGCAGCTGTTCGACGACAAGCAGCCGACCGCACGCCCCTACTACACCTCCTGCTATCAGGAGACCTGGATCTGCGGCGATCGCGACTGGGTGATGATCTCCAACACCGAGGGCACGAGACGCGAGCTGTACGACCTGCGCGTGGACCCCGGCGCCGACAACGACGTGGCAGCCGACAACACGGACGTCACCGACAAGCTGTGGGCGGTGCTGAACGAGGAGGCCGGCGGCACGCTTCCGGAGTTCAAGAAGCACATCGGCGTGGTGGGCGGATGAGTCCGCGCGAGAACCGATCCCGCCCACCCGCCCCCCGCCACCTGACGCGCCGCGCGCTGCTGCGCAGCGGCGGCGGAGCCGCCGGCCTGGCCGCGCTCGCCGGCCTGCCGGCGCTGGCGCGCGCGAGCGACGGCGAGGAGGGCGACCGGGAGCGCGAGCGCCCGAACGTCGTGCTGATCATGGCCGACCGCATCCGAGCCGACGCGCTGAAGGCCTACGACGACGTCTTCGAGAACTCAGCCCACACGCCGAACCTCGACGCGCTCCGGGACGACTCGCTGCGTTTCAGATACTTCGTGCCCGAGGGCCTGCCGGCGATCCCCGCGCGCCGCGCGATCCTGACCGGGATGCGCTCCTACCCGTTCCGCGACTGGAGAGCGACGGCGGGCGTGCCGCCGATCCCGGGCTGGCACAAGATCTGGGACTACCAGCCGCTGATGCCGGAGCTGACGAAGGCGCACGGCGTCGAGACCGTCTACGTGACCGACAACCCGCTGCTCGTCGGCCCGCGCTTCGACTTCGTGCGGCGTACGCAGACGCTGCCGCGCTCCGCCGGCCACACCAGCACCGAGCGCGCGTACTTCCTGCCGCTGCGCACCGACAAGCCGACGGCGCGGCGCGAGCCGACGACGCCGGTGCTGGAGCAGGGCATGGAGCTGATCGACGAGCTGAAGAGAAAGCAGCCGTTCTTCCTCGGGCTCGACGCGTTCGACCCGGTCGACGCGTTCGAGATGCCGCGCCAGTGGGTGCTCGGCGACGGGCCCGTGCACGAGTTCTCCTCCAACCAGGCGGACTACTACAGCTACCAGGACACCGTGAAGGTGAGAGGCGACGGGCTCGCCGACACCGTGCGCGAGCGCTACGCGAACGAGGTGCGGCTGGTGGACGACGCCGTCGGGCGCTTCCTGCACAAGCTCGACGAGGCCGGCCTGGCGGACAACACGGTCGTCATCTTCGCCAGCGACGGCGGCATCGGGCTCGGCGAGCAGGGCGTCTTCGGGCACCCCGCCGGCATGTGGCACCGGCGCGCCTACCAGGCGCCGCTGCTGGTCCGCGACCCCAAGCGCCGCTGGGCCGGTGACCAGAGCTCGTGGTACGCCTCGACGCACGACATCCCGACGACCATCCTGTCCTATCTCGGCATCACGATCCCCGGGAAGATGCAGGGCGAGGATCTCACGACCTTGTTCGACGACGACGACCTGCCCGGCCGGCCGTACTTCACGAGCGGCGTCGACACGCACGTCGTGACCGGCGACAGAGAGTGGCTGCTGATCGGTCGCAGCGACGAGGACCGCTGGCGGCTCTACCACCTCGACGACGAGGACGAGCCCGACGACATCGAGAACAAGACCGTGACCGCCCCGACCGTGCTGCAGGGCCTCAAGGAGTACGCGATCTGGACGGCCGGCGGCACGCTGCCGGAGTTCGACGCGACCTCCGCGGTGCGCCCGAACAAGCCGACCGAGAAGACATCGGTCGCCGGCGACGGCACGCTCGACCAGGACGAGCAGGACGCCCAGCGCCTCGGCGTGGCGCAGGGAGGGTGACGATGGCCGCCGTCGACGCCGCCCGCCCGCGCAGAGCCGCGAAGCCGCCGAAGGAGCGCAGAAACCCGCCGGCGGAGTGGCTCTACGCGCACCGCAACAGAATCTTCGGCGTGATGATGATCGGCTGGTTCATGTCCTTGATGGACGTGTCGATCGTCAACATCACGATCCCCGAGCTGGAGCACGACTTCGAGACCAGCCTGACGACCGTCTCGTGGGTCGCGAACGCCTACAACATCTCCTTCGCCGTGCTGCTGATCACGGCCGGGCGCCTCGCCGACCAGTTCGGGCGCAAGACCTTCTTCATCCTCGGCCTGACGATCTTCACGATCGGCTCGGCGCTGTGCGCCGCGTCGTGGGACATCGGCTGGCTGATCGGCTTCCGCGCGCTGCAGGGCATCGGCGCGGGCCTGATGGCGCCGCTCGGCTTCGCGATCACGGCGCTCGTCTTCCCGCCGGCGATGCGCGGCCGCGGCCTTGCGCTGATCGCGGTGATCGCGCTCGCCGCCTCCGGCCTCGGGCCGGTGCTCGGCGGCGTGCTCGTGGAGCTCGCGAGCTGGGAGTGGATCTTCATCATCAACGTGCCGCTCGGCATCGTCGGAGTCCTGCTCGCGCTCCGCTGGTGGCCGCAGACGTATGACCTGACGGCCGGGCGCCGCGTCGACTGGCTCGGCACGGTCCTGCTGACGGCATCCGTCGGGCTCTTCATCTACGGGCTGATCGAGGCGAACACGCGCGGCTGGGATGACGCCGCGGTGCTGTTCTTCCTGCAGATCTCGATCGTCCTGGCGATCGGCTTCGTGCTGTGGCAGCGCTACTCGAGAGTCGCGATGATCCCGCGCGCGCTGCAGAGAAACAGCCAGTTCCTGAGCGCGAACATGGCGATGTTCCTGCTCGGCGCGGGCGCGCTCGGCGCGCTCTTCCTGCTCTCGATCACGCTCGTCAACCTGTGGGGCTACTCGCAGCTGGAGGCGGCGCTCGCGCTGCTGCCGATCGGCGCCTGCGGCATGATCATGTGGCCGATCGTCGGCAAGGGCGCCGACCACCTCGCGCCCTACCGGCTGGCGATGCCGGCGCTGCTGTCGATGGCGCTGGGGATGGTGTGGTTCTCGTTCCTGCCCTCGACCTACGAGAGCCAGCTCGACTACCTCGTCGTGCTGCCCGGGATCATCCTCTTCGGGCTCGGCGTCGGCACCGCCTTCCCGGCGATCAACGTCGGCGGGATGGGCGCCGCGATCGGACCCGAGCTGGGCGTCGCCTCCGGCGTCATCAACACCTCGCGCCAGATCGGCGCCGCCTTCGGCATCGCGGTGCTGATCGCCGTGTTCACGACGACGAGCGGCTGGTACCTCGACGCCAAGATCGACCCGATCGAGGACAAGGCGTACGTCTGGGCGATCCCGAACCCGCTCGCGGTCGGGCTGGTCGGCAAGAACCTCGCGGAGTTCGCCGGCGCGATCCCGCGCGAGGAGACCGCGCCGGTCGGCTTCGACCGCTGGCTGCGACGCGAGAGCGCCGGCATCGCCCGCGACGGCATCGCCTGGGCGTTCCGCGGCGCCGCCCTGCTGATGCTGCTCGCGATGCCGTTCGCGCGGAGACTGACGCGCACCCCCGAGGAGGTGCGGGCGATCGCGATGAGAGCGATGGCGGCGGCGAGAGCGGCGGCGGCGGCCGCCGCGGGCGGCGAGCCTGCGCTCGCGGGCGCCGGCGCGACGGTCGCGCCGGCGAGCGGCGCCGGGCCGCCGGGCGCAGCTCCCCCCGCTCCGGGGACCTCACCGCTGATCGGGGCGATCCCCAGCAGCGGCGGCACCTCCGTCACGACGCGCATCGCCGAGCTCGAGGACGCATTGCGCGAGCTGCGCGAGCAGGTCGCTGACGGGCGCGGCGGGAACGGCGACGCCGGCGGTGGAGACTGGGACGGGCGGAGCTCCGAGTGACGGAGCCCGCCCGGAGTCGTTCAGGCCTCGCGCGCGGCCGGCTTGCGCAGCGCGTCGAGGTCGGCCGCGTGGCCGTGCGCGTCGAACGCGCCGAAGCGCGAGAAGAGGCGGTGCTGCGGCCCGTGGTAGTCGGACGAGCCCGTCTTCAGGAGCCCGAGCTCGTCACAGCGCTCGGCCAGCAGGTGCGTCTGCTCGGACGAGTGGGTGACGTAGAAGCACTCGACGCCGTCGAGCCCGTGCTCGCGGAACAGGTCGATCGCCTCCAGCACCTCGGCGTCCGCGTCGAGGTCCCAGAAGGGATGCGCCCAGATCGCGACGCCGCCGGCGTCGTGGATCCAGCCGATCGCCTCGATCACGGTCGGGTGCGTGCGCGCCAGGTACGCGGGCTTGCCGGGGATCAGGAAGTCCGGCAGGAACGCGGAGACGTCGTCGTAGCCCTCCGCGGCGAGTCTGTCGGCGTTCGCGGGGTGGTCGAGGACCGCCTGCGTGAGGTGCGGGCGCCCGATCGGCTTGCCAGCCGCGCGGCGCGTCGCGAGCACGGTGTCGTCGACCTGCCAGCCCAGCTCCTCCAGCTTCGCCGCCATGCGATCGGCGCGCAGCTCGCGGTCGGCGCGCGCGGCGAGCAGCCGCTCCGCCAGCACGGGGTCGTGGTGGTCGATCCCGTAGCCGAGGACGTGCAGGTCCTCGTAGCGGCCGAAGACGGCCGAGATCTCGGTCGCGGGGAGGATCTCGACGCCGTGCTCGGCGCCGGCGGCGATCGCCTCGTCGACGCCGTCGACGGTGTCGTGGTCCGACAGCGCCAGCAGCTCGACGCCGGCGGCCGCCGCGTTCGCGACGACCTCGGCCGCCGGCAGCGCGCCGTCGGAGTGCAGCGAGTGGGATTGCAGCTCGTATGTGGGGAGGCTCATGGCGCGCGAGGATATCGGGCACCTGCGCGCCGCCACGCCTGTGCGGCGTCTCGTCGCGACCCTCGCGCCACCGCTTATGGGAGCATCGTGCGATGACGACAAGCGCGAACGTGACCTGGCACGAGGGGGTCGTCGAGCGTACGCAGCGGTGGGAGTCGATCGGACAGCGGGGGGCGACCGTGTGGTTCACGGGCCTGCCGGCGTCCGGCAAGTCGACCGTGGCTGCGGCGGTCGAGGCCGAGCTCGTGCGCACCGGCCGCTGCGCCTACCGCCTCGACGGCGACAACCTGCGCCACGGCGTCTGCGGCGATCTCGGCTTCACGGCGGCCGACCGCGACCGCAACGTCCGTCGCACCGCCGAGGTGGCGCGGCTGTTCGCGGACGCCGGCCTCGTGGCGCTCGTGTCCGTCGTCTCGCCGTACGCCGCCGCGCGCCTGTTCGCGCGCGACCTGCACGAGCGCGACGGGCTGCGCTTCATCGAGGTGTACGTCAACACGCCGATCGCGGTGTGCCAGGAGCGCGACCCGAAGGGCCTCTACGCGCGCGCCAAGGCCGGCCAGCTCCAGGGCTTCACCGGCGTCGACGATCCGTACGAGCCGCCGCGCTCGCCGGACGTCGAGCTGTGCAGCGTCGACCTGCACGTCGCCGTAGAACGCGTGCTCGACGCGCTCGACGGGCCCGCCGGCAGCTAGGCGCGCTCCGCTCCGCGGCCCCGCCTGGCATGGTTCCGCCATGGCGGACGGTCAGATCGTCCTCGTCGCGGGCGCGCTGCTGACGGCCGGACTCGCGGCCTCGCTGCTGGCCGGCCGCCTGCGGCTGCCGAGCCTCGTGCTGTTCCTCGGCGTCGGCATGGCCGTCGGCACCGACGGGCTCGGCTGGGTCGACTTCAACAACTACAAGCTTGCGCGCGACGTCGGGATCGTCGCGCTCGCCCTGATCCTCTTCGAGGGCGGGCTCAACGCCGGCTTCGGCGAGATCCGGCCGGTGCTCAAGCCGGTGATCAGCCTCGCGCTTCTCGGGACGCTGATCACCGCGGCGATCTGCGGGCTCGCCGCCACGTGGCTGTTCGACTTCACGCTGTTGGAGGGCCTGCTGGTGGGGGCGATCGTGTCCTCGACCGACGGCGCCGCGATCTTCGCGATGCTGCGCGGCTCCTCGCTCAAGCGCGACCTGGCCCGCACGCTGGAGGGCGAGGCCGGCATGAACGACCCGGTCGCGGTGCTGCTGGTGGTCGGCTTCATCGACTGGATCGAGAAGCCCGGCTACGGCGTCACCGACATGCTGTGGCTGTTCGTGAGAGAGGTGGCGATCGGCGTCGGCATCGGCGCGGCGGTCGGCGCCGCGGCCATCTGGGCATTCAAGCGCGTGCAGCTCGCGACCCCGGGCCTGTACCCGGTCGCCTCGATCGCGACCGCGGCGCTCGCGTTCGGCGCGGCCGACACGCTCCACGGCTCAGGCTTCCTGAGCGTGTACCTGGCCGGGCTCGCGCTCGGCAGCGCGACGATCCCGGCGCGCGGGACGATCACCTCGTTCCACCAGGGGATGGCGTGGATCGCCCAGCTGGCGATGTTCCTCGTGCTCGGCCTGCTCGTCTTCCCCAGCAGCTTCCCCGACGTGGCATTGGAGGGGACCGTGCTGGCGCTGGTGCTGGCGCTGGTGGCGCGCCCGGTGGCGGCGTTCGTCGCGACGATCGGCCCGTTCGGCGTCGCCGACCGCACCGTGCTCGGTTGGGCGGGGCTGCGCGGGGCGGTGCCGGTCGTGCTCGCGACCTTCCCGGTGATCGCGGGGATCCACGACAGCCGCGAGTTCTTCAACATCGTCTTCTTCGCGGTGCTGCTGTCGACGGTCCTGCAGGGCGCGACGATCGAGCCGGTGGCACGCTGGCTGGGGGCGACGACGACCGACCGTGCGCTCGCGACGAGCGGGCTGACGGAGACCGGCACGATCCGCCAGCTCGGCGCCGACGCGATCGAAGTCGAGGCCGCGCCCGGTGACGCGCTCGTCGGCCACCGCATCCGCGACCTCGGCCTGCCGCGCGCCGCGATCGTCAACGTGATCGTGCGCAACGGGCAGGCGATCCCGCCGCGCGGCTCGACGCGGATCGAGGCGGGAGACCGCCTGCACGTGCTGATCCGCCACGAAGAGATGAGCAGGATGCACAGACTGCTGGAGCGCTGGCGCGAGGGCCCGGTCGGCCCGCCGCCGCGCAGAGCGCGCATCCCCGAGGGCCACGCCCCCGTCTTCCACGTGCGCGGCTGGAGCGGCGAAGACGGCGATCCCGGACGCCCCGAGCGCGTCGCCGGCCGCGCCGTCGTCGACCGCCTGCGCACGCGCCGAGACGTGCCGGGCGCGCTGGTGCTGCTCGAGGACGGCTACCTCGCGGTCACCGGCCCGGTGCTCGCGCTCGGCCGCCAGCAGCTGCTGAGCGAGTGGGTCCGCCGCCGCGCCCGCGCGGCGAGCGGCGACGCCGAGCGGGCCTGGTGGGAGGAGGTCCTGGGAGCGCTCGCGCTGTAGCCCGAGGCCGCGGCGCGCAATACTGCGGGGGTGACTCCCGCCCGACCCACGGCGGGCGCCTCGGATGCCCGACTCGCCGACGCGCTGAGCCCGCTGCGATCCGACCCGAGTCGGAGCGCGGTCCTGCTCGACGTCGACGGCACGCTCGCGCCGATCGTGCGCTACGCCGAGGAGGCGCACGTGCCCGAGTCGACGCGCGGCCTGCTGATCGAGATCGCCCGCCGTTACGCAGTCGTCGCATGCGTGAGCGGGCGGCGCGCCTCCGACGCGCGCCGCATCGTCTCGATCGGGACGATCTCCTACATCGGCAGCCACGGCACCGAGCTGCTGCGCGCCGGCGGGACCGAGCCGACGCTCGACCCGGCGGTGCGCGACTGGAGCCGCCGCATCCAGGCGTTCGGACGCGAGGCCGACACGCCCGAGCTGCGCCGCCTGCGCGTGCGGATCGAGGACAAGGGCTCGATCGTCGCGTTCCACTGGCGCGGCGCGCCCGACGAAGACGCCGCGCGCGCCGCGATCGACGCGACCGCAGCGCGCGCCGAGCAGACCGGCCTGCGGACCCACTGGGGCCGCAAGGTGCTCGAGGTGCGCCCTCCGGTGCGGATGGACAAGGGTGCCGGGATCGTCGCGTTCCTGTCCGACATGGACCTCGACGCCGCCGTCTACGTCGGCGACGACGCGACCGACGTCGACGCCTTCCACGGCCTCGGCGAGCTGCTCGCGGACGGCCGCCTGAGACATGCGCTGCGCGTCTGCGTCGGGTCGGAGGAGGGACCGTCCGAGCTGGCCCAGGAAGCCGACCTCGTCGTCGACGGCACCGAAGGCGTGCGGGCGCTGCTCGAGGCGCTGCTCGCGACCGACGACGGCTGACGCCGGATGCGCTTCACCGACTTCCTCAAGGCGACGGTCATGACGAGCGCAGCAGCCGCGACGCTGCTGGCGGCGATCACCGTCGTCGCCGCCGGCTCGCGCGACGACCCGCTGCTGGTTCCGTTCGCCGCGGGCTGGTGGCTGATTGCGGCGCTGGTCGGGGCGACCCTCGGCCGCCGCGCGGAGACCTCGCCGCCGGTGGCGCGCCTGCTCGCCGCCGCCAGATCGACCAAGGGGCTGCCTGAGGTGCATCCGAGCCGCATCCTGCTCAATCGCCTGTGGCCGCTGTTGCTATGCACGGTCGCGGCAGGCGGGCTCGCGCTGCTGCTCCCGCAGGTCGCCGCGATCGCGACCGGCTTCGCGCTCATCTGGGCGCTCTCGTGGCGCCGCCAGGACGCCGCCGTGACCGCGATCGAGGAGCGCGACGGCGTGCGCTACTACGTCGAGCGCACGTCGCCGCTGAAGCCGATCCAGCTGCTGCGCACGCCGGGCTTCAAGGCGAGCGCGTGGCAGTTCGAGGACGCGGAGCCGGCGACGGCGCCGCGCGGGCGGGCGTGAGCGCGAGGGTCGCTCGATGACCCGCCGCGTGGACGTGCTCCTCGTCGGGCTGCCGACGACGGCCGGCTGGCGCGGCGCCGTGCCCGTGCTCGCGAGCGCGCTCGAACTGGCGGGCGCCAGCGTCGCCGTCGCGGCGGCCGCGCCCACGCGCGCGGTGCGCACGTTCGCGCTGACGGACCTCGTGCAGGCGCGCGCGGCGGGCACCGCGGCGCGCGCCGGCGTCGCCGCGCACCGTCCGCGGGCGGTGGTCTACGCCTCGACGACCGCCGCGCTCCTGGCCCCGCGTCCCGGGGCGATCTGGTTCGACTCGCCGGCGGCGCAGAACCGGCCGGGTCGCCACGGACCGTGGCAGCGCCCGCTCGAGCGGCGACGGATGGCGCGCGCGCCGCTGCTGCTGCCGATGAGCGAGGGCGGCCTGCACGCCCTCGGCAGCGGGCGGCCGGTCACGCCCGCGGTCGTGCTGCCGGTACCGGTGGAGCCGTCGTCGCCGCGAGCGACCCCTGTCGCGAACCGTGACGTCGCCGCGCTCGCCTACGCCGCCGACGCGGAGAAGAAGGGGCTCGCGCGCATGCTCGCGGCGTGGGCGCTGGCGCGCCGGCCGGGCGAGACGCTGCTCGTCGCGGGGCAGCCGGCGGGGCCGCTCGGCGACGGCGCCGAGGGGACCGGCCTGCTCGCTCCGGACGCCTACCGCACGCTGCTGCGCCGCGCGCGGGTGTTCGTCGCCGCGCCGCGCCACGAGGACTACGGGATCGCGCAGCTCGAGGCGCTCGCCGACGGCTGCCGGCTCGTCAGCACACCCGCGCGCGGGCCCTACCCGGCGCTTGCGCTCGCGCGCGAGCTCGACGCGCGGCTCGTCGACGACGATCTCGCGTCCGCGCTGCGCACGGCGCTCGACGAGCCGGCGGACGGCTACGCCGAGCGCGCGGCCGAGCTGCTCGCACCGTTCCGCCGCGCGGCCTTCGAGGCGACGGTCTCCGAGCGCGTGCTGCCGGCGCTGCTCGCCGGCTGAGCGACGGCGACGGCGCGCCCCGGCCGGGCACGCCGCCACCTGCACCGACTCAGGCCGTCGCGGGCCCGCCCGGCGTCGTCATCGACCCCGGCGGCGTGTCGCCGACCACCTCGCCGCGCTTCAGCGCGGAGGCGGCGGCGAGCGCGCCGAAGCCGTAGAAGAGGAAGTCGATCCCGACGAGCAGGCCGATCGCCCAGTCGGAGGATTCCGGCAGGCTCGCGCCGATCAGGATCCCCAGCAGCAGCGTGACGACGCCGTTCGCGCCCATCCAGCCGGCGCCCTGCGTGCCGCGCTCGGCGACCGCCACGGCGATCCGCATCACGCCGGTGACCGCGAACCACAGCACGAGCAGCACGGTCAGCGTGTACGTCCCTCTCAGCGGCGCGAGCAGCAGCGAGAGGCCCGCTGCGCCGGCGATGAACGCCAGCAGCAGGCGCATCAGCATCCGCCAGACATCACGCACCGCGAACGCGTCGATCAGCAGGAAGACGGCTCCGAAGAGCAGCATCCAGCCGATGAAGATCGCCACCGTCACGGACGCCACCGCCGGCACGACGATCGCGATCATGCCGGCGATCACCGCCAGCCAGCCGGACACCATCAGCCACTTGCGGCCCTGCTTCAGGCCCTCGTTGAGCGCCTCTTGCATCGGACACCTCTCCGGTCGGCGTGCGGCCCCGGAGGCACCGCACGGTTGATGCACAGCTATCGACCTTGTGCCCTTTTGCGCAAGCGCGCGAACTCCTGCCACGGACGGGTGTTTGCAACGTTCTCGGCGGTCAGCCAAGCGCGCCGTGCGGTGGCGATTCCATACGGCCGCGTGCTCGCCAGCGTGGCGACGCGGTGGGAGTCCGTCGTGACGAGGATCGGCACGCCGGCCTGCGCCGCCGCTCTCGCGTGGACGTCGTTGAGGTCGCGGCGGTTCACGCTGCCGTTGATCTCCAGCATCGTGCCGGTGCGCGCGCACGCCTCAATCACGCGCTCGACGTCGACCGCGTAGGGCGCGCGCGTCCCGATCTTGCGGCCGGTCAGATGGCCGATCGCGTCGATCGACGGGTGCTCGGTGGCGGCGACGATGCGCTCGGTCATTCTGCGCTCGTCCATCGCGAACGAGGTGTGGACGCTGGCGATCGCCCAGTCGAGCTTCGCGAGCAGCTCGTCGTCGTAGTCGAGCGAGCCGTCGGGCAGGATGTTCACCTCGCTGCCGGCGAGCAGCTCGATGCCCTCGATCGCGAGGTTGGCGGCGTGGATCCGCTCGATCTGCGCCTCCAGCTGCTCGGGCGAGACCTCGTCGCCGAAGCCGTGCGTGGCGGAGTGGTCGGTGATCGCGAGGTACTCGTAGCCGAGCTCGAGCGCGGCGTACGCCATGTCCTCGATCTCGTCCTTGCCGTCGGAGGCGGTCGTGTGACAGTGCAGCTCGCCCTTGAGATCCTCGACGGTCACGAGCCTCGGCAGCCCCGCGCCGCCGTCGAGCGCGGCGGCCGCCAGCTCGCCGCGCCCCTCGCGCAGCTCGGGCTCGACGTACGCGTAGCCGAGCGCCGCGTAGACCTCCTGCTCGGTCTCGCACGTGAGCGTGTCGCCGGTCGCGTCGTCGAGGATCCCGTACTCGGACACGTGCAGCCCTCTGCGCACCGCCGCCTCGCGCAGCGCGACGTTGTGCTGCTTGTTGCCGGTGAAGTGCTGCAGCAGGTTGCCGAACTGGCCGGGCGCGACGACCTTCAGGTCGAGGCCGATGCCGCTGTGCGTGCGGGCGCGCGCGCCGGCCTCGCCGCTCGCCGTCAGCGCCTCGATCACGTCGAGCCCGGCGAAGGCGGCGATCAGCGCCTCGGGGTCCTCGGAGGCGGCGACGACGTCGAGGTCCTTGACCGAGTCCGCCCAGCGCCGCGCGGAGCCGGCCAGCTCCACGCGCACGGCGGCGGGGTGCGCGCGCAGCGCCTCGACGACCTGGTCGCCGACGCCGCGCGCGCGATCGAGCACGAAGCGGCCGGAAGCGACGCCTCCGCCGGCCTCGTCGTCGGCGACAGCGCGCTCGACCGCCTCCAGCAGCTTCGCCTCGGCTCTGACGCCGAAGCCCTTCAGGTCCTGGATGCGGCCCTGTCTGGCGGCCGTCGCGAGCGTCGCGAGCGAGTCGACCCCCAGCTCCTCGTAGAGCCGGCGGGCGCGCTTGGGTCCGAGGCCGGGCAGGCGCGTCATCTCCAGCAGCCCGGCGGGGAACTTCTCGCGCAGCGCGACCGCCTGCGGAATGTCGCCCTCGTCGAGCAGCGCGACGAGCTTCGTCTCCAGCGTCGCGCCGATCCCGGACAGCTCCGTCACGCGGCCGGCGCGCACGAGCGCGGCGATCGACGTCGACGCGTCGCGGACCGCCTTCGCCGCGTTGCGGTAGGCGACGACGCGGTGCACGATCGCGCCGTCGAGCTCGTAGAGGTCTCCCAGCTCCTCGAGCGCGGCGGCGATCTCGCTGTTCGTGGGGTCGGCCATCGGCGTCCAGAAGCGTAGGACGCAACGCGGCGTGCAGGCGTCCACACACGTCCAGCGCCGCCCGTCGGCGGGCGCGGGGTCTGTCATCGTCGGGCGATGCAGGTCGACGATCTCGCAATCGCGCGCGGCATCGCGCCCACCCGCGCGACGCTCGCGCGCTGGAACACGCGGCCGGGCCCGGTGCTGTGGGCGTGGTCGATCGGCAGCCTCGCGATCGCCGCGCTGCTGCTGCTGGCGGTGTATCTCGTCGCGCTCGCCGTGCCCGCCGACCCGACGCCGATCCCCGTGATCGGGATCACGGGGCCGCCGAGCTTCGCCGACGTCGGGCAGATCCTCCATCGCAACGCGCTCGTGCTGGCGCTGCACGCGTTCGCCTGCGTCGCCGGCTACATCGCGGGCAGCTCATTGCCGCGCGAGGCGGCCACGCGCAGCGGCGTGTGGCGGCGCGTCCACGACCTCGCCGGCCCGGCCGCGATCGCCTTCGTGACGGCCGCGACGCTGTTCTCGCTGACGACGCAGGCGTACGTGATCGGCAGCACGGTCTCGACCGTCTCGGGCGAGCTGGGCCTCGCGCCCGGTGTGCTGCTCGCCGCGCTGGCGCCGCACGCCCTGCTCGAGCTGTGGGCGCTGTTCCTCCCCCTCGCCGCGTGGCTGATCGCGAGCCGCCGCAGACAGTGGGACGAGCTGCTCGCCGCGACGGTCGTCACCGTCGCGATCGCGATCCCCGCACTCGTGCTCGCCGCGCTGATCGAGGTCTACGTCTCGCCGCACCTGCTGGCCGCGCTGCTGCATGCCACATAGCTGCTGTTGCACCGCGAGATCGCAGCGTTATTCTTCCTTGGGACCAGTAAGAGTTCGGTGACTCATCACCTCCAGAGAGGCCGGCGCCGCATCGTCGGCCTCTCGCCGTTCAGGGTCGGGTCGGCGCCTCCGCATAGCGCCGACCCTTGCCGCTACCGGATCTCCCGGAGGATGATCAGGAGCAGCAGCATGACCACTACGAGCTCGGGAACTCGTACCACCTCCTTTCTCAGGGCTTGCGCCCCGGCCGGAGTTGGAGCTCCGGCAGTTCTGGAGGCGTGCGGGCCTGGTCATGGGGTGCAGCTAAGCGACCGCACGCCGACCCGTCTACAGCAGGAAGTGGTGGATCTGCGCAGTTCCCACCGACCGCTATACTTTGTGAAGTAAAGACGACGAATCCGTCCAAGGAGCCCCCATGGCAGGCACCATCAGCGAGGTCAGCGACACCAACTTCCAGGCCGAGGTGATCGAGTCCGAGACGCCCGTGCTCGTCGACTTCTGGGCGCCGTGGTGCGGGCCGTGCCGGATGGTCGCTCCCGTGCTGGAGGAGATCGCCGGCGAGAAGGGCGACGCGCTGAAGATCGTCAAGCTCAACGTCGACGACAACCAGCAGACGGCGATGGCCTACGAGGTCCTCTCGATCCCGACGCTGATCCTCTTCAAGAACGGCGCGGTCGCCAAGAAGGTCGTCGGCGCCTACCCGAAGCGCAAGCTCGAGGCCGAGCTCGAGCCGGCCCTCGCGGGCTGACCGCGAGCGGTCGACCATGGAGCCGACGCGCGTAGGCGTCATCGGCAGCGGAGCGGTCGGCCGGCGGCTGGCGGCCGGCTTCGCCGCGCACGGCCACGAGGTGACGATCGGCACGCGCGCACCGGAGGACAACGACGACCTGCAGGCATGGGCGGCCCAGCACGACGGGGTCGCGATCGGCTCCTTCACCGCCGCCGCCGAGGCCGGCGAGATCGTCGTGCTCGCGACCAGAGGCACTGTCGTCGAGCAGGCGATCGCGACGGCCGGCCCGCAGCACTTCGCCGGCAAGGTCGTGATCGACACGACCAACCCGCTCGACCCGGACGGCGACCGCGCGGCGCTCGCCGTCAGCAGCCCGGCCGACTCCGGCGGAGAGACGGTGCAGCGCACGATCCCCGACGCGCGCGTCGTGAAGGCGTTCAACACGGTGAACAACTCGCTGATGGTCGACCCTCAGCTCAGCGGCGGCCGGCAGCCGATGTTCATCGCCGGCGACGACGCAGACGCGAAGGCGACGGTCGCCGCCGCGCTCGACGACTTCGGCTGGGACGCGCTGGACGTCGGCGGCATCGAGCAGTCGCGGCAGCTGGAGTCGCTGTGCCTGCTCTGGGTCGCGGTCGGCAAGGCGCGCGGCGCCTGGGACCACGCCTTCACCGTCGTCGGCCGCGCGTAGTCGTCGCAGCCCGCCCAGCTCCACCCACCCACCCACCCGAAGGAACCCGCCATGCCCTCCGCTCACGGCTACGCCGCGACGGCGCCTGACGCGCCGCTGTCCCCCTTCCGCTTCGAGCGCCGAGAGCCCGGCGCGCGCGACGTGCAGATCGAGATCCTCTTCTGCGGCGTCTGCCACTCCGACCTCCACACCGCACGCAGCGAGTGGGGCGACCCCGGCTACCCGGTCGTGCCCGGCCACGAGATCGTCGGGCGCGTGACGGCCGTCGGAGCCGACGTGACGAGCTTCGCGGTCGGCGACGTCGGCGCGGTCGGCTGCATGGTCGACTCCTGCAAGGAGTGCGGCGCGTGCACCGCCGACCTCGAGCAGTACTGCGAGCGCGGCACGGTCTACACGTACGGCTCGTTCGAGCCGCAGACGGGCGAGCGCACGCGCGGCGGCTACTCGAACCGCATCGTCGTCGATGAGCGCTTCGTGCTGCGCGTCTCGCCCGACGCCGACCTCGCCGCGACCGCACCGCTGCTGTGCGCCGGGATCACGACGTGGTCGCCGCTGCGCCACTGGAGAGCCGGTCCCGGCAAGCGCGTGGGGATCGTCGGCCTCGGCGGGCTCGGCCACATGGGCGTAAAGCTCGCGCACGCGCTCGGCGCGCATGTGACGCTGCTGACGACGTCGCCCGACAAGGCTGACGACGCGCGCGAGCTCGGCGCCGACGAAGTCGTGATCTCGACCGATCCGGAGGCGCTGCGCGCGCATGCCGCCTCGCTCGACCTGATCGTCGACACGGTCGCCGCGCCGCACGACCTCGACGCGCTGCTGGGGCTGCTGCGGCTCGACGGGGCGCTCGTGCTCGTCGGCATCCCGGCCGAGCCGCACCCGTCGCCGTCGGTCGGCAAGCTGATGTACAACCGCCGCTCGGTCGCGGGATCGGGCATCGGCGGCATCGCCGAGACGCAGGAGATGCTCGACTTCTGCGCCGAGCACGGAATCGTCTCCGAGATCGAGACGATCGCGATCGCGCAGATCGACGAGGCCTACGAGCGGATGCTGCGCGGCGACGTGCGCTACCGCTTTGTGATCGACATGGCGACCCTGCCCGCCTGACCGGCATCCCGCGCCGGTCAGGCGGGGGTGACGGCGATCTTGAGCGGCAGGCCCTCGATCTCGACGGCGTGCGCGTCGCCGTTGACGGCGGCGTCGTAGTCGATCGCCGTCGTTAGCGTCTCGCCCGTGACGTACCCCTCGTGCTCGCGAGCAGCGGCGAGCAGTTCGTCGGCGCCGCCGAGCGTCAGCGCGATGCGGTCGGACACGTCGAGGCCGGCCGCCTTGCGGGCCGCCTGGACCGCGTGCACGACCTCGCGCGCGAGGCCCTCGCGGCGCAGCTCGTCGTCCAGCGCGAGCTCCAGCGCGACCGCGTGCGAGCCCTCGCGCTCGAGCTGGTAGCCGTCCAGCGGCTGCATCGCGATCTGCAGGTCGTCGGCGCCGAGGTCGTGGTCGTGGCCGTCGATCATCACGCCGACCGTGCGCCCCTCGCGCAGCGCCGCGGCGACGTGCGCCGGGTCGAGGCCCGCTACCGCGTCGGCGACCAGCGGCATGTGCTTGCCGAAGCGAGGCCCGAGCGCGCGGTAGTTCGGCTTCACCTCCAGCTCGCCCAGCTCGTCGGCAGCGGAGGCGAAGCGCAGCTCCTTCACGTTCAGCTCCTCCCGCACGATCGCCGCGAGCCGCTCGATCGCCTCGCGCTCGCGCCCGGTCGCGACGATCACGGCCGCGTGCAGCGGCTGGCGCAGCTTGATCTTCGAGTGCCCGCGCGCGGCCAGCCCGAGCTGCACGGCCTCGCGCGCGACCTCCATCGCGTCCTCCAGCGCCTCGTCGCGAGCAGCGGCGACGGGGTAGTCGCACAGGTGCACGCTCGTCTCGCCGTCGGGGTCGAGGTTGCGGTAGATCTCGTCGGCGACGAACGGCGTGAACGGCGCCAGCAGCTGCGTCACATTCACGAGGCAGTGGCGCAGCGTCGCGAACGCGGCCGCGTCGCCGTCCCAGAAGCGGCGCCGCGAGCGGCGCACGTACCAGTTCGAGAGGTCGTCGACGAACGCCTGCACCGCACGGCCGGCGGAGGTCGCGTCGTAGTCGTCCATCCGCTCGCGCGCGACCTCCACGGTCGCCGAGAGCCGCGACAGGACCCAGCGGTCCAGCTCGTGCTCCGACGACGCCGGGTCCGGCAGCGCGGCGGGCGCGACTCCGTTGGCGTTCGCGTAGAGGACGTAGAAGCCGTAGGTGTTCCACAGCTGCAGCAGGAACTGTCGCACCGCCTCGCCGATCGTCTCGACCGAGAAGCGGTAGCCGTCCCATGGCTGCTTGGAGGTGAAGAAGTACCAGCGCAGGGCGTCTGCTCCATACCGGTCCAACACCTCCCACGGGTCGACGACGTTGCCCTTCGACTTCGACATCTTCTGCCCGTCGGGGCCGAGCAGCAGGCCGAGGCAGACGACGTTCTTGTATGAGCTCATGTCGAAGAGCAGCGTCGAGATCGCGATCAGCGAGTAGAACCAGCCGCGCGTCTGGTCGAGCGCCTCGCACACGTAGTCGGCCGGGAAGCGCTCTCTGAACAGCTCGGCGTTCTCGTGCGGCGCGTGATGCTGCGCGAACGGCATCGCGCCCGAGTCGAACCACACGTCGATCACCTCGGGCACGCGCTGCATGCGCCCGCCGCACTCGATGCAGGGGAAGCCGACCTCGTCCACGTACGGGCGATGCGCGTCCTCCAGCCGCACGCCCGACAGCTCCTCCAGCTCGTCGAACGAGCCGACGCAGTGGACGTGGCCGCTCTCGCAGCGCCACACGGGCAGCGGCGTGCCCCAGTAGCGCTCGCGCGAGAGCGCCCAGTCGACGTTGCCCTCCAGCCAGTTGCCGAAGCGCCCGTGCTTGACGTGCGGCGGGTGCCAGTTGACCGTCTCGTTGGACGCGAGCAGTCTGTCGCGGATCTCCGACGTGCGGATGTACCAGGACGGCTTCGCGTAATAGAGCAGCGCGGTGCCGCAGCGCCAGCAGTGCGGGTAGGCGTGCTCGTAGTCCTCGGCGCGCAGCAGGCGCCCACGCGCACGCAGGTCCTCGACGAGGTCGTCGTTCGCGGCGCGCACGGCGCGGCCGGCGTAGGCACCGATCCGCTCGTCGTAGGTGCCGTCGAGCTTGACCGGGTTGACGACCGTCATCCCCTGCTGCTCGCCGAGCCGGAAGTCGTCCTCGCCGAACGCGAGCGCGGTGTGCACGAGCCCGGTGCCGTCCTCGGCCGTGACGAAGTCCGCCGGCAGCACCGTGTGGCCCTTCTCGCCATACGCCGAGCCAGGGATGAAGGCGAACGGCGGCTCGTAGGCAGCACCCACGATCTCGCCGCCGGCGAAGCGGTCGAGCAGGTCGATGCCCTCTCTGCCCAGCACGCGCTCGATCAGCGCCTCCGCGAGCACGAAGACGGCCCCGTCGTCGGTGCGCGCGCGCACGTACGTGAGGTCGGGGTCGACGGCGACCGCCGCGTTCGACGGCAGCGTCCACGGCGTCGTCGTCCAGACCAGCAGCTCGTCGCCGGTCTGCAGCGGCCCGGCCGGCCGCGTCACCGGCAGGCGCACGTACGCCGAGGGGTCGACCACGTCTCGGTAGGCGCCCGGCTGCCCCAGCTCGTGCGAGGACAGCGCGGTGCCGCAGCGCGGGCAGTAGGGCACGACCTTGTGCCCCTCGTACAGCAGGCCTTTGTCCCAGATCGTGCGCAGCGCCCACCAGACCGACTCGATGTAGGAGTCGTCGAGCGTGCGGTAGGCGTCCTCGATGTCGACCCAGTAGCCGATCCGCTCGGTCAGGCGTGCGAAGTCCTCGACATAGCGGAAGACCGACTCACGGCACTTCGCGTTGAACTCCGCGATGCCGTAGCGCTCGATGTCGTCCTTCTCTCTGAAGCCGAGCTCCTCCTCGACCGCCAGCTCGACCGGGAGGCCGTGGCAGTCCCAACCGCCCTTGCGCTCGACGTAGTGCCCCTGCATCGTCTTGTAGCGGGGGAAGATGTCCTTGAAGATGCGCGCCAGGACGTGGTGCGTGCCCGGTCTGCCGTTCGCCGTCGGCGGGCCCTCGTAGAAGATCCACGGCGCTCTGCCCTTGCGGCGTCGGACCGTCTCGTGGAAGACGTCGTCCGCGCGCCAGCGCTCCAGCACGGCCTGCTCGAGGGCGGGGAAGGACTGCTGGGCGTCGACCGGACGGTGGGGCGCGGACATGAGCGCCTGATTCTAGGTCGCCGCTCAGAAGGGCAGCGCGGCGGTGTGCCGGCGCGCGACGACGATCTCGCCGTCGGGGTGCGGAACGGCGGGTGCGCTCACCGGCGTCGGCGCGGTCGCCGCGTGCGCGCCGAGGCGCTCCAGCAGCATGTCGCGAGCGGCCAGCGGCTCGTCGCCGAGGCGCTGAACGGTGCTCGCGCCCGTGTCCGGCAGCGCGCCGCCGAAGGCGAGCACGTCGATTCCCTCGCGCCCGCTGCGCACGGCGTAGACGAGGCGGCCGATCGCGTCGAGCGAGGCGCGCGTGCCACCGAGCACGAGCGCGTTCGGCTGCAGGGCGCGCAGCGCGCGTCCGAGCCGCGAGGGCTCCGTCGCGGCCGTCAATGTGAGCGTGCGCAGACCGGCGCGACGCAGCAGCAGCTCGAGCGCCTGCACCTGCAGCGCCGCCTGGTCGCCGGAGGCGGTGGCATCGAACAGCAGCACGCCCTCGGTGCGCGTGGCGGACGGCGCGACGCGCCGCAGCGCCGACAGCCAGTCGGTCGCGAAGCGCCAGGCGAAGCCGTGCTCGGGGCTGCCCGGCTCCTCCTGCTGCAGCTCGGCGACCGCCGGCAGCAAGACCTCCTGGACGGTGCGCTCGAGCGAGCGAATCGCGAGGCTCTCCTCGAGCAGGCGGCTTGCCTTCTCCTCGTCGAAGCGTGCGAGGGCGAGCCCGAGGCGGTTCGACGACGGCGGCCCGGCGCCGCGCTGGCGCGCGATCGAGATCGCCGACGACACGTTCTGCGTCTCTTCGAAGGCCTGCTTGAGCGCCTCCACCTCGGCGAGCGCGTACTGGCGGTGGCCGCCGGAGGTGCGCTCGGGCGACGGGTAGCCGAAGCGGCGCTCCCAGCTGCGCAGGGTGTTGGGGCTGACGCCGAGCATCACGGCTGCGGCGTTGGTGCGGATCCCGCTCATGCAGGAGTCGTTATCGCCGTTCAGGGCGCGCACTGCAACATGCGCAACGAATGCTGCACCGCGCAGGGCGGCGTGCAGCGGGAGGAGATCAGGGTCTGTCTCAGTACCCCGGCGTGCGACCGGCGGATGCCGGCGCGGGCCAGGCCAGGACGCAGCCGGTGAAGCGTGGCAGCGCCACGCGAGCCGGCGAGGACGCCGCCTGGCGCGATGCCGGCGCCGCCGGACGCGGGCCGGGGGGTGCTGGGGCAGGCCCTTTAGTCCTCGAGCACGATGAGCGCGGCGCGCGGCGGACCGCAGGCGCCGACGCGCAGCGGCATGCGCACGCCGAAGACGTTGGCGGGGCGCACCATCAGGCGGCGCACCTCGTCCTCGCCGCCGGCCGCGTGCATGATCGCGCCGGCGAGGCTCTCCGGACCGCTCGCTTCCGCGTCGGCCGGGGTGATCAGCTCGGTGACCGGTCGGTTGATGACGTCGGTCTCGGCGACCGCAAGCAGCGACTCGCTGGCGGACGACATCGCGCACACGTGCATCGAGCCGTCGACTATCACGAACGGATCCTCGGGCTTCGGCGCCACGTCGGCGCGCGCCTCGAGCAGCAGGCCGAGACCGCACTCGCCGCACACGCGCGCCGGCGGGGCCGGCGTCTCGTTGTTCGGCGGCGGCGAACCGCAATGGCCGCAGAACCACTGGGAGGGACAGGCCTCCTCGGCGGTGGACGGAACGAGCCGCAGCACCGAGCTTGCCGAGCGATCGATAGCCATGGTCCCTGAAGCCTCCGTGCCTTCCTGGTCCTACGCTCCGTCGGCGGCGAGCCGAGCGGGCGACGTCCTTGTCGTGAAGCTTGCGACGGAATGGCTCGCAAGCTCGATCATCTGGCGGGCTGCCTCTCCTGGCGTGCCTGGAAGGATTGTAGCGCCTGTGGTGCGCACGCGCGTCCGTTGGGGGCCGCGGCGGTAGATCGCGACGGGCAGCGGCCCGGTCGCCAGGCGCACGGCGTAGGCCCAGCGCGCGACGGCGTCGTCGGACAGCGCGCCGCCGGCGATGATCACGCCGTCCGGCCGGTGCGTCGCGAGCGCCTCCGACATGTTCGCGATGCCGCGGACCGAGAGGCCCATGACGCGCGCGCCGGCGCGCATCGAGAGCAGCTCGAGCGCGCGGACGTAGGCGGCGTCCGGGTCGAGCTCGTCGCGCGTGGCGTCGCCCAGCACGATCGTGGCGGTCGACTGCATGCCCGGCGTGACGAGCCGCTGCGCACGGCGCAGCCAGCTGTTGCCCCAGCGTGCGGCGAACGCCCACTGCACCGACTCGGTCCCGTGGCGGCGGGCGACCTCGTCGAGCGAGTTGAGCAGCACCTCCTGCACCGTGCGGTCGAGCGAGCGCAGCGCAAGGGCTCCCTCGAGCGCGTTGTCGGCGCGCGGGCCGTCGAAGGCGTTGAGCGCGCCGACGAGCGCGTTCGTGTCGGCGCCGAGCCCCTCGCGGGCCCGAGAGACCGCCGAGGAGATCGAGAGCCCGTCGAGCAGCGCATCGCGGAGGGCAGCGATCTCCCCGTGCGTGTAGAGGCGGTGACGACCAGGCGAGCGCTGCGGGCGCGGGAAGCCGAAACGACGCTCCCATGCGCGCAAGGTATTGGGGCTGACATTGAGCAGGGCGGCCGCTTCGCTGGTCTTCAGGTAGCGCATCACGGGAAAAGGTCGACGTTTCCGCCCTTCCTCACCTGCCCTGCGGTGACATTTGCACAGGTTTGGGCCCGTTTTGAGTGCAAAACCTCCATCAAACGGCTAGAGTTCCGGCCGTAGGGCAGCGGGGCCTGCGCCCGAAACCGGGCGCGACGAAGGCCACGAGCAGCGCAAATCCCAAGGAGAAACGCATGTTCTGGCGCGGCAAGTAGTTCCTTCGACGTACTCGTAATGGTCCGCAAGGACCGTTACCTTTCGGACATGCGTGCCACACACGCGTGGCTGAAAGAGGCCAGTCTTGTGAAGGGGACGGCTCTCGTGGGCGTGGTCGCATGCGTCACGTGGGCCGTGTTGGTTGCCGCCCCCGGCCGTATCACCTGGCTGTTTGGTGTGCTCGCTCTCGGTGCGGTCGGCGCGAACCTGTTCGACGCCCGCACCGAGGCGCAGCGCGTCACGATCTCGGGCGCCGCTCTGGCGGCGATCCTCACGATCGCGTTCTTCGGGCCGGCGGCCGCGTTCGTCGTCGTCCTGCTCGCGGAGCTCACGAGCTGGGCGATCGAGCGCTACCGCTTCGAGGCGCTGCTCGTGAACATCTTCGGCTCCGGCGCGCCGGTGCTGATCGCCGGCACCCTGTTCGAGGCGATACGACCAGCGCAGGACGGCTCGCTGGGCTTCTATCTCGCATTGGCGCTCGCGGCGGTGCTGGTGCTCGTGCTCAACCTCGTGATCGTCGCGCGGCTGATGGCCTCGCTCGACGACCAGCCGTTCGTGCAGATGGTCGCCGGCGCCTCGCGCACGCTGCTCGTCTCGCTCGCGATCAACGTCCCGCTCGTGCTCTCCGCCGCCGGGCTGATCCTCGAGCTCGACCTCGGCGGCACCGCCTTCGCGGCGCTCTCGCTCGTCGCGTTCAGTTACATGGCGAGCCTCGTCGCGACCGCCCGTCACCGCAGCAAGCAGTACGCGTCGCTGTCATGGGGCGTGCTGTCGGGCCTGCTGCGCACGCTGTCGATCCGCGATCCCCGCGCTGCGCGCCACGCCGCCGCCGTCGCCGCGTTCGCACGCGACATCGCGCGCGAAGCCGGCATGGACGAGCAGCAGCAGGAGCTGGCGCACACCGCCGGACTGCTGCACGACATCGGCAACTTCGCGCTGTCGGACCGCGTCTTCGAGCGCGGCCGCGTGCTGACGGACGAGGACTGGGACGCGATCCGTCAGCACCCGGCGCTCGGCGCCGACATGCTGCGGGACCTCGGGCTCTACGGCCCGGTCGCGGAGATCGTGCGCGCGCACCACGAGCGCGTCGACGGGCGCGGCTACCCCGACCGCCTCAAGGCGGACGCGATCCCCGAGCTGGCGAAGATCCTCGCCGTCGCGGAGGTCTACGACACCCTGACCGCGGCCGACACCTACCGCACGCCGGTCAGCTCCTTCCAGGCGCTGACGGAGCTGCGCCGCGTCGCCGGCTCGCAGCTCGACGCCGACTACGTCGAGGCGCTCTCGCGAGTGCTGGCGGGCAGCGACGCCACCTACCGCCACGCCGACGCGGCCGACTTCGGCAGCGAGCTCGACCTCGAGCGCCGCATCAACGAGGCCGCCGCCAGCTGAGCGCGGCCGCCGCTCCGGCCGCGGAACGAGTGAGCGCGCCGCAGGTGCGGCGCGCTGGTGTCCGGCTGCAGTTGTTGGGGGATTCAGCCCGTGGCGCGCTGCAGGAACGTGTCCTCGCGGTTCTGCTGCACCGCGAAGCTGTTCTGCTGGAGGGAGCGCACGAACTGTTCGATGTGCTCGACGCTGAAGCGACGCTGGCCACCCGGAGTCCGGTAGGACTGGAGGTAGCCCATGTCGGACCAGCGGCGGACCGTCCCGAGGGAGACCCCGAGCTCACGCGCAGCCTGCGAGGTGGAGAGCCCCAACGGCCGAGCGTTCATCCCGTGCATCTGCAAAGGCATGAGCCCATTAGGGAGGGTTAGGCGCCTTCTGTGAAGGTCGGCTGCAGGTTTTGCACAACCTCTGGTGCAGAACGTGACGCGAGGCGAGCCGGCTGCCAGGATGCGCGGGTGGGACGGTCCGGCCTCGTCTGCGTGCTCCTGCTGCTGGCCTTCGGCGCCTGCGGCGGACGCACGCCGATCCCGCAGGCATGTATGGAAGCACAGGCGCGCGACGTGCTGCGCGCGCTCGCACGCGCGCCGCGGGAGGTCGCGCTCGCGGACGGTACGCGGCTCTCGCAGTGCGTACGGCGCACGATCGACGACAGCCGCCTGCAGGCGCTCGGCGCGACGCTCACGGCCACCGCCGACCGGCTCGCGCAGCGGATGCGCGCCAGCGACGCCGCCGCCTTCCAGCTCGGCTTCCTGATCGGGGCGACGCGGCGCGGCGCCGAGCAGGCGGCGGGGCTGCAGGAAGAGCTCGCGAACCGCATCGCCGGCACCGCCGGGCTCGACGGCGGCCCGCGACGCGCAGCGCTGCTGCGCGGGCGTGCGGCGGGGCGGAGTCGCGGATGAAGCTGCGGCTCTACCACCACCGCGACGGCGCACGCGTGGCGTACCGCGAGACGGGCGCCGGGCCGGGCCTCGCGCTGTTCCACTCGCTCGGCCTCTCGCACCGCGAGTGGGAGCCGATCGTCGAGCCGCTCTCGCAGCGCTTCCGCGTCGTGCTGCCCGACCTGCCGCTGCACGGCGACAGCGAGGACCGCCCACGCCATCCCTACACGCCGGAGTGGCTGGCCGAGGTGATCGCCGGCTTCTGCGCGGAGGTGCTCGGGCCGCGGCCGCTGGTCGGCGGCCACGACCTCGGCGCCGAGCTGCTGCTGCGCGCGGTTCTGGAGCAGCAGCTGACGCCGAGACGGCTCGTGCTGATGCCGAACCGGCTGCACCGCCGCGCCGAGCACCGCACGGGGCGCTCGCTCTGGCGCGGCGCGGCGATGGCGGCGGCGCTGCCCGGCCTCGACCGCGCGCTCGCGCGCGCCGCGCCGCTCGTGTTCCGGCCAGCGCTCGGGGAGAAGCTGTCGGTGCAGCGCAACCCGGCCGCGCGCGACCTCGTCCGCCACGCGCTCGCCGACGTGCCGGGCAATCGCGGGCGTGCGCGCTCGTGGGCGGCGTTCGCGCGGCACTGGCCGAGCGAGCCGCAGCGCGAGCTGCTCGACGCCTACCGGCACGTCACCGCGCCGACGCTGCTGCTGTGGGCCGACGAGGATCCGATGTACCCATTGGCGCCGGCGCGCCAGGCGCTCGACCTGCTGCCCGACGCGCAGCTGCGCGTGCTGAGCCGCGCCGGCTTCCTGCTGGCGTACGACGATCCCGTCGGCGTGGCGCGAGAGCTGATTTCCTTCTGTGGCTGAGCTTTTTGACTTCGTGACGATCTTGAGAGACCCGGAGGACGCCATGGGCGTGCAGGAGACGGAGCAGCTGTGGGGCGGCGAGACGACGAAAGCGGTCGCGAACTTCCCCGTGTCGGGCGAGCGTGTGCCGGTGCCGGTCGTGCGCTGGCTGGGGCGCATCAAGGGCGCTGCGGCGCGCGTGAACGGCGAGCTGGGCCTGCTCGACGCCGCGATCGCGGAGCGGATCGCGGCCGCGGGCGATGAGATCGCCGAGGGCAGGCACGACGAGCAGTTCCCGGTCGACGTCTTCCAGACCGGCTCCGGCACGTCCTCGAACATGAACGCGAACGAGGTGATCGCGAACCTCGCCGGCGACGACGCGCACGCGAACGACCACGTGAACATGGGCCAGTCGTCGAACGACGTGTTTCCCAGCGCCGTGCATCTCGCCGCGCTCGACGAGGCGACGCATCGGCTGCTGCCGGCGCTCGAGCAGCTGGAGACCGCCTTCGAGGCCAAGGCCGCCGCGTTCCAGGACATCGTCAAGTCGGGCCGCACGCACCTGATGGACGCGGTCCCGGTCACGCTCGGCCAGGAGTTCGCCGGCTATGCGGCGCAGATCCGGCTCGGCGCGCGGCGCGTGCGCAACGCGCTGCCGCAGGTCGCGCAGATCCCGCTCGGCGGCACGGCCACCGGCACGGGCCTGAACACGCATCCGGAGTTCGCGGCGCGCGTGCGTGGCAAGCTGGCGGAGGCGAGCGGCCTGCAGATCAGCCCGCCGGAGGACCCGTTCGAGGCGCAGGCGAACCGCGACGCGCTGGTCGAGCTGTCGGGCGCGCTGAAGGTCGTCGCGGTGTCCTTGACCAAGATCGCCAACGACCTCGCGCTGATGGGCTCGGGCCCGCGCGCCGGCATCGGAGAGCTGTTCCTGCCGGAGCTGCAGAAGGGCTCCTCGATCATGCCGGGCAAGGTCAACCCCGTGATCCCGGAGGTCGTGCTGCAGGTGAGCGCGCAGGTGATCGGCAACGACACGGCGATCACGGTCGGCGGTCTGCAGGGCCAGTTCGAGCTGAACGTGCGGATCCCGCTGATCGCGCGCAACCTGCTGCAGTCGATCGCGCTGCTGACGTCGACCACGCGCCTGTTCGCGGAGAAATGCGTCGACGGGATCGAGGCGAACCTCGCCGGCTGTGAGCGCTCCGCCGAGTCGACGCTCGCATCGGCGACCGCGCTCAACCCGTACATCGGCTACGACAAGGGAGCCGACATCGTCAAGGAGGCGACCGCCTCCGGCCGCACGGTGCGCGAGGTCGCGCTCGAGCAGGGCGTCGACGAGGAGACGCTTGCGAAGGCGCTCGACCTGCGCAGAATCGCGCGGGGCTCTTCCGCCTAGGGTCTGGCGCGGTCGGCGGGCGGGTCCTGTCCGCTCCGGGCGCGCGCACACCCGCCTTCGGCGGGCGCACGTGCGTCCTCACGGCCACCCGCCCGATCGGCGTCGCGTCACGCCGCAAGCTGCGGCCACAGGGCGTAGGCGGGATACGGCGGGTCGTACGCGATGCGACCCGCCGGCGTGTCGCGGACGGGACCGCGCAGGCTCGACTGGAAGCGCACGTCGCGGTCGTTGACCTGGTACTGGCTCCACAGGCGCACGGGCAGGCGCGCCATCGCGCTCCAGTTGCGCTGCAGCGCGGCCGCCTGCTCGGCGTACGCGTCCGGCTGCTCGGGGTCGGCGGTGCTTGCGGCGTCGACGACCCAGCGCTCGACGTCGGGCGCGATCCAGCCGTCGCGCCGCACGCCGAACTGGTAGCCGCCCTCCGTCAGCCAGACCGACGGCTCGGGCCAGTCGTGCGCGCGCTGCAGCTCGAGCAGGCGCTCGACGCGCCAGCGGCCGTCGGGGAGCGGGCCGTGCTTGACGTCGGCGTAGTTGTGCTGAGACCAGCCGACCGGCACGCGCGGCTGCCAGCCGCGCAGCTGCGCGAGCAGCTCGTCGGTGAACGCGTCCCACGGCGTGCCGTGCGGGCTCGCCGGGGTCACGACGTCGCTCGTCGCCGGCAGCAGCAGGCCCGGCGCGCCGGGGGTCGCGGCGGCGACCGCCTCGGCGCTGCGCGCCAGCTCCGCGACCGCGCCGGCGATCGTGCCGCCCGGATGGGACGTCGAGCGCTGCGGCCACCATGTCAGGTTCGGCTCGTTCATCGGCTGCAGCCAGTCGACGTGCGCGCCGGCCGGATTGCCGTCGCCGCCGCGCGCGTAACGCGCGCACAGGTAGGCGACGAGCCATGCCCAGGGCCCGTCGGGCGAGCGGTCGTCGGGGACGGCCGCGAGCTTCTCGGGCGCAGGGGCCCGCCCGGGCGCACGCGTCCAGTCCGGGAATGCCTGGTAGAGCGTGAGCGCGACCTCGCGCCCGTCGGCGTTCGCGCGCGCGATCTGCGCGTCGAGCGCGGCGAATGCGCCCGCCCCCGCGCCGGCCGGATCGCCGAGCTGCGCGAACGCCTGCGCGCGCGTGAGCGGGTCGGGCGCGAGCGGCTGCACCGCCGGCCATGCGAGCCACAGCCCGACGAACGTCGTCGGATGCGCACCGCCGAGCAGGTAGGGCCGCACGGCAAGCGCGTCGTCGTAGGCGTTGACGTCGCCGATCAGCGAGACCCCCTTGCGCATCGAGGGCGGCAGCGGACCGGGCGTCGTCGCGGCCTGGCCGGCGGACGGGCGCGCGTCACCGCCGCAGCCGGCGAGCGCAAGTGCGGCGGCGGCGGATCCCGCGCCGGCGAGCAGCTCGCGGCGCGTGAGCATCGCGCTTCACGCTAGCAATGCGGCGCCGCCGACCAGCGCTCGGGCACAGTCGTGCGTGCCCGCGAGCCCCGTCCGGCGGACCGGCTCAGCCGCCCGTGTAGAGGCGCACGAGCGTCTCGGCGACGCAGACGGGCTTCGCGCCGCCCTCGACCTCGAAGGTGAGCGCGGTCGCCATCTGGATCCCGCCGGGGACATCGTCGACGGACGCGATCGCGGCGCGCATGCGGACCTTCGAGCCGACCGGCAGCGGAGCGGGGAAGCGGACCTTGTTGACGCCGTAGTTGATGCCGAACGCGAAGCCCTCGATCGAGAACAGCTCGTAGGTGAAGCGCGGGGCGAGCGAGAGCGTGTAGTAGCCGTGGGCGATCGTGCCGCCGAACGGCGTCGTCTTCGCTCTCTCGACGTCGACGTGGATCCACTGGTGGTCCCCGGTCACGTCGGCGAAGGCGTTGATCTCCTCCTGCGTGACGAGGTGCCAGTCGCTCACGCCCAGCTCCTCGCCGATGCGCGCCTTGATGTCGTCGATGCCGTTGAGCGTGAGCACGAGCCAGGTCTCCTCTTTGCCGCGGACGGGACGGTTCGGGCAAGGCTAGATCGCGCGTGACGACGCCCGCGCCGCTTCCCCGGCTACGCTGGCGCGCGATGTCCGCTCCACTGCTCGTCGTCGACGCGCCGTCGCTGCTGTACCGCGCCTGGTTCGCGCTGCCGGACTCGATCAAGGGCGTCGACGGGATGCCGGTCAACGCGCTGCTCGGCGCCACGAACGCGATCCTGCGGATCGCCGCCGACCAGGGCCCGCGCGCGATCGTGATCTGCTCGGGCGCGGAGGCGGCGCACTACCGCGTCGCGGCGTTCGCCGGCTATCACGCCGACCGCCCGCCGGTCCCCGAGGGGCTCGCATGGCAGATCGAGCGCTCGCCGCAGCTGTTCGAGGCGCTCGGCTGGACGCTCGCGGCGACGCCCGACCTGGAGGCCGACGACCTCCTGCACTCGTTCTCTCTGACGGAGGTCGAGGCCGGCGGATCGGCGCTGCTGATGACCGGCGACCGCGACATGTTCCAGTGCGCCGCGCCCGACGTGACGGTCCTGTACCTGAAGACCGGCGTCAGAGGCTTCGAGGCGATGGGACCGGCGGAGGTCGAGGCGCGCTACGGCGTGCCGCCGGCGCTCGTCCCCGACTTCATCGCGCTGCGCGGGGACCCGTCCGACGGGCTGCCGGGCGCGAGAGGGGTCGGCGAGAAGGGTGCGGCGGATCTGCTGAGCCGTCATGGCTCGCTGGAGGCCGCCTTGGCGTCTCCGGATGGCGAGAAGCCGCGCGTGGCGACGGCGCTGCGCGATCAGGCCGACGAGCTGCGCGCCTTCCTCGACATCGCGACGCTGCGGCGCGTCGACGTCGCGCGCCCGGCCGACCGCGTCACCGACCTCGCGGCCGGCGCCGACGCGGCCGAGGCGCTCGGCATGCGCAGACTCGCCGAGCGGCTGCGCGCGGCGGGCGATCCGTCGGCGCTCTGACGCGAAGTCGTCGCAGACGCGTCTGGCGTTGACGCAAGGCTGGCGCCTACGGTCCGCAGGTGGCGGTCGACGACACGTACGAACTGGCGTATCGGGAGGCGGTGCGGGCGTTGGACCACCAGCTCGCCGCGCTGACCGAGCTGCGCAGCCGTGCGGGGATGCTGCTGGCAGCGGCATCGATCACCGTGTCGCTGCTCGGCCGCGAGACGTTCCACACGCATCGGCCCATGACGTGGGCCGCGCTCGTGTGCTTCGCGCTGCTCAGCCTGTGCGTGTTGGCGATCGTGTGGCCGCATTCCGACCTGAACTTCGACCTGGACCCACAGACGCTGCTCGATGCGCGCCTCTTGGTCGGCGAGCCCACCCTCGTGGATCTGACGCTCGAGCGGATCGGCTACATGGGACGGCAGTGGAAGGTCAACAGCCGCCGCCTTGGACTTGTCGTCCGCTGCTTTCGACTGGGCGCCGGCCTGCTTGCCATTCAGATGCTGTTGACGGTCGTCACCGCGAGCGCGATGGTCTGAGGATGGACGAGGCCACACGCAAGGCGCACCTCGAGCGGCTCCGCAATCCGACGATGCCGAACCCGTTCCTCTCGCACGACTTCGGCGTGCCGGTGCGAGAGCTGCCACCAAGGCGGACACTGCGGGTGCGGGTGCGGGCGCTGGTGCGATGGCGTCCACGGCGGCGGGTTTGAGCGCCCGCCTGCGATCATCGGCGCCGTGCGGATCGACGTCGACCCGGCCGAGACGGATGCGCTGGCGTTCTACCGGCTGCTGAACTCGATCGTGATCCCGCGACCGATCGCGTGGGTCGCGACGCGCTCCGCGGCGGGCGTCGACAACCTCGCGCCGCACTCGTTCTTCACGGTCGCGTGCACCGACCCGCCGATTGTGCAGTTCACGTCGGTCGGGCGCAAGGACTCGCTCGACAACGCCGAGGCGACCCGCGAGTTCGTCGTCAACCTGACGCCCGAGCCGCTGTTCGAGCAGGTCAACGCGACCTCGGTCGACGCGCCGCCGGACGTCAGCGAGTTCGACCTGTGCGGGATCGAGCGCGAGCCGAGCCTGCGCGTCGCGCCGCCGCGCGTGGCCGCCTCGCCGGTCGCGCTCGAGTGCGTGCTGCACCACACGCTGCCGCTCGGCGCCTGCACGGTCGTGCTCGGCCGCGTCGTGCACGTGGCGATCGCGGAGGCCGCGATGCGCGACGGACGACCGGCCGCCGACCTGCTGCGCCCGCTGGCGCGGCTCGGCGGCCGCCAGTGGTCGACGCTCGGGGAGCTGCTGGAGATCGAGCGTCCGAGATGGGCGGACGGCGCAGGCTGAGCCGCGCGGCTGGCTAACGCCGCCGCGGTGCTCTCACGCGCAGCGCTCTGCCGGCGCTCGCCGCGCGCCCGGCCGGACCCGGGCGGCCCGCACGCGTGCGGCCGGCGACGGTCGCGCTCGCCGCATAGCGCTTCGCGACGCGTGCGACGCGCAGCGAGCGGGTGCGCGGGCCGACGAGGCGCGCGGCGCGGCGGCCGTCGCCGGTCGTGACGCGCACGAGGTACGCCTCGGCGCCGCTCGCGCGCGCCCAGCGCACGACGATCCCGCCGCCGGCGCGGGCGATCCGCACGCCGCGCACGCGCGCGGGCCGCGGCGGCGGCGGCGCCGTGTACGAGGCGACGGTGCGCTGCAGCCGCGGCACGCCGTCCTGCGAGAGCAGCGCGATCACCGTGCGCCGCCCGCCGGGCAGGCTGCCGGTCGAGAAGCTCAGCGTGCCGTCACCGGCGGGACGCGCGCTGGCGATCGTGCGAGTGCCGCCGCGGAAGCGCTCGAGGAACGTGACCTTGAGCCCGTCGCGGCGCGTGGCTCTGTAGGCGAGGGTGCGTGTCCGCCCGCCGCCGCGCAGTCTCGCGCTGACGGTCGGCGGCTCCAAGCCGGTCGCGACCTGCACGCCCGCGATCGCCGCAGCGCGGGCGCGGGCGCCGCCCCGGGAGCGCGCGGCGCCGGCCGCCGGCTCGATCCGCCAGGTGCCGGCCTTCGGACTCACGATCCCGATCGTCAGGCGGGTCGGCGAGACCGGCAGCGCCATCACGCCGATCTGTCTCAACAGGCTCAGAATGGCCGGGTCGGTCGGCAGGGGCGTCACGATCGGCGGCTCGATGCGCTGGCCGTCCGGTGCGACGAGCACGACCTGCGGCAGCCCGCCGTCGCCGTCGACCTGGACGCTGACCGACGGCGTGCCGGCTCTGACCGAGAAGGAGGAGCCGACTGCGACCGGACCGCCCTGGCCGCCCCCGCCGCCGCCCGCCGTCGGCTTGTAGGCCGACAGGTCGCACGAGGGGAACATGATCTCGGGCGTCCGCGTGCTCCACGTGTAGCCGAACCCGAGCGAGGCGATCAGCAGCTTGTAGCAGCCGGCGAAGCCGATGTTCGAGGCGAGCGCCTCCGCGTCGGCGAAGTCCTGCCCGGCGATCCCGACGGTGCCGTGCAGGTCGGCGAGGAACTGCTTTCTGGGCCCGTCGAACGTCGCCTCCATCGAGCCGCTGCCGGACACGACGTCGAGGTCGAACTGCATGCCGGCTCTCAGCGTCCCGTAGCCGTCCACGTTGGCGAGCAGGTGCGCGTTCGCAAGCGCGATGTCGACGATGTTGCCGGTGCCGTCGAACGTGAACGTGAGCGGGCTGCCGAAGTCGACCGTCGCGCGGCCGTCGACGGTGACGCTGAACGGGCCTCTCGGGCTCAGCGGCAGCGCGCCGAACTGGCCGATGACGGTCAGTGCGAGCGGACTCAGTCTGATCCCGCCGCCGACCTTCGACAGCCACACGCCGGGACCGATCACGATGCCCGGCGGGAACGGCGGCGTCACGACCAGCTCGCCGGACTCGAATCCGCCGCCGACGAATACGACTCTCGCAGCCATCGACGCGCCGCCCGGCTGCGGCGGCAGGTCCAGCGTCGCCGAGCCCTCCCAGCGCTCCTCGGTGCCCGCGTACTCGATGTGCAGGTCTCTGATCACGAGCGGGCCGACCAGCGCCTCCTCGACGTCGATCACGAGCGAGTCGAGATGCAGCCCGGTCCTGCTGTCGGCCAGCAGGACCGCCTCGCCGGTGACGCCGCCGAGGTACGGCGGGAGCTTGAGCGAGACGGGGATCCGCACGCCGCCTCTGGTGAGGTAGACGTCGATCCGCCCGACGATCCCGAAGCCCTTCAGGTCGGCGTGGAAGCCGTCGGTCGGGAACGAGAAGGGCACGCCCTCTACCGCGTCCGGCAGCGCGACGTGCAGCGGGCCGTGCCACAGCACGATCTCGCCGACGCCGTCGCCGCGCAGCAGCGCCCGCACCGGCCCGGTCGTGTCGAGCGTGTGGTTGCGCGCGTCGATCATGATGCGGGCGCCCGCGTCGGGCACGATCTTCATGCCGTTGAAGTCGATCTCGCCGTTGGTGACGTTGACGGCGGCGTTTCTGCCCGTGCCCTTGAAGAAGCAGCCGGACGGCGACTGGATCCGCACGACGCCGAACGTGATCTGCTGGCACCCGCTCGTGGCGTTCGGGTCGCCGCCGCCCGCGAGGTCGCCGAGGCCTCTTCTGCCCGTCGGGGTGCGCGGGCCGATCGCGACCGCGGCGATCGGACCGACCGAGTTGACGCCGCCGGTGCGGTTGAGCGTGACGACGCCGCCGTCGTCGTTCGTCGCGCCGATCGCGAGCTGGCCGGCGCTCGCGCCGTCGAGCAGCTGCTGGGGCGTCGCCCACGCGCGCCCGTCCGTCGACGTGCGCAGCCGCACGCCCGGTCGTCTGCCGCCGGTCGAGACCCAGCCCGCGAGCAGACCGCCCGAGGGGCTCTCGAACAGGTCGCGCAGGACCGGGTCCTCATCGTCGGAGACGGTCGTCGCTCTGCCGGCGCTGCCGCTCGCGAGCTTGCGCACCACCCAGGGGCCGTGGAAGTCCGGCTGGTTCATCAGGAACGCACCGGCCGGGCCGCCCGCGAGCTGCGGCTCGTCGCCGGGCACGCTGAAGGGAGCGCTCCACGTCGCCGGGTCGCCCGGCGAGCCGCCGCCGCTCCAGCGCCGCACGAACGTCGTGCGCCCGAGGTCGGAGAAGGCGGCAACCGGCGTGGAGCCGTCGAGCGCGAGCGTGCCCGAGTAAGCCTGATCGGTGCCGTCCGCGCCGAGGCTGCCGGCGGCGCTCGTGAACTGTCCGGGGCGGATCGCCTGCACGCAGGAGTGGCAGAGCGTCACCGTCTGGTTCATCGTGAGGATCGTCGGGTCGTCCTCGGGGCCGAACGCGATCGCGCCGCCCTCGATCTCGCCGTTGCCGACGATCGCCGGCCCGCTGAAGCTGCTGCCGCCGTTGTCGCTGACCCACGCGAGCAGCGTCTTGTCGGGGTCCGAGCCGTCGGGCTTGGGCGCGATCGTCGGGAAGCGGTAGCTGAGCACGACGAGCTGGTCGCCGATCACGAAGACTCTCGGTCCGCTCTGGTCGATGTTGAACTGCGGCCCGTCGCCGTCGCCGTAGTCCTTGGTCCACACGAGCCGCTGGCTCTCCGGCGGGTTGTCGCAGCTGCTCGCCCCGCGCCTCAGGCGGCAGTAGCGCACGACGTCGGGGTTGTCGCCGTCGTCCTCGGTCCAGACGATGTGCGACGTGCCGGCGGCGTCGACGTAGACGTCGGGGAAGCGCCCCGCACCGGACAGCTCGACGGGCTTGGCGGCCGGCGTCGCCTGGGCGCGCAGTCTCGGCACCTTCGTCGTGCCTCTGTAGCCGGGCGAGCGGTAGGCGGGCAGCTTCGCGAGCGCGGCGGGCGTCGCCAGCGCGAGCAGCGCGACGAGCAGGACGCCCACGACGCCGCCGAGACGACCAGTCCGTTCTCGGCCGCGGAACATTCGTCCACGACCCTCCCACATCCGGCGCGGCAGGTCCAGCGGAGGCGGTCGCATCTACGGCGTGAACTTGACGGTCAGCACGTCGCCGTCGCTCATCGCGTAGTCGCGGCCCTCGACTCTGAGCGTGCCGCGCTCGCGCGCGACGCCGTAGCCGCCGGCGTCGAGCAGGGCGTCCCACGCGATCACCTCGGCGCGCACGAAGCCTCTCTGGATGTCGGAGTGGATCTGGCCGGCCGCATGCCAGGCCGTGAGGCCGCGTCTGAGGTGCCACGACTGGCCGGGCTTCGCCTCGCCGACGGTGAAGAAGGCGATCAGGTCGAGCAGCGAGAAGGCGCCGCGCACGATCCGCTGGAGGCCGGACTCGGCGATGCCGAGTTCCTCCCGCATGACGGCGGCCTCGTCGTCGTCCAGCTCCGACAGCTCGGCCTCGATGCGCGAGGAGACGGCGACCGCCTGGGCGCCGTGGGCGGCGGCGTGGGCCACGACCTCCGGCGGCACGGCGTCGTCGCCCTCGTCCACGTTCGCGACGAACAGGACCGGCTTCGCCGTCAGCGGCGACAGGTCGCGCAGCGCGTGCGGCGCCTCGTCCGGCGGTGGCACCGCCCGCGCCGGGCGGCCCTCCTGCAGCGCGGCGATCAGCGCGCGCAGCCACTCGCCCTCGGCGACCGCCGCCTTGTCGCCGCCGCGCGCCGCCTTCACGACGCGCTCGAGGCGCCGCTCGGCCTGCTCGAGGTCGGCGTAGATCAGCTCCGTCTCGATCGTGTCGATGTCGGATCGCGGGTCGACGCGGCCCTCCGGATGGATCACGTTCTCGTCGCCGTGCGCGCGCACGACGTGCACGATCGCGTCCGTCTCGCGGATGTTCGCGAGGAACTTGTTGCCGAGCCCCTCGCCCTCCGACGCGCCTCTCACGAGCCCCGCGATGTCGTGGAAGGCGATGGTGTCGTGGACGACCTCAGACGCTCTCAGCAGCTCCGAGACGCGCTCCAGCCGCTCGTCGGCGACCGGCACGATCGCGACGTTCGGCTCGATCGTCGTGAACGGGTAGTTCGCGGCCTCGGCGCCAGCGCGCGTGAGCGCGTTGAACAGCGAGGACTTGCCGGCGTTCGGCATGCCGACGATCCCGACCTTCATCGCGTGTCTCCGATCCGTCCGACGATCGCCCCGAGCAGCACCCCGGCGACGATATCCGACGGGTAGTGCACGCCGAGGTACAGCCGCGACAGCGTCATCGCCATCGCCGGCCCGCGCAGCGGCACCCACGGCAGCAGATGCCAGAAGGCGTGGACCGCGGCGGCCGACGTGGCGGCGTGGGCGCTCGGGAAGCTGAGCTGCGTCGGCGTCGCGATCAGCGGCGGCAGGTCGGGCAGCTGCGGGCGCGGCCGGCGCACGACGAGCTTCAGTGCCTGGTTGACGGCGTAGGCCGCCGCGACCGAGCGCGTCGCGCGGCGCCAGCGCGGGCGTCGCGCCGTGTCGAGCGCACCGCCGACGGTGCCCAGCGCCAGCCAGCAGGCGCCGTGCTGGCCGAGCTGCGAGAAGCCGCGCACCGCGCGCTCGGCGCTCGGCGTGTGGCCGATCGTGCGCGCGAGTCGCAGGCCTGCGAGATCCAGTGCGGCGAGGCGGCGGATCAAGCCCCGAAGCCGACGCGCTGCTCGCCGGCGTCGACCTGGACGAACACGACCTTGGCGAGGTCGAGCGCGATCGTCCCGTCCTCGGCCTCCAGCTCGTGCCATCCGCCGTTGCCCTTCTCCAGCGCCTTGCGCAGTGCGGCGAGCTGGTCGGCCGTCACGCGCGCGGCGAGCGCCTGGCCATGAAAGCCGATGCTGATCCGCTGCTTCGTGTCCGCCATCAGTGGTCCTCCGCAGGTTGGACGATCTCGGTGAGGACCCCACCGGTAGAGGCGGGGTGGACGAACGCGACGCGCGAGTCGCGGATGCCGACGCGCGGCGTCTCGTCGATCAGGCGCGTGCCGGACGCCTTCAGCGCCGACAGCGTCGACTCGATGTCCGCCACCTGGTAGGCGACGTGGTGCAGGCCGGGGCCCTTCTTGGCGAGGAACCTGCCGACCGGCGTGTCGGGGCCGAGCGGCGCGAGCAGCTCGACGTGGTTCTCGCCGACGTCGAGCAGAACCGCCTCGACGCCCTGCTCCGCGACCGTCTCGCGATGCACGACCGGCATCCCGAGCACGTCGGCGTAGAGCTTCAGCGCCGCGTCGAGATCCTCGACGGCGACGCCGATGTGGTCGATGCGTCCCAGCATGCGGCCGGGAGGATACCTACGGGTGCCGGAGGCGGGCGACGTGCCCGCCGCAGGCGGGTCCCGCGATGGTCTCAGTCCGCTGCGGCGACGCCGAGCGTTCCGGTGCCGCCGGCGTCCGGCCGCGGCAGGTCGGCGAGCAGGCGATCGATGTCGGCGCGCTCGAGCACCTCTCTGTCGAGCAGCGCGTCGGCGAGCACGTCGAGCCAGCGCCGGTGGTCGCGCAGCAGCCCCATCGCCGTTCGGTAGGCGCCGTCTGCGAGGTCCGCCTGCTCCTCGTCGCGAATCCGCAGCGTCGCCTCGGCGGGTCTGCCGCCGTCGGCCCGCCGCAGCTTGACGCGCGTGCCCATCGCGTACTCGTCGACCATCGCGGCGGCGAGCGCGGTGACTGACTCGTAGTCGCCCGCGGCGCCGGTCGTGACCGAGCCGAACACGAGCTGCTCCGCGGCGCGGCCGCCGAGCAGCATCGTCATGCGGTCGATCAGCTCCTCGCGCGTCTTGAGGTAGCGGTCCTCCTCCGGCAGGTTCAGCGTGTAGCCGAGCGCGCGGCCGCGCGGGACGATCGAGATGCGGTGGACGCGGTCGACCGCCGGCAGCAGCTCCGCGCACAGCGCGTGGCCGGCCTCGTGATAGGCGACGATCCGCTTCTCCTGCTCGTTGAGGCCGCGGTGCGCCTGCATGCCGGCGACGACGCGCTCGAGCGCGGTGTCGAAGTCGATGGCGCCGATCAGGTCGACACGGCGGCGGGCGGCGCCGATCGCCGCCTCGTTGCAGATGTTCGCGAGGTCGGCGCCGGTGAGCCCGCTCGTCTGGCGCGCGACGAGGTGCAGGTCGACGCTCGGCGCCAGCGGCATGCCGCGCGTGTGCACGGCGAGGATCCGCTCGCGGCCGTCGCGGTCGGGCGGGGCGACGAACACCTGGCGGTCGAAGCGGCCGGGACGCAGCAGCGCGGGGTCGAGCTTCTCCAGCAGGTTCGAGGCTGCGATCACGACCACGTCGCCGCGGGCGGTGAAGCCGTCCATCTCGACGAGCAGCTGATTGAGCGTCTGGTCCTTCTCGCCGGAGACGTCGCCCACGCCGCGGCGGCCGCCGACCGCGTCCAGCTCGTCGATGAAGACGATCGCCGGCGCCTTCTTGCGCGCCGCCTTGAAGAGCCGGCGGATGCGCGCCGCGCCGACGCCCACGAACGTCTCGACGAACGCGGCGGCCGACTGCGCGAAGAAGTTGACTCTCGACTCGTGCGCGACGGCCTTCGCGAGCAGCGTCTTGCCGGTGCCCGGCGGGCCGTGCAGCAGGATCCCCTTCGGCACGGTCGCGCCGAGCTTCTTGAAGCGCTTGGGATCGCGCAGGAACTCGACGACCTCCTGCAGCTCCTCCTTCGCCTCGTCGACGCCCGCGATCTCGTCCCAACCGATCTTCGGCGAGGCGTCCGGCTTGATCTGCTGCGGCTTCGTCGGGCGCATCTGGCGCACCGCGACGATCAGCAGCACGATCAGGACGACCATCAGGATCACCGGGACCCAGATCGCCGCCCATTCCTTGAAGTCGTAGTAGCCGAGAAACGTCGCCAGCACGCTCACTCCATCCGTCATCGGCAGGAAGCGCCGATCACGCAAGCAGCGCGCGCGCCACGTCGGCGTAGAAGCGCGCCGCGTAGCCGAGGTCGCGCACGTCGATGCGCTCGTCGGCGCCGTGCACCAGCGGCGCCGACTCCAGCAGCGACTGGTGCTTGTGCGGGAAGAAGCCGTACGCGACGCAGTCGGGGAAGGCCTTGCGGAACCAGCGCGAGTCGGTGAAGCCGGGGAGGATCACGGGGACTGTCACCGCGCCGGGATCGTTGTCCGCGATCCAGGCGTCGATCGCGTCGCGCAGCGGCGAGTCGAGCGCCGAGCCGTTGCCGACGACGCGCTCCGTGAACTCGACGCGGAAGCCGCCGTCCTGCGGCGAGCCGAGCACCTCGTGGATCGCGCGGTACACCTCGTCCTCGCCGAGGCCGGGCGGGACGCGGCAGTCGACGTGGATCTCGGCGCGGCTCGGGATCACGTTGACCTTCTCGGACGCGGCGGCGCGCGTGGGCGTGAAGGTCACGCCGAGCATCGGCTCGAACATCGTCGCCAGCCGCGGATCGGCCGCCTGGAGGCGCGCGACCGCGCCGGCCGGATCGTCCGGGTTCTCGCCCAGGCCGCGCAGAAACGCCGCCGGCACGTCGGTGATCGCGTACGACGGCTGGCGCGCGCCGAGCCGCTCCAGCAGCGGGCCGAGCTTCAGCAGCGCGTTGTCGCCCATCTTCGGGAGCGACGCGTGGCCGGCGACGCCGTCGGTCACGAGCTTGAAGCGGAAGACCCCCTTCTCGGCGCAGCAGACGCCGTAGCGGCGTGTGCCGCCGTACTCGAAGAAGGGACCGCCGCCCTCGTTGAGCAGGTAGTCGCAGCGGACCTCGTCGGGGTGCGTCTCGGTGATCCACTGCGCGCCGAGCTCGCCGCCCGTCTCCTCGTCGACGACCGAGACGACGAGCAGCTCGCCGCGCGCCGGGCGCCAGCCGGAGCGCGCGAGCGAGATCGCTGCGGCGATCTCGGCGGCGCCCTGCGACTTCATGTCGAGCGCGCCGCGCCCCCACAGGTAGCCGTCGGCGACGTCGCCCGACCACGGGTCGTGCGACCAGTCCTCGGGGTGCGCGAGGACGGTGTCGACGTGGCCGAGCAGGCACAGGGTCGGTCCGGGCGCGGCGCCGCGCAGCCGCGCGACGAGGTTCGGCCGCTCGGGCTCTGCGCCGAGCAGCTCGCACGCGAAGCCGGCGCCCGTCAGCTCGCCCAGCAGGTGCTCCTGCAACTGGCGCTCGTTCCCCGGCGGATTGACGGTGTCGAAGCGGATCAGCCGCTGCAGCAGCGTCGTCGCGTCGCGCTGGAGTTCCTCGGTCCCCATGACGGGGAGATGCTACGGATGCGGCTATGTTCGCGTGCATGTCGAACTACGCGATCAAGAACCTGATGGACGTCGAGCCCAGCAACGGCGGGCCCGGCGAGCAGATCGACGTGCGCTTCACGCGCAGACACCTCGACTCCAGAGAGCTGGGCGTGAGCTGGTTCCGCTACGGGCCGGGCTTCAGAACGATCGGCCACAAGCACGAGGTGCAGGAGGAGGCGTACGTCGTCGTCGCCGGATCCGGCCGCATCAAGCTCGAGGACGAGGTGCTGGAGCTGAGGCAGTGGGACGTCGTGCGCGTGGCGCCGCACGTCGCGCGCGGCTTCGAGGGCGGCCCCGAGGGGATGGAGGTGATCGCCATCGGCGGCAGACGCCCCGCGGAGGGCGACGGCGCGCGGGTCGAGCACTTCTGGGACGACTGACGCGCGGCGTCAGCGCACGATCGCCTCGACCACCATCGAGGCGCCTGCGATCAGCAGCACGATGCCGATCGCGCGCAGCAGCTGCTGCTCGGACAGGCGCCCGGTGAGGCGCGAGCCGAGCAGCGCGCCGGGGATCGAGGCGGCCCCGCCGACGACGATCGGCGCGAGGTCGGGCGCGGCGTTGGGCAGGTGGCCGAGCGCGCCGGCGACGCCGACGAAGAAGCCGATCGCGACGTTCGTTCCGACCGCCTTGAACGGCACCTCGCCGACGAGCCGCAGCAGCGCGGGCATCCGCAGCGAGCCGAGGATCAGCCCGACCATCCCGCCGAGCAGGCCGATGCCCGCTCCGCTCGCGACCGCGACGGGGATGTCGAGCTTGTGCTCCTCCTCGCCGGGCGCGGGCCGGCTGCGCCGCGGCGGCGGTCTGCTGCGCAGCATCCCGATCCCGCTCGACAGCAGCACGGCGGCGATCGCGAGCAGCAGCGCGCGCTGCGGCAGCACGCCCGACAGGTAGCCGCCCGCGACGGCGCCGACGATCGACGGCGGCGCCATCCAGGCGAACAGCCGCCAGTTGATGCGCCCGGCGCGGATGTGCGCGATCGCGGCGGTGCCGGCGGCGACCGCGCTGATGGCGATGTTCGCGCCGGCGCCGGCCGCCGGCGAGGAGGCGACCAGCAGCACGACGGGCAGGCGCAGGTTGCCGAGCACGAGCCCGACGAGGCCGCCGCCCAGTGCGACCAGGAAGCACCAGACGGCGAGCAGTGCGAGCTCCACGGCGCGACAGAGTAGGGATCGTCGTGGCGGTGCGGGAGACTGACGCGTGAAGATGGACTCGCTCTTCGATGCAGACTCCGCGCGCCCTGACGCGACAGCGCCCGCAGACGCCCCGCTCGCGGCCCGAATGCGGCCGCAGACGCTCGACGAGTTCGTCGGGCAGGAGCACCTGCTGAGAGACGGCTCGGCGCTGCGCACCGCGGTCGAGCAGGGCCGGCCGCACTCGATGATCCTGCACGGGCCGCCGGGGTCGGGCAAGACGACGCTGGCGCGGATCGTGGCGACGAGCGCGGATGCGGCGTTCGAGGAGCTGAGCGCCGTGCAGGCCGGCAGAGCCGAGGTGCGGGAGGTCCTGAGACGCGCCGAGGAACGGCGCCGCGGCGGCCGTCCGACCATCTTCTTCCTCGACGAGATCCACCGCTTCAACAAGGCCCAGCAGGACGCGCTGCTGCCGGCGGTCGAGGAGGGGCTCGTGACGCTGATCGGGGCGACGACGGAGAACCCGTCGTTCGAGGTCAACGGCGCGCTGCTGTCCCGCACGCGGCAGTACGAGCTCGCGGAGCTGACCGACGCCGACGTGCTGGCGCTGCTGCGCCGCGCGCTCGAGCGCGGGGAGTGCGGCGAGACGCGGGTCGACGACGACGCGGTCGAGCTGCTCGCCGCGCGCGCCGGCGGCGACGCGCGCACCGCGCTCGCAGCGCTCGAGCTCGCGTGCAGAACGGCGCCGGAGGGCGGGGTGACGCTCACGCACGCGGAGGATGCGCTGCAGCGGCGGATCCTCCACTACGACCGCGCCGCCGACAACCACTACGACACGATCTCCGCCTGGATCAAGTCGACGCGCGCGTCCGATCCCGATGCCTCGCTGTACTACCTCGCGGTGATGCTGGAGGGCGGCGAGGACCCGCGCTTCATCGCGCGGCGGATGGTGATCCTGGCGAGCGAGGACGTCGGCAACGCCGACCCGACCGCGCTGACCGTCGCAACCGCGGCGGCTGCGGCGGTCGACCGCGTGGGGCTGCCAGAGGCGCAGTTCCCGCTCGCGCAGGCCGCGATCTACCTGTCGCTCGCGCCGAAGTCGGATGCGGCCAAGCGCGCGATCGGGACTGCGCGCGGCTGGATCCGCGACCACGGCGCCGAGCCGCCGCCCGTGGCGCTGCGCTCGGGCGGGCGCGGCGAGGGCTACGACAGCCCGCATCGGCATCCCGGGCACCTCGGCGAGCAGGAGGTCGCCCCGCCCGGCGTCGTCGGCGAGCGCTTCTACGCGCCCGACGACGCGGAGGCGGCGCTCGCGGCGCGTCTGGCGGAGATCCGCCGGGCGCGCGGGCGCGAAGCCTGAACGGCAGCCGCCGCGCGCAGGTGCGGACGCTCGTTGTAGCGCAGCCGTCCCGGCAGCAGCGGCACGACGACACGGCGCGCGTACTCGGTGTGGCTGAACAGCGCGAGCCCGCGCGCAGGGTCCCAGCGGAACCCGTACTGGTGGCGGATCCGCGGCGGCAGCAGACCGACGGTGACGAAGTTGGCGAGCTCCACGAGCGGGCGCGCCGCGAGCGGCACGGGCGGGCGCATGACGATCTGGCGCGCCGTCGTGCGCGCGTCGTCGGTGACGAACAGGTCATCGCCGTCGAGCATGCGGCGCATGTAGCGCCGGAAGTCGGCGTACGTCGCCGGCATCGCCGCGTCCGGCAGCCCGAACAGGCGGCCGAAGATGCGGTAGTCCTGCCACAGCGCCTCGCGCTCGCCCGGCGAGAGCCGGCGCACGTAGCGCTGGTAGACGGTCATCCCGGAGTCGACGAGCGTCGCGAGGATCCACAGCAGCAGCTCGGGGTCGTCGGCCGCGTACGGGGTGCCGGCGGGGAAGCGTCCGGCCGCCTCGTACAGCTCCCCGCGCACCTTCCCGTGCATCGAGCGCACGCGTCGCGTGGCGCGCTCGGCCTCTCTGCGCGGGCCGTACGTGACCAGCTCGACGATCTGCGCGGTGCGCTGCAGGCGCTCGTACGGCTCGTCCTTCGAGGCCGTCTGCGCGTAGAAGCCGGCCCACGCGACCGGGTGCGCCGCCTGCATCAGCAGCGCCCGCGGCCCGGCGAGCACCATCACCTGCTCGCGGTAGACGCGGCGGATGATCGCGTCGTCGTCGTAGATCCCCTCGCTGCGCGCCATGCGTTCAGCGTAGCTGGCCGGGCAGCCAGTCGCCGCGTCTCGACTCCGGCTAGGGGCGCGTGCGGCCGGGCAGCCGGTCGGCGATGCGTCCGAGGCGCTCGGCCGGACCCTGCAGCGGCTCGGCGAGGAGCGCGAGCGTGTTGACGGTCCCGTCGAGGCGGTCCAGCAGCACGAGCAGCCGCTCGAGCGACTCGCCCAGCACGACGATCGCCGGCGTGAGCGCCGGCAGCGAGCGCTCCAGCTCCACCAGCACCGGCAGCGAGCGCTCGATGTCCTGCACGTGCCGATCCAGCTCGGGCATCACGTCGGTCGCGCTCGCGACGCCGCGCAGCTGCTCCAGCACCTCCGGCAGCACGTCGGCGGCATCGGCCACGCGGCGGATGTCGCGCTGCAGGTCGGGCAGGCTGTCGGTCGCGTTCGCGATCCGCTCCAGGTTCGCGATCACGGTCGGCAGCTCCGCCAGCACGCCGGCGAGCTGCAGCGGGACCGCGACGAGGCGCAGCGGGTCGACGGGCAGCAGGCGCATGCAGCGGAGCGTACGCCCGCGCCCGCGTCGCCGCCGCACCACGCAACCCCGCGATACCCTCAGGATCGATGCCCGCCCAGGCCTACAGCGGCAAGGAGTGCGTCTGCCAGCTGCGCAAGGGCACGTGCGACCAGTCGTGCGTGCGCGACATGCTGGAGACGCCGTTCTACATCGCCTGCCTGAAGCTGAAGGGGCGGCGCTGCCTCGTCGTCGGCGGCGGCGACGTGGGGCTCGAGAAGGTCGAGGGCCTGCTCGCCTGCGACGGCGACGTGACGGTCGTGGCGCCGGAGCTGCAGCCCGCGCTGCGGCGGCTCGCGGACGAGGGCTCGATCGCGTGGGTCGAGCGCCGCTACGAGCCCGGCGACCTCGAGGGCGCGTTCATGGTGATCGCCGCGACGAACGACTCCGAGGTCAACATCGGCGTCTACGAGGACGCGGAGAAGCGGGCGATGCTCGCGAACGTCGTCGACGTGCCGCCGCTGTGCAACTTCATCCTGCCGGCGATCGTCCGCACCGGCCCGCTCGCGATCGCGATCTCGACCGCCGGCGCCTCGCCCGCGCTGGCGAAGCGCATGAAGCGCGAGATCGGCGAGCTGTTCGGCGAGGACTACGCCCGCCTCGCGGTGATGCTGAACGACGCGCGCGGCTGGGCGAAGGCGACGCTGCCGACCTATCAGGACCGCAAGGAGTTCTTCGAGTCGATCGTCAACGGCTCGCCGGATCCGGTCGAGCTGCTGCGTGCGGGCGACGAGCGCGCCGTGCTGGACCTGATCGCCGCCGCGCAGCGGACGCACGCGCCCGCGTAGCCGGATCCCGCAACCGCGTCCGCTTCCTCGTGCGGGATCCGTCTTGATGGACATGGATCTCGACACTGTCATCACCACCCACCGCCGGCCGATCGAGCGCCACCTGCGCCGTCGCGTCGGCGACGCCTCGCTGGCCGAGGACCTTGCGCAGGAGGTCTTCCTGCGCGCCTGGCTCCACGCCCCCGACGGACTGCCCGAGCTGCGGCTGCGGGCATGGCTGTACCGCGTCGCGACGAACGTCGCGATCGACGCGCTGCGCGTCCGGCGGGCGCCGCTCGCCGACGGCGCGCTGCTCGACGCGCTCGACCAGGCGGCCGCCGCGGAGACCGAGGACCACGACGAGCGGCTCGCGATCGAGGCGGCGCTCGCGCAGCTGCCGGCGCGCGAGCGCGCGCTCGTGACGCTGCAGTTCGCCGGCTACGGCCCGACCGATGCCGCCCGCCTGCTGGAGACGACGCCGGAGGCGGCGCGCAAGCGGCTGACACGCGCTCACGAGCGCTTCCGCCGGGCCTATGCGACGACAGCTCCCGCCGACAGGCCGCTCGTGCTGCTGCTCGTGCGCGACGAGCAGCCGGGCCACTACGAGCGCTGGCTGGCCGGCGCCGAGGTGCGCGTGCGACGCGTCTCCGACGCGGACGAGGCGGTGCGCCAGCTCGCGACCGCGCATGCGCTCGTGCTCACCGGCGCGGACAACGACCTGCACCCGTCGCTGTACGGGCAGGAGATCCGCGGCGCGCGCAACACACGGCTCGACGCGGACCGCGCCGACGCCGCGGTCCTGCGCGACGCGCTCGCGCTCGGGATGCCGGTGCTGGGCATCTGCCGCGGCCACCAGCTGCTGAACGTCGTGCGCGGCGGGACGCTGCACCAGGACCTCGGCGAGGAGCGCGCCACGCGTCGCCCCGACATGCACGCCGACCGGCGCATGCATGCGGTCGCGACCGGCGACGACTCGCTGACGCGGCGGATGGTCGGCGCGCGTGCCGCGGTGCCGAGCCTCCACCACCAGGCGATCGACCGCCTCGGCCGCGGCCTGCGCGTGACCACGCGCTCGTCCGACGGGATCGTCGAGGGGATCGAGGCCACGCACCACCCGTTCGCCGTCGGCGTGCAGTGGCATGCCGAGCTGCCGGAGGCGGGGGTCGCCGGCCGCCGCGTGCGCGACGCGCTGGCGGACGCGGCGCTGCGGCACGCCGTCGCGGCCTGAGACACTGCCTGCGTGAGCGAGCTCACGCACCTCGACGACGCCGGGCGCGCGCGGATGGTCGACGTCGGCGGCAAGGCCGTCACCGACCGCCGCGCGCTCGCCCGCGCCGTCGTGCGGATGTCGCCGGCGACCGCCGCCGCCGTGCGCGACGGCGACGCCCCGAAGGGCGACGTGCTCGGGCCGGCGCGGATCGCCGGGATCCAGGCGGCGAAGCGCACGTGGGAGCTGATCCCGCTGTGCCACCAGCTGCCGCTGTCGTTCGCCGACGTCACCGCCGAGGTCGACGCCGAGGCGGGCACGGTGACGCTGCTCGCCGAGGCGCGCACGAGCGCGCAGACGGGCGTCGAGATGGAGGCGCTGACAGCCGCCTCGGTCGCAGCGCTGACGGTCTACGACATGGTCAAGGCGCTGGACAAGGGCGTCGCGATCGAGCAGGTCGTGCTGCTGGAGAAGTCCGGCGGGCGCTCGGGCGACTGGCGCCGCGGCGACGGCTGAGCGGGCGACCGCGCGTCAGTCGACGCTGCCGCGCGGCACGACCCACTGCACCCGCTGGCCGGTGACCTCGGCGATGCGCTCGTAGTCGGCGTCGTAGTGCAGGACCGTCAGACCGGCGCCTTCGGCACAGGCGGCGATGATGAGGTCGGGCAGTCTGACCCCACGATGCTGCGACCGTCTCGCGAGTCGACCTTGGACCTCCAAGGCGCGGTCGAGCACCTCCTCGGACAGCGGAACGCGCGGCAGCTTCCGCAGGCCCGTCGCCAGACCGGCGTAGCTGCTCGGACTCTCAGCGCTGTAGAGCACCTCCAGATCGACCACGCCGCACGTCGCCACTTCTCCCTCGATGAGAAGCGGCTCAAGCACCGCGTTGACCTCCGAGCTGGTCTCGAAGCGTGCGAGGGCGCTCTTGTCTGCCAGATACGTGACCATCGCTCACCGCCAAGCCCCGGCCATGACGTCCGGGTCGTTGAGCGCGTGCACGCCCGGCGTGCGCAGCAACTTCACAAGCTCCCGGCGCTGCTCACGCTTGACGACCTCCTCAAGTGCAGCGTCGACCGTCTCTGTGAGCGTCTTGGTCCCGAGGATCTCGCGAGCGGCGTCGACCTTCGCGAAGTCGACCTCGAAGGATGTCTTTCTGCGTCTCGTCGCCATGGGCGCGAGGATAGCGGATCGACTGGATTCAGATAGCAAACTAGACATGCCGACCTATCTGCAGAGCCGTCAACACGTCAACGACCCGCGCCCGGGTCTCCGCGTCGGCGATCAGCCCGTCCTTCCCTACCGCCCCGTGCGCGACCGGAATGTGTGCGCAGGCGTCCTCGACGATCGAGGCGTGGACGTAGCCGAGCACGAGCCGCAGCGAGGCGTGGGCGTTCGCGCCGCCGCTCGGCCCGCGCGTCGAGACGTTCACCCATGCGATCGGCTTTCTGTACGTGCTCGCGTCGCCGACGGTCCACTCGAGCAGGTTCTTGAACGCGCCGGGCAGCGCGCCTGCGTACTCGGGCGTCGACAGCAGCAGCGCGTCCGCCGCGACGACGGCCGAGCGCAGCGCCGCCACCGCCGGGTGCACCGGCGCGCCCTCGGCGTCATCGTCGGGGTCGAAGTGCGGCAGCGTGCGCATCCCCTCGTAGAGGACCGTCTCGACGCCCTCCGGCGCGACCTCGCAGGCGGTCCGCAACAGCGCCGTGTTCGTGGAGCGCGCCCGCAGCGAGCCGGAGATCAGCAGGATGCGGCAGGCGGGCGCGGGCACCCGCCGCAGGCTAGCGGCCGCGCGGCGGGCTACAGCCCGCCCAGCGCCCGCGGCGGCCAGATCCGCGCGTCGACGCGTCCGACGATCAGCTCGCGCGGCACCGGCCCGAAGCTGCGCGAGTCGATCGAGTCCTCGCGCCGGTCGCCCATCACGAACACCTCGCCCTCGGGGACGCGCACGGGCCCGAAGTAGACGGAGTCGACGAGCGCCCGGTTCACGAACGGCTCGCGCACGCGCCGGCCGTCGACGACCAGCACGCCGTCCTCGATCCCCACGCGGTCGCCGCCGACCGCGACGACGCGCTTCAACAGCAGCTCGCCGCCGTCGGCGCGAGGCTGGTGGAACACGATCAGGTCGCGGCGCCGCGGGTCGCCGAGGCGGTACGCGAGCTTGTCGACGAGGACGTGGTCGCCGGGACGCAGGGTCGGCGCCATGCTCGCGCTCGGCACCGCGAACGGCTCCACCACGAACGCGCGCAGCAGCAGGACGATCGCGATCCCCCAGGCCAGCGACACGGCGACGGCGAGGTAGCCGTGCCGGACGCCGCCCCGAGCTACAGCAGCACGCCGGTCAGCCGTGCGGTCCACAGCGCGATCCCTGCGACGGCGAGCACGGTCGTCGTGCCGCGGGCCAGTCGCCGCGGCAGCAGCGCGAGGCATGCCACGACGACGCCGAGCTCCGCCGCGGTGCAGACGACGTCGAGCGCCTCGACCCGCTCCGGCACGCCCGCGTGCGGGCCCAGCGGCGGCCCGTTCGTGCGGCTCAGGACGTACATCCCGAGGATCGCGAGGTTGCCGACGATCGCGACGAGCAGCAGCCACGCCGGCTGCCGCAGCAGGATCAGGAAGGCGAAGGCGCCCTGCCCGATCGCCGCGGCGACGAAGAACCAGCCGTAGGCCCACCATTCGCGCAGGTGCGCTTCGATCAGCAGCGCGTGGATGTCGCCGGCGACGAACGACAGCACCGCGGCCGTGAGGGTCGCCGCGCTGAGCGTGACGGCGACGTCGCGCCCGCGCACCTTGACGGCGGTCATCGCCTCACGCTCCCGGGGGCGGATACTGCGGTTCGACGCCTTCGATCTCCGGCAGCTGAAGAGCCCCGTCGGTCGACTGGTCTTCCGCGCGCGACCCCATCGGGTCCCAGTCCTGCACGTACGAGCCGTCGGTCGGCTGGACCCAGAACTGGGACATCATGTCGTGGTCCTCGTGCACGAGGTTGTGGCAGTGGAGCATGTAGCGCCCCGCCTGCGGCCCGAATCTCGCGATCACCTTGATCGTCTCGTCTTCGCCCGTGTAGACGACGTCCTTCGGGCCCCGCTCGAACGGCTGCACCCCGGTGCGCTTGCCGCCGGTGCGGCTGAGGATCTGGAAGTCGATCAGGTGGATGTGGACCGGGTGGAACCAGCCGCCGCTGAGGTTCTGGATCGTCCACACCTCTATGTCGTTCAACATCGGCTTGCCTATGTTGTCCTGGAAGCCGCTGTTGACGACGTCGGTCCACACCTTGCCGTTGATCGTCCAGTGACCGTGCTCGTGTCTGAACTGCAGGAGGCGGTGCGGCATCGAGCTGGTCTCTCTCAACGTCATCGGGTACGGACGGTCGCGCAGCACCTTTCCTCCGACGGTGGAGTTGTTGACTCTGGTCTTCACCGTCGTGCCGACCGTGAACTGCATCACCGATCCGGTGCTCGGATACTCGATGTTGTTCTTGGGTCTGAGGTTGTTGAGCAGCAGCGTTCTGCCGGCGAATCTCGAGAAGTCGATCACGACCTCGTAGCGCTCGGCCATGCCGATCCGCAGCGCCGTGATCTCCTGCGCGACCTCCATGATGCCGCCGTCGGTCCCGACCGCTATGAACGGGAGTTTCGTCGTCGAGCCCTGGGGCGACAGCACGAGTTCGAACGAGCGCGAGATCGCCGCGTCGAGGATGCGGAAGCGGTACTGGCGCGGCTCGACTCTCATGTTCGGCCACGGCACGCCGTTGACGAGGATCACGTCGCCGTACTCGCCGGACTCTTCGTTGTCGTCGAAGATCAGCTGCCCTTCGTTGTCGAAGATCGCGTCGCGCAGGATCAGCGGCACGTCGTACGGGTTGCCGTACTGGTCGGTCATCCCGCGCAGCGGCAGCGCCGAATGCCGCTCGACTTCGTCGTGCAGGTGGTACTGGCCGGCGAGGCCCATGTACGCGTTCGAGGCCGTCTGGTGGACGCCGTGGTCGTGGTACCAGAGCGTGCGCGAGTCCTGGATCGCCGGGTACCAGTAGTCCTTGTGGTACGGGTTGGCGGTCGTGTCGCTGGCGTAGCCGTCGTGCTGCGGCAGCGACGCGTTGCCGTGCAGGTGGACCGACGTCCTCGGCGGCCCGTAGCGCAGCACCGGATGCTGGTCGGGCATGTCGTTGTAGTGCCGCACGAGCGCCGGGCGCCCGCGCTCGACGTGGATCGTCGGCCCCGGGGTGGTGCCCTGGTAGCCCCAGATCCAGGTCGGCGGCAGGCCCGGCATGATCGGCACGCGCACCTGGCGCATGTGGCTGGCGTAGTAGTCGACCTCGATCTGGACGGGGTCGGTGCCGGCGGGGTGCGCCGGATCGATCCAGGTGCCGGGCACCGTCACCATCAGCGGCGTCGGTCTGGCCGACGGCGGCACGCGGAACGGCAGCTGGCCGACGGCCGGGAATCTGCTCGGGTCGAGCCGGTTGGCCTGCTGCAGGACGCTGCGCGCCGTGCGCTCCAGCGGCAGCACGAGGGCCGCGGATCCGAGCGCCCCCAGCTTCATCAGGTCTCGTCGTGTCAGGTCCATCAGCCCGTCCCCCATCCGGTCAGAAGGTGTGCGTGCGGCGGGCGTCCCGTGCCCGCCGCACCCTGTGCTGCTCGTGTCGTCGCCGTCGCTAGCGCGCGGCCACCAGGCTCGACCTTTCCGAGGCGGGTCCGTCGCCGACCGCGTTGAAGGCGACGACGTCGAACCGGTAGTTGCCGGCCGGCAGGACCATCGACAGTCTGCGCGTGCCCGAGCCGGACGCCACGGCGACGACTGGGCTGCCGACCTCTGTGACCCCGTCTCTGGCCATCAAGTGAGCCGAGACGCGGAAGCCGATGATCCCCGTCCCCCCGGTGCTCGAGGGCGCGCTCCAGCTGGCGGTCGCCGACAGTAGGCCGCCGACAGGTCCCGGCGCGGGCGCGAGGATCCCGGGTGCAGTCGGCGTCGTCGCCGGCGTCACTTCGTTGGATCTCGCCGAGAACGCCCCGGTGCCGGCGGCGTTGACGGCGCGGACGCGGAAGTTGTACGCCGTGCCGTTTCTGAGCCCGGTGATCGTGGCTCTGGTTCCGCTCCCCGGGATCGTGTCGGTGCGCACGACGGTGTTGCCCGTTCGCACCTCGACCTGGTGGCTGAGGATCGGCGAGCCGCCGTCGCTGCCGTCCGTCCACGACAGGTCGACCTGCTGGTCGCCGCGCACGGCGAGCAGCGACGTCGGCGTCGCGGGCGGCCCCGCCGGCGTGACCGGCGCGGTCGCCGTCGACAGCGGACCGGCCCCGATGATGTTCACGGCGCGCACCTGGAACGTGTACGGCGTGCCGTTGGTGAGCCCGGTTATCGTGCGGTTCGTGGCGCCGGCCGCGAGGCCGCTGACGGTTCCCACCACTCTGCCGTTCGCGCTTATGACGACTTCGTTGCTCGTGACGGCCGGCGCGCCGTTCGTCACCGCTCTCGTCCATCTCACCGTCGCCTGCGCGTTGCCGGCGACCGCGGTCACGTTCGTCGGCGCGGCCGGCGGCGTGATCGTGACGGTCTGGTCGCTGAACATCAGCTTCTCGACGTTGCGGATCGTGTCGATCCCGTCGCTGACCTTCTGGCCTTCGACGTTTTCGCCGGTCTGCGTGACGATGACTCTGCCGGGGCCGAACGCGATGTCGTAGTTGCCGCGCGGTCCGGCGAACTTGACCACGTCGACCGCCGCGAGGTCCGTCCCCACGGGCGGCGAGGCGATCTCGCGCACGATCACGAGCTGCTCTGGATCGACCGTTCTGGCGAACACCGCCGCCTGCAATGTCGCGCCCGTGAGCGCACCTGATCTGTCGCGCAGGTATCTGTGCTCCATCAGGTCGGTGCTGCCGATCTCGGTCGACGGGTCGGCCGGGTCGGTGCGGACGCTGATGCGGGTCGTGAGCGCCTTGTCGCCGTCGATCACGTCGTCCCCGCCGCGGCCGATGATGGTGTCGCTCCCGGCGCCGCCGAGGAGGATGTTCCCGTCGCCCCATATCGGACCCTCGAGCGGGCAGGTGCCCACAGAGGAGACCGCCTCGACGGCCGCGAGGTCGCCGGTGAGCGGCGGGAGCAGGTCGGCGAGGCCTCTGATGCGGTCCACGCCGGCCTGGTCGAGCGCGTCGCAGCCGGTGAAGCCGCCGCCGCCGACTTCGCTCGGCACTGCGTCGTCGCCGCGGATCAGGTCCGCGAACGGCGAGCCCGAGTCGGCCTCGGTCTCCTGCCAGCGGTCGCGGTTCACGATCACCGGCAGTTCGAGCCCGACGAGGTTGTTGTTGATCGCCATGTCGTCGTCGGCGCCGACGGTGTCGTACTGGTGGTAGGCCCAGTCGAAGCCGCCGGAGCCGGCGTTGCGGTCTATCGCCGCGTTCTGCGCCATCAGGTCGTCGCCGCCCTCGGCGTCGTAGTCGTTCTCGCCGACCTGGCCGACGAAGACGTCGTTGCCGGGCTTGACCTCGCCCGGGTCGTCGAAGAACGGCGCGCCGTGGTCGCCCTGGAGCAGGTCCTGGCCGGAGCCGCCCTGGATCCAGTCGTCCCCGCCGTCGCCGAAGACGGCGTCGGCGCCCTGGCCGGCGATCGTGAAGTCTTCGCCCGGGCCGCCGAACGTCTCGTTGTCGTTCGCGCCGCCGTTGGTGAAGTCCTTGCCGTCGCCGCCGAGGATGATGTCGTCGCCGATGCCGCCGTCGGCCGCGTCGTGCCCGGGTCCGCCCTTGAGCACGTCTTCGCCGCCGAGGTCAGTGATGACGTCGTCGTCCTCGCCGCCGAGCGACACGTCGTCGCCGGCGTTGCCCTCGATGACGTCTCTGCCGTCGTCGCCCCAGAACGTGTCGTTGTCGTTGCCGCCGAAGATGCGGTCGGCGGCTGCGCTGCCGTGGTAGACGGACTGCCCGTTGATCCCGGTGGGATCGACGCTGTTGACCTGGCGGTACTGGATCGTCCCGTCGGGCTTGCGCAGGAGCAGTCTGGTCTCGTCGCACTCCGTCGTCGGGTCGTCTCTCACCGTGGAGCCGAAGCTTCTGAACCCTTCCGGCGTGCCGGCGAGATCCTTCAGCTCGAACTTGCAGTCGGCCGTGGCGAACGCGTCCGCCTTCAGCGTGTGCGTGCCGTCGGTGTTGCGCTGGATCAGCTCGGCGAAGGAGTTCCCCTCGAGCTGCGTGCGCAGGTTGAGGCCCGGCGTGCGGGCGAGGTAGTAGAGGCGGTCGCCGTCCTGCAGGCTCTCCAGCTGCGTCTGGAAGACGTAGTTGAACGTGCTGCCGAGCAGGCCGCCGTTGATGTTGGTGATCTCGGCGAGGCCGCCGACCCACAGGTCGACTTCGTCGAGCCCGGTGGTGGTGACGCCGTTCTCGTCGCTTTCCCATCTGCCCGTCGAGAACATGAAGTCGGCGGCGTCCTCCGGGATGTCGCCCGGATCCGTCGCCGGCGCCGACTCGGGGTCGACGATCGCCTTCGCGGCGGCGCGCTTGCCCGCCAATGTGCTCTCACCGGTGATGCTCGGGTGCGTGCCGTACGCAGCCACGAAGTTGATCAGCGACTCCGGGTGCTTGAGGTGCTGGCCGAAGTCCGACCAGCTCGTGTACGGCGCCAGCTGCCCGTCGTTCGTCTCCGCGAAGATCTTGCGGCGGACGTCGTTGAGCGGCGGGACGCCGGCCTCGCGGGCACGCGTCATGTTGAGCGTCGGCAGGTCGAGCGGGAGGCCGAGCAGGTTGTTGCGCAGCGTCTCGGTGACGAACTCGTCGAGCTCGTTGCCCGTCTGGTCCGAGGAGCCCATGACGACGCTGCCCGCCGCCTGCTCCGGCGTGAGCGTGCCGGCCGAGCCGCCGTTGAAGTACTCCGGCGGGTTGAGGAACGCGGTGAGCAGCGGGATCGAGTTGTCGGTCTTCTCGCCCGTGTCCGGGTCCTCGTTGACGCGCGCGACGGTGTCGTCGAGCATCGAGTGCCCGAAGCGGTAGACCGCGTGCGCGAACTCGGCCTTGATCGCCGGGTTGATGTCCGGCTGGTAGACGTGGAAGGGCCGCACGCCCGGCTGGACCTTGCGCGCGAACTCCTCGAAGACGAGGTGCTGGTACTCCATCTCGGTTATGAACCGCGCGGCCTGGAAGAGGCGGTCGCCGTTCCAGCCGTCGGCGCCGGTCGCGAGTCTCCACTCGGCCAGCGCTCTGACGCCGCTCGACGAGGTGTCGGTCGCGAGCACGCCCTTGATGTAGTCGACGAGGCGATCGTGCTCGGAGTGGAAGACCTGGTGAATCGTCGTCAGCGCGATGTTCTCGTTGACGCGGCCGTCGCCCGCGCAGAAGTGCGCGTCGAGCATCTCGTCGTCGTACGTCCCGGGCGGCTGGTTGGCGAAGTCGGCCGAGGCCGTTTCGTCGTCGTCCGGTCTCGGCGCCTCGGGCGGGGTCGACGGGTCGTGGTCGAGGTCCTGCGGGCTCGGGTCCGCGTTGTGCGCGATGTCCGTCAGGAAGGGCGTGTCGAAGTGCTTGGCGTCAGCCGGAACCGGCACCGGGTTCGCGAGGTCGCCCTCGACGAGCCCGCTTCTGGTCACGTACTGCGGAAGGCCGTGCGGGCCCGGGATGAAGTTGCCGTATGGGTCCGCGGCGACCATCGGGACGTTCAGCACGTCGGCGTCGACGAGTCTGAAGCCGAGCTTGCTCGCGGCCTGCTGCTTGACGGTCGCCCACGTCGCCATGCCGCTGTGCTGGTCGCCGGCCGGGCCGCCGAGCAGCTTGCCGGTGTTGACGGGCACGCCGTCGCCGTTCAGCTCGTACTCGCGCAGGAAGACCTGGTGCGATGCGTGCGAGGTGTACGTCTGGCTCTGGTCGACCCACGGCGAGTCGGTGTTGTTGGCGTTCTGGACGTCGTCGGCGCTCTCGTCGACGAGCGTCGTCGGGTCGTCGCCGAGGATCCCGTCGGGGCCGGGCTGGTTCTGCGCGCGCGTCAGGACCATGAAGCGCTGGCTCGGCGGCAGGTCGTCTCTGTTGCCGAGGACGTGGTCGGGGCCGGCGATCAACGGGTCGTCGTCGTGCAGCGGGACGAACACCGTGCCGCCGCTCTTGACGGTCTGGTCGACGCCGTGGTCGAAGAACTGGCCGAAGAAGGTGAAGAGCGAGTTGTACGGCGGCGAGAGCCCGACGTCGGTCGTGACGTTGGGGATGAAGAGCGTGTGGTGCGAGGGCACGCAGTCTCTCGGTTCCGCCTCGATCGGCGGTTCGGCGAGCGGATCGGGGTCGACTCTGCACGGGAACAGGCCGGGGTTGCCCTGGGTGCGGACCGGGTAGCCGGCGGCCGCGATCGCGGCCGGGTTGGTCGACGTCTGGTCGACGATCAGGTTGCTGATCACGCGCGGCTGCGAGTCGAAGACGTTGCCTCTCTTCTGCGCGTAGGAGCTTTCGACGGGAGGCCCGAATATGGCTCTCTCCGCGTTGCGGAAGACCGGGTCGGCGAGCCGCGGGAACGGCTGGTCCGCCGCCGCGAACGTTTCGCGGCCCGGGAAGAGGTTGTTGCACGATCCGTCGACCGTGCGCAGGCCGTAGGAGGTGAGGCGGTCCGGGATCTGGTCCGGGCCGGGCCCGACGAGCGTCCCGCACGGGTCTTCGGGTGTGAGCGTCGCCGCGTGGTGCTCGGCGATCTTGATCTGTCTGAGGATGAACCGCAGGTCGTCGGGAGTGACGGTGAATCCCTGTCCGGGCGGCGCCGTGGCCGCCCGCGCGGACGTCGCGAACGTCAGCGCGGCGAAGGCCGCCACGCCCAACAGCAACGCGATGGCAAAGGCCGCGAAGCGTGTCCGCATTCGAACGGGAACGGCCGGCGCACGGCCGATCCGGTGATCGACGTCACTTCCCCCCATGGTGGTGCTCCCCCCACATCGTTTTCTTCGCTTCGGCCGCGGATGCGGCGCGAGGGCGAGCCTTGCGGAAGCGGCGGGTAGAGCGCGTGTGAGTTGTGTGTGACTTGTGTGAAGACGCCGCGGCGTCTCAGCCCAGCAGCGGGAGCGCGTCGATCCACATCAGCGTCTCCATCAGCATCACCGAGACGCCGAGGCGGTAGCCCACGCCGCGGACCGTCTCGATGAAGCGGGGCGACGTCGAGCTCGCCTCGATCTTGCGGCGCAGGTTCTTGATGTGGACGTCGACCGTGCGCTCGTAGCCCTCGAACGCATGGCCGCGCGAGTGATAGGTGAGCTCGAGGCGGGAGTAGACGCGCCCGGGACGGCCTGCGAGCGCCGTCAGCAGTTCGTACTCGGTGAGCGTGAGCGTGCGCGCGACGCCGTCCACGCGCACCTCGTGACGAGCGCGGTCGATCACCAGCCGTCCCCCGTCGAGGCTCGTGACGTTGGAGTCCGACTCGCGGCTGCGCCAGTCCTGGACCAGCTCGTTGACCGCGGTCGCCGTCAACGGCGCGGGGTCGCCGACCGCGGTGCGGATGCCGGCGTACAGCTCCTCGGGACGCGCGTCCTTGCGCAGGTACCCGACCGCGCCCGACTCCAGCGCGTCAAGCACGTCGACGCGCTCGACGTAGGAGCTGAGGACCACGACCTTCACTTCGGGATGCGCTTCGAGGATGCGGCGCGTCGCCGCGCTGCCGTCCACGCGCGGCATCACCAGGTCCATCAGCACGAGGTCCGGGCACAGGTGGTCGACCGCGACGCAGGCCTCCTCCCCGTCCTGGGCCTCGCCGACGACCACGATGTCGTCCGTCTGCGCCAGCAGCCGCGCCGTGCCCATGCGGAATATCTCGTGGTCGTCCACGATCAGCGTGCGAATCACGGCCTTCCCGTCCCCACGAAGCACGATCGTCGTCCCCCCGGAAATCGTTGAGACAACACTAACCGGCTCGGAGCGGCCGGGTGTGAGATGGCGAAGCCGACTAAGCTCGCCCGCGTGCAGACGGCGATCCTCACCATCTCCACGACGCTCGCTCGCGGAGAGGGCGACGACGTCTCGGGCGACCTGCTGGCGCAGCTCGCGGCCGAGGCCGGCTGCGAGGTCGTCGCGCGCGACGTCGTCGGCGACGACAAGGGGCGGATCGAGCCGGCGCTGCGCGGCTACGTCCGCAAGGGCGTCGCGCTCGTCTTCACGACCGGCGGCACCGGCCTCACGCCCGACGACGTCACGCCCGAGGCGACGCGTCAGGTGATCGAGCGCGAGGCGCCCGGCATCGCGGAGGCGCTGCGCGCCAGGTCGCTCGAGCACACGCCGATGGGGATGCTCTCGCGCGGGATCGCGGGAACCGCCGGTCGCACGCTGATCGTCAACCTGCCGGGCAGTCCGAAGGCGGTCGCCCAGCTGTTCCCGGTGCTCGCGCCGACGCTGCAGCACGCCGTCGCGACGCTGACCCGCGACGGTGGACGCGCCGGCGGCCATTGAGCTGCGCGGCGTCGCGCGGCGCTACGGCGAGCGCTGGGCGCTCGACGACGTGTCGGTCGAGGTCCCGACCGGGTCGACGCTCGTCGTCTTCGGCCCCAACGGCGCCGGCAAGTCGACGCTGCTGCGCGTGCTCGCGACGCTGCTGCGCCCGCACGGCGGCGAGGCGCGCGTGCTCGGCGAGCCGCTGCCCGAGCGCGAGTGGGCCGTGCGCGGCAAGGTCGGGCTGCTCGCGCACGAGGCGCTGCTGTACCGCGACCTCTCCGCGCGCGAGAACCTGCGCTTCCACGCACGCCTGCACAAGCTCGGCGAGGCGCGCGTGGAGGAGCTGCTGGAGCGGATGCGGCTCGCGGGGCGCGCCGACGACCCCGTGCGGACCCTGAGTCGCGGCCTCCTGCAGCGCGTCGCCGTCTGCCGGGCGGTGCTGCACGATCCGCCGCTGCTGCTGCTCGACGAGCCGCGGGCCAACCTCGACCCGGCCGCCGCCGAGCTGATCGAGCCGCTGATCGGACGGGAGAGCGGGCGCACGCGCGTGGTCACCAGCCACGACCCCGCGGGCGGGCTGGCGGAGGCGGACCTGGCGCTCGGCCTGCGCGACGGGCGCGTCGCGCTGAGCGCGCCGGCCGGCGAGGTCGACGCGGCCGCCGTCGAGGAGCTGTACCGATGAGGCCGTCGATGGCGCTGCTGCGCAAGGACCTGCTGCTCGAGCGCCGCTCGCCCGAGGCGATCCCGGCGATGCTGCTGTTCAGCGTCACGACGTTCGTGCTGTTCCACTTCGGCCTCGGCCGCGACGAGGTCTCCGGGCAGCTCGCGGCCGGCGTGCTGACGGTCACACTGCTGTTCGCGGCGATCCTCGGCATCAACCGCCTGTTCGTCTCCGAGCAGGAGGAGGGCGGCTTCGACGGCGTGCTGCTGGCGCCGATCGACCGCACCGCCCTGTTCGTCGCGAAGGCGACGGCACTGTTCGTGTTCCTGGTGCTCGTCGAGGTCGCAACCGTCACGGCGTTCGCGATCCTGCTGCTCGGGCCCTCGCCGTTCCCGGCGCTCCCGGGCCTGGTCGTCGTCCTCGGCCTGTTGAACCTGGCGCTCGCGGTCGTCGGCACGCTCGTCTCGGCGCTCGCCATTCGCACGCGCGCGCGCGACCTGATCGTGCCGATCGTCGCGCTGCCCCTGCTGGTCCCCGCGCTGATCGCCGCCGCCCGGGGGATCGCACCGCTGTTCGCGGCCGCCGGCGCGGAGTCGCTGCCAACCAAGTGGCTGGCGGTGCTGGCGCTCTATGATCTCGTCTTCGGGCTGCTGGCCTACGCCGTGTTCGACTTCCTCTTGGAGGACTGACCAGGATGTACGGGAAGGGGCTCCGAGCACTCTCGCTCGCCACCTTCGTCGCCTTGACCGCCACGTTTGCGTTGGTCTTCTTCTACGCCCCGCTCGACGTCGACCAGGGCTTCATCCAGAAGATCTTCTACGTGCACGTGCCGATCGCGATCGTGACGCTGTGCGCCTACGTGCTGGGCGCGATCTTCGCGGCACTGCACCTGCGCACGCGCGATCGCAAGTGGGACCTGCGCTCCTACGTCGTGATCCACATCGCGCTGATCTTCAACGTGCTCGGGCTGCTGACGGGCGCGATCTGGGCGAAGGCGTCGTGGGGCCACTGGTGGGTGTGGGACGAGCCGACGCTCGTCTCCTACCTGATCGTGTTCCTGCTGTTCGCGACCTACCAGCCGCTGCGCTTCTCGATCGAGGACCCCGAGCGCCAGGCCCGCTATGCGTCCGTGTTCGCGATCATGGCCGGCGCGTTCGTCCCGCTGAACTTCGTCGCGGTGCGCGCCGCGACGGCCTACGTGCACCCGCGCGTGCTGGCGACGAGCGAGGGCGGCATGCCGGGCCAGATGGCATTCACGTTCCTGATCGCGATCGTCGCGATGACGCTGCTGTTCGCGCTGCTGGTGAGCTACGAGATCGCCTCGAAGCAGACGAAATGGCAGCTGCGCGCGCTGAGACGCCGGCTGCTCGGCGGCGACGCGATCGCGCCGCTCGGCCGCAGCGCCGCGCCGGCGCTCGGCGAGCCGGCCCGTCCGGCCCGGGCGGGCGGGGCCGCTTCGCGCAACCCGGCGGAGGCCGCGTCGTGATCGCCGCCCTGCTCGCCGCCGCCCCCGCACTGCCGCTCGACGAGGCCGGCAGGTACGTCGCCGGCGCGTTCGTCGTGTTCGTCGCGGTGATCGTGATCTACGTCGCGATCATGGCCGTGAAGCTGCAGCGCATGAGCAGAGAGCTGGGCGAGCTGAACCAGGCGCTCGACGCGCGCGCCAGAGCCGAGGAGTCGCGCGACCGCGCCGCCGCAGAGGGCGCCGGGCGATGAGCGAGGTCCTCGCCGTCGGCGTCTCGCACAAGACGGCGCCGCTGGCGGTGCGCGAGCGGCTCGCGCTCACGCCCGGCAAGGTCGGCGGCTACCTGCACGACGTGCAGGGCGTCGCGGGTGTGCAGGAGGCGGTCGCGATCTCCACCTGCAACCGCACCGAGACGTACCTCGTCGCGGGCGACCCGGTCGAGGCGGAGACGGCGGTGCTGGGGATGCTCGCGCGCAAGGCGGGGATCCGCCCGACCGAGCTGGCCGGCTCGATCTACGCGCTGCGCAACTGCGACGCGGCGCGCCACCTGTACCGCGTGACGGCGGGCCTGGAGTCGATGATCGTCGGCGAGGCGGAGGTGCAGGGCCAGGTCAAGCGCGCCTACGAGGACGCGCTCGGCGCGCAGACGACCGGGCCGATGACGAACCACCTGTTCCGCGCCGCGCTCGCGACGGGCAAGCGCGTGCGCAGCGAGACGCGCATCGGCGAGCGCCACCTGAGCGTGTCGTCGGTCGCGGCCGGGCTCGCGGCCGAGCAGCTCGACGGGCTGGAGCGGCGCGAGGTGCTGATCCTCGGCGCCGGCGAGACGAGCGAGCTGGCCGCGAGAGCGCTCGCCGACCGCGGCGTCGAGACGATCTTCGTCGCCAACCGCCGTCACGAGCGGGCGGTGTCGCTGGCGCAGCGCTTCGGCGGCCAGGCGATGTCGTTCGACGAGCTGCCGCAGGAGCTGGAACGCGCCGACGCGCTCGTGTGCGCGACCTCCTCGCCGCACGCGCTGCTGGGCGCCGAGGAGCTGGGCGCCGTGATGGACGGGCGCGGCGGCCGACCGCTGCTGATCATCGACCTCGCGGTGCCGCGCGACGTCGCGCCCGAGGTGCGCGAGGTGCCGGGCATCGCCTTGTACGACGTCGACGACCTGCAGGCTGTGGTGCGCCGCAACAGAGCGGTGCGCCAGGGCGAGGCGTCGCACGCCGAGGGCATCGTCGAGGAGGAGATCCAGCGCTTCGCCGAGTGGCTCGGCTCGCTGGAGGTGCTGCCGACGCTGGCCGCGATGCGCGAGTACGGCAGAGCGATCGCGCAGCAGGTCGTGCGCGAGAACGCCGGCCGCTGGGAGTCGGCCTCCGAGCGCGACCGCGACCGCGTCGAGGCGATCGCGCAGGCGATCGTCAATCGTCTGCTGCACGAGCCGACGCTGCGCATGAAGCAGATGACCGACGAGCGCGTGCACCTGCGGATGCAGGTCGTGCGCGAGCTGTTCGGGCTGGAGGAGAGCGTCGACGGGGTCGACGCCGGGGCCGAGCGCCCGCTTGCCGACGTGCGGCCGCTGCGACGGCCGGGCCACGCCTCCTGATGCGGATCGGCTCGCGCGGGAGCGCGCTGGCGCTCGCGCAGGCGGAGCACGTCGCGGACCTGCTCGGCACCGCAGCCGACACGGAGGTCGAGGTCGTCCCGATCGCGACGAGCGGGGACCGCGGCGCCCTGGTGGGCGACAAGTCGCGCTGGGTCAAGGAGCTGGAGGCGGCGCTGCTCGCCGGCGAGATCGACCTCGCCGTGCACTCCGCGAAGGACGTGCCGGCCGAGCTGCCGGACGGGCTCGCGCTGGTCGCGGTGCCGGAGCGCGTCGACGCGCGCGACGCGCTCTGCGGCGCGACGTCGCTCGACGCGCTGCCGCAGGGCGCGCGCGTCGGCACGAGCAGCCTGCGGCGCGCAGCCGGGCTGCGCGCGCTGCGGCCGGACCTGGAGATCGTCGCGCTGCGCGGCAACGTCGACACGCGCCTGCGCAAGCTCGCCGACGGCGACTGCACCGCGATCGTGCTGGCGGTCGCGGGCCTGCTGCGACTGGGGCGGCTGCCCGAGGCCGGGTGCAAGCTCGACGCGCTCGTGCTGGTTCCGGCGCCCGGACAGGGCACGCTGGTGCTGGAGGCGCGCGCCGACGACGCGGTCGCGCGCGCGATGACCGCGACGATCGAGGATCCGCATGCGGCCGCCTGCCTCGCCGCGGAGCGCTCGCTGGCGCGGGCGCTGGGGGCGAGCTGCCACACGCCGCTCGGCGCGTGGGCGACGCTCGACGACGACGGGTCGATGACGCTGCGGACGTTCGTCGGCCTGCCGGACGGCTCGGCGTGGCTGCGCGACGAGCTGAGCGATCCGCTCGGCGTCTCGCCGGAGCGGCTCGGCGCGGAGGTCGCGGAGCGCATGCGCGCAGCGGGCGCGGACGAGCTGCTGGCGAAGTGCGAGGTGCTTGGTGCTGCCAACGGTGCCGTGCCGCCGGCCTCGACGCCCGAGGGGACGCGGCTGTGAGCGGCGTCGGCAGCGTCCACCTCGTCGGCGCCGGTCCCGGCGACCCCGGCCTGCTGACGGCGCGCGCGCTCGAGCTGATCGCGACCGCCGACGTGGTCCTCTACGACCGCCTGATCCCCGTCACCGCGCTCGACGGCGCGCGGGACGACGCCGAGCTGGTCTACGTCGGCAAGGAGGGGCGCGGGCCGCAGATGCCGCAGGACGAGATCGATCGCCTGCTGGTCTCGCACGCCATGACGGGGAAGCGCGTGGTGCGGCTCAAAGGCGGCGACCCGTTCGTGTTCGGGCGCGGCGGCGAGGAGGCGCTCGTCCTGCGCGCGGCGGGGATCCCGTTCGAGGTCGTCCCCGGCGTCACCTCCGGCATCGCCGCTCCCGCCTACGCCGGCATCCCCGTGACGCACCGCGAGCGCTCGAGCGCGGTCGCGCTGATCACCGGGCACGAGAACCCCGACAAGCCGGAGTCGGCGATCGACTGGCCGGCACTCGCCGCGTTCCCCGGAACGCTCGTCTTCTACATGGGCGTGAAGCAGCTGCCGCGGATCGCGGAGCAGCTGATCGCCGGCGGGCGACCGGCGGATCAGCCGGCGGCGGTGATCGAGCGCGGGACGCTGCCCGGCCAGCGGACGGTCGTCGCGACCCTCGAGACGATCGCCGCACGGGCCGCGGCGGAGGAGATCCGCCCCCCGTCGATCACGCTCGTCGGCGATGTGGCCGCGCTGCGCGAGGAGGGCGTGAAGTGGTTCGAGACCCGCCCGCTGTACGGGCGCACCGTCGCGGTGACCCGCGCGCGCGAGCAGGCCAGCGGGCTCGCAGCGCGCCTGCGGGCGCTCGGCGCCGAGGTCGTCGAGACGCCGGTGATCAAGATCGTCCCGCTCGACCCGCCGGCTCCGGATCCCTCCCGCTACGACCTCGTCTGCCTCACGTCGCCGAACGGCGTGCGGCTGCTGTTCGAGCGGCTGGCGAGCGCCGGCCTCGACGCCCGCGCGCTGCACGGCGCCCGCGTCGCCGCGATCGGCCCCGCGACCGCGCGGGCGCTGCGCGCGCACGGCGTGCTCGCCGACGTGATGCCCGAGCGCGCCGTGGCGGAGTCGCTGGTCGAGGCGCTCGGCGACGCACCTGTGCAGCGGGCGCTCATCGCGCGCGCCCGCGTCGCCCGTGACGTGCTCCCCGACGCGCTGCGCGAGCGCGGCGCCGAGGTCGACGTGCTCGAGCTGTACGAGACGGTCGCCGAGCCGCTGGCCGCCGAGCAGCTCGACGCGGTGCGCACCACCGACTACGTCACGTTCACGTCCGCGTCCACCGTCGCCAACCTCGTAGGCGCCGCCGGCGGCAGACTCGACACCTCCGCCCGCCTCGCGTCGATCGGCCCGGTCACGAGCGACGCACTGCGCACGCACGGCCTCGAACCGTCGTTCGAAGCCCACCCGCACGACATCGACGGCCTGCTCGCCGCGCTCGTGACCGACGCGCGCGACGCGACGCGATGAGCGCACTCGGCACCCCCCACCTCCACCTCCGCGAGGTCGACTCGACGAACGTGCGCGCGCAGCGGCTCGCCGCGGGCGGAGCGCCACACGGGACGCTCGTCACGGCCGCCGGGCAGACGGCCGGCCACGGGCGCCAGGGACGCGCGTGGGTGACGCCGTCGGGGCGCGCGCTCGCGTGCTCGCTCGTGCTGCGCGAGCCGCCGCGGCTGCTGCCGATGCTCGCGGCGCTGGCGGTCGCGGACGTCGCGGACCGCTTCGACGCCGGCGGTCGCCGTGCGGCGATCAAGTGGCCGAACGACGTGCTGCTCGACGGCCGCAAGGTCTCCGGGATCCTCGCCGAGGGCAGGCCGCAGGAGGGCTGGGTCGTGCTGGGGATCGGCGTCAACGTCGCCGTCGAGGAGGACGGCTTCCCGCCCGAGCTGCGCGACCTCGCGACCTCGCTCGGCCGCGCGCCGACGGACGTCGAGCGAGTGCGCGCGCTGCTGCTGGAGCGTCTCGGGCACTGGCTCGCAGCGCCGGCCGACGACGCGATGGCCGCCTACCGCGAGCGCGACGCGCTGGCCGGTCGCGAGATCGCGTGGAACGGCGGTCGCGGCACCGCGCTCGGCGTCGCCGACGACGGGCGCCTGCGCGTGCGGCGGGCGGACGACGGCGAGGAGCTGCTGCTCGACGCCGGCGAGGTCCACATCGGGAGCGGCCCGCCGGACTGACACGCGCGCGGCGTCGTGATCGGCGGCGCCGAAGCGCTACGCGTCCGCGTCGCCGGAGTCGGCGACCGCGGCTCTCGCCGCTCTGCGTCTGCGCGGCGCGCGGCGTCTTCTGGGCGGCGGGTCTGCGGCGGCGGAGCCGTCCGAGGGCGCTTCGCCGCCGTCCGGACCGGACACCAGCTCGAGCGCGATCTGCGCGTCGGCGCCTGCACGGCTTCCGTTCGTGCCGGCACGTGCGCCGTTCGTGGCGGCCGCACCCGCGCCGCGTCTCGACGCTCTGGCGCGTCTGCGCCGCGGCCGCGGCGGCGCGGTCTCCTCCTCGTGGGCGAGCGCCTCGGCGACCGCGTCCTCGACGTCCTCGCGGCCTTCCGACGGAAGCGGCGGGGCCTCCGGCTCGGCGGCGTCGTCGTCGAGCGCCTCGTCGTAGGCCTCCTCGGCGACCTCGGCCGACGGGCCGTCGCCGGCCGTGCCGACGTCCAGGTCGTCGTCCAGGTCCAGGTCGACGACGTCGCCCCGGGCGACGCCGGCCGCCGCGCCCTGAGCCGCGACGCCCTCTCTCGCGCCCTTGCGGCGGCGGCGCGAGCCGCGACCGCGACGGCCTCTGGGGAAGTTCCGCAACAGCTCGCGCGCCAAGGCGCTCGGCTTGCGAGCCATCCTCGTGCGCGCGCCGCGCAGGGCCTCCTCGGCCTCGGGCGTGTGCGCGAGGGCGGCCGCCAGCAGCGCCGCGGACAGGCGCCGGTCCTGTCTGCGCGCGGCATGCACGAGCCTGCGGGCGTTGCGCGCGTGCGCGCCGCCCGAGGAGTTGACCAGCAGCCCCAGCAGCCGCTTCGTCTCGGGCCAGCGCTGGACCGCGTACTCCTCGTGGACTTCACGCGTGTACTCGGCCATCCGCCATATCCATGCGTTGGCCTGATCCCTACGGCCGATGCGCTTCTCGGCCAGCGCCTGCAGCATCACCTTGACGCCCTCACGGCGCTCGTCGCGCGGCCACGTGGCCATCAGGTCGATCGCCTCGTCGAACGCCTCGGCGTCGCGCGCGGCGGCGATCTCCTGCAGCGCGCGCAGGCGCAGCTGGGCGTTGCGGTTGCGCTGCACGGCCGTGATCAGGAAGCGGCGCTTGAGGTCGCCCTGGCGGTCGAAGTGCAGCATCGCCTTCGCGCGGCGCCAGCCGTTCGGCGCCACGCGGGCGCCCGCCAGCGCGGCCCACACGTGCTGCTCGCCGTAGTCGAGATGCTCGACGGCGATCCGCCACAGCTCGCGCTCGAAGACCTCGCGCCGCCGGTCGGGATCGGGCGTCACCGGCAGCACGCGCCGCTCGACGCGCACGCGCCGGCCGCGACCGCGGCGCACCGGGCCGACGACGATCGCGCCGCCGCGGTAGACGTCGCGGTCGAGCAGCGAGTGCAGCGTCACGACCGGGTCGTCGTGCAGCGTCGCCGGGTGGACGAAGTCGATGACGATGCCCGCCTCCTTGCCCGGATGGCGACGCGTGACACGGCCGACGCGCTGCTGGTAGATGCGCTTGGAGGCGGTCGGCGCGAGGTGCATGCAGATCGTGGCGCGGGGCGAGTTCCAGCCCTCGGCCAGCAGCTGCGCGTTGATCAGCACGTCGATCGTGCCGCGCTCGTACTCGGCGAGGATCCGCGCCAGCTCGCGCTTCGGCGTCTCGCCCGAGACCGCCTGCGCTCTCACGCCGACGTCGCGGAACGCCTGCGCGACGTTGTAGGCGTGCCGCACGCCGGCCGTGTAGACGACGCCGGGGACGTTGTTGAAGCGGGTCTTGTAGAGATCCGCGATCGCGAGGTTGAACGGCAGCTGGTCCAGCAGCTCGGCCAGCAGGTCCTGGTCGAACTCGGTGTCGACCTCGCCGCGCCGCAGCGGGACCTTCGCGATCGTGCGCACGCCCGGACCGGGCGGGATGCGGATGCAGCGCAGCGGCGCGATCACGCCGCGGCGCGCCGCCTGCGCGAGGTCGAAGCGCGAGGTCTGCGTCGGGAACAGGTCGGTGACGTGGCGCGCGATCAGCGCGCCGGTCGCGGTCATGCCGACGAAGACGGGCCCGTCCCATCTGCGGATCGAGGCGCTCGTCTTCTCGCCGAGCGCCGTGTGCGCCTCGTCGCAGATGACGATCGAGTAGGCGTCGGAGATCTGGCCGGCGTTGCGGACGAACCACTGGTAGGTCTCGACCGTGACCGGGCCCTTCGGATTGTCCTTGCCGGCCAGCAGCGGCGCGGCGATGCGGTCGCCGTAGCCGCGATCTCTCAGCTCGCCGTGGAACTGGTCGACGAGGTTGCGGCGGTGGGTCAGGATCAGCACGCCGCCGGTGCGCGAGGCGTCGACGAAGCCGAGCGCGGCGACGGTCTTGCCGGCGCCGGTCGCGTGCTCGAACCAGAAGCGCTTGGCGGCGTTCGGGTCCTCCGGCTGCTCGGCGAGCTGGACGTCGTCGTCCTCGTCGCTCGGCTCGTCCTGCCAGTCCTGCGGCTCCTCGTCGGGCTCGCCCTCTTCGAACTCCAGCTCCTCCTCGCCGGGAATCGCGGCGGAGGCCAGCTCGGCTGCGTCGGGCTCCGGAGGCGCCTCGACCGCGGCGCGGCCGTTGCCGTTCGCCGACCGACTCTGCACCTCCGCCATCAGCGCCGTGAGCGTGCCGGACAGTGCGTCGACCTGGTGCGGGTTGAGCAGCGTGCCGTCGGCGAGGCGCGGCTCGTCGTCCGACAGCACCCGCTCGAGTCCGAGCAGCAGCGAGTACTCGCGCCGCCAGGCGACGGACGGGACCTTCAGGCCGGCGTCGAGCTCGGCGAGCGCCTCGTCGAGCGCGCGGCGGCGGGCGGTGCCGAGCGCGAGCGCGTCTTCGGGCAGCTCGCCTTCATGCACGAAACGCTCGCGCGTGAAGCGCTCCGCGCGTCTGAGCGCGCCGGCATCGGGAAGGGGCGTTGGGTCAGCCATGGACGGCCTGCAGGGGTTCCCTGTGAGTGGACGTGGCCTCTGCGATGAGGGAGCCGCGGTGCAGCGATTGCTAAGCGGCTCAGGAGGTCCGGCGAGCGCCGGGCACGGGGAGAACTCTCACCAGCGTTTCCCCGTCCAACACAGGAGGATAGCCACATTGAAGCAGATGGGACGGGGGAATCGGTCCGATATGCCAAGCTTCGCGCCATGCGCGCCACTTTCGTCGCGGCAGGCGCCTGTGCGCTCACCCTGATGGTGCTGCTCGCTACGAGCGGCTGCGGAAGCGAGGCGCCGCAGGTGAGCACCCCGACGCCGGCGCAGGCGCGCGCGGAGCTGGCCGGATCTCCCGCCGCGCTCGCGAGCCTGCACCGCCAGGCTGCCGAGCTGCTCGACGGCGGTCTGGACGCCTACCGCGCGCGCGTCGAGACGCTGAAGGGCCGGCCCGTGGTGGTGAACGCCTGGGCCTCGTGGTGCGGACCGTGCCGCTTCGAGATGCCGTACTTCTCGCGCACGGCAGTGCGCTTCGGCAGACGCGTCGCGTTCCTCGGCGTCAACGCCGGCGACTCGGACGACGACGCGCGCAAGTTCCTGCGCGGCCACTACGTCCCGTATCCGAGCTACGTCGACCCGCACGACCAGATCGCGGACGAGATCGGCGTGCGCGCGGGGCTGCCGACGACCGTCTTCTACGGGCGCGACGGCAAGGTCGCGTACGTGCACCAGGGCCAGTACCGCGACGAGGCCGCGCTCGTCGCGGACGTGAAGCGCTACGCGGGGGCGTCGTGAGCGTCGAGATCCGCCGCGCCGACGGGCGCGCCGAGATGGATGCGCTGCTGGACCTGCGTCACCGCGTCTTCTGCCTCGAGCAGGGTGTGCCGAAGCGCGAGGAGATCGACGGGCGCGACGGCGACGCGGTCCACCTCGTGGCGTTGAGCGCGGAGGACGGGCACGTGCTGGGGACCTGCCGGCTGCTGTTCGTCGACCGCACGGTACAGCTGAGCCGGCTGGCGGTCGAGCCGGCGGCGCGGCGCGGCGGGATCGCCACGGCGCTGCTGCGCGAAGCCGACCGCGAGGCGGCGGCCGCGCGGGCGCGGCGGATCGTCCTCCACGCGCAGACGTACGCGCGCGACCTCTACACGGCCGGCGGCTACGAGCCGCGCGGGCGCGTGTTCGTGGAGGCGGGGATCGAGCACGTCGCGATGGAGAAGCGCCTGTGAGGGAGGTGCGCGTCGATCCGCTGACGGGCCTGCGCGCGATCGTCGCCGGCGACCGCGCCAACCGGCCGAACGCGGGCCTGTCGGCCGACCCGTCGCCGCCGCTGGATCCGGCCGGCGATCCGTTCGCGGAAGGGCACGAGCACAAGACGCCGCCGGAGCTGTACGCGCTGCGTCCGAACGGGGGCGCTCCCGACACCGGCGGCTGGCTCGTGCGCGTCGTCCCCAACCTCTACCCCGCGCTGTCGCCGGACGGCGAGCTGCCGGAGCCGGACGCCGCGCCGGACCTCTTCACCGCCGCGCCCGCGCGCGGCGCGCACGAGGTGATCGTCAACGCGCCGCAGTCGGCGACCGCGCTGGCCGAGCTGCCGGCCGAGCAGGTCGCGACCGCGATGGACGTGTGGCGCGAGCGGATCCGCGCGCACGCCGACGCCGGCTACGTGCACGTGCTCGTGAACGAGCGCCGCGAGGCGGGCGCGTCGCTGCCGCACACGCATGCGCAGCTGTACGCGCTCGACTTCGTGCCGGCGGCGGTCGCGCGCGAGCGCGAGCGCTTCGGCGCCTACGCGACGCGCACGATGGGCGGCAACCTGCTCGCGGATCTCGTGCAGGAGGAGGTGCGCCGTCGCGAGCGGATCGTCGCGATCGACGACGAGGCGGTCGCGATCGCGCCCTACGGCTCGCGGCTCCCCTACCAGCTGATGATCGCGCCGCGCAGACCGCGCGCGCGCTTCGAGGACGACGGGGCGACGGGCGCGACGCTGCTGCACGACGTGCTGGGTCGGCTCGCGCGGCGGCTCGGCGCGAATCCGCCGCTGAACCTGTGGGTGCGAACCGCGCCGCGCGGGGCGGATCACTTCTGCTGGCGGATCGACGTCATGCCGCGGTTGACGCACCTCGCCGGGCTCGAGCTCGGCACCGGCCTGCACCTCAACATCGTCGCGCCGGAGCAGGCCGCGGCGGAGCTGCGCGAGGCGTAGGCGGCGTGCGCGCGCTCGTCCAGCGCGTGTCGCATGCCGCCGTGCGCGTCGACGGCGAGGTCGTCGGGTCGATCGGCGCCGGGCTGCTCGTGCTGCTCGGCGTGACGCACGACGACACCGAGGCCGTCGCCGACAGACTGGCCGACAAGCTGCTGAAGCTGCGTGTCTTCCCCGACGCCGACGGACGGATGAACGAGCCCCTCGGCCCCGACCGTCGGGTGCTGTGCATCAGCCAGTTCACGCTCTACGGCGACGCCCGCAGAGGCAATCGCCCGTCGTACGTCGCCGCCGCGCGACCGGAGTTGGCCGAGCCCTTGTACGCGCGGGTGTGCGAGGCGTTGGGCGCGGAGCGCGGCGTCTTCGGCGCGCACATGGAGGTGGAGCTGGTCAACGACGGGCCGGTGACGCTGACGGTCGAGGTGTGAAGGCCACCGGCCTGTAGGCTCCCGCCGCGATGGCACCGACCGACCGCTACGTGATCCGCTTCGCCGCGGAGCCGCCGCAGGAAGCGCTCCCCTACGGCCGCTGGGCCGACACGCTCCAGGGCCACTTCCTCGCCGCGGTCGCCGAGATCGAGGCCGGCGAGGAGGACCTCGGCGAGCCCGGCGAGATCGCCTGGTTCCCCGATCGCACCTACGGCGGCCGCACGTACGTGCCGGCGACCGCGCGCACGACGACGGGCTACGAGCTGTTCGGCTTCGTCTCGTTCGCCGAGGGCGAGAGCGGCGGACCGGACGACTTCGGCGCGCGCGCCGACTTCACGAGCGAGACGGCGGACGACAATCCCGACTGGCAGATCGACCTCAACGAGGAGGTCATCGGCCGCTGGCGCGGGGAGCAGGGCAGAAGCGCCGACATCACCTTGATCTGGGGCGTGCCGCTGGTCGAGCACGGCGCGCTCGTCACAGCCGAGCTGGCGGACCTCGCGGTCGACCAGTGCGAGCTGATCGACGACCGCTTCACGCTCGTCGCGCCCGACGCCTACCGCGGAGACTTCCTCGACGTGAAGCTGTTCTCGCCGCGAGGGCAGGAGCTCGCGCAGGAATCCCTCTACGTCGAGGACGACGAGGACGAGGACGGCGGCGAGGGCTGAGGCCCGGGAATCCGCGGCACCGCCGCCAGCAGCTCTCTCGTGTACTGCTCGCGCGGCGCGGCGTACAGCTCCTCCACCGACGCGACCTCGACCAGCCGTCCGTCGTGCATCACGGCGACCCGGTCGCACATGTGACGGACGACCGCGAGGTCGTGCGCGATCAGCACCAGCGTCAGCCCCAGCTCGCGGCGCAGCTCGCGCAGCAGCGTGAGGATCTGCGCCTGGATCGAGACGTCGAGCGCGGACACCGGCTCGTCGGCGACGAGCAGCTCGGGCCCGAGCGCGATCGCGCGCGCGATCCCGACGCGCTGGCGCATCCCCCCCGACAGCTCGTGCGGGTAGCGATTGGCCTGCGCCTGATCGAGCCCGACCAGCTCCAGCAGCTCCGCCACGCGTCTCGCGCGCTCGGCGCGCTCCGGCAGCAGCCCGTGGATCGCGAACGGATCCGCGATCGCGGCGCCGATCGTCTTGCGCGGGTTCAACGACCCGGAGGGGTCCTGGAAGACCAACTGGCGCTTGCGCCGCAGGTCCGCGAGCTGCGCGCCGCGCGCGCGCGTGACGTCCTCGCCCCGGTACCGCACCACCCCGCTCGTCGGCTCCAGCAGGTTCAGCAGCATGCGCGCGAGCGTCGACTTGCCGCTGCCGGTCTCGCCGACGATCCCCAGCGACTCGCCCTCCTGCACCGCGAGCGAGACGCCGTCGACGGCGGCGACCTCGCCGACCCGGCGCCGCATCACGATGCCGCGCGTGAGCGGGAAGCGCTTGACGAGCTGCTCGACCTCGGCGAGCGGAGCAGCGGTCATCTCGCCGCCGTCCCCGTCGTCAGCCCGGCCCACAGCGCCCGGCGCTCGGCCTCCGGCAGCAGGCAGGCGACGCGATGCTCGGGCGCGCCGGCGAGCGGCTCCAGCGCCGGGTCGACCGCGCGATGGCGCTCGCGCACGTACGGGCAGCGCGGATGGAAGCGGCAGCCCGACGGCGGGCTGACGAGCGACGGCGGCCGCCCGGGAATCGGCACGAGGTCCGCGCCGGCGTCGGCGTCCAGGCGCGGCATCGAGCGCAGCAGGCCCCACGTGTAGGGATGCTGCGGCGCCACGAACAGCTCGCCCACCGGCGCGTGCTCGACGATCCGCCCGGCGTACATGACGGCGACCTCGTCGGCCGTCCCCGCGACGACGCCGAGGTCGTGCGTGATCAGCACCATCGCCATCCCCAGCTCGTCGCGCAGCCTGCGCAGCAGCGCGAGGATCTGCGCCTGCACCGTCACGTCCAGCGCGGTCGTCGGCTCGTCGGCGATCAGCACGCGCGGCTCGTTCGCCAGCGCCATCGCGATCATCGCGCGCTGGCGCATGCCTCCCGACAGCTCGTGCGGGTAGGCGTCCACGCGCTGCGCCGCGTTCGGGATCGCGACGAGCTCCAGCAGCTCCACGGCCCGCGCCCGCGCCGCCGCGCGCGAGACGTCGCCGCGGTGCGCGCGCACCGCCTCCTCGATCTGCGCGCCGACGCGCAGCAGCGGGTGCAGCGCCGACAGCGGGTCCTGGAAGACCATCGCGAGCGCGTCGCCGCGCAGTGCGCGCAGGCGCGACGGCGACGCCGCGAGCAGGTCCTCGCCGTCGAGCAGCACGCGCCCGGAGACGCGCGTGCGGCGGCCGCGCGTCAGGCCCATCGCCGTCATCGCCGCGACCGTCTTCCCGGAGCCGGACTCGCCGACGATCCCCAGCGTGCGGCCGGGCGCGACCGCGTACGAGATCCCGTCGACCGCCTGCACGAGGCCGTCGCGCGTGTCGAACGCGACGCGCAGGTCTTCGATGCGGAACGCCGCCTCGGCCGCGCTCACGCCGTCCGCACCCGCGGGTCGAGGTACGCGTACGCGATGTCGACGGCGATGTTCGCGACGATCACGAAGCACGCCGCGAGCAGGACGGTGCCCTGGATCATCGGGTAGTCGGCGTGCAGGATCGCCTCATAGTTGAGACGGCCGATGCCCGGGATCCCGAACACCGTCTCCGTCAGCACGGCGCCGCCGAGCAGCAGGCCGATGTCGAGCCCGGCGAGCGTCACCAGCGGGGTCACGGCGGCGCGCAGCCCGTGGCTCCACACCACGCGCCGCTCGCTCAGCCCCTTCGCGCGCGCCGTTCGGATGTAGTCCTCGGACAGCACCTCGATCATGTTGCCGCGCAGCAGCCGCGCATAGACGGCGGTGAAGGTGGAGGCGAGCACGAGCCACGGCAGGATCAGCGACGTGAACCATTTCCACGGGTCGTCGGTGAGCGGCACGTAGCTGCCGGCGCCGGGCAGCAGCGGCCACTTGCCGATGTCGTCCGCGAACAGGTAGAGCGCGACGAGCCCGAGCCAGTACACCGGCGCCGAGATCCCGAGCAGCGCGCCGCCCGTCGTCAGCTTGTCGACCCACGTGCCGCGCCGCACGGCCGAGACGACGCCGAGCGGCACCGCCACCACCAGCCAGATGACGATCGCGCCGACGGTCAGCGAGATCGTCGCCGGCAGACGGTCGATCAGCAGCGAGCCGACCGACGCGCCGCTGAAGTAACTGAAGCCGAGGTCGGCGTGGAACGCGAGGTGCGTGAGGAACGTCCAGTACTGCGCCGGCAGCGAGCGGTCGAGGCCGAGCGATGCGCGGATCTGCGCGAGCGTCGCCGGCGACGCGTCGCGGCCGGCGCGCAGCTGCGCCGGGTCCGCGGACGGCAGCACGTAGAAGACGACGAACGTCAGCAGGCTCACGAGCACGAGGAGCACGAGGCCCCACAGCACGCGGCGAAGGATGTAGGCGGCCACGGTCCCTGTTTGATTCGTGCCGGGCCGCCCACTCCCTACTGCATGTGGACTACTTGATCGAGCTGTTCACCAGGTCGCAGTGACCGAGGTTCCACAGCTGCGGGACGCAGCGCACGTCGGCCGAGAAGATGTTCGGCTGTCTGTCCCACAGCCACGGGATCGCGGCGCCCGTCGCGGTGACCAGTCTGTCGACGTGGGCCCACGCGTCCGCGCGCGCCGCGTCGCCGACGGCCAGCTCCGCTCTGTCGATCGCGGCGTTCACCGCCGGGTCGTCCAGCTGCGGCCAGTTCGGGTTGTTCTCGGGGAAGATGTACTTGCCGTTGAAGGCGATGTCGAGCACGGTCTGCGGGTCCGCGAAGTCGCGCACCCAGCCGAGGTTCGGGCAGACCTCCACTCTCGCTCTCGGCAGCGCGCAGAAGCGCCCGTACATGATCGAGCTCTCGACGAGCTTGAGACTCGTCTTGAAGCCGAGGTCGTGCAGCGTCTGGTCCATGATCTGCGCGTTGTTGCTGTCCGGCGCGCCGGCGAGGCCGACGACCTGCAGCGTCTCGTCGCCGGTGTACCTGCCGCTCGGGTAGCCGGCGGCTCTCATGTATCTCTCCGCGAGCGCTCTGTCGCCGTCCGGGTGCTCGAGGAAGTCGACGCCGGTGCCTCTGAACCCGCCCGCCTGCTCGAAGCCGAGCACGCCCGGATAGAGGAAGTGCGACGCGATGTCGCCGATGACCTCGCCGCCGCGCACTCGCCGCATCTGCTCGCGGTCGAGCGCGGCCGCGACGGCCTTGCGCAGGTTCGCGTCGTCGAACGGCGGGATCGCCGTGTTGAGCGCGGCGTAGCGCGACCCGGCGCCGGGCGAGAAGAAGATCTGGTCGCGGCTCTCCTGGTAGGCCTTCTTGATGAGCGCGGGCGGAGGAGGATCGGCCAGCGCGAGCCCGTCGCCGGCCAGCACCTGACGCCCGGAGATCGTCGGCGAGCCGCCGATTCTCACGTCGACCTTGTCCAGGTAGGCCGGGCCGTCGCCGGTCGACGCGCTCCAGTTGGGGTTGCGCACGATGCTGATGCTGCGCCCGGGGACGTAGCCGGTGCCGAGCACTCTGCCGGCTCTGTCCGCCGTGAACATGTAAGGGCCGGACGAGACGACGTGGCTGCCGTACTCCGACGGCGCCTTCGCGTCGAACGGCTTCGCGTACTCGGGCGGGACGGGCGCCGACAGCGGCAGCACGGTCGCCTGCGCCACGAGCGAGCCGGTCGGCCGTGTGAGCCTGAAGACGAGCGTGTGGTCGTCCGGGGTCTGCAGCCCGGCGATCGGGCCGCCGTCCGCTCTCGCCGCGCCTTCGAGGTCACCGTAGTAGGTACTCGCGTAGGGGTTCGCGACGTTCGGGTTGAAGCCGCGCTCGATCGCGTACTTGACGTCTCTCGACGTCACCTCGCGATCCACCGGCGGGCCGAATCTCACCCCTCGGCGGATTCTCACCGTGAGCGTCTTGCCGTCCTGCGACACCTGCGGGGGCCCGGAGGCGAGGTCGGGCACGAGGTCGGTCGGGTTGTCCGGCGCATACGCGTACAGCGGGCGCTGGGTGCCGGAGAGCAGGTTCAGGTCGAGGCTTGCGTAGGTGATCCCCGGATCGAGGCTCTGCACGTCCTGACCGGTGAGCAGCGTCAGGGTGCCGCCGCGGTGGCCGCCCGCGCCGTCGTCGGCCGTCGCCGTGCCCGTATTGCCGCTGTCGCTCGACCCACAGGCGGTGAGTGCGATGGTCACGGTGACGCACAGCGCACCGAGTGAGAGCGCGCGAATGGCGGGTCGCGGCATGGTCGATCCTTTCCGGGGGTGGCGAGGGGGATTCACTGACTTCACCGTTCAGCTCGGGGGTCGAGTGCGTCACGCAGTCCGTCGCCCAGCAGGTTGAATGCAAGCACGGTGAGCAGGAGCGCTGCGCCGGGGAAGAGCATGTACCACCACTGCGTGTCGAAGTTGTCGGCTGCGTCGGCGATCATCCAACCCCAGCTGGCGGTCGGCGGATTGACCCCGACGCCCAGGAACGAGAGAGCCGCCTCGAGCAAGATCGTCTGCGGGAGCAGGAGACTTGAGTAGACGATGATCGGCGCGGTGAGGTTCGGGAGGATCTCGCGCAGCACGATGCGGCGGTTCGAGGCGCCGAGAGACCGCGCGGCGACGACGAACTCGCGCTCGCGCAGCGACAGCACCTGACCGCGCACGATGCGCGCGATCGACGTCCAGCTGACGAGCGCCACCACCAGGATCACGGTGCGCACGCCGGGCGTCACGGCGCCCGCGACGCAGCCGTTGCCGAGCGAGCAGGCGGAGGCGATCCCGATCCCCAGCAGCAGGACGGGAAACGACAGCACGACGTCGACGAGGCGCGAGAGCAGCGTGTCGACCCAGCCGCGGTAGTAGCCGGCGAGCAGCCCGGCGGTGACGCCGACGAGCACGGCGATGCCTGTTCCGGCGATGCCGACGAGCAGCGACACGCGCGCGCCGTAGACCGTGCGCGAGAAGACGTCGCGGCCGAGCGGGTCGACCCCGAAGATGTGCCCGCTCGTCGGGCCTAGCGGCGTGCCGAACATGTCCGTCGCGTCGCGGTCCTGCACGTTCGGGCCGGGCGCGCCGGCGAGCTTGACGACGAGCGGGGCGAGGATCGCGACGAGGACCAGCACGACGATCACGCCGAGCGCGACGAGTGCGACGCGGTCGGAGCGCAGCCGGCGCCAGAACAGCTGCCACGGCGAGCGCGCACCGCCCGCCTCGAAGGCGTGCTCGGCGAACTCCTCCTGCGCGAGCAGGCCGGGGGCGCCGACGCTCATCGGCGCGGCTCGCGTGTCGGGGGCAGGGACACTGTGAACACGAGTTCGCGTGCGCCCGTCCAACTCCTGTCTTTGATGGAGGATCGATGCCGTCGCCGGGCGCACGAAGAAGGTCCCCGCAACGCTCGGCCAGACACTACGATTTCCAGTAAGCCCCGGTAGCTCAGGTGGATAGAGCACCCGCCTCCTAAGCGGGGGGTCGCTGGTTCGACTCCAGCCCGGGGCATCGAGCGGGCCTGCGGCGCCGGGCACCCGTCGCCGCCGCGCGCGATGCTGTGCGCGTGCCGGTCCGCGACCTCCTCCGCAGCCGCCTCCGGGATCTCCGTCGCGCCGCGCTCCCGATCGCGCAGGCGACGCTCGCGGCCGGCGCGGCCTGGTGGTTCGCGCGGCACGTGATCGGGCATCCGCAGCCGTTCTTCGCCGCGATCGCGGCAGTCATCTCGGTCGGCGCCGGATATCTGGAGCGCGGGCGGCGCACCGTTGAGCTGGTCGTCGGCGTCGCGCTCGGGATCGCCGTCGGCGACCTGCTGATCGCGGCGATCGGCGTCGGCGCGCTGCAGCTGATGCTCGTCGTCGCGCTCGCGATGTCGGCCGCGGTGCTGGTCGGCGGCGGCCCCCTGCTGATCACGCAGGCGTCCGTCTCCGCGGTGCTCGTCGCGACGCTGCAGCCGCCCACGAACGGGATCTACTGGGGCCGCTTCGTCGACGCACTCGTCGGCGGCGCGCTCGGGCTGCTGGTCACGGCGCTGATCCCCGTCGACCCTCTGGCGCTTGCGCGAAGGGCGCTCGCGCCGCTGCTGCGGGAGCTTGCGGCAACGGTGGAGGACGTAGCCGCCGCGCTCGCCGCGCGGGACGCAGCCGCGGCCGGCAGCGCGCTCGAGCGCGCCCGCGCCGCCGACGCCGCCGCCTTCCACGCCGCCGTGCTCGCCGGCTCCGAGACCGCGCGCATCGCCCCCCAGCGCTGGCGCGCCCGCGGCGAGCTCGCCGCCTACGCGATCGCCGACCCGATGCTCGACCTCGCCGCCCGCGACGTGCGCGTGCTGGCGCGCGGGTCGATCCGCCCGCTCGAGCTCGGCGAGCCGATCCCGCCCGAGCTGCTGGAGGCGCTGCGGCGCCTCGCCGACGCGTTCCGCTCACTCGAGCCGGCGCTCGGCCGGCCGGGCGACCGGGACGCGCGGGCAGCCGCCCGCGACGCGGCGTTGCGGGCCGCCGCCGTCGCCACGCGCGCGCTGGAGCACACCGGCAACCTCTCGATCAGCGTGCTCGTCGGCCAGGTCCGCTCCACGGCGACCGACCTGCTGCGCTGCCTCGGGCTCGACCCGCGCGAGGCCCGCGACGCGGTGCGCGCTGCGGCAGCCGCTACGGATCAGTAGTAGACGTCGATCTGATCCCCGAGGTGGATCCACGAGTAGATCGCGAACGCATCGGGGACCGGGACCCGCAGGCAGCCGTGGCTGGCGTTGTAGGTCGGGACGTCGAAGTAGCCGTGGATCGCGTAGCCGCGGATGAAGTAGGTCGAGTCGACCATCCCGTGGCCGTTCGTGCCCGGCTCTCTCATGTAGAAGCGGAAGTTGCCGAGCACCGTCGGCGTCGACGGCTTGCCGGAGCTGGTCGTGTACGCGCGCACGACCTTGCCCTTGTCGATCAGGGCGAGCACCTGCCAGCCGAGGTTCGCCTCGACGTGGCGGCCGTGCTGCGGGAAGCGGATCTTGAAGCCGCCGACGCCGCGCAGCAGGCGGTCGACGATGAACGGCGTCAGCGCCGTGGTGCGCGGCATGCGGTTGACCTTGCGGAAGGCGAGCACGGCCAGGCCGGTGAGGTTGTCGTAGACCCCGGTCTGCGGCGTCGCATAGCCGACGGCCGCGAGCCGCTGCTGGAGCAGCGCGACGAACGGGCTGCGCGTGCCGGGCGAGGCGGTCGGCGCGACGATCGAGAGCGACGATCTCACGAGCAGTCTGCGCTGCTCCGGCGTTCTCTCGTGCAGCGCGAAGACCTGCACGTCGCCGCTTCTCTGCGGCGCGTAGTCGACGCTGAAGGTCGCCGTTCTCTTCGTCTTCGTCGGCTTCGGCTGGACCGTCACCTGCTTCAGCAGCTTGTGACCGCGCCAGATGCGGATGCTGACTCTCTGCCCTGCGACGTACGGGACGACCCGTCCCTCGATCTTCAGCGGCCGGCCCGCGACGGCGAGCTGTCTGCCGTTGACCGAGTAGGAGCCGGCGACCTGCAGGCCGATGCGGCCGGTCGCTCTCGGCTGCGCCTTCGCTCTCGGCTTGGCCGCGAGCGCGCCGGCCGGCAGCGCGAGCAGCGCGGCGAGCAGCAGCAGCGGAAGGGCGACCCGGCGGAGCATCAGGCGGGAAATGCTAGACGAGCGGGCGGGTGGCACGTCCGCCCGCGGACCACGCGAGGAACGGCCGGCAGATCAGCATCGTGACGGACACGGCGCCGACTCCCAGCAGCAGCGTCTGCCCTGCCGTCCAGCTCTCGGCGACGCCGAACGCAAGCGCGTTGTTGATCGCGTGGAGCGCGATGCACGGCAGCAGCGAGCCGGTGCGCCAGCGCACGATGCAGAGCATGAAGCCGAGGATCGCGAGCGGCAGCAGGAAGACGGCGTCCGTCGAGCCGCCGTGGATCCCGCCGAAGACGGCGCCGGTGAGCACCGCCGCCGGCCACGGCCCGCGCCAGTTCCGCAGCGCGCCGAAGAAGTAGCCGCGGAAGAACGTCTCCTCCGCGAGCGGCGCTATCACCGTCACCAGCACGCACACGGCGACGAGCGCGGCGGTGCTCTCGTCGACGCCGAAGCTCGTCGGCAGCTTGTCCTTCACGTGCGTGTCGACGAGCTGCGCCCACAGCTGGCTCAGCAGCCCGTAGGCGACGTACGCCAGCGCCATCCAGCCGATCGCGGGCCACAGCCGCGCGCGGGCGAAGCCGAACTGCGCGGGCACCAGCGGCCCGGCGCGCAGCGCGAACAGCACGGCGGCCCCGACGAACGCGCCGTCCTGCACGACCGTCGCGACGATGTTCACCGCCGGCGGCGGGTCGTCGAAGCTCGCTCCGAAGATCGCGGCGACGGCCCCGATCAGGATCGCGCCGAACAGCGTCATCGCGAACGCGACGATCAGGGCCACCCAGGCCGTCCACGGCGCCCAGCCGGGTGCGTCGCCGGCGGAGCGGGCGCCGGCTCCGCGACCGAAGGGGTCCTCCGGTGGCTCCGCGGCGGGGGGCAGCCACGAGCCGTAGGAGGGAACGCTGCTCATGGATTCAGGATACGGAGCAGCGGCCGCAGGCTCTCGATCGTGCGCACGCCCGCCGGAACGTCGGCGGCCTGCGCGGCACCGTCGCGCACCACCAGCAGCGGCTCGATCCCCGCCGCCAGTGCTCCTGCGACGTCGTGCTCGACGCTGTCGCCGACGTGCAGCGCCTGCTCCGCGCGGATCCCCGCGAGCTTCAGCGCGCGCGCGAAGATGCGTCCCGACGGCTTCCCGCTCCCGACCTCCGCGGAGATCGCGACGCCGTCCAGCAGCGGCGCCAGACCGGTCTCGCGCAGCACGTCGTGCAGCGAGACGTCCCAGTTGCTGACGACGACGAGCCGCGCGCCGCACTCGCGCGCCGCGCGCAGGACCTCCGGCACCTCCGGGAACGGGCGGAAGCGCAGGGCCGCCAGCAGCGCCTCCGTCAGCGGCGCGAGCGGGAGCGCGGCGGCCGCCGGCGGCAGCGCGTCACGCAGCGCGCGCGCCGCTCGCTCGCGCAGCCCCGCGAGCCGCGCGCGGTCCGAGCCCTCGTCGTGGTGCGCGCGGTAGTACGCGATCTCGGCGCGCAGGGCCGCGCCCGCCTCGGCCGCGCTCACGTCGAGCTCGAAGCGCTCCCGCAGCTCGCGCCGCAGCGGCTCGACGGGCGGCTCCAGCTCCACCAGCGTGCCCATCGCGTCCAGCAGCAGCGCTGTGACGTCGCCCGCAGGTCGCCCGCTTGCGGCAACCGGAGGGCGAAACTCAGGCAACGAAGCCCCAGTGCGCGAAGTGCGCCGTGAGCAGGCCGAGCAGCACCGCGCTCACGCCGACCGCGCGCTCGACGCCGCCGCGCTCGCCGGCCCACCGCGCCAGCCACATCTGCAGGGGGAACAGCACGACCACGTAGCGCGGCAGCGACATCAGCGGCTGCGCGTCGACCGGGTAGGAGAGCGTCATCGCGAGCGCCGCCGCGGCGTAGGCGCCGTACGCGAACGGCAGCCGCCGCAACGCGCCGGCGCACGCGACGAGCGCGAAGACGAGGAAGCCGAGCAGCATCAGGCTGTCGCCGGCCACCTGGAACGCGTCGCCGCCGTTCTCGTCGAAGTAGCGCGGCGTCTGCGAGCCGTGCACGAGCTGCCGCAGTCCCAGCCAGGCGGCGCGGACGCCGCCGGCGATCGCGCCGAGCGGCTCGAAGTGGCGCAGCCACAGCGCCTGCGCGTGGTAGGGCGCGAACGCGTCGCCGAGCGCGATCGCGGACCAGCCGAGGTAGAGCGCGAGGCCGAGCGGCACGAGCGCGAGCCACAGCAGCTGCGGGGTGAACGGATGGCGTGGGCGCAGGTGTGACATCGCTCTCCGGACGCCGCTTGCGGTGTCCGGAGAGCGAAAGCCGGTTCCGGGACGGTCCGCGCGCGGTCCGTACAGGAACAGCAGCACCAGCGGCACCAGCAGCAGCACGCCGCTGTTGCGCGTCAGCGCCGCGAGCGCGCCGAGCACGCCCGCCCAGCCCCAGCGCCCGCGCCGCGCCGCCAGCACCGCGCCGACCGTGACGAGCAGGAACAGCGACTCCGAGTAGACCGCGGAGAAGAAGAACGCGGTCGGCGCGAACGCGACGAGCAGGACGGTGCCGCGCGCATCGCGCTCCCCCAGCTCGAGCACCGTCAGCCGGTGCAGCAGCACGAGCGCGCCGAGGAAGCACGCGAGCGAGACGAGGATCCCCGCCACCAGCGGCGAGCCGACGACCCACCCGACCCACCGGATCAGCAGCGGATAGAGCGGATAGAAGGCCGCCTGCGCATGGTCGTGCTCGGTGCCGTAGCCGTGCTCGGCGACGGTCAGGAACCACATCGAGTCCCAACGCGCGGCGGGGGCCACGAGCAGGTCTCCGAACGGCGAGAACGGCGCGGTCAGCCCGTGCGGGTCGAACTGATCCGTTTGCGGCGCGCGGCCCAGCCACAGCGCGCCGAGCAGCCCGGCGGCCCACACCACGAGCCGCGAGGTCCACAGCGCTGCCCACGCCTCCCTCCAGGCGAGCGCCAGCTGCGGATCCATGCGCCGGCCGAGCGCGGCGCGCAGCCGCGACGGCGCGAGCGCGCTGCCCGGAGGACTGCCGCGACTGACGGTACGCTCGCGCTCCATGCCTGGCCTCGATGTTCCCATGCTGGCGACGACTTTCCTGCAAGCGCACAAGAACGAGCTGACCGCGCTGCTCACCGTCGTCGGCACGATCGTGCTGGCGATCTGCGTCGACCGCGCGCTGCTGCACCGCGGCCACAGGCTCGCCGCCGCCGTGACGCGAGAAGAGCTGACGCCGGTGCTCGACACGCGCCTGCGCTTTCTGCGGCGCCTGATCACGCTGACAATCGTGCTCGTCGGCCTGCTGCTGGCGCTGTCGCAGTTCGGCGGCCTCAGCCGCCTCGCCGCCGGCCTGCTCGCGTCCGGCGCGCTGCTGGCGGCGATCGTCGGCTTCGCCGCGCGTCAGACGCTCGCGAACCTGATCGCGGGCGTGATGCTCACGATCACGCAGCCGCTGCGCATCGGCGACCGCGTGACGGTCGAGGACGAGAGCGGCACCGTCGAGGACGTGCGGCTCAACTACACGGTCGTGCGCGGAGCGGACGGCGGCCGCCTGTTCATTCCCAACGAGCGGCTGGCCTCGGGGATCCTCCACAACGACACGATCGTCGAGCCGCTCGTCGCGCTCGAAGTCGAGCTGTGGCTCTCGGCCTCGGTCGACGCCGACGCGGCGCTCGCAGCCCTCAGAGGGCTCGACGGCACGCCGATCCCCCGCGTGGCGGAGGTCGCGGTCGAGGGGGTCCGCTACACGCTCGCGCGCGGGACGGTCCCGCCGGGCGAGCGGCCGGGGCGCGAGGCCGAGCTGCGGGCCGACGCGCTGCGGGCGCTGCGGGGCGCCGGCCTGCTCGGGTGACGAACCCCGCCGGGCCGGCAGGACCCGCGCTCAGCGGGCCGAAACACGCTCCTGGCTACACTTTTCGTTCCTGTCTCGCGCCGGCCGCCTGCCGGCACGTCCTCCCCTCACGTGACCCGCCGAGAGCGACAGAGGCGCCGTCGGCGTCGACACGGCCGCCCCGTCCGGCGGGTCCTCATCGTGCTCGCAGCGCTCGCGGTCATCGCCGGCGCGGCAGGCGGGGTCGCGTTCGCGGGCTGGGTCGTGAGCGTCGTCCAGGACACGCCCGACATCACGGACCTGCGAGCTCGGCCGCAGGGCGCCGTCTCGATCGTCTACGCGGCCGACGGCACGCGCCTCGGCTTCATCGCCGCCGACACGCTGCGCCGCGCCGTCCCCGGCAGCCGCATCCCGTCCGTGATGAAGCGCGCGACCGTCGCGATCGAGGACAAGCGCTTCTACAAGCACGGCGGCGTCGACTACGTCGGCATCGTGCGCGCCGCCTTCAAGAACGTCACCTCCGACGAAGCGCAGCAGGGCGGCTCGACGCTGACGATGCAGCTCGTGCGCAACCTCTACACGCCCGACACGCGCTTCAAGAAGACGCTCACGCGCAAGATCCGCGAAGCCAAGCTGGCGGAGGAGCTCGAGAACGAGCACTCGAAGGAGTGGGTGCTCGTCGCGTACCTCAACAACGTGCCCTACGGGACCGTCGGCGGGCAGACCGCCGTCGGCATCCAGGCCGCGGCGCGCATCTTCTTCAACAAGCCGGCCTCGCAGCTGACGCTCTCGCAGGCGGCGCTGCTCGCCGGGCTGCCGCAGGCGCCGACGCAGTACAACCCGTTCAACAACCCGTCGGGCGCGCGCAAGCGCCGCGGCGAGGTGCTCAAGTCGATGGTCGACGCGGGCTACATCACGCAAGGGGAGGCCGACGCGGCCGACGCCGCACCGCTCGGCGTCCATCGCAGCGACTACTACGCGCACCGCCGCGAGCAGTTCTTCTTCGACTACGTCAGAAGCGAGCTGATCAGACGCTACGGAGCGAGAGTCGTCGAGCAGGGCGGCCTGAAGGTCTACACGACGATCAACCTCAGATTCCAGGACCTCGCGCGCCAGGCGATCGCCAACCACGTCGGCTACGTAGGCGCGCCGTCGGCGGCGCTGGCGACCGTCGACCCGGAGAACGGCCACATCCTCGCGATGGCCTCGTCGGCGACGTACGGCCCGACGATCTTCAACTACGCGACGCAGGCGCACCGGCAGCCGGGCTCGACGTTCAAGGTGATCGACCTGATGGCCGCGGTGCGCGAGGGGATCGACCCGGCGTCCACGTACTACGACTCCCACGAGCTGCTGCCGGGCTGGCTCCCGAGCGATCCGACGTGGCACGTCCAGACGGACAGCCACTCCTACGCCGGCAGCATCAGCCTCGCGAGCGCTCTGCCCGCCTCGGACAACACCGTGTACGCCCAGCTCGGCGCCGACCTCGGACCCGAGAAGGTCCGCCAGGCGGCCTACGACATGGGCATCACGTCGCACCTCGACGCCTACCCGGCGGAGTCGATCGGCGGCCTCACCTACGGCGTCTCGCCGCTCGAGATGGCGAACGCCTACGCGACCGTCGCCGACGGCGGCTGGCGCAACACGGCGACCGCGATCACGAAGGTGGTCCATCCGGACGGGAAGGTCGACGAGGTCGGCAGAGCCAAGCGCCGCAAGGAGTTCACCGACGGCGAGACGATGAGAGTGATCCCGCCGATGGAGGCGGTCCTCAGCGGCGGCACGGCCGCCGGACAGGGCATCGGCTGCCCGAACGCGGGCAAGACCGGCACCACCAGCAACAACACCGACGCGTGGTTCGTCGGCGTCACGCCGAGACTCTCGACGGCGGTCTGGGTCGGCTTCCCGAACGAGACGACGACGCTCGGCAGCTCGGTCTTCGGCGGCACCGTGGCGGCGCCGATCTGGCACGACTTCATGACCGTCGCGAAGGGCGACTACTGCGGCGACTGGCCAGAGCCGAAGGAGCCGTTCGACGGCTCCTCGTACCTCGGCACCTACACCGCGGGGTCGAGCGGCGACTCGGGCGGATCGAGCGACTACACGGGCGACACGACCGACGGCACGACGACCACCCCGGACGCGACGACGACCCCCGGCGGCGGCGCGAACCCGAACCCCGACGCCTACGCGCACCCGCCGCAGCAGGCGCCCGCGACACCGGCTCCCGCTCCGACGCCGGCTCCGAGCACGGGCGGCGGCGCGGCCGCGCCGACCGGCTGAGCCCGCGTCCGCGCCGATACGCTGATCGCTGGTACGGTTCTCGCGTGCCAAAGGAAGAAAAGGTCGAGCTGGAGGGCGAGGTCATCGAGGCTCTCCCGAACGCGATGTTCCGCGTGAGACTCGACAACGACCACGTCGTCCTCGGTCACGTCGCCGGCAAGATGCGCCGCTTCCGCATCCGCATCCTCCCGGGCGACCGCGTGCGCTGCGAGCTGTCGCCGTACGACCTCGACCGCGCGCGCATCGTCTACCGCCACCGCTAGTCGCCATCCGCCGATGCGCGAGCTCGCGCTGATCGACGCGCTCGAGCAGGTCCTCCGACACGACGACCCGCGGGTGGTGCGCTGGCTCGGCGACGACGCGGCCGTCGTGCGCGGCCGCGCGTATGCGGTCACCTCCGTCGACACGATGGTCGAGGGCGTGCACCTCCCGCCGCTCGCGGACGGCCTCTGCACGCTCGGCGACGCAGGCCACCGCGCGCTCGCGGGCGCGCTGTCGGACCTCGCGGCGATGGGCGCCGAGCCGGGCGAGGCCTACCTCGCGCTCGTGCTGCCCCCCGGTCTCGGACAGGACGACGTGCTCGAGCTGTTCGCCGCGGCGCAGGCGCTCGCGACCGCGAGCGGCGTGACGATCGCCGGCGGCGACGTCGCGCGCGGGCCGGCGCTCGTGCTCGCCGTCACGGTCGTCGGCTGGGCCGACGACGCGGCTGCCCTCGTGGGGCGCGACGGCGCACGGCCGGGGGACCTCGTCGGCGTGACGGGGACGCTGGGCGACGCCGGCGCCGGGCTGGCGATCCTGCAGGGCCGCGCGCAGGGGATGCCGCAGCTCGTGCAGCGCTATCTGCGCCCGCAGCCGCGGCTCGCCGAAGGTCGTGCGCTCGCAGCTGCCGGAGCACACGCGCTGATCGACCTCTCCGACGGGCTCGCGACCGACGCGCGCCACCTCGCGCTGCGCAGCGGCGTGCGGCTGTCGCTCGACCTCGAGCGCTTGCCGATCGCGCCCGGCGTCGACGACGTCGCGCGAACGCTCGGCCGGGACCCGGCCGCGTTCGCGGCCACGGCCGGCGAGGACTACGAGCTGTGCGTGTGCGTCCCGCCGACGGCCCGCCGCGCCGCCGAGGCGGCCGCGCCGCTCACGTGGATCGGCACCGTCGAGGACGGCGAGCCGGAGCTCGACCTCGGCCCGCGGGGCATCGCCCTGCGGGGCTTCGAGCACAGACTGTGACGTCGCCCGAAGGTCGTCCGCTTGCGCTGCCCGGAGGGCGCGGAGGCGAAGCTACGCCGTAAGCCGCATCTCGTCGAGCGCGGCGTCGCCCAGCAGCGCGCGCACGTCGGCGCGTCGCAGCGCGCCGTGCACCGCCAGCATCCGCGAGACGAACGCCTCGGCGACGGCGTTGACGTCCACGTCGTAGGCGGCCCGCTCGATCTGTGCTCTGAGCTCGATGACCTTCATGGGTGTGTTCTCGTCGTCCATCGTTCCCTGCCACGACTTTCCCGGACACGTCGGATGGCATGTATGGCGGACCCGCATCCGCGCTGTGCCGCCGTGCCCGCTTCGCCGTGGGTATCGCCACCGCGCCGGCGCAGCGTGAGAACACGTCCGCAACATCGGACGTCCGGCCATGGGGTCGCGGCCCCAGCTCGTCAGCGGCCGCGCGCCGCGCCCCGCGGCGTCACGCTGCGCAGGCGCGCGAACACGATGATCCGCTGTGCCGCGCTGTAGAGCGGATGGCAGGCGGACAGCACGAGCCGCTGGTAGCCGACGTCTCTCGTGACCCACAGCGCCGTCGGCTGCACGATCTGCGTCCGCTGCACGTCGTAGTCGAAGCGGCCGTAGGGCATCGTCAGCACGATCCTGTCGCCTGCCTTCAGCTCGTCGACCTTGCGGAACGGGGCGAGGTAGGTCGTGCGGTGGCCGGCGATCGCAACCGTGCCGGGCAGGCCCGGGAAGGTCGTCGACGGGTAGTGGCCGGGGCCCTTGCGCAGCGACGCGCTGTCGGTTCCCTGCACGACGACGAAGTCCGCGCCGATCTTCGGGATCGCGATCCGCCCGATCGGATCGCCCTCCTGCGCCGTGCGGCGCGCCTCGCGCGCGAGGAACGCGATCTTGCGTCTGTCGGTCCCGAGCGCTCTGAGCACGCGTCTCTGGACGCGCGTCGGCGCTCTGTCCTCGATCTTGTCGAGCTGGCCGGAGAGCTTGTTCTGCTCGATCCGCGCCAGTAGCGCGGACACCGGCTCCTGCCAGGCGAGCGTGATGCCGGCGTCGGCGATCATCAGCACCCCCGCCACGATCAGGACGGTCGAGATCCCTCGCAGCGCGCGCCTCATGGCTGAAGTATCGCGTGCGCGCCCGTCATCGCCGCAGCGCGGACTCGGTCCCGCCGAGCGACCCGGGACCGGCGTACGTCTTCGGGCCGCGCACGCTGATGGGCGCCGCCGGGTCGCTCCCCTCGCCGTGCGCGCGCAGGACGACGACGAGCGCCGCGGCGCTGCACCCGAGCGCGACGCTCCACACGAGCACCGACCAGAGCGAGAGCGCGCCGCCGGCGACGAGCAGCAGCCCCATCCACGCGAGCTCCACCGGGTCCAGGCCGAGCTGGCGCGCGTACGCGTAGGCGACGAGCAGCGGCGGGAGCAGCCCGAGCGCCCACAGCGCGGCCGCGACCGGGCGGCGCAGATGCGTCTCCGGCGCCATCGCGAGCAGCCACAGGTGCAGCGCCGGGATCAGCAGCAGGCTGGCGTAGGGGTTCGCGACCCAGACGACGAGCGCGGCCGCGCTCAGCACTATCACGACGGCCGTGGCGGCGCCGCCGGCGCCGGGGTCGGGAAGTGACGTCGCCCTGCGAAACACCAATCGACGAACCAGGACCGACCGCCCGATCCAGCCGAGGACGAGCAGCGCCGCCACGCTCGCCAGCGCCGCCGCGTTCGGCAGCGAGGCGGCGCCGGCCACCGGCGCTCCGGGCGCCGCCTCGATCAGGCCGGTGCGGAACAGCCCGATCGCCAGCAGCGCCGCGAGCAGGAACGGCAGCACGCTCGCCGCGACCCAGCCCAGCCACATGCCGACCCGCTCGCGGCGACGGCGCACGCGCGCGAACGCGTCGACGGCGGCGATCAGCACCGGCAGCATCAGCGCAAGCGCGAGCAGCCGCACCGGCCAGGCCGGCAGGACCTTTCTCTGCAGCACCACGTAGGGCTCGCTGCCGGGCACGTCGGCGCCGCCGTCGAGCGCGCTGACGCTGTGCAGCGCAACGCGGCCGAACACCGTCAGCCGCTCCGCCGAGACGGGCGCGTCGGCCGCCGGTGCGCGCTCGCCGCTCGCCGACAGCAGCACCGCGCCGAGGCCGTGCGCGTCGAACGGCCCCTGCTCGCCGAGCGTCAGCGGAAAGGCGAGCCGCGCGAACTGCACGGCCGGGCGGATCGAGCCGCTGCGCAGTCGCGCCTCCGCCATCAATGCCGACTCGACCGTGCGGCGCAGCTCCAGCGGCGCGAGCGCGGTCGTCGGCGACCACGGCACCACCAGCGGCCGGTCCGTGCGCGTGCCGGCGAGATCGCCCAACACGAGCACCGCGTCGACGGGACCCCCCGGCTCCGTCGCCAGCTGCTCCGCGGCGGCGAGGCCCGCGGTCCCGCCGCTCGTCGACGCCAGCACGAGCGTGCGACCGAGCGTGCGACCGCCGAGCACGCGTGCCAGCTCGAGCAGCGCGGCGGTCCCCGACAGCTCGGCGCGCGCGCCGCGGCCGAGCGCGTCGCGGTGCGCGACGACGAGGATGCGGCGGCTGGAGAAGCCGGCACGCTCGCCCACGACCGTCTCCAGGCGCTGCGAGCCGTCGACCGTCTCGGCCGTGAAGCGGCGCACGCCGACGCGGAAGCCGCTCGCCCGCAGGCCCGCCTCGACGCGTCGCGCCACGAGGCGGTCGCCGGCGGAGCCGGGCCGCCGCAGCGGCGCCTCGTCGGCAAGTCTGTCGAGCTGCCGGAAGGCCGCGGCACCGTCGAACGCGTCGGGCGCGAGCGACGCCGTCAGCGGGCGCGGCGGCTCCCGCAGGGAGAAGCCGGCGAGCACGAGCGCGAACAGGATCGGGAGGAATCCGGCCCGGTAGATCCGCGGATCGAGCACAGGCGGCAGGTTATCCACGCGGCCCGTCGGGGCTGGCCCGCCCGACATTTGCGTGGTACGCCTGCGTTCAGCCAACTACGCTTCAGTGCCATGGCCGAGCGATCCACGCGCATCCTGCTGGTCGACGACGAGCAGTCGATCCAGACGCTGCTGTCCTACCCGCTGCGGAGAGACGGCTACGAGGTCGTGCAGGCGGTCGACGGCCGCGAGGCGCTCGAGCGCTTCGACGAGCGCCCCTTCGACCTCGTCGTGCTCGACGTGATGCTGCCCAAGCTCGACGGGCTCGAGGTCTGCCGACGCCTGCGCAGCCGCAGCTCGGTGCCGATCATCATGCTGACGGCGAAGTCGGAGGAGATCGACAAGGTCGTCGGCCTCGAGATCGGCGCCGACGACTACATCACCAAGCCGTTCTCGATGCGCGAGTTCCGCAGCCGCGTGAAGGCCGCCCTGCGCCGCTCCGAGCTGTCGCGCGCGGCCGACGGGGACGGCACCGCGATCGAGCACCACGAGCTGCGGATCGACGCCGACAAGCGCTCGGTCCAGCTCGAGGGCGAGCCGATCGCGACAACCTTCGTGGAGTTCGAGATCCTGCTGACGCTGGCGCGCAGCCCCGGCCGCGTCTTCACGCGCGACATGCTGCTCGCGCGCGTGTGGGGCGACTCCGCCTACCGCGACCCGCGCACGATCGACGTCCACATCCGGCACCTGCGCGAGAAGCTCGAGCGGGACCCGAAGGAGCCGCAGTACCTCTTCACCGTGCGCGGGGTCGGCTACCGCTTCCGCGACACGGACGAGTAGGGACTCGGCCCGCGCGCGGCCATGCGCTCCCTTCGCAACCGGCTCGCCTTCCTGTTCTTCGCGATCACGCTCGCCGCGATCGGCGTGCTCTACCTGTACGTCGTGCCGCAGCTGCAGTCGCGCCTGCGCGACGAGAAGCTCTCGCAGCTGGAGACGTCGGCGCGCCAGACGGTGCAGGACATCGCCGACACGGTCGGCGGCGACCTCCCGGCCGCCGCCGTCACGCGCGTGGTTCGGGCGGCCAGCGACACCGCCAACGCGCGCGTGACGCTGCTGCGGATCGGCCGCGTAGGCGGCCTGCCGCTGCCCGGGACGATCACCGACTCCAGCGACCCGCTGCTGCCCGAGCTGTCGATGCCGACCGCCGACACGGCCGCCCGCACCGGCCGCATAGCGAGCGGCTCCGAGGTCTCCCCGGACGGCCCGATCGCGGAGGTCGCGGTGCCGCTGCACGACAGAGGCCGCGTCGCCGAGGTGGCCGTCTACTCGACGCCGATGGCGGACGTCGAGCGCAACGTCGCGATCGTGCGCGCGCAGATCCTCGTCGCGGGGGCGATCGCGCTGACGCTGGCAGTCGCCGCCGGCTGGCTGATCGCGCGCGCGCTCGCGCAGCGCGTCAAGCGCCTTGAGAAGGCCGCCGAGCAGGTCGCGGCCGGCGACTTCTCGCGCCCGATCCCGGTCGACTCCGACGACGAGCTCGGCCAGCTCGCGGTCGCCTTCAACGACATGCAGCGCCAGCTCGCGCAGCTCGACCGCGCGCGCAAGCAGTTCATCGCGACCGCCTCGCACGAGCTGCGCACGCCCCTGTTCTCGCTCGGCGGCTTCGTCGAGCTGCTCGAGGACGAGGACCTCGACGAGGAGACGCGCGCGCGCTTCCTCGCGCAGGTGCGCCAGCAGGTCGACCGCCTCGCGAAGCTGTCCGTCGACCTCCTGGATCTGTCGCGCCTCGAGGCCGGGTCGCTCGAGCTGCGCCCCGAGCCGGTCGACCTGTCCGAGCTGGCGCGCTCGGTCAGCTCCGAGTTCGAGCCGGTGCTCGCGCAGCACGACTCGCACCTCGAGGTGCGGCTGCCGGGCACGCCGGTCGAGGCGCAGTGCGACCCGGTGCGCGTCGCGCAGATCGCGCGGATCCTGATCGACAACGCCGTCACGCACACGACCAACGGCACCAACATCGTCGTCTCGGCGGCGCGCGACAACGGCTTCGCGTGCCTCGTCGTGCGCGACCACGGGCGCGGCATCGCGCGCGCCGCCCTGTCGCAGATCTTCGAGCCCTTCTACACGTCCGACGACGCGCAGGGCTCCGGCCTCGGCCTCGCGATCGCGAGCGAGCTCGCCGAGCGCATGAACGGCCGCCTCGGCGTCGAGTCGCGCCCCGGGCGCACCGTGTTCACGCTTGAGTTGCCCGCGTAACAGCCGATGACCGGGAGACGCGCGGGCGATTCGGTATCGTCCGCGCGCCTCAGCCTCTCATCGTCCCGAGCGAGCCCAGCCCATGCTCCAGCCCATCGCCGTTGGTCACAAGACGCTCGCGGACTACGCAAGCATCGTCGGTCGTTCCCTCGTCGAGGAGATCCTCGAGCTCGCGGAGCCGCTCAAGGGCAAGCGCGTCCTGCACCTCTCCGCGACCGCCTTCGGCGGCGGCGTGTCGGAGATCCTCTACACGCTCGTGCCGCTGATGAAGGACGTCGGCCTCGACGTGGAGTGGCACGTCATCTACGGCCGCGAGGAGTTCTTCAACGCGACGAAGGTGATGCACAACGCGCTGCAGGGCAATCCGCAGGACCTCACCGACGAGCAGTGGGACGCGTGGCGCCGCTACAACGAGATGAACGCGCGCGAGCTGTCGAAGGGCTGGGACACGTGCATCGTGCACGACCCGCAGCCGGCCGCCCTGCACACGCTCGCGCCGGAGAAGGCGCGCAACTGGATCTGGCGCTGCCACATCGATCTCTCCACGCCGAACCCGCAGACGATCGAGCGGCTGCTGCCGTACATCAAGTCCTATCCGGCGTCCGTCTTCCACATGCAGCAGTACGTGCCGGCCGGGATGGAGGGCACGATCAACATCGTGCCGCCCGCGATCGACCCGCTGGCGCCGAAGAACATGGCCTTCTCGCCGGAGGACTCGGTCTACATCTGCGAGCAGTTCGGGATCGACGTCGACCGGCCGCTGCTGTGCCAGGTCTCGCGCTTCGACCCGTGGAAGGACCCGCTCGGCGTGATCGACGCCTACCGCGTCGTCAAGGAGCAGATGCCGGAGGTGCAGCTCGCGCTCGTCGGCTCGATGGCGACCGACGACCCCGAGGGCTGGGACTTCTTCAACGCGACGATCGCGCACGCGGAGAAGGACCCGGACGTCCACATCCTCAACAACTTCAACAACGTCGGTGCGATCGAGGTCAACGCCTTCCAGTCGCACGCCGACGTGCTGATCCAGAAGTCGACCCGCGAGGGCTTCGGCCTGACCGTCTCGGAGGCGATCTGGAAGGCGCGGCCGTTCATCGGCGGCAACGTCGGCGGGATCCCGCTGCAGGTCGAGGACGGCGTCACCGGCTTCCTCGTCGACACCGTCGAGGCCTGCGCCCAGCGCTCGCTCGAGGTGCTCGCCGACCCCGCGCTCGGCCGCCGTCTCGGCCGCGCCGGCAAGGAGCACGTGCGGCGCCACTTCCTGATGCCGCGGCTGCTGCGCGACTGGCTGCGGATGATCACCGCGCTGGAGGGACAGGGCTCCTGAGCTCGACCGGCGCCGCCCCGCTCGTCCTCGTCTCGAACCGCGGCCCGGTCACGTTCGGCCCGGACGGCGAGGTGCGGCGCGGGACGGGCGGCCTGGTGACGGCGCTGACCGGCCTCGCCTCGCACCGCGAGGCGATCTGGATCGCCTCGGCGATGACCGACGAGGACGTCGCCGCGTCGAGTCAGCACGAGAGCAGACCGTTCGCCGTCGAGCTGCCGGACGGCGGCACCTACCACGTGCGCCTCGTGGCCTCCGACCCGGAGGCCTACGATCGCTTCTACAACGTCTTCGCGAACCCGATGCTGTGGTTCATCCAGCACTACCTGTGGGATCTGTCGAACGCGCCGGACATCCGGCGCGAAGAGGTCGAGGCGTTCGAGTTCGGCTACAACGTCGTCAACGAGGACCTGGCGCGCGCGGTCCTCGACGAGATCGACGGCCAGGAGGAGCCGGTCGTGATGGTGCACGACTACCACCTCTACACGCTGCCGGCGCTCGTGCGGCGCGAACGGCCGGACGTCTTCCTCCACCACTTCATCCACATCCCGTGGACGCAGTCCGACGCCTGGCGCGTGCTGCCGAGCCAGATCCGCGAGGAGATCTACAACGGGCTGCTCGCGAACGACATCATCGGCTTCCACACGCGCTCCTACCGGCGCAACTTCCTGCAGTGCTGCCGCGACCTGATGGAGCTGGAGGTCGACTTCGACCGCGGCGTCGTGCACTGCAACGGGCGCGAGGTGTGGGTGCGCGCGTACCCGCTGCCGATCGACGCCGAGGCCACGCGCGCCGTCGCGAGACGCGAGCGGACCAGGGAGTTCGAGCGCGAGCTGCTGCGCCGCCGTCGCGACCACCTGATCCTGCGCGTCGACCGCGCCGACCTGTCAAAGAACGTGCTGCGCGGCTTCACCGCGTTCGACGTGTTCCTCGACCAGCACCCCGAGTTCCGCGAGCGCGTGACGTTCATCGCGCAGCTGATGCCGTCTCGGACGGACGTGCCGGAGTACGCCGAGTACCTGGAGCGGATCGAGGCGGTCGTCGCGGTCGTCAACCACCGCCACGGCACGCCGGACTGGATGCCGATCCACCTGAAGCTGCGCGACGACCTCGAGGAGGCGGTCGCGGCCTACAAGCACTACGACGTGCTGCTCGTCAACGCGATGTTCGACGGCATGAACCTCGTCGCGAAGGAGGGGCCGCTGGTGAACGAGCGCGCGGGGGTCTCGATCCTGTCCGAGAACACGGGGGCGCACGAGGAGCTCGGCGAGTTCGCCCTGTCGGTGAACCCGTTCGACATCCAGGAGCTGGCGGACTCGATCCATGCGGCGCTGACGATGGAGCCGGCAGAGCGCTCGCGGCGCATGGAGGGGCTCGAGCGAATCGTCACCCAGCGCGATCCGGGCGACTGGATCGACGACCAGCTGGCGGACATCCGCAAGAAGGCCGAGACGCGCTCCTAGCCGAGCGCGAACTCCGGCTGCTCGCTGCTCCCTCCGCCTTCGTCTCCGCCCCCGTCCGCGTTCGCGCCACCGCCGGCTGCGCTCCCGCCGGGCTCAGGCGCTGCTGCGGGCGGGTCCTGACGGCTCCGGGCGCGCGCACCCGGGTCTCCGACCCGGGCACGTGCGTCCTCACCGCCACCCACCCGATCAGCGCTGCGGTGGCGCTGCGTTCCGTCGCCCGCGCGCCCGCCCTGGCCGCCCGTCGCGCGCCGCCGCACGTCACGCCGGCTCCCTGACCGCTGCGCAGCCGCTCGCCGCGCAGCCGCACCCACGCGTGCTCTGCGCCCGTGAGACACGTCGCCGCGCCGCTCGACCGTGCCGACCCGGCCGGCGCCATCCCCTTCCCCTCCCTGCCCCAGCCCGGCCGGGTCCGCCGGCGGCCGATCAGGCGAAGCGGCCGCCGGTGACGGCGCCGCGGCCGGCAACCCGGCTGGGATCGCCGGTGCCCCGGCGTCACCGGAGCGGAGCCAGACGAGGGCGAGCAGCAGGGCGAGGACGACGGCGAGAACGGTGGCGGCGCGAGCACGGCGCGGGTCGGAGGGCATAAGGGCCCTGAGGCCCCCGGGCGGCAGATCTCGCCCCCGTTGGTATAGTGCCCGCCCGCAGTCCCACCAGCTCATGGCTCAACTTCCGCCCATCTACGACCTCATGGTCCTGCTCACCACTTCGTCCGAGGACGAGGCGCGGGCGAAGATCCTTGCGGACATCGAGCAGACGATCGCCGACCAGGGCGGCGCGGTCGAGCTGAAGCAGGACTGGGGCGTGCGCAGACTCGCCTTCGAGATCTCGCACACCGCGGACGCCGACTACCACCTGCTGCAGTTCAGCGGGCCGCCGGCGCTCGTCGAGACGCTCAGCTACAACCTGAAGATCACGGACGGCGTCCTGCGCCACCGGATCATCAAGGTCACGCCGGGCACGCCGCCGCCGCCCGAGCCGACGGCGCAGGAGCCGGCGGCCGTCGAGGCCGAGCCGGCCGCCGCCGCGACCGCCGAGGCGTAACGGTTCTCACGCGGTTGCCTGCGCCGCTCAGGGCGCGCTGTGACGTTTGTGCCCAGTTTCCGGGCATGACCCGAGCACACGCCCAATCGCTGCGTACACTCGATCGCCGCTGAGCATCTGCCGCTGAAAGGAGCCTCATGGCCGCTACGAACATCAACCGCGTCGTGATGACCGGGAACCTCACCAGGGATCCCGAGCTGCGTTCGCTGCCGAGCGGAATGTCCGTCTGCAGCCTGCGAATCGCCTGCAACACGCGGCGTAAGGGGGCCTCCGGCGAGTGGGAGGACAAGCCCAACTACTTCGACGTCACCGTGTGGGGCGCGCAGGGCGAGAACTGCGCCCGCTACCTCGCCAAGGGCCGCCCCGTCGCGATCGACGGACGGCTCGAGTGGCGGGAGTACCAGACCCAGGACGGGCAAAGACGGCAGGCAGTCGATATCATCGCCGATTCCGTGCAGTTCCTCGGCGGGCGCGATGACGCCGGCGGGGGGAACGGGTTCTCCGGAGCTCCCGTCGCCGCGACGGGAGGCGGCGACGTCCCGATCGACGATCGGGACTTCCAGTCCGCGCCGGCAGCGCCCGCTTCCACGGCCGACGACGACATCCCGTTCTAGGGCTGACAGACGACTTAAACGAGGTAGAGCCGAGTGGCAAAGCAACGTAGGCGCCCCACGAGGCGGCGTGACAAGAAGGGCGGTCCGGGTTCCGGTCGCCGTAAGGCGTGCCCGTACTGCAAGGACAAGATCGACCAGGTCGACTACAAGGACCTGGGCGCGCTGCGGCGGTTCGTCTCCGAACGGGGCAAGATCCGCTCGCGCCGCATCACGGGCGCCTGCCGCCGCCATCAGGCCCAGGTCGCCACGGCGGTCAAGCGCGCGCGTGAGCTCGCGCTGCTGCCGTACGTCGCCGAGCCGGCCAACGAGCGCGCCGGGGGCGGTCGCCGCGATCGCGACCGCGATCGCGAGGACCGGTAGCCAGATGCCGCAGGCGATCCTCACGCAGGACGTCGACTCGCTCGGCGAGCGCGGAACGGTCGTCGACGTCTCCGCCGGCTACCTGCGCAACTACCTGATCCCGCGCAAGCTCGCCCAGCCGGCGACGAAGGGCGCGCTCGAGGCCGCGCAGGAGCGCAGAGCGGCCGCCGAGCGGGCCGAGCGCGAATCGAAGGCGCGGGCGCAGGAGAACGCCGCGCTGCTCGGCAAGACGGTGCTGACGATCGAGCAGCAGGCCGGCGACGACGGCCGCCTGTTCGGCTCCGTCACCGCCCAGGACATCAGCGACGCGATCCGCGACGCGCGCGGCATCAAGGTCGACAAGCGCAAGGTTCACCTCGAGGAGCCGATTCGCCACATCGGCACCCACATGGTCGTCGTCGAGATCGAGGACGGCGTCCACGCGACCATCAAGACGATGGTCGTCGAGCAGAAGTAGCACCCCGCCGGCGACGCCGGCGAGCCTCACCTCGTTTTGCACGCGCCGCGGCCTCCGCGGCGCGTCGTCGTTAAATCGCGCTGAGAGCGGAGTTCACGAGGTCGCACGCAGCGGGGATTGCTAGCGTCGCCCCCTCGTGTCCGCGCTCGAGCAGCAGCACAACCCCGCCCTCCTCCCGCCGCACAACCTCGAGGCCGAGCAGTCGGTGCTCGGCGCGATTCTGCTTGCGGACACGACGCTCTACGGGCTCGTGATCAACGAGGGGCTCAAGCCGGAGCAGTTCTACCGCGAGCAGCACGCGTCGATCTACCGGGCGATGCTCGAGCTGTACGAGGAGAGCCGCGAGATCGACGTGCTCACGGTCACCGAGCAGCTGCGGCAGGCCGGGCAGCTCGAGCAGGTCGGGGGGCCGGCGATGGTCGACGCCCTCGCCGGCGCCGCGCCGGCGGCCGGCAACGTGCGCGAGTACGCGCGGATCGTGCAGAGCAACGCGCTGCTGCGGCGGCTGCTGACGACCACCCAGCAGATCCAGGCGAACGTCTGGAACCACGAGGCGCCCGCGCGCGAGCTGGTCGAGTGGGCCGAGCGCGACATCCTCGAGGTCGCCCACGACGACCGCCAGAAGGACTTCCGCTCGGTCGGCGAGGTGCTGCACGACGAGATGGACAAGCTGCACCGCCTCTCGCTCGAGAGCACGGCCCTCACCGGCACCCCATCCGGCTTCAAGGACCTCGACGAGATCACCGGCGGCTTCCAGCCGGGCAACCTGATCATCCTCGCCGCGCGACCGTCGATGGGCAAGTCCGCGCTCGTCACGAACATCGCCGAGAACGCGGCGCTGGAGCACGGCAAGCCGGTCGCGCTGTTCTCGCTGGAGATGTCCGAGGCGGAGCTCGCACAGCGCTTCGTCGCCTCGCAGGCGCGCATCCGCGGCGAGGAGCTGCGCAAGGGGCGGGTCGCGGAGAACCGCTGGCCGAAGATCCTCGAAGCGTGCCAACGCCTGTCCGACGCGCCCCTGTACGTCGACGACTCGTCCGACCTCGGGATCCTCGAGCTGCGCGCGAAGGCACGGCGGTTGCACCAGCAGAACCCCGAGGGGCTCGGGCTGATCATCCTCGACTACCTCCAGCTGATGCGCGCCGACAGCCGCATCGAGAACCGCGTCGAGGCGGTCGGCCAGATGAGCCGCGGCCTGAAGATCCTCGCGCGCGAGCTCGAGGTCCCGGTGATCGCGCTCTCCCAGCTCAGCCGCGCCGTCGAGTCGCGCACCGACAAGAGACCGATCCTGTCCGACCTGCGCGAGTCCGGCAACATCGAGCAGGACGCCGATCTCGTGATGTTCATCTACCGCGACGAGTACTACGACAGAGAGTCCGAGCGCGAGGGCGAGGCCGACATCATCATCTCCAAGCACCGCAACGGAGCCTTGGGGGACGTGGTGCTGACGTTCCAGAAGGAGTACCCCAAGTTCATGAACTTTGCTGGGGATCGGTTCGGGTCCTAAGCTCGGACTGCTGGTCGTTGCTGGTACGCCGGGCGCGGACGTGCTCCCTCACGAGACCCTCGGTCGTGTGACCGTGCTGGCGCTGCTCCGTGTCTTTGGGATCCGCAGGGGGGTCTCGTGAGGGACACGCCGCGCCCGGCTGCCCACCACGCCCGTCCGCCGGGCGCCTGAGCCCCGCCCGCTCTTGGCTGGCCAAGGGCGCCCGGGCGCGGATGAGCCAAAGCCCACGCCGATGCCGCCTGCGGCGCACAGGTGGAGGGCGCGGGCCGTGCTGGTCAGCCGGGCACGCGATGTCCTCCGCGAGAGCCCCCTGCGGATCCCGTGAACGCGGAGCGGTGCCGACACCGCCCCACGACCGAGGCTCTCGCGGAGGAGCATCGCGTGGCCGGGCGTACAGGCCACGACAGCGCCCGGCTCCCTACACTGTGACCCGCCATGCCAGGCATCGTCATCGTGGGCGCCCAGTGGGGGGATGAGGGCAAAGGGAAGATCACCGATCTGCTCGCCGAGCGGGCGGACGCGGTCGTGCGCTTCCAGGGCGGCAACAACGCCGGCCACACGATCGTGCGCAACGGCGTGACGTGGAAGCTGCACCTGATGCCGTCGGGGATCCTCTATCCCGGCAAGCTGTGCGTGATCGGCAACGGCGTCGTGATCGACCCGAAGGTCCTGACTGACGAGCTGGACGAGCTGCGCGGGCGCGGCGTCGACACGAGCGGGCTGAGAATCTCGGCCAACGCGCACATGATCATGCCGTACCACCTGATGCTCGACGACGCGGGCGAGGCGAGGCTGGGCAAGCTGAAGATCGGCACGACGCGACGCGGGATCGGCCCCTGCTACGCCGACAAGGCCTCGCGCATCGGCATCCGCGTGCAGGACCTGCTCGACGAGAAGATCCTCAAGCAGAAGATCGTCGCGGCGCTGGAGCCGAAGCGGCTGTCGCTGCGCCCGTTCGCGCGCGACCCGCGGCTTGACCTGCAGGCGATCACCGAGGAGTACCTCGCGTACGGCCGCCGCCTCTCCGAGCACATCCAGGACACGACGAAGCTCGTGTGGGACAAGCTCGACGACGAGGCGATCGTGATCTTCGAGGGCGCGCAGGGCGCGCTGCTCGACATCGACCACGGGACATATCCGTTCGTCACCTCCTCGAACCCGATCGCGGCGTCCGCCTGCATCGGCAGCGGCGTCGGGCCGAAGGACATCGACGAGGTGTGGGGGATCACGAAGGCGTACGGAACGCGCGTGGGCTCGGGGCCGTTCCCGACCGAGCTGGACGACGAGCTGGGCGAGTCGCTGCGCCAGAGAGGCGGCGAGTTCGGCACGACGACGGGCCGCTCGCGGCGCGTCGGCTGGCTCGACCTCGTGGCCCTGCGCTACGCGGCGCGCATCAACTCGCTGACGGCCCTCGTCGTCACGAAGCTCGACGTGCTGACGGGCCTCAAGACGATCAAGGTCTGCACGCGCTACCGCGGCGAGGACGGCGCCGAGTTCGACCACTTCCCCTACCACCAGAGCGTGCTGCATCACGCGACGGGCGAGTACGTCGAGCTGCCGGGCTGGAGCGAGGACATCGGCGACGTGCGCAGCGAAGCGGAGCTGCCGGAGAACGCGCGCGCCTACCTCGCGTTCGTCGAGGAGTTCATCGGCGTGCCGGTCGTGATGATCGGCGTCGGGCCGGGACGCGAGCAGACGGTGTGGACGGCCGCCGGGCGCGAGACGGTGCCGGGCCAGGCCGTCACGGCCGCGTAGCGGCGTCGCGCCGGCCGCGCGGCGCTCAGCGCCAGCGCTCGAGCAGGTCCTCGTCGGGGACGTCGCGCACGTAGCGCGCGGGAACGCCCATCACGACCGCGCGGGACGGCACGTCGTGCACGACGACCGCTCCTGCGGCCACGAACGCCTCCTCGCCGATCTCCACGCCGGGCACGAGCACCGCCCCGCCGCCGACGCGGCAGGCGCGCCGCAGCACCGCCCCGCGCATCGGCGGGCCGGGCGGGCTGGGCCAGCGGCGGCCCATCGTGTCGTCGTTCGTCGTCATCGCACAGGGACCGACGAAGACGTCGTCCTCCACGACCGAGAACGCCGTCAGGTAGACGTTCGTCTGCACTCGCACGCGCGCGCCCACGGAGACGTCGTTGTCGACCGCCGAGCCGCGGCCGATCACCGTGCGCTCGCCGATCGTCGTGCGCTCGCGCACGAACGCCTGGTCGCCGACGATCGCGTGCGCCCCGATCTGCGCGCCGGAGAGCACGATCGCGCCGCAGCAGATCGTCGCGCCCTCGCCGATCCGCAACGGCATGACGGCCCCGGCCGCAGCAGATCTCGGCGCAAGGCGCGGCCGCTTGCCGAGCACGACCCCGTCCTCCACGGTCACGCCGTCCCCGATCTCGACGTTGTCGTGCACGACGACGTGCGCGCCGAACGTGACGTCCTCGCCGACGCGAGCCGAGGGACTGAGGACGAGGCCGGGGGCGTCGGACACGCGCGAAAGCCTACGGGGCGGGGATGCGGACCCGCAGACGCGGGGCGGCTGGCCGCGCCGATAAAGTCCCGCGCGTGCTGCGCGCAGCCACGCTCGGGCTCGGCATGATGGGCCGCCACCACGCCCGCATCCTGCAGTCGCTGCCCGGCGTCGCGTTCGCCGGGGCGGTCGACCCGCTGGGCGACCGCAACGACGCGGTCCGCGACCCGGCGCTCGTGTACGGCTCGGTCGACGCGCTGCTGGCCGCCGGCCCGCTCGACATGGCGGTCGTCGCGCTGCCGACCGAGGAGCACCTGCCGGCGGCGCTGCAGCTCGCCGCGGCCGGCGTGCACCTGCTGATCGAGAAGCCGCTCGCCGCCTCCGTCGAGGAGGGCGAGCAGATCGTGGCGGCCTGCGAGCGCGCGGGCGTGCGCGCCGCCGTCGGGCACGTCGAGCGCTTCAACCCGGCGCTGATCGCATTGCGCGAGCGGGTGCTGGCGGGCCAGCTCGGCGACGTCTTCCTCGTCGCGACGGAGCGCATCGGCCCGTTCCCCGAACGCGTGCGCGACGTCGGCGTCGTGAAGGACCTCGCGACGCACGACCTCGACATCGTCACCTGGGTCGCCGACGCGCCGATCGCGTCGGTCGCCGCGCAGACGGCGCACCGCACGGGGCGCCCGCACGAGGACCTCGTGCTCGTGACCGGGCGGCTCGGCTCCGGCGTGCCGTTCAACTCGATCGTCGACTGGCTGACACCGACGAAGACGCGCCGCACGCGCGTGCTCGGCGACCGCGGCATGCTCGTCGCGGAGACCGTCACCGCCGACCTGACGTTCTACGAGAACGGGCAGGTCACGTCGTCGTGGCCGAGCTCGCAGGCGCTGCGCGGCGTCTCCGAGGGCGACGCGACGCGCTACGCGCTCGCGCGTGCGGAGCCGCTGCGGACCGAGCTGGAGGCATTCCGCGACCTCGTGGCCGGCGACGGCGACGCGCCCGTGGTGACGCTCGCGCAGGGGCTCGCGGCGCTGCGCTCCGCCGAGGCGGTGCTCGCGAGCGCCGATCGGGGCGAGACCGTGCGGCTCACCGCATGAGAGTCGTCGTCGTCGCACTCGGCAAGATCGGCCTGCCGCTCGCGGCGCACGTCGCGCGCGCCGGCCACACGGTCGTCGGCTGCGACGTCGACCCGCGCGTGTGCGAGCTGGTGGACGCCGCGCACGCGCCGTTCCCCGGAGAGGCCGGTCTGGAGGAGGCGCTGGCGGAGGTCGTCGGCGACGGACGCCTGCGCGCGCAGCCGGACACGGCGGCCGCCGTCGCGGAGGGCGCAGACCTCGTGATCGCGGTGCCGCCGCTCGTGGTCGGCGCGGACGCGCAGCCGGACTGGCGCGTGCTCGACAGCGTGGTGGCGGACATCGCGCTGGGGCTTCGCGAGGCGGGGGGCGGCCGCGGCACGGTCGTGAGCGTCGAGACGACGCTGCCGGTCGGCACGACGCGCACGCGCGTGTCCCCCGCGCTCGCGAGCGGCAGCGGCCTGGAGGCCGAGCGCGACTTCTTCGCCGCGTTCAGCCCGGAGCGCGTCTACAGCGGCCGCATCTTCGAGGACCTGGGCAGATATCCGAAGCTCGTCGGCGGCTGCTCGTCGGCGGGCGAGGCGCGGGCGGTGGAGCTGTACCGCTCCTTCATCGAGCCGGCGGCCGAGGTGTGGCCGATGGGCTCGGCGGAGGCGGCGGAGCTGGCGAAGCTCGCGGAGACGACGTACCGCGACCTCAACATCGGCTTCGCCAACGAGCTGGCGCGCCACGCCGACCGCGTCGGCGTCGACGTCGCGCGCGTGATCGACGCGGCGAACAGCCAGCCCTTCAGCCACATCCACCGGCCGGGCGTGGCGGTCGGCGGGCACTGCATCCCCGTCTACCCGCACTTCTTCCTGCAGGGCGCGCCCGAGGCGCGGCTGCCGGCGGTGGCGCGCGAGGTCAACGGCGCGATGCCGGCGTACGCGGTCACGCTTCTCGAGAACGCGCTCGGCGCCGGCGCGCTGGACGGCGCGCGCGTGCTGATCCTCGGCGTCGCCTACCGCGGCGGCGTGAAGGAGACCGCCTTCTCGGGCGCTTTCGCGCTGCGCGACGCGCTCGCCGCCGGCGGCGCGACGGTCGTCGCGGCCGACCCGCTCTACGACGACGCGGAGCTGGAGGCGCTCGGCTTCGCGCCCTGGGACGGCGGCGCGATCGACGGCGCGATCCTGCAGGCCGACCATGCGGAGTACCGGACGCTCACGCCGGCCGAGCTGCCCAGCGTGCGCGCGGTGGTGGACGGCCGCGAGGTGCTCGATCCGGAGCCGTTCGCCGCCGCGGGCGTGGCGCTGGCGCGGATCGGGCGGCCCTAGCCGCCGAGCGCCGCCACGGCGGCCGCGACGCGCTCGCCCGCGCGGCCGTCGCCGTAGAGCTGCGGCCGGTCCGTCGGCAGCGCCTGCTCGAGCGCCGCGAGCGCAGCTGGCGCGTCGAGGTCGACGAGCACGTTCCAGCCGGCGTCGACCGTCTCGACCCACTCGGTGCTCGGGCGCAGCGTCACGCACGGGACGCCGGCCAGGTAGGCCTCCTTCTGCACGCCGCCGGAGTCGGTCACGACCGCGCGCGCGTTGCACAGCAGCGCGGTGAAGTCGAGGTAGCCGAGCGGCGGCGCGATGCGGATGTGGTCGGCGCCCTCGACCGCGGCGAGCAGGCCCGCGGCCTCCAGGCGGGCGCGCGTACGCGGGTGCAGCGGCAACACGGTCGGCAGCGGCAGCGCGAGCAGCACGTCGGCGAGCAGGCGCAGGCGGGCGGGGTCGTCGACGTTGCCGGCACGGTGCGCGGTCGCGAGCAGATACCCGCCGGAATCGATGCCGTACGGCTCGAGCGCCTCCGCCCGCGTGCGCGCGGCGGGCTGCAGCAGCTGCGCGACGTCGACCATCACGTCCCCCGCCAGCTCGACCCTGCCCGCGACCGACTCGCGTGCGAGGTTCTCGACGGCCGTCTGCGAGGAGCACAGCAGCAGCGCGCTCAGGTGGTCGGTGAGCACGCGATTGACCTCCTCGGGCATCGCGCGGTCGAACGAGCGCATCCCCGCCTCGACGTGTGCGACCGGGATCCCGGCCTGGACCGCCGCGAGCGCGCCCGCGAGCGTCGAGTTCGTGTCGCCGTAGACGAGCACCGCGTCCGGCCGTACGTCCGCCAGCAGCGGCTCGAGAGCCTCCAGCATGCGCGCGGTCTGGGCGGTGTTCGTGCCGCCGCCGATGCCGAGCAGATGCTCGGGCGGCGGCAGCTCCAGCTCGTCGAAGAAGACCTGCGACAGCTCCGCGTCGTAGTGCTGGCCGGTGTGGACGGTGACCTCCTCGCCGAGCGCACGCAGGCGCGAGGAGACGGCCGAGGCCTTGATGAACTGCGGGCGGTTCCCGATGACGGTGAGGACGCGCATCAGGCGACGTCGCGCAGGATGCGCTCGTGGACGCGCGCGGCCAGCTCGCGCGTGCGCGGCCCGCCCGCGAAGCCGCTCTCGTCGGCGGCGGCCCCGATCGCTCGGCCGTCGACGCTCGCGACCGGCTGCAGCTCGCGCGTCGTCGAGGCGAGGAACGCCTCGTCGGCGGCGTGCAGCTCGTCGAGCGTGCACGAGCGCTCCTCGACGTCCGCCAGCTCCAGCGCGAGCGCTCGCGTGATCGAGGCGAGGATGTGGTCGCTCAGCGGCGGCGTGCGGATCGCGCCGCCGGCGACCCAGAAGATCGACGAGGTCGGCGCCTCCAGCACGCGACCGTGCGGCGTGACGAGCAGCGCCTCGTCGGCGCCCTGCTCCTGCGCGATCCGCGTCGCGAGCATGTTGGCGGCGTAGGAGAGCGACTTGACGCCGTCGAGCAGGCGCACCGGGGCGTACGTGACGGTCGCGAGGCGGATCGCCGGCGCGTGCTCGGGCAGCGACTCGGTCAGCAGCAGGCGCCGCCCGCCGCGCGTGAGGACGATCCGCAGGCAGCCGGGGTCCGGCTCGCCGGCTGCGGCGTCGAGCAGCCGTGCGACGTCCGCGCGCACGGCGTCGAGGTCGATCGACAGGCGCAGGTTCCGCGCCGAGCGCGCGAGCCGCTCGAGGTGCGCGTCGAGCGCGTACGGCCGGCCGCCGTAGAGGCAGATCACCTCGAAGGCGCCGTCGCCGCGCAGCAGGCCCTCGTCGGTCGCGGGCACGACGGCGTCGGCCGCGGGCATGACGGCGCCGTCGAGGCAGGCGAGGTGCGGGGTCGCCATGGGGCGCGAATGCTAGTCGGGATTGGCGATTCGGCTTGCGCCCCGCGTCGAATCCCGAGAGACTGGCTGGACAGCCAGTCTCGTCAACCGCTCGTCGCCCGAAGGAGATCCACCATGGCCAAGCAGCCCCGCTCGCTCACCGGCAGGGTCGTCGCGATCACCGGGGGCGCCCGCGGCATCGGCCGCGCGACGGCGGCGGCGCTCGTGCGCAAGGGCGCGAAGGTCGCGATCGGCGACGTCGACCTCGAGCTGGCGGAGCGCACGGCGACGGAGCTGGGCGGCGGAACGCTGGCGCTGGCGCTCGACGTGACCGACCGCGACTCGTTCGAGCGCTTCCTCGACGAGGCGGAGGAGCAGCTGGGCCCGCTCGACGTGCTCGTCAACAACGCGGGGATCATGCAGCTCGGGCACTTCGCCGACGAGAGCGACGCGGTCGCCGCGCGGCAGATCGACATCAACCTGCACGGCGTGATCTTCGGCTCGAAGCTCGCGCTCGCGCGCTTCCTGCCGCGGCGCACCGGCCATCTCGTGAACATCGCCTCGACCGCCGGCAAGGCGGGCGTGCCGGGCGGCGCGACGTACTCGGCCACGAAGCACGCCGTCGTCGGCCTGACGGAGGCGATCCGCGGGGAGATCCGCGGCAGCGGCGTCGAGACGAGCGTCGTGATGCCGGTACCCGTCAACACCGAGCTGGCGGCCGGGCTCGTGAGCGGGCGCGGGCTGACGGCGACGGTCGAGCCGGAGCAGGTGGCCGACGCGATCGTCGAGGCGCTCGAGCACCCGCGCCACGACGTCTTCGTGCCGAAGGCGATCGCCGCCGGCGTGCGCTTCACAGCGCTGCTGCCGCGCCGCGTCGCCGAGGCGATCGGCCGCAGCGCGAAGACCGACCGGATCCTCGCCGACGCCGATCTGTCGGCGCGCGCGGCGTACGAGCAGCGCGCCGCGGCGAGCGAGCCGAGCCGCGAGCCCGAGCACGCCTGAGGGCTTCAATTAACATATTTATGGTCTGATACGCTCTTGCGATCATGGGGGTCGTTTCGAGGGGGGCGGCGGCGCGCGTCCGCGCGTCCGCATCCTCGCCGGATGCAGCGTCGATCGCATGGCTCGCGGCGCCGGCGTGCGCGGTCGTCACGGCGCTCGTCGTGCACGTCCTCGGACCCTCCGTCGGCGCCGCGCTGCTCCCGTTCCCGCAGACCCCGTTCCTGCCGGGCGAGCGTTACTGGATGACGCCCGAGCCGACCGAGAGCGCCCGCTATCTCCTCTCGCTCGGCGGTCCGGTCCTGCTCGCGGGCGCGATCGCAGGGGTGTCGCGCCGCCCGCCGCATCTTCCGCGCGCCCTCGCAGCCGCCGGCGTCGTGCTCGCACAGGCGGCATTCGCCGCGGTCCTCATCGCGTGCTTCGCCGAGCAGCGCGCGCGGAGAGAGTGGCTCACGCCGTACTTCAATGTCAGGACGCTAGTCGTGGCGGCGATCGCGACGATCGTGCTCGTGGTCACGGCGCGACGATCGCGCGCAGGCGACGGCACCCGGGGCCAGGCCCTCGAGACGGCGGCGCGACGGCGCGCGCTCGCCGCCGCGGCGGCGCTGCTCACCGCCGTCTGGCTGCTGCCGGGGGTGCACACGGCGACGTCCATCGACTGGGCTTACGTCGCGCACGACATGGCGTTCTACTTCGACGAGACGTTCGCGGTCCTCAACGGCCTCACCCCGCGGGTCGACTTCAACGCGCAATACGCCTCGCTGCAGCCGTATCTCCTTGCGCTCGCGATGCTCGCGTTCGGGAAGACGCTGCTCGTCTTCACGATCGCCGCGTGCGCCATCTCGCTGCTGGCGATGCTGGCGATCTACGGCGTCCTGCGCCGCGTGACAGGCAGCGCGACGATCGCGTTTGCGCTCTACCTGCCGTTCATGGCGACGAGCCTGTTCGTCGTGCCGCACCTGATCGCGCCGCTCAGCAACCAGAGCGTGCGCTTCACCGCGGGGACGTACTTCGCGATGCTTCCGCTGCGCTACGCCGGGCCGTTCGCGCTCGCCTGGCTCGTCACGCGACACCTCCGCCGTGCGGGAGCGCCCCCGTCCTGGCCGCTGTTCGCAGCCGCCGGGCTGGTCGTGATCGACAACCTCGAGTTCGGCGTCGCCGCGTTCGGCGCGACCGTGGCCGCGCTCCTGTGGACGACGGCCCCGTTCACCGCCCGCCGGCTGCTGCGCCTCGCGGGTGCCGCCGCGATCGGATCCGCCGTGGCGCTGGCGCTGCTCTCGCTGCTGGGACTCGTACGCGCGCAGGCGCTGCCCGACCTCGCGAGCGCGACGAGCTACGCCCGCCTCTACGGTGTCGCCGGCTACTACGTGCTGCCGCTCGCGGGCCTCCTCGGCCTTCCGCTCGTCATCTACCTCACATACGTCGCGGCCATCGCCACGGCAACCGTCCGCGCGGTCGGGCGCGCGCCCGACCGCGCGCTGACCGGCATGCTCGCCTGGGTCGGCGTCTTCGGGCTGGGCTCCGCCCCCTACTACGTCGCGCGCTCGTGGCCGTTCCAGCTCCCCATGCTGTTCCCGACCTGGACGCTCGCGCTCGCGCTGCTCGCGTTCGTGGCGCTGCGCCACATCGCCGCGGTGCGGCGCTTCAGCCCGATGGCGATCGCGCCCCTGTTCGGGATCGGCCTCGCCATCTGCTCGCTCGCCCAGGTGCCCGCGCCGTGGGTGCAGCTGCAGCGGCTCGAGCGTGCTCCCGAGGGAGCCAAGGTGATGCGCGCCGCCTGGTCGCGCCCGTTATCGCAGGACCCGGTCTCGCGCGTCTTCTACGCCGGGGTCGCAGAGGGGCGCCGCTTCGTCGTCGAGCCCGGCGCCGCCGTCGCCCTGCTCATCACCACGGGCCACTACGTCGCCGACGCCTACGGCGTCCGGAACGTCGTGCCCTACACCGGCCCCGACTCGCTGCACACGTTCGAACAGCTCGACGAGACCGTCGAAAGGCTGCGCGCCGCCGGCGGCAACACGTTCGTGATGCCGCGCGAACGGCTGCCGCTCCTCGGACCGGAGCTGCGCGCCCGCGGCTTCGCGCTGCTGACCTACAGCGGACCGCGGGCGACGTGGCGGGACGACGTCATCCCGGCGGACACCGTGATCCACGACGACCTCGTCAAGCTGGTCGACGCGAGCAGCGCCGGTCCGGCGGGGCGAGGCTAGTGGGCCGTGGAGGAATCGAACCTCCAACCTTGGGATTAAGAGTCCCCTGCTCTGCCAGTTGAGCTAACGGCCCGGGATTTCGGCCCGCGGGGGCGGACCGGGCCGGAAATGCTAGCGCGTCAGCCGCCGCCGGTGGCGCCGGCCTGTTGCGCGGCCAGCGCGGCCTGCTGTCTGAGCAGCTGTCTGCGGACGTTGTCGAGCTGCGTTCTGAGCACTCTCTGCTGGGCATCGGGGGCCAGTTCGACCGCCTTCGCGGCGGCCAGGTCGCCCTTGCGCAGCTCGTTCGCGAGATACGCGTACTGCGCGAGCGTCGCGTACGACGAGGCCGACGGCTGCTTCTCCGTCACGATCTCCATCGCGGTGGCGGCCTCCGCCGGATCGTCGATGCCGACTTCCGAGTAGGCGGTCGCCATCAGCCGCGCGAGCGTCGCGTCGGGATGTCTCGGCTCGAGCGTCAGGTATCTCTTCCAGGCGACCGCGGCGGTGCGCAGCTTTTCTCTGCCGTCCGTGGTGAAGGTGTTGGTCGCCTGGTCGTAGTTCTCGCCGAGGCCGGCCGTCTGGTAGCGAGCGCGCGTGAGGTCGGCCCACGCCTGCGCGGCCTGCGGATGCAGTCTGACCTCTCTGTTCGCTCTCTTCTCGGCGGTGCTGACCTGCGCGCTCGTGCTCGAGCCGCCGCCGTCGAAGACGTCGAACAGGCCGCCGCCGCCCGTCCCGGTGCCGATCCCGAACAGGATCAGGCCGCCGCCCATCAGCAGCGCCAGCCCGAGATAGATGACTCGGACGAAGTTTCTGCGGCCGCGGCTCTGAAGGTCGAACAGCATGGTCAGGTTTCCTCGATTTCCCCCCGTCGCCGGTCGGCGACCGTGAGGAGCAGAATACTGAGGAGGTAGAGCAGAAGCAGCGGCACCATCAGGATCACCGTCGTGACGGGGTCGACGCCGGGCAGGACCGCGGCCACGACCGCGATCGCGACGATCGCGTAGCGCCAGCTGGCGCGCAGCTGGCGGGCGTTCAGGATGCCGACCATGTTGAGCGTCAGGAGCCCCACCGGCAGCTGGAACACGAGCCCGGTCGACAGCAGCGCGAGCATCGAGAAGCGGTAGTAGTCCTTCGCCTGGATCAGGACGTCGAAGTTCGAGTTGTTGAAGTTCTGCAGGAACGAGATCGCCGGCGGCAGCACGAGGTAGTAGCCGAACGCGACCCCGGCCAGGAACAGGAGCGGCACCATCAGCATCATCGGCAGCGCGACGCGCTTCTCTCTGGGGCTGAACGCCGGCAGCACGAACGCGTACGCCTGGTAGAGCAGGACCGGCAGCGAGAACAGCAGCGCGAAGTAGGCGACGATCGTCAGCGTGACGGTGAACGGCTCGCCGACGCCGGTCGTGATCGGGACGCGCGGCGGCGTCGTCTTGGGCAGCGCTCTGGCGGCTGCCGCGACCTGTGCGGCAGAGAGGGTGAGCTGGCGCTGCTGCGCGGCCGTGAGGTTGTCCGCTCTGGCGAGCACGGCGAATGCCTTGGCGGTCGCGGCGAGCCCCTTCTGGACGTCCTTCTGCGCGGTCGCGATCTGCCCCAGGCGGCCCTGATGCGTCTGCTGGGTGCTGTCCTTCAGAGGCTTGTTGAGGACGTCGAGCAGCGCATTGTTCTGCCAGAAGCAGACGCCGAACGCGACGGCGAGCGTGATCGCGCAGATGACCAGCCGCGTGCGCAGCTCGTCGAGGTGGTCGACGATCGTGAGCCGATCCTCATGTCCGATCGGCTTGAGCGCGGTCGCCATCTGTGCGTAGTACTGCGGGCGAGGGTGTGTCGCGGATCAGGCGCGCTGCTCGGGCGCGGAGTCCGTCTGCGGCGCCGGCGCGGGCGCCGGCGCCGGCGGCTCGTTCCCCTGCGCGAGGACCGGGCGGCCGGCGGCGTCGGTCTCGCCGTCCTTGTCCTCGCCGGTGATCGAGTCCTTGAACTCCCGCATGCCGGTGCCGAGCGACTTGCCGAGCGACGGCAGCCGCTTGGGACCGAAGATGACCAGCAGGACGACGATGACGAGGACGATCTCGAGTGGACCGACTGAAGAGAACACGCGGCTAGCCTCCGATGGGTTCCGCACAGCGTAGCGGCCGGGCCGTGTCGGCATACGGGGCGCTCACTCAAGTTCCCCGCTGGGACGGCCGATCAGGTGGGCAGAACGACCATGAGCCATCCTTCCGATCATCGCTCCACAGGCACGCCGCTCGCACCGGCCGAGGCCGGCCTGCACCTCTGCCCCGAGTGCGCGTCGCGGCTCGTCGCGCCGGTCGCCTGGGAGCAGGCGGGCCCGCACGAGTGGGCGGTCACGATCCAGTGCCCGAACTGCGAGTGGTGGGACGCCGACGTGTGGGACGAGGATACCGTCGAACGCTTCGACGAGGAGCTCGATCGAGGCACCGAGGCGCTCGTGCGCGACCTTCTGCGACTCATGCGCGCCAACATGGAGGACGACGTCGAGCGCTTCCTCGTCGCCCTCCGCGCAGACGCGATCCTGCCGGAAGACTTCTAGCCCTCCTAGCCGTAGCGCTCCACGACGCCCTCGGCGACGAGCTCGAGCGCACGCCGCTGCCCGCCCGGCAGCGCGGGCAGCTCGCCGCGCGCCTCCGCCACGACCGCGAGCGCGCGCTGCTTGGCGGCCGTGAGCGCGCCGGTGGCGGCGATGCGGTCGCAGACCGCCTCCGCGTCCGCCGGCGTGCGCAGCGCGTGCAGGTCGAGCTGCGCCAGCTGCGGATCGCGTTCGCGCGCGAGGATCAGCGGCAACGTGACGGTCCCGTCGAGCAGGTCCGTCCCGCGCGCCTTGCCGGTGCGGCTCGGAGGGCCGGAGACGTCGAGCACGTCGTCCAGCAGCTGGAAGGCGAGGCCGATGCGCCGCCCGAACAGTGTGAGCGCCGCGGCAAGCTCCTGCGGCCCGCCGACGGCGAGCACCCCGAGGCGGCACGCCGCTTCGAACATGCTGCTCGTCTTGAGCTCGCAGCGGTGCATGTAGCGTCCGAGCGAGATGCCGACGTCCCACGCGTCGGCGCGCTGCAGCAGCTCGCCGGCCGCGAGCGCGGAGGCTGCGGCCGACAGCGCGCGCACGTCCTCCAGATCCCCCTCGCCGCCGGCGGCCAGCTCGGCGAAGGCGCGCGAGAACAGCAGGTCGCCGGTCGCGACCGCCGCGGTGCGGCCGGCCGCGGCGACGACGGTCGGCGCGCCGCGCCGCATGGAGGCGGCGTCGAGCACATCGTCGTGCACGAGGCTCGCGCTGTGGATCAGCTCGACCGCCACCGCCGCGCGCACGATCCGCGCCTGCTGCGCACGATCGGCCTGCTCGCCCGCCGCGAGGAACACGAGCAGCGGTCGCAGGCGCTTGCCGCCCGCTGAGATCGTGGCGGTCGCATGGCGCGCGAGCGCGACGCCGTGACCGGCCGCCAGCTCGACGAGGCGGGCCTCGGTCTGCTCCAGCAGCTCCGCGAGCCGCGGGCCGCCGGCGCGTACGACGGCATCGACGGCCGCTGCGCTCGTCGTCCCCTCGCCCCCTCCCGCGGGGGCGCTCACGCCACCTCGCCGACGTGGATCGCGATGATCCCCCCGGCGGTCAGCACGTAGCGGATCCGCTGCAGGCCGCAGCGAGCCATCGTCGCGGCGAGCTCCTCGGGGCCGGGGAAGCGGCGCACGGAGTTGGGCAGGTAGGTGTAGGCGTCGCCGCCGCCGCCGAGCTTTCCGAGCGTGGGAACGATGCGGTCGAACCAGAAGTGGAAGAACGTCGACAGCGGCGGGCGCGTCGGCGTCGTCATCTCCAGCACGACGACCCTGCCGCCGGGCCGCACGACGCGCGCGAGCTCGGACAGTCCGCGCTCGAGGTCGGAGAAGTTGCGCACGCCGAAGCCCACCGTCACGGCGGCGAACTCGTCGTCTGCGTAGGGCAGCTCGAGCGCGTTGGCCCACTCGAAGCGCACGGTCGGCGCGTCGGCCGCCTTCACGCGCGCGAGCTCGAGCATCCGCTCCGAGAAGTCGCATGCGACCACCTCTCCCCCGGGACCGACGCGGCGCGCCAGCTCCAGCGACAGGTCGCCGGTCCCGCACGCGACGTCGAGTGCGCGCGCACCGGGAGCGAGCTCCGCGAGATCGGCCGCGCGCGCGCGCCAGCGGTGGTGCAGGCCCGCCGTCATCAGCGAGTTGAGGGGGTCGTAGACGCGCGCGATGCGATCGAACATCGCCCGCACCTGCGGCTCCTCCAGCGTGCCGCTCGCCTCTTCCATCTGTACGACCTGTGCGCTTACTTCAGCTGGCTGAGGAAGGAGACGAGCGCCTGGAACTTCTCCGGCTGCTGCTCGGCGAGCGCCTGGAAGGACGGCATCGGCGCCGTCGGGTTGCGCAGCGTCTGCGCGATCGCCGGCGCCGACGACACGGCGCCGATCTCCGTCAGGTGCGGCCCGGGGCCGTCGTTGCCGTTCTCGCCGATCTTGTGGCAGGCGAGGCAGCCGGACTGCGCCGCCACCAGCTTGCCTCTGTTCCACTCCGTCAGCGCGGCGCCTCTGAGGCCCGGCGGCGGCGAGAGGTCGATCTCGTTCGGCGAGCCCGCGCTGGCTCCGAGGTAGGTCAGGAACGCCATCGCGGCGATCGTGAAGATGCCGGCGGCGGTCGCGACGGGGCGCCGCTCCGGGCGCCGCTCCGGGCTGCGATCGTAGAACGGCAGCAGGAACAGCAGGATCATGCAGATCGTCGGCACGCCGATCGTCGCGAGCGGGACGAACTCCGGCGGCTTGATGACGCGCAGCAGCTCGAACAGGAAGAAGAAGTACCACTCGGGCCGCGGCACGTAGGTCGTCGTCGTCGGATCGGCCTTCGGGCCCATCTCGGCGCCGAGCACGATCGACAGCGCGACGATGACGAGCAGCACGATCGCCGCCATCGCCGAGTCCTTCGCGACCGCGTAGGGGAAGAACGGCTTCCCCTGCGCCTTCAGGATCCCGTACTCGCGGAGGTACTGCTCCTTCTCGCGCTGGTTCATCGCGTCAGACCTCGTCCGAGGTGAGGCGCTCGTCCGGCTTGGCCTTGATCCACGGCGGCGCGGTCGTGCCGAGCTTCGCGACGAGGTACAGGTGGGCGCCGATCAGCGCGGCGATCAGCCCCGGCACGAGCATCATGTGGATCGCGTAGAAGCGCGACAGCGTGGTCGCGCCGAACTCCGGCCCGGCGCGCAGGAAGTCCGACAGGTACGGGCCGATCAGCGGACCGGTGCCGTTGATGTTCACGCCGACGATCGTGGCCCAGTAGGAGCGCTGGTCGAACGGCAGCAGGTACCCGGTGAACGACATCGTCATCGTCATGATCAGCAGCACGACGCCGATCACCCAGTTCAGCTCGCGCGGGTACTTGTAGGCGCCGAAGAAGAACGTGCGGCCCATGTGCAGGAAGACGAGGATCACCATCACGGTCGAGCCCCACTTGTGCATGCCGCGCACGAACTCGCCGAGGAACGCCTCGTTGGTCACGTAACGGATCGACTCGTACGCGCCCGTCGGCGACGGGTCGTAGTACATCGCGAGGAAGATCCCGGTGACCGCCTGCGACAGGAAGGCGAACATCGCCGCCGAGCCGAGCGTGTAGAACCAGTTGGTCCCTCTCGGGACCTTGCGGAAGAGCATCCAGCGGACGCCGCCGGAGAGCGAGGTGCGTTCGTCGATCCAATCGACGACGTGGATCCCGGCCTCGGCCGCGTGCTCGTGCGGCTTGAGTCTGCCGTTGCCCGTGCCGGGGCGCGGCGGCTGCGGCTTGAGCCCGGGCGGGAGCGGCGGGACGGGGAGCTTGACTCTGGGCATCAGCTCATCTCCCTGCCTTCTCGGGCGTCGAGAAGCGCGCCGGGTACATGTACTGGCCGATGCCGTCGAGCGGCTCGCCCGGGTCGCGCGGCGAGAAGCGGCGCAGCTCGCTGTTGACGCTGTAGCGCGGGCCGACGAGCACCTCGCCGTTCTCCACTCTCGTGTAGAAGCGGTCGAGCGGGCGCACCGGCGGGCCGCCCTCGCGCAGTCCGCGGAAGTCGTAGACGCCGCCGTGGCAAGGGCAGATGAACTTGCCGGCCGCCTGCGTGAAGCGGACGGGGCAGCCGAGATGGTTGCAGCGCGTGGAGATCACGATCGCGGCCGACTCGCCGCCGGGCTCGGTGTCGATCTCCGGGTTGCGGTGGCGCACGTAGACGGTCGTCTTACCCGCCTCGCCGATGCCCGAGACGATCTGGATCACGCGCGGGACGTAGGTGTCCTTCGTGAAGTCGCCGACCGGACCGACCGACTGCCACGGCATCTTCGTGCGCTCGAACACCGGCCCGAGCGCGAAGCCGAGCGCGGGAAGCGCGAACGCGCCGACCGCGACGGCGCCGAGGCCCTGGACGCCGACGCCCATCAGGCGGCGGCGGGTGACGGTCTCGCCCTCGAATGCGCCCGGCATGCCGCGATCGGCCGTGTAGGGCGAGCTCTTCTTGTGTCTGTCAGCAGCCACTGTGAGAAATCGGCGGATTGGTGCGAGGCGGTCGGGCTGGTGGGCCCGCAATTCGGCCGCGAACCATAGCGCCAAAAGGGCGTGGGGCGTCGCACGGGTGCGTCGATCCGCGCGTGCGGCGCGCGTCTACCCGTTGCGGCCGATCGCGTCGACCGCGGCCTCCCACGCAGCCCTCGCCCGCGCGGGATCGTCTTCGGCGTGCGTGCGTGCGCAGGCGGAGATCAGGTCGGCGAGCGCCGCCACCGCCGCGAGGTCGCCGAGCGCCGCCAGCTGGGCGAGCGCCAGCGCGTAGAGGCGGTCGCCGCCGAGCAGCGCAAGATCGGGGTCGGGCGTGTCGAGCACGCGGCCCTCGCCGTAGTGGAGCAGGTAGCCCTCCCGCACGGCCGCGAGCGTCAGCGCGTACGGACCGGGAGGGACGGGCGCGAGCAGCGGCTCGTCGGAGGGTGTCTCGGCGCGCAGCGCGCCCGCCATCAGGCCGCCCTCCGCGCGCAGCGCTTCGACGAGCTGCGCGGTCCCGCTCATGCCGCACCGCCGTCGCGGATCGCCCGGAACGCCTCGGTCGCCGCCTCGACCGTGCGCTCGACCGCCGCCTCGTCGTGCGCGAGCGAGGGGAACCACGCCTCGAACTGGGACGGCGGCGGATACACGCCGCGCGCGAGCAGCTCGCGGCACCAGGCGGCGTGGGCGTCGCGGTCGCAGGCGGCGGCATCGGCGTAGTCGCGCACGCGGTCGCGGCGGAAGAAGACGGTCAGCAGGCCCGGGACGCTGACGACATGGGCGCGACCGAAGTACCCACCCGCGCGGATCGCGTCCCGCAGCCCGTCGGCCAGCAGCTCCGTCGTTCTCGCGAGCTGGGCGTAGGCGGTCTCGGTCAGCAGCTCGAGCGTCGCGAGGCCGGCGGCGACGGCGAGCGGGTTCCCCGACAGCGTGCCGGCCTGGTAGACGTCGCCGGCGGGGGCGATCCGCTCCATCAGCTCAGCAGCTCCGCCGTAGGCGGCGGCGGGCAGGCCGCCGCCGATCACCTTGCCCATGATCGTCAGGTCGGGCATCACGTCGCTGCGCTCCTGCGCGCCGCCGGGCGCGACGCGGAAGCCGCTGATCACCTCGTCGAAGACGAGCAGCGCGCCGTTGTGGTCGGCGCGCTCGCGCAGCAGCTCGAGGAAGCCGGGCTGCGGGGGGACGAGCCCCATGTTCGCGGGGTAGGGCTCGGCGACGATCGCCGCCAGCTCGTAGTGGTTCGTGGCGGCGGCGAGCGCGTCGCGGTCGTTCCAGGGCACGACGATCGTCGCCTTCGCGGCACCCTCGGGCACGCCCGGGCTGGCGGGGATCCCCTGCGTCGCGAGGCCGGAGCCGGCGTCCGCCAGCAGGCCGTCGACGTGGCCGTGGTAGGCGCCGGCGAACTTGAGGACCTGCTCCCGGCCGGTGGCGGCGCGCGCGAGCCGCAGCGCGCTCATCGAGGCCTCGGTGCCGGAGGACGTCATCCGCAGCATCTCGACGGACGGGACGCGCGCGACGACCTCCGCCGCCAGCTCGACCTCCCCGGGCGTCGGGGCGCCGAAGCTCGTGCCGAGCGCGGCGGCGTCCGTGACCGCCTCGACGATCGCGGGGTGCGCATGGCCGTGGATCAGCGGCCCCCACGAGCAGACGTAGTCGAGGTAGCGGTTGCCGTCGACGTCGACCAGCTCGCAGCCCTCGCCGCGGGCGATGAAGATCGGGTCGCGGCCGATCGCGCGCATCGCGCGGACCGGCGAGTTGACGCCGCCGGGGAGCAGCTTGACGGCGCGTGCGTACAGCTCCGAGCTCGTCCCGGCCGCCCGGTCAGACGCCTGCGTGCTCACGCTCCCACGCCTTGAACTCGTCCGTGAAGTACAGGAGGCGGATCTTCTTGAACTCGGTCGAGGAGTAGAGCGTCGCGCGCTCCTCGATCCCGTGCGTCTCGGCGATCGAGTCGAGGATCGCGTCGCACTCCTCCTTCGAGCGGCCGTGGGCCATCGTGAAGACGGAGTAGGGCCAGTCTCTGTAGGTGGGCCGCTGGTAGCAGTGCGAGATCCCGCGCACCGCGGCCATCTCGCGGCCGACGCGGAGGATGTCCTCGTCGGGCACCTTCCAGACGCCCATGCCGTTGGCGGAGAAGCCGGCGCGGCGGTGGTACAGGATCGCGGCGACGCGGCGCAGCAGCCCGCGCTCCTGCATCCCGCTCAGGTGCTCGAGGAACTGCTCCTGCGGGACGCCCAGCTCGGCCGCGGCCGGGGCGTACGGCTCGGGGATGACCGGCATGTCGCCCTGCAGCGCGCGGATCACGGCGATGTCGAAGTCGTCGTACGGCTGCGGCTCCAGCTCGACCGGGTCGGCCGCGACGGCGGCTCTCGCGAGGTCCTCCGTCGAGCCCTCCATCTCCAGGTCCATGCGGATCTTGAACAGCTTGAGCGTCGGGAGCTGACGCACCGACTCGGCGCCGGTCTCCTCCGCGAGCGCGTTCAGCGTGCCCTCCAGGCCGAGCTTCGAGTCCGGCTCGGTCGCGAGCGTGAACCACAGGTTGAACTCGTGGTTGCGCAGGTAGTTGTGCGAGACGCCCGGGTGGGCGTTGATGATCTTGGCGGCGCGGTGGGGGTTCTCGGCGTCGACCTTGGCGGCGACGAGCATCGAGCTGTAGCCGAGCGCGCGCGTGTCGAAGATCGGCGTGACCTGCCGGATGATGCGCTGGTCGAGCAGGTGCTGGACGCGCGCCATCACGTCTTCCTCGGAGATCCCGGCGAGGTCGGCGACGCGCGCGTACGGGCGCGGCTCGATCGGGAACCTGCCCTGCATCAGGTTGAGCAGCCGTCTGTCGAGCTCCTCCAGCGGGATCGCGGCGCCGTGTCTGCGGCTGCGCAGCTTCGGCGTGGCGGTGCTCGGGTCGGTCAGTCCATCTCTGACAGCCATCGGGCGGCGTCCTTCGCGTGGTAGGTGATGACGGCGTCGGCGCCGGCACGGCGGATCGACGTGAGCGCCTCCAGCACGGTGGCGCGCTCGTCCAGGTATCCGGCGGCGGCCGCCGCCTTCACCATCGCATACTCGCCGCTGACGTTGTACGCCACCACCGGCATGCTCGTGGCGTCCTTCACGCGCCGGACCACGTCGAGGTACGGCAGCGCGGGCTTCACCATCACGAGGTCCGCCCCCTCCTCGACGTCTTCGAGGACCTCGCGCAGCGCCTCGTCGCCGTTGGCCGGATCCATCTGGTAGCCGCGGCGGTCGCCCGTCGCCGGCGTCGAGTCGGCCGCCTCGCGGAAGGGCCCGTAGAAGGCGGAGGCGAACTTGGCGGAGTAGGCGAGGACCGGCAGGTCCTCGAAGCCCTCGTCGTCGAGCGCGGCGCGGATCGCGCCGACGCGCCCGTCCATCATGTCGCTCGGGGCGATCAGGTCCGCGCCGGCACGTGCGTGCGAGACGGCCGTGCGGGCGAGCAGGGGCAGGCTTGCGTCGTTGTCGACGTGGCCGTCGTCGCGCAGCACGCCGCAGTGCCCGTGGCTCGTGTACTCGCACAAGCACAGGTCGGGGATCACGAGCAGCTCCGGGCACCGCTCCTTGATCGCGCGGATCGCGAGCTGCACGACGCCCTCGTCGTCCCACGCGCCGGAGCCCTCCGCGTCCTTGTCCGCAGGGATCCCGAACAGCATCACGGCGGAGATCCCGAGCGCGGCCGCCTCGGCCGCCTCGGCGACGGCGTGCTCGATGCTCAGCCGCTCGACGCCCGGCATCGCCGCGATCGGCTCGCGGCGGTCGCTGCCGTGGGTGACGAACAGCGGCAGGATCAGGTCGGCCGCGTCGAGGCGCGTCTCGCGCACGAGGCCGCGCAGCGCGCCGCTGCGGCGCAGCCGGCGCAGGCGGGTGGCGGGGAAGGCCATCGCGCTCAGGTTACCCGGGCGCCCGCACGCCGCGCGAACGACGTCGCCAGCAGCGCCAGCCACACGAACGGGGCGGCGCGCGCCGAGACGAACGCGACCGGGATCGAGACGAGGAAGATCGCAGCCGGCAGCAGGTTGCTCCACAGCGGCCGGCGCTCGTACGTCGGCGCGAGCAACTGCCGACGATCGGCGAAGACGTGCATCGTCACGAGCATCAGGCTCGTCGCGGCGACGTTCGCGGCGTACAGCGCGACCGCGATCGAGACGTCGCCGTAGCGCCCGTACACGCCGGTCGTGAACGGCATCAGCGCGATCAGCGACAGGTAGGCGAGGTTCAGCACCAGCATCCGCCCGTCGAACACGCGCAGGCGCGCGAAGAAGCGATGGTGGTCGATCCAGAAGAGGCCCATCACCGCGAAGCCGATGAAGTAGGAGATGGCCTGCGGGCCCAGCTTCGAGAGCGCGTGCGCAAGCTGGTCGTCGGCCACGTCCGGCACCGCGAGCCCCAGCACGAGCAGCGTGATCGCGATCGCGAAGACGCCGTCGCTGAACGCGTCGACGCGCTCGTAGCCGAGTGCGCCTTCGTCCTCCTCCGGCTCGCTCACCGCGCGAACCGCCGCAGCGCGAGCCGCGCGAGCGCCGTGTAGACCACCGCCAGCGCCGCGAGGTGCGCGAGCGGACCGAGGATGCCGGGCTCGGCGTCGTTGAGCGCCGCGTCGAGCGCCTGCAGCGTCGCCTTGAACGGGAACGCGGCGGAGACGGCGCGGATCACGTCGTAGAGGCCGGAGGAGACGGCGCCGCTCGGCACGAGCGCGAGGAACGCGATCGGCAGCGACAGCAGGAACGCGAGCAGCGAGGCGGCGCGCACCTCGCGCGCCAAGCCTCCTATCGCGACGCCGAGCGCAGCGAAGGCGACCGCGCCGGCGGCGAGCGCGAGCAGCCACTGCGGGAAGCGCGCCCAGTCGAGCTCGATGAAGAAGCCGCCGAGGGCCAACAGCATCACCAGCGTCACCGCGAACGAGCACAGCGCCGCCAGTCCGATCTTCTCGACCAGCAGCCCAAGCCGCGAGACGAGCCCGCGCACGAGCCGCGAGAAGGCGTGCTCCTCGCGCTCCAGCGCGAGCAGGCCGGACGCCAGCAGCAGCGTCAGGAACATCAGCGAGACGGTCACCGAGATCGCGGCCGCGAACGTGTCGAGCGGCGTGCGCTTGCCGCCGACGATCGTCTGTCTGACGCGGATCGGCTGGCCGACCGATCTGAGGACGTCTCTCGAGAGGCCGAGGTTGTCGATCGCGATCTGGCCAAACTGCGCGACCTGGCCGAGCGACGTGCGCAGCGGCGATCTCGGCGGCAGCGAGGCGATCGCGCCGGTGGTGATCGCGTGCGCGTTCTTCAGCCCGAGGATGTTGACGTCGCGGCCCAGGACGCCGAGCGTGCCGCCGTCGAGCAGCAGCTGCAGGTAGCCGGCGGTCGCCTGCTGGAAGCGGCGCGACAGCGCCACGTTCGCCTCCGCCATCCGCGCTCTGATGACGGACTCGACATAGCGCTGCTTGACCGCGTCCTCGCCGTTGTAGAGGACCTCGATCGCCGGCTGCTCGCGGCCGGTCGCGAGCTTCTCGGTGATGTCCGGCGGGAGGATCACCGCGCCGAGCACCTTGCCGTCGCGCACGAGCCGCTGCGCCTCCGCGCGGCTCTCGGCTCTGACCACGTCGACGGATCTGAGCAGATCGGGCAGGAACTCGTCCGCGTTCACGCTCGAGCCCGCGACGTCGAAGCTGCGCTGGTCTCTCGGGATCTCGTTGTAGATCGCGATCGTCGGCTTGCCGGGCCCGGCGGACAGCGCGAAGCCCATCAGCAGCGCGATCGCGATCGGGTAGATCACCAGCATCGCCACCAGCAGCGGCGAGCGGCGCAGGATCCGCAGGTCCTTCAGCAGCAGCCAGCGCATCGGCGGGTCAATGCCCTCGCTCGTGGAGGAAGCGGACGAAGGCGCTCTCGAAGTCGCGCGGACCGGTCATGTCACTGCCCTCCGGACCGACCGCGACGGTCGCCGCCAGCTCCGCGGCGGTGCCGGCGAACAGCAGCTCCCCGTCGGCGAGCACGAGCACGCGGTCGGCGTAGCGCTCCGCCTCCTGCACGTCGTGCGTGGAGAAGATCACGGCCGTGCCGTGCTCGGACTGTCTGCCGACGAACTCCCACAGGCGCGCGCGCTGGCGCGGGTCGAGCGACGCGGACGGCTCGTCGAGCAGCAGCACGGGCGGCTCGGCGAGCAGGCCGATTGCGATGTTGACACGCTGCTGGTTGCCGCCTGACAGCGTCCCCACCTCGTCGTCGGCCCGCTCGGCGAGGTCCGTCTGCTCCAACATGCGCGCAACTGCTCTGACTAAATCGGGAACTTTCTCCAATCGCGCGAACAGCCGCAGGTTCTCCGCGACGGTCAGCTTCGAGTAGACCGCCGGCTGCTGCGGGACCCAGCCGATCTCCTGCGGCGGGCGCGTGACCTCGCCGGCGTCGGGGAGCTGGATGCCGGCGAGGATCGACAGCAGCGTCGTCTTGCCGGCGCCGTTCGGGCCGATCACCGCAACCAGCTCGCCGGGCGCGGCCTCGAAGCTGACCTCGCGCAGCGCGACGCGCTCGCCGAAGCGCTTGGTGAGGCCGCTCGCTGCGAGCGCCACCGGGGCATGGGTGGCAAGGGAGGAGGCCACGCGCCAAGCCTACGGAGGCGGTGGCGTCTGCTGCGGCGCCGGCCAGCGCTCGAGCGCGACGTGCCGGCGCAGGTAGACGACCGTCTCGCGCAGGATCGCGGCGACCGGAAGCGCCACGAGCGCGCCGATCACCCCGTACAGCTCGGCCCCGAACAGCAGCGCGAAGATGATCAGCAACGGGTTGACGCGCAGCGAGTGGCCGAACACCTGGGGCGCGACGACGTGCCCCTCGAGCTGCTGCAGCGCGAGGAACAGCAGCGCGACCCAGATCGCGCTGAGCGGGTCGTCGAACAGCGCCACCGCGATCGGCGGGATCGCCCCGAGCACCGGGCCGATGTACGGGATCAGCTCCATCAGCCCGAAGAAGGCGCCGAAGAACAGCGCGTAGCGCTGGCCGTCGGGGAAGATCCCGAGGACGCCGAAGATCCACAGCGCGATCGCGGCGGTCGCGCCCATGATCAGGCTGAACAGCAGCTGCCCGCGCACGTAGTGGTAGACGGCGCGCTGCACGCCCAGCGGGAAGTCGTCGTCGGGCGTCCCGGCGCCGCGCGGCATGATCGAGCGCACGACGTTCCCGATCGACTCGGCGTACACGAGCATGTAGATCGAGATCACGAGGATCAGGATCAGCGCGAACGACGTCTCGACGAGCCGCTGGACGATGTCGCGCGAGAACGTCACGACGTCGCCTGAGCCCCGCAGCACCTTTCTCTCCAGCGTCTGCAGCGCGGTCTCCCCCTGGTCCTTCACGCGGAGGTCGATTCCCTTGTCGTCGAGCCACTGCTGCAGGTCGTCGAGCGAGTGGGTCGCGTCGTCGACGAGCTGCGGCACGTCGTGCTGGAAGTTCTGCACCTGGTCGCTGACCGGGTTGGCCAGCAGCCCTCCGACGGCCACGAGCACCGCGAGCAATCCGATATACACCGCGAAGACCGCGACGCCGTGTGGGAGGCGGCGGCGCTCCAGCAGTTTCACGAGCGGATTGAGGATCAGCGCGATGACGCCGGCGATCAGGAACAGCAGCAGCACCGTCCCGGCCGCGCGCGCGATCGCCCAGGCGCCGAGCAGCGCGACCAGCAGCAGCACGAGCTGGACGCCGCGCGGGACCACGAGCGGAGCCGGCTCCACGCCGGCGGGAGTGGCGTCGCGCGGGGTGTGGAGCGGAGGCTCGCCCGGGGGCGGCTCGACAGGCGGTTCGTCGTCGGCCATCGGCGCATCATCGTGAGCCGACCGGTCGCGATCCTGTTCGTCGGCGACGTCGTCGGCTCGACGGGCCGTCGGCTGCTGCTGACGCTGCTGCCCGGGCTGGTCGAGCAGCACGCGATCGACTTCGTCGTCGTCAACGGCGAGAACGCCGCCAACGGCGTCGGCATCACGCCGAAGATCGCCGACGCCCTCTTCGCCGCAGGCGTCGACGTGATCACGCTCGGCAACCACACGTATCGCCAGCGCGAGATCTATCCCTACCTGGACGAGCACGAGCGGATCCTGCGACCGGCGAACTTCCTCAGAAGCCAGCCAGGCCACGGCACTTGCGTGGTCGAGCGCGACGGCGTCCGGCTCGGGGTCGTGAACCTGTCGGGGAACCTCTACATGCGCGCGGGCCACCCCGCGTTCCCGCACGCCGACGCGGCGCTCCACGCACTGCGCGACCGCGCCGACCACGTGCTGGTCGACATGCACGCGGAGGCGACGAGCGAGAAGGTCGCGATGGGCTGGCACCTCGACGGCCGCGCGACCGCGGTGCTCGGCACGCACACGCACATCCCGACCGCCGATGCGCGCGTGCTGCCCGGCGGGACTGCCTACGTCAGCGACGTGGGCATGACGGGCGCGCGCGGCGGGGTGATCGGCGTCAAGCGCGAGCAGGCGGTCACGGCGCTCGTGACGCAGATGCCGACGAGGTTCGAGCCCTCCGACGTCGACCCCTGGCTCAACGGCGTCGTCGTCCGCGCCGCGGCGTCACCGCTGCGCGCCGACGGGATCGAGCAGCTGCTCGTCCCCGCCCCGCCCGGCTTCCGCTGAGCGCAGCGCCTGCTCCTGCGCCGCCAGGATGCGCGCCTCCGGATCGCCGTAGCGCCCCAGCAGCGCGACGATCGCCAGCGGGAAGAACCACACGACGTAGAGGAAGAACCAGTACGTGACGCCGAGCTCGAGCGCGATCAGCACGGCGGCGCCGCAGGCGGCCATCTGCACGAGCGTCGGCCGCCGCGGCCACACGCCGACGGCGAGCGCCAGCAGCACGCCGCCGACCTGGACGGCCGTCTGCAGGCCGTCGATCCCGCTCCACAGGCCCCAGATCGAGAACGGCGACTCGCGCTCGCGCTGGAACGCGATCGTGTGGTCCCAGAAGGTGCGCAGGTCCCCTCCGAGGATCACCGGGAGCATGACGATCCCCGCGGTGGCGACGAACGCGAGCGCGTAGGCGGCGAACGACACCGGCCCCGGGCGCAGGCCGTCGCGTCTGACGTCGCGCGGGGTGCGCGCGAACAGCGGCGCGAGCGCGAGCGGTGCGAACTTCGTCAGGCCGGCGAGCGCGGCGCCGGCGCCGCGGGCCGCGGGCCTCCCCGCGAGCAGCAGCGTCGCGACGAGCAGCAGCGCGACCAGCGCGTCGTTCGAGTTGGTCGAGGAGGCGTAGAGCGTGAACGGGAAGGCGGCCCACGCGTACGCGAGCACGATCCCCAGCGACGGGCCGCGGATGCGGCGGCCGAGCAGGAACAGGCACGCGATCGTCAGCAGGTCGAAGAAGACGGCGGCGGCGTGCGCGGCCGGCAAGTCGTCCCACCTGCCGCTCCACGGCCAGATCCGCTCGAACGGGACGTAGGCGTAGTAGTTGACGGGGCCGTAGGTGTCGCCCGAGGCGTCGTCTCTCGGCCAGTCTCTGGCGTACAGCGGCTGGCCGTGGACGATCCGATGGGCGCCGATCACGCCCGAGTAGCCGACGTCGATCACGTTCGAGTTCGTGACGTTGAGACCGACGCGGAAGCCGACGAGGAACACGAGCGCGACCGCCAGCCACGAGACCGGCACCAGCAGCCGCAGCGGCTCGGCGCGACCGCCGCGGCGCGCCACGAGCAGCATGCGGACGAGCAGGTAGACGAGCAGCGGGTAGATCAGCGGCGTCGAGAGGCCGATCCGCGCCGCGTTGAAGAACGCGAGCGAGACGGAGAAGCCGAGCATGACGAGCAGGTCGAGGTGCAGCCACGAGGGGCGCCAGCTCCGCAGGCCGCGGCGGGCGGGTCCGACTCGGCCGCTCGCGAGGAACGGCGCGAGGAACAGCAGGCACATCGGGATCCACACGTACCACGCGTTCACGCGCCGGCCGAACGCGCCGTCGTAGCCGCGCGCCATCGTCCACGGCACCTGGTAGCCGGTCCACGCCTCCAGCACGGCCCCGCTGAAGTCGTCGATCGACACCTGGCCGAGCTCCCGCCGGTCTCTCGCCGTGAAGATCGACACCTGCCACTGCGTCGTGCCCTTTGTGTAGGCGGTCGGGTAGGAGCCGGGGTGCTCGCGTCTGACGCGCGCGATCTTCGGCACCAGCTCGGCGATCGCGATCGCGCGTCTCGACGTGAGTCTGTGGCCCGGCGGCGGGATCGAGGGGCTCGGGGGCGTCCCGAGCGCGTTCGGGTCGGCGGCCGTCGCGGCGGTGACGGTGCCGGTGACCGGGGACGCGCTTCCGGACGACGTGAGCGCGGGCGCGGCCAGCTGCGCCGCCGCGGCGCTGCTCGCAAGCACCGCGAGCAGCAGGACCACCGCGGCGATCCGCGCCGCGGTGCGGATCATGCTCTGAAGCTCCAGAGCTTCTGACCGAGGAACGACAGCGGCGTGGCGGTGACGATCGCGATCGCCTGCGCGAGCACTTCCGGCAGATGGGCGACCTGCACGAGCAGCAGCAGCACGACGTAGCTGAAGAGGAAGGCCACCGCGCTGACGGTGAAGAAGCGCGCCGCCTGGAAGCCGGCGTGGCCGGCGCGCGCGTCGAACGTCCAGTGGCGGTTCCACCAGAAGTTGTTCGCGACCGAGACGAGGAACGCCAGTACGGCGGCGATGCGGTAATCGATCCCCAGCAGGTGGACCGCCGCGGCGAAGACCGCGAGGTTGACGGCATAGCCGCTCGCGCCCACGGCCGCGAAGCGCACGAGCTGAAGCCAGTTGGCCGGGTGGCGCAACCCGTGCCGCACACGGCGGTGCAGCGGTAGCGCCACGGCTGCCGCGTCGTCCTGCATCGAGACAGGGTACCCCGCCCAGTAACGTCGCCCGCAGGTCGCCGCTTGCGGTGACCGGAGGGCGAAAGCCGGTTTCGACGACAGCGGCGGGCACTCAGCCGTCGAGGCCGAAGTGCCGCATGACCATCGGCATGACGTCCTGCAGCGTCCACTGCGCGTGCGCGTCCCGCGTCTCCCCGCCGCCCGTGCCGCACCACAGCAGCGCGCCGAGCGAGTCGCTCTTGTGCAGCGAGCCGTGGCTGCCGCCGCCGAGGTGGTCGGCGCCGCCCCAGTCGACGAACTCGAAGCCGGGCGCGGCCGACAGCAGCACGTCGCCCGCGGTCGGGCAGGTCAGCGCCGACCAGACGCGGCCGAGCGCATCGGGGTAGTCGGGCGTCAGCAGGCGGCCGTCCTCGACGCGCGCGCCGAGCGTGGCGAGGTCGCCGTCGACGCTCCAGCGGCGCCCGCGCGGGTCGGTCAGGTCGCCGCCCGGCGCGAAGCGCAGCTCGCCGCGATCGCCGGCGATCGCGCCCTCGCGCGGGGCTGTGCGCCGCATCGCGAGGTCGACGCCGGGGATCGCCGCCGTCTCGCGCATCGCGCGCGCGGTCAGCCGTTCGCGGTGGTCGTCGTCGAGCACGTAGACCATCGCGGAGCGCTGCGCGAGGCCGAGCGCGATCTGGCCTTCGGCCTCGGTCGGGTCGACCTCCTCCGCCGTCGCGGCGCGCCCGCGGCCTCCGCGGCCGCGCGAGCCGTTCGGCCGCGGCTGCGCGAGGTCCCATTCGTCGAACGCCTCGACGAGCGGGATGCGCCGCTCGACGGCGGCCTGCGAGTGGTCGGCCATCACGACCATCGCGTGCTCCTCGAGGAAGCGCTCGAGGCCGCCGCCCGCGTGCACGAGGCGCTCGAGCTGGCGGTCGGCGGCGGCGATCGAGGTGACCTGCGCGTGCGGGCCGTTGCGATGCGAGAAGGCGTCGTTGTCGGGCAGCGAGAACAGCAGGAAGTCGAACAGGTCGTGCTCGACGAGATGGGCGCCGACGCAGCCGCTGTGCTGGTCGCGCTGGCCGGGCATGCCGAGCTGGCCGCGGCAGCCGGTTCTGCGGCTCGCGAACAGGTCCGCGTAGAACAGCTCGCGCGGGCCCATCACCGACTCGCCCTGGAAGACCGCCCCGGCGATCCGCGACAGCGCCGTCTCGTTCGCGAGCTGGTGGCGGTGGCGGCCGCGGTAGATGAGGTAGGTCGTGCCCGCCGTGCGCAGGCCGGCGTCGTCGAGGCGCTCGTAGATCGTCGGAACCTCCGGCGCGAGGTGTCTGCCGTTCATGTTGTAGACCGTGTCGGTGAGCGAGCGCAGCACGCCGGCGCGGCGGCTGGCGCCGAAGCTCGAGCCGTACTCGACGTAGCGCCGTGCGGCGCGGTCGTACCAGTTCATGCTGGGGATGCGGTGTCTGTCCGGGCCCGTCCCGGTCGCGATCGAGGCGGCGCAGACGGGGGTCACGGACGGGAACGCGGCGACGCAGTCGTCGACGTAGGCGCCGCGCTCCATGATCGCCTTCAGCGTCGGCGCGCGCCCCTGCTCGACGGCCCGCTCCAGCATCGCCGGCTTGAGCGCGTCGATGACCGTCAGGACGAGCTTGCGCGACGTCGGACGGGCCGCGTCGCTCACCGCAATATGCGCAGGCCGGCGTACTTGCGGCCCGCGCGTCTGCGCTGCCCGACCAGCAGCCACAGCAGGAAGGCCAGCGCGACCACCGAGACCGGCGGCGCGAGCACGGACAGGCCGGCGAGCACGAGCCCGGCGACCTCCGCGTAGAACGGCAGCGCAGCCGCCGCTTCTCTGTCGAGCCGTCTGCGCGTGCTCTCGAAGAGGCCGCGCGCGGCCGCCTCGGCGATCGCGGCGCACACGATCCCGCCCAGCAGGCCGGGCCAGAAGGCGTAGCCGTCGTCGGCCAGCGCGCCGCCGAACAGCAGCGCGCCAAGTGCGAGCCCGACGCCCGCGACGGCCGCTCCGAAGGGGCCGCTGGAGACGTGCTCCGGCCCGTGGCGGCGCTCGGCGTAGACGAGCACGATGACGCCGATCAGCAGCGCCAGCAGGAAGGCGGGCTTCTCCATGAACGCCACGTCGGTGTGCTCGAAGTCGATGCCGGCATCGCCGCGCGCGAGCGAGCAGGCGAGCAGTGCGGGCAGGAACGGGCGCAGCCCGACCGCGAGGGCGAGGCCGATTCCGAGGCAGATGGCGAGGAAGAGCGTCATCGAGTCCGGTAGCTTGGCCGCATGACGATAGCCGAGCGCGACAGGCTTCCGGGCCGTCGCGGCGAAGATCTTCACATGCCGATCCGCTGCGAGCCGCCGCGATGACCGGCCGCGAGCCGCCGCGCTCCACCACGCGCGATCTCGAGCGCTACGCGGGCCTGTTCGCGCAGCGCACGAAGGTCATGAAGTCCTCGGCGATGCGCGACCTGATGGCGCTGACCGAGCGCGGCGACGTCATCTCGCTGGCCGGCGGGATGCCGGACACCTCGACCTTCCCGCCCGACACGTATGCGTCGCTGATGGCGACGGTCGCGGAGGAGGCGTGCGCGAGAGCGCTGCAGTACGGGCCGACCGAGGGCTTCGCGTCGGCCGCCCACTGCATCGCCGACGTGATGGCGGCGGAGGGCATGGCGGTCGACGAAGGCGAGCTGCTGGTGACGACCGGCGGCCAGCAGGTGATCGACCTCGTCTGCAAGACGCTCATCGACCCGGGCGACGTGATCGTCGCGGAGGCGCCGACCTACCCGGGCGCGGTGCCGACGTTCTGCTCCTACGAGGCGGACGTCGTGCAGATCGAGATGGACGCCGACGGGATGCGCATCGACGAGCTGGAGGAGACGCTCGACCGGCTCGAGCGCGAGGGCCGGCGGCCGAAGTTCATCTACACGATCCCCAGCTTCCAGAATCCCGGCGGCGTGACGATGTCGCTGCCGCGGCGCCAGCGGCTCGTGCGGATCGCGCACGAACGCGAGCTGCTGGTGCTGGAGGACAACCCCTACGGCCTGCTGCGCTACGAAGGCGAGCCGCTGCCGACGCTCTACTCGATGGACGGCGGCCAGTTCGTGATCTACCTGGGCACGTTCTCGAAGATCCTCTCGCCGGGGATCCGGCTCGGGTGGGCGGCGGCGCCGCGTCCGGTGCTGCAGAAGATGAACCTCGGCAAGCAGGCGGCCGACCTCTGCAGCTCCTCGATGACGCAGCTGTTCGTGGCCGAGTACTTCGCGGCCGCCGATTGGCGCGCGTACGTCGACTCGCTCGTGGCGATCTATCGCACGCGACGCGACGCGATGCTGGAGGCGCTGCGCGCGCACTTCCCGCGCGAGGCGGCGTGGACCGAGCCGGAGGGCGGCCTCTTCATCTGGGCGACGCTGCCGGACTACATCGACACGACCGACCTGCTGGCGCGCGCGCTGAGCGAGAACGTCGCGTTCGTGCCGGGCCGAGCGGCGTACCTCGACGGCCGCGGCGGATCGTCGATGCGGCTCAACTTCTCCGGCGTCGACGAGGTGCAGATCCGCGAGGGCGTGCGGCGGATCGGCAAGGTCGTCGCCGAGCAGGTGGCGCTGTACGGGACGCTCACCGGCGCCGCGCCGGCCACTCCCCGCGTCGTGGACGCGCCGGCCGACGCCGAGCAGCTCGCGGACGTGCTTCAGCTTCCGCGCCGGCCGCGCTCCGGCGACGGACGCGCCGAAGCCGATCGATGAGCACCGTCGCGGTGCTCCAGGGCGGCCGTTCGCTCGAGCGGCAGGTGTCGCTCAAGTCGGGCGCGCGCGTCGAGGACGCGCTGCAGCGGCTGGGACACACGTCGATCGCCGTCGACGTCGGGACGGAGCTCGTGGGACGCCTCGCGGAGCTGCGGCCGGACGCGGTGTTCGTCGCACTGCACGGACGCGACGGCGAGGACGGGACGATCCAGGAGCTGCTCGAGGTGCTCGGGCTGCCGTACACGGGCTCGGGGGTGGCCGCCTGCATCCGCTGCTGGGACAAGGTCCTGACGAAGCACCTGCTGCGCGCCGAGGGGATCCCAACGCCGGACTTCCACGCCTTCAGCGAGACGGCGTTCCGCGAGCTCGGGGCGGCGCAGGCGCTGCCGGCGATCGAGCGCCAGCTCTCGTTCCCCCTGGTGGTGAAGCCGGCCGCGCAGGGCTCCGCGCTCGGGATCAAGTTCGCGCGCGAGGCCGCGGACGTGCCGGCCGCCCTGGTCTCGGCCTTCTCCTACGACCGCAAGGTGCTGCTGGAGCGCTACGTGCCGGGGCGGGATCTGGCCGTCTCGATCGTCGAGGAGGACGGCGCGGCGCGCGCGCTTCCGGTCGTCGAGGCGGTGCCGGAGGGACGCGACTTCTACGACTTCGAGGCGCGCTACGAGATCGGGCGCACGCGCTTCGTGTGCCCGGCGGAGCTGGCGGAGGGCGTCGCCGCGCGCACCCAGGAGCTGGCGATCGCCGCCTACCGCGCGCTGGGCTGCGCCGGCTTCGCGCGGGTCGACCTGATGCTGCACGAGGACGGCGAGCTGTACGTGCTGGAGGCCAACAGCGTGCCGGGGCTGACGGAGACGAGCCTGCTGCCGCAGGCGGCCGAGGCGGCGGGGATCAGCTTCGACGCGCTGGTCGAGCGGATCCTGGCGATCGCGCTGGCGCGCGGCGCGGCGGTCTGAGCCGCCCACCCGCCTGGGCTCGGCCCTACTGCTCGCCGCCGGCGAAGTCCTCCGGCGTGACCTGGTCGAGGAAGTCCTTGAACTTCTCGACGACCTCCTCCGTGTCTTCGACCTCGTGTTCGAACTCGATCGCGGACTCGGCGATGACCTCCTCAGCGGCGAAGATCGGCGCGCCGGCGCGGACCGCCAGCGCGAGCGCGTCGCTCGGACGCGAGTCGATCTCCAGCTCTCTGCCGTTGACGGCGAGCGTGATCGAGGCGTAGAAGGTGTTCTCCCGCAGCTCGGTGACGGCGACGCGCGTGCAGCTGACGTCGAGCTCGCCGAGCACTTCGGACAGCAGGTCGTGCGTCATCGGACGAGGTGTCGTTGCACCTTGCAACTTCATGAGGATCGCCGCAGCCTCCGGATGCCCGATCCAGATCGGCAGGAACTTGTTGCTGTCGACGGTCTTCAACAGGACGATCGGCTGCTTGCCGACCATGTCGAAGCTCACGCCGTAGATCACCATCTCCTGCACGCGCGACTCCTGGGCTGGGACGAGGTCCAAGTATAGGTGGCCCTCCGCTCGGGACTGGCGGGCTTCAAGCGCCCACGCACCGACCTTCCGGAAGGAGAGCTCTTGCAGGAAAAAGCTCGTTGGAGCCGGGTCGCGACGTGGTTTGACGAAGACGGGTCCGACCCGCTCGCGTCGCACGCCGGATCCCGCCGCTTCGGGCCGATCGCTGTTGCACAGCTGATCACGGGCTGCCAATATGCTTCAAACAAGCTTGTAAATAACTAAAAGCTAGCTTTGGGGGGTGCGAATGGCAAGACGCCTTCGCCTGCACACCGGGGACCGACTGATCGAGACGATGCCGAAGGCACTCGGCCAGCGCGTACCCGAGGCGCTGCACCGACGACTGCTCGAGCTGTGCGACCTCGTGTACGAGGCCGGCCAGCCGCAGCGTCCCACCAAGGCAGACATGCTGGCAGCACTGATCTTGGCTGCGCCGGAGAACCCCGAGATGCTCATCGACATGCTGCAGCGCTACGGGAGAGCTCGTGTCGGAGACGCCCTCCTCGCCCCGTCCGAAGCCGAGGTCGTGGACTTCCCGGAGCGGACATCCGGTCCGCGGCGCGGTCGCCGCTGAGGACCGGCCGTGCTGAGCCTTCAATGCGCAGACGGGCCTGCTTCCTATTTCGCCGCGAGGAACAGAGATCCTCTCGTGGCAGATCCAGCCCGCGCCGACAGCCCGCGCAGGAGCAGACGACGGTGATCATCGTCCCCCCAAGCGGGCTGCGTGGATTGATCAAGGTCGTCGTCGACCTGCCGGTGGACCGGACTGTCGCGAAGTTTCGGAAGATCGAGCACCAGATGAAGTTCGCTCGGAGATACAGACTCGTCGCCCCAGGACAAGAGCGGACCCTCGTGGAGATGCTGGTCGCCGGCGCAAAGTTCGACGCGGCAGTCGATGAGCTGCGGGCGCGCACGCCGGGGTAGCAGCGACGGAGCGAACCGCGATGCGGTCTGACGCGAGGTCTCGACCCTGCGTCCTTCGAGGTGGGCGATCCTGGACTCGAACCAGGGACCTCTTCCTTATCAGAGAAGCGCTCTAACCGACTGAGCTAATCGCCCCGCGAGAGGCGATTCTAGCGGTCCGCGCGTGGCGCGTCTGCGCGAGCGTCAGGCGGGTGCGGGAGCGCCGAGGCGGCGGGCCAGTTCGAGCGCGTCATCGAGCGACTCGAAGGCGAGCTGGAGGCGGTAGCCGTTCCCTTGCGGCACGACCCGGACGTCGGTCCCGAACGCGCTGCCGAACGCGTCGGAGAGCTGCTCGACGGCTGCCTCCTGGTCGGGGTGCAGCCCGCGGCGGCGACGCGTCGGGCGCTCCGGCCCGGCCTCCCCGGCCTCGCGCGCGCGGCGCTCCAGCTCGCGCACCGACCAGCCGGCAGCTGCAGCGTCGCGCGCCAGCCGGCGACGCACGTCGTGGTCTCTCGCCTGCAGCAGCGCGCGCCCGTGGCCCTCGCTCAGCTCACCGCGCTCGAGCAGCTCCAGCGCCTCGTCGGGCAGGTCGAGCAGGCGGATCAGGTTGGAGACCGCGACGCGGCTGCGGCCGACGCGGCGGCCGACGTCCTCGCGTGTGAGGCCGAGCTCGTCGACGAGCGCGAGACACGCACGCGCCTCCTCGAGCGGGTTGAGGTCCTCGCGCGCCATGTTCTCGATCACAGCCAGCTCGATCGACGCCGCGTCGTCGTGGCGGCGGACGATCGCGGGGATCTGCTCGAGGCCTGCGATCCGCGCTGCGCGCCAACGCCGCTCGCCGGCGATCAGCTCGTAGCGCCCGCCGGGCAGCGGCCGCACGAGCACCGGCTGCAGCACCCCGCGTGCCTCCAGCGAGGACGCGAGCGACGCGAGTGCCTCCTCGTCGAAGTGGCGGCGCGGCTGGTTGGGGTTCGGGCCGATCAGCTCGACCGCCACGTGGCGCAGCTCCTCCGGCTCGTCTCTCGGCGAGGCGGCGAGGATCGCCGCGAGGCCCTTGCCCATGCCGCGGGTCTTCGCCGCGCCTCTGCGCGGCAGCGCGTCCTGGAAGTCGGCCTTGCGGTGGAACTGGCCGCTCTTCGGCGGCTTTCTCTCAGCCACGCGCGGCCACCTCCTTCGCCAGCTCGAAGTAGGCGTCGGAGCCGGCGCAGTGCGGGTCGTGGTGGATCACGGGCTGGCCGAAGCTCGGTGCCTCGCCGATCCGCACGTTGCGCGGGATGACGGTGTCGAAGACCAGCTGCGGGAAGTGCGAGCGCACCTCCTGCTCGACGTCCTGTGCGAGGCGCGTGCGGCCGTCGTGCATCGTCAGCACCATGCCGGCGATCGTCAGGCGCGGGTTCAGCTCGCGTTGGATCAGCGACAGCGTGTCGAGCAGGCCCGCCAGGCCCTCGAGCGCGAAGTACTCGGCCTGCACGGGCACGATCACGCGGTCGGCCGCGACGAGCGCGTTGACGGTCAGCGGGCCGAGTGAGGGCGGGCAGTCGAGGATCGTGAAGGCGTAGCGGTCGCGGACCGGTGCGAGCGCATCCCGCAGGCGCTGCTCCGAGGCCTCGATGCGCGGGAGCTCGACGTTCGCGCCGGCGAGGTCGGGGCTTGCCGGGACGAGCGCGAGACGCGGGATCGAGGTCGGGCGGATCGCCTCGTCGAGCGTCGCATCGCCGGACAGCACGTCGTAGACGCTCGGGGTCGCGTCCTTCGGCTGCCCGAGTCCGACGGTCGCGTTGGCCTGCGCGTCCATGTCGACGAGCAGCACCTCGTACTCGGCCTCGGCGATGCACGCGGCCAGGTTCACGGCCGTCGTCGTCTTGCCGACGCCCCCCTTCTGATTGGCGATCGCGTAGACGGTGCTCACGTGTGGCGCTCCATGCCCGTGACGGTAGCGGCGAACACGGTCGGAGGTCGGCTGGTCAAGCCGCTCCCAGCGGCCGTTTTCGCGCCATCCCCGGTCGGCGCGGGAAGCGCTCGGGCGTGGGCGAGATCTTGCGCAGCACGTGGAGGTGCCGGTGCTGGGCGGCGGGATACGGCCGGACCGGCCGGATCTCCTCGATCGCGAGCCCCAGGACGCGCGCGGCGGCGGCGGCATCGCGCTCCTCCTGCTCGTCACGGCGACCCTTCCACGCGACCAGCACACCGTCATCGCGCAGCAGCGGCGCCGCGTACTCCGCCAGCACCGCAAGGGGGGCGAGCGCACGCGCGGTCACGAGATCGCACGTGCCGAGGCCCGCTCTCCAGGACTCGGCGCGGTCGGCGACGACCTCGACGTTCGCCAGTCCTGCCGCGTCGGCGGCGCCGCGGATGAACGCGCACTTGCGCGCGACGCTCTCCACGAGCGTCACCCGTGCGCCGGGCAGCGCAACGGCGAGCGGCAGGCCCGGAAAGCCGGCGCCTGCGCCGAGATCCGAGATCCGCGTCGCTGCGCGGGCGATCGGAAGCTCGAGGGCCACGAGCGAGTCCGCGAGATGCACGTCGACGGCCTCTCTGCGCGCACGAACCGCTGTCGGAGCGTGTGGATCGTCGGCCAGTGCCGTCAACAGCACACCCAGCCGCGCGATCGCGCCCTCCGAAAGCTCATAGCGTTCCGCGAGCGCGCTCAGATCCTTCTCGGGTTTCACGTGAAACGGTCCTGCGCCCGCGCGGAGCTACTCCGCGACCGGCGCGACGACGAGGTAGCGATCGGGCTCCGCGCCCTCGCTGTACGTCTCGATGCCGTCGCGGTCGCGCAGGTACTCGTGCACGACGCGTCGCTCCACCGCGTTCATCGCGTCGAGGGCGACCGGTTCGCCGGTCTGGAGGGCCTCGTCCGCCGCCTCGTCCGCGTCCTGCTGCAACAGCGCCGCGCGGCGCTCGCGATAGCCGGCGGCGTCGACGGTCACGCGCTTGCGCTCATCCTCGCCGCGGTAGGCGATGCGGTACGCGAGGTGCTGGATCGCGTCGATCGTCTGGCCGTGGCGGCCGATCAGCAGGCCGAGATCCTCGCCATCCAGGTTCGCGTGCACGCCCGCGTCGTCCTCCGACACCTCGATCGCGGCCGCCACGCCGACTGCGGCGACGATCTGCTCCAGCATCTTCCGCACGCGTCCGGCGGCATCGCTCTCCGCGCGAGGGCTCATCGCCGACGGCCCGTCCGCTTCTTCTTTCTCCGCGTCGGCGGCGGTCCGGCGCTGGCGCCGTTCTCCCCGCCGCCCTTCGGCGCGACCTTGTCCGAGCGCCCCTTGCCGGAGGCGCCTGTGGCAGCCTCCTTCGCCGCGCCGCGGCCTCTTCTGCCGCCGCCCGCCAACGCGGCCGCCCCCGCTGGGGCACCCGCCGTCGCGACCGCGGGTCGTCTCGGGACGCCGACCGTCTTGCGCACGATCAGCTGCTGCACGATCGTCCAGACGTTGGTCGTGATCCAGTAGACCAGCAGGCCGGCCGGGAAGTTGATGATGAACGTCACGAAGACGATCGGCAGGCCCAGCATGATCATCCGCTGGTTTCTGTCCATCGAGGCGGAGCTGAGCAGGCCGGACGCGAGCTGGCTGGCGACGTACAGCACGATCAGCACGATCAGCACCGCGCCGGTCGCCTTCGCCGTCAGGTCCGGGATGAAGAGGAAGCTCGGATCCGAGACGTGGATGTTGTGCGAGGCCGCGTACGCCGAGTCGCTGAACTGGGAGCAGGTGACGCTCGAGAGGCTCTTGTCGATCGAGGTCGCGTAGCCGTCGATCCCCGGGCACATGTCGACCTTGAGGTCGCTGCGCAGCATGTAGTACAGCGAGATGAAGAACGGCAGCTGGAACAGCAGCGGCAGGCAGGAGGCCAGAGGGTTGACTCTGTTCTCCCGGTAGAACTTCATCATCTCCTGCTGCTGGCGCTGCTTGTCGTCTCTGTACTTCGCCTGGATCGCTCTCATCTCCGGCGCGAGCACCTGGAGACGCTGCATCGAGGTGACCTGCTTCAGCGTCAGCGGCAGCAGCACGAGCCGCACGGTCACCGTCAGCAGGATGATCGCCAGGCCCCAGCCGACCCCGATCGTGTCGTGGAAGAAGAGGAGCACCTGCTCCAGCACGTCGATCAACGGCTGGAGCGGATTGGCGAAGACGGTGAACATGGCTCGGGGGTCGCTCGCGGTCGGCGTCAGGCGCTGGGCGCCGCCGGTCGGCGCGGACTGAAGACACGCTGCTCGTGGACGGGGTCGTATCCCCCGTGGCTCCACGGATTGCAGCGCAGGAGTCGCCACCCTGCGAGGACCAGCCCGCGGAGTATGCCGTACTCCTGCACGGCCTGCGCGGCGTAGCGGGAGCAGCTCGGCTCGTACTTGCAGCGCGGCGGCAGCAGCGGCGAGATCACCCGCTGGTAGGCGCGAATCGGTGCCACGGCGGCGCTGCGCAGCCTGCTCATCTCGCCTCGCCCTCGACCCGCGCGCGCAGCTGGTCGATCAGCTCCGCGAGCGGCGCGCGCAGGCCCTCCAAGCCGTCGCGCTCGGCGATGACGCGCGCCTCGGGACGCGCGACGATCACGACGTCGTGGCCGTCCGGCAGGCGCGCCGACTCGACCTCGAACGCCTCCCGCAGCAGACGCTTGACGAGATTGCGGTCGACGGCGCCGCCGACTCTGCGCGACACCGACAGACCCAGCCGCGGCTCGGCGGCGGGGACGCCGGGTTGGGTCGAGTCCGCCCGCGGGAACGCGTAGAGGACCAGGACGCGGTTCGCATGCGAGCGTCCCTGTCGAAAGACCCGGTCGAACTCGGCGCTGCGGGAGAGCCGCCCGCGCTTGCTTCGCCGGGCTGCGACGCCCGGGCGGCCGTTCATCAGACGGTCAGGCGCTTGCGGCCCTTGGTGCGGCGCCGCTTGAGCGTCAGGCGCCCGGCGCGCGTCTGCATGCGGGCGCGGAACCCGTGCGTGCGAGCGCGCTTGCGCTTCTTCGGCTGGTAGGTGCGTTTCATAGCTACTCCTCGCGGGGGGCCCGCCTCCGCCGGCCACGTGGCCGGCTCCGGCACCCCTGACGTTCCCGTCGGGGACGGCCAGTATACGCGCCGGCGCGGGCCGGGGCGGCTCGCTTTCTGCACAGCTTCTGCACAGGCTGTCAACAGACGTTCGCAGAGCTTCCGCGCCACCCCGCGACCTTTTTCTCGCGATTTGCGCAGTCGCGCACAGACACGCGCCGAGGGTGCGGAGTCGCGCTGCGCACCGCTGCTATATTCGCCGCCCCGCCGGGGCCCTCGCGGGTCCCTCCATCCCCCCGCAACACCTCCGACGAGGAGTCGGTCGACGACGCCTGTGGACCCAGCGCTCGAGCACACCTGGCAGCAGATCCAAGCCGAGCTGCGGCGAGCGGTCACCGACTCCACCTACCACCTGTGGCTCGCACCCCTGCGGGCACGGGAGATCGAGGGCGACACGCTGCTCGTGGGCGCACCCGAGGAGATCCGGACATGGGTCGCCGACCGCTTCGCGCGGGTCCTGCAAACGTGCGCGGCGGCGGTCCTCGGCGAGGCGACGACGGTCACCATCGTCCCGCTTGAGACACCGCTGCACGGGCCGCCGGCACCCCGCGGGGCATCCACGCCCGCGGCGGGATCGCCTCCCGCCCCGTCAGGGCCGCCGCAGGACGTCTTCAACCCCAAGTACACGTTCGACCAGTTCGTGATCGGCGACGGCAACCGCCTCGCGCACGCCGCCTCGCTGGCGGTCGCCGAGCTGCCGGGTCAGGCCTACAACCCGCTCTTCCTCTACGGGCCTCCCGGCCTCGGGAAGACGCACCTGCTGCACGCGATCGCCAACTACGTGCACGCCTACAGCGGCGGCATGACCGTCCGCTACACGACGCTGGAGGCCTTCACGGGGGAGTTCGTGCGCGCGCTCAAGTCCAGCTCGATCGAGAGCTTCAAGCACCGCTATCGCGACACCGACATCCTGCTGATCGACGACGTGCAGTTCCTCGAGCGCAAGGCGAAGATCGAGGAGGAGTTCTTCCACACCTTCAACGCGCTCTACGAGACCGGCAGCCAGCTGGTGGTCACATGCGACCGCATGCCGCGCGACATGAGTGCGCTCGCCGACCGCCTGCGCGAGCGCTTCGAGTCGGGCCTGGTGGCCGACATCCGTCCGCCGGACCTCGCGACGCGCATGACGATCCTGCGCAAGCGGGTGCACCACGACGGGCTCCACCTCCACGATCCGGATGCGATCGTGCCGATCGCCGAACGCGTGACGACGAACGTCCGCGCCCTGCAGGGCGCGCTGATCCGCGTCGTCGCGTTCCACTCGCTGACCGGTCGCCCGATCGATCGACCGCTCGTCACGCACGTGCTGGACGGGCTCTACCCCGGCGACACGGGTCGCCCCGGCCGCGAGAACACCGTCGAGGAGATCCAGGCGGCCACCTGCGAACGCCTCGGCATCCCCCCGGAGGTGCTGAGCTCCCCCGACCGCAGCGCCCGTGTGGCCTGGGCCCGCCAGGTGGCGATGTACCTCTCGCGAGAACTGACCGACGCGACGCTGCCGGCCATCGGGCGCGCCTTCGGGGGCCGCAACCACACGACCGTCCTGCACGCCTGCCGGCGGGTGCCGGAGCGCATCGCGAGCGACGCGGAGGCGCACGAACTCGTGCGCAGCCTCACCGCCGCCCTTCGACAGGTCGACGCCGGTGCCAATGCCGACCGCTCCAACTGAGAGACTTCCACGCTCGTGTCAACAGCCCATGTGCGTAGAACTTCCCCGCAGCACAGCGGCTTTCGCGGGCTTGTGAACATCTTGACGCTCCCTATGACTACGAACCCCTCCAAGACGAGGTCTTCATCGTGAAGTTGTCCGCCGCGCGCGACGAGCTGCTCGGCCAGCTCCAGACCGTCAGCCGCGTCGCCTCGACCCGCGGTGCGATCCAGGCGCTCTCCGGCGTCCAGCTGATCGCCGGCGCCGGCGGCGTGGAGCTGCGCGCGACCGACATGGAGGTCGGCCTGCGCGTCCCGCTGCCCGCCCAGGTCGATCGCGAGGGCTCCGTCGTCCTCCCCGCCCGCCTGCTCGTCGACGTCGTGCGCTCGCTGTCGGGACCGACGGTGACGCTCGAGCTGCGCCCCGCCGAGCAGGACGTCGAGCTGGTCGCCGGAAACGCGACGTTCCACATCCGCACGCTGCGCAGCGAGGACTTCCCGCCGTTCCCCGAGCCGGAGGAAGGCGGCGCCGTGCGCGTCCCCGCCGCGGCGTTCGTCGAGACGATCCTCAAAGTCGCCAACTCCGCTTCGCGCGACGAGACGCGCCCGGTCCTCACCGGCATCCTCGTGTCCGCGTCCGAGCGCGAGCTGCGGATGGTCGCGACCGACTCCTACCGCCTGAGCGTCAAGGAGACGCAGCTCGAGCAGCCGCTGCAGCAGTCCTTCGAGGCCAACGTGCCGGCGCGGGCGCTGCAGGAGCTGGCGCGGCTCGTCCAGCAGCTGGAGGGCGAGGAGCTGACCGTCGCCGTGCGCCAGAACCAGATCGTCTTCGCGATCGCCGGCGTCGTGCTGTCGTCGCGGCTGATCGAAGGCCAGTTCCCCAACTACCGCCAGCTGCTGCCCGAGACCTACGAGCACGAGCTGACGCTCGCCGGCGGCGAGGTCACGGACGTCGTACGCCGCATCAGCCTGCTGGCACAGAAGAACGCGCCGCTGCGGCTCGCCTTCCAGCCCGGCGAGCTGACCATCTCGGCCCAGACGCCCGACATCGGCGAGGCGAGAGAGTCGCTGCCGGTGGCCTTCCAGGGCGAGCCGTTCGAGATCGGCTTCAACCCGGAGTTCCTGCGCGACGGGCTCGAGGGCGTCGAGTCCGGCGACGTCGTCCTGAAGCTGATCAGCCCGCTGCGCCCGGGCCTGATCCAGGCCGGGGACGACCCCGGCTTCCTCTACCTGATCATGCCGATCCGGCTGAACGTCTAGGCGGCCGGCGCCTGTGCGGATCGTGCGCCTCTCGATGCGCAACTTCCGCAGCTACGCCGCCGCCGACGTCGAGCTGGGCGCCGGCGTGACGGTCGTCACGGGGCGCAACGGCGCGGGCAAGACGAACCTGCTGGACGCCCTGTACTTCGGCTGCACGGGGCGCTCGGCGCGCACGACCAACGAGCGCGAGCTCGTGCGCTTCGGGGAGAAGGTGGTGCGCGTGGAGGTGACGACCGAGGCGCCCGACGGCCCGCACGAGCTGAGCGTCGGCTTCACGCCCGGCGAGCCGAAGCGGATGATCGCCGACGGCGTGCGCGTGGAGCGCCTGCTCGACGTGCCGGGCCGCCCGCTCGTGAGCGTCTTCCTGCCCGATCGGCTGGAGTTGGTGAAGGGGACCCCCTCGCTGCGCCGCGCCCACATGGACCAGCTCGTAGCGGGCCTGTGGCCGGCGCGCGTGGCGACCCGGCGCGCCTACGCGCAGTCGCTCGCGCAGCGCAACGCGCTGCTGCTGCGGGTGCGCTCCGGCTCCGGCTCGGCCGACTCGCTGTCGGCGTGGGATCGGGAGCTGGCGCGGCATGGCCTCGCGCTCATGAGCGACCGCGCGGCGGCGATCGACGCGGTCGCGGAGCGCTTCTCCGAGCACGCGCGGGAGCTGGGCCTCGACGGCGACCCCGCCGTCGCCTACCGCCCGCGGTCGAAGGCGTCGGACGCCGACGCGCTCGCGGCCGAGCTGGCGGAGCGCCGCGAGCAGGACCTCGAGCGCGGCTTCAGCGGCCACGGGCCCCACCGCGACGACCTGCTCCTGAGCCGCGAGGGCCACGAGCTGCGGGCCTACGGCTCGCAGGGTCAGCAGCGGCTCGGCCTGCTCGCGCTGCTGCTGGCCGAGCGCGAGGCGATCGCGGCGACGCGCGAGGCGACGCCCGTGATGCTGCTGGACGACGTCATGAGCGAGCTCGACGGCGATCGCCGTGCGCGCCTCGTCGGGCTGCTGCGCGGCGGCGGGCAGAGCGTCATCACGACGACCGACCTCGAGCACGTCCCCGGCGCCGAGGATCCGGGCGTCACGCGCCTCGCGGTCGCCGACGGCGCCGTGCTCGCGGGGGAGGCGTCGTGAGCCGTCGCGCGCCGCGTCCGCTCGGCGAGGCGCTCGCGCCGCTGCAGGCGTCGCTCGCGCCGGCGACGCTGCTGGCCGAGGTGCAGCGGGCGTGGCCCGCCGTCGCCGGCGAGGCGATCGCGCGCGAGGCGTCGCCCGTGACCGAGCGCGGGGGGGTCGTGACGGTCGCCTGCGCGGCCTCCGTGTGGGCGCAGGAGCTCGATCTGATGGCGCCGCTGCTGATCGAGAAGCTGAACGCCGCGATCGCCGTCGGCGAGGTCCGTCGGCTGCGCTGCGTCACCGGCTCGCGAGGACCCGCGTGAGAGCCCGGTTTTCCCTGGATTTTGCAGGACTTTCTGCGCGTGACAGGGCGGCGTTATGGACCCCGCTTGTGCTATGCTTGTGCGTACCAAGTCTCGACGCCCCGGCGCACCCTTCCCACGGGTGCGGCACCGGGGCGTTGCAACGTCATCGGAGGACCGTTGGCCAGCGACAATCCCTCGGCTGACAAGCCGAACCGTACGTACGACGCCCAGGACATCACCGTCCTCGAAGGCCTCGAGGCGGTGCGCAAGCGGCCGGGCATGTACATCGGCTCGACCGGCCTTCGCGGCCTGCACCACCTCGTCTACGAGGTCGTCGACAACTCCGTCGACGAGGCGCTCGCCGGTCGCTGCAGCGCCGTCACGGTCACGATCCACCCCGACAACTCGATCACCGTCGTCGACGACGGCGCCGGCATCCCCGTCGCGATCATGGAGAAAGAGCAGAAGCCGGCCGTCGAGGTCGTGCTGACGGTCCTCCACGCGGGCGGCAAGTTCGGCGACGGCGGCGGCTACAAGGTCTCCGGCGGCCTTCACGGCGTCGGCGTCTCGGTCGTCAACGCGCTGTCGGAGAGACTGCTCGTCGAGATCAAGCGCGACGGCTTCGCGTGGACGCAGGAGTACGAGCGCGGCAAGCCGCAGGGCACGCTCGCCAGAGGCGAGCCCACGAAGGAGACGGGCACCTCGATCACGTTCCTCGCGGACGACGAGATCATGGAATCGCTCGACTACGACTTCGCGACGCTCGAGGAGCGCCTGCGCGAGACGGCCTTCCTGACGCGTGGCCTCGCGATCTCGCTCACCGACGAGCGCGGCGAGGGCAAGCAGGTCTCGTTCCAGTACGAGGGCGGCATCGAGGACTTCGTCAGATACCTGAACGAGAACAAGGACCCCGTTCAGAGAAAGATCGTCTACTTCTCCGGCGAGAGCGAAGAGGGCGCGGTCGAGGTCGCGATGCAGTGGAACGGCTCCTACCAGGAATCGGTCTTCTCCTTCGCCAACAACATCAACACGCACGAGGGCGGCTCGCACCTCTCCGGCTTCCGCTCCGCGCTCACGCGCACGCTCAACAAGTACGCCCGCGAGAAGGGCCTGTTGAAGGAGAAGGACGAGAACCTCAGCGGCGAGGACGTGCGCGAGGGCCTCACGGCCGTCATCTCGGCGAAGCTCGCCGACCCGCAGTTCGAGGGCCAGACGAAGACGAAGCTCGGCAATCCCGGCATGCAGGGATTCGTGGAGTCGATCGTCAATCGCGGCCTCGACGAGTTCCTCGAGGAGAACCCGCAGGACGCGCGGGCGGTGATCACCAAGGCCGTGTCAGCCGCGCAGGCGCGCAACGCCGCGCGCAAGGCGCGCGACCTGACGCGCCGCAAGTCCGCGCTGGAGAACTCGCGCCTGCCGGGCAAGCTCGCCGACTGCTCGGTGAAGGACCCGGCGCTGAGCGAGATCTTCATCGTCGAGGGCGACTCCGCCGGCGGCTCGGCCAAGCAGGGCCGCGACCGCTCGACGCAGGCGGTCCTGCCGCTGCGCGGCAAGATCCTCAACGTCGAGCGCGCGCGCATCGACAAGGTCCTCGCGAACAACGAGATCCAGGCGCTGATCACGGCGATCGGGACGGGCGTGCGCGACGAGTTCGACATCGAGAAGGCGCGCTACCACAAGATCATCCTGATGACGGACGCCGACGTCGACGGCGCCCACATCCGCACGCTCGCGCTGACGCTGATCTTCCGCGAGATGCAGGAGCTGATCGAGGCCGGCTACATCTACATCGCCAAGCCGCCGCTCTACCGCATGAAGGCCGGCAAGAGCGAGCGCTACATCGAGAGAGAGTCGGAGCTGGAGGAGATCCTGCTCGCCGACAAGCTCGAGAAGTTCGAGCTGCGCGACCGCTCCGGCAACGTCCAGCCGAAACTCACCGAGACGCGCTGGAAGACATACACGCGCCTGCTCAAGCAGTACGCCGGCTGGGCTTCGGCGCTGCGCGCGATGGCGCGCCACGACTTCGTCGACTTCCTCGAGGAGGCCAGCATCCTCGAGGAGGCCGTCACCGACGAGGCGAAGCTGATCGAGCTGCTGCGCCGCCCATCGGCCGACGGCGCGCCGTACGACGTCGAGCTGGTCTCGGAGGACGCCGAGGAGCTGGTCGTGCGCTCGGTCGAAGCGAGAACCGGCCATGCGCGCGTGCGCCACGTGCGCCGTGCGCTGCTGCAGGCGAACGAGTACCGCCAGCTGATCCGGGTCTACGAGCAGCTGGTGAAGACGGTCGGCACGCCGCCGTTCGACATCCGCCTCGGCGAGCACGGCGGCGAGGCGCTGTCGTTCGAGCAGCTGCGCACCGTCGTGATGGACCTCGCCGCCCGCGGCGTGAGAATCAACCGCTTCAAGGGGCTCGGCGAGATGAACCCCGAGCAGTTGCGCGAGACGACCATGGACCCGGCGTCGCGCACGCTGGCGAGAGTGACGATGGACGACGCGACCGCGGCCGACCGCGTCTTCTCGATGCTGATGGGCGATCAGGTCGAGCCGCGGCGCGACTTCATCGAGGAGAACGCCCGCCTCGTGACCAACCTCGACATCTAAGCGAAGCGGGCGAAAGCGATGAGCGCAGTCGATCAATTGGGCGGCGGCAACACGGAGCTGCGCGCGCTCGAGGAGGAGATGCGCTCGGCGTATCTCGATTATGCGATGTCGGTCATCGTCGGGCGCGCGCTGCCCGACGTGCGCGACGGCCTCAAGCCGGTCCACCGCCGCGTCCTGTTCGCGATGAACGAGGCCGGCCTGCAGCCGACCCGCCCGCGCGCGAAGTCCTCGCGCATCGTCGGCGACGTGATGGGCAAGTACCACCCGCACGGCGACTCGGCGATCTACGACACGCTCGTGCGGCTCGCGCAGGACTTCTCGATGCGCCACCCGCTCGTGGACGGGCAGGGCAACTTCGGCTCCGTCGACGACGACCCCCCGGCCGCGATGCGCTACACGGAGGCCCGCCTCGCGCGGCTCGCCACCGAGATGCTGCGCGACATCGACTCCGACACGGTCGACTTCGGGCCCAACTACGACGGGCAGAACCAGGAGCCGCTCGTGCTCCCGGCGCGCTTCCCGAACCTGCTCGTCAACGGCTCGACCGGCATCGCCGTCGGCATGGCGACGAACATCCCGCCGCACCGCCTCAGCGAGGCCGTCGCCGCGACGATCGCCTACATCGACGACCCGGAGATCAGCATCGAAGGCTTGATGCAGCACATGCCGGGGCCGGATTTCCCGACCGGCGGCGTGATCCTCGGGACGAGAGGCATCCGCGACGCCTACGAGACGGGCCGCGGCAAGGTCCGTCTGCAGGCGCGCGCGCACATCGAGCCGCTGTCCCAGGGCAAGGAGGCGATCATCGTCACCGAGCTGCCCTACCAGGTGAAGAAGGGCGGCGACGGCGGGCTGATCCAGAAGATCGCCGACCTCGTCCACGAGAAGAAGATCCCCGAGATCAGCGACCTGCGCGACGAGTCGGACCGCCGCGGCATGCGCTTCGTGATCGAGCTCAAGCGCGACGCGATCCCGAAGGTCGTGCTCAACAAGCTCTACAAGCACACGCCGATGCAGACGACGTTCGGCGTGAACATGGTCGCGCTCGTCGACAATGTGCCGAAGACGCTCTCGCTGCGCGAGGTCATCGGCCGCTACGTCGACCACCAGCGCGAGGTGATCGTCCGCCGCACGAAGTACGAGCTGCGCAACGCGGAGGACCGCGCGCACATCCTCGAGGGGCTGCTGATCGCGCTCGCGAACCTCGACGACGTGATCGCGACGATCCGCAGATCGCCCGACCGCGAGACCGCCCGCGTCAACCTCGTCAACAAGTTCGAGCTGTCCGAGCGCCAGGCCGAGGCGATTCTGCAGATGACGCTCGGGCGCCTGACCGCGCTCGAGGTCGACAAGATCAGACAGGAGCACGCCGACATCGTCGAGCGGATCGCCGAGCTGCGAGCGATCCTCGGCGACGAGGCGCGCGTGATGGCGATCGTCAAGGAGGAGCTGCAGGAGATCTCCGACGCGTACGGCGACGAGCGCCGCACGCAGATCTCCCACGCCGAGGGCGAGATCGACATCGAGGACCTGATCGCCGACCAGCAGATGGTCATCACGATCACGAACAGCGGCTACATCAAGTCGCTGCCGCTCGCGACGTACCGCCAGCAGCGCCGGGGCGGAGTCGGCGTGACCGGGATGGACATGAAGGACGGCGACTACATCGAGCACCTGTTCGTGACCTCGACGCACGACTTCCTGCTGTTCTTCACGAACCGCGGCAAGGTCTACCGGCTGAAGGTCTACGAGCTTCCGGAGGCGCAGCGCACGGCGAAGGGCCGCGCGCTCGTGAACCTGCTGCCGCTGCGCGAAGGAGAGCGCGTGCAGTCGGTGCTCTCCACGCGCGACTTCTCCGAGGCGCCGTACCTGCTGTTCGCGACGCGCAACGGCACGGTCAAGAAGACCGAGCTGCTCAGATACAACACGCCGATCAGAGCCGACGGCATCATCGCGATCTCGATCAGAGACGACGACGAGCTGGTCGCCGTGCGCAGGGTCGACGAAGGCGACGAGGTGATCATCGTCTCGCGCGCCGGCCTCACCGTCCGCTTCAGCGAGGAGGACGCCCGCGCGATGGGCCGCGACACGAGCGGCGTGCGCGGGATGAACGTCGGCAGAGGCGAGGTCATCGCGATGGACATCGCGCGCGACGACCAGGACCTGCTCGTCGTCACCGAGAACGGCTACGGCAAGCGCACGAGAATCGACCAGTACCGCAAGACCTCGCGCGGCGCGATGGGCGTCAGAACGATCAAGCTGACCGAGGCCAAGGGCGGCCTCGCGGGGGCGCTCGTGGTCCGCGAGCACCAGGAGCTGGTCTTCATCTCCCAGGAGGGGATGGTCCAGCGCACAGGCGCCCGCGGCATCTCCCAGCAGGGCCGCGCGGCGACCGGCGTCCGCGTGATGAACGTCCGCGAGGACGACCTCGTTCGCGCGATCGCATTGGTCGTCGAGTCCGAGCCGGACGACGGCGCCGAGGAGCTGCCGCTCGAAGGCGGCGAGCTGGGGCCGGAAGGCAACGGCGCGACGCACGAGCCGGAGGCGCTGGGCGCCGACGAGGCTGGGGAGGCTCCCGAGGCGGACGGCGGCAACGGGGACGACGAGGCCTGACGAAAGGTCTCGTCCCCGTCGTGCGCGTCCGCTACTCTGGATCGACCAGAGAAAGGAGGTGGTCCGTACGTTGACTGACAGTCCTTGCGGGACCCTGGAGGTGTCCGGCCACTAGGTCGGAAAGGCTGGCCCCGCCTAGCGGAGTCCACACCGAGACACCGCCTCGACCAATGCCGGTAGTGGTCCCTCCGGCACCGGCGCTTGCGCCGTCCCTCTGGTCGGGGTCTTGTCCAGCCAAGCAGTTTGCGAAGGGCGCCTTTGTCGAGGCGCCCTTCGTGCGTCCGGGGCCGGGCCCCGGGGTACGGGGGACGGGCTTGGGGGACGCGCGACGAGAGAGCGGAATCCCCCCATTCGGGGCATAACGGTTGCGGTAGCGTGCGCGCTCAAATACCGCTTAGCATTCTTAAGGAGGATCCTTGAAGTTGCTCGTCGCCGGGACAAGTACCGTCCCAAATTCCCTCAACAAACGTTGCGGCTGGTTCTTGGCTGCCGCTGCGTGCGCCCTCCTCCTCGGGTGGAGTGCAGCTCCGGCTCACGCCGCCGCCGGAGCGTTCTGCCCTCCGACCTGGGGCACGGTCACCTGGCTCAATCCCTACGGCTCGATCAACAACTCGGATCGATGCGCTCATGGGTACCACACCAGCTACAACATCATCGAGTACCACATCTCGAGAGACACGACCGAGAAGTGCGCTGTGCTGAAGACGAACCCGGACGGAGGCGGCGGCAACGTCGGGGGCCTGGCGGCTGCGTGCGCCACCGGCACGACCACGGCGGTTCAGACCCCCGTCGGTCTCGCGGGATACGCGACCGGGATCAACAAGGGGTCGCTCTGGCACGACGGCTTCTTCGGCTACCTCGCATACGGACTGTAAGGAAAGAGGCCTGTGCTCACTCTCAAGACCCGCACCGCTCGGACGCTCCTCGCAGTCGCGTTCGCGGCAGCAGCCCTTGCGGCAATCGCAGCGCTGACGCTCAGCGGCAAGGCAGCCACGGCTGCAGCCGACAGCCCCGCCGCACCCGCCGAGCTCATCCACCTCGCGGCGCTGAAGGCGCCCGCAACCGCGCAGCCGGTGCCCTTCCTCAAGCAGGACTTCCTTGCGGCGACGGGATATGACGTCGCGAGCGCCCGCCTCCTTGCCACCAACGCGGCGGGCAGTCAGGTCATCGCCATCCCGAGAGTCGGCGACGGCTCAGGCGGTCCGGCGCATCAGCTCTGCATCCTCGTAACCGAGGCTGATTATCCGACGCGCGGGGCCGGTGCATGCGACTCGATCGCCTCGTTCAACGCCGAGGGCGTCTTCGTCACCCTCAGTCGCGGAAATCTCGCAACTGACGAGGTCGTGGGCGTGCTGCCCGACGGCGTCGAGACCGTCTCCGTCGCCTCGGCGACGAGCCAGCGACGGACGTTCAACGTGACCGCAGGCGTCGTGCGCTTCCCACGCGACGGCGCTTCCCACGTGACGTTTGCGGGACCAGGTGGCACGGTCGATCAACCGATCGCCGGAGGCCTCGCCGAATAGCGTCCCGGGCGCATTGCAGGCGCTGGTCGGGTCGCAAGCTCGACCTGGCCAGCGTCCGTTCGGCTCAGGCCGCGAGGTAGGTGCGCCAGGCGGAGGGGATCCGGGGGCTCGCGACCTGGATGAAGACGTGGGGGCCCGGGGTGCGGGGCGCGCGCTTCGGGATCATTCTGGCGATGTGGGGGAGGGCGTCGCCCTTGCGGCGATTGCACGGCGCGCAGGAGGCGACGATGTTCTCCCAGCTGGAGTCGCCGCCCTTCGAACGCGGGATCACGTGGTCGACGGTCAGCTGGCCGCGGGATCCGCAGTACTGGCAGGTCCAGTTGTCGCGCGCGAACACGGCGCGGCGGGTGATCTTGCGGCGGTGCGTGTCGCGCGGGACGCGCACGTAGGAGACGAGCCTGATCACGACGGGCCTCGGCACCGTGCTGTTGCTGGAGTGGAGCATGAACTCGCTGTGCTCCAGCACCTCGGCCTTCTCCTTCAGCAGCAGCACGATCGCGCGACGGACCGTGCAGACGTTGATCGGCTCGAAGGTCGCGTTGAGGACGAGCACCCGGCCAGACTCACGCCCGCGCCGCTGGTGCTCCAGAGGCGGCGCGGACCCCACTTGCGCTGGTGGTACAGAAGCAGTGGCAGTCATGACCGTGGCGGAAGTGTAGCGGCCCGTTATGTCCCGTTCGACCGCTGAGCCGGGCCGTCTATGACGCCGCGGCCGGAAACGAGCCGAGCACGCGCAGGTGCTCGACGTGCCCGCGCAGGGCGGCCAGCGACTCCGCGACGGGTGCGTCGGAGTCGCGCCCGGCGATGTCGAGGAAGAACATGTAGTGCCCGAGCGCCTGGCGCCGCGGACGCGACTCGATCCGCGTCAGGTTGACCTCGCGCGTCGCCAGCTCCGTCAGGCAGCGCGCGAGCCAGCCGGGCGCCTCGTCGCCGATCCCCCAGAAGACGATCGCCGTCTTCCAGCCGTTGGGTACCCCATCGTTGGGGATGCCCACGACCTCATCCTTGCGTGCCAGCCACACGAAGCGGGTCTCGTTGCCGGCCGCGTCGTCGACGTCCGCGCGCAGCACGGCGCAGCCGTACAGGTCCGCCGCGGTGCGGCTGCCGAGCGCGGCGCTGCGGCCGTCCTGCTCGGCGACGGTGCGCACGGCCTCGGCGGTCGAGCTGGCCGCCACGACCCGCGCCTGCGGCAGCTGCGTGCGCAGGAAGCGGGCGCACTGCGCGTTGGCCTGCGGGTGCGAGACGACGGTCTCGATCGAGCTCAGCTCGAGCGGCTCGCGCGCGATCAGGCAGGTGTGGATCGCGTGCACGCGCTCGCCGACGATCGCGACGTCCCCCGCCTCGACCGCGAGCGCGTCGAGGGCCGCGTCGACCGCGCCGCCGAGCGCGTTCTCGACCGGCACGAACGCGCGCTCGACCTCGCCGCGCTGCACCGCCATCACGCAGTCGTGGATCGTCGGCAGCGCGACGTGCTCGTGCGGCTGCGCGTCGTCGCGCGTCGCGTCGAGCAGCGCCTCGTGCGAGTTCGTGCCCTCGGGGCCGAGGTAGGCGACGCGCATCAGCTGCCTTCCGAGACCGGCGCGCCGGTCTCGCCCGCGAGCGCGAGCCGAACCGCCTCCAGCTCCTCGGGCGACAGCTCCAGCTCGCCGACGCCGCCCTCCACGCGCTTCGCGTAGAGGCGCGCCTGCTCGCGGTGGATGATCGACGACAGGACGACGCCGTTGCGGCGCGCGTCGAGCAGCGCGATCGAGGTCGACTGGTGGCCGGACATCTCGCCGTAGGCGTCGTAGCGCACGAGCGCGCGGTAGGCCACGGCGCCGTCGAGCCGGACCTCGGCGGCGGCCATCCGCTCGTGCAGGCGCTCGGCGGCGTCCTCGACGTACTCGTGCAGGACGCGGAACTCGCGCTCCAGTCCGGCGGCATGCGCGACGAGGTCGCTCTCGCCGGACTCGCCGAGCACGACCCGCTGGTCGCGGCGCAGGCGCCGCAGCGCCGTGGCGAGCCAGATCGCCGCGATCAGCGCCACGAGCGCGAGCCCGCCGGCCGCGAGTGCGACGATGCCTGTCGTGCCCGTCAGCTCGTCCACGGCTGGAGAGGATACGGCCGGCCGGCGGCGGGTCGCCCGCCGCGGTCGCGGCGCGGCCTCACTCGAACAGCGCGGTGTACGACGCCGTGTTGTTGTCGAGGGTCTCCTCGCCGGGGACCTGTTCGACGGTGACTCTGATCGTCGACGGGCCGCTCGTGGAGGGCGACTGTCTCAGCTCGACGTTCGCCGAAGCCGCCTCGCCGGCGGTCGTGGTGGGGACGATCGTCTGCGCTCTGATCGGCGTGCCGCTGCCGTCGATCTCGACCGTCACCTTGACGTTCGTCTCGTCGTTCTCGCCGCCGTTCGTGAAGTTGACGGTGAAGGTCGGCGGCGGAGTGGCGGGGATGCGGTTCGAGCCGTCGGTCGTGAGGTCGGTGCCGCTGACGCTGACGGAGTCGATCTGATGGCCGTGCAGGCCGGGCGCGGGCGTGCCGGTGGTTCTGCCGCTCGACGCGGTCGCCCCGAGCTGGCTCGCGACGAAGTCGGGGCTCATCCAGCTGATGTCCGGCAGGAAGTCGGCGTATGGCAGCACCTGCTCGCCGGCGGTGCCGTCGTAGCTGGCCGCGATGCCGTCGTCCTTCAGGCCCTTGAGGATCAGCGGCGCGACGCGCTGCGAGTAGATCACGTCGGAGGCGTTGAACTGCTGCATCTGCGCGGCGATGTCGTCGACCGCTCTGCCCGCGCCGGCGGTGCCGCCGAGCGCGGTCTGGATCAGATCGGCGACGTTCGACACGCCGTCGTGGCGCAGCGACAGCAGCAGCTCGAGGTCGCTCTGCGCGCCCTTCATCGCGTCCGGAGGGTCGAACCGCTGCGCCTGCGCGAGCTCCTCCTCGGCGACGCTCGTGAGCTGGCTGATCGTCTCCTGCACCTGCTGCTGGTCGCGACCGCCGGCGCCGCCGAGCGCGTCGAACAGCTGCTTCGAGACGGAGTTTCTCGAGTCCTCGACGAGCGTGCGGACGCTGCGGTTGTAGTCCTTCAGCGCGGCTTCGCGCCGATTGTCGACGCAGCCCTTCACGAGCAGCACGAGCAGCAGGACGACGACCACCACCGCGCCCGCCGCGACGAGCCGTCGCACGAGCAGCGTCTGATTGTCGCCGGGGGGTCGCTGACCGCCGCCGCCACCGCGGGAAGAGGGGGAACGGCGTGGCCGGGGGGCGCTGCGGGTCTCGTCAGACTCGTCGAAGAACGACAGAATCGTGCTCCTTGCGGAAACGTGAAAGGCGCAGTATGACCGGGCCGGCGGCTGGACAACCGTCCGCGCAGATGGCAGGGAGCTCCCCGCCTACGTGGAACAGAGCAGGGTGAGCGGCACCGAGGCTCCCTCCGCCACGCTCGTGCTGGAGCGGTACCGCCTGCTCGACCGGCTCGGGGCGGGCGCGTTCGGCGTCGTCTGGCGCGCGCGCGACGAGCGCCTGGAGCGCGACGTGGCCGTCAAGGCGATCGGCGGCGAGCACGTCGCCTCCGGACGCGCGACGCGCGAGGCGAGAGCGGCCGCGCGCCTGGCGCACCCGGCGATCGTCACGCTCTACGAAGCGGGCAGCGAGAACGACACGACGTACCTGGTGTCCGAGCTCGTCCGCGGCGGCACGCTCGCGCAGCTGCTGCACGCGGGGGCGCTCAGCGACCGCGACGTGGCGGAGATCGGCGTCGCGCTGTGCGCCGGCCTGGCGCACGCGCACGCGCAGGGCGTCGTGCACCGCGACGTGAAGCCCTCGAACGTGCTCGTGCCGGACGCCCGCGGCGTCGGCGAGCCGGCCGCGAAGCTGACTGACTTCGGCGTCGCGCGGGTCGTCGGCGACGGCAGCGACGTGCTCACCCGCACCGGCGACGTCGTCGGCACGCTCGCGTACATGGCGCCCGAGCAGGCGGAGGGCAAGGAGGCGGCCGCACCCGCGGACCTCTACGCGGCAGCGCTCGTGCTCTACGAGGCGTTCAGCGGCATCAACCCCGTCCGCGGCGGCAGCGCCGTCGCGACCGCCCGCAAGCTCGGTGCGACGCTGCCCTCACTGGGCCGCCAGCGCCGCGACCTGCCGCCGGAGGTCTGCGACGCGATCGACCGCGCGCTGCAGCCGCGTCCCGGAGACCGCGGTACCGTCGCACAGCTCAGCCGCGCGCTGAGAAGAGCCCTGAGAGAGCTGGGCGACGAGCCCGGAACCGTCGAGGCACCCGCGTTCGAGCGTGCCGCGACCGCGGTGACGCAGATCCGCGACGCGACGCGGCGGGGCTGGGGGCGGCGCAGCCGTGAGCAGGAGCTGGCGGCGGTGGCGGCGGAGCTGGGCGCGGGCGATGGGTGGACGATCGAGGACCGGCGTGGGGCGGGGGTGGCGGGCGCGCGGGGACGATCTTCCACTGCTCGCGATGAAACACTCGCTGCAGCGGAAGATCGTCCCCGCGCGCTGCGACCGGCGCCGCTGCTCGTCGGGCATGTTCTTCCGGGGCTCGCTGCCGGTGGGCTCGTGGCGCTGGCGCTTGCGAGCATTGGCGATGGGCCGCCGCCGGTGCGCCCGCTCGTCGCGGGTGCGCTCGTCGCTGCGGTCGTCGGCCTGCTGCCACGGATCGGGTGGATCGTGACCGCCGCGGTGCTGCTCGGCTGGGTCGCGGGCGGCGCCGGCGAGCCGGGCGTCGCGCTCGTGATGGCGTGCGCGCTCGTGGCGCCGCCGCTGTTGTTGCCGCTGCGCGGGCGTGCGTGGTCGGTCCCGTTCGCCGCGCCGCTGATGGGCGTTGCGCTGCTGGCCGGGGCCTACCCGGCGCTCGCGGGCCAGGCCCGCACCGTCTGGCGCCGCGCCGCGCTGGGGGCGCTCGGCTTCTGGATAGTCGCGCTGGCGGAGCCGGTCGTGCGCGAGACGCTCTACTACGGGAGCGTGCGCGGCAGCTGGACGGGGCGTGGGTGGACGGACTCGCTGCATGACGCCGCGCTGCACGTGATCTCGCCGCTGCTCGACTCCGGCGTGCTCGCCTGCGCCACGCTGTGGGCGGCCGCCGCGGCGGTTCTGCCGTGGCTGGTGCGCGGGCGCTCGGCGGCGCTCGATCTCGTCGCCGCGACGCTGTGGGCGGCCGGCCTGGCGACCGCCGCCGCCGCGATCGGCCGCGCGCTCGGGCCGGGCGAGGTGGCTCGCGCCGACCCGCGCGGATCCGCCCTGGCCGCCGCCGCCGCGGTGCTGATCGCCGTCGCCGCGCGTGCGGTCCGCGGTCCGCGGTCGGGTCCGCTCGGCGATCTGCGGGAATCGGATCCGCCGGGGCTTCCGTAGCATGAGAGGGCAGCGGTGCCGCCCCCGCACAGCGTATGAGCGTACTCCGCAGCCTCGAGAGCAAGATCGCCGGCCTCGTCGAGGGGACGTTCAGCCGCGCCTTTCGCTCGGAGGTGCGCCCCGTCGAGATCGCGCGCAAGCTCGCGCGGGAGATGGAGGAGCACCAGTCCCACTCCGTCTCGCGCGTGTACGTGCCCAACGAGTACGCGGTGTACCTGTCGCCGCAGGACCGCGAGCGCTTCGCCGGCTTCGAGCGCGAGCTGCGCGACGAGCTGGCCGGCTACCTGCTGGAGCACGCGCGCCGCGAGCGCTTCGCGCTGATGTCGAAGCCGTCGATCGAGTTCCGCACCGACGATCGCCTGCGCCTGGGCGAGTTCGGGATCCAGGCGCGGCTCGTGGAGCCGCCCGCGGATCCGGCCGCGGCGCCGTCGCAGGGGGACTCGGGCCACACGATGGTCTACAGCGCCGCCGAGCGGCTGCAGGAGCCGCTCGAGCAGCGCGCCAAGCGCCGCGACGCGCGCGCGCTGCTGGTGACCGACGGCAAGCGCCTCGTCGTCGGCGCGGGCGGTGCGACGCTCGGCCGCAGCCGCTCCTGCGACGTGGTGCTGGACGACGCGAACGTCTCGCGCCAGCACGCGGAGGTGCGCCCGCGCGGCGGCGGCTGGATCGTCGCCGACCTCGGCTCCACGAACGGCGTCTCCGTCAACGGTGCGCGCATCGAGCAGGCGCACGCGCTCAAGCCCGGCGACCGCATCGAGCTCGGCACGAGCGTGCTGACGTTCGAGCTGGAGTAGGACGACCGCGATGACGACGCTCGAGCCGGCATCGGTGGCGCTGAAGCTCGCCTTCATGGCGGTCCTCTACCTGTTCCTGCTGTGGGTCGTGCGCAGCGCCTGGAAGGACCTGCGCGGCACGCGGCTCGACGCCTCCTCGGGCCCGGGCCCCGTCTCCGCCGCATCTGCGCCGCCGGCGCAGTCGGACGCGACCGGGCTGCACCGCGCCGGCGAGCCGGTGCTCGGCCACGGCGGCGCCGCGGAGGGCGAGCCGCGCCTCGTCGTGGAGCACGCCGCCGGCCACCCGGACGGGATCGCCTACTCGCTCGAGCACGGCGCGACGCTGGGGCGCGGCGACGTCGAGGTCAGGCTCGAGGATCCGTTCGCCTCCACGCGCCACGCGCGCATCGGCCGGCAGGGCTCCGTGCTCGTGCTGGAGGACCTCGGCTCGACGAACGGGACCTATCTCAACGAGGAGCCGCTCGACGGACCGCGGCCGCTGCACCACGGCGACCGCGTCCGCATCGGCGACTCCGAGTTCACCTACCTTCAGGATTGAGTCCGATCTCCCCTTCGCCCTCCACCATCCTGCGCGTCGCAGAGCACTTCGAGAAGTCCGACACCGGGCGGCAGCGCCGCGCGAACGAGGACAGCTTCTTCGTGCGCGCGCCGCTGTTCGTCGTCGCCGACGGGATGGGCGGCGCGCAGGCCGGCGAGGTCGCCTCCGGGCTCGCGGCCGAGACCTTCGCCGCCGGCCTGCCCGACGACGGCACGCCCGAGCAGCGGCTCGAGGCGCGGGTGCGCGACGCCAACCGCCGCATCCACGAGCGCTCGCAGGAGGACCACGCGCTCAACGGCATGGGCACGACGATCACCGCCGCCTACCTCGACGGCGACGAGCTCGCGCTCGCGCACGTCGGCGACAGCCGCGCCTACCTGCTGCGCGACGGCGAGCTGACGCGCCTCACGCGCGACCACACGCTCGTCGAGGAGCTGGTGCGCCGCGGCGAGCTGACGGAGGAGGAGGCGGCCGAGCACCCGCAGCGCTCGATCATCACGCGTGCGCTCGGCCCCGAGCCCGACGTCGACATCGACCTGCACACGCACCTCGTGCGCTCGGACGACGTGCTGCTGCTGTGCAGCGATGGGCTGACGTCGATGATCGGGGAGGACGAGGTCGGGGCGATCCTGCGCGAGGGCTCCGGCGGCCTCGCCGGCGTCGGCCGTGCGCTCGTGGACGCGGCCAACGAGGCGGGCGGTCGCGACAACATCACGGTCGTCCTGTTCCGGCTTGAAGCGGTGGTGGCTGGCGGCGCGAGCGGGCGATCTTCCACTGCTCGCGATGAAACACTCGCTGCAGCGGAAGATCGCCCGCTCGCGCCGTCGACGGCTGCTTTGCCTCGGTCTCCTCGGGTCGTGCCTCCGCGTGGGTCGCGGGAGCGGGTGGAGGGGCCGTTGCCTCGGCGGGTGAAGGTGCTTGCGGCCACGCTTGCTGTGGTGATCGTGGTGGGGGCGCTGGGCGTCGCGGGCTGGCTTGCCTCGCGTGCGGTCTTCTTCGTGGGCACCGACGGGGCTGGGATGGTCACCGTCTACCGGGGGCTGCCGTGGGATCTTCCGGCGGGGATCCATCTGTATGAGCGGTACTACGTCTCCGGCGTGCCGGCGAGCGAGGTGGCGACGGTGCGGCGCGAGCAGCTGCTCGACCATCGCCTGCGCTCGCGCGACGACGTCAAGAGCCTGATCTCCGAGCTGGAGCTGGGCCAGCTCGAAAGATGAGCGCCCGCAACCGCGAGCTGCTCGGGCTGCTGCCGGCCACGCTGCTCGTCACGGCGGGCTTCGCGGCGGTCTTCATCCAGCAGGGGTCCGACCAGCTGTCCGACCTGTCGCTGACGTACGGGCTGATCTTCCTCGGGCTGTGCCTCGCGGCGCATGTCTTCCTGCGGATCGCGCTGCCGTATGCGGACCCCTATCTGTTCCCTCTCGTCGCCGTGCTCGCGTCGTTCGGGCTGGTCGTGATCTACCGCATCGACGACACGCTGGCGCGCCAGCAGGCGCAGTGGTTCGTCGCCGGGCTGGCGCTGTTCGTGGCGACGATCGTCTTCGTGCGCGACTACCGCAAGCTCGAGCAGTACCGCTACCTGATCGCCGCCGCCTCGCTGGCGCTGCTGTGCCTGCCGCGCCTGCCGGGGATCGGCGCGCAGGTCAACGGCGCGTACCTCGGCGTGCGGATCCCCGGCGTGTTCGTGTTCCAGCCGACGGAGTTCGCGAAGATCGGGATCGTCATCTTCCTCGCGTCGTACCTGCGCGACACGCGGCAGCTGCTGGTGGCGGGCGCGCGTCGGGTCGCGGGGATCACGCTGCCGCCGCTCAAGCACTTCGGGCCGCTGCTGGTGATCTGGGGCGTCGCGATGCTGCTGCTGATCGTGATCCGCGACCTCGGGTCGTCGCTGATGTTCTTCGGCGCGTTCCTGGCGGTGCTGTACGTCGCGACGAGCCGCGTCTCGTTCGTCGTCGTCGGGATGGCGCTGTTCGGCCTCGGCGCCTGGTACCTCGGCACGCACGTCCCGCACGTGACCGACCGCGTGGACGTGTGGCTCGACCCGCTCGACCCCGGCCGCTACCCGAACGTCGGCTACCAGATCGCCAACTCGCTGTTCGCGCAGGCCGACGGCGGCCTGCTCGGGCGCGGCTTCGGCGAGGCGCTGCTCGTCTCGCCCGGCGGGCAGTCGATCCTGCCCGCGCCGCAGACGGACCTGATCTACGCGGTGATCGTCAACGAGCTGGGGCTCGTCGGCGCGATCGCGATCCTGACGACGTACCTGCTGTTCGTGCAGCGGGGCTTCAAGATCGCGCTGCTGGCGCGCGACTCGTTCTCGACGCTGCTCGCGGTCGGCCTCTCGGCGGTGTTCGCGCTGCAGGTGTTCGTGATCGTCGGCGGCGTCGTCAACGTGATCCCGCTGACCGGCGTCACGCTGCCGTTCATCTCCTACGGCGGCTCGTCGCTGCTGGCGAACTTCGTGCTGCTGGCGCTGCTGCTGCTCGTCTCCGATCGAGCGCGGAGGCCGACATGAGCACGCCCATCATGCGCCTGTTCGCGACGATCGTGCTGCTGTTCGCGATCCTCGTCGTATGGACGTCGAAGTGGTCGGTCTTCGACGCGAAGGCGTTGCGCGACAACGCGCTCAACAAGCGGCCGCTGTTCGCGCAGCTGCACATCAAGCGCGGCGCGATCAAGGCCGGCGACGGCAGCGTGCTCGCGCGCAGCGTGCGCGGACCGCGCGGGACGTTCGGACGCACCTATCCCACGGGCTCCCTGTTCGGCCATCCGGTCGGCTACGCGAACATCGCGCTGCAGCAGCTGTCGGGGATCGAGCGCTACCGCAACGACGAGCTGTCGGGCCAGGGCGACGAGCTCGGCTCGCTCGCGGACCAGCTGCAGGGCAAGCGCCAGCAGGGCGACACGGTGATCACGACGCTCGACCCGGACGCGCAGCAGATCGCGACCGACCAGCTGGAGGCGACCGGCAGCCCCGGCTCCGTCGTCGCGCTCGACCCGCGCAGCGGCCGCGTGCTGGTGATGGCGAGCGTGCCCGGCTACGACCCAAACGACCTCGGCGACCCCGGCCGCTACAGAGCGCTCAACGCCGACCCCGCGGCGCCGCTGCTCGATCGCGCGACGCAGTCCAGCTACGCGCCCGGGTCGACCTTCAAGGTGCTGACCGCGGCGGCCGCGATCGACAGCGGCAGATACACGCCGGACTCGGTGATCAACGGCGACTCGCCGAAGACCATCTCGGGCGTGCCGATGCGCAACGACCTCGACGAGAGCTACGGCGACATCTCGCTGACGACCGCGATGACGTACTCCGTCAACACCGTCTTCGGCCAGATCGGCGAGGCGCTCGGCAAGCAGACGATGGGCGACTACATGCGCCGCTTCGGCTTCTACAGAAGGCCGCCGCTCGACTATCCCGACACCGAGAAGGTCGCCAGCGGCGAGCGCCTGAACGGGCGCCTGCTGCCGGTCTCCAGCGACAAGGTCGACGTCGGCCGCATGGCGATCGGGCAGGACAAGCTCGCCGTCACGCCGCTGCAGATGGCGATGGTCGTGGCCGCGGTCGCGAACAGAGGGCGGCTGATGGCGCCGCACCTGACCGACCGCGTCGTCGATCCCGACGGGCGCATCGTGAAGCGGATCGAGCCGAGCGTCTACGGCTCGCCGATCTCCGCGCAGACCGCCGACGCGGTCAACGGCATGATGCGCACCGTCGTCGAGTCGGGCACCGGCACCGCCGTCCAGCTGCCGGGCATCGAGGTCGCCGGCAAGACCGGCACCGCGGAGATCGGCGTCACCGGCGCGAACCTCACGCAGCCGTCGTTCGTCGCCTTCGCGCCCGCCGACGACCCGCGCGTGGCGATCGCGGTCACCGTCGAGAGATCCCAGGGCGGCTTCGGCGGTACCGTTGCCGCCCCGATCGCCCGCGCCGTGCTCGAGAACCTGCTGCAGACGCCATGACCGAGATCCCCCCCGACGCGCTCATCGACGGCCGCTACAAGGTGCTCACGCGCCTCGGCTCCGGCGGCATGGCCGACGTCTTCTGCGCCGAGGACCAGCAGCTCGGCCGCAAGGTCGCACTGAAGCTGCTGCACCGCCGCTTCGCGGAGGACGCGGAGTTCGTCGAGCGCTTCCGCCGCGAGGCCTCCGCGGCGGCCGGCCTGCAGCACCCGAACGTCGTCGGCGTCTACGACCGCGGCGAGTGGGACGGCACCTACTACATCGCGATGGAGTACCTGCCCGGCCGCTCGCTCAAGGACGTCATCCGCCAGGAGGCGCCGCTCGACCCGGTGCGCGCGATCGACATCACGGTGCAGATCCTCAAGGCGGCGCGCTTCGCCCACCGCCGCGGGATCGTCCACCGCGACCTCAAGCCGCACAACGCGATGGTCGACGACGAGGACCGCGTGAAGGTCACCGACTTCGGGATCGCGCGCGCCGGCGCCTCCGACATGACGGAGACCGGCTCGATCATGGGCACCGCGCAGTACCTCTCGCCCGAGCAGGCGCAGGGGCACGCCGTGAGCCAGGCGTCCGACCTCTACGCGATCGGCGTGATCCTGTTCGAGCTGCTGACCGGGCACGTGCCGTTCGACGCCGAGTCGGCCGTGACGATCGCCCTGAAGCACGTGTCCGAGCCGCCGCCGTCCCCGAGCATGTTCGACCCCTCGGTGCCGCCGGTGCTCGAGGCGATCGTGGCGTGGGCGCTGGAGAAGGACCCGGCGCAGCGGCCGGCCGACGCCGACGCCTTCATCAACGCGCTCGAGGAGGCGCGCGACGCGGTGATCGCGATCGAGGCGCCCGGACAGCGCACGGCGATGTTCGCGCCCGCGGCGCTGACCGCCGACCCGTACGGGGAGGAGGCGCTCGCCGCCGCCGCGCTCGCCGGCGAGGCGATCGACCCGCCGCCGCCCTACTATGCCGACGCCGCGGCGCTGCGCGAGGACGACGGGGAGCGCAGACGCCCGCCGTGGTGGGTGTGGCTGCTGGGCGCGCTCGCGCTGGCGGCGATCGTCGCCGGCATCGTGCTGCTGACGCGTCCCGGCAACGTGACGGTTCCGCGCGTCGTCGGGCAGGACGTGCAGTCGGCGAGCGCCGAGCTGCGCGCGGCCGGGCTGAAGACGAGCGTCGATCGCGTGACGAGCGGCAGAGCCGTCGACCAGGTGCTCGCCCAGGATCCCGCGGGCGGCGACGAGGCGAAGGACGGCTCGCGCGTCACGCTGACGGTCTCGAGCGGGCCCGGGCAGGTGGCGATCCCGTCGGTCGACGGGCTCGGCGAGCAGAAGGCGCGCGCGAAGCTGACCGACCTCGGCCTGGTCGCGGATCGCACCGTGCGCCAGGCGGACGACTCGGTGCCGGAGGGGCGCGTGATCAAGACCTCGCCGGCGGCCGGCCAGTCGGTCGACCGCGGCTCGAACGTGACGCTCTACGTCTCCAGCGGACCGCGGCAGGTGGCGGTGCCCGACGTCGTCGGCCTCACGCAGCAGGAGGCGCAGCAGACGCTCGGCAACCGCGGCTTCCAGTTCAGCGCGAGCGAAGAGGGCTCCGACACCGCCGACCCCGGCACCGTGCTGCGCCAGGACCCGGCTGCGGGCACGAGCGCGGATCCCGGCGCCCTGGTGACGCTCGTCGTCGCGAGAGCGATACCGACGGTCGACGTGCCGGACCTGACGGGCTCGTCCGGTCAGGAGGCCGCCGACACGCTGACGGCCGCCGGGCTCGAGCCGCGCACCTCGTTGCAGGACGTGACGGACCCGAGCGAGGACGGGGTCGTGATCGACCAGCGGCCCGGCGCCGGCACGCAGGTCAAGCAGGGCGCGCCGGTGCGGATCATCGTCGGGCGGCTCGTGCAGACGCCCACGACGCCCACAACGCCGACGACGCCCGCGGACGGAGGCACGCCGTGACGCCCCGGCGCGTGGCCGTGCTCGGCGGCGGGCGCTCCTCCGAGCACGACGTGTCGCTCGCCTCGGCCGCGTCGGTGCGCGGCGGGCTGGAGCGCGGCGGGCACGAGGTCGTGGCCGTGGAGATCTCGCGCGACGGCGCATGGTCGTGCGGCGGCGAGACGGTCGCGCTGACGCCCGGCGGCGGGCTGCTCGGCGCCGACGTCGTCTTCCCCGTGCTGCACGGGCCGTACGGCGAGGACGGGACGGTGCAGGGGCTGCTGGAGTGCCTCGACGTGGCGTACGTCGGCTCGGGCGTGCTGGCGTCGGCCGCGTGCATGGACAAGGTCGTCGCGAAGGAGCTGCTGGCGCGCGCCGGGCTGCCGCAGGTCGACTACCGGGGGGTGCGGCACGCGCAGTGGCGCGACGCGCCCGACGCGGTGCTGTCGTCGCTCGCCCCGCTGGGCCTGCCCGTGTTCGTGAAGCCGGCGCGCCTCGGCTCGTCCGTCGGGATCGTGCGCGTGGCGGAGCGCGACGCGCTCGCGGACGCGCTCGAGACGGCGTTCGCGCACGACCCGCTCGTGATCGTCGAGGCGGCCGCGAGCGGGCTGGAGGTCGAGTGCGCCGTGCTCGGCAACGACGACCCGATCGTCTCGACGCCCGGCGAGATCGTGCTCGTCGGGGCCGCCGCGAACGGCGGCTGGTACGACTACGAGGCGAAGTACACGCCGGGCGGGATGGAGCTGGTCGTGCCCGCGCGCATCCCCGCGCCGCTCGCCGAGCGCGTACGCGCGCTGGCGCTCGAGTCGTTCGCCGCGCTCGGCTGCGCCGGCCTCGCACGCGCCGACTTCTTCGTCGACGTCGAGCACGAGACCGTGCTCGTCAACGAGCTCAACACGCTGCCCGGCTTCACCGAGACGAGCGTCTACGGAAAGCTGTTCGCGGCTTCCGGCGTGCCATACGAGCAGCTGCTGGATCGCCTCGTCGCGCTCGCGCTCGAGCGCCACGAGCGCGAGCGGGCGTACCAGTTCTGAGGGCCCTGGGCCCCGGACGCCTGTGCGCCGGCGCCGCTGGATCAGCCGCGTGCGCCTTGTCCCTCGCGAGAGCCCCCCGCGGATCCCTGGCGCGCGGAGCAGCGCCACAGCCGTCACACGATTGAGGCTCTCGCGAGGGAGCAAGGCGCACGCCGGCGTACCGGCCACGACCGGGGCTAGCGGTAAAGCGTCAGCTCGCTGATCTCGACGCGGTCGTCATCAGGCGGGAGCTTGGTGATCCACAGCAGCACCCAGCGGGATCTCTGGCTGGCGGTGTCGAGGTCGATCGTCTGCTTTGACGACACGGACGGGGCGGTTGCGACGAGCTTCCAGGCGGGGTCGGGGAGCGCGTCCGGCAGGGTGTCGCCGCTCGCGACGTAGACCTGGGCGGAGAATCCCGGGGTGGGGGTGCGCACGCGCAGCTCGCGGAAGACCGCGCCCGGCGGCGCGTCGAGCGCGAGGCCGACGCCGTCCTTCTGCAGGTCGCCGGTCGAGTAGGACTCGGTCGTCCAGCTCGTGTTCGGGTTGCCGTCGATCGCGGCCGCGGTCTGCTCCGGATGCTCGCCGTCGCCGCCGATCGGGTCGTAGTCGTGCGCCGCGTCGGAGTTGAGCCCGACCGCCGTCAGCGCTCCGCCGCCGCCCGCCGTCCGCTCCGTGCCGGTGCCGCGGTGCGTGCGGTCGCCGAGCAGCACGATCCCGGCTATCAGCGCGATCACGACGAGCAGCGCCGCGACCGCGACCCATGCCGGCCGCGAGCGCACGCGCAGCGGGATCCGCCGCCGCGTCTTGCTCGGCAGCGTGCGCAGCACCGTCGTCGCCTCGCCGGTCGCGCTGCCGGCGCGCGCCGCCTCCAGCGCGAGCACTTCCTCGAGGTCCGCGATCAGCTCCTCGTCGCTGCGGTAGCGCTCGTGCAGGTCCTTCGCCGTCGCGCGGTCGATCACCGCCGCCAGCGAGGCCGACACCTCGGGCCGCAGCGCCTGCACGTCCGGCAGCTCCTCGCGCACGTGCTTCATCGCGACCGCGACCTGGTTCTCGCCTCTGTAGGGGACGCCGCCGGTGAGCATCTCGTACAGCACGATCCCCAGCGAGTAGAGGTCCGACTGGCCGGTCACGTCGTGGCCGAGCGCCTGCTCCGGGGACACGTAGTCGGTCGTCCCCAGCACGCGCCCGTCGGCGGTCAGGCCGTCGTCGTCGAGCGAGCGCGCGATCCCGAAGTCGGTGACCTTCGCGCTGCCCTCTTCGTCGATCAGCACGTTCTGCGGCTTCACGTCGCGGTGCACGATGTGTCTCGCGTGCGCGGCCCCGAGCGCGCGCGCGATCTCGATCGCATAGGCGACCGCCTCGGAGACGTCGAGCTCGCCGTTGCGGCGGATCCGCTCCTTCAGCGTCTCGCCTTCGACGTACTCGAGCACGATGTAGGGCCGGCTCTGGTCCTCGCCGTAGTCGATCACGCCGACGATGTGCGGATGCGAGAGCTGCGCGACCGCGCGCGCCTCGCGTCTGAAGCGCTCGAGCTGGTCCGAGTCGTGCGCGATCTCGCGGTTCATCAGCTTGATCGCGACGGGGCGCTCCAGCGTCTCGTCGGTCGCTCGGTAGACCGACGACATCCCGCCCGTGCCGATGCGGGCCTCGAGCCGGTAGCGGCCGTTGAGGACGGTGCCGAGCAGTGTGCTCATCGCACCGTCCTACTACATGGAGCCGGCGTGTCCTTGATCCTGGGCACCGAAACCCAGACTACGCCGGCTACTCGGGCTGCGCCGGCTTCGCCGGGGGGATCGGCGGGAGCGCGTCGGGGTCGACTGCGGCGGCGGCCTGGTTCTCGGCCTTGACGGCCTCCCAGATCTCCTCGCGGTAGACCGGCAGCTCCTTCGGCGCGGCGATCCCGATGCGTGCCGTCTGGCCGCTGATCTCCATCAGCGTGACGACGATGTCGTCGCCGAGGACGATTCTCTCGCCGGGCCGGCGGGTGATGATCAGCATGCCCCGGAGGGTGTCACATGCTCAGGCGGCTTGCTCGGCGTCCGCGGCCGCCGCCAGCTCGGCGAACAGCGGCGCGCGCAGCTCGGCCCCGGGCGCCTCGTTGATCACCTGGTGACCGATCCCGCCCGCGATCACGAGCGGTGCGCGCAGGTTGGCGGTGAAGTCCTCGAGCTGCTCGCACGCGCGCACCGTGACGTAGATCGCGGCGTCGGCGGGCGGCGCGGGCTCCAGTGCGAAGGCGCCGAAGAAGCGGCGCGGGTCCGCGACCGGCAGCGCGAGCGCCGGGTCCTCCAGCGAGTGCAGCCACAGGAGCGCGTCGTCCTGCGCCCGCGCGACGAGCGTGAAGCGCGTGCTGTCGAGGCCGGCGAGGCCGTTGGGGAACGCGATCTCGCTGTCGGGCGCGACCTCGATGCGGCCGAAGCGCGTGCTGTCGATCGTGGTGGGGGTGGGCACGGGGTCTCCTTGGGGATCAGTGGAGGAAGTCGAGCAGCGACGTCTGGACGATGTTCGCACCCGCGCGCAGCGCGGCGTTGTAGGCGGCCTGCTGGGTCGTGTACTCGGTGATCGTCTGCGCCATGTCGGCGTCCTGGGTGTTCGACAGCAGCTGCGTCGCGTTGAGGTTCAGGCCCGACAGCCGGGAGGAGGCGATCGCGAGGCGGTTCGTGCGCGCGCCGACGTCGGCGCGGATGCCGTTGAGCGTGTCGAGGCTCGCGTCGAGGCGCTGCATGTCGGTGCTGCGCAGCGCGTTCGCGTCGGCCGTCGTGCCGCCGCGCAGGTGGTCGGAGATGTCGCGCAGCGTGTTCAGCAGCTTGTCGTCTCCGGCCCCCTGCCCGTCGCCGAGCAGCGTGCGGACGTCGGTGTTGATCGGGATCTCGACCCCCGGGCCGATCGCGCGCGTGATCGTGCCGGCGTCGCCCGCGTACGTGTCGGCGCCGCCGAGCGCATACGGCGGCGTGTCGGTCGCGGTGCCGGAGAAGACGGAGCGGCCGCCGTACTGCACGTCGGCCTCCTGCTTGACGCTCTCGGTCAGCTGGTCGATCTCGTCCGCCATCGCGGCGCGCGCGGACGGGCCGGCGGTGTCGGTGCCGCCGTTGACGAGCAGCTCGCGCACGCGCGCGAGCACGTCCGACATCTGGCCGAGCGCGGTGTCGGAGGTGTTGAGCCAGCCGGTGCCGTCGTCGACGTTGCGCTGGTACTGGTCGAGCCCGTCGATCTCGCCGCGCAGCGACAGCGCGCGGCTCGTGCCGTAGGGATCGTCGGACGGGCGCGTGATCTGCTTGCCGGAGGACAGCTGGCCCTGCAGTCTGTTGAGGCGGGCGTAGCCCTCGTTGAGGTCGCGCAGCGTGGCGCGGGAGCTCATCAGGGTGGTGACGCGCATCGACATCGCTAGAGCCCCACCCGGCCGGTGCGGTTGACGAGCGTGTCGAGCATCTCGTCCAGCGTCGTCATCGTGCGCGCGGACGCCTGGTAGCCGCGCTGGAAGCGGATCAGGTTCGTCATCTCCTCGTCGAGCGAGACGCCCGCGACGCTCTGGCGACGGTCGTCGATCGAGTCGACGAGCGACTGCGCGGTCGACTGCGCGCGCACCGCCGCCTGCGACTCGGTCCCGATCTTCGCGACGAGCGCCTGGTACAGCTGGTCGGTCGTGCCGCCGCGCAGTCTCGCGATCGCCTGGGCGACGTCGTTCTGGCCGGAGGCTCTGCCGCTGCCGGCCTGCACCGTGGCCGTCGTCGCGACGACCGCGATCGTGGCCGCGGTCGCGCCTCTCGGATCGAAGAAGGGCGTGCTCGTGTGCAGCGCGTTGACGTTTCTGACGAGGTCGGCGGCGACCGCGTCGAGCTGCGTGCGGTAGGTCAGCGCCGGGCCGGCGGGGGAGGCGAGGTCGAGCAGCGCGCCGAGCTTGCCGCCGGGCGCTCTGCCGAGCGTCTGCGGCCACGTGTAGCCGGCCGGCGTGCTCGGGTCGACGAGCGTGACGCCGCCGAAGTCGATTCTGAAGCGGCTGCCGCCGATGTCGGTGACCGACACCTGCGCGAGCTGGCTGAGTCTGTCGATCAGCTGGTCGCGGCGGTCCATCAGGTCGTTCGGCTGCTGGCCGCGGTAGACGGCGTCGCCGATCGCTCTGTTGAGGCCGGCCAGCTCGCTCGCCATGTTCGCGACGTCGCCGGTGGCGGACGTGATCGCCGTCGAACTCGTCCTGCGCCTGCTGCGCGACGGTCGTCAGCTGGTCGGAGATCGTTCTGAAGGAGGCGGTCAGCGTCTGCGCCTGCGTGACGAGCGCGGAGCGCGAGGCGGCGTTCTCGGGCGCGTTCGCGACGTCGCTCCAGGCGTCCCAGAATCTCGACAGCTGCGCGGCGAGGCCGTCGTCGGTCGGCTCCGCGAAGGCGCCCTCGACCTGGTCGAGCGAGGTCGTGCGCGCGGTCGCATCGCCGAGGCTCATCTGCTGGGCGCGGTACTGGAGGTCGAGGAACTGGTCGCGGATGCGGCGGATCGCGGCCACGTCGACGCCGCTGCCGAGCTGCGCGCCGGCGCCGGTGTTGACGCTGTTCGCGGGGATGATGTACGGCCGCGTCGGCTCGAGCACCGCCTCCTGGCGCGAGTAGCCCTGGGTGTTGGCGTTGGCGATGTTGTGGCCGCTGACGTCGATCGCCTGCTGCTGCGTGAGCAGGCCGCGAAGCGAGGTCTGGAGGCCGAAGAAGGCGGAGGTCATGCCTGGAGGTCCAGTGCGCGCAGCGAGGGGCGCGTCGCGCCGGCCGGGGTCGCCGGTCGGATCCCGCCGGCGGTGTACGCGCCGGCGTCGGTCGGCGAGGACGGGTCCACGAGCCGCAGGAGGTGGTCGAGGAACGCCAGCTCCTGGCGCATCAGCGCCTGGTTGCACGCGTGCTCGCGCGTCAGCACGTCGAGCAGGCCCTGCAGCTCGGCGCTGCGCGCGGTCGCGAGCGCGGCGTCGTCCGGCGTCATCAGCGCGGTCAGCTGGGTCAGCGTGACGGCCGCGGGGGCGGCGCCGAGCAATGCTCCGGCGCGGGCGAGCAGGCGCGCGCGATCCTCTTCGAGCCGTGCGCGGCGCTCCAGCTCGGCCTGGAAGGCGGAGACCTGGCGCACGACGCCGTCGACGTCCTGGGCGCGGATCGCGACGCCCTGGGCGAGCACCGATTGCAGCAGGCGCGTGGTCGACTGCAGCTGCGCCTCGAGGTGGGCGAGGACGTCGCCCGCGAGGCGCGGGTCGGTCGTGAAGGTGGGCGGGACGGCGAGGGCGGTCATGGCGTGGGCGTCGACCCGGTGGTCGTGGCAGGCTGGATCGCGTCCGTGAGCTGGCGCGCGAGGCCCAGGCCTCCGCCGCCCATCAGGCCGTCGGTCAGCGCGTCCGGCAGCAGGCTCGCGTAGGGGGAGTCGCCGCCGAGCGCGTCTCTGGCGGAGTCCGTCAGCGACTGCGAGAGCTGCTGCACGAGCAGGCGCTCGAAGCCGAGGCCGGCCTCGTAGGCGTCGCGACGTGCGGCCGGCGCCGTGCGGATGTCGGCCGGCAGCTGCGCCTGGTCGATCGGCGGCAGCCCGCTCGCGAAGCTCATCGCTTCACCTGGTTGGCGACCTCGAGCATCTGGTCCTGCATCTGGATCGCCTTGCTCGTCATCTGGAAGCTGCGCTGCGCGTCGATCATGTCGACCATCGCGTCGCCGACGTCGACGTTGGAGCCCTCCAGGACGCCCTGGCGCAGGCTCGTGTCGGGGCCGGCGGGGGTCGCGGCGCCGCTCTGGGCGTTCGCGGCGAAGAGGTTGCCGCCGAGCGCCTGCAGCCCGTCGGGCGAGCGCACGGTGACGAGGTCGATGCGGCCGAGCGCTCTGCCCGCTCCGGCGCGGACGGTGCCGTCAGCTGCGATCGACAGCTGGTCGGGCGCGGTCCCTCTCGGAACCGTGATCTGCGGCTGCACGATCAGGCCGTCCTTCGTCGTCAGGCGGCCGTCGGCGTCGAGCCGCAGCGAGCCGTCGCGCGTGAGCGCGAGCGAGCCGTCGGGGCGCTTGACCTGCAGGAAGCCGGGGCCCTGGATCGCGACGTCGAGCGGCTGGTCGGTCGTCTGCAGCGCCCCCTGCTCCTGCGAGCGGCCGATGAAGCCCGCGGCGGCGCCGGCGCCGGCCAGCACGGTCGGGCCCGCGGCGCCGCCCTGCGCGTTGTAGAGCAGGTCGCGGAAGCCGACGCGGACGTGCTTGTAGCCGGTGGTCGACGCGTTCGCGAGGTCGTTCGAGACGCCGTCGATGCGCTGCTGCTGCGCGGCCATGCCGGCGGCGGCGGAGTAGAGGCCTTCGAGCATCACGTGCCTCCGTTCGAGGATGCGACCTGGGTCGCCGTCTTGTGCAGCGACTCGTCGATCGTCTGGATGACCTTCTGCCCGGCCTCGAAGGCGCGGAAGGAGGCGATCATGTCGACCATCGTGCGGGCCGGGTCGACGCCCGAGCCCTCCAGTGCGCCGGTGCGGACCGAGCTGTTCGCCGGCGCAGTGCCGGCGTTTCCGGTGAAGAGGTTGTCGCCCTGCTTGGCGGGGTTCGTCAGCGCGAAGATCCCGACGTCGGCGGCGGTCACGTGGCCGTCGGCGGTGACCTTCACGGGCTGGCCGTTGCGTCCGAGCACGGGGTTGCCGAGCTGGTCGGTGAGCGTGCCGTCGCCGGCGGCGGTGAACTGGCCGTTGCGCGTGTAGCGCGTGCCCTGCGCGGTCTGCACGCCGAACCAGCCCTCGCCCGCGATCGCGAGGTCGAGCGGCTCGCCGGTGTCGCGCAGCGGCTGCGGCGAGGTGTCGGTGACCATCTTGTCGGCGCCGACGCCGGTCGTGAGCCCGCCGACGGCCTGGCCGGTCGCGGTGTTGCTCAGCAGCAGGTCCGCGAACGCTCTCTGCGTGACGCGGTCGGCCTTGTAGCCGGGCGTCGACGCGTTGGCCAGATCGTTGGCGATCTGGTCCTGACGCATCTGTTCGGCGACCATCCCGGACGCCGCGATGTAGAGCCCGCGCTCCATGCACTCCCGGTGGTCGGCCGGGGGCGGGGGTTCTTGAGCTAGGCGCCGAGCTCGTCGCGCAGGGCGCTGAGCTGGTTGCGCAGCTCGACGACCTCGCGCTCCAGCGCCTCGATGCGCGTGGCGAATTCGGGCTCGGCGCTGCTGCGGGCGGGTCCTGTCACGGGTCGAGGCGCTTCCGCGAGCGGGGTCGCGGAAGCGTCCTCACCCGCGCCACCCGCCCGATCGGCGTGCGCGGGCGCCGGCGTCTGCGCGGCGGCCTCCGCGGTGTCGCCGCCGAGCAGCTGCAGGTAGCGCTCTTCCTTCTGCCCTGGCTGGCGCGGGAGCTGGGCGACGTGGCCTCTGGCGATCAGCCGTTCGAGCGTCGCCTGGACGGCGGCGAGGTCGTCGAAATGGTGGAGGCGCTCGCTGCGCTGCTTCAGCTCGCCGGGCGTCTGCGCGCCGCGGAGCATCAGGACGCCGAGCAGCGACAGCTCGTCCGGTGCGAGGCCGAGCGCTTCGTCGAGCAGGTGGCGGTACTTCGCCGCGCGCGAGCCGTGTCCGCTCGTGAGCCGCGTCCAGCCGCGGCGGTAGGTGTGCTGGAGCGCGTCGCGGATCGCGGCCTCGTCGTAGTCGACGACCGGGCTGCGGTTCGTCGACTGGTTGCACGCGAGCCGCAGCGCGTTGAGCGACAGCGGGTAGGCGTCCGGCGTCGTGCGCTGCTTCTCGATGAGGCAGCCGAGCACGCGGATCTCGACGGCGTCAGGCTCCATGCCGGCAGCCTAGATCACCACACGACCTTGACGCCGTACTGCGCGAGCTGCGGGTCGGAGGAGACGATCGTGAGCCGTTCGGCGAGCGCCTGCGCGACGAGCAGGCGGTCGAACGGGTCGCGGTGATGCCACGGCAGCTCGCCGACGGCCTCGGCGTGCAGCGGCGAGATCGGCAGCAGCTCGAACTGCCGGAGCGCGGCGAGTCGTCGCGAGAGATCGGCCGGAGCCCTCAGCTTGCCGCCCGAGCGCTTGATGGCGACCTCCCAAAGGCTCACGGCGCTGACGACCAACGGACGACGCGCGTCGGCGATCGTCGCGCGGGCACGCCGCGACAGGCGTCTGCTGCGGGCGATCGTCCACAGCATGGCGTTGGTGTCGATCAGCATGCCCGCCGGCTCAGCGGACACCGAAGGCCTCGGCGATGTCGTCCGGCAGCTCGTCGTAGCCGTCGAGGAACTCGATCTCTCCGGCCATGCAGTCGAACAGTGCCTCGCGATCGCCGGCCGAGGTCACCGGCGCGAGACGCACCGCCGGCTTTCCGCGTCGCGTCACGACGATCTCCTCGCCGGCGAGCGCTCGCTCGACGAGCTAGCGAGCATGTAATCCACTTCTGACGAGATATATGTGGGATTTCGCCCGCAACGGAGAGGACGGAGCCGCCCGCCCGCCCGGCGCGGTAGCGTGTCGAGCCCGATGGCTCGTCGATTCGCCCCCCTGCTCGCGCTGATCGCCGCGCTCGCGATCGGCGGCTGCGCGTACGGCACCGCCGCGAGACTCACGCCGCAGCAGGAGAGCGCGCGCAAGGCCTTCATCGAGGACCACGGCGACTTCAGCGACCGCGACCTCGCGCAGCTGTGCCCGGGCATGTATCCGAGAGACTTCCTCACGAACCACGACGACTGGCCGTCGGGGGAGAGAAGATCGGGCGACATGTCGGCGAGAGCGATCGCCGCGGCGAAGGCCAGAGACGCCGCCGCCGTCAGAGCCGCCGGCTGCGACGTCTACCCGCAGTGACGCCGGCCGCCGCCGACCCGGTCGCGCTCGCGCGCTTCGCCGAGCTGCTCGTCGGCTTCGGCGCCAACGTCCAGCCCGGCCAGATCGTCGCCGTCAGCTCGGAGATCGGGAAGGAGCCGCTCACGCGTGCGATCGCGGATGCGGCCTACCGCCACGGCGCGACGTACGTCGACGTCTCCTACGCCGACCCCCACGTGCGCCGCGCGCGCATCGCGCACGGCAGCGACGCGGCGCTGGAGACGGTGCCGAGCTGGATCGGCCAGCGGATCCTGGCGCTCGGCGAGCAGCGCTGCGCCCGCATCGCGCTGACCGGTCCGGTCGCGCCGAGACTGCTGGAGGACCTCGACCCCGCGCGCGTCGGCGCCGACAGAGCGCAGACGCTGCGCGAGGCCGGCACGGTCCTCAACGAGCGCACGACCAACTGGACGATCGCGCCCTGCCCGAGCGAGGGCTGGGCGAGCCTGGTGCACCCCGACCTCGCGGCCGACGCCGCGCTCGCGAAGCTGTGGGAGCAGGTCGTGCACGTCTGCCGGCTCGACGAGCAGGACCCGGTCGCCGCCTGGCGCGAGCGGATGGCGACGCTCGCCGGCGCCGCCGAGCGCCTCACCGCCGAGCGCTTCGACGCGCTCCACTTCGAGGGGCCGGGAACCGACCTGACGGTCGGCCTGCTGCCGAGCTCGACCTGGATGAGCGCGAGCTTCTCGACCAGAGACGGCATCCCGCACATCCCCAACCTCCCGTCCGAGGAGGTCTTCACGACGCCCGACCCGGCGCGCGTCGACGGCGTCGTGCGCGCGACGAAGCCGCTGCAGCTCGCGGGCGCGACGATCGAGGGGCTGGCCGTGCGCTTCGAGGGCGGCCGCGCGGTGCAGATCGACGCCGACAGGGGCGCCGACGTGCTGCGCTCGATGAGCGCCCACGACGATGGCGCCGCGCGCCTCGGCGAGGTCGCGCTGGTGGACGCGAGCGGCCGCATCGGCCCGCTCGACACCGTCTTCTACGACACCCTGCTGGACGAGAACGCGGCCAGCCACATCGCGCTCGGACAGGGCTTCGCGTTCGCCGTCGGCGACGAAGACGCGGCACGCGTCAACGAGAGCACCGTCCACATCGACTTCATGATCGGCTCGGCCGACGTCGACGTGACGGGCATGGCCGCCGACGGGTCGCGCACGCCGGTGCTGCGCGGCGGCGTCTGGCAGACCTGACAGCCTGCTGCGATGCGACCGTTCGCGGTCGATCTCGTGCTCCTGCGCTCGACGGCGCCCGACCTGGCGCTCGTCGTCGGCCGCGTGCTGGCCGCGCGCGTGGTCGAGCGCCACGGGCAGCACGGGGTCATCAACCTGGCCGGCGCCTACCTGAGCGCCGAGCTGCCCGACGAGGTGCAGGCGGGCGACAAGCTGCGGCTCGTCGTGCAGGAGGCGAGCGGCCAGCGCGCGGTGCTGGCGCTGGCGGCCGAGCCGCCGTCGCCGGGGCAGGTGCCGCCGGGCCTGGTCGAGCCGCCGGTCGAGGCACAGAGCGAGGTCGTCGTGCTCGGGACCGATGGCGACGGAGCTCCGGACGGCGAGCGCGCCCGCGTCGTGACGCTGCGCTTCCACGGCACCGCGCTCGGCACCGTCGAGCTGCGCGTCGGGCTGGACGAGGCGCTCGTGCACGCCCGCGCGGCGTTCTCCGACGGACCGCCGCTGGCGCTCGCCCGCGAGCGCTCCGGCGCCCTGCGCGCCGCGCTCGCGCAGGCGGCGTCGCGTCCCGCCGAGGTCGAGGTCGTCGCGCGCCCCAACCCGCTGGACGTCTATGTCTGAGGAGCTGCAGCCGGTTCAGCCGTCGCTGCCGGCAGACGTGCCGCCGGCGCTGCGCGCCGCGGTCGCGGCCGCGCTGGAATGGCTGCGGGAGCTGGATCGCGAGGCCGCGGGGAAGGGCGCGGCTCCGCGGCGCTAGGCGACCTCGCTGAACAGCAGCGCGTCGGCCTCGAGCTGCTCGCGCAGCATCTTCTTCAGCTGGCCGTGGATCTGGCACACGCGGCTCTCGGAGACGCCGAGGATGTCGCCGATCTCGCGCAGCGTGAGGTTCTTGACGTACAGCAGCACGGCGACCTGGCGCTCGCGCGCCGGCAGCTTCTCGAACGCCGCGCGGAAGCGCAGCTTCGCCTGGTCGCGGGCGGTGTGGTGCTCGGGATCGGCGAAGCGGTCCTCGCTGACGAGCGTGTCGATGCGCTCGATCGCCGTCTCGTCGTCGCTCAGCACGAGCGTGTTCAGCGACGTCACGTCGGAGGCGAGGATCTCGTCCTCGCGCTTGCGCAGCTCCGCGACGGTCGTGCCGATCACCTGCGCGAGCTCCTCGCGCGAGGGCTTGCGGCTGTGGACGCCGATGAAGGTGTCGCGCGCCTGGTTGATGTCGCGCTCCCAGCGGCGCAGCGAGCGCGGCGCCCAGTCCTGGCGGCGCAGCTCGTCGAGCACGGCGCCGTGGATGCGGGTCCACGCGAACTGCTCGAGCGTCGCGCCCTTCTCCGGGTCGTAGCGCTCGATCGACTGGATCAGCGCCTCCAGCCCGCAGGAGATGAAGTCCTCGACCTCGCAGCGAGCCGGGATCTCGCGCACCTTCTTGTAGACGATGTACTTGACCATCGGCGCGAACGTGAGCACGAGCCGGTCGCGCACGCGTCGGTCGTCCGAGTCGCGGTACTGCTGCCACAGTGCCAGTGCCTCCTCGGCCGAGATCCGGCCCCCCGTGCGCTTCGTGTCCAGCTGCATTGCTCTCTGCCTTCCCTAGGTGGTCGCTCCGGTGGTGCCGGGCAGGTATCGGCAGGACCGCGAAGGCGCCTGGATCGCCGTTATGGGGTAATAAACCCAGGACATCCGTCCAGGTTTGGGGCGCAGAAGACATAACCGCGCCCCAGGGATGATCCGCTTGGAGCCGACTGCGTACCAGCTTGGCGCGGATCAAATTCCCAGGGTGAGCAGGGAGAAGTTCTCAAGGGAGGCGCCGCCGAGCGGCCTCCGACAGATCGGCGGAGAGACCCGCTCAGGACTCGCCGGACGCGGTCGATGACCCGGTCTGTCCGCTCCCCGCTGGAGGTCTCTTCTCCCATGGCGCTCCGCCTCACCGGCTCACCCACGACCGCGCAGACCACCACGCCGCCCGACCCGTCGGCCGCGGCGGCCGTCTGCCTCGACCGCAACGACGTCGACGGCTACCTCGCGCTGTTCGTCGAGGTCGCCGGCATCGAGGACGTGCACGCCCGCTACGCGGCGCGCACGAAGCTCGTCGAGGCCGCCCTGCGCGCCGGCCAGTCGGCCGCCCGCGCTCGCGTCCCGGCGATCTACCTCGCCGCCGCGAGAGCGACGGTCGGCCTGCTCGAGGAGGAGCCGCGCGAGCCGGTCCTGCTCAACTACGCCGGCGTCCTCTTCTACGAGCTGTGGAGCCTCGACGCGGCCGGCGCGCTGTTCGCCGCCGCGCAGCGCCTCGACCCGGAGCTGGCGAACGTCGAGCGCAACCTGGACGAGGTCGCGCGCCGCCGCAAGGCCGGCGCCGCCCCCGCCTTCCCGCGCGCGGTCGCGGTCGCGCTGGGCGAGCTGGCCAAGCGCGCGCGCCGCGCCGCCGACAACGCCCGCCCCGCCGAGGGCCTGCGCCTGAGCCTCTGCATGATCGTCAAGGACGAGGAGGAGATGCTGCCGCGCTGCCTCGCCGCCGCGGCCCCCGCCGTCGACGAGATCGTCGTCGTCGACACCGGCTCCAGCGACCGCACGATCGAGATCGCGCGCGAGTTCGGTGCGACCGTGATCGAGCGCGAGTGGACCGGCTCCTTCTCCGACGCCCGCAACGTCAGCTTCGACGCCGCCACCGGCGACTGGCTGATGTTCCTCGACGCCGACGAGGTGCTCGTCGGCGACGACGTCGAGCGCCTGCGCGCGCTGCGGGGCAAGACGTGGCGCGAGAGCTTCTACCTCAGCGAGATCTCCTACACGGGCGAGCTCGGCGACGGCACGGCCGCCACGCACACGGCGCTGCGCGTGTTCCGCGCGCGCCCCGAGTACCGCTTCAGCGGCAGCCTCCACGAGCAGATCTCCGACACCCTCCCGATGCACCTGCAGGAGCGCATCGAGGCGACCGACATCCGCATCGAGCACTTCGGCTACCTCGGCGCCGTGCGCGACGCGAAGGAGAAGTCGCGCCGCAACATCGAGCTGCTGCTCGCCCAGCGCGACGAGGGCCAGTCGAATCCGTTCCTGCACTTCAACCTCGGCTCGGAGTACGGCGCAGTCGGCGACGCGCGCTCCGCGCTCGCCGAGTTCGAGCGCGCGTGGGAGCTGATCGAGAACGACCCGCAGCAGCGCGCGTGGGGCTTCATGCCGGCGCTCGCCTCGCGGCTCGTGCGCGCGCTGCGCATCTGCGGCCGCCACGAGGACTGCATCGCGCGCGGCGCCGCCGCGCTCGCGCGCTACCCCGGCTTCACCGACGTCGTCTTCGAGCAGGCCGCGGCGACGCTCGCGCTCGGCGACGCGGAGGGCGCGCTGCGCCTCTACCGCGAGTGCATCGAGATGGGCGACGCGCCCAGCCGCTACACCGCGACGGTCGGGATGGGCACGTTCCTGCCGACGATCGCGATCGCCGAGCTCCACCATGCCCGCGGCGAGACGGCCGAGGCGGTCGTGCTGCTCGACGGGTGCCTCGCCGACTACCCCGGCTTCTTCGGCCTCGTGCTGCCGTTCGCGGCCGCGCTGCTGGCCGACGGCGTCGACCCGGAGGAAGTCGTCGCGCGCGTCGAGGCGCGCGTCGCGCAGCTGACGCCGACGGTCCGCTTCATGCTCGGCACCGCGCTCTACGAGGCCGGCCGGACCGAGGCCGCGGAGGCGCAGTACCGCCTGCTGCTGGAGGCCCAGCCGGGCTCCGGCTACGCGCGCGTCGCGCTCGCCGAGGCGCTGCTGTCGCAGGCGCGCTGGGCCGAGGCCGCCGCCGAGGCGGCCGTGCTCGCCGACGACGACCCGCACGCGTCGGCCGCGCGCCGCAGCGAGCTGTTCGCGCAGCTCGTCGCCGGCGCCGCCGACGAGGACGTCAGCTCGGCCCGCGCCTCGCTCGCGCGCGCCGAGGCCGCCAGCATGCCGGCCGGCGAGCTGGCGCTGTTCGCGGCCTGGTGCGACGTCGCCGAGGGCAACGACGCCGCGACGACCGGCGGATCACCGGTTTCGCCCTCCGGCGACCGCGAGCGGTCGCCTTCGCGCGACGTCACCCTTCCGCTGGAGGCGCTCGCCCCGCTCGTCACCACCTTGGAGGCGCTGCTGCGCGTGCAGGAGGTGGACGCCTTCGGCGCGCTCGTCGGGCTGCTGGACCGCTGCCCGATCCCGCCGCGCGAGCGCAAGGAGCTGCTCGCCGGCATGTACCTGCGGCGCGGCTTCCTGGCCTCCGCCGCGGAGGAGTGGCTCGACGTCTGCCAGGCCGACCCGCGCGACGTGCGCGGACTCGTCGGGCTCGCGCAGGTCGCGGCCGCGAAGGGCATGACCGAGGATGCGATCGAATTCGCGCGTGAGGCACGCGCGCTGGACGCGGGGGACCGACGTGCGACGCGACTGCTCGCGCGGCTCGAGCCGCTGGCGGCGTAGGCCCGCCACCCGGGTCGTGTGGCGCCCGGGCCTCAAGTTCCGCCGCGACCGGCCGATAGAGCCGGGAGAAACCGTTCACGAGGAGTCCGCCATGGGCCTCGACGTCGCACCGATCGGAGTACCCAGCTTCAACACGGCGCCCGAGCGCGCGCCGCGCGCATCCCGCGCCGCCGCCGCCGCCGAGGATTCCTCGTCGGTGTCCTCCGACGCGATCCCCGACGCGCCGCCGCCCGAGGTGCTGGAGGCGATGGACGCCGCCGGCCGCGTTGCGCGCGAGCTGCACGCGACGGGCCGCGAGCTGCGCTTCACGCCGCCCGAGGACCCGGTGGGCCGCGTGCTCGTGGAGGTCTGCGACCTCGACGGCAACGTCCTGCGCACGATCCCGCCGAGCGAGGCGCTCGACGCCGCCACCGGCACCCCGCTGGACTGATGGCCTCCACCTCCTCGACCACCCCGCTGCTGAACATCGGCGGCCTCGCGTCCGGCCTGGACACGAACGCGATCGTCGACCAGCTGATGGCGGTCGAGCGCATCCCGCGCACGAAGCTCGACACGCAGGCCTCGCTGATCGGCGCGCGCCAGACGGTGCTGGCGGACTTCCAGTCGCGCCTGCGCTCGGTCGAGTCGGCCGCGCAGGGCCTGCGCTCGGTGGGCCTGTGGGCGCAGACGCAGAGCGCCTCGACGAGCGACGCGACGCGCCTGTCGGCGTCGATCGTGGCGGGCTCCGGCGCGGGCGTCGGCGGCTACCAGGTCGAGGTCTCGCAGCTCGCGAACGCCGCCCAGCGCACCTACACCTTCACCAGCCCGGCGGCCGCGGGCAGAGTCACGATCGACGGGCACGACACCGCGATCGCCGCGAGAGCGACGATCGCCGACGTCGTCAGCGCGATCAACGCCGACGCCGACGCGACCGTCTACGCGGCCGCGACCGACAGTGGCACGCTCGTGCTGTCGGCGCGCAGAACCGGCGACACCGGCACGGGCTTCATCGCGCTCAGCGATCCGACCGGCGCGCTGACCGAGCAGACCGGCAAGGCGAAGCAGGGCCGCGACGCGCAGTTCACGGTCGACGGCGTCGCCGGGACCGCGTCCTCCAACGACGTCACGAACGCGATCGCCGGCGTGAGACTCTCGCTCAGAGGCGTCACGACCGTCAGCGGTCCGATCACCGTCGCCGTCGGCGCGCCGGCGGCCGACACCGGCGCCGTCAAGGACAAGCTGAGAGCGTTCGTCGACGTCTACAACTCGACCGTCGACGCGATCCGCGCGAGACTCACCGAGAGAAGCGTCCCGAACGCGACGACGGCCGAGGACCAGCAGGCCGGCATGCTCAACGGCGACACGACGCTGACGGCGATCCTCAGCCAGATGCGCCAGCTGATCTACACGCCGGTCAGAGGGATGCCGGACGGCATGAGCAGCCTCGCCGACCTCGGCGTCTCGACCGGCTCCGCCTCCGCGACGATCTCCAGAGACGCGCTCGCGGGCAAGCTCGAGATCGACGACGAGAAGCTCGACGCGGCGCTCGCGAGCAACCCCTCCGGCGTGCGCGACCTGCTGCAGGGGCCCGCCAACGCCGGCGGCTGGGCGCGCTCGTTCGAGAGCATCGTGCACGCGGCCGACACGACCGGCGGCCTGATCGACATCCGCATCACGGGCGCCGACAGCGAGCTGAAGCGCCTCCAGAGCAGCATGGCGGACATGGACCAGCGGCTCGCGCTCAAGGAGCAGACGCTGCGCGCCCAGTTCACCGCGATGGAGTCCGCGCTCGCGCAGAGCCAGGCGCAGAGCAGCTGGCTCTCGGGCCAGCTGTCATCTCTGAACAGCAACTGATCGCGCTCAACTCTCGGTCGAGCGGACCGATCACTGGACCATGAGCACCAACAACTTCGCGGCCTCGCCGCAGGCGTATCGAGAGAGCGCGGTGTTGACCGCCACGCCGGAGCGGCTCGTGGTGATGCTGTACGACGGCGCGCGGCGCTTCCTGCACCAGGCCGCGACCGCGATGCGCGAGGGCGACGTGCCGACCGCGCACGAGCGGCTGCGGCGCGCCGAGCGGATCGTCGAGCACCTGCTCGCGACGCTCGACATGAGCCAGGGCGAGATCGCCGCGCGGCTCGAGGCGATCTACGTCTTCTGCCTGCAGCTGCTGGCCGAGGGTCGCATGAGAAAGGACCCGGGCCACCTCGAGAAGGTCAGCGAGCTGCTCGGAGGCCTGCGCGAGGCGTGGGCCGAGCTGGCCGCGTCGCCGCAGACGAGTCCGCCCGCGCTCGCCGCGCCTGCGTGACCGGAGCGGCGATCCACGTGACCGCCTTGGGCATGGACGACCCCGGCGAGACCGCTCCCTACGAACGGCTCGCGGAGCTGGCCGAGCGCGAGCTCGCGCTCGTGACCGCCTTCGAGCCGTCGCGGATCGGCGAGCTGGTCGCGCTGCAGCAGACGCGCACGACGCTCGTCGCCGCGCTGCCCGCGCGCCCGCCGGACGCGGCGCGCCCCGCGCTGCTGCGCGCGCACGAGTGCCAGCAGCGCACGACGGCCGCGCTGACGGTCCTGTGCGACCAGCTCGGCCGCGAGCTGGGCGACGTCGGCCGCGGCCGGCAGGCCGCGCGCGGCTACGGCACCGGCGCGCCCGCGCGGCCGGTGCTCGATCGCACGGGCTAAAGAACCCGCCCGCGCGGCCGATTCTCATGCGTGACTCCCATGGAGGGGGTCGCAGGTGCAGTTCGCCAAGGAGGCCCACGCAGGAACACCCTTCCTCTGCATGAGCCTGTTCGACACCACCCAGCTCTCGCTCGAAGCCGCGATGCGCGGCTCCTCGATGCGCCAGACACTGCTGACCGACAACCTGGCGAACGTCAACACGCCCGGCTACCAGCGCAAGGACGTCGACTTCCACGCGACGCTCGCCGACGCGATGCAGGACGCCGAGCCGCTGGAGAGCGTCTCCTTCGACCCGACGACGGACGCGTCGCGCACGGTGCGCGCCGACGGCAGCGGGATCGATCCCGACCAGGAGTCGGCCGAGCTGGCGAAGAACGGCTTGGAGTACCAGGCGCTCGTGCAGGTCGCCGGCGCCCGCAACGCGATCCTCCAGACCGCGATGGGCGTGCGCTGATGGGCCTCTTCGACGCGATCGACGTCGCCGGCAGCGGCCTCACGGCCGAGCGCCTGCGGATGGACGTGGTCGCCGGCAACCTCGCCAACGCGCAGACCACGCAAGGCGCGGACGGGCAGCCGTACCGCCGCCGCGAGGTCGTGCTGCAGGAGGCGTCGTCGGACGGCCAGAGCTTCGGCTCGATGCTCAGCACCGCCGTCGCCGGGACGAGCTCCGCCTCGCCGGTCAACGGCGTGCAGGTCGCGGGCGTCGTCGAGGACCAGACGCCGCCGCGCCGCATCTACGACCCGGGCCACCCAGACGCCGACGCGCAGGGCTACGTGACGCTGCCGAACGTCAACCCGGTCACGGAGATGGTCGACCTGATCGGCTCCTCGCGCAGCTACGAGGCGAACGTCACCGCGATGCAGACCGCCAAGTCGCTCTTCTCGAAGACGCTGGAGCTGCTCAGATGACGCTCCCGCCCGTCGCCGCGCTGGGCCCCGAGTGGCAGGTCCCCGGGATCGGCGCGCCGAGCGACCTCACCGCGCCGGCGACCGATTCGGTCGCGCCCGCCGGCGAGAGCAGCTTCGGCGGCGTGCTCGCCCAGCAGGTGGGCAAGCTCACTGACCTGCAGGAGAGCGCCGCCACCGCCTCCCAATCGCTTGCGAACGGCACGGCGACGGACGTCTCGTCCGTGGTCACGGCCGTCGAGAAGGCCCAGCTCGCGATGCAGCTCGCCGGCCAGATCCGCACCAGAGGGTCTGAGGCGATCAACGACATCTTCCACACGCAGATCTAGTCCCCACAGGAGCACTCCCTCATGCCCCTTCGCGCCATGCTCGCCAACATCACGCCGCGCGGCCGGATCGTCCTCGGCGCCGTCGCGCTGGGCACGATCGTCGTGCTGATCCTGCTGATGAGAATGGCGTCCGCCCCCAGCTACTCGACGCTGATGACCGGGCTCGACCCGGCGCAGACCGGCAAGGTCACGGCCGCGCTCGACACGAAGGGCATCGGCTACGAGCTGCAGAACAACGGCACCGCGCTGGCCGTCGAGAAGGGCAGAACGGCGGAGGCGCGGATCGCGCTCGCCGGCGCCGGCATCAGCGGCGTCGCGTCGCAGCCCGGCTACGAGCTGCTCGACAGACAGAAGCTCGGCACGAGCAACTTCCAGCAGAACATCAACTACCAGCGCGCGCTCGAGGGCGAGATCGCGAAGACGATCGAGCAGGTCGACGGCGTCAGCGGCGCGCAGGTGCAGCTCGTGCTGCCCGACAGAGAGGCGCAGCTGTTCGCCGACGAGTCCTCGCCCGCGACCGCGGCCGTGCTGCTGTCCGGCTCGGGCGCGCTCGACCCCGGCTCGGTGCGCGGGATCGCGCAGCTCGTGACGAGCAGCGTCCCCGGCCTCCAGACCGGCAAGGTCACGATCACCGACGGCAGCGGTCAGCTGCTGTGGCCGACCTCCGCGGGCGACGACTCCGGCGGCGACTCCGGCGGCCTGCTCGCCAAGCAGGCGGCCGAGGCGCGCTACGACCAGCAGATGGCCGGCGCGCTGACCGCGATGCTCACGCGCACGCTCGGCCCCGACAAGGCGCAGGTGCAGGTCCACGCCGACCTCGACGCGAACGAGGCGACGCAGGAGCAGCTCACCTACGGCAGAAGAGGCGTTGCGCTGGCCTCGAGAACCGAGAGAGAGTCCTTGAGAGGCGGCGGCGCAGGCGGCGGCGGGACCGCCGGCACCGGCGGCAACACGCCCGCGTACGCGCAGGCCGGCGCCAGCGGCGGCAACTCGCAGTACAGACGCGACACGGCCGACGACACCTTCGGCGTCGACAAGACCGTCACGCACACGAGAATCGCTCCGGGCGCGGTCAACGGCCAGCAGGTCTCCGTGCTGCTCGACAGATCGGTGCCGGCGTCGGCGCTGCCGCAGATCAGAGCGGCGGTCGCGAGCGCGGCCGGGATCGACGCCAGACGCGGCGACGTGCTGACGGTCGGCCAGGTCGCCTTCGCGAGACCGCCTGTCGCGGCGGCCCCGAGCCCGGTCGCGACGTATGGCGGCTACCTCAAGTACGTGTTCGCCGCGCTCGCGTCGATCGGCTTCCTGTTCTTCGTCACGCGCCAGCTGAAGAAGCGCGAGCGCGAGACGCTCGCCGGCGAGCCGACCTGGCTGAACGAGATCGAGGCGCCGCGCACGCTCGCCGAGCTGGAGCGGCTGGAGGGCGAGGAGCCGACGCAGGTGCGTCCGCTGCGCACGCCCGAGCAGCAGGCGCGGCTGCAGGTCGAGGACCTCGTCCAACGCGACCCCGACCGCGTGGCGCAGCAGGTGCGCGCGTGGATGGCCGAGGACGACAAGTGACGCCCGTGACGTCGCCCGCAGGCGATCCGCTTGCGGTCGCCGGAGGGCGAAACCTCGCTCACGGGCCCCGCCGATGACTGCCATAGACATCCCCAGCTCCGAAGTCGAGGACGTCACGCCGGGATCGGCGGGCAACCCGCTGCTGCCGCAGAGAGTCGTTCCGCGCCTCCTCGGGCGCCAGAAGGCCTCGATCCTGCTGATCGCGCTCGGGCCCGAGAAGGCGGCCGAGGTCTTCAAGCACCTGCGCGACGACGAGATCGAGTCGCTGTCGCTGGAGATGGCGAAGTCCGGCCAGATCTCCCCCGACACGTCCGCGTTCGTGTTCGAGGAGCTGGCCGCCGTCGTGCAGGCCTACGACTCGCTCGCGACCGGCGGCGTCGACTACGCCCGCGAGGTGCTGGAGCGCTCGCTCGGCTCCGACCGCGCCGCCGAGATCATCGGGCGCCTGTCGACCGTGATCGAGCGCCGCCCGTTCGAGTTCCTGCGCCGGACCCCCGCCGACCACATCGTCACGTTCCTGCGCGCCGAGTCGCCGCAGACGATCGCGCTCGTCGTCGCCAACCTCCACACGACGCTCGCCGCACAGGTGCTCTCGCACCTGCCGGAGGAGCAGCAGGCCGACATCGCACTGCGCATCGCGCGCATGGGCGAGACCCCGCCCGACGTCGTGCGGGAGATCGAGAACGTCATGCGGCGCAAGCTGGAGACGGTCGTGCAGCAGGAGTACTCGGCCGCCGGCGGCGTCAAGTCGCTCGCCGAGATCCTCAACCACACCGATCGTCCGACCGAGCGCAACGTGCTCGACACGATCGCCGAGGAGGACAGCGAGCTGGGCGAGGAGGTCCGCCGTCTGCTGTTCGTCTTCGAGGACATCGCGAGACTCGACGACCGCTCGATCCAGCTCGTGCTGCGCGAGGTCGACCAGAGAGACCTCGCGCTCGCGCTGCGCGGGGTCGAGGAGAACGTCAAGGATCGCCTGCTGTCGAACATGTCCGAGCGCGGCGCGCAGATGCTGCGCGAGGAGATGGAGTTCCAGCCGCCGCAGAAGAAGCGCGTGGTGGAGGAGGCGCAGGGCCGCATCGTCGGCGTCGTGCGCCGTCTCGAGGACGCCGGCACCTTGGTCATCGGCCGCGGTGCCGGGGACGCGGTCGTCTGATGGATGCCGCTGCGGACCACGGGCACGATCGCGAGCCCTCGGACTACGCGTTCGAGCCGCTCGAGCCGGCCCCGATCTCCCTGCGCGACCTCGAGTCGCCGCTCGCCGCCGCGCAGTCGGAGGCGGAGGCGATCCGCGCCGCGGCGCGCGCCGAGGGCCACGCCGACGGACTGGAGGCCGGACTCGCCGAGGGCCGCGCGCAGCTGGCGGCGGCGCTGAGCGCGCTCGAGGCCGCGCACGCCGACGTCGTCGCGCTGCGCGAGTGGACAGCCGAGGCGGTCGAGCGCGACGCGGTCGAGCTGGCCGTACAGCTGGCGGAGAAGATCGTCGCCGGGACGCTCGACGCGCAGCCCGAGCGCGTGCTCGACGTCGTGCGCGGCGCGCTGCGCCGGCTCGCCGAGCGCCGCCGCGTGACGATCCTCGTGCACCCCGACGACCTCGAGATCGTGCGCGCCGCCGCCGATGGCTTCGCCGGCGAGCTGGGCGGGATCGAGCACTGCGAGGTGCAGTCCGAGCGCCGCCTGGCACGCGGGGGCGCGATCGTTCGCACCGACGAGGGCCAGATCGACGCGTCCGTCGAGACGCAGCTCGCGCGTGCGCGCGAGCTGGTGGAAGCGGAGCTGGGCGCATGAGCGCCGAGGACCGTGAATCTACGTGCGCTGAGCGACAGCAGAACCGCGCTCCTCACCTCGCGCGCGCCTCGGCGCTGCTGAACGGCAGCGACCTGGCGCGGCGGTCGGGGCGCGTTTCCGACCTGATCGGCCTGGTGATCGAGGCGACCGGACTGCAGGCCGAGGTCGGTGAGGTGTGCCTGGTGAACGGCGACCGCGGGCACGACCCCGTGCCCGCCGAGGTCGTCGGCTTCCGCGGCCAGCGCACGCTCTTGATGCCGCTCGGCGAGATGGAGGGGATCGGCCCGGGTACCACGGCCCGCGCGACCGGCTCGTCCTTCCGCATCCGCGTCGGCGACGACCTGCTCGGGCGCGTGATCGACGGCCTCGGCAACCCGCTCGACGGCATGCCGCGCGCCGACGGCGGGCGCCCGCGCTCGACCGCCGCCGCTCCGCCGGATGCGCTGTCGCGACCGCGGATCGAGGAGCGGGTGGACCTCGGCGTGCGCGCGCTCGACGCCCTGGTCCCCTGCGGCCGCGGGCAGCGGCTCGGCATCTTCGCCGGCTCGGGCGTCGGCAAGTCCTCGCTGCTGGGCATGATCGCCCAGTCCACGACGGCCGACGTGAACGTGATCGCCCTCGTCGGCGAGCGCGGTCGCGAGGTGCGCGAGTTCGTCGAGCGCGACCTCGGCGACGCCCTGTCGCGCTCGGTCGTGATCGTCGCGACGTCGGACCAGCCGGCGCTGGTCCGCATCAAGGCCGCCTTCACGGCGACGGCGATCGCCGAGCACTTCCGCGACCAGGGCAACGACGTGATGCTGATGATGGACTCCGTCACGCGCTTCGCGATGGCGCAGCGCGAGGTCGGCCTGGCGATCGGCGAGCCGCCCGCCACGCGCGGCTACACGCCGAGCGTGTTCGCGCAGCTGCCGCGGCTGCTGGAGCGCTCGGGCACCGCGGCGACCGGCTCGATCACCGGCCTCTACACCGTGCTCGTCGACGGCGACGACATGAACGAGCCGATCGCCGACGCGGTCCGCTCGATCCTCGACGGCCACGTCGTGCTGACGCGCGAGCTGGCGCACGCCTCGCACTACCCGGCGATCGACGTGCTGCAGAGCGTGTCGCGCCTGGTCGGCGAGGTCGTCTCGCCCGAGGTGCGCGCCGCCGGGCAGGCGGTCCGCCAGCTGATGGCCGCGTACAGAGAGAAGGCGGACCTGATCGCGATCGGCGCCTACCAGCGCGGCACCGACCCGCTGGTCGACGCGGCGATCGCGCTGCGGCCGGCGATCGAGCGCTTCCTGCGCCAGGCGGTCGACGACCGCACGAGCGCCGCCGACGCCGACCGCACGCTGCTCGACATCGCCGCCGCGATCGCCGAGCACGGCGCGGGCGAGCCGATCGACGCCGAGCCCGTGATGCCCGCCTCCGCACCCGCCTTCGTCCCGCCGGGCGCGCCGCCGCCCCCGACCGACGGCCTCGCCACCCCGGTTGGCGCCGCGGCGATCCCGCCGCTGAACCTGCGGGCGTAGCGCGATCCCATATCGCGCTGGTTGAGCAGGGACACGGCGAACGGCTACGCTCCATCGGTCAGCGTGAGCGCGACGGACGCGTTTATGGCATGGGGTCCGGGCAACCGGGCCCCATCCGCCTTTAAGCGGTGCCCCGGCAGGCTCGGAGCCGACTCCTGCCGGGGCGGTATGGCGATCCGACAGCCGTTATTGCCGCATCACGTCCACCTCCTTTCCCGTGAGGGAGCCGCCGTTCGGCTCCGTACCGACGGCCGGGAAGAGGGGAGATCGCCAGGCGCTCGATGCTCATGCGGGCCTTGCGGAAGCGCACTCGCGCATCGCAACTATTTGGCCCGTGCCAAGATGAAGGGATGTCAACCAATCCGCCCACACGCAGCGTCAAGTTCTCCGACGACGAGCGGGGTGGGTGGTCCTCCGATCGCCCGCGGCGCGACGGCGCGCCCAGACGGCCGGTCGACGTCTCGACGCGCTGCCGCGCGCTCACACCGTCCGACCGCCTGCGCTACTCGCCCGGCAGCCTGCTGCTGATCGTCTCCCCGAGCGCCGCGGAGCGCGATCGCTTCGCCGCGCGGGTTCTCGAAGACAGAAACGCGTACCTGTCGCTCGACAAGGTGCGCGCGCTGCTGCAGGGCCGCGTGCCGGCCGAGCAGGTCGAGGAGCGCGCGCTGGAGCTGCTCGACACGGCCGTCGGCAGACGCCTCGAGGCGGGCGAGACGGTCGTGCTCGGCGCGGACGGGCTCGGCCCCGACGCGCGCGAGCGCTACGTGCGGATGGCGCACGCGGTGCGCCGCCCGCGCCACATGATCCTGCTCGAGGCCGGACGCGACGACGCCGACGAGGAGGCGAGAGCCGCGCTCGACGAAGTGCGCCGCGCGCTCGTCGCGGGCGAGCTCGGCAACGAGGGGATTCAGACCGCGCTGCGGCTCAGCGGCGGCACCGTCTCCGAAGTCAAGAGAATCGTCTTCCGCCCGCCGCCGCGGGACGAGTGACCGACCGCGCGGACGCGCTGCTCGCGTTCGACCGCGAGCACGTCTGGCACCCGTACGCGTCGCTGCCGGCGGCGCAGGCGCCGCTGCTCGTGGCGTCGGCGGAAGGGGTGCGGCTGACGCTCGCCGACGGCCGCGAGCTGATCGACGGGATGGCCTCGTGGTGGTGCGCGATCCACGGCTACCGCCACCCGCGCCTCGACGCCGCGCTCGCCGAGCAGGCGGGCAGCATGTCGCACGTGATGTTCGGCGGGCTCACGCATGCGCCGGCGATCGAGCTGGCGCGGCGGCTGGTGGAGCTGACGCCCGAGGGGCTGGAGCACGTCTTCTTCGCCGACTCCGGCTCGGTCAGCGTCGAGGTCGCGATCAAGATGGCGCTGCAGTACCAGCGCTCGCGCGGGCGGCCCGAGAAGCACCGCCTGCTGGCGCTGCGCGGCGGCTACCACGGCGACACGTTCGGGGCGATGGCCGTCTGCGACCCGGTCGGCGGGATGCACCACCTGTTCGCCGGCACGCTGCCGCAGCAGCTGTTCGCGCCACGGCCGCCAGGGGGCTTCTCGGCCGCCGACGTGGATCCTGCGTGGGCGGCGTCGGTCGAGGAGCTGTTCGCCGTGCACGCCGACTCGCTCGCCGCCGTCATCGCCGAGCCGGTCCTGCAGGGGGCCGGCGGCATGCACGTCTACTCGCCCGCGTACGTGCGGCTGCTGCGCGATCTGTGCGACCGCCACGAGGTGCTGCTGATCCTCGACGAGATCGCGACCGGCTTCGGGCGCACGGGCGGGGAGTTGTTCGCGGCTGGCCACGCGGGCGTCGCCCCCGACGTGATGTGCGTCGGCAAGGCGCTGACGGGCGGCGTGATGACGCTGGCGGCGACGCTGTGCAGCGGCCGGGTGGCGCGGGGGATCGCGGACGGGGAGGCGGGTGTGTTGATGCACGGGCCGACGTTCATGGCGAATCCCCTGGCGTGCGCGGTGGCGCTGGCGTCGCTGGAGCTGTTGGAGGAGCGGGGGTGGCGCTCGGCCGTCGCGCGCGTGGAGTCTGGGCTGCGAGCCGGGCTGGCGCCGGCGGTCGGGCTGCCGGGGGTGTTGGACGTGCGGGTGCAGGGCGCTGTGGGGGTGGTGCAGCTGGCCGCGGACGTCGACGTGGCTGCCGCGACGGCTGCGGCGGTCGAGGGGGGGGTGTGGCTGCGGCCGTTCCGGGACCTCGTGTACGCGATGCCGCCGTATGTGATCGGCGATGGGGACCTGGCGTTGGTGGGGGATGCGGTGGTGGCGGCGGCTCGGGCGGGCTCGGGCGCTGGCGGGGGGTAGCAGGAGCGCCTACCGCGCCACCCACATCGCCATCCCTTCCGGTGACTGCCCGCGCCGCTCGTAGTCCCGTTCGAGCCCCTCCGCCAACCCGGGGAACGCTTCCAACAGCAGCACGAAGACCTTCGTCCCGCCCGCCGCTCTCAGCGCCGCGAGCGACTCTTGGAGCTGATCGGCCGTGAAGATCGAGCGGGCGCCGGTGAAGCGTTCGTAGTCCTCGAGCCCGAGGTTGAGGGCGATGCGGTGCCCGAGCGCGCTCATGATCAGCACGCGTTCGCCGGGCCGTGCGTTCGCGGCGACGAACTGCTGGCCGATCGGCTGTGCGAACACCGGCAGCCCGCTGCGCGAGATCCGCTGCACCTGCAGCCACGGCGGCGAGGTCTGCGCGAGCGAGCAGCACAGCAGGCCGAAGCCGCACAGCACCGCCAGCTGCGCCGGCGACGGCCAGCGACGAGCACCCGCAGCCGCCGCCCGCAGCGTCAGCACCATCAGCAGCGTGACCGTCAGCCCCCAGCAGGGGAACGTGTAGAGCAGCACCTCCGACAGCGAGTGCCCGACGTAGTAGGAGCCGGCGCCGAGGCCGAAGATCCCGCTCCAGGCGAGCAGCCCGGTCATCAGCCGGTCCGGGTCGCGTCGCAGGGCGCGCACGGTCGCGACGCCGATCGCCGCCACGTGCGTGAGGTAGATGACGGTCGCGAAGCCGACGACCGGTCTCATCGGCAGCATCGCGAAGCCGTCGACGACGAACAGATGCGCGTAGCGCGTGAGCAGCCCCAGGTGCGGGAGCTCGCCCGTGCGCGCGAGCAGCAGGACGGTCACGATCGCAAGCGCCCCCGCCAGCCCGCCGAGCGCTTCGAGCGCGCCGCGCCGCAGTGCGCGCCGGTCCGGCAGCGCCTGCGCCCACACGAGCGCGGCGCAGGTCGCGCCGACCGCGGCGAGCCCGAAGTCGGTGTTGTTGAGGATCACGAGGCCGCCCCACAGGAACAGCGGCCACAGGCGTCGCGGGCGCCGCCCGTCGAGGTGGCGTGCGACCAGCCACGCGAGCAGGAACGGCCCGGCGTAGCGCAGCGGCAGCACGCCGTAGTACGTCACGAGCGAGAAGCGGTTGACGGACGGGCCGTGGAGCTTCAGCGCGCACGTCGCGAGCAGCGGCAGGAACAGCAGCAGCGTCGCGACCGAGTTGCGCGTGACGCGCCGCACGATGTCGTAGAGCGCGAGCAGCGTGACGCCGATCAGCGCGGTCATCAGCCCGGTGAAGGCGCCGACGGAGGCGCCGAAGATCGACATCCCGCCCGCCAGGACGTAGGGCCACAGCGCCGAGTACTGCGTCGCGAAGTCGCCGAGCGGCGAGCGGCCGGCGAGCACCGCGACGGACTCGTCGTACGTGAACTGCAGGTGGTAGATGACGCCTTCGACCTCGTGCGCGAGCGAGCCGTCGGTGTTGATCGCGGGCAGCAGCGTGATGCCGAGCGCGGCGAGCGCGACGAGCAGAGCGCCGACCTGCTTGGCGCGCGACTCGGCGGTCCAGCGCACCCACGCCTTCCGCACGCGCTCCGAGCGCGCGGCGAAGGCGATTCCCGCCGCGATCGCGGCGGCGGCGGCCACCGACGGCAGCGTGAAGTAGACGATCGGCGGTGCGCCTCTGCGGCCCTGCGGCGGCAGGATCCGCTGCACGACGAAGCACCCGACGAGGACCGCGAGGGCGAGCCACTCGACGCCGCGCGCGAGCTCGGCGGCGGACCCGGCCGTGAGCCGCCGCGGCGGCCGGAGCGCCAGCCGCAGCGTCAGCGCCGCCAGCAGCAGCGGCGCGGTCAGCGCGATCAGGTACCGCGCCTGCTCGGTCGGCTCCGGACGCACGCCGGGGAGCACGGCCGGGAAGAAGCGGGCGCTGGGCGCCGGCAGCAGCGCGTCGCCCAGCGGGGGCCCGAGCAGCAGGATCGCGAGCAGCGTCAGGACGGCGACCGGCACGGCCGCCAGCCATGCGGCCACGGCCGGGTCCAGCGCGATGAGCCCGCGCTGCGGCCGAGCCGCGCGAGCCTCGGCGATCCCCGCTGAGAACGCGATGCGAATCGATGATCCCCCTGGCGCACCCGTGCGCCGATCCCCTTTCCGCGACTATAACGGTCGCCGTCGAACGTCTGTCCAGCCTCTCCAGTTCGCGGGCGCGCGGCCGACTACCGGGCGGTGACGCCGTTCCGCTTTCCCCTGGAGCGCCTGCGGGCGCTGCGCGAACGTGGCGAGGATCTCGCCAAGCAGGAGCTGGCCGGTGCGATGCACCGTCAGGCCGGCTGCGCCGAGCGTCTGCGCGCGATGGGCGAGGAGGTCGCCGGCGCGTTCGCCGCGCAGCGCGCGGCCTCCACGGACGGCGCCGCGAGCGCGCACGAGCTCGCCGCCCACCAGGCCTACCTCGAACGGATGGAGCAGGTGCGCGAGGCCGGCCGCCTCGACCTCGACCGCCACGAGGCGGAGGTCGGCGTGCGGCGCGACGCGCTGCGCGAGGCCGCCCGCGAGCGCCAGGCGCTGGAGCGCCTGAAGGAGCGCCGCCGCGCCGACCACGAGCGCGCCGTCGCGCGTGCCGAGGGCGCCGTGCTCGACGAGATCGCCTTGACCCAGCACCGCCGGAGCGCGTCGTGACTGTGACGTCGCCCGTAGGCGATCCGCTTGCGGTCGCCGTAGGGCGAAACACCGCTACTGCGACGGGTGCGCTCGGGCCGCAGGCCGCGGTCGCGCGCATCGCCGAGCTGCAGCAGCTGATCGCGCAGGCGCGCGGCGGCGCGGCCTCGAACGGCGGGGCGAGCTTCGCCGACGCGCTGGCCGGAGCCGGCGCTGCGCCGACCGCCACGGCCGCGATCGCTCCGTTCGGCGCGACCGCCGGCGCGAACGCGACGGCCGCGGGCGGCACCGGTGCGAGCGCCTACGACGACCTCGTGACCGTGGCCGCCCAGCGCTACGGGCTCGACCCCGCGCTGCTGCACGGCCTGATCCAGCAGGAGTCCGGCTTCGACCCGTCCGCCACCAGCGGTGCGGGCGCGCAGGGGCTGTGCCAGCTGATGCCCGGCACCGCCGCCTCGCTGGGCGTGTCGAATCCGCTCGACCCCGCGCAGTCGATCGACGGCGGCGCGCGGTACCTGAAGTCGCAGCTCGACGCCTTCGGCGGCGACCCGTCGCTGGCGCTCGCGGCCTACAACGCCGGCCCGGGCGCGGTCAGCAGATACGGCGGCGTGCCGCCCTACGCCGAGACGCAGGCGTACGTCCAGAAGGTCATGGGCTACGCGAACGACTACCGCAGCGCGCATCCGACGAACGGCGCGGCGGCTGCTCCCCTTCCGACCCCGACCCCCTCCATCACATGATCCAGCTGCCAGTTCAGACGTCGCCCAGAGGCGATCCGCTTGCGGTCGCCGGCGGGCGAAAAGCGGGATCGGCGCCCGCGCCGCATGGCAAGGAGCCTCCGGGGTCGCCCCCCGGCACACCGTTCTCGACGGTGCTCGACGACCAGGCCCGGACCGCCGTTGCGGAAGGCCAGCAGAGAAGCGACAGATTGCGCACGCCCGTCGGCGAGCGCGAGCCGCGCGACTCGACGGACGACTCGGCCGCCTCCGGCGACGGGTCGACGCCGACGCCGCAGGCCGCGGCGGCAGCGCTCGCCGCGCTGCTCGGCGGCGTGCCGCTGCCGGCGGAGGTCGCGACCGCGGTCGTGGCGAGACTGCCGGGAGAGGTCGTGCCCGCGCCCGCCGCGAACGGCGCCGCAGGCCAGCCGCTCCCGCTCGGCGCCGCGACGACCGGCGACCCGACCGCGATGCCGACCGGCCCGGCCGTGCCCGCCGCCGCGAGCGCGCTGCCGCTGCGTCCCGTCGCGTCCGCACCGAGAGCGCTCGACGCGTCCGCGTCGCAGACGCTCGCGGAGCAGCCCGTCCTCCCCGCCGCGGAAGGCTCGTCCGACGCCGCCGACGCGAGAGCGACCCGGCTCGCGGACGTCCTCCAGTCCGCGGCCGCCCGCCCGGCTGTCTCCGCATCCGCGCCGGCGGCCAGCCCCACCGCCGCGGCGATCCCGTCGCCCGCGACCGTCGCCGGCTCCGCCGCCGGCGGTGCGAGCGGAAACGCCGCGGACGGCTCCGGCCAGGCGCCGGCGCAGAGCGCGCCGCCCGCCGCCGCGCCCGTCGCGGCTGCGCCCGCTCCGAGCGCGTCGGCGTTCGCGCCGAGCACCCCCGCGGCCGCCACCGCCGCTCGCGGCGTCGGCCTCGAGCAGGCCGTCGAGACGGTGCGGCTCACGCTGCGCGCCTCCGCCGACCGCGGCGTCTCGCACGCGCGCATCAGCCTCACGCCGCGCGAGCTGGGCGGGATCGAGGTGCACCTGCGCCAGACCGCCGACGGCCTCGTCGCGCGCGTCGTCGCCGAGCACGCGACCGCCGCGCAGCTGCTGCAGCACGCCGGCGGCGAGCTGCGCCGCTCGCTCGAGTCGCAGGGGCTCAACCTGCTGCGGCTCGACATCGGCGCCTCCGGCGAGCAGGCCGCCCGCAACGGCGACCGCCGTGCGCTCGCGGACGGCTTCGCCGACGGCGACGGCCGCGGCTCCCGCGGCGACGCAAGCGATCCGCTCGCCCCGCTCGATGGCGCCACCGACGCCGACCTGACCTCCACGACCACCACGCTCGCGCTGCCCAACGGCGCGCTCGTCGACGTGCTCGCCTGAGCGCGGCAAGGAGAACGAACCCATGCCGATCAACCCGCTCGACGCCACGAACCCGACGAGCCCCGCCGCCCAGCAGCAGAGAAGACAGCCCGGCCTGCTCGGCAAGGACGACTTCCTGAAGCTGCTGATCGGCCAGATGCAGAACCAGGACCCGCTCAGCCCGAGCGACCCCTCGGAGCAGATGGGCCAGATGACGCAGTTCTCGATCCTCGAGCAGATCACGAACCTCTCGCAGGCGCAGCAGGCGACGGCGCAGAACGAGTACGACCAGCAGGCCGTCGGCCTGATCGGCAGAACCGTCACCTACACGAGAGCCGTCGACGGCTCGACCGCCTCCGGCGTCGTCCAGCAGGTCACCTTCACGAGCAGAGGCCCGACGCTCACGATCGACGGCGTCCCCGGCATCGCGCCGGTCGTCGTCACCGGGGTCAGATGAGCCAGCCGCTCCCCAACGCCGCGCTGCTTCCGCCCGGCCTCGCGCCGGCGACGCCGGCCGCGCCCGGGGTGGGCGGGACCGGTTCGGCGCGCGCCGCCGACGCCGCCCACGCGCGCGCCCTCACCGGGCCCGCGTTCGGCGAGCTGCTCGCTCGCACGCACAACGTCTCCTTCTCCCGCCACGCGCTCGAGCGACTCCAGCGCCGTGGCATCGAGCCGAGCGAGCAGCAGCTCGAACGGCTCGGCGACGGCGTCGACCGCGCCGCGGGCAAGGGCTCGCGCGCGTCGGTCGTCTTCGTCGACGGCACCGCGTTCGTGGTCGCCGTCCCCAAGCGCACCGTCGTCACGGCGGTGGATCCCGAGCACATGCGCGAGCAGGTGTTCACCAACATCGACAGCGCCGTCATCGCATGACGCGGACGGTTGAGACAACCCACAGCGGCCGGACCTCCCTCATGAGGAAGCCGCAGCACCGACAAGGAGTGATGGCCCCATGATGCGAGGCATGTTCTCCGCGATCAGCGGACTGAAGGTCAACCAGACAATGCTCGACGTGACTGCGAACGATCTCGCGAACGTCAACACGGTCGGCTACAAGTCCGCCCGCACGACGTTCCAGGACTCGCTCGCGCAGCTGCAGCGCGGCTCCTCCGGCGCCAACCAGTCGTCCGGCGGCTCGAACGCGCTGCAGGTCGGCCTCGGCGTGCAGCTCGGCTCGGTCGACAACCTGATGTCCGGCGGCGCGCCGATGACCTCGGGCAACCCGCTCGACGTCTACATCCAGGGGACCGGCTGGTTCCGCGTCGGCCTCGGCGACGGCAGAACGATCCCGAGAGACTTCCAGTACACGCGCGCCGGCAACTTCACGATCAACGCCGGCGGCCAGCTGACGACGCAGGACGGCCACTACCTGGTCGGCACGGGCGCGACCGCCACGCCGGACGGCTCCGGCGGCTTCACGTACGCGCCGAACACGACCGACTCCTACATCAACATCCCGCCCGGCTCGACCGACGTGACGATCGGCCAGGACGGCGGCGTCTCCTACATCGACCAGGCCAGAGCGTCGAGAACCTTCGGCCAGCGCGTCGTCGCCGGCTACCTCGCGCTCGGCAAGTTCTCCAACGAGGGCGGCCTGCAGCGCTCGGGCGGCTCGCTGTGGCTCGCCTCCGCGAGCTCCGGCCCGGTGACGATCGGCACCCCGAACACGAACGGCTTCGGTCAGACGAACGCCGGCATGCTCGAGATGTCGAACGTCGACCTCGCGACCCAGTTCACGACCATGATCACCGCGCAGCGCGGGTTCCAGGCGAACTCCCGTGTCATCTCGACTGCGGACGAGATGCTGCAGGACCTGGTGAACCTGAAGCGGTGATCTCCGCACAGGGGGTGCCGCAGCCGGCCACGTGGCCGGCGAGGCGGTGCCCCCACCCCGGTGAGCGATGAGGCGGGGCGGCGGTTGAGGGACCGCCTGCCCCGCCTCGCTCCCACCCTCACTTCGACAAGAGGAGGACGCCATGATCGTCCTGCACCGCCTCGGCCACAGCGCCGAGCCGTTCCACCTCAACCCGGACATGATCCTGACCGTCGAGGCGACGCCCGACACGGTCGTCACGCTCGCCAGCGGCGCCAAGATCGTCGTCGGCGAGGACCCCGACCGCGTCGTCGACGAGATCCAGGTCTGGCGCGCCGGAATCCTCTCGGACGCGCTCAACGGGCGCCGGCCCGCGCTGCACGCGATTGAAGGTTCGCCGCCCCCCGCCGATCACCCGGGCTGATATGAAGGCTGCAACCGCCATTGGGATCGGCGCGGGCGTCGGCGCGCTGCTGTTCGCCTCCATGATGGAGGGGACGCAGCCGATGGCGTTCTTCAACATCCCGGCGCTCATCATCGTGCTCGTCGGCACCGGCGCCGCGACGCTCTCGAGCGTCGGGATGGACACCATGAAGACGATCCCGTCGCTGTACAAGATGGCGTTCGGGCCGCCCGAGCTGGACGTGCGCGCGCGTGTGGACCTGATCGTCTCGCTCGCCGAGCAGGCGCGCCGCGAGGGCCTGCTGGCGCTCGACGCTCAGCTCGCCGAGATCGACGACGAGTTCACTCGCAAGGGCCTGCAGCTGGTCGTCGACGGCACCGACCCGGAGCTGGTGCGCGAGATCCTCGACGCCGAGCTCGACGGCATGACGACCCGCCACGGCGCGGGCGCGACCGCGTTCGAGAAGGCCGGCGGCTACGCGCCGACGATGGGGATCATCGGAACCGTGATGGGGCTCGTGCACGTGCTCCAGAACCTCAGCGACCCGTCCTCGCTCGGCCCTGCGATCTCGACCGCGTTCATCGCGACGCTGCTCGGCGTCGGCGCCGCCAACGTGATCTTCCTGCCCGTCGCCGCGCGCCTGCGCGCGCTCTCCTCCGCCGAGGCCGAGCTGCGCATCCTCACGATCGAGGGGATCCTCGCCGTGCAGGCGGGCGACAACCCGCGCGTCGTCGGCGACAAGCTGCGCTCGTTCATCGCGCCCTCGCAGCGCGGGGACGCCGAGGACGAGGCCGCGGACAAGGCGGCGCCCGCCGTTGCGGCGACGCCCGCCGCGGAGGCCGCGTAGCCATGTCCGGAGCAGCCCGCGGCAAGCGCCGCCGTCACACCGACGGCGGGCACGAGAGCGAGGAGCGCTGGCTGCTCACGTACGCCGACATGATCACGCTGCTGCTGGCGCTGTTCGTCGTGCTGTTCGCGATCTCGTCGGTCAACACGTCGAAGGTCAAGATGCTGCAGCAGTCGCTGCGCGACGCCTTCTCCGGCAAGGTCATGAGCGGCGGCGAGGCGATCATGGAGACCGGCAACAGCGTCTCCGTCAGAACGCTCCAGTCGCAGCCGAGAATCATCCCCAACACGCCCTCGCTCGGCCAGCCGCCGAACAGCCCCGCCGCGCAGGAGTCGCTCGCCGCGCGCCGCGAGGAGGACGAGCTGCAGCACCTCAAGCGCATGCTCGACTCCTACGCCGCCGAGCACGGCTTCAAGGCGCAGGTCGAGACGGTCGTCACGCAGCGCGGGCTGGTCGTGCGGCTGCTGACCGACAACGTCCTGTTCGACTCCGGCCTCGCCGACGTGAAGGCGCAGGGCATGCCGCTGCTGGCCGAGGTCGGCACGCTGCTCGGCGTCGACAAGGTCCATCCGATCGTCGTCGAGGGGCACACCGACGACGTGCCGATCTCGACCTCGAAGTTCGAGTCCAATTGGGAGCTGTCGACGGCGCGCGCGTCCGCGGTCGTGCGCTGGCTGATCGGCCGCAGCGTGCCGGCGAGACGCTTCTCCGCCGCCGGCTACGCCGACCTGCACCCGCTCGCCTCGAACGGCTCCGCCCCGGGTCGCGCGCGCAACCGCCGCGTCGAGATCGTCCTCCAGCGCATCCACAACCTGCCGGAAGGCAACACCCCATGAAGAGAAAGAAGATCCTGATCCCGCTGCTGGTGCTCGTGGTCGCCGGCTTGGCCGCGAAGTTCGTGCTGGCGAAGCCGCCGCCGGAGGGTCATCACAAGATCGACGGCGTCGTCTACGTGCTGCCGAAGGAGTTCCTCGTGAACCTCTCCGACGGCCGCTACGCCAAGGTCAACCTCGCGCTCGTGCTCGACAGAACGCAGGCCACCGCGCCCGAGGCCGGCGGCCATGAGGGCGCCGCCGCCGCGCCGCCGGAGGGCTTCGGCACGCTCGAGCAGGAGGCCGCGGTGCGCGACGTCGTGACCGACGTGCTCACCGGCCAGAAGGGCGACGAGCTGATCAGCCGCAAGGGCCGCAAGCAGGTCAAGGCGGAGATCCTCAGAGGGATCCGCGAGCACACGGACGTGAGAGTCAGAGAAATCCTGCTCCCCGACGTCGCCGTCCAATAGGAGATCCGCGATGAGTGAAGAGATGGAGCTGCCCGCCTTCGAGCGACCTGCGTCCGGCGCCGCCGGATCGGCCGCTGCGTTCGGCGGCCCGGCGGACCTGGGCCGGCTGAGCGACGTGCCGGTCGAGCTGGCGGTCGAGATCGGCCGCACGCGCATGACCGTCGGCGCGACGCTGGAGCTGCGCCCCGGCTCGATCGTCGTGCTCGACCGCGTCGCGGGCGAGCCGGTCGACCTGCTCGTCAACGGGACCCCGATCGCCCGCGGCGAGGTCGTCGTGATCGACGAGGAGTTCGCGCTGCGCGTGACCGACGTGCTCGGCGAGAGCGCCGGCGGGGCCGCTGCCGCGGCCGCCGCCGAGCCCGGCCACTCCGACCCGGCCGCGGCCGCCTGAGCGGAGCTGGCTTGCGATGACCGTCCCCGGCCAGTTCGTCGTCTGCGCGCTTGGCAGCGAGCAGTACGGCCTGCCGATCGCGCAGGTGCGCGAGATCGTGCGCTACGTCGAGCCGCGCCCCGTCGCCGCCGACGACGACGGCGTGCGCGGCGTGATCGGCCTGCGCGGGCGTCTGCTGCCCGTGCACGACCTCGCCGTGCGGCTTGCGCTCCCGGGCGCCTCGTCCGCGGCGGCGCCGCCGGCGATCGCCAAGATCGTCGTCGCGGAGGCCGGGGGCGAGCTCGCCGGCCTGCTCGTGGACGACGTCGTGGAGGTCGCGTGGATCGCCGCCGAGCAGGTCGAGGAGGTCCCGGCCGCCGTCGTGAACGGACGCGTCGCCGAGGTCGCAAAGCTGGGCGACGCGCGGCTCGTGCTGCTGCTCGACGCGGTCGCGCTGCTGACGCCCGAGTCGGCTCCGGCGCCCGCCGAGGTGCCGTCCGCCATCCCTTCCGCCGCTCCCGTCGCCACCTCCGTCCCGGCCCCCACAGCGCCCGCGCCGGCCTAGCCGGGGAGCCTGCCATGCCCGCCGCCGCGTCCCGCCGCGTCGTCGTGATCGCCGCCTCCACGGGCGGCCCGCGCGCGCTCGGCGAGCTGGTGCCGGCGCTGCCCGCGCCGCTCGGCGCCGGCACCGTGATCGTCCAGCACCTGCCGAGCGGCTTCACCGCGCCGCTCGCGCAGCGCCTCGACAAGGCCGCGCGCCTGCGCGTGCGCGAGGCCGGCGACGGCGACCTGCTCGACCCGCGCGTCGCGCTGCTGGCCCCGGGCGGCTCGCACCTGCGACTCAACGCCGCCGGCATGACGGCGCTCAGCGACGCGCCCGAGATCGGCGGCCTGCGCCCGCGCGCGGACATCACGATCCTCGACGCCGTGCGCGCGTTCGGCGCGCGCACCGTGCTCGTGGTCCTCACCGGCATGGGCAACGACGGCCTGGAGGGCGCGGCGCAGGTGCGCCGCCGCGGCGGCCGCGTGCTGGTGGAGGCGGCGTCGACCTGCACCGTCTACGGGATGCCGCGCGCCGTCGAGGAGGCGCAGCTGGCCGACATCGTGCTGCCGCTCGGCGAGTTGCCCGAGGCGATCGTCGCGGAGGTCGCGGCATGATCGACCAGCACGAATACCTGCCTGCGTTCCTCGCCGAGTCGCGCGAGCACCTGCAGGATCTCGGGCTCGCGATCCTGCGCATCGAGGCGGCGCCCGACGACCGCATCGCGGCCGAGGGGATCTTCCGCATCGCGCACTCGCTGAAGGGCATGAGCGCGGCGATGGGCTTCGACGCGGTCGCGTCGCTGACGCACGCGATGGAGGATGTCTTCGAGCTGCTGCGCCAGCGCAGCGGCGGCCTGCCGAGCGGCGCGGTCGACGTGCTGTCGGCGTGCCTCGACGCGCTCGAGGGCGCCGTCGAGTCGATCGCCGCGGGCGACGGCGAGCAGCTCGACCCGGGCGAGCTGGTCGAGCGCCTGCGCGCCCTGGCCCGCGAGCGCACGCCGTCGCAGGAGCTGGAGCGCGAGGGCGACGTGGCGCTGCCCGACCTGACGCGGGAGCCGGCCGCCGGAGAGCGTCTCCTGCACCTCGTGGCGGACCTCGACGACGACTGCCAGATGCCGGCGGTGCGCGCGTACATGCTGTTCGAGGCGCTGCGCGTGCACGGCGAGCTGGTCGGCGGCGTGCCCGCGCCCGACATGGTCGAGCGCTTCGCCGGCCGTCGCGTCGAGGCGTGGGTGGCCACGCGCTCCGACGAGGAGGCGCTCGCCGAGAGCGCGCGCGCGGTCGGCGAGCTGTCCGCGGTGCAGGTGCGGGAGGACGCCGTGCCCGCCGCCGGCGGCGCTGCCGCCGAGCCGGTGGAGGAGCCTGCGTCGCGTCGCAGCGGCAACGGCAACGGCGGGAACGGCAACGGCAACGGCGCCACCGTGCGGGTCGACGCCGAGCGGCTCGACGAGCTGCTGCATCTGACGGGCGAGCTGGTCCAGCACCGCACGACGGTCGAGGCGCTCGCGGCCGAGGCCGGCGACGCGGTGCCCGGGCTCACGCAGGCGGTGCAGCGGCTCGCGCGCACCTCGCACGCGCTGCAGGAGACGGTGACGCGCGTGCGGATGGTCCCCGTCGAGTCGGTCTTCCTGCGCTTCCCGCGGCTCGTGCGCGACCTCGCCGCGCGGCTCGGCAAGCAGGTCGACCTGCGCCTGGAGGGCGCCGAGACGGAGCTCGACCGCACCGTCGTCGACGCGCTCGGCGACCCGCTCGTGCACCTCGTGCGCAACGCGCTCGACCACGGTCTGGAGACCCCCTCCGAGCGGATCGCCGCCGGCAAGGGTCCGACGGGCGTGCTGGAGCTGGCGGCGCGCCACGCCGGCGGCCACGTGATCGTCGCGGTGCGCGACGACGGCCGCGGGATCGACCCGGCCGCCGTCGGCCGCGCCGCGGTGGAGCGCGGCCTGCTCGCCGCCGAGCAGGCCGCTGCGCTGGATCCCGCCGCCGCCGCCGAGCTGCTGTTCGCGTCCGGCTTCTCGACCGCTCCCACGACGACCGAGCTGTCCGGCCGCGGCGTCGGCATGGACGCCGTGCGCGAGCGCGTGCACGCGCTCGGCGGCGAGGTCACCGTGACCTCGGTGGCGGGCGGGAACCATTCCGGGACGCTCGCGCAGCTGCGGCTGCCGCTGACGCTCGCCTCGATCACGGCGCTGCTCGTGACCGTCGACGGGCTGCCGTTCGCGATCCCGCTCGACCGCGTCGTGCGCACGGTGCGCCTCGACGGGCTGCCGGTGCGGACCGTCGGCGGCGCCCCGCTGCTGCCGCTGGGCGGCGAGCTGGTGCCTTTGCTGGATGCCGGCGAGGTGCTGGCTGTCCCGGCTGCCGGCGCGCTCGAGAGCGGGCTTTCGCCCTCCGGTCAGCGCGAGCGGCGACCTACGGGCGACGCTGCCTACGCCGTGATCGTCAACGCCGCCGCCGGTCGCCGCGTCGCGCTCGCCGTCAGTGCGCTCGCCGGCCAGCGCGAGCTCGTCACCCGCCGCCTTCCGCGCGCCGTCAGCCAGCGCGCCGCCGCAGCCGGCGGCGCGGTCCTGCCCGACGGCGGGATCGCGCTCGTCGTCGACTGCGACGCACTCTCTCCCGGCCAACCAGAAGGAGCCTCGCCATGATCACCGACTACGACGAGCAACAGCTCGACGCGCTGCGCGAGCTCGCGTCGATCGGCTCGGGAACCGCCGCCACGGCGCTCGCGCAGATGCTCGGCCGCCCCGTCGAGCTGGCCGTGCCGCGCGCGCTCGCGCTGCCGCTGGCGGACGCGCTCGACGCCGTCGGCGAGCCCGACGCGATGGTCGCCAGCGTCGTCATGCCGACCACCGGCTTCGCCGGCGGTGCCCGGGGGGACGTCGAGCTGGTCGTCCTGCTGCTGTTCTCCTACGGCTGCGCGGCGAACCTCTGCGAGATGCTCGGCGTCGAGCCGCGCAGCGACCTCGGCGACTCGGCGCTCGGCGAGATCGGCAACATCCTCGGCGCCTCCGCCGTCGGCGCGCTCGCGGCGATGACGGGCCTGACGCTCGAGCCGCAGCCGCCGCACGTGCTCTACGACATGCTCGGCGCGGTCGTCGCGTCGGTCCTCAGCGCGACCGTCGGGGAGATGGACGTCGCGCTCGTGCTCGACGGCGAGCTGTCGGTCGAGGAGGCCTCCTGCGGGCTCTCGTTCCTGCTGCTGCCGAGCGTCGGCGGCGTCGAGGAGCTGCTCGGCCGGATCGGCCTCGGAGCCGGGGAGCGGTAGGTCGTGAAGGTCGTGCGCATGGGAGAGCTGGCCGTGTCGGCCGAGCCCGGGGAGGATCTCGTCTCGATGGGCCTCGGCTCGTGCGTCGCCGTCGCGCTGCTCGATCGCGAGTCCGCGATCGCGGGGCTCGCCCATGTGATGCTGCCGACCGCCAACGCCGCTTACAGCGCCCCCGCGAAGTTCGCCGACCGCGCGGTGCCGGCGCTGCTCGCGAGCACCGAGCGCCTCGGCGCGCAGCGCGAGCGGATGATCGCCGTGCTCGCCGGCGGGGCGCAGATGTTCGGCGGCGCGAGCAACGGCAGACCCGGCGTCGCCGGGCTCGACCTCGGCGCCCGCAACGAGTCGGCCGTGCGCATTGCGCTCGCCGACATGGGCATTCCCGTGCGCGCCGCCGCGACCGGCGGCGACCGCGGACGCACTGTGCGCGTGCAGGTCGGCGACGCCTGCGTGAAGGTCAAGGAGGCCGGCGGCGTGGAGATCCCGCTGTGGCGTCCGGCCGCTCCTGCCGATGACCTGGTGGAGATCCGATGAGCGAGCTGCTCAGCAACGACCAGGTCGCCGCCCTCGTGGAGGCGGCGCAACAGGGCGAGCTGCCCGACGACGCCGGCCACGGCGGCGCTTCCGCGCGCCGCCGGACGGGTCGCCTGCGCAGCGTCGACTTCGCGCGTCCGACGAAGTTCACGAGCGAGCACGAGCGCCGCATCGTGCGCGCCCTGGACGCCTTCTGCACGACCGCGGCCACGCGCCTGTCCGCCGAGCTGCGCGTGCCGCTCGAGCTCGAGGTCATCGACACGACGCAGCTGCCGTGGTCGAGCGCGCAGTCCGCGCTCCCGCAGGACTCCGTCGGCGGCGCGCTGGCGGTCTCGCCGGTCGGCACCCGCATGCTGCTGACGGCCGAGCTGCCGCTCGTGCTGCTGACGATCGAGCATCTGCTCGGCGGCGCCCCCGAGCGCCCGCCGAAGGCGCGCAAGCTGAGCGAGATCGACTGGGCGCTGACGCGGCGCCTGTTCGAGATGCTCACGCACCACCTGTCGCTCGTGTGGCAGGACCTCGCGGGCCTGACGCTCGACCTGCGCGACGTCGACACGCACATGGAGGGCCTGCAGGTGACGGCCGTCAGCGACCCGACCCTGACGCTCACGTTCGAGGCGCGCATCGACCGCCACTCCTCGACGCTCGCGCTGCTCGTGCCGTGGAGCGCGATCGTCGCCGTCGACGACGAGCTGGCCGGCCGCGAGACGCGCGCCGAGGCCGCCGACCCGCGCGTGGCCGCCGCGGTGCGGCGCGCCGTCTCGGGAGCGGACGTCGTGCTGCGCGCCGAGGTCGCGCACCTGGAGCTGGCGATCGAAGAGGTGCTTGCGCTCGAGCCCGGCGACCTCGTGCGCCTCGGTGCGCCGGCCGACGCCGGCGTCGGCATCTACGCCGAGGACGTGCCGATCCACCGCGCGCAGCCGGGCCGCAGCGGCACGCGCCGCGCGGTGCAGGTGACCGCGCCGGGAGGCGGGGTCGCATGAGCCCGGCCGAGGCCGCCCGCGCGAGCGACGCGCTGATGCGCCTCGGCGCCTCGACCGCCGAGGCGGTCGCGAAGGCGCTCGACGCGATCTGCCCCGAGCCGGCCGAGCGCGGCGACGTGGTCGTCGTGCCGCGCGACGAGAATCCGTTCGAGGGCTTCGACTTCGGAGACGCGGCCGTCGCCGTCAGCGTCGAGTACATCGACGGCGTGACGGGCGGCAACGTGCTGCTGCTGAGCGCGGGCTCGGCGCGCCTGATCGCCGCCGCGATGGGCAGTGAGACGGGCGACGCCGACGCGCCGCCGAGCGAGCTGGAGCTGTCGGCCGTCGCCGAGGCCGCCAACCAGATGTTCGCCGCCGCGGCGAGCGCGACCGGCGTCGTGCTCGGCGAGACGGTCGCGATCGCACCGCCCGAGCCGCGCCTGCTCGAAGACGCCGCCGCCGCGCGCGACGCGTTCGAGGCGACGCCGCACGCCGTGAGCACGACGCTCAGCGCGTTCGGCGAGCCGTGCCGGCTCGTGCAGCTGGTCCCCAACGCGTTCGTCGTGCGCATGACGCGAGCGCTCGACGAGCAGGGGACCGAGCAGCTGAGCGGCGGGGCCGGCCTGGCCGCGCTGGGCATCGCCGCCCGCGCCGAGCCGGGCGGGGAGCGCCGCCTCGACGAGGCGCTGCGTGACATCCGCGTGCGCGTGTGGGCCGAGCTGGGGCGCACGCGCGTCTCGCTCGGCGAGGCGCCGCAGCTGCCGCCGGGCGCCGTGCTGGAGCTTGACCGCAAGGCCGACGACCCCGTCGACCTGTACGTGAACGGCCTGCGCTTCGCGAGCGGCCGACTGGTCCTCACCGACGAGGGCGAGTGGGCGCTGCGCTTGGAGGAAGTTGCAGGGCGAACCCAATCTGACAGAGAGAAGGTGATCTAGATGGCACGCGTGCTCGTCGTCGACGACGCAGCGTTCATGCGCAAGGTCCTGACCGATGCGCTCACCGCCGGCGGCCACGAGGTGGTCGGCGAGGCGGGCGACGGCGACGCCGCGCTCGTCGCGTATCGCGAGCTGGCACCCGAGCTCGTGACGCTGGACATCACGATGCCGCAGAAGGACGGCCTCGCGACGCTGCGCGAGCTGGTCGAGATCGACCCCGCCGCGTGCGTCGTCATCTGCTCCGCGCTCGGCCAGGAGACGAAGGTGCTGGAGGCGATCAAGGCCGGCGCGAAGGACTTCGTCGTCAAGCCGTTCGAGCGCGAGCGGCTGCTCGGCGCGATCGAGAAGGCGCTGGGGCAGACGGCCGTCGCGGGCTAGCGGCGGTCGCGCAGCACGGCGGGAAGCTCCGCCAGCGCCGCGACCTCGGGGACGTCGGCGGATCCGTCGGGACGGGGCTGGCCGGAGCGGTTCACCCACACCGCGCCGAGGCCCGCCGCGATCGCCCCGTCCACGTCGCGCGCGAGGCTGTCGCCGATCATCACGGCCTGGCTCGGGTCGCACGCGAGCCGCTCGAGCGCGTGCCGGAAGATCGCTGCGTCGGGCTTGCCGACGCCGACCTCGGCCGACACGACGACGACGGCGAAGCGATCGCCCAGGCCGGAGGCGGCGAGCTTCTCGCGCTGCAGGCAGGACGCTCCGTTCGTCACGAGCGCGAGCGTGTGGTCGCGCGCCAGCTCGTCCAGGGCGTCGGCGGCGTCGCCGAACGCCTCGTGCCGCGCGCGACGCTCCGTCCCGAACCGCTCGCCGAGCTGCTCCGCCAGCGGGGCGTCCTCGACGTCCTGCTCGGCGAGCGCCAGCCGCCATGTCTCCCGGCGGTAGGTCGGGGACCAGCTGCACAGCCAGCTCGTGTCGGCGTCCTCGCCCTCGAAGCGGCACCACAGACCCTCCCACGAGCTGATCCCGACGCGCAGGCAGTGCGGATGCGCTGGCGTCGCGTACCACAGGTCCCGCGCGCGGGCGCGCGCCGCGACGGCCAGTGCGGCGGCGTCCACACCGCACTGCGAGGCGGCCCACTGCGCCGTCGCCGCGAACGCCGCAGCCGCCGCCGGCTCCTCGACCACGAGCGTGTCGTCGAGGTCGAACAGGAGCGCGCGTCGGCCGCTCAAGCGACCGCCTCCGTCAGAAAGCCGGCCAGCGCCTCTCGCCACGCGTCCGGCTGGTCCAGGTGCAGATCGTGGCCCGCGTCGGCCAGCTCCACGACGCGCGTGCCGGGCAGCCTCTCGGCCATCTCCCGCGCGACCTCCATGGGCAGTGTCCCGTTCGCGCCGCGCACGACGAGCGTGGGGCAGCGGATCCGCTCCCACTCCTCCCACAGCTCGCGGGCCATGGCCTCGCGCAGGGTGCGCTCCATCACGTCGGCGTCGAAGCGCGGACGTAGGCCGTCGTCGCGTCGTTCGAGGCCCTCGGCCCAGGCCGCGGCGGCGTTCGCAGACCAGCCCTTGTCCGCGAAGTAGGCGACCGCCGCCTCCTGGGATGCGAACGGGGCCGGCCAGCTTGCCAGCGAGGCGCCCACGTCGGCCGCGAAGGGCGCCGGGTCGTCGGGTGCGAGCGGACTCGCCTCCGCGACGACGAGCGCGCGCACGAGCCGCGGGTGCTCGGCCGCGACGAGCAGCGCGGCGTGGCCGCCGAGCGACTGGCCGACGAGAGCGACCGAGCCGAGCTGCAGCCGCTCGATGACGTACGCGACGTCCGTCACGTGCGCCGCGCGCGAGACGTCGTGCGGACGCCGCTCGCTGCGTCCGTGGCCGCGTGCGTCGAGCGCGAGCACGCGATGGCGCGACGCCAGCCACGCCGCCGTCTGCTCCCACTCGCCCGCATGGCCCGCGAGCCCGTGCAGCAGCAGCACCGCCGGCCCGTCGCCGCCGAAGTCGCGGCAGGAGAGCCGCACACCGTCCCGCTCCAGCTCCAGCCAGCCGCTCATGCGCGCATGATGCGCCCTGTGCCGCTCAGGCGTCGCCCGACTGCAGCCGCTCGAAGCCGATCCACAGCACGTTGATCGCCGTCTGGACGATCTGCTCGCGCGGCACGTGCGGGTGCTCGTCCCACCAGATCGCGAGCCCGGCGAAGCCGGCGCGGATCGCCTCGGCGGCGAGCTCCAGCGCCTCGGGGTCCAGCGATCCAGCGATCCGCTCGGCGCCTTGCTCGGCACCCAGGATCGCGCCGAGCGCGGCGCGGCCCTGCGCCTGGATCGCACGGTGCGCCGTGCGCGCCTCGGGGTCGCCGGTCGACTCCTGGAAGTACATGCGGGCCGCGAAGCGGTTCTGCTCGACGTAGCCCGCCCAGGCGTTGAACGATCGCCGCATCCGCTGCTCGGTGGGGTCGTCGCCGCCAAGCTCCGCGAGCCAGATCGCCAGCAGCTCGTCGCGCGTGCGCTCCAGCAGGCGCGTGAAGAGGTCGAGCTTGGAGACGAAGTGGTCGTAGACGACCGGCGGCGAGACGCCCGAGCGGCGCGCGATCTCGTCGATAGAGGCGCCCGCGTAGCCGTGCTCCGCGAACACCTCCGTCGCCGCCAGCTCGATCACCTCGCGGCGCGCGGCCGCGGACAGCCGTCTGCGCGGCGTCGCCGCGCGGACCTCCGACTTCGACAAACCTAACGCTCCCTAGGTACTGTGCCTAACGAGCACTAGGTTACCGCCACGCGCGAGGAGGCCGACATGAGCGTCAGCGCAGACCCGAAGATCTTCGAGGACCCCGTCTTCAGACACCGCCTGCGGTTCGAGGACACGACCGACGAGCACGGCAACCCCGCCGTCCTGTGCGAGATGTGGGTCGACCCGGGCGGCGGCGTGCCGCCGCACGTGCACCCGCGGATGGAGGAGCGCTTCACGGTCGTGGAGGGGCAGATGCAGTTCCTCGCCGGCCGCAAGTGGGTCGGCGCCGGCCCGGGCGAGACGGTCGTCGTGCCGGCCGGGACGCGCCACGCGTACCGCAACCGCGGCAGCGTCGTCGCGCACTCGCGCTGCATCGCGACCCCGCCCGACCCCGGGCTCCAGGGCTTCCTCTCCGACGCCGCCGCGCTCGGTCGCGCCGGCGGCATCACGAAGCTCGGGATCCCGAAGGGCGTCAAGGGGTGGCTGCAGGGCGCGGTGATGCTGGAGGCCTACGGCGACATGGTCGAGATGAGCTTCCCGCCGGCTCCGCCGCGCTTCCTCCAGCGGCTCTTGATGCCCCGGCTGGCCCGCATTGCCAAGCACCGCGGCTACAGAGCCGGCCAGCTCGGCTGACGCTCAGCTCTCCGGAGCCGGCGTCGACGGGTCGCGGCGGATCGCCCAGATGACCGCCGCGATCCCGAATGTCGCTCCGCCCACGCCAGCGAGCGGGTAGCCCGCGAGGATCGCGAGCACCATCGCCGCGAGGTACGAGAGCCCGAGAACCAGCCCACTGATGTGGGCGCGGCGCTGGCCAGCGAAGTACCGCGGCATGGTGTCGGCGTCGGTAGCCACGAGCTCGCTCTCGACGCGATGGCGGTGTGCTTGCTCACGCTCTCCCGCGGAGAGGAGGCGCTCGGCGGCATCCGGCACGAGAGCGACGTACCGGTCGAGGTCGTCTGGAGACGGCAGCGGCGATGTGTAGGTGGACTGGCGGAGCCCGACATCGAGCCTCGCGCCGGGATGACGCCGACCGGCCCTGCCACGCTCGATCACGTTCGGGTCGTGGTGTTGCAGGCTCGTGTCTCTTGCGTCGGCCGCCTGCTCACCCGCGGATGACATCCTGCTGCCCTCGGCGAACGTCCGCGCCGAACGTCTGCATGTCGCTGTGGCGAACAAGGCGGTCGGTGACCGGCGAGCCAACCTCGCGCCGAACGATGTAATGCGGCACCTCGCACCGCCCGGTGACGATGCTGCGCAAGCCGTCTCGAAAGCCTCGCGCGAACGCCCAATCGTTGAATGCGGTGATCATGCGATCAAGCCTCCAGGGTCACTGCGAGGTTGTCTACAGCACGAAGCTGTGACTTCGCGTTGGCGCTCAGCGCCCGAGCGTCCGCAGCAGCTCGGCCGCTCTGCCCGGCACCTCGCCGACGCGGGTGCGGACGTCGGCGATCGCGGCGCGCAGCTCGGGGTCGCCGACCTCGACGGGCAGCATCGAGTCCTGCAGCTCGCTGAGGATGTCGTCGGCGTGCTCGATCGCCTCGAGCGCCTGCTCGACGTGGCCGCTCGCGTCCAGCGGCAGCGCACCCGGCGCCAGCTCCGCGACGCCGAACGCGTGCGCGTCGAGCCCGACCCGCGCCGCGAACTCCGCGTGGCTGCGCTTCGCCCGCCCGTACGCCGCCTGCACCGGCCCGAACAGCTCGCTCTCCAGCCGGTCGGCGGTGTCGTCGTCGACCAGCTCGTACGCCGCTCCGAGCCCCGCCAGCGCGACGCCGATCGTCTCCGCCGCCTCGGCCGTCGCCCCCAGCAGCTCTCTGCGTCCCTCGTCGCTCGTGTAGGTCATCGCCGGCGAGGATAGACGTGGTGCGCCCGCGGTGCGCCCGCCCTCGGCGGGTCTCGCCGCGAACTGCGCTAAAGCCCGCCCGCCCCCTGCCGACTACCGGGACGACTCATCCCTCGGAGTCGCCCTGAAATGCCCAAGGCTTCCCTTCCCTCACGGGTGGCCGCGACGGTCGCTGCCGTCGCGCTGCTGCTCGCCACCACCCCTGCGCGCGCGCTTGCCGCGAGCGCCAGAGTCGCCTCGAGCGACGAGTCGACGCCCGTCGACCTCACGGGTGCGAGCGATCCGGGCGCCAAGCACATCGGCGGGGGCGGCTCCATCGTCCGCACGATTGTTGGGCTGGCGATCGTGATCGGCGTCATCTACGGCGTCGCGTGGGTCCTCAAGCAGGTCAAGGCGAGTCGCGCGCCGCGCGCGACCGGCTCCGGCCTCGCGACGCTCGCGTCCGTCCCGCTCGGCTCCGGCCGCTCGGTCAACCTCGTGCGCGCCGGCACCGACCTCGTGCTGCTGGGCGTCGCCGAGAACGGCGTCGTCCCGATCCGCACCTACACCGAGCAGGAGGCCCGCGAGGCCGGCCTGGTCGACGACGACGGAATGCTGATCCTGCCGCACGACGACGTGGTCGTGCCACGCGAGCGCAAGCGCCTCGCGCTGCCCAGGCCGGCGGCCCCCCCGGCCCGCCCGAAGCTCGCCCTGCCCGCCCCGAGAAACCCGCTCGACACGCTGCGCTCCTGGACGGTCCGCTCGTGAGAGGCGACGGCGGCAGCGCGGTTCAGATCCTGCTGCTGGTCGGCGGGCTCACGCTGATCCCGGCGCTGCTCTTCACCGTCACCGGCTTCACGCGCATCCTGATCGTCCTCGGCTTCATCCGCACCGCGATCGGCACGCCGACGGCGCCGCCGAACCAGGTGCTCGTCGGCATCGCCCTGTTCCTGACGCTGTTCGTGATGGCGCCGACCTTCAACACGATCAAGGACGTCGCCTGGGATCCCCTCCAGGCGCACAGAATCGACACGGCGCAGGCGATCAGACGCGCCGAGGAGCCGCTGCGCGCCTTCATGTTCAGACAGACGCGCGACGGCGACCTGGCCCTCTTCGTGCGCCTGTCGAAGACGAGAGAGCAGCCGAGAACGCGCGCCGACATCCCGACGACCGTCCTGATCCCCGCGTTCATCATCAGCGAGCTGAAGACGGCGTTCCAGATCGGCTTCCTGATCTTCCTGCCGTTCCTCGTGATCGACCTGATCGTGGCGAGCACGCTGATGTCGATGGGCATGATCATGCTGCCGCCCGTCTTCATCTCGCTGCCGTTCAAGATCCTGCTGTTCGTGCTGGTCGACGGCTGGGGCCTGGTCACCGAGAGCCTCGTCCGGAGCTTCAACTAGCCATGGACCAGGACACCGTCGTCCACCTCGCGCAGCAGGCGATGGAGCTGGCGATGAAGGTCGCCGGCCCGCTGCTGCTCGTGGGCCTCGCGATCGGCCTGATCGTGTCGGTCTTCCAGGCCGTCACGCAGATCCAGGAGCAGTCGCTGTCGTTCATCCCGAAGATCGCCGGCGTCGCGGTCGTGATCGTCGTCGCCGGCCCGTGGATGCTCGGCCAGCTGCTCGGCTACACCGAGGAGCTGTACCGCTCGATCCCGGCACTGGTGGGCGGCGGATGAGCCCGGTGAACCAGCTGCTCGCGCAGTTCGGCGGCGCCCAGAGCGCCGGCTTCATCCTCGTGCTCGCGCGCGTCAGCCCGCTGTTCGTGCTCGCCCCGATGTTCAGCTCCAGACAGGTCCCCGTGCGCGTGCGCACGGTCGTCGCGTGCGGCCTGGCGATCGGCCTCACGCCGCTCGCGATGCACGGCCAGCACGTCCCCAACGACGTGCTCGAGCTGTTCGGGCTGGTCATGAAGGAGCTGCTCGTGGGGCTCGCCTTCGCGCTCTCGATCTCGCTGCTGTTCGCGGCGGTGTCGAGCGCCGGCGCGCTGCTCGACATGCTCGTCGGCTTCTCCTTCGGCGCGACCGTCGACCCGCTCAGCGGCAACCAGTCGGCGGTCCTCACGCAGGTCTACGGGCTCGTCGCGCTCGCCGTCTTCGTCGCGATCGACGGGACGAGCTGGGTCGTCGGCGGGCTCGCGCGCACGTTCGACCTCGTCCCGCTGATGGCCGCGCCCGACATCGCCTCGCTCGCGGCCGGCGTCGTCGCGACGTTCACGACGATCTTCTCGTCGGCGCTCGAGGTCGCCGCGCCGGTGCTGATCGCGTGCGTGATCACGGACGTCGCGTTCGGCGTCGTGACGCGCGTCGTGCCGCAGCTGAACGTCTTCGCCGTCGGCTTCCCGGTGAAGATCGTCGTCGGCCTGCTGGTCGTCGGCGCGTCCCTGCCCTTCGTGTCCGGCTGGATCTCCGACCAGCTGCAGCTGAGCGTCGCGCAGGCGCTCCAGACCATCAAGTTGGCGTAACGCCATGGCCGACGACAAGACCGAGAGAGCAACACCCAAGCGCAAGGAGGACGCGCGCAAGAGAGGCCAGGTCGCCAAGAGCACCGACCTCAACGGCGCCCTCGTCCTGATCGCGGCGCTGCTCGCGATCTCGCTGCTGGCGCCGCACACCGTCGGCGTCGCCGAGGACGCGCTGCGCGCCGGGCTCGCGAACGTCGCCCACCCGCAGGAGCTGACGAGCGCCGCCGGCCTCGGCGCGCTGTTCAGCGCCACGATGATGAGCTTCCTGCTCGGCGTCGGGCCGATCGCCGCCGTCTGCCTCGTCGCGGGCGTGCTCGCGAACGTCGCGCAGTCCGGCATCAGACCCGCCACGCACGCGCTCAGACCGGACCCGAGACGCCTCAACCCGATGACCGGCGCGAGAAACATCTTCGGGACGAGAATCATCTTCGAGACCGGGAAGTCGCTCGCGAAGGTCGGCGTCGTCGGCGTGATCGTCGCGATGGCGCTGATCCCGCGCCTGACCGAGCTGACCGCCACCGTCGGCTCCTCGCCGGCCGCGATCGGCGCGATGCTGTCGAAGCTCGTCTTCGCGCTCGCCCAGCGCGCGGCGATCGCCTACCTCGTGATCGGCGCGATCGACTACGGCTACCAGCGCTGGAGAACCGAGAAGTCCCTCCGCATGAGCAAGGAGGAGCTGAGAGAGGAGATGAAGCAGCACTCGCTCCCGGCCGAGGTCAAGGGCGCGCTGCGCCGCCGCCAGCTGCAGGCCGCCCGCGCCCGCATGATGGCGGCCGTCCCGCAGGCCGACGTCGTCGTCGTGAACCCGACCCACTTCGCCGTCGCTCTGAAGTACGACGGCACGCGCCCGGCGCCCGAGTGCGTCGCGAAGGGCCAGGACCTGATCGCGCTGCAGATCCGCAGACTCGCCGAAGAGCACGGCGTCCCCGTGATCGAGGACAGACCGCTCGCGCGCTCGCTGCACGCGTCGATCGAGATCGGCCAGATCGTGCCCGAGGAGCTCTACCAGGCGGTCGCGCAGGTGCTCGCCTACGTCTACCGGGTCGCCAAGAGGAGGACCGCCTGATGAGCGCGATCGCCGCCAAGCCGCCCGCCGGCAACGGCTCGGGTACCGGCACCGGCCCCGGAGCCGCCCCGCTGCTGCGCAAGCTGATGGGCCACACCGACCTGCTCGCCGCGGTCGGCGTCGTCCTGATCGTGACGATGCTCGTCATCCCGCTGCCGGCGGCGCTGCTCGATCTCTTCATCACGCTCAACATCTCGATCGGGCTCGCGATCGTCGTCGCGACGCTCTACCTCAACCGCGCGCTCGACTTCGCCTCGTTCCCGTCGCTGCTGCTGCTGACGACGATGTTCCGGCTGGCGATCAACGTCTCGGTCACGCGCCTGATCCTCACCAAGGGCGACGCGGGCGACGTCGTCGCCGCCTTCGGCCACTTCGTCGTCGGCGGCAACGTCGTCGTCGGCCTCGTGATCTTCCTGATCCTGATCGTGATCCAGTTCGTCGTCGTCACGAACGGCGCCGGGCGCGTCGCCGAGGTCGGCGCGCGCTTCACGCTCGACGCGATGCCGGGCAAGCAGATGGCGATCGACGCCGACCTCAACGCCGGCCTCATCACCGACGAGGAGGCGCGCAACCGCCGCACCGAGATCTCGCGCGAGGCGGACTTCTACGGCGCGATGGACGGCGCCTCGAAGTTCGTCAAGGGCGACGCGATGGCGGCCGTGCTGATCGTGCTGATCAACCTGATCGGCGGGATCGTCGTCGGCGTCATGCAGCAGGGCATGCCCTTCGGCGAGGCGATCCAGCACTTCTCCCTCCTCACCGTCGGCGACGGCCTCGCGGCGCAGATCCCGGCGCTGCTGATCTCCGTCGCGACCGGCATCATCGTCACGCGCGCGGCGTCCGACACCGACCTCGGCTCGGACATCGCGACCCAGATCATCGGCCAGCGCAAGGCACCGATGGTCGCGGGCGCCGTCATCTGCGCGTTCGCGCTCGTGCCGGGCCTGCCGAAGCTCCCGTTCCTCTTCATCGGCGCCGGCTTCCTCGCGCTCGGCTGGGCGATGCGCGACGGCGGGCCGCTCGCGCTCGAGGACGCGGCGATCGCCGCGGCCGCGCAGGCCGACGCCGAGGGCACTGCGGTCCCGACGCCGCGCGACGCCGCGCTGGAGGCGCTCCCGCTCGACCCGCTCGAGCTGGCGATCGGCTTCGGGCTCGTGCCGCTCGTCGACGCGGGCGCCGGCGGCACGCTGCTGTCGCGCGTGTCGGTGATCCGCCGCCAGGTCGCGTCCGACCTCGGCATGGTGATCCCGCCCGTCCGCATCCACGACGAGCTGGGGCTCGACTCGCACGAGTACGTCTTGAAGGTGCGCGGCATGGAGGTCGCGCGCGGCCGGCTGATGGCCGGCCACCAGCTTGCGATGGACCCCGGCGACGCGTTCGGCCAGCTGCCGGGCGGCGTGCCGACGACCGAGCCGGCCTTCGGGCTCCCGGCGACGTGGGTCAACGACTCGCAGCGCGCGGAGGCGGAGGCGCTCGGCTTCACCGTCGTCGACGGCGAGTCGGTGATCGTCACGCACCTGACGGAGACGATCCGCGCGCACGCCGCCGACCTGCTCTCGCGCCAGGACGTCAGACAGCTGCTTGAGCAGCTGAAGGAGTCCAACGCCGCCGTCGTCGAGGAGGTCGTGCCCGACGTGCTCACGCTCGGCGAGCTGCAGCGCGTGCTGCAGGCGCTGCTGGCCGAGGGCGTCTCGATCCGCGACCTCGGCGCGATCGTCGAGGCCGTCGGCGACAAGGCCCGCGTCACGCGCGATCCGTCGCTGCTGGCCGAGTACGCGCGCCAGGCGCTCGGCCGCACGATCACCGCGCCGCACGTCGACTCGGAGCAGCGGCTGCGCGCGATCGCGCTCGACCCGGCCGTCGAGCAGGAGGTCGCCGCCGCGATCGCCCAGACGACCGACGGCGAGTACCTCGCGATGGAGCCCGCCCGCGCGCAGGCTTTGGTCACCGCACTCCGAACACAGCTGGAGCACGGCGTCGCACGGGGCAGCAGGCCGGTCCTGCTGTGCTCGGCGCGCGTGCGCCGCCACCTGCGGCGGCTGGTGGAGCAGGCGATTCCGCAGCTCGCGGTCTGCTCCTACAACGAGATCGCACCCGGCATCAGCGTAGAGACGATTGGAGTGATCGACGGATGAGCACGACGAGCCTGGACGAGACCGCGATCACCGCGCCGGTCGGCGACGTCAAGACGTTCCGCGGCAAGACGCTCGAGGAGCTGCTGCCGCAGATCCGCGAGCAGCTCGGTCCCGACGCCGTCGTGATCCGCCAGCGCGACGGCCTCATGGGCGGCGTCGGCGGCTTCTTCCAGCAGCGCTTCGTCGAGGTCGAGGCGCGCGCCGGGCACCCGCGCGTGGACCTGTACGACGAGACGCCCGAGGACGACGAGGCCCTGACGCCCGAGTCGTTCGCCGAGCTGCTCGCCGACGCCGAGACCTCCGCAGACCCGATCGTCACCGCCGCCGCGTTCGCGCCCCCCGTCGGCGACTCGATGCCGCCCGCGCTCCCAGAACCGGTCTTCGAGGGAGGACCGCGAATCCAACCCGCCCCCACCGGGGCAGATCCGCACTCCTCAACGGAGCCCGCCCTCACAGCCCCGCCCGAGCCGCCCGAGCCCGCCCCCCTCGATGCCCAGCCGGCCGCGTCGGCGCCCACCCTCGCGCAAGAGCTGACCGCCACCGGCATGAGCGCTACCTTCGCCGAGCGCCTCGTCAGCGAAGCCGAGGCCCACGAGCTGCCATTCACGCAAGGAGACCTCCGCGAAGCGACCCGCCGAGCGCTCGCCCGTCGCATCCCGACGGCCCTGCCCTACCGCGCCGGCGGCCTCGCCGTCGCCTTCGCCGGCCCCGGCTCGACCGGCTGCGCCAGCGCCCTCAGCGCGGCCTACAAGCGCGCCGGCCGCGACGCTCGCACGCTCGCCACGCTCGACCAGGCCCGCGCGCGCATCGAGCGCGCCGCGCCCGAGGCCGTGCTCGCGCTCGACCTGCCGCCGATCCCCTCCGACCCCTCCGAGGTCGCAGCGCTCGCAGCGCGCGTCGAGGCGATCGAGCTGGACGAGCTGCTGATGGTGCTTCCCGCGGACCTCGACCTGCCCTCGCTGCGCGGCCTCCACGAGCGCCTGATGCCGCTCGCGCCGACCGCGCTCGCGCTCGCCTGCGACCAGCCGCGGCCCCAGCTCGGCGCCCCGCTGGAGCTCGCCTGCACCACCCGCCTGCCCATCGCCTACGCGTTCGACGGTCAGCGGATCGTCCCCGCCCACCCGCGAGCGCTCGCGGAGCAGCTGCTGCCATGAGCGCGACCAGCGGCACCGCTGCGCCCGCCCCGCCGCTGCCCGAGCTGCGGCAGGACGTCGTGCTGACGCTGCCGAGCCAGCTGCAGTACCAGGCGCGCGTCTCGCGCGTGACCGACGAGGAGATCGTGCTCGTACTGCTGCTCGACGCCCGCAACCCGCTGTCGCCCGGCGAGGTCAAGACGATGGCCGTCGAGTACCCCGGCCCGCGCGGGCTCGTGAAGCTCGAGGGACAGGGGACGGTCGCCACCTACGATCTCGTGCGCTTCCGGCTCGCCGGCGCCGTCGACGTCGTGCAGCGACGCGACTTCGTGCGCGTGCGCGTTGTGCGCCCGCTCGAGATCGCGCTGCTCGACGAGGACGAGGAGCCCGGCGACTGGGCCAGAGCGCTGACGGTCAACGTCAGCGGCAACGGGCTGCTGGCGTCCGGTCCGGACACGCTTTCGGTCGGCGACGCCGTCGCCTTCAGACTCGCCGCCGTCGACGACGAGCCGCCGATCGCCGGCCGCGGTCGCGTCGCGCGCATCGGCGACGACGGGCAGCGCGGGATCGCGATCGAGCAGATCGACCGCGAGGACCGCAGCCAGCTCGTGCGCTTCATCTTCGAGCAGGAGCGGATCGCGCGTCAGCGCACGCGCGACGGAGAGCTGTAGGAGGACGCGATGGCCGAGAAAGACGAGAAAGCCAAGAAGAAGTCCAAGAAGGGCGGCGCCAAGAGAGGGAAGGGCGCCGATCAGATGAGCGTCGCGAACCACCCGCGCGCCGGCGCCCAGATCGCCCGCGCGAAGGCGTGGGGCGGCCTCGGCGGCTTCCTGCTGGTCGCGTACCTGTCGTGGCGCGCTGGCGCCCCGCTGCCCGACACGCTGCTGCGCGCGATCGCCGGCGGCGTGTTCGCCTACGTCGCCGCGTGGGTCTGCGCCGTCGCCGTCTGGCGCCACCTCGTCGTCGCCGAGCTGCGCGCGGTGCGCAGCCAGCGCCTCGCTGCGGCCCGCCGCCGCGCCGCCGCCGCGGCGGCCCAGCGCGCCGACGCGTCCTAGCTCGGGAGAAACCGCTCAAGCTTCCGGCCAGGATGCCGATGACGGGGTCAAGACTGGGTGACATGGAGTCGCCCCGGGACGACATCAAGGAGATGCACGCATGTCCCTTCGCATCAACACGAACGTCGAGGCGTTCAACGCTCACCGCAATCTGGTGAACACCAGCAGCATGGTCGCGAAGTCGATGGAGCGCCTGAGCTCCGGCTTCCGCATCAACCGTGCTGCGGACGACGCCGCCGGCCTCGCGATCAGCGAGAAGCTGCGCGGTCAGATCGGCGGCCTCGACCAGGCCGGCCGCAACGTCCAGGACGGCATCTCGCTCGTCCAGACGGCTGAGGGTTCGCTGACCGAGGTTCACTCGATGCTCCAGCGCGTCCGCGAGCTGGCCGTGCAGTACCAGAACGGCACGCTCTCGACGTCGGACAGAAGCGCCATCAACTCCGAGGTGAGCCAGCTCACCAACGAGATCGAGCGCATCGGCACGACGGCTCAGTTCAACAACATCCACCTGCTGGACTCGGCGCAGACGATCTCGTTCCAGGTCGGCGCCAACGACGGCGAGGTCATCTCCGTCTCGACCGTGAGCCTCGGCTCGGCGGTCGGCACGATCGACCTCACCTCCGCGACGGTCCTCGCCGACGTCGACAGAGCGATCGACGCCGTCTCCCAGCAGCGTGCCACGTTCGGTGCGGTCCAGAACCGCCTCGAGCACACGTACAACAACCTGACCACCTACCAGGAGAACCTGACCGCGTCGGAGAGCCGCATCCGCGACGTGGACATGGCCGCTGAGATGGTCAACTTCACGAAGAACCAGATCCTGGTTCAGGCGGGCACCGCGATGCTCTCGCAGGCCCAGCAGGCGCCGCAGCAGGTCCTTTCTCTGCTGCGGTAGTCACCGCATCATCATCGCCGTCGCCGCCTGGAGGCGACGGAGCGGAGCAGGGCGGGCGGCTCTCGGGCCGCCCGCCCTGTCGCCCGCATCCGCCATTCGTCCAAATCGTCAAGTCGTCGCGCGATCGGCCGATGACCGGGAGTGATGTCGCTCCCGCTCGCCCTCGCCCGCATCGACCAGATCGAGCGGGCGCTCCTGCCGCCGGCGCCCACCGCCGCGACCGTGGGCGGGGCCGCGGCCCCCTCCGCGGCGTCCGCGCCGCTCGCCTCCGCAGCCGGCGCCGGCTCCTTCGCCAGCGCGCTGCAGGGCGCGATGCCCGCCGGCATGGTTCCCGCCGTCGCCCCGGGTGCGGGCTCTCCGGGGAGCGCGATGACGCTGATCGCCGGCGCCGAGGTCGGCCAGAGCGAGCAGCCGCCCGGCTCCAACGACTCGTCGCGCATCGCCCAGTACCGCACCGCGACCACCGGCAGCGGCGTCGGCCCGTGGTGCGCCTACTTCGTCTCCTGGGTCTCGCGGCAGGCCGGCATGCCGCTCGGCGCCCACGGCGAGGGCTTCGGCTCCGTCGACGCGCTCTACTCGTGGGCGCAGCACGCCGGCCGCGCGGTTCCGAACGGTCCCGGCGTCGTGCCGCGGCCGGGCGACCTGATCGTCTTCGACGAGCACGTCGGGATCGTCGAGCAGGTCATGCCCGACGGCGAGATCCAGACGCTCGAGGGAAATTCGTCCGACAGAGTTTCCCGCAATTTGCGGGGAAATTCTGAAGCTCTCGGCTACGTGCGAATGAGTTGACGACCACACGACGAAAGAGCGCATCTGTGTCAATGCTCGCTCACGACCTGAGCGCTGCGGCGCCTGTCGCTCCGCCCCTGTACGCCGGCGCCGGCGCCGGCGTCGAGCCGATGACGTTCAGCGTCGTGATCGTCGATCCGCACCCGCCCGTGCGCGAAGGGCTTTCGCTGCTGCTCCAGCCCGAGGGCCTCACCGTGCTCGGCGGCGCCTCGACGGGCGCCGGCGGCGAGGCGCTGATCGCCCGCCACGAGCCGGACATCGCGCTGGTGGCCGCCGGCCTGCCGGACGTCGAGGGGATCGCGCTCGTGCGCCGGCTCGTGCGCAGAGGCCTCCGCAGCGCCGTCGTGCTGTACGCCGACGAAGGCGACTACGAGAGCTCGGCAGCCGCGGTCCACTCGGGCGCCGCCGGCCTCGTCGCCAAGCGCCGCTCGATCGCCGAGCTGGCCGAGGCGCTGCGCTCGGTCGCCACCGGGGGCCTGTGGTTCGAGGAGCGCGACGACGACGTGCTCGCGCCGCCGCCCGCCCCCGCCCCTGCGCAGCCGCTCCCGCTTCCCCCCGCTCAGCGCCGCACCTCGACGCTCTCCAGCTCCGAGCTGCGCGTCCTCGCGCTCGTCGCCGACGGCGGCTCGACCGAGGCCACCGCGGAGGCGCTCTCGCTCAGCCCGCACACGGTCCGCACGCACATGCGCAACGTGATGCGCAAGCTCGAGGCCTCGAGCCGCGCGCACGCCGTCGCGATCGCGCTGCGCGAGTCGGCGATCGAGCTCTAGCAGCGACGCCAGCTCGCAACCGACCGAACGGTCGGCAACGCACCTGATCTCGGTATACGCTGGGGAGGTGGTCTCGCAGCCGCTCCCTCCGCGCACCTGCGCGTCGCTCCTGGCCGCGCTGACGCTCGCCGTCTCGGCGTGCGGTGGCGGGACGACGGGCGGCCCCGTCGGCGGGGCGACGGCCGCGTCCGCTCCCGTGCCGGGCACGACCGCGCAGGTGGCCCCGGCCACGACGGCGGCGAAGCCCGTCCCGCCTTCCGCCGCCACCCGCACGTCCGCGACGACACGGCGCCCGCCGCCGCGGACGCCCGCCGACCCGCCCGCACCGCCCGCCGACCCCGCCGCGTCCCCGGAACCCGATCCCGCCCCGCCGCGACCCGCGCCCGACGCCATGACGCGGCGCGCGGCGACCCGGCCTGCTCCCGCACCGCAGGGCACGCCGATCGACGAGCGCGCAGAGCTGACGCTGACCGACCGCGACGGCCTCGCGCACTACTTCCAGCAGGGCACCGTCACCGGCACGTACGAAGGGACGATGGCGGCCGAGGTGAGAATCACCTCGAAGGGCGTGTTCGTGGACTTCACCGCCACGGTCGAGGGCGGGACGATCGTCGGCCGCGCGCTCGCCGTCGCGGTGATCGACGGCAGACCGATGCCCGCCCTGCGCGGCACCGCGGCCATCCATGCGGGGACCGGCCGCTTCGCCGGCATCCACGGGCGCAGACTGACGGTGAGCGGCCGCTCGAAGCCCGACGGCAGCCGCGCCCGCGTGCGCCTCCTCGGAAACGTCGACGGCGCCCCGTAGGGCGCCGTCTGAGCAACCTTGTGCGATATCCGCCGAGCGCTAGCCCGGCAGCTCGTCCTGCGGCTTCTGCGCCGGCAGCCAGCGCGGGTCGAGCACGAAGAAGCGGTACTTGAGCGCGGCGGCGAGCGCTCCGATCATCGGTCCGATGATGTAGATCCAGAAGTCGTCGAATCTGCCGGACGCGACCGCCGGCCCGAGCCAGCGGGCGGGGTTGAGGCCGGCGCCCGTCGCCGGGCCGAAGATCATCACCGCGACGCCGAGCGCCGCGCCGATGCCGACCGCCGCCAGCGGCGCGTCGCCGGCCGGGTTGACGGCGAGGCCCATGATCGCCCACATCAGCAGGAACGTCCCGAGCGCCTCGGCGAGCAGGCCGAGCCACACGGAGCCGTTGTGGAGGATCTCCCCGTTGATCGCGGTCGCGCCGTAGTTGACGCCGTCGCCGACGTCCTTGAACAGCAGCAGCACGACGAGCGCGCCGAGGACGGCGCCGATGCACTGGCAGACGACGTAGGCGATCGCGTTGGGCGTCGAGATCTTCTTCAGGGACCACAGCGCGAACGTCACCGCCGGGTTGAAGTGCGCGCCGGACGTGCCGCCGAGCGAGAAGACCAGCACCATCAGCACGAACGCGTGCGCGAGTGCGAGCCCGGCGAGGTCGAACCCGCCGGCTGACGAGACCGAGATGAAGCCGCAGATGAACAGGACGAGCAGGAACGTGCCGATCGTCTCGGCGACGAATGCGGGCATGCCGCGCGGTTCCGGCTCCTCGACGACGACGAACTCCACGCTGCTCATGAATCCTCCTGGGTGACGGACGCGGAGGCCGGGCGACCTCCAGCTTCCGGTGTACGACGAGGAGGCGGGGAGTCCTGCGCGCCCGGGCGCGTCTACGAGGCGGGCGCGAGGCCCGCGGCGTCGCCCGCGAGGCCGAGCTTCGGCAGCGCTACGCGCCCGGCGTCGGCGGTGACCCGGCCGATGCGCGCGGTGCCGGGGTGGCGCGCGGAGAGCTGCGCGATCGCGGCGTCGGCGGCCGCATCCGGGACGGTCGCGACGAAGCCGCAGCCCATGTTGAAGACCTTCTGCATCTCGGCGGGCGCGACGGATCCGCAGCGCGCGATCAGCTCGAAGACGGGCGACGCCGGCAGCGGGTCGGAGATCTCGTAGCCGACGCCCGAGCCGAGCCGCAGCAGGTTCAGCACGCCGCCGCCGGTGATGTGCGCGAGCCCGTGCACCGGCACCTCGCCGCGCAGCAGCTCCAGCACCGCGCGCACGTACAGGACCGTCGGCTCGAGCAGCACGTCGGCGACGGACGCGCCGCCCAGCTCGTCGGGCCGGTCGTCGTAGGCGAGCCCGCCGTCCTCCAGCAGCGCGCGCCGCGCAAGCGTGAGGCCGTTCGAGTGCACCCCGCTCGCCGGCAGGCCGATCAGCGCGTCGCCGGGCGCGATCGCCTCGCCGGTGACGATCGCGTCGAGCGCGACGGTGCCGAAGCAGGCGCCGGTGAGGTCGAAGCCGTTCGGCGACGGGTGGCCCTTGATCAGCTCGGGCAGCTGCGCCAGCTCGCCGCCGGGGATCTCGACGCCCGCCTCCTCGGCGCCGCGCTTGAGGCCGAGCGCGATGTCGCGCAGCACGGCCGGGTCGGCCTGCTCGACGGCGAGGTAGTCGAGCACCGCCAGCGGCTCCGCGCCGACGCAGATGACGTCGTTGACGTTCATCGCGATGCAGTCGATCCCGACCGTGTCGTAGCGGCCGGTCTGCTCGGCGACGATCACCTTCGAGCCGACGCCGTCGGCGCACACCGCGATCCCCAGGTTCGGCGCGACGCGCAGCACGTTCGCGTAGTGGCCGGAGCCGAGCACCGACGCCGAGGGCCGCCCCGGGTCGATCGTCCTCAGCACCTCGACGAGCGCCCGAACGCCCTCGTCCGCCTCCGCGATGTCGACGCCGGCGGCTGCGTAGGAGTCGCTCACACGGCGATTGTCGCGGATGCGGCGGCGCGGCGCGGTCAAGCCGCGTTTCGCCCTGCGGCAGCCGCAAGCGGCCTGCCTGCGGGCGACGTCACAAGCGCGTAGTCCGCGGGCGCGAAGCGCATCCGCCGCCGCAGCTCCAGCGTCGATCCCGGGAAGATCGTGCTGTTTCTGCCGTTGCGGTCGAGGTAGTAGCTGCGGCAGCCGCCGGCGTTCCAGACGGTGCCCTGCAGGCGCCGCTGGATCTCGACGTTGAACGCGTCCTGCACCTCGGGGCGCACGTCGGCGCTCGCGAGCCCGTCGCGCTCCATCGCCTTCAGCGTGTCGATCGCGAACTGCACCTGCATCTCGATGATCACCGTCGCGGACGTGTGGCCGTTGCCGACGTTCGGGCCGAGCACCATGAAGAAGTTCGGATAGCCGCTGACGAGCGTCCCGAGGTGGCCGGTCGGGCTGCCGTCCCAGCACTCGTCGAGCGTGCGCCCGTCGCGCCCGCGCACGCGCGCGGCGATCGGCATCTCGGTGATCCCGAAGCCGGTCCCGAGGATCAGCGTGTCGGCCGCGCGCTCGGCGCCGTCGGCACCGACGAGGCCGCCCGCCCGCACCTCCGTCACCGCGTGCGGCACCAGCTCGACGTTCGGCCGAGTGAGCGCGCGGTACCACTCGTTCGAGAAGAGGATCCGCTTGCACCCGAGCGTGTGGTCGGGCATCAGCGCGGCGCGCAGCGCCGGGTCCTCCACCGAGCGCTCCAGGTGCCGCCGCGCGATCCGCTGGAAGCCGCCCATCGCGCGCGGGTTGCGCTCGGCGAAGCCGGCCAGCTCGAACGTGTAGTACATCGTTTCGCGCAGTGCCCGCTGCGTCAGGGGCACGCGGCGGTAGAGCGACTGCTCGAACGCGCTGACGTTGCGGTCGAGCTTCGGCAGCACCCACTGCGCGGTGCGCTGGAAGACGGTCAGCTGCTCGACCTGCGGCTGGATTCTCGGCACGAACTGCACGGCCGAGGCGCCGGTGCCGATGACCGCGACGCGTCTGCCGGTCAGGTCGTGGTCGTGGTTCCAGCGCGAGGAGTGGAAGATCGTGCCCTCGAACGCGTCGAGCCCGGGCACGTCCGGCAGCACCGGCTCGCTCCAGGGACCGGTCGCGGAGATCACCGCGCGCGCGGTCCAGCTGCCTCTCGTCGTCTCGATCCGCCAGCGCTGGGCGTCCTCGTCCCACTCGGCGCTCAGCACGTCGGCGCCCGTCACGACGTGCTCGTCGGCGCCGTGCTCGCGGGCGACGCGCTTCGCGTACTCGCGGATCTCCGGCTGCCCGGCATAGAGGCGGCCCCACGCCGGGTTGGGCGCGAACGAGAACGAGTAGAGCGCGGACGGCACGTCGCACGCGCAGCCCGGATAGGTGTTGTCGCGCCAGGTGCCGCCGACCTCGTCGGCGCGCTCGAAGGCGACCACGTCGCCGATGCCGGCGCGGCGCAGCATCACGACCGCGCCGATGCCGCTCAGGCCTCCGCCGATGATCGCGACGTGGACGTCTGTCGTGCCGTCTGAACCGCTCACTGAACGCTCCCGTGTACGCTGACCGCGAACCGCCTTGAATCTTGTTCAAGACCATAGTCAGATCGCCGGGCTGATGCGACGGGTTGCCTCGCGCGCGTTCAACCCCGGCGGCGCTCCGAGCGCCACCCGGCTGCGGAGGCACGTCGCCGGAAGGCTCGTGCTCGTGACCGGCGCCTCGCACGGGATCGGCCGCCACACGGCGGTCCGGCTCGCGCGCGCGGGCGCGACCGTGCTGCTCGTCGCGCGCTCGCAGGAGCTGCTCGAGGAGCTGGCCGAGCAGCTGCGCGCGGACGGAGGGTCGGCGTTCGCGCTGCCCGCCGACCTCAGCGACGTCGACGCGGCGTTGCCGGCGCTTGCGCAGCGGATCCTCGACGAGCACGGCCCGCCGGACGTGATCGTCAACAACGCCGGCAAGTCGATCCGCCGCGCGATCGACCGCTCCTACGACCGCTTCCACGACTTCACGCGCACGGCCGACCTCAACTACCTCGGCCCGGTGCGCCTGCTGCTCGCGCTGCTGCCGGCGATGCGCGAGCGCGGCAGCGGCCACGTCGTCAACGTCTCGACGGTCGGCGTGCTGCTGCCGCCGTCGCCGCGCTGGTCGGCCTACCAGGCCTCGAAGGCGGCCTTCGACACCTGGCTGCGCGCCGTCGCCGCCGAGACGCACGGCGACGGCGTCACCGCGACCTCGCTCTACATGGCGCTCGTGCACACGCGCATGAGCGCGCCGACCGACGACTTCAAGCTCGTCCCCGGCCTCTCGCCCGACGAGGCCGCCGGGCTCGTGTGCCATGCGATCGTCGATCGCCCGTCCGCGATCGCGCCGTGGTGGGCGACCGCCGCCGCGCTGATCGACGTCGCGTCGCGCGGCACGAGCGACCGGCTCGTACGGCTCTACGCGAGCCGCTTCACGTCCCGCGACGCCCCGCGCGAACGGGCCGGCCGATGACCGACGCCGCCCGCCTCTCGGAGGTCCGCTCGCTCGCCGGGCTGGCGCTGCCGGCGCTGCGCGCGCTCGCCGGCGCGGGCGTGCTCAAGCCGCTGCCGCCCGCCCGGGCGCGGCAGGCGCTGCACGCGGCGCGCACGCTCGGCATGGGAGCGGCCGGCGGCTGCGCCGTCAGCGCCGCGCGCGACCCCGGGTGCCCCGCCGTGATCGACGAGCGCGGCACGCTCACGTTCGCCGAGCTGGACGCGCGCGCCGCGCGGATCGCGGCCGCTCTGCGCGCCGAGCATGGCGTGACCGGATCCCACCCACCCCGCGCCCTCGCGGTGATGTGCCGCAACCACCGCGGCTTCGTCGAGGCGATGCTGGCCGCGTCGCGGCTCGGCGCCGACCTGCTGCTGCTCAACACCGACTTCCCCGGTCCGCAGCTCGCGCAGGCGCTCGCCCCGCATGCGCCGGCGGCGATCGTCCACGACGCGGAGTTCGCGGGCGCGCTCGACGCCGCCGAGTCAGGACCGACCCGTGCCGCGCGCGTGCTCGCCTGGCACGACGACGAGCCGCCGGCGGGCGTCGCCACGCTCGACCGGCTCGCCGCGGCGGGCGGCCCGCCGCTGCCCGCTCCGCCGACGCCCGGGCGCCTCGTGATCCTCAGCTCCGGCACCACCGGCGCCCCGAAGGGAGCCGCCCGGGAGCCGTCGGCGTCGGCGGCGCTCGGCCCGCTCACCTCGCTGCTGGAGCAGCTGAAGCCGCGCGCCGGCGACCCGATCGCGATCGGCCCGCCCGTCTTCCACGGCTTCGGCCTCGCGTTCCTCGGCCTCGCGCTGTTCATCGGCGCGCCCGTCGTGCTGCGGCGGCGCTTCGACCCGGCGCTCGCGCTCGCCGACGTCGAGCGCCACCGCGCGACGCACCTCGTCGGCGTGCCGGTGATGCTGCAGCGGATCCTCGCGCTGGGCGGGCGGGAATCGGAATTCGAGCGCGCGGCCCGCGACACGAGCTCGCTGCGCGCGGTCGCCTCCGCCGGCGCGCCGCTCGCGCCCGACGTCGCGAGCGCCTTCATGGACGCGTTCGGCGACATCCTCTTCAACCTCTACGGCTCGACCGAGACCGGCTTCGCCTCGCTCGCGGGCCCGGCCGACATGCGCGCCGCGCCCGGCACCGTCGGGCGCCCGCCGCGCGGCGCGACGATCGCAGTGCTCGACGAGCGGCGCTGCTCCGTCGCTCCGGGCACCGTCGGGACGGTGTTCGTCGGCAGCGGGCTCGTCTTCGACGGCTACACCGGCGGCGGCTCGCGCGAGGTCGTCGACGGGGCGATGAACATCGGCGACCTCGGCCACCTCGACGTCGCCGGCCGCCTGTTCATCGACGGCCGCGAGGACGACATGATCCTGTCGGGCGGAGAGAACGTCTTCCCGCAAGAGGTCGAGGACCTGCTCGCCGGTCACCCGCAGCTCGCCGACGCGGCCGTGATCGGCGTCGAGGATCCCGACTTCGGCCAGCGCCTGCGCGCCTTCGCCGTCCTCCGCGAGGGGGAGCGGGCGACTGCCGACGAGCTGACCGCCTACCTGCGCGAGCGGCTCGCGCGCTACAAGCTCCCGCGCGAGATCGTGTTCCTCGACGCGATCCCGCGCAACCCGACCGGCAAAGTGCTCAAGCGCAAGCTGCAGGAGTCGTAGAGCGTCGTTCAGCCACGGTCGCCGTACACCGTATCGCGGGACTGGATATTGGGGTAAGATCGCTGTGGGACGCAGGCAGGGGAACCCCAAGCCGACCGCGTCTCCAGCGCCTCTCGCCGCGCACCCATGAAGTGGCGGGAGGCCCAGGGCGCTCCGGCCGACCCCCCCTCGGTCGGAGCGCTCGCCCCTCTGCAGGAGCGATCAGGCCGCCAGCGAGCCGGCTTCGCCGCGCCCGGCGCGCAGCTGTGCGGCGAACGCCGCCAGCGCCGGCTGGTCGGCCGCGAGCGTCCGCAGCGTGCGGCGCGTCAGCGTCTCGCGCACGGCGGCCGCGCCCGGGTGGGCGGCGTCGTCCAGCAGGACCGCGTCGCAGCGCGCGACGAGGCCGTCGAGGCGGTCGGCGGGCGGGTCGTCGAGCAGCACGTCGGGCAGCGCGTCGGTCGGGCGGCCGCTGGCCTCCAGCGCTGCCAGCGCGGCGGAGGCGAGCGCGTCGCGCTCGCCGTGCGGCGCGGCCAGCACGAGCGTCGCGTCGTCGTCGGCCGACAGCGTGGCCGCCCAGGTGCGCAGCACCGGCTGCCACGTCTCCGGCCGCTCCCATGCGGGGGCGTAGAGGACGGCGGTGCCGCGCGTCTCCAGCTGCGGCGCGACGATCGCGCGCGCCCAGCGCGGCGCTGCGCAGCCCGCCAGCTCGGAGAGCCGCTGCTCGGCGATCGCGGCGGCCGCATCCCAGCTCATGCGCTCGGCGGCGCGGCGCGCGTGCGCTCCGCGCTCGGCGCGCGCGTCCGCTCCCGCCGCGGCGGCGGCGCGCAGCGCGAACGCCAGCACGTCGGGATCGACCTCGAGCGCGCAGGCCGGGCCGGCGGTCGGGCCGGCGTAGGTGCGCGCCTCGAACTCGGTGCGCTGCGCATGCAGGGCCCAGCCGGCGTCGGGCGGGCAGAACTCGCCCGTCGGCCCGGCGGCGGTGTGGATCACGGGCACGCCGCAGGCCATCGCCTCCAGCGCCGGCAGGCAGAAGCCCTCGGCGCGGTAGGGCAGCACGACCACGTCGGCGGCGCGGTAGAGCGCCGGCAGCTCGGCCGCCGGCAGGTCCTCGGTCAGATAGGTCACGGGCGCGACGTCGGCGCGGGCGGCGAGCGCGCGCACGTCGGCGCCCTGCGTCTGGCCCTTGTAGGAGGTCTGGACGCCGAAGTCCTTCACGATCAGCCGCACGTCGTCGCCGGGCCCGAACGCGCGCGCCCAGGCCGCCAGCAGCACGTCGATCCCCTTGCGCCAGATCGTCCCGCCGACGAACAGGAACGTGCAGGCCGCGCCATCGCCGGGACCGTCGACCGTGCGCGCCGGCCCGTCCGGCGCGTAGCGCTCCAGCTCCACGCCGTTCGGCACCACGTCCACGATCCCCGGCGGCATCCCGCCCGCGACGTAGCCGTCGCGCACGAACGCGCTCGGCACCCACACGCGATCGACGCGCTCGCGCACGGAGTGCACCCAGGCGCGCGGCGGCGAGGCGACCTCCCACGGCAGGATCGCGATCGTCGGGCCCTCGCTGCCCGGAGCGAAGTCCGGCGGCCAGCAGTGCGTGATCGTCGGGCAGGCGATCGAGAGCTGCCCGCTGCGCGGCTCGCGCGGCAGCAGCTCGAAGCCGCGCGCCGCAAGCGCACCGCCGAGCCCGTCGTTCACATGCGCGAGCGAGTGCACGCCACCGTGCTCCCCGCGCAGCACGAGCTGTCTCTTCGGCGTGCTGTCAGATCGCGGGGGCATCGTCGTTCCCCCACGTGATCGGCGCGTGCGCGCTGCGATTGAGTCAGCGCCGCCGGCGCTTGGTCAGCCGTCCGAGCACGAGCCCCGCCAGGGCCAGCCGGTACGCCGCATACGGCGCCAGGGAGCGATCCCGCTCGACCTGCTTGATCAGCCACGTCGACCCGAGCGTGGAGGCGAACGACGCGCCCGTCCCCAGCGCGAACGCCGCATGCACGGAGCGCGGAAGGCCGCGCTTCCACAGGCGCACGCCCTTCAGCGCCGTCGCCGCCAGGATCAGCGGCAGCGCCGCATGGCGCGAGAGCTGGTTCGCGTCCTCGCGCGTGAAGCGCCGCCAGCGCGCCGCCGCGAGCGTCGCGCCGTTGCGCGAGACGCCCGGCACGAGCGCGCACGCCTGGCCGATCCCGAGCGCCAGCCCGTCGGCCGCGGTCGCCGTCTCGCGTAGGCGCTCCTGCGGCGCGCGGTCCGCGGCGGCCATCGCGAGCGCCCCCAGCACGAGGCCGGCGGCGGTCGTGGCGGGCGTGCCGAGATGACGCTCGATCGGGCGCTCGAAGATGAACGCGAGCGCGCCCGCCGGCGCGAACGACAGCACGAGCAGCATGAGGCGCCGCCGGTCGAGCCCGCGCGCCGTCTCGCCGACCTCGGCGCGCAGCCCGATCAGCAGGGCGGCCGCGGTGCCGGCGTGCAGCGCCACCTCGAACGCCTTGCGCAGCTCGGCGTCGAGCTCGCAGTAGCGCCAGCCGGCGAGCCACGGCACGAGCGCGACGTGGCCGGAGGAGGAGATCGGCAGCAGCTCGGCTGGGCCGTGCAGCACGCCGAGCGCGAGCGCCTCGCGCAGCGGGAGGGACTCGCTCCCGTCCGCGCTCACGCGGGAACGTCGGCGGCCGGCTCGGAGGGGGACTCCACGCGCCCGCCCGCGGGCGGCCCCCCGCCGCCGTCGCGGCGTCGCCGCCACCAGCGCACGCCGTAGTAGGCGATCGCCGCGACGATCAGCGCCGCGAACGCGTAGTCGACGTAATGCAGGCGGTTCTTCCAGTCCTCCCAGTTCGCGCCCGCCTGCTTGCCGACGAACGTGAGCGCGAAGACCCATGGCAGGCAGCCGAGGAACGTGAAGATCGAGAAGCGCAGGAAGTTCATGCGCGCGACGCCCGCCGGCAGCGAGATGAACGTGCGGACGATCGGCATCATGCGCGTGAAGAAGACGGTCGCCTCGCCGTGTCTCGCGAACCAGCGGTCGGCGGTCGCGAGGTGTCTCGGCGAGATGTGCAGCTTTCTGCCGTGTCTCTCGACCAGCTCGATGCGGCCGAAGTAGCCGACGCCGTACGCGATCCACGAGCCGACGAGGTTCGCGCTCGCGCCCACGAGCGTCGCGGCGATCAGCGAGTACTCGCCTCTGGCGACGTTGAAGCCGGTGAACAGCATCGTCGCCTCGGACGGGATCGGGATGCACGCGCTCTCGAGCGTCATCAGCAGGAACACGCCGGCGAGGCCGATCTTGTCGACGACGTCGGTGGCGAAGTTCGCGAGCGACTCGGTGACGGAGGCGAGGACGAGCACCGCAGCAGCGTACCGGCGCCTACGCCTCGCCGTGCCCGAGGCAGGGATGCGGTCCGCGACGGCGAAGGCCCGAGGGTGCCGTCCCGCCGCCGCGTCCTGCCCGTGCTCGCGCCCGCTGCCCTCGTGCTGCTCGCGCTGGCCGGATGCGGCGGCGGCGACGCACCGTCCTCCGCCACCGATGCCGCGGCGCGCACGGAGACGGTCACGCGCACGGTGACCGTGCCGGCGACCACGCCGACCGCTCCGTCGGCGCCGGCGGACCCCGCCGCCCCGCTGACGCTCGCCGCCGCCGAGCAGGTGCTCGACGCGCGCGGCTACGCCGCGCTCGGCGAGAGAGACTGGCGGCCGGACCAGTCGCTGAAGGTGCTGCCGGGCGTCTCCCGCGCCGCCGATCCGCGCGCCGAGCTGGCGTTCTTCTTCGTCGGCGACCGCTTCATCGGAACCGACGCGAAGGACCCGAGCGCCTCGATCGAGGTCCTCGACCAGGACGACGACAGCGTCACGCTCTCCTACGCCCTCTACAGACCGTCCGACGGGGTCGACGGCCCGAGCGGCGGCACGGCCGAGGTCACCTTCGCCTGGGACGGATCGAGGCTCGCGCCGCAGGATCCGATTCCGAGCGCCGATCCCGACGCGCCGCTGAGCCGGCGCTAGACGGCTGACCATCTAGGGTTCGGCCGCGTGCCCGTCCCCCTGTTCGACACGACCGGCCCGGTCGCGCCGCTGCGCTCCGCGCTCGACGCGGCGATCGCCGGCGTGCTCGACCGCGGCGCCTACATCCTCGGACCCGAGGTCGCGGCGTTCGAGCGCGAGCTCGCCGCCTATCTCGGCGTCGAGCACGTCGTCTCCGTCGCGAACGGCACCGACGCGCTGACGATCGCGCTGCAGGCGCTCGGCGTCGGCCCCGGCGACGAGGTCGTCGTGCCGGCCTTCACGTTCTACGCGAGCGCCGAGGCGATCCCGCCGACCGGCGCGTCGCCCGTCTTCTGCGACGTCGACCCGGAGACGATGCAGGCCACCGCCGAGACGGTGCGCGCCGTGCTGACGCCGCGCACGAGAGCGGTGATCGCGGTCGACCTATTTGGCAACCCGGCGCCGATCCCCGAGATCGCCGCGCTCGGCGTGCCGGTCGTGGAGGACGCGGCGCAGGCGGCGGGGGCGAGACTCGGTCCCCGCCCGCCCGCCCCCGGGCCACCGCGGGCCGCCGGCTCGCTCGGCTCGCTCGCGACGTTCTCCTTCTTCCCGTCGAAGAACCTCGGCTGCTTCGGCGACGGCGGTGCGATCGCGACCGACGACGACGCGCTCGCCGACGCCGCGCGCGTGCTGCGCTTCCACGGCTCCCGCGACAAGGTCTCCTACGAGCGCATCGGCTGGAACTCGCGGCTCGACGAGCTGCAGGCGGCGATCCTGCGCGTGCTGCTCCCGCAGCTGGACGGCTGGGCGGACGGCCGCCGCGCGGCGGCGGCGCACTACGCCGCCGCCGGGCTCGGCGAGCTGGTCGCGCTGCCGGTCGCGACGGCCGGGGCCGCGCCCGCGTGGCATCTGTTCGTCGTGCGCCACGAGCGGGCGGCGGAGCTGGCCGCCGCGCTGGTCGAGGCGGGCATCGGCGCGCGCCAGTACTACGACGTCCCGCTCCACCGCCAGGCCGCGCTCGCCCCCTGGGTTCCCGCCGGCCTCGAGCTGCCCGCGACCGACGCGCTCGCGCGCACCCACCTCGCGATCCCGATGAGCCCTCTGCTCGACCGCGCCGCCGCCGACGAGGTCACGGCCGCCGTGCACGCCGCGCTCGCGTAGCCATGCGCGTCTGGATCGATCTCACCAACTCCCCGCACGTGCTCGTCATGCGGCCCGTGATCGACGTCCTGCGGGCGGACGGGCACGAAGTGCACGTGACCGCCCGCGACTTCGCGCAGACGCTCGCGCTGTGCGAGCGCTTCGGGATCGACTGCACGCAGATCGGCCACCACCGCGGCGGGAAGCTCGCCGCGAAGGGCCTCGGGCTCGTGCAGCGCTCCGGCGCGCTCGCCCGCTGGGCGCGCCGGCACGGCCCGTTCGACCTCGCGCTCGGCCACGGCAGCAACGACGTCACCGTCGCCGCGGCGCTGCTGCGGATCCCCTGCTCGACGACCTTCGACTACGAGTGGGCGAGCGTCCAGCACACGGTCAACTGCCGCCTCGCGCAGGCGGTCGTCGTGCCGGAGGCGATCCCGCCGGAGCGGCTCGCACGCTACGGCGCGGCGAAGAAGCTCCACCGGTACCCGGGGCTGAAGGAGGAGTACTACCTCGCCGACTTCGACCCCGACCCGGCGGTGCTGGAGGAGCTGGCGCTCGACCCCGCTCAGCCGATCGTCGTCGTGCGCACGCCGCCGGCCGTCTCGCTCTACCACCGCTTCGAGCACGACACGTTCGGCGCCGTCTTGCAGAAGCTGCGCGACGAGGGTGCGCAGGCGGTCGTGCTGCCGCGCACGCCCGAGCAGCGCGCCGAGCTGACGCAGGCCGGCGGCTTCACGATCCCCGAGCGCGCGATCGACGCGCAGTCGCTGATCGCCTACGCCGACCTCGTGATCTCCGCGGGCGGCACGATGAACCGCGAGGCCGTCGCGCTCGGCACCCCGGTCTTCTCGTCCTTCGAGGGGAGACTCGGCGCCGTCGACGAGCAGCTGATCGCCGAAGGTCGCCTCAAGCTCCTGCGCGACCCGGGGGACGTCGTCGTCGCCAAGCGCGCCACCGCCGGAGGCGCCGCCGGTCAACCTGACCGCATCCGCCGCGACCCGCGCGACTTCACGAGTCTGCTCTTGTCTCCTGTTATTCGCCTTTAGTGGCGAGCAACAGCCTTTTACCGCGATAACTCGTCATATAAGGCGAGTTATCGCGGTACGCCTTTGCTAATGCTCTTATTCGCCTAACATGACGAGTAAAGGCTATTATCTGCCGATATTCGCCACTAAAGACGACTTATGAGAATCACTTCTCAGAACACAGATCCGGCTGTCTTGGCCGAGCTCGGCGAGCGGCTCGCCCGCACGCGGCTGGAGCGAAATCTCAGCCAGCAGCAGGTCGCCACCGCGGCCGGCGTGTCGAAACGGACGGTCGAGCGCCTCGAGGCAGGTTCGTCGGTCCAGCTGGCAGCCTTCCTCCGCGTCCTGCGCGCGCTCGGCCTGTCGGAGGGGCTGGACGCGCTCGTCCCCGAGCCGCTGCCGAACCCGATCGAGCAGGTGAAGCTGCAGGGCCGTCGTCGTCGTCGCGCCGCACCACGCGCGCAGTCCCACCCCGCCACCGAGCCCTGGTCGTGGGGCGACTCGCCGGGCGGTGACGCGCGATGACGGCCGCAGAGGTCCATCTGTGGGGCCGCCGGATCGGCGCCGTCACGCTCGCGGACGACAGCACGACCGCCGTCTTCGCGTACCACGGCGACTTCGCGCGCAGCGGCATCGAGGTCGCGCCGCTTGCGATGCCGCTGCGGGCGCCGCCCTACGCGTTCCCGAATCTGTCGGCGGAGACCTTCCGGGGCCTGCCGGGGCTGCTCGCGGACGCCCTTCCCGACCGCTTCGGCAACGTGCTGATCGACTCCTGGCTCGCGTCACAGGGCCGGACGCCCGAGGACTTCGACGTGGTCGAACGGCTCTGCTACCTCGGCACGCGCGCGATGGCGAGGTCCGCTCCGGGCAGGTCGCCGCCGGCGACGGCTTCGAGCAGTGGCTGCTGAAGTTCGACGGCGTCGGTGGGGATCCGACGCGCGAGATGGACGCTACGGAAGGGTACGGCGCACGCGAGTACGCCTACCACCTGATGGCCCGTGACGCCGGGATCGCGATGAGCGAGTGCCGGCTGCTGCCCGAGAACGGCCGCCGCCACTTCATGACGCGCCGCTTCGACCGGCTCTCCGGCGGCGGAAAGCTGCACATGCAGTCGCTGGGGGCGCTCGCCCACTACGACTTCAACCTGGCCGGCGCCTACTCCTATGAGCAGGCGCTGCTGACCATCCGTCGCCTCGGCCTGCCGATGCAGGCGGTCGAGGAGCAGTTCCGCCGGGCGGCGTTCAACGTCGTCGCGCGCAATCAGGACGACCACGTCAAGAACATCGCGTTCCTGATGGACCGTGGCGGGGCCTGGTCCCTGTCGCCGGCATTCGACGTGACCTACGCGTACAACCCCCGAGGCGCGCAGACGCGCGAGCATCAGATGTCGCTCAACGGCAAGCGCGACGGCTTCACGGTGGAGGACTTCCGTGAATTCGGGGTGACCGCCTCCCTCCCGCGTGGGCGCGCGGAGGCGATCCTCGACGAGGTCCGCGAGGCGGTGGCGCGCTGGCCGGAGCACGCCGCCGCGGCCGGCGTCCCGGAGCGGGACGTCGAGCGGATCGGGCGCACGCACCGGCTGCGGCTGCCGCCGGCGTGACACGGCCCCGTAGAATCCCCTCGATGCGCCGGTGGTATCGCTCCGGGGCGTTCCCGGTTCACCGTCACTCCCTCGTGCAGCTGGTGGCGGACGGTGGCCTCGTCGCCCTCGCGTACATGCTCGCGTTCGAGCTGCGCTTCGACAGCGGCATCCCCCGCCGCTACGACCTGCTGCGCGACGAGACGATCCTGTGGGTCGTCCCGCTGTGCATCGCGGTCTTCATGGCGTTCGGCCTCTACCAACGGCTCTGGACCTACGTCGGCCAGCGCGACTACGAGGCGCTGCTGCGCGCCGTGATCGTCTCCGCGATCCTCGTCGTCGGCGGCATCTCGATCATCCACCCGGTCGAGGTCAAGGCGCACAACGGCGTCCAGCTCGCGGTCGGGCTGCCGATCGGCGTCGCCGCGATGTGGGTGCTGCTGACGCTCTTCTTCACGGCCGGCGTCCGCTTCCTCGCGCACCTCGTGTTCGAGGGCCGCGTCGCGCGCGGCCCTCGCCTCGCGAAGGGCGCCCGCACGGTCCTGATCGTCGGCGGCGGCGACGGCGGCCGCCTCGTCGTGCGCGAGCTGCTGCGCAACCCCGACCTCGGCCTGCGCCCCGTCGGCTTCGTCGACGACGACCCGCGCAAGCGCGGGATGAAGGACGAACACCACCTGAGAGTCCTCGGCACCACCTCCGACGAGGACCTCGCGCGCGTGCTCGACAACATGACGCCCGACGAGGTGATCGTCGCGATCCCCTCCGCCCCCGGCACGCTGCGCGGCCGTGTCGTCGCGGCATGCCGGCCGCGCGGGATCCCGGTGCGCACGCTCCCGACCGTCTTCGAGCTGCTGCAGGACGCCAACGGCGGCGGCGGCCTCAGAGTCATGCGCCAGCTGCGCGAGCTGCAGGTGGAGGACGTGCTCGGCCGCGAGCCGGTGCGCATGGAGCTCGACCGCGTCGGCGCCTATCTCGCCAACCAGGTCGTGCTCGTGACCGGCGCCGGCGGCTCGATCGGCCGCGAGCTGTGCCGCCAGATCGCGCGCGTCGGGCCGCGCAAGCTCGTGCTGGTGGACCACGCCGAGGACAACCTCTTCGAGATCGTCCGCGAGCTGGAGGGGGAGCGCCACGTGCGCACCGCCGTCCCGGTGCTCGCCGACTGCAAGGAGGAGGAGCGCATGCGCGAGGTGCTCGCCGAGCACCGCCCCGCGATCGTCTTCCACGCCGCCGCCTACAAGCACGTCGGGATGATGGAGCTGAACCCCGTCGAGGCGGTGCGCAACAACGCGCTCGCGACGCGGCTCGTCGCGCGCATCGCGGGCGAGTCCGGCGTCAAGATGTTCGTGCTCGTCTCGACCGACAAGGCCGTCAGCCCGGCGACGGTGATGGGCGCCTCGAAGGCGCTCGCCGAGTGGGCGGTCGAAGCGGCCGCCGAACGCCATCCGGGCACGCGCTTCGCGACGGTGCGCTTCGGCAACGTGCTCGGCTCCTCCGGCTCGGTCGTGCCGATCTTCCGCCGCCAGATCGCCGCGGGCGGCCCCGTCACCGTCACCGACGCGCGCATGCAGCGCTACTTCATGACGATCCCGGAGGCGGTCCAGCTGATCATCCGCTCCGGTTCGCTGTCGGAGCGCTCCGGCGAGGTGTTCGTGCTGGAGATGGGCGAGCCGGTGCAGATCGTCGAGCTGGCGAAGGCGATGATCCGCCTGTCCGGCTACGAGCCGGACCGCGACATCGCGATCGAGATCGTCGGCGCCAAGCCCGGCGAGAAGCTGCACGAGGAGCTCTTCAACCCCTACGAGCGTCCGCAGCCGACGCCGGCGGAGAAGATCCTGCGCGCCGAGCGGCCGCGCCTCGACCCCGCCTGGGTGGAGCGCACGTTCGGCGAGATCAACCTGTTCGTGCTCGAGGGCGACGCCGCCGCGCTGGCCGCGAAGGTCTCCGAGCTGTCGGCCGTGCGTACGGCGGTGCCGGCAGGCGGCGGACCCGCCGCGCCGGCCGCCGGGGTACCCTCGTCGGACGCCTAGCCGTGCCCGGCTCCCCCCTTCGGCCGTGACGCTCGCCCTCTCAGTCAACAGCTTCGTCGACAAGATCGGCAACTACGCCGGCTTCGCAGCCGTGCTCGGCCTCGCGCTGCTCGCGCTGCTGCTGTTCGCGCAGGCGCGCGAGCTGCGCCGCCTGCGCGAGTGGGGCGCGCACGCGCACGACCGCATCGGCGAGCTGGAGAGACGGCTCGCCGCAGCGCTCGAGCTGGCGCGCCGCGCCGGCGCCTCGCAGCGCACGATGGCCCCGCAGGCGGGCGCCCCGCGTCCCGGCGCGGCGGCAGCCGCGCGCCCGGCCGCGAGAGCCGGCGCCCCGGTCGCCGCGCGCACGAGCGCCCCGACGCGCCTGCCGCTGCTGCCGGCTGCTCCCGTCGGCGTCGCCGGCGCCGCGCTCGGCTCCGCGACCACGCTGCTGCCGCTGCCGAAGCAGCCTCCGGGAGCCGCGCCTGCGCCGGTCGCGGCCCCCGCTCCCGCTCCCGCCTCGGCTCCGGTCCCGGTGCGGCCGCTCGCGCCGCCGGCGGCGGCTCCTGCGTCCCCGTCCGTCCCCGCCGCGGTTCCGGCGGCCGCCGGAACCGCGGCCGCGGCCGCGCCGCCGGCCCCGCCCGCACCTGCGACCGCGGCAGGGAAGGGACCCGCTCAGCCGCCCGCGCCGGCCCCCGCCGCGCCCGCTCCCCCCGCGGCCACGAACGGCCACAGCGACACCTTCCCGCCGGTCCCGCCGGTGCGGCGCGCGGCACCGCCTGCCCGCCCGCGTCCGGGCGCCGGTGGCCGCACTCCCGCGCGCGGCGCCGCGGCGAGAGGCCGCCCGGGCGCCCGCCCTGCCGCCGCGCCCCTGCGCGCGCGCAGCGCGCCGAGCGCCACCCCGCGCGGCGGCACCGGCGGCGACGAGCCGCCGCACGGGCGCCGCCGGCTGTTCCTGCTGCTCGGCGGGGGCGGCGTCGTCGCGGTCGCCGTGGTCGTCGTGCTGCTGGTGTCGGGCGGCGACGACTCGCCGTCCACGCCGGCTGCGTCCTCGACCGGAACGCCGACCCAGCGCACGACGCCCGCGCGCAGACAGGCGCCCACGACCGCCGCGCCCGCGCACGACAGAATCACCGTCGCGGTCCTCAACGGCACGACGACCGCCGGGCTGGCGAGCACGGTCGCGAGCACGCTCACGACCGACGGCTTCGTCCAAGGTCCCGTCACCAACGCCTCGGACCAGGCGCGCTCGGTGACCGTCGTCTCCTACTTCGGCGGCCATGAGGCGGAGGCCAGAGAGGTCGCGAACACGCTCGACGTGCCGGCCGACGCGGTGCAGCCGATCGACGCCGACACCGAGGCCGCGTGCGCGCAGGGATCCACCTGTACCGCGACGGTCGTCGTCACGGTCGGCGCCGACCGGCAGTGACCCCGCCCTTCCTCGACCTCCCGCAGCGCAGCGCGAAGCCGCGCGAGCGCGGCATCACGCACGTGCTCGACAGCGGCCTGTCGGTCGCAGAGGTCGAGAGCCTGGTGGAGGTCGCGGGCGCCGCGGTCGACCTCGTCAAGCTCGGCTGGGGGACGGCCGTCGTCACCGAGAACCTCGACGCGAAGCTCGCCTGCTACCGCGATCACGGGATCCCGGTCGTACTCGGCGGCACGCTGACCGAGCTGGCGATCGCACAGGGCAGAGTCGGCGAGCTGACCGCGTGGCTGCGCGAGCTGGGCCTGCAGCACGTCGAGGTCTCCGACGGCACGATCGAGCTGGCGCACGAGCGCAAGCTCGCGCTGATCGAGCAGCTCGCCGGCGAGGGCTTCACGGTCCTGTCCGAGGTCGGCTCGAAGGACGCCGCCTTCATCATGGCGCCGTACGTGTGGGTCGAGCAGATCGAGTCGGAGCTGGCCGCGGGCGCCTGGAAGGTGATCGCCGAGGCGCGCGAGAGCGGCACCGCCGGCATCTACCGCGCCGACGGCGAGGTGCGGATGGGGCTGATCGACGAGATCGTCCACGCGGTCCCGGCCGAGCGGCTGCTGTTCGAGGCGCCGCAGAAGGAGCAGCAGGTGTGGTTCATGCGGCGCTTCGGCGGCGAGGTCAACCTCGGCAACATCGCCCCGCGCGACGTGCTCTCGCTCGAGACGCTGCGGCTCGGGCTGCGCGCCGACACCGTCGTCGCCGCGCCGCAGGAGCGAGCGCCCCGGTGATCCTGCTCGCCCGTCACGGCGAGACCGACGACAACGTCCCGCCGCTGCGCTTCCAGGGACAGCGCGACACGCCGCTCAACGACAACGGCCGCGCGCAGGCGCGCGAGCTGGCGGAGCGCGTCGCGGCGCTCGACCCGCCGGTCGCGTCGCTGTGGGCCAGCGACCTGAGCCGTGCGCGCGAGACCGCGGAGATCGTCGGTGCGCGGATCGGCCTGGCGCCGTCGCTCGACGAGCGCCTGCGCGAGGGCTGGCGCGGCGAGTGGGAGGGCTTCCTGTTCGAGGAGATCGAGCGCTCGGACCCGGAGCGCTACGCCGCCTGGCGCAACCCGGACGCGGAGATCGGCTTCCGCTTCCCCGGCGGCGAGTCGCTCGCGGAGCAGCAGGCGCGCGTGCTCGCATGCCTGAGCGAGATCGCCTCGATCGAGGGAGCGTCGCCCGCCCTGGTCGTCTGTCACGGCGGCTCGATCCGCGCCCTGCTGTGCCGGCAGGACCCCCGCGGCCTCGCCGCCTTCCACGACTTCGCGGTCCCGAACGTCGCGCTCGTGCCGGTCGAGGCGGCGGCGCTGCGGTGACGCGCCTGGCCCGCATCGCCTTCGGCCTGCTCGTGCTGGCGACGCTCGGGGCGTTCGTCGTCACGCAGAAGCTGAAGAGCTCGCCGCCGCTCGTCGTGCGGCCGCACATCTTCAGCGTCTTCTCGCCGGCGCCGGACGCGCGCGTGAGAAGTGCGCGCATCTCCTTCTGGATCGTGAACGGCGACGACGTGAGCGTCTCGATCGTGGACGACGAGGGACGCATCGTTCGACGGCTGGTCGACGGCCGCTTCCTGCCGGAGCGCAAGCGGCTCGTGCTGTCGTGGAACGGACGCCGCGACGACGGCGCGGTCGCGCCGGACGGCAGCTATCGCGTGCGCGTCGCGCTGATCCACGAGGGCCGCACGATCGACCTGCCGCAGGCGATCAGACTCGACACCCGTCCGCCGCGCCCGCTCGTGACCGACGTCACGCCGCGCGCCGGCGACGGCCCGGCGTTCCTGCCCCAGCCCGGCGTCCGCGCCGTGACGATCCACCTGAAGGGGCTCGAGGGCCGCAGCGCGCGCGTGCTGATCTACCGCACCGACGTGGTTCCGCCGCGACGCGTGGGGCAGCTCCGCGTCCCGTTCGGGGGGCGCACCGCCACCTGGGACGGGACGCTCGGCGGTAGGCCCGCCCCGCCCGGCACGTACCTGATGGGGCTGCTCGTCGCCGACCGGCCCGGCAACGCCGGCACCTTCCCGTCACAGCTGCCGGACGCGCGCGGCGCGGCGCTCGGGCCGCTGCCGGGGCATGCTGGCGTGACGGTCCGGCGGCTCGCGGCCGCACCGTCGCTCGAGCCGGTCGACGCCGGCAAGATCGCGGTGGTGCTGGTCGACGCGCGCGGCCGCTCGTACGACTGGGCGCTGCGCCGGCTCGGCGACGCGCAGGTCGTCGCGCACGGGCAGGGCGACGGCGCGCGCCTGCGCGTGCGCGTGCCGAGAGGCCAGTCGGGACTGTACGAGCTGACGGTCGCGTCGCCGGCCGCGGGCTTCGCCCGCGGTGCCCGCGCGCGCGGCGGACGCGGGCGCAGAGCGCGCGCCAGACGCGCCGCCAGCGGCCCGACCTACCGCACGACGGTTCCGCTCGTCGTGCGCACGACGAAGCCGCGCAGACTGCTCGTGGTGCTGCCCGCGATCACGTGGCAGGGCGAGAACCCGGTGGACGACGACGGCGACGGGATCCCCAACACGCTCGACGCCGGCGGCCCGCGCGCGAGCGCGCTGCTCACGCGCCCGTTCGCACAGGGGATGCCCGCCGGGCTGGCGCAGCGCGAGGGCGCGCTGCTGCGCTTCGCCGACGACAACCTGCTGCGCTACGACCTCACGACCGACGCCGCGCTGGCGACCGGCGAGGGCCCGCCGCTCGGGAGTCACAACGGCGTCGTGCTGGCCGGCGACGCGCGCTGGATCACGCCCCAGCTGCGCGACAAGCTGCGCCGCTACGTGCGCGACGGCGGGCACGTGTGGTCGCTCGGGACCGACTCGCTGCGGCGCCTCGTGCGCCTCGACGGCGGCGTGCTGCGCGCTCCCTCCGCGCCGCTGGCGACGGACGCGCTCGGCGGCCGCCCGCGCCGGCCGCTCGCCCACGCCGCCAGAGACGGCACGGCCGCGATCACGACCTACGAGGAAGGCTCGCTCGGCCTGTTCGAGGGGACCAGCGGCTCGTTCGGCGGCTACGACGCCTACGAGACGCTCGCCGGCGTCGCTCCGCCCGCGAGACTCGACGCGGCCGCCGGCGCCGAGGCCGGCGTGCCCGTCATCGCCGCCTGGACGCTCGGCGACGGCTTCGCCGTCCACACCGGCCTGCCGCAGCTCGCCGCCCGCGCACAGGCCGGCGATCCCGACGCCGACGCGCTCGTGCGCCGCATCTGGTCGCTCCTGTCTCACTGAACCGCTCCGGACGCGGGTCAGTTCTGCGACGGGTCCAGCGGCATTCGCGCGACAAGCGCGAACGTGCCGCCCTTGCGCGTCAGCACCTGCGACCACAGGCCCTCGGGCTCGGTCGCGAACAGCTCGTCGGGGCGCGGCGACTCGACGATCCAGTCTTCGCGCTCCATCTCCTCGTCGAGCTGGCCGGGGCCCCAGCCGGCGTGGCCGGCGAACACGCGCGTGCGCTGCGTGACCGCCGCCGACTCAGCGAGCTCCAGCTGTGCCGACAGGAAGCCGACGTCGTCGCTGATCATCAGGCCGGCCGCGCCCGGGTCGGTGAAGGCGGCCAGCACGATCACGGCGGTCGGCTGCACGGGGCCGCCGACGTAGATCGGCTCGCGCGCGTCGATCAGCTCCTCCAGCTCCGGCGCGCTCTCGCCGACCGTCACGTCGGCCGGGCGGTTGAGCACCAGCCCCATCGCGCCCTCGTCCGTGTGCTCGGCGATCAGCACGACCGTGCGCACGAAGTTCGGGTCCTCGAGCGTCGGCGAGGCAAGCAGCAGCTTCCCCTTCAGCGACTCCACATCTCCATTGTGGCAGCGGCGCCTCGGCCGCAATCTCCCGCCCCGGCGGGTACCGTCCCCCGCCGATGCACGGCCTCCTCCAGCGCCTGCTGAAGACGACAGCCGCCTACCAGGTCGGCGACGTCGTCTCGAAGGTCTTCGCGGTCGCGCTGCTGCCGATCTACACGCGGCACGTCTCCAAGTCGCAGTACGGCGTCGCCGAGCTGCTGATGACGGGCATCGTCCTGCTCAGCATCCTGATCCGCTTCGGCGTCGGCGAGGCGCTCGTGCGCTACCACTACGCCGACGAGGACCGGGAGCGCCGCGACGCGCTCGCCCGCCGCGCGACCGGCTTCCTGCTCGTCGCCACGACCCTCTGCGCGATCCCGCTGGCGATCTTCGCCGGCCCGCTGTCGGAGCTGGTGCTCGACCACCGCGACGCCGGCCTCTTCCGCATCGCCGTGCTCGGCCTCTGGACCTTCACGAACCTCGAGCTGGCCTACGCGCTGCTGCGCGTCGACGAGCGCGCCCGCGCCTACGCGATCACGACGCTCGCCAACGTCCTGCTGACGATCGCGCTCACGGTCTACCTCGTCGTCGTGAAGGACCAGCAGGCGCGCGGCCTGCTGCTCGGCAACTACGCCGCCTCGACGGTCGTGCTGCTGGCGCTGTGGGCCTCGATGGCCGGCCGCCTGCTGCCGCGCCGCGGCGGCGCGGACCACCCGAGACTGCACCGCCTCGGCCACCTGCTGCGCTTCGGCCTGCCGACCGTCCCCGCCGACGCGTCCGTCTACGCGCTCAACCTCGTCGACCGCTACTACCTCTTCCACCGCTACGGCGCCGCGACCGCCGGCGTCTACTCGATCGCCGTCAAGCTCGCCGGCGTCACCGCCTTCATCGCCCGCGCCTTCCAGTACAGCTGGCCGCCGCTCGCCTACTCGATCAAGGACGACGACGAGGCCGCGCGCTTCTACGCGTTCGTCGCGACCTACTACCTGTTCGTGACCGGCTGGGCCGTCGCCGGTTTGCTGCTGCTCGGCCGCTGGTTCACCAGACTGCTCGCCGCCCCTGCCTTCTTCGACGCGTACACGGCGCTTCCGTGGCTCGCGCTCGGCTGGTCGCTGTACGGCCTGTTCGTGATCTTCGTCGTGATCGCCGGTCGCGCCGAGGTGACGACGCGCAACTTCCCGGCGGCCGCCGTCGGCCTCGCGGTCAACGTCGTGCTGCTGGTCGCGCTGACGCCGTCGATGGGGATCGCCGGCGCCGGCCTCGCGCTCGCCGGCGCCTACGTCGCGATGCTGATCGTGATGCGGCTGCTGACGCGCAGACTGTTCCGCGTCGACTTCGAGTGGCAGCGGATCGCGCAGCTCGCGCTCGTGCTCGGCGGCCTCGCCGGCGCCGGCGAGCTGCTGCTGCCGACCGACGGCGCCGCCGGCTTCCTCTCCCGCGCCGTGCTCGCGCTGCTGCTGCCGGTCGTGCTGGGCCTGACCGGCTTCTACCGCCCCGAGGAGCGCGCGCTGATCCGCACGCTGCTGGCGCGTGTCCGCCGCGCCCGTCGCGCGACCTAGAGCCTTCGCCCGCCCATGTTCCAGTCCGCCGCCGCCTCGCGCAGCCCCTCGCCGCGGCTGGGGTGGAGCGTCGCGCGCACGTGCTGCCAGTAGCGCGCGGGATCGTGACCCGGGAGCACGTTGGCCGCCGCGGCGCGCACGGCGTACGTCCAGGCGGTCAGCCAGCGCACGAGCAGCGCCGCGAGGCGCGAGTGGTGCTTGCGCATGTAGCGGTCGCGGTTGCGCGACAGCTCGACGATCCGCCGCGTCGGCACGTTCCCTGTCGACAGCTGCTCGTGGTGGATCGCCTCCGCCTGCGGCACGTACAGCACCTCCCAGCCGGCATCGCGCAGGCGCTTGCAGAAGTCGACCTCGTCGGAGTAGACGAAGAACGCCGGATCCATCCAGCCGATTCGCCGCGCCGCCTCGCGCCGCACGAGCAGGGCCGCGGACTGCGCCCAGTCGACCTCGCGGATTGCGCTGCCCGTGCTCTCGACCGTCAGCCACTTGTGCAGGAACAGCGCGCCCGCGAGTGCGGTCGCCGGCGTCGGGAAGCGCCACGCCGACGGCTGCTGGCGGCCGTCGGGGCGCAGCAGCTTCGCGCCCGCTACGGCGGCGTCCGGGCGCTCGGTCAGCGCCGCGTGGAGCGTCGCGGTCGCGCCCGGCAGCAGCTCGGAGTCCTCGTTCAGCAGCAGGCAGTGGCGCCCGCGCGCGCGCTGCATCAGCGCGCTGTCGTTCTCCGCCTTGCCGCGCCGCTGCTCGCGGCGGATCAGCTCCGTCGTCACCGGGTGCGCTCTGGCCATCCCGACGGAGCCGTCGCGCGAGGCGTTGTCGAGCACGAGCACCTCGGTCTCGAACGGCAGCGTCGCCTGCTCGCGCGCGATCGCGTCGAGGCAGCGCTCGAGCAGCACGCGCTGCTCGGTGTTGACGATGCAGTAGGAGACCTCGACGCTCATGACGGGTTAGATGAGCGATCCGACGGCCGCGTCCGCGCGGATGACGCACGGTACCTTCGCTGGATCGGGGTCATCGGGACTTGCCAATACCGCTGGTATTGGCTGCGCCCTGCTTCCCCCGCCCAACTCGGTCCCGTGCGCCCCCGCGCACACGCGGCCATCGAATCGATCATCTCGGGGATGATGCCGGAGATGAGCGCTTCACCGCTCAAGGTGCAGGTCGTCGACCCGAGCGCCTTCACGCCGCCCTACGACCATGCGCTGTGCGCCGCGCTGGCGCGAGCCGGCGCGAGCGTCGAGCTGGCGACGAGCCGCTTCGCGTACGGAGACGTCCCGCGTGCTGACGGCTATGAGGTGCGCGAGGCCTTCTACCGCTGGGCGCCGGGCGCGGCCGGCTCGCGCGCGCGGCGGGCGGCGAAGCTGGGCCAGCACGTGCCGGACATGCTGCGCTACGCCGCCTCGCGCGGCGCACGCAGCGCGAACGTCGTGCACTTCCAATGGCTGACGGTGCAGCCGCTCGACGTGCGCCTGCCGCCGCTCGCGCTGTCGCCAGCCCGGCGCCCGCCGCTCGTCCTGACCGCCCACGACGTGCTGCCGCGCGAGCCGCGCGCCGGGCAGCTGCGCGCCCAGCGGCGCCTGTACGAGCGCGTCGACGCCGTCGTCGTGCACTCGCAGCACGGCGCCGCGCGCCTGCGCGAGGAGCTGAGGATCGACCCCGCGTGCGTCCACGTCATCCCGCACGGCGCGTTCACGCACTTCGCCGATGCGCCGGACCCCGTCCCGCTTCCGCCCGAGCTCGCCGCGGTCGACAAGCCGGTCGTCCTCTGCTTCGGCCTGATCCGCCCGTACAAGGGCATCGACGTGCTGCTGGAGGCGTGGCGCGGCATCGAGGACGCCGAGCTGTGGATCGTCGGACTGCCGAAGATGGACCTCGCGCCGCTGCGCGCCGCCGCGCCGCCGGGCGTGCGCTTCGTGCCGCGCTTCGTCGCCGACGCGGAGCTGCCCGCCTTCTTCCGCCGCGCCGACCTCGTCGTGCTGCCCTACCGCGAGATCGACCAGTCGGGCGTGCTGTTCACCGCGCTCGGCTTCGGCAGGCCGCTGCTGCTGAGCAGCGTCGGCGGCTTCCCGGAGGTCGCGGCGACGGGCGCCGCCGAGCTCGTCCCGCCGGGCGACCCGGCCGCACTTCACGACATGCTGGCCGGCCTGCTCGCCGACCCCGCAGCCCGCGACCGCATCGCGGCCGCCGCACGCACCGCGGCGGCCACGACCTACTCCTGGGATGCGCTCGCCGCGCAGCACCTCGCGCTGTATCGCGCGCTCGAGGCCGCCTGACCGACCGCCCTCGGCCGAGCGGCTCCGGCTTGCGAATCCCCGCACGCTGAACCAAAATGCAGAGCGTGGAGAGGAGATGGCTCCAGGCTCGTCGCGACGCGCTGATAGACCGGGGACTCGCCTACGCGCTGCCGGCGGCCGTCGTGCTCGCGCCGCTGGGCTTCGAGGCGCTACCGCTCCCGGTCGCGACCGGTCTCTTGGGAGCTGGCGCGGGCCTCGCTCTGGGCTCTATAAAAAAACCCCGACTCGATCTTCACTAATCAACAATTATCGCTAAAATTATGGCGATTTGCAGGTATTTTTCAGCAGATCATGCGAGCGTGCTGACTGGTCGAGGGATTTCCTGCTCAGCCGTTCAGTCTTTCCAGAAGCCCTCGTGGATCAGCTCGCCGTCTCTCTCGTGGTGCGGGCCGATGACGACGTAGGACATCCCCTCGGGGCCGGCCTCGAACTGTCGCGTCACCGTCGGCGCGATGCGGATCGCGTCGAGCGCGCGGATCTCGTGTACCTCGTCGTCGAGCTTCACGCGCCCGCCGCCCGCGATCACGACGTTGATCTCCTCGGCGTTCTCGTGTCTGTGCGCGAAGGCCTGCCGCTTGTTCGGTCGCAGCACGTGGTACGCGACGCCGGTGTCCTGCGCGTCGAGCGCCCCACGCGCGAAGTGCGCCTCGCCCATCTCGCCGAAGCCGCCTCTTGCCGCGGCGTCGTCGACGTCCGCCAGATTCTTGATCGTGTAGCTCATGGTCGCGAGCCTACCCGGCTGCGGCGCGGCGACTCGTCCGTCCGTCCGCCAGAATCCCCGCGGTGCTCGTCGTCGCGGTCGTCTTCTGGATGTGCGCCTCCCTGATCGTCTACGCGCAGCTCGGCTACGGCCTGCTGCTCGCGCTGCTGGCACGGCTGGGGCCGGCAGGCGGCGGCTCCGCCGCGAGCGAGCCGGCGGGCGGCTCCGAGCTGCCGTCCGTCTCGCTCGTCGTCGCCGCCTACAAGGAGGAGGCGGTGATCGCGGAGAAGGTCGCCAACGTGCGCGCGCTCGACTACCCGCCCGACCGGCTCGAGGTGATCGTCGCCTGCGACGGCTCGCCCGACGCGACGCCCCAGCGCGCCCGCGACGCCGGCGCCGACGTCGTGCTGGAGCTGCCGCGCGGCGGCAAGATCCGCGCCCAGGACGCGGCCGTGCGCCGGGCGCGCGGCGAGCTGGTGGCCTTCTCCGACGCGAACGCCTTCTGGGAGCCGCGACGCGCTGCGCCGCCTCGTGGCGCCGTTCGCGGGCGGCGGCAGGTCGGCTACGTCTGCGGCCAGGTGTCGTTCGTCAACGACGGCGGCACCAACCAGGAGGGCCTCTACTGGCGCTACGAGATGGCGCTGCGCGCGCTGCGAGTCGCGGCTCGCCTCCGTCACCGGCGGCAACGGCGCGATCTACGCGACCCGCCGCGACAGCCTACATCGAGGTCGACCCGATCATGGGCCACGACCTGTCGTTCCCGTTCAACATGGTCAAGCGCGGCTGGCGCGCGCTGTACGCGCCCGACGCGCGCGCGAGCGAGAAGATGGTCCCGACGATCGAGGGCGAGTTCGCGCGCAAGCGGCGGATGATGAGCCACGGCTGGCCGATCGTGCTGCAGGGCGGGCTGCTGTCGCCGAACGGCTACGGCCCGCTGTACGCGCTGATGATCGTCTCGCACCGCGTGCTGCGCTACGCGATGCCGTTCCTGCACCTGCTGGCGCTGCTCGCGAACCTGCTGCTGCTGACGAGGGGCTGGGTCTACGTCGCCGCGATGGCGCTGCAGTGCGCGCTCGTGGGCGCCGCGGTGTCGCCCGCTGGGTCCCCCACCGGCCGCTGCTCGTCGCCCGCTACTACGTGCTGACGCACGGCGTCGCTGGCGGCCGGCCTGTGGGACTGGCTGCGCCACGGCACCGCGGCGGGCTGGGCGCCGCCGGAGGGCACGCGGTGAGCGCCGCGATCACGCGCGCGCTCGACCTGCTGATCGGCGGCGCCGGGACGCTGCTCAGCGCGCCGCTCGTCGCGCTCGCCGCGCTGCTGATCCGCCTCGAGTCGCCCGGCCACCCGATCTACCGCCAGACGCGCGTCGGCAGGGACGGCCGCCCGTTCGAGATCTGCAAGCTGCGCACGATGGTCGCGCGGCGCCGAGTTCATCGGCGCCGGGCTCGCGATCCACGAGGGCGACGACCGCATCACGCGCGTCGGCGCGCTGCTGCGCCGCACCTCGCTCGACGAGCTGCCGAACCTGTGGAACGTCCTGCGCGGCGAGATGTCGATCGTCGGCCCGCGCCCGACCGTGCAGGTGCAGGTCGACCAGTACACCGAGCGCCAGCGCGGCCGCTTGACGGTCAAGCCCGGCATCACCGGCTGGGCGCAGGTCAACGGGCGCGCGTCGCTGCCGTGGAGCGAGCGGATCGAGCTGGACCTCTGGTACGTCGAGCACCGCACGCTGCTGCTCGATCTGAGGATCCTCGCGCGAACCGCGAAGATCCTCGTCAGGGGCGACGGCCTCTACAAGGGCGAGACAGGAGGATGGGGCAGATGAGCGAACGCAGAGCGGTCCTCCTCACCGGCGTCGGCAAGCGCTACGACATCGTGTCCGCGTTCGCGCAGCACACGACCGTGATCGCGGCCGACCCGAGCCCGCTCGCGCCGGCGCAGTACGCCGCGCACCACCGCGTCGCGCCGCCGCGCATCGACGACCCGGCGTACGTCCCGTTCCTCGCCGAGGTCTGCGCGCGGCACGACGTCGGCGCCGTCGTCCCGCTCACCGACCTCGACATCGAGGTGCTCGCGCAGGCACGCGCGGAGGGGGTTCTGCCGGCGTTCGTCCCCGACCCCGAGATCGCGCGCGCGACGTACGACAAGTACGAGACGCACCACCTGCTGCTGAGACACGGCCTGCCGTCGCCGCCGACCGTGCTGCCCGGCGAGGAGCCGGACGCCTACCCCGTGATGGTCAAGCCGCGGCGCGGCTCCGGCGCCCGCTCGATCCACCTCGCGCACGACGCCGAGGAGGCGGCCTTCTTCGTCCGCTACGTGAAGGAGCCGACGATGGTGCAGCGCGCGATGGACGGCCCCGAGTTCACCATCGACCTGCTGTCCGACCTCGACGGCCGCTGCCTCAACGCGATCCCGCGCACGATGCTCGAGTCACGCGGGGGCGAGTCGATCAAGGGCGCGCCGCTCGCCGACCCGGAGCTCGTCGAGCTCGGCCGCGCCGTCGTCGAGGCGCTCGGCGTGCGCGGGCCGTGCACGGTGCAGGCGTTCCGCGACAAGCAGATCGGGCTCGGCATCACCGACGTCAACACGCGCTTCGGCGGCGCCTTCCCCGCGCCGATGTACGCGGCGCTGCCGGGCCGCAGCTACCCGGAGCTGATCGTGCGGATGGCGAGCGGGGAGCGCGTCGAGCCGCACGTCGGCGAGTTCGTCGCCGGGCGCCACTTCACGCGCTTCTACTGGCAGCTCGAGCTCGACGAGCAGATGCGCCCGACCGGCCGGGACATCGTCTCCGGCGGGCCGCCCCCGCCGCGCGTCTCGCCCCCGCGCGTCTGACGCGCGCGGTCTTCCAGCAGGAGTCCACGAACGCGGCGATCTCGCCCGTCAGCCGTTCCGGCCGCGTGCGCAGCTCCACGATCGAGTCGGCGTTCAGCAGCCGCCCGTTCGGCAGCTCGGCGGCGAGCATGCCGGCGTCGGAGAAGGGATGCACCGGATCGCGCGGATGCCCGATCACGAGCGCGGGCGCCTCGAACGTGCGGCGCTCGCTGCGGTGCGGTGCGATGCGGCCGAAGAAGATCCCCTGCAGCGCTGCCGCGCTCGGGCCGGGGTCCTGCGAGAGCCAGTCGGCGACCAGCTCGCCGACGAACGGCAGCGGCGCGCGCGGCATCCACCGGGCTGCGCGCTGCACGACCTTCATGACCGGCTCGCCGAACGTCAGCGCCACCAGCAGCGGCGTGAACGCGAGTGCGCTGCCGAGCAGCCCGTTGTCGAGCACCGGCATCTCGAGCAGCATCCCGCGCACGCGCTCGGGCGCGGCGGAGGCGACCTCGAGCGTGATGTTCGCGCCGAGCGAGGTCCCGCCGATCACCGCCTGCTCGACCTCCAGATGGTCCAGCAGCGCGACGACCTCGCGGCCGAACGTCGACATCGAGTAGCGCCACATGTCCTGCGGGCGGTCGGATCTGCCGTGGCCGAGCGGGTCCATCACGACGACGCGCTCGCCGCGCGCAGCGAGCGCCTCGGCGAGCGGCTCCTGCATCCGCTGCGACAGCAGCAGTCCCGGCAGGAGCACCGTGACGCGCGAGCCTTCGCCATACGCCGTATAGGCGATGCGCTGGCCGTCGTGCTCGAAGAACGCCATCGTTCCCGAGGGTAGCGCGCCCCGCCGGCCGCGAGCGCTATCCGACGCACGAGCGTCAACGCGCCAAGCTCGCATGGGGTGCGCCGTCGGCGCGCCGCCGCGACCGCCGATGCGTCAAGCTGCCCGTCCCGTCGCAGTCCTTCCCCCTCGCCCCCTCCATGAAGCCAGACGTGCGCGATCGCCTCGATCGCACGATCGAGGACATCGGTCCTCTGCCAGTGCTCAGCGGCACCGTAGCCCGCGTGCGTGAGCTGGCGGCCGACCCCGATGCGACGACGCCGCAGCTCGTCGCGGTGATCGACGGCGACGAGGCGTTCAGCGCCAACCTGCTGCGCTACGCGAACTCGGCCGCCTATGCGCGCCCGCTGCGCGCCCGGACGATTCACCAGGCGGTGACGATGGTCGGCCGCGACGCGCTCGCCCGCATCGCCGTCGAGGCCGCCACGTACAGCCTGCTCGAGCAGCTGCCCGGCGCAGGCGGCCGCTCGCGCGGCGCGATGCACCTGCACGCCGTGAGCGTCGCCTCGTGCGGCGTCGAGATCGCGCAGCGCACCGGCGCGAGCGTCGACGTCACGCACCTCGCCGGCCTGCTGCACGACATCGGCAAGCTCGTGCTGCCGCTCGCGTTCGGCGCGGAGGCGGTCGACGAGATCGCCCGCGAGCGCGCGTCGGGCACGCCGCGCGTCACGCTCGAGCGCGAGCGGCTCGGCGTCGACCATGCCTACGCGGGCGCGCTGCTGGTCGACCAGGAGGGCTCGCGCGGCGAGCTGTTCCAGACGATCAGCTTCCATCACGGCGGGCTGCCCGGTCCGGAGTGCCCGACGGCGGAGGCCGCCTGCGTTCAGCTCGGCAACGTCGTCGTCGGGATGCTCGCGGGCGAGGAGGCGGATCAGGAGCTCGTGCACGTCGCCCTGGAGCAGCTGGGCCAGGCGCCGGCGTTGCTCGATGAGGTCGCCGAGGCGGCGCTGCCGAAGCAGAACGCCCCCGCGCCGGGCGCCGACGGCCTCGCTGCGCGGATCGCCTCGCTCGAGCGGCTCGCCAGCACCGACGAGCTGACGGGTCTCGCGAACCGCCGCGAGTGGCTCGCGCGCACGCGCACGCGGCTCGCCGCCGGCGAGGAGGGCGCCGTGCTCGTCTGCGACGTCGACCGCTTCAAGCAGATCAACGACCGCGTCGGTCACCTCACCGCCGATCTCGTGCTGACCGAGATCGCGCGCGTGCTCGGGCGCCACGGCGACGCCGGGCGCCTCGGCGGCGACGAGTTCTCGCTGTGGATCGCCTGCGACGCCGACCCCGACGCCGCGCATCAGGCCGCGACCGCGATCGTCGACGAGGTCGGAGTGCGCTTGCCGGGCGACGGCGAGCTGCCGGCCGTGACCGTGTCGATCGGCGCGGCGCTGTGCACCGAGCACGGCCGCGAGCTGACGAACCTGCTGGAGGCGGCGGACACCGCCCTCTACGCGGCGAAGGAAGCCGGCCGGGCGCGCGCCGCGCTCGCGGTCTAGCTGGTAGGGATCCCTACTGGGCCGCCGGCTTCGTCCCGGCGACGACGAACCCGAGGATCGCGGCGAAGAAGCGCTCGCGCGCATGCGCCGCGTCGATCTCGTCCCACCAGCCGATCAGCTCCTCCGGCGTGAACAGGCCGGCCGTGATCGCCGCGTCGAGGTGCCCGGACAGCACCCAGCCGAAGAAGTCGAACGGGATCTCGATCGCGTGCGGAGTCGTCGCGACGTCGGTCAGCCCGGCGTCGCGCAGCAGCCGCGGCAGCGTGCGCCCGACGCAGCCGTTCGGCACGCCGTCGCTGAAGCTGCGCACGATCCGCCGTGTCAGCTCGCGCTCGACGCCGTCGATCACGAGCGTGTCCCAGTCGACCTCGAAGGCGACGAGGCGCCCGCCCGGGCGCAGCACGCGCGTCAGCTCGACCACGATGTCGGACGGCTCGCCGGCCGCGTGCATCATCAGGCGGTCCGCTCGGCAGCGGTCGACCGCGGCGTCGGACAGCTCGAGCGCGAACGCGTCCCCGACGCGGAACGTCACCGGGAGGTTGGTGTCCAGCGAGCGCCGCGTCGCCTCCGCGATCACGAGCGGCGAGGCGTCGATCCCCAGCACCTGCCCCTGCGGGCCGACGCGCCGCGCGATCGTCCGCACGTCGTCGCCGGCGCCGCAGCCGACCTCGAGCACGCTGAGGCCGCGATGCAGGCGCATCTGCTCGAGCATGATCGGCTTCAGCGCGCGCACGGCGGGCAGTCTGTTGCCGGCGTCGAAGAAGCGCAGCGCGAAGCCGGGATCGGTGGCGACGCGCGTGCTCACGAGAGCCACTCCGCGACCAGCCGCCCGACGAGCGGGCCCTGGTCCTCCTGCAGGAAGTGCCCGGCGTCGGAGATCACGTGCGCGACCTCGGTGCCCATCGCCTCGGCGATGCGGCGACCGGTCTTCAGGGGGATGATCGGATCCTGGTCGGCCCACAGGACGAGCTTCGGGCGCTCGTCGCGGGCGAGCGCGTCGAGCACGCGCTGCCCCGCGGCCGCGCCGGGCTCCTCGGGCGTGCGCGGGATCATCAGCGGGAAGGCGCGCGCCCCGGCCTTCGAGGCGCCGTCGGCGAACGGCGCCTCGTAGGCGGCGATCACGTCGTCGCCGGGGTCGGTGTGGCAGCCGCCGCGCACGAGCATCCCGATCGGCAGGTCTTCCGTGCGCTCCACGAAGTCGCGGAACATCGTCCACGCCTCGCTCATTCTCTGGTGACCGGTGAAGAGGCCGGTGTCCATCACGACGATGCGGTCGATCCGCTCGGGCATCTCGACCGCCACGCGCAGGCCGATCGGGCCGCCCCAGTCGTGCACGACCACGGTCGCCCCGCGCAGGTCGAGCCGCTCCACGAGATCCGCGAGCAGCGCGGTATGACGATCGTATGAGTACCAGTCGAGGTCCGCCGGCTTGTCGGAGCGGCCGAAGCCGGCGTGGTCGGGGACGACGCAGCGGAAGCCGGCGTCCCGCAGCGGCGGGATCGCGTGGCGCCACAGGTAGGACCACGTCGGCTCGCCGTGCACGAGCAGCACCGGAGCCCCGTCGCCCTCGTCGAGGTGGGCGAGCCGCAGGCCGTCGAGCTCCCGGTACCGGGGTTCGAACGGGAAGTCCGGCAGGTCCGCAAAGCGCTCCTCGGGCGCCCGCACAGCCTCCGTCATGTGGTCAGCCTCTCTGTTGCCCTCGGAACACCCCACAACGCCGGCAATTGCGATGTGGTGGACCAAATCTAGTGACGCAGGCGTCACTCCGTGAGTCCGGATGTACGAATCGTGACGCTGTACGGCGCGCAGCGGGCGGATTGCCGTGCAGGCCGGCCCCCGTGCGCGGCGCGGCGCGGATAACCTGCGACGTCCCCCGTCCAGCCACCAACCGAGGGTCCATGGCCACAACCGAGCCCCAGACCAGCACGCCGGTCGATCCCGACCGCCTCGCCGTCGACACGATCCGCACGCTCGCGATGGACGGGGTGCAGAAGGCCAACAGCGGCCATCCCGGCACGCCGATGGCGATGGCGCCGGTGGGCTACCTGCTGTTCAGCGAGGTGATGCGGCACAACCCGCGCGACCCGGGATGGCCCGATCGCGACCGCTTCGTGCTGTCGGCCGGACACGCCTCGATGCTGCTCTACTCGTGCCTGCACCTGTCGGGCTACGACCTCGCGCTCGACGACTTGAAGCAGTTCCGCCAGTGGGGCTCGAAGACGCCCGGCCACCCGGAGCTGCACGACACGCCGGGCGTCGAGGTGACCACGGGCCCGCTCGGGCAGGGCGTCGCCAACGCGGTCGGGATGGCGCTCGCCGAGCGCTACCTGCGCGAGCGCTACGGCGCCGAGGTGCAGGACCATCACATCTACGGCATCTGCTCCGACGGCGACCTGATGGAGGGGATCAGCGCCGAGGCCGCCTCGATCGCCGGCCACCTCGGGCTCGGCAAGCTCGTCTTCCTCTACGACGACAACCACATCTCGATCGACGGCAACACGTCGCTGTCGTTCGACACCGAGGACGTCGAGATGCGCTTCCGCGCCTACGGCTGGCACACCCAGCACGTCGACGACGCGAACGACCTCGGCGCCCTGCGCGCCGCCATCGCCGCGGCGAGAGCCGAGGAGGCGCGGCCGTCGCTGATCCGCGTGCGCTCGACGATCGCCTGGGGGGCGCCGAGCAAGGCGAACACCGCCGGCGCCCATGGGGCGCCGCTCGGCGAGGACGAGGTGCGCGCGACGAAGGAGTTCTACGGCTGGGACCCCGACAAGCACTTCTACGTGCCCGACGGCGTCTACGAGCGCTTCAGCGCGGTCGAGCGCGGCGCGGCGCAGCAGGCCGAGTGGGAGCAGCGCTTCGCCGCCTGGCGGGGGGCGGACGCCGACCGCGCGGCCGAGTGGGACCTCGCGTGGGCCGGCAAGCCGCTGCCGGGGCTCGCCTCCGCGCTGCCGGACTTCAGCGGCAAGGAGTCGCTCGCGACGCGCAGCGCCGGCGGCGAGACGCTGCAGGCGATCGCGCCGTTCCTGCCGACGATGATCGGCGGCTCGGCCGACCTCAACGAGTCGGTCAAGACCGGCATCAAGTCCGACGGGCCCTACTGCCGCGAGAGAGCGGCGCGCAACGTCTACTGGGGCATCCGCGAGCACGCGATGGGCGCCGCCGTCAACGGCCTCGCCCTGCATGGCGGCATCGTGCGTCCCTACGGCGCCACGTTCCTGCAGTTCGCCGACTACATGCGCGGCGCGATCCGCCTGTCGGCGCTCATGAGACTGCACGTCGCATGGGTCTACACGCACGACTCCGTCGCGCTCGGGGAGGACGGCCCGACGCACCAGCCGGTCGAGCACCTCGCGGCGCTGCGCGCGATCCCGAACCTGACCGTGATCCGCCCGAGCGACGCGACCGAGACGGCGGAGGCATGGCGCTTCCTGATCGAGGAGCTCGACGGGCCCGGCGTGCTGGTCCTGAGCCGCCAGAACCTGCCGGTGCTCGACCGCTCGGTGTACGGACCGGCGAACGGGATCGACAGAGGCGCCTACGTGCTGGCGGAGGACGCCGACGCCGTCGCGACGATCGTCGGCACCGGCTCCGAGGTCTCGCTCGCGCTGGAGGCGCGCGAGCTGCTCGCCGGCGAGGGCGTGAAGGTGCGCATCGTCGCGATGCCGAGCTGGGAGCTGTTCGCCGCCCAGGACGACGCCTATCGCGCGTCGGTGCTGCCCGCGGGCCAGCCGAAGGTCTCCGTCGAGGCCGGCATCGCGATGGGCTGGGCGCAGTTCGTCGACGCGTCCGTCTCGATCGAGCGCTTCGGCGCGTCGGCTCCCGGCGAGCTCGTGATGCGCGAGCTGGGCATGACGCCCGAGCACGTCGCCGAGGTCGTGCGCGGGCTGCTGTAGCCCGCGCGCGGCCGGGCGTCAGTGCAGCGTCTCGCCGCGCGCGAGCATCGCGACGAATCGCTCGATCCGCCGCGCGCGCGTCTCGGGGCGCTTGGCGTCCTGCACGCGGTAGAGGACGGCGTAGCGGTTGGCGCCTCTGAGCGTGGCGAAGAAGGCTGCCGCGCTCGGGTTCGCGTCGAGCGCGGCCTGCAGGTCGTCGGGGACAGTCGCCGTCCGCTGGCCCTCGTAGGCCGCTTCCCAGCGCCCGTCGGCTCTCGCCGCCTCGACCTGCGCGAGGCCCGCGGGGCGCATGCGCCCCTCAGCGGTCAGCCGCGCGACGTGCTCGGTGTTGATCTTCGACCACCGGCTGCGCGGCTTGCGCGGCGTGAAGCGCTGCAGGAACCAGGTCGCGTCGAAGCCGCGCTTCTGCCCGTCGATCCAGCCGAAGCAGAGCGCGACGTCCAGCGCCTCGGCGTAGGTCACCGTCGCGATGCCCGAGTCCTTCTTCGCGATCTGCACCCACGCGCCCGCCGCGTGCGCGTGCTCGTCCGCCAGCCAGGCCTCCCACAGGGCCGCCGAGGCGAACGGCAGGATCGGCAGCTCGTCGCCCGTCACGCGGTCGAGTCAAGCAGACGAAGGGCGGCGAGGAGGGGGTCCGCCGTTGCGAACCCCCTCCCGCCTCCGGTCGGGCCCGAGGGGGTGCCGATCCGGTGCTCGCATCGGGGGCTTGGAACGGAGACGCCCGCGGGACCCGGTCGCCAGATCCGGATCGCTGACGGATCGTGCGACTGGTGTAGGTAGGTCCGCGCTGACCTGTTGGTGCCATCGCCGTCCGGCCGTTCCTGCGCGAGCGCCGCAGACCCTAGCTCGCCGGCATTCCCGATGCGCCAGTTGCCGGTAAAGCTTTGCCGAGTGGAAAAAGAACGCGAATGCGCCTGAACGACCCCCTCTCTGATGGGGTGCAGTTCACGTTCCTTGAGTAATCCCACACCCGTCCGCGCGCACGATAGGCTGGAAGTCGTGAGCGCTGCGGGGGGCCGATCTGGCACCGAACCCGGGGATCAGCCACCCGGCATCCCGGCCCACGGCCGTGTCGGACAGGAGGTCGCTGAGGCGCCCCTGGAGCGCTCGCGCGAGCTGGTCGTGCTCGACGAGGCGGTCGCGGCCGCCGCCGCGAGCGACGGGCGCGTGGTGCTGCTCGAGGGCCCCGGCGGGATCGGCAAGACGCTGCTGCTGACGCGCGCGGTGCAGCGTGCGCAGGAGGGCGCGATGACGGTGCTGCGCGCGCGCGGAGGCGAGCTGGAGCGCCAGTTCCCGTTCGGCGTCGCGCTGCAGCTGTTCGAGCCGTATCTGTCCTCGGCCTCGCCGCGCGAGCGCAGACGCGTGCTCGCGGGCGCCGCCGTCCATGCGGCGCCGCTGCTGGCGGGCGACGTCAGCGGGCGCGAGGACGGCGCGCCCGAGTTCTCGCTGCTCCACGGGCTGCACTGGGTCGTTGCGAACATCGCCGAGCGCCGGCCGCTGCTGATCGCCGTCGACGACGCGCACAACGCCGACGACGCATCCATGCGGGCGCTGCTGTTCATCGCGCAGCGGATCGAGGACCTGCCGCTCGCGATCGTCCTCACCGCCCGCCCGCGGCCCGCCGTCAGCAGCGGCAGCGGCGACGCGCTGGGCGCGCTTGCGACGCATTCGCTCGCACGGCGACTGGAGCTGCTGCCGCTCAGCGAGCAGGCGATCGCGACGATCGTGCGGCGCCGGCTGCCCGACGCCGACGACGCCTTCTGCGCCGCCTGCGCCCGCGTCACGAACGGCAACCCGTTCTTCCTGCGCGAGCTGCTCAACGAGCTCGGCGGGGCGAGCGTCGAGCCGCCCGGCAGCGTCGGCTCCGAGGGCCATGCCGAGATCGAGGCGCTCGGCCCGCTGACGATCGCGCAGGCCGTCGACGCGCGCATCGGCCGGCTCTCGCCCGGAGCCCCCAAGCTGGCGCATGCGGTCGCGGTGCTCGGCGACGGCGTGTCGCTGGCGCAGGCCGCCGCGCTCGCGCAGCTCGACGCGGACGGCGCCGCCACCGCCGCCGACGAGCTGGCCGGCGTCGACGTGCTGCACCCGGCGCCGGACCTCGGGTTCGTGCATCCGATCGTGCGCCAAGCCGTCTACCTCGGCATTCCGGCCGCCGAGCGCGGGCAGCTGCATCTCGCCGCCGCGCGGCTGCTGCGCGCGGGCGGCGGCGTCGACGCCGACGAGCGCGCGGCGGCGCATCTGCTGCAGACGCTTCCGGTCGGCGCGCCGTGGGTGGTGGAGTGCCTGCACGCGGCGGCCAGACGCGCGCTCGGGGGCGGCGCGCCGGACGCCGCCGCGAGCTTCCTGCTGCGCGCGCTCGACGAGTCGCCGCCGCAGGCCGGGCGCGCCGACCTGCTCGTGGACCTCGGCCGCGCCGAGGCGCTCGCCGGCCTGCCGAGCGCCGTCGAGCGGCTGCGGGCCGCGGTCGCGCTGCTCGAGCTTCCGACCGCCCGCGCCCACGCGCTCTCGCAGCTCGGCCAGGCGCTCTACACCGCCGGCGACAACGCCGGCGCGGCGAGCGCCTTCGACGAAGGCCTGCGCGTGCTGGACGGCGCCGACCCGGTGCTCGCCGAGCAGCTGACGGCCGGCTACCTCGGCGCGGCGCGGCTGGACTTCCGCACGCGCGAGACGGCGCAGGCGCGCTTTCGCGAGCTGCTCGCCGGTTCGACCGACGCGGCCACTCCGGCCCAGCGCGAGCTGCTCGCGCAGCGGGCGCTGGAGCATGCGATGCAGGGCAACGCCCCGCACGATGAGATCGTCGCGCTGATCCGCCACGCCCATGCCGGCGGCGAACTGCTGCAGGAGGCGACGGCGGACGGCGTGGCATGGGCGGGCTCCGTCGCGGCGCTGCTGTTCTGCGATGCGCTCGACGACGTCGAGCTGGCGACGAGCGCCGGGCTGGAGGACGCCCGCCGTCGCGGCTCGGTGATCGGCTTCGCCGTGATGTCGACCGTGCGCGGCGCATCGCGCTACCTGCGCGGCGACCTCACGTCCGCGCTGGGGGATCTCGAAGGCGGGCTGGAGCGCGTCCCGCTGATGGTGCTCGTGCGTCCGTTCGCGCACGGCTGGATGGCGCTCGCGCACATCGACCGGGGCGAGTACGAGCAGGCGGACGCGCTCGTCGGCATGCCGTACGAGGAGCAGGACGCGCACTTCACCTACAACTGGTCGCTGTTCGCGCGTGGCCGGCTCGCGCTCGTGCGCGAGCAGCCGGCGCGCGCGCTCGAGGACCTGCTCGAGTGCGGGCGTCGTCAGCTGGCGGTCCCGGCGCCGAACCCCGGCGTGCTCGCCTGGCGCTCGGAGGCGGCGATCGCCGCCCACCGCCTCGGTCGCGTCGAGCAGGCGCGCTCGCTGGCGCAGGAGGAGCTGGAGCTTGCGCGCACGTTCGGCTCGGCGCGCGCGCTCGGCGGCGCGCTACGGGCCGCCGGGCTCGTGACGGAGGGCGCGGAGGGGCTCTCATTGCTGGAGCAGTCGGTCGCGGCGCTGGAGCGCTCGCCGGCGCAGCTCGAGCTGGCGCGCGCGCTCGTCGACCTCGGCGGCGCGCAGCGCGGCGAAGGCCAGCGCACGGCGGCGCGCGAAGCGCTGCGCCTCGGTCTCGACATCGCCCACCATGCAGGCGCGAGCGCGCTTGCCGGCGTCGCCCGCAGGGAGCTCGTCGCGGCTGGCGCGCGCCCGCGCCGGCCGGCCGTCCGCGGCACCGACGCGCTGACGCCGAGCGAGCGCCGCGTCGCCGAGCTCGCCGAGCGCGGGCTCACGAACCGCGAGATCGCCCAGGCGCTGTTCGTCTCCGCGAAGACCGTCGAGTTCCACCTGCGCAACGCGTACTTCAAGCTGCGGATCAGCTCGCGCAGGGAGCTGTCGGCCGCGCTGCGCGAGCGCGGCGGTGCGCCGGCGGCGGAGGCGCCGCCCGACCTGCAGCCGCAGGCCGCGCCTCAGGCGCGGCCGTAGACCGGGATCGCAGCGCCGCTCGTGGCGGCGCCGTCGTCCGAGCAGAGGAAGGCGATCGTCGCCGCCAGCTGCGCCGGGGCGACCCACTTCGACCAGTCGGCATCCGGCATCGCGGCGCGGTTCGCGGGCGTGTCGATCACGCTCGGCAGCAGCGCGTTGCAGCGCACGCGCTCGTCGCGGTACTCGACCGCGACGGTCTGCGCGAATGCGATCACGGCCGCCTTCGCGGTCACGTAGCCGACCGCGCCCGGGAACGGCTGCAGCGCCGCGCGCGTGCCGATACACACGACCGCTCCGCCGCCCGCGGACACGAGCTGCGGCAGCGCCGCCTGCGTGACGAGATAGGTCGGGCGCAGGTTCAGCCGCAGCTGCGCCTCGAAGTCCTCGATCGGGGCCTCGGCGATCCGCGGCCCCTGCGCGTAGCCGCCGACGAGGTTCACCACCGCCCGCAGCGGCGCACCGCCCTCGCCGGCCGCCAGCGCGACGGCCGCCGCGACCGCGTCCGGCTCGAACAGGTCGGCCTGCACCAGCTCCAGCCCCGGCCGCCGCTCCACGCGCTCCAGCTCGCGCTCGGCGACCCACGGCACCACGACGCGCCAGCCGTCGTCGAGCAGCCGCGCCACGACGGCGGCTCCGAGGCCGCCGGTCCCGCCCGTCACAAGTGCGCTCCGCTGCGTCGTCATGGCATCCACCCTACATGCAGCAAACCCCGCAAATTGCGGGGTGGGTGGGAACGGCGAACGACACGGCGGGGGGGCGGAGATCGCCCGCTGACTAATGTGTCGCGACTGCATGGCGAAGGACACTGAGAAGCTCATCCGTCAGCTCTCGCTCATCAGCTATCTGATGGCCGAGCGGCGCCCCGTCACCGCCCCCGAGATCCGGCGGGACGTCGAGGGCTACAGCGCGATGAACGAGGACGCCTTCGCGCGCCGCTTCTACGCCGACCGCTCCGAGCTCGAGGCGCTCGGCATCCAGCTGTCGGTCGACAAGCCGGTCGAAGGCCTCGCCGAGCAGGAGAACTACTCGCTGCCGCCGGAGAACTTCCACCTGCCGGCGATCGAGTTCACGGACGCCGAGCTGGCCGGCCTGCAGACCGCGCTCAGCCTGCTCGACGGCGAGTTCGCCTACGCCGAGCCGCTGCGGCTCGCGCTGCAGCAGATCTCGTGGGGCCGCTCGAACCCGCTGCAGGCGCCCGAGCAGCGCTCGATCGCCCTCGGCATCACGGCCTCCGCCGGCGGCCATGACCTGTCGCAGCGGCTGGCGAAGATCGAGACGGCGATCTTCCGCCGCAAGACGATCGTCTTCGACTACTACACGATGCAGCGCGACGAGCTCGGCGCGCGCCGCGTCGACCCCTACCAGCTGCTGTTCCAGGGCGGTCAGTTCTACCTCGTCGGCCGCTCCCACGAGCGCGAGGACATCCGCGTCTTCCGCCTCTCGCGCATCCGCGGCAAGGTCGCCTACGCGTCGAAGGCCGAGCACGACTTCCAGCGGCCCGACGAGTTCGACCCGCGCTCGTACGCGAACCGCATCCAGTGGCAGTTCGGCGAGCCGCTCGGCACCGCCGAGGTGCGCATCGGCGAGCGGATCGCGTGGCAGATCGAGCGCCACTTCGGCCGCCACGGCGAGATGCGCCCGGCCGACGACGACAGCGGCGACCGCATCTTCTCGACCGAGTACGCCGACTCGCGCCAGCTCGTCGCGTGGGTGCTCGGGCTCGGCGAGCACGCGCGCCTGGTCGGCCCGCCCGAGCTGGTCGAGGAGCTGGAGACGCGCCTCGGCCTGCTCGCGGAGCGCCACCGCGGCGAGCTCGAGCTGGCATCCGCGGTCGCCGGCCACCCCGCGGCCGACGGCGACGAAGGGGTCGCCTCGGGCAACGGCCGCCGCGAGAGCACGGCGATCCGCCCCGAGCGCTTCGCGCGGCTCGTCACGCTCGCGTCGATCCTGATCCAGAACGGCCGCGAGGGCCGCCGCATCGCGTCCTCCGAGGTGCGCGAGCGGCTGCAGATCTCCGAGCAGGAGCTGGAGGAGGACATCGGCGTCCTGAACGTCGTCAACTTCGGCGCCGGCTCCTACGTCCTCTACGCGGAGGTGCAGGAGGACGGGATGATCATGGTCGACCCGGAGGCCTACGGCGACTCGTTCGCACGGCCGGCGCGGCTGCTGCCGGTCGAGGCGAAGGCGCTGATCGCGGCGATCGACCTGATCGGCGAGCACATCCCGGAGGGCTCGCTGGCGTCGGTGCGCGAGAAGGTCGTCGCGGCGCTCGGCGAGGACCCGATCCGCGAGGGCCTGCAGGTGGCGACGGCGGGCGGCGACGACTCGCACGTCGCGGGGACCGTCTCGCGCGCGATCGCCGGGCAGCGACTGCTCGCGATCGAGTACTACAAGGAGAACGAGGGCGTGTTCTCGCAGCGCACGGTCGAGCCGTACGCGCTCATCAACGGGCGCGAGGGCTGGTACGTCGCCTCGTTCGACCCGGAGCGCGAGGCCGTGCGCCACTTCCGTCTCGACCGCATCAAGGCCGCGACCGTCACGGACGAGCGCTTCGAGCCGCGGCCCGAGGTCGACCCGGCGGCCGACGTCGACGGCTGGCCGCGCACCGGCGAGGTGCCCGCCTCGCGCCGTGCGCGCCTGTGGATCTCGCCCGAGCGCGCGCGCTGGTCGCGCGAGGAGCGCACCGTCGTCGAGGAGCTGTCGGACGGCGCCGTGATCGTCGAGCTCAGCTTCGCCGGCGTGGCATGGCTCGTGCGCGAGATCTTCAAGGAGGCGGGCGACGCGGTCGTGCTCGAGCCCGAGGACGCGCGCGAAGCCGTCCGAACCGCCGCCGCCCGGCTGGCCACGGCGTAGCCTGCGCGCGGTGAGCCGCCGCGATCAGATCCGCATGACGGACGCCGAGCTGGCGGCGTTCCTCGACGAGCAGCGGACGGTGATCGTCGCGACGAACGGGCGCGACGGCTGGCCGCACCTGATGCCGCTGTGGTTCGTCGTGCGCTCCGGGGAGCTGTGGGCGTGGACGTACGCGAGATCGCAGAAGGTGCGGAACCTGGAGCGCGACCCGCGGGTGACGTGGCAGGTGGAGGCGGGGACGTCGTACGAGCAGCTGCGAGGGGTGATGGTGAAGGCGCGGGTCGCACTGCATCACGATCTGGAGACCGTCTCCGCCTTCGGGCTCGAGCTGTTCGCGCGCTACACCGGCGCCGATCCGCTCCCCGACGCGGTCGCCGGGATGGTCCGCGCGCAGGCGCCGAAGCGGGTGGCGCTGCAGTTCGTCGCCGCCGAGGAGCCCGTGACGTGGGATCACGGGAAGCTCGGCGGAGTCTATTGACGATCAAGACTATATTAGTCTCACCGATATGGAATTGACGGTGCCTAGTAGGCGAACGACGCCGGTGCCGCCCAGTCCGACTTCGGGGCACAGCCCGCCTGCTTCGGACGTTATTCTTCTCGTTTCGTCGAACGTGAAGCCGGACACGTTCCCGGTGCCGCTTATGTTGAGGGTCCCGCTGAGAGCGCCGCCATTCGAGGGGCCGGTGAGATATTCGCATAGGACATTGACGCCGAGCACGAGGACGCGAACCTCGAATCTCATCCCGGTGAGCGAGAGCGTGATTCCCACCGGCGTCGGTAGCACGCCCCTGAAGCTCGAGTAGGTGAAGTGCCATGGCATGCTGCCTCTGAAGGTTCCGCCTAGGACTTCGTTCGGTTCTTCGCTGAAGAGCCAGGCAAACCCGTTGACGCAGGGCCGTTGGACGGAGCCTCTGCTGATGTAGCCGATTAGCGCCCCCGCAACCTTGCGGAGGGTCGCGGAGTGGAAGCTGCCTTCGAGTGTCACGGGGCATCTTATGGTGACGGCTCCACCACTGAATTCGAGCGCCGTCCAGGTGGCTCTTATCGATCTGTTGCTGACCGAGAAGTTGCCCGCTGTCGCCGATCCGACGAATACCGCGAGCAGCAGCGCCGCTCCCACGGCACCGGCCGCGCGCATGGTGCGCGTGCGCATAGAAATTCCACTCCCCCCGGAAGTTATGAACAGCCGTCTCCATTGAACTGTAAGAAGGCGTGTCTGTCAATCGCGCGCTCAATCGGCGAGCGGCGGGTCGCTAGCGCTCCGCGCCGACCTCGCGCCGCCACACCTCACCGCTGCGCTCGTACTCCACCGCCGCCGCCAACCCCGCGGCGAACTCCGCCCCCCGCTCGCGCTCCACGAGCCACAGCGCCAGGTCCAGCCCGGCCGTCACGCCCTGCGCCGTCAGCACGTCGCCGTCGTCGACGACGCGCGTGTCGATCACCTCGGCGCCCGTCTCGCGCAGCCGATCGAGCGCGAGCCGGTTCGTCGTCGCCGGCCGCCCCTCGAGCAGCCCGCCGGCGGCGAGCAGCAGTGCGCCGGTGCAGACGGACGCGACCATCACGCCGTCGCCGTGGAGCCGCGCGAGCGCGGTCGGGATCGCGCCGCGCTCGATCTCCGCGAGCACGCCGGTCGGGCTGCCGTCGAGCAGGCCGCCGCCGGGCACGAGCACCATGTCGGGCCGCTCGGCGAGCGCGCGCTCGGGGATCAGCGTCGTTCCGAGCGCGGTGATCACGCGCTCGGCGTTCTCGAGCGTCACGAGCGACACCTCGAACGGCGCGCCGGCGCGCGCGGCGTGGCGCAGCAGCTCGTTGGGGCCGAGGGCGTCGAGGTCGTCGAAGCCGTCGAAGACGAGGATGTCGATCTGCATCGGTGTCGCTCCTGTGGTTGCGGGTCGATGGCGGCAGGACGATGCTCGCGCCCTGGCGCCGCGAACACCAGTGGCAGGAATGACAATGTGCGTATGATTTCTGCCATGCACCGCATCGCCGTCCTCGCGCTCCCGAACGTCGTCGCCTTCGACCTCGCGACGCCGTTCCAGCTCCTGCACGGCCACTACGCGATCGAGCTGTGCGGGACAGAGCCCGGCGAGATCCCCACCACCAGCGGCTTCCCCCTCGTTGCCCCGCATGGTCTCGGCTTGCTCCAAGAGGCCGACACGCTCCTCGTCCCCGGCTTCGACCCACAAGAGTGGCCGCCTCCACAAGCCGCGCTCGAAGCCCTCAAGGCCGCCCACGCCCGTGGCGCCCGTATCGCCTCCATCTGCACCGGAGCGTTCGCACTGGGCGCCGCCGGGCTGCTCGACGGCCGCCGTGTGACGACCCACTGGCGCCACGCCGCGCAGCTGGAGGCGCTGTGTCCGGACGCGCACGTCGACCCCGACGTCCTCTACGTCGACGACGGCGACCTGCTGACCTCCGCGGGCGTCGCCGCCGGCATCGACCTGTGCCTGTACCTGCTGCGCCGCGACCACGGCGTCGAGGCCGCCAACGCGGCCGCGCGCCAGACGGTCGTCGCTCCGCACCGCAGCGGCGGTCAGGCGCAGTTCATCGAGCGCGCCGTGCCGGCGAGCGACGACGACGGCCTCGAGGCGACGCGCGCCTGGGCGCTGGAGCAGCTCGACCGGCCGCTCACCGTCGCGCAGCTCGCGCGCCACGCCCACACCAGCGAGCGCACCCTCGCGCGTCGCTTCCGTCAGGAGACCGGCACGACGCCGTTGCGCTGGCTGCACGCGCAGCGCGTCGACCAGGCGCGCCGCCTGCTGGAGGACGGCGACCTGCCCGTCGAGACGATCGCGCAGCGCTGCGGCTTCGGCTCGGCGGCGATCCTGCGCCAGCACTTCCGCCGTGCCACGTCGACCACCCCGACGGCGTATCGCCGCACGTTCGCCGGCGGCGACGGCCACGCCGTGTCGCCAGTCTCGTTACGCTGAGCGCCATGGAGCAGCTCAGGGGGCTCATCTTGTCGGGGGGCAAGGGCACGCGTCTGCGCCCGATCACCCACACCAGCGCCAAGCAGCTGGTGCCGGTCGCCAACAAGCCGGTGCTGTTCTACGGCATCGAGGCGATGGCCGCGGCCGGCATCGAGGAGATCGGCATCATCATCGCGCCCGAAACGGGCGAGGAGATCAAGGCGATGGCGGGCGACGGCTCGCAGTTCGGGGTCGAGATCACCTACATCCCGCAGGACGAGCCGCTCGGGCTCGCGCACGCCGTGCTGACGGCCGAGGCGTTCCTGCGCGACGCGCCGTTCGTGATGTACCTCGGCGACAACCTGCTGCAGGGCGGGATAGCGGAACTGGTCGACGCCTTCCGCTCAAGCAGACCCGACGCGCTGATCCTGCTCACGCCGGTGCCCGACCCGGAGAACTACGGCGTCGCCGAGCTGAACGGCAACAACACCGTCAAGCGGCTCGTGGAGAAGCCGAAGGAGCCGGCGACGGACCTTGCGCTCGTCGGCGTCTACATGTTCACGGCGGGGATCCACGACGCCGCGCGCGCGATCGAACCGTCCGCGCGCGGAGAGCTGGAGATCACCGACGCGATCCAGCACCTCGTCGACCAAGGGCGCCGCGTCGAGCCGCACATCGTCAGCGGCTGGTGGAAGGACACCGGCAGACTCGAGGACATGCTGGAGGCCAACCGCCTGATCCTCGAGAACGTCGAGCAGCGGATCGACGGCGAGCTGGTCGACTCGCAGGTCGAGGGCCGCGTGATCGTCGAAGCGGGCGCGCGGCTCGTGCGCGCGACCGTGCGCGGGCCGGCGATCGTCGGCGCCGGGGCCACGCTGACCGACTGCTACGTCGGGCCGTACACCGCGATCGCCGAAGGCTGCGCGATCGAGGACGCCGAGATCGAGCACTCGATTCTGCTCGCCGGCTCCTCCGTCTGCGGGCTCGACGGCCGCATCGAGTCTTCGCTGCTCGGCCGCAACGTCGCGATCCGCCGCGACGACCGTCAGCCGCGCGCCTACCGCTTCATGGTCGGCGACAACAGCGAAATCGGCATTCTGTAGGGATGCGGATCCTCGTAACGGGAGCCGGCGGAATGCTCGGCCAGGACGTCGTCGCCGTCGCCGAGGCGAACGGCCACGACGTGCTCGCGCTCGCACGCGCCGATCTCGACATCGTCGACGAGCGCGCGGTCGCCGCGGCGATGTCGGACGAGCACGTCGACGCGGTGATCAACTGCGCGGCCTGGACCGACGTCGACGGCGCCGAGTCCGATCCGGACGGCGCCGACGAGATCAACGCGATCGGCGCCGACCACGTCGCCAACGCGGCGGCGCACGTCGGCGCGCGGCTCGTGCACGTCTCGACCGACTACGTCTTCGACGGCGCCCGCGCTCCGGACGAGGGCGCCTACGTCGAGTCCGACATGCCCGCGCCGCACACCGTCTACGGCGCGTCGAAGCTCGCCGGCGAGGTGGCCGTGGCCGAGGCCGGCGGCTCGCACGCGATCGTGCGCGCCTCGTGGCTGTTCGGCGTCGGCGGGCGCAACTTCGTCGCGACGATGCTGGGGCTCGGCGAGGAGCGCGACGAGGTCACCGTCGTCGACGACCAGATCGGCTGTCCGACGGCGACGGCGCACCTGGCGCCTGCGCTGCTCGAGCTCGCGCACGACGAGGACGCACAGGGGATCTTCCACGTCGCCGGCGGCGGTCAATGCTCGTGGTACGACCTTGCCGCCGAGACGTTCCGGCAGGCCGGGATCGCCTGCCGCGTGCTCCCCTGCACGACGGCCGACATGCCCCGCCCGGCACCGCGACCGGCCTTCAGCGCGCTCGCGAGCGAGCGCGACGACGCACCCCTGCTGCCGCCGTGGCAGGAGGGGCTCACCACGTATCTCGCACAACGGGGGGTTCACGCATGAAGCTGCTCGTCTGCGGCGGAGCGGGCTTCATCGGCTCGAACTTCGTCCGCCTGCGCGTCCGCGACCACGGCGACGAGGTCGTGGTGCTCGACAAGCTCACGTACGCCGGGCGCAAGGAGAACCTGCACGACACGCTCGACCGGGTTCGCTTCGTGCACGGGGCGATCGAGGACCCCGAGGCCGTCGCCGACGCGATCGAGGGCGTCGACGCGGTCGTCAACTTCGCCGCCGAGACGCACGTCGACCGCTCGATCGCCGAGCCGGACGCGTTCGTGCGCACGAACGCCCAGGGCACCTACGTGCTGCTCGAGGCGGCGCGCGCCGCCGAGGTGCGCTTCCTGCAGGTCTCGACCGACGAGGTCTACGGCTCGATCGAGGAGGGGTCGTTCACCGAGGAGTCGCCGCTGCAGCCGTCCTCGCCCTACAGCGCGACGAAGACCGGCGCCGACCTGCTCGTGCTCAGCTACTTCCACACCTACGGCCTGGAGACGCTGATCTGCCGCGGCTCGAACAACTACGGGCCCTATCAGTACCCGGAGAAGCTGATCCCGCTGATCGTGCTGAACGCGCTGCACGAGGACAAGCTGCCCGTCTACGGCGACGGGATGCAGGTGCGCAACTGGCTCTACGTCGAGGACTTCGGTCGCGGGATCGGGCACGCGCTCGCGCACGGCGCGGCCGGCGAGGTCTACAACTGCGGCGGCCCCGACGAGTGCCCGAACATCGAGGTCGTCAAGCGGGTCGTGGAGCTGACGGGCAGAGACGAGTCGCTGATCGAGTACGTGACCGACCGCCCCGGGCACGACCGCCGCTACTCGCTCGGCTCCGAGAAGCTGCGCGCGCTCGGGTGGGAGGCGCAGGTCCACTTCGCCGAGGGGCTCGAGCAGACGGTCGCCTGGTACCGCGACAACGCCTGGTGGTGGGAGCCGGTCCGATCGGGCGACTACCGCGAGTACTACGAGCGGCAGTACGGCCGGGCGCTCGGGTAGGCGGAAAGGCACGGGGACGATGAGCCGAAGCTGTGCACTTGCGGACCTGACGGGTGACCGGAAGGTCGTTCGTGGGCAAGACTCAGGCATGCGCACCCGCCGGAAGGCCCCCAAGCCGCCCGCCGCACGCTGGCGCGAGACCTGCGTCGACGGCGTGCTGCACGTCGCCTTCGCCGCCGCCGAGCACGCCGAGTCGGCCGCCGAGCGCTGCGTGCCGAGCGCGTTGCGATCCGGCCGCAGCCGGCGCCGCAAGCACCGCCGCGGCTCGCGTTGGCGCTGAAGCCGGCGCATGGCCGGTACCCCGCACGGCGAATTCACCGTGACGGAGTTACACTCAAGATTGATCGCGCGATGGCCAGCTCGGACCGCACCCCCACTCGCCCGACGGTGCCGCGCGGCCGTCATGCCCCTCCGCTGGAGGTGCGCCTCGCGCAGCAGCGCGAGCGGCTCTTCGATGCGGCCGCCGCCGTGTTCGCGACGACCGGCTACGCCGACGCGAGCGCCGAATCGATCAGCCGCGCCGCCGGCATGTCGAAGGCGACGTTCTACGAGCACTTCGCGAACAAGGAGGAGTGCATCCTCGCGCTCTTCGACGCCGCCTACCAGGTGCTGCTCACGCGCATCCTCGGCGCCGTCGCCGAAGCGGGCGAGGACCCGGTCGCGCGCATGCGCGAGGGGATGCGCGCCTTCCTCGTCGTGATCGACGAGTTCCCGAACGAGGCGCAGACGCTGCTCGTCGAGATCATCGGCGCCGGTCCGGTGGCGATCGCGCGCCGCGACGAGATCGTGGCGAGCTTCGCGCAGGTGCTGTTCAGAGAGAACGAGTCGCACGCGCAGGAGGGCGTCATGCCGCGCTTCGCGAGCCCCGACGACGCGTTCGCGATCGTCGGCGCGATCGCCGAGCTCGTCTCGCGTCAGCTGCGCCTCGGCGAGCCCGCGCACTCGGCCGACCTGCAGCCGGTGATCGAGCGCTTCGCGTTCGGCCTGCTCGGGCTCGAGCCGCCGACGCTGTAGGGGCGCGCGGCGCCGGCTACGCTCGCGCCGTGTCCGCGCTCGAAGCGCTCAACGCCGAGGTCGTCTCCTGTCGCCGATGCCCGCGGCTGGTCGACTGGCGCGAGCGGGTCGCGGCCGAGAAGCGGGCCGCGTACGCGGACGAGACGTACTGGGGCCGTCCGATCACCGGCTTCGGCGACCCCGATGCCCGCATGCTCGTGCTCGGTCTCGCGCCCGCGGCGCACGGCGGCAACCGCACCGGCCGCGTGTTCACGGGCGATCGCTCGGGCGACTGGCTGTTTGCGTCGATGTGGCGCTGCGGGCTCGCGAGCCAGCCCGAGTCGCGCTCGCGCCATGACGGCTTGGAGCTGCGCAGCGCCTACGTGACGGCGGCCGTGCGCTGTGCGCCGCCCGCGAACAAGCCGCTGCCGGCCGAGCGCGACGCCTGCTTCCCGTACCTCGTGCGCGAGCTGGAGCTGCTGCGCGGAGTGCGCGTCGTCGTCTGTCTCGGCGGCTTCGCCTGGGATGCGGCCCTGCGCCTGCGCGCCGCGCTCGGCGAGCCGGCGCCCCGTCCCAAGCCGCGCTTCGGCCACGGCGCCGAGCTGCCCTCCCCCGGCCGCCTCGCGCTGCTAGGCTGCTACCACCCGAGCCAGCAGAACACGTTCACCGGGCGGCTGACGGAGCCGATGATCGATGCGGTCTTCCTGCGGGCGCGGGAGCTGGCCGGGCTCGGCGCGCCGTAGAGCCGGCCGCGCTCAGCCGACGAAAGGGTTGCGCGTCCTGAGGTCAGGGAACCGGCTGAAGTCGCGATCCGCGGTCCACAGCTCGCTGACGCCGTGGTCGAGGCAGATGGCGGCGATGCGCGCGTCGTGGATCTTGGCTCCCACGGCCCGACCATCGATCGCGATCCGTGACAGCAGCTCGACGTGGCGGCGCCCTTCGCTCAACAGGCGAACCGACGGCGCCTCGGCCCAGGCGACGACCTGGTCGAGCGCGACGTCGAGCGGGGTGGGGTTGGCGTAGATGCGCGGATCGGTCACGTTCCGCACGAACTCGTGAACGCACGGGAATGGAATCGCCCACGCCGGGGACCCCCTCGCCAGGTCACGCAGCAGCTCGAACGCCTCGTCGCCGAAGTCGTGGCCGGGCCGGTGCCCGTAGACGAGGATGTTCGAGTCGATCGCGATCATCCGCCCGCACCGCGAACGAGATGCTTGATGGACATCCAGTCGTTGGGGTCGATTCCCGGTGCGCCGAGGCTGTCTCCGTAGCGGACATCTCGCAGTCTGAACCCGGTCTTCTGTCGCGAACGTTCCTCGATGACGTGTCGCAGCCCCTCATCGACGAGCGCCTTGAGCGTGGTGCCCTCGCGGGCGGCGATCAGCTTGGCCTCTCTCAGCATCGCCTCGGCAATATCTACGGTCGTCTTCACCCGTACAACCATACCCTGCGAAAATTCCGTCGCAAGGCGGCGGAGATCTCGCCACTCCGGCGCTAGGCTCGACGGAGCCGATGCCGTCGTCTCGTACCGCTCCCTCGCCGCTCGCCGTCTTCGCTCCGCGCACGCGCGAGTGGTTCGTGCGCGCGTTCGAGCAGCCGACGGAGGCGCAGGCGCAGGCGTGGCCGGCGATCGCGACGGGCGAGCACGTGCTGATCTCGGCTCCGACCGGCTCGGGCAAGACGCTGGCGGCGTTCCTGTGGGCGCTCGACCGACTCGCCGCTGAGCGCATCGGGGAGGCCGAGACCGCGGGTGAGCGCCGCACCCGCCTCGTCTACGTCTCCCCGCTCAAGGCGCTCTCGTACGACATCGAGCGCAACCTGCGCGCGCCGCTGCAGGGGATCGGCGCCGACCTCAAGGTCGCGATCCGCACCGGCGACACGCCGCAGAGAGAGCGCCAGCAGATGCTGCGCGAGCCGCCCGACGTCCTCATCACGACGCCCGAGTCGCTCTACCTGATGCTCACGAGCAGAGCGCGCGAGATCCTGCGCGGCGCGGAGTGGGCGATCGTCGACGAGATCCACGCCGTCGCCGGCACGAAGCGCGGCGCGCACCTGGCGCTCACGCTCGAGCGGCTCGACGCGCTCGCGCAGGAGCAGAACGGCGGGCGCGAGGTCCAGCGGATCGGCCTCTCCGCGACGCAGAACCCGCTGGAGGAGGTCGGGCGCTTCATGGTCGGCCCGCGCCGCAGATGCCGCATCGTCGACACCGGCGTGCGCAAGCCGCTCGACCTCAAGATCCACGTGCCGGTCGAGTCGATGGTGGAGCCGGACGCCACGCCCGCGCCCGACCTCGACCCGCTCTCCGGCGGCACCGAGGCGACGCGCCGCTCGATCTGGCCGGCGATCTACCCCGAGCTGCTGAGGTTGATCCAGCAGCACCGCTCGACGATCCTGTTCGTCAACAACCGCCGCTCCGCCGAGCGGATTGCGCTGCGGTTGAACGAGCTGGCGAACGAGGGCGACGGCGAGGACGACACCTCGCCGAGCGTCGAGATCGCCCGCGCCCACCACGGCTCGCTCGCGCGCGAGGAGCGGCTCGTCGTCGAGGAGCTACTGAAGGCGGGCGAGATCCCCTGCATCGTCGCGACCTCGAGCCTGGAGCTGGGCATCGACATGGGCGCCGTCGACCTCGTGCTGCAGGTCGAGTCGCCGAAGTCGGTCGCCGCCGGCCTCCAGCGCATCGGCCGCGCCGGCCACAACGTCGGCGACACGAGCAAGGGCCGCATCTTCCCGAAGTTCCGCGCCGACCTGCTGGAGTGCGCGGTCGTCGCGAGACGCATGCGCGACGGCGCGATCGAGCCCACCGTCGTCCCGCGCAACCCGCTCGACGTGCTCGCACAGCAGGTCGTCGCGATCGCGGCGGCGGCCGAGAACGACGACGAGCCGACGAGCGTCGACGACCTCCACGCGCTCGTCACGCGCACCCACACCTACGCCGAGCTCTCGCGCGCGCAGCTCGAGAACGTGCTCGACATGCTCGACGGCCGCTACCCGTCGTCCGAGTTCGCCGAGTTGCGCCCGCGCATCGTGTGGGACCGCGTCGCCGGCACGATCCGCCCGCGCAGAGGCGCCCGCGCGCTCGCCGTCACGAACGCCGGCACGATCCCCGACCGCGGCCTCTTCATGGTCACCCTCCCCGACGGCCGCCGCGTCGGCGAGCTCGACGAGGAGATGGTCTACGAGGCGCGCCCCGGCCAGACGTTCCTGCTCGGCGCCAGCTCGTGGCGGATCGAGGAGATCGGCCGCGATCGCGTCGTTGTCACGCCCGCGCCGGGCGCGCCGGGCGCGATCCCCTTCTGGAAGGGCGACTCCGTCGGGCGCCCGAAGGAGCTGGGCGAGGCGATCGGCAGATTCGCGCGCACCGCGCTCGACAGATCGGCCGAGCAGCTCGCCGCCGACTACGACCTCGACGATCTCGCCGCCCGCAACCTGCTCGACTACCTGCGCGAGCAGCAGCAGGCGACGCGCGTGATCCCGTCCGACAAGACGATCGTGATCGAGCGCTTCCGCGACGAGATCGGCGACTGGCGGCTGTGCGTCCTCTCCCCCTACGGCGGGCGCATCCACGCCGCCTGGGGGCTCGCCCTGTCCGCCCGCATCCGCGACCAGCTCGGGTTGGAGGCCGACGCGATCTGGAGCGACGACGGGATCATCGTCCACCTGCCCGACGCGGACGAGCCGCCCGGCGCCGACATCGCGCTGATCGAGCCGGACGAGCTGGAGGACGCGGTCGTGGCGGAGCTGTCCGGCTCCGCCCTCTTCGGTGCGCGCTTCCGCGAGAACGCCGGCCGGTCGCTGCTGATCCCGCGGGCGTACCCGGGGAAGCGGACGCCGTTGTGGCAGCAGCGGCTGAAGTCCCAGACTTTGCTCGAGGTCGCCAAGCGCTACGGCGAGTTCCCGATCATCCTGGAGACCTACCGCGAGTGCCTGCGCGACGTGCTCGACCTGCCGGGCCTGCGCGATCTGCTCACGCAGCTGCATCGCCGCGAGATCTCCGTCGTCGAGGTCGAGACGCCGACGGCCTCGCCGTTCGCCTCCTCGCTGCTGTTCGACTACGTCGCGACGTACATGTACGAGGGCGACACGCCGAACGCCGAGCGGCGCGCGGCGGCGCTGTCGCTCGACCGCGACCTGCTGCGCGAGCTGCTCGGCCAGGAGGAGCTGCGCGACCTGATCGACGCCGACGCGCTCGCGCTCGTGGAGGACGACCTCCAGCACCGCTCGGAGCGCACGCGCGCCGCCACCCGCGACGAGCTGCACGACGTGCTGCGGCGCGTCGGCGACCTGACCGCCGCCGAGGCCGCCCAGCGCGTGCACCCCGGCATCGACGCCGACGCGCTGCTGACCGAGCTGGAGCGCGAGCGCCGCGCCGTGCTGCTGCGGATCGGCGGCGAGCGGCGCTGGATCGACGCGGCCGACGCGGGTCTCTACCGCGACGCGCTCGGCGTCGTCCCGCCCGGTGGCTTGCCGCAGGCGTTCCTCGACGACGTGCCCGACGCGCTTGTCCGTCTCGTGCGCCGCTACGCGCAGACGCACGGCCCGTTCCCGACCGCCGATCCCCGCGCCCGCTACGGGCTCGACCCCGTGCCCGCCCTGCAGGGGCTGGAGCGCGCGGGCGAGCTGGTGCGCGGCGAGCTGCGTCCCGGCGGCAGCGAGCGCGAGTGGTGCGACGCGGACGTGCTGCGGCGCCTGCGCCGCGCCTCGCTCGCGGTTCTGCGCAAGGAGATCGAGCCGGCCGACCAGCGCTCGCTCGCCGCCTTCCTGCCGAGCTGGCAGGGCGTCGACAAGCATCCCGCCGGCGGTGCCGGGATCGATCGTCTGCGCGAGCAGCTCGTGCCGCTGCAGGGGCTCGCGCTGACGCCCGAGACGTGGGAGACGGAGGTGCTGCCGCGCCGCGTCGGCGCCTATTCGGCGACCTGGATGGACGCGCTGTGCTCAAGCGGCGAGCTGGTGTGGGTCGGTGCCGGGGCGCTTGGCCGCACCAACGGCCGCGTGGCGCTCTACTTCCGCGAGGACGCGGGCATGATCGGCCCGCCGCCGCAGAGAGGAGATCCTCCGGCGGAGCGCGAGCACGAGGCGATCCGCGAGCGGCTCGCGCAAGGCTCCTGCTTCTTCACCGACCTGCTGATCGACGTCGACCTCGCGCCCGAGGAGCTGCAGGAGGCGCTGTGGGACCTCGCGTGGGCCGGGGCGGTGACGAACGACGCGTTCGCACCGCTGCGCGCGCCGCGGCTCACGCTCGCGCGCGCCCAGCGCGCGGCGGCCGGCCGTGCCGGCACGCGCGCCGGCCGCCGCTTCAGCAGCCGCCGCGGCGGCGCACAGGCGCAGGTGCAGGGCCGCTGGTCGCTCACCGAGCGGCTGTTCGAGGTCCCCGCCCAGCCGGTCGATCCCGCCGCCCGCCGTCGCGTGCTCGCCGAGCTGCTGCTGGAGCGCTACGGGATCCTCACGCGCGAGCTGGTGCTCGCCGAGGGGGTGCCGGGCGGCTTCTCCGCGATCTATCCCGAGCTGAGCCAGCTGGAGACGCTCGGCGTCGCGCGCCGCGGCTACTTCGTCGAGGGCCTCGGCGGCGCGCAGTTCGCGCTGCCCGGCGCGGTCGAGCGGCTGCGCGCGCAGAGGGCGCCCGACGAGGCGCCGCCGCTCGTGCTCGCCGCGACCGATCCGGCACAGCCCTACGGCGCGGCGCTGGCCTGGCCCAAGCGCGAGGGCGCGGCCGCGGGACCGGGCCGTCGCCCCTCGCGAACCCCCGGCGCGCTCGTCGTGCTCGCCGGCTCCGAGCCCGTCCTCTTCCTGGAGCGCGGCGGCAAGGCCCTCCTGGTCCTCGCAGACGCCGACGACGCCCGCTTCCCCGCCGCGCTGCAGGCGCTCGCCGACCACGCCCGCGCCGGCCGCATCAGACGCATCGCGCTGGAGAAGGTCGACGGAGAGCCGGTGATGGGCACGCCGTGGGAGGCCGCGCTCGCCGAGGTCGGCTTCCGCGCCGGCCCGCGCAAGCTGACGCTGAGCGCCTGAGGCGTCGATAGCATCGCCGCCGATGGAGGACGGCGTCAGCTTCACGCAGCTGGACCTCGAGAGCGGCGAGCGCTTCCAGGCGCTGCGCCGCGAGCTGGGCGTCTCGACCTTCGGCCTCAACCTGATCCTGCTGCAGCCCGGCCAGGTCGGGCGGATCCACCGCCACGAGCACCAGGAGGAGGTCTACCTCGTGCTCGACGGCGAGCTGTCGCTGTACGTCGAGGGCGACGAGCACGTGCTCGGCCAGGGCGCGCTCGCGCGCGTCGCGCCGAGCGTCCGCCGCCAGCTCGTCAACCGCCGCCCGCGGCGCGTCGTCCTGCTGGCGCTCGGCGGTGCGACCGACCACACCGGCCGCGACGGCGTCGCCTACGTCTCATGGGACGCGACCGAGGGCGCCTCCCCGCAGGAGATCCCGCTGCCCGACGACGTGCCCGTCGAGTCGGCCTGAGCCCGACGCCGAACCGCTCACGCCGCTTCCCGGTCCGCCCTACCCTTGAGTCATGCCCGAGGGCGACACGATCCTGCGAGCGGCGAACCGCATCCGGCCGGTGCTGGAGGGCGTCGTGCCAGACGAGATCCTCACGCCGCAGGCGCGCCACGCCCGCGATCGCTGGCCCGAGCGCCTGCGTGGTCGGGCCGTGACGAAAGTCGACACGCACGGCAAGCACCTCTTCCTGCGCTTCGAAGGCGACCTCGTGCTGCACTCGCACCTGCGCATGACGGGCGCCTGGGCCGTCCACCGCCAGGGCGTACGGTGGCGGCGGGCATCCCGCCGGGCTTGGCTGGTCGTGCGCGCCCGCGACCACGAGGTCGTCGAGTTCGACGGGCCCGTGCTGGAGCTGATGACCGCCGGGCGCTCGCGCTCCGATCAGCGTCTCGCCGCCCTCGGTCCGGACGTGCTCGCCGAGCCGGCGTTCGACGACGCCGGCTTCCTCAAGCGGCTGCGCGCCGACGACCCGACGCGCGGCATCGGCGACGCGCTGCTCGACCAGCGCATCGTCGCGGGCCTCGGCAACATCTGGAAGGCCGAGGGCTGCTGGGGTGCCGCGATCGATCCGTGGCGGCGCGTGCGCGACGTCTCCGACGACGAGGCGCTCGCGGTGATCGCGGACGCGCGCCCGCGCATGCTGCGCGCCGTCGCCGCGCGACGCAAGGACACGAGCGACCGCCACGTCTACGACCGTGCCGGTCGCCCCTGCCCGCGCTGCGGGACCGCGATCCGCGCTCGCGGCCAGGGCGACGACAACCGCACGACCTTCTGGTGCCCGGGATGCCAGCGCTGAGACCGCCGGCCGCACGGGCCGCCATGCGCCGCGTCGGGCACAAGGGCGCGGACCTGATCGAGCCCGGCAACACGCGCGAGAGCTTCGACGCGGCGCTCGCGCACGGCGTCGACATGATCGAGTTCGACGTGCTGCCGGCGCTCGGTCCCGACGGCAGACCCGATCCGCGTGACGGCGAGCTGCTGCTCGCGCACGACTACTCCGACGCGCACGCGCGCACGCCGCTGACGCTCGCCGAGGGCCTCGCGCATCTCACCTCCCCGGCCTTCTCCGCGCTCGAGTTCGACGTGGACCTGAAGATCCCGGGCTACGAGGCCCGCGTCGTCGAGGCGCTGCGCGAGCACGGGCTGGTCGAGCGCTCGCTCGTCTCCTCCACCTACCCGGCGAGCCTCGCGCGCGTCCGCGCGCTGGAGCCGGGGCTGCGGCTCGGCTGGTCGGTGCCGCGCGCGCGGCGCGACTACACCGCCTCGAAGCTGTACGTCGCGCCCGCGCTGGCGGCGATCCTGGTGGCGCGCCGGATACTGCCGGGCCGCGCCGCCGAGGCGCTGCGCGACGGCCGCTGCGACGCGCTGATGGTCCACTGGCGGCTCGTCACCGCGCGGCTCGTCGAAGCCGTGCGCGAGGCGCGCGGCGAGCTGTACGTCTGGACCGTCGACGAGGCCCCGCGCATCCGCGCGCTCGAAGCGCTCGGCGTCACCGGCGTGATCACGAACGATCCGCGGCTGTTCGGCGCGCCTGCGGCTGCGGTGTGACATCGCCGCAGGTCGCCGCCTGCGGTGACCGGAGGGCGAAAGCGATCTCCTTGTGATGGATCGCGCGCACCGACGTAGTACGGACGTGAACGCCACCATGACCGCCACGTCGCCGAGCGCAGTCGAGCAGAGCTGGGAGCGCTTCGAGTCGCTCTACCGCTCCAGCCGCGACGACGTCTACGCCTACGTCGCGACGCTGCTGCGCGACGCCGCCGCCGCCGAGGACGTGACCGCGCTCGCGTTCGAGCGCGCCTACCGCCGCCGGCGCTCGTTCGACCGCGCGCGCGGCGACGAGCGCGCCTGGCTGTTCGGGATCGCGCGCAACGCCGCGCTCGACGAGCTGCGCCGGCGCAGACGCCACGCGGTGCTCGCCGTCGACCCGCAGGACCCGGCCGCCGCGGACGCGCTCGCGGCCGTCGACGAGGCCGACGGCGCGCTGCGCCGTACTGCCGTCGCCGCCGCGCTCGACCGGCTCGCTCCGCGCGAGCGCGAGCTGGTCGCGCTGAAGTTCCACGCCGGCCTGAGCAACGCCGAGATCGCACGCGTCCTCGGCGTCAGCGAGTCGAACGCCGGCACGCTCCTGCACCGCACGATCGCCAAGCTGAGGAAGGCCTGCCATGCATGACGACGAGCTGACGCCCGCGCAGGTCGACGAGCTGGGCACGCTGCTGCTGGCCGAGCGCCCGACCCCGTCGCCCACGTTCGCGGCCGAGCTGGACGCGCGCGTCGCCGCGAGATTCGCCGTGCCGCGCGCGCGGCGCTCTCCCCGCTGGCCCGCGCTGCTCCACCGGCCGCTGCTTCCCGCCGCAGCCACCGCGCTCGCCGTCGGCCTCGTCGCGCTCGTCGTGGCGGTGAACGGCGGAAGCGACCAGCCGCGGCTCGCCGGCGGCGGATCGGCGGCGACGCCGACGCAGAAGCAGGTCGCGCCCGACGCGAGCGCGACCGCTCCCGAGCGCGCCGCGACCGACGAGGCCGCAGCCGCGCCCCAGCGCGACGCGCTCGCGCCGTCCGCTCCGAGCGCCGGCGCCGATGCCGACCGCAAGGTCGAGCGCACCGCCTCCCTCGAGCTGGGCGCCGCGCCCGAGCACGTCGACGACGTCGCGCAGGGCGTGCTCGGCGTCGTCGCCCGCAACGACGGGATCGTCGACTCCTCGAGCGTCCAGAGCGGCACGACGGGCGGCGAGGCGCAGTTCGAGCTGCGGATCCCCGCCGCGCGGCTGCAGCCGGCGCTCGCGGCCCTCTCGCGCCTGCCGGACGTGCACGTGCTCGCGCGCACCGACGACTCCCAGGACGTCAACCAGGCGTACGTCTCCGTCCGCCGCCGGCTCGCGAACGCGCAGGCCGAGCGCGCGGGCGTCGTGCGCGCGCTGCGCAACGCCGACACGGAGGACGAGACGCTGCGGCTGCGCGCCCGCCTCGACCGCCTCGAAGGCGTCATCGCGGCCGCCGAGCGCTCGCAGCGCGCGCTCGACCGCCGCGTCGACTACAGCCGCGTGAGCGTCGCGGTCCACGGCGACGCGGGCGGCGCCGCGCTGCCCGCCGACGACGGCGCCTTCACGCTCGGCGCCGCCGCCCACGACGCCCTGCGCGTGTTGGAGGTCGCGGCCGGCGTGATCGTGATCGCCATCGCCGCGCTCGTGCCCGTCGCGCTGCTCGCCGGGCTCGGCTGGCCGCTCGCCCGCGGCGCCCGCCGGCGTCGCCGCGAGCATGCGCTGGACGCCGCCTGAACGGGGGGATGCGCGCCGCCGGCCCGCCCGCCGATCGGAGGTTCGCCCTCCGGCGACCGCAAGCGGCTCGCCTCCGGGCGACGTCACCTGATAGACACCGGATGTGGCGCCGACGAGCACTGACGAGACGATCTCGCTGCTCGCGCGCGTGCCGACGTTCGAGGCGCTCGGTCCCGAGGAGCTCTCGCACGTCGCCGACGTCGCCGTGCCGCGCGGCTACGAGCCCGGCCAGGTCGTCTTCCGCGAGGGCGACCAGAGCGACACCTGCTACGTCGTCCGCAACGGCCACGCGCGCGCGATTCGCGAGCACGCCGACGGGCGCACGATCACGCTCGCCAACTTCGGCCCCGGCGACATCTTCGGCGAGCTGGCGATGTTCGAGGACGAGAACCGCTCGGCGACCGTCGAGACGCTCGACGCGGTCGAGGCGGTCGCGATCCTCGGCGCCGACATGCGCCGCCTGATGCGCGAGCACCCGACGATCGCCGTCGGCGTCGTCGTATCGCTCGGCCGGCGCCTGCGCGCCGCCAACGCGCGGATCGCAAGCCAGTCGTTCCAGACCGTCCAGAGCCGCGTCGCGACGGTGCTCACGCAGCTGGTCGCGGAGGCGCAGGCGGAGGGCGCCGCCGAACGCGACGTGCTCGTGATCGCCACGCAGGCCGACGTCGCCAAGCTCGCCGGCTCCTCGCGCGAGTCCGCCAGCCGCTTCCTCGCCGTGCTCGAGCGCGCCGGCGTGATCGAGCAGGGACGAGGCAAGCTCACCGTCCACGATCCCTCCGCGCTCGAGCGCTATGTCTTCTAAGAGAGCCGGCAAGAAGAAGCAGCAGCGCGGCGGCCGCCGCGGCGACGAGCAGGAGCGCTCCGCCGGCGGCGTCGTCGTGCGCGGCGACGAGGCGATCGTGATCGTGCCGACGCGCCGCGGCGCGCAGGGTCAGCGCGTGCTCGCGCTGCCGAAGGGGCACGTCGATCCCGGCGAGACGCCGGACCAGACGGCGCTGCGCGAGGTGCGCGAGGAGACCGGCGTCGAGGCCCGGATCGTCGAGAAGCTCGGCGACGTCCGCTACTTCTACCAGCGCGAAGGCAAGCGGATCTTCAAGCGCGTGACGTTCTACCTGTTCGAGTATCGCGGCGGCTCGCTCGAGGACCACGACGACGAGGTCGAGGAGGCGCGCTGGATGCCGCTCGCGGAGGTCGTCGAAGCGCTCAGCTACGAGGGCGAGCGCGAGATGGCGGAGCGCGCGTTGTCGGCGATCGTGCCCGACCGGTAGGCTCCGGCCCTCGTGCGCGTCCTCAACTTCTACTCCGCCGTCTTCGCGGACCAGCTCCGCAAGGGCCGCAAGACCGCCACGATCCGCCTCGGCGACAAGTCGCACAAGTACCGCAAGAACGACTGCGTGCTGGTGACGATCGGCTACCAGTACTCGCCGCGGGAACGAATCTTCCAGGCCGTCATCGACTCGGTCGAAGTCAAGCGCATGCGCGAGCTGAGCCCGCGCGACATCGAGCACGACAACCCCGAGTTCCGCCGCGTGGAAGACCTGATGGGCTTCCTGAAGCAGATCTACGACCGTCCGGTCGACCTCGACGACGTCGTCACCGTCGTCCGCTTCTCGCAGATCGTCGAGCCGAGCAATCCGATCCGCGATCGGATGCACGGCATCGGCGGCGCTCAGAACTGAGACTTCTCCAAGCTTTTGGCACTCGCCGCGCGCGAGTGCCAGCGGTTGGCTATAGTCGGAAGCGGTTGGCACTCGCATGGGGCGAGTGCCAAAAACGCACCACTCCTTCCACTCGGAGGTTGCATCACATGAAGCTCAAGCCCCTCGGCGATCGGCTGATCGTGCGGGCGATCGAGGAGGAGGAGACGACCGCCAGCGGTCTCGTCCTCCCCGACACGGCCAAGGAGAAGCCCCAGAAGGGCAAGGTCGTCGCCGTCGGCGACGGCAAGTGGGACGAGGACGGCGACAAGCGCGTCCCGCTCGACGTCAGCAACGGCGACGAGGTCCTCTACAGCAAGTACGGCGGCACGGAGATCAAGGTCGACGGCGAGGACCTGCTGGTCCTGCGCGAGTCCGACGTCCTCGCCATCGTCACGTCCTAGCGGACCTCAGGAGAACGAACTTACATGGCACACAAGGAGCTCAAGTACGACGCGGAGGCGCGCAAGGCCCTCGAGGCCGGCGTCGACGCCGTCGCCAACGCCGTCAAGGTGACGCTCGGCCCGAAGGGCCGCTACGTCGTCCTCGACAAGAAGTTCGGCGCCCCGACGATCACGAACGACGGCGTCACCATCGCCCGCGAGATCGAGGTCGAGGACGTCTTCCAGAACCAGGGCGCGCAGCTCGTCCGCGAGGTCGCCACGGCGACCAACGACGTCGCCGGCGACGGCACGACGACCGCGACCGTGCTCGCCCAGGCGATCGTCCGCACGGGCCTCAAGAACGTCGCGGCCGGCGCCAACCCGCTCGCGCTCAAGCGCGGCATCGAGAAGGCCGTCGAGCAGGTCGTCGCCTCCATCGGCAAGCAGTCGAAGGAGATCTCCGGCAAGGACCAGATCTCGCGCGTCGCGACGATCTCGGCCGGCGACGAGGAGATCGGCGACGTGATCGCCGACGCGATCGAGAAGGTCGGCAAGGACGGCGTCGTGAACGTCGAGGAGGGCCAGACGTTCGGCATGGACCTCGAGTTCACCGAGGGCATGCAGTTCGACAAGGGCTACATCTCGCCCTACATGGTCACCGACCAGGACCGCATGGAGGCCGTGCTCGAGGATCCCTACATCCTCATCGCGAACCAGAAGATCGGCTCCGTCCGCGACGTGCTGCCGGTCCTCGAGTCCGTCATCCAGTCGGGCAAGCCGCTTCTGATCATCGCCGAGGACGTCGAGGGCGAGGCCCTCGCGACGCTGATCGTCAACAAGCTGCGCGGCACCTTCACGGGCGTCGCGGTCAAGGCGCCGGGCTTCGGCGACCGCCGCAAGCGCATGCTCGAGGACATCGCGATCCTCACGGGCGGCGAGGTCATCACCGAGGAGATGGGCCTCAAGCTCGAGAACACGCAGCTCTCGCAGCTCGGTCGTGCGCGTCGCGTCGTCGTCGCGAAGGACAACACGACGATCATCGACGGCTCCGGCGACGGAGATGCGATCAAGGGCCGCATCAAGCAGATCAAGGCCGAGGTCGAGAACACCGACTCGGACTTCGATCGCGAGAAGCTCCAGGAGCGCCTCGCCAAGCTCTCCGGCGGCGTCGCCGTCGTGAAGGTCGGCGCGGCCACCGAGACGGAGATGAAGGAGAAGAAGCACCGCGTCGAGGACGCGCTGCAGGCCACGCGCGCCGCCCTCGAGGAGGGCATCGTGCCCGGTGGTGGCGTCGCGCTGCTCCAGGCCGCCGACGCGATCAGACTCGACGAGATCGCGGACGAGGACGAGAAGACGGGCGCGAAGATCATCCTGCGCTCGCTCGAGGAGCCGCTGCGCCAGATCTCGCACAACGCGGGGCTCGAGGGCTCGGTCGTCGTCAACGACGTCCGCAAGGCCAAGAAGGGCCAGGGCCTCAACGCCGCCACGGGCGAGATCGTCGATCTCGTCGCGGCCGGCGTGATCGACCCGGCGATGGTGACGCGCTCCGCGCTCCAGAACGCCGCCTCGATCGCCAAGAACATCCTCACGACCGAGGCGATCGTCGCCGAGGTGCCGGAGAAGGATGGCGGCGGCGCCGGCGGCGGCATGCCCGACATGGGCGGAATGGGCGGAATGATGTAAGGAGCCCTCGGGCTCTCCGCGCCCGGGACGCACCGCGTTCCGGGCGTTCCGTCCGCCGCATCGGAGACTCTTATGTCTCCCCCGATGTACCGCGAAGGCCCGGTCCCCCTCCGGGCCTTCGCCTTTTAACGTGGTGTAATGGATGGTATCGCCAACATTGGGAGATCCAACGACCAGCTTCGCGCCCCGCGCCGTCTGCGGCGGCTGCCGAGCTGGCAGCTGAGTCAGGCGGCGCTGCGGGCGAACCGGCTGACCGGCGAGCGGCTCGCGGCAGCCGGCTTACGCAAGCACCACTTCGCCGTGCTGGTCTCGCTCGACGAGCAGGGGCCGGCCAGTCAGGCGGCGCTGGGCCAGCGGCTCTCGATCGACCGCAGCGACATGGTCGCGACGCTCGGCGTCCTCGAGCAGGTCGTGCTCGTCGCGCGTGTCCGCGACGAGCACGACCGTCGTCAGAACGTCGTGCGGCTCACGCCCGCGGGGACGCGCGCCCTCGCGCAGCTCGAGACGGAGATGGACGCGGCGCAGGACGAGCTGCTCGCGCCGCTGAGCGACAAGGAGCGCCGGAAGCTGCGCAAGCTGCTGGCCCGCGTGGTCGAGCCGGGCGCCTGAGCGCCGGCAGGTCAGACGGCCTCGCGCGGACGCGCCGCCGGCCCGACGTACTTCGCGCTCGGCCGGATCAGGCGGCCCTCGCGCTTCTGCTCCATGATGTGCGCGCTCCAGCCGGCCGTGCGCGCGCAGGTGAACAGCGGCGTGAACAGCTCCGAAGGCACCTGGGCGTAGTCGAGCACGACGGCCGACCAGAACTCGACGTTGGTCGCCAGCACGCGATCGGGCTTGCGTGCCTGCAGCTCGGCGAGCGCCGCCTGCTCGAGCGCTTCCGCCACCTCGACGCGCGGAGAGCCCAGCTCGCGCGCGGTGCGCCGCAGCACGCGGGCGCGCGGGTCCTCCGCGCGGTACACGCGGTGGCCGAAGCCCATCAGCCGCTCGCCGCGGTCGAGCGCGTCCTTGACCCAGCGCTCCGCGTCGCCCGAGCGCTCGACGCCGTCGAGCATCTTCAGCACGCGCGACGGCGCGCCGCCGTGCAGCGGGCCGGACAGCGCGCCGACCGCGGCGCTCAGCGCGGCGGCGACGTCGGCGCCGGTCGAGGCGACGACCCGTGCCGTGAAGGTCGAGGCGTTCATGCCGTGCTCCGCGGCGGAGATCCAGTAGGCGTCGATCGCCTTCGCGTGGTCGGGGTTCGCCTCGCCGCGCCAGCGGATCAGGAAGCGCTCGGGGATCGACTCGCCCTTGTCGATGTCGTGCTGCGAGACGGGCGGCTTGCCGCCGCCGCGCGCCGACTGTGCCACGAACGACAGCGCCATCACCGACGCGCGCGCGAGCTGGTCGCGCGCGGTCGCGTCGTCGATGTCGATCAGCTGGTGGAAGCCCCACTCGGGCGCGAGCATCGCCAGCGCGCTCTGCACGTCCACGCGCGGGTCGCCGGAGCGCACAGTCAGCGGGTACGGCTCGGCGGGCGGCAGCCCGGGCGCGTACGTGCCGTCGACGAGCAGGCCCCACACCTGCTCGAACGGCACCGCGCCGACGAGGTCCTCGATGTCGACGCCGCGATAGCGCAGCGCGCCGCCGGCGCGGTCTGGCTCCGCGATCTCGGTCGCGAAGGCGACGACGCCCTCGAGGCCGGACTGCACGTCGGTGTCGGTGGTGGCGCTCATGACCGATGCTCCCCAGTCGCGTTCGAGACGGTGTCCCGCTCAGGGTGGCAGGATCCGTCGCGCGACGGCGCGACGGTCCCTACGATTGGCCAGTCAGCCAGGACCAGCCCGCGACAAGGAGCCACCCCGTGCACGACCTCCTCTTCCGCCCCGCGAGCGAGCTCGCCGCGCTCGTGCGTTCCGGCGAGATCACGGCCCGCGAGCTGGTGGGCGCCTCGCTCGACCGGATTGAGGCGCTCGACGGGCAGGTCAACGCCTTCACGCACGTCGACCACGACGGTGCGCTCGCGGCCGCCGACGCGATCGGCGCCGGCGACGAGCGGCCGTTCGCGGGCGTCCCGATCGCGATCAAGGACAACCAGCCGGTCGAGGGGATGCCGCTGACCTTCTGCGCCGACCTGTTCGGCGACTTCGCGGCGCCGTTCGACGCCGCCTTCGTCGGCCGCCTGCGCGCGGCCGGCTTCGTGATCGTCGGCAAGACGGCGCTGCCCGAGTACGGGATCCTGCCCTCGACCGAGTCGCGCCGCTTCGGGCCCACGCGCAACCCGTGGGACCTCTCGCGCACGCCCGGCGGGTCGTCCGGCGGCGCGGGCGCGGCCGTTGCCGCGGGCATGGTGCCGCTCGCGCACGGCAACGACGGCGGCGGCTCGATACGCATCCCCGCCGCCTGCTGCGGCCTCGTCGGCCTCAAGCCCGCGCGCGGGCGCATCTCGCTGGCGCCGGCGCTCGGCGACTCGTTCCTCGTCACCGACGGCGTCCTCACCCGCACCGTCGCCGAGACGGCGCAGCTGCTCGACCTGCTTGCCGGCCACGAGCTGGGCGACGCGACCTGGGCTCCGCCGCCGGCCGAGCCGTTCGCCGCGAGCGCCGTGCGCGAGCCCGGGAGACTGCGGATCGGCTTCACGCTCGCACCGCCGCTCGACGAGACCGAGGTCGACCCGCTCGCCGCGGCCGGCGTGCACGAGGCCGTCGCGCTGCTCCAGGAGCTGGGCCACGAGGTCGAGGAGATCGCCGCGCCGCCGTGGAAGATCCCCGGCGTGCTCGAGCTGTTCTCGGCTGCCTTCGGGCCCGCCGTCGCCTCGACGATCGTCTTCGCCAGCACGATCGCCGGCCGCGCGCCCGCCGAGGCGGACATGGAGAAGCTCAGCTGGTACCTGTGGGAGCGCGCGGGCCAGCTGGGGGCTGCGTACTTCCTCGCCGCGCAGGCGCAGCTGCAGGCGCTCGCGCGCACGTTCGTGACCTCGATGAGCGAGTACGACGCGGTCCTGACGCCGTCGCTCGCGCTGCGCCCGCGGCCGATCGGCGAGCTGAACGGCGACAACGACGACCCGGCCGAGACGTTCCGGCGCGCCGGCGAGTTCACGCCCTTCGCCGCGATGGCGAACGTCACGGGCCAGCCGGCGATCTCGCTGCCGTTCGCCCACGGCGACGACGGCCTCCCGACCGGGATCCACTTCTTCGGCCGCCCGGCCGACGAGGCGACGCTGCTGTCGCTCGGCGCCCAGCTCGAAGCCGCGCGTCCGTGGGCCGACCGGCGGCCGGAGCCGGCGGTCGCCGCGTAGGCGGCCGGGTCACCCGCCGCCCGCGCGGCTCAGCCCGCGCGCCGATAGAAGAGGTGCGCCACGCCGACGCCTTCGACGACGCGCGTCTGCTCCAGCTGCGGGCCGCCGCCTCCGCCGACGCCGTCGAACAGCCGCTCGCCGTCGCCGAGCAGCACCGGCACCACGTTGATCTGCAGCTCGTCGACGAGACTCGCGCGCAGGAACTGGTTGGCCACGTCGGCGCCGCCCGCGAGCAGCACGTCGGCGTCGTCGCCCGCGGCCGTGCGCGCCTGCCGCAGCGCCGACTCGATCCCGTCGGTGACGAAGTGGAAGGTCGTATCGCTCAACGTCAGCGGCTCGCGCGGGTGGTTGGTGACGACGAAGACGGGAACGTGGAACGGCGGGTCCTCGCCCCACCAGCCCCGCCAGGAGCCGTCGCCCCAGCCGCTCGGTCCGCCGCCGAACATCTTGCGGCCCATGATCTGCGCGCCGACATTGGCCGTGCGCTCCTCCATCAGCGGGCTGCTCGCGGTGACCTCGCCGCCCTCGCGCCCGTGCGCGCCGCGCCACGCGGCCAGTCTGAGCGCCCACTCGTGGAGCTGGTCGCCACCTCTGCCGAGCGGGTCGTCGGTGCTCTGGTCGGGCCCGGCGACGCAGCCGTCGAGCGACATCGAGATCTCGAGCTTGAGCTTTCCCATCCTGGTCTCCCTTTCGCTTGCCGTGCCCGGCCACCGTACAATCAGTCGCCGACCCACCAGTCCCCGCATCGAAGAGGAACGAACCAGCTCATGGCCTACGTGATCGCAGAGCCCTGCATCGGGACCAAGGACAACTCGTGCGTCGAGGTCTGCCCCGTCGACTGCATCCACCCGACGCCCGACGAGCCCGACTACGACTCGGTCGAGATGCTCTACATCGACCCCGAGGAGTGCATCGACTGCGACGCCTGCGTCGAGGCGTGCCCGGTCGACGCCTGCTTCGCCGAGGACCAGCTCCCGGAGGAGTGGTCGAAGTATGCGGACATCAATCTGAAGTACTACGCGGGCAAGTCCTGACGCGCTGACTCGGCGGCGAGGTGGGCCGAAGCGGCGGCCCGCTCGCGCTCCTCGAGCACCGCGCAGAAGACCTCGACGACGTCGGGGTCGAACTGCTTACCGGCGCAGCGGCGCAGCTCCGCGCGGGCGTCCTGCGCCCGCGTGCGGTCCTTGTACGGGCGATCCGAGACCATCGCGTCGTAGGCGTCGCAGACGGCGATGATCCGCGAGGCGAGCGGTATGGCATTGCCCGCGAGCTTGTCGGGATAGCCGTCGCCGTCGAAGCGCTCGTGACTCCAGCGGACGAGCTTGGCGGCGCGCGACAGCGCCGGCGCCGCCGACAGGATGCGCTCGCCGATGAGCGTGTGGCGGCGCATGAAGGCCCATTCCTCGTCGTTCAGCGGACCCGGCTTGTTGAGGATCTCGTCGGGAACGGCGGCCTTGCCGACGTCGTGCAGCGAGGCCGCCTGCAGGAGCGGCGAGCGGTCCGCCTCCGGCATGTTCATCCGCTGCGCGATGGCGTCGCACAGCGCCGTCACCTCGTCGAGGTGGACGCCTAGGGCCGGGCTGCGCTCGGACAGGATCCGCAGCAGCACGTCGGCGCTCTGGCGGCCGGCCGAGCTGCGACTGTCCGAGTTCTTGCGCGCATACATGCGGCGGTCGGCCTCGCGCAGCGCCTCGGTCGCCGTGCTTGCCTCGGCGGGCAGCAGCACCGAGCCGTGGGACGCCGTGACGGCGAAGCCCTCCCCCTGCTCGGCGAGCGCCTCGGCGGCGAGCAGCGGCAGGGGATGCGGGTCCTCGGCCGTGCTGAGGACGCAGAACTCGTCGCCGCCGACGCGATACGCCGTGGCCTCGTCGCCCAGCACGGTCTCCAGCCGTCTTGCAAGGCGCATCAGCAGCGCGTCGCCCGCCGGATGGCCGAACGTGTCGTTGTAGGTCTTGAAGCCGTCGAGGTCGAACAGCGCTAGCAGCAGCGGTCTGGTGCTCGTGGCCTTGGCGATCCCGCGTTCGAGATCGGCCACGAGGCTGCGGCGGTTGCGGAGTCCGGTGAGCGGATCGTGCAGCGCCTGGTGGGTGAGCTCCTCGGCCGCGCGCTTGCGCTCCGTGATGTCTTGCACCTGGGCGATCGCATAGCCGGGCTCGCCCGACTCCCCACGGATGAGCGAGACGCTCGCCGAGACCCAGACCGTGCGGCCGTCCGCGTGGATGTAGCGCATGTCGAACTGCGCGTGCTCCTCCTCGCCGCGCGCGAGCCCTCGGATGGCCTCGACGCCTGCCGCCGCATCCTCGCGGTGCACGACGTTGCGGAAGGCGCTGGAGTGCAGCTCCTCGCGTGTGCGGCCCGTGATCTCGCACATCGCGCGGTTCACCTGGAGGACCTCGTTCGGCGTCTCGTGGTCGAACGAGAAGAGGACCATGCCGATCGGGGCGCCCTCGAAGGCGCCCTTGAAGCGCTCCTCGCTCTCGCGGGCGCGGCGGTAGGAGGCCTGGGCCTCGGCGCGGACGGTCTCGTTGAGGCGCCAGGCGATGACGCTCACGATCCCCGCGGCGGCGACGAAGCCGCCGTGGATCGCCGCCCACTTCCACGGGTGCGCCACTGCGTCGGGATGGTTGTAGACGGCGCTGGGCTCCAGCGCGCCGGCGACGCCGTGGTGGAGCACGACGTAGGCGAACGCCACGAGGAAGGGGATCCAGTCCTCGTACAGCGCGAGCACGACGATCGTGACGAAGAACAGGAAGTGCGCCTCGATCGCACCGTGCCACACGTGCACGAGCAGGGCGCAGGCGGTGATCAGGCCGAGCGATACGAGCGTCGAGGCGACCCGCCGGCGGTGCTCGAGCCACAGCGCCGCGATGCCGATCGGAACCAGCGTCCCCGTGTGCGCGAGGCTGTGGACCAGGCCGTACCCCTGAAGGGCGCTGAAGATCGTCAGGCCCAGCGCCTCGGCGAACAGCAGGCCGACCATCGCGTGGTGGCGGCGACGCCATGCCTCATAGGGCAGCGTGTGACCCTGGGGAAGCAGCGCTCGCAACGACGAGAGCACGCGCATGTCCCCTCATCGGCGTGTGCGGATTGGAACTTGAGCGTGCGCGCGCCACGAGGGCACACGCGCCGCCGCGCTACGCCATTGGCAGCGACATGCCGAGCGGCTTCGGCTGCTCGGGAGCGGCGGGGGGCGCCGGAGCCTGCATGACCGGAAGCTCGATCGGCGACAGCGCGACGAGGCCGCGGGCGGTCTGGCGGATCGCCTGCGAGGCGGGGTCGTCGGGGTCGGCGAAGACGAGCGGGGTGCCGGCGTCGGCCTGCTCGCGCAGCGCCATCGTCAGCGGCACGGTGCCGAGCAGCGGGACGTCGAGCTCGTCGGCCAGCAGCTGGCCGCCGCCCTCGCCGAAGATCGCGAAGCGCTCGCCGCCCGGCGTCACGAAGCCGGACATGTTCTCGACGATGCCGGCGATCTCCAGTCTGACCTTGTGCGCCATCTCGGCCGAGCGGCGCGCGACCTTCTGCGCGACGGGCTGCGGTGTCGTGACGATCAGGAATCTCGCCTGCGGCAGCAGCTGCGCGAGCGTCATCGAGACGTCGCCGGTGCCGGGCGGCAGGTCGACGAGCAGGTAGTCGAGCTCGCCCCAGTCGACGTCCTCGAGGAACTGCGTGAGCGCCTTGTGCAGCATCGGCCCGCGCCACACGACCGCGGCGTCCTCCTCCATGAAGAAGCCGATCGACATCACCTTGATGCCGTCGTGGGCCTCCGGAGGGACGATCTTGCGCTCGCCGTTGACCTTCGGCCGCTGCGCGCCGAGGCCGAACATGCGCGGCTGCGAGTAGCCCCAGACGTCCGCGTCGAGCACGCCGACGCGCTTGCCGTCGGCGGTCAGAGCGGCCGCGAGGTTCGCGGTCACCGACGACTTACCGACGCCGCCCTTGCCGGAGCCGACGCAGATCACGTTCGCGACCTTCGCCAGTGCGCCGGTCGGCAGCGCGCCGCCGCGGCCGAGCTTTCTCTGCAGCGCGCCCTTCTCGGCGTCCGACAGCACGTCGAACGCGACGTTGACGGCCGTGACGCCGTCCAGCGCACGCACCGCGTCCGCGACGCCCGTCTGGAAGTGGCTGCGGATCGGGCAGCCGGCCGTCGTCAGCGAGACGGTGACGTCGACGACGCCGTTGGCGTGCACGTCGATCGAGCGGACCATCTCGAGCTCCACGATGTCGCGGCGCAGCTCGGGGTCGATGACGGCGCGCAGCGCCTCGCGGATCTGGTCTTGGGTCGGCATGGGATCCATTGTGGCAGGCCCTTGCGAAGGAGCGACGCTCCCTTTAAAGGCCGACGGGACGCCCATCCTGGGCGCCCCGGCGGTTGAGGGAGGAGAGGGTGCTTCATTCACCGGCGAGGTATGGGCCGGCGAACCCGACCCGATTGGCGCCCTCCGCGTGCGCCGATCGGGGGAAACTGGTGTCTAGACCACCTTGGGCAGGCGGTCTTGCGCCCCGTTGACGAGCTTCATGCCCGCGTCGAAGCCATTTTGAACCACCTTCTCGACGCGGGTGGTAATTCCTTCGACATTCACATCGAGATTTCTGCGTACCTGCGTGCGCTGGCGGTCGAAGCCGCGGCGGGCGGTGCGCGTCTGGCGCTCCAGCCGCGTGCGCGTGCGGCGCACCTCGCGCTCGAGCTGCGTGCGGGCGCTGCCGCCGCGATGCTCGAACTGCTTGAGCTGCTTCTCCAGCGCTCTGCGCGAGCTGGTCGTCGTGACGAGCTCGTCGAGCGTGCCGGCGACGCGGTCGCGCGCCTCGAGGGCGACTCCGACCGGGATCAGGACGGCGCGCTCGGCCAGCTGCTGGGCGCGCTCGGTGCGCGTGGCCGGCCGCGTGGAGCTGGTCGTGGTGCTTCTGGACGCTGCGGTGCGCGGTCTGCGCTTGGCCGTCGCTCTTCTCTTCGGCTTGGCGGCGGTGGTGGTGTCAGGCGTTGCCATCGGGGGTGCGAGCCTCCTTGGGCGCGGATCTTAGTACTCAGCGCCCCGGGAGCCCCGGGCGCGCGAACACCTGTTTGTACGCCGCCCGGAGTCGATGGTTACACCCGCATCGGGTCAGACGGTGAACTTCCCGTGAATGCTGGCTAGGCGCTGAGCCGGCGCGGAACGCCTGTTCGCTCCAGCCACAGGCGCGGCGCGTCCAGCTCGGCGCTGGACGGCAGCATCTCGGGGGCGTTCCAGACGCGGTTGAGCGCCTCCACGCCGGCCTCGCGCACGACCGCGTCGCAGAAGCGCTTGCCCTGTTCGTACTGCTTCAGCTTCATCTCCAGCCCGAGCAGCCGCTGCAGCAGGCGGGCGGGCGCCGACTGCGATCTGCGGCGCGCGTCGAGCGCGGCGCGCAGTCTCGGCAGCGACGGCAGCAGCGGCGCGCCGACGGCGTCCATCACGTGCTCCGCGTGGCCCTCCAGCACGGCCATCGTCGCCTGCATACGCTCGAGCGTCGCGCGCTCCTGCGGGCTTCCGACGAGCGAGAAGACGTCGCCGGAGCGGACCGCGGCGGCGAGCCGTTTGAGGTCGTCCCCGCCGGGCATGCGCAGCGCGCGTCTCGCGTCGATCCGCAGCTCCGCGTGCGACAGCAGCTCGCGCACCATGCCGGCCATGTGCGGCTGCAGCCACGGCACGCCCGCGAACTGGACCGCGTGCGTGACCTCGTGCAGCGCGACCCAGGTCAGGAACTCGCGCTCGTCGGCGCCGAACGCCCGGCCGGCGTTCCCGAGGTTCGGCAGCACGAACAGCAGGCGCGGCGGGCGATCGTCCGGCGTCGTGTCGAGCAGCACCAGCTCGTACTGGCCGAGCACGCGCTGGGCCAGGAAGCCGAGGACGACGCCGACCTCGGCCGTCAGCACGATGCCGGCGCCGAGCCGCATCGCCTGGCGTGCCGGGCCGAGCCCGTCGCCGACCTTCGCGAGCGGCGGGTCGAGCAGCGTGCGCATCGCGCCGACGTTCGCCGCGATCCACTCCGCGCGCCCGATCCCCTCGGCCGGCGGCAGCTCGCGCGCCGGCGTCAGGCCGGTGTAGGCGATCACGCGCTCGGCGCTGTCGGTTGCGAGCGCCTGCAGGTCGAGTCTCGGCGGCTGCGCGTCCGGCTCGCCGGCGACGTGGCGCGCGAGGCGCTGGGCGAGGAACCAGTCGATCATCGTGCCTTCACTATGGCAGCGCGGGGGTGGCGGCTTGCCGGGTGTGGCGGAGCGCCTCAGACGATCGGCACCCGCGCCAGCGCCGCGAGCGTCTCCGCCGACCGCGCCGCGACGACCGGCGACCGGGCCGCGACGTCCAAAGGGGCGGACAGGGGAGCATCACAGCGAGGAAAGGCGACATGCCCCCCCGCCTCGCGCACCACGAGCTGCGCTGCGGCCGCGTCGACGGCGCGGCAGTTGAGCAGCGAGACCATCCCGTCGAGCCGCGCGGCCGCCACCTGGCAGAGCGTCACGGCGATCGCGCCGATCACGCGCAGGCGGCGCGAGACCTCGTGCAGCTCTGCGGCGGCGGCGATGTGGCGCGGGTCGGCCTGCTCGATCCCCAGCAGCTCGAGCCGGCCGTCGGGCGCGCGCTGCTCGGGCAGCGACGGGTCGAGCGGGACGCCGTCGAGCTGCGCGCCCTCGCCGCGCGTCGCCGTCCACTCCTCGCCGGCGCCGAAGTCGTACACGTACGCGAACGCGACGTCGGCCATCGTCGGACCGTCGGCGACGGCGATCGAGAGCGCGTAGTGGGGCAGCAGCCGCTTGGCGTTGAGGGAGCCGTCGATCGGGTCGATCACGACGCGGACCGCGCCCCCGCCGTAGTCGACCTCGCCGCGCTCCTCCGAGACGGCGGTGAAGCGATGGCCGGCCGCGTGCAGCGCGTCGAGCTGCGCGAACACGGCGGACTCGGCGCCCTCGTCGATCACGAGCGTGCGGTCCCCGCCCTCGCCGCGGTCGCCGGTCTCGACTGCGCGCTGGCGCGTGCGCGGGTGCGCACGGAGCACGTCGCGCAGCCCCTCGACGGCGCCGCGACAGGCGCCGAGCCAGTCTCCGTCGAGCGCCGTACCGGTGGTCTGCATCTGCGGCATATCCTTGCAGGGTGCCCGCCGCCCTCGACGGCCTCTCCCCCGCGCAGCGCGACGCGGCCGCGCACGCCGGCGGTCCGCTGCTGATCGTCGGCGGCGCCGGCAGCGGGAAGACGCGCACGCTCGTCGCGCGTTTCGCGTGGCTCGTCGAGCAGGGCGAGGCGCCAGAGGCGATCCTCGCGCTCGCGCGCTCCGAGCGCGCGGCCGACGCGCTGCGCCGCCAGGTCGAGGACGCGATCGCGCACCCGTACGAGGCGCTCGCCGTCACCACCGTCCACGACCTCTGCGCGCGGCTGCTGCGGGAGCACGCGCTTGCCGGCGGGGCCGACCCGTTCGCGGTCGCGGTCGGGCGCGCCGACCGGCTCGCGATGCTGCTGGAGCGGATCGACGAGCTGACGATCCGCTCGCACGACTTCCGCGGCAACCCGGCGGCGCTGATCGGCAGCTTCGTGCGGCGCATCGACCGCCTCAAGGACGAGCTGATCTCCGCGGAGGACTACGCCGCCTGGGCCGAGCAGCTCGCCGGCGGCGGCGAGGAGGTGGACGACGCGACGCGCGCCCGCGCCGCCCGCGAGCGCGAGTTCGCGGAGATCTACCGCGCGCACGACCGCATGCTCGCCGAGGCCGGCGCGCTCGACGCGGGCGACCTCGTGATCCGCGCGCTCGCGCTGCTGCGCGATCACCCGCATGTGCGGGTCCAGATCGCAGCGCGCTACCGCCACGTGCTCGTCGACGACGTGCAGGAGCCGAACTTCGCCCATGGGCTGCTGCTGCGGCTGCTGGCCGCCGAGCACGGCAACCTCGCGGCGGCCGGCGACGACGACCAGGCGATCCACCGCTTCCGCGCCGCCGCGACGAAGAACCTGCGCGACTTCCAGGCGGACTCGCCGGACCCCGCCCGTCCGGCGACGGTCGTGCAGCTGGAGCAGAGCTTTCGCTGTCCGCAGCGGATCCTCGACGCCGCGGCCGCCGTCGTGGCGCCGCTGGAGGACCGCATCGACAAGCGGCTGGACGCGAGCGGCGCGCGCCCGGCCGGCGAGGTCGCCTTCTGGCGCGCCGCGAACGAGCGCGCGCAGGCGCAGAGCGTCGCCGCCGACGTCGAGCGGCTGATCGGGCGCGAGGGCGTCGCGCCGGAGCGGATCGCGGTGCTCGTGCGCTCGATCGGGCGCGAGGGTCAGGCCGTCGCCGTCGCGCTGGAGGAGCGCGCCGTCGGGCACCGGCTCGTCGGCGACGCCGCCTTCTTCCAGCGCACCGAGGTGCGCGACCTGCTCGCCTGGCTGCGGCTGCTGGTCGATCCGGGCGACGCGCCCGCGGTGGTGCGCGCGCTGGCGCGCCCGCCGATCGAGCTGCAGGCGATCGACCTCGCGCGCTGCACGCAGATCGCGCGCCGCCGCAAGCTCGACATGGTCTCCGCGCTGGCGGCCGCGCTCGAGTCGCCGCAGATCCCGCCGGAGACGCGCGATCGCATCCGCACGTTCCTGACGCTGCACAGATCGGCCGCCAAGGCGCTCGACACGATCCGTCCCGACCTGTTCGTGCACCGCCTGATCGAGCGGCTCGGGCTGCGCCGCCAGCAGCTGTTCACCGCGCAGGCGGAGGTCGTCGAGCGGCTGCAGGGGCTCGCGCGCTTCGGCGAGCTGGCGAGCGCCTACGTGGCGCGCCAGCCGCAGGCGACGCCGCGCGAGTTCGCGCGCTCGATCGCGGCCGCCGCCGAGGCTGGGCTGCGCGAGGAGGACGAGCCCCCGCCCGGCGCCGTGCGCGGCGTGCAGGTGCTCGCGATGCACGCGGCGCAGGGGCTCGAGTTCGACCACGTCTACGTGCTCGGCCTGCACGCGGCGCGCATGCCCGGCGCGCACACGCGCACGCTGGAGCCGATCGCGCCCGCGCTGATGAAGGAGGAGCTCCCGCAGGACGATCACGCCGCGCACGTCGCGGAGATGCGGCGGCTGCTGCACGTCGCGATGACGCGTGCGCGCGAGCGGCTCGTGCTCGTGCACCCGCAGGCGAGCGACCGTGGCGCGGCGCAGCCTCCGTCCCCGTTCGCGGAGGAGGCGCGGGTCGCCCTGGGCGCGGAGTGGGAGGAGCGTGCCGAGGAGCTGTTCGGCCCCGACGAGTCCCTGCACTCGACCTACCGGATCCTGCGCGACGAGCTGCTGGAGACGATCAAGCGCACGGGCCGGAGCATCGGCGAGCTGCGCTTCGACACCGACCTGGACATCTCTCACGCGGTCGTGCGCTACCTCGAGCTGGTGAAGCTCGCGGCGCTGATCGAGCGGGCGAGCGACGGTGGACTCGGTGATGCGATCGACGAGGTCAACAGTCGTATCGCGCAGGCGATCACGCCCGAGCAGCGGGAGATCTTCGCGTCCTCCTCGCTGGACGACTACCTGCTCGGCGCCGACCGCGACACGCGCCGGCGGACGGCCGCGATCGCCGCGCGCGAGGAGCCGTCGCTGGAGCCGTTCCTGCCGCGGCGCGGCGACGGGCTCGTGCTGAGCGCCTCCGACATCGACACGTACCGGACGTGTCCGCTGAAGTACAAGTTCGCGCGGGTGTTCCGGATCCCCCAGGAGCCGACGCTCAACCAGCGCTTCGGGATCCTCGTCCACCAGGTGCTGGAGCGCTTCCACGGCGGCGACGGACCGCGCACGCTCGACGAGATGCTCGGCCTCCTCGACGCCGGTTGGCGCCGCGGCGGCTTCGGCGGCTCCGAGCAGGAGATCCAGCTGCGCGGGAAGGCCGCCGACGCGCTCTCGCGCTACTGCGAGCGCTTCGAGGAGGAGGAGGCGCAGCCGACCTTCTTCGAGCGCTCGTTCTCGTTCCAGCTCGGGCCGCACGTGCTGCGCGGGCGCGTCGACCGCGTCGACCGCCTGCCGGAGGGGGGCTGGGAGCTGATCGACTACAAGACCGGCCGGCCGAGAACCCCGGCGCAGCTGGAGCAGGACGTGCAGCTGTCGCTGTACGCGGTCGCCGCGCAGGAGGCGTGGCAGCTGGGCGAGGCGCGCGGCGCCTACTACTACGTGCTCGACGACGCCAAGATCCCGGTGCCGGCCGCGGCCGGTCGCGACTGGATCGAGGAGGTCGCGACCGAGGTCGGCGAGGGGATCATGTCCCAGGGCTTCGAGCCGACGCCGTCTTACGCCGCGTGCGGGATGTGCGACTACCGCCTCGTCTGCCCGGCCGCCGAGCGCTGAGCAGCGCCTCGGCGGCTGCCGCCGAGCGTTAGTCCGTCGTCATCCCGGGGAGGCTGCGGACATGCGCCGCGTCCTGCTCGTTGCCTCAGCTGTGCTCGCACTCCTCGCGTTGCCTGCGAGCGCCTCGGCGGTGGGCGTGACGGTCACCGGCGACGACGGCAACCCGCTCGCGGTCAACCCGGCGGCGCCGCCGTCGATCCGCACGCTGCGGCCGGTCGTGGGCGTGACCGGGGACGCCGGCTCGCGCTACGCGGTCGCGTTCGGGGATCCGGCCGGCAAGCCGGCCGCCGGGGCGGTCGCCTGCCAGGACGGCGCCGCGCCGAGCAACGCGCAGGTGCCCTATCGCGGCAACGGCCGCTACACGGTCGCCGTCACGACCTTCGCCGGGACCGACACCGGCTGCACGCTGCCGATCGGACCTGCGACGACCTTCGCCTTCACGATCGCCGGGCGCGTGACGCTGACGCCCGTTCCGCGCTTCGCGATGCGCGACCCCGGCCGCCCCGGCCGCGTCAAGCCGCTCGCGCTGCCGGTGAACGCCGACCCCGGCTCGCAGTCGCGCGAGGTGCGCTTCGCCGCGAACGCGAAGCTGCGCAGAGACGGCTCGATCCGCGGCAGATCGCTGCGCGCGCCCTACAAGAACGGCGGCGCTTCGCTGCTTTTCCCCGCCCCCGGCGACTACACCGTCGTCGCGCGCGACGCCGCCGACGGGATCGAGACGCCCTGGAGCGCGCCGCTGAGAATCCACGTCGTCACGCCCTTCGACGTCGCGTCGGTGCGCTACACGGACACCTCCGGGCCGGTCTTCCGCGTGCTCGCGCATGCGATGCTTGGCACCACCGGAGTGGTGCGCGTCGCGCTCGCGCGCGGAAACGGGTCGTTCGCGGGCCTGGGGCGGGCGCGGGTTGACGGCAAGGGAGCGTTCGGTGCGCGCTTCGAAGCGAGAACCGCCGGCGAGTACCGCCTGCGCTTCAGCTACCGCGGCAACGACCTCGTGACGCGCGGGGAGGTCGTGCGCAGCTTCCGCGTGGGGACGGCGATCGTCGGGCACTAGCTCCTGCGACCGACGCGTGCTGAGCGACGCCTGCTCAGCGCTCGTCGGCGCCGCGCTGCTTCAAGAAGCGCTGGAACTCGCTCGCGATGCGGTCCCCGGAGGGCAGGTCGCGCGGGTCGAGCGGCTCGGTCTCCTCGTCGGCGGCCTTCTCGAGCCGCTCCACGAACGCCTGCACGTCGGGGTCGCTCTGGACCGCGAGGTTGACCTGGCGCTCGTAGTCGACCGTCGCCTGCTCCAGCTCGGTCGCGTCGACGGTGACGCCGACGAGGCCCTCGAGCTTGCGCACGAGCGCCAGCGCGGCCTTCGGGTTCGGCGCGGAGGCGATGTAGTGGGGGACGGCCGCCCACAGGCTGGCCGCCGGCAGGCCGGCTCTGCCGCATTGCGCCTGCAGCACGCCGACGATCCCCGTCGGGCCCTCGTAGCTGGAGGACAGCACGTCGAGCTTGTCGACCAGCGAGCGGTCGGACGCGATCCCCGTGACCGAGATCGGGCGCGTGTGCGCGACGTCGGCGAGCAGCGCGCCGAGCGATACGACGAGCTGACCGCCGAGCGCCTCGGCGAGGTCGATCACCAGCTGGCAGAAGCCGCGCCAGCGCATCGACGGCTCGTGCCCGACGATCAGCACGAGGTCGCGCGGAGCGCGCGGCACGCGCGCCTCGAAGATCTCGACGACCGGCCAGGTGATGTCCCTCACACCCTGCTCGTCGACGCGCACCTGCGGCCGCGTCGATTGGAAGTCGTAGTAGTCCTCGGGGTCGATCGACGCGAAGCGCGTGGCGCCGAGCGAGGTGCCGACGAACTGCACGGCCGTCGAGGCGGCATCACCGGCATCGTTCCAGCCCTTGAAGGCACAGACGATGGCGGGGGCCCTGAGCCCGTCCGGCCGGCGTTCCCACTGCAGCGGCTGCATCCGCCTCACCGTACATCATGGGCCTGTGAATCCACTGCCTACGGTCAGCGCGCTGCGGCCCGCCGAGGACGTCGACGGCGTCTTCGCGTGCGTGCGCAAGGACCGCCTGATGAGCAGAGCGGGGACGCCGTATCTGGCCCTGGAGCTGCGCGACCGGACCGGCTCCGTGCAGGCGCGCGCGTTCCGCGACGCGGACCTGCTGGCGGGCCGCTTCGAGCGCGGGGACCTCGTGCGCGTGGCCGGGCGCGTCGAGCGCTTCCGCGAGGAGCTGCAGATCGACGTGCGGGCGATCGCGAGAGCGGACAGCGCTCAGGTCGACCCTGCGAGCTTCCTTCCGAGCGCCTACCGCGACCTCGAGGAGCTCGACGGCTTCCTCGAGCACCTGTCGCGGGAGGTCTACGACACCGGATTGAGAGCGCTGCTGGCCGACCTGCTCAGCGATGCCGAGCTGCGCGCCGCCTGGCGCCGTGCTCCGTGCACGCGCGGCGGGCACCACGCGTATCTCGGCGGCCTGCTGGAGCACACAGTCGCCGTCGGGACGCTCGCGCAGGAGACGTGCCTGCTGCACGTCAAGCTCGACTCCGACCTGCTGGTCGCGGCCGCGCTCGTGCACGACATCGGCAAGACGCGCGAGTTCACGTACGGGGCCGACTTCGGGATCAGCGAGGAGGGGCGGCTGCTCGGGCACGTGCAGATCGGGCAGCGGATGCTGGAGGAGCGGATGGCGCGGCTGCCGCTCGACGTGCTTCCGGAGGCGCGCCGGTTGGCGCTGCTGCACTGCGTGCTCTGCCACCACGGGCCCGACAGCGCGCCCGGGCGGCGCTTCGGCTCGGCCGAGGCGCTGGCGCTTGCGCGCATCAACGCGCTGGACGCATCAGTCAAGGGCGCCCTGGAGCACGGGCTGACGATGTAGCGTCGCCCGAAGGCGTCCGCTTGCGGGCGCCGGCAGGGCGAAACATCATCTGGCGCGTAGCGCCAGATACTCCGCGCGCGCCGTGAAGGTGCTGCGCATCTGCCCGGTGATCTCGTCGAGGAACTCCTCGCGGTAGCTGTCGTCCGTCAGCACCGTGATCGCGTAGTAGACGCCGGACAGCGCGGCGATCGCGCCGGACACGCGCAGCAGCTCGGTCGTCGGGCGCAGCGGCACGTCGAGCACGGTCACGCTGAAGAGGGCGTGGCCGGAGGTGCCGAGCCACGCTCTCGTGACGCCGGCGTCGATCGCGATCGTCCCGAAGGCGACGAAGAAGGCGCCGATCGCCACCGTCACGACGACGATCTGCAGCCCGTGGCTGATCAGCAGCACGAGCCCGACGTTTGCGCGCTGGAGCCGTCGCAAGGGAGGCGCGCCCGGCGAGTCGGCGCCGATCTCCCGCTCCAGGCGCGCGACCTCGCGCGGCAGCCGCGCCGCGAGGAAGGCCGTCGCGACGAGCGCGAGCAGCAGGCCGATCGCGACCAGCGTCGCGCCGTGGCGCTCGCCGAACACCTGCCACATCTCGGTCGTCAGAAACAGCACGAGCGAGAAGAACAGCAGCAGCGGGATCGCGCGCGCGAGCAGCAGCAGCGAGCGCGCGAGCTGGCCGCCGAGCCGCCGCGCGGCCCACACGACGATCGCGCCGAGCCCGAAGCCGTACGTCAGCGCGACGAGTCCGAGCAGCGCGAGGTTGCCCGCCAGCACGACGATTCCCCAGCCGCCGTGAACCGCGCCCAGCACCAGCGCCGGCACCACCACGAACAACGCCAGCTCGACCCGGCCGACGTCCTCCGGGACCGCGAGCGCGCGCCGCCCGCGCGCGCGGTTGACGAGCGCGACCGCGAGCAGCGTCGCGGCGAGCGCGCCCGCCACCGCCGCCACGTTCGCGAGCGGGGACCAGTCGACGTCGAGCGCCGCCAGCAGCTCCGCCAGCAGCACCAGCGCCAGCAGCGGGAACGCGCGGTTGAAGACGTCGGAGCGCGCCGAGTAGTCCTCGCTCAGAAGCGGCAGCCCGGCACGGCGGAAGCGGCGCTCGTAGTCGGCGAGGCGCTGGGCCCGAGCGGGGTCGTCCACGCGGGGGATTCCACCCGACGCGGCGGACGCGGCGCGACGGCACGCGCCAATTCCGACCCGGTGGCTAGTGCTTAGGACGCCCTAAGCGCATTTAGGGTAACCTCATGCGCTCGATGAGCACCGTCTTCGCAGCGCTCCCCACCGTGCACTTCGTGATCGGCCTCCGCGAGGGGGTCGAGGCAGCGCTGATCGTCGGCATCATCGGCAGCTTCCTCGCCCAGGAGGGCCGGCGCGACGCGCTGCGCTGGATGTGGGCCGGGGTCGCGCTCGCCGTCGCGCTGTGCGCGGGCGTCGCGCTGATCCTGAACCTGATCGACGAGAACCTGCCGCAGCGCCAGCAGGAGGCCTTCGAGTCGATCGTCGGCCTCGTCGCGGTCGCGTTCGTGACCTTCATGGTCGTCTACATGCGGCGCAACGCGCGCAAGCTGAGCGGCGAGCTGCGCACCAACGCCGCCGCCGCGCTCGCGGCCGGCTCGGCCTGGGGGCTCGTCGCGATGGCGTTCCTCGCCGTCATGCGCGAGGGCCTCGAGACCGCGATGTTCCTGCTCGCCGCGTTCCAGTCCTCGGCCGGCATCGTGAGCCCCTGGGCCGCCGGGCTCGGCGCGCTCACGGGCATGCTCGTCGCCGCCGGCATCGGCCTCGCGATCTACCGCGGCGGCATGAAGCTGAACCTCCAGCGCTTCTTCAGAGTCACCGCCGTGCTGCTGGTGCTGATCGCCGCCGGGCTCGTCTCGAGCGCGATCCACCACGCCAACGAGGCCGCGCTGTTCACCACAGGTCACGCGCAGGCGCTTGACCTCTCGAGCGTGATCACGGCCAGCTCGGACTCCGTCGTCAGCGGCCTCATCACGGGACTGCTCGGCGTCTACCCCTTCCCCTCTGTAGCGGAGGTCGTCGGCTGGCTGCTCTACGCGGTGCCGATGCTGACCTTCGTGCTGTGGCCGCAACCGCGGCCGGCGCCCCGCCGGGTGGCTGCCCCGGCGCGTGCCAACTGACCTCTCTCACAACGCACACCGGAGCAACCGAATGAATCGCATCCTCTCGCGCGGCGTCACCGCCGCCGCGGTCGCGCTGAGCGCGTCCGTCCTCGCCGCCTGCGGCAGCAGCGACTCGGGCGACAGCTCGACGACCGCCTCGGCCAAGGGCGCGACCCGCCTCGACTTCGAGCTCGTCGACGCTGGCTGCACGCCCGGCGACGCGACCGCGCCGGCCGGTCCGGTCACGATCGCCGCCGTCAACAACGGCACCGCGAAGACGGACGAGATCGAGCTGAAGAACGCCGACGGGATCATCATGGGCGAGCGCGAGAACCTCGCGCCGGGCCTCTCCGCCGACTTCACGCTCACGCTGCAGCCGGGCAGATACGAGATCCTGTGCACGTTCCAGAACGAGGATCGCGACGGCGGCACCCTCACCGTCACCGGCGACGCGGTCGCCCAGAAGGGCGCCTCGCAGGCCGAGCTGGACAGAGCGGTCGCCGACTACAAGGCGTACGTGCAGAGAGAGTCCGCCCAGCTGCTGGCGCAGACGACGGCGTTCGTCGCCGCGCTGAAGGCCGGCGACGTGCAGAAGGCGAAGGACCTGTTCGGCCCGACGCGCAGCCACTACGAGACGATCGAGCCGATCGCCGAGTCGTTCGGCGACCTCGATCCCGAGATCGACGCGCGCGTCAACGACGTCGCCGACAAGTCGCAGTGGACCGGCTTCCACCGCATCGAGCAGATCCTCTGGAAGCAGAACACGACCGATGGCACCGAGAGATACGCCGACAAGCTGCTCGCCGACGTGAAGAAGCTCGACAGATCGATCCCGGGGCTCGAGCTGCAGGCTCCGCAGATCGCCAACGGCGCGGTCGCGCTGCTCGACGAGGTCTCCAACAGCAAGATCACCGGCGAGGAGGACCGCTACTCGCACACCGACCTCGCCGACTTCCAGGGCAACTTCGACGGTGCGGTGCAGGCGTTCGACGCGCTCAAGCCGGCCTTGGCCGCGAGCGGCGACCAGCAGCTGATCGATCAGGTCGACGCGCAGGTCGAGAAGGTCCAGACCGGGCTCGACAAGTACAGACGCGACACGCCGCTCGGCTTCGCGCTCTACTCGGAGCTGACGCCGCAGGACCGCCGCGCGTTCGCGCAGCAGATCGCCGCGCTGGCGGAGCCGCTGTCGCTGGTCGCCGGGAAGCTCGTCAACCAGAGCTGATGGCCGACGACGCGCACCCCGCCCCGGAGCACCGGGGACTGACCCGCCGCGGGATGCTCGCGGCGGGCGGCGGGGTGCTCGGCGTCGCCGCCGCGGCGGCCGCGGGCTACGCGGTCGGCGACGCCAGCGGCGCGCCGTCGGATCCCTCGCCGCGCTTCGAGATCCTCCCCTTCGAGGGTGCGTACCAGGCCGGCATCGCGACGCCCGCGCAGGCGCGGCTGGTGTTCGGATCGTTCGACTTCCTCGGCGCCGACGCGCGCGAGCTGCGGGAGCTGCTGCGCGCCTGGAGTGACGCGGCGCGCCTGATGACCGCCGGCCAGCCGGTCGGCACGCCGGCGGGCGAGCCGGTGCTGCCGCCGGCCGACACCGGCGAGGCGCTCGGCCTGCCGCCCTCGCGGCTGACGGTCACGATCGGGCTCGGCAGCGAGCTGTTCGAGCAGGACGGGCACGACCGCCTCGGCCTGCGCTCGCGCATGCCCGCGGGGTTGAGACCGCTCGGGCCATTGCCCGGCGACCAGCTCGATCCGGCTCGCAGCGGCGGCGACCTCTGCGTGCAGGCGTGCGCGGACGATCCCCAGGTCGCCTTCCACGCTGTCCGCAACCTCCTGCGGATCGGCCGCGGCAAGGTCGAGCTGCGCTGGCTGCAGCTGGGCTTCGACGCCAACACGGCGACGACGACCGCCGGCGACACGCCCCGCAACCTGATGGGCTTCAAGGACGGGACCAACAACATCAAGGTCGACCAGGCGGCGCGGCTGGAGAGATTCGTGTGGCTCGACCGCTCCGAGCCGCAGGCGTGGATGCGCGGCGGCACGTTCCTCGTCGCGCGGCGGATCCGGATGCTGATCGAGACGTGGGACCACAGCCCGCTGTCCGAGCAGGAGAACGTGATCGGCCGGCGCAAGCTCACGGGCGCGCCGTTCGGCGGCAGACTCGAGCACGACGTGCCGGACCTGAAGGCTCGCGGCAGAGACGGACAGCCGGTGATCCCGGTCGACGCGCACATCCGGCTCGCCTCCCCGAAGGAGAACGACGGCGCGACGATCCTGCGCCGCGGCTACGCCTACACCGACGGGATCGACCCGCGCACGGGCCTGCTCGACGCCGGCCTCTTCTTCGTCTCCTTCCAGCGCGACCCGCACGTGCAGTTCGCGGCGATCCAGCGCAAGCTCGGCACGATCGACGCGCTCACGGAGTACATCCAGCACACCGGCAGCGGTCTCTTCGCGGTGCCGCCGGGTGCCCGCGCCGGCGGCTACGTCGGCGCGGGGCTGCTCTCCTAAGCGGCTGCGACGAGCCCGGCGAGCGTCTCCGCCGGCGACGCTGCCTCGACGCCGATGACCTCGGCGACCGGCGCGTACGTGACCTTGCCGGCGGCCACGTTGAGGCCGGCGAGGAAGCCGGGGTCGCTCGCGAGCGCGCGCTGCGCGCCCTCGGTCGCGAGCTTCACGACGAACGGCATCGTCGCGTTCGTGAGCGCGTAGGTGGAGGTGATCGGCACCGCGCCGGGCATGTTCGCGACGCAGTAGTGGGTGATCCCGTCGACCACGTAGGTGGGATCGGTGTGGGTGGTGGGTCTGGAGGTCTCGAAGCAGCCGCCCTGGTCGATCGAGACGTCGACGAGCACGGCGCCGGGCTTCATCAGGCCGAGCTGGGCGCGCGTCACGACGTGCGGCGCCTTCGCGCCGTGCACGAGCACCGCGCCGATCACGAGGTCGACTTCCGGCAGCCGCTGCTCGATCTCGAGCGTCGAGGCGTAGCACGTGGACGCGCCGCCGTTGAGCAGCACCTCGAGGTCGCGCAGGCGGTCGATCGAGCGGTCGAAGACGTAGACCTCGGCGCCGAGGCCGATCGCGATCTCGGCCGCGTTCTGGCCGACGACGCCGCCGCCGATCACCATCACCCGGCCGGCGGCCACGCCCGGCACGCCGCCGAGCAGCAGCCCGCGGCCGCCGAGCGGCTTCTCGAGCATGAACGCGCCCGCCTGCGTGGCGATCTTGCCGGCGACCTCGCTCATCGGCGCGAGCAGCGGGAGGCGGTTGCGCGCGTCGGTGACGGTCTCGTAGGCGATGCAGGTGGCGCCCGACTCCATCAGCCCGCGCGTCAGCTCCGGCGCGGCGGCGAGATGGAGGTAGGTGAAGAGCGTGTGGCGCGGCTCGAGGCGGGCGACCTCGTCCGGCTGCGGCTCCTTGACCTTCACGATCAGCTCGGCGCCCGCGAACACCGCATCGGCGTCGGGGACGATGCGCGCGCCCTGCGCGACGTACTGCTCGTCGGGGATCGCGGAGCCGACGCCGGCGCCCTCCTGCACGAGCACCTCGTGCCCGCGGTCGGTCAGCTCGCGCACGCCGGAGGGGGTCAGCGCGACGCGGTACTCGTCAGTCTTGATCTCAGTGGGGACGCCGATGATGGTCATGTGCGCCATGATGCTCCTAGGCTGCGTTACTGTCATCAGGACGTGAGGACTCCCGTGCTTTCCACATCATTGGACGCGACCGACCGCGTAATCCTCAGCGAGCTGATCCGAAACGGACGCGCCACCTTCAAGGAGCTGGGGGAGCTGGCGGGTCTCAGCCCCCACGCGGTGGCGCCGCGCGTGCGGCGGCTCGTCGACGCAGGGATCGTGAGCGGCTTCACCGCGCTCGTCGACTACGGGCACGTCGGCCGCAGCCTCGACGCGCTGATCGATCTGCGGCTGCTGTCGAGCGCCAAGCCCGAGGCCTTCGAGGCGGCCGCCGGCAAGCTGCCCTCAATCCGCGAGGTCAGCTTCGTCACCGGCCGCTTCGACTACCAGCTGCGCGCCGCCTGCGCCGACGCCGACGACCTCGACCACACCGTCCGCGCGCTGCGCAAGGCAGGCGCCGCCGTCACCGAGACGCGCATCGTGCTGCGCACGCAGTCGTTCCTGCGGCCGGTGCGGTAGGAGTCGTTGGTCAGCCGTCGCTTACCAACATATATCGTTGGTAAGCGAAAACGACGTATCGCTTAGTAAGATGGGGGACGGATGGCGATCCCTCCCCCCACGGCGAGCCCTCGGGCGGGCCGATATCTGCTTGCACAGGAGGGCCCAGATGGGTTTTGGGCATTCCATCCCGCGACGCTGCCACCCGATCCGCCGCTGCAGGTAGGCGCCGATCTCCAGGCGCTCTCCGACCGCGCGAACCAGGCGCTCGGTCGTCTCGACGGCATCACGATGCTGCTGCCGGATCCGAACCAGTTCATCCACAGCTTCGCGCGCAAGGAGGCGGTGCTCTCCTCGCAGATCGAGGGCACGCGCTCGTCGCTGTCGGACCTGCTGCTGTTCGAGCAGGCCGGGACTCCCTCGGTGTCGCGTGAGGACGCCGAGGAGGCAGCGAACTACATCGCCGCGATGGACTATGGGCTCACGGCGATCCAGCGTCGGGGAGCGCCGCCGCTGAGCGCTCGGCTTCTGCGCGATGTGCACGGCATCCTGCTGCGCAGCGGACGGGGATCAGAGAAGGCTCCGGGCGAGTTCCGTCGTAGCCAGAATTGGATTGGCGGCACGCGTCCGGGGACCGCACGCTTCGTGCCGCCGCCATGGCCCGAAGTCGTTCCGGCGATGGGTGCGTTGGAGCGTTTTCTCCACGACGATCCGCAGCCGACGCCCGTCCTCACGAAGGCCGCGCTCGGCCATGTCCAGTTCGAGACGATCCATCCGTTTCTCGACGGCAACGGGCGCGTCGGACGCTTGCTGATCACGCTGCTGCTGTGCTCCCAAGGCGTGATGCGGCGCCCCTTGCTGTATCTGAGCCTCTACTTCAAACAGCACCGCAACACGTACTACGACCTGCTCGAGCGCGTACGGACCGAGGGCGCGTGGGAGGCATGGCTGCGGTTCTTCCTCGAGGGGATGGCGGAGGTGTCGGAGTCCACCACCGACGTCGTCCGCCGGCTCGTCGCGATCGTCGAGCAAGACCGCCAGACGATCCACGGCCTGGGTCGTGGGGCCGCGACGGCTCATCGCGTCCACGAGCTGGCGACGAAGCTCGTGATCGTCAGCGCGTCGACGGTAGCGGACGAGCTCGGACTGAGCGAGCCCCCCGTCTACGGAGCGTTCAGACGGCTCGAAGACGCCGGCATCCTTCGCGAGGTCACCGGGCGCCGGCGCGGAAGGCTCTACGCATATGACGCGTACCTGACGGTCCTGAACGAAGGGACCGTGCCCGGGTAACAACGGGATGTGACGGCGGGTAGGCTCGTCCCGGCGATGGCGGACGAGAGCAAGAGAGAGCGGCTCAACCGCGAGCTGATCGAGCTGCTGAACGAGCTGCGGGTCGCGCTGCCCGGCGTGCAGGTGCTGTTCGCGTTCCTGCTGGCGGTGCCGTTCCAGGCGCGCTTCAGAGAGACGACGAGCTTCCAGCGCGACGTGTACTTCGCCGGGCTCGCGCTGTCGCTCGTCGCGACCGCCTTCCTGATCGCGCCGACCGCCGTGCACCGCCTGAACTTCCGCGCGCACGACAAGGAGGCGATCGTGCTGATCTCCAACCAGCTCGTGATCGTCGGCACGGGCTTCCTCGCGCTCGCGATGATCTGCGTGACCGCACTGATCAGCGACATCCTGTTCGGCAGGACCGCGACGATCGTGGTGAGCGTGCTCTCCGCGCTCCTGTTCGCGCTGCTGTGGGTCGTGCTGCCGCTGAGTCGTCGCGCAAGCGGATGAGCAGCGGGTCCGGCGACAGCGGTGGCGCGCTCACCCGCACGACCGCCTGGGCGCGCTCGTTCGGGACGCCGATGCGCGACTACCTGCGCACCGAGACCGGCGGCGCGGCGGTGCTGGCCGCGGCGGCCGTCGCGGCGCTCGTGTGGGCGAACGTCGACGCCGCGTCGTACGCGACCTTGTGGGGGACCGAGCTGACGATCCGGCTCGGCGACTGGACGCTCGCGGCCAGTCTGCGCCACTGGGTCAACGACGGGCTGATGGCGCTGTTCTTCCTCGTCGTCGGGCTCGAGGCGCGGCGCGAGCTGGACCTCGGCGAGCTGCGCGAGCGGCGGCGGCTGCTGCTGCCGGCGGCCGCGGCGCTGGGCGGGATGCTGGCGGCGGTCGGCGTCTTCCTCGCGCTGAACGCGGGCTCCGACGCCGCCGGCGGCTGGGGCGTCGCGCTCTCGACCGACACCGCGTTCGCGATCGGGATCCTGGCGCTCGTGGGCCCGCGGCTGTCGGCGCGCATGCGCGTGCTGCTCGTGACGCTGCTCGTCGTCGACGACCTCGTGGCGCTCGGCGTGATCGCGATCGCGTACACGAGCGATCTGTCGGTCGTGCCGCTGGCCGTCGCCGGCGGGCTGCTGGCGGTCGTGCTGGTCGCACGCGGGCTCGGGCTGCGGCGCGGCTGGGTCTACGGGCTGCTCGGCGTCGCGATGTGGGTCGCGGTGTGGAGATCGGGCGTCGACCCGGTGATCGTCGGGCTGCTGATGGGCCTGTTGACGGTCGCGCGACCGGCCGCGCGCGGTGACCTGGAGGAGGCGACCGACCGCTTCCGCGACTTCCGCGAGCAGCCCACCGCTCAGCTCGCGCAGGTCGCGCGCGCGAGCGTCGACTCTGCGCTGTCGCCGAACGAGCGGCTCCAGCATCGCCTCCATCCCTGGTCCTCCTACGCGATCGTGCCGGTGTTCGCGCTCGCCAACGCGGGCATCGCGCTCGACGGCACGTTTCTCGGAGATGCGCTGCGCTCGCCGGTGACACTCGGGATCGTGCTCGCGTACGTCGTCGGCAAGCCGCTGGGCATCCTGGTCGCTGCGCGGCTCGCGCTGCGGATGGGACGCGGCGCGCTGCAGCTGCCGATCGGCTGGGGCGCGTTCGCCGGGACGGGGGCGGCGGCGGGCGTCGGCTTCACGGTCGCGCTGCTGATCGCGGGCCGCGCGCTCGACGGCGATCTGTTGCGCGAGGCGACGCTGGGCGTGCTGCTGAGCGTGCTGCTCGCGCCGCTCGCGTCGTGGGCGGTCTTCCGCGCGATCGAGCGGCTGCCGCGAGAGCGCAAGCTGCGCCTGCTGATCGGCGACGCGGACGAGCTGGAGGACCTCGCGCTGCCGGTCGACCCGAAGCACGACCGCGTGCGCGGGCCGGCCGACGCCTCGGTGACGCTCGTCGAGTACGGCGACTTCGAGTGCCCCTACTGCGGCCGGGCGGAGTCGATCGTGCGCGAACTGCTCGCCGGCGACGGCGACGTGCGCTACGTGTGGCGCCACCTGCCGCTGAGCGACGTCCACCCGCGCGCCGAGCTCGCCGCCGAGGCGGCCGAGGCGGCGGCCGCGCAGGGCGCGTTCTGGGACTACCACGCGCTGCTGTTCGACCACCAGGACGAGCTGAGACCGAAGCAGCTGGTGGCGTACGCCGAGCAGCTCGGACTCGACGCCGACCGCTTCCGCCGCGAGCTGCGCGACGGCGAGTACGCCGGCCGTGTCGCGCGCGACGTCGAGAGCGCCGACCTGTCAGGGGTCTCCGGAACGCCGACGTTCTTCGTCAACGGCGTGCGCCATCACGGCGCGTACGACGTGCCCGCCTTGAAGGCGGCGGTGAAGGCGGCGCGGGCGCGGACGTTGGTGGCCGAGCCGATGTGACGGCTACGCAGCGCTCTGGCGGCGGCGGTAGAGCTTGCCCAACTCGATCAGGCGGAGTGCGATGTGCTCGATTGCCGCTGGATCTTCCGGTCCGAGGAGGAGTTGGGCCTCATTGCGGCCGATCATTCTCCTGTGCAGCAGTTCGCTGATCACGGAACGCACATCGGCGCCGAAGCGCTGATCGTACAGCGACATGGTGTCGAGCTCATGCGCTCCCAAGGCAGCCTCGTGCTCATGGCGAGCGCGAGAGGTACGCCACGGGCGGAAGATCGACTCGGGGCCCGTCGTGGGGCGGGGCGCCTGAGAGTCCTGGTCGTGCTTGAAGCGGAGGATCTGATCGCCGATGTCGAGCAACGCTCTTCCGAATTCTCCTTGTCCAAAGTGACGTTCTCCCGACGCTCGCCTGCGCTTACGGGCCGCGCACCGCTCTAGCGTCACGAACGAGCCCATCACGGTGAGGAAGCCGCCGATCGCGACGGCAACCCATGCGCCGGTCTCGATGATGGCGCCTCTCACGGCACTGACTTGGACTGCGATTCCAAGCGAGGCAGCCAGAAGCGGCGCCCCGACCCTGAGCAACCCGCGCCTCACCACGTCAGTAGCGGGGTGCACGCTTGAGCATCCTCTCGGCTTCGGTCACAGCCTCAACGCACCAGGACCAATAAGCAGAGTCATGGCGCGAGAAGTACACCTTGCGGTCGGAGGCGACTGGGGAGACGCGCTCGATCAGCCCGGCGCGCTCGAGTGCGTGCAGCTCCTGGTTCACCAACTGGCGGCTCAAGCCCAGCTCCTCTGCGATTCCGCCGGTGTCGATAGTCGCATTGGCAGCGATCATTGCCCCGATCTCAACCCGATACCGCGCGCCGCCGTGCAGCAGCTTCGACACTGCGCGTGTCGCTTCTTTGGATATGTCCGACGGCGCTTGTACTTTGGCCATAACGTCAAGAAACGCTTGACAAGCGACAGAAGTCGCCCGTCATCCTTCCATCGCGCGCCACGCGTGTCAATCGCGCGTACCCCCACGCGCGCACCTCTCATAGGCGGTGGTTCGCCACCGAGCGATGGAAACCTGCATTTTTGTCTTACCGACTTTCTGTAGTAAGACCTTGGCGGCAAGCGGCCACCGGTGGCCCGCCAGGCGGAGTCCTGCCTATGCTCGAATTCAGCCCTTGAACGTCGAGCTGCCGCGATCCCCGAACGGCTCGTCGCGCTCGCGCACGGCCTCGCGGAAGCCGGCTTCGGCCGCACGCTGCTGGAACGCGAAGCCCTCGCTCGTGTGGCGGGCGATGCCGTCGAAGACCGTGCCGATCAGCTGCGTCGCGTGGAGGCCCTGCGCGTACAGCTGCTGATTCACGAGCAGCTTCATCATCTGCAGCTGGTTGAGCGGCAGGCGAGCGATCCGCTCGACGAGGATCTCGGTGCGCTCGTCGAGCTGCGCCGGCGCCGGTGCCTCGATCGCGAGGCCCCACTCGAGCGCCTCCTCGCCGGACAGGCAGTCGCCCGTGAACAGCAGCCGCTTCGCGCGCTGCGGCCCCAGCCGCGCCGCCCACATGGACGTCGTCGGCGAGCCCCACACGCGCGCCGGCGGGTAGCCGATCTTCGCGTCGGCGGCGATCACCAGCAGGTCGCTGCACAGGGCGAGGTCGGTGCCGCCGGCGACGCAGAAGCCGTGGACCTTGCAGACGGTCGGCGTCGACGCGTTGAACAGCGTCATGAACGCGCGCACGTTGCGGCTCATCATCGCGTGGTCCACGAGCGGATCCCAGGTCCCGGAGGGGTCGTGGTTGCGGGCGATCTCCATGGGGTCGAGCGGGGAGTCGGACGGCGCCGCGCTCGCGCCGAACTCGCCCTCGCCCATCCCCTCCGCGCTCGCGACCAGGTCGTAGCCGCCGCAGAAGCCCTTGCCGTTTCCGCTCAGCAGGATCACATGGACCGTCGGGTCGAGGTCAGCCTGCTCCACGCACGCCCCCAGCTCGGCGATCAGCGTCGGCGTCAGCCCGTTCCCGCGCTCGGGGCGGTTCAGCGTGATCCGCGCGACGCGGTCGGCGACCGCGTAGGTCATCGTCGTCGGCTCGTCCATCCGACAAACCTACTGCTTGCCCACCACCCGCTCGCCGATAGATTTTCCGAGATAACAATCTAGATTTTCCGGATTGACAGATATGATCCTCCGAGATGCCCGAGCCACGCGACACCCGGAGATACGTCGAGCGCCGCATCACGACAACGGTCGTGGAGGCGATGGCCAGTGCACGTGTCGTCGTGCTGCTCGGACCTCGGCAGGCAGGCAAGAGCACGCTCGTACGCGCTCTCGCCGACGACAGCATGCCGGCCGACTACCTGACGTTGGACGACGCGGCCGTGCGCGCTCTCGCCGCCGGCGATCCCGCGGGGTTCGTCGCCGGCCTCCCTCGCCGGACGGCGATCGACGAGATTCAGCGCGTCCCTGAGCTGCTGCTTGCGATCAAGGCACGCGTTGACCGCGATGACTCCCCGGGACAGTTCCTGCTCACAGGCTCGGCAAACCTGCGCCGCATCCCCACCGTCGCGGACGCGCTGCCCGGTCGGGCCGACTACCTCACGCTGTGGCCGTTCACCCAGGGCGAGCTGCGCGGCCGGCGCGAGGACCTGCTCGCGCATCTGCTGCGCGGTGAGGTGCCGTCGGCGGTCGGCGCGCCGGTTGGGCGGGGTGCGTACGTCGAGGCCCTCCTCGCCGGCGGTTTCCCCGAGGCGCAGCGACGCTCCGGCGCGGCGCGCGCACGCTTCTTCGACAGCTACGTCACGTCGATCGTCGAGCGCGACGTAGCCGATGTCGCGCGCGTGCACGATCCGACCGGGCTCGGCGTGCTGCTGCGCCTCGTCGCCGCACGATCGGGGTCGCTCGCCCGCTATGACGCGCTCGCCCGTGACGCCGGCGTCGACGGCAAGACGGTCAAGGCGCACCTCGACGTGCTCGAACGACTCTTCCTCGTGCGGATCCGCCGTCCGTGGCATGTGAATCTCGGCAAGCGGCAGGTCAAGGCGCCGAAGCTGTACGTGTCCGATCCCGGGCTGCTCGCCGGCCTGGTCGGCGCGAACGTCGAGCGCGTCGCGAAGGACGACCGGCTTGCGGGCTCCCTGTTCGAGACGTTCGTCGCGACCGAGCTCGAGCGGCAGGCGTCGTGGTTGCCCGAGCCGCTCAGCTTCTGGCACTACCGCGAAGGCGAGCGCGAGGTCGACGTGATCGTCGAGCGTCCGACGGGAGAGGTCGTCGGCATCGAGGTGAAGGCGGGCGCGACGGTCCGCCCGGCGGACTTCGGTGGTCTGAAGCACATGCGCGAGCGCATCGGACGGCGGTTGATCGCGGGCATCGTCCTGTACACGGGCGAGCAGACGCTCCCGTTCGGCGACGGCCTCTGGGCGGTCCCGCTCCAAGCGCTCTGGGCTGGAGACTGACGCCGCGCGCTCAGCGCACGCCACTGCGCCCGAAGCGCGGCAGCGGCCCGCCCGCGTCGGCGCGCAGCCCGGCGGTCAGGCGGCGCACGACGTCGGGGCGGGAGGCGGCGAGGTTGCGCGTCTCGCCGCGGTCGTATCTGGTGTCGAACAGCTGCTTGTCGAAGCCGTCCGTGCGCATCGTCAGCAGCCAGCGGCCGTCGTGGCACATGACGTAGTCGTCGTAGGAGGCGGTCATGAATCTGCGGACCGCGATCTCGCCCTTGCGCGTGCGGTCGAAGACCGCCGTCAGGTCCTCGCCGTCCATCCGCGCGCCGGGTCTCACGCCGAGGAACGACATCAGCGTCGGCGCGACGTCGTTCGTCGAGGCGAAGTAGGCGTTGCGCTTCCCCGCCAGCTTGCGCTGCGGGTGCTTGACGATGAACGGCGTGTGGTGGATCTCCTTGTGGATGTGCCGCCCGCTCTTGCCGATCAGCCCGTACTCGCCGAGCAGCACGCCGTGGTCGCTCGTGTACATGACGGCGGTCGAGTCGATGAGCCCCGCGCCCGCGACCTTGCCCAGCAGGTTGCCGATCCAGTGGTCGGTGAACGCGAGCTCGGCCGAGTAGAGGCCCTGCACGCGCTGTGCGACGGCGGACGAGAGGCCGAGCTGGCTCATCGCGCTGATCGGCGCGTTGAAGGGGTGCAGCGGCTCGTAGTCGAGCGGGTTGTCGCCGGCGAACCTGCGCGCCCACGCAGGCGGCGGGTCCCACGGCTCGTGCGGGTCGAAGCCGTCGACGACGAGCACGAACGGCTGGTGCTGGGCGAGCACGTCGATCAGGTCGATCGCGGCCTTGAAGACTCTCGCGGTGAAGTACTCGTCCTCGGCCATCCCGCGCGGCGCGTACGCGAGGTACAGCGCGAGCGCGCTCTCGGCGCCGCTGCCGCCGCGCAGCGTCGGGGGCAGGAAGCGCGCGACCTGGTCGGTCGGGACCGGGTCGCGGTGGCTGGCGGAGTACTGCGCCGTCTGCCCCTCGAAGCCGACGAAGTGGTCGGCGCGGTTTCTGATGCGCGTGTAGCGGGGGCCGATCAGGAACGGGTTGTCGGTCACGTACGCGGTCGTGACGCCGTGGCGGTCGAGCAGGTCGAGGAACGTCGGCTCGCCTGAGGGGATCGAGCTCCAGCCCGGGTTCGACGGCAGGTGCGGCTCGACGTGCCAGTCGCGGAACGGGAACTGGCGGTCGCCGGTGAGCAGCGTGTTGCGCGCCGGTCCGGTCGGCATCGCCTCAGGGTGCGCGCGCGTGAAGGTCAGGCTGTCGCGCGCGAGCGCGTCGAGGTTCGGCGTCAGCCCCCGCTTGCTCCCGTACGCGCCGAGGTAGTCCGCGCGCGTGGAGTCGGTGACGATCAGGATCGCGTTCTGCGCGAGCGGGTCGGCCGCGGCTCGGCCGTAGCGCTTCAGCTGCTGCGCGACGCTCTGCTCGGCGAACGGGCCGAGCAGGCCCAGCATCGCGGCACCGCCTGCGCACGCGCCCGCCGTGCGCAGCGCCTCGCGCCGTGTGAGGTGCTGCTCGTGCTCGCGGTCCGGCATCGGTGGATCGAAACACACGCAGCGGCGGCGGAGTTGCGGCGCCGCGCGACGTGCGCTCTGCAGTGCGGCGGCGGCGCTGCGGCTCTCTGACCGGGCGGCGGCGGAGGCGGTCCGGCCGGCGGCGCGGGCGGCGATCCTCTGTCGGGCGGCGCGGGCTCGTGCGGCGGTCTGACGGGCGGTCCGGGCGGGTCGCTCCCTCTGGGCGGGGCGGGCGGCTCTCTGCCTCTGCCTCTGCCGTCTCTTCTCGGCGGACTGCTCGGATCGATGCGCAGCTTCGACACGTCGGTCCAGCCGCTGCCGTCGAAGCGCTCGAGCAGCGGCTCGACGTTCGTGCCGTCGCGGATCACCCAGCCAACCGCCATGCACGCGTTCGGGGACGGGCAGGAGACGCCCTCCAACGGCTCGGGGTCACCCGCGACGGCGAGCTGGTCGAGCGTCCACGCGGTGCCGTCCCAGCGCTCGACGAGCGACCCGAAGGCGACCAGGCGGTGCCGTTCCAGCGCAAGGCCCGGCTTCTCTGGGCGCCCGTTGCCATGAAGACGTCGCCGACGGCCGTGCACGCGTCGGCAGCGGAGCAGGAGACGCCCCAGGCGCGCTCGGTGCCCGCCGCCGACGAGGTGACGGGCACGATCAGGCCCGCGAGCAAGAGGACGGCAACGAGCGGGCATCCATGCCGCGCATTCGCATGCCGGCAAAATACTGAAAATCGCCATATTTGGCGACAGGCTGCGACCCGCGCCGCGCCGCGCCCGCGTGTACGGTCCCGCCGGCTGCCCGTGAGCCACAGTCCCGACACCCCCAGCGCGAGCGCCCGCAGCCCCGCGAAGGCGGCGCTCGTGGTCGGCGCGCTCGGGGTCGTCTTCGGCGACATCGGGACGAGCCCGCTGTACACGATCCAGACGGTCTTCAGCCCGGGCGACCCGCATCCGGTGGCGGCGACGCAGACGAGCGTCTACGGCGTCATCTCGCTGATCTTCTGGTCGGTGACGATCGTCGTCACGACGCTCTACGTGCTGCTCGTGATGCGCGCCGACAACGACGGCGAGGGCGGGATCATGGCGCTGATCACGCAGATCCGGCGGCGGCAGATGCCCGGCGGCGCGCGCACGAAGCTCGCGCTCGCGGCGCTCGGCATCTTCGGCGCCTCGCTGTTCTTCGGCGACAGCATGATCACGCCCGCGATCTCGGTGCTGTCGGCGGTCGAGGGGCTGAAGGTCGTCTCGCCGTCGCTCGGGCAGCTGGTCGTGCCGATCACGGTCGCGGTGATCGTGATGCTGTTCGCGACGCAGCGGCTCGGGACGGCGGCGGTCGGGCGCCTGTTCGGGCCGGTGATGATCGTGTGGTTCCTCGTGATCGGCGCCTGCGGCGTGGCGGGCATCGCAGTCCACCCGGAGATCCTCAAGGCGCTCTCGCCGACGTACGCGCTCGGCTTCCTGACCGGCCACTTCTCGACCGCCTTCTTCGCGCTCGCGGCGGTCGTGCTGGCGATCACCGGGGCGGAGGCGCTGTATGCCGACATGGGCCACTTCGGCCGCGCGCCGATCACGCGCGCGTGGCTGCTGCTCGTGTTCCCCGCGTGCATCCTCAGCTACATGGGCCAGGGCGCGCTCGTGCTCGACGACCCGGCAGCGAACATCGCGAGCCCCTTCTTCCTGCTGGTCCCGGAGTGGGGGCGCGTGCCGATGGTGCTGCTCGCGACCGCGGCGACGGTGATCGCCTCGCAGGCCGTCATCACCGGCGCGTTCTCCGTGGCCTACCAGGCGGTGCAGCTCGGCTACCTGCCGCGGCTGCGGATCGCGCACACCTCGGCGAAGGCGATCGGGCAGATCTACGTGCCGTGGATCAACTGGGCGCTGATGGTCTCGGTGCTCGCGCTCGTGCTCGCGTTCGAGAGCTCCGCCGCGCTCGCGTTCGCGTTCGGGATGGCGGTCACCGGCACGATCACGATCACGACGCTGCTGTTCTTCTACGTCGCCCGCCATCGCTGGGGCAGACCGCTGTGGCTCGTGCTGCTCGGAGCCGGCGCGTTCCTCACGGTGGACCTGCTGTTCCTCGCCGCGAACCTGACGAAGCTCACGCACGGCGCGTGGCTGCCGCTGCTGATCGGCCTCGTCGTCTTCACGGTGATGACGACCTGGCGGCGCGGCCGCGAGCTCGTCAGCGCGCAGCGCGAGCACGACGAGGGCTCGCTGCGGGCGTTCGTCGACGAGCTGCACGCGCGCCGGCCGCCGCTGCAGCGCGTGCCGGGCACGGCCGTCTTCCTCAACCGCTCGAACGTCACGACGCCGCTGGCGATGCGCGCCAACGTCGAGCACAACCGCATCCTGCACGAGCACGTCGTGATCCTCACGATCGAGACGCTGCCGCTCCCACACGTCGCGCCGGAGGAGCGGGTCGCGATCGACGACCTCGGCTACGCCGACGACGGCATCACGCACGTCGAGGCGCGCTTCGGCTACATGGACGAGCCAAACGTGCCGGGCGTGCTGCAGCTCGCCGTCGACGCGGGGCTGGAGTGCCCGCTGGAGGTCGACGAGGCCTCCTACTTCCTCTCGACGATCGAGCTGCGCGCCGGCGAGGCGCACGGCATGGCGCGCTGGCGCAAGCGCCTCTTCATCTCGACCTCGCACATCACCGCCGACGCCGCCGAGTTCTTCGGCCTGCCGCGCGAGCGCACGCTGATCATGGGCTCGCGGATCGACCTGTAGGTCGCGCGGCGTGTTTGCCGCTCGCATGCGTCGGGGACCGTGGAGGTCGCTGCACGCAACCGCGATCGAACGGAGACACCATGGCCGACGGCGACGTCGACACCGCGAAGGGCAGACTCAAGCAGGCGGCCGGAGACCTCACCGGCAACGACGACCTCCACCGCGAGGGCAAGGTCGACGAGGCGAGCGGAAAGGTCAAGGAGAAGGTCGGCGACGCGGCCGACAAGGTGAAGGACGCGCTGCGGCGCGACGACGACTGACGGTGCGGACGCGGTGCTCCGGGCGGCGGCGATCGGCGGGCTCGCGGCGTTCGCGGCGATCGTCCTGCTGCAGCACGCGCTCGCACCGGAGCTCTCGCCGCTGCGGCACACGATCTCCGAGTACGCCAATGCGCGCGCCGGCGCGCTCATGGTCGCGGGGTTCCTGGCATGGGCGCTGTCGCTCGCAGCGACCGCTGCGCTGGTCTGGCCGGCGCGCACCGTGCTCGCCGTGCTGATCCTGATCGCTGCGCTCGGAATCCTCGCGACCGCGTGCTGGGCGACGCAGACGAGCGCCGGCGAGCTGCCGCCGGGAGTGCGGCGCTCGCTCGGCGGCCGGCTGCACGACCTGGGGTCCGGTGTCGCTGCGCTCGCTCTGCTCGGCGCGGCGATCGCGAGCGTCGTCACGACTCGGACGCCGGTCGCCTTTCGGGTCGCCGCCACGGTGCTGATCGTCGTCGCCGCGGGCGTCGCGGCCGCGCTGCTCGCAGCAGGCGACCCGGCCCCCGGCGTCCGCCAGCGCGTGCTGCTCGCTGCGGGATGCATCTGGCAGGCGCTCCTCCTCGGCGTGCTGGAGCGTCGCCGGCGCACTGCGGCGGCGGCGGGTCAGGACCCGGGTCCGCCGAGCATCCCTGCCGCCGCGTCCCAGCTGCGGGACGTGGCTCGGTAGGAGAGCGCCAGCGACCACGACCGGCTGATCCTGGAAGGCGACGATCGCCCCGGCCTCGGCGCGAAGGGTGGGGACCAGCTCGTCGTGGCGTCCGTCCACGCGCTCAATCGTAGGCGCGGGGGTTGCGGTGGCAATACCAGTTGACCTCTCTGCAGCCGTCCGCGCAAGGCGTCGCGGCGCCGTCGCGGCGGAAGCGCCCGAAGTCCTCGAGCGAGATCGAGCCGTCCTCCTTCTGCACGAAGCCCGCGTCCTCGCGCTCCGCAGCTCGCTCGGCGATCGCCTCCTCGACGGCGTGGGTCCTTCGCCGTCCGCCGAGCTCGTCGAGCTCGACGTACTTCGCCCCCTGCAGCGAGACGTCGACGACGTGGCACGACCGGCCGTGGACGTCGAGCCGGTCGCCGACCTGCACGCGCGGGTTGAGGCCCAGCCAGAGCGCGCGGCTCGCGGCTGCGAGGAACGCGAGCGTGGCCGTCGCGACGATCGTGCCGGCGATGTACCAGGTCCCTCTGCTCGAGCCCTGGTCCCGGCTCCCCATGTAGAGGAAGACGCCGTACAGGCAGCCGGCGACGGCCGTCGTCGCGACGCCGCGGTGGAACAGCCAGACGCCGGTCGTGCGCGCCCACTGCTGCCCGCCGGCCTGCTCGCACGGCGCCTTGCGCACGACGCCCGAGATCCGCGGAAGGACCCAGTACCAGTCGATCAGGCTCGAGACGAAGATCGCGGCGATGCCGATCGTCACCGCCGTCACGACGGCGTTCAGGAACAGCCCGAGCGTGTCGTCCGCCGGCGAGAGCGTTCCGACGCCCAGGCGGTCGACGGCGACGGCGGTTGCGAGGCCCGCGAGTCCGGCGCCGATCCACTGCGCGCGCACGATCCGGTCGAGCGTCGCGCGCTCTGCCGGGATCGATCGCTCGCCGCGATGGACGGCGATGCGATAGCCGCCGTCGAGGATCGCTCCGGTGAGCAGGACGGCAGCCCCCGCATATCCGATCGGGCCGGCACCTCCGGTCAGGCCACGCACGACGAAGGCGATCGCGACGATTGCGGCATACCGGCTCATCGAGCGGCGGGGCTCCATCTCGGCGCTCACCCTACAAGTCGGAGCGTCGTGCTTCGCCGGCCTCCGGGACGAACCTCATCCGCATGGATAGAGGCGGTGCGGCGCGCGGCCGCTAGCCTCCGCGGTCGTGGAGTTCGACGTCGTACCAACCGAGGCCGCGCAGCACGAGATCCCGCTCGGCGGGAGCCCCTTCCCGCCGATCGCCGACTACGGCTTCCTGTCGGACTGCGAGGTCTGCGCGCTCGTCGCCCTGAGCGGCAACGTGGAGTGGATGTGCCTGCCGCGGATGGACGGACCGAGCGTCTTCGCCGGCATCCTCGACCGCCACGCCGGCCGCTTCCGCGTCGGCCCGAGGGACGAGGCGGTCCCGACCGACCGCCGCTACCTGCCCGGCACGATGATCCTCGAGACGACGTGGGGCACGCCGACCGGCTGGCTCGTCGTGCGCGACGTGCTCGTGCTCGGCCCGTGGCACCACGGCGAGGAGCGCTCGCACCGCTACGCGCGCTCGCCGCGCGACCACGAGGCGGCGCACGTGCTGCTGCGCACCGTGCGCTGCCTCAACGGCTTCGTCGACGTCGAGGTGGACTGCGAGCCGGCGTTCGACTACGCGCGCAAGCGCGGCACCTGGCACTACGAGGGCGATGGCTACGGCGACGGCGTCTGCACCGTCGAGGGCCAGTCGATGCGCCTGCGGCTGCGCAGCGACATGCGGCTCGGCTTCGAGGGTCCGCGCGCCCGCGCGGAGACGCGCCTGCGCGCCGGCGAGACGCGCTTCTGCGCGCTCGGCTGGAGCGAGCACCTGCCGCCGGCCACGTTCCAGGAGGCGCGCGAGCAGCTCTCCTACACCGGCAACTTCTGGCACGAGTGGATCAGCCGCGGCCGCTTCCCCGACCACCCCTGGCGCGTGCACCTGCAGCGCAGCGCGCTGACGCTGAAGGGCCTCACCTACGCGCCGACGGGCGCGATGATGGCGGCGGCCACGACGTCGTTGCCGGAGACGCCCGGCGGCGAGCGCAACTGGGACTACCGCTACACCTGGCTGCGCGACTCGACGTTCATGCTGTGGGGCCTCTCGACGCTCGGCTTCGACCGCGAGGCGCACGACTTCCTCTACTTCATCATGGACCGCCTCGAAGCCGGCGGACCGCTGCGGATCATGTACGGGATCGACGGGCGCGAGCGGCTCGACGAAGAGGAGCTGCCGCACCTGTCCGGCTACGAAGGCGCCAAGCCGGTGCGCGTCGGCAACGGCGCGTGGGACCAGCGCCAGCACGACGTGTGGGGCGTGCTGCTCGACTCGATCCGCCTGCACGTCCGCTCCGGCGACCGCCTCGACGACCGCATGTGGCCGCTGATCGTGCAGCAGGTCGACGCGGCCGTCGCCGAATGGCGCGAGCCCGACCGCGGCATCTGGGAGGTGCGCGGCGAGCCGAAGCACTTCACCTCCTCGAAGGTCTTCTGCTGGGTCGCCGCCGACCGCGGCTCGCGGCTCGCGCGGCTGCGCGGCGACCGCGCCGCCGCGACGCGCTGGCGCGCCGCCGCCGACGAGATGCACGCGGAGATCTGCGAGCGCGGCGTCGACGCGCGCGGCGTGTTCGTGCAGCACTACGACACCGAGGCGCTCGACGCCTCGCTGCTGCTGATCCCGCTGCTCGGCTTCCTGCCGTCGAACGACCCGCGCACGCGCGCGACGGTGCTCGCGATCGCCGACGAGCTGACCGAGAACGACATGGTCCTGCGCTACCGCGTGGGGGAGACCGACGACGGCCTCGCCGGCGAGGAGGGGACGTTCGCGATCTGCTCCTTCTGGCTCGTCTCCGCGCTCGTCGAGATCGGCGAGGTCACGCGCGCCCGCGACCTGTGCGACAAGCTGCTCTCCTACGCGAGCCCGCTCGCGCTGTACGCGGAGGAGATCGACCCGCACTCCGGCCGCCACCTCGGCAACTTCCCCCAGGCGTTCACCCACCTTGCGCTCATCAACGCGGTGATGCACATCATCCGCGCGGACGAGGAGCTGGTGGAGGACCCGCGCTGAGTCGGCGGACGCGCCGCCCGCCTCAAGCCGTCCGCGGCGCGACCGATCAACCCGGGGACGATGAGCCTCGTCGAAGCGGTCGCGCGCATCCAGCAGATCCAAGGGCAGCTGATCGCCCCGCTGCAGAACGGCGGCGCGGCGGCGCCGGTCGCCCAGCCGCCGTCCGCGCAGCCGCTCGCGGGCGCGTCCTCGACGAGCTTCGCCGGCGTGCTCGCGCAGGCGCAGGCGCCCGCCGCGCTTCCCGGGCAGCCGGTCGCGCTGTCGCCGCGCGCAGCCCAGGCGATGACGCCGGGCCAGCAGCGCTTCGCGACGCAGCTCGCCGCCGAGACGGGCCTCGACCCGCAGGTCGTCTCCGCCTGGATGCTGGCCGAGGAGTCCGGCGGCGCGGCCGCCTCGCGCGAGGCGGAGGGCAATCACAACTGGCTCAACATCGGCTGGACCGACAGCGGCCGCTACGGGACCGACGGCGCCGTCTGGGCCGACCCCGCCGCCGCCGCGCACGCGACCGCCGGGTGGCTGAAGGGCCAGGACACGATCGCCGGCTACGGCAAGGCGAGCGCCGGCGTGCAGTCGATCCTCACGAGCGCCGGCCAGCCGCCCGAGCTGCAGATCGCCGCGCTCCAGCGCTCCGGCTGGGCGTCGAGCGGCTACCCGGACCTGCCGGCCGTGTATCGCGGCATCGCCGGCTGAGCGCAGTGGCGCGAACTCCGTCAGGGCACGCGGTGCATGACCGCGCGCCCGCGGAAGCCGATCACGACCAGCACGACGCCGATGAGCGTCAGCACGACGCCGACGACCGTCAGCACGAGACCGCCGATCACGAGCTTCTCGTGGCGCGGCGCGACGGCGTACACGTAGCCGGCGGTCGGTCCCGAGTCCGAGAAGGCGCAGCGTGCGGTCGTCGCGCCGGCCTGCGCGTCGAACGACGTCAGCTCCCGCCCGAGGGTCGTGTCGAGGCCGGGCGAGTGGTGCGCGACGTCGAGCTGCCGCGTGGCGCCGTCGGAGGTCGTCACCGAGCATTCGGTGCGGATCAGCGCGCGGTCCTGGTCGCGCGGCGCCAGCGGGTTCGGCAGCAGCACGAGGCTGTACTGGCGCGCGTCGGCGTGGAAGCGCAGCGGCGCGCCGAGCTTCGCGCGCCCGTCCGCTCCGAGCACCTGCACCGTCTGGCTGCCCCACAGGATCGCCGCGCCGATCGCCAGCGCGATCAGGCCGAGCGCGATCAGGCCTGCGCCCGCCATCAACGGCCGCGTGCGGCGCTCGGTGGTGACGTAGCGCCTGGCCGGCTCGGAGACCGTCATCCGCGCCGCACCCGCTCGAACGCCTCGCCGAACGCGGCGCCGAGTCTCCAGTCGCCGCGGATCCGCTGCTGCCAGCCGTTCGCCGCGGCCGACCATCCGCCGGGGGGCACCCCGTGGTGCTCGGCGGCGTAGGCGTCGTAGTCGGACGGCGCGACGCGGTCGCGGATCAGGGCGACCTCGACCGCGACGTAGGTCTCGAAGTCGACGCCGGCGATCGGGGCGAAGGCGCCCGGGGCGGGAGCGAGGTCGATCCCCGCGCGCGGCGCTGCAGGGATCCCCACGACGTCAGGCGGCGGCTGCGCGGGCGCGACGGCCGGCGCCAGCAGCGGAACCGGCGCCTCGCCGACGCCCGGCCGAGCTTCCGCCGCCGACGGCCAGTCGAGCCTGATGCGGTCGAGCCGGCGCTCCTGCACCCACGCCGCCAGCTCGATGCCGGGCTTCGCCAGGTGCGCCGCGTAGAACGGGATCTCGGCCTTCTTCAGCTCGGCCGCGAAGGGCTCCGGGTCGTTGTCGAGCCGCACCGTCACGCGCAGGTCGATCGCGGTGCCGATCCCGAGGAAGGCGGTCCGCTCCTCGACCGCGTCGATCGTCACGCGCGCGGGCAGGTCCTTCCTGCGCGCGCGCTCGAGCCCGTAGGTCTCGTCGAGGATCCCCTCCGCCGGCGGCTGCTTGAGCCGCTTCCAGCCGGCGGTGACGTTCTGGGCTGCCCCGCCGTTCGCCGCCCAGTCGATCGCCAGCGCGTCGCCGTCGACGCGCGTGTGGACGGTCATCCCGAGCCGCACGAGCACGTCGGGCGCGAGCCGCTGCCGCACGCCGAGGATCGTCCCCTCGTCGGTCGCGATCGCGTAGTCGTCGACGCGCTTGGGCGGGTCGTCGTGCGTCATCGCGCAGCGGATCCCCACGATGCGCCCGCTGCGCGGCGCGCCCTCGGCGAGCAGCCGCTCCACGTCCGGTCCGCCGATGCCGAACAGCCGCATGGGGCACGAGCCTAGAGGTCAGACCGGGCGATATTGTGGCTCGCATGGCCAAGCTGATCTACGCGGCGATCGCCTCGCTCGACGGCTACGTCGCGGACGCGGACGGCAGATTCGACTGGGCCGCGCCTGACGAGCAGGTGCACCGCTTCGCCAACGAGCTGGAGCGGCCGATCGGGACCCACCTGTATGGGCGCCGGATGTACGAGGTGATGGTCGCGTGGGAGAGGATGGCGGATCCGGACCCCGTGATGCGCGACTTCGCGGAGATCTGGCGAGCGGCCGAGAAGGTCGTGTACTCGACGACGCTCGAGCAGGCGTCCAGCGCGCGCACGCGGATCGAGCGGGCCTTCGATCCCGACGCGGTGCGGGCGCTGAAGGCCGCGGCCGAGCGCGACGTCGCCGTCGGCGGTCCCGAGCTCGCCGGCCAGGCGCTCGCGGCCGGACTGGTCGACGAGCTGCACCTGCTCGTCACCCCGGTCGTGATCGGCGGCGGCACGCGCGCGCTGCCCGACGGCGTGCGCGTGGCGCTGGAGCTGCAGGACGAGCGGCGCTTCGACAACGGCGTGGTGTACCTGCGCTACGCGACGGCGGGGAGAGCTGCTCCTGGACGCTAGATTCGAGTGCGAACGAGCTAGGAGGCAGCCATGTTGTTCGGACAGGAGCACGTCGACCGCTACCGCGAGACGGACGGCGAGGAGGGCTACAGCTGGCAGCGCGGGACGACGATCCTGCTGCTGACGACGAGAGGCCGCAAGAGCGGCGCCGAGCGCACGACGCCGCTGATCTTCGAGCGCGACGGCGACGACTACCTGATCGTCGCGTCCCGCGGCGGGACCGACGCGCCCCCCGGCTGGTACGTCAACCTGCAGGCCGAGCCGGAGGTCCAGGTGCAGGTCAGAGGCGACGTCTTCAGAGCCCGCGCACGCGACGCCACGCCGGACGAGAAGCCCGAGATGTGGCGCAAGATGGCCGCCGTCTGGCCCGACTACGACGAGTACCAGAAGAGAACCGAGCGGGAGATCCCGGTGGTGGTGCTGGAGCGGGTCTGAGGCGCCGGCGGCGCTCAGGCCAGGACCAGCTCGACCCCGGCCTGCTCGAGCGCCTCGACGGTCTCGCGGTCTCTCCGCGCGCCCTCGTCCGCGACGACCGTGTCGACCTCGTCGAGCCGGCACATCGTCGACAGGCACGAGACGCCGAACTTCGACGCATCGAGCACGAGCGTCACGTGCTTGGCGCGCGCCATCATCGCCCGCCCGATCGAGGCCTCGCCGAGGTTGTGGCAGCTGGCGCCGCTGCGCGCGCTGATCCCGTTCGCGGACAGGATCACCTGGTCGAGCGAGATGTCGGTGAGCGCCCGCTCCGCGAGCGGGCCGATCAGCTCATAGGACGCCGGCCGCGCGACGCCGCCGAGCACCAGCAGCTGGAACTGCGAGCGCACCGTCAGCTCGTGCGCGATGTTGATCGCGTTCGTGACGATCGTCAGCGTCGTCTCGCGCTCGCTCCCCTCCAGGTCGGGCCGCACCGCGAGCGCGCGCGAGACCTCGGTCGTGGTCGTGCCGGCGTTCAGCCCGACGACCGACCCGGCGGCGATGCGGTCGACCGCCGCCCGCGCGATCCTCCGCTTCTCCTCGGCGTGGCGGAGCGCGTTGTACTGCAGCGGCAGGTCATAGGTGGAGGAGTTCGTGACGGCGCCGCCGCGCGTGCGGATCAGCAGCTGCTTGAGCGCGAGGCCGTCGAGGTCGCGCCGGACGGTCGCGGTGGAGACGTGCAGCGCCTCCGCGAGATCGTCGACTTCGACGTGGCCCTCCTGGGTGAGCGCGTCGAGGATGAAGGCGATGCGGTCGCGCTGCGGCCTCCGCTCTCCCGTGATCATCTTCTGCGACAGCTCCTTCAGTCGGCCGGAGGAACGCTCGATTCTCCCATGAAGGTCGCCATGACGGTGCGCGGACGCGCCCGCATCTGGTCGAAGTCGGCGAAGTAGATGCGCCCGAACTCGCCGAGCGCCAACGCGCCGTCGACGATCGGCACGCTCTCCGAGCGGCCGAGGATGACCGAGCGCAGGTGGGCGTCGACGTTGAGGCTCCACCACGCCTCCTCGGCGCGCTCGCGGATCGCGCCCGCGATGTGCTCCGGCCCCGGGTGCAGGTACTCGCGCCCCTCGGCGGTGCAGTCGGGCACGACGCGCCGCAGCACGTCGGCGAGGTCCTGCATCAGGAACTCGACGCCGAGATAGGTGGTGTCGTGCGACTCCTCCTGCACGAGCACGCTGCACGTCGTGTGCGGCGAGGAGACGACCGCCAGCCCGCGGGCGATCCCCGCCTCTGCCAGCTGCCCCGTCACCTCGGCGGTGATGTCGTGGAACGTCACGCGCGCATCCGACTGCACGTCGATCGTCGCGTGGTGGACCGTCATCGTCACTGGACCTCGTTTTCGTCGTTGACTGTGGAGGACGCGACCAGGTGGCGGGCGTCCCAGCCCTCGCGCACCGCCCGGATCATCCGGTCGGCCGTCGCGCGCCGGTCGGGTGCGCGCACGATCGCGCTCGTGCAGCCGGTGCCGTCGGCGCCCTGCGCGACGAGCGCGTGCACGTCGTCCGCGTCCGCGACGCCGCCGCTGTGCATCACGAGCACGTGCGGAGCGACGGCGGCGATCGCCGCGTTGGCCGGGCCGATCCACGGGCGCTCGCTGCGGTGGGCGGTGCCGATCAGCTCGGGCGGCTCGAGCAGCACGAGGTCGGCACCCGCGGCGGCGCTGCTCACGCTCTGCTCGGTGTCGTCGGCGCACACGAGCGTCAGCAGTCCGGCGGCGTGCGCGCGTGCGATCGCGTCCGGCAGGTCGCGCTGCGCCAGCGGCCGCTCGGCGTGGTTGAGCATCACGCCGTCGGCGCCGGCGCGCGCGAGCGCCTCGGGCAGGATGGCCCCGGTGCTCGTGCCCGGCTGCGCGAGGTCCATCGCCTGCGCGAAGACCCAAAGCGTCGGCGCGGCGCGCTTGACGGCGTCGATGTCGAGCGCCGGCGGCGTGACGATCACGTCGACGTCGTAGCGCGCCGACGCCTCCGCGGCGGCCTCCACGACCTCCAGCAGCGCGGCGCGGTCGAGGTACGTCTTCGGGCCGATCTCGAAGAACGGCGGGCGGATCTGCCTCGTCATGTCAGCTCCCCTCCCCGGCGCGGGCCGCGTACAGCTCGCGCAGCGCGTCCGCATCGCGGCGGTAGGCCGCGAAGCGCGCGTCGTAGGCGGCGTGCTCCGGCGGGTCGGCCGCGATCGTCTCGCATGCGCCGGCCATGCGCTCGACGCCGGCCTGGGCGCTCGGCAGCTCGCCGGCGGCGGTCGCCGCGAGGATCGCCGCGCCGACGCATGCGGCGTCGGGCTCGCGGTCGACGCGCAGCTCGCCGCCGAGGATGCCGGCGAGCACCTGCATCCACGCGCGGCTGCGCGTCGCCCCGCCGACGACGATCGGCACCGCGCCCGCTCCTCCGACCGACGCGCGGTAGCGCTCGAGCAGCATCCGCATCGCGAACGCGACGCCCTCGGCGATCGCGCGCAGCACGTGGCGGTGGTCGTGGCTCAGGCTCAGCCCGACGAGCGAGCCGCGCGAGTCGCCCAGCTCGTCGGCCGGGTCGGTGCCGTCGAAGTACGGGAAGAAGCTGAGGCCGTCCGCGCCGGGCGGCGTCTGTGCGAGCACGACCTCGAGGTCGCCGAGCGCGACCGGCGCGTGGTCGCCGTGGTTGAGCAGGCGCCGACCCCACTCGATCGACACGCCGCCGTTGGCGATCTCGCCGAAGTGCCCCCAGCGCCCGGGCACGAGATGTCGCCCGCAGCCGATGCCGCCGGCCGCGTCGGGGTACGGGGCTGCGGCCGCCGCCAGCATCACCCAGGCCGTGCCGGTCGACAGCAGCACGTCGCCCTCGCCGACGGCGCCCGCGCCGAGCGCGGCGCAGTACTGGTCCTGCGCGCCGGCTCCGACCACGATGCCGGGGCGCAGGCCGAGCGCGTCGGCGGCCGGCGCGGCGAGCGCGCCGATCGCGACGCCCGGCGCCGCGATGCGCGGCAGGCGCTCGGGCGCGACGCCGATCAGCTCGAGGATCTCGGCATCCCACGTGCCCGTCTGCACGTCCGTCAGCTGCCCGATGCCGGCGACGTTCGCGTCGATCGTCGGCGTCCCGGCGAGCCAGCCGTTGAGATAAGCGGCGGTGTCGCAGAAGCAGCTCGCCGCGGCGAACGTCGCGGCGTCGCCCGCGGCGAGGTCGAGCAGCTGCGCGGCGGTGTTGTTCGGCGCGATCGGCCAGCCGGTGCGCCGGTAGAAGTCCTCGCGGCCGAAGCGGCGCTCGAACGCCGCCGCCGCGCCGGTCGCGCGGCGGTCCAGCCAGGAGCGCGCGGGCGCGAGCGGCCGAAGACGCTCGTCGACGGCGACGAGCGTGCCGCCCTGGGCGGATATCGCGAGCGCGGCGATGCGCTGCGCGTCGAGCCCGGCGCAGGCGGCGCGGACCGCGGTCGTCACGCCCTCCTGCCACGCGGTCGCGTCCTGGACGACCTCGCCCGGGCGCGGGCATTCGAGCGCGTAGGCGGCATGGCCGCGACCGTGGGCGTCGCCGGCGGCGTCGACCACGATCGCCTTCGCGCCGGTCGTGCCGACGTCGACGCCCAGGTAGAGGCTCGACCCCATCGTCACGGGAGGTGGATCTGGATCTTGAGGCCCTGCCGGCTGCGCATCGTCGCCAGCGCCTCGTCGAACTGCTCGAGCGCGAACGTGTGCGTCACCATCCGCTCGCTGTCGATCGCGCCCGCGGCCAGCATCCGCAGGGCAGGCGCGAACGAGTCGAGCACGGCCATCGACCCGAGGATCGTCTGCTCGTCGTTGTAGACGCGGAAGGGCGAGATGTCGATCGCCGCCTGCTCGGGCGCCACGCCGAAGATCAGCAAGGTCCCGCCGCGGTCGAGCGCGCCGAGCGCGGCGCGGCCGGCGGCCGGGACCCCGGTCGCCTCGATCACGTACTCGTAGCCGTGGCCGCGCCGCCGCAGCAGCTCGTCGGCGTCGAGCGCGACGTCGGCTGCGCCGAACGAGCGCGCGCGCTCGAGCCGCGAGGCGTCCATGTCGACGACGTCGACGGTCGCCGCGCCCGAGCGCCGAGCCGCCTGCAGCAGCGAGAGCCCGATCGTGCCGCCGCCGACGATCAGCAGGTCCGATCCGGGACGCAATGCGAGCCGCTGGAGGCCGTGGACCACGCACGAGATCGGCTCCACGAGCGCGCCGGCGGCGAAGCTCATGTCGTCGGGCAGCGCGTACGCGTTCTGCGCCGGCACGACGACGTACTCGGCGAACGCTCCGTCGACGGTGTCGCCGATCGCGCCCCATTGCGCGCAGAGGTTGCCGCGGCCGGCGCGGCAGTAGCGGCAGCGCCCGCAGAAGAGCGACGGGTCGACGGCGACGCGGTCGCCGAGCGCCACGTTCGCGACGCCCTCGCCGACCTCCGTCACGACGCCGGCGAACTCGTGCCCGGGGACGATCGGGTACGGCGTCGGCGGGAACTCGCCGGCGAGGATGTGGAGGTCGCTGCCGCAGATGCCGACGGCCTTGACCTGCACCTGCACCTGCCCGGCTCCGGCGTGCGGAACGGGAGCGTCGTCGACGACCGACCACGTCCCCGGGGTGGACACCCTCAGCGCCTGCATTCCGTCTCCTCTCGGATTCACGGCGTCACTTTCGAACATCAGATTTGCACATTCATGTTGACAGATGTTCCAAACATTGCGAATGTCGGCATCGAGAGTGTGTCAGTACGATGGAGGAGGAGTGGCTATGCAGGACACCGCCGGATCGGACGCCGAGCGCGCCGTCAGCAGCGACGACGCGGACCTCGAGCAGTTCGGATATGCGCAGAAGCTCGATCGCTCGATCGGCCTCTTCACCTCGTTCTGCGTGAGCTTCTCGATGGTGTCGGTGACGACCGCGAGCTTCACGCTGTTCGGCGACCCGTTCACCAAGACCGGCGGCGTGGGCATCTGGCTGTGGTTTCCCGCAACCCTCTTCGGCCTCGTCATCGCCGCCGTCTACGGGCACCTGGCCGCGCGCGTCCCGGTGACGGGCTACGCCTACCAGTGGTCCTCGCGGCTCATCAGCCCTCACGCCGGCTGGTTCACCGGCTGGTTCGCGCTGTGCGCGTTCTTCGCCGGCACCGCGTCGATCGCCGTCGCGATCGGCTCGGTGTTCGCCGGCGAGCTGTTCGGCGACCCGACGCGCGGCGACGTGCAGCTGATCGGCGCGGTCGTCGTCGTGGTCGCGGTCGCGTTCAACGCGGCCGGCATCCGCTACGCGACGCACGTCAACAACGTCGGCGCCACCACCGAGCTGATCGGCACGCTCGGCATGGGCCTGGCGGTCGCCGTCGGCCTCTTCTTCTTCAAGGACAAGGCCGGCGTCGACGTGCTGTTCGACACGCACCCCGTCGGCGGCGGCTCGATCGACCTGACCGTGCTCGGGCTCGCGGCGCTGCTGCCGGTCTCGACGCTGCTCGGCTGGGAGGGCGCCGCCGACCTCGCCGAGGAGACGAAGGATCCGCGCAAGGTCGCCCCCAAGGCGATGCTGCGAGCCATCGCCGTCTCGGGCAGCGTCGGCTGCCTGATCTTCGCGATCTTCGCGATGGCGATCCCGCACGGCGCCGCGGCGCTCGTCAACGGATCCGAGAACCCGCTGTTCGCGCTCTTCCAGCAGCAGTTCGGGAGCGGCTTCGCGACGGTCGCGAAGGTCGTGGTCTTCATCTCGATGTTCGCCTGCCTGCTCGCGAACCTGACGGTCGCGACGCGCATGGCCTTCTCGCTGGCTCGTGACCGGATGATCCCCGGCTCGCGGGTGCTCGCCAACGTCAACGCGAGGACGAGAATCCCGCTCGGCTCGCTGCTGCTCGTCGGCGTCGTCGCGTTCGGGCTGAACTTCGTCTCCGCCGGGATCGCCTCGCGGATCTTCGCGATCGTCGCCGTCATGTACTACGGCACGTACCTGATGACGATGGTCGTCGCGCAGATGGCGCGGCGGCGCGGGACGCTCGGGGACGCGCCCCCCGGCTACCTCGACCTCGGCCGCTGGCTGACTCCGTTCACGGTCCTCGGAACGTTCTGGTGCCTGCTCGTGATCGGCTACATGACGATCCCGAGCGTCAACCACATCGCCGCCGAGTACTCGCTCGGAGCGGTCGCGCTCGGCGTCCTGCAGTGGGTGTTCGTGCTGCGGCGCCGCATCGACCGCGGCGAGGCCGGGCCCCCCATGGGGACGCCGGCGGCGCTGCGCGCGGCCGAGGAATCGTCGGCGCGCTCTTCCTGACGCGACGCGTCTCGCCGGATCCCGCGCAGGGCCGCCCTCGGCGGCCCTGCGCCTGCATGCCTCCGCCTGTGTGCGCTTTGCAAGCATCATTTTTGCAAGTTCATGTTGACAGATAGCTGAACACTTGTAAAATCATGCATCAAGACCGCCTGCAGGTTGCGGACGGCGGCATGAGAGAGCACCGGAGGAGAGGACGCCCGATGAAGCCCACTGCCGGATCGGAATCCGTGCGCGCCGCGAGCGGCGCGCGACATCGCCGGCGCGCCGGCGCGCTGCTCGCGAGCGGCTTGTCCGCGCTCGCCGTCGCCGTGACGTTGGGAGCGTGCGGCGGCACCGCGAGCACCAGCGCCGGCGTGACGAGCGGTGCAGACACGATCGACACCGCACCGGTCGCGACGGGCGGGACGCTCCGCCTGGCGCGCTCGCTCGAGCCGGTCAACCTCAATCCGTTCACCTGCAGCTGCGAGAACGGCTCGCTGCAGACGATGGTGCAGGTCTACGACACGCTCGCCGAGCAGCTGCCGGGGAGCTCCGAGCCGCAGCCCGGTCTCGCCGAGAGCTGGGACGTGAGCGCCGACAAGAAGACGTTCACCTTCCATCTGCGCGACGCGAAGTTCTCCGACGGCACGCCCGTCACCGCGGCCGACGTGAAGTACTCGCTCGACCGCGCGAACAACCCGAAGAGCTTCTACGCGTCGATGTTCGGCCTGATCGAGCAGGTCTCGACGCCGGACGGCTCGACCGTCGTCGTGAGACTGACGAAGCCGACGATCGGCTTCCCCTACTACATGGCGTTCCCCGCGGCCTCGATCGTGCCGAAGGCAGCGCTCGAGAAGGCCGGCGACAAGGCCTTCGAGCAGAGACCGATCGGCTCCGGCGCCTTCATGGTGAAGCGCTGGGTCAAGGGTCAGGTCGTCGAGCTGGCGAGAAACCCGTACTACTGGCGCAGAGGCCAGCCGTACCTCGACGAGGTGAAGCTGCTCTACGTCCCCAACGACAACACGCGCACGCTCGACCTGCTCTCCGGCAACGTCGACGCGGTCGACGCGGTGCCGTTCTCGCAGGTCGACCAGGTGGACAACAGCGGGCAGGCGAGAGTGCTCTTCCAGACCTCGTCCGGCATGTACAACATCTGGTTCAACGAGAGATACAAGCCGCTCGACGAGACGGGCGTGCGTCAGGCGCTCAACTACGCGACGCCGTTGAGAGAGATCCAGCGCGTCGTGTTCGGCGGGCGCGCCGAGATCGCGAACGCGAACGCGCCGAAGCTCAAGTACTGGAGCGCGTCGGTCAGACCGTACGACCTCGACCTCGCGAAGGCGAGAGCGCTGATCGCGAGATCGTCGAAGCCCGACGGCTTCGACCTCACGATCGAGCTCGCCGGCGGCGACGACACCTCGAAGCAGGTCGCGCAGATCGTGCAGGACGCGTGGGCCAAGATCGGCGTCCGCGTGAAGCTGCAGCAGTTCGACTACGGCACGCTCTTCTCGCGCATGCTCGCCTTCCAGGAGCAGGCGTTCATGCAGCCGCCGGACGTGATCACCAGCGACATCCCGATCCCGGACGAGTTCGCCAACATCCTCTTCAGCACCTACGACTCGTCGTTGCACAACGGCTTCACCTGGTACCACAACCCGACCGCCACGCGGCTCGCGCAGCGCGCGGTCCACGTGACCGACGAGCGGGAGCAGGCGCAGCTGTGGGCGCAGCTGCAGCGCACGACGATGGAGGACCCGGCGACGGTGCCGCTGATCTTCCCGCCGACGCGCGCGGCCTACCGCTCGAACGTGCACGGGTACCAGTACGTCCCGCAGACCGGCTGGTGGCGGCTGGAGCAGGTGTCGCTGGCGAGATGAGCCGCTTCCTGCGCACGCGGCTGCTGGAGGTGATCCCGGTGCTGATCGGGATCACCTTCGTCGCCTTCGCGATCATCCACCTCGTCCCGGGCGACCCCGCGAAGATCCTGCTCGGAACGCGCGCGACGCCGGCGGCGGTCGCGGACCTGCATGCGCAGTTCGGCCTCGACAAGTCGCTGCCGGCGCAGTACTGGGACTTCGTCAAGGGCGCGGCGACGTTCTCCTTCGGCGACTCGTTCCAGTTCCGCCAGTCGGTCAGCGACGTGATCGGGCCGCGGATCCTGCCGAGCCTGTTCCTGATCGCGTACGCGCTCGTCGTGGCGCTGCTGATTGCGGTGCCGCTGGCGATCGTCTCGGCGCGCAGGCGGGACCGCTGGGCCGATCACGTCGTGCGGCTGTTCACGACGACGGCGTTCGCGATGCCGTCGTTCTGGCTGGGCCTGCTGCTTGCGCTGATCTTCGCGCTGCGGCTGAGACTGCTGCCGACCTCGGGCTACGGCGACACGCCGCTCGAGCACTTCAAGAGCCTGACGCTGCCGGCGATCACGGTGGCGCTGTGGATCAGCGCGCCGCTGCTGCGCTCGCTGCGCACGAGCCTGATCGACAACCTCGACGCCGAGTACACCGAGGCGACGCGGGCGCGCGGGTTGAGCGAATTGCGCGTGCTCATGAAGCACGTCCTGCGCAACTCGGCGATCTCGACGGTGACGCTGCTGAGCCTGATGGTCGGCGTGCTGCTGAGCGGGACGGTGGTGATCGAGAACGTCTTCTCGATCCCCGGGCTGGGATCGCTGCTCGTGGGGTCGGTGACCGCGCGCGACTTCCCCGTCGTGCAGGCGCTGACGCTGCTGTTCGGCTTCACGGTCGTGTTCGTGAGCCTCGCGACGGACTTCGTGTACGCGGCGATCGATCCGCGGGTGCGGTTGTGAGCGCGGTCGCCGCGCCGGGCGCCGGAGGGCGCGAGGCCGCGCTCGACCGCCGCCTCGCGCGCGTCGCGCGCCGTTCGGACCGGTGGCGGCGGCTGACGCTGGAGGCTGGCGTCGCGCTGATCGCGCTGGTGATCCTGGCGAGCCTGATCGGCCACTTCGTCTATCCGCACCCGAACGAGCAGAACCTGGCGCAGGCGCTGCAGTCGCCGTCGCCGGCGCATCCGTTCGGGACCGACAACCTCGGGCGCGACGTGCTCGGCCGCACGCTCGCCGGTACCTGGATCGACCTCGGCGTGGCGCTCGCGGCGACGTACTTCGCGCTCGCGATCGGCGTCGTGATGGGCACGGTCGCCGGCTACTTCCGCGGCTGGCCGGAGCGCGTGATCATGCGCGTCATCGACGTGATCATCGCGTTCCCGTTCATGGTGCTCGTGATCGCGATCGTCGCGATCGTCGGACCCGGCGTGAAGGGCGTCTTCATCGGCCTCGCGGTCGGCGGCTGGGCGTTCTACGCGCGGCTCGCGCGCGCGGAGATGCTCGTGCTCAAGGAGAAGCAGTTCATCCAGGCGGGCCAGACGCTCGGCTACTCGCACTGGCGCGTGATCTGGCGCCACGCCATCCCGAACCTGATCCGGCCGTGCCTCGTGTACTCGATGTCGGACATCGTCCTGAACATCACGTGGGTCGCGTCGCTGTCGTTCCTGGGGCTCGGGGTGCAGCCGCCGACGCCGGAGTGGGGGTCGATCATCGCCGATGGCCAGACGTACCTGCTGACGGCGTGGTGGATCACCACGCTGCCGGGGATCGTGGTCGTGATCGTCGGGATCGGCTTCAGCCTTCTCGGCGACGGCCTCGCGGACCGGCTGCGCGCACGGCGCGTCGGAGTGCGATGACGAGCATGCGCGTGAGCCCCGACTCGACACCGGATCCGGTCCGGATCGCCGACCGCGCGCCGCTGCTGCGCGTGAGCGACCTGACGATCGGCTTTCCCGCCGCCGCGGGCGTAGCGCTCGCGGTGCGGGGCGTGAGCTTCGAAACGCTCCCCGGCGAGACGCTCGGGATCGTCGGCGAGTCGGGCTGCGGCAAGAGCCTGTCGCTGCGGGCATTGCTGGGGCTCGTGCCGGAGCCGGGCGAGGTGCTCGGCGGATCGATCGAGTGGCAGGGCGAGACGGATCTGCTGGGCGACGAGCGGCGGCTGCGCGCGATGCGCGGCCGTGAGATCTCGATGGTCTTCCAGGATCCGATGGAGTCGCTGAATCCCGTCTACTCGGTCGGGGACCAGTTGATGGAGGTGCTGCACGTGCGCGGCGGCCTCTCGCGGTCGGCCGCGCGGGCGCGCGCGGTGGAGCTGCTCGAGCGCGTGGGGATCCCGTCGGCCGCCTCGCGCGTGCGCAGCTACCCGCACGAGCTGAGCGGCGGCATGCGCCAGCGCGTGATGATCGCGATCGCGATCGCGTGCGGACCGGAGCTGCTGCTGGCCGACGAGCCCACCACCGCGCTGGACGTGACGATCCAGGACCAGATCCTGAGCCTGCTGGCGGAGCTGCAGCAGGAGACGGGCCTGACGATCGTGCTCGTATCCCACGATCTCGGCGTGATCGCGCAGATGGCCGATCGCATCGCCGTGATGTACGCGGGCCACGTCGTCGAGACGGGCACGGCCGAGCAGGTGCTGAGCACGCCGCGTCATCCGTACACCGCTGCGCTGATCGCCTCGGCGCCCGATGCGGCCGGCGCGGCGCCGGGGACGCGGCTGGAGACGATCGGCGGCAGCCCGCCGGCGATCGCCGAGGTGCCCGCCGGCTGCGCGTTCGCGCCGCGTTGCGAGCACGCGCGCGAGGCGTGCGCGCAGGTCGCGATGCGGCTGGACCGCGGCCCCGGCGAGCACGGATCGGCCTGCCCGATCGTCGACGCGAACGAGGCGGGAGCGAGGGACGACCGATGACGGCCGAGCAACCGCTGTTGAGCGTGGGCGGCCTCTCGAAGGCGTTCGTCCTGCGCGGGCGCGGCGCCGGACGGCGCCTCGTCGCACTCGACGACGTCTCGCTCGACGTTCGCACGCACGAGATCGTCGGTGTCGTCGGGGAGTCCGGGTCGGGCAAGAGCACGCTCGCGAAGTGCCTCGTGCGACTGGTCGAGCCGGACGCCGGCAGGGTGCGGTTCGACGGCCGCGAGGTCCTGGAGCTGCGCGGGAAGGCCCTCGCCCGGGTGCGCCGGCGGATGCAGATGATCTACCAGGATCCGTACTCGTCGTTGAATCCGTTGCTGAGCGTCGGCGAGGCGATCGCGGAGCCCGCCCGCTTCCACGGTCTGATCGACAAGGGGAGAGGGCGCGAGCACGTGCGCGCGTCGCTCGAGGTCGTCGGCTTGAACGAGCAGCTCGCCGACCGCCGTCCGCGCGAGCTCTCGGGCGGTCAGCGGCAGCGCGTCGCGATCGCTCGTGCGATGGCCGTCAGACCCGACCTGCTGCTCGCCGACGAGGCGGTCAGCGCGCTCGACGTCTCGATCCAGGCGCAGATCCTCAACCTGTTCGCCGACCTGCGCGACGAGCACGGCGTCGCGATCGTGTTCATCGCCCACAACCTCTCCGTCGTCGCGCACCTCGCCGACCGCGTGAACGTCATGTACCTCGGCGCGATCATGGAGAGCGGTCCGACGCGCGCCGTGTTCGCGGCGCCGGGCCATCCGTACACGGCTGCGCTGCTCGGCGCGCAGCCCGGTCGTCACCGGCGCGGTACGGCGGCCAAGCCGGTGCTGCGCGGCGAGATCCCGTCGGCGCTCGACGTAACGACGGGCTGCCGCTTTCGCACCCGCTGTCCGCTCGCCAGAGACGTCTGCGCCGAGCAGGCGCCGCCCGCGGTCGACCTCGGCGACGGACGCGTCGCCCGCTGCCACTTCGCGCACGACGTCGTGGCGGGCGCCGCCGCGCTCACGCGCCGCACGCCCGGGCAGGAGGGCCGCGTCGATGCCGCTTGACGCTCGCGCCGCCGCCCTCCTCGCGGAGCTGCCCGACGCGTGGCGCGACGTCGGGGAGATCGAGTCGATGACGGCGGAGCGGGCGCGTGCGCTCGGGGGCGAGTCGACCGCGGACGCGACCGTCGATCCGCCGCCCGGCGTCGCGGCCGAGAAGCTCGAGGCGGTCGGAGCGAGCGGCCCGTTGCCGGTGTGTCTGTACCGCCCGCGCCGGGAGGAGCCGGTTGGCACGCTGTTGTGGATCCGCGGAGGCGGCTTCGTGCTCGGATCGCTCGCCGGGGATTGCCTGGCAGGGCCGCTGGCGGCGGCGTCGGGCTGCGCCGTCGTCTCGGTCGAGTATCGCCTCGCCCCGGAGCATCCGTTCCCCGCCGGGCTCGAGGACTGCTATGCCGTCGCCTGCTGGATCGGCGAGCAGGCCGCACAGTTGGGAATGCCCGCAGGGCCCATCGCGATCGGCGGGGAGAGCGCCGGCGGCAACCTCGCGGCCGCGGCCGCGTTGCTCACACGCGATCGCGGCGGTCCCGAGCTGGCGCTTCAGCTGTTGCTCTATCCGATGCTGGCACGCACCTTCGCGGGCGCGTCGCGTCACGACCCGGCCGTCGGTGCGCTCGCGCGCCCGGAGGCGATCGAGTGGCTGTGGCGGCAGTACCTCCCGGTCGGTGACGGGTCGGATCCGTACGTCTCCCCGCTGCTCGCGGCCACGCTCGCCGGCCTACCCTCCACGTTGATGATCACCGCTGAGTACGACGTCCTGCGCGACGAGGGAGAGGCGTACGCCGACCGGCTGGAGCAGGCGGGCGTCGAGATCGAGCGGTGTCGCTACGACGGCATGCCGCACGGCTTCGCCGACTGGCACGGCGAGCTCGACGCGGCCGACGGCTGCATCGAGCTCATGGGCGACGCGCTTCGACGCTCGTTCGCGTCGGCGTGACCAGCGTTGGCGGCCATGTGGAGGCGGGGTTCGAGCCGGTCGCGGAGGCGTTCGTGCGCAGCTTCGGCCAGCATGCCGAGCTCGGCGCCGCGTTCGCGGCGTACGTCGACGGGCGGTTGGTCGTCGATCTGTGGGGCGGCGTTGCCGATCGCGGCCGTGAGCTGCCGTGGCGCGAGGACACGCTCGTGCCGGTCTTCTCGGGCACGAAGGGGCTCACAGCCACGTGCATGCTGCTGCTGATCGAGCGCGGCCAGCTTGCGCTGGACATGCCGGTCTGCCGCTACTGGCCCGAGTTCGCCGCGCACGGCAAGGAGCGCATCCTCGTCAGCGAGGTCGTCTCGCACCGAGCAGGGATGCCCGGGCTGCTGACGGAGGCGAGCCTCGAGGAGGCGACGGACGACGTGCGGATGGCAGCGCTGCTGGCCGATCAGCCTGTCGTCGCGGCGGCGAAGCAGGGGCTCGTCTACCACGCCGTCACGTTCGGCTGGCTGTGCGGCGAGCTCGTGCGGCGCGTCGCCGGTCGCAGCATCGGCCGATTCTTCGCCGAGGAGGTGGCGGCGCCGCTCGAGCTCGACGCCTGGATCGGTCTGCCCGAGCAGCTCGAGCCGCGCGTCGCGCGGATCGAGCGCGACGCGTCGTTCGCCGACGAGATCGCGTTGACGCGTGAGCGCGACGAGACGGCGTGGTCGATCTGGTCGAACCCGCCGCGCTTCACCGGCGGTGAGCTGGCCGCCAACCTGCAGGCCTGGCACGCCGCCGAGGCGCCGGCGACGAGCGGGATCGTCGCCGCTCGCTCGCTCGCACGCCTCTACGGCTGCCTCGCCGCCGGCGGGGCGATCGACGGCACGCGCCTGCTGGCGTCCGAGACGATCGCGGCCGGGACGCGCCCGCTGGCGAGCGGGCACGACCCCTACCTCGACACGCCCTTGGCCTTCGCCACCGGCTACCAGCTCCAGACGAGCGAGATGGCGCTCGGCCCGGCGGCCGACGCGTTCGGCCACACGGGCGCCGGCGGCTCCTCGCACGGGGCGTGGCCGAGCCTGCGCACCGGCTTCTCGTACACGCCCAACCAACTGCGGCGGATCGGGGGCGCGGACCCGCGTGCGCGCGAGCTGTTGGTGGCATTGCGCTCCGCGATCGCGCCCGGATCGGGTTAGTCGCGGGGGCGCGGCGGAGCCAGCCGGCGGCTCCGCCGCGCCAGGTCGTCCTAGGCCGTGGTGCCCGTCGTGTTCCGCTGCCCGCCGTAGACGGCGAGGCCGTAGATGATGAGGACGTCGAGCGCGAAGATCGCGAGCGACCAGAAGGGGTAGGCGGGAATCGAGAGCAGCGCCGCGATCGCGCTGATCATCGCGACGGACATGCCGATCACCATGCCGAAGCCGCCGCCGCGCCAGATCGAGAAGGCGGCGATCACCTGCAGCACGCCGACGATCAGGATGATCCAGCCCCAGGCGTTGAGGTCGCTGATGATGAACTTCGTGTCCTGAACGAAGAACTTCGAGTCGTCGATCGCGGCGATCCCGTAGATCACGTTCAGGATGCCGGCGATCATGATCATGATGCCGGCGAACAAGAGCCAGCCGCTGTGGCGCTCCGTCATGGGTCCTCCTCCGTTGGTTCCACCAGTTATCTGAACGATGACGTCTGCGTCGGCGGACGCTGCGCGGACTGCGAGGCTCAAGTGCCGGCGCGTTCGTGCCGTTGGTTGACTGGATGTCCGAAGTGGAGCGTCGTCGTGCCGATGCGATCGCCAGCCTCGGCCTGCTGGAGCAGGCGGGGGACGCCGCGCTGACGGCGCTCGTGCGGCTCGGCAGCTACGTCACCGGCGCACGCGCCGGCGCCGTGCACCTGTTCACCGAGGAGGCCCAGCACCGCGTCGCCGCGGTCGGCGCGCCGCTCGGCGAGCATCCGCGCGAGGACTCGATGTGCCGGCTCGTGGTGGACGACGAGCAGCTCGCGCGCTTCGCGGACGTCGCCGAGCAGGCCGTCTGGCGGCTCGAGCTGACGCGGATCGGGCGCGACGTGAGCGACGCGGCGTGCCGCGATCCGCTCACCGGGGCGGTCAACCGGCTGCTGCTCGGCGACCGGCTCGCGCACGCGTTCGGGCGCCGGCTGCGCGAGGGCGGCGAGGTGCTGGTCGTGGTGGTCGACGTCGACGACTTCAAGCAGGTCAACGACACCCTGGGCCACGACGTCGGCGACGAGGTGCTCGTGGCGATCGCCCGGCGCCTGACGGCGGCGACGCGCCCGCACGACACGGTCGCGCGCCTCGGCGGCGACGAGTTCGTCGTCGTGGCGGAGGTGCCGGACCTGCATGCGGCCGCCGAGGTGTGGACGCGGGTCGAGGAGGCGCTCACCGGCACGATCCATGCGGGCGACTCCGCTGCGCCGGTGCGCGTGACGGTCGGCGCCGCGTTCGCGCAGCCCGGGGACGACCCCCGCGCCGCGATCGCTCGCGCCGACCGCGAGATGTACGCGCGCAAGCCGGGGCGGATGCGCTCGGCGGACGGCGACGCGGCCGCGTAGGCCGCTAGGCCGCGACCCAGCGCCTGGCGTCCTCGAGCCCGTCGAGGTCCGCTGTCAGCACCTCGCCGGGCGTCAGCCAGGCGAACGTCCGCATCGCCTTGGCGACCCACTCGACGTCGGTCACGAGCGCGAAGCGCTTCCAGGAGGAGTGCTCGCGCGCCCATGCACGCAGGCCGGTCTTGACGTCCTCCGGCCAGGCGCCCGGCTCGAGCCCGTGGAAGTCGGTGAGGACGAACAGCAGGCGCAGCTCGCCCGACGCGATCCCCTCCCGCAGCACCGGCTCCAGCACGTCGGTGTAGTCGGCCTTGCTGAGCTTGCCCGACGCCCGCAGCCCGACGGTGCCCGCCGGCATGTCCTCGATCCGCTCGATCATCGCCTGCCTCCGCCTGTCGCAGTGCCCCCGGCCGCGAGTGTACGCGCGGCGCTGTCACGGATCGCGCGTCTGTCTCGTCTTCTGCGCATGAGCACCGCATCGCGTCAGGATGGAGGCGTGAGCGCAGACGACGTCTTCGCCGCGCACCGTCCCCGCCTGCTCGGCGTCGCCTACGGCATCGTCGGCGAGCTGGCCGAGGCCGAGGACGTCGTGCAGGACGCGTGGCTGCGCTGGCAGGCCGCCGACCGCGACGAGGTCCGCAGCGCCGAGGCGTTCCTCGTCACGGTCGTGACGCGGCTCGCCGTCGACCGGCTGCGCAGCGCGCGAGCGCGCCGCGAGACGTACGTCGGGACCTGGCTGCCCGACCCGCTCGTCAGCGCGTCCGACGATCCCGCGGCGGCCGCCGCGATCGAGGCCGAGCGGCTGAGCGTCGCGCTGCTCGTCGCGCTCGAGCGGCTGAACCCGGTCGAGCGCGCGGTGCTCGTCCTGCGCGACGTCTTCGACCTCGAGTACGCGGAGATCGGCGACGCGCTCGACGTCTCGCCTGGCAACGCGCGCCAGCTTGCCAAGCGCGCCCGCGACCGCGTCGGCGACGCCTCGCGCGCGCGGCCGGTCGCGCGCGGGGAGCAGCAGCGCCTGACGGCGGCGTTCCTGCTCGCCGCGCGCCGCGGCGACGTCGAGCAGCTGCGCGAGCTGCTCGCCGCGGACGCGATCCAGTACTCCGACGGCGGCGGCCGGGCGGGCGTCGCCCGCACGCCGATCCACGGGGCGGAGAAGATCGCGCGCTTCTACGTCAACGTGCGGCGCACCGGGAGCATGCCCGACGATCTCGCGCCGTCGTTCGTGCGCGTCAACGGAGAGCTCGGCGTGCGCTTCGTCAGCCCGACGAGCGGTCCGTACGCGGTCACGCTGCTGGAGATCGCCGACGGCCGGATCCTCGCGATCCGCAACTTCGTCAACCCGGAGCGCTTCGCCGATGTCTGAGGGGCCGCCGCGCGTGAACCCCGCTCCGCCGCGCGGCCTGCGGCGGGCGGTCCTGCGGCTGATGAGCGGCCGCGCCTTCACGGCGGTCGAGCGGTCGCTGCCGTTCCGGCTCGTCGTCTGGCGGCTGACGCCGCGCCTGATGCGGCTGACGAGCGACCGGCTCGCGGGGCCGACGCCCGCCCCGGCTGCCGTGCTGGAGACGCGCGACCGGCGCAACGGCCGTCCGCACCGCCGCGCCGTCGTCTACTTCCACGACGGCGAGCGCGTGACGATCGTCCCCTCGCGCGGCGGCGGACCGCGGGATCCGCACTGGTTCGCGAACGCGGTCGCCGACCCTGACGTGCGCTTCGGCGTCGCGGCGTTCCGCGCCGTGCCGGTCGAGGACGAGCGCGAGCTCGCGCGCCTGTGGGCGCTCGCCGATCGCTTCTACCCGCCGTACGTCGCGTACCGCGCGCACGCGGCGCGCAGCGGGCGCACGATCCCGCTGCTGCAGCTGGTCCCGCGCTGACGGCCGTTCGCCCAACGCCGCGCCGACGTGGCACGATCCTGCAGGTGACCGGCAGACCCGCCGCCGAGCAGCACCTGCAGGACCTCGCGCGCCTGCGCCGCGTGCGCGACCGGATCGACCGGGAGTACGCGCAGCCGCTGGACGTCGAGGCGCTCGCCCGCGACGCGCACATGTCGGCCGGGCACTTCAGCCGCGCGTTCAGACGCGCCTACGGCGAGTCGCCGTACGGGTACCTGATGACCCGGCGCATCGAGCGCGCGATGGCGCTGCTGCGCCGCGGCGACCTCAGCGTCACCGAGGTCTGCTTCGAGGTCGGCTGCTCGTCGCTGGGCACCTTCAGCACGCGCTTCACGGAGCTGGTCGGCATGCCTCCCAGCACCTACCGCCGCGAACAGGCGCGCGCGACGGCGGGGATGCCGTCGTGCGTCGCGAAGCAGGTGACCAAGCCGGTCAGGAATCGAGAAGCCCGATCGCCGAGCCGCGCCTAGAGTGACCGCCATGGACATCACGATCAATGCAAGCTTCCTCCCCCACGACGACCCGGACGCATCCCTGGCTTTCTATCGCGACATCCTCGGCTTCGAGGTTCGCAACGACGTCGGCAAGGGCACGATGCGCTGGCTCACGGTCGGCCCCGCCGACCAGCCCGGCACCTCCATCGTCCTCGCGCCGCCGGCCGCGAACCCCGGCATCACCGACGACGAGCGGCGCACGATCGCCGAGATGATGGCCAAGGGCACCTACGCGATGCTGCTCCTGTCCACCAAGGACCTCGACGGCACCTTCGAGCGGCTGCAGGCCAGCGACGCCGAGATCGTGCAGGAGCCGACCGAGCAGCCCTACGGGGTCCGCGACTGCGCGATCCGCGATCCCGCGGGCAACATGATCCGCATCAACGAGCTGCGCTGAAGATGGCGCACGCCGCCGACAGCCACGACCTGATCCGCGTGCACGGCGCGCGCGTGAACAACCTCAAGGACGTCAGCGTCGAGATCCCGAAGCGCCGGCTGACGGTGTTCACCGGCGTCTCGGGCTCGGGCAAGAGCTCGCTCGTGTTCGGCACGATCGCCGCGGAGTCGCAGCGGCTGATCAACGAGACCTACAGCGCCTTCGTGCAGGGCTTCATGCCGACGCTGGCGCGGCCGGAGGTCGACGTGCTCGACGGGCTGACGACGGCGATCAGCGTCGACCAGGAGCGGATGGGCGGCGACGCCCGCTCCACGGTCGGCACCGCCACCGACGCGAACGCGATGCTGCGGATCCTCTTCAGCCGGCTCGGCAAGCCGCACATCGGCTCGCCCAGCGCGTACGCGTTCAACGTCCCGTCGGTGCGGGCGAGCGGTGGGATCACGGTCGAGCGCGGCAGCAAGACGAAGACCGTGAGAGCGACGTACAACCGGCTCGGCGGCATGTGCCCGCGCTGCGAGGGCCGCGGCTCGGTCACCGACATCGACCTGACGCAGCTGTACGACGACGGCAAGTCGCTCAACGAGGGCGCGCTCACGATCCCCGGCTACAGCATGGACGGCTGGTACGGGCGCATCTTCCGCGGCTGCGGCTTCTTCGACCCGGACAAGCCGATCGCGAAGTTCAACAAGAGACAGCTGCACGACCTGCTCTACAAGGAGCCGACCAGAATCAAGGTCGAGGGCGTCAACCTGACGTACGAGGGCCTGATCCCGACGATCCAGAGAAAGTTCCTCGCCAAGGACGTCGACGCGCTGCAGCCGCACATCCGCGCGTTCGTGGAGCGGGCCGTCACCTTCGCCGTCTGCCCCGAATGCGACGGCACCCGGCTCAGCGAGGAGGCGCGCTCGTCGAAGATCGGGAGAGTCAGCATCGCCGACGCCTGCGCGATGGAGATCCGCGACCTCGCCGACTGGGTGCGAGGGCTCGACGAGCCGTCGGTGGCGCCGCTGCTCGAGGCGCTGGCGGAGACGCTCGACTCGTTCGTGGAGATCGGGCTGGGCTACCTCTCGCTCGAGCGGCCGTCGGGCACGCTGTCCGGCGGCGAGGCGCAGCGCGTCAAGATGATCCGCCAGCTCGGGTCCTCGCTCACCGACGTCACCTACGTCTTCGACGAGCCGACGATCGGGCTGCACCCCCACGACGTCGAGCGCATGAACGAGCTGCTGCTGCGGCTGCGCGACAAGGGCAACACGGTGCTCGTCGTGGAGCACAAGCCGGAGGCGATCGCGATCGCCGACCGCGTCGTCGACCTCGGCCCCGGGGCCGGCACCGGTGGCGGCGAGGTGGTGTTCGAAGGCACCGTCGAGGAGCTGCGGGCCAGCGACACGGTGACCGGCCGGCACCTGGACGACCGCGCGTCGTTGAAGCCGTCTGTGCGGGAGCCCTCGGGCGCGCTGGAGGTGCGCGGCGCCGACACCCACAACCTGCGGGGCGTCGACGTCGACATCCCGCTCGGCGTGCTGGTCGTGCTGACCGGCGTCGCCGGCTCCGGCAAGAGCTCGCTGATCCAGGGATCGATCGCCGGGCGCGACGGGATCGTCACGGTCGACCAGGCGGCGATCAAGGGCTCGCGCCGCAGCAATCCGGCGACGTACACCGGCCTGCTCGACCCGATCCGCAGAGCGTTCGCGAAGGCCAACGGCGTGAAGCCGGCGCTGTTCAGCGCCAACTCCGAGGGCGCCTGCCCGACCTGCAACGGCGCCGGGGTGATCTACACCGACCTGGCGATGATGGCCGGGGTCGCGACCGTCTGCGAGGAGTGCGGGGGCAAGCGCTTCCAGGCGTCGGTGCTCGAGTACACGTTCGGCGGGAAGGACATCAGCGAGGTGCTCGCGATGCCGGTCGCCGAGGCCGAGGGGTTCTTCGGCGCGGGGGAGGCGGAGACGCCGGCCGCGCACGCGATCCTCGAGCGGCTCGCCGACGTCGGGCTCGGCTACGTCAGCCTCGGCCAGCCGCTCACCACGCTGTCCGGCGGCGAGCGGCAGCGGCTCAAGCTGGCCACCCGCATGGGCGAGAGAGGCGGGGTCTACGTCCTCGACGAGCCGACCGCGGGCCTCCACCTCGCCGACGTGGAGCAGCTGCTCGGCCTGCTCGACCGCCTCGTCGACGCCGGCAAGTCGGTGATCGTCATCGAGCACCACCAGGCGGTGATGGCGCACGCCGACTGGATCGTCGACCTCGGTCCCGGCGCCGGCCACGACGGCGGTCGCATCGTCTTCGAGGGCACGCCCGCCGACCTCGTCGCCGCGCGTTCCACGCTGACCGGCGAGCACCTGGCGGAGTACGTCGGCGCGTGACCCGGGCGGCGGCTCAGCGCGAGCGCGCGAACAGGCGCAGGAACAGCAGGAAGATGTTCAGCACGTCGAGGAAGATCCCGGCCGCGAGCGGGATCGCCTCCTCCTTGCCGGCGCGCCGCAGCCGGTTGAAGTCGATGACCGTGTAGAGCCCGAAGACCCCGAGCCCGGCGATCGAATAGATCGTGTAGGCGGCCGGGATGCGCACGAAGATCAGCACGATGCCGGCTACCAGCAGCGCGAGCAGCAGCCAGAACGCCAGCCGGTACAGGTAGGAGAGGTCGCGGCGGATCGCGTAGCCGCCCGACCCGAGCGCCCCGACGAACAGCGCGGTGGCCCCGAACGCCTGGCGGACGGCGGTCGGGTCGGTCTCGGCGTAGTAGTTGACGGTCGTCGCGACGCTCGCGCCCATCAACAGGCCGAACGCCAGCAGCAGCCCCAAGGCGAGCCCGGCCTGGCCGCGCGCGTTGGCGACGTTCAGCCCGATCAGGCAGCCGAGCGCCAGCAGCCAGGCGATGAACCAGCCGGCGCCGCCCCATCCGCGCGCGACCCACACGCCGAGCGTGGCGGCGGCGACCGTCAGCGCCACGAGCGCCATCACGCGCCCGAACAGCGTCGGCGTGCGTGCCGCCGACGCGTGCTCGGCGTAGCCGATGGAGCTCATCGGCGCACTGTATCCAGGAGCCTGGGCTCAGGTCGAGGCTCTGACGACGTCCGTGACCGTCGCGACGTTCGTGTTGACGGAGACCGTGTCTTCGAACGTTCCTCCGGTTTCTCTCGGCGCGGCGAATATCACCTTGAACACGCAGGTGCTTCTTTCGGTCAGCGTGCTGCCGATGCATCTGTTGGGATCGAGCCGCGCGAAGCTGGCGCCGCTTCTCATCCCGATCGAGTTCACGATGACGGAGCCGCTGCCGGCTCTGATCGTCACGTTTCTCGACGTTACGCCTTCGGCTTCGACGACGCCGAATTCCACAGGCGAGGGCGACAGCGTCGGGGCTTCGCCTATTAGCGTGAGCGTGATCGCTCTCGCGGTGCCTAGGCCGGTCGGGGAGCTGGAGGTCCCGCCGAGTCTCCCGCTGATCGACGTGCAGCTGCCCGACCCGGTCAGCGGGAACACCGTCGATTCTTCCCAGCGGAAGCTCGTGATCGCACCGGTGCCGGTGTTGCGTTCGGCGACCATCACCGCGGGCGTTCTCACTTCCGATCTCGCTAGGCAGGTGAGACCGAGGAAGGTCAGGCTCGCGCTCATGCCGATGACCCGCGTTCGCATGCTCAGTATGTTGGGTAGCGAACCCGTGAAGCCGTTGTACTGCACGTGCCACGGCAGCGATTCGGTTAGGACCGACATCGTGCCGCTGCTGCACGAGCCGGACGACGCTCTCGTGACGTAGCCGATTAGCGACTGTTCGACCTTCGCGATGGTCGTGCTGTGAAAGCTCCCTTCGAGCGTGGCGTTGCACGATATGGCGAAGCCGGCGACGATGAATCTCATCGGCGCCCAGGCGGCTCTGAACGTCGGTTCGTTGAGCGACAGGCGTATCGCCGACGCCGAGGCGCAGGCGAGCGCCGCGACCGCCGCCGTCAGGACGGCGGCGAGCAGCAGCCGCCGCGCGCGGTTGAGAACAGGCATGTGACTCCCCCTCTTCGAGTCGATGGTCCCCCGTGGATCGACTGTGCACTGCGGCGCCGGCGCTCGCTACCGGGTGGTGGCCCCGAAGTCGACCCTGATGCCCGACAATCACCGGCGTGGAGCTTGAGGAGTACACCCGCCACGACGGGCTGGGACTGGCACAGCTCGTCGCCGACAGACAGGCGACGGCGGCCGAGCTGCTCGTCGCGGCACGCGCCCGCATGTCGGCGGTCAACCCGCGCGTCAACGCGATCGTGCGCCGGCTCGACGCCGAGGCGGACGCCCGCGCCGGCGCCCCGGAAACGCTGCGCGGCCCGTTCGCCGGGGTGCCGTTCCTGATCAAGGATCTCGCGCAGGACTACGCCGGCCACCCGACGAGCAGCGGCTCGCGCTCGCTCGCGAGCCTGCCGATGCCAGAGCACGCGACCGTCGTCGAGCGCTGGCTCGGCGCGGGCCTGGTGATCTTCGGCAAGACCAACACGCCGGAGTTCGGCGCCAAGGGCATCACCGAGTCGGAGCTGCTCGGCCCGGCGCGCAACCCGTGGAACATCGCCCACACGCCGGGCGGCTCGTCCGGCGGCGCGGCGGCTGCGGTCGCGGCGGGCGTCGTGCCGGTCGCCGGGGCGAGCGACGGAGGCGGCTCGATCCGCATCCCGGCGGCCTGCTGCGGCCTGTTCGGCCTCAAGCCGGGGCGCGGGCTCGTGCCGTCCGGCCCGGCGCGCGGCGAGGGCCTGAACGGCTCGGCGACCGACGGCGTGATCTCGCGCAGCGTCCGCGACACCGCCGCGATGCTCGACGTGCTCGCCGGGCCTGCGCCCGCCTCGCCCTACGAGTCGCCCACGCCTTCGACGCCGTTCGCGGACGCGGTCGGGCAGGACCCGGGCCGGCTGCGGATCGGCGTCTGCGCGGCGAGCGCGATCCCGCCGGGACCGGGTCCCGAGGCGCTGGCCGCGACGACGGCGGCGGTCGCGGCGCTGGAGGAGCTGGGGCACGAGGTGGAGGAGCTGCCGACCCCGCCGTTCGACGCGGCCGCGCTCGCACAGGACTTCCTGCTGACGTGGTTCGTGCACGTCGCGTGGCTGGTCGACGACATCAAGCGCCAGACGGGCTGCGGCGACGACGCGTTCGAGCTCGACACGCTCGTGATGGCGGCGCTCGGTCGCGGACGCAGCGGCGTCGAGCACTGCGGTGCGCTGGAGCGGCGCCAGCTGCACGTGCGCCGTCTCGCCGAGTTCCATGACGGGCACGACCTGCTGCTCACGCCCACGCTGGCGACGCCGCCGCCGCGGATCGGCGCGTTCGACCTGCCGCTGCCGGCGAGACTCGCGAGCCGCGCGCTGCTGCGGACGAAGACGACCGGCGTGCTGCCCCGCCTCGGCATCGTCGATCGCATGATCGAGGAGAACCTCGGGTGGGTCCCGTACACGCAGCTCGCGAACCTCACCGGTCGCCCGGCCATGTCGGTCCCGCTGCACTGGACCGCCGACGGCCTCCCGCTCGGCGTCCAGCTCGTCGCGCCGCCCGGCGGCGAGGCGGAGCTGTTGCGCCTCGCCGCGCAGCTCGAGCAGGCGCGGCCGTGGGCCGAGCGGCGGCCGGTGCTCTGACGGAGCGCGGACCTGGCGCCGCCGCCGGTTTCCTAGCGTACGGTCAGGCGTTCCGGGGGCGTGGTCGCCGCGTCGCGCAGGGCGAAGACCCCGTTGACGACGGGGATGCGCTTGACCGTCGAGCCGGTTCGGACCAGCACGCTCCGTGCTCCGTCCCGGGTGACGCCGACCATCTCGCGCACAGAACCCACGGTGCCGTCTGCTCTGGGGAACGCGATGGTGGCGAGGCCTTCGCGGCGTGCTCGCCAGGTCTCGTTGCACGCCGTGCCGGCGCCGGGGGTTGCCGGGATCCGGCTCGCGATGCAGAGGTAGCCGTCGCCGGGTGCGAGCCAATACGCTCCGGAGAAGTTGACCGGGATCCGTTGCGCGAGGTCCCAGTTCACTCCGAATCTGCCGCCGTTCACCATGCGCCGCATCGCCACCGGCAATCCCTCCGGCCGGGTTCGCAGCAGAGCGAAGCTCTCGGACTGGAGACGATCGGGGCGTGCGATCACGTGCGCTGGTGCGGCATCGCGTGCAGCTGTGGTCGTCCGCTCCGTCGCTGCGCGTGGCGCCGCCGTCGGCTCCACTGAGGTGCCGCACGCGTTCGTGCCGACGAGCGACGCGAGCACGGCGAGTGAGCCGGCGCATCTGCGCCAGCTCACTCTCACCGTCGTCCAATATCGATTAATCACGCCCGTTGTGCGGTGATCAGAACGTTTCGCCCGAGACGATGGTCGATTCGGACCCCGGCGGGTTGTACTCGATCCACGGCACCTTGTTGCCCGTGGACCCCGAGTTCCATTCTGCCCACGTATTCGGCACGACGCACTGACCTCTTGTCGAATTGGCGCCGACGCATATCGCGTGGGTGTTGCCCTTGCCTCTGACGACGGTCAGGACGCGTTCCCCGCCGAAGCAGGGCTGGTTGGGCCCGACGTTCGCACCGGCGCAGAACGCCTGCGCGGATGCGGATCCTGACGAGAGCGCCGCAATGGCGACAGCCACGGCGAGTACGCTCCCGAGCACGATCAGGCGGCGAATGGCACGATTAAACATGGTTCTCCCTTTGAATGTGCGGTGCTATACACCGGTTTATTCTGGATGGTGAGTCGGGATCACCAAGCGTCCAGGCTTTCGATCATCGGGGCCGGCCTCGGCCGAAGACGCAGGCGACCTGCCTCGTGCTCCGCGCAATCGGAGCGGTATGCATGTATTAACCTCCCGCTCGGGGTCGATTACTTTGGGAACACGATGCTCACCCGATCTGCCTGTCGCCCGCGCGCCTGGGTGACGCCCCTGTCTCGGAATGAAACATGCCCGTATTCCGTGAAGCGACACTACCAAAGTACGATGTACGCTTGAACTGAGATGTCGGACCCCAAACCTGGACGCTTCGCGCTGACGTCCCCACTCCGCCGCTGGACGAGTCCGCTCAAGCTCCGAGCGTACGGCGATTCCCGCTTTGGCGGGGATCGGGTGCTGCGACAGGTCGGCGCGGTGCTCCTCCCCGTGCCGGCGCGTCCGGCAGCGGACATCACGGGCGGGATGAGCGTCGGGCGCGGCTAGCGGACGGCGTCCGCCGTCGCGCGCCCGGCCGTGCGCCCCGAGAACAGGCAGCCGCCGAGGAACGTCCCCTCCAGCGAGCGGTAGCCGTGCATGCCGCCGCCGCCGAAGCCGGCGACCTCGCCGGCGGCATAGAGGCCGGGCAGCGGCTCCCCGTCGGGTCGCAGCGCGCGCGCCTGGAGGTCGGTCTGCAGGCCGCCGAGCGACTTGCGCGTGAGGATCGACAGCTTGACCGCGATCAGCGGCCCGGCCTTCGGGTCGAGGATCTTGTGCGGTGCGGCGACGCGCGTGACCTTGTCGGCGAAGTAGGAGCGCGCGCCGTGGATCGCGGTCACCTGGCCGTCCTTCGCGTAGGCGTTGTCGATCTCGCGGTCGCGCGCGGCGATCTGGTCGCGCAGCGCGTCGTGCTCGATCGCCGGCCCGCCGCCGATCTCGTTCATGCGGCGCACCAGGCTCGCGAGGTCGCGCTCGACGATGAAGTCCTCGCCGTTGTCCATGAACGCCTGGACCGGTGAGGGCGGTCCTCTGCCCAGGCGTTCCGCGAGCACGGCGCGCAGGCTCTTCGACGTCGTGTCGGGGTTCTGCTCCGAGCCCGACAGCGCGAACTCCTTCTCGATGATCTTCCGTGTCAGCACGAACCAGGTGTAGTCGTGCCCGGTGCGCTGGATGTGGTCCAGCGTGCCGAGCGTGTCGAAGCCGGGGTAGAGCGGACCCGGCAGTCGTCTGCCGGTCGCGTCGAACCACAGCGACGACGGCCCGGGGATGATCCGGATCGCGTGCCTGGGCCAGATCGGGCTCCAGTTGTGGATCCCCTCGACGTAGTGCCACATGCGATCGCCGTTGATCTCGTGCGCGCCGGCCTCCTGGGCGATCGCCAGCATCCGCCCGTCGACGTGCGCGGGGACGCCGGAGATCATGTGCTGCGGCGGCTCGCCGAGCCGGTCGCGCGGCCACTTCTCGCGGACCAGGTCGTGGTTGCCGCCGATCCCGCCCGAGGTGACGATCACCGCCTGCGCGTGCAGCTCGAACGCGCCGGCCGCGTCGCGGTTCGACGCCACCCCGCGGGCCGTCGCGCTCGGCGCGAGCAGCGTGCCGCGGACGCCGTCGACGCCGCCGCCGGTCGTCGTCAGCTCGTCGACGCGATGACGGAAGCGCAGCTCGACCAGTCCCTTCGCGACCGCCTCGCGCACGCGCCGCTCGAACGGCGCGACGACGCCCGGTCCGGTCCCCCACGTGATGTGGAAGCGCGGGACCGAGTTGCCGTGACCGTCCGCGAGGTAGCCGCCGCGTTCGGGCCAGCCGGGGTTCGGCAGCCACCGCATCCCCATCGCGTGCAGCCACGGCCGCTTCTCGCCGGCGCAGAAGCCGACGTAGGCCTCGGCCCATCTGCGCGGCCATTCGTCCTCGGGCCGGTCGAAGGCGGCGGTGCCGAGCCAGTCCTGCAGCGCCAGGTCGTAGGAGTCCTTCACGCGGCAGCGCCGCTGCTCCGGGCTGCCGACGAACATCAGCCCGCCGAGCGACCAGAACGCCTGCCCGCCGAGGTTCGCCTCGTTCTCCTGGTCGAGCAGCAGGACCCTGCGGCCCGCGTCTGCCAGCTCCGCGGTCGCGACCAGCCCGGCCAGTCCGCCGCCCACCACGATCACGTCCGCGTCCAGATTCATGCGGCGGGAACCTACCTGCGGGTGTCCGTTCGCGCGGCGCTAAGAAGCCAGCCGAGCGAGCTCCTCGCGGGTGAGCGCGTAGCGCTCGAGGAACGCCAACTCGTCTGCGATCACCGCCTCGTGCCCGGGGCCGTCGTAGATGTCGAAGTGATCGACGCCGGGATAGACGCGCAGGACCCCGTGGGGCGCGCGCTTGGCGGCGGCGATCGCGACAGCCGGCCGGGCGACCCGATCGGCGCCGCCGACGCAGACGAGCCACGGGCAGTGCAGGCGCCTGGCATGGCGACCGGGGTTGAACGGACGGCCGAGCAGCCAGCGCGACGACACGCGGTTGCGCCAGCGCGAGTCCTCGCCGAGCGCGACGACATGCCGCCATCCCGCCTCGCTGTCCGGCGCGTTGATGAACGCCGCCTCATGCGGCTGCCCGACGGCGGGCATGTACTCGCCGCGCGCCGCAGCGAGGGTCATCCTGGCCATCGCCTTCGGGGAGGCGCGGTACGCCTGACGGACGATGTCGAGGAACGGGACCTGGCTGATGGCGGCCGCCACGCGCGTGTCGCCCGCAGCCGCCGCCAGCGCGTTGCCGCCGCCCATCGAGGAGCCGAACGTCACGACGCGGTCCGGATCGACGCCGGGCCATCGGCGCGCGAAGGCGATCGCGTGCCGCCAGTCCTCGAGCTGGCGCGCCGGGTCGAACAGGTCGGCGGTGCCGGCGCTGTCGCCGAACCCGCGGTGATCGAGCACCAGCGCGAAGCAGCCGTGGCCGGCGAAGCGCTCGGCGAACGCGGCCAGCCCGTCGCGCCGCGTCCCGGACAGTCCGTGCGCCATCACCACGACCGGGCGACCCTGCTCCGGCCCGGCGCTCTCGGCCTCGTAGATCCATCCGGCACACGCATCGCCGGCTACGTCGAACTGCACGTCGATCCGCTTCATATGCCGCATCCTCGCCGGTCGCGAGCGGCATTCCTAGCGGTTATCGGCCGTCGCTGTGGCTCAGTCCGCCGAGAGCCGCTTGAGCGTGACGGTGGTCCGGCCGGCTCCCCGCGCGGTGAAGGTGGTGTAGCCCGCGGGCGCGTCGGCCGGTGCGAGGAATCTGTCGTTCATCGTCAGTCTCAGGGCGTGCTTGGTGCCGAAGATCTGTCTCGCCGACAGCGCCGCCCGCTGCTTGTTGAGGTACGGGTAGGCGTGGACCAGCTGGTTGAAGTTGAGGTGGTCTCTCAGATTTCCGCAGCCCTCGGCGGGGTTCTTCTTCTGCGCCGCCGGCCCCGAGTGCTGCAGGGTGAGCTGGCCTCTCGCCCATCCGAGCGCCAGGTCGGACCGCACTCTGAACTCCCGGCCGCAGTCCGGCGCGCGCAGCGCGAACGAGGGGCAGCCGAGGGCCGTGGGCGCCTGGAACTGGCCGCTCGCCTCGCGCACGATCGTTCCCGGCGCCGCGAACGCTCCGTCGCCGAGCGGGCGGCCCGCGCGCTTCAGCAGCACCTGGCCGCCGAGCTTGCTGAACTCCATCACGACGTGTCTGCCGCGTCCGTAGTGCCAGGACTCGTCGAGCGAGCCCGCGGCGAGCAGATGGCAGCTTCCGATCGGTGAGGGATCCCAGGTGAAGTTGATGCTGGCCTGCTGCAGGCCCGAGACCGTCATCTCGAAACGCTCGACGTTGCCGCCGATCAGATCGTCGAGGTCGGGAAAGCCGGGCACGGGAGCCGATGCCTTGGCGATCTCGCGAGGCACTTCCTGGGCCGCCGCGATAGAGGTCCATCCGAGGACGGAGACCATGAAGGCTGCGCCGCTCACAGCTCCGACCGCTACCGCGGAATATTTGAGGGTCACACGGCGACCCTACTCCTATCGGGTCGCGGCGCCGGGCGAAGGTCAGGTGCGTGGCCTTCGCCGACCGTCGGCATAGACGTTCACCACTCCTGGCAAGATTGCGGCATGGAGCGCGTGCTCGGAATCGGCGGATCCTTCATGCGGGCCGCCGACCCGGCGGCCCTGGGCGCGTGGTATCGCGAGTGCCTGGGCCTGGACGCCGACGAGCACGGCCTGTGGCGCCAGGAAGCCGGGCCGACGGTGTTCGCGACGTTCGAGTCCGAGACCGACTACTTCGGGTCCCGCGCCCAGCAGACCATGCTCAACTTCCGGGTCCGCGACCTGGATGCGATGCTCGCGCAATTGCGTGCCAAGGGCGCGGACGTCGCCGATGAGACGCAGGACATGGAGGGTGTCGGTCGATTCGGCTGGGTCACCGATCCAGAGGGCAATCGGATTGAGTTGTGGCAGCCGGTCTGACCTTGTCGCCGCCAGCCCTCGGAGCTGGAAGCCGACCGTCGCATCCGCCGCCACGACGCCTGGATTGCAGCGACAACCCTGCGCCACTTAAGCGAGTTGCGGCTGCATACGAGGACGGATTCCTCGTACTGCGAGCCATCGGTGGGTCAGGTCGAAGCGACTGTAACCGGTCTCGATGCTTACTAGGCGCCGCTATCCCGCATTTAGATCAACGCTGAAACCATCCGAGCGCAGACTCCACGGGCCTTGTGGCTACGCCGCTGCGGCAATGACTATCCCAATCAGAGTCACCCACATGATTCCAAACAGAATAGAGATTCCAGATGCTAGCCAGGTGGACGGGGACCAAGCCCAAAATATGGTAAACGGAAAAACTAGATGTCGCTGTCGGCGGCGTTCCAAGTGATCTTCTCGGAGCTTGCCAATCTCTTCGTAGCCATGCACGCCTATCTTCCCGGATCCGTGGTCGATGAGCTCTTTTAATGTCGTGAGCATTCGTATATTCTCAGTAAACACGTACCAAAAGATCAACGTCAGCAAGAGTCCCGTGACGTCGATGGTCAGTGCAACTGGAAGCCAACGACTTAGCGATTGACCAGATAGTGTAGCCGTGACTGCTGCGATCACGAGAAAGGACTGGGCGAGCATATAAAAGGAGAGTCGATTAGCGAATATCTGCTCCTCATACCAACGATGCTGCCAAGCCACTTCGGTGCCGCCCGCTACTACAAGGTCACCGCCGCCCTTCGACTCGGCGGTGGTGTGATCGCACTCTGCCTTGTCAGGTTCCGGTGCATTGTTCATGGCGTCAGTCTAGGCAGCGCTTCCCCAGGATGGCGAGACCCGGACTCGAACCGGGGACACCACGATTTTCAGCCAACCCGCCGTCCGAGGAGAAGTAGGACAGATTTGCAGCAGCTTCGCGAGCTCCGGTGTGGCCGTGTCAGCAGGCAAAATGCCTGTAGTTACCGGTGGATTCGTGTGGGTTCTGGTCTTGGAGCGGGCAGCTGAGACCAAAACCGTCGCGCGTTGCTGCTTCCGGTTTGGCAGACCGCTGCGCCGTACGGCAGTCTCTCCCGCCAATGTCGCGCAGTGCCCCAGGACAGTTCGACCGCTTGCTCAGAGAGATCAGGGAGGCTCGCGCGCAGCTCCCCGCCGAACATCGAAACCTGCTCGCGCAGATCGGCACGCAAGAGGGCGTGGTAGAGGATTGGCCGACCGGGGTTCAGGATCTCTTTCGCTCCGTGCAGGAGGTGCCCAACGCCGCGGCGGTATGGCTCGATGGGCTTCGAACCGTTGTCTTCAACGGGCCTCTGATGCAGGCGGCGACTACTGGCCTGACGGACGCGTCACGCAAGCAGCTCGTCGCCTACATCGCATGGCACGAGTACGGGCACGCGCTGAGCCTGACGCGCTCGACCCACGAGCAACGGAAGAGCGGCGTATATCTTCTCGGCTTGCTCTCTGATGGGATGCGCGCATCGATCGACTACCCCGGCGGGTACGGCCGCCTCCAGGTGTTCGATGAGATCATCGCTACCGTGTATGCCCTGCTGATCTCACGCATCCGATCGGACGGCTACGGTGTTCCAGAGTTCTTGCATCCGGAGATCGTCCAAGCGTTCAAGGAGGTCATCCCGTGGCCCCCGAGCCAATGAGAAAGCCCCAGACGGCAGCGTTTCCAGCGACGAAGATCGCGCCTTTCCTGCGTGCGGTCGTCGATCCGGAGGGCAAAGGCGACCTCACACCGGAACAGGCTGCTGCGATCCAGCAAGTCGAAGCAAACGTAGCGCGCAGCGGCAAGCGCAGATAGCTCCGAGGCGAGCGTCGCAACGCGACGTTTTCGGCAGGCCCCGGGTGCCTCGACGCCGCCCGGGGCCCCTATGTGCGTGTCGGCCGACGACCAGACCAGATTTGTCTGCGGATCCCAAGTCGAGGTCGTGCTGAGCGGGAAAGACCATCCTAATTTGGATAGATGAGCCTGCTCGTCGCAGGTCCCTTGACGTCCGGTCCGGTGTAGAGTGCCAGTTCGGCATCGCTCAACGCGTCGCCCGGCGGCCAGGTGAACATTCCAGTGACTGGCCAGATCCGGCGGTCGCGTCCAGCTACGAGCGGGTCACGATTCACTGCGAGCACACGGTGGCCCAGGTAGCTGCGAATTACCTGCAATGTGAGCTCGCCTGTCGTGAACGTCTGGATGAACACCGCGGGTCGATCCGGCGACCCGAGCAGCCGGTGCTGGTACTGGCCGACGAGAGTGCCGAGGTGCCGCGCCGTGAAGACGCTGACGATCGCCGGCAGCGTCCCGGCTGCTTGGGTCTCGTAGAAGACCGGGTATGCCGCCGCCCACGCCTCCTTGAGCCTCGTGTCCCGCTCCATGGTCTGAAAGAGCGAGCACTTGAGATAGGCCCAGAGGGCGAGCTTGCGCTGCGCCTCAGGGCCCAGCGCGATCGAGCGGCCAAGCATAAGCGGCAGCGCGAACGGCTTGGCGGAAGCTTCGACCTTGCTCATCCAGCCGCTGTTGCACCCGACGCAGACGTCCTTGAGGGTCGCCTCGAAGACCGGCGCCTCCCAGGTCTTGAAGGGCTCGCCTGGCGGCCCGTCGTGGAGAGCGCTGCGGATCTTCTTGCCGCGCTGGTCGGGCGCAATCGCCGCCTGCGCCCACTTCGGCCAGAGATGCTCCTTGGACATTCTGCCGGCGCGCGCGCAGAACAAGCAGGTCTTGCTGGAGCCACCTGTTGCTCTCGTGGTCGTCTTCGGCGTGAACATCGGATACCCACTGTATGAGTCAGCGTGTCGAACTGGTGCGGCTCGCGGGCGGCCTCACCAGCATTAGCCGATGCAAGGTCGCTTGCCCCGCCATTTACGCCTGGTATGCGCGACGCCAAGTTCGTCTGTCGCTGGACTCGAACCGAGCACACCTCGAATCCGACTCGTGCCGTCGGCAGGCTACGCCGCAATTCTCATCATGCCACTTACCGGTTCTTTCAGCGATACGGCCTAGTTGGGCTTCTGCTCCGATGTCCGTGTCCGTTGAAACTGTGCAATAGACAAGGGGTTTTGGTCCCAGCACCGATTCTGGGACCAAAACCCCAGTGTCCAACCTCGCGCTCTGAGACGCCAAAACCATCGAGATAGCAGGGCTTCTGCGATGGCGAGACCCGGACTCGAACCGGGGACACCACGATTTTCAGGCACCTTGAACGGTGCTGGTCATATCTGACGATTTGCAGCACCGATGTGGCACTGAGCGGAGCGCCTCAGACGGCCGGGATACGTGCAATACGGGTGGATCCGACGGGGTTTTGGCCACGAACGGGCAGCTCGTGGCCAAAACTCTCAGAGGGTGGTTCCGCCTGCTGCCGTGGACGTGCTGGCGCAGCTCGCCGAGGACCCGGCTGCGCCCGCGGCTCCGCTTCATCGTTGCCCGCCTGCTGAGCGTGGGCGCGCCGCAGACGCGGTGGATCGGCGATGGCGCCGCCGGCGCGATCGACTTCGCGGCAGAGCGGCGAGTGCGATCCGCGCGGCGTCCTTGCTGTGGCCGGGGGTCAGCAGGTCGGGCACTGCTTGGATTGAGCGCGATCACACGGCCCGGGGCCGCAGCATCGGCAGCAGCGCGTGGCGCACGAGCGCGACGATCGTGTCGTCGTCATCGAGCGTGATCGTCCCTTCGCGCGTGAGCAGCAGCGACATCGCAAGGCGTGCGATCACCTCGGCTGCTTGGTCGAGGTCGGCGGGGGCGGCGCGGCCGGCGCGCACCTCGGCTTGCAGCTGCTTGGCGATCAGCTCGCGGTAGAGCGCGAGCGCGGGTGCGCCGTCGATGGTGAGCAGGGGCAGCAGGAGCTCGGGCTCGCTGCGCAGGAGGCGGTCGAGCAGGGGGTGCCCGCGGACGAAGTTCACGGCGAACGAGAGCCCGAGGACGAGCCGCTGCTCGAGCGTCTGCTCGCGTTCCCATACGTCGTCGAGCTGCTCCATCGCGCGGCGGATCTCGCGCGCGATGACGACCTGGACGAGTCCCTGCTTGTTCTGGAAGCGCCGGAACACGGTCATCTTGGAGACGCCGGCGCGGGTCGCGACGTCCTCGATCGTCGAGCGGCGGATGCCGTACTCGACGAACGAGTCGAACGCCGCTGCGGCGACGCGGTCGACGAGCGCGTCCTCGCCGGGCGCCGGCCCGTGATCGATCTGCGCGATTGAAAGCATCTGTTAGCATGTTATCAAATGAATAACTCAGTAACAGATCCGCTGATCGGCGTGCCCCGGCTGCGCACCCCGGCGATCGTCAACGCCGCCGAGTACTGGCTGCGGCCAGACGGCTTCGCCCGTCGATGCCAGCCGCTCGGCGACCGCTTTCTCGTCGCAATGCCCAACTGGCGGCCATGGCTGTGCCTGACCCACCCCGACGACATCAAGCGAGTGTTCACCGCCGATACCGACGTGCTGCGCCTGGGCGCGGCGCTCACCAAGGGCTCCCCGCATGCTCTCGTTCTCGGTCCGACCGGGCTGACGAACGTCGACGGTCCCGAGCACATGCGCGGGCGGCGGATGCAGCTGCCGCCGTTCCATGGTGAGGCGCTCGTCAAGCACCAGGCGGTGATGGAGCGCAAGGCCGAGGAGACGCTTGAGCGCTGGCCGTACGGGCGGGCGACGCGCGCGGAGACTCACATGCAGGCGATCTCGCTCGAGGTGATCATCGCCGTCGTCTTCGGCGTCACCGACCCCGATCGCGTCGAGCGCCTGCGCGCGGCGACGCTCGCGCTGATGCGCATCGCCAACTCGCGCCGGTTCCTGCTGCAGACCATCGTCGTCACGGCACGCAACAAGGGCTGGGACGGTCGCTTCCCGCGGGTGCGCCGCGCGACGGCGGCGATCGACGCGATCGTGCTGGAGGAGGTCGCCGAGCGCCGCCGTGCGGGCGCCCTGGACCATGACGACGTGCTCGGCACGTTCCTGCGCGCCCGCGACGAGGACGGCATGCCGATGCCCGACGCCGAGCTCTGCGACGCGATGCGCACGCTGCTGCTCGGCGGCCACGAGACGACCGCCTCCACGCTCGCGTGGATCCTCGAGCGCATCAGCCGCCACCCAGCCGAGCTCGCGCGCCTCGAGGCAGCCGCGCTCGACGGCGACGACGACTACATCGACGCCGTCATCAAAGAGGCGATGCGCCTGCGTCCCGTGTTCCCGATCACCGCCCGCCTCGCGTCAGCGCCGTTCGACCTGGGGGACCTCACCATCCCGGCCGGCACGCTCGTCGTCCCCCACATCACGCTCGTGCACCGCCGCCCCGACCTCTACCCCGACCCGCTTGCGTTTCGCCCCGAGCGCTTCCTGGACACCCGCGCCGGCACCTACACGTGGATCCCGTTCGGCGGCGGACCCCGCCGCTGCCTCGGCGCCGCGTTCTCACTGATCGAGACGCGGATCGTCCTGCGCACGATGCTCCGCCGCGCCCATCTCGTGCCCACGCGCAGACCGTCGGAGCGGATCGCCCGGCACACCGTCACGATCGTTCCCGCCCGGGGCGCGACGATCACGCTCGAGCGCCGTGGCTAATACAGAGGATGCCGGTTCGGCACTCACCGCGAGCGCCTGATAACCCGGGCTTACGGAGCGCTGGCCCGCGCACATCGCTGCGCGTCGGTCGGTGCGATCGCGGGGCATCCGCGATGACGCCACAGGCGTGCCCCAGGTGCTCTGTCTGGGCACGCGAAAGTGCCTGGTCCGGTGGCTGAGCGCCATGCGTCTCTGACTGACGGTCGCGACGCCTGAGCTCACGGTCCTTGTGAGCGGCTGGCTGCGAGAGGGCCCGGGCTGAGCTGGGCCGGGCCCTCTCGGTCGCAGATGGCGCTACGCGCCGCTCGGGCTCGTCCCGGCGGCGACCGGGTGACCCCAGAACGGCGTCTGCTGCCAGCTCGTCGTCGGGTTCCACGAGAAGTCGGTGATGGTGTTGTTGTTCGGCGCGTCGGCGAAGTAGAGGTGCGGCGCTCCTCCGATCACCTCCGCGCTGGGGCTTGTGCCTCTTGTGAGCGGGTGGCCAAAGAGTGATGTCTGTTGGAGGCTGGTGGGGCTCCATCCGAGAGGTCCAGATTTCCCCGGACCTCGTAGAGGTCGTGATCGAGCACATCGACCGGCTGCGCCGCGCCGGCCATCTGACCGAGCCCACCGACCACCTCGTGCAGAACATCCACGGTGGCCGTCTCTCGCGCCAGCGCGTCGGCCAGATAATCGCCGACGCTGCTGAGGCTGCCAGCGCGAGACTCGTCGCCAAGGGGCCTGCCGCCTCTGCCGCGCACGACGCCGCACACAATGCGACGCACGTATATCTCACTGGCGCTCGTCTCCAACCAGTTCGATGTCAAGTGGGTCATGGGCCAGGTCGGGCACGCGAACTCGACCATGACGCTCGACGTCTACGCGCAGTTGGAGCAGCGCGTCAAGCGCGATCACGGCGTCAGCTTCGACAGGCTCGTGCGCTCCGGACGCGAGCAGCTCGAAGAAGTGTCCGCCCCCGTCACGGTGCTGGCGCGCGCCACGGCATAGCAGCAGCCGCAGGGCGCTGCACAGCACGACGCGCTGGCTGGCGACAACTACAAAAGCACTGGATAGGATGCCGCAATGAACAGAGAAACGGTAATCCGAGCAGTCGTCGTGGTGACGGTGGTCGGAGGCGGCTGGGGGATCCTTAGGCGGATCTTCGCGAAGGACAGAAGCGTGGCCTCCACAGGCAACGTATCCGCCGGTGCCGAGGCAAACGCCTGAGAGTTGCTCAATGGAGGCGCATGAGAAGAAGCCGGCATCAGGCAGCCTGATCCCGCTCCGACCGGGGGCGGGAACAGGACTCATCTTCCTGACCATCCTGATACCGGTGGCCGCGTTTCTCGCCGGCTTGGGCTGGGACTTCGGCCGCGACGTCAACCGCGAGTACTACACCACGGCGGCGCAGGTCTCAGCCACAGTCTTCGTGCTCGTTGTGCTCGCCGCGGTTGCTTTTCTCGGTCGCACTGAGCGTCAGAACCGCAAGTCCTATGCCGACAAGTTGGCGTTTGCGCTGACCCTTCAGACGCTGATCGTGTTGGGAGCGTCGCTGTGGGTTGCGGGGAACGGCGACTCCTCGACCTTCCTGTGTCTGACGGTCGCGATCGTTCTGTTCTTCCAGATCGTGGCAGTCACATTTTTCGTGTTCGACGGGGGATATCTCACCTGAGCCACCTTCGTGCGCTCCACGCTGACACGCCGAAGAAACCCGTCTACGAGTCGCTGCGGTCGCTCGGCGGCTTCGCCGGCGGCGCCGGGTGGTGGTAGTGCGTGTGCGTGTGGTGCACGCGGTAGCCCCAGCCGCGCGTGGGGTCGAAGCGGCGCGGCAGCACGCGGTAGAAGATCCGCTCCACGAGCGGGCCGCGGCACTCGTGCTCGCGGTAGGCGTAGAGCCAGTGGCCGCCGAGCCACAGCAGCAGGCCCACGACGAGCATCAGTACCGAGAGGAAGGGCGCGGTCTCTCTCCACAGTCCCCACAGCGAGGCGAAGATCACGAGCGCGCCGACGATGCGCAGCGCGATCGAGCCGGCCCACCACACGACGAGCCCGATGAGCACGACGATCGCAAGCACACTGAGAATCGCGGTCACGATGCCTCCCGAAGGGGAGCGTACCCCGGTGCTGAGGAGGGGATGCGGGGGCTCAACGGACGAGGCGCCGGGACGGGGAATGGTCCCGGCCTGGGGTGTCGCTCGTCCGCTGAGCCGGAGCCGGTTCGCTCCCGCACTGACGACGTTAGGCGGAGCGTTCACGAGCGCCTACCGGTCATCTGTCCGGGCGGGGCCGAGCGGGCGTGGCCGCTGTGAGGGGCTGTACAGCTCGAACGCCCCGCGGTGCGTCTCGTACCTCTGCGCGATCTCTGAGAGCGGCATGTCGAGGCCGCGGGAGAGCTTGAGCAGGACGCGGAAGGTGGGGTTGATCTCGCCGCGCTCGATCGCGCCGACGTAGTTGCGGTGCAGGCCGCTTCGGAATCCGAGCTCCTCTTGTGAGAGGTCGCGGCGGGCGCGCAGCCCGCGGACGGATCTGCCGAAGGCGTGCAGCTCGGGCGTTCGCTTCGCGTGCGGGCATGTCGGCGTCAAGCGTCTGCCGGACGGACGCCACTGGTAGTCCGACCTGCGGTCGGGAAGACTGTCGTGCATCGGGGCTCCTGTCCTCGGTGCATCGGCCGGGGGCGGTGTCCGCCGTCCCCGGCCAAAGCTGTTCGTGTGCTGTCGCACGCTAGGCGCGACACGCGCCGCTCGGGAAGCCGGCGAGCCAGCGTCATGACCGCCTCAGGGCGCCCGAGGCGCAGGGTTTTGGCCACGAAATGGCCACGAAGCGCCGGGGTGGCGCGCAGGCGCTCGAAATCGGCGTGACAGCAATATTGAAAAAAGCGCCGGCTAGCTGTAAGTCCCGAGCAGGTTGTTCAGGCGGGTGATGGGTGCTCGTCGGCCGAGGGCTTGGTGTGGGCGGTGATGGTTGTAGTGGAAGAGCCAGCCGTCAAGGGCTGCGGTGCGTTCGGCGCTTGAGGCGTAGATCGCGCCGTAGGCCCAGCCGCCGAGCATCGTGCGGATGAAGCGTTCAGCCTTGCCGTTGGTTTGGGGCCGGTAGGGGCGCGTGCGCAGGTGTCGGATGCCGAGCGTGCGGCAGGCGATCGTGTGGGCGGTTGAGAGGTAGGGAGAGCCGTTGTCAGTGATGACGCGCTCGACCGTGATCCCGTAGCGGGCGAAATGCTTGATGGCGCGGCGCAGGAACCCGACGGTGGTCAGAGCTTTCTCGTCGGGCAGCACTTCGACGTAGGCCAAGCGCGTCGCGTCGTCGACGGCGACGTGAACAGCGTCCCAGCCGGCCGTGTGGCGGCGAACCCCGGCGGCGTCTGTGCGTGCGTGGCGTTGGTTGCGGGCGATGCCGGTGAAGCGCTTGCCGGCGCCGCCCTTGATGCGCCCGAGCTTTTTGACGTCGATGTGGATCAGCTCGCCGGGTCGCTCGCGTTCGTAGCGGACGGCGGGTTCCAGGCCGAGGCGTCCGAGCTTGCCCATCCCGATCCGCTTCAAGATCCCGCTGATCGTCGAGATCGGCAAACCCAGCAGCTCGGAGAGCTCTGGGGCGGTGAACCGCAACCGCCGCAATGCAGCGAGCAGCTGGACCGTCCGCTCGTCGGTGCGGTTGTGGACCTGCCGGGGAGCCGAAGAACGATCGAGCAGGCCAGCGTCTCCTTCTGCCCGATAGCGCGCGACCCACTTCGAGCAGGTCCGGCCACTCACTCCGGCCGCCTCGGCGGCCTCTGTGATCGTCCGGCCCTGCTCGACCACAGCAGCGACCATGCGCCGGCGCCCGTTCAGACTGAGCGCAGCGTTAGCGTGCAACTTCATCCGGTGTCCTCCTTGGAGGCTGGCGGCCTCGAGAACCACCAGCCTCCAAGGAGGCCCGGATGAACAACGTGCTCAGGAACTACAGCTAGCAGCGCTTTTTGAGGATGGCGAGACCCGGACTCGAACCGGGGACACCACGATTTTCAGGCACCTCGACTGGTGCAGGTGATACCTGGCGATTTACAGCACAGATGTGGCGTCGCCCTGAGCGCCTGAGGCGGTCGAAATGCGTGCAGATACGCGTGGTTCCGGCAGGGTTTTGGCCACGGACGGCAGCTCGTGGCCAAAACGCGGTGAGCCTGTCGTGCACCGCCAGCTCCTGGCCGGAGCACTCCTGCACCGGCCTAGAAGATGGCGATCCGTCGCGTGCCGCATCGCGCGGCGATCTTCCTCGATGGGCCACCCACGGCCGCACGTCGCTTTGCACGGCTCTACGAGTCGTTGGAGTCGGTGCCGTCGCCGACGAGCGCACTCTTGGGCACTACCCAGATCGAGCGATCGTCGGAGTAGGCAAGGCGCCCGTCGTCGAGGAGTGCGACGCCGTAGCGGCAGCCGGTGGCGATTGTGCTGATGCGTTTCCAGCGACCGTCGGGTTCGTGTCGGTAGCGGTCGAGTGTGCCCGAGACGATCCCGCACAGTGCGAGGTCTCCGTTCGGGAGCGCGGCGAGGCCGGATGGCGCGGTTGTGCGTGGCAGGTTGGTCACTTCGTGGGGCTTTCCGCGGTCACCGCGGGCCAGCCGCTCGGGTTGGTTGCCGGTGGCATTGTCGGCGACCCACAGTCTGCCGTCGGGCGTGAACGTGAACGCGAACGGGTTGTTCCAGCCGGCTGAGAGGACGCGGGGTACCTGGTTGGGTGGGCCGTTTGGTTCGAGTGAGAGCATCTCGCCTGAATTGGGCGCCTGACTCGCCGATCCCGATGACGAGTCGACCGTCGGGAGCGAATGCGAGGTGTCCGCCGTTGGCAAACCTTGAGGTGCGGGGTCCGTTCCAGACGACTTCCGGCGGCTCGTTGCGATTCAAGACGCCGACGACCAGGCGGTCGCTGCCGCGCGGGGTCCAACTCGCGTACACCAGGTCCCGAGGACTGAGCGCGAGTGACAGCAGGCCCCGCTGCCCATCAGTCCGCACTGGCGGGGCGCGGAACCCCGAGTCGATGAAGCGTCCGTCGCGGCGGATGAACCCGACCGGTCCTCCGGCCAGCGGAGCGACGAGCAGTCCGCCGTCGGCGTGTCGTGCGAGCGCTGCGGATGGCGGCGCAGCGATCAGCACACGACTCGTGGAACCACTGGCAGAGCGTGACGGCCTCTCGCTCACGCTGCCGCAGCCGCCGACCATGACGGCTGCGAGCACCGAGGGCACGAGAGCGCGAATGAGCAAGGATCGTCTCATCACAGGCGGCACTCGAGGTCTCAGGACGGGCATGCATCCAACGGCGCCCGAAGTGAAGGTTTCAGCATCGCCGCGCAGCTCCAGGATCCGGCATCACGATCCTATGAGATCGGATATGGCGGATGGTCTATTGACGCTGTCCAGGTCGACCCTCAGTCTTCCGTTTCTGAAACCAGTGTTGTTCTCCTCTTTCACGACAACCGTGCAACTACCCCCGGGTCTAAGTAGGGTTCTAAGTTTTCTGCATCCGCTTCTTTCTGTCATAACTCTGAACCGAGTAGATTCGACAATCAGCATATTACCGACTGGCCATTCAGGAGCTATCGGGCCACTGACATATCTAAATGTGAACGTCTGCTCGCTCCCGACCCCCGGAGACGTCCATCTCGACGGTGTCAGAGTCACGGTTTCTACTGCTTCCCCTGGGCATGCGAGCGCTGTCGCTGTCGCAAGCGTTAGCGACAACAGCACGCACAGGGCAAGCGGCACGAGCATCCGTCGTACCCAAGACAGCATGTGAAATTCCCCCTTCGGTTCACTATGGACTGTGATTGGTGCGCCTATCCGACTTGCCCCAACTGCAGCTTACAACAGTTTTTTAGAGTATAGGTGAATCGTCAAGCGGAGCTCTGGTCAAACGGTCTTGACCGAGTGCTCCTGGACCACCCCGGAGGCGTATGTATCCACTCGGCGCAGCGATCTTCTGCTTGGCGAAGATCGATATGGCGAGTGAGAGCATTGGCGCACTGCCGTTACTGTCACCGGAGTGGTCTGCACGATAAGCGGTATTACGGAACGTGCCTCGCGCTGGATGCCGCCGATGGCGCTTGCGTGTACAGCGGCAACGGCCTGCGTGACGTAAATCCACTTCCAGCGTCAGATGCTCGTCTGCCCGCATCGCAGCGACACCGCGGCCGTGTCGGTGCGCCGCCTGCTTGCGGACCTTCTAGAGGTTCGGGCAGCCTCGTCGGGCAGTGGTCCGGGCGCGCGTTAGAGACTTCTGAGAAATCGAACCGGGTCGACGACTGCGATTCGGTCGAGCTGCGCGTCGAGGAGATCCCGGTCGAGCGAGACGATGGCATCGACCTTTGCCGTCTGAGCGAGCGCGACGAGATAGTCATCGTCGGCGTCGCGCACATGGCCACCGGTGTCGTCCTCGGGATCCGTGTGGTGTTCTCCCTGCGCCGCGAACGCGGCCACGTATGCGGTGCCGCGATCGTCGCCGGCCCACCGCTGGAACTTCGGTCGAGCGAGGACATCGCCGAGCTCCGCGAGGAGCTGAGGGGAGACGACCATCACGAAGCGATGTTCGCGCCACGCGGCGACGAGCTGACCCGGCCCCGCGTCGGGATTGCCAATGAACGCCGAGACGAGGACGCTCGGGTCGACGACGCCGCGCTTCACGCGGGTCGGCGACGCGCGGCCTGGCGAACTGCCCGGACTTCCTCGAGCGCGAGCCGGTCGGCCTCGTCGGGCGGGAGCGTCCCCTGTGCCCGCGCCTCATCGAGCGCATTCATGCCGAGGTAGACGGCAAGCGCGTCCTCCACGACCTTCGCGTCGCTCTTCTCGGGTGCGGAGACGTCTTGCTGTCGCGCACGGCGGATCAGTTCCTCATCGAGCGGCAGGTTGACGCGACGGGTGGCCATACGGGAAGCGTACCGCTGCAAGAGGGCGGTGGCGACGGTGTTCACGCAATGCATGCTAGAACGGGAAAAAGGGCTGATTTACAGCAAGTTTTTGTGCCGCTCTCGAACGGGGGACACCATGATTCGAGCCTTCAGAACATTACGTCTACGTCCCTGCTGTCAATTTGCCACTTCTATGTGTTTCTAGGCAACGCGAGGCTTTCATCTCGACGCCCAGCGGGAGAGGCCCCGGGTTTTGGCCACGGACCACCCCTTCGTGGCCAAAACCGCCGGTCAGGTCAACAACAGCCTGAGAACGAGAAAAACGCCCTATGCAGGCGCTTCTTGATGGCGAGACCCGGACTCGAACCGGGGACACCACGATTTTCAGGCAGCGGCGAGGAGGAGGACGACTGGCGCGGTTTGCAGGGGCTTGCTTGAGCTGAACGGCGCTGGCGATGCCGGCGGATTCCAGGCGATTCGAGGGGCTTTGGGTCACCGAGCGGGTGCCGGTGACCCAAAGCGCGCTGTTCAGAGGCTCGCGAGGAAGCGCAGCGGATCGGTAACGGTGATGTCGTCGAGCTGCGCGTCGAGGAGGTCGTGGTCGAGCGAAACGATCGCGTCGGTCTTTGCAGCACGGGCGAGCGCGACGAGGTAGTCGTCATCCGCGTCGCGCACATGGCCTCCGGCGTCATCCTCTGGGTCGGCGTGGCGCTCGCTCTGCGCGCCGAACGCGGCGACATACGCCGTGCTGCGACCCTCGTCGGCCCAGCGCTCGAACTTCGGCCGCGCGAGCACTTCGCCTAGCTCCGCGAGGAGATGCGGCGAGACGACCATGACGAAGCGGTGATCGCGCCAGGCGGTGACGAGCTGACCGGGACCAGCGTCAGGGTTGCCCAGGAACGCCGAGACGAGGACGCTCGGGTCGACAACGGCGCGTTTCACGCAGGACGGCGGCGCCGGGCCTGCCGCACCGCCCGGACTTCCTCGACGGCGAGGCGGTCGGCCGCGTCGGGCGGAAGCGTCCCTTGCGCGCGCGAGTCATCGAGCGCTTTCATGCCGAGGTAGACGGCAAGCGCGTCCTCCACGACCTGCGCGTCGCTCTTCTCGGGCGCGGCGACGTCCTGCTGCCGCGCGCGGCGGATCAGCTCCTCGTCGAGCGGCAGGTTGATTCGGCGGGTGGCCATACGGAAAGCGTACCGCGGCGAGGTCTTGCGCCCACAAGCCTCAGGCTGACAGGCAGATCGCTACAGAGGCGGTCTCTCGCGCGACTGCTTCATTGCCTCGCACCATTCGACCAGGTCGCCGTGCTTGGGCGTCGGCCTGTGGATCAGCGCCCAGGTGAGATGACGGGAGAACCTGCTTGCAGTGGCGGCGTTCTCGCTGCGGAACATCACGAAACGAGGCTCCATCCCGAGACCAAAGACCGGATGGGTGGTGGTTGGGGAAAACTCCTCCGGGGGATGGACCGCCGAGTCTCGGAAGCGATGCCTCTGCCTCGGTATCCGGGGTTCTCCTCGGTCACGGCTGGCTCGTCACATTGATCCTGCCCGCGGGAGCGTGCAGTCGTAGCCCGTCATTGCTGCTTCGACAAAACGAAGCAGTGAGCAGCGCGTCACGGAGTGCTCTAAGAGCAATCGATCCTCGGCATTGGGCACCCACTGCACGGCTACCTCATCGGTAAACGGGAATCGCAAAAGACGCTATCGCAACGGCTTGCCCTCAACGGCATTGCGGAGGATCGTCGCAAGGCGTGCGTGTGCGCGTTTCTCCGTAGGAAACGTCTCGTTGGCATGTGCTCGACGCGGACCGGCGCCCTTGTCGATGGTTACCTCGACCTCGTGGCCACCACGTCGTTTGGTCATGATCCTGGCGACGACGTCAGCGCCGTCGATCGTTGTGCACCAAGCCTCGACGGACTCTTGCTCGATCTGCTCTGACCACGAGCACTCGGCACGACATTTCGCCAGGTCAGCGAGCATGGCGCGTGCGCTCGGGTATCGGGCCGAGAGGTCCATCTCGAGCGCGCGCGCAACCACACGGCTCAGCGCACGGGTGACCTGAGGATTGTGGCTTTGCGGCGGATCAAACCTTCCGGGCCTGATTGCTTCGCGCGAGTTGAACGGCCAACGTCCCGTAAGGAGTCGGTACAGGGTGCAGCCCATTGCCCAGACGTCGGATTGCACGGACGTCGGACGGCGCGAGAGAAGCTCGGGCGCCACGAGCGGCCAGTAGTGATGATCGGTCGCGACACGGTTGCGAACGGTGTCCTCGGCGATGCCGAAGTCCGAAAGCGCGGCCTCGCCATTGGCGAGAACCAGGAGATTCGCCGGTTTGAGGTCGCGGTGCAAGATGCCCAGGCCATGCGCATGAGAGAGGCCTTGGAGCGCAGTTCGTGCCCAGCGCAGCACGTCTGGCAGCGCCGCGCCTGCCTCAAGGTGTGCCTCGGCGGAACCACCAGACACGTACTCCATGACAATCATTGGGCTCGGTGGCTCGATCCGCACGTCGTAGACTTGGACGACATTCGCGTGATTGCACAGCAGTTGGATTCGCGCCTCCGTCAGCGCCGCGTCGAGGGTCACGGTCTCGGGATCGAGCAGTTTGATGGCGACCTCACGGTCGAGTCGCCTGTCATGGCCCCGGAATACCGCTCCGAAGCAACCGTCTCCCTTGCGCTCGTAGAGGACGTAACGACCGTCCGGCGTCGTTGCGCCACTAAACGGGGTCTCCGGATCTGTCATGCGGCTATTGTCGCGATCGTGGCCGTCCTAGGTGCCTACACGCGCGTCGAGAAGGGTCGGTTCGTGGCGGGGTTCGCCGTCCTCGCCGGCGAAACGATCAGTGCGACCTCATCGCTCACTGCGCCCTCGTCGGAGGATTCGCGCAGTCTCAGCGAGCTCTATCGCCAGGCACACGATCTGATCGGCTCGTATCGGCCTGACGCTGTGGCGCTCTTGCGGTCTGAGCAACGGAACGCGAGAACTCTCGGCATTGCGCGTCAGGCTGAAGGGGCGATCCTTGCCGCCACTGGGCATCGCAACTGTCCGGTACGAGAGTGGAAAACCGGCGGGTCACTGCGCCGGCCAGTCGGATTGACCGGGCCGGCCAGCAACGTGCAGACCTGCGAGGACATCCTCGCGATGATCCACGGCGGCGGTGGGCTTCCGACGGAGATTCGCTATGCAGCTGCAGCCGCGTTTGCCGCAGCAAAGGCGTAGCCAGTAGCCGCACTGGCGATCGTCGCGGTGGGATAGCGCGCGCGGATCGCGGCCTCCCAGGCGGCGCCGGGATGGATCGCCTCGACAAAGACCACGGCGCCGTCGAACTCTGGGCACTCAGCTTCTGACAGCAGGTTCACGCGCCTCCAGCTAGAGCCGTCGTCGCGCAGGGCCGCGCAAACTGCGGCGAGAGCGGCGCCCTCGGTAGAGGTGGATACCCAGGTCGTTGGACCAGTGGCTACTGAGTGAGCGAGAACGCGTGCTGACCGAAGGAGCGTCGCGCCGTCCCAGAGCGCACACATCGCTTCAACCCCTTGCTGCCAAGTCTTTTCTACGTTGTTCATATGTATGAAACAAGATACGCTCCCCCCCGGATGGCACGTGCCGCTTCACCCATCGATGCTCGCCGACCGCTGCGCGACTGTCCGGAAATGGCCGTGGGTGTGTCGCTGCCTTTGCCGGTCAGCCGTCGACTTGACCTGTTGGTCGAGCGCTTGGAAGCCGAAGGTAATCGCGCTTATCGCAAGGATCTCGTGGGCGCCCTCATCCTGGCAGCACCGGAGTCCGGCAGTGATCTCGAAGAGCTGGTGCGTCGCTACCGTCGGGCCGTCGCACGCGACGCAAGGGTGGCTGGTGACGCCGCGGCCGTCTTGGACGGGAGCCGCCCTAAGCCTGGGCGGCGGCCAAAGGGTGTCGGCTTGCCGGCGCGCTAATGCGTGGCGCGACGGCGGATCTGCTTTGCGACGCCTGTGTGATTGACGCGCCATGCGAACAGCTGCGCGCTGACGCCAAAGTGTTGGGCTCCAGCGGTGTTATTGCCACCCGCAAGGAGCCAGCGAAGAGCCCCCTCGCGCGGGACGAGCAGAGCGCCGGCCAACCAGTCTGCCTCCTCCTCTTGCTCGGTATTCCAGTCCCGCAGCCCTTCTCTCTCGCTCAGGACGGCGGGCTCGTGCTCCAGGACAACGTGGGAGATCTCATGGGCGATCGAGTTTGCGGTGCGTGTCGGCGCGTGGAAAGGATTGAAGAAAATCCGACAACGCGTTCCACGAAAGACCGTCATCGCGGAGAACCCTCCGCTGTCGGCCACCAAGCGATTGATGTCAGCAGCCGTAGCACCGTGGCCGAGGAGGTCTGTTACTGGCGCAACGTCGAGCGCGAGATGTCTCGCCAGCGCCGTGCAGTCGAGTCGCTCCTCTGCAACCAGCTCAAGCTCTTCTCGCAGCTCAAGCGAGATCTTCTCTGCTTGTGTCTTGAAGCCCCGCCGCATTCTGCGCCTTTCAGGTGCTCACGATCGACTTGTACGCAGCCTGGATGATGTTCTCCAGGGCCTCGGCCTGTTCTGGCTTCATCGACTTGGATCTCCGCAGCAAGAGGCCGATCGCCTCCAGGTCAGCTGTGGCGTCACTCGTCTCGCCATCGGCCGGAAGTTCGTCGCCGCGCATGTAGGCCGCTGCGGGCATGTCGAGCCATCGCAGCAACGTTGCGAACGTGTCAACGTCCGGGCGTGCCCCTTGCGCCATGCGCGTGAAGGTCGACGGGCTTATCTCGAGCTTGATGGCAAGTTCCCGCCAGCTCAGGTCGTGAACCCGGCGCTTACGGTCAAGTGCCGAGTAGAGCGCGCCTACGTCCACGGTTGTCTGCGGCAAGTCGGTCTCCTCATGTCGGGTGGTGTTCGAGAATAGCGAGCATGTTTGACATTTGCAACGGATGGTCTATGCTGTGTTCGGCATGTCAAACAGCTTTCGAGAAACGAGGCACGAAATGAGCATGACAGCGAGTGCCGGAGCGAAGCCGGTCGAGAAGAAGAGACTCACGATCTTCGTTGCAGGCCAGGAGGGGGACGTCGAGAAGGTCAAGGTCGCCCAAGACAACTCTCTCGCCGAGCTTCTGGCTGAGGGACTCCACAAGCTCTACCTCGGCGAGCACAAGCGCGCCGAGGACTACGACCTCCTCGTCGGTGGCGTGGTGGCAACCGACCTCGCCCAGACCGTGCATGCGGCTGGTCTGCGCGACGGGTCAGAGGTCGTCATCGCCCCCAAGGACGTTAGCCGCGGCTGATGGACCAGGCACTGACAGCAGCATTGATCGATCGTGACTGGGCGTCGTTCGTGGCTCAGGCAAGGCGCCTCGGTCTTGGCACGCCGATCCGCGACGGCACGCGCATCGATCTCATCGTCGTGCCGCGGGATACGCAGGAGCGGTTCCGGGCGGTCTTGCTGTGTGACGAATACGACGCCGTTGCGCCGCTGCTGGACTTCGCTGATCCCGAGACGGGTCGGCACTTCGGGCGCGAGTATTGGCCGCGCATGGAGGCCGCACCGTACAACGAGATTCCTTATCGCGATCGTGCGTTGCCAATCCTGTGCACGCCCGGCACTCGTGGCTATCACTTGCATTCGAGCCACTGCACGGAGGTGCACGACAGGTGCATATGGACGCTTCCGCGACAAGCCAGCCTGGTCTCTCGGCTCATGACGCAGATGGGCCAATTCCTCGGGCAGGGGCTGTGATGGAGGTACGTGTCTTCGACAAGCCACCGCCGGCGGGTGTGCCGCGGCCGTCACCGCCGGTGCACCTGAGGCTCGCAGACGGTCTTCTGGCTGCGACACAGGCCGAACTCCGCCAGCGCAGTGACCTCCGCCGGGAGGCACTCGTGCTCTGGGCTGGTCGGCCCAGCCAGGATGCCATCGACGTCACCCACCTCGTCCTGCCGCGTTTCATCAGCCGCCGCGACTATCTGACGCTTCCGGCGTCCGAGCGTCATCGACTCGTGGACTGGCTTCGCCAGAACGAGCTCTTGGTCTTTTGCGACCTCCACACCCATCCTGGTCGTGCGTTCCTCTCCGCTGCAGACATCGCAGCGCCGTTCAGTAGCCGCGACGGCTTTTACGCGATCGTCGTACCCGACTTCGCTTCTGGGGCTACGGCCGCAGGGTGGCGGATGTACGAGGCGCGCGACGGGCGCTGGGCTGAGGTTCTTCTTCGGGAGCGAATTCGTGGGCTCAGCATTTGACCGGACCCGGCGCTGGCTGGCGAACTACGGCGATCCGGATCGGCTCGCGCAGGCGCTGGCGGCGACGCATGTAGAGCTGGTCGTGCCGCGGGGTCGCGCTGATGCCGAGATCGCGGCGGCGCTCGCTGCCACGTTGCTGCTGCGCCTGGACGAGGCTGCGCCAGTGGTGCATCTCGTTTCTCCAACAACACGAGAGGTGAAGCTGCCACGGCTGGTCGACGATGTGCCGCTGCTGGACGCACTCGCGGCTGAGCACAACGGCTTCGCTGCTGTGCAGCGCCTTATCGGGACGCCGGCGCAGTCGCCTGTCTGCCGCCTGGTCTTTGGGGAGTCGATGCCCAATGGCATCGCCGTCGCGACCGAAGGATGGCGCGTCTGTGTGGGCGTCCCGACGGAGGCGCAGCGGCCCGGCAACGCCATTTCGGCCTCGTACGCTGGGGTACTCGGGGCGATCGAGGCAGTGAAGGCCATGCTGAGATCGGTTGGTGTGCGGCACCGACATCTCGCACCGTGGACAGGTGCTGTCTCTCTGTGGGACTTCGAGTTCCCAGGAGACGCGGGAGCGGGCATTGGCGTGGTGGATCTCAGTGGCACCAGCTTCGTCGGATGCGGCGGCATCGCATCAGCGACAGCCTGGGTCCTCGCCCTGCTGCCGCTTTCCGGTGAACCACTCGCCGTTGACGACGACAAGATTGACGGCCCCAACCTCAACCGGCACCTCACAGCCTCTCACCGGGAGGCGATCTCCTCGACTTGGAAGGTCGATGCATTTGGTGTTCTGCTCGACTCCCAAGGCGCGCGAACCGAAAGCTGTCGCTCGCGCTGGCAGAACCTCGATGGAAGCCAACGCAGTGGCATTGACACCGTCGTGATCACGGTCGATGACGACTCCACGCGGCGGGACGTGCAGCTGGATCTGCCGCGCTTGGTACTCAACGCGGGAAACGCCGACACAGGCCTGTATCGCGTCACGCGCCACGACTTCCTCCACGGCGCATGCTTGCGCTGTATCTCCCGTGCAGATCAGCGCTCGAGAGGACCTGAGGAATCCGCTGCGCGGCGAATGGGCCTTCGGCTGGAGGACATCGAGCCACACCTCGTCGCGCGCCGGCCTCTTCCCGAGTCGCTGTTGGTGCGTGCGATTCTTTCCGACACGGAGCGCGAGCAGCTCCGAGGGCTTGAGGCGCACGAGGCTCTTGGCATTGTCTGCGGGCAGTTCTCGCCCCTGCCTGAGCTGCCAGCCATGAGCATGCCCGCTCTTTCCGCCGCACCGGGAGTCCTGCTCGCAGGAGCGCTCGTCAAGTCGCGCCAAGGGACGAGCGTCCCGCTCAACAACAAGCTCGGAACGCTGACAACAAGCTTGCTTGCGGGCCCACACGCCCGCTGGGTATCGGCACGAGGGAAGCAACCTGGATGCGAGTGCGCCGATGAGGTCTACCGCGCCGCGTACCGTCGTCAATGGGCGGTTGGTGCCTGAAGAGTTGTGCCCAGGCGTACCGCGCCTACTCGATTCCCTTCAGCAGGGCCGCCGGCGTCAGATCGAGGCCGCGAGCAAGGCGCGTAACAACGCGCACGCCAGGATCGCGCCGTGCGGACTCCAGCCGGCGGATCTCCGCCGGGTCCATGCCAACTCGTTGCGCAAAGGCTTCTTGGGAGAGGCCGTTCTTCTCGCGGGCGGCGCGGAGGTTGGCGCCGAAGTGTGGGAGTGGGTCGTCGTCGGTCATGGTCCCGGTTGGTTCGACACCGGACTCATCGATCCCAGGACCGATGAGTCCTATGCGGTCGGCGTGATGATGCCGGCGAGCAGCTCGGCAGGCGCTATGTCGAGCCCGGTCGCGAGGCGAGCGACGACGCGGACGCCGGGGTCGCGTCTGCTCGACTCGATGCGGCGGACCTCGGCCGGGTCCATGTCGCAGCGCAGCGCGAGCGCCTCCTGAGACAGGCCGCGCTGCTCGCGGAGGCGGCGGAGGTTCGCGGCGAAGATCGGAAGTGGATCGTCCACGCGCGGCAGCCTTCGGACTTGCGTTCTGGCTCGCAAGGACTTATAAGTCCTCCTACAGGACTGATTGGTCCTGCTAGTGAGCGATTGGCAAGGGAGCCTCGATGGACGACAGAGACGAGGATGCTCGGCGGCATCGGTTGGCCTTCGGAGCGGCGGTACGCGAGCTGCGTGCGCGGCGCGGCTTCTCTCAGGAGGAGTTGGGCTTTCGCGGGTGCTTGCACCGCAACTACGTAGGCGCGGTCGAGCGCGGCGAGATCAACCCGACGCTGCGCGTGATGCTCAAGCTCTGCGACGGACTTATGGTTCCGTTGGCCGAGCTGGTGGCCGTCTACGAGCGCCAGCTCGCCTCGCGCGCTCCTGAGGCGATGCTCTGCCGCGCGTCGTGACGACTTCCGACGCTGCCTCCGACACTCAGCTCCGACTTTGCCGGCGACTCAGCGGGCGAGTCGGAACCGAGTGTCGGGGGCTGTGCCCCTCGCACCCCGCCAAATCGCCCGTGGCACTTGGCAACGAGGAAGGGGTCACCGCTGCTCCGCACCGGTGACCCCTTCCTCGACCAACCCAAATATGGGTTGGGCCAAGTGCAGGAGCGGGTTGGCAGGAGTGCGAGGGGCACAGCGGGTCGGTGGTGGGACGAGCGGGGCAGGGCGGCGGGCTGGGCGGAGCGGGGGATGGTCGGAGAAGCGGAGGGCGGGAACGGGCAGAGGGTGGCGGGGCTGAGGCGCGAGCGGGCTGGCGGGGCTGTGAGCTGGGAGAAGGACAGGCGGAAGGCGGCGGGGAGGGGGAGGGAGGCGGTGGCGCAGATCGAGGCGGTGGGCGGGACGCGGCGATTGGATTCGCACAATCCGGACGATTTCGTGAAGAAGGGGTGTGGGGCTTGACGCGGAGGACATCGAGCGGATTGCGGAGCGCGTGGTGACGCTGCTCGCCGAGGCTCAGCGCGAGCCGGTCGTCACGTCTGCTCGCTTCGTGGATGCGACGACGATCGCGCAGCTCCTCGACATCGACCGTGATTGGGTCTACGCGCATGCCGAGCAGCTCGGTGCCGTCCGGCTCGGCGGCGAGCGCGGACGCCTTCGGTTCGATCTCGCGACGCTGGAGCAGCGCTTGGAGCGCGTCGGATCAACGCCGGCTCGCTCGGCGTCGAGAGCGAGCAGACGCGGGCGGAGACACACGCGGCGAGCGCCACTGATCCCGTACGCGCAGTGGCCGGTCGTTGGCAGCGAGAAGGTGGCCTGATGGCGCCGCTGCCGACCGGCACGCTCCTCGTCCGCACGCTGGCGGATGACAGCCGCGCGTTCTACCTCCGTGTCCGTATCGGTTCCAGACGCGAGCGGGTGATCCTGCACGAGCGGCCCGGCTGCGCGTGCGGCTGCGGCGGCGGGTGGGACGAGCCTGCCGCGCGCACGGAGCTGGGCAACATTCTCGCGCGCATCCGCGTCGGCGTCTGGACGCCGCCGGAGCCGCCGCCCGCGCTCGCGGCGGCGAGCGAAGAGAGCGCCATCCCAACGTTCCACGTCTACGCCTCGTGGTGGCTCCAGGCGAAGATCGACGGCGCGCTCGGCGACAAGCAGATCGCGGCGAACACGATCGGCGACTACCGCTGGCGGCTCGCGAATCACCTGCTGCCGTTCTTCGGCCGTCACCGCCTGGACGCGATCGACGCGGACCTCTGCCTCGCCTTCAAAGCGCACAAGCTGCGCGAGGCGAGCGAGCTGCGCGCCGCGCTCGACGCTGGCGCCGACATCCGCGACTCGCGCGGGCGGAGAGCGGTCCCGCTCGCGCCGGCCTCGCTCCGCAAGCTGATCGACACGCTCGCCGCGATCCTCGATGACGCGATCGAGGACGGCCACATCGAGCACAACCCGGCTCGCCGGAAGCGGATGCGCGTGCGCGTCCCGAAGCCGAAGCGCACGTTCCTTGAGATGGACGAGCTGGCGGCCCTGCTGAACGCTGCGACCGCACAGGACGCGCCGCTGGCCGATGCGCCGCCGCTCGCGCAGCTCGGCCCGACCACGCGGCTCGTCGCGCACCTGCTCGCGCAGGGCAAGCGTCCCGCGCAGATCGCGAAACAGCTCGGCATCGCCAGAAGCACGGTCGCGTGGCACCTGCGCAGACTCAACGCGAACGTCGGGCGCGGCTACGTCGGCCGGCGCGTCGTGTGCGAGATCCTCGGACGCAGCGGTCCGCGCGTGAGCGAGCTGTGCGACATGCGGATCGGTCACGTTCGCCTGCACGACAAGGACGGCGCGCGCTTCCGCATCCCCGACGCGAAGACCGAGACAGGCATCCGCGAGGTGCAGATGACGCCCGACCTCGTGGAGGCGGTCATCGTCCACATCGACCGGCTGCGCCGCGCCGGGCTGCCGACCGGCCCCGACGACTACCTCGTCCCGAACCTCAGCGGCGCGCGCATTAGCCGCCAGCGGGTCGGCGAGATCGTCAAGGAGGCGGCAGAGGCCGCCAGCGCGCAGCTCGTCGCCAAGGGCCTTCCCCCGCTGCCCAACACCACACCGCACGCGCTGCGACGCACGTACATCTCGATTGCACTGCTGGCGAACAACTTCGACGTGAAGTGGGTCATGGGCCAGGTCGGCCACGCCGACTCGAAGATGACGCTGGACGTCTACGCGCAGTTGGAGCAGCGCGTCGACCGCAGCCACGGCACGAGCTTCGACCGCCTCATCGCTCAGGCGCGCGATCAGCTCGACGGCCTGATCGGGTCACCATCGGGTCACAACGCCGAAATCGAGGCAGCAGACGCGCGGCAGACACCGGCCGGCGAGGAGGGGGATTCGGCCGATTTGCAGCCGGATCAGAGGATGGCGAGACCCGGACTCGAACCGGGGACACCACGATTTTCAGTCGTGTGCTCTACCAACTGAGCTATCTCGCCGAGACGGGCCATGGTACCCGGTCCGGCCCGGTCGGCTCTACGACGGCGCGGTCGCCTCGAGCCGCTCCAGCACGTCGAACGACCAGACCTCGCTGGCCGTCCCGACCGGCCCCTCGGAGCGGTGCTGCGCGTGGCCCGCGGCGAAGTCCGGTCCCGCCACCCAGGCGCGGAAGTCGTCCTCCGAGCGCCAGCGCGTGATGACCAGGCACACCTCGCGCTCGTCGTTCGGACGCAGCAGCTCGAACCCCTCGAACCCCTCCGCCGCCTCGACCCGCCCGGCCCGCGCGGCGAAGCGCCGCTCGAACTCGTCGAAGCGCTCGTGCGGAACGGTGATCGCGTTGATCTTGACGACGCTCATCGAGGGCCCACGATAGCGCGGGTCCCCTGCCCACCGGCGCACGCGACCGCGGCGCGCGATTAGCATCGACGCACGATGAACTCGCGCACGCTCCTCACCACTCTCGCCGCCGGTCGCCTCGTGATCGGCGCGGCGCTCGTCGCCAAGCCGCAGTCTCAGGTCGGCGCCGGTTGGGTCGGCGGCGAGGAGGCCGCGCGCCCGGCCACCGCCCTGCTGTTCCGCTCTGTCGGCGCCCGCGACATGGCGCTCGGGCTCGGCACGCTCGCCGCACAGCGCAGCGGCAGCCCGCTCAAGCCGTGGCTGCTCGGCGCGACGCTCGCCGACGCGATCGACCTGTTCGCCACCTTCGCCGCCGGCAGGGCGATCCCGAAGAGCGGCAAGGCCGCGATCGTCCTCTTCGCCGGCGGTGCGATCGTCCAGCAGCTCTCGATCGCCCGCACCGTCGAGGCGTAGCCGCCGCACCGCGTCCTCCATCGGCGCTCGATGGAGGACTCGCTCGCCACGACGCTGCTGCTTCCCGCCGCGCTCGCGATGATCATGCTCAGCCTCGGGCTCGAGTTGACGCTCGCCGACTTCCGGCGCGTGCGCGCCGCCCCGCGCGCGATCGCGATCGGGATGCTCAACCTCGCGCTGATCTCGCCGGCGCTCGCCTTCGGGATGGCGGAGCTGTTCGCGCTCGGCCCCGCGCTCGCGGTCGGACTCGTGCTTCTCGGTACCTCGCCCGGCGGCACGATGGCGAACATGCTCACGCACCTCGCGCGCGGCGACACGGCGCTGTCGATCACGATGACCGCGATCAGCAGCCTGGCCGCGATCGTCACGGTGCCGCTCGCGCTCGCGCTCGCACAGCGCCACTTCGACGCCGGCGCGCTCGTCGGCGACGTGTCGATGCTCGGGATCGTCGCGCGGGTGCTGCTCGTCACCGTGATCCCGGTCGCGACCGGGATGGCGCTCGCGCACCGCTGGCCCGCACAGGTGGCAGCTGCGCGGCCGCGCATCAAGCAGGCTGCGATCGGCACCTTCCTCGTGGTCGTCGCGGGCGCCGTGATCGCCGAGCACCAGCGGGCGCTCGACCATCTCGGAGAGGTCGCTGGCGCCGCGCTGGCGCTCAACCTCGCGGCCATGACGATCAGCTTCGGCGTCTCCAAGCTGGCCCGCCTCGGCGATCGGCAGGCGACCGCGATCTCGCTCGAGCTCGGGATCCACAACGCAGCGCTCGCGATCGCCGTCGGCGCCTCGCTCGCGCCGGCCGTGACGATCCCCGCCGCCGTCTACAGCGGCTTCATGGTCGTCACCGGCGGTCTGTTCGCGAAGCTGATGCACCGGCGCAACGCGGCGCCTGCGTCCCTCGCGCGCTGAGGCGGCCGGCTAGATCCCGGCCCAGCGCTGCAGCTGCGGCAGCGGGTCGACCGGCTCGCCGCCTCTGACGTACCAGCCGCCGACCCAGATCTCGAAGTGCAGGTGCGGACCGGACGCGTCGCCGGTCGCGCCGACCTGCGCGAGCTGCTGACCCTGCGCGACCGCGTCGCCGGCGCGCACGAGCACGGTGCCGCGCTTGATGTGCATGAAGACGTAGTCGCGCCCGTCGACCGCGCCGTGCACGACGAGGTAGATCCCCGCTCCGCCCGGCTGGTTCGACTTCCACAGCACCGTCCCGACGACGGGCGCCACGATCGGCGTGCCGCTCGCGGCGACGACGTCCTGGCCCTGGTGGATGTGGCCGGGGCGACCCGCGCCGAAGCGCGCGTCCTCGCCGCCGAACGTGTATGAGCCCTGCAGCGGGAAGGCGCCCGCGACGGTCGTCACGACCGGCGCCTGCGCCACCGGCTGTCTGGCCTTCGGCGCGACCTTTCTGGGCACGACCTTCGGCTGCGGCGGCTTGTGGCCGGCGAGCGCACCGCCGGTGCGCGAGCTGCTGGCTCTCTGCGCGGGCGTCGCGCCGGGAGCGGCGCCGCCGACGGAGCCTGGCACTGCCGGGTTGCCACTGACGACCTCACCCCCCGGAGCCGCGCCGCCGGCATTCGCCGCTGCCGTGCTGGCCGGCAGCGCCGGCGCCGCGACTCCGAGAGTCATGAGGAGGAGAGAAGTGGCGCGAACAGATCGAGCCATCTCCACCACATTCGGGTTATCGGCATCGTCCTCCAAGCCCTGAAACCCGCCTTGCACGGGCTTCGCGCCCGGATCTCGTGCGTCTCAGGCCGAAAGCAGCTGCTGCAGGAGCGCCAGCGCGCCTGCCTTCGACAGCGGCTCGTTGAGGTTCCCGCACTTCGGCGACTGCACGCAGGAGGGGCATCCGCGCTTGCATCTGCACTCGGCGATCAGGCGGTGGGCGTCCCCGACCAGCCGCTCGAAGCCGCGGTAGCCCGCGCGTGTGATGCCGACTCCGCCGGGATGGCCGTCGTAGATGAAGATCGTCGGGCGGCCGGTCTGCGGGTGCGCGTTCGTGGAGAGCCCGCCGATGTCCCAGCGGTCGCACATCGCCAGCAGCGGCAGCACCGCGATCTGCGCGTGCTCGGTCGCGTGCAGCGCGCCGAGCAGCCGGTCCACGCCGAAGGCGGCGTCCGCGCCCAGCGCCGACAGCGAGTCCAGCTCGTACCACAGCGCCTGCGTGCTGAACGCGGTCTCGGGGAGGTCCAGCGAGCGGAAGTCGATCTGCTCGTGGTCGGCCAGCGACTTGCGCTGGTAGCCGGTCACGACCTCCGTCACGACGACGTTCCCGAACGACAGCTGCACGCCCATCGCCTCGCGCCGCTCCACCAGCCGTTCGATCGCGGTCATCGTCTCGCGCTTGGGCTGCGTGAACCAGTCGCCGTCGAACGGCTGCAGCAGCGCGCGCCGCCCGACGAGGTCCAGCTGCACCACCTCGTACGCGCGCCCGAGGTGCAGGTACACCGCGCCGTCGTGCACGGTCGAGAACGCGCGCGCGGCCTCGAGCGTGCCGATCATCTCGCCGGACGACGCGTCGATCAGCGAGAACGTGTCGGCCGAGGAGGAGCGCAGCGGCACGCGCGCCGCCGGGTAGTCCTCCGGCGCGCGCAGCTGGAACGCGCCGCGCCGCTCGACCAGCAGCCCCGCGCTCACGAGCCGTTCCGCCGCGACTCTCCAACCGGCGCCCAGCACGTCCGCCTCGCCCGGTGCCAAAGGACCCTCATGCGCCGCGCACAGCAGGTGCGCGGCGTGGATCTGCTCGCTCTCGTGATCGAGGATCGCCGCCTCCACCGGGCGCCCGAGGAACTCGTCCGGGTGGCGGCAGAAGAACTGATCCAAGGCGTCCTCGCCCGCGACGTACACCGCGAGCCCGCGCGAGCGCCGCCCGGCGCGCCCCCACATCTGCTTCAGCGACGCGACCGTCCCGGGGAACGTCACGCAGATCGCCGCGTCGAGCTCGCCGATGTCGATCCCCAGCTCCAGCGCGTCGGTCGCCACGACGCCCAGCAGGTCGCCGCGCGTGAGCCGCTCCTCCAGCTCGCGCCGCTGCTGCGACGTGTAGCCGGCGCGGTACGGCGCGATGCGCTCGGCGAGCTCGGGCCGGTCGCCGCTGCGCAGCCGCGCCTCCGCCGAGCGCAGGATGATCTCCACCGCCTTGCGCGACTTGATGAAGCAGATCGTGCGCGCGCCGGCGCGCACGAGGTCGGCGAACAGGTCGGCCGCCTCGCTCAGCGCGGATGCGCGCACGCCCAGCGCCTCGTCGAGCATCGGCGGGTTCCACATCGCCACGCGCCGACCGGCGGAGGGCGCGCCGTCGCGGTCGATCAGGGCGATGTCCTCCAGGCCCGTGAGCCGCTCCGCCAGCTCGACCGGGTTGGCGACCGTCGCGCTCGCGAGCAGGAAGCGCGGCTCGGTCCCGTAGCCGGCGGCGATCCGCCGCAGCCGCCGCAGCACGTTGCCGACGTGCGAGCCGAACACGCCGCGGTACACGTGCGCCTCGTCCACCACCACCACTGCGAGGTTGGAGAGGAAGTCCCCCCAAGCGCGGTGGTTGGGGAGGATCCCGACGTGCAGCATGTCGGGGTTCGTCAGGACGACGTTCGCTCTCGCGCGGATCGCTCGCCGCTCGGCTTGCGGCGTGTCGCCGTCGTAGATCGCCGGGCGGACCCGTCTCAGTCTCAGCGCCGCCAGCGCGCGCGCCTGGTCCTGCGCCAGCGCCTTCGTCGGATACAGATACAGAGCGCGCGCGCGCGGGTCGACGAGCAGCTGCTGCAGCGTCGGCAGGTTGAAGCACAGCGACTTGCCGGAGGCGGTGCCCGTGGTCACGATCAAAGGCCCGTCCATCGCCGCCAGCAGCGCGTCCTCCTGGTGCGTGTGCAGCGCCGCGATCCCGACACGCTCGAGCGCCGCGCGCAGCTCGTGGTGCAGCTCGCCGGGGATCGGGACGGCATGCCCGGCGCGCGGCTCGACCGTCGACTCGTGCACGAGCCGCTCGTCGGCTCGGCCGCGCGCGAGCAGCTCCGCCCACGGATCGGGTTCGATGCGTGGGCGGGCGACGGCCATCGCCTCGATGCTACGCGCCCGCGGGCGCTCGGTCGCTCAGACCGGTACGACGGGCGTCTCGCCGCCGTTCGGCGCAGCCCCTCCCGGCAGCATTGCGCGCGTCGCGGCAAGCTGGTCGCGCGTGTTCTCGAAGATGCGGAAGAGCACGATGATCAGCTCGAACATCACGCGGTAGAAGAGCGTGTAGAAGAACAGCAGCAACGGGCCGAGGACGAACAGCCACAGCAGGCCGAGCCCGGTGTTGCCCCCGCTGTGCCGTTCGAGCGTTCCGCTGTCGCTGATCGTCACGGAGTCGCTGCCCGACGTGAAGAACGCGATCGCGATCACGACGTATGCGATCGCGAGGAGCACGAGGCTCAGGACGTAGAGCACCTTGACGAGCTTCGTCGTCACGAACGACGTGAACGACAAGTCGAACAAGGAACCGAAGAAACCTCTTTCCACTGTGACCTCCCGCGGCCATCTGAACGAAATACGGACTGCTGTGGAGTTCTGCGGCGACGTGCTCCTCTCCTGCCGCGGCGCCGCGGGCGCCGGCACGACCCGGCAGACTGCGGGCGATGCGCTGCGTCTACGTCGACCTCGACGGCACCCTGCTCGGCCCCGGCGCCTCGCTGCTGCGCGACGCCGACGGCGGCTTCAGCCTCGACGCCGTGCGTGCGCTGCAGGCGTGCCACCGCGCCGACGTCGAGGTCGTGATCTTCTCCGGTCGCCGGCAGGCGCAGGTGATGGAGGACGCGCGCCTGCTCGGCCAGACGGCGTACATCTTCGAGGCCGGCTCCGGGCTCGTCGTCGATGGCGAGCTGGAGTGGCTGACGGGCGGGCTGGAGCCGACGGCCGAGGGGATGACGATCCACGACCAGATCGAGGCGTCCGGGGCGCCCGCCCTGCTGCTCTCGGAGTACAGCGGGCGGCTTGAGTACCACGCGCCGTGGCACACGAACCGCGACGTCTCGCACCTCTTCCGCGGCCTCGTCGACGCGCCCGAGGTCGACGCGCTGCTGGAGGAGGCCGGCCACGGGCACCTGCGCCTGGTCGACAACGGCGTCGTGCGCTCGCGCTCGGCCGACCTCGCCGCGCTGCCGCTCGTGCGCGCCTACCACCTCGTCCCGCGGTCGGCCTCGAAGGCCGGCGCGGTCGCGCGGCACATGCAGATCCGCGGCTACGTCGCCGACGAGTGCATCGCCGTCGGCGACTCGCGCGAGGACCTCGGCGCGGCCGCCGCCGTCGGCGCGTTCTGGTTCGTCGGCAACGCGCTCGCCAAGGACCCGACGCTGCGCGAGGCGATCGCCGGCCGCGAGAACGTGCGCGTCGCCGAGGGCACGTATGGCGCCGGCGTCTACGAGGCCGTCGTCACCACGCTGGCCGAGCGAGGCTAAGCGGCGACCGGCAGCCGCTCGCCGTCGCGCCGCGTCCGCGGCTTCAGCTCGACCGGCGGCTCCTGCGGCTGCTCCCCGCCGCCGCGCCCCGGCAGCGCCAGCTTGCAGATCTTCTTCACGACGCTGCCGAACTGCTTGTGCAGCGGCCCGGCGTTGTACGGCAGCCCGTAGCGCTCGCAGATCTCTCTGACCTCGACGGCCAGCTCGCCGTAGCGGTGCGCCGGGCAGGTCGGGGAACAGGTGGTGCTCGATCTGGTGGCTGAGGTTGCCGCTCATGATGTGGAAGAGCTGGCCACCGGTGAGGTTCGCCGAGCCGAGCAGCTGCCGCACGTACCACTGCCCGCGCGACTCGCCCTCGGTCTCCTCCTCGGTGAACTCGTGGGTGCCCTCGGGGAAGTGGCCGCAGAAGATGATCATGAACGCCCACACGTTGCGCACGGCGTTCGCGGTCAGGTTGCCGGTGAACGTGAACGGCGCGCCGGGGCCGGCGAGCAGCGGGAACAGCGCGTAGTCCTTCAGCGCCTGCCGGCGGCCCTTCTTCCAGATCGCCTGCAGCATCTCGCCCTTGTCCTTCCACGACGCCTTGCCGGTGTTCAGCTGCTCGACCTCGAGGTCGTGCAGCGCGACGCCCCACTGGAAGAACAGCGCCAGCAGCGTCGCGTACACCGGGTTGCCGAGGTAGTACGGATGCCATCTCTGGTCCTCCGACATCCGCAGCACGCCGTAGCCGATGTCGCGGTCCTTGCCGAGGATGTTCGTGTGCGTGTGGTGCATGTAGTTGTGCGAGTGGCGCCACTGCTCCGACGGGCAGGCGCTGTCCCACTCGAACGCGTGGCCGTTGACGGCCGGATCGTTCATCCAGTCGTACTGGCCGTGCATCACGTTGTGGCCGATCTCCATGTTGTCGAGGATCTTGGAGAGCGACAGTGCCGTCGTTCCGGCGAGCCAGGCGGGCGGCAGGAAGCCGAGCTCGAGCAGGGCGCGGCCGCCGATCTCCAGCCCGCGCTGCGCCTTGATGACGCGGCGGATGTAGCCGGCGTCGCGCTCGCCGAGGTCGGCGATCACGCGCTCGCGGATCGCATCGAGCTCGCGGCCGAGCGCGTCGAGCTGCTCGGGGGTGAGCTGCGGCGGTGTGGTGCTCATGGGCGCGGCTCCCTCGTTAGATGTCGAGCGTCACGTCGCCGACGGGCGCGTTGACGCAGATCTGGATCAGCTCGTCGGGCGCGGTCGAGACCTCGCCGGTGCGGACGTCGCGCACGGCGCCCTCGAGCTTGCGGCAGGTGCAGGTGTGGCAGATGCCCATGCGGCAGCCGGACTTCGGCGTGAGGCCCGCGGCCTCGGCCTGGTCGAGCAGCGGCGCGCCCGTGCTCGGGGCCTCGCGTCCGCTGCGCGCGAAGCGCACGCTTCCGGCGACGAGCCCGTCCGCGTCCACGCGCGCCGGCGCCGGCGGCGCGAACTGCTCCACGTAGAGGCGCTCGTCCAGCGCGTCCTGCGCCCACGTCGTGCGCACCGCCTCCACGAGCCCGGTCGGACCGCAGGCGAACGTCAGCGCCGCGGCCGGGTCGATCCCCGCCGCGCGCACGTGCGCGCGCTCGAAGCGCCCGCGCAGCTCGCCCGTGCGCGCCCCGCGCGAGTAGCCGTGCAGCAGGCGCACGTTCGGGTGGCGCGCGGCGAGCGCCGTCAGCTCGTCGGCGTAGGCGACGTCGTGCGCGTCGCGTGCGTAGTGCAGGAACGCGACCGGGCCGGCGTGGCCCTCCTCGCACAGCGTCCGCAGCATCGACATCACGGGCGTGATGCCGCTGCCGCCGCTGATCAGCAGGAGCGCGTCGGGGCGCTCGTCGGGCAGCGCGAAGTCGCCCTCGGCCTGCGAGAGCGAGACGACCATGCCGGGACGCGCGCTGGAGCGCAGGTACGGCGAGACCGCGCCGTCGGGCTGCGCGTGCGCGGTCAGCTCGAGCAGGTCGCCGACGTGGGCGGAGGAGGCGGGCGAGTAGGTGCGCGTGTGGCGCACGCCGTCGATCTCCGTGCCGAGGCGGACGAACTGGCCGGCGCGGAAGCCCTGCCAGTTGTCGTTGGGGCGGAGCGTCAGCGTCACGCTGCGCGGCGTCGGGCGGCGCACGGCGACGACCTCGGCGCGCACCTCGCGCAGCGAAAAGGCGGGCCGCACGAGCTCGACGTAGCGGTCGACGCCGTGGGGCGTCGTGAGCGCCCCGGCGAGCGGCGAGTCGAGCAGACGGCGGGCGAAGCGCTGTGGGCTTTGAGTGAACACTTGTGCACAGACTAGGAGATGCTCTGGCGAATGTCCAGGTAGGATCTGTGACATGGAGCACACCGCTTCGGTGAACAGACCGACACCGATCACGCGGCGCGAGCAGAAGGAGCGCACGCGGGTCGCCCTGCTCGACGCGGCCCTGAGGCTGCTGGCGAGCAAGAGCTTCGGCAGCCTCGGCCTGCGCGAGGTCGCGCGCGAGGCGGGCGTCGTGCCGACCGCGTTCTACCGCCACTTCGAGTCGATGGAGGAGCTCGGGCTCGTGCTCATCGACGACTCCTTCCGCACCCTGCGCGCGATGATCCGCGACGCCCGCTCCGACCCGCTCCCCTACGGCGATGTGATCCGCAGCTCGGTCGAGATCCTCGTGCGGCACGTGCACGCGCACCGCCTGCACTTCCGCTTCGTCGCGCGCGAGCGGTCGAGCGGCGACCCCGTCCTGCGCCATGCGATTCGCACCGAGATCCGCCTCTTCAGCAGCGAGCTGGCGACCGACCTCGCGCGCTTCCCCTACCTCGACGGCTGGAGCACCGAGGACCTCGGGATGTTCGCGACGCTGATCGTCAACACGATGGTCTCGACCGCGGAGGAGATCGTCGAGGCGCCGAGCGGGCGACCCGAGGTCGAGCGGGAGATCGTCCGGCGCTCCGAGAAGCAGCTGCGGTTGATCGCCTTCGGCGTGCCGCTGTGGCGCAGCGCGGGCACGACGCCCGACGCGGGCGCTACCCCGGATCCCGTCTAGCGCCGAGCCATCCGCGCACGCGCTCCCATGCGCGTTGTCCTGCGCCCGGCCGCACCGGCCGCCGCCAGCGCGCCGGCGGGGGGACCGTCGCGCGCACGAGCGCGACCCATTCGTCGAGCGGCAGCTCGCCGGCGATCAGGCGCCGCAGCGCGTCATTGACCGGCGCGTCGATCCCCGCGCCGGCGAGCGCGCGCGCGAGCAGCGGGACCGACTCGAGCGACTCGACGGCCTGGCCGATCTGCGCCGGGATCTCGCTCGCCGGCACGCCCTGTGCGAGCAGCTCGCCCGCGCGCCGGTTGCGGCTCTGCGGCGCGAGCGCCGTCGCGACGAGGTCGCCGGTGCCGGCGAGCCCGATCATCGACTCCGGCCGCGCGCCGAGCCGCTCGGCGTAGCGCCACACCTCGGCGAAGATGTGGCCGGCGGCGGCGCCGGCGGCGTTGAGCCCCTGCGCCTCCGTCGCGCCGGCGGCCAGCGCGGCGGCGTTCTTGGCGGCGCCCGCCAGCTCGACGCCGACCGGGTCGTTCGACTGCTCGCAGACGACGCCCGCGCGGATGAACATCGCCGCGAGCTGCCCGGCGAGCGCCTCGTCGTCGGACGCGGCGACGAGCCCGGCGCCGTGCGCGACCATCTCCTGCGCGTGCGCCGGACCGCCGATGCAGGCGACGCGCGCGGCGCCGAAGCGCGCGCGCAGCAGCGCGGTCGGCGGCGTCCCGTCGGGCGGCACGAGCCCCTTCGCGAGCGACACGACGGCGGCGCGGCGCGTCATGCCCGCCTGCTCCAGTCCGGCGATCACCTCGCCGAGGCCGAGCGAGGGGACGGCGAGGAACACCAGCTCCGCGCGCGCGAGCCCGTTCGCCGTCGGCTCGATCCGCAGCTCGCGCGGCAGCTCGACGCCGGGCAGGTACTCGCGGTTCTCGCGCGCCTCGGTCAGCGCGTCGGCCTGCTCGCGCGTGCGCGTCTGCAGCGTCGTGCGCATCCCGCCGCGCGCGAGCAGCACCGCGACCGCGGTCCCGAACGAGCCGGCGCCGACGACGACGGCGCGCCGCAGCTGGGAGGGAAGCGGGAGCTGGGGGCGCGGCAGCGGGGGCATGGGAGGCGCGCGACGCTACACCAACGCCGCCAGCCGCCGCCCGGCCGCCTCGAGCGCCTTCGCGTCGCCGGCCTCCAGCACCTGCTGCAGGTCGAGGATGCGCGCGCCGAACGCGTCGAGCGTGCGCGAGCCGACGGCGGCGAAGCAGGGGACGCCCGCCTGCCGCGCGCGCGTGGCGGCCTCGCCCGGTGCCTTGCCGGCGAGCGTGCCGAGGTCGAGCCGGCCCTCGCCGACGATCACCGCGCGCGCGGCGCGCATGCGCGCGTCGAAGCCGAGCTGCTCGAGTACGAACGCCGCCCCGTTCTCCAGCCGTGCGCCGCACCGCTCGGCGAGCGCGCCCGCGAGCCCACCGCCCGTGCCGCCCCATGCGACGCCGCGCGCATCAGCCGTGCGCACGTCGCACAGCAGCACGAGCCGTGCGCGCAGCCCGCCGCCGCGCACGATCGCCTCGCCCGCACCGGCGCCGCCGTCGGCCGCCGCGACGTCGCCCGCCGCGGCGAGCACGACCTCGGCGCCGGTGGCGTCGACCGCCAGCAGCAGCTCGCCGACGGCCGCGCTCGAGCGCGCGCCGTCCTCCAGCACCGTGCGCAGCTCCACGATCGCCGTCCCGCCGTCCTCGATCGAGCCGATCCCGACCGACCGCCCGTCGACCTCCACCGCGGCCGTCTCGCCGCCGAGCGCCGGCAGCAGCACCTCGAGCGTGCCGGCGCCGCCGTCCGCCAACGGGCACGGGTCGACGGGCCAGCCGCCGGCCTCGAAGCCGCGCGCGAGCGCCGCCGCGACCTCGGGCGCCCGCAGCGTCCCCGCGAAGGCGGCGGGGGCGACGAGGACCGGCGCGCGGGCGGGGGAGGCGCTCACCTCCGGCATCCTGCCACCTATGGCGTGCTGCAGAGGTACAGCACTCGAACTGCTCAGCCCTCGCGTCTGTAGCGCGTCGCGACGTACTCGTCGACCCACGCGCGCGAGCTGCGCCAGGAGCCGTCCCGCTCCTTGACGGCCCTCAGGCGTCCGCGCACCGCCGCGACCCGTAGCGCGTTCGCGGACAGCCGATCGGTCGCGAGCGCTGGAAGCGGGACGAGCCGGGCGGGACCGGCGACGGCGGGCACAACGAAGCGATGGAGGTTGTCGAGGATCGTGCGTGCGAGGAACTCTCCGAGCGGGCCGCAGTCGCCGTCGTCCGCACGGCGGAGCGCGGCCAGGTACCGCTCGCGATCCCCCTTTCGGATGATCGCCGGCGGGTAGCCCAGCCGCACGAGCAGCAGGTTGAGCAGCAGCCGCCCGGCGCGCCCGTTGCCGTCAAGGAACGGATGGATCTGCTCGAAGCGTGCATGCAGCCACGCCAGTTCTGCGGGCACGTTCGGCGCGTCGAGCTCGCGCAGCGCTTGCGCATCGGCGAGCCAGTCGTCTATGCGCATCGGGACGTCTGTCCACGACGGCGGCTTCATCCCGTCGGGGAAAGCCTGGATGTCGTGACGACGGAACGAGCCCGACCGCTCGTCGTCGCCGGCCTCACGATGTGGCGCGACGTCCCAGACGGGACCGAGGGCGAGGGCGTGGACGTGGCGGATCTCGGTCAGCGTGAGCAGCCTGTCGCCGGACCACGCCTCTGGCTCGACTCCGTGCTGGTAGACCCACTCGGCCGCGTTCGCGTATCCGCGTACCTCCATGTACTCGCGCAGCTCCTTGTTGCCGACCGCGCGACCCTCGTCGAGCAGCCGTCGAACTTGCTGCAACACCAGTGTGTTGCCCTCGATCGCCGTCGAGTGGTGTGTCTCGTCGAGCCAGATGTCGTGCCAGATCGCCCGGGCCTCGAGTGGAGCCGGAAGGCCGCCGAGCTCGTCGCGCAGCTCGGCGATCTGCGCGTGGAGCCGTCCGTAGAGGAGAGAGCGGGTGCGGCGACCTCTCGAGGACACGGGCCGAGCGTACGGCTGCGGATTTGCTCGGTCTACAGCAAGGAAATTGCACGGAACACTTGCGCGTTCGTGCGGCGCGCTCAGCTCACGAGAGCAACTGCTCCATCGAGCACTCCCGCGGCGGCTTGTCCTCGCGCCAGCGCAGCAGCTTCGAGCCGTGCCGGATGCGGCGGCCGCTGACGTGGTCGAAGGCGATCTCGATCACCAGCTCGGGGCGCAGCGCGACCCACTCCAGCTCCTTGTCGCTCTTCCAGCGGCTCGGGTCGGCGCTGCCGTGCTCGCCGGTCGCGTAGGGCGCGAGTCTGTCGACCAGCTCGCGTCTCTCGGCCGCCTTCAGGCCGGACGTGTGCCCGACGGTGCGGACCTCGCCGTCCTCGTCGTAGAGGCCGAGGATCAGCGACCCGACGGTGCGCTCCTCCTTGCCCGGCCGCCAGCCGATCACGACCGCGTCGATCGTGCGCACGCGCTTGATCTTCGCCATCCCGTCGCGTCTGCCCGGCTGGTAGGGCGCGTCGAGCTGCTTCGCGATCACGCCCTCCGCCGTGCGCAGCCATCTCTCCGCCTCGGCCGCAGTGCTCGACGCACGGCGTCAGTTCCACCGGCGCCGCGAACGGGAACGCCTCCAGCGCCGCCCGGCGCTCGGAGAACGGCAGCTCCAGCAGCGACTCGTCCTCGCGCGCCAGCAGGTCGAACGCGACGAAGCGCGCCGGCGTCTCCACGCTCAGCTTCTCGATCCGCGAGGCGGCCGGGTGGATGCGGTTCGAGAGCGCGTCGAAGTCCTGCAGGCCGCCCTCGCCGTCGATCACGATCTCGCCGTCGAGCACGTAGCGGCCGGCGGGAAAGGTCAGCTCCGGGAAGTAGCGCCCGAGCGGTCTGCCGCTGCGCGACTGCAGCTCGACCAGCTCGTCCCCGTCGACGAACGCGAGCGCGCGGAAGCCGTCCCACTTCGGCTCGTAGGCCCAGCCCTCGCCGTCCGGAAGCGGTCGCCTTCGAGCGCGCGAGCTGCGGGGTCAGCGGAGGTCTGAGCGGAAGCGCCACGGCGCGAGCGATCGTAGCGCCGCGAGCAAAACCATTACGATCCGAGCCGTGTCGCACGAGCATGCCACGGTCGCGGAGGAGGAGTACCTCCAGATGCTCTTCTGGCTCTACGAGGCGGGCCTGCCGATGACCGGCGCCAACCTCGCGCGAGCCATGCAGCTGTCAGCGCCGACGGTCCACGAGATGGTCGGGCGGCTCGAGAGAGACGGCTACATCACGCGCGGCGAAGACCGCGCGATCTCCTTCACCGAGCACGGCAGAGCCGCACGCCGAGGAGATCACGAGCCGCCATCGCCTGATCGAGCGCTTCCTCACCGACGTCGTCGGCGTCCCGTGGGACGACGTGCACGAGGAGGCCGAGCGCATGGAGCACGCGATGTCCCCGCGCTTCGAGGAGTACGTCAAGGCCGCCATCGGCGACGCCACGACCTGCCCGCACGGCCACCCGATCAACGTCGGCGAGCGCATCCTCGGCGTCCCGCTCGCCGACTGCGCCGAGGGCGCGCGCGTCAGAATCCTGCGCTTCGAGAACGAGGCCGAGGACCTCCTCCACTACCTCAAGGACAGCGGCGTCGAGCCCGGCCTCGACGGCACGGTCGCCGCGATCGACGACGACCACATCACCGTCGCGTCCGCCGACGGCGAGCACGTCCTGACGCGCTCTGTCGCCGAGACGGTCTCCGTGACCGCCGATCCCTCACCGCCGCCGCGCACCGCGCTCCCGAGACAGCTCGTCTTGGGCCGCGATCGGTACGGCCGCTAAGCGTTCTTGGCGGGCGGGTCCTGTCGGGTCCGGGCGGGCGCACACCGGCCTCCGGCCGGCGCACGTCCGTCCTCCCCGCCACCCGCCCGATCGGCGCTTCTTCGCGCCGCACCGCCGCTGCTCGCATGGCTCACCGCCGACGCCACAGCTCGCGAGCCCGGCCCGTGGCATCTCACGGGCTGCTCGCTGAGGGTCTGACCTGGTCGACAACGACGGGCTGTGGGGCCGGGCACGGCCACGTCGGGGCTCGGCCGAGCCCAGGCGTGGCTGTGCCCGGCCATACGTCCTGCGTTGTCGACGCGGCCCAGGCCCGGCGAGCAGACCGTCAGATGCCAGGGCCGGGCCCGCGAGCGGTGGCGCAGGCCAGCGAACGCCGCGACAGGCTCGCGCCCACTGCGCGAAAGACGCCGAGCACGGCGGGTGCGGCTCGGGGCGCGGCTGCAAAAGACGACGTTCGGGCGGGTGGCCGTGAGGACGGACGTGCGCCGGCCGAAGGCCGGTGTGCGCCCGCCCGGAGCGGGCAGGACCCGCCCGCCAAGAACGCTCAGGCAGCGACGCCCAAGCGACCGAACGGCGTCGGCCAACCGCGCGACGCCCTCTTCGATCTGCTCCACCGTCACGCCCGAGTACGCCAGCCGGAAGGCGTTCTCTCCGCCCTCGAGCAGGAAGTCCGTGCCCTTGACGATCTGCACGCCGCGCTCGGCGGCGGCCGCGAACAGCGCGTCGCCGTCGGTGCCCTCGGGCATCTCGACCCACAGGAAGTAGCCGCCCTGCGGCTCGACGAAGCGCGCCTCGGGCAGCTCGCGCGCGCAGCGCCGCGGACAGCGCCGACGCGCGCTCGCGCCAGCGCGTCCTTGACCGTCTCGATCGAGCGCTCGAACGCCGCGCCGCCGCGGCAGAACTCGTTGACGATCGACTGGGCGACCATGTTCGGCGAGATGTAGGTGTTCGTCGCGAGCTTCGCGATCCGCGCGATCAGCTTCTCCGGGCCGACGAGGTAGCCGACGCGGATGCCCGGGCAGACGGTCTTCGAGAAGGACGACGCGTAGACGACTCTGTCGGCGGCGTCGAGCGACAGCATCGTCGGCAGCGACTCGCCGCTGAAGCGCAGCTCGACGTAGGGGTCGTCCTCGAAGATCGTGATGCCGTGCTCGGCCGCGAGCGTCACGAGCTGGTGGCGCTTCTTCAGCGACAGCGTGTAGCCGGCGGGGTTCTGGAAGTTCGGGATCAGGTGCGCGAGGCGCGGCGTCTGCGCCGGCGGCGATCAGCGCCTCGACGCCCGCCACGTCGACCCCGTCCTCGTGCAGGTCGACCGGCCGCAGCTCGGCGCCGCGCGAGCGCAGCGACAGCAGCGTGCGGTCGTACGTCGGCTTCTCGACGACGACGACGTCGCCCTCCTCGACCAGCGCCTCGAACAGGAACGCGTCGGCCTGCATCGAGCCGTTCGTGACGATCACCTGCTCGGGCGCGACGCCGTGCCGCTCGGCGATCCACGCGCGCAGCGGTCTGTAGCCGATCGACGTGCCGTAGGCGGTCGTCCCGGCGGGGTCGTTCTGCGAAGGCGCGGTCAGCGGCGGCGCGCAGGCCGTCGACGTCGACGATGTCGAGCGACGGCGCGCCGCGGGCGAAGGAGATCGGAGCGGGTTCGGAAGCCATGCCGCTCAGAGTACGTAACGCGGGCGGCGGGCGTCAGGCCGACAGCATCTGCATGGCGAGCTCGGCCACCTCGGTCGGCGTGCGGCCGACGCGGACGCCCTTGGCCTCGAGCGCCTCGGCCTTCGCCGCGGCGGTGCCCGGCGGTGCCGGAGACGATCGCGCCGGCGTGGCCCATCGTCTTGCCGGGCGGCGCGGTGAAGCCGGCGATGTAGGCGACGACCGGCTTGGAGACGTTGGCCGCGATGTACTCGGCGGCCTCCTCCTCGGCGGAGCCGCCGATCTCGCCGCACATCACGATCAGCTCGGTCTCCGGGTCGGCCTCGAACAGCGCGATGATGTCGATGAAGGAGGAGCCCGGGACCGGGTCGCCGCCGATGCCGACGATCGAGCGAGTTGCCGAAGCCGCGCTGGGCCAGCTCGTTGCCGATCTGGTAGGTCAGCGTGCCCGAGCGCGAGACGACGCCGACGTTGCCCTGCTTGAAGAACGACGCCGGGATGATGCCGACGTTGGCCTTGCCGGGCGACAGGATGCCGGGGCAGTTCGGGCCGACCAGCCGCACGTCCGGGTTGCGCTTCGAGGTGGTTGTAGACGCGCAGCTCGTCGTGCGCGGGGATGCCCTCGGTGATCGCGATGATCAGTCTGATGCCGGCGTCCTCGGCCTCGAGGATCGAGTCGGCGGCGAAGCGCGGCGGGACGAAGATCATCGCCGTGTTCGCGCCGGTCTCGTCGACCGCGTCGTGGAACGTGTTGAAGACCGGGATGCCCTCGACGTCCTGGCCGCCCTTGCCGGGCGTCACGCCGGCGACGACCTGCGTGCCGTAGCGCTTGTTGTTGAGTCGCGTGGAAGGTGCCCTCGCGGCCGGTGATGCCGGAGACGACGAGCTGCGTGTCGTTGTCGACGAGGATGCTCATGCGCGCTCCCGCCTCGCGGCCAGCTCGACGACCTTCGCGGCGGCGCTCGTCCATCGTCGTCTCGGTGGCACGTTCGGCAGGTGCGCCTCGGCGAGCAGCTCGCGGCCCTCCACGTCGTTGGTGCCGTCGAGGCGCACGACGAACGGGACCGTCGGCTTGACTACGTCGAACGCCTCGATCAGGCCCTTGGCGACCTCGTCGCAGCGCGTGATGCCGCCGAAGATGTTGAACAGCACCGCGCTGACCTTCGGGTTGGAGAGGATCACCTCGACCGCGCTGACGATCGCCTCGGCCTTCGAGCCGCCGCCCGCGTCGAGGAAGTTGGCGGGCGCGCCGCCGGCGCTGGGCGACGACGTCGAGCGTCGACATCACGAGCCCGGCGCCGTTGCCGAGGATGCCGATGTTGCCGTCGAGCTTCACGTAGGTGAGGCCGCGCTCGTGCGCCATCTGCTCCTGCGGGTCCTCGGCGCGCGGGGTCGCGCAGCGCCGCGTTGTCGGGGTGGCGGAAGAGCGAGTTGTCGTCGAGCGTGACCTTCGCGTCGAGCGCGCGCACCTCGCGGTCGCGGCGTGACGATCAGCGGGTTGACCTCGACGAGCATCGCCTCCTCGGCGACGAAGGCCTCGTAGAGCTTGGCGAGCATCGCGCCGACCGGGCGGATCACGTCGGCGTCGACGCCGGCCTCGAAGGCGAGCCGGCGGCCGTGGAAGTCCTGGAAGCCGAGCAGCGGGTCGACGTGGAGGCGTCGCGATCGCGTCCGGGTCGTTCTCGGCGACCTCCTCGATGTCCATCCCGCCCTGCGTCGAGAGCATCACCAGCGGGAGCCTTCGCGGCGCGGTCGAAGACGATCGACGCGTAGTACTCCTCGGCGATGTCCGACGCGGCCTCGATCCACACCTCGTGGACCGTGAGGCCCTTGATGTCCATGCCGAGGATCGTCGGTGGCGTGCTGCCTCGCCTCCGCTCGGTCCTTGGCGAGCTTGATGCCGCCGGCCTTGCCGCGGCCGCCGATCAGCACCTGCGCCTTGACGACGCAGGGGTAGCCGATCTCGTCGGCGGCGGCGACGGCCTCCTCGACGGTCGTGGCGGGCGTGCCGGTCGGCACGGGGACGCCGTGCCGGGCGAACAGCTGCTTGCCCTGGTACTCGAGAAGGTCCATCGCGGCGCGGCACGATACCCGACGCGCCGTCGCAGCGCGTCGACAGCCGCCCTTGCGAGGCATAATGCGCGGCCGATGCCGCTTCCCAAGAACGTCACGTTCGTCACATTCGACGTCTACGGCACCCTGATCGACTGGGAGACGGGCGCCTACGACGCGTTCAGCAAGGAGGCCGAGCGCGACGGCTTCACGATCGACCGCGACGCGCTGATCCCGCTCTTCCACTCGATCCAGCAGCAGATCCAGGCGGGCTCGTACGAGCTCTACGCCGAGGTGCTGCGCCGCACGGCCGTCCAGATCGCCGAGGAGCTCGGCTGGCCGCTGGAGCCCTCGCGCTGCGGCTTCCTGCCCGACTCGGTGCCAGCGCTGGCCGGCCTTCAAAGAGACCAACCCGGTCCTGCAGAGACTCGCGAAGCAGAGAATCAGCCTCGGGCTGATCGCGAACATCGACGACAAGCTGCTCGGCCTCACGCGCCGCCACATCCCGCACGACTTCGACCTCGTCGTCACCGCCCAGCAGGTCCGCTCCTACAAGCCGGACCCGGCGCACTTCAAGGAGTGCGAGCGCCGCGTCGGCAGCAAGAGGGGCTGGGTCCACATCGCCTCCAGCTACCACCACGACGTCGAGCCGTGCCTGAAGGCCAAGATCCCGGTCGTCTGGGTCAACCGCACGAGACAGCAGCTCGAGTCGGGCCAGAAGAGACCGGACCTCGAGGTCAAGACCCTCCGCGAGGCCGTCAGAGCTGCTCGGGCTCTCGTAGCCGGGCTCGCCGCGCATGCGCGCCGATCGCCGTCCACGAGGACGTCGATCGTCGCCATCGGCGCGATCTGGAAGACGACCTGCACCGCGGTGCGCTCGGGCGACGAGGCGTTCCTGATCGACTCGCCGATCCTCCCCGACGAGCTGGAGGCGCTGCCGGCGCTGCTGGAGCAGGCGGGCTTCGCCGATCTCCGGGCTGCTCGCCACGCACGCCGACTGGGACCACCTGCTCGGCCGCTACGCGTTCCCGCGAGGCGCTCGATCGGCTGCGGCGAGACGACCGCGGCGCGGCTCGCGGCCGAGCCGGGCGCCGCCCAGCGCGAGCTGCGCGAGTTCGACGAGCAGTACTGATCGAGCGTCCCGGCGCCGCTGTCGCTGCCGGGCGTGCAGGCGCTGCCGGTGCCCGGCTACTGCGCGCTCGGCGAGCGGGAGCTGGAGCTGCACCCGGCCGACGGCCACACGTCCGACGGCACGGCGATCTGGATCCCCTGGGCCGGCGTGCTCGTCGTGCGGCGACTACCTCTCCCCGGGCGAGATCCCCGAGCTGTCGCCGGCGGCTCGCTCGACGGCTACCTCGCGACGCTGCGCCGGCTGGAGCCGCTCGTCGAGCAGGCGACGGTGGTCGTGCCCGGCCACGGCGAGCCGCTCGACGGCGTCCGCGCCGCCGCGATCCTGCGCGAGGACCTCGCGTACGTGGAGGCGCTGCCGGCGAGGACCCGCGCGTCCGCCCCGCTCCCGCTCGCCCGCCGCGACGGCGGCAACCGCAAGCTGCACGAGTACAACGTCTCGCTGCTCGCCGACGGCTAGGCGTACGTCGCCGCCGCGTTGCGGCGATACATCACGCGCGCGAACAGTCCGCCGCTGACGAACATGACGGAGCCGTAGACGGCGGCGGGGACCGTCAGCTCGGTCGCGAGCGCGCTGCCGACCGCGATCGGCGAGCGTCGCGTTGTGGATCCCCAGCTCCAGCGCGATCGCGGTCGCCTGCCGGTCGCCGAGGCGGGCGAGCTTGGAGATCGGTGAAGCTGATCGCGAGCGCTGTCGACGTTGAGTGCGATGACCGCGCCGAGCACGGCGCCGAGGTTGTCGAGCACGGTGTCGTGCTCGGACGCGACGGCGCCGGCGACGACGAGCACGAACACCGCCGCAGCGAGCCGCGCGACATGCGGCCGGGCCGTCGACGACGCGCGTCGGGCCAGCGGTGCCGGAGCCACATCCCCACGCTCACCGGGACGACCGTGACGAGGAACACGCGCGCGACGATCGAGCGCCATCGCGACGTCGCCGACGAGCGCCTGCGCGTCGAAGTGGCGCGACGCGAGCTCCAGGTAGAGCGGGACGGTGATCGCCGCGGCGAGGCTGCTGATCGCCGTGATCGTCACCGACAGCGCGGTGTCGCCGCGCGCGAGATGGGTCAGGACGTTCGCCATCGTGCCGCCGGGCGAGGCGCCCAGCAGCACGAGCCCGACCGCCAGCCCGGCCGGCAGGCCGAACAGCGACGCGATGCCGAACGCGAGCGCGGGCGAGACGACGATCGAGGTTGAGCAGGCCGATCCCCACCCCGCGCGGCTGCGAGACGACGCGGCGGAAGTCGGCCGTCGTCAGCTCCGAGCCCGAGGGCGACCATGATCGCCGCGAGCGCGGCGGGCAGCAGCACGCTCGTGAGCAGGGTGCTCCTCCACCGTCCGGCGACGGTAGTGCGCCGCTCGCGCCGCGTGCGCCGATGCCGCGTCGCTGCCCGACGGCTGAGCGCGCCTCCCGCGCGCTCAGCCGTTCGCCGGCCGCGTCAGCGCGCGACGATCTCGCCCAGCAGGCCGTGCTCCTCGTCGGCGATGCCGGCGGTGAACAGCAGGCCGTCCGGCGTGCCGAACGTGCCGTTGCCGAAGCGCAGCGCCCACAGCCCGTCGATCTGGATCGCGTTGCCGTCCTCGTTGGTCAACTGGCCTTCGAAGCGGCCGCTGCGCGGGTCGTAGGCGTTGATCTTCCCGTCGCCGAAGTTGCCGACGAGCAGCTCGCCGCCGAACCCGCCGAAGCGGTGCGGCGCGAGCACGAGGCCCCACGGCGCGTTCAGGTTGCCCTGCGAGACGAGCCGCTTGAGCAGACGGCCGCTTCGTGTCGTAGACGTCCACGAAGCCGAGGCCCGCATCCGGCGACCTCGTCCTCGGCGTCCGCGTCCTGCTTGGCATAGGCGACGTAGAGCCGCCCGCCGAGCTCCTGGACGTTGAACGGGCGCGTAGCCGGCCGGCAGGCCCGTGATCGACGAACGCGCCGGGCGAGCGTGCACCGGCGCTGAAGCGGTCGTCGAAGACGTCGATCTTCGCCGCTGTGGAAGTCGGCCGCGTACAGCAGCGTGCCGCTGGCGCGTGGTGGCGATCGCCAGGCCCTTGTAGATCGCGCCGCGGCGTCGCATCGACCACGGTCTGCGCCGTGCGTCGCCGACGGCACCTCGGGCTCCAGCCGGTGATCTCGCCGGCCTCGGAGTCGAAGATGAACCGGCGCGCCGGTGCGCTCGCCGCGCCGTTGACGACGAAGCCCGCGGTCGGGTTGAAGACCGTGCCCGGTCGGGCGCGCCGCCGGGGATGCTCGACGACCAGCGGCGCGATCGCCGGGATCGCCGCCGTGGACGCCGCCGCTGTACAGCGTCGAGACGTCGGTGCCGTTGTCGGCGACCCAGAGCGGCGTCGTCGGGCCCGCCGCGAGGCCCCACGGGTTGACGAGGTGCTCGTGTCGCCGGCGGCGGCCTACTCGGCGGCCAGCGACGTGATCGTCGCGATCGGGTCGCCCGCGCTGATGGCGGCGCCCTCGACGATGGGGAGCTCGGCGACGACGCCCGCCTTGTGGGCGGTGATCTCGTTCTCCATCTTCATCGCCTCGATGATGCAGAGCAGCTGGCCCTCCTCGACCTTGTCGCCCTGTCTCACCTTCACTCTCCACATGTTGCCCTGCAGCGGGGAGGGGAGCGTGTCGCCGCCGACGGCGCTGCCGCCCTTCTTGCGCTCGCGCGGCTTGCGCGCCGCGCCGGCGCCCGCGGCCGGAGCCGCGCCGTTCATCACGACGCCGCCGGCGAACGGGGCGCCGATGACTCTCACGTCGAAGCGCCGGCCGGAGACCTCGACGGTGTAGGTCTGCTCGACCTTCTCCTCGTCGTCGCCGTCAGCGGGACGCGGCCGGCTCGAACGCGAGCGTTCTGAGCCATCTCTTGTCCTCGACGAGGTCGCGGCAGGTCTCCGCCGTTCGCCCACTGTCTCGTCGCGAGCAGCGCCTTGTGGAACGGGATCAGCGTCTTCAGCTCCGTGATCTCGTATTCGTCGAGCGCGCGCAGCATGCGTCTCGTGGCGGCCTCGCGGTCGGAGTCCCACACGATCAGCTTCGCGACCATCGGGTCGTACATCGGCGAGACCTCGCCGCCGGGGCCGACGCCCGAGTCGACGCGCACGCCGGGCCCGCTCGGCTCGACGTAGGCGCCGATCCTGCCCGGCGCCGGGGCGAAGTTCTGCGACGCGTCCTCGGCGTTGATGCGGCACTCGATCGCGTGGCCGCGCAGGACGACGTCCTCCTGCTTGACCGACAGCGGCTCGCCGGCGGCGGCGCGCATGCCCTCCTTGACGATGTCGATGCCGGTCGTCATCTCGGTCACGCAGTGCTCGACCTGGACGCGCGTGTTCATCTCGAGGAAGAAGTACTCGCCGTCCTGCAGCAGGCCCTCGATCGTGCCGGCGCCGACGTAGTCGACGGCCGCGGCGGCGTCGGTCGCCACTCTGCCGATGTGCGCGCGCAGCGCCTCGTCGACCGCCGGGGCCGGCGACTCCTCGATCAGCTTCTGGTGGCGGCGCTGGACCGAGCAGTCGCGCTCGCCGAGGTGGATGACGCTGCCGTGCTTGTCGGCGAGCACCTGCACCTCGACGTGGCGCGGGTCCGGGCAGGTAGCGCTCGAGGTAGACGGTCGCGTCGGAGAAGAACTTCTCGCCCTCGCGCGCGGCGCCCTCGAACGCGCTCTCCAGCTCGTCGTCGGTCAGCGCGACGCGGAAGCCCTTGCCGCCGCCGCCGCCCGCCGCCTTGACGGCGACCGGGAAGCCGATCGTGTCGGCGATCACCTTGCGCGCGGCTCTCACGTCGGCGACCGGCTCGGTCGTGCCCGGAACGATCGGCACGCCCGCCTTCTGCATCAGCTCGCGGGCCGCGGTCTTCGAGCCCATCGCGTCGATCGCGCTCGCCGGCGGGCCGATGAAGACGATCCCCGCTCTCTCGCAGGCGGCGGCGAAGGCGGCGTTCTCGGCCAGGAAGCCGTAGCCGGGGTGGATCGCCTCGGCGCCGGATCTCTTCGCGACATCGAGGATCTTCTCGATCACGAGGTAGGACTCGGCCGCCGGCCCGGGGCCGATCAGGTACGCCTCATCGGCACGCTTGACGTGGATCGCGTCGCGGTCGAGCTCGGAGTAGACGGCGACGGACGCGACGCCCAGCTCCTCGCACGCGCGGATGACGCGGACCGCGATCTCGCCGCGGTTGGCGATCAGGACCTTCGAGAACATGCGGCGCGGAACTTTACCGTGACGCCGCCGGAAGGGAGACCCTCCTCCTTTCCAGCCGTGCAGCGACCCAGCGGATCGCGAGGAAGCTCGCCGCCGCGTAGGCCCACCCGAGCAGCACGTCGGCGACGTAGTGCTCGCCCGTGTAGACGATCGCGAACGCCATCGCGAGCGGGTAGAGCGCCACGAGCGCGCGCGCCCACGGCCGCCGCGGCCACACCGCCATCGCCACCAGCAGGGCGATCGCCGCGTGCAGCGACGGCACCGCGGCGACCTCGTTCGCGTAGCGGTAGCCGGCGTCCACGAGCCCGTCGGCCGCGCCGACGCCGAGCCACGTCCACAGCACGGGCACCAGGCGCGTCGTCGGCCCGATCAGCCCGTGCTCGCTCGCCATCCACGGTGGCGCCGCCGGAAACGCGACGAACGTGACGCAGCCGAGCAGCGTCAGCAGCGCGAGCGACGCGACGAAGCGGCGGAAGCGCCGGCGGTCGCGCACCCACAGGACGGCCGCCAGCAGCGGCGTGACGAAGAAATGCGAGACGTAGACGAGGAACGCCGCGACCTCGAACCACCGCACCTGCCCGGCACGGTGCAGGTGCGCCTGCAGCCACACGCTCGGGATCGTGCCGCCGAACAGCCACGCGTCGACGTCCGCCTGCGGCAGGAAGTGCGTCGGCGCGATCCAGCCGTCGGCCCCGCCGCGCGCGAGGTCGTAGGCCGTCATCACGAGGAAGAACGGCAGCCAGTCGACCACGACTCCGCGCAGCCAGCCGCCGATGTCTCCGAGCGAGACGGCGAGCGCGCCCAGCAGCGCCCACGCGAACACCCAGTCGCGCGTGTACGGCAACCCGAAGATCGCGACGGCCGCGACCGAGCCGGCCGCCCAGACGCCGAGCGGAAGCCATCTCAGCAGCCGCCGACTGCGCGGCAGGCGTGCCGCCGCGGTCGCTTCGGCTGCCGGGACTGCGCTCGTCGGCCTACTCCGGCGTCGCGATCAGACCGGCGCCGACGGTGTCGTTCGTCGCCTCGTCGATCAGGATGAAGCTGCCCGTCTCGCGGTTGCGCGCATAGGGGTCGAACGCGAGCGGCCCGCTCAGCCGCAGCTTCACGTGCCCGATCTCGTTGAGCGCGAGCCCGTGGCTGTTGTCCTCGCGCGACAGCGTTTCGACGTCGAGGTGCCAGTCGACCGCCTCCACGACCGCGCGCACCGCGCGCGTCGTGTGCTTGAGCGCGTAGCGGCCGCCGGCCTTCAGCGGCGCGTCGCTCATCCAGCAGACGATCGCCTCCAGCTCGCGCGCGACGGTCGGCGGGCTCGGCTCGCCGGCGCGCGCGATCAGGTCCCCGCGCGAGACGTCGAGGTCGTCCTCCAGCAGCAGCGTCACCGACTGCGGCGGGAAGGCCTCCGCGATCGGGCCGTCCATCGTGTCGATCCCGGCGAGCTTGGTCGTGCGCCCCGAGGGCAGCACGACGACCTCCTCGCCGGGTCTCAGCAGGCCCGCCGCGACCTGGCCCGCGTAGCCGCGGTAGTCGTGGTGGCGCTCGTCGTTCTGCGGGCGGATCACCCACTGGACCGGGAAGCGCCAGTCCTCGAGGTTGCGGTCACCGGAGATCTCGACGGTCTCGAGGTGGTCCAGCAGCGTCGGGCCGTCGTACCAGCCCATGTTCGCCGACGGCTCGACGACGTTGTCGCCCTTCAGCGCGCTGATCGGGATGAAGGTCGCCTCGGCGAACTCCAGGCCCACCGACCAGCTTCTGAAGTCCTCGACGATCGCGTCGTAGACGGACTGGTCGTAGTCGACGAGGTCCATCTTGTTGATCGCCACCACGAGGTGGGGCGTGCGCAGCAGCGCGCTGATCGCCGCGTGGCGGCGCGACTGGCGCACGAGCCCGTTGCGCGCGTCGACCAGCACGAGCGCGAGGTCGGCCGTCGAGGCGCCCGTGACCATGTTGCGCGTGTACTGCTCGTGCCCGGGGCAGTCGGCGATGATGAAGCGGCGCCGGTCGGTCTGGAAGGAGCGGTAGGCGACGTCGATCGTGATGCCCTGCTCGCGCTCGGCGCGCAGGCCGTCGGTCAGGAGCGCGAGGTTCAGCTCGCCGTCGCCGCGGCGCTCGCTCGTCTCCTTCACGTGCGCGAGCTGGTCGGCGAGGATCGACTTCGCGTCGTGCAGCAGGCGGCCGATCAGCGTCGACTTGCCGTCGTCGACCGAGCCGGCCGTGGCGAAGCGCAGCAGCTCGGTTTCGGCGATGCGCTGGTCGACCGGGCGGTTGCCGTTGGACTCGTGGAGGACGCTCATGGCTAGAAGTAGCCCTCCCGCTTGCGATCCTCCATCGCCGCCTCGGTGACGCGGTCGTCGGCGCGGGTCTGGCCGCGCTCGGTGATGTCGGTCGAGGCGATCTCCGCGACGACCGTCTCGAGCGTCTTCGCCGTGGAGGCGACCGCGCCGGTGCAGGTCATGTCGCCGACGGTGCGGTACCGCACCGTCTCGGTGAAGACCTTCTCGCCGTCGAGCAGCTCGACGAAGTCGCTGGCGGCGTAGAGCATCCCGTCGCGCGCGAACACCTCGCGCTCGTGCGCGAAGTAGATCGGCGGCAGCTCGAGTCTCTCGCGCTCGATGTACTGCCACACGTCGAGCTCGGTCCAGTTCGATATCGGGAACACGCGCACGTGCTCGCCCTTGCGCACGCGGCCGTTGTAGAGCTGCCACAGCTCCGGGCGCTGCGCCTTCGGGTCCCACTGGCCGAAGTCGTCGCGGAAGGAGAAGATGCGCTCCTTCGCGCGCGCGCGCTCCTCGTCGCGGCGGGCGCCGCCGAACGCGGCGTCGAAGCCGTGCTCCTCGATCGCGTCGAGCAGCGTGACGGTCTGGAGGCGGTTGCGCGACGCGCGCGGGCCGGTCTCCTCGACCGCGCGGCCCTTGTCGATCGACTCCTGCACGGAGGCGACGATCAGCCGCTCGCCTATCTCCGAGACGAGGCGGTCGCGGAAGGCGATCACCTCGGGGAAGTTGTGGCCGGTGTCGACGTGCATCACCGGGAAGGGGAGGCGGGCCGGGCGGAACGCCTTCTCGGCGAGGCGCAGCAGCACGATCGAGTCCTTGCCGCCGGAGAACAGCAGCACGGGTCGCTCGAGCTCGGCGGCGACCTCGCGCATGATGTGGATCGCCTCGGCCTCGAGGGCGTCGAGATGGGAGAGCTCGTGGCTCATGCGGATTCGGGTGTCGGGGAGGTGTCGGTGGGTGGCAGCGGACCCTGCAGGTGGGCGGCCCGCTGTCGGAGGAAGTGCAGCGCCGTCAGCGCGAGTGCGACGACGGCCGGCGCCAGGAAGATGACATAGATCGGGAAATCGAGGCCGGCCTTGTTGAGCAGCGCGAGCCCGGCGGCCAGCAGCACGGTGCCGAGCGCCGGCCGCAGCGTGCCCTCCGGCAGCGTCGTCGCGAGGCCCGAGCCGATCCACACGCCGGGGATCGATCCGATCAGGATGTTGCCCGCCAGCAGCAGGTCGACGTTGCCGCTGACGAAGTGCGCGATCGAGGCGACCCACAGCAGCAGCGCGGCGTGGAAGACGTCGGTGCCGACGACGCGGCGGGGCTTGAGGCGGTAGCCGATGATCAGCGCGACCGCGATCAGCGCGCCGCTGCCGGCGGAGGTGAGGCCGAGCACGAAGCCGACGCTGACGCCGACGAGCACAGCGGCGACCTTGTGGCGGGTCTCGAACGGATCGATCGTGTCGCGCTCGTTCTTGAGGTGTCTCATCACCGTGCGCGCGAGCACCGCGACGGCCGTCACGAGCAGCGCGGCGCCGACCATCGTCAGCAGCGTGTCGTCGAACTGGTCCTTGCCCAGCGCGTCCTCGAGCAGGTGCAGGACGTACACGCCGCCGAGCGCCCCGGGCAGCGAGCCGACCGCGAGCCACAGCGCGATTCTCATGTCGACCGTGCCGCTGCGCCAGTGGCGCCAGCCGCCGACCGTCTTCGTGACGGCCGCGTAGGCGAGGTCGGTCCCGATCGCCGTCGTCGGCGCGGTGCCGAAGACGAGGATCAGCGCTGGCGTCATCAGCGACCCGCCGCCGACGCCGGTGGTGCCGACGAGGATCCCGACGAGGAAGCCGAACAGGATGACGAGCGGCCAGTCCATCGCGACAGCGTTCCCCGACCCGCGCGGGTCAGCCGTGCAACCCGCACTCGAGCTTGTCGCTGCCGGCCCAGCGGCCGCTGCGGTCGGTCGCCGGGACCGTGCAGTGCGTGCAGCCGATCGAGGCGTAGCCGCGGTCGTGGAGGGGGTTGTAGGGGAGGTCGTGCTCGCTGATGTAGCGCCAGACGTCTCTCTCGCTCCAGTCGGCGAGCGGGGCCGCCTTCCAGATGCCGTGCTTGTCGTCCCAGCCGATCTTCGGCGTGCCGGCGCGGGTCGGCGCCTGGTCGCGCCGCACGCCGACGATCCAGCCGTCGACGGTCGAGAGGATGTCGCGCAGCGGCGTGACCTTGCGGATCGCGCAGCAGCGGTCGGGCTCGCGATTCCACAGCTCGTCGCCGAAGTCGGCGGCCTGCTCGGCCAGCGAGATGCCGCTCGCGGCCTCGATCTCGATGTCGTAGCGCTCCTCCATCGCCTTCCACGTCTCGTAGGTCTCGGGGAAGAGCACGCCGGTGTCGAGCGTGAATATGCGCGCGCTCGGCTCGACCTTCATCAGCAGGTCGATCATCACCGACTCCTCCTGCTGGAAGGAGGAGGCGAGCAGCAGGCGCGGGTGGAAGCGCTCGACCATCCGCGCGATCACTTCTTCCGCCGGCAGCGCCTCGGCGCCGTCCGTGAGCTTGTCGTCGATGGGCGCGCTGGTGCTCATGGACCAACGAAAATAGCAAATCCCGGGCGGATTTACGCTTTTTATCGGCCCCGCGCGGCTCCGACCAGCGCCGGAAGCCGCTCCATCGTCTCGAACGGCTCGGCGCCCGTCGCCCGTAGCGCCTCCGCGTCCGTGTCGTCGGCGTATCCGAGCACGCGCATGCCCGCCGCGACGCCGGCCTGGCAGCCCGCCACGCTGTCCTCCACAACGGCCGTCGTCGACGGCTCGAAGCCCATCTGCGCCGCCGCGTGCAGAAACAGGTCGGGGGCGGGCTTGCCGTGCGCGACGTCCTCGACGCTGAAGATCGCCGCGTCGGGAAAGCGGTCGAGCAGCCCGCCGGCGCGCAGCCCGCGGCGGATCCGCTCGTGGTCGCCGCTGGAGGCGACGCAGTAGGGCATGTCGGCGGCGTCGAGCGCGTCGAGCGCCGCAACGATGCCGGGGATGGGCTTCAGCCGGGCGTCGAAGGCGGCGAACAGCACCGCGCGATAGCGCTCACGCAGCTCCGGCCACGGCTCCTCGCCGCCGCGGCGCGCTCTGATCACCTCAAGCCCGTGCTCCCACGAGCGGCCCTTGAAGTCGCGGTCGACGTCGGCGGGCGTCGTCGGCAGGCCGAGCTCGGTCAGCAGCTCGGCGAGGATCGGCCCGGCGAGCGTCTCGCTGTCGACGAGCACGCCGTCGCAGTCGAAGACGACCGCGCGGGTCACCGGGGGCGGGTCAGCGTCCCCACGGATGGGGATCGCCCCATGCTGCGGGCATCTCGTCCTCGCGCGAGACGCCTTCCATCAGCGCCGTGCGCGTCCAGCGGTCGACCCGCGGCGCCGCCGCGACCACCACCGGCGCCGTCTCGCGCATGAACTGCTCCAGCGCCGCCACGACCGCCGCCGCCTCCTCGGGCGAGGCGGACGGTGCGACGATCGTCAGGTGGGGGCGGCGGTTCACGGATTGGAGAGTATCGATCGGGTCTCATGCCCGTTGGGGCGGGGATCGATGGTCTCACCGGGACCCGACCGCTCAAGGAACAAACGTCCGCGTCCGAATGAGACGGCGTGATGTTCCTCCTCGCATCCGACTACAGCGCGGGGTACGCGGCCGGCGAGTACGCCGCGATCGCGCTCCTCGCAGCGGGCGCGATCGGCCTCGGCCTGCGCGCGTACGACCGTCCCGGCCGCCGCGCCGCCGCTGCGGCGACTCCGCTGCCGCCGGCGGCGCCCGCGCACGCGACGACCGGCTCGGTCGCCCCGCCCGGCTGCCCCGAGCCTACGGGCGCGCTCACGCCGGCACCCGTCGCAGCGCGCCCGCGATCGACCGGCCGCAGCCGCCGCCACCGCATCACGGACGCGATCGCGGCGCTCGTCTGCGGCGTGCTCCTGGTCGCTGCGCTCGTGCGCTTCGCGGACCACCACATCGGCAACGGCCCGTGGGACACGCCGCAGGGGAGGGAGATGCACGCCGGCTTCCTCGCCGGGTGCCGGGGAAACTCCGGCGCGAGCGCGCAGTACGACTGCGAGTGCGTCTTCCAGCACCTGACGGCCGCGCCGCCCTACGACACGCCGGCCAGCGTCCTCGCGGCGCAGAGCTCCTTCGCACGCGCCGTTCTCACCGCCGTCCGCACGCGCGACCCGAATGCGCTTCCGCCGGGCATGCTGGACGCGATGCGCGCCTGCGTCGAAAGCTAGGCGGCGGGCTACGCCTCCAGCTCCGCCCAACCTCTGAGCGCGAGATTGAGGATCGTCGGCGGCAGCGCGCTGTAGTCGCCGCCGGCCAGCCTGCCCTGCCCGCTGCCGAGCAGGTAGCCGACGAAGTCATTGCGCCCGCGGGCGCGCGACTGGTTGGCCGCGCCGGCGGCTGCCGGGCTCTGCCACGTCAGCAGGTGGCTCAGCGTGCAGATCGGGTAGTCGACGGTCGTCGAGACGGCGTCGACCGCGGCCCAGGTGCTCGTGGTGTCGCCTGGCAGGTTGCCGTAGACCACTCTCTCGCAGCGCGCGCCCTTGGCGCCGGCCTGGTTGTCGACCTTGGCGGGGCTGACGTAGGCGGCGTCGGCGATGTGCTGGACGCGCACCCAGATCTTGCGATCGAGCGGATCGACCGCGCCGCCCGCGTAGTCCCAGCCGTAGCCGTTGGCGCGCGCGGTCGCGAGGTCGCCGTAGCTGATCGCGCCCGAGTCGGCGAAGTCCATCGCTCTGATCCGTCCCGACGCGTCGCCGGCGTAGAGCACGGCGGGCGTCGGCGGGAACGACGTCTCGGGCAGCGCCGGCGGGGTCCAGTCGGTGCCGGAGCCGCCCGCCGCGGAGGCCGCCTGGAGATAGCGCTTGAGCTGCAGCGTCGTGTCGTCGGTCGGCTGCTCGGGCTTGCTGACGACCACGCGGAACTTCTTCGCGCCGCACTGCTGGTCGGTCAGCGGGGAGCCGGGGGACGCCTTGACGTTGGATCCGAACAGCTCGAACCACTGGTCGAACGGCGGATGCGTGCCGACGCCGGGCGGGTCCGCGAACGCGCCCTCGAGTCTGACGCGCGACAGCTGGCGCGCCGAGGAGGCGGGGATCTCGCAGCCGTCCGGGATCCGCACCACGACCGCGATCGCGACCGAGGCGATCGGGATGTCCTCCAGCGTGGCGTCGTCCGAGTCCGGCGTGTCGATGACCGTCGGGCCCTCGTTCGCGTTGGCGATCTGGGGTCCTGTCGGCGCGCGGTTCGAGCCGCCGAAGTCGCCGTTCGGGTCGCGCGACCAGCCCGGCGTGTCGACCGCGCCGTACCCGACGCGGCCGCTGAGATCGCTCTCGACGTCGACCTGCACGCGCTTCGTGCCGCCGTCGGCGGGCACCTTGTAGCCCGCGCAGCCGTCGGCGGCGTAGCCGAAGCCCTGCGGCAACGCGCCCGTGAACGGCATCTCGCCGCCCCACGCCTGAAACGCCGTCGCCTGCAGCTTCGTGACGACGCCGACCACCCGGGTCGCGGCGTTCTCGCAGCGCGTGTCGTGCGCCGCGTCGAGCGGGACCGCCTGAGCAGCCGGGGCCGCAAGCGCCGCAGCGCCTGCGACGGCCCCGACGATGGCGATCCTCAGACCGCGCACTCGCCCTCGCCGCGCACGACCTCGAACGGGACGTTCTTCGTCCAGTCGATGAACAGGTTCATGTTCTCGAGATTGAACTCGGCGGGCATCGAGAGATCCTTGACGCGCTCCTCGAAGGCCGGGGTGCCGACGCGCTCGGCGAACGCGTTGAACTCCTCGCCGTCCTGGCGGTCGGACTCGTAGAAGCGGATCCAGCGCTCGACCGCCTCGGGCACGCGCTTCGAGGGGATGCGGGCTCTGAGCCGCGCGCCGTAGCCGACGGTGCCGCCCTCGTAGGTGCCGCCGATGTGCGGGATCGAGGCGGGGATCGTCTTGTCGCCGACTCTGATCGAGGCGCCGTAGAAGCCGATGTTGGCGATGTGGTGCTGGCTGCAGCCGTTCGGGCAGCCGGACATCTTCACGTGGATCCGCTTCGTCAGCGGGTCCTGGATGTCCATGCCGTCGAGGCGCTCCTTGACGGCGGCGTTGAGGCCCATCGAGCTGGTGATGCCGAGCTTGCAGGAGTCGGTGCCGGGGCACGAGACGACGTCGGTCACCTCGTCGGCGCCGGCGTCGCCGAGGTCGAGCTCCTTCAGGCGGCTCCACACGTCGTACACGGCCTCGTCGCGCACCCACCGCAGCAGCAGGTTCTGGTGGACGGTCGCACGCGCGTAGCCGCCGCAGAAGTCGCGCATGATCGCCGCGAGCCCGCGGAACTGCTCCGGCGTGAGGTCGCCGCGCGTGACCTTCACCTGCACGGCCGAGAAGCCGTCCTGGCGCTGCGCCGTCACGTTCGCGGCGCGGAACGCCTCGAACTCGGACAGGTCGCCGTTGGGAGAGCCGTAGCTGGCCGGGACGGCCGGCGCGTGCGCCTCCTCGTCGTGGACGAACAGGCGCGGCTGCGGGTCGAAGTCGCGCTCGTTGACCCAGTCGCCCTTCAGCTCCTCCTCGACCTGGGCGCGCAGCTCGTCGATCCCGTACTTGTCGACGAACACCTTCAGGCGCGCGCGGGCGCGGTTCTTGCGCAGCCACTCCTGGCGGTCGAAGATGCGGAAGACGGCCTCGGAGACCTTCAGGTACTCGCCGTCGTCGGCCTTCACGAAGTCGTACAGCGTGGGCGCGATGCGCGGCATGATCGAGGTGCCGCCGCCGACGCGCATCTCGAAGCCCTTCTCGCCGTCCTTGATGCGGCTGATGAAGGCGACGTCGTGGATGCCGGTGATCGCACGGTCGGCGTCGGAGCCGGTGAAGGCGGTCTTGACCTTGCGCGGCATCAGCTGCGTCGTCGGGTGGCGCACGAAGTAGCGCACGTATGCGCCGGCGTAGGCGGTCGGGTCGAAGATCTCGTCGTCGCACACGCCCGCCCACGGGTCGGCGGTCACGTTGCGGACGGTGTTGCCGCAGCCCTCGCGGCTGGAGAGGCCGGTGGCGCTGACTCTGCGGATCAGCTCGGCCATCTGCAGCAGCGGGATGTGGTGGATCTGGATGTTCTGCCGGGTCGTGATGTGACCCTTTCTCAAGGGCGCGAACTCCTCCACGACGTCGGCGAGGACCTCCATCTGCTCGGGCGTGACGCCGCCCCACGGCAGCTTGATGCGGCACATCTGGACGTCGGGCTGGCGCTGCCCGTAGACGCCCTGTCTGAGGCGGAAGCCGATGAACTGGGCCTCCTCCGTCTGTCCGTCGAGGAATCTCTTCGACTCGGTGACGAAGTCGTCGAACTCGCGCTCGAGGATCGGGATCACGTAGCCCGGGACGTCCTGGACGACCTCGGGATTGTCGAGCGAGCCGGTCTTTCCGGCTGTCTTGCTCTGCTCTTGGACCGAGGTCGGCTCCATGCGCTGCGTTCCTCCTTCGCGGGACGGACGGATCAAAAAGGTAGCAAAGGCGGGTTGGTTTCGGGGATTTACCCCGGGAGTCAGTCGCCCGCGGTCGGCAGCCCCGCGTCGAGCCACGCGAGCATGCCGCCCGCGAGGTTGTGCGCGTCGTAGCCGGCCGCGCGCAGCGCCGACACCGCCATCGCCGAGCGGGCGCCGCTGCGGCAGTAGATCAACGCCGGGCGCTGCGGGTCGATCTCGCCGGCGCGGGTGCTCAGCTCGTCGAGGGGGATGAGCACGTCGCCCTCGATCGCGCCGTCGGGACGCTCGTCGGGGGTGCGCACGTCGATCACCTGCCACCCGTCCTCGTCGTTCAGGTGCGCGGCAGCCTCGGCGGGCGTGATCTCGGAGGCGTCGACGGACATGGGCGAGAGGGTAGCGCCGGCGCGCTACGCGGCCTGTGCCGGGTCGCGCGCGCTGTCCACCCCGATTGCGTCCTGCACACTGCGCAGCCCCGCCGCGCGGACGTGGCGCATGAGCCCGCGGTTGACGCGCCGCGGCCACAGCGGACCGCCGTAGACGAAGCCCGTGTAGGCCTGCACGAGCGTCGCGCCGGCGCAGATCCGCTCCCACGCGTCGTCGGCGGTCTCGATGCCGCCGACCGAGATCAGCGTCAGCCGCCCCTCGGTGCGCGCGTGCAGGCGTCGCAGCACCGCGAGCGCGCGGGGCTTCAGCGGTGCGCCGGAGATGCCGCCCTCGGCCGGCACGTCCGGCGCGGCCGGGTCGCGCAGCACGTCGCGGTCGATCGTCGTGTTGGTCGCGATCAGCCCGTCGAGCCGCTCGCGCAGCGCGAGGTCCGCGATCGCGTCGACGTCCTCGTCGCTGAGGTCCGGCGCGATCTTGATCAGCAGCGGGACCGGCCGCGGCGCGTCGGTCAGCGCCGCGCGGACAGCCGCGATCAGCGCGGCGAGCCGCTCGACCGTCTGCAGGTCGCGCAGCCCAGGGGTGTTCGGCGAGGAGACGTTCAGCACGAGGTAGTCGGCGTGCGGCGCAAGCCTGCGCACGCTCTCCTGGTAGTCCGCGTCGGCGTCCTCGGCGAGTCTCGTCTTGCCGACGTTGACGCCGACGACGGCTCCACCGGCGCCGCGGTCGCGCGCACGCAGCCGCAGCTCGGCCGCCTCGGCGCCCTCGTTCGGGAAGCCCATGCGGTTCACGAGCGCACGCTCGCGCGTGAGGCGGAAGACGCGCGTGCCGGCGTTGCCCGACTGTCCTTGCGCGGTGACGGTGCCGATCTCGATGAAGCCGAAGCCGAGTGTCGCGTAGGCGTCGTAGCCGGCGGCGTCCTTGTCGAAGCCGGCGGCCAGCCCGAGTGGGCTGGCGAAGTCGAGCCCGAGCGCTTGAACGTGCAGCGTAGGGTCGTGCGGGGCGAGCAGCCGGCGCAGCAGGCGCCGCTTGACCGGGATCCCGTTGACGAGGCGCAGGCCGCGAGCGGTGAGGCGATGGACACGCTCTGCGTCGAAGCGGCACAGCACGAGCGTGTAGAGCAGGCGGTAGATCACCCGGCGGCTGAGCGTACAGCAGGGTGGCGCGGTGTCCCGGGCCGGTGGCGGCCGATCAGCCGGCCGGTGGGAGCAGCGTTGCGCCGGGCATCTGCGCCGGGTCGAGCGTCACGTCCGCGGGTGCGCTCAGCTCAATCACGCGGAAGCCGTGCACGAGCGTCTCCTCGTGGCGGGGGAAGGCGGCGAGCAGCTGTGCGACGACCGGTGGGTCTGCCGGCCGCAGGTCGCGGTGGCCGGCGGTACGGACCGGCTCCACAACGAGCCAGACACGGCGGGCGCCCACGGGCGCGGTGAACGGCGTCCGGTCGAGGTAGAGCGCGGCGACCGGCTGACCGAGTGACGTCACCGCAACGATGGCGTCGCGCTCGGCCGGCGTGCCGATTCGCTCGGCGACCGTGCGCCAGTCGGTGTTCCCGTAGCGCCAGTCGCCCTGCGTCCACAGCGACGTCGCGATCCCCAGCGCGAGCAGGACTGCGAGCGGCGCGGCGCGCAGATACAGCAGCGCCGGCGCGGCGAGCGCCGCGAACAGCGGCCACAGGTAGACCACGTTGCGCACGTTGAAGCGGTCGTAGAGGCCGGTCGCCGCGAGCGTCAGGGGGACGAGCAGTCCGACGGCGGTGAGCGCGAGCAGCGCGCGGGCGCCGTCCTCGCTACGCGCGCGCCTGGCGGTGAGGACGCTGCCGACCACGAGTGCCCCGAGCGTGACGACGAGCGCTGCAGCCTCGAGCCAGGTGCGCGGCACGTTGATGCCGGCGCCGAACTGGCGGGCGACCTGCTCGACGCGGTCGACGACGCTCGTGTCGGTGATGAACGCGGCGCGGTCGTCGCCGGTCTGGTCGCGCAGCAATCCGATCAACGGCACGACCGCGAGCAGTGTCGCGCCGCCGGCGAGCACGACCCGCCGCCACGCGTTGTGTTGCAGCCACAGCAGCGCGAGCGCCTCGCCGACCACGAGAAAGCCGCCGAACCAGTGGGTCCAGATGACGGCCGCGGCGGCGAGTGCCCACAGGAGGAGCCGGCGCGCGCTTGGGGCTTGGAGCGCGGCCGAGAACGCCCACACGCTCAGCAGTCCGGTCAGCACGAGCAGTCCGTAGGTGCGCGCGTCGAGCGCGTACCAGCCCAGCAGCGGCGAGACCGCGAGCAGCGCGGCGGTCGCGAGCGCGGCGCGCTGGCCGACCAGTCGCCACAGCGCGCCGTACGCGGCCGGCACCGCCGCGATCAGCGCGAGCGCGGAGACGGTGCGCACGGCGGCCGCGCCGCTGCTGCCGACGGCGTGCGTCCAGGTCCACGCCAGCAGGTAGTAGAGCGGCGGCGTCGACTCGCTCGCGCCGATGCGATCCCACAGCGCGCCGAGCGATCCGGCGCGCACGACGTGGACCGTGTAGGTCTCGTCGAACCACAGCGACTGCGTCCCCAGGAACGGCAGCCGCATGGAAGCGGCCACGACCGTCGCCAGCGCCAGCAGCGATGCGACGGCGCGCCGGCTCAGAGCGGGATGTTGCCGTGCTTGCGCTTCGGGCCCGGCTCGCGCTTCGTGAGCAGGGTGTGGAGCGCGGCGATCAGCTTCGGGCGCGTCTCGTGCGGGACGATCACATCGTCGATGTAGCCGCGCTCGGCCGCCGAGTACGGGTTGGCGAAGCGCGCCTTGTAGTCCTCCATCAGCTTCGCGCGGCGCTCTTCCGGCGTCGGCGAGGAGGCGATGTCGCGGCGGTAGATGATGTTGACCGCGCCCTCCGGCCCCATCACCGCGATCTCCGCCTGCGGCCAGGCGAAGTTGAAGTCGGCGCCGAGGTGCTTGGAGGCCATGACGTCGTACGCGCCGCCGTAGGACTTGCGCGTGATCAGCGTGATCTTCGGCACCGTCGCCTCCGCGTAGGCGTACAGCAGCTTCGCGCCGTGGCGGATGATCCCGCCCCACTCCTGCGCGGTGCCGGGCAGGAAGCCGGGCACGTCGACGAGCGTGACGATCGGAATGTTGAACGCGTCGCAGGTGCGCACGAAGCGCGCGGCCTTCTCGGAGGCGGCTATGTCGAGCACGCCGGCGAGCGAGGCCGGCTGATTGCCGACGACGCCGACGGAGTAGCCGTCGAGGCGCGCGAGGCCGCACACGATGTTGGTCGCGAAGTGCTCGTGCACCTCGAGGAATTCGCCGTCGTCCACGACGAGGCGGATCACGTCGCGCATGTCGTACGGCTTGTTCGGCGCGTCCGGCACGACCGTGTCCAGCTCCGCGTCCTGGCGGTCCGGGTCGTCGGTCGGATGGACGTGCGGCGGCATCTCCAGGTTGTTGGAGGGGAGGAAGCTGAACAGGTAGCGCGCGTCCTCCAGGCAGGCGTCCTCGTCCTCGGCCGCGAAGTGCGCGACGCCCGACTTCGAGTTGTGCGTCATCGCGCCGCCGAGCTCCTCGAACGTCGGCTCCTCGCCGGTCACCGTCTTGATCACGTCGGGGCCGGTGATGAACATGTGAGAGGTCTCTCTCACCATGAAGATGAAGTCGGTGATCGCGGGCGAGTAGACGGCGCCGCCGGCGCACGGGCCCATGATCAGCGAGAGCTGCGGGATCACGCCGGAGCACTTGACGTTGCGCAGGAACACGTCGCCGTAGGCGCCGAGCGAGACGACGCCCTCCTGGATGCGAGCGCCGCCGGAGTCGTTGATGCCGATCACCGGGCAGCCGATCTTCGCCGCCAGGTCCATGACCTTGCACATCTTCTCGGCCATCACCTCGCCGAGCGAACCGCCGACGACGGTGAAGTCCTGGCTGAAGACGCACACGCGGCGGCCGTCGATCGTGCCGTGGCCGGTGACGACCGCGTCGCCCCACGGACGGTTCTTCTGCATGTCGAAGTCGTAGGTGCGGTGGCGCACGAACGTGTCCAGCTCCTGGAAGGAGCCGGGGTCGAGCAGCTTCTCGATCCGCTCCCGCGCGGTGTACTTGCCTCTGGCGTGCTGCTTCTCGACGGCGGCCGCGGAGGCGGAGTGGATCGCCTCCTCGCGCAGCTCCTGGAGCTGGCCGAGCTTCTCGTCGAACGTTTCGGGTGCCTTCTGACGCATAGCGGCGGCGCATGTTACCGCCGATGCGTGGAAGGGCTCCTAACCGCGGCTGAAGGGGCGGTGGTGGGCCTGGCCGAGGGAGTCGAGCGCTCCCACCAGCGCGGCCTCCAGCGGATCTTCTCTCGCGGCTGGCTCGTCGGGCTCGGGCTCGGCGCTGCTGCGGGCGGGTCCTGTCGCGGGTGAAGACGATTCCGCGGGCGGGGCCGCGGAAATCGTCTCACCCGCGCCACCCGCCCGATCGGCGTGGGCCGGCTCGGGCTCGGCTGGTGCGGGGGGCTCGGGTGTGCGGCGCCTGAAGAAGCGTGCGAGCCAGGAGCGGCGGGGCTCCGGCTCGACGGCGGCCGGCTCCGGCTCGGCTTCGGGCTGCTCCTCGATGACGATTGCTTCGGGCTCCAGGGCCGGCTCCGTGGTGGCGACGGGCTCGGGCTCCGTCACGGGCTCTGGCTCTGCGGCGGGCTCTGGCTCCGGCGTGGCGGCGGCCTCGCCGACGCGCTCGGCCGTCAGCGTCACGGCGGTCCCCCACCCGGCCGGAGCGAGCTCGACGGTGCCGCTTGCGCGTTCGCCCTCCCAGGCGACCGTCGTCTCGGGCTCGAGCCGGGTGATCTTGATCTCGCCGACCTCCCCGAGGTGGCGGGCGAGCGACGCGGCGTCGCTCACCTCGGCCCACAGCTCGGGCGGGGACTTCACCAGCCGGCGTGACGCCTGAAGCACGGGCATCGCGGGAGGTTTTCGCCCCTCCCGGGCGGACTCCTGCCTACGCGCCCGGCTTCCAGACCATCAGCAGCAGCGCGAGCAGCACCAGCAGGGAGGCGAAGATCCCGACGGCGGCGGTGCGTCTGGCGAGCGCCTCGTACGCCGCGCTCATCTGACCGCGCTCGGCTGCGCCGTCGGCGAGGTCGGTCTTCGCCTGGTCGCGCATCTTGCGCGCGGTCGGTGCGAAGAAGCCGTGGCCGAGGCCCAGCAGCACGATCACGATCACGCCGGCGAGGCTGAACCACAGCCCGCCGAAGTCGCTCCAGCGGTCGGTCGCCATGTAGATCCCGGTGATCAGCACGACGATCGCGCCGGGGGTGATCAGCTTGTAGCCGATCTGGTTCTGCGCCTCGTTCCAGACGGGCAGCGCACGCAGGTCGACGCGGCGGATCGTCACGTCGATGATCGGGAAGGCGAACGTCGCGCCGAACGCGATCACCGCCGACGCGATGTGCAGGAACAGGACGACGGTGTAGAAGTCGAAGTGGTCGGGCGCGTTCATGCCGGCGAACGCTACCCGACCACCTCGATGGCCTCCGCTATCTGTGCTTCTTCGCGCAGCCGTTCACGGTGATCTTCACCCGCTGGCTGCTGCTCTTGCCGTTCTGCCCCTTGAAGTCCGTGGGTGCGAACAGCTGTCTCGCGCAGAGGTTCGTGTTGGCGCCGATGATCCCGTATCTGCCGGAGTGGAAGCTCAAGCTGAACTTCGTCACCGGGAGGTCGGGGACGGTCCCGAACGTCGTCGCGATCTTGTTGCCCTTCCCGATCTTGATCTGACCGGTGAGGTCGATCGACAGCTGGCCGCGCAGCTGCACGACGAGCTTCGGGAGTCTTCTGTCCTGCTTCACCAGGTAGACGGGCCCGCTGAGCGATCTCGTCACGAACGGGCTGGTCGCCTTCGCGGTCGCGATCTTCGCGCGGTTGCCGCAGCTGCCGGCGTCGAACGCCGACTGCGTGCAGGCCTGGTTGAGGCCGACCGAGTTCGACGGCAGTGCTCTCGGCAGCAGCACGTGCACCCAGCTGATGCCGGCCTGTGCGTTCGGCTGCGTGATCGTCGTCGTCAGCGGCGGGTGCGCTCCGGCGCCCGTCTTGCCTCTCGCGCCGACCTTGACCGCGAACTTCGGCGAGAAGCCGAGCGACTTGCAGTCGGTCAGGTCGAACGCCGCGTACGTCGTGACCGGGTTGGCGCCCTGGCCCGCGAGCGGGTCGAACGTGCCCGGGTAGCGGCGGTGGCCGCACGCCGTCGGGTTGCGCATGAACCCGCTGCGGTCGATCGTGATCGTCGCGACGCGGACCGCTGTCGTTATGCCCTTCTGGAACTGCGGCAGCGTGTCGCTGATCGCCGTCAGTCCGCCGTTGCTGCGCAGCTGCAGCCGCACGCCGACGATCACGTTGCCGACGTCGACCGGACCGAGTCTCGCCGGCACCAGCACCGACAGCGCGGCGGGGTCGCCGGCCACCTTCGGCGCGGTCAGGTAGACCGTGCCGGGCAGCGTCGCGGGCGCCGGCCCGGAGCCGACCGACACCTGCGCCGTCCCGACCTTGCTGGCGCTGCCGCACGCGCCGTTGCCGGCGTCGGCGAGCGAGCACTGCACGAGGCCTCTCAGCGCGAGGTTGCCGATCAGCCCTCTTGGCAGCTTGAACGAGACTCTGCTGAGCGGGACGTTGCGATCAGGGCGGGTGAACTTCAGCGTGAAGTTCGTGCTCGCGCCGGATCTGAGGTTCGACGGCGAGCCGTTGAAGTACGGACCGAACTTCGTCACGCACGGCGCGCCGTTGCCGTCGTACGAGGTCGTGAACGATCCGGTCGGCACGCTGGCCGCTCCGCCCGAGTACGGCTGGTTGATGGAGAACGCGGTGTTCGTCCCGCACGTCGACGGCGTCGTGAAGACCGAAAGCGGCGCGCCGTTGAAGTTCACCAGGAAGTCGGTGAACGCGACCTGCGGCAGGTCGTCGAAGACCGTCGTCACCTGACCCGTGGTGTAGTTCGGGCGCACGCCCCCGATCACCTTGATGTGCGCGCCGAACAGCGGCACGTCGAGGAACAGGCGCAGCGTGTCGGTGCTGGTGCCGGTGCCGAAGTACGCGGTGCCGGGGAACGCCCCGAGGATCGGCGAGACGAACGAGACCGTGCCGACGTTCGAGGACGGCGGACACGTCGGCGCGGTGCCCGGGTCGCTGCGCGCGAACTGCGCGTCGGTGCACGCGTCGAGGCTCGCCGCGAGCGCCGGGTTGAGCAGCGTGCCGGGCGGCAGCGTCACCGAGTTCTGCTTGACGTAGGAGTTCACGCGCGGCACGAAGATCGGCGCCGGCTTGACGTCGACGGAGATCGCCGACAGCGAGTCGGTGCTCGACGGGTTCGCGCTCACCGTGAGCGACGTGTCGAACGGTGCGGTGTCGCAGTCAGTCGGGGTGTAGGAGCCGTTGTTCGTGCCCGTCTCGCCGTCGTACGCGGTCGCGCTCACGGTGACCGTGGCGGGGGTGCACGACGCGGGGTTGGTGAAGAACGGGGCGATCGGCGGGTTGGCCACGCCGGTCACCGCGTAGCCCCACAGGCTCAGTCTGATCGCGGCGATCGGCGCTCTGTTGCTGAGCCCGGAGATCGTCGTGAGCAGTCCGAGGTCGGTCGGGTCGACCGTCACCGACGCGATGTTCTTGAGGAACGCGCCGGGCAGGCCGAGCGGCGTGAGGTCGAGTTGGATGCCCAGCGCTCCGGGCTCGCCGACGTTCGGCTCGAGATTGAAGACTCTGCCCGAGAGCGTTCTCGTCACGAGCGGTCTCGCGTTGACGATCACCGTGACGTCGGACGTGCCGACCTGATTGGTCGCCGCGCATCTCGACGCGAGCGGCGAGGCGAGGGCGAAGTCAGCCTGCGAGCACTGCCCGGTCGCGTGCGGGTTGGCGACGATGCCCGGTCCGAAATGCTGGACGAGATCTCTGGCGGTGGTGGCCGGAGGAGCGCTCGTGCTGCTCACGTCGAACGTCGTCGTGATGTCCAGCACCGGATGTGCGCCCGTGGCGGTCGGGCTCGGCGACAGCGGGCCGACCGGCTCGAGGCCGGTGGGCGCGCGTGGCGCCACGGTGACGCTCGTGACGGAGAACGCCGCGGCGCTTCCGGCGACCGCGAGCAGGATGAGCGACGCGACGGCGAGTGCCACCGTCAGCCGGCGGGGGACAGACTTCATGAGACCTCCTCGGGAACGGTGAAACCCACGTGCCGCGGGCATCTCCTCCGCGATTGGGATGCCCAAGTGGCCAATGTGGCAAACGCGCCCGTTCCCTCATCGAGGGCGTGGCGCGTTCGCGTTGGACGAAGCGGCGATCAGCCTCTGCGGCGGTGCGCCGTTCTGCGATGGCGCGTTCTCGCTCTCGCGCCTCTGCAGCCGCGCACCGCCATCCGCGGGCTGAGTCTCACGCTCTTGCCGTTCTGGCCCTGGAAGCTCGACGGCAGGTGCAGCGCCCTTCTGCCTCTGCGCGCTCTGCAGATGTTGCGTGTGAGCGCGAGCGCGCCGTACGCGCCGCCGTGGAAGCGCAGCGTGAATCTCGTGATCGGCAGGTCCGGGACGACCGCGAAGGTCGTGCCGATCCCGCCGCCTCTGCCGATGTTCACGATGCCCTCGAGCGTCAGCGCGACCGGCGATCTGAACTGCACGACGAGTCTCGGCAGCCCCGTCTGGCCGGCGGGCCGCTTGACGAGGTACACCGGGCCGGTCACCGGGTCGCGCAGCAGCGGGCTGAGCGCGACGGCGTTCGCGATGTGCGAGACCTCGGGGCATCTGCCGGCCGCGAACAGGTCGGTCGCGCAGGCGGCGTTCAGCGAGCGCGTGTTCGAGGCGACGCCCTTCGGCAGCCGCACGTGCGCGCTGCGGATCGTCGCGTCCGCGCCGTTTGCGGCGATGACGGTCGTGAACGGCGGGTGCGCGCCGGTGCGCGTGCGGTGCTTGGCGCCGATGAACGCTCTGATTCTCGGCGCGAAGCCGAGTCTGTCGCAGCCCGTGAAGCTCAGCTTGGAGCTGATGCTCGCGTGCTCGCTGCCGATCGAGTCGAACAGCCCGTTGGCGGTCTTCTCGCCGCAGCTCGTCGGGTTGCGCATGAAGCCGTCGCGGTCGATTCTGACCGTCAGCTGACGGATCGCGAGCGGGATCCCCTCCTGCAGCGGCGGGATCGCGTCGCTCACCACGTGCAGGCTGCCGTCGGACCGCAGCTGCAGCCGCACGCCGACGATCACGATGCCGGCGTCGACCGGGCCCAGTCTCGCGGGCACCTGCACCGACAGCCCGGCGGGGTCGCCCGGCTCCTTCGGCTTCGTCAGGAAGACCTTGCCGGGCAGCAGCGGCGGCTCGGTGCCGGAGCCGTCGATCGACTGGACCGTCCCGACGCGGCTGGAGGACGGGCAGCTCGCCGCCGCGGCCGCTCTCAGCGAGCACTGCACGAGCCCTCTGAGCGCGAGGTCGCCGACGAGCCCGGCGGGCAGGTCGTACGTCATGCGGCCGACGGGCACGTTGCGGTCAGGGCGGTTCGCGACGAGCGTGAAGGTCGGCGAGGCGCCGCCCTGCTTGTCCGAGACGGCGGTCGACATCGACGGCTGGAACAGCCGCGGGCAGGGCGCGCCTCTGCCGTCCCACGAGACGGTGAAGCTGCCGGAGGAGCTCTGGGGCGCGGTCCCCGACCACGGCGTCGTGACGGCGCTCGCGGTGTGCGCGCCGCACTCCGTCGGCGAGACGAGCGCGGAGCGCGGGCCACCGCGGAACGTGAGCTTGAAGTCGGTGAACGCGATCTGCGGCAGCTCGTCGAAGACCGTCGTGATCTGGCCGGTCGTGGTGCTCGGCCGCACGTGCGCGGAGACCTTGATGTGCGCGCCGTACAGCGGCACGTCGAGGAACAGGCGCAGGCGGTCGCCGGGGGCGCTGTTGCCGAAGAACGCTCTGCCGGGGAAGCTGCCGAGGATCGGCGAGACGAAGTCGATGTCGCCGACGGCGGACGACGGCGGGCATCTCGCCTCGACCGACGTGTCTCTGAGCGCGAACTGCGCGTCGGTGCAGGCGTCGAGCCGCGCGGCGAGCGCGGGGTTCAGCAGCAGGCTCTGCGGCAGCGTCACGGTCGTCGACCTGACGTGCGAGTTCGCGCGCGGGATGTCGGCGGCGCCGGGCTGCACGTCGGTCGTGACGGTCGAGGTCCAGTCGGTCAGCGGCGGGTCGACGACGATCGCGAGTCTCGTCGAGAACGGCACGCCGGCGCAGTCGTTGGGCGTGTAGGAGCCGCTGCCGGAGCCGGCGGCGCCGTTGTACGAGCTGGCGCTGACGGACACCGCCGCCGGGATGCAGGACGTCGGGTTGGTGAAGAACGAGTTTCTTCCGACGTAGCCGAACAGCGTCTGCTCGACCCAGTCGGCGTGCACGTTGACGGTCAGGAGTCTGAGGCCGAGCGGCGCGAGATTCGCCGTGCTTGGCAGTCTCAATGAGGCGGTCAGGCCGAGGTCGTGCGGGTCGACGCTGATCGGCGCGACGACCTTGATGTGCGGGTTCGCGGCCGGGGGCGCGATGTCGATCCCGAATGCGGCGGGCGAGCCGGCCGGCGGGTCGATGTTGTAGATCGTCCCCGTCACCGAGCCGCCGAGCAGCGTGTTGACGAGCGCGTCGTCGGTCGTGAGGCCGGTGATGGCGGTGCCGACGGCGGAGCCGGCGGGGCAGGCGGCGGCGCCCGTGCCGCCGGCGTCGAACTGCGCCGCGGTGCAGCGCTCGACGTGGTTCACGTACGCCACCACGCCGGGCGCGAAGTGGATCTGCAGATCTCTCGCGCTGTCTGCGGAGTATCTGCCGGAGTCGTTGAAGGTGATTCTGGTGAAGAGGTCCGGATGCGCGCCGGCGGCGTTCACGCCCGATCTCGGCAGCTCACCGCTCGGCGTTCTCGGCGTCACCGTGACATCGGTGATCGAGAGCGCGCCCGCGGGGGCGGCCAGCGACAGCGAGAGCGGCAGGGCGATGGCGAGCGCTACGAGGAAGCGCGCGGAGAGCTTGTGCATCGTGCTCGGTCCTCCTCCGGGGGGATACGCGGCCCGATGGGGCGCGGGTCAGCCATGCCCGCCTTCTGGCGCATGCAAACGGCGGCGTTTCGTGGTTGGTCCGTGGGAAGGAACGCGGTCTTCCGGCATCATCGGAGTACGAGATGCGCCGCTCGCGCCGCCTGTCGCTGGGCCTCGCTGCACTGACCGCCGGAGCGGCCGCGGCCGTCGCGCCGGTCGACGCGGCGCCGCCGTCAGCCGCGAGCGCGACGGTCAGCTCGCGGTGATGCTGCGGGTCGTCGTCACGCCCGCCGGCGGGCGTCCCGCGTGACGACGGTCGCCGTGCGCGTGCGCTCCTAGATGTCCGGCTGATATCTGCCGAAGACGTCGCGCATCGCGCCGCAGACCTCGCCCATCGAGGCGCGGTCCTTGAGCGCCTGGCGGATCGGCGGCAGCAGGTTGTCGCTGCCGCCTGCGGCGATGCGCAGCTCCTCGAGGCGGGTGTCGACGAGCGCCTGGTCGCGGTTCGCCTTGAACGCCTTCAGGCGGTCGACCTGCTCGCGCTCGGACTCGGGGTCGACGCGCAGCAGGTCCGGCGACCTCGAGCGCCTCGTCGACGTACTTGTTGACGCCGACGACGATGTCCTGCTCCTGCTTGTAGCGCTCCTGGTAGCCCCAGGCCGACTCCTCGATCTCGTTCTTGATGAACGCGATCGCGTTGACCGAGCCGCCGAGCTCGTCGACCTTCTCGATCAGCTCGTTCGCGCGCTGCTCGATCTCGGCGGTCAGCGCCTCGACGTAGTAGGAGCCGGCGAACGGGTCGACCGTGTCGGCCGCGCCGGACTCGTGGCCGATGATCTGCTGCGTGCGCAGCGCGATCTTCGCGGCGCGCTCGGTGGGGAGCGCGAGCGCCTCGTCGTAGCCGTTCGTGTGCAGCGACTGCGTGCCGCCGCAGACGGCGGCGAAGCCCTGCAGCGCGACGCGCACGATGTTGTTCTCCGGCTGCTGCGCGGTCAGCGTGACGCCGCCGGTCTGCGTGTGGAAGCGCAGCTTGAGCGACTTCTCGTCCTGCGCGCCGAAGCGCTCGCGCATGATGTGCGCCCACATGCTGCGGGCGGCGCGGAACTTCGCGACCTCCTGGAAGACGTTGTTGTGGCCGTTGAAGAAGAACGCGAGCCGCGGCGCGAACGTCGTCGACCTCGAGGCCGGCGTCGATCGCGGCCTGCACGTAGGCGATCCCGCTGGAGAGCGTGAACGCGACCTCCTGGACCGCGCTGCAGCCCTTCTCGCGGAAGTGGTAGCCGGAGATCGAGACCGTGTTCCATTTCGGCACGTTCTCCTTGCAGTACGCGAACAGGTCCGTCGTGAGGCGCATCGAGCCCTCGGGCGGGTAGATGAAGTTCCCGCGCGCGATGTACTCCTTGAGGATGTCGTTCTGCGTCGTGCCGCGCAGCTTGGCGGGCTCGACGCCCTGCTCCTCGCCGACCAGCTGGTAGAGCAGCAGCAGCACCGCGGCGGGCGCGTTGATGGTCATCGACGTCGAGACCTGGTCGAGCGGGATCCCGTCGAACGCGGTGCGCATGTCGTCGATCGTGTCGATCGCGACGCCGGTGCGGCCGACCTCGCCGAGGCAGCGCGGGTCGTCGGAGTCGAGGCCGAGCTGGGTCGGCAGGTCGAACGCCATCGACAGGCCGGTCGAGCCGTGCGCGAGCAGGTACTTGTAGCGCTCGTTCGACTCCTTCGCGGACGCGTAGCCGGCGTACTGGCGCATCGTCCACAGCTGCTTGCGGTACATGTCGCGCGTGCACGCCGCGCGTGTACGGGAACTCGCCGGGCTCGCCCAGCTCCAGCTGCTCCGGAAGGTCGGACTCGTGTAGAGCGGCTTGATCTCGATGCCGGAGTCGGTGAAGTGGCGGGGGTCGTCGGGCCCGACGATCGGGGCGACGAAGCGGTGGTCCTCGGTGGCGCTCATGGGGGTCGAAGGTTACTTCGCGATCCGCGCTTTCGCGGCGACGCGAGGGGGGTCGCCTATCGCGGCGCGTACCCTTGGCGCGATGATCGTGCGCGTCCGCCTCTTCGCGATGCTGCGCGAGCGCGCCGGCACGGGGGAGCTGTCGCTCGAGCTGCCGGACGGCGCGCGCGTGCGCGACGCGCTGGCGGCCGACGCGGTCGCCGCGCTCGCGGACGGCCTGCCGCTCGTGATGGCCGTCAATCGCGAGTACGCCTCCGAGGATGCGCCGCTCGCGGCGGGCGACGAGCTGGCGCTCATCCCGCCGGTTTCCGGCGGGGCCAGCGCGTCGCACGTCGCGCTGCGCGAGGAGCCGCTGTCGCTCGACGCGCTGGTGGCGCGGGTGCGCGATCCCCGTGCGGGCGCGGTCGTGACGTTCGCCGGCGTCACGCGCGAGGTGCCGTCGCTGGAGTACGAGGCCTACGCCGAGATGGCGCTCGAGCAGATGCGCGCGGTCGTCGCCGAGGCGATCGAGCGCCACCGCCTGTGCGCCGCCGCCGCCGAGCACCGCGTCGGCGTCGTCCCGCTGTCGGAGGCGTCGGTGGTCGTCGCCGTCTCCGCACCGCACCGCCCGGAGGCGTTCGCCGGCGGCCGCGAGATCATCGACCGGCTGAAGGAGCTGGCGCCGATCTGGAAGCGCGAGGTCGGCGTGGACGGCGGCGCGACGTGGGTGCAGGGAACCCCACCGTCGCAATCCGGCTAATCGCGAACGGCGTGATCGACGAGCAGTCGCTCGACGATCACGTGGTCGAGCCGGGTCGTCGGACCGCCCTCGAGCAGTGTCACGTCCACACTGCCGTGGCACTCGAGATCCTGCAACGGACACTGGATCAGCAGACCGACGACGCGATCGCTCTCGCCGAGGAACACCGTGTGGCCCTCGGGGGTATCACCGTCAGCAGGACCGAGCGGAACGCCCTTGGTGAGATAGAGCAGCTCGCCATCCTCGTAGTAGGTGGCGTGGTCGAAGCGAACACCGCAGATCGCAATCGGTCTGCTGAGCGTGATGGCATCGGGGTGCGTCACGACGTCGAGCACCTCCTCGATGAGCGACAGCATCTCGGGGTGCTGCTCACGGACATGCGTCCACCCTGACGAGGTCAGGACGACTCGTCTACCCCAAGGATCTTGTGTGACGCGCGGCAGCACCGCGGGCGACCGTAGGGTCGCGGACGCGGTGCGGGAAGGCGGTGCGCGTGGATTGTTGCGGTGGTGCGGGAGCGGCCCCGCGAAGCTGCGACGACGCGTGTGCGAGCTGCGTCAGACCGCGCCGCCGGCGGCGCCCGGAGCGGTCGGGTCGGAGCCCCCGTCGCCCGGCTGCTCGCGCGCGAGCCAGTCCTCGATGTCCATCGGGCGGTCGGCGAGCCGCTCGGCGATCGTCAGCAGGTCGTTCATCGACGAGACCTCCTCGACCTGCTCCTTCAGGAACCACTGCATGAACTGCTCGCTCTGGAAGTCGCCCTCCTCGCGCGCGATCCCCACGAGCGCGGCGATCTGGTCGCTCACGCGCTTCTCCTGGTCGAGCGCGAGCGCGACCGGCGCGACGACGTCGGCGAAGCTCGTCTCCGGCGCCGCGACGCCCGGGATCGTCACGTCGGCGTCCGCGTCGAGCAGGTACTGCACCATCATCATCGCGTGGTTGCGCTCCTCGAGCGCCTGCGCGTAGAAGAAGGCGGCCAGCCGCGGCAGCGTCTCGGCGTCGTAGTGCACGGCGTTGGCGATGTACTGCTGCGAGGCCGCGAACTCGTAGGCGATCTGCTCGTTCAGACGCTCGACGAAACGTGTGGCTGCCATGGTGCTCCTCAAGGTCGCGGGATGCGGTCGATCCTAATGAAGGCCGCTGATACGGGTATCCTCCGCACCCATGCCAACCTGCCTCGTGACCGGGGGAGCGGGATTCCTCGGGTCACATCTCTGCGACGAGCTGCTGCTCCGCGGTCACCGCGTCATATGCGTCGACAACCTCGAGACGGGGTCGCTGGCGAACATCGCGCACATCCGTCAGCCGGAGTTCACACACCTCAACGTCGACATCATCGAGCCGTACACGGTCGATGAGCCGGTCGACTTCGTCTACCACCTCGCCTCGCCGGCCTCTCCGATCGACTACCTGCGGCTGCCGCTGCACACGCTGAAGGTCGGCTCCCACGGCACGCACCACACGCTCGGGCTCGCGAAGCGCCACCGCGCGCGCTTCCTGGTCGCCTCCACGAGCGAGGTCTACGGCGACCCGCAGGTGCATCCGCAGCCGGAGTCCTACTGGGGCCACGTCAACCCGATCGGGCCGCGCGGCGTCTACGACGAGGCCAAGCGCTACGCCGAGGCGCTCACGATGGCCTACCACCGCCAGCAGGGCGTCGACACGGCGATCATCCGCATCTTCAACACGTACGGGCCGCGGATGCGCCCGCACGACGGCCGCGCGATCCCCACGTTCCTGCGCCAGGCCCTGCAGGACCGGCCGATCACCGTCTTCGGCGATGGCTCGCAGACGCGCTCCTTCTGCTTCGTGTCCGACCTGATCCGCGGCATGATCGCGCTCGCCGAGTCGGGGTACCACCACCCCGTGAACGTCGGCAACCCGCACGAGTTCACGCTGCTCGAGCTGGCCGAGGCGGTCGTCGCGGTGACCGACTCGAAGTCGGAGATCGTCTTCGAGGCGCTGCCGACCGACGACCCGCAGGTGCGCCAGCCCGACATCTCGCTGGCACGCGAGATCCTCGGCTGGGAGCCGCAGGTCGAACTGCGCGAGGGCCTGCGCCGCACGATCGACGAAGCGGGCGTCGAAACCCTCGTCGGCGTCCCCAGGTAGGCGATCCGCAACATCGCGGCGCGCTTTTCGTTTGAAGCGCTGAAGGAGGCAGACCGAACCGGTGGCGAACGGCGCACTCGATCTCGATCAACTGCAGGAGACCGCTGATGCGGTGCTCCCCGATCGCGACGTGCGGCGCAAGCGCCCTCCGGCGCTCTCGTTCCTGCTGCGGATGGCGACGCTGCGCAAGCTGCTGCGCGTGCTGTCGCTGCTGGCGCTCGACTTCGCCGGCGTGTGGGCCGCCCTGTTCACGGCGCTGCTGCTGAAGGCGGTCCTGAAGGGCGGCTTCTCGCTCAGCGAGGCGGCGCACTTCGCGTCCGGCCAGACAGGCGACTTCCTGGCCTTCGGGTACCTGCTGACGGTGCTGCTGTTCGCGCGCTCGGACCTCTATGCCGAGCGCTCGCGCCGCCCGGGCCTCACGCGCATCGTCGCGTCGCTGTTCCAGGTGACGATCGTCGCGCTCGTCTTCTCGCTCGCGAGCGGCCACACGTTCTCCAGCTACTACATCTTCTACGGCTCGCTCGCGCTCGCGATCCTGACCGTCTCGCTGCTGCGCTGGGTGCACACGGTGGTCACCGGCTGGCTGCTCGCGTCCGCGGGCTACTCGCGCCGCACCCTGCTCGTCGGCAGCGGCCGGCACCTCGATCAGGTCGCGCATGCGCTGGGCGACTCGCCGCACGGCGGGATCGAGCCGGTCGGCTACATCTCGCTGACGCCGCGCCCCGCGAACGGCCTGCGCTCGCTCGGGGAGCTCGCGGACCTGTCGGAGATCCTCGGCGAGCATCGCGTCCAGGACGTGATCATCGCCGACCCCGACTTCCCGCAGGCGCAGGCGGTCGAGCTCGTCGACACCTGTCACCGCCGCGGCGTCGAGGTGCACGTCGCACCGTCGACGATGGGCATCCTCACGCAGCGCGCCGAATTCGTGCCGGGCCAGTCGCTGCCGCTGTTCACGCTCAAGTCGCCGGTCTTCGAGGGCGTCGACTTCGCGATCAAGCGGACGTTCGACGTGATCGGCGCGACGCTGCTGCTGCTGCTCGCCTCACCGCTGCTGGCGGGGATCGCGCTCGCGGTCAAGCTGACCTCGCGCGGGCCGGTGCTGTACCGCTCCGCGCGGCCGGGCATGGGCGGCGCGCCGTTCGACTGCCTCAAGTTCCGCACGATGCGCGCGGACGCCGAGCACACGCAGGCGGAGCTGGAGGAGCTGAACGAGATGAGCGGCGCGCTCTTCAAGATCCGCGAAGACCCGCGCCTCACGTCGGTCGGGCGCTTCCTGCGGCGCTTCTCGCTCGACGAGCTGCCGCAGCTCGCGAACGTCGTGCGCGGCGACATGTCGCTCGTCGGCCCGCGCCCGCTGCCGTTGCGCGACTTCGAGAAGCTCGAGGAGTGGCACAAGAAGCGCTACCTGGTGCTGCCCGGGATCACCGGCCTGTGGCAGGTCTCCGGCCGCGCGGAGCTCGACTTCGACGAGCTCGTGCGCCTCGACTTCCTCTACCTCGAACGCTGGTCGGTCGCGCTCGACCTCGTGATCCTGCTGAAGACCGTGCCCGCGGTGGTCATGCGGCGCGGGGCGTTCTGACCGGTCGCGTCTAGCGCGCCGCCTGCTGCTGGGCGGCCGCAGCCTGCGCCTGCGCGTAGGAGACCTGCGCCTCCGGCCCGTGGCGGTCGAGGTAGAGCGCGGCGGCGAGCAGTCTGAGTGCGCGTCTGGTGTGGCCCTGGCGCAGCTCGAACTGCCCGAGCCGCAGCCACGTCTCCGAGTTGGCCGGCTGCAGGCGCACGGCGCGCTGGAGCGTCGCGCGGGCCGCCGCCGGCTCGCGCGCGGCGGTCTGGACGGCCGCGAGCGTCAGCAGCGGGTCGATCGAGAGCGGGTTGATGTCGGCGGCGCGCTCGGCGTCGGCGATCGCCTGCTGGAGGTGGCCGGCGGTCGCGGCGTCGAGCGCGGCGTCGCTGGCGTCACCGAGCGCTGCGGCTGCCAGATCGTCCACGCAGCGGCGAGGCCTGCGAGCACGACGACGCCGGCGAGCGCCAGCCGGCCGCTCAGCGCACCGCGCGCGCTCGCCGCCGGTTCGAGCGCGGGCTGCTCGTCGAGCGGCCCGCGACCGGCGACCCACGCTGCGCACAGCAGGCCCGCGACGGCTGTGCCGGGCACGAACCACGTCCAGTCGACGGCGGAGTGGACGCCGAACGCGATCGCCGTCGTCGCCAGCGTCATCAGGCCGATGCGCTCGGGCGTATGCGGCATGGCCGGACGCGATGCCGGCCGCGCCCGCGTGTCGCGGGTGCGCACCAGCGTCCACAGCCAGGCGCCCCAGCGGCGGCGCGGGCGCACGCCGGTCGCGCGCGCCGCCGCGCCGAGCCACGCGAGCAGCAGCGCGACGTTGATCCCCATGCCGATCACCCCGAGGTCGGCGAGGGTCTGCGGCACGTAGCCGTGCGCGTGGCGCACGCGCAGGCGGTCGGGCTGGATCGGCCGCCGCGCGGTCGCGTAGCCGTCGGCGCCGACGCCGAGCCACGGCGCCTTGTCCCAGATCGTGAAGCCGTTGTCCCAGTAGCGCGCGCGCACGCCGCCGACGGACGCGAAGCGGCTCGGGTCGTTCGCCGGCTGCTGCGCGTTCGGGTCGGTGAGCTGGTCCCAGCCGTGCGAGATCGAGCCGGCCAGCCCGCGGTCGGAGGCGGCCAGCTTGGCGAAGCCCGCAAGCGGCACGAGCGCCAGCAGGATCAGCACCGTCGCGCCGATCGCATGGCGTCGCTGCGCGTCGAGCGTCGAGCGCGCCATCGCGAACGACAGCGCGAGGCCGGCGAGCAGCAGCACGACCAGCAGCACCAGCAGCAGCAGGCCGAGCGAGTGGCCGGCGTCGGCGCGCACGTCGATCGGCGTCCCGTCCTTCGTCAGCGCGTCGTTCGCGAACGCCCAGGCGCACACGACCGCCGCGCCCGCGCCGGCGACCGCCAGCACCGCCAGTCCGCGCAGCCGCAGCGGCACGATCGCGAACCAGCAGACGAGCGCGGCAGCGGCGGCCAGCAGCGGGCCGCGCCCGAACGACAGCAGCAGCGCGACGAGCAGCAGGCCGAGCGCCGGCACCGCCAGCGCGGACAGCGCGGCGTGGCCGTCGCGTCGCGCGCCGAGCCACAGGCAGCCGGGGATCCCGAGCGCGGCCATCAGCCCGACCGCGTTCCAGTAGTCGAACGGCGCGCGCAGGCGCGCGTAGAGGTCGAGCGGGCTGATCGAGGGGAACACCTTCACGAGCAGCGAGTAGCCGGACAGCACGACGGACGCGAGCACGACCGCGCCCAGCACGCCGCCCCAGCGCGCCGGTGCGACGTGCACGAGCGCCAGCGCGCCTGCGAACGCGGCAAGGTAGGCGAGCGTGAGGTCCGCCGCCTCCCACGAGTCGGCCGGCTGCACCGACCAGGCGACGGACAGCGCCGTCCAGACGGCGAGCGCGGCGAACAGCAGCAGCGTGACGCCGCCCCACAGGCGCCGCTGCGGCGACCGCACGACGACCGCGACGGCGACGGCCGCCGTTCCCAGCAGCGTGAGCCCGAGCTCGACGGTCGTCGCGCGCGACAGCACGGAGCCGCCGCGCGCGAGGAACGCGATCGCGACGAGCAGCGCGCCGAGTCCGATCGCGACGAGCAGGTCCGGGTGGACCGGGAGGCGGCGGGACCGGCCGACCGGGACGCGCACGCGTTCGCCGACCGGCTCGTCCTCGCCCGGCCTAGGCGCGGCGATGAGCGACGACACGACGTCCGATCGTCAGGGCGGTGAACACGAGGGCAGTGGCTCCGAGCAGGATCAGCAGCACCAGCAGCGGCGTCGGCAGCTTGTGCGAGTCGAGCCCGATCTCCGGCAGCGCGCCCGGCGCGACGACCGCCCCGGCGACGTCGACCGGCTTCTCGGCCCCGGCCGGAGGGGCGGCGTCAGGGACGGGGGCGGTGGCGTTCGCTCCGCCGCCGCCCGCTGCGGTCGAGCCGCCGCTCCCGCCGTCGGTCCCGCCGCCGAGACCGCCCGAGCCGTTCCCGCCGTTCGTACCGCCGCTCCTCTTGCCGCCGCCGGCGGCGCTCGCGAGCAGCGCTTGTCTGATCGAGTCGTAGCAGCCGGAGTACTCGCGCACGTCGCCCGCGAGGTTGTGCAGCGCGTGGTTCAGCTGCGCCTTCGGGTAGCTCCCGCTCAGCGCCCCCGTCGCCGAGTGCTGACAGTCCTGGACGATGCGGTCGTCGGCGGCGTTCGCGCGTGCGGAGGCGGCCGGCAGCACGAGCAGCAGCAGGCAGGCGATCAGCGTTGTGAGCGGTGGGGAGGGACGCATCGGGTTGCGAGCGCGCGAACGCTACCAAGGGGTGGGGATCGCGCCGCTCGCTGGTCCCAACGGGCGATCGGCGCCGAAGTTGCTCGATCGGCCCGCCGAACGGCGCCGCCGCGCCGGCGGCGGGAGCCCGGGACCGGGATGGCTCCCGCCCGCCGGCGGTACGGAACAGACGCTCCCCGACCCGAGGCGCGCTGGGCCGGGGAAGCGCCTTGCGCCGGGTGGTACCCCTCAGACGGGTCGCGAAACGCCCGCGAGCGCGCGCTCGTACGCGGCGACCGTCTGCCGGCCGCAGACCGCCCAGGTGAACGCCTGCTCGACGGTCGCCCTCGCCTGCCGGCCGAGCGCCGTGCGCGCCGCGTCGTCGGCGAGCAGGCCGGCGATCGCGCCGGCGAGCGCCCGCGGGTCGCGGCGCGGCACCTGGAGCAGCCCGGGTCCCTCGGCGGCGATCTCGGCCGGGCCGTCCTCGTCTTCGCAGCCGATCGCCGGCACGCCGGCGGCCATCGCCTCGACGTAGGCGACGCCGAACGCCTCGTCGACGCTCGGCAGCACGAACAGGTCGGCCTGCGCCGCGCGCTCGCGGGCGGCCTGCGGGGGCAGCTGGCCGGTGAAGTCGACGCGCTCCCCGACGCCGCGCTGTGCGGCGAGCGCCTCGAGGCGAGCGCGCTCGGGCCCGTCGCCGACGACGACGTAGCGGAGGTCCGGGTGCGCGGCGGCGAGCAGCGCGAGCGCCTCGATCACGTCGGCGTGGCGCTTGCGGGCGACGAGATGGCCGACGCTGACGAGCGTGGGGCGCGGGTCACCGGCCGGGTGCGGCGCGTGGTCTGCCGGGACGTCGGTGCCGAGGTGCACGACGGTCGTCTCCTGGGCGCCGAGCGCTCTGCAGCGCGCCTCGGTCCCCGCGCTGTTGGCGAGCACGAGGCGCGCGTGCGCGAACGCGCGGGCGACGGTGCGGTGCGCGTGCGCGCTGCGCTGCGCCGTCGCGAGCACGTCGCCGCCGTGCACCGAGACGACGAGCGGAATGCCGTCCCCACCGCCCCGTGCGCGGCGCACGGCGTCCCCGGCGGGCACCGCGTAGTGCGCGTGGACGAGCTCGAACGGGAACGTCGCGTGCAGCCTGCGCAGCGCGCGGCGCAGCTGCGGCGCCGCCCACGCGCCCCACGTCGCATAGCTCCACGGGCGCGGCGGCGAGACGTAGGGGACGTAGGCGACCTCGATCCCGTCGAGCGTCGCGGGCGGGAGCGGCCGGAGCGCGGCGCGCGTCGCAGCGAGGTCGCGCGCACGCAGCGCGGCGAGCGGCGGCAGCGGGCGCTGCAGCACGAGCACGCGCACGTCCGCGCCGGCGTCGCGGGCGGCCATCGCCTGGCGGTGCGCCCACACGCCGAGCACCGGATCTGACGGGCGCGGGTAGTACTCGGCGACGATCGCGACGCGCATCGACGCGCTCACCAGCGTCCGTGCGTCGCGAGCGTGCGCTGCGCCTCGGCGGCGGTCACGTACTGCCGGCCGGCGAGGAACGCCTGCGCCTCGGCGACCGCGTCGGCACGGCGGTAGGAGTCGGCGATCGGCCGCACGACGTGGCGGATCGGCGTGGCGTCGACGACGCCGATGCGCCAGCTGCGCTCGCGCGCGAGCGCAGCCCAGTGCGAGTCGAGCCCCCAGCCGGCCTTCAGCTGCGGATACGGCAGCAGCGTCTCGAACGTGTCGCGGTGGAACGCGCACACGGGCCCGATCTCCACGAAGCCGGTCTCGCGCACGACGCTCCCGCCGCGCCGGCGCGTCACGCGCCAGGCGGCGTGCGAGCGGCGCCGGTGCGCCGGCTGCGCGAGCTTCAGCTCGAAGCGCTCGGCGAGGAACAGGAAGGCGTCGAGGAAGCCGCGCGGCAGCGCGACGTCGTCGTCCAGCACGAGCAGCCAGTCGCGGTCGGCGAGCGGATGCGCGTCGAGCAGCGCGTTGAGGTTCTCGAACTTCCCGCGCCCGCCGACGCCGCTCGTCGCGATCTCGACGTCGTGGCGCGAGCGCTGCAGCTCGCCGCACGCGGCGTCCATCAGGTTCGGCATGTCCTCGCGCTCGATCCCGATCGCGAGCACGCGGCGGCGCGGGGGAGCGCGGCGGGCGGCGCGCCGCAGCCGCGGCGGCTCGAGCGCCGCCCAGCGGCGCGCGTCGAGCAGGGCGTCCTCGACGCGCGTGCGCACGCCGAGGCGGATGCCGCCGACGATCCCGCTCTCGCCCGAGGCCCAGTCGGTGGAGGCGTCGCCGTCGCTCATCGCGCGAGCGCCTCCCGCGTGCGGCCGAGGGCGTGCGCGGTGAGCGTGACGCCGTTGAGGCAGGCGCGCGCGAGCGTGTGGGCGGCGCAGGCGGCGACGAGCCGCAGCTCCGCCGCCGCCGACGGCGCGACGCCCTTGCGCACGTCCTGCCGGCGCGCCGCGCGGCCGCGGCGGTACTGCGCGCGGGCGAGCGCGCGCAGCGTCGCGTCGGCGCCGACGCGACGGTGGTCGAGCCCGGCGGCGGCGACGTAGCGGACCTGGCCGCCGGTCGAGCGGTGACGCTCCTGCCACTCCTCCTCGTCGCCGGCGCCCACCGGGATCGACTCGTCGAAGCCGCCGATCGTCTCCAGTGCGGCGCGGCGGATCGCGAGGTTGGCGCTCCAGCCGACGTGGATGTCGACGTCGGCCGCCCCGTGGTCGAGCGTCGTGATCGGCGGGCTGTCCCTGCCGCACGAGCGCGGCCCGCCGCCCTCGATGGCGGCGCGGATCGGGCCGGCGAAGACGTCGCGCTCGGGTGTCGCGGCGGCGGCGGCGAGCAGTGTCCGCAGCCAGCCGGGCGGCGCCAGCACGTCGTCGTCGACGAACACGATCAGCTCGCCGGACGCCGCCTGCCAGCCGGCGTTGCGGGCGGCGTTCGGCCCCTGCGGCGCGGCGTGCGCGAGCGTGCGCGCGCCGTTTCGCTCGGCGATCGCGACGCTCTCCGCATCAGGCCCGTCCACGACGACGATCACCTCGGCGCCCGCGTCTGCCGCCTGCGGCGCGAAGGAGCGCAGCGCGACGTCGAGGTAGCCGGCGCGGTCGCGCGTGGGGACGACGATCGTGGCGGGGACGGCTATCGGTGCGCTCTCGGTCTGCGGCTTCTGGCCGGTCTGACGACCTTGAAGCCGGTCTGCACGGGCGACGTGGATCTGAGGCCGGTGGCGTCGGCCGCCTCGATCGAGAGCCGGTAGGAGCCGACCGCCAGCTTGTGCCCGGCGACCTTGCCGTCCCAGGAGATCGTGACGGCACCGCTGCCGACGCTGCGCGTGAGCGTGCCGACCTTGGCGACGCGCGTGCACGAGGGCCGTCTGCGCAGGCTTCTCGCCGGTCTGACGCATCTGCCGGCTCTCGTGCGCTTGCCGGGCAGCATGCGCGTGAAGCGCAGCGTCAGCGTCGCGGCCTCCGACAGCGTGACGTCGACGTCCGCGTGCTGGCCGGGGTGGAGGCGCTTGGGCAGGAACAGCTTGGAGGGGACCGGCGGCAGGTTCGGAGGGGGCGCGGTCGTGCCGCCGCCACCGCCGCCGCCTCCGCCGGGCGGCATGCCGCCGCCACCGCCACCGCCACCGCCGGGCGGCGTCACCACCGGCGCCGACACGCCCGTGACCCGTGCGACGCTCTGCGCCGTCTCGAGGCCGACCCAGAGCGTGTCGTTCGGGCCGGCTGCGATCCAGCGCGGACCGGATCCTGCGCTGAGCCCGGGGAACGCGGTCACCACCCCGTCGGTCGTGAAGCGGCTCAGCGTGCTGCTGCCGAAGTTCGCGATCCAGTACACGCCGTCGTTGCCGAGCACGATCCCCGTCGGGTCGATGTTCGCGACGTCGGTGGTCAGCGGTCTCAGCGTGCCGGGCGCGATGCGTCCGATCTGCTCGGGCGAGTTGACGGGGTTGGTGTACGCGATCTGGCCCGCGGGGCCGGCCGCGACGCCCTGGCCGCCGCCGGTCGCGTAGAGCGTCGGTCTGCCGTCCGTCGTGAGGCCGACGACGTGTCCCGCGCCGCTTCCGCCCTCGGCGATGTAGAGCAGCCCGTCGCCGCCTCTGACGATGTCGTGTGCCGCCATGCCCGTGACGGTGAACGACGTGGCGACCGGCACCGCGACCGGCGTGATGCGGATCGCCTTGTCGCCGGACGCCGTCCACAGGTTGCCGTCCGGGCCGACGACGATCGAGCGCGCGTCGGTGATGTCGGAGACGGGGACGTCGGCGCCGCCTCTCGGGTCGGTCGTCGCGAAGCGGAAGACCCCGCCGCCGCCGTTGCTGTGCGTCGCCCACAGCTTCCCGTCGGGTCCCGTCACGATGCCCGCCGTGTTGATGATCCCCGGCAGGTCGAACTCCGTCACGACGCCGGCGGGCGTGACCGAGGCCACGTCGTTGCCTCTCGTCGAGTCGGTCATCGCCACCCACATGTTCCCGTCGGGACCCGGGGCGAGGTGGACCGGCTTGCCGGTCAGGGCGAACTCGCCGTCGACAGCCGGCGCGGCCGCGGCGAGCGCGGGCGCGACGAGCAGCACCGCCACGGTTGCGAAGAGCGTTCGGATGGCGGGCATGGCGTCTCCTTGTCTCGTCAGGCAGCCGGGACGGGCGGGTGCGACTGGTCGCGCAGCCACTCGACCGTCTGCGCGATCCCCTCGCGCACGCCGATGCGCGCCTCCCAGCCGAGCAGCGTCTCTCGCCTTCTCGACCGAGGGCCAGCGACGCACGACGTCGACCTCGAAGGTCGGCAGGTGCTCGAGCGCGAACGCGGCCGGGATCCTCGCCGCAGACCTCCCAGATGATGCGGGCCGTCTCGGTGACGGTCATCTCGTCGGAGGCGGAGATGTTGAAGTCCTCGTTGAGGCCGGCCGGCGAGCCCATCGCGGTGACGATCCCGTCGGCGATGTCGTCGATGTGCGTGAGCGTGCGCGTCTGCGTGCCGTCGCCGAAGATCTGCAGCGGCTTCTGCCCGCTCAGCACCTTCTTGATGACGTCGGGGACCATGTGCGCGATGCCCGGCTCGGGGTCCGGCATCTCCCCGGGCCCGTAGGCGTTGAAGGGGCGGCAGATCGTGTAGGGCAGGCCGTGCTCGGCGTGCGCGGCGCGGCAGTAGACCTCGCCTGTCAGCTTCGAGTAGCCGTACGCCGACTGCGGCGTCGGGCAGTCTGGCAGGTGCGCCTCGGTCGTCGGGAACTCGGTCGCGCGCTCGAACACCATCGAGGAGGAGACGTACGTGAAGCGCTCGACGCCGAGGTCCAGCGCGGCGCGGAAGACGCCGTTGTAGAGCCCGTTGTTCATCTCCGTCAGCGTGTAGCGGAAGCTTGTGGAAGTTGCCGATCCCGCCGACGATCGCCGCGAGGTGGATCACGAGCGGGCAGCCGTCCATCGCCTCGCGCGCGACGGCGACCTCGCGCAGGTCGCCGGTGTGGATCTCGCACGACTCGCGCATCCACTGCGGCGCGTCGCGCTGGTCGGCGACGCGCACGTCGTAGCGCGGGTCGCCGAGCAGACGGCGCACGACGGCCGCGCCGATCGTGCCGGCGCCGCCCGTCACGAGCACGCGCGTCACAGGGATCGGTCCTCCCGAGCGGAGAGCGGCGCCAGCTCGTCCGCGAACGCGAACACCTGGCCGGACCCGAGGTGGTTCCACGGGTCCACCACGAGGCAGTCGGAGGCGGTGAGCGCGGCGAGCGCGGCCCGCGTCTGCTCCGGCGCGAAGGCCGCGTGGTTGGCCGCGACGACGACGACGTGCGCGCCTTCGAGCGCACCCTCCAGCGGCTGCGTCGGCGAGGCGACGACGGGGTCGTGCACGGCGACGTCGGCCAGCTCGCGCTCCAGCAGGCGGACCAGCTTGTGCGCGAGCGAGTCGCGCTCGTCGTCCGTGTCGCCCTTGAAGGCGAGCCCCAGCACGGCGACCTTGCGGCCGTTGAGCGTGCCTTCGGGCGAGCGCCGCTTGATCCCCTGCACGAGGAAGTGCGGGACCGACTCGTTCACGCGCGAGACGGCCAGCAGCATGCCGGGCGCGTTCGAGCGCTCCTCGCTGAACGTGAAGTCCTTGCGCAGGCAGGTGCCGGCGGTGAAGCCCGGCTGCGCGATGCCGCCGCGCGGGTAGTCGCGGTTGATCAGGTCGATCACCTCGAACACGTTCGCGTCGTACTGCTCGCAGTCCATCATCAGCAGGTTGGGCAGCGCGAACTGCGTGTAGCGGACGATGTTCGCCCAGATCTTCGCCAGCTCCGCCTGCACCGGCGTCGTCTGCACGATCGGGGCGTCGAAGACCTCGAACACGCGCGCGACGTGCTCGCCGGACTCCGCTCCGCCGACCGCTCCGACGATGCACGGCAGCGTGTCGATCTCGGCCAGGAACTTGCCCGTCGCGATCCGCTCGGGCACGTGCGCGACGTGCACGTCGACGCCGGGCCGCAGGCCGCGCTGGCGCTCCAGGTAGCCGGCGACGAAGTCGGTCGTGCCGGGCGCGACCGTCGAGCGCAGCACGATCGTGTGGCCGGGCCGCAGGTGCGGCAGGAGGTCGTCCAGCGCGGAGCGGATGTCGCGCATGTCGATCTCGATGTGGGAGAACGACGGCGTGCCGATCGTCAGCACGATCGCGTCCGCCTGCGCGGCGTCGGCGACGCGCTCGGAGGTGCTCAGGCGGCCGGTCTCGTGGACGCGTGCGATCAGCTCGTCGGTGCCCGTCTCCTGGAACGGCATGCGCCCGGCGGCGACCGCCTGCAGGCGCTCCGCGTCGCGGTCGATCCCCAGCACCGTGAGGCCGCGGTCGGCGAAGCTCAGCGCGAGCGGCAGCCCGACGCGGCCGAGGCCGACGATCGCGACGTCGGGGGAGTTGGTGGCGCTGCTCATCGCTCGGCGGAGGGTATCGGTCGAGGTGGGCGCGACGCAGGGCGCATGCTGATGTGAACGGGGCGCGTGGTCGGCGGTTGCGGCGTAGGGGCGGGAGCGGGCTCGGTTGCGGGTCCGAACCGGCGTCGCTCTGGCGAAGCGCGATGGTCCTAACCTGGCAAATTCGCCATGTCAGTCGCGATCAGGCAGGATAAGCTGTGCTAAAATGACAAATCAAGAATATTGGTCGTGATTTGACAGGATAATGATCGAGCGTCGACTGTACAGAGAGATCGTGTCGGAGCTGGAGCACGTGCCCGCGGTGGCCCTGCTCGGCCCTCGCCAGGCGGGCAAGACGACGCTGGCTCAGGAGATCGGCGCCGAGCGGCCGTCGCTCTACCTGGATCTCGAGTCGTCATTCGACCGCGACCGTCTCGCCGATCCGGCGGCCTACCTCTACCGTCACGCCGACGAGCTCGTGATCCTCGACGAGGTTCAGCAGCTTCCCGGCCTCTTCGCCGAGCTGCGCGGCGTGATCGACAGAGGGCGACGGGAGGGGCGCGGGAACGGCCGCTTCCTGCTGCTCGGATCGGCGTCGATCGACCTGCTGCACCAGTCCGAGTCGCTCGCCGGGCGGATCGCGTACCTGGACCTGACTCCATTCGACGCGCTCGAGGCGGCGGCGGGAGGCATCGGCGGTGACGAGCTGTGGGTACGTGGCGGCTTCCCGAACAGCGTGCTCGCGACAGATGACGCGGCGAGCATGAGATGGCGGTGGAACTTCATCCGGACATACCTCGCGCGCGACATTCCCCAGCTCGGCTCACGCCTGCCCGCGACCACGCTGGAGCGGCTGTGGACGATGCTCGCTCACCATCAGGGCACCGTGCTCAACCTCGCCTCGCTGGCGCGCTCGCTCGAGGTCAACGGGAGAACCGTCTCACGCTACGTCGACCTGCTCGTGGATCTGCTGCTCGTCCGCCGGCTGCCGCCGTGGCGCTCCAACGCGGGCAAGCGGCTCGTGCGCTCTCCGAAGGTCTACGTGCGCGACAGCGGAATCGTTCATGCGCTGCTGGGCGTGCTCACCTACGACGCATTGCTGTCCCACCCGGTCGTCGGCGGGAGCTGGGAGGGCTTCGTCGTCGAGAACCTGCTGAACGTCGCGGGGCCGTGGGTCGACGCGAACTTCTACCGCTCGCGCGGTGGCGCGGAGGCGGATCTCGTGTTGTCGTGGCGCGACGGTCGTCGCTGGCTCGTCGAGGTGAAGCGCACGTCGGCGCCGAAGCTCCGCCGCGGCTTCACCGCAGCCTGGGAGGACATCCAGCCCGAGCGCGGTTTCGTCGTCTACGCCGGAAGCGAGCGCTACCCGATCCGCAGAGACGTCGAGGCGATCGGGCTGGCGGAGCTGTGCCGCGAGCTGGAGGCGCTGACGGGCTGAGCTCAGGACTCGCGGGCGCGGCGATGGCTCGCCCACTGGCGCGCGAAGCCGGCGACGAAGCGCGGGTTGTGGCGCGCGTAGCGGCGGAAGAGGCGGCGCGGCTCCTGCACGAGCCGGAACAGCCACTCCAGCCCCGCGCGCTGCATCCACGACGGCGCCTGCGGGACGAGCCCCGCGTGGAAGTCGAACGCCGCGCCGACGCCGACGAGCACGGGCGCGTCGAGCCGGTCGCGCATCGCCGCCATCCACTTCTCCTGCTTCGGCACGCCGATCCCGACCCACACGACGTCCGGTCTCGCGGCGTTGATGCGGGCGGCGACCGCGTCGAGCTCCGCGTCCGACAGGCTGCGGAAAGGGGGCGAGAAGCCGCCGGCGATCGTCACGCCGGGAAAGCGCTCGCGCAGGTTGTCGGTGAGCTGCGAGAGCGCTTCGTCGTCGCGGCCGCCGTAGAGGTAGTGGCGTTGGCCGCTGTCCACCGCCCGCGCGCAGGCGCGCGCCATCAGCTCGGGCCCGTAGACGCGGTCGTCGATCTCGTGGCCCAGCGCGCGCAGCGCCCACGCGAGCGGCTGCCCGTCGGGGACGGTGAAGGCGGCGCCGTCGACCGCGTCGCGCAGCGCCGCGTCGTCGCGCGTTTCCATCACCGTGTGCACGGCTGCGACGCACAGGTACTCGCGCGCTTCGAGCGCGACGGCGGCGTCGATCCAGTCGAGCGTGCGCTCGTAGTCGGTGACCGCGAGCGGGATCCCCAGCACCGGCGCCTGGGCGACGGCAGGCAGCGCCTCGGGGGCGGTGGGAGCGACGGCTTCGAAGGAGGAGGTCGGCATGCGAAGGGCTCCGGAGAGCAGCGTTTCCTTTCGCTTCAACGGCTCAAACGCCCGATGGTTGCGCTGAAGCCGTTCTTGCACCGGCACATCCGCCGGCATCTGGAGGATCGAGAGTCTAGCCTGCGCCTGCGACGCCGCCGTGCGCGCGTCCCCGCCATGAGCACCCCCGAGCCCGACACCGACGGCCACGTCCTCACCGCGCCGGATGCAGGCGGCAAGGCGATCCGCGGCGGCGTGATCCGCACCGCCGGCTACGGCGTCGGCCTGCTGCTGACCGCGATCGCGTCGATCTTCCTGCTCCGCCACCTCGGCGTCGTGCGCTTCGGCCAGTACACGACGGTGGTCGCGATCGTGACGATCGTGCAGGGCGTGACCGACGCCGGGCTGACGCTCGTCGGCCAGCGCGAGTACGTGCACGCGGACGCCGCGCGGCGCCGCACGCTGCTCGCCGACCTCGTCGGGATCCGGCTCGTGCTGACGCCGCTGGGCGTGCTCGTGGGGATCGCCTTCGCGCTCGTCGCCGGCTACCCGAACGCGCTCGTGACGGGAACGGTGCTGGCCGGCGTCGGCGTCGTGCTGGCGGTCGTCGCGGCGACGCTGACGATGCCGCTGAGCGTCGACCTGCGCTACGGCGCCGTCACCGCCGTCGACCTCGTGCGCCAGCTCGTGATCGTCGCGGGGATCGTGGGGCTGGTCGCGGCAGGCGCGGGGCTCGTGCCGTTCTTCGCGATCTACGTCGCGGCCGGCGCCGTCGCGATCGTGGTGGCGCTCGCGTTCGTCGGCGTGCGCGGCTGGGTCGTGCCGCGCTTCGCGTGGCGCGAGTGGAGACCGCTGCTGTGGGAGGCCGCGCCGATCGCGCTCAGCTCGGTCGTGAACGTGACGTACGTGCGCACGCTGATCATCCTCACCTCGCTGCTGGCGACTGCGGAGCAGACGGGCCTGTTCGCGACCTCGTACCGCATCTCGGAGATCCTGCTCGGCGTGCCGCAGCTGATGATCGGGGCGGCGTTCCCGATCCTCGTGCACTCCGGCGTCGCCGACGAGGAGCGGCTCGCGTACGCGCTGCAGCGGATGGGCGAGGCGGCGCTGCTGGTCGCGCTCGCGCTCGGGCTCGTGCTGGTGGTCGCGGCGGCGCCGATCATCGAGGTGCTCGGCGGCAGCGCCTACGCCGACGCGGCGAGCGTGCTGCGGATCCAGTCGGTCGCGATCGCGGGCGCGTTCATGACGCAGCTCGGCACGTTCGGGCTCGTGGCGGTGCGCGGGCAGCGCGCGCTCGTGGCCGTCAACGTGCTGGCGCTCGCGACCGTGCTGGTGCTCGGCTTCGCCTTGATCCCGCCGCTGGAGGCCGACGGCGCCGCGATCGCGGCGAGCGCCGGCGAGCTGATCCTCGCGGCCGCCTCGCTGACGATGCTCGTGCGCGTGCGGCCGGCGCTGCGCCCGCAGCTCGGCTACGTGCCGAAGCTGCTGCTGGCGGCGGTCGCCGGCGGCCTGTGCGTGCTGCTGCCGCTGCCGGACGCGGTCGCCGCGGTGCTCGCGCTGCTCGTCTACGGCGCGATCGCGTGGGGCTTGAGAGCGGTGCCGGTGGAGCTGGTCGAGGCGCTGGTGCGGCGGCGGGCACCGGGGTCCGCCGATCAGCCGTCGAGCAGCTCGTCGTAGGCGTCCGCGAGGCGCCCGGCGGCCGCCTCGACGGAGAAGCGCGACGCGCGCTCGCGCAACGCGGCAGACGGCGGCGCGCCGTCGAGCGGTCCGGACGCGAGCGCCCGCGCGAGGCCGAGCCAGTCGCCCGGCGCGAAGTAGTCGGCCAGCTCGCCGCCGACCTCCGGGATCGCTCCGCTGGAGCTGAGCACGAGCGGCAGGCCGGCGGCCATCGCCTCCGCGATCACCATCCCGAACTGCTCCTCCCACGACCAGATCGGCATGCTGCCGAGCACCATGCAGCTCGCCTGCGCATAGACGCCGGGCATCTCGTCGTACGGCACGAAGCTGCGCAGCTCGACCGCGTCGGCGATGCCCAGCTCGTCCGCGTAGCGCTGGAGGCGCTCGCGCTCGGGGCCGTCCCCGACGATCAGCGCGCGCGGCCTGAGCGTCGCGCCGCCGGGCGCGGTGACGATCCCGCGGTGCAGCGCCGCGACCGCGCGCAGCACGTCCTGGTGCCCCTTCTCCCACACGAGCCGGCCGGGCGACAGCACGAGCGGCCCGCCGGCGCGCGCGGGCGCGCCGCCGGCGTCCTCGCGCGGCTTGAAGCGGTCCGTGTCGATGCCGGGCGGGCACACGCGGATCCGCTCGGCGGGCACGCCCTCCAGTCGCAGCGCCGCCTGCGCGCGCTCGGTCGCGGCGAGGAACAGGTCCGTCGCCGCGAGCACCGCGCGTCGGTACGGGCGCGTGCGGACGTTGCGGTACGCGTCGAGGAAGGGGAGCGTCTCCCACACCGTCAGCACGAGCTTGAAGCCGAGTCTCGGCTTCAGCTTCGCCGCCTGCATGCTGTACCAGTAGCCCAGCTCCTGGGAGTGGACGACGTCGGCTCCGGCGAGCCGCTCGCGCAGGCCGAGGTAGCGATCGCCCGGCACGCGCACGGCCATGTCGCCGAGGCGGCCGCGCGGCAGCCGCGCGCGCAGCGTCGGAGTCGGGACGGGCTCCAGCCGCAGCGCGCCCGTGTCGAACCAGCTGCGCTGCGAGCTGAGGTAGGCGACGTCGTAGCGGTCGCCGATGCGCTCCCACGGCCGCAGCTCCCACGGGTTCGTCTGGTGCCCGCGCAGCACGATCACGCGAGGTCGACGAGCAGGCTGCATGCGGTGCGGACCCTAGTCGATCCCGATGGCCGATCTAGACTCGCGCGTCGTGCCGGGCGGACTGCGGATCGCGATCGACGCACGCGCCGCGGCGGAGGTGCCGGCCGGCCGCGGGCGCTACGTGCGCGAGCTGCTGCGGGCGCTCGCCGCGCTCGACGCCGACCATCGCTTCGCGCTCTACGCGCGCACGCCGTGGGAGGACCCGGCGCTCGACGGCGACGCGCGCTTTCGCTGGCGGATCGTCGCGGCGGGCGAGCCGCAGTGGTCGGCGCTGGCCGCGTTCCGTGCCGGCCGCGAGTGCGACGTCGTCCTGGCGACCAACAGCTACCTGCTGGCGGCGCTCGCGCGCGTGCCGGCGGTCGCGACGGTGTTCGACCTGACGCCCTTCCGGCGCGACGTGGTGCTGCCGCGTGGCGCCGGCTTCGAGCGCGTGACGCTGCCGCTCGCGATCCGCCGCGCCGCGCACCTGCTGCCGATCTCGCAGGCGACGCGCGACGACCTGGTCGCGCGCTTCCCGCGTGCCGCGTCGAAGGCGACCGTCGTCGAGCTGGCCGCGGACGCGGCGTTCGCGGCGGAGGGCGAGCCGGTCGCGCCGCGCTACGGGCTCGAGAAGCCGTACGTGCTGGCGCTCGGCACGCTGGAGCCGCGCAAGAACCTGCCGCGGCTGATCGAGGCGTTCGCCGGCCTGGCGCCTGAGCTGCGCGAGACGCACGAGCTCGTGCTGGTCGGAGGAAGCGGCTGGTCGACGGGCGAGATCGACGCCTCGATCGCCCGCAACCGCGAGCACGTGCGCCCGCTCGGGCACGTGCCCGACGCCGACCTGCCGGGCCTCTACCGCGACGCCGCGCTGTTCGCGTACCCGTCGCTGTTCGAGGGCTTCGGCCTGCCGGTGCTGGAGGCGATGACGGCGGGCGTCGCCGTGCTCACCTCGAACGTGTCAAGCCTGCCCGAGGTCGGCGGCGACGCCGTGCGCTACGCCGATCCGCAGGACGTCGGCGCGATCCGCGCCGGCCTCGACGCGCTGCTGCGCAGCCCCGCCGAGCGCGCGCGACTCGCGGCGGCCGGGCGCGCGCGGGCGGCGGGGTTCAGCTGGGAGCGGACGGCGCGCGAGACGCTCGCGCTGGTGGAGCGGGCGGCCGCCAGGAGCGTCCGCCGCCGGCGGTAGCTACGCGCGCCGCAGCTCGGCGCAGATCAGCGCGCCCGCGCCGATCGCGTCGCGATCGTACTCGCGGCTCGCGATCGCCTCCGGCGGGCACGTCTGCCAGCCGCGTCGCAGATCCTGCTCGAAGCAGTCGAGCCGCTCGATCGCCAGGCCGGCCTGTGCCACGAGCGCGCTCCACGCGTCCGCGTCGTACTGGCGCAGCCAGTCGAACGCGTGCGCCCGGCCGCCCGGCACGGTCACGAGCACGCGACCGTCTGGCCCGGCGACGCGGCCCATCTCGCGCAGCGCCGTCACGTCGCCGGACTCGTCACGCGGCGACCCGTCCGGCCCCAGGTAGCGCTCGTTGTCGAGGCCCATGTGCTCGAGCGCCGAGATGCAGACGACGCGGTCGAACGAGCCGTCGGCGAACGGCAGCGCGCGGGCGTCTGCGCGATGGCTGACGACGCCGGGCAGTCTGAACGGCGCAAGGTCGACGCCGTGGCGCTCGGCGGCCGGCAGGCGCACGAGCTGACGGTGGTACACGGGCGGGGCGAACGCGGTGCCGACGTCGAGCACGCGGCCCGCGGGACGCGGCAGGCGCCGCATGACCCAGGGAATCTCCACGACGCGCTCGCAGAAGCCGGCTCCCTGATCCGTCAGCGGACCGCCGCTCGCGACCAGGCGTTCGATCGCCGCCTCCTCGCGGAAGGTCCGACGCGTCTCCTGCGAGCGCACCATCGCCGGCGCATAGGCGACCTCGCCGAGCACGCGCGACCACGGTTGGGGGAGGGTCACCCGCAGGCGGCGGAAGGCGGCACGGGCGTCCAGCATCCGGCGGGATCATAGGCATGGGTCATCCGCACCGTCGGCGCGCCGCGCGCGGCGACCGGCACGGCCTACCATCCGCGGCCGTGGCCGCCCCCTGCCGCATCGGCGTCAACGCCGTCTACTTCGACCCCGGCGTCTCCGGCGGCTCGGAGACGTACCTGCGGGGGCTGGTCCCCGCGCTCGCCGCCGCCGCGCCCGCGGCCGAGCTGGAGATCGCGACGACGCGGCGCGGCGCGGCGCGGCTGGCGCGCGACGGCTGGGGCGACCTCGCGCGCATCCATGCGCTGCCGACCGACGTCGGGCAGCGCGTTCGCCACCTCGCCGTCGAGCAGCTGCGGCTGCCGCTGCTGGCGCGGCAGCAGCGTTGGGACCTCCAGCACAGCCTCGCGAACCTCGCCCCCGTGCACGCCGGCGTGCCGGCCGTCGTCACGCTGCTGGACCTGCTGTTCCTGCGGCATCGCTCGCTGCCGCGGGCGACGACGCTGGCGCTGCGCTGGACGGTCCTGCCCGCGGCGCGGCGGGCGGCGGCGCTGATCGCGATCTCGGCGGCGGCGCGCGACGAGATGTGCGCGATCGCCGGCTTCGCGCCCGACGACTTCACGGTCGTCCCGCTCGGTGCGGGACGCGCGCACGACGCCGGCACCCCGGTGACGCGGGAGGACGAGCTGCGGGCGCGCCTGCAGCTGGGCGGCGCGCGCGTCGTGCTGTGCGTCGCGGCGAAGCGCCCGCACAAGAACCAGGAGCTGCTCGTGCGCGCAGCGGCCGCGCTGCCGGAGGACGTCGTCGTCGCGCTCGTCGGGCACCCGGAGGACTACGACGCCGTGCTGCGGGCGCGCGTCGCGGAGCTCGGCGTCGAGCGGCGCGTGCGTCTCGTCGACTACGTCTCCGACGCCGATCTCGAAGGCCTGTGGGAGCTGGCGTCGTGCGCCGCATTCCCGACGCTCGCCGAGGGCTTCGGCCTGCCCGTCGTGGAGGCGATGGCGCGCGGCGTGCCGGTCGCCGCGTCGGACCTGCCGGTGCTGCACGAGGTCGGCGGCGAGGTCCCGCACTGGTTCGACCCGCACGACCCGGCGTCGGCCGCCGCCGCGATCGACGCGGCGATGCGCCACGACGAGCGGGGCATCCAGGCGGGGCGGGCCCAGGCGGAGCGGTTCAGCTGGGCGGCGACCGCCCAGGCGACGCTCGCCGTCTACGAGCGCGTCCTCGGTCATCCGATCGTCTGAATGGACGCCGTCGCGAGGGCACCCGTCGCCTCCGTTCCCTAGGCTGCCGCGCATGTCATCCCCCAAGCGCGCACTCATCACCGGCATCACCGGCCAGGACGGCTCCTACCTCGCGGAGCTGCTGCTCGACGAGGGCTATGAGGTGCACGGGATGGTGCGGCGGGCGTCGACCGAGAAGTTCGACCGGATCGAGCACCTGCGCGACCGCATCACCCTGCACCAGGGCGATCTGCTCGACCAGCGCTCGCTCGTCGACACCATGCGGGCCGCGCAGCCCGACGAGGTCTACAACCTCGCGGCGATGTCGTTCGTCGCCCTCTCGTGGGTCCAGCCGACGCTGACGGCCGACTTCACCGGCGTCAGCGTCACGCGCATGCTCGAAGCGATGCGCGAGGCGTGCCCGGAGGCGCGCTTCTACCAGGCCTCCAGCTCCGAGATGTTCGGCAAGGTGCGCGAGGTCCCGCAGAGAGAGGACACGCCGCTCTACCCGCGCTCGCCCTACGGCGTCGCGAAGGTCTACGGTCACTTCATCACGATCAACTACCGCGAGTCCTACGACCTCCACGCGACGAGCGGGATCCTCTTCAACCACGAGTCGCCGCGCCGCGGCCTCGAGTTCGTCACGCGCAAGATCACCTGGCACGCGGCCGCGATCAAGCACGGGCTGCGCGACAAGCTGGCGCTCGGCAACCTCGACGCGAAGCGCGACTGGGGCTTCGCGAAGGACTACGTCAGAGCGATGTGGCTGATGCTCCAGCAGGACACGGCGGAGGACTTCGTGATCGCCACCGGCGAGACGCACACGGTGCGCGAGTGCGTGCAGGTCGCGTTCGACGAGGCCGGCTTCTCCGACTGGGAGAGATACGTCGAGATCGACCCGCAGTTCCTGCGCCCCGCCGAGGTCGACCTGCTGATCGGCGACCCGACGAAGGCGAAGGAGCAGCTCGGCTGGGTCCCCGAGACGAGCTTCGAGGAGCTGATCCGGCTGATGACGCGCGCCGACCTGGAGCTGCTGAAGCCCTAAGCGAGCGCGCGCTCGTAGACGGCGGCCGTCATGGCCGCCGTGCGCTCCCACGAGAACTGCGCGGCGCGCGCGAGCCCGGCGGCGCGCAGGCGCTCGCGCAGCGCCGCGTCGCCGAGCAGCCGCTCGATCGCGGCGCGGATCGCCTCCGCGTCGGCGGGGTCGAACAGCAGCGCCGCGTCGCCCGCGACCTCCGGCATCGAGGCGCGGTCCGAGCAGGCGCCCGGCACGCCGCGCGCCATCGCCTCCAGCACCGGCAGCCCGAAGCCCTCGTAGAAGGAGGGGAAGACGTGGGCGGTGGCGCAGCGCCACAGGCCCTCCACGTCGGCCCGCGACAGCCAGCCGGGAAAGCGCACCTGCTCGCTCACGCCGGCGGCCTCGGCGCGCGCTCGCAGTGCGGCCTCGTGCTCGGTCGCGTAGCCGGGCACGACGAGCACCGGCCGCCGCTCGTCGGGGATCCCGGCGAGCGCGTCGATCAGCCCCTCGACGTTCTTGTGCGGACGCTTGGCGGCGAGGCTCAGCAGCAGCGGCCGCTCGCCGAGCTGCAGGCGCGCGCGCAGCTCGTCCTCCGGCGTGACCGCCGCCTCGGGCGGCGGCAGCGTCGTCGCGAGGTGCACGACGTCGATCCGCTCCGCCGGGAAGCCGATCTCGCGCACGACGTCGTCCTTCGTCGCCTGCGAGTCGGCGACCACGCGCCGCGACGCCTTCACCGCGGCCGGCACGAGCAGCCGCATGCCCAGTCCGCGCAGGCCGAAGTGCGCCTCCGGCGCGACCGCGTAGTGGAGGTCGTGGACGGTGGTGACGCGCGGCGGGCCACCGGCGATCCGCGCGGGTCCGGTCGAGGCGAGCGAGTGGACGAGGTCGGCCCGCAGCTCGCGCGCCAGCCGCGGGACGTGGCGCTGCTCGCCCCACACCCACTGCCTGCGGTCGCGCGCGTCGACGGGCGCGAGGACCGACCGCACCGGCCCGCCGTCGCTCCAGGGGGCATCGCGGTCCGCGGCCGCGGCGCGATTGACGATCGCGACCGGCTCGAGCCCCTCGATCGCCGCCAGCCGCGGCAGCAGCTCGCGGGCGTAGACCTCCATCCCGCCGGTCTCGCCGGGGACGAGGTACACGAGGTTCAGCGCGACCCGCACGGTCCTCACGCCGCGCGCAGCCGCGCGAGGTCCGCCTCGACCATCTCCGCGACGAGCTGCGCGAACGGGGTGCGCGGCTCCCAGCCGAGCCGCGAGCGCGCCCGCGACGGGTCGCCGACCGGCGGCCACCGCTCCGGCGGGCGCACGAAGCGCGGGTCGACCTCGACGCGGTTGCGCCCGTCGGGCAGCCGCCGCTCCACGCCCGCGGCCGCGAACGCCGCGTCCACGAGGTCGCCGACCGTGTGACCGACGCCGGATGCGAAGACGTAGTCGCCCGGCTCGTCGTGACGCAGCGCGAGCACCATCCCCGCCACGACGTCACGAGCATGCGACCAGTCGCGCACCGCGTCGAGCGAGCCGAGCGTCAGCGTCTCGGCGCGGCCCGCCGCGATCGCCGCCACGCCCGCGCTGACCTTGCGCGGCAGGAAGCGCTCCGGCCGCCGAGGCGACTCGTGGTTGTAGGTGATCGCCGAGACGAGGAAGCGGCGGTGGTGCGCGCGCAGCGCGCCGACGAGCCCGTGCGCGGCCAGCTTCGCCGCGGCGTACGGGCTGCGCGGGCGCATCGGCGAGTCCTCCGCCTGCGGCGAGACGCCGGCGTCGCCGAAGATCTCGCTCGAGCTCGCCACCAGGACGCGCACGCCGTCGCCGGTGCCGAGCGCCCCCGCGGCAGCCAGCAGCGCCGCCGTCCCGGTCGCGATCGCGGCGACGGTCTCGGTCGGGTCCTCCCACGAGTCGGGCACGAACGTCGGCGCCGCGAGGTGGTAGATCTCGTCGGGCGCCGCCTCCGTCACCGCATGCCGAATCGACGCCGGGTCGAGGAGATCCATCGCGAGCAGCGGCACACGGCCGGCGAGCGAGTCCAGCCCGGCGCGCTCGAACGCGCCGTCCGGGCGCCGCACCGCGCCGATCACCTCGTCGCCGTCGGCCAGCAGCCGCTCCGCGAGATAGCCGCCGTCCTGGCCGGTCACGCCGGTGATCAGCACGCGGCGCCGACTCATGCCGCCACCGCCTCGCGGCGCGCGTACGCCGCCAGCACCGTCTCCAGCGAGTGCTCGAGCGACAAGCGCTCGGCGTTGCGCCCGAACCACGTCGCGGTCGCCGTGCGCAGCGCCGGGCCGGCCTCCCACGCGCGCAGGATCGCCGCCGCCAGGTCCTCGGCAGACGCGCTCGCGGCGACGAAGCCGTTCTCGCCGTCGTCCACCAGCTCGGTCGCGGCGTTGTCCTCGCCGGCCACGACGACGCTCGGCGTGCCGCGCGCGGCGGCCTCGACGACGACGAGCCCGTAGCCCTCGCGCGAGGAGGGCAGCACCATGCAGAGGGCGGTGCGCAGCGCCTCCTCGACCTCGGCGTGCGCCACGAAGCCGGGCGCGCGCACGATCTCCTGCAGCCCGAGCCGTTCGATCTCCGCAAGCACGCGCGGGCGCTCCGGCCCGTCGCCGTAGATCTCGGCGCGCAGCTCCGGCGCCGAGCCGCGGGCGAGCGCGAACGCCGGCAGCAGCGCCGGCACGCGCTTCTCGGGGATGTGGCGCCCGGCGAACACGACGACCGGCCGCGCCGCAGCCGGCACGGGCTGCTCGAGCGCTCCGACGTACTCGCCCGTCAGCACGGTCGGCTCGCCGCGCAGCCCCTCGCCGCGCAGTCGCGCCGCATGCAGGCGCGAGAAGCAGAACGCGCGCTGCGGGACGCGCGCGCAGCAGCGCTGCACGAACGCGCCGACGGCTCCGCCGCCAGCGACCGAGGTACTCCCGCCAGTACGACCGCGACCACACCTCGTGCCAGTCGACGACGATCGCGTAGCGCCCGAGCGGCTTCGCGACGGCGGCGGCGAGCAGCGAGAAGTAGGGGAACGAGGCGGTGTGGACCACGTCGTAGCGGCGCCCGTGCAGCAGCAGGTGCCACAGCACGCCGAGCCCGAACACGAGCGGCGGGAGGATCCGCCGGCGCCCGCTCGCGTCGCTCACGTACAGCGCCATGCGCGGCCCCACGACGCGCACGTCGACGCCCTCCACGCCGGGGTCGCTCCCGCGGTCCCACTGGCGCAGCGTCAGGTAGGTGACCTCGTGCCCGTCGGCCGCGAGGCGCTCGCCGAGGTTGCGGTACCAGCGCTCGGCACCGCCCACCGTGTGGGGGAAGAGGCAGTCGTAGACCAGGCAGATGCGCACGCGCGCGGAAGGTTCGCACAGCGGCGGGCCGGCACTGTTCGCGGGGATCCGGCAGAGCGATGTACTAGCATCGCCGGCCGTACATAGCGCGCGACTTTCCCCGGAAGTGCGCGTTGCAGCTCGACAGTGGCGGAATTCGGGCCCGACCCGCTCCGTCCCCTCACATGAGCACGACTGAGAACACGATCACGGCGACCGCCTCCGGCGCCGTCGCGGACCGCCCGCTGGTGTCCGTCGTGATCCCCTGCCTCAACGAGGCCGAGAACATCGACGAGTGCGTGACGAAGGCGCGCGAGGCGCTCGCGCGCAACGGCGATCCCCGGCGAGGTCGTCGTCGCCGACAACGACTCCGAGGACGGCAGCCGCGAGCTGGCGGAGTCGGCCGGCGCGCGCGTCGTGCACGAGCCGCGCCGCGGCTACGGCAGCGCCTACCTGGCGGGCTTCGCGGCCGCCGAGGGCGACTACATCGTGATGGGCGACGCCGACCTCACGTACGACTTCGACGAGATCCCGCGCTTCCTCGCCGAACTGCAGGACGGCGCCGACATGGTGATCGGCGACCGCATGAAGAACATCCACCCGGGCGCGATGCCGTGGCTGCACCGGTACGTCGGCAACCCGCTGCTGTCGGGCTTCCTCAACCTCCTCTTCCGCACCGGCGTGAGCGACGCCCACTGCGGCATGCGCGCCGTGCGGCGCGACAAGCTGCCGCAGCTCGACCTGCGCACGACCGGGATGGAGTTCGCCTCGGAGATGGTGATCCGGGCGGCGAAGGAGGACCTCGACATCCGGCAGTTCCCGATCGAGTACCACCCGCGCGGCGGCGAGTCGAAGCTGTCGAGCTTCCGCGACGGCTGGCGGCACCTGCGCTTCCTGCTCGTGCACTCGCCGAACCACCTCTTCATCCTGCCGGGCGTCGTGATGGCGCTGCTCGGCGTGCTCGTGTCCGCGATGGTCGTCGCGCGCATCGACGTGCTCGGCCGCCAGTGGGACATCCACGCGCTGATCGCCGGCTCGCTGCTGATGGTCGTCGGCACGCAGGTCGTCGCGCTCGGCCTCTGCGCGCACGCCTACGGCACGTACTTCATGAACGAGCGCGACCCGTGGTTCGACCGCATGCGCAGACGCTGCAGACTCGAGCACGGGCTGATGCTCGGCGGCGGCGTCGTGCTCGCCGGCCTCGCGATGGTCGGCGTGATCGTCGTCGAGTGGATCGACCGCGGCTTCGGCTCGCTCGGCGAGGAGCGGCTCGCGATCGTCGCGCTGACGTTCGTGATCGTCGGCATCCAGATCTTCTTCTCGTCGTTCCTGCTCAGCATCCTCGGCCTGCGCCGCAGCACCGGCTAGCGGCCGTCCGCCCGTGACGTTCCTGCTCGCGGTCCTCGTCTTCCCGCTGCTGCTGGCCGCGCTCTCGCTCGGCACCGGGCTGCTCGTGCAGCGGCTCGCCGGCATGGCGCTGCCTGCCCTGCTGCTGGCACCGCTCGGCTTCGCGGGGATCGTCGGCGTCTCGCAGGCGACGACGTGGTCGGGCGTGACGGCGCCGCTGACGCCGGCGGTGCTCGTCGTCGTGGCCGTCGCGGGTGCAGTACTCGGGCGCCATGAAGCGCTGGCGCGCTGGCGCGCCCGTCGCAGCGGCTGGTGGTGGGGCTGGACCGCCGGCATCGCGGCCTACCTCGCGGCTGCCGCGCCGGTGATCCTCACCGGCCACGTCACGTTCCCCGGCTATCTGCTCGACACGACCGGTGCCGTCCAGCTGCTCGGCGCCGAGCGGCTGATCACCGAGGGGCACAGCTTCACGATCCCCAACTCCGGCACCGGCCTCGTGCTGGACGGCTTCTTCGGGACCGGCTACCCGTCCGGCGGGCACACCGCGTTCGCGGGCGTCGGGAAGCTCACCGGCGTCGAGCTGATGTGGCTGTACGCGCCGTACCTGGCGTCGCTGCTGGGACTCGCCGCGCTGTCGCTGGCGTTCCTCGCGCGCCGCGCCGGGCTGGAGCGTCCGGCCGCGGCGGTCGCCGGCTTCCTCGCTGCCGTCCCCGCGCTGGTCTACGCATACCTGCTGCAGGGGTCGATCAAGGAGATCGCGCTGCTGCCGATCCTGATGCTGCTCGGCGCCCTGATCGCGCTCGCGCGCGAGTCGGCGGCCGCCGGCCCGCGCGCCGTGATCCCGCTCGGCGTCGTCGGCGCGGCCGGGTGGGGGACGATCGGCTTCGCCTTCACGCCGTGGCTCGGCCTCGCCGCGCTCGCGATCCTCGCGCTCGGCTGGAGCGCGTTGCCCGGCGACAACCGCGCACGCGTGCGGACGGTCGCGATCGGCGCCGGCGCGGCCGGGCTCGCGCTCGTGCTGCTGGCGCTGCCGACCGTCGCCGACCTCAAGACCTCGCTCGACCAGGCGACGAACGTCACCGACGCGAACGCCGCCGCGGTGGCCGACCCCGGCAACCTGCTGCGCCCGCTGCTGAAGGTGCAGACGCTCGGCGTGTGGCTCGGCTCCTCGCATCGCGGCGACCCCGAGCACCTGACGCAGACGTACGTGCTGATCGGCGTGATGGCGGTCGCGATCGTGCTCGGGCTGGTGTGGCTGCTGCGCCGCCGCAACTGGGCGCTGCTCGCGGTCGGCGCGGTGATGGCGATCGTGTGGCTGCTGCTGACGCCGCGTGCGACGACGTGGACGGCCGCGAAGCTGCTCGTGCTGCTGTCGCCGATGGCGGTGCTGGCCGCGTGCATCGGCGCGTTCGGGCGGCTCGGGTGGCGGCGGCTCGACGGCCTGCTGCTGGGAGCCGCGATCGCGCTCGGCGTGCTCGCCTCCGACGCGTACCTCTATCACTCGACGACGCTCGCGCCGCAGCACCGCTTCGACGAGCTGCGCCAGATCGGCGAGCGCTTCGCCGGCGTGGGCCCGACGCTCACGCCCGACTTCGACGAGTACGCGCTCTACCTGCTGCGCGAGATGGAGCCGGACGGCCCCGGCAACTCGCGCAAGATCCGGCCGTGGTCCTCGCCCGAGGGCAACTTCTTCCCCTATGGCGTGACGGTCGACGTCGACGGGCTCGATCCGCGGCTCGTCGACGAGATGCAGGCGATCGTCGTGCGCCGCTCGGCCTTCAAGAGCCGCCCGCCCGGCGACTTCGCGCTCGCCTGGCGCGGGGACGACTACGACGTCTGGCGGCACGCGTCCGACGCGCCGGCTGCGAGAGAGCACCTCGCGCTCGGCGCGGGCGCGCAGCCCGGCGGCGCGGCCTCGTGCCGGGCGTTGAGAGCGCTCGCGGTGCGCGGCCGCGAGAGCGGCGCGCGGCAGCTGCGCTTCGCGCCGCGCACGCCGAACGTCGCGCCGGACATGAGACGCGTCGAGGGCACGCCGCTCGTCGTCAAGCAGCCCGACGGGACGGTCTTCTTCGGCGGGCCGGGGACCGTCACGGTGCGCGTCGAGGTCCCGCGCGCCGGCACGTACCGCCTGTGGACCCAGGGCAACGCCGGTCGCGCGCTGACGGCCACGATCGACGGCAGACCGGCGGGGTCGGTCGCGAACGACAGCGGCGGCGACGGCAACGTGCTGCGCTTCGACGCGGTCCCGCTCGCCGCGGGGACGCACGTGCTGCGGATCCGGCGCGGCGGCGGCGGGCTCGAGCCCGGCGACGCGGCCTTCACGAACATCCGCGCGATCGCGCTCGAGCCGGTCGCCGACGAGGCGCACCCCGTCGAGAGCCTGCCGCTCGGCGACTGGCGCTCGCTCTGCGGCCGTCAGCTCGACTGGGTCGAGACGGTCTGAGGCGCTGCCGGCGCTGGGCTACGAGGCTGGCGCCAGCAGCGCCTCGCGCTCGCGCAGCGCATGCCGCAGCCCCGCCTCGACCTCGTCGGTCGCGACGTCCCACGTGTGCGAGGCGACGAACTCGATCCCCGCGCGCGAGCGCCGCTCCCACTCGGCCGGATCGTCCAGCAGCCGCTCGATCGCGCTCGCCAGCGCGAGCGGGTCCAGCGGTGCGAGCGCGAGCGGGCCGTCGGCGCCGAAGATCGACTCGGCGCTGACGCCGGCCAGCTCCACGCACGGCAGCCCGCAGGCGAGCATCTCCTTCGGCATCAGCGAGAAGTTCGTCAGCGACAGGCACAGCCCCACGGTCGCCTCGTTGTAGAGGGCGGCCAGCTGCGGCGCGCCCAGCACGTCGCAGGTGCTCGTAGGGGAACGCGGTGAGCGGCGGTCTGTCGGTCCCGAACAGCACGATGCGCGTGTCGGGGCGGCGGCGGTGCAGCTCGTGCAAGCGCCATCAGGCCGATCGGCACGGCGCGCGCGGTCGGTCGAGTGGCGCGCGTAGTAGACGACCGTGTCGCGCCGCCGCGCGACGTCCGCGCGCGGGGCGTAGATCGCGTGGTCGACGCCGAGCTGGAAGGCGTCGGCCGACGCGCCGTAGCGCTCGGCGACGAGGTCGCGCAGCCATGGGCTGGCGGCGACGCAGTGCAGGCCGTGGCGGTAGGTGTCCTCCGCGAGCCGGTACTCGGCCGAGGTCGGCGAAGAACTCCGGCTCGTGGTCGTTGACGACGTAGGCCCGCGCGCGGCAGTTGTCGAGCCGCAGGGCGGGGTGGACCGTCTGCCAGCCGGTGGCCATCACGACGTCGGCGCCGTGCCAGTCGGCGAAGCCCTTGTAGACGGGACCCTCGAAGGGCGCGAACCACGCGCCGATCTCGTCGCGCAGGACCGCCGGCCACGCGTTCTTCGTCTCGCCGTAGAGGTCGCTGATCCACACGCTGCAGACGTGGCCGCGGCGCTCCAGCCGCGACAGCAGCTGGAAGAGCGTGTTGTGCCCGCCGCTGCCGCGCCGCGAACGGCGGGACCACGAGCGCGAGCCGCAGCCGCTCGCGCTCGGCCATCCCGGGGATCGGGTCGAGCAGCGGCACCGGCCCCTCGCGCAGCACGCGCGCTGCGTCGGCGTAGTCGTCCTCGGGGCGCTGCGCGCCGACGCGGCGGCCGCTCGGCGCCGGCACGGCCGCATCCGCGAGCGGGTTCGCCGCGCCGTCGCCGCGCCCCTCCAGCGAGAGCCGCTCGCGCAGCGGCGCGGGCAGCCGCTCGGCGCGCGAGCCGAGCGCGGAGAAGACGCGCCGGCCGCCGTGGTGCACGCTCGCGCGCGCAGCCCAGCGAGCGCGCTCGCCCGCCGGCGCGCCCTGGTCCCTCAGCCAGCGCCGGTCGGCCGCCGTCTCCGCGCGCACGGTGCGCAGCGCGCCGACCGGGCGGAACGCCTCGACGTGGCCGGTCGTCTCGCGCAGCCCGCGGTACTCGTCGAAGTAGCGGCGCATGAACTCGAGCGGCGCCGTAGTCGTGCGCGTGCAGCACGGCCGCGTCGGGGTGGTAGGCCTTCAGCCAGCCGGCGGCGAGCAGGTCGCGTCCGAACGCCTGGTCCTCGGAGTAGGCGACGTCGCGGAAGCGGATCTGCTCCCAGCAGTCGCGCCGGTAGGCAGGCGTTGACGTTGGAGAGGAACGGCTCGTCGCCCGGACCCTGCAGCGTCGGCGCGCCGTCCGGGCCCGCGAAGCCGGCGAAGGGCGCTCGAGCTCGCGCGCGATCATCGGGCTCGTGTCCGGCGCGCGGGAGGTGCGGGCCGAAGACCGCGCCGACGCGCTCGTCCAGCGCGAAGCCGCCGCGCATGCGCGTCGAGCCAGCCCGGGGACGGGCGTCGCGTCCTGCGTCAGGAAGCAGATCAGCTCGCCGCTCGTGCGCTCGGCGCCGAGGTTGCGCGTGCGACCGTGGCCGAACTCGTGCGGCGGGATCTCGAGCAGCTCGACGCCGTCGGCCGCGCGCGCGATCTCCAGCGAGCCGTCGGTCGAGCCGGAGTCGATCACGAGCACCTCGTCGGCGCCCTCGCGCGCGAGCGCGCCGAGCAGCTCGGCGAGGTAGCGCTCCCCGTCCTTGACGGGGATCACGACGGAGACGGTGCTCACGACCCGACGAGCTTGCGCTTGACCTTCTTCGCGCCGCGCATCACCCAGCGCACGCTGCGCACGAGCGCGCGGAACTCGGCCGCGCCGGGCTTGCGCATCAGCGCGTTGAGGTCGAGGTGCCAGCGGTCGAGCCAGTAGGCGCGCTCCTGCGCCTGCGCGACGATCCGCTCGGTGCGCGCGGCCTGCTCGACGAGCTCCGCCTCGAGCGCCGCGACACGTGCGCGCAGCTGCTCGAGCTCGGTCGTCTGGTCGGTCTTCTCGGTCGTGCTCATCACAGGTTCTCCGCGATCCGGGGCGCCTCGCGGCTGAAGACCCAGAGGCCGAGGGCGAACATCGCGGCGATCATCGCGACCGGGATCAGCAGCCGCGTGGTGCCGCCGGCCGCGGCGGCGGCCGTCGGAGCGGCGCCGGGTCGACGAACGCGTGGCGCATCTGGGTCAGGATCGTCGCGATCGGGTTGAGCGTCACGAGCGCGTGCTGCCACTTGATGCCGGCCTTCTCGCCGACGAGCGTCGCGACGTAGAGGATCGGCGAGCCGTAGAAGAGGATCTGCTGCAGCACCTCCCAGATCGGCTGGATGTCGCGGAAGCGCACGAAGAGCGCCGACAGCAGCATCCCGATGCCGACCGCCAGCGTCGCCATCAGAGCCATCAGCGGCAGCAGCTCGAGCCACGTCCAGCTCGGCCTCGACGCCGGAGGCGAGCGCGAACGACGAACACGGCGACGAGGTTCATGCCGAGGTTGAAGAGCGCCGTCAGCGCGACCGAGAGCGGGATCACGAGCCGCGGGAAGCGCATCTTGCGCAGCAGGTTCTCGCGCTCGAGCAGGCACTGCACGCAGCCGCCGGTCGTCTCGGTGAAGAAGGTCCACAGCACGATCGAGCTCAGGAGGTAGACCGGGTAGTTCGGGACGCCCTTGTCGAGGCCGAGCAGATCTCCGTGAACGACGAAGTAGAGCACGCCGAAGAACAGCAGCGGCCGCACCAGCGTCCAGAAGTAGCCGAGCACCGAGCCGAAGAAGCGCAGCTTGAAGTCGGTCGCCGCGAGCGTCAGCGTGAGGTTCCAGAAGCGCCGCAGGTCGTCGCCGAAGGCCGACGGGCCGTGGCTTCTGTGTCCTACGGCGACGTCGCCGCCGGCGCTCATGCGGGCACCACCTCGAACGTGTGCGGGATGTGCGTCACGCCGCCGGTGTAGAAGCCGCCGTGCACGATCAGCTGCCGCGATGTCGTCGCGCAGGTCGTAGGCGTCCGCGCCCGGCCCGTGGCGCGCGATCGAGGGCGTCAGCAGGTACGTGCTCGCCACCAGCCAGTTCTGGAACTCGAAGCGCGCGATCGCCTCGCTGCCGGCCGCGAACAGGCCCGTCGGCCCGATCGTCATGTCGGAGTGCGCGCCGAAGATCGTGTGCCCCGACGTCGTTGCGCAGCGTGAAGCCGAAGACCGGGTGCTCGACCGGCTCGTGGAACTGGACGCGCATGCACACGCGGCACCCCTCGCCGTGCGCCATGTCGCCGACGCGCTCGCCCGCGCCGTTCTCGAACCACGCCTCGACGATCTCGGCGGCGGAGCGGTCGCCGAAGCGCTCCTCGGCGTCGTCCTCGGTCGCGTCGGGCAGCTCGTGGACCGTGCGGCCGAAGTTGAGCTCGTTGTACCGGCGGGCGACCGTGTGCGGCTCGCCGATGTGGACCATCTTGCCCTGCTCCAGCAGCATCGCGCGGTCGCAGAAGCGCTCGACCGCGCTCATGTCGTGCGTGACGAAGAGGATCGTGCGGCCCTCGTCCTTGAGGCGGTGGAACTCGTCGAAGCACTTCTGCTGGAAGGCGGCGTCGCCGACGGCGAGCACCTCGTCGATCAGCAGCACCTCGGCGTCGACCTGGATCGCGACCGAGAAGGCGAGCCGCACGATCATGCCGGAGGAGTAGTTCTTCAGCTTCAGGTCGAGGAAGTCCTCGAGCTCGGCGAACGCGATGATGTCGTCGAAGCGCTCGCGCGCCTGCTGGCGCGTGAGGCCGAGCATGATCGCGTTGATCATCACGTTGTCGCGCGCGGTCAGGTCCATGTTGAAGCCGACGCCGAGCTCGATGAACGGCGACAGCCGCCCGCGCACGTGCAGGTCGCCGCTGTCGACGTCGTAGATCCCGGCGAGGCACTTCAGCAACGTGCTCTTGCCGCTGCCGTTGCGGCCCACGATCCCGAAGAACTCGCCCTCGGACGACCTCGAAGTCGACGTCGTCGACCGCGCTGCAGCTCGTCGAAGGTGTTCTTGCGGAACGGGTGCAGGGCCCGCTCCTTGAGCGTGTGGTACTGCTGGTGCGGGATCCGGAACGCCTTGTTGACGTGGTGGACGACGACCGCGGGCGGCGCGCTCGGCCGCGGTGCCGCGGCAGGCGCCGGCGGGTGCGATGCGGTGCTCGTCACTTCGATGGAACGCTAGCAACCGCTGCGGGTTGCGGAGCTTCCGCCGCGCTCAGCGCCAGCAGCTCCGCGAGCCGCTCGCGCATCAGCTCCACGGAGGCGACCCGGCGCACGACGTCCTGGCCGGCCGTCGAGAGCCGCTGCCACAGCGCATCGTCCTCGTGCAGCCGCACGATCCGCTCGGCGAGCCCCGCGGCGTCTGCGGCGATCAGCAGGTCGCGCCCGTCCTCGGCGCCGAGGCCCTCGGCGCCGGTCGGCGTCGTGACGACGGGCAGGCCGCAGCCGAGGCTCTGGGTGACCTTGCCCTTCATGCCCGCGCCGTAGCGCAGCGGCGCGGCCATCGCGCGCGCCCCGTCGATCAGCGGCTGCAGGTCCTCGACCCAGCCGGTGACCTCGACGTTGGGCCCGGCGAGCGCCTCGATCTCCGGCGTCGGCTTCGAGCCGGCGATCACGACCGGCACGTCGCCCAGCCGCTCCCACACGGGCGGCATCACGTCGTTGACGAGCGCGAGTGCGGCGTCGACGTTCGGCGGATGCTCGAAGCCGCCGACGAACAGGACGCCTCTGCGGTCTCCCAGCGGCGGCACGCGTTCGACGATCTCGTTGACGACGGGGATCACGATCACCTTCGATCCGGGCGCCTCGCGCTCGAGCTGCTCGCGCTCCTCGTCGCTGACGACGATCGTCACGTCGCTGCCGCGCACGAGCCCGAGCTCCAGCTCGCGGATCGTCGCCGCCTTCGCGAGCGCGTGCGGCACGCCGACGGCGGCGCGGCGCTGCTCGCGCACGTAGTGCAGGTCGACGGTGTCGTAGGCGATGATCGTCTGCGGGGCGTACTCGCGCAGCACGTGCGTGTGCTGGGCGGCGACGTAGGGACGGCTGACGATCGCCAGCTGCAGCTCGTCGCCGATCGCCGCCAGCTCGCGGCCCATCCACGTCGCGCCATAGATCACGTCGACCCCGCGCGCCTGCAGCTGCCGCGTGTAGGGCTGCGGGCAGGCGTTGTCGTCGGGAGCGAACGTGACGCGGCAGCCCAGCTCCTGCAGCGTCTCCACGAGCCTCAGCATGCGCAGCGAGCCGGCGTCGTGGTCGGGCATCGGGACGCGGTGGTCGATCACGAGCACGTGCGGGCCGCCGCCGCGGTTGCTGGCGCGGCGCATGCCCGTGAGTGAGAACGGCTGCTGGTCGCGCTCCAGCTCGGCCTTCCACTTCTCCGCGAACTTCGGCCGGTTCAGCTCCTGGTGGCGCTTCGCGCCGGAGTCCGTGTCGGTCCCCGCCGTCGCGCCCTCGTGGTGGACGACGTGCGCCGTCGGCTCGTACAGCACGCGGTAGCCCTTCGACCGCAGCCCGAAGCAGAGGTCGGCGTCCTCGTAGTACATCGGCAGGTAGCGCTCGTCGTAGCCGCCCAGCTCGGCCCACGCGTCGGCGCGCACGAGCAGGCAGGCCGCGGAGCCGTAGTCGACCTCGCGCACGTAGTTGAACTCGTGGAAGTCGGGGTCGCCGGTGTTGCCGAAGTTCGCCGCGGAGCCGTCGTCGAAGACGATCGCGCCGGCCTCCTGGAGGCTGCCGTCGGGGTAGATCAGCTTCGCGGCGACGGCGCCGACGTCGGGCGCCGACTCGACCCGGCGCACGAGCGCGCGCAGCCAGCCAGGCTGCACCTCGACGTCGTTGTTCATCAGCACGAGGTATCTGCCGCGGGCCTCTGCGGCACCGCGGTTGACGCTGCGCAGGTAGCCGATGCCGGGGTCGTTGACGAGGATCCGCGCGCCCTCGACGGCCTCCCACAGGCGCGCGTTCTCGGCGTCGGCGGCGTCGTCGACGACGATCACCTCGTAGGCGGGGCCGTCGGTGCGCTCGGCGATCGAGCGCAGGCACGCGGCCGTCACCTCGGCGCCGTGGTAGGCGGTGACGACCAGCGAGGCGAGCGGCTGCTCGCAGGTCGGGAAGCGGATCTCGCCGAAGTCGGGGCCGGCGGCCACGTCGCGCTCGGCGCCGCCCGTGCCGGCTGCCCGCCCTGCCGCGCGCAGCGACCGCTGCAGAGCCCGCGCGCGACGCGTGTCCTGGCCGCCGAGCAGCCCGTACAGCTTCCCGCGCAGGCGCTGCAGCGTGTTCCAGACGACCGACTCGCGCACGCGGCGCAGCTCGACGGCGTCGGCCTCGCGCTCGCGCTTGAGCTGCGCGATCTCGCCGCGCTGCTCCGCGAGGCGCTCGAAGCTCTCCGCGAGCGCGCCCTCCTCCTGCTCCAGGCGGTCGCGCGCCTGGCGCTCTCGCCTGCTCGCGTCGTCGACCGCCTGCTGCGTCGCAGCGAGCGTCTCACGCGTGTCCGCCAGCGTCCGCTCGGTGCTGCCCAGCGTCTCCCGGGCGCTCGCGAGCGCCTGCTCCGCACGGGCCGCACGCCCCACCTGCTGCTGCGCGATCGTCAGCTCGTAGTCGTCGAGCGAGGACTGCGCCGGAAGCTCGGGCAGCGCCGCGGCTGACGCCACCGCCACGAGGTAGGTCGCGTCCGGCGCGTCCGCCTCGCGCCAGTCCGTGCCGTCGCGTCTCAGCGCGAACGGGCGGACGGTCGCCGGCTCCGCCGCGTCGAGCGCCGCGATCCGCGAGCCGGCGGCCGCGCGCTGGCCGAACAGCCGCACGTGCGCGAAGCGCTCGCCGAGCAGCGCCCGCAGCTCCTGCAGGGTCAGCTCGCGCTCGTGGAACGGGTTCTGCGTGCCCGCGGCGTCGGTGTACACCTGTCGGTCCGGCGTCGAGAGCACGAGCAACCCGTCCGGCGCGAGCACGTGCCGGATGCCGGCGAGCACGCGCTCGTGGTCGCTGAGATGCTCGATCAGCTCGAACGCGACGACGACGTCGAACGACGCCGGCTCCAGCGCCTCCAGCTCCAGGGCCGAGCCTTCGCGGAACTCGAGGTTCGGGGCCTCGTAGTTGGCCTGGCTGTGGCGGACCGTCGTCGCGTCGACGTCGATCCCCGTGACGTGTGCCGCGGAGCCGGCGAGGATCGCGCTGCCGAAGCCCTCGCCGCTGGCGAGGTCGAGCACGCGACGGCCTCGGACGAGCTCCGCCGCCCACAGGTAGCGGTGGTAGTGCTCGTAGACCACCTGGACGTCGGGGGCCCACGGCACGCAGCGCTCGCCCGTCCAGTCGATCAGACGAGGTGCCCCTGCACGTCGCTCGATCGCCATTCGGGCGGGAGGGTACTGCCCCGGCCCGCCGGCATGCCGCGCGGCTGCGCCGCGGGTCAGCGTGCGCTCGCACCGCAGCGGCCGAGCGTCCCGACGCGCGCGCGCACGATCGCGGCGTCGCCGACGGGCGGCGCCGTCATGACGCTCATCGCATGCGTGCCCGGAGGCGCCGTCGCGTAGACCCAGCCGGTGCGGCCGGGCGGCACCGTCCCGGCGGTGTGGCCGGCCTTCGCGTCGCCGCTGTCGGAGTTCAGCGACACCTGCGCGCCGGGGCTCCCCGGCGCCGTCGTGAGCTGCACCGCCACGAGTCTGCCGGGGCAGACGGGCACGGCCTGGACGGCCGCCGTCATGGGCGCGAGATCGGCGGCGCGCGGCGGTCGCGCGACGAGGCGGTAGAGGTCCCAGCCGCGGTCGGAGAACGCGATCTCGCCATGCGCGGCCAGCAGGGCAGGCAGCCACGTGGCGCCGTCCGCGGTGCGGTTCGCGCCTGTCACGAGCGCCCAGTCGATGCCGAGCCCGCGCAGCCGCCGGTAGGCGTCGTCGCCGTTCGTCGGCGGCGGGCCGGAGAGCTGCAGCAGCCGGTCGAGCTCCCACTTCGGCGACAGGTCGCGGTCGCGCAGGAACAAGCGCTCGTGCGCGTCGGAGAGCGCGTCTGCGCCGGGCGGCGCCAGCCGCTGGTAGGCCTCGAGCGCGTCCTTCTCGGGGAAGACGGTGCGCAGGTAGTCCTCCTTGTCCCAGCGCCCGAACGCGGCCGCGAACGGCAGGTTCCGACCGGGCACGTTCCAGAAGGTCGCCACCGCCGAGGGCAGGTAGACGGCCGAGGCGAGCCCCGCCGCGGCGAGCAGGCCGAGCGTCGCCGCACGCCCGGGGCGCCACTCGCGCAGCTGCGCGACGACGAGCACGACCGCCACCATCCCCGCCGGGATCGCGTAGCGCAGGTATCTGAACTGCACCCACCAGGCGACAAGGCTGACCACGAGCGCCGCCCAGACGATCAGCGCCGCGCGGCGCTGTCGCTGACGCCAGCCGATCAGCACGCCGATCACGGCCGCGGCGACGAGCAATCCGAACGAGCCCTCCGGGGCGGCCTCGCTCATCAGGAACGGGTGCACGACCGACTCGTACGGCAGCTTGACGAGGCCCGAGAGGCCGGCGTGCTGCCAGAAGGGGAAGCTGTAGGGCTCGTCGATCCGCGGGTAGTGCGAGCTCTTGAAGATCGTGTTGTAGGTGGGGAAGACGGGGTTGCCGGTGTCGATCCAGCGCAGCACGAGCGCCGGCCCGGCGATCGCGAACGCGCCGAGCAGCACGCCCGCGAGCCGCGTCCCGAGCCGTCGCAGCGGACCGGACGCGAGCAGCCATCCGGCGACGATCACGAGCGTCACGACGAGCAGGTGGAGCTTGAGCCAGATGCACGCGCCTGCGAGCAGCCCGATCGCCAGCGCGACGCCGAACGACGCGTCCCGCGACTCCGCGCCCTCGCCGACCGTGCGGAAGACCGCGAGCGCCAGCGCGACCGCGCCGGTTGCGAGCACCAGGTCGTCGAACGCCGTCGTCGACTGCCACACGAGCTGCGGGGCGATCCCGACGGCGAGCGCGGCGAGCGGTCCGGCCGCCGAGCGGCGGCCCGCCCACCACCAGACCGTCGCCGTCAGCGCCACCCACATGAGCAGCTGCAGCTCGCGGCCGACGTCGCCGGCGCCGAGCGCCTGGCCGGGCACCGCGACGACCTGCGCCAGGCCCATCACGTTGAGCTGCGGATGCGTGAGCAGCGGCCCGATCGACCCGCTGTGCGCCCACAGGTCCGGCAGGTAGGTCTTCGAGTAGAGCGGGTCGTACATGATCTCCGGCGCCGACAGCCACACGGCGGCCCACCCGAGCTGCAACAGCAGCAGGCCCGCGCAGGCGACGCCGATGCGCGAGCCGGCGACGGCCTCCCAGATCGGCGCGCGACGCCGCCAGCCCTCGCTGGCGCCCTGCCACAGCCCGGCCGCGCCGGCCGCGAGCACGAGCAGCCCGGCGCTCCACCAGGCGATCGCGCCGGTGCGCCCGAGCACGAGCACGACGAGCCCGACGACGCCGAGCCCGAGCGTCAGCTCGATCGCGAACACGCCTTGCAGCTGCAGCGCCCGCAGCGCCCGGAGCAGCGTGCGGCCGAGCCACCACGCGCCGGCGAGCGTGAGGCCCGCCGCCGCGAAGTCCCACAGGTGCCCGCCGAGGGTCGCGGCGCCGGCCAGGGTCGCGGCGGCGAGCAGGCCGCCCGGCGCGAGCGCGAGCGGGCGCAGGCGCCGCGGCAGCCATGCGGCAGCGGCGACCGTCAGCAGCGCGAGCAGCGCGTTGACCGCGAGCACCCGCTTCGCGTGGCCGGCCTCGTACTGGACGTCGGGCTGCAGCAGCCCCAGCGCCAGCGGGATCTGCGCTGCGAGCACGAGCGCGGTGCAGGCGCCGGCCACCACGAGCGTGGAGCGCGCCGGGCCGCTGCGCTCGTCGGGCGGGCGCGCGGCGTCGACGCTCGCGGTCGCCGTCGCAGGCCCTGCGGCCGCCATCAGCGCCAGGCGGCGACGCCGATGAGCGACTGGCCGGTCGGACGCGGCAGCAGCGATCGCGAGACGCGATCGGCGAGGCGCATCAGCGGGATCATCCGCTCCACCGTCTTGACGGCCTCCTCGTCGACCGCGTCGCGGCCGAGGATCCGTCCGCTGACGAACCAGCCCGCGAGCCCGATGACGTTGAAGCCCTCGATTGAGATCTCCGCCTCCGGGATCGCGGCCGCGTACACCTGCCGCAGGTTGCGCGGCGTGTAGCGCCGGTAGTGCCCCATCGCCGTGTCCATCGGCCCGTACGCGAGCGGATGCGCCGGCACGAGCGTCACGATCCGCTTGAGGCGGTTCGGCGCGGTGACGTCGAGCATGCTGCGCAGCGTCGCGATCGCGCGGACGTGGTCGTGGACGTGCTCGAGCACGTTCGCCGAGATGACCGTGTCGAGCGGCTCGTCGTGGAATCTGCTGCCGTCGTCCTGCGTCGGATCGAACGTGTCGACGCGCACGCTGCGGCCCGTCATCAGCGGCCCCTGCGCGACGGCCGTGAGCCGCCCCAGCATCGACGGGTCCGGCTCGGTGAGGACCAGGCGCTCGCCCGGCAGCAGCGGCGAGAGGTTGCCGATGCCGGCCCCCAGCTCCAGCACGCCGTCGCCGCAGTGCGGCGCCATCCGCGACATCATCCAGTCGCGGTAGCGGGTCGCCAGGCTCATCGCGTCGAGCGCGAACGGCGTCTCCTCGACCTCGGCGGCGGGTGCGTCGAGCAGGCTCATGCGCCGCCCCCTCCCTGTCCGGTCAGCCGCGCGCGCAGGCGGTCGCCCCACTCGCGCTGCCCGTACGTGATCGACGTGAAGCGTTCGCGGAAGAGGATCCACAGCACCGCCGGCGCGACGCGCCAGGTGATCTTCTTGCCTTCCTCGAACGTGCGGCCGAAGTAGCTGATCGGCAGCTCGTAGATGCGCACGTTGGGCGTGCGCAGCGCCTTCGCCGTGATCTCCGGGTCGAAGCGGAAGTCCGGCTCCTCGAGGTCGAAGCTGCGCACGAGGTCCGTGCGGTAGGCCTTGTAGCCGGTCATCACGTCGCTGAGCGTCGTGTTGTAGAGCACGCGCGTCACGAGGCTGAGCAGCTTGTTGCCGACGTAGTGTGAGAACAGGTGGGCGCGCTGCGGGCCGCCGCCGTGCAGGCGCGTGCCGTAGACGACGTCCGCCTGGCCCGCGATCAGCGGTTCGATCACGCGCGGGATGTCGACGGGGTCGTACTCGAGATCGGCGTCCTGGACGATCACCACGTCGCCGCTCGCCGCTCGGATCGCGTCCTGCATCGCGGCGCCCTTGCCGCCGTTGCGCGGCCGGCGGTGGAAGCGGACGTTCGGCAGCTCGGCGGCCAGCTGCGCGCCGATCTCGGGCGTCGCGTCGCTCGAGCAGTCGTCGACGACGACGACCTCCAGGTCGAACGGCAGCTGCACGACCCGCTCGACGACGCGCCGCAGCGTCGCTTCCTCGTTGTAGGCCGGGATCAGGATGCTCACGACCGCATCCTCGATCGGCGTCGCCCCCTGCTGGTGGATCGCGACGTGGTAGGGCTCGAGTCCCGGCGTCGCCATGCTGTTCGCTCCCGCCATCGAGCGGGCGACTCTAGCAAGCGACTCCGTCGGTCCTGAGCGCTCAGGACCGACGCGCCGGGCGAGCTGACAACCTGCGGGCCACCTATGGCGGGATGGACCGCGCGGCTGCGCGCATACGGACCCTTCGTCCTGCTCGCCGCTGCGCTGGCGTTTCTCTGCTGGTGCACGCTGACGACGATCTCGCGACCGGGGCTGCACTACGACGAGGCGCTGTTCGTCAACGCCGCGCTGGGCGGTCACTACGCGAACGGCGCCTTCGTCGCCGACCGCTTCCACGGCCTGGTGACGATGGTGATGCCCTACGTCGGCGCGCTGAAGTCGTGGCTGTGGGCGCCGGTGTTCGCGGTCTTCGGCGTCGACGTCGAGTCGATCCGCGTGCCGGCGGTCGTCCTCGTCGTCGCCACCGTCGGCCTCGCCTTCTGGATGGCCCGCCGGCTGTTCGGCCTCTGGCCGGCGGCGCTGCTCGCGGTCCTGATGGCGACCGACCCGGCGTACATGACGATGGCGAAGACGGACTTCGGCCCGGTCGCGCTCAGCGGCCTCCTGCGCGTCGGCGCGCTCGCGGCGTACTTCGCGTGGGCGCGCACGGAGTCGGTGCGCTACCTGTGGCTGCTCGCCGCGACGATCGCGCTCGGCCTCTTCAACAAGATCGACTTCCTCGCGTTCGCGGGCGCGCTCGCGATCACCGCCGCGATCGTGGACCACCGCGGCATCGTCCGCCGCATCCGGCGGCGGCCGCTGCCGAGCCTGCTGCCGGCGGCAGCGCTCCTCCCGGTGCTGCTGCTGGAGTACGTCCAGATCGTCGTCCCGGCGCGTCGGCTCACGCCCGCCTCGCCCGACATCGGCGTCTTCGACCGCATCTCGCAGGCGTGGGGTCTCTACCGCGGCACGTTCGACGGGACGTCGTTCTACCTGTTCATGACGACCGAGCCGCTGCATCGGCACACCGCCGTCGTCGCCGCGACGATCGCCGCCGTGGTGCTCGCGGCCGCGCTCGTCGCCTGGTGGCTGCTGGGCCGCCTGCGCGACGCGGCCGACGCGCAGCTGGCCGCGTCCGCGCACACGACGGCGTTCCTGCTGGTGCTGCTGCTGACGATGGCGGCCATCCTGACGGCCACGCCGCAGGCGATGGGCCCGCACCACGCGATCCTGCTGTGGCCGCTGCCGGCGCTGCTGCTCGTCTCGCTGGTGGCGGCGGCCGCACGGCTGCGCCCGCACGCGGCGCAGGTCGCCGTCACGGCGGCGCTCGTGCTCGGCGTCGTCGGGCTGACCGTCACGCAGGTGCGCGTCGCGGACGCCTATCGCGCCCGCCTCGCGCACGACGGCGGCGCGTGGACGTCGGTGTGGACGCCCGAGGTCTACCCGATGGCGGCGGCGGTGCGGCAGGTCGCGCCGAGCGTCGACACGGTGCTCACGACCGACTGGGGCACCGGCAACGAGCTGCTCGCGCTCGGCGGCGACGCCGTCCGCACGCGCCTCGCGGAGGGCTGGGCGACGTTCGCCGTCGGGCCGCAGGCGACGATCGACCAGATCGCCGCGACTGTGCTGCGTGGGCACCGGGTGGTGGTCGTCTTCCACCGCCAGGCGGCAGAGGTGATGCCGAAGACGTACGCTCGCACGATGGCGATGATCGAGGCGCTCGGTCCGGCGCACGGCGTCCACCCGGTGTACCGCGGACGCGACCTGCTGGCCTACCTCGTCGACGACCGTCCGAGAGGCGCCTGATGGACCGCGCCGTCGTCGTCGGCAACTGCCAGGCCAAGGCGTTCGAGCTGATGCTCACGACGAACGACGCCTTCGCGCAGCGCTTCGAGCTCGTCAGCTTTCCCGCCGTGCACGAGATCCCCGACGCGCAGGTGCCGGAGCTGCACGCGGCCGTCGCCGGCGCCGCGCTCGTGCTGCCGCAGCGCGTCGACGAGGGCTACCGCGAGGGGATCGGGCTCGGCACCGAGACGCTTGCGCGCCTCGCCGGCACGGCGCACGTGCTGCGCTGGCCGAGCGTCTTCTGGGCCGGCTACGTGCCGGACCTCCTCTACCTGCGCGACGACGCCGGCCGCCCCGTCGTCGACGGCCCGTTCGACTACCACGACCGCACGATCCTGCAGGCGTACGCGTCCGGGCTCGACGCGGGCGGCGCGTGCGCGCTGCTGGCCGACCCCGAGCAGCCCTCGGACGCGCAGAGCTGGGCCGACAGAGCGACCGCCGAGCTGGACGTGCGCGGCGAAGGCTGCGAGATCAAGGTCGCCCGCTTCATCGCCGAGCGCTTCCGCGACGAGCTGCTGTTCTTCACGATGAACCACCCGGCGAACGCACTGCTCGCGGACATGGCGCGGCAGGCGCTCGACCTGCTCGGGCTGCCGGGGACGGTCGATCCCGTGCGGCTCGGCCCGGACGACCTGCTCGGCTCGACCTTCTATCCGCTGCACGCCAGCCACGTGCGCGCGCTCGGGCTGCGCTTCGGTGCGACCCACGGCGCCGGCGCGACGCCGTTCCGGATCCGCGGCGCGGTCCACGACGCCGAGGCCGCCGTCGAGCTGTTCTACAGCTACTACGCCGAGCACCCGCAGCTCGTCGAGCTGAACCTGGAGCCGGCGACGGCCTGACTCAGGCGAGCCTGGCGCGCAGCTCGGCGAGCTGCTGCTCATAGGTCTGCAGCTGCGCCCGCGCCCCCAGCTCGCGCTCGTCGCTCGACGCCAGCGCCGCCTGCGCCGCCCGCAGCTCCCGCTCGTAGACGAGCAGCTGATGCGCGGCCGGGTCGCTGCTCGCGTGCTCCAGCGGCGCCCGTCGTCGCGCCAGCTCGTCGGGGCCCAGGGCGAGCCCGGCCTCGATCGCGTCGGCGGCGCGCGCGGCGGCGTGGCCGCGCGTGGCCGGATCGACCAGCGCGTCGGCGCTGCGTGCGACCAGCGAGCGCCATGCGGGCTCCCGCACCAGGCGCAGCAGCTCGGGCAGCGCGGCGACGTCGCCGGAGAGCACGCCCGGCAGGTCGAGCAGCGGTCGCACCGCCGCCTCGCCGCTGCCTCCGGCCGGGTGGACCCAGTCGCGGATCGAGACGCCGGGGACCCCGGCGAGCACGCTCTCGTACAGCACGTTGGAGCCGTTGGAGAGCACGACGTCGGCGAGCGAGACGAGCGCCATGATGTCGGCTTCGTCGTCCGCCACGACCGCGCGCGGGTGCGCGTGCGCAGCCGCGCGTGCCTGCTCGACCTCCTGCTCGGCGGCGCTCAGGCGCGCGAACCACGGCGACTCGGGGGACGGCGGGGAGAAGCGCGGATACTTGACGACGAGGTCGACGTCCGCCTGCGCGAGCGCCGCCAGCGCGTCGTCGAGCTGGCCGCGGTTCGACCACGAGCACGCCAGCAGCACGATCGGCCGGCCTCCGACGCCGAGCGCCTCGCGCTGCGCCGCGAGCGCCTGCGCGAACGCCTGCGGGTCGGCGTGGACGTGGTCCATCTTCGGCCAGCCGACGACGTGCATCCCGAGCGCCGGTCCGGTGGCCCCGTCGGCGGCGGCGCGCTCCCACATGCCGGCCCAGTCGGGACCGGGCAGCAGGCCGAGGTCGAAGACGTGCCACGGCTCGGCCTCGAAGTAGTCGACGTCGAGCATGCCGGCCTGGCCGAGGTCGTGCACCGCGAGCGCCGACAGCTCGTTCGGCGGTCGCCGCCAGCTGCCGCCCTCGAAGTCGTAGAAGCGGTTCGTGTGGCACGCGTAGAGGCCGACCTGCGCCGGCTCGTGCAGGTCGCCGGTGGTGCGCACGCGCGCACCCCGCCGCGCCAGCTCCGCGCCGATCGGCGCGAGCACCGCGCGCTCGTGCTCGCCCTCGACGTACAGGGCGACGTCGCGGCCGGCGAGCGCGCTCACGCCGCCGCCCGTCCCCTGCAGACGAACGCGACGTGGGCGCTCGTCTCCCACGTGTTGAGGTGCTGCGGGTAGGGGATGACCTCGACGCTCGCGAACGCGCGGCGCAGGCGCTCCGCCTGCGCCTCCACGCTCGGGTAGCGGCCCGAGTAGTCCGTCCCCAGCGCCTCCGACCAGCCGGTCTTGACGAACTCCTCGCCGACCGAGCACTGGTTCTTGACGACCGCGATCCCGTCTGCGGCCAGCCATCCCGCCATCCGATCGTACAGCTGCTCCTCCTGCGTCGCGTCGAGCGACGTGACGACCCCGAACAGCAGCACGAGGTCGAACTCCCCGTCGGGCTCGAAGGCGTCCAGGCCGTCGGCGTGGAAGCGGTGGCGCGGGCCGTCGAACGAGCGTGCGTACGCGGGCGCGAAGTCGACCGCGACGAGGTCCGCCGTCGCGCCCGCCAGCGGGCGCGAGAGCTCGCCGTGACCGCTGCCGAGGTCGAGGATCGCGCGCGGCGCCGGCGCCAGCTCGCCGAGCAGGGCCTGCTCGTGGGCGAGCATCGCCTCGGAGGTCCAGCGGTTGCGCTCCTCCTGCGACTTCCGCGCCCAGAACGCGCGGATGATCTCGTGATCGAGCGCGGTGCCGTTCGTCGCGGCGCCGTCCGCGCGCACGACCCACCGCTCCGCGTGCAGCAGGTCGTCGATCTCGTCGATCTCGACGCAGTCGACGACGCGCGAGGCGAGCGGCAGCGCATCGAGCAGGCCGTGGAACACGTGGGTCCGGCCGAGCCCGCGCGCGACGTCGGCGCGTATCTTCACCAGCCCGCTCCACTCCCACTCGGTGGCGTGCTCCCGCTCCTGCGAGAGGCCGCTGACGACCCCGTCGTCCCCGACCTGCGCCCACACCGGCGTCGTCGAGCGCGCCGGCGTCAGCCCGAGGCAGGCGCCGGGATGGTCGATCACCGCGCGCAGGTCCCGCTCGCGCACCAGCAGGTCGCCGTCGAGCGAGAGCACCCAGCCGCTCGCCAGCGCGGCGCCCTTTGCGACGCTCGCGGCCGTGCCGGTGGACGCGAACTCGTGGTTGAGCGCGACGCGCGCGTCGGGCCGCAGCTCGCGCACGAGGTCGATCACCAGCTGGCTGCGGAAGCCGGCCACGACGACGACGTCGTCGACGTCCTCGAGCATCTCCAGCTGCCGCGCGAGGATCGGCTTGCCGTCCACGTGGACGAGCGCCTTCGGCACGTTCATGCCGAGGCGCGTGCCCATCCCCGCGGCGCTGATCACAACTGTGAGAGCGTCCTGCACAGCGCGTCCTCGTTCAGCACGACCCAGTCGGCGACTTCCAGCACCACCGGCGCGAGGTCGTGCAGCGTCGCGAAGCCGACGCCGACGTCGGCGTCGGCCATGATCTGCGCGTCGTTGGCGCCGTCGCCGACCATCACCGTGCGGCGGCCCGCGAACTGCGCGAGCACCGACTCCTTGCGCAGGATCGACGCCACGCCCGCGACCTCGCCGTCCTCGACGGCCGCCGTCGAGGCGAAGTACTCCAGCCCGTGGCGCCGCATCCAGCCGTCGACCCAGCAGTCGAGGTTGCCGGTGACGACGCGGCAGCGGTTGCGGTGCTCGACGATCCACTCCAGCAGCTGCGGGAACACGGGCGCCTCGTCGACGATCTCCGCCACGCGCGCGACCGGCGTCGAGCGCAGCAGCTCGACGCGCGAGCGAAAGCTCTCGTCGAACGGCAGGCGGCCGTCCATCGTGTCGCGCGTGAGAGCGCCGATCTCCTCCTCCAGGCCGACCTCCCGGGCTATCAGCGGGAGCAGCTCGGTGGCGGTGATGGTCCCGTCGAAGTCGAACAGGAAGACCGTGTCGCCATCTCGGTTCAACGCGCGGAGATAGTAACGGTCGGCGAGGTCTGCGCCGTTGCGTCATCCTGTAGGCCCCGTGCTGCGCCGTCTCCCCGCCGTCACCCCCGGACGCTTCCTGACGATCGCCTACGTCGCGCTCGGCGCGCTGACGGTGATCGTGCTGACCGGCGCCGCCGTGCGGCTGACGGACTCCGGCCTCGGCTGCCCGGACTGGCCGCGCTGCTACGGCAAGGTCGTGCCGCCGCTGTCGTTCCACTCCGTGATCGAGTTCGGCAACCGCGTCTTCTCGGCCGGAATCGGCTTCGTCGTGATCGGCGCGTGGATCGCCTCGTTCCTGCGCACGCCGCGCCGCAAGGACCTGATCTGGATCGCGACGCTGCTGCCGCTCGGCGTCGTCGGGCAGGCGGTGCTCGGCGGCTTCACCGTCCGCAACGAGCTGGAGCCCGGCTTCGTGATGGCGCACTTCGGGCTCTCGATGCTGATCCTGATCGCGGCCGTCGCGCTGGTCTTCCGTGCGCGCTTCGAGCCCGGCGAGCGGGCGCCCTCGCACGACCGCGTCACGGTCTGGCTGGTGCGCCTCCTGGCCGTGCTGGGCGCGGTCGTCGTGTTCGTCGGCACGGCCGCGACCGCGTCGGGACCGCACGCCGGCGGCACGGACGGCGAGCTGATCCACCGCCTCGACTTCAAGGGCCCCGGCCACACGCTTGTGTGGGTGATCCACCGCCACGCGACGCTCGCCGCGACGCTCGGGATCGGCGTGATCCTCGCCTGGTTCCTCGCCAAGCGCCGAGACGACAACCGCGAGCTGACGGACTCGCTGATGGTCGCAGGGATCCTGATGGCCGCCCAGGGGCTGATCGGCACCGTGCAGTACGAGCTGGCGCTGCCCGCCGACATCGTGTGGGTGCACGTGACGATGGCGACGATCACCTGGATCGCGCTGCTGTGGTGCGTCGGCGCCGCCGGCCGGCTGGCGCCGCGGGGCACCGCGCCGCCTCCGCGCCACGAGCCGGCGAGCGATCCGCAGCCGCAGGTCGAGGCGCTCGCGGGCCGCTGAGCAGGGCGACGGCGCGCGCCCGCGACTGCCGCGCCTGCGCGCCCCCTAAGCTGACCGGATGCCTTCCCCCGCTGGCCCAAAACGCCTGCTGGCACTGACGATCTCGCTTGCGTTCGCGCTGCTGGCGGCGCTCTCCGGCGCTGCGGGCGCCGCCGGCCCGGTGGCGCACATCGCCGACCGCGCGCCGGCGCTCGACGGCCCCACCGCGCTGATCGCGCTGCTGCCGGTCGACCTCGAGCAGCCGCCGCCGGGCGTGCAGCGCCCGACCGTGCAGGCGCTGATCGACGGTCACCCCGAGCTGGCGCTGGGGATGCTGAGCGCGACGCAGTCGGGCTACAGCCCGCAGCAGGCGCTGCTCGACATCACCGCGGGCACGCGCACCTCGCGCGGCACCTATGACCCGCACGAGCCGCCGCAGATGAGCCTGCTGCCGCTCGGCGACGCACGCAATGCCAACGGCAGCGGCCTGATCGTCAACTGGGTCGCTGCCGTCGCGCGCGCGGAGAGCGCTCCAGCCGACATCGTCCCCGGCCTGCTCGCCACCTCGGTCCCGGGCGGCGCCGGCTACGCCGGCATCTCCGGCGAGACGAACATGGAGGCGCTCGTCGCGGCCACGCGGGCGGGCGTCGTCGAGACCGTCTCGCTCGGCGGAGGCGGGACGGTCGCCGCGCGCGCCGACGCGCTGCTGCGACGCCATCGCCTCGTCGTCGCGCTGCTGCCGCCCGGCTACGCCGGCGACCGCCAGCTCGACCAGCTGATCGCGGGGCGCAGAGACGGCGAGCTGCTGATCGCGATGGAGGACCCGCCGCCGTTCACGGGCCCGCAGCTGCTGTGGACGGGGATCGCCGGGCTCGGCCCCGCCGACTCCGGCCTCACCTCGGCGACGACGCACATCGACGGGATCGCGGCGGCGATCGACCTGCTGCCGACGATCCTGGGGCACCTCGACGAGCCCGTGCCGTCGGGCGTGCGCGGGCAGCCGATCCGCGTCGCCGGCCCGCGCGACGCCGACGCGCTGAAGCAGCTCGACGGCCGCCTCTCCGTGATCGCGTCCCGCCGCATCCCCGCGTTGGAGACGTTCCTGCTCGCGTGGCTGGGCGTCGTGCTGCTCGCGGGCACGCTGCGCGACCGCGCAGGCGTGCGCTTCGGGCTGCGCATCGGCGGGCTCGCGCTGATGTGGCTGCCGGCGCTGCTGCTGCTGAGCGCGGCGCTGATGCCGAGCGAGCAGGCGGAGCTGTTCCTGATCGCCGGCGGCTCGTTCGTGCTCGCGCTCGTGACGGACGCCCTGCTGCCGTGGCCGCGCGGCCCGGCCGCCCCGACGATCGTCGCGCTGGTCGCGTACACGGCCGACCTCGCGAACCACTCGCACCTCGTGATCCGCTCGCTGCTGGGGCCGAGCCCGCGCTCGGGCTCGCGCTTCTACGGGCTCGGCAACGAGCTGGAGATCGCGCTGACGATCGTGCTGCTGGTGGCGCTCGCAGCGGTGCTGCGCAACCGCGGCCGCTCGCGCGGCAACGCGGCAGCGTTCGCGCTCGGAGGCGTCGCGCTCGCCGCCGTCGTCGGCTCCGGCCGGCTCGGCGCGGACGTCGGGGGGATCTTCACGATCGCCGGCGGCGCGGCGGTGGCGACGCTGCTGCTGCTGCCGGGAGGGCTGACGAAGCGCGCGATCGGGCTGGCGATCCTCACGCCGCTCGCCGGCCTCGCCGCGCTCGCCGCGCTCGACCTCGCGACGGGCGGCGACGGCCACTTCACGCGCACGGTCCTGCACGGCAGCGCGTCCGACCAGCTGAACACGTTCCAGCGCCGCTACGAGCTGGCCTGGTCGATCGTCTCCAGCAACTACGCGCCGCTGCTGACGATCCTCTGCGCGCTCGCGGTCGCCTACGCGCTCGTCCATCGCGACCGCGTCTACGCGACGATCCGCGGCGACGCCGTCTGGCGCGCCGCGCTCGGCGGCGGGCTCGCCGCCTCGATCGCCGGAAGCCTCTTCAACGACTCCGGCCCCCTCCTCCTCTTCATCGGCATCGTCTCGCTCGCCTTCGTGACCGCGTACCTGCGCTCGCCGCCGGCATCCCGCGCGCCCAGCTGGGGCGAGCCGCCGCGAGCGGCCGTCCCCACCTACGCCGATCGGGCGGAACCCGCCCGCAGCAGCGCCGGGGCCCAGCAGCAGTGATCGCCTACGCAGTCCTCGGCATCGCCGTCTCCAGCAGCCTCGGCTACCTGCTGCCCGCGCTCGTCGCGCTGGAGTCGATGGGGATCCCATCCCCGGGCGAGACCGCGCTCGTGCTCGCCTGCGTGATGGCGAGCCAGGGCAAGCTGCAGATCGAGCTGGTGATCGCGATCGCCGCCGTCGCCGCGATCGTCGGCGACAACATCGGCTACTGGATAGGTCGCAAGGCCGGTCGGCGCGTGCTGACGTCGGAGCGCGGGCCGTTCCATCGCCGCCGCATCGCGCTGATCGCCTACGGCGACAGATTCTTCGCCAAGCACGGCTCGAGAGCCGTGTTCCTCGGGCGCTGGATGGCGCTCGTGCGCGTGACGGCCGCCTGGATGGCCGGCATGAACCACATGCCGTTTCGCACCTTCTTCTTCTGGAACGCGCTCGGGGGCATAACGTGGGCGCTCACCGTCGGGCTCATCGCGTACTACGCGGGGGAGGCCGCGGTGCACGTGATCGAGCGCGTCGGCGTGGGCGCCGCGGTCGTCCTCGGCGTCGCGATCGTCGCGCTGGTCGTGTGGGTGCAGGTGAGAGAGCGCCGGGAGCTGCGTGAACAGGAGCGTGAGCAGGAAAAAGCTGGCGCATAGCCACTTTTACTGGTACGCTCGGCACCGAGTATCGGTGCATCCGGTGCGGGGGGACGGGACCGGTGCCAAATGACACTCGTCCGGGGGGACTCATGCACGCTCACGTCAGGCTCCTGCTTGCCGGCCTCGCTGCGTCGTTGCTGCTTTCGCTGGGAATCTCCAGCGCTTCAGCGAACAATCTCAGTGCGTCGAACGGCAGAATAAGAATCGTCTGGGAATCGCTTCAATTGGCAAGCACGTCGGAAGCGATCCCCAGAGTCAACTGTCCGGTCACGCTCGAAGGCAGCTTCCACTCGGCCACCATCCGCAAGGTCTCCGGCGCGCTAGTCGGCGTCGTGAGCAGAGCGACTATCGTGCCCACGACGTGCACGGGCGGCACGGTCACGATCCTGCAGGAAGCGCTGCCGTGGCATGCGCGCTACGTGTCGTTCAGCGGCACGCTACCGAACATAACCGGCGTCACGCTCGCAACCGTCGGTGCGAAGTGGAGATTCACCGCCGGAGGCAACACGTGCGGGGCGACGAGCACGGCGGCGAGCCCCGGCGTCGGGATCATGAACGTGGTCAGCGGCAGAGTCACCTCGCTGACGGCGGAATCGAGAAGCAACATACCGTTCGAAGGCAGCTTCCTCTGCGAATCGTCGATCGGCAGAGCGATATTCGCCGGGGCCGGAACCGTGACCGCGCTAGGCACGGCCACCCCCATAACGATCAGACTAATATGAGTCTCGGTTAGTGCGGTGCTCGCGGGGGAAGCCAGCCCGACGCGGCTGGCTCCTCCGGGGGCGGTGCGGCAGGTGGCGCGGTCGTCCGCAGCACCAGCGTCTTGGCGATCTTGTCGTGCAGCGCCTGGTTCTGCGGGTCGCGCAGCGGCCACAGGTAGTCGATGACCGCATAGAGGTAGAAGGTGACGGCTATCAGCAGCTGCTGGCCGACGATGGTCCGCATGACGCCGGTCCCGAACGTGACGGGCGCGCCGTCGAGCCGCACGACGCGGATGCCGACGAGCTGCTTGCCGAGCGTCTGTCCGTTGCGCGCGCCGGAGCGGGCCATCAGCAGCGGCGCATACAGGAAGCCGACGGGGATCGCGACCGCATAGACGACGATGCGCGCCGTGTCGCCGTCCACGTCGCCGACCGCGATCGCCGCTGCGAGCGCTGCGACGAAGGCGACCCCGGCGATCAACAGCTGGTCGAGCAGAAAGGCGCCGACGCGGGTCCACCAGTCGGCCAGGGCGCTGGTGGGGAGCGCTTCCGTGGCTGGCGGTGGAGCCCAGGTGCCGTGGCGGGCGGGTCCTGTCACGGGTCGAGGCGCTTCCGCGAGCGGGGTCGCGGAAGCGTCCTCACCCGTGCCACCCGCCCGATCCTCGCCAAAGGCTTGCCGCGCGGTGTCGTTGGGATCCTCGGACATCGCTGGGGATTCTCCCAGGCGAGGGTGACCGCACCGTGCTCGGCTAGGCTGGCGCCTCTTGCGCCATGCTCGCCGCGTCGGGGTGGATCCCGGCATGTGCGAACGCGGTGCGTGCCCATGCCGCCGCTGCGATCGCGACGATGCCGCCGAGCGCGAGCGCGGTGCGGGGGCCGGCGGTGCCGGCGATCCAGCCCATCAGGGGGCCGCCGATCGGCGTCGAGCCGAGGAAGACGACGGAGTAGAGGGCCATCACGCGCCCGCGCATCTGCGGTGCGACGGCAAGCTGCAGGAACGAGTTGACGCTGGCCGCGAAGACGACCGAGGCGGCGCCGACCGGCACGAGCGCGACTGCCGCCAGCGCCATGTTCGGCGCGCTCGCCGCCGCGAGCACGAGCGCGCCGAACGCGGCGGCGGCGCCGGCGAGCAGCGCCGGGCGCACGTGCGAGCGCGTGCCGTTGGCGATCGCTCCCGCGATCGCGCCGAGCCCCATCGCAGTCGTCAGCGTCGCGTAGGCGCCTGCTCCGCCGCCGAAGCTGAACGACGCGAGCAGCGGCAGCAGCACCTGGAAGTTGAACGTGAAGGTCCCCACGATCGCCATCAGCGCGAGCGGGATCCACAGCTGCGGGTTCGCGCGCACGTAGCGCAGGCCGCTGCGCACCTGGCCCGGCTTGCGGACGGCGCGCGGGACGGGCCGCAGCGCCGCCGCGTCCATCCCGCGCAGCGCGAGGATCATCGCCGCGAACGACAGCGCGTTGAGCCCGAAGCAGGCCTCGACGCCGACCGTCGCGATCACGATCCCGGCGAGCGCCGGCCCGATCGTGCGCGCGCCGTTGACGAGCGCGCTGCCGAGGCTGACGGCGTTCACGAGCCGGTCCGGACCCACCAGCTCGACGAGGAACGACTGCCGCGCGGGGTTGTCGACCGCGTTCACGGCGCCGCGCGCGAAGATCAGCAGCAGCAGCATCCACAGCTCGATCGCGCCGGTCGCGGTGAGCGCGAGCAGCAGCAGCGCGGGCACCGCCATCGCGGTCTGCGTGGCGATCAGCAGCCGCCGCTTGTCGAAGCGGTCGGCGATCAGGCCGCCCCACGCGCCGCCGACGAGCATCGGCGTGAACTGCAGCGCCGCCGCGATGCCGACGGCGAAGCCGCTGTGCGTGAGCTGCAGCACGAGCCACATCTCCGCGACGACCTGCATCCACGTCCCGCTCAGGGATACGAGCTGCCCGCCGAAGTAGCGGCGGTAGTTCGGCACCGAGAAGGAGCGCAGCGCGGGGCGCAGGGCGGCCGTCACGTGCCGGGGCCGGACGCCGCGCGCCCGCTGCGCGCGGGCGCCGGCTCCTCGAGCAGCCGCTCGAGCAGCGTCGCCGCGTCGGCGAGCGTCGTGCGCTCCTGCGGCGTGAGCTCGCGCAGGCGCCGCGCCAAGTACTCGTTCTTGCGCGTTCGGATGCGCTTCAGGAGCGCTCTGCCCGCGGGCGTGATCGCGACGTGCGCCACACGGCGGTCGCCGGGGTCCGCCGTCCGCGTCACCAGCTCGGCCGTCTCGAGGCGCGCCAGGACGCGCGTCGCCGTCGGACGCTGGATGCCCTCCAGGTCTGCGAGCGCGCTCGGCGTCAGGGGGCCCTCCCGCTCGACGGTCGCGAGCGCCGCCGTGAGCGTCGGCGAGGTGCCTCCCTCCGACCCGGACTGCTGTCGCAGCCGCCGCGCCATGCGCACGATCGCCATGCGCAGCTGCGCGGCGAGCTCGGGGTCGGATTGGGAGGAAGTCGATGGTGATGACTGAGCGGCGATGGTGGTTAGCAAAGCTAGTTAGCGTTGCTAACCACTATAGCACCGCCGCTGCGGCTACTCGGTCCGCTCGAGGTCCAGCGCGCACGAGTTGATGCAGTAGCGCTTGCCCGTCGGGCCGGGGCCGTCGTCGAACACGTGGCCGAGGTGGCCTCCGCAGCTCGAGCACAGCACCTCCGTGCGCTCCATGAAGAGGCTGCGGTCGCGCTCGGTCGCGACGTTGTCGTCGTCCATCGGCGCGGTGAAGCTCGGCCAGCCGGTGCCGGACTCGAACTTCGTGCCGGCGTCGAACAGCGGCGTGCCGCAGCCGGCGCAGCGGTACGTCCCGGGGGCCTTCTCGTCTGCGTACTCGCCCGTGAACGGCCGCTCGGTCGCTTTCTCGCGCAGCACCTTGTACTGCTCGGGCGTCAGCTCGGCACGCCACTCGGCGTCGCTCTTCGTGACCTTGGCATTGCTCGCCATGCGCATGCACCGTCCCTTCAGGAAGTTGGCTCCTACGAGCCTAGCGGCGCACCGCGGTGCGGCTCTTACGGGCGTCTTACGGAGCTCTGTCCTGCAGGCGCGCCGCCTCGCGCATGCGTGCGAGCGCGCCGCGCAGGATGCGCGAGACCTGCATCTGCGAGACGCCGATCCGCTCGCCGATCTGCGACTGCGTGAGGTCCTCGGCGAAGCGCAGCCGCAGGATCTCGCGCTCGCGCGGGGTGACGCTGCGCATCAGCGCCTCCAGCAGCGTGCGGTCCTGGGCGCGCGCGAGCTCGTCGTCCTCCTTGCCCAGCAGGTCGCCGAGCGTCGCGCCGCCGTCCTCGTCGGCGCCGGCGGGGACGTCGAGCGACAGCGCCCGCTGCACGCCCGCGACGTCGAGCGCCTCGAGCACGCCCTCGAGCGAGAGCCCGGTCGCCTGCGCCAGCTCGGCGGGCGTCGGCGGTCGTTCGCCGTGGTGATTGGCGATCGCGCGCTTCACGCGCAGCGCGGCCTCCTTCAGGTCGCGCGGCACGTGGATCGCCCAGCCGCGGTCGCGGAAGTGCCGCTTCAGCTCGCCGGTGATCGTCGGGACCGCGAACGTCGTGAAGGCGATGCCGCGCGCGGGGTCGAAGCGGTCGACCGCGTTCACGAGCCCGAGCGACGCGACCTGGAAGAGGTCGTCGAGCGGCTCGCCGCTGTCGCTGTAGCGCAGCGCGAGATGGCGGGCGAGGCCGAGGTGCCGCTCGACCATCGCGTCGCGCTCGGCGCTGGTGCTCCATGCCGGGTGCGGCCGGGTCGCTGCGTCGCCGCTCGCGGACGGCTTGGCTGCCCCGGTCGCGGGGGGTTCGCCCACGCCGGACGCACTCGCGCCAGCCGCGACGTCGCTTCCCTCGCCGCCCGGGGCTCCGGGATAGACTGGCGATCGCGGATGACTTCGATCGTCGTCGCTTCGAACAATCTCTTCGGCCATGCTCCCGTTCCCTCCCGGCGTCTTTCGCTTGGAGCGCCGGGGGTCTGGGGCGCCGATCTCGCTCCGGCGCTCGGCGGCGTCGGGTCGCTCCCGATCGTAGCGCGACGGACCCTCCTTGCGCAGGGTTCTCGCCCGGGGACCCGCCGTGACGGCTGAGGGCCTGCGCATCCTCGTCGCCGACGAGGACGAGGCGGCGCTTGACAGGCTGGCCGATCTGCTCCACCAGCTCGGCCACACGGTTGGCGCGTACGCGGTGGAGGTGTCGGGGGTGGCGGAGCAGATCGTGTCCGACGATCCCGACATCTCGATCGTCGTGCTGCACGAGGACGACGACCACGCGCTCGCGCTGATCGAGGAGATCTGCGCCTATGCGTCCGGTCCGGTGATCGCGCTCACGCTGGAGGAGGATCCGGACTTCATCGCGCGCGCCGCCGACCGCGGGATCGCCGCGCAGGCGAAGCCCGAAGGTCCCGACGCGATCCAGAGCGCGATCGAGGTGGCGCTGCGCCGCCACGCGGAGATCGAGCGCCTGGAGGCGAAGGTCGACCAGCTCGAGGGCGCGATCGCACGGCGCGCCGTGATCGAGCGCGCGAAGGGCATCCTGATGGAGCGCCACGGCGTCGACGACGGCACCGCCTTCGAGCGCCTGCGCACGCGCGCCCGCACCGAGCGCCGACGCGTCGTCGACGTCGCGCTCGCGGTCTCCGACGGCGACCTCGAGCTGCCGTAGGAGAACCGAGCGGTTAACGCGAACCGCCCCGGAGGCCGGGGCGGTCGACGTCGCTGCGGGGGCTCTACCGTTCGGCTCAGCCGCAGCCGGTGTTGTTGCCGCAGCTCGAGCAGGTGTAGCAGGAGCCGGTGCGCTGCATCATGCCGCCGCACTGGCTGCACGCGGGCCCGAGGTCGAGGCCGGTCATCTTGGCCGGGACGACGGGCGGGGTGTCGGTGAGCGCGGCGGTCGGGGCGACGCTCGCGCTGCCGCCGCCCGAGGTGGCCGCGGGGCCCGCCGTGTCGCCGCCGACGGACATCGCCGCGTCCTGCGCGATCTTCCGCTGGCGCACGGCCGGGGTCATGATCCCCAGTTCCTCCTGGATCTCCTCGTCGAGGAAGCGGGAGGCGAGCCAGCGCATGATGTAGTCGGGCAGCGACTTCGCGAACGGAATCTCCGGGTTCGTCGTCATGCCCTCCGGCTCGAAGCGCATGTAGCTGAACTTGCGCACGAGCGTCTCGAGCGGCACGCCGTACTGGAGCGCTATCGAGATCGCGGTCGCGTACGAGTTCAGCAGCCCGCGCAGCGTCGAGCCCTCCTTGCCGATGTCGGTCAGGAAGATCTCGCCGACGCTGCCGTCCTCGTACATGCCGGCGGTGATGTAGCCCTCGTGGCCGCCGACCGAGAACTTGTGCGTGAGCGACTGGCGCTCGCGCGGCATCTTTCTGCGCGCCGGGCCGACTCTCGCGAGCGCCTCGGCGACGGCCGCCGCGATCGCGTCCTCGCTCGCGCCGGCGTCGGCGGGCGCGTCCTTCTGCGCGTCGGTGCGCAGCGCCTGCGCCGTCTTAGAGCCGTCGCGATAGATCGCGAGCGCCTTCACGCCGAGGTGCCACGCCTGCAGGTACGCGTCGGCGATGTCCTCGACCGTCGCCGTCTCCGGCAGGTTCACGGTCTTCGAGATCGCGCCGGAGATGAACGGCTGCACCGCGCCCATCATCTTGATGTGGCCCATGTGCGAGATCGCGCGCTCGCCGACCGCCACGTCGAACACCGGCAGGTGCTCGGCGGCGAGCCCGGGCGCGCCGACGATCGTGCCGTGCTCGTTGATGTGCGCCTCGATCTGCTCGATCTGCTCGTCCGCGTAGCCGAGCTCCTGGAGCGCGAGCGGGACGGTGCGGTTGACGATCGTCATCTGCCCGCCGCCGACCAGCTCCTTGAACTTGACGAGCGAGAAGTCCGGCTCGACGCCCGTCGTGTCGCAGTCCATCAGGAAGGAGATCGTCCCCGTCGGGGCGAGCACCGTGGCCTGCGCGTTGCGATAGCCGTGCGCGTCGCCCAGCTCGACCGCGTCGTCCCACGAGCGGCGCGCGGCCGCGAGCAGCTCGGGGTCCTCGCACGTCGTGTCGGGGATCGCGTACGACGCGTCGCGGTGCATCCGCATCACGTCGTTGTGCGGCTCGCGGTTCTTGGGGTACTGCTCGTACGTGCCGACCGCGCCCGCGATCTCCGCCGAGCGGCGGTACGCGCGCCCGGTCATCAGCGCGGTGATCGCCGCCGCCGTGCCGCGGCCCGCGTCGGAGTCGTACGGCATCCCGTTCGACATCAGGAAGGCGCCGAGGTTCGCGTAGCCGAGCCCGAGCTGACGGAACGCGTTGGCGTTCCGGCCGATGCCCTCGGTCGGGTAGCTGGAGGCGCCGACGACGATCTCCTGCGCGAGGAACACGATGTCGACCGCGTGCTCGTAGGCCGCCACGTCGAACATGCCGTCCGAGCGCCGGAACTTCATCAAGTTCAGCGACGCGAGGTTGCAGGCCGAGTCGTCGACGTGCATGTACTCCGAGCACGGGTTCGAGGCGTTGATGCGCCCCGAGTTCGGGCACGTGTGCCACTGGTTGATCGTCGTGTCGTACTGGATACCGGGATCGGCGCAGCGCCACGCGGCCTCGGCGATGTCGCGCATCAGGTCGCGCGCGTCGAGCGTCTCGATCGGCTGCCCGGTCGTGCGGGCGATCAGCTCCCACTTGCCCTCGTCCTCGACCGCGCGCATGAACTTGTCCGACACGCGCACCGAGTTGTTGGCGTTCTGGTACTGGATCGACGTGAAGCCGTCGCCGTCGATCGACATGTCGAAGCCGGCGTCGCGCAGCGCGGCGGCCTTGTCCTCCTCCTTGGCCTTGCACCAGACGAACTCGCGGATGTCCGGATGATCGACGTCGAGCACGACCATCTTGGCGGCGCGGCGCGTCTTGCCGCCCGACTTGATCGTGCCGGCCCACGAGTCGGCGCCGCGCATGAAGGAGACGGGGCCGGAGGCGGTGCCGCCCTTTCTGAGCGGCTCCATCGACCCGCGGATGTTCGAGAGGTTGATCCCCGAGCCCGACCCGCCGCGGAAGATGTTCCCCTCCTTGGTGTTCCAGGCGAGGATCGAGTCCATCGTGTCGTCGACCGAGAGGATGAAGCAGGCCGAGCACTGCGGCTGCTCTTCGAAGCCGACGTTGAACCACACCGGGCTGTTGAACGCCGCGATCTGGTGCAGCAGGATGTGCGTCAGCTCGGCCTCGAAGGCGTCGCCGTCCTCGGTGCTCGCGAAGTAGCCCCGCTGGCGGCCCCAGTCGGCGATCGTGCCGGCGACGCGGCCGATCATCTGTCTCACGGAGCGCTCGCGCGCGGGCGTGTTGAGCTGACCGCGGAAGTACTTCTGGGCGACGATGTTGGTCGCGTTCTGCGACCAGCTCTTCGGGAACTCGACGCCGGTCTGCTCGAACGAGACCTTGCCGCCGTGGCCGATCCTGGCATCCCGCAGCTCCCATTCCACGCCGTCGAACGGATGCACGCCGGGCTGCGTGAAGAAGCGACTCAGCCGCAGGGCGTCACCGGTCGGGGCCTCGATGGTGGTGGGGGTCTGCGAGCTGTCGTTCATGCCTTCCTACTCCTTGTCTTCCCGCTATTTGCCGCTGTTTCTCGTGCCTCTGACCGCGCTCAGGGGGTAACAGCGAAGTGTTGCTCACGCGTCGGACGGAACCGATCGGCGGGGCGGGCTGAAACGCGCATGCAGCTACCGTACCGTCGCCGGAGACGGAAGCGCGGGGGTGCCCGGGGGCGCGTGCCGGACCGCTACGATCGCGCGTGGATGACGCACCGCCTCCGCATCGCCGTGCTCGCGCTCGCGCTGGCCGCCCTGCTCGCGCCCGCGGCCGCGCGCGCTGACCAGGCCTATGACAAGGTCGCCACCGCGTTCGCGCAGTCGGGCGGCCAGCTCGACCCCTGCGCCTTCACGCAGGCCGAGCTCGAGGCGGCGGTCAGAGGGATCCCGCCCGCGATCCGCAACGTCGTGCCCGCGCTGCGCAAGGCGATGGTGGAAGGGATCGCGGCGCACGTGCACGGCGACTGCAGAGGCGGCGCCGGCGGGGCCGAAGAAGGCACCACCGGCGGCGCCGCGCCGGGCACGCGCAGAGGCGTCGCCCCGCCGACGACCACCCCGCCCGCGACGACGCCGACGCAGACCGCTCCGGCGGTGCCGCCGGTGGTCACGACCCCGTCGACGACCACGACCGCCCCGCCGCCCGCGAGCACCGCGCCGGCCCCGGCGGCGGCGGCGCCCGTCCAGCCGAGCGCTCCGCAGGAGCGCGACCGCACGCCGCTGCTCGTGGCGCTCGTCGCGCTCGGCGCGCTGCTGCTGCTGGCGCTGCTGCTGTGGGGCTGGGCGCGCATGCGCGGCTGGGACCCGCGCTGGGCCGCGCGCATGCGCCACAGCTGGGGCGAGGCCGGCTACCGCGCCACCAGCACGTGGTCGGAGTTCACGGACTGGCTGCGGCTCGGGCGCTGACACCGCCGCACGCGACCGCGCTGCGCCCGCTGATCCGTCTGCTTTACTCCGCGCCCGGATGAAGCTCCTCGTCACCGGCGGCGCCGGCTACATCGGCTCGATCGTCGCCCAGCAGCTGCTCGACGCGGGTCACGAGGTGGTCGTGCTCGACAACCTCTCGCGCGGTCACCGCGCCGCCGTGCCCGAGGGCGCGCGGCTCGCCGAGGTCGACCTGCTCGATCCCGAGCGCGTGCGCGAGACGCTCGCCGAGGGCTTCGACGGCGCGCTCCACTTCGCCGCCTATGCGCTCGTCTCGGAGTCGGTCGCGCAGCCCGAGCTCTACTACCGCAACAACGTCGTCGGCTCGCTCAACCTGCTCGACGCGCTGCGCGCCGCCGACGTGAAGCGGCTCGTCTTCTCCTCCACGTGCGCGGTCTACGGCGAGCCGGAGGTCGTCCCGATGGACGAGTCGACGCCGACCAGCCCGGTCAACTCCTACGGCGCCTCGAAGCTCGCGGTCGACGGGATGATCGGCGACGAGTGCCGCGCCCACGGGCTCGGCGCCGTCAGCCTGCGCTACTTCAACGTCGCGGGCGCGAGCGGCTGCCTCGGCGAGGACCACCATCCCGAGACGCACCTGATCCCGAACGTGCTGCGCGCCGCTCAGGGGCTGCAGGCCGAGGTCCAGGTCTTCGGCACCGACTACCCGACGCCCGACGGCACCGCGGTGCGCGACTACATCCACATCGAGGATCTCGCGAGCGCGCACCTGCTGGCGCTCGAGGGCGCGATCGCCGGGCAGCACCGCATCTTCAACCTCGGCAACGGCAACGGCTTCTCGGTGCGCGAGGTGATCGACGCGGCGCGCGAGGTGACCGGGCTCGAGATCCCGGTGAGAGAGGCGCCGCGCCGGCCCGGCGACCCGCCGCAGCTGGTCGCCGCGAGCGGCAGGATCCGCGCGGAGCTCGGCTGGGAGCCGCGCAAGCCGGCGCTCGTCGACATGGTCGGCGACGCCTGGGCGTTCGCGCAGTCGCGTCCGCATGGCTACGCGGGCGAGCCCGCCGCGCCGCGCGGCTGACGGTCGAAGCGGCGCACGGACCCGCTCCGATCGGCGAGAATCGGGCCCGTTTGGGGACCGACTGCTCGGGGAGAGGAGCAACGGGGTGGCAAGGGCAAGGTGGATCGCGCTCGCGCTCGTCGCGGCGCTTGTGACGTTGGCCGCCGGCTGCGGCAGCAGCGAGAAGGGCACGGATGTGAGAAAGATCGCGTTCGTCGCGCCGTTCGGCGACAACGAACCCGATTGGACGCTGCAGGCGAGAGAAGTCCTCGCCGACTGGCCGCAGAAGCTGCACGTCAAAGTCGACACCGCGGACGCGTCGCAGACGGACGACATCCGCGGCGCGCTCGAGCAGGTCTCGCGTGAAGGCAATCAGCTCGTGATCGCCCACGACAGCCGCTATGCCGACGACGCCGAAGCGGTCGCGAAGGACACCAAGGTCCCGGAGCTGGTGTGGGGCGAACGGCCCGACGCGCCGGAGGGCCTCGTCGGCCAGATCACCCTGCAGGACAAGGAGGCCGGGTACATGGCCGGCATCGTCGCGGCGAAGGCCGCCGTGCTGAGAAGACTCGGGATAGTCGTCATCGCCGACGGGTCCGACTGGGACACGCAGACCTGGAACAGAATGGCGGGCGGCTTCGCCGCCGGCGCGCGCAGCATCGACCCCAGAGAGGTCCTCACCTACGCGCAGGTCGGCGAAGACGGCGACGCGACCGCCGAGCAGGTGCGCAAGGCCGCCCTGAGACTGCAGGTCGACGGAGCCCAGATGGTCTTCGCGCTCGGTGGCGCCGCCACGGTCGGCGCGCTGCGGGCGGTCGAGGAGCGCAGCGGCGAGAACCAGTACATCGGCGTGATAGGCGACAAGGCCGCGTTCAACAGAGAAAACTACGTCCTCGAGTCGATCCTCTACAACGTCAGACCGGCCTTCGTGCAGGCGCTGCACGACCTCAGAACCGGCAGATTCGGCGAGCACCCGTACGAGCTCACGCTCAGAAACAGAGGGCTCTCGATCTTCACCACCGGCCGCACGCCGAGCGATGCGTACGACGCGGCGGTGGCCGCCGAAAGACAGATACGAGCCGGCAGACTGCGCGTGCCGACCACCTCGACGCGCGAAGCGGTCGAAGCGCTGATCGCCGGCGAAGAGCCGCAGGGGTAGCCGCGAGCGGAGCCGCCGCGAGCGCTCAGCTCGCGGCCGGCTCCCGCGTGCCGCGTGCGGCGCTGTCGGCCGCGCCGCCGGCGCCGACCGGCGCGGTCGCGGCGGCGGCGCCCTCGCGCTCGATCACGGCGGCCATCTCGCGCTCCACCGCCGGGACCGTTCTCGCGCCCTCGCGCTCGATCAGCGGGCCGATGACGCCCCGCAGCGCGCGCAGCACGCGCACCCACCCGGGCACGGTCACGACGCGCGCGCGCTTCTCGACGCCCTGCGCGACCGCCTCCGCGACGTCCGACAGCGGGTACGTCTTGCCGGCCGGTCCGCCGATCCCCTTGCGCATCGTGCCGATGCCGGGGCGCGCGTCGGCGCCGCGCACCATGTCGGTGTCGATCCACGAGAAGTACGCCACGCCCACGTCGACCCCGCGGTGCGCGACCTCCGTGCGCAGGCAGTCGGCGAACGCCTCGACGCCCGCCTTGCTGGCGCAGTAGGCCGACATGAAGGGCGCGTGCGCGATCGCCGCCACGGACGCGATCTGCAGCACGTAGCCGCGCCGCTCGATGACGTGCGGCAGCGCCGCACGCACGGTGCGCCAGCTGCCGAAGAGGTTGACCTCGACGACGCGCTCCCAGGCGGCCGGGTCGATGTTCAGCACCGAGCCGCCGGTCGCGATGCCGGCGTTCGCGATCACGACGTCGATGCCGCCGAAGCGCTCGACGGCGCCCTGCACCGCCGCCTCGATCGCGGCGGCGTCGGTGACGTCCGCCTCGAACCAGGCGGCGTCGGGGCCGCACTCGGCGGCGACCTTCGCGAGCTCGTCGGGCTCGAGGCCGACGAGCGCGACCTTCGCGCCGCGGGCGGCGAGCTGCTTGGCCGCGGTCGCGCCGATGCCGCGCGCGGCACCGGTGACGAAGACGACCTGGCCGGAGATGGGACGGCTGGAATCGGGCATGCCTGGACGCTACCCGGGCAGCAGGTCTTCGAGCGCCGTCAGCGCGTCTGCGAGCACGTCAGGCGCGTCGGCGCTCGCGTCGAGCGTGCGGATCCGCTGCGGCTCGATGGCGGCCAGCTCGTCATAGGCGGCCGCGATCGCCGCGAAGAAGTCGTCGTGCTCGCGCTCGAGCCGGTCGGGCGCCTCGCCGCGGTCGTCCTGGCGCGCGCGGCCGAGCGCCGGGTCGATCCGCAGCAGCAGCGTGCGGTCGGGCGCGAGGTCGCCGGTGGCGAAGGCGTTGATCGCACGGACCTGATCGATCCCGAGCGCGCGGCCGGCGCCCTGGTAGGCGAGCGAGGAGTCGACGAAGCGGTCGAGCAGGACCCACTCGCCGCGCGCCAGCCGCGGCGCGAGCGCCTCCTCGACGAGCTGCGCGCGCGCAGCCGCGTACAGCAGCGCCTCGGCGCGCGCACCGACCTCCAGCTGCGGGTCCTTCACGAGCGTGCGGATGCGCTCGGACGCGGCGACGCCGCCGGGTTCGCGCAGCAGCTCGACCTCGACGCCGCGCGCCGCGAGCGCGTCCGCGAGCCCGCGCGCGAGCGTCGTCTTGCCGGCCCCGTCGAGCCCCTCGATCGTGATCAGCCGGCCGGACATGCGGTGGCGACGATACCGGCGGTCGCGCCGGTATCGTCGTCGCGGATGGCGGATCTGGCCGGCACCGAGCACCACCCGCACGCCCGCGCGACGCTCGGCAGCGCGCTCACGGCCGGTGGCAGCCCGTCGCATGCCTATCTCTTCCACGGTCCGGCCGGCAGCGGCAAGCGCACCGCCGCGCGCGCGTTCGCGGCGGCTCTCCTGTCCGACGGCGCGCCCGACCCTGCGGGTGCGCGCACGCGCGTCGAGCACGGCACGCACCCCGACCTCACGTGGGTCGTGCCGAGCGGCGCGCACGAGATGCTCGTCGGCGACGTCCAGGATGCGGTGATCGGCGCGGCGGCGATGACGCCGTTCGAGGCGGCGCGGCGGGTGTTCGTGCTCGAGCGCGCCGACACGCTGATCGAGCAGGCGGCGAACAAGCTGCTGAAGACGCTCGAGGAGCCGGCCTCGTTCGTCCATCTGATCCTGCTCACGGACCGGCTCGGCGAGGTGCTGCCGACGATCCGCTCGCGCTGCCAGCTGGTGCGCTTCGACGCCCTCCCGCCCGGCGAGCTGGCGGAGCGGATCGGCCGTCGCGGGATCGCCCCCGAGCAGGCCGCGGCGTGCGCGCGGCTCGCGCTCGGCGACGGCGAGCGCGCGCTGGAGCTGGCGCTCGGAGACGGGCCGGCGCTGCGCGCCGGCGGGGAGTCGCTGGCGCGCGCGGCGCTCGCGGGCCGGGTCGGCGACGACGCGCCCTGGCGCGAGCTGCTGGCGGTCCGCAGACGCCGCGGCGACGCAGCCGTGGCAGAGGTCGAGGCGCGGCTCGCCGAGGAGCTGGAGCTGGTGTCCAGAAGAGAGAGACGGCGCGTCGAGAACGAGTACGCCGATCGCATCCGCCGCACGCGCCGCCGCGTCGAGACGGGCGCGCTCGACCTCGGCCTGCAGCTGTCCGGCCTGTGGCTGCGCGACGTCGCGTGCGTCGCGTGGGGGGCGGAGGATCTCGTCCACCACGTCGACCGCTCGGCGGAGCTGTCCGAGGACGCCGCCGGCCGCGACCCGCAGCGGCTGCGCGCGGGCGTCGAGCTGGTGGAGGAGACGCGCCGGCGCCTGCGCAGCAACGTCACCGAGGAGCTGGCGCTGGAGACGCTTGCCTATCGGCTCGAGAGCCTGCTCGCCTGATGCGCCGTGTCGGCCTGCTGTTCGTCCGCTACGGCATCCCGCTCGCGATGACGATCGCCGGGATCGTCTGCCTCGTGATCGGCGGCGACGCCGCCGGCTCCGGTGTCGTCCTGATCGGCTCGGCCGGCATCGTGCTGCTGGTCAACCTGCTGTTCCGCCTCAGCCTCGTCAGCAACAGAGAGCGCGAGCAGGAGGAGCAGGCGCGCGAGCAGTTCGAGCGCACCGGGCACTGGCCGGGCGAGTAGCTGATACAAATCAGCAGCAAGTGTCACAGCGAACCGTAGAGGACGAGGCGCTGCTGGATGCCACGCAGGCGTGCGTGCTGGCGGTCGGCGTGCGGCGCACGACGATGACGGACGTCGCGCGGCGCGCGAGCGTGAGCCGCATGACGCTCTACCGCCGCTACGCCGACGTCACCTCGCTCATGCAGGCGCTGATGACGCGCGAGTTCACGCAGATCATCGGCGAGGTCGACGCGGACGTCGAGGCGCTGCCGAGCGCACGCGCGCGAGTCGTGGAGGCGGCTGCGTCCGGCGTCGACCGGCTGACGCGCAACCCGCTGTTCCTGCGCATCGTCGACGTCGACCCCGAGCTGCTGCTGCCGTACCTGACGACCCGCCGCGGCGCCTTCCAGCGCGCCGCCGTCGGCGCCTTCGAGGCGCGCCTCGCGGACGGCGTCGCGGACGGCTCGATCGGCGTCGCCGACCCGGCCGCCGCCGCGCGCACGATCGAGCTGGCGCTGCGCGGCTTCGCGTTCCAGGCGCTTGCGGCCGGGGCGGAGGGCGAGCGCGAAGAGGAGCTGGGTGAGCTGCGGGTGCTGCTCGATCGTTATCTGGCGCCCTCGCCCAACGGGAGCGCGCGCAGATGACCGCGCCGGATCCGCGCATGCGCTGGTGGGGCTGGGGCGAGGATGGCCATGATGCGCCGCTCTCGTCTTCGGCGCAGGCGCTGCTGGCTGGGGAGATCGGCGCCCTTCCCGACGGTCGCCGCGATCCGGTTGCGCTCGCCGACGTGCGGCTGCCCGAGCCGACGCTGTCCACGCTGGCTCGCGAGCGGCTCGTCGCGGCGGTCGGCGAGGAGCATGTGCGCGAGGATCGCCTCGCGCGAGTGACGCACGCCGCCGGCCGCGGCTACCACGACCTCGTGCGGCTGCGGGCGGGCGAGGTCGCCGCAGCTCCCGACGCGGTCGTCTATCCGGCCGACGCCGAGCAGGTCGGGGCGGTGCTGCGGGCCTGCGCGCAGGACGGCGTCGCGGTCGTCCCGTTCGGCGGCGGCACGAGCGTCGTCGGCGGCGTCGAGCCGTGGCGCGGCTCGTTCGCGTCGGTCGTCGCGCTCGACCTCGCGCGGCTCGACGGCCTCGTGCGCGTCGACGCGACGTCGCTCACCGCGACCGTCCAGGCGGGCATGACCGGGCCGGCGCTGGAGGCGGCGCTCGGCGAGCAGGGGCTGACGCTCGGCCACTTCCCGCAGTCGTTCGAGTTCAGCACCGTCGGCGGGTGGGTCGCGACGCGCTCGGCCGGCCAGGCGTCGACCGGCTACGGCCGCATCGACGCGCTCGTGCTCGCGCTGCGCGTGGTGACGCCGAACGGCGAGATCGCCACCCGCGCGGTCCCGGCGACCGCCGCAGGACCGAGCCTGCGCGAGCTGCTCGTCGGCTCGGAGGGCACGCTCGGCGTGATCGCGGAGGTCACGCTGCGCGTGAGACGGGCGCCCTCCGTGCGCCGCTACGAGGCCTTCTCGCTGCCGAGCTTCGAGGCCGGGTCCGACGCCTTCCGTGCGCTCGTTCAGCAAGGGGCCGCGCCCGACGTCGCGCGCCTGTCGGACCCCGCCGAGACGCGCGTCTCGCTCGCGATGGCCGGCGACGGGCTCTCGACGCGCGCGCTGGCGACGTATCTGGGCGCGCGCGGGCGCGGCGACGGCTGCCTCGCGATCGCCGGCTGGGAGGGCGGCGGCGAGCAGGAGGTGCGCCGCCGCCGCACCGCGACGGCCCGCATCCTGCGCGCGCACGGCGCGCTCGCGCTGGGGACGCCGGTCGGCAGCGCCTGGGAGCACGGCCGCTTCCACGCGCCCTACCTGCGCGACGAGCTGCTCGCGCTCGGCGTGATGGTCGAGACGCTCGAGACGGCGACGACGTGGGACCGGCTTGCCGAGCTGCACGGCGCCGTCGTCGCCGCGCTCGACGGCGCCCTGCGCGGGCGCGGCACGCCGCCGGTCGTGATGGGTCACGTCTCGCACGTCTACCGCGCCGGGGCGTCGCTCTACTTCACGTTCGTCGCCCGCCAGCAGGCGGGCGAGGAGCTGCAGCAGTGGCACGCCGCGAAGGTGGCCGCGGGCGACGCGATCCTCTCGCACGGCGGCACGATCACGCACCACCACGCGGTCGGGCGCGATCACGCGCCGTGGCTGCCGGGCGAGGTCGGCGGGCTGGGGATCCAGCTGCTGCGCGCCGCGAAGGCCACGCTCGACCCGGCCGGGATCCTCAATCCCGGCAAGCTGCTCGACCCGGCGCCGCTGCCCGGCGCCGGGCCTTCCGCCTGAGCGGTCGCTGCGCGCCTACGCGTGCGTGAGCGGGTTGACGACGATCCGCCCCTGCTCGCAGACGGGGCCGTTGCGCCACGGCAGCACGAGGTGGCCGCTCGCGTTCGGCGGCGTGATCTCGATGCGCGCCGGCGTCGGCTGGCACTCGCCGCTCTGTCTGTCGCCGGTGCCGGCGATGGCGCCCCATTGCAGCGTCGTCGTCGCGCTCTGACCGGGCGTGAGCGTGACGATCCCGGCTCTTCTGCCGGTGTTGCGCACGACGTTCGTCGGCAGGTCGCTGTTTCTCGCGCCGAGCAGCTGCCCGCCGATGAAGCCGCCGAGGCTGCACGTTCTGCGCGTGACGTTCGTGAGCAGCAGCTTCGCGAAGCGCTGGCCGGCGCCGGCGCCCGGTCTTCTCAGCTCGCCGAGCAGCGAGGAGACGGTGCAGCGGGGCGCCGTTCTGGCATGGGCCGCCGCCGGGAGCGCGGCGGCGAGTGCGGCGGTCGCTGCGAGCAGGGCGAGGCGACGACGGGTGGGGCGGAGCATGCGGTGGCCTCCGGGGGATCTCGTGGCCCGCGGGTGCGAGCCGGTGCGCCGGGCAGCCTAGATGATTGATTCCACGATCTCGCATCCACGATCTCGTGGCATCAACCATCTAGTGCGCGCGCGGGCGGAAGCGTCAGACGCGCGCGGCGGCGTCGAGCGCTTCGTGCGCGGCGTCGAGCGCCGCCTCGCGCCACTCCGGGACCAGCCCGACGCGCGTGCGGCGGTCGAGCAGGTCCTCGGCCGTGAGCGCCAGCTCGTGCTCGACGGCGAAGCGCAGCTGCGCGCGCGAGGCGGGCACGTCCGGAGCGAGCGGGCTCGCGTGCCCGTCGTCCGGGCGGTCGGCGCCGGCGAGGCGGATGCGGTGGGTGACGCACGGCCCCACGGGAACGGCTCCGGGGCGCGCGGCGACGCGGTCGAGCGCGTCCTGCGCCATCCGCCGCGCGGTCGTCAGCTTGCCGCCGACGACGGTGAGGACTCCGTCGTGCTCGACGACCGCGTGGCGGCGCGAGAGGTCGGCGGTGTCGGCGCCCGCTTCGAGGTCCCCGTCGTCGCCCGCGAGCAGCGGCCGCAGCCCGGCGTAGCGCCCGACGACGTCGTCCGGCGTGAGGGTCCGCTCCAGCACGCGGCTGATCGAGGTCAGCAAGAAGGTCTCCTCCTCCGCGTCGACCGCCGGCACGTCCGGCAGCGGCCCGTCGAACGGCGCGTCGGTGATCCCGATCATCACGAGCCCGTCGGCGCGCGGGACGGCGAACACGAAGCGCGAGCCGCCGCCGGGCACCGGCGTGTTGATCGCCGCGCGCGGGGCGCCCAGGGCCGCGGCGCGGACGAGCAGGTGCGAGCCCTTGCTCGGCCGCAGCCGCACTGCGCCGCCGCTCAGCGCGCCGGCCCACACGCCGGTGGCGTTGACGACGTGGCGGGCGCGGACATCGAAGGCGCCGCCGTCGCCGTGCATGTCGCGCAGCGTCGCCCCGTCGGCGCGCAGCTCGCCCGCGGCGACGTAGGTGAGGATCCGCGCGCCGTGGGCGGCGGCCGTGCGCGCGACCGCGAGGACCAGCCGTGCGTCGTCCTCGATCTGGCCGTCCCAGTGCATCAGCGCGCCGCGCAGCTGGCGGTCGGTGAGTCCGGGCGCGAGCCGGCGCGCCTCCTCGGCGCTCACGCGGCGCGCGGGCGGCAGGCGGCGGCGGCTCGTGCCGGCGGCGGCCCGCAGCGCGTCGCCGAGGCGCAGGCCGGTCTCCAGCGTCGCGCCGGCGCCGCGTCCGACCGCGTCGCCGAGCGGGATCAGGAACGGCAGCGCGCGGATCAGGTGCGGCGCGCTGACGTCCATCAGGATCGCCCGCTCGCGCGCGGACTCCCAGGCGACGCCGACGTCGCCGTGCGCGAGGTAGCGCAGCCCGCCGTGCGCGAGCTTGGAGGACCAGCGGCTCGTGCCCTGCGCGAGGTCGCCGCGCTCGACGAGCGCGACGGTCAGCCCGCGCGTCGCGGCGTCGAGCGCCAGCCACGTCCCCACGATCCCGCCGCCGACCACGAGCACGTCGACCGCCTCGCCGTCCGCGAGCGCCGCCAGCTCCCGTCCGCGCCGCGCGGCGTCGAGCGAGTCGGAGGCCGTCGGCCCCGGCACTGCGCTCCGACGCCGAAGTGACACCATGCGCCCAACTGTAACGCTGCAGGGCGCCTCCCCGCGCCGCTCCACGACCGCCCGCCTCGGCTACCATGTCGGCCCTCGCCGACGTAGCTCAGCTGGTAGAGCACTTCACTCGTAATGAAGGGGTCCCCGGTTCGAATCCGGGCGTCGGCTCTGGTGGGGGATGGCCGTGGCGGGAGTTAGGGTAACCACCATGCCCATATTCCGGAGTGTTGCCCTCCCGTCGATCGCGGCGGTGCTCGTCCTGATACTGGCGTTGTCGGCCGCAGCATCCCCGCGGGATCGGCGGCGGCGCTGCGGCCCGTGGCCAAGCTCACCGCGAGGGTCTCACCCCACGGAAAGCGACTGCAGCCCGGCACGCCGATCGCCCTCTCGCTCGACACGCGCTTCGCGAGCGCACCACCCGGCGGGACCTTCGTCCTGCGGCGTCTCGAGTACCTGTTCCCCCGCAGCGTTGTCGTCAACGGTCGCCGCTTCCCCTCATGCAGCGCCACAGTGCTGAGGCGGTCGCATGGGCGGCTCAGAGCATGTCCGAAGGGTTCGAGGATCGGCCGCGGCACCGTCTCTGGAGATGTCGTCCACCTCGGCGTCAGGTCGCGCGCACGGTTGACGCTGTTCAACGGACCCGGCGGCAGGAGCCTCACGATGAACATGAACATCAAGACGCCCGCGCTCATCAACGACACCGTCTCGGCGCGGCTGAGAACGCTGACGGGCCGCTTCGCCCACAAGCTGACCCTCGTCGCCCCGCCAGACCTGACCGAGGTTCTCGACGGCGAGATCGTGACGACTCGCGTCCATCTCGCCATCGGTGCGAGTCGTGTCGTCCACGGCGTCAGGCGCGGCTATGTCGAGGCCGGTCGCTGCCCGCGAAGCGGCAGGGCACGGATGCATGGCGCGTTCACGTTCCGTCGCGGTGCAGAGGCGGGCGCCGACGCGACGGTTGCCTGCTGAGACGCGCGAGGCCGAGCGCCGGCTACGAGATCGCGCCCGTCGCCGCCAGCACGATCACGAGCGTGCCGACGACGAGGCGGTAGATCACGAACACGCCGAGCGTGTGGCGGGTCAGGTAGCGCAGGAGGAACGCGATCGAGGCGTAGCCGGTGACGAACGCGAGCAGGACTGCGAGCGCCGTGGCGCCCGCCGGCGCGGCGCCGTCGCCGCCGACGTGGCGCAGCTCGAACAGTCCCGACAGCACGACCGCCGGGACCGACAGCAGGAACGAGTAGCGCGCCGCGGCCGGGCGGTCGAGCCCGCGCCACAGCCCGGCGGAGATCGTCGCGCCGGAGCGCGACACGCCGGGCACGAGTGCGAGCGCCTGCGCGACGCCGACGAACAGCGCCGTCGCGTGCCTCGAGCGACTCGATCCCGCGCTCTCGCTTCGACGTCTCGTCGACGTACGCCATCACGAGGCCGAACACGATCAGCGCTCCGCCGATCAGGTACAGGTTGCGGAACTCGTTCTCGATCGGGCTCTTGAAGGCGAGCCCGAGGATCGCGATCGGAACCGTGCCGAGGACGATGTACCAGCCGAGTCGCGAGTCGAGCGTGCGCCGCTGCTCGGGGTCGCGCAGCCCGGCAAGCCACGCGCGCGCGATCTTCCACAGGTCGGCGCGGAAGTACAGCAGCACCGCAGCCATCGTCCCCAACTGCACGACGGCGGTGAACGCCGCGCCCGGGTCGTCCCAGCCGAACAGCGCCGGCACGATCCGCAGGTGCGCGGTCGAGGAGATCGGCAGGAACTCCGTGAGGCCCTGGACGACCCCCTCGACGATGGCTTGCAGGGCGTTCACGCGGCGCCGAAGGCTAGTGGTCGGGCCAGTCGGGCGCGATCCGGCGCCGCCCCGCTCTCAGCCGATTCTCAGCTTTCGGCGCGCGCCAGCCGCACCGCCAGACGGCTGTGGCGCCGCCCGACGTCTGCCGTCGCCGCCGCGCGCGCGACCATCGCGCCGGTGCCCACGATGACCGTTGCACTGCGCGCGCGCGTGACGGCGGTGTAGAGCATCTCGCGCCGCAGGAAGCGTCCGCCCGCGGCCGGGTGCGCGACGACGACCGCGACCGGCAGCTCGATCCCCTGCCCGCGATGGACCGAGCAGGCGTACGCCAGCCGCAGGTTGCCGACCTCCGCCGGGGGGATCTCGATCACCGCGCCGGCGTCGGTCGCGACGAGCGCTCCGCCGCTGCCCGCGCCGTCGTCCTCGTCGTCGGACTCGCCCTCCAGCGCCTCCAGCAGGCGCAGCAGCGTGCCGTTCATGATCCCCAGCTCGTGCAGGTTGCGCCCGACGAGCATCAGCTTGTCGCCGATCCGCAGGCGCCCGTTGCCGATCGGCTTGCCGTGCGGGTTCAAGGCCGAGCGCAGCGCGTCGTTCAAGGCGTCGATCCCCAGCTCCCCGCGGTACACGGGCGCGAACACCTGCACGTCGATCACCGGGTCGACGCCGTAGTGCTCCGGCAGCCGCCGGCTCACGAGCCCCGCGATCTCCTCGCGCGCGGCGACCGGATCGGCGCGCTCGATCAGGAACAGGTCCTGCTGCATCCCCTCCTCCGGCGTGAACGACGGTGCGCGTCCGGCGCGAATCGCGTGCGCGCCCTGAACGATCATCGAGCCGGCCGCCTGGCGGAAGATGTGCGCGAGCCGTGCGGTCGGCACGAGCCCGCTCGCGACCAGCTCCGCGAACGGCTTGCCCGCCCCGACCGGCGCGAGCTGGTCGGCGTCGCCGACGAGCACGACGTGCGTTCTCGGCCCGACTGCGCGCAGCAGCGTCACGAGCAGCTCGAGGTTCGCCATCGACGTCTCGTCGACGACGAGCACGTCGCACGTGAGCGGGTCGTCCTCGTCGAGCGTCGGGCCCTCGCCGGGGATCCAGCCGAGCGCCGAGTGGACCGTCGACGCGGCGAGGCCGGTCGCGTCGGTCATCCGCAGGGCGGCGCGCCCGGTCGGCGCGGCGAGCAGGAGCGACGCGCGCTGCTGCGCCGCGATCGCGCCGATCATGCGGATCGACGCCGTCTTGCCGGTGCCCGGGCCGCCGGTCACGAGCGAGAAGCGGTGCTCGAAGGCGCCGCGGACCCCGGCCCACTGCTCCGATGCGAGCTCGCCGCCGTCGGGCAGGACGTCATCCGGCGGCGCGTCGGGCGCGTGCAGCTTTTGCGACGGCTCGTCGGCCAGCAGCGCGTGGACCCGCGCCGCCAGCTCGCGCTCGAGCGCCGCCGTCTCGGCGCGGTAGACCCACACGGCGCCGCCGTCCTCGTCCAACTCCAGGTCTCCGGCCTCTGCCATCGCGCTCACCAGCTCTTCGTCCGCCCAGCCGGCGCCGCCCAGCAGCTCGTCTGCCGCGGCGAGCAGCGCGCCGCTCGGCAGGCACGTCGAGCCGTCGCGCTCGGCCTCCGCGAGCACGTGCAGCAGGGCGGCGCGCGCACGCGCGGGCGAGTCGGGCGGGACGCCGACGCCGCGCGCGATCGCGTCGGCCGTCGCGAACCCGACGCCGAAGACCGCCGTCAGCTCGTACGGCCGCTCCGCCACGACGCGGTACGCGCGGTCGCCGTAGTGCTTGTGGATCCGTGCCGCCAGATGCGCGAGCCCATGCGGGGCGAGCAGCAGGTGCAGCCCGCGCGTGGCGCGCAGCGCGTCCCAGGAGCGTGCCGCCTCGCCGGCGCGCGCGGTCGACAGGCCCTCGGCGGCGAAGGCCGCGTGCGGATCCGCGTCGATCGCGGCCAGCACGCCGTCGCCGTAGCGCGCGTGCAGCGCGGCGGCGCGTCTGGGCCCGACGTGCCGCACCCGCCGCAGGTAGGCGACGAGCGCGTCCTCGTCGGCGGGCGCGAGCGGGTGCGCCTCGCGCACCTTCACCTGCGGGCCGTAGCGCGGGTCGCGCACCCACGCGCCCGTGACCGTCGCGCGTTCGCGCTCCTCCAGGTGCGCGAGCGGCCCGACGAGCACGACGTGCTGCCCGTCCGCGTCGCCGTCGAGCACCGCGAACCCGCTGTCCTCGTTCGCGAAGCGGCGCCCGCGCACGACGACCTCGGCGGCGAACGGCGTCCCATCGGCCGGCAGCGTGTCGCGCCGCGGCGGCACGCGCTCAGGCGACGGACGGTTCGGCGACGTCCGCCGTCCGGTGGCCCAGCTCGCGCGAGATCTCCTGCACGTGCGAGCGCACGAGCTCGCCCAGCTGTCGCAGGTCGTTGCGCAGCAGGCGCGCGGTCGGACCGGAGACGCTGACCGCCGCCAGCACCTCGCCGTCGGCGCCGAAGATCGGCGCCGCTACGCACGCGACGCCCTCCTCGTACTCCTCGCGGTCGATCGCGTAGCCGCGCGAGCGCGCGCGGCGCAGCTCGACCTCCAGCTCCGCGGCCGTCGTGAGCGTGTGCGGCGTGAGCGCGGCGAACGGCGCCCGCGCGATCAGCCCCGCGATCACCTGCTCGGGCTGGTGCGACAGCATCACCTTTCCGGCGCCGCAGGCGTGCGCGGGCACGCGGCGCCCGATCTCCGTGAGCATCCGCACCGCGTGCGCGCTCTCCGCCTGGTCGACGTAGACGATCGTGTGGCGGTCGAGCACGCACAGGTTCGTCGTCTCGTTCGTCGCGTCGCGGATCGCCACGAGGTGCGGGCGCACCGCCGTGCGCAGCCGCTCGGTGCGGTGCTCGGGCCCGCCGGCCAGCTCGACGACCTTCATGCTCAGGCGGTAGCGGCTCGTCTGCGGGTCCTGCACGACGTAGCCGCACTCGATCAGCGTCGCCAGCAGGCGGTGCGTCGTGCTCGGCTGCAGGCCGGTGCGGTGCGCGAGCTCCACGAGGCCCGCCTCGTCGGCGGCCGCGACGGCCTCCAGCAGCTCGAAGCTGCGGACCACGGACTGCACGATGGTGGGGTGCTTGGCGGCGGTCGGCATCCTCGTCTCCTCGTCCCGTGGTATACGGAACGTTTCCATGGTACGGAAACCATCTAGCGCGAGCCCGGTCGTCGGCGTGATCGGCCTCGGCATCATGGGCGCGCCGATGGCGCGCAACCTGCTGCGCGCCGGCTTCCCGCTCGTCGTCTGGAACCGCACGCCCGCGCGCGCGGACGCGCTCGTCGCGGAGGGCGCCGAGCGCGCCGCGACCGCGCGCGAGGTCGCCGAGCGGGCGGAGGTCACGATCACGATGCTGTCCGACACGCCCGACGTCGAGGCGGTCTACCGCTCGCCGGGCGGCATCTTGGCCGGCGCAGGCGCCGGCGATGTCCTGATCGACATGAGCACGATCGCGCCGCGCGTCGCGCGCGAGCTGGCTGAGGAGGCCGCCGCGCGCGGTGCGGCGATGCTGGACGCGCCGGTCAGCGGCGGCGACGTCGGCGCGATCGAGGGGACGCTGTCGATCATGGTCGGCGGCGACGCGCAGGCGCTCGAACGCGCGCGGCCTGTGCTCGAGACGCTCGGCAGCCGCGTCACGCACGTCGGTGCGAGCGGCTCCGGCCAGGTCGTGAAGGCGTGCAACCAGGTCGTCGTCGCGCTGACGCTGGAGGCGCTCGGCGAGGCGCTCGTGCTGGGCTCCAAGGCCGGCGTCGAGCCGGCGGCGATCGTCGAGGCGCTCGGCGGCGGGCTCGCCGCGAGCCGCGTGCTCGAGCTGCGCGGCCCGAAGCTGCTCGCGCGCGACTTCGAGCCCGGCTTCAAGCTGGACCTGCATGCGAAGGACCTCGCGATCGTGCTCGAGACCGCGCGCGAGCTGGGCGTCGCCCTGCCCGGCACCGCGGTCGTCGACCAGCTGTTCCACGCGGAGCAGAGCCGCGGTCACGGCGAAGCCGACAACTCGACCGTCGTGCGTGCGCTCGAGGCGCTCGCCCAGCACGCGATCGGCGACCCGACGGCGTCCTGAGCAGGCGCGCCGACGCGCCTCGTTCGATCATTCGTCCTGGGGTCGGGACCCTAGGTATCTGTTCTTCGAGAACGCGAACAATGAATCTTCCGGGGGCTTCCTGAACCGGCGCAAAGCGCTTTCGAGGCGCTTGTCTGATCAATCAAATTAAGCGCTTGACGTGGCGCGTCGGCCGCGTTAGCGTGGCCCTCGCGATCGACTGAAGAAGTCGCCGCATGGAGGGGGAACGTAGCCGGAGCTGGGTGTTCCGGCGAACGTTCATCGTTGTTCGCTTTTCCGAACGTTAAAGCCTGGGATCGGGGAGGATCGTTGCTGCGCGCAAGCGCTCAATCGCATGTCGTAGCAGCAACGGGAACGCCGATCTCTCAACACCTGTCGGAGCGTGATCGCCGTGTGCGCCGGCTCGCGACCTCCGTCCTCCTGCACGGGGCGGACGAGCGCGACGGAGGCACCACGCCAGCGCATGGAGGCGCGACGCATCACGACCGACAGCGCAGTGCGGCCGCACGCCGGCACGCGCACCGTGGCGATGGGATGTGGACCCGGAGCCGTCGAGATCGGGGGATTCTCGACGTCTTCTACCCCGGGACCTCCGTCACGCTGCCTCAGCCGGCGAGCATCGCCGCCAGTCGCCATTAGAGCCCCTCGGGGTTCTATGGCCCTCGGCGGCCACCGCGTGGGGGACACGGTGGCCGCCGAACCCTTTTCTGGACGGCGCCTCGGACCCGCTGGCGGCGTCATCGGTCGCTCGCCTGCGATTGCAGGCGACGCTCCCTGCTTCCTTGCCAGCGGGCCCGATGCGCTCGCCAGAAAAGGGTTCGGTCCGGTGGCGCTGCTGTGGCTGGCGCCTTGCGGTGCTAGCCGAGATGCACTTTGAAGAGGTCGAGGAACTCCGCTGCGAGGTCTGGGTTGCCGGCGGTCTTGAGGCTGGCTGGCGTGCTTTCGGGGCTGAGTGCCTTGACCCAGGCGGCCTGGGTGCCGCTCATGCGAGCGTCGGGGGCTCTGTCGCCGTTGCGCTCGATGCGGGCGCGGCCGTTCTCGCGGACGAAGGTGTAGTGCTCGGGAGCGTCGTCGTCGGCTCCGTCCTCGATCGTGAGCGCGAGGCGGCCGTCGGCGGTGGCCGCCGCGCGGGGCAGCAGCGGCGCGAGGCGGAAGCAGGCGCCGACGTCGACCCACTCGTCGTCGCGCGGCTGCGACCAGTGGGTGCGCAGCTCCCAGCGCGCGAGCTCGCCGATCGCCTCCACCAGCGCGTGGCCGCGCTCGGTCAGCTCGAGGTCGACGCGGGGCGGCAGCGAGCGGCGCCGGCGGCGGGTGATGAGGTCGGCGTCGACCATCCGCGTCAGACGCGCCTCGAGCGCTCCGGCGGACACGCCGGGCAGCCAGCGGCGCAGCGCCTCCAGGCGCAACGGCCCGGACGCGAGATCGCGCACGATCACCATCACCCAGCGGTCGCCGACGACGCTCAGCGCACGCGCGTCCGGCGCCCATTGCCGGCGTGGCCTGCCGCCCTCCGCTCCTCGTGGCATGTCGTCTCCCCCGGCCGTTTGCCGTGGCGCGCAGCCATCCTTGGCGAACGCCGCGGCCCGGACGCGTCGTCGGTTGACTCCCCGGGCTGAGCTGCCCCGTGGGGAACATACGAGTTCCTCGATCCCACGCGCGACCATACCAAAATCCGGGAACACGAGGATCGGGTTGGACGCCTCCGCTGGACGCCCGCGTGGATGGCGCGTCGGCGGGGTCAGCCGTAGCGCGGTCTGGCGCCCAGCAGCTGCGTGACGGTCACGAAGCCGTAGCCGCGCGCCTTCAGCGTGTGGATGATCCCGGGGAGCGCGGCGAGCGTCTGCGAGCGCGGTCCGCCGCCGTCGTGCATCAGCACGATCGAGCCGTTCTGGACGTGGCCGAGGATCCGCGACGAGATCGCCCCGCTGCCCGGCAGCGACCAGTCCTGCGGGTCGACGTCCCACTGGACGGTCGTGAAGCCGAGCCCGTGCGCGAGGCCGATCAGCGAGGAGCTGACGGCGCCGCCCGGGGCGCGGAAGAGGCACGGGCGGAAGCCGGTCGCCTTCTGGATCGCGCTCGCCGCCGAGGTGATCTCCCCGGATGCGAACGCCCCGCCGCCGGAGACATTGGCGTGGTTCCACGTGTGGTCGCCGAGCATGTGGCCCTCGGCGAGCGCGCGCTTCGCGAACGAGGCGTAGCCCGCGACCTGCTCCCCGATCAGGAAGAACGTCGCGTGGATCCCCTCGCGCTCGAGCAGGTCGAGGACGGCCGGGGTGTAGGTCGACGGGCCGTCGTCGAAGGTGAGCGCCACGACGTGCCTGCTGCGCGAACCGTTCGTGACGTACGCCGGCCCGGCCGGCGTGCACCCGGTCGGCTGGGGCGCGCGCAGTCTCAGCACCGCGCCGTCGGCGGGCAGCGCGTCGAAGCAGGCGTCGCCCGCGGCGAGCGCGCAGCCGTCCGTGCTCGCCAGCGTCCGCCAGCGCACCGAGTCGTACGGGACGTTCAGCTTCGCCGGGTCGAAGCGCGCGACCAGCGAGCGCTCGTCGGCGCGCCGCAGGCGGCCGCCCAGCGGATGCGAGGGGCCGTGGCCGCCGGAGCGCAGCACGCGCGCGTACGTGAGCCGCGCGGTCCGGCCCGAGCGGGCGACGCACACGTCGCGCGAGGCGAAGCTGCGGCCCGACCGGTAGACGAGCCGCAGGCACAGCGACTGCCCGTCCGCGCCAAGCGACGCCGGCGTCCACGCCTGCGAGGTCTGCAGCGACCACACGAGCACGCCGCCGTCCTGCGTCAGCGTCGAGGCGTGCAGGTGCAGCGTGCTCGGGCCGGCCGGAGGCGGTGCGGGGGTGGTCGGCGTCGTGCCTCCGCCGCCGGGCGGGGTGTCGCCGGGGGCGGCGCCGCCGGGACCTGCCGCCGGGGCGCCGGTCGCAGCCGCGCCGCCCGCCGCAAGTGCGATCAAGGCGACGAGCGAGATGCGACGGAGTCCCTGCACGGCTCGCCAGGTTAGCCGCCGTGCCGGCGCGCCGCCCACCGGCCGGTCGGCGGAGTCAGACGGCCTCTTCGACCGCGTCGCGCACGGCGAGCCGCCCGCGCTCGATCCCGACCGCGCGCCGCCCCGCGAGCAGTTCGGCCAGCTCGGCGCCGACCAGCTCGCGGCGCCAGCCGCCGAGCGTGCGCACGTCCGGCTCCGGGTCGCCGCGCCGGGCGGCGATCACGATCCGCTCCAGCTCGGCCCGCGAGGCGACCAGCTCGTAGGCCAGCCCGGCCTCGATCGTGCGCGCGCGGATGACCGCCTCGACGAGCGCCACGAGCGGCGCGTCGCCCGGCTCGGAGCCCGGGCCGCGCGCCTCGCGCGCGATCGGCTCGGCCTCGCGGCCGCGCTCGACGACCGCGATCAGCTCGGCGCCGCGGCGCTTCAGGTGGCCGCCGTGCAGCCCGCGGATCTGCTCCAGGTCGGACGGCTGCGCCGGCTTGCGCTTCGCGATCTCGACGAGCGCGGGGTCCGGCAGGATCGTGCCGACCGGCTTGTCCTCCGCGGACGCCGTGCGCTCGCGCCAGGCCGCCAGCTCGCGCGCGACGGCGCGCGAGCGGGGATCGAGCGAGGCCGCGCGAGGGAGCCGCTCGAACGCGGTCTCCGGGTCGCGCTCGTCACTCGCATCCTCGAGCCGGCGGCACTCCTCGCGCGCCCACTCCAGGCGTCCCTTCTGCTCCAGGCGCGCATGCAGCGCGTCGCTCAGCTCCAGCAGGTGCAGCACGTCCTCGCGCGCGTAGGAGAGCTGCTCGGCCGTCAGCGGGCGCGCGTCCCAGCGCGTGTAGCTCGCGCTCTTGGCGACGTGCATTCTGAGGACCCCGCCGATCAGGTTGCCGTAGCCCGTCTGCGCGCCGTGGCCGGCGAAGCCGGCGGCCACCTGGGTGTCGAAGACGTTGGTGACCTCCGTTCTCCAGATGCGCCGCAGCAGCGCGACGTCCTGGCGCGCGGCGTGCAGGACGATCTCGATCGACGGGTCGGCGAGCACCTCGGCGAGCGGGGTGGGCGGGGTCGACATCCACGGCTCGAGCGTGTCGAACAGCGCGATGCGCGTGCCCGTCCCGCCCGCTCCGTCCGGGTCGTCCGCGACGACCTGCACGAGGCACAGCAGCGCGCGGTAGCGCCCCTCCGACATGAACTCCGTGTCGATCCCGAGCCGCCCGCCCGCGCGCGCCAGCTCGGCGATGCGCGCGACCTCGTCCTGGCCGGCCAGCGTGGGGGCGATCGATGCATCCACCGTCGCGCATCATGCACGAGTCGCCGCCGGCGCGCGCGGGGCGCGACCGCGCTTTAACCGACCCCGTTGGTAGGATTTACACCGTGATCTTCTCCTCGAAGGCCGAGTACGGCGTCCGGCTGATGGTCGAGCTGGGGCGGCAGACGCCCGAGCAGCCGACGAGCCTGAAGGCGATCGCGGAGGCTGAGCGGCTGCCGCTCGCCTACCTGGAGCAGGTCGTCGCGCGGCTCAAGAGAGCCGGGCTCGTAATGAGCGCCCGCGGCGCGCACGGCGGCTACTGGCTCGCGCGACCGGCCGAGCAGATCACGATGGACGAGGTCGTGCAGGCGCTGGAGGGCGCGATCGCGCCGATGGAGTGCTTCCTCACCGACACGACCGAGCGCGTGCTCTGCTCGCACCAACCGATGACGGCCGGCGAGCACCAGCACTGCGCCACGAAGCTGCTGTGGATGCGCGTGCAGGGCGGCATCGCCCGCTCGCTGCAGACCACGACGCTCGCGGAGCTGGTGGAGTTCTCGCGCCGCGAAGCACCCCCGGCGCCCGCGCCGACATCCGTCGCGATCGCCCCCGCCGCCGTGCCGGCGGCCTGACTTCTTCCCTTCCCCCGAACCCTCTGCAGGAGACCATGGCCGAGCTCGAGATACGCAACCTCCACGTCCGCATCGGCGACAGAGAGATCCTCAAAGGTCTCGATCTCGCCGTCGGCAAGGGTGAGATCCATGCCCTGATGGGCCCGAACGGCTCCGGCAAGTCGACGCTCGCGAACGTCGTCATGGGCCACCCGAGCTACGAGGTGACCGAGGGCCAGGTCGTCTTCAAGGGCGAGGACATCACGGAGGCCGACACCGACGAGCGCTCCCGCATGGGCCTCTTCATGGCCTTCCAGTACCCGGTCGCCGTGCCGGGCGTGACGGTCACGAAGTACCTGCGCACGGTTCTCAACGCGCACCGCGAGGCACGCGGCGAGGAGCCGATCTCGCTGAAGGACTTCCGCCAGACGGTCGAGGCCGCGATGAGACTGACCGAGGTCCCGAGAGCGTTCTCCTCGCGCTACCTCAACGAGGGCTTCTCGGGCGGCGAGAAGAAGCGCATGGAGATCCTCCAGCTGGCGCTGCAGAGACCGCAGATGGCGATCCTCGACGAGACCGACTCGGGGCTCGACATCGACGCGCTGCGCGTCGTCTCCAACGGCGTCAACTCCGTCGCCGGCGACCACATGGGCGTGTTGATCATCACCCACTACCAGCGCATCCTGCACCTCGTGCAGCCGAGCCACGTACACGTCATGTACCAGGGCCGGATCGTCAAGCAGGGCGGCCCGGAGCTCGTCACGGTGCTCGAGGAGAAGGGCTACGGCTGGATCAAGGACGAGGTCGAGGCCGCCTCCGCGGCCTAGGGCCATGGCCGCCGTCGCCTCATCGACGCTCGACGCCGCCGCGGTCGCGGCGCAGTTCCCGATCCTGCAGCGCGAGATCGGCGGCAGACGCCTCGTCTACCTCGACTCGGGCGCGACCTCGCAGAAGCCGGAGGTCGTGCTGCGCGAGCTGGACGCGTCGTACCGCCTGCACAACGCGAACATCCACCGCGGCGTCTACACGCTGGCGCAGGAGGCGACCGACCGCTTCGAGGGCGCGCGCGAGCGGATCGCGCGCTTCATCGGCGCACCGACGGCCGAGACGATCTTCGCGAAGAACGTCACCGAGGCGATCAACCTCGTCGCCTACTCCTGGGGACGGCGCAATCTGAACGCGGGCGACCTGATCGTGCTGACGCCGATGGAGCACCACGCGAACGTCGTGCCGTGGCAGCAGCTCGCGCTGGAGGTCGGCGCGAGACTCGCCTACGTCGAGCTGACGGAGGACGGCCGGCTCGACCTCGACTCGCTCGACGGGCTGCTGGCGCGCGGGCCGAAGCTCGTCGCGGTCGCGCACGTCTCGAACGTGCTCGGCACGCTGAACCCGGTCGAGGAGATCGTGCGCCGCGCGCACGCCGCCGGCGCCGTCGTGCTCGTCGACGGGGCGCAGGCGGTGCCCCACCTGCGCGTCGACGTGCGCGCGATCGGCGCCGACTTCTACGGCTTCACGGGACACAAGGTCTACGGCCCGACCGGCGTCGGCGTGCTGCACGGGCGGCGCGAGCTGCTGGACGCGATGCCCCCGTTCCTGACCGGCGGCGACATGATCGCCTCGGTCGACTTCGAGCGCTCGACGTTCGCCGAGATCCCGCACAAGTTCGAGGCGGGCACCTCGCCCTATGTCGAGGCGACGGGCCTCGGTGCGGCCGTCGAATGGCTCGACGCGCTCGGGCTCGAGGCGGTCCACGCGCACGAGCAGGCGGTCACCGCCTACGCGCTCGACGCGCTCGCCGAGGTGCCGGGCCTGGAGATCCACGGACCCGGCGCGGAGCACCGCGGCTCGCTCGTGTCGTTCTCGCTCGACGGCGTCCACCCGCACGACGTCGCCGAGATCCTCGGCCGCTCCAACGTCTGCGTCCGCGCCGGGCACCACTGCGCCCAGCCGCTGATGCGCCGCCTCGGCGTGCCGGCGACGACGCGCGCCAGCTTTGCCGCGCACTCGACGCGCGAGGACGTCGACGCGCTCGTCGACGGGCTCCACGACGTCCGAAAGATCTTCCGCCTGTGAGCGAAACGCCTGTTTAAAGGCGGCGAGGGCCGTGGTCGCGACGGCCCCCGCCGGTTCGCCGCTGATCTCGGCCCGCGTCCCCGCGAGCAAGTCAAATGGCGGCAGGTCGAGCCAGGTTGATTGCGCGCGAAGCACGCCCCCGGCCAACCAAGGCAAATCCTAGTATGACGTTCATCAGAAGTAAAGTACTTCGAGGTCCCGTTAGCGGTGGACCGTGGATCAGCCCCGCTGGAGCTAGGGTGTAGGGCGATGGACGACCTCTATCGCGAGTACATCCTCGAGCACTACAAGCGGCCCCACAACTGGTCGCCGCCCGCGCCCGAGCTGGCCTCCGCCGACCTCGAGTTCGAGGACAACAACCCGCTCTGCGGGGATGAGCTGCGCGTCCAGATCGCGCTCGACGAGCAGCGCCGCGTCGCCGATCTGCGTTTTTCCGGAAAGGGCTGTGCAATCTCGCAGGCGGCCGCCTCGATGGCGTCCGACGAGGTCAAGGGGATGCCGGTCGACGAGCTGCTCGCGCTCGACAAGTCGTTCGTGCTGGACCTGCTGGGGATCGAGATCTCGGCCACGCGCATGAAGTGCGCGCTGCTGTCGCTGAAGGTGCTCAAGAGCGCCGCGCTCGGCGGCGCGGCGGCGTGGCCGGACCAGGACGAGGCGGCCTAGGCCGCTACACTCCTGAGCGTAAATCCGATCCCCGCACTAGGACTTTTTTTCCCTTGCCCGAGACGATCGACGTCTGCCCTGTCAGCGACCTGCCGCCCGGCGCGATGCGCCTGGTGGAATGGGACGACGTCGAGATCGGCGTCTTCAACTGCGGCGGGACCTACTACGCGATCGAGGATCGCTGCTCCCACGACGACGGACCGCTCGCCGAGGGCGAGCTCGATGCGGAGACCTGCACCGTCGAGTGCCCGCGCCACGGCTCGCGCTTCGACCTGAGAACCGGCAAGCCGCTGACGCTGCCGGCCTACGTCCCCGTGGACACCTTTCCCGTGGTCGTCCACGACGACGTGATCAAGCTGGAGGTTGACTGACATGGCCACGCCCGAGGTCCTTGCAGAGCAGCAGAGCCTGAAGGGGATCAACGCCGACTACGAGGAGCGCTTCGGCTTCCACGACGCCGAGAACTACCTCTACAAGGCGCCGAAGGGGCTGACGCGCGAGCTCGTCGAGAAGATCTCCGAGTTCAAGAGCGAGCCGCAGTGGATGCGCGACTTCCGCCTGAAGGCGCTCGACCACTTCCTCGCGCGCCCGATGCCGACGTGGGGCTCGCCGATGCTGGCCGAGGTCGACTTCGACAACATCCACTACTTCGTGCGCGCATCCGAGCGCGCCGAGCGCTCGTGGGACGACGTCCCCGAGGACGTCAAGAGAACGTTCGACCGCCTCGGCATCCCGGAGGCGGAGCGCAGATTCCTCGCCGGCGTCGGCGCGCAGTACGAGTCCGAGGTCGTCTACCACCAGGTCCACAGAGACCTCGAGGACCAGGGCGTGATCTTCCTCGACATGGACTCCGCGCTGCGCGACCACGAGGAGCTCGTGAAGGAGTACTTCGCGACGATCATCCCCGCGAACGACAACAAGCTCGCGGCCTTGAACAGCGCGGTGTGGTCGGGCGGCTCGTTCGTCTACGTGCCGCCGGGCGTGCACGTCGAGATGCCGCTGCAGGCCTACTTCCGCATCAACACGGAGAACATGGGCCAGTTCGAGCGCACGCTGATCATCGCCGACGAGGGCTCGCACGTGCACTACGTCGAGGGCTGCACCGCGCCGACGTACTCGTCGGACTCGCTGCACTCCGCGGTCGTCGAGCTGATCGCCAAGCCGGGCGCGCGCATCCGCTACACGACGGTCCAGAACTGGTCGCAGAACGTCTTCAACCTCGTCACCAAGCGCGCGGTCGCCGAGACCGACGCGACCGTCGAGTGGGTCGACTGCAACCTCGGCTCGAAGCTGACGATGAAGTACCCGTCCGTCTACCTGATGGGCGAGCGGGCGCACGGCGAGATCCTCTCGATCGCGTTCGCCGGCGCCGGCCAGCACCAGGACGCCGGCGGCAAGATCGTCCACGCCGCGCCGAACACGACCTCGAACATCTTCGCCAAGTCGATCTCGAAGGACGGCGGCCGCGGCTCCTACCGCGGCCTGCTGGAGGTCGCGAAGGGCGCGCACGGCGCCAAGTCGAAGGTCGTCTGCGACGCGCTGCTGCTCGACGAGCACTCGCGCTCGGACACCTACCCGACGATCCGCATCGGCGAGGACGACGTCGACGTCGGCCACGAGGCGACCGTCTCGAAGATCGGCGAGGAGCAGATCTTCTACCTCCAGTCCCACGGGATCGACGAGGAGGAGGCCTCGAAGCTGATCGTGAACGGCTTCATCGAGCCGATCACGAAGGAGCTGCCGATGGAGTACGCCGTCGAGATGAACCGCCTCATCGAGCTCCAAATGGAGGGCTCGATCGGTTGAGCCTGGCGGCGCCTCGGCGCGTCTGGCGGCGTCATCGGGGTTCGAAGTACCTCCGGTACTCCTTCACCCCTGCTTCCTTGCCAGACACGCCGATCCACCACCATTCTCAACCGATCGACTCTGGAAATTCGGGAATCTCATGACTACTACGCTCGAAACGCCGTCTCCCTCCTGGCTCGCTGAGCGCCGCTCGCGCGCCGCGGCCCTCGCCTCCTCGCTCGACCTGCCCCGCTTCAAGGGCAATCCCGGCTGGGAGTTCACCGACATCTCGGCGCTCGATCTGTCGGCATACGCGCCGGCGAGCGCGGGGGACGGGGGTGCCGTGGAGCGTGCGGAGGCGCTGTTCCAGGGGCTTGCCGATCCCTACGTGCTGACGCAGGTCGACGCGACGACGATCGTCGCGCCGGCGGATCTGCCCGAGGGCGTGACCGTGACCTCGCTGGAGCGCGCGGCGTCTCAGCACTCCGCGCTCGTCGAGCGCCACCTCGGCACGATCGTCGCGAACGACGATGCGTTCGTCGCCCGCAACGAGGCCGGCTTCGCGGGCGGGGCGTTCGTGCACGTCGCGGCCGGCGCGCAGCTCGACCGCCCGCTGCTGATCACCGTCGTCCAGGGCTCCGAGCGCAGCGCGCTCGACTGGCGCACGCTGATCGTGCTCGAGGACGGCGCGCAGGCGGAGGTGTGGGAGCAGTACCTGTCCGCCGACCCGGCGCAGGACTCCCTCTTCAACACCGTCGTCGAGCTGGTCGTCGGCGAGAACGCGAACCTGCGCTTCGTGTGCGGTCAGTCGCTGAGCGAGAGAAGCTGGATCTTCGGCTCGCAGCGCGCCGAGGTGGCGCGCGACGGCGCGCTCGACTGGGTCGCGCTCGGCTTCGGCTCGGCGCGCGGCAAGGTGCGGATGGAGACGAAGCTCGCCGGCCCCGGCGCCGACGGCAGAGTCACCGGCGCGTACGCCTCGCACGGCCGCCAGCACGTCGACTTCGACACCACCCAGGAGCACGCCGCGCCGCACACGACGTCGGACCTCGCCTTCCGCGGCGTCCTGCAGGGCCGCTCGGAGGCCGTCTGGCGCGGCAACATCATCGTCGACCCCGGCGCGCAGCAGACCGACGCCTTCCAGGAGTCGCGCAACCTGCTGCTGAGCAAGAAGGCGCACGCCGACGCGATCCCCGGGCTGGAGATCCAGGCGAACGACGTGCGCTGCACGCACGCCGCCGCGATCGCCCAGATCGATCCCGAGCAGCTCTTCTACCTGAAGTCGCGCGGCCTGCGCGAGGAGGCGGCAAAGCGGCTCGTGATCGAGGGCTTCCTCGCCGCGCTCGTCGAGCGCTTCGAGGAGGGCCCGGTGCGCGAGGTGCTCGGCGGCGCGCTCGAGCGGCGCCTCGGCGCGGTGCTCGACCCGGTCTGAGCGCGGCCTCGTGCGCGCGGTCCTGTTCGACCTCGACGGGACGTTGATGGACCACGACGCCGCGCGCGACGCGGCGGTCGCCGCGCACCTGCCGGGCGATCCCGCGCTCGCCGAGGCATGGCGCCGGCTGGAGGCGACCCACTACGACGAGTACGCCGCCGGCCGCATCTCGTTCGTCGAGCAGCGGCGCCGACGCGTGCGCGGGATCCACGCCGCGATGGGCCGGGCGGAGCCGGCCGACGAGGCCTGCGACGCGTGGTTCGCCGCCTACCTGACGCACTACCGCGCCGGCTGGACGGCGTTCGCGGACGTGCTGCCGGCGCTTGCCGCGATCGCCGAGGCGCTGCCCGGCCTGCGACTGGGCGTGATCACGAACGGCGAGGGCGAGCCGCAGCGCGCGAAGCTCGCGGCGATCGGCCTCGCCGATCGCTTCCCGCTCGTCGTCTGCTCCGCCGAGGAGCGGATCGCGAAGCCGGACCCGGCGATCTTCGCGCTCGCCTGCGAGCGGCTCGGCGTCGAGCCCGGGGCCGCCGCGCACGTCGGCGACCGGCTCGACCTCGACGCGCAGGGCGCGGCCGCCGCCGGCCTGCGCGGGATCTGGCTCGACCGCGGCGGCGACGGCGACCCCGGGGCCGCGGGCGTCACGACGATCGCGTCGCTGCACGAGCTGCCCGCCGCGCTCGCCGCCTGAGGGGACGCGCGCCGAGCTGTCGCCGCACCCGGCGTGCGGCAGTAGGCTGGCCTCCGGTTTCCTGTCCGCGCAGCCAGGAGGAGAGCCCCGATGCAGCTCACGTCGCGCCAGCGCCGGTCGCTCGAGGCGATCTGCGACACCTTCTGCCCGTCGGAGGACGGGCTGCCGAGCGCGGGCGAGCTGGACGTCGCGGACCTCGTGCTCGGCTTCGTCGCGCGCGACCCGCGCAGAGGCCCGCGGCGCGAGCTGTCGCAGCTGCTGTCGCTGTGGGACACCGCACCGCTCACCGCGCTCGGCGGCGGCGGGCTCAGCCGCTTCAGCCGGCTCGCGCGCGAGCAGCGCGAGCAGGTGCTCCTGTCGTGGTGCGACAGCCGCCTGCCGCAGCGCCGCGCGGCGTTCCACGCGCTGCGCAAGGCATCGCTGACCGCCTATTACGGCTCGCCCGGCCGCGAAGGCGCGCCGAACCCGGTGTGGGAGCAGCTCGGCTACCCGGGCCCGCCCGGCTCGCCGCAGGACGCTCCGGCGAAGCAGCTGACGCCGCTGACGATCGCGGAGAGCACGACGCTCGACTGCGACGTCTGCATCGTCGGCTCGGGCGCGGGCGGGGGCGTCGCCGCCGCGGTGTTGAGCGAGGCGGGGCTCGACGTCGTCGTGCTGGAGCGCGGCGGCTACTACGACGACGCCGACTTCGACGGCGCCGAGCTGTCGTCGTTCGCGAAGCTCTACAGCGGCTCGCCCGGCGCGACGCACGACCAGTCGGTCGGGCTCGTCGCCGGCTCGTGCCTCGGCGGCGGCACGGTCGTGAACTTCTCGACCTCGTTCCGCACGCCCGACGACGTGCGCGCCGAGTGGGCCGCGCAGGGCGTCCCCGCGTTCGCCTCCGACGACTACACCGCCTCGCTCGACGCCGTCAGCGTGCGGCTCGGCGTCAACCAGGAGCACAACGACCCGTCCAAGCGCGAGCAGCTGCTGCGCGACGCCTGCATCAGGCTCGGCTGGCACGTCGACGCGATGCCGCGCAACGTCACGGGCGCGTGCGACCAGGGCAGAGACTGCGGCTTCTGCGGCTACGGCTGCCGCCGCGGCGCGAAGCAGTCGACGGCGAAGACATGGCTGAAGGACGCGCAGGGCACGCAGGCGCGAATCGTCGTCGGCGCGGCCGTCACGCGCGTCACGGTCGCGGACGGCGCGGCGCGCGGCGTCGAGGCGGTGACGGACGGCGGCCACCGCCTGACGGTCCGCTCGCGCGCGGTCGTGACTGCGTGCGGCGCGCTGCACACGCCCGCGCTGCTGAAGCGCTCGGGGCTGACGAACCCGAACGTCGGCCGCCACCTGAAGGTCCACCCGGTGACGGCCGTATGGGGCATCTACGACGAGGAGGTGCGCCCGTGGGAGGGGGTGATGCAGGCGCTCTACTCCGATCGCCACCGCAACCTCGACGACGGCTACGGGCTCAAGTACGAGACGGCCGCCGGGCATCCCTCGCTGAACGTCGGCTACATGCCGTGGCGCGGCGCGCGCGAGCACTACCGACTGATGCAGGCGATGTCGCACACGTGCGTGTTCGGGATCCTGCTGCGCGACCGCGACGGTGGCGAGGTGCGGATCGACCGCGACGGCGAGCCGGTCGTGCGCTACCGGCTCTCGGACTACGACCGCCGCCACCTGCGCGTCGGGATCGAGGGCGCCGCCGAGATGCACGAGGCGGCCGGCGCGAAGCGCATCTTCAGCTCGCAGAGCGACTGGGTCGCCTACGACCCCGGCGTCGACGGCAGCCGCGCGCGCTTCATGCACGACGTCGACGCGTGCGGCTACGAGCCCGGGAAGATCCAGCTCGGCTCCTTCCACCTGATGGGCTCCGCGCGCATGGGCGGCTCGCCGACGACGTCGGCCTGCGACCCCAACGCGCAGACGTGGGACGTGCGCGACCTCTACGTGCTCGACGGCTCGGCGTTCCCGTCCGCGTCGGGCGTCAACCCCCAGATCTCGATCCAGGCGATCGCCCACATGGGCGCCCGCGCGCTCGCCGCCCGGCTGACGTAGCGCCGCAGTCTGATATCCAGAGGAGCGTGAAGTCCGCAGAGGTGCTCGTCGTGGAGGACGAGGGCGACGTGCGCCGTCTCGTGCGGGTGCTGCTCGAGCGGGCCGGGCACACCGTCGTGGAGGCCGCGAGCGGGCTCGAGGCGCTCAGCCGCCTGGAGACCGACGCGCCGGACCTGATCGTGCTCGACGTCGCGATGCCGGAGCTCGACGGCTGGCAGACGCTCGAGCGGATCCGCGACCTCAGCGACGTGCCGGTGCTGATGCTGACCGCGCGCGCCGGCGAGCTCGACAAGGTGCGCGGGCTGCGCGGCGGCGCCGACGACTACGTGACCAAGCCGTTCGGCCGCCAGGAGCTGCTCGCGCGCGTGGAGGCCCTGCTGCGCCGCACCAGCGGCCCACCGGAAGTCCGCGCCGCCTACGAGGACGGCGCCGTGCGGATCGACTACGTGGGCCGCGAGGTGACCGTGGCGGGACGCGTGGTACAGCTGACGCCGCTCGAGTTCAAGCTGCTCTCGGCGTTCGTGCGCCATCCCAACGAGACGCTCAGCCGTGCGCGCCTGCTGGAGCTCGTGTGGGGCGACGTCGACGGCTTCGGCGGCGATCAGGTCAAGCTCTACGTGGGCTACCTGCGCCGGAAGCTGGGGTGGGGGCCGACGGACGGCGGTCCGCTCGAGACGGTTCGCGGCTTCGGGTACCGCTACCGGCCGCCGGCAGCAGGACCGTGAACGTCGAGCCGCGGCCGCTCTCGCTGCTGACCGAGACCGTTCCCCCGTGGCCCTCGACGATCGTGCGCACGATCGTCAGCCCGAGGCCCAGGCCCGGGATCGAACGGCCGGTCGCGTTGCGGGCGCGGTAGAAGCGGTCGAACAGCTGCGACACGTCCTCGGCCGCTATGCCCATGCCCGTGTCGGCGACCTCGATCCGCGCCCGCGACCCGTCGCTCGCGAGCCGCACGACGACGCGGCCCCCCGGCGGCGTGAACTTGAGCGCGTTCGAGAGGAGGTTGTCGAGCACCTGCGCGAGGCGGTCGCGGTCGCCGACGCAGCGGTCGACAGCGTCGAGCTCCGTCACGAGCTCGACGCCGGCCGCCTCCGCGCGGCGGCTGGCCAGTTCCACCGCGTCGCGCACGAGCGCGGGCAGATCCACCTCGCCGGGCTCCAGCAGCAGCGGGGCGCCCTCGACCTGCGCCGCGAACAGCAGGTCGCCGACGAGCCGCACGAGCCGGCGGGCGTTTCGCTCGATCACCTCGAGGTGCGGTGCGTGCTCGGGCGGGAAGGGGGCGCCGTCGTCGGCCAGGACCAGTTCGACGTAGCCGAGGATCGCGGTCAGCGGCGTGCGCAGCTCGTGCGAGACGAGCGCGAAGAAGTCCTGCTTGGCGCGCTCCGCCTCGCGTTCGCCGGTGATGTCGCGCACGACCAGCAGGCGGCCGATCAGGCGTCCGCGACCGTCGTGCACCGGCGCCACGTAGCGCGCGAACGTGCGCCGGCCGCCGGGCAGCACGACCTCGTCGCGCAGCTCGCCGTCGTCGCGCTCGTCGCTGCCGGCGCCGTTCGCTTCGCCGCCGCCGTTGCGGGCTTGGGCGAGCGTTCGCGGATCGAGCGTCGTCGCGTGCGCGGCGAAGGCGGCGCGCACGGCGCGCATCGGCGGGTTGTCGACGATCACCGCGCCGTCGCCGTCGAGCAGCGCGATCGCGTCCGGCGTCGTGTCGAGCACTGCGCGGACGATGCTCGCGCCTTCGCGCGCGGAGCGGACCGCCTCGATCAGCTCGCTGCGCTGCTGCGCCAGCTCGCGGTTCTGGCGTTCGAGCGCCGCCCGGCTCTCCTCGAGCGAGTCCGCCATCTGGTCGAAGGTGCGCGCCAGCTCGCCGACCTCCCCGATCCCGTCGCGGCGACCGACGCGCGCGCGCAGGTCTCCGGCGGCGAGCCGCTGCGCCGCCCCCGCGACTCCGCGCAGCGGCGCGAGCAGCGCGCGCCGCAGGTAGAGCAGCATCCCGATCGCACAGAACAGCGTCGCGGCGACGCCCGTCGCGCCGGCGATCCAGGCCACGCGCGTGAGCTCGGACGCGTGGTCGCGCTCGCTCCCGCGTGCCGCGCGCTGGCGCAGCTCGAGCGTCGTGAGGCGCTCGTCGAGCGCGTTCGCCTGCGGCGTCGCGAGGCGCCGGGGCCGGTCCTGCGCGTGCGCGGCGGCATAGCCCCGAAGGTCTTGGGCGAGCACGACCGCCTCCGGCCGGTCGGCTTCGCGACCCGCCGCCGCGAGCTCTGTGGCGCTCGCGCGCAGTTCCGGCGCGTCCTGCTGCGCGAGCGCGATGCGCGCGTCCGCCGCCGTGCGGCTGATGGCGCCGAAGGCACGAGCGTCATGGTCGGCGATACCGACCCCGTGCAGCGTCGACAGCAGCACGACGAAGACCGTCAGGTGCAGAACGGCGAGCACGCCTATCGCGACGATCAGGCGCGTGCTGAGGCCACGCGTACGGCGCATCGGAGACACGCTACCCGCCGCGGCTGGATCGCGCGAGGTCTACAGCGCGTTCGCGATCCCCCCGCACGGGAATGATCTACCTGTCAGCTGTCAATCGAGAGGTGAGGTGTGCCATGCCCGATCCCGCTCCGGCCCGCGTGCTGCTCGTCGCGAACCGCACGGCGGTGACCGCCGGCCTCTGCGACGCCGTGCGCGCACGCGTCGCGCGGGGACCGGCCGCCTTCCACCTCGTCGTGCCCGCAAGACCGCACGGCCTGCACAAGGTCGTCGACCCGCAGGAGGGGGACGAAGGCGAGGCGCGGGGCACGCTCGCGCAGGCGCTGCCGGTGCTGAGCGAGGCGGCAGGTGCGCCGGTCACGGGCCACGTCGGCACGGACGAGCCGCTGATGGCGATCGAGGACGCGGTCAACGCCGCGCCCTATGACGAGATCGTGATCTCCACGCTGCCGCGGCGCGTGTCGAGATGGCTGCGGCTGGACCTCGTCAGCAAGGCCCAGGGGCTGGGGCTGCCGGTGACGCACGTCGAGGCGGTGGAGGAGCAGGCTGCTGCCGGGTGAGGCTGCCGGCGGGTAGGCTGCCGGCCGTCATGCGGCTCGCGACGTTCCTCCCGCCCGGCTCGACCGACCCGCATGCCGGGGAGGTGCGCGAGGACCGTGCCGTCGCGTTCGCGGACGGCTCGACCGTGCTCGATCGCCTCGCGAGCGGCGAGCGCGCAGCGGCGACGGGCGCGGACTGGGCGCTCGCGGACGTCGAGCTGCTGGCGCCCGTGCCGCAGCCGCGGGCGATCTTCGGGATCGGGCTCAACTACGCCGCGCACGCGGCCGAGACCGGCAGAGAGCTCCCCGAAGCGCCGATCGTCTTCATGAAGCTGCCGAGCTCGTCGGCGCCGCCCGGTGCGCCGGTGCGCTGTCCGGCGGTCGTGAGACGACTCGACTACGAGGGCGAGCTGGCGGTCGTGATCGGCGCCGGCGGGGCGATCGCCGGCTACGCCGTCGCCGACGACGTCAGCGCGCGCGACCTGCAGCGCCGCGAGCCGCAGTGGACCCGCGCGAAGGGGGCCGACGGCTTCTGCCCGTGGGGGCCGTGGATCACGACCGCCGACGAGATCCCCGACCCGGAGGACCTCGGACTGCGCACGTGGGTCAACGGCGAGCTGCGCCAGGACAGCCGCACCTCGGACCTGATCTTCGGCTGCCAGGCAGTCGTCGACTTCATCGCCGAGACATGCACGCTCGCGCCCGGCGACCTGATCCTCACCGGCACGCCGAGCGGCGTCGGGGCGTCGATGGATCCGCGGAGCTTCCTCGCGTCAGGCGACGCCGTGCGGATCGAGATCGAGCGGCTCGGCGCGATCGAGCACGCGATCGCCTAGCGAGCGCTACGCCAGCGTCGCGTCGACGGTGATCTCGGCACTCCCGCCGAGGAGCCGCGAGATCGGGCAGTTTCTACCGGCGGACTGGGCGGCGGCCAAGAAGGCGTCGGCGTCGATGCCCTCGGCGCTTCCCTTGACGGTCAATGCCGAGCGCGTCACGGTCGGCGCGTCGTCGACCATCTCGAGCGTGACGACGGCGGTCACGTCGAGCCGCTGCGGCTCGTGGCCTCCCTGTCTCAGCTCGTGCGAGAAGGCCATCGCGAAGCACGAGGAGTGCGCTGCGGCGATCAGCTCCTCCGGGCTCGTCTGCCCGTTGGAGCGCTCGGTGCGCGAGGCCCACGTGACGGGCAGCTCGCCGAACCCGCCGCTCTTGCCGGTGACGTGGCCGACGCCCTTGGTGAGCGAGCCCTCCCATGTGGTCTGCGCCTGGCGCTCTGCGATCGGCATGCGGGTTCCCCTCCCGTTGGTCAGTGGTGCTCGATGACGCGGTCGATCAGGCCGTACTCGACCGACTGCTGGGACGTGAGGAAGCGGTCGCGCTCCATGTCGGTGTGGACCTGCTCCTCGCTCTGCCCCGTGTGGTGCGCGTAGATCTCGTCGATCCGCTTGCGCGTCTTGAGGATCTCTCTCGCGTGGATCTCGATGTCCGTCGACTGGCCCTCGAAGCCGGCCGACGGCTGGTGGATCAGGATGCGGCTGTTGGGCAGCGCGCTGCGCTTGCCTCTCGCCCCGCCGGTCAGCAGCAGCGAGCCCATCGACATCGCGATGCCGACGCACATCGTGGCCACGTCGGGCTTGATGAACTGCATCGTGTCGTAGATCGCCAGGCCCGCGTAGATCGATCCGCCCGGCGAGTTGATGTAGATCGAGATGTCCTTCTCCGGATCCTGCGACTCCAGATGCAGGAGCTGCGCCACGACGAGGTTGGCGACCATGTCATCGACGGGGTGGCCGAGGAAGATGATCCGCTCGTTGAGCAGACGGCTGTAGATGTCGAACTCGCGCTCGCCGCGGGCCGTGCGCTCGATGACCATGGGAATGAGGGGCATGGGCGGAAGGCTCGCACATTCACGGCACGAGCACGGCCACGCCTGCGAGGGGCCGGCGAGAGCTCCACCATCATAGTACGCCAGTGACATGGCGCGCACTATTGGTATCTTGGTGTCGAGCTACTGCTGAGCCAGCCGCTCGAGCGCGCGCTGGTTCTCGGCCATCAGCCGGCGCAGGCGGGCCTGGAACTGCTTGTCGTCGCGGCGGCCCCTGATGCGCTCGTCGATCGCGACGCGAATCGCCTCGGACACGGGCACGTCGTCGACGCGCGCCATCGCCTCGAGGTCGGCGGCCAGCTCGTCGCTGAGCCGCAGGGTCATCGTCTTCGCCATCTTGTCGCGAAGTGTAGCTACGGAGACACTATTCAGTCAAGAATAGTTGCATCCAGGCATCACAGAGATTTGGTGTCTTGGTAGCTTGACTTCGCTGTGGAGAGGTTGAGCGTTGAAGATCTGCTGCTCATTGGCGAGGAGGTGCTGGGCGTGCCCGCCGAGCGACTGGCCCGCGAGGCCCGGCTCGCCGCCGTGGCCGCCGTCCTGGCGGCGCCGTTCGCGGTTCGCCGTGGCCGCGAGCGCCATCCCACGCTGGCGGACAAGGCCGCGGCGCTCTGCGCGCGGCTCGTCTGCGACCGCCCGCTGCCGGACGGCAACCGGCGCGTGGCGCTGCTCGCGATGCTCGAACTGGTGGCTCGCAACCACGGTATCTGGACACCGCCACCCGGCGGTCAGGAGGAGATGGCGGAGGCGATTGCGCTGCTCGCCGCCGGCGAGGTGTCCGAAGCGGCCTTCGCCGCCTGGGTGCGCGAGTGCGTGCAGGCCTGACGCGCGCCCGCCGGCCGCAGCACGACCTGCGCCCCGCGTGCCGGCGTCAACGTGATGCCGGTGAGGCGGATCGCCTCCTCGCGCCCCGGCGCCTGCGTCAGCTCACAGCGCTCCAGCAGCGTGCGCAGCACCAGCTTCATCTCCAGATCCGCCAGCGAAGCGCCGATGCAGCGGCGGATCCCGCCGCCGAAGGGCGTGAACGAGTACGGCAGCGGCTTGCCGTCGAGGAAGCGCTCGGGCTGGAAGGCGAGCGGCTGCGACCACAGGTCCGGGCGGCGGTGCGTGAGCGTGAGCATCGCGCTCACGACGGCGCCGGCGGGAACCGGCTGCCCGCCCAGCTCGACGTCCTGCGTCGTCGTGCGCACGGCGTCGATCACCGGCGGACGCAGGCGCAGCGTCTCTCTGACGACCGCGTCGAGGTAGGCACGCCCCCCGTCGTCCCCCTGCGCGAGCTCCGCCCGCAGCCGCTCGTAGGCCGCCGGCGTGCGCGACAGCCGCTCGCTCGCCCACGCCAGCCCGGTCGCGGTCGTCTCGTGGCCCGCGGCGAGGAGCGTCAGCAGCTGGTCGCGCAGCTCGGCGTCGGTCAGCGCCTCGCCGTCCTCGTCGCGCGCGCAGACGAGCAGCGACAGCACGTCGTCGCGCTGGTCGCGCCGCGGGTCGGCGCGGCGGCGGGCGATCTGCCGGTCCAGCAGCCCGTGCACCGTCGCGCGGCGCTGCATCAGGATGCGACCGGGGTTGAGGCGGCCGTGACGGCGCAGCAGCGTCGGCATGAACAGGAACGGGGCGAGGCGCGGGTCGAAGCTCTGCAGCAGCCGCTCGCGCAGCTCGGTCAGCTCGGCGTCGTCGTCGACGCCGAACACGAGGCGGCAGATGACGTCGATCGTGATGCGCTGCATCGCCGGCCGCATCGCGACCGGCTCGCCCTGCGGCAGCTGCGCGAGCTGCTCGTCGGCGATCGCGACGATGCGCTCGCTCCAACGCGCGACGAGGTCGCCGTGGAACGGCGGCAGCAGCAGCCTGCGCTGGCGCATGTGCGTCGCGCCCGAGGTGATGATCACCGACGACGGGCCGACCAACGGCTCGAGCAGGCGCGCTGCCTCGCCGCCGACGAAGCGCTCCGCGTCGGTCAGGATCGCCTGGACGTCGGGCGGGTCGCTGGCGATCACGAGCGCCCGGCCAGTCGGCAGCCGGAGTGTGAAGACGCTGCCGTAGCGCGCGGAGCACGACTCCATGTAGCGCATGAAGTCGACGTAGAAGCGCAGGCCCTGCCAGGCGGCGGGCGAGCGCGGGCCGGGCGGCAGGGCGGCATCGACGGCGTCGGCGGGCACGGCGGTCCCCTTTGCTCCGGTTTCCGTTTCTCCACGGACGGTACGGCGGCGTCCGTCCACCCGCAACAGCGTGCGCAACCGCACGAGCGATACCGTAGGCGCGGTGTTCCCGGTCAACGTGCCCAACGTCCTGACGGTGCTGCGGATCCTGCTGGTCCCGGTGCTCGTGGTCGCGCTGCTCGACGCGACGCCCAGCGGCGACCTGCTGGCCGCGATCGTGTTCGTCGTCGCCTCGCTGACGGACGCGCTCGACGGCTATCTCGCGCGCACGCGCAACGCGGTCACGACGTTCGGCAAGCTGATGGACCCGATCGCCGACAAGCTGCTGATCATCGCGGCGCTCATCTCGCTCGTCTCGCTCGAACGGCTCGCGGCGTGGGTCGCGATGGTGATCATCGCGCGCGAGTTCGCCGTCACGGCGATGCGGATGGCAGCCGGCGCGCAGGGGGTCGTGATCGAGGCGAGCATGTTCGGCAAGGCGAAGACGTGCCTGCAGATCGCGATGGTGCTGGCGCTGATCGCCGTCGGCGACGAGAGTCCGCTGTGGCTCGACCTGCTGGTCGATGCGACCGTCGTCGTGACGGTCCTGTCGGGCGTCGACTACTTTCTCGGCCTGCGCCGCCGCCTCGGCGAGCGCGACCGCGAGGCGGAGCGCACCGCCGCCGACGCGACCTGAGCGCCGTCGCCCGGGTCGCGCCGGCGATGTGCCGAACGTCAGGCCGCCTCGACCAGCATTCGCTCGGCCGGCCGGGCGGAGCCGTCGGCGTCCTCTGCGCCCGCGGCCTCGGCGCGCGCGGGGCGCGCGGCCGGCACGATCGCGACGGCGACCAGCACCGCCACGGCCACGAGCCCGGCGGCGATCCAGACGGCGAGGTGGAAGCCGCCGGTGAGCGCGGCCGCCGTCGAGGCTCCGTCGTGCGCCAGCGCGTCCGCGCGCGAGCTGGAGAGCGTCGCGAGCACGGCCAGCGCGAGCGCCCCGCCGACCTGTGCGGTCGTGTTGACGAGCCCCGATGCGAGCCCGGCGTCCTGCGGCGTCGCGTCCGACATCGCGAGGTTCATGATCGCCGGGAAGCAGATCCCGGCGCCCGTCCCGAGCAGCGCCATCGCCGGCAGCAGGTCCACGACGAAGTCGCCGTCGGCAGGCGCCTGCGCGAGCAGCGCGAGCCCGGCGACGAGCAGCACGAGGCCCGGGATCGTCGTCAGGCGCGCGCCGAAGCGCATCGCGAGGCGGTCTGCGTAGCGCAGCGAGACGAAGCCCATCAGCAGCGTCACGGGCAGGAACGCGAGTCCGATCTGCAGCGCGTCGTAGCCGAGCACGCGCTGCAGGTACAGCGAGCCGAGGAAGAACGTCCCGAACATCCCGGCCGCGCCGAGCGCCTGGATCAGGTTCGCGCCGACGATCGTGCGCGAGCGGAAGATCCGCAGCGGGACCAGCGGCGAGGTCGCGCGCGCCTCGCGGGCGACGAACGCCGCCAGCAGTCCGAGCGAGAGGGCCCCGAGCGCGAGCGTGCTCGTCGCGCCCCAGCCGTCCTCGGCCGCCGGCTTGACGATCGTGTAGACGGCGAGCATCAGCGCGCCGGTCACCAGCACGGCGCCCGGCAGGTCGGCGCCCTCGCGCAGTCCGGCGCCGACGTCGCGCGGCAGCAGGCGCCGCACGCACACCGCGGTCGCGATCCCGATCGGGACGTTGACGAAGAAGATCCAGTGCCAGTCGAGCGCCTGCGTCAGCGCGCCGCCGACGAGCAGCCCGATCGAGCCGCCGGAGGAGGCGACGAACGCGTAGACGCCGATCGCCTTCGCCTGCTCGCGCGGCTCGGGGAAGAGCGTCACGATCATGCCGAGGATCACGGCAGAGGTCAGCGCGCCGCCGGCGCCCTGCACGAAGCGCGCGGCGATCAGCATGCCCTCGCTCTGCGCCAGGCCGCATGCGAGCGACGCGCCGGTGAAGACGGCGAGCCCGCACAGGAAGACGCCGCGGCGGGAGATCAGGTCGCCGAGCCGGCCGGCGAGCAGCAGCAGCCCGCCGAACGCGATCAGATAGGCGTTGACGACCCACGCGAGGCTCGACCCTGAGAAGCCGAGGTCGTCCTGGATCGCTGGCAGCGCGACGTTCACGATCGTCGCGTCGAGGACGATCATCAGCATCCCGGCGCAGAGCGCGAGCAATGCGGCCCAGCGGTTGGCGGTAGTGGTCTCGGATGTCATGGCGGGCGCTCCCGGGTCGAGGTCGAAAGTTGCTCTCGATCTGTAGTCGAATCAGCGCGACCGAAATCGACATCGACTTTTGGGTAGCGTCGATGTCGAACGCTGCCCGCCAGCTCCGACTCCCCTCCGAACGGCGCTCACGGAGAGCGCCGCCGACAAAGGAGCACCCCGTGAAGTACATGCTGCTGATCTACGACGCCCCCGAGACGCGCGAGATCTTCTCCGGCCCGCAGGGCGAAGCGCTGATGGCGCAGATGAACGCGGTCATGGACGAGATCAGAGCCTCGGGCGAGTACGTCGCCACGCAGGGGCTCGCCGACGCTTCGACCGCCAAGACGGTGCGCCTGCGGGACGGCGCGCCGGCGGTCACCGACGGGCCGTTCGCCGAGGCGAAGGAGCAGCTGGGCGGCTACCTGATCCTCGACTGCGAGCAGGAGCGCGCGCTCGAGCTCGCGCAGCGCTGGCCGCTCGCCGGCGGCGCCGGCGCGATCGAGGTGCGTGCGGTGATGTTCGACGGCGGCGCGGAGATGTGAGCGCGTCCTCCGGACGAGCGCACGTCGAGGATCTGCTGCGGCCGCTCGCGCCGCAGGTCCTCGGCGCGCTCGTGCGGCGCCACGGGCAGTTCGACGCGTGCGAGGACGCGGTCCAGGAGGCGCTCATCGCGGCCGCCGAGCAGTGGCCGCGGGACGGCGTCCCGGAGAGTCCGCGCGGCTGGCTGATCGCGGTCGCCTCGCGCCGGCTCGTGGACGACTGGCGCAGCGAGAGCGCGCGGCGGCGGCGCGAAGAGGAGGTCGCGACGCTCGATCCGGAGGGCGAGCCGCACGCGCCCGCACCGGGAGAGGCGGATGCGCCTCAGGGCGACGACACGCTCGCGCTGCTGTTCCTGTGCTGCCACCCCTCGCTCACGCCGCCGTCGCAGATCGCGCTGACGCTGCGCGCCGTCGGCGGCTTGACGACCGAGGAGATCGCGCGCGCGTTCCTCGTGCCCGAGGCGACGATGGCGCAGCGCATCAGTCGCGCGAAGAAGGGCGTGAAGGCGAGCGGCGGCGGCTTCGCGATGCCCGCCGCGGACGAGCGCGAGGAGCGCCTGCGCGTCGTGCTGCACGTGCTGTACCTGATCTTCAACGAGGGCTACACGGCGAGCTCCGGACCCGACCTGCGGCGCGGCGAGCTGACGGAGGAGGCGATCCGCCTCGCGCGCCTGCTCGCGCGGCTGCTGCCCGACGACGCCGAGGTCTCGGGGCTGCTCGTGCTGATGCTGCTGACCGACGCGCGGCGCGCGGCGCGCACGACGCCAGAGGGCGACCTCGTCCCGCTCGCCGAGCAGGACCGCAGCCGCTGGGACGCCGACGCGATCGCCGAGGGCGTCGCGCTGATCACCGCCACGCTGCCGCGCGGGAGCGTCGGGCCCTACCAGCTGCAGGCGGCGATCGCCGCCGTCCACGCCGAGGCGCCGAGCGGAGAGGAGACCGACTGGCTGCAGATCCTCGCGCTCTACACGCTGCTCGAGCGCGTCGCGCCCAATCCGATGGTCACGCTCAACCGCGCCGTCGCGCTCGCGATGGCCGACGGTCCGCGCGCCGGGCTCGAGCTGCTCGCGACGCTCGACGGCGACGAGCGCCTCGTCGACAACCACCGGCTCGGCGCCGTCCGCGCGCACCTGCTGGAGCTGGCGGGCGAGCGCGAGGCGGCGCGCCTCGCGTACCGCGAGGCGGCGCGGCGCACGACGAGCATCCCGGAGCAGCGTTACCTCGAACGGCGCGCGGCGCGGATGCCGGCGTGAGGCGGGCCCCCAGGGGATCTCAGCCGAGCCGCTTGCGCCAGGTCGTCTGCTGCCACACGGGCCGCAACCCAACCGACGCGTAGGGCTCCGGGACGTCCGCGCCGTCGCCGGTGGCGGAGCCGCCGGCGGCGCCGACGGGCACGACGACCGTCTCGATCCCGCGCTCGAGCATGTGCGCGAAGGCTTCCAGCAGCAGCGCGCGCGCGATCGGCTCGAAGCTCTCGCCGGGATCGACGGTGAGCTGCACGACGATTCCGTCGGCGTCGTTCCAGCTCTCGCAGATCGCGACGCCGGCGAGCCGGTCGCGGCGGCACGCGAGCACGCACAGGCCGCTGTCGAGGCGCTCCTCCGCGAGGTGGTCGGCGTGGAAGCGGTCGAGCGCGAGCGGCTCGCCCTCGGGCGTGCTCGCCTGCGCGCGCTCCAGCAGCGCGAGCACCTCGGCGACGCCGCGCTCGTCGTCCAGCTTCCCGGCGGTCACGCCCGCCGGCCAGCTGGGCGGCTCCGGGGCGACGTCGAGCGGGCGCTCGAGTCGCCACGTGCTCCACACCGGGACGTAGCCGGCCAGCTCGAGCGGGCGCTCGGCGATGCGGATACCGACGGCCACGCGCTGGTGCAGCTCGACCGCGCCGCGTTCGACGGCGCGCGCTTCGACCAGCTCCCGCAGGTGCGAGCCGAGTCCGCGTCCGCGGGCCCGCGGGTGCACGCGCACCTCCGCGTCGGGTGGCGAGACGAACGCGTAGCCGATCGTCTCGCCGCTGCTGTCCTCGGCGATCCACGCGTCGTGCGCGAGGTCGGCGCCGGGACGGTCCCAGTCCTCGATCACGTCGGCCAGCTCGCGGTCGGAGCGGCCGGTGTCGGCGACCTGGCACGCGGTCGTCAGCACGAGCACCGCGACGGCGTCCTCGTCGCTGCCCGCCGGATGGTGCAGCCGCACGCCGGCGGGGAGCGCCATGCGCTACCTGCCGCCTTCGACGGTGCCGTCGAGCCAGGCGCGCCGGGAGACGTGCGCCGGCGTGTGCTCGCCGCTCGCGAGCTCGCGCCGCACCTCGCCGAGCAGCCCGAAGCGCTCGGCGACGACGTTGTGCTGGTGGATCGTCTCGAGGTTCTCCTGGCGGGCGGAGACGAACGCGGCGTCGGCGAGCGCCGGGAAGCGCTCGACCACGCCGCCGATCATCTCGCGCACGCAGTCCTCCACGAAGCGCGGCCGGCGGTGCGCCTTCTCGACGACGGCCGCCTCGTCGCTGCGCTTCATCAGCTCGTAGATCTCCGACGACATCGAGCCCTCGACGATCTCCAGCAGCGCGCGCGCCTCGATCTCGTCCTCGCACTCCTCGGTGCAGCCGATGTGCAGCGTCCCGAGGCCGCGCTGGTTGTGCGTCGCCACCGGCACGTGCTCGAAGATGCGCTCGATCTCGTCCTCGGTGAAGCCGTCGGCGGCGAGCCGCTCGCGCGAGCCGCCCGCGATCAGCTGCTGCGCGCACGGGCAGGCGGTCATGCCCTGGGCGGCGACGCCGACGAGCCGGCGCGTGCCGCGCTCGGACGCGATCGCCGAGCCGTAGAGCGTGTAGATCTCCTGCGTCTGGATGCCGGAGACGGGTGCCGGCTTGTGCTCGGGGTAGCGGGCCGTGATCGTGACCTCGGCGCGGCGCGCGCCCTGGCGATCGCGCACGCGCTCGGCCACGCGCTCGGCGAGCGTCTCGGCCTTGAAGGTCGCCTGGCCGAGGATCACGTCCCCGATCGCCTCGTTGACGACCTCCTCGAAGCGCGACATGTGCGCGCCCTTCTGGTGGGGCCCGAGGTCGACGAAGCACTCGATCTGCGCTGAGAACAGCTGCTCGGTGCCGTCCTGTCTGATGCGGATGACCTTCTCGACGCCGGTTACGCCGACGCGCGAGAGGCTGACCTGAAGGGTCGGGCGCTGCGCCTGGACGTCCGGCGCGGCCACGGAGACGGTGCGGGAGGTCGACATCCCGCCCAAGGGTAGCGAGCCACGGGCGACGCGCCATCTGTCACGGCGCGCGCGCGACTACCGGCAGCGCACTGCGATCTTTGTGGTATCACTCCGCACAGGCTGGAAGCCGCCTCCACGCTTACGGGCGGGAGAGCACAAAATGGCTCAGCTCATCGCGGCAGATGCCGCGTACGTAGCGTTCAGTTACGAGGGGCAGTGAGGAGAGGGGGGCTCGCGTCAGCGTGGGTCCGAATCGCGTCTCGATAGGAACGACAACGTGACGGAGAAGGCGGCAGTACTGTCGGCGGAGGAGACGCCGTTGCTCGAGCTGGAGGAGCTGCGGACGCTCATCGCCGAGGGGCAGGAACGGGGGTACCTGACCTTCGAGGAGATCTCCGGATGCCTCGAGGAGGTCGATGTCACGAAGGAGCAGGTGCAGGATCTGCACGCGCACCTGGAGGAGCACGGCATCGACGTGATCGAAGCGGACGGCCGCCCGGGGGCTGCGGCCGCGGTTCCCGAGGGCGGCGATCGCCCGGAGCCGAGGGCGACCTCGTCGAAGCGCCCGGAAATCGACCTGACGGTGGAGCCGAGTCTCGACTCGCTGCGGCTCTACCTGCGCTCGATCGGCCGCGTGAGCCTGCTCACGGCGGAGCAGGAGGTCTACCTGGCGCAGCGCATCGAGCGCGGCGACATGACGGCCAAGCAGCAGATGATCGAGGCCAACCTGCGCCTCGTGGTGTCGATCGCGAAGGGGTACCTCGGGCGCGGCCTGACGTTCCTCGACCTGATCCAGGAGGGCTCGCTCGGGCTGATCCGCGCGGTCGAGAAGTTCGACCACCGTCGAGGCTTCAAGTTCTCGACGTACGCGACGTGGTGGATCCGCCAGGCCGTCACGCGGGCGATCGCCGACAAGGGCCGGACCATACGCATCCCGGTCCACATGGTCGAGAAGCTCAACAAGGTGGTCCACGTCGAGCGCCAGCTCGTCCAGACGCTCGGCCGCGAGCCGACGCCGGAGGAGATCGCGCTGGAGCTGGACTGCCCGGTCAGAGAGGTCCGCGACATCCTGCGGATGGCTCAGCAGCCGGTCTCGCTGGAGAAGCCGATCGGCGAGGAAGAGGAGTCGGAGCTCGGCGACTTCGTCGAGGACCAGACGGCCGAGTCGCCGTTCGAGCTGGCGTCCGAGAACCTGCGGCGCGACAACGTGCGCCGTGCGCTGGCGGCGTTGCCGCAGCGCGAGCGCGAGGTGATCGAGATGCGCTTCGGCCTCGCGGGCGGACGCCCGCGGACGCTGGAGGAGGTCGGCCGCGCGTTCAACGTCACGCGCGAGCGGATCCGCCAGATCGAGAACCACACGCTCAAGAAGCTCGAGGCGCTGCCCGAGGCGCAGCGCCTGCGCGACGCTTCGTAGGCACGCCATCCGGCGGGGGCCACGCGGCCCCCGCCGGGCGGGCGGGTACCGATACACTTCCCGTCCCTTGCTCGGGGGGATGTCCGAGTGGTTAAAGGAGACGGGCTGTAAACCCGTTGGCTCTGCCTACGCAGGTTCGAATCCTGCTCCCCCCATGAAGTCTGTGCTCCCCATACGTCTGTAGCGTGGAGCGCAGAATCCGCCCCAACGAGTTTGGGGGGCAGCTTGCGTGACGAGTTGCAGCCATGTCAGCCAACCTCGTCGTCGACGACTCGGAGGACGCGGGGATCCGGTGGAAGACCTCGCCAAATGTCGCGACCGACCACCGACGGCCAGTGCGCGACCGGCAGGTTCGCGGTGAAGAGAGCGAGGGTCTCGCCCAGGTTGCTCGCAGACGGCGCGATGACGCCGGACAAACCGAGCTGATGCGCGGCGGCACCGATCGCCTGGCAGGGCGCGTAGTCACCGACCTCAGAGGAAAGCTGCTGCTGACCGACGGCGACACCAGTTTGAGCGGCCGCCGCACGGAGATCGAGGACATCGGGCACGTCGACCTCGCAGGTGATGATGCGGCGCTCGAGCACCGCTGCCGCCAGCGCCTGGCTTTCGTCGAGCTCGTCATCGACGAGGTGGCGGTACGCCTCGACGACGACGCTGTCGCGTGGTCGACCGAGATACAGGACCTCGTATGCCCGGCGTGCGCCCCATCGTCCGCCCGCAGCGCTCGCTGCGAGTTCTTCCCAGCGCAGCGAGGAATGGCGTTCGAATGTGCCTCGCACGCGGACGGGCTCGATGTCTGAGATCGCCGCAAGCAGCTCTCGGTGCTTCACATCGCCCCCGCATGCAGCCGCTCGATGGCATCGAGAACCTCGTCGTAGGCGCCGTCCGCCAGCAAGTCGATGGGTCGGCGCCCGTCGAGGCTGCGCTTGCGTCCGTGAAGCCAGATCTCTGCGCCCTCGCGCGTGTAGACATCGCGCAGCATGCGGGTGACGTAGTGCAGCTCGAGCAGTTGGTCGCGGTTGCGGCCACTCGGGGCGTTGCCGCCCGAGGTCCAGTTCCGCACCTGCCGCTCGGCAACGCCGACAACGCGAGCGACGTCGCTTGTGCTCAGGCCGCCGTCGCGCACCTCCTCCACGATCCGTGCGTAGCCAGGCAGCGCGACGTGCTCCGTATCCATCTGCTTAGCGGCGCTTCCGCGATGCAACCTAGGTTCCTTCCGATCTAGGGTCATAACAGCTACATATGTGACTTCCGTCAGAACTTCCGCTACGATACACCATTCGCCTAACGAAGCAGAAAGAGTTCTGATGCCGGAGCTGCTGATCCGCCCGTCGATCGGGGACCACAAGGTGCTCGCCGATCTGCTCGCTCCTAGTCCTTTGGGAGGGCACCGGCCGATCGATCGCGTTGTGGTCAACGCTCAGGACACGGCTCGCAGTGACGAGCTGGTTGGAGTCGCCCAGCGCGCGGGAGTACCGCTGCTTGTCGACCCCCTGACGTTCCTGCTGCAAGGCGACATTGATCCGACGGACCCCTGGGCTCAGCTGCCGTTCGGTCAGGCTGCTCAACTTGGCGGCGAGGCCCTGGTTGACCCCTTTGTCCTCGACAAGCTCGTCGCGCAGGTCATCGAGTTCGAGGTCGAGCATGGCGCCACGGTGATCGTGCCGCCGTACTTCTACTGCGCGAGTCCGGACTCGCCAGCGTTTGTCGCAACCGTCGCGGCAATCGGCCGCACTGCACGACGCATGCGAGCCGACGGCGTGCGACTGCCGTTGATGCCGGTCATCTGCGTCCAGTTGCGTGCGTTCGCTCAGCGGTCGGGATGGCAGCGGGCCCTGGATCGCTTTGCCGCCGCCGCGGTCGAGGTGGGCCCGCAAGCGGTCGGCTTTCAGCTGTCCCCGCTTGGTGACGGGACCGAGCGCTATGCGAAGCTGCTCGACGCTGTCATCGCAGCTCGGCATCTGCGAAGTGTGGGGACGCAGGTTCTTGCCTGGCGACAAGGCATCTACGGGCCGGCGCTGGTAGCTGCGGGTCTCGATGGCTACGAGTGCGGGATGGGCATCGGGGAGAAGACCAACATTCCCGGCCTCATGAGTTCGCGCAGACGACGTGAGAGAGCGGAGAGAGGCAGAGGTTTCGGCGCCTCCGGCGTGTACATCCCCGCCCTGCGGCGCAGCGTGCTGCCAAGAGTCGCGCAGATCCTGTTCGACGATCGCAGACTCCGAGGGCGACTCGTCTGTGACTCGGTGCGGTGCTGCCCTCGCGGGGTGGACAGCATGTTGGCCTCGAAGGGGCGCTCGCATGCGGTACGTGCGCGCGCCCGAGAGCTCCAGGAGATCGCCGACATCCCGAACGCAGCTTGGCGCCTGAACCACATCGCCAAGCAGGCAGCGCACGGACATGTGACCGCGATCAAGGCGAACGAGGTGCTCGCACAGGCGAGAGTGTCGAACCGCATCAAGACCGAAGGCTTCGAGGCGCTCGAGCAGGTTGCTGAGTTCCTGCGCACGCAGGGTGCCCCGTCGGGCGTGCGCGACTCAGCCTGAGACCGGGAGCGCGCCGCCGCCCGCACTCAGCGGGCGGTGCGGGAAGGGGCATCACGATCGCGAGCGGCCTCGGCCGATCGCGTCCGAAGCAGATCCAGGGCACTCCAGCTGCGCCATGTCCTGAGGCGCTGGCCCGACTGGGTCTCCATCGCCGCTTGCCGCTCATCTTCGGTTCCGCCGCGGAAGTGAGGCCGTACCACGGTCTGATGCAGCGCAAGCGGAATGCCGCTGTCCTGGGCGAACTCCTCGGCATCTGTACTGCGTCTTTGGCCCGCCGGAAGTCGGCGGGCAAAGGTACTGACGGCATAAAGTCTGCTTGGCTCACGACGCCCGTCACGCTCGGAGGCCTCTCGCGCTGCGCGCCGGTAGATCAGCCGCCGGGGCAAGTAACGGACCACTTCGAGATTGCCGCGACGAGCAGCACGCTTGCCGGAGCCCTTGGGCTTTCGCAAGCGGTCCGTTTCGTAGTGCTGTTCTCGAACCTCTGGCACAACAAGGTCCCGCCATGCGGAGAGCAGCAGCAGCTCTACCGCAGCTTGCGCTTCGTTGTAAACCTCAAACCCGTGCTCGGAGGAATCAGGGGAATCATGTGTTTCGCTTCCCATGTGCTCCATGAGAGATGGCATGAGCAGGACGGTCCGTCGTTCGGTGCCGGGTATGTCGTCGTCGCTAAGCGTCAACGTCCCGGAGAAAGTCCCGGCTGTGTGGTCCACCAGAAAGCCAAGGTGGAAATGTGGCTGGCCCCCGACGAGATTCTTCTCTGGGCGCTCCTCGGGCGTGAGGACGATTCGACGAACGCCCAGCTCTTCGAGCTCGATCACAGAAATCGTGTCGAGGACGTAGTGTCGATGCTCGACGATCTCCTGCACGAGCTGTCGTGACAGATCTGGGTCGTCGGGAATTCCATCACGGCGAAACCGGCGATAGGCATCCTCGGACGCCGGCAGCATGCCGTCGGCGCGACGAGGGATGAAACGTGCAAGCTCGGGCCAGTTCGCGAGTCCGGGCTGGTTCGTTGCGAGCCGCAGCAGATACGTCAGCTGCTCGTCAGAATCGCCGATCAGTGGTTCGCCACGCCTTCGATTCAGCACGGCGCCCGAGCGCATCCTGCACTCCGTGAGCCAGGCGAGTCGTTGCCAGGGCACCATCAGTCCACCGATCGGTGCGGCGTCCTCGATCTCGAGGCCGGAGTTCACGACGTCGAGAACCGCTTGCTGAAGCATCGCCGTTCCGTAGAGAGAAGAGCCGGTGTTCGCGACCAGCTGATGCAGGCGTGACAGGACATCGCTCAGCTCTTGCAGTCGCAGGTTGCCCGTCTCGAGGTCTTCTGCGCATCCGTTTACCGTCGACCCGAAGACGATGATTACGACGAGGCGCTCCGGGTCTGGGTCATGCGGTGCATAGCCGCTGGCCTGCTCAGAATAGAACTCGAGCAGTGTCTCTGTGCGAGGCCAGGGCAAAACTGAGCGGACGGCTGCGGCAAGCTCACACCAGCCTCCGAGCACGGCCTGACCGAAGACATCGAGTTCTCGGGCCAGTTCGCGATAGGGCTCGAGCTCCGGAAGAAGCTCATGGCGCTCCCGCTGGAGGAACTTTTCGAGGCTTGACTTGGCCATCCTAGGACTGCGCTCCGGTGATGTCGCGAACTCGCTTACCGGCCATGACAGCGCTTGTACTTGCGACCACTGCCACATGGGCATGGATCGTTTCGACCGACGTCTGGGTCGGCACTCTCCGCTTGCTCGGCTTCAGGCAGCGTGTCCCTCAAGGTGACGCCTTTCAAGACCACCAGGAGATTCCGGAGCCACGCCTCCGGACCAAGGTCCTGGATGCTGTGGAAGTTTGCGGCGATCCAGGTGCCTTCGTCAACGAGCGGCTCGTGCGGTTCTCCGTACACGGGATGGATCTCAACGGCGTGGTGTGGGTTTCCAACGGCGGCAACGCCAGGATCGATCGGCGCCTTCGGCTGCTGGAGCGTTGTCAGCAGTACTCGGAGCCATTGCTCGGCTCCGAGTTCCTCGATCGCGCGCACATTCGTCTTCACCCAGACGTCCTCGGCGACGGTTGGTTCGTGCGGTTCGCAGACGCTGGGATCAAAGTTGATCGCGTGGAACGGGTCGGTGATGATGCCGGCGACATCGCCTGCGGTCCATTTGTCCATCGGCGCGACCGTCTTCCTCGTCAGTCGTGGGTTTCGGCGTAGGACTTGATGATCTCGGGCCACTCCCGAGCTGCTGAATGGAGGCTGTCGAAGGCCTCGGTGCCCTTGACGAGGATATTGCCGTCTGCGCTCACGTAGAGCACAACGTGGTCGCCCTCGAGTTCTCCTACGTCGTTCTCGCGAGCCTCCAGCGGGTCGACGGCGAACGCGGTAACGCGCGCCAGAGGTTGTGGATTCGAGCCGTCGTCGGCATCCCCGGACAGCGCCAAAGCCCAAAGCGTCGCAATCGTGATGCTGTTCGTGACGCGGGTGCGGTCCTCGAACCAGTCCTGATGGTCGCCCTCGTCGCGAATTCGTCCGTTGCGCGTTATGACGAAGAATCGCGCATCGTCGCCGAGCGGGGGCGGCTCGAATTCGGTCAGGAACTCGTCCGCGACGAACAAGGCAGGCATCAGCAGGACCTCCGTATCACCATGTTGTGCGCCAAGAAACGATCACAGGTCCAATCCTAAGCCGCTCGGCGGCTGTGAGACGAGCACTCTGGCCGCTCGTATGGTCTTTGGGTGCCGCCCCACACGGCTGAGTGGCCCCTTGGTGCGCGCTCACGCCTATGTCGCGAGTCGGAAGTTCGTGAGCAGCTTCTCGAGTGGATCGTCGTCGTGAGGTCGGGCGACGACGCGGCCTGTGCATGTGCACAGGCAAGTCGGCGGCTGGCCTCACGGGCGGCGAGGCGCGGAGAAACTGCCATCGAACTAAGGACTAACGACACCAGATCGGGTTCTGGTCAGGAGGTGGCTTGTTGCTCACGGTGCCAGCATTCGACCTCTCCGATGCGGTAGCGGCGAGCACCGCCGAGCAGCAAGGAAGGCATTCCTGCGGCTCGCCACCGTCGTACCGACCGAGCCGAGACGCCGAAGTGTCGAGCCACGGCCTGCTCATCGACCCAATCTTCTCGCTGCCTGCTGGGCGCACGGCTTGGAACGCTCAGGGTGTTGCTCGTCTTGTCGTCAGAGCCCATCGTGTCCGCGTACGGTTGAAAGGCGAACGCGGATGGCAGCGTCTGAGGAGTTTGCGAGAAGTTCTGGGGCGCACCGGGCCCAACACGCTTCTGGGGACAGAGCTCGCCGATTGCCGCACAGATGTGGGGATTCTCTGGAGGACAACCGAGCGGATCTCTCACGGCTGCGGGCAATGTCCACCAAGTCGAACCTGCTCCCCCCACTCACCCGTCCCGCACGGCCCTCCGCCACTCGATCATGCCGCGGGTCGAGCGGATCCGTCTGAAGCCCGCCGCGCCGATCGCCTGCAGCTGCTCCGGGGCGGCTTCGGCGTCGCCGATCACGTGGTACCCGGGATTGTTGGTGAAGAGCTCCCGGACGCCTTCGCGTTCGACCGCGTCGATCAACGTGCGCATCTGTCTCCGCGTGACGATCGCGGTCTGCGTCTCATAGGGCGCGACGTTCACGAGCCCGAGGTCGTATGCGATGCGATAGCTCTCGGGCAGCAGGATCGCGACCTTCTCCCCGGACCGGGTGTGCCGCGCCACGAGCGGCTCGGCGAGCGCCCGGTAGATCGGCCGGGGCGCATTCGCCAGGGCGTCGATCTTCGGCTTCGGCGATCGCAGCTGGCCGATCGTGCAGACCGCGAGCGCGAACGCGAACAGCACGAGCAGCTCCGCCGGCGAGGGGACACGCCGCTCGCGCGCGGCGAGCCCGCGCACGCACACGATCGTCAGCAGCGCGAGCGCGAAGCCCCAGGCGGAGAACATCGCGAGCAGCTTCACCGGGTCCGGGCGGCCGACGTAGTAGTTGCCCGCGAAGACTCCGAAGACGCCGCTCCACGCGAGCATGCTCGTGAGCAGCACGTCGTCGGCCGCGCGCGCCACTCGCACGGCGGCGACGGCGACCGCCGCGGCGAACGTCGCGTAGATCGCGAGGTGGAGCCCGGTTCTCGGCAGCGGCAGCGCGAACCAGCCGAGGCCGGTAAAGATCCTGGGCCACTCGAGCAGCACGTCGAGGCGCGGGGGCGCCCCCGCGCGCACGAGCGTGAACGCCGCCACGAGCGCGACCGCCGCCAGCACGCCGCCGGCGACGGCGCCGGCGAGTCGCCAGACGTCGCGGGCGGAGCCCGGGAGTCGCGCGAACAGCAGCGCCACGGCGCTCGCGAGCAGCGCGGCGAGCCCGAAGTCGAAGGTGTCGAGCATCGCCAGCCCGCCGACCAGGAAGACGATCCACGCGCGTCGCGGGCCGGCGCCGTCGACGTGGCGCGCGGTCAGCCACGCGAGCAGGTACGCGCTGCCGTAGCGCATCGGCCATATCGACGCCAGGTACATCCAGTGGCCGACGTCGCTGAGGGCCACGAACGGCAGGTACAGCACGAGGGCGCGTGCGCTCCCGACGATCCGCCGCAGCACGGCGTAGACCGCGAGCAGCGCGGCGAGGTTGAGCACCGCCATGAAGATCGTGAAGACGAACGTCGTCGCGCCGAACGCCGACATCACGAGCGCCGTGGGGTAGGGGAGCAGCTTCGCGTAGACGAGGTGGACGTCGACGAGCGGGGTGCGCCCGTCGAGGACCGCGTAGGCGCCGTTGGGTATCCAGTTCATCGCGCCCGTGTCCTCGGCCAGCCCGTCGTTCGCGACGACCTCGACCAGCCATGTCGCCGTGAAGGCGGCGGCGATCGCGACGCAGGCGATGCGCGTCAGCGGACGCTCCCGCGCGAGACGGGCGATCCAGGCGACCGCGCGCCGCCAGCGCAGCGCGAGCGCCGCGATCACGGCGAGCGCCGCCGCGAGCCGCAGCGTGTGGCTGCTGAAGATTGTGAACAGCGGCGCTTCGAAGTCGTCGCGCTGGCCGAGCACGGCGCGGATCACGAATGCCAGCGCGCCCACCTGGCCGAGCAGTGCGAGCGGACGGATCACCCACGGCCACAGCCGCGGCGGCCGCCGCGAGACGAGGAGGATCGCGCCGGCCAGCACGAGCGGCGCCAACGCGGCGAGGGCGTAGCGCCCGTGCTTGACCGGTTCCGGCTGGCCGCGCGTCGCCCACCAGCCGGCAGGCCACAGAGCGTCCGGGCCGGGCTTGAAGAGGGCGCGGCCCAGGGGCGGGCCCAGCGTCACGATCGCCGCCAGCATGACGGCGGCGCAGGGGATCAGCACGATCCATGCGGTCTCGGCGGGGGTGAGCGGGCGCGCACGCCGCGTCGCCGGTGCGCTCCTCATGGGCACGGCGTGGATCCTGCGAGCGCTCGCCCGCTCGAGCTCGAACACCCCGGACTCCCCCTGTCCGGCGGGCCGCTCCCGCGACCCGCTTTACACCGCAAAATAGAAAGTTACAGCGTCAGGTCCGGCGCGCGTCGCGCTCGGCGAGCCGCTTGAGCGTGAGCAGCTGCTTGCGCATCATCACGAGGTCGCCGAGGACGATCGGCTGCGCCAGCCGGCGCGGCATCGTGAACCGGATGCGCACGCTCAGGCGCGTCCCGTCGCCGTCGGGCCGGACGGCGTACGTGACGACCGTGCGGCCGCCGCTGCGGATCGTGAGGTGCTCGTCGCGCACGAACGAGACCACCCGGAACAGCGTCATCACGCGCTGCCCCGCCGCGAGCTGCTCGAGGCCCGGCGTCAGCGACCGCGGGCTGCGGCGGCCGAAGTTGTCGAGCAGGTCGTAGGAGTACGGCGCCGCGCGCAGCTGGCACAGCCAGCGGTACACGACGCCCACGGGCGCGTCGACCGAGATCGCGCGGTCGACCGGGTGTGCTCCGGCCCCGGCGAGCGCGTCGCACGGCTGGGGCGCGGCGACCTCGTCGTCGGTCGCTCCCCAGCGTGCGCCGATCATGCGCGGCGGACGACCTGGCGCAGCAGGCGGCGGGTCACGAGCCGGTGGCCGCGGGTGCCGATGACCGCGGCGCGGTAGAGGCGGCCGAGCAGGCCGGGAAAGGCGCCGTACGACTGCGCCCGCAGGCGGCCGTCGTCGAGCAGGAACGTCAGCTCGTAGCGCGAGAAGCGGTGCCGGCCGCGCAGCGTCAGGCGGCGCCCCGGCTCGGACTCCGCGACGCGGAACCCCGGCAGCGTCTGGCCGACGACGCCGTCGAACCGCGGGCTCGCGGCTGCCGGCTCGCAGCTGAGCGCACGCGCGATCCGCTCGCCGCCGCCCAGCTCCCGCCGCAGCACCTTGGTCAGCGCGCTCCAGACGCGCTCGCGCGACACGTCGCCGACGTCCATGACATGCTCATCGATGTAGGGCAATCGCTCCATATAAAAGGATCGTTCCAGCTTTGGCTCCCCCGCGCAAGCACGACACCGACGACATCCTCGACGCCGCTCGCGCGCTCGTGCTCGCGGAGGGTCCGCGCGCCGCCTCGGTGGCGGCGATCTCGCAGGCCAGCGGGGCTCCGGTCGGGACGCTCTACCACCGCTTCGGCAGCCGCGACGGCGTGCTCACCGCCGCCTGGTTCCGCGCCCTGGAGCGCTTCCAGGCCGGCGCGCTGGCGGCCGACGCCGCCCACCCGGACGACCCGGTCGCGGCGGGGGTCGCGATGGCGGCAGCCTCGCTCGCGTTCGCCGCCGCGCACCCCGACGACGCGCGGCTGCTGCTCGTCGTGCGCCAGCACGACCTGCTCGACGGCGCGCCCGAGCCGCTGCGCGCGCGGCTCGACGCGCTCAACGCGCCGCTGCAGGCCGCCGTCGTGCGGATCGCCCGGGCGCTGCACGGCCGCGCCGACGCGCGCGCCGTCGACCGCGTGACGCGCGCGGTCGTGGACATCCCGACCGCGGCGGTCCGCCGCCACGTGCGGGGCGACGGGCGCGCGCTGCCGCGCTGGCTCGCCGCCGACGTCGCCGAGGCGGCGCGCACGCTGCTTGCACCGGCCGACCGTCCAGCTCAGTAGTCGCACGTCCCCGACAACGGATGCGCCGGCGACGTGGCGTACCAGTCGTGCAGCTCGACCCCGGGACATCTCATCGCGTACTTCAGGTACAAGAGGTAGCGGCTGACGTAGTAGCGCGCGTAGCTGCCGTCGATGCCGTAGTCCTGGAGGCCGGAAATGCGGCGCACCTGCGGGTCCTCGAAGATGAACTCGCCGGTCGGCGTCGAGCCGGAGACGACGAAGCGGTAACGGATCTCGGCGATCAACTCCGTCCCGAGCGTGATCGTCGTCTCGTAGATCTCCCCGGGCTTCAGGGAGACGTAGTGCTTCCCGAAGTATGGAACGCCGTTGCTGCCCGGACCGGTGGCGTACAGCCAGTCGTTGCTGCCCGGGCGGTTGTCCATAATCGTCGCGAAGAGTCTGCGCAGCGCATTCTCGCCCTGCGCGTAGGCGAACGCGAACGACCCTTGCGGTGGGGGCTCGCTGCCGAGGACCTGCACGTGGACGTCCGTGATCGTGAGCGGTCTGTCGGAGCGGTTGGCGAACGTCGCTCTGTACGTGCTCTCGGACACATCGGTGCCGCCAGCGGCGATCAGCTCGCGCCATCCGACGCCGTCCGCCGGAAGCCCGATCGGTCTCGGGAAGGCGACCTCGAACACGCCGGGATCGCCGGCGACGAACGCGGCACGCAGCGGGTGCGACCGGAACGTCGCAGGAGGGGAACGGCGAGGAGTCGGATGCTGCCGCGCAGGCGCCTGTGCAGCGGCGCGCTCCTCCTGGGAGGGCGCCGCCATGGCGGCGGCGATCAACGGTGCGGCGACGGCGCACACCCCCGTCAGCGCCAGCGCGCTCCGTGCTCCGCCGGCTCGATACCACGCCTCCACGACAAGCAGCCCGCCGACCGTCGCGAGCACCACGAGCGCGAGCAAGCCGAGTCCCTGAAGGTCGTCGTCGAGCGCCTTCAACAGAGTTGCGAAGAGCCCCGCGGCGAGCACCGCGCCGCTTGCGAGCGCCGGGAGCGGCGCGCGCGGCCGCCAGCGCGACGCCGATCTTGTGCCCTCTGCCGCCGAAGGGGACGGCGCCGAAGCGACGCGCCCGCTCTTGCGGTCGCTTCGCCTGCGTGGCTTCTGCGTCACGGCGGGCAGCGTACCGGCGGCCGGGGCGGGGCAGCCCCGGCTGTCGCGAGCGGACTGCGCTACGTTGCCCGCCGCCGCAGCACCACGCGGCCGCCGCGCGAGGGCGTGAGCGTGATGCCGGTGAGGCGCATGCGCTCCTCGCGGCCGGGAGCGGCCGCGATCTCGAACTCGCGCAGCGCCGTCCTCACCACGGTCCGCAGCTCCACGAGCGACAGCGAGGCGCCGATGCAGTGGCGGATCCCGCCGCCGAACGGCGCGTAGGTGTAGGCGGCCGGCCGGCCGTCCAGGAAGCGCTCGGGCCGGAACGCGAGCGGGTCCTCCCACAGCTCCGCACGCCGGTGCATCGCGGTCAGCATCGCGCTCACGACCGTGCCCGGGGGGAGCGTGTGCCCGCCGCTCAGCTCGAGCTCGGTCGTCGCCGTCCGCACGGCGTCGATCACCGACGGGCGCGTGCGCAGGGTCTCCGACACGACGGCGTCGAGGTAGTCCGTGCGGCCCTCCGCGAGCGACGCCGCGAGCCGCCGCTCGGCGCGCGGCGTGCGCGACAGCCGCTCGAACGCCCAGGTGAGCGAGTTCGCGGTCGTCTCGTGGCCGGCCATCAGCAGCGCGAGCAGCTGGTCGCGCACCTCGGCGTCCGACAGCGGCTCGCCGCGCTCGTCGCGCGCGGTGACGAGCCGCGACAGCACGTCGTCGCGCTCGCCGGCCGACGGATCGGCCCGCCGCGCCTCGATCAGCTCGCGCACCAGCCCATGGATGTACGCGCGCCGGCGCTGGTGCGGCCGCGCCGGGTTCAGGCGCCCATGGCGCCGCCACAGCGTCGGGAACCACAGCAGCACGACGATCCGCGGGTCGAGCCCGCGCGCGACCTCCTCGCGCAGGGCGGCGTAGGCGCCGGGGTCGCCGGCGCCGAACAGGATCCGGCAGATCACGTCGAGCGCGATCAGGCGCATCGGCTCGCGCAGCGCGACCGGCTCGCCGAGCGGCAGCTGCGCGAGGTGGCGCTCGGCAATCGCGGCGATCGGCTGCTCCCAGCGCTCGCCGAGGCTCCCGTGGAACGCCGGCAGCAGCGCTCTGCGCTGGCGCATGTGCAGCGGGCCGGCACTGAGGATCAGCGACGAGCGCCCGACCAGCGGTGCGAGGATCGCGCTCGCCGCCCCCTCCTCGAAGCGCGTCGTCGTCCCGATCAGCACGCGCTCGACGTCCTCCGGGTCGGTCGCGGCGACGAACGCCTCGAACGGCGGCATGCGCAGCGTGAACAGCGGCCCGTAGCGATCGACGCACGCGTCCAGATAGCCCGCGAAGTCGAGCTGGCAGCGCAGCAGCTGCCACGGCCCCGGCGACGTCGGACCGGGTGGAAGCGCGCTTCCCCCCAGCGTTTCCCCCATCGGTCGAGTATCGCCGAGCGCCACGGGCGTGCGCGCCGGTCAACGGTCCTGCGAGGATTGCGGGGCGGAATGTCCCTCTCGTTCCCCATCCAGCTCCTGCTCGTCGAGGACGACGCGGGCGACGCGCTGCTCGTCGAGTCGCTGCTCGCCGGCGTGGCGCCGAACGTCGACGTGATGCGCGTCGAGCGCCTGCAGGAGGCGGCCGAGGTGCTTCCGGGCGGGATCGACTGCGTGCTGCTCGACCTCGGCCTCCCGGACGCGATGGGGCTGGAGGCGGTCGAGCGGCTGCGCGCCGCCGCGCCGGATGCGGCGATCGTCGTGCTGACCGGCCACGACGACGAGCAGCGCGGCGTCGACGCGCTCTCGCGCGGGGCCGAGGACTACCTCGTCAAGGGCGGCGTCGACGGACCCCTGCTCGCCCGCGCGATCCGCTACGCGATCGAGCGCTGCCGCGCCGATCGCTCCCAGCGCGAGCTGATCGAGGCGCGCCTTCACGCGCGCGAGAACGCGCGGCTCGAGCGCGGCCTGCTGCCGCAGGCGCTGCTGCGCGACCCGCGCGTCGCGCTCAGCACGACCTACCGGCCGGGTCGGCGCCGCTCGCTGCTCGGCGGCGACTTCTACGACGCGGTCGAGCTGGAGGACGGCACGCTGCACGTGCTGATCGGCGACGTCAGCGGCCACGGACCCGACGAAGCCGCGCTCGGCGTCTGCCTGCGCGTCGCCTGGCGCACGCTGATGCTCGCGCACCAGCCGCCCGACGCGGCGCTCGCGCTGCTGCAGGAGGTGCTGCTGCACGAGCGCCACGCGCCGGCGATCTTCGCGACGCTCTGCATGCTGAGCGTCGATCCCACTCGCGCCGCGGGCGAGCTGCGCCTCGCCGGGCATCCGCCTCCCGTGGTGATCGACGACGACGGCCTGCGCGCGGTCGAGCTCGCGCACGTGACCCCGCCGCTCGGCTTCGTCGAGCCCGGCGGCTGGCGCGGCAACCCGCTGCGCTTCGCCGGCGACTGGGCGCTGCTGCTCTACACCGACGGCCTCATCGACGGGCGCATCGGGGAGGGGTCCGAGCGCCTCGGCGAGCAGCGGCTGGTCGAGCTGCTCGCAGGGCGCGGGGCCGCCGACCTCGACCGCCTCGCGGACGCCGGTCCGCTGCTGGACGAGATCGTCGGCGAGGTCGAGCGCCTGCACGGCGGCGACCTCACCGACGACGTCGCGATGGTCGTCGTCTCTGCGAGGCGGGGCACATGAGCGACGGACAGAGGCGCCCGCCGCTCGTGCAGCGCTTCACCACCAGCCAGTGGTTCGCGCTGGCGGCGAGCGCGCTCGCGCTCGTGACGGCCGCGGGCACGGCGCTCGGCGTGGTCGCGATCACGCGCCTCAACGACGCCCGCAGCGTCGTGCTCGACCGCAACGGCCCGGCGGTGCTCGCACAGCTCAACCTGACCACCGCGCTCGTGAACCAGGAGAGCGGCGTGCGCGGCTACGCGCTCAGCGGCAGTCCTCAGTTCCTCGGGCCGTACCGCAGCGGCCGCGCCGCCGAGCGCGACGCGTTCGCGCAGCTGGCCAGATATCTGCGCGACGACGACCTGGCGCAGGCGCGCCGCAGCACCGCGCTCGTGCGCGAGCGCGCCGCCGCGTGGCATCGCGTCTACGCCCGGCCGGTGATCGAGAGCGTGCGCAGCAGCGGCCCGGTCCTGGTCGACGAGCCGTCGCCGAGCGTCGGGCGCCGCACGTTCGACGCCGTGCGCCTGGCGCTCGCCAGACAGGCCGCCGAGCTCGGCCGCGTGCGCACGGCCGGCCGCGCGCGCCTCGTCAACGCCGCGAACTTCCTGACCGCGACCTTCGTCGCGATCGTCCTGTTGGTCGTGGTCGCGATCGCCGGCGCGCTGGTCGCGCTGCGCGTGACGACGACGCGCCCGCTGCGCCTGCTGGGACGCAGCGTGCGGCGGATCGCGCGGGGCGAGTTCGACCACCGCATCGAGCGCACCGGCGCGCGCGACGTCGTCGAGCTCGGCGAGGACGTCGACTCGATGCGCAAGCGGATCGTCGACGAACTGTCGAGCCTGCGGGACGCGCACGACCAGCTCGACGAGCAGACGCGCGAGCTCGCGCGCTCCAACGCGGAGCTCGAGCAGTTCGCGTACGTCGCCTCGCACGACCTGCAGGAGCCGCTGCGCAAGGTCGCGAGCTTCTGCCAGCTGATCGAGCAGCGCTACGAGCAGCAGCTCGACGACCGCGGCCGTCAGTACATCGCGTTCGCCGTCGACGGCGCGAAGCGCATGCAGCAGCTGATCAACGACCTGCTCGCGTTCTCGCGCGTCGGGCGCAGCGCGGCCGAGCAGCCGGTCGTCGCCGGCGACGACGTGCTGCGCCAGGCGCTCGCGAGCCTCTCCGATCCGATCGGGCAGAGCGGCGCGCAGATCGAGGCGGGCCCGCTTCCGCGCGTGCGCGGCGAGCCGGCCCTGCTTGCGGCGGTCTTCCAGAACCTGATCGGCAACGCGCTGAAGTTCCACGGCGAAGGGACTCCGCACGTCGAGATATCGGTCGAGCGCTCCGGCGACGAGTGGGTCTTCGCGTGTGCCGACGACGGCATCGGCATCGAGCCGGAGTACGCCGACCGCATCTTCATGATCTTTCAGCGGCTGCATGCGAAGGACGCCTACGCCGGTACCGGCATCGGCCTCGCGATGTGCCGCAAGATCGTCGAGTACCACGGCGGCCGCATCTGGCTCGACACCGCCGCCCCCGGCGACCGCACGACCTTCCGCTTCACCCTGCCCGTCATCGATGAGGAGCCCGCACCGACATGAGTCCGCCGCAGCTGTTGAATCCGATCGACGTCCTGCTCGTCGACGATGACCCGGGCGACACGCTGATGATCCGCGAGGCATTCGAGCACAACAAGGTCCGCAACGAGCTCGCGTCCGTCACCGACGGCGTGCAGGCGATGCAGTACCTGCGCAGAGAGGGGGAGTTCGCTGACGCCGTGCGCCCCGACCTGATCCTGCTCGACCTCAACCTGCCGCGCAAGGACGGCCGCGAAGTGCTCGCGGAGATCAAGGGCGACCCGCAGCTGAGCACGATCCCCGTCGTCGTGCTCACGACCTCGCACGCTGAAGAGGACGTGTTGCGCAGCTACCAGCTGCACGCGAACGCCTACGTCACCAAGCCGGTCGACTTCGAGCGCTTCATCGAGGTCGTGCGGCAGATCGACGAGTTCTTCGTGACGGTGGTGAAGCTGCCGAAGCCGTAGCCGGGGCGACAGCGGGTCGCCCGGCCCTCCATAAACGGAATCTGTTCCGCTTCTGCTATGATCAGAAGCGGAACTTAGTCCGCTTACCCAGGAGGCCTGCATGTCCACCACCGCCGTCCAGCCCCTCGCCGGTACCTACACGGCAGATCCGATCCACTCCAGCTTCGGCTTCGCCGTCCGCTACATGGGCGTCTCGACGTTCCGCGGAACGCTCGGGGACGTCTCCGCGACGCTCACGACCGGCCCCGACGGTGCCGCGCTCGAGGGCACGGCGCAGGTCGAGTCGATCTCGATCCGCACCCCGCAGCAGTTCCGCGACCACGTCCTCTCCGGCGACTTCTTCGACGTCGCCGACCATCCGCAGGTCTCCTTCCGCTCGACGCGCGTCGAGCTGGCGGACGACGGCCGCGCGGCCGTCGACGGCGAGCTGACGATCCGCGGCACGACGCTCCCGGTCCACGCCGAGGGCGGCTGGGCGCCCGAGACCGAGGTGCTCGGCGGACGCAAGGGCGGCCTCACGCTCGAGACGACGATCGACCGCACGGCCTACGGCCTGAGCTGGAACGCCGACCTGCCGGCCGGCGGCAAGGCGCTCGCGAACGACGTCACGCTGACGATCGAGCTGGCGCTCGTGCCGGCGGAGGCGTAGCCGCCATGCGGGTGCTCGGCCTCTCCGGCAGCCTCCGGCGCGACTCCCACAACCGCGCCCTGCTGCGCGCCGCGGCGGCGACTCTGCCGCCGGGCGCGGAGCTCGTCGAGTGGGACCGGATCGCCGAGCTGCCCGCCTACGACGAGGACCTCGACACCGTGCCGGCGCCCGAGCCGGTGCGGGCGCTGCGCGAGGCGGTCGCCGGCGCCGACGCGCTGCTGATCGCGACGCCGGAGTACAACGCCTCGATCCCCGGCGCGCTCAAGAACGCGCTCGACTGGGTCTCGCGCCCGCACGCGACAAACCCGCTGCGCGGCAAGGCGGCCGCGGTCGTTGGCGCCAGCACCGGCCTGTTCGGGGCGGTGTGGGCGCAGGCGGAGACGCGCAAGGTCCTCGGCACGATCGGTGCGACGGTGCTCGAGCGCGAGCTGCCGGTCGGCCAGGTCCACGACGCCTGGGCGGCGGACGGCACGCTGCTCGACCCCGAGCTGACCGCCGCGCTCGCGGACATCGTGCGCGAGCTGGTCGAGACGGCGGAGCCTGCTCCGGTTGTGACCCTGACCGCCGCGCCCGTCGGCACGGGCCGCGCGGAGGCGGCATGATGCACGCTGGATGCCTGACATGCAGGAGCTCCCGCTGATCGAGCTGCCGACGGAGCAGACTGAGCGCGCCGACGCCGCTTCGAATCGCAGACGCATCCTCGCGGCCGCGACGGAGCTGTTCGAGGAGCGCGGCGCGGCCTGCGTCTCGATGCAGGACGTGGCGCGCGCGGCCGGCGTCGGGATGGGCACGATGTACCGCCGCTTCGGCGACCGCGCGGGCTTGACGTTCGCGCTGCTGGGCGAGCGCCATCGCGCGCTGCAGGAGCGCGTGCTGCGCGGCGAGCCGCCGCTGGGGCCGGGCGCGCCGCCGCGCGAGCGGCTGCACGCCTTCGGCCGCGAGCGGCTCGCGCTGCTCGACGAGGGCGAGGTCGAGGTGCTGCTGACGACCGCCAACGCCGACAGCGCGACGCTGCGCGGTCCGGACGCGGCCTACCGCACGCACCTCGCGGTGCTGCTGCGCGAGGCGACGCCCGGACTCGACGTCGAGTACGCCGTCAACACGCTCGTGATGGCGTTCGACGCGCGCTTGCACGTCCACCTGCGCCACGAGCGCGGCTGGTCGCTCGAGCGCGTCCAGGACGGCTGGTGCGCGCTCGTCGACGGCTGGCTTGCGAAGGCCGGCTAGCCTTCCCCGCCATGTCGCCCTTCTGGATCTGGACGCAGGCGCTGATCGTGGTGTGCGTGCTCGCGGGCATCGTGATCGCGATCGTCAAGCTCGCCTGACCGGCTCGGCGCCGCGATCGCCGGGGCTATGATCCGCGCGCATTCGTCAGCGGCCAAGGGAGCAGTTGCGTGTTCGGCTCGATCGTCGTGGGAACCGATGGCTCCGAGACTGCGCAGGAGGCGGTCCGTCAGGCCGTCGAGCTCGCGCGCCTCGCCGGCGCGACGCTCGAGGTGGTGAGCGCCTACGAGCCGGTCTCCAACCAGCGCCTGAAGGACGAGGCGGCTGAGGCGCCGCGCGACCTGCAGTGGTCGATCAGCCCGCGCGAGGACGTCGACGCGACGCTCGAGACGGTCGCCGAGGAGGCGCGTCAGTCGGGCGTCGGCGAGGTCCGCACGTTCGCCCGCCAGGGCGACCCCGCCGACGCGATCCTCGACGTCGCCGAGGAGCAGGGCAGCGACCTCATCATCGTCGGCAACAAGGGCATGACCGGCGCAAAGCGCTTCCTGCTCGGCTCGGTGCCGAACAAGGTCTCGCACCACGCGCCCTGCTCGGTCCTGATCATCCGGACCACCTAGACCGGCGCGGCCGTCTTCGCGCGCGCGATCGCGCCCTCGAGCATCGCCTCCCACTGCCGCACGTTGCGCGACAGCGTCTGGCCGGCGACCCACTTCGAGCCGCGCTTGGCGAGCTTGCGCCGCTCGCGCGGCTTCTCGATCAGGCGCAACAGCTCCTCGTGCCAGCCCTCGTCCGGGACGAGCCGGCCGCCTTCCTTCTCGCCCTTGCCGACATAGGGGCCGGTCGGCGAGGCGAGCCACGGAACGCCGGCCGCCGCGTACTCCTTCAGCTTTACGTCGGAGCGCGAGCGGTTGAAGGGGATGTCGGCGAGCGGCGCGATGCCGATGTCGAATTCGACCAGCTGGCGGGTGAGCGACGCTATCGGCACGTACGGGATGTGGAAGTAGCGCTCGCTGCGCAGCCCGAGTCTCAGCCCGAGCGAGATGACGTTGATGTCATCGCGCTCGTCGAGCAGGCGCTGCAGCACCTGCAGGATCGGCAGCCGCTGCGTGTCGGCGGCATGCTCGAGCCCGGCCGTCCAGCCGATCGTCGTACGCGGGTGCGGCTGCCGGTTGGGGTTGAGCACGTCGTCAGGCAGGTAGTTGGGGATCACCTCCGTCGGCGGGGCGCCGTCGCGCCGCAGCTGCTCGGCGAGCTCGCCGCTCGGCGTCGTCACGACGTCGACGAGGCGCCACAGTCTTCTCATGCGCGTCAGCCGCCGCTCCCCCTGGAAGCCGTTCCAGACTCTGTCGTAGGCGACGCCTCTCGGCGTCGCAGCCGAGTTGTCGTCGTTGTCCCAGGTGACGGCGGCGCCCTGCGCCTTCGCCTCGCGCGCGATCCGCCATGCGCGGTCTTCGCAGTAGCGGTGGATGTGCAGCGCCTCGACGCCCTCGAGCGAGCCGACCGGCTGCGGCGAGTCGTTCTCGACCGGGAGCGCGCGGACGCGGTGGCCCTGCGCCGCCAGCGCGGTCATCGGCGCTATCGCGCGGTAGAAGCCGTTACCGGATTCCGGTCTTGCGAGGAAGGCGACGTTCATCGACCTAGCATGCCTGGACTCGTCCGCTCCGCGCAACCGGGACCGGTCAGGCGGCCGCGCCCGCCCTCGCTCGCGCGATGGCCTCCTCGAAGCGCTCCTCCCAGATGCGGGCGCTCTTCGACAGCGTCTGCCCGCCGACCCACTTCGCCGCCCGCTTCGCGAGCTTCGCGCGCTCGCGCGGCTTGTCGACCAGGCGTGCGAGCGCGTCGTGCCAGCCGTCGTCGGCGACGAGCCGGCCCCCCTGCTTCTCGCCGAGCCCCGCGTAGGGGCCCATCGGCGAGGCGAGCCAGGCGGCGCCCGCGGCCGCGTACTCCTTCAGCTTGATGTTCGAGCGGGCCCGGTTCATCGCGAGGTCGGACAGCGGCGCGATCCCGACGTCGAAGGCGCTGGCCGCTCTCGTCAGCTCCATCAGCGCGACCACGTCGACGTGGCGGTAGCGCTCGCCGCGCAGGCCGAGGCCGAGCCCGAACGAGACGACGCGCACCTCCGGCCGCTCGTCCAGCAGCCGCTGCAGCGCCTCGCGAAGCGGGATCCGCTCGACGTCGAGCTGGTGCTCCAGCCCGGCTATCCAGCCGATCGTGACGCCCTCGCGCGGCGGCCGCGAGCGCACGACGAACTGGTCCGGCACCTGGTTCTCGACGACCTGCGCGTGCGGCGCGCCGTACTCGCGCAGCCGCTCCACGAGCCCCTCGCTGGGGGCCGTCACGAGATCGGCGACCTGGAAGATCTTGCGCATGCCGGCGAGCCGCCGCTCCCACATCATCCCGCCCTGCTTGCGGTGGCCCGGGGTGCCCTTCGGCACCGAGCCCATGTCGTCGTCGTTGTCCCACACGACCGCGGCGCCGTGCGCCTTCGCGGCGCGCGCGAGCCCGACGGCTCCCGGTTCCGAGTAGCGGTGGACGAGCAGCACGTCGATGCCGCGGACGGCCGCCAGCGGCGGGTCGCCGCCGTTGATGGGCACCACGTGCACGTCATGCCCCCGGAACTGCCCGAGCGCCGTCATCGGACCCGTCCCCCGGTAGAAGCCGTTCCCCGTGCTGGGATCGGCCACGTATGCGATCCGCATCTGTGCAGCATGCCGGTGCCGCGGTGCGGCGGGCAAGTGGGAACCGTCAGCGCTTGCGCGCCGCGCCGCTCAGGCACTGCGGCGTCTGCAGCGCCGCGTTGGTGGCGGCGCCCGCGTTGACGAGGCCGGAGCCGTAGACGCGGTTGGGCCCGGGGATGCCGAGCGCCGTGGCGGTCGCCTTGAGGCGGCATTCGATGCGCGCCGGCGACGGGCGCTCGCCGACCACCCCGCTCGCGATCACGAGCGCCGCCGCCGCGGTGACGTGCGGCGCCGCCATCGACGTGCCGTCGTAGCCCGACGGCAGCCCGAAGCGCGCGACCGAGTTGGTGTAGGTCATCTGGTAGATGTCGCCGCCGCGATGGCCGGTATGGCAGTTGGGGTCGTTGGCGAGATCGGCGTCGTCGCCGCCGCCCGGGGCCACGAGGTCGAGCCCGAAGCCGTCGTTCGAGAAGCCGGCCAGGCAGCCGTCGTCGGTCGTCGCGCCGACGGAGATGACGTTGCCGGTGCGCGCCGGGTAGGCGATCCGCGCCTCGCCCTCGTTGCCGGAGCTGCCGACGACGACGACGCCGCGGTCGTTGGCGTAGCGCAGCGCCGCGGTGATGTCCGGTATCTCGGACTGGCGCACGCTGGTCGAGAACTCGAGGCTCATGTTGATCACCTGGGCGCCGTGCCGGACGGCGTAGCGGATCCCTCTCGCGATCGTCGTCGCGTCGCCGTAGCCGCGCCCGTCCAGCACGCGCACCGGCATGATCGTCGCGCCCCACGCGAGCCCGGTGACCGCGAGGTCGTTGTCGGTCGCCTCCGCGATCGTGCCCGCGACGTGCGTGCCGTGACCGTTGCGGTCGACGGCGTACGGGGTGTCGTCGACGAAGTCGTAGGGCGCGACGAAGCGCGTGCCGGCGAAGTCGGGCGACTTGCGGAAGCGGCCGAGGGTGCGGTACGCGACGCCGGTGTCGAGCACCGCGATCCGCACGCCGCGGCCCCCGGGCGCGAGCCCGGCGACGTTGCTCCAGGCTTCGAGCGCGTTCACCCCGAAGGCGCCGAAGAAGTTCCACTGCAGCGCCGGGAGGCCGCCCGGATAGCCGCGGATGCCGGGATCGTCGGGCAGCGGAACCTCGCTCGCGTGGGCGCGGGTCGCGTGCGCGATCGGGTTCGGCGCGGCGAACGCGACGCCGGGCGTGCGCCGCAGGCGCGCGACGGTCGCGCGGACCCGTCCCGGCTGCACCTGCAGGACGCGCGTGCGCGGCGCCGGAGCCGCCCCGCCGGAGGCCGCGGCCGCACCTGGCGCGTAGCCCACGACGACCTCGCCCGGCACGTAAGCCGGCGCCCCGCCGTTCGAAGCCGCGGCGCTCGAGCCGGCGCCCAGCGCGAGCGCGAGGACGGCCGGCAGCGCCGCGACGGAGGCGCGCACGACGGAGCGGCGGGTGTGGAGACGGGGGAGGAAGGCCATCGGCGGCGGGAATGAACGCTGCAGCCATCCTGCCGCGTCAAGCTTTAAGACATCATCGGCGCCCGGAAGTTTCTTCGCAAGCCCTCGGACGACACGTTGGACGTGCCGGAGCCCCGTGACCAGCCACTTCTTCCCACGCGACGAGTACTTCATGCGGCTCGCCCTGCGCGAGGCCGAGCGTGCGATGGAGCACGACGACGTGCCGATCGGCGCGGTGCTGGTGCACGACGGCGAGGTGCTCGCGACCGGACGCAACGAGCGCGAGGAGCGTCAGGACCCGACCGCCCACGCCGAGGTGCTCGCGCTGCGCGCGGCGGCCGAGAAGATCGGAAGCTGGCGCGTGCTCGACTCCGTGCTGTACGTGACGCTCGAGCCGTGCGCGATGTGCGCCGGCGCGATCGTGCTCGCGCGCGTGCCGCGCGTGGTGTTCGGCGCGTGGGATCCGAAGGCCGGCGCGGCGGGCAGCGTGCTCGACGTGCTCGCCCAGCCGAGACTCAACCATCGCCCCGAGGTCTCGGGCGGGCTGCTCGCGGAGGAGTGCGGCGCGCTGCTGTCGAGCTTCTTCGCGGGGCGGCGCTGAGGGCTCAGGCGCTACCCTTTCGCGACCACCTGGAGGGGTGGCAGAGCGGTTGAATGCGGCGGTCTCGAAAACCGTTATGGGCGGGTTCCGTCCATCGAGGGTTCGAATCCCTCCCCCTCCGTCCGACCGTACTGGTCCGGGATCCATCCCCACCCGTACGCGATCGCCGGGCGCGTCGGGCGATCGCCGAAGACGCTGAGCGGGTCGACCGTCTGCTCGAGCACCGTGCAGTCGTGGCGCCAGCCCGCGGTCAGGTCGAACGTGTAGGCGAAGCGATCGCCCGGACCGACGGCGGCGAGCACCTCGACGGCGCGGTGGTCGAGCCAGCGGGGCGCGTCGCCGAGCGGCGGCCCGCCGTCGGGCAGGCCGACGAAGCGCCCGTCCGGCAGCTCGAACGCGTGCAGGTGGGCGAGGTCCCAGCGCGCGAAGGCGTCGTCGATCGTCTCCGCCAGCTGCAGGAAGGTGTGGCCGGGACCGACGAGCAGGATCCGTCCGGGCGGCGGGTCGCATGCGACGCCTGCGCTGCCCTCGAGCTCCACCTGGACCTGCAGCCACGGCAGCGGTGTCAGGCTCACGCCGCTGACGCTAGTCGCGCCTGCGCGAGGGCGCAACACACGATGTGTGGGATTGCGTTGCGTCGCCGCGGTCAGGTCGCGCCGACAGCCGTGCGGTAGCGCTCCGCGAGCGCCGGCTGCCCGTCCATCCAGCGTCCGAACGCCGCGAGGCCCGCTTCCAGCGGCGTGTTGGCGCGCCAGCCGAGCTCGTCGGCGGCGCTGCGCGCGTCGGCGACCCACACGTCGGTGTCCCAGTCGCGGCTCGGGAAGGCGGCGAACGCCGGCTCCTCCTCGATCGCGAACGTGCGGCGGGCGATCTCGGCCAGCTCGCGCAGCGACGTCTGGCGGCCGCTGCCGATGTTGTAGACGGCGCCCGCTCCGGGCTGGGCGTGCTCGGCCGCGAGCAGGAAGGCGTCTACGACGTCCTCGACGAAGACGAAGTCGCGCGCGATCGCCGGGTCGGCGAGCGGCGGCAGGCGGCGGTCGAGGCCGGCCGCGACGAGCGCCGGCATCAGCCGTCTCGGCTCCTCCCACGGGCCGTAGGCGGAGTACAGCCGCAGCGTCGTGATCGCCGCGCCGCGCTGGCGCGCGAGCCAGCCGCCGAGCAGCGTGGCGGACGCCTTCGTGACGGCATAGGCGCTGTTGGGCTCGGGCAGCTCGTGCTCCGGCGGGGCGTGGTCCTTGAGCCCGTACTCGGACGAGGAGCCGGCGTTGACGATCGCGCGGGCGCCGGCGTCGAGCGCCGCCTCGGCGATGTGCGCGGCGCCGGAGACGTTCGTCTCGATCATGCGCGGCAGCGAGCGCTGCCATGAGTAGGCACCGTGCGCGGCGAGGTGGAAGACCAGCTCGGGACGGCTCGTCTGCATCGCGCGCGCGACGGCGTCGGCGTCGCGCAGGTCGAGTTCGTAGACGTCCGCGACGTCGCGCAGCTGCTCGAGCCGCCACGGGTCCGAGCCCGGGCCCGCGACGCACGTGACCGTGTCCCCGCGCGCGATCAGCCGCCGCGCCAGCGCCGCCCCGATGAAGCCGGCGGCGCCGGTTACGAGCGAACGGGTGGCGGGCACGCGGCCTCCAGCTCCTCCACCGCCTGGCGGTGGGTCTCGGCTTCGAGCGGCAGGTAGTGCCACTTGATCTCGCTCTCCATGAACGAGACGCCCCGGCCGAAGACGGTCTTCGCGAGCAGCACGTGCGGCGGGCCGGAGCTCGTGTCCAGCTCGCCGATCAGCCGTGCGAGCCCGTCCGGGTCGTGGCCGTCGACCTCGTGCACGTCCCAGCCGAACGCCGCCCAGCGGTCGCGTGCCGGCGGGCCGGGGTCCATCACGTCGCGCGTGTACCCGAGCGCCTGCTGGCCGTTGACGTCGATCAGGGCCGTGAGGTTCGAGAGCTCGTGATGGCCGGCGAACATCGCGGCCTCCCATATCGAGCCCTCGTTGCACTCGGCGTCGCTCAGCAGCGCGAAGACGCGGCGCGGAGAGCCTTGGCGGCGCGCTGCGAGCGCGGCGCCGGCGGCGATCGAGAGACCCTGGCCGAGCGAGCCGGTCGAGAAGTCGACGCCCGGGAGCGGGTGCTCCGGATGGGCGCCGAGCATCGAGCCCTCGCCGCAGTAGGTGGAAAGCAGCTCACGGTCGATGCGGCCGGTCGCCGCGAGCGCGGCGTAGAGGCCGAGCGCGGCGTGGCCCTTCGAGAGCACGAAGCGATCGCGCTCCTGTTCGTCCCCTTCGCCTATGCGCAGCACGCCGCCGTACAGCGCGGCGAGCAGGTCGGCGATCGACAGCGCCGAGCCGATGTGCCCGACCCCCGCGCGCATCGACTCGTCGATCACAGCGCGGCGGATCTCGTATGCGAGCCGGTCCCCCTGCATCCATCCCCCTTGGAGCCTTTCGAGCGACTCTACCAGCGGTCGATCCAGGACGATGCGAATGGTAGTCTCGCGAGGTCACGTGGGGGAAAGGGGACGTTGGCGTGCGCATAGCGTTCATCGCCAATCCGGAAGCGCCCGGTGGCTGGTACCGGGCGATAGGACCGATGCTCGCGCTCGGCGAGCGCGGCCACGACATATGCCAGGTGTGGCGTCCCGGCGAGGGGATCCTCGGCGAGCTCGTGCGCGGCCACGACGTGCTGCTCGTGTATCGCGCGCACGAAGAGGAGGTCCTGCAGATCGCACGCGGCGCCAAGCAGGCGGGCATGACCGTGATCTACGACAACGACGACGACATGCGCGCCGTCCCCAGAAACAACAAGTCGGCGCGCGACTACAGAGGCTTCGCGGGCGATCGCGCCCTGCGCCAGATAAAGAGACTCGTGCAGATGTCCGACCTCTCGATCGCCTCGACGCCGACCGTCGCCCAACGCTTTCGCGAGTACGGCGGCGAGCACGTGCAGGTGATCGAGAACTACGTTCCCGACGCGGCGCTCGACGCCTCGGCGCCGCCGAACGGCGACACGATCGTCGCCGGCTGGCTCGCGGGGAACGAGCACCACGTCGACATGGAGCGGCTGCCGCTGCGCGAGCAGTTCGAACAGGTGCTGGAGACGTACCCGCAGCTGGTGATCGAGACGGTCGGCGTCAGCATGGGGCTGCGCCACGAGCGCTACCGCAACGATCCGCACGTGGACTTCTTCAAGCTGCCGCCGAAGCTCGCGCAGTGGGACATCGGCATGGCGCCGATCGCCGACATCCCCTTCAACCACGCCCGCTCGAGCATCAAGGTGAAGGAATACGCGGTGCTCGGAAGACCCTGGCTCGCCTCCCCGGTGGGACCGTACGCCCCGCTCGGCGAGCGCGAGGGCGGGCGCCTCGTGCCCGACGACGGCTGGCGGGAGGCGATCGGGCGGCTCGTCGAGAAGCCGCGGGAGCGCAGGAAGCTCGCGAAGCGCGCGCGCAAATGGGGGCGGGAGCAGGCGATGTCTGCGAACGTCGGGTTGTGGGAGCAGGCGCTGGTCGACACGATCGTCCGCAACGGCGGGACGCCCCGCCCTCCCGGCCGGCCGCGCAAGCTGAACGTGACTCGCACCATATGACCGTAAATTGTCAACGAAGTCGATAATGGGGGACCGAGGACGTCATGGACCGCGTTGAGGTACAAGCGATGCTCAATCAGGAGGACCGCCACTGGTGGTACCGAGGGCGGCGCAGAATCGTGTGCGACGAGCTCGCGCAGCTGCCCAGCGGACCGACGGTGCGCGTCCTCGACGCCGGCTGCGGCTCGGGCCGCCTGCTCGACGAGCTGCGCGACTACGGCCACGTCACGGGGCTCGACCTGAACCCCGACTCGGTCGAGATCGCTCGCAGCCGCGGCCACGAGGACGTGGTGCAGGGGCCGGTCGAGCAGCTGCCGTGGCCGGACGAGACGTTCGACCTGGTGATCTCGCTCGACATGGTCGAGCACACGCCCGACGACCGCGTGACGCTGCGCGAGCTGCGGCGCGTGACGAAGGACGGCGGGCGCTTCCTGATGACCGTCCCCGCGCTGAGAGCGCTGTGGTCGAGCCACGACGTCTTCAACAACCACTTCCGCCGCTACGACCGTCGCATGATGCGCTCGCTCGCCGCCGACACCGGCTGGACGATCGAGCGCATGACGTACTTCAACTCGCTGTTGCTGCCGCCCGCGGCGGCGGTGCGGCTGTTGCAGCGGTTCCGCCACAGAGAGGTGGTTGCGACGAACGGCAACGGCGACATCTCGAACGAGTCGCAGCACGGCAGGCACAGCTCCGACGTCGAGCTGACGCCGCCGTGGATGTCGCCGATGCTCGAGGTGCCGATGAAGCTCGAGGCGCGCTGGCTCGACCACGGTCGTCGCACGCTGCCGGCAGGCCTGTCGCTGCTGTCCGTGCTCAGGCGCTCGTAGGTCCGGCGGAGGCTTGACCGCGCGGCGTGCGCCTACGGCACGCCGCCGCCTCCGCCGCTGCCGCCGTCGACCCACAGCTGTCCGCCGGTGTGGTCTTCCGCGGTCAGCGCGAAGCCGGCCGCTGCGAGTGCCGGTCGCATGTCCGGAGCTTCCTGCCCGCCGACCAGCAGGAACAGCTTTCTGCCGCCTTCCTCGCGCAGCATGCGGATCGTGTCGTCGAGCTGCTCGACGGCCGGCATCGAGAACTCGCCCGTGTAGGGGGTGACGCTCTCGACGCCGAGGTTCTCGGCGATGCGGTGGCCGAGGCCCTGCAGGATCGCGACGCGCTCGCCGGGGCGGACGTATCTGGCGATGAAGCCCTCGCCGGCGGGATCGTGGAACGTCGCCGGGTTCGTGTCCCGCAAGCGCTCGACCTGCGACCACGGGGTCGGCGTCTGCGCGAGCGAGCAGGCCGCGACGAAGAAGGCGAGGATGCAGCCGACGGCCGCCGGCTCGGGCAGGCGCCGTGGCTGCGCGGCGAGCCGCCGCACGGTGACGAGCGTCAACAGCGCGAGCGCGAACGACCAGGCTGCGAACGAGGTGACGAGCACCTCCGGGTGCGAGCGGCCGGCGTAGTACGTGCCGCTGGCGAGCCCGAAGATCGCCGTGAAGGCGAGCATGCCGGTGAGGACGAGGTCGTCGGCGCCGTCGAGCGCCCGCACCGTCGCGACGGCGAGAGCGGCCGCGAACGTCAGATAGATGATCGTGTGCAGGCCGAGCACCGGCATCGGCAGCATCGCGAAGCCCGCGAGCGCGAACAGTCTCGCGAAGCGCACCAGCAGCGTCAGGTCGGGCAGCGTCCCCGCGCGCACGAGCGTCAGCAGCGCGACGAGCGCGTACGCCGCGAGCAGGCCGGCGGCGGCGTTCAGCGCGAGCGCGCGGATCCTCGGCCAGACGAGCGGTCCACCCGCACACAGCAGTGCGGCGACGAGCGCCGCGAGCGCCGGCACGCCGTGGTCGAGGTTGTTCAGCACGACGAGCCCGGCGGCCAGGAACAGCGGCCAGAGATGTCGATCCCGCCCGCCCCGCTCGCCGTCGAGGTGGCGCGCCGTCAGCCACGCGAGCAGCCACGGCCCGGCGAAGCGCAGCGGGTAGTCGGCGAAGATCGTCGCGAGCGTGTAGCGGTTCTCGAGCGGACCGCGCAGCAGGAAGAAGCTCGTCGCGATGAACGGCGCGAACAGCACAAAAGCCGTCAGCGAGCTGCGCGCTGTGCGGCGCAACACGTCGTACATGGCAAGCAGCGCGACTCCGCTGATCAGGCACATGAGACCTGTGAAGACGCCGACCGACGTGCCCAGCAGCGACATGATCCCCGCCACCGGATACGGCCACAGCGAGCCGTACTGGGCGGCGAAGTTCACGAGCGGCGAGCGGCCGTTGAGCACCGCGAACGTTTCGTCGAGGGTGAACTGGATGTGGTAAGCGGCCGGCTGGTTCTCGCTCGCGACGGTGTGTTCGACGTTGAACGCGTGCAGCAGCCAGACCGCGATCAGCAGCGCGGCGGCGAGCGTCCAGCCGATCCGCCGCGCGCTCGTCTCGCGTGCCAGGCGCGCCGTCGTCGCGCGCACGCGGGCGCTGCGCACGCCGGCGACCAGCGCAACCGTGCCGAGCGCGCTCACGATCAGCGTCACGTCGTTGAAGTAGCTCTGCTGTATCGGCTGGTAGTGGGGATAGACGAACACGAGCCCGCGCTGGATCGCGAAGCAGACGACCGCGAACACGATGAGGGCCGTCTGCGTTCCCAGCACGAGCGGTGCGGCGACCGCGGCGCGAAGGCGCAGCCCGCGCCGCGCCAGCAGGGCCGTCGCGCCCGCCAGCAGCAACGGCCCGGCGAGCGCGACGAGGAAGCGCCCCTGCTCGTGCGGCTCGGGATGCAGTTCGCGCAGGGCGTATTCGAAGAAGTGAATCGACGAGGTGGGCAGCAGCACGTCGCCGACGAGCGGCCCGAGCGTCGCGATCGCCAGCACGGTGATCGCCGCGCACGGCAGCGCCGCGAGCCACGCCAGCTCGCGTGTGCTCAGCGTGCGTGCGTCGTCGTCGACCTGCGCTTCGAGGCGACCGCGGGGGGCGGAGCTCGCGGCGGTCCCGCCGGCGGTCGCCATCGGTCAGCCGGCGATGTGGCCCAGCTGACCCGTCGGCCGCAGCTCCTCGGCGGCGCCGGTCTCCGGCACGCCGCCGGGAGGCGCGCTCTGGAACGAGCCGCGCGCGCGGTAGGCGCCGAGCAGCATGCGGATCGCAGACTTGTAGCTCGTGGTCGACTTGCCGCCGAAGCGCTCGGTCGGGTAGATCGGGATCTCGACCACCGGATAGCCGGCGTAGCGGCAGGCGCGCATCCACTCGAGGTCGTACAGCTCCGCCTCGCTGTCGAGCTGCAGCAGGTGGTGGTAGCGGCGCGGGAAGAACTTCGGCGTGCCGTCGATGTCCCACGTCGCGAGGTCGAACAGGCGCCGGCACTCGAAGTTGTAGAGGACCGATCCGGCGCGACGCAGCGCGCTCTCGCGGATGCGCCGCTGCGCCTTCAGCGCGGCGTCCGGGTAGGCCATCGCGTAGGCGAGCATCAGCGTCGCCGTCTCCGGCGTCGTGCGCGCGGAGTTCGTGTAGCCGAGCACCTCGCCGCGGCACGCCTCGAGGCCCGCGTTGATCGCTCTGCCCCAGCCGCCGCGCTTCAGCGGGCCGACGAGCTGGACCCGGTCCGGGTGCTGGGCCGCGAGCTCGGCGCAGATCTCTATCGAGGCGTCGTGGCAGCCGTTGGGCACGAGCACCAGCTCGCAACTGCGCGGGAGCTTCGTGAAGTCGTCCAGGAAGCCGTTCACGACGCGTCCTATGTGATCGGCCTGGTTGTGGATCGGCAGGATCAGCGAGGCGAACGGCGTGGCGTCGGTTCTGGTGGTGGTCATCGCGGTTCGGTGGCTCCGGTCGTGGCGTGTGCGGGTACGGGAGGCGCCGTCGCTCCGCCGTCGCCCAGCGCCTGCAGGACGGTCGTGGCGAGCTGATCGGGCGCGAGCCCGTGACGCTCGTAGAGGTGCTGGCGGCTGCCGGTCGCGCCGATCGGCGTGGCGCGCAGGCCTGCGCGGATGAGGCGTGTGCCGAGCGCGTGCTCGGCGATCGTCTCGGCGACGAGCGAGCCGAGCGCGCCGTTGACGTAGTGGGCCTCGATGCTCAGCGCGAGCGGCACCTCCGCGAGCGCCTCGGCGAGGTCCTCCGTCGGCGCGGGGCTGAGGCTCGCGACGATGTGCACGGCCGCGTCGACACCTTGCGCGGCGAGCCGCTCGGCCGCCTCGACTGCCGTCGCGCCCATGCCGCCGAAGGCGACGAGCGCGACGTCGCGGCCGTCCCCGATCCGCTCGGAGCGGCCGAGCGCGAAGCGGCCGTCGAGCCCGGGGACCGGCGTCGACTCCTTGCCGAGGCGCAGATACACCGGCCCGGGAAGGTCCTGGATCGCCGGAAGCGCGGCGCGCGTCTGCTCCGGGTCGGCGGGCGCCACGACGGCGATGCCGGGCTGGACGCGCATGATGCCCGCGTCCTCGAGCGCGTAGTGCGTGACGCCGTTGTGGCCGTAGTCCATGCCGCCGCCGACGCCGACTACGCGCACCGGCAGCTCGTGCAGGATCGGTCCGTTGCGCACGAACTCGTAGCCGCGCATCGAGGCGAACGTCGCGATCGAGTAGACGTACGGCGTGTGGCCCGCCTCGGCGAGCCCGGTCGCGAGCCCGACCATGTTCTGCTCGGCGACGCCCGCGTTCCAGAAGCGGTCGGGGAAGCGCTCGGCGAACGGCTCCAGGACGGCGAAGCCGAGGTCGCCGGTGAGCAGGACGATTCGCTCGTCTCGAGCGGCGAGATCGAGCAGGGCGTGAGCAAACGCTGAACGCATGTGTCCGGTTCCCCCCGGGCCGTGATTTGCGCAGCGGCCCGCCGGCCCCGCTCTGCGACGCCTGACAAGCCGTTGCTGCGAGCCGCCCGTTGCTCCCCCACGAAGCTTCGACTGCGGACGACCCGAGCAATTATATGCGGCCGCGTCAACCGGCGCGCCGGTAGACGAAGCCTTTACGAATGGCGAAGATCGATTCGCGTTATTCCGAAGACCACGGCTGCGCTTGACGATCCGATGTGCTCGTCGGTTAAGGCGCTCCCGCTCCGCGGAGTTGTGCGAGTATCGCCGGATGGCCCGGGGGAGCCAAGCGACGCAGCCGGCGCAGCCGAGGGGGCGGCAGGCGCCAGGGGGAGGCCGCGGCGCCCGCGGCGGAGCGCTCGCGCAGAACCTGCGCTCGAGCGCTCCGTCGCGGTATCTGCTCGCGCACGCGAACGTGGCGGCGGGGCTGCTGCTGGCGCTGTTCGTGCTCGTGTACCTGTGGCCGGTGCTGCTCGGCGGCAAGATCCTGTCGCCGGTCTCGCTGCTCTACGGGGTCGCGCCGTGGACGGCGTTCAAGCCGCACGACGTCGGCAGCTACTCCAACGCGCTCCTGTCGGACGTGCCGACCGCCGACTACCCCTGGCGCTTCCTGATTCGCCAGCTGCTCCACGAAGGGACCTTCCCGTCCTGGAACCCGTACGTCTTCGGCGGCATCCCTCTGTACTCGAACCCGCAGACGGGCCTGTTCTCGGTCTTCAGCCTTCCGTTGTGGATCCTGCCGCTCAACTACGGGATCGGCGTGGGCGCGGCGCTGAAGCTGTGGGCGGCGGGCTTCGGCTCCTACCTGCTCGTGCGGCAGCTGAGGCTCGGCTTCCTGCCGGGGCTGCTGGCGGGCGTCTGCTTCAGCTTCAGCGCGATCAACATCACGTGGCTGACGCACGAGACGCTGCCGGCGGTGGCGGCGCTGCTGCCGTGGATGCTGTGGCTCGTAGAGCGGATCTTCCAGGGCACAGGACGGCGAGGGCGGGTCGGCTCGATCGCCGGGCTGGCGGTCGCGACCGCGTTCGGACTCGGCGGCGGCCATCCGGGCATGCAGGTCCATCTGATCGCGGCGGTCGCGGTGTACGCGGGGCTGCGGGCGCTGGTGATGCCGCGGGGGACGGGGTGGAGCGAGCGCGTGCGCCCGTTGGCGATCGCGGCCGGCGGGCTCGCGCTCGGCGTCCTGCTGATGGGCGTCATGCTCGTGCCCGAGGCGCTCTCGAGCCGCGGCACGATCGGCACGCTTGCGCGCAACCACGCGCAGGCGACGCTGCCCGGGACCAAGATGCCGCTGACCGTGATCCGGACGGTGCTCTTCCCCGACTGGTGGGGACGACCGAGCGGCATCGAAAAGGGAGCCCCGATCACCACGCTCGCCGAAGGGGTCGCGATCGGGGTGAACTACAACGAGCGCACGCTCTATGCGGGCGGTGTCGGGCTGCTGCTGGCGGTGGTCGGGCTCGCCGCCGGCGGCGGACGGTGGCGGCGGATGGCGCCGTTCGCCGTGCTCGCCTTCCTGGGCTTGGCGATCCCGCTGCACTTCCCTGGTCTGTACCAGCTGGTGACGAACCTTCCGGCGTTCGACCTCGTGCAGAACCAGCGGCTGCACTTCGTGTGGGCGATGGGCATGGCGGTGCTTGCGGCGTTCGGTCTGCAGGCGGTGATGGAGCGCCCGGCCGGCGATCGGTGGCGGCTGGTCGTGGGGATCTGTGCCGTTGCGCTCGGCGCGGCGGCGGTGGCGCTCGCGGCCATGGGCGCCGGCGGGAGCGACCTGCGCGACGTCTGGGCGCACTTCTGGAGCGGGAAGGACTTCGACTCGTCGTCGGTCATAAAGCTGGTGAGCGGGGTGTGGTGGCTGGCGCTCGCCCTCGCGGTGGGGTTGCTGCTGCTGGCCGCGCGGCGGTGGCCGCAGCGCGCGGCGTGGGTCGCTGCGGGCATCGTGCTGCTGGCGGCGGCCGACATGCTGCACTTCGCGAACCGCTACCAGCCGATGGCGCCGAAGACGGCGATCCCGCCGGTGACGAGATCGATCGCCTACCTCCAACGGCACCGCGACGACGGTCGGATACTGGGCATAGGCTCGACGCTGGTCAACGACTGGACGTTGACGTACGGCCTGCACGACATCCGCGGCTACGACCCGCCGCAGCCGTCGCCGCGGATGCTCCGGCTCTGGAGAGTGGCGGAACCGGAACAGCTGGACTGGATGGCCTTCTCGGTCGGCTCTCTGAGCCCGACGGTGCTGCAGGTGGCGAGCACCATGGGGGCGCGATACGTGATCGCGGGCCCGGGCGTGCAGCGTCCCGAAGTGGACGAAGCTCCGGAGCGGGCGCTGCGGGTCGTCTACGACGGCCCTGACGCACGCGTGTTCGAGAACGCGCGTGCGGCGCCGCGCGCGCTGGCAGCGCCGATCGTGCGGATCGTGCCCGGCGAGGACGAGACGCGGGCGACGCTGGTGGACCCGAGATTCGATCCGCGCCGCGAAGTCGTGGTGGAGCGGGGCGAGCCCGGGGTGTCGGACGCGCTGGCCGCCGCCTCCGGCTCACCCGGCGACGTGACCGTCGAGGACCCTTCGAATGCGCGGGTTGTCCTGCACGCGCGCATGCCGCGACGAGGCCTGGTCGTCCTGAACGACAACCTCACACCCGGGTGGAGCGTCACGGTCGACGGCCGCGACGCGCGGCCGGTGCGCGTCAACGACCTGATGCGCGGCGTGGTCGTCGACTCCGGTGCGCACACGGTCGAGTGGCGGTATCGCGTGCCGGGATTGCGAGTGGGACTGGTGCTGACCCTGCTGGGGTTGGCCGGGCTGGTCGCGCTCGCGGCGTGGGATCGGCGGACTCGGGCGCGGCGACGAGGACTTGTCGTGTGACACGTGCAGGCCACCCATGGGGTGACCTGCACTTCACTGATCAACTCATATTAGGGTTATGGTGCTCGCCGTCACCGAGGACGAGGTGCCTTCGATCGTGGAGTTACCGGCAAATCCGCAGAGGAAGGCTCCTCTGAGCGGTATCGTTGCGGTTCTGTCCGGAGTGACGCTCGTGGCTCTTCCGCTCGAAAGGTTCCAGAGGAAGATCCATGGGTTCGCGGCGGTCGACTGAGCTGTGCATACTATGCCGCCCGAATCTATCGTTAGCTTGGCCCGGACGAGCCCTACGTCGAATTCAGGTATGTTCGGTAGCGTTCCTCTGAAGCCCTCGTACTGCACGTGCCACGGAAGCGATTCCTGATTGATCGTAACTCTGCCGCCTGTGCAAGAGGGCCCCGCCACGCTGGCTCTGTTCGTATACCCGATTAGAACACCGATCACCTTCGCGAAGGTGGCCGAATGGTAGCTGCCGCTGAGCGTCACTGGGCATCTTATCGGTCCGACGCCTCCCGTGGTGCTCTTGGTGAGACTCGTCCAGACTATGGTGAACGATCTGCTGGAGACGCTGAGCCTGCCCGCTGTGGCGCTCGCCACCGAGAATGAGAGCAAGAGAGATGAAACCAGCGCGGCAAGCAGGAGTCTGCTGCGAATGCGCATGAGTCGCTCCTTGTCGATGCGATAGCGCCACGACTTGAGTCGTGGCGCGCTATATGTGCGTGCGGAGGCCGGCACGCGTCATCCGCGCATCCTCCTTATGGGCGCATCGGGCTCAACTTCCCCCGGATGAAGCGTAAACCTCTATCAACCGGTTCGTCAAGCGACCGGGATGCGATGCTCGGTGCCTGGTTAAAGAGTGGGGGCCGTCCAGATGGACGGCCCCCACAAGGGTGTATCTAGGTAATGCTTATATTAGGGTGACGGTGAGCGCCGTGACGCTCGACGACGTACCTTCGAACGTGCCGTTGCCGCCGAAGCCGCAGAGGAAGGCTCCTCTGAGCGGTATCGTGGCATTCGGATCCGGCGTGAGGCTGGTGAGTCTCCCGGAGGAGAGGTTCGCTATGCCGACGGCCGGGTTGGCGGCGGTCGTCGTCGTGGTGCATTCGAGACCGCTTGCGTTGACCGTGAACTTGGCGTTGACGAGGCCGAGGTCGACGCCCGTTATGTTCGGTAGCGTGCCGCGGAACGCGCGGTAGCGAATGTGCCACGGGAGCGCTTCCTGGTTGACGGTCGCTCTACCACCGGTGCAGCCAGCGGTGTTGGCGGTGCCTCTGTTCATGAGGCCGACTAGGGCACCGGCCACCTTCGAGATGGTCGCTGAGTGGAAGTTGCCAGAGAGCGTGACGGGGCATCTTATCGGGCCGACGCCGCCGGTCGTGCTCAGATTGAGAGAAGCCCAGGTTATGGTAAAGGCCGTGGAGCTAATTCTGAGTCTGTTCGCGCTAGCGCTTGCAACTGCCATTGAGAGCATGAGCGCGGCCGTCAGGGCCACGAGCAGAACCTTGCTGCGAGTACGCATTTAATCAGTCCTTTTAATGAGTGGCGGGCATGGCCCGCAAGGAGCGCTGTGACAGGTACGGGTATTGCCTCTCGGCCCGGCCGTCACAGCGATTCGACACCGCACATCTGGCGGCACGGGTGGCTGAGATGTGCGTGCGGCATCGAGCCGCACGGCACGCGTTTCCCCCTTTCGTCTCGACCGTTACCAGTCCACCGCGGGCTCTTGGAGGCGCGATGGATCGCGCGAGGCTCCCACGATGCCCCATCCACATCCAGCGCTGCGGACTGGCTCCAAGCGACCGTAAGGACCGCCGGGGGCGAGCGTCAAGAAACGCGAAAGCGGAAGGTCAGGAGGATGACAAACCTGAAAGTCGTAATTAGCGCGGTGCGCATCCGGGTTGCATCGAGAGCCACGGGCGTTTATCGTGACCCCGCAGGCGCCGACGACGGGAACCCTGAGAGGCGCTGGCAAACGTGAGGAGGAGAGATGCGGTGTCGGACATCGGCGGGCATGCTGCGCGCCAAAGTCGTGGCGTGCGGCATGTGCGCCACGATCGCAGTCGGCGGTGGCGCCGCGACGGCGATGGCGGCCGCGTCGCTCCCGGACGGTCGGGCGTATGAGCTGGTCTCGCCTGCGGTCAACAAGAACGGCGCGGACATCCGCCCGGACACGCAGCGCACCCGGGCGGCGGACGACGGCGACGCCGTGGCGTTCTCGTCCCTGGGCGCATTCGGCGACGCCGTGGGGACGGGAGTCGCCGTCGACTACATGAGCGAGCGAAGCACGGCCAGTCAGCCGGGGAACAACGGCTGGTCCACGCACGCGATCACGCCCGAGCAGGCGCCGATGGGCGTCAACGCGGTGCTGAACTCCGATCCCCTGTACGTCGGCGATTTCTCCAGCGATCTCGATCAGGGCGTCTTCCGATCGTGGAGTCCGCTCACGGCCGACCCGAACGTCGCGCACACGTCCAACCTCTACGTGCGCGACAACCTGCGCACCTCCGGTCCGGGCACCTATCGGCTTGCGAGCCCGTGCCCGCTGTGCGACGCGACGAGCACTCCACTTCCCGCGCTCACGGACTCGAGCGGCGTGCCCGGCTATGCCGGCGCGTCGAGCGACTTCGAGCACGTCGTGTTCGAGTCGCAGATGAGCCTGACGTCCGAGCCCGAGGTGGCCAACGGCTTCGGACCGCGTACGTACGCCTGGAACGACGGTCAGCTGAGCTATGTGGGATACGTCCCCCAGGCTCCGGACACGTCGTGCGGCGGGACGGGCCCGAGATGCGTTCCCGCCTTCTGGTCGCTGCCCGGGCGAGGCGTCGGAACGATTGGCGGCGCGAGCCGCCCCGTCAACGTGATGTCTACGGACGGCTCGCGGATCTTCTTCACCGCGCCGGACGGTTTCTTCGGGCGCGTCGGCAGAATCTACATGCGGACGGCGAACACGACGAGTGACGAGCTCACTGCGTCGGAGCGGACCGACTGTGCGGGCCCCGACCCGGCCCACCCCGACCCGACCTGCGGCGGCGACAACAGACCGGACCCCGCGCCCGACGCGTACCAGGGCGCGGCGTACTGGGGCGCCTCGGTCGACGGGTCTCGCATCTTCTTCAGCAGCTCCCAAGCGCTCACGGACGATGCGCCGATCAACGGCGACGGGAAGCTGTACCTGTACGACGCGACGAAGCCGGCGTCCGATCCTCACAACCTGACGCTGATCAACCCCGACAATGAGCTGGGCGGGGGGGATGACATCGTCGATTCGCTCCAGGGCGTCGTCGCCGCCAGCGCGAACGGCAGATACGTGTACTTCGTCGCGGTCGGGCAGATGGTCGCCGGCGCGCCTCTGCTGAGAGGCGACAGCGGACTGTACGTGTGGCACGACGGGGCGGTCGCCTTCATCGGAAGAATCTCGGTGGACGGGATGACCGAGCTGATGACCACGGCAGGCAACTTCCAGATCAGCCCGCCGCAAGCTCGAGTGACGCCGGACGGACGGTTCCTGCTGTTCAGCGTGCACGATGGAAGCGGCTTCTCGCTGAGACTCGACCATGGCCCGTGCCAGACGTCGTATGGATCAGGCTGCCGCGAGATGTATCTCTACGACGCCGACACCGCGACGCTCACCTGCGCGTCGTGCAAGGCGGACAGAACGCCGCCGACCACAGAGGCCGCGAGCGGACTGCGCGTCTCGAGCGCCGCGAACACCACCTGGCATCTGAATCACGCGATCAGCGACGACGGCACCCGCGTGTTCTTCACGACCGGGGAGCCGCTGCTCACGCAGGACGCAAACGGCAAGGACGACGTCTACCAATACGACGTGCCGACTGGGCAGCTGCATCTGATCACGAGCGGCATCGAGCCATCGGACTCGTACTTCATGGACGCGAGCACAGACGGCAGGGACGTGTTCTTCGTCACACGTGAGCGTCTCGTGGGCTGGGACACCGACAGCAGCTACGACATCTATGACGCGCGCGTCGGCGGAGGGTTCCCCGATCCGGTTCCGGCCCCGCCGAGATGCTCTGGGGCCTCCTGCCAGGGGCCACCGGCCGCGGCGCCGATCGTACCCCAGGGCGGCAGCGACTCCTTCGCTGGCAACGGCGATCTGCCGGGGGCATTGAAGCCGCACGCGAAGCCGGTCAGATCGGTCAGATGCAAGAGAGGCCTGGTGAAGAGACGCGTGAGAGGCAAGCTCAGATGTGTGAGACGCAAGCACAATGCGGCTAAGCGCCATGGCAAGCGCCAGCACGGGAGGGCAAAGTGACACGGTCACGCATCAGCGGGCGCGTTCCCGCCCTCGCCGCGGCGCTCGTTCTGAGTGCCCTCCTGTCCCTCGCGTGGGCGTGGTCCGCTGGCGCCGCTCAGTGGAGAATCGACTCGGTCGCGCCGACCACGGCGGCCCCCGGCGCGATCCTGCGCTACACCGTCGAGGCGCGAAACGTGGGCGACACGCCGACGGACGGCTCGCGCACGATCCTTCGGGTGACGCTGCCGCCAGGCTTGACGGTCGCCAACGCGCTGGCAATCCACTCGAACCAGTTCACGTATTCGTGCACGGCAAGCGACGGTGTGAGATCGGCCGTCGGCGAGCACAGAATCATCTGCGCCACATCCGCGACGCTGAACCCTCAGCGCTCTGAGGCGCTCCGGCTGTCCGTGGCCGTCGACCCGAGCGCCTCCGGCGTGCTGACGGCCGACTTCCGGATCTCGGGCGGTGGCATCCCCACCGTCAGCACGGTCGACCCCACGCAGATCGGCGGACCGCCGAGCTTCGGGGTCGAGGCCTTCGACGGGCTCGTGACGGCCAATGCTGCAGGCGATCCGCTGACGCAGGCGGGCGGGCACCCGTACTCGATCTCCACCTCGATCGACTTCAACACGATCGACAACAGAGATCCGCTGATCGACGGTGCGTATCCGGTCGACGCGGTGAAGGACGTCATCGTCGACCTGCCCCCGGGCCTGGTCGGCGATCCGACCGGTGTGCCGCAGTGCTCGCTGTCGCAGCTCGCCAACGCCGAGGGCGTGGAGGCTCTGCCGACGTGTCCGCCGGCATCGCAGGTCGGCACGACCGTCGTCCGCTTCGCGAACATCACGACCGGCAACAGCATCTACGGGCCGCTGCCGGTGTTCAACATCAAACCCCCCGGGGATGTGCCCGCGCGCTTCGGCTTCAATGCGATCGGCTCGGTGGTCGTGCTCGACGCCCAGGTCCGGAGCGGCGGCGACTACGGATTGACGGTCGCTGCCCGGAACGCACCGGAGGGGCTTGGACTCGCGGGCACCACCGTGACGTTCTGGGGCGTGCCGGCGGAATCCAGCCATGACCTCGAGCGGGCCTGCTCGGGCCAGTCCGCGCCTTCCTTGCAGGGCCCGCATTGCACGAGCAGCGCTCCGCTGACGGCGTTCCTGCGGAATCCGACCTCGTGCCCCGATCCAGATCAGGGCTTGACGTTGAGACTGCGGACGGATTCATGGCAGAACCCGGGTGTGTTCAAGGAGGCGTCGTTCACGACGCATGACCCGCTCGGGTACCCGTTCCCGCCGAGCCAGTGGGGCCAGGTGCGGAGCACCGAGGGGTGCGTGACGGTGCCATTCGATCCCGCACTGTCGGGTTCGCCGGCGGCTCCCCCGAAGACAGCGTCTCCGTCCGGGTTCTCGTTCGACCTGTCGATCCCGCAGACGGACGATCCGGACGTGCTGGCGCAGTCGGATCTGAGAACCGCTGTGGTGACGCTGCCGGCGGGCGTGAGAGTCTCGCCGTCCTCCGCGCATGGTCTGGCGGCGTGCAGCTCGGCGCAGATCGCGCTCAGAACCGACGCCGAGCCGGCGTGCCCGGAGAACGCAAAGGTGGGCTCGGTGACGATCGACACGCCGCTGCTGCCCGATCCGTTGACGGGCGACGTGTTCCTGGCAGCACCGCACGACAACCCGTTCGACTCGCTGCTGGCGATCTACATCGTGGCCCACGGCCCCGGTGTGGTGGTCAAGCTGGCGGGGCACGTCGATCCGGATCCGGTCACAGGTCAGCTGACGACGACGTTCGACGACAACCCGCAGCTGCCGTTCTCGAGACTGCACCTGGAGTTCAACGGCGGACCGACGGCGCCGCTGGCGACTCCGCGGCAGTGCGGGACCTACACGACGACGTCGCTGCTGACGGGGTGGAGCGGGAAGATCGTGCCGGCGAACAGCACGTTCACGCTCTCCCACGACGGCCGGGGCGGCGCGTGCCCGCCGGCCCACTTCTCGCCCAGCTTCACGGCCAAGGCGCTGAATCCGGTCGCGGCGAGATCCAACCCGCTGTACCTCTCCTTCTCGCGCGGCGATGAGGATGATGAGTTCCAGGCCGTCGAGGTGAACATGCCGAACGGTCTGACGGGCAAGATCGCCAACGTTCCGTTGTGCTCGGAGGGCGATGCGAAGGCCGGCAGCTGCTCCGAGGCCTCGAGAATCGGGCGGGTCACGGTCGGGGCCGGCGCTGGAACGGATCCGTTCTACATCGATGCGGGTCGGGCGTACCTGACCGGTCCGTACAAGGGTGCGCCGTTCGGGATCTCGATCGTCGTGCCCGCAGTCGCCGGTCCCTTCGATCTCGGGAACGTCGTGGTGCGGTCCGCGGTCTTCGTCGACAAGCACACGGCGGAGCTGAGAGTGGTCTCGGACCGCCTGCCGCGGATCCTGCAGGGCATTCCGCTCGATGTGCGCGACGTGCGCGTGAACGTGGATCGGTCGGACTTCATCGTGAACCCGACGAGCTGTGCGAAGAAGACGATTCGCGGGACGCTGACGTCGACGGAGGGCAGGACGGCCGCGGTGTCGTCGCCCTTCCAGGTCGGCGATTGCGCGAGCCTGCCGTTCAAGCCGAGATTCGGCGTGTCGGTGGGGTCGGCCGGGCACACGTACAGAAACGCGACGGTGCCGTTGACGACGACGCTGTCGATGCCGTCGAGAAGCGCGAACCTGAGATACGTCCGGGTGAAGCTGCCGACGTCGATCAACGCGCGACTGACGGTGATCAACAGAGCGTGCACGCGTGCGGTCTATGAGGCGCACAGATGCGAGGCGGCACGCGCGGGTACGGCCTCGGCGATCACACCGCTCCTGAGAGATCCGCTGCGCGGGAACGTGTACTTCGTCAAGAACGGGCATCCGCTGCCGGATCTGTTCATCGCGCTCCGGGGTCAGGTCGACTTCGATCTGATCGGCAGAATCACGATCCCGCAGAGCAAGTACCTCGCGACGACGTTCGACGCGATCCCCGACGTGCCGGTCAAGAGCTTCACGTTGAAGCTCGCGCCCGGCGCCAGAGGGACCGTCGGAGCAGCCGCGAACCTGTGCACGGCGAGAGCGAGAGCGGAAAAGGCCGAGCTCGACTTCATCGGCCAGAACGGCCGCGTGAGCCAGCTCGAGCAGCGCCTCAAGATCCGCGGCTGTCCCAAGGGCTGAAGCACGGGCGCACACGGGTTGCAGGGCGAGGGGGTGGCACCGGATGGTGCCACCCCCTCGTGTGTTCCGGAGCTGCGCAGGCGCGGTCGAAGAGACCACATGCCGATTCGCGACGCAACGCCTTAGAATGCCCGGTGCTGGGCGCGTAGCTCAGTGGGAGAGCGCTCGCTTCACACGCGAGAGGTCGGTGGTTCGAAACCACCCGCGCCCACCTCACGGAAGCCCCGCCACCGGCGGGGCTTCCGTCGTTCAGGTCGTGCCGCGGGAGGGCATCGCAGGATGCCCTCCCGGAGCCGGCCAGCCTGTGGCACGAGAGGCTGCCAGGGAGGCATCCAGCGGATGCCTCCGTAGAACCTATATTAGGGTGATGGTAATGGCCGTCACGGACGTTGACTGATTTTCGAAGGCGCCGTTGCCGGCAAATCCGCAGGGGAATGTCCCTCTGAGGGGTATGACGGCGCTCCCATCAGGGGTGAGCGACGTGACTCTCCCGCTGGACAGGTTTGCTATCCCCACCTCAGGGTTGGCAGCGGTCGTAATGGTTGTGCATGAGAGGCCGGCTGCTTCCGCGGTCCACTTGGCTCCGACGGTGCTGAAGTCAACCCCCGTTATCGCCGGTAGGGCTCCACGGAAGGCGCGATAGCGAATGTGCCAGGGGAGTGCTTCCTGATTGATGGTTGCTCTCCCGCCGGTGCAGCCCGCCCCGTTGACGGTGGCTCTGTTGACGAAGCCAACTAGCGCGCCGGTTACCTTGTTGATCGTGGCTGAATGGAAGTTACCGTTGATGGTGACGGGACATCTTATGGGTCCGATGCCTCCGGTGGTGCTGAAGTTGAGCGATGTCCACGTTATGGTAAATGTTGTGCTGCTGACTCTGAGTCGGCCTGCGGTTGCGCTCGTGACTGCGATCGAGAGCAGGAGTGCCGCGGCGAGGCCCGCGAGCAGGAGTTTGCTGCGAGTGCGCATATGGAGTAGTCCTTTGAGTAGGGGCGAGCGGATTGCTCGCCAAGGAGCATTCGGCGTCGCGGAGTTCACCCCTGACCCCCGGTGCGGCCGATCACGGGAGAACGGACTTGTGCAGCGCTGGTTCCGGTCGGTAAAGACCCAACGCGGCAGTGGTGGAGGCATCGTTCGTCCGATGCCTCCACCAAGGGGCCTCATATTAGGGTGATGGTGAGGGCCGTCACGCTGCTTGACGTACCTTCAAAGGTGCCGCTCCCGCTAAAGCCGCAGAGGAATGCCCCTCTAAGAGGTATGATGGCGCTTGGGTCAGGCGTAAGGGACGTGACTCTGCCACTCCCGAGATTTACTATGCCCACCAGGGGGTTTGCGGCCGTGGTGATGGATGTGCATGAAAGGCCGGAGGCTTCCGTGGTGAACTTGCCTCCGACGAGACTGAAGTCCACACCGGATATTGTCGGTAGGGTTCCGCGGAAGGCGCGGTAGCGGACGTGCCAGGGGAGGGCTTCCTGGTTGACCGTCGCTCTGCCGCCCGTGCAGCCTGCGTTGTTGATGGTTCCTCTGTTCACGGAGCCGACTAGGGCGCCCGTGATCTTGCTCATAGTGGCGGAATGGAACGTGCCCGAAAGGGTGGTGGGGCATCTTATGGGTCCGATGCCGCCGGTGGTGCTCAGGTTGAGACTGTTCCACGTTATAGTGAACGATCTGCTGCTGACGCTGAGTCGGCCTGCGGTTGCGCTCGTGACTGCAATCGAGAGCAGGAGTGCCGCGGCGAGACCCGCGAGCAAAAACTTGCTGCGAGTGCGCATGGCTGGTCCTTTGAGTTGAGGCGAGCGGAGTGCTCGCCAAGGAGTGCGAAGCGTCGCGGTGCCCGACACCCCTGACCCCCGATACGCCGTGTAATTACGGTACAGCCAACATGCGGGGGCGTCAAGACACCGATAACAACGAAAATCGCGACGAGACCGATTAACCGGTTTCTTTACGGACTGGCTTCCGGTAGCCTGCTCTGCGCAGTTCGTCGAGGGGGAACAGATGTCGCCGTCCACAGCCCTCCCGCCCGGGCCAAGGCAACCGCGGGCGTGGCAGATCGCCCGCTACCAGCGCGAACCGCTGGCCTTCGTCGCGGCATGCGCGGAGCGCTACGGCTCCGTCTTCACGCTGAGGATGCCGCTGGTCGGCACCTTCGTCGCGGCCGTCGAGCCGCGCGACGTGCAGACGATCCTCACCGTGGTTCCCGACCGCTTTCCGGACGGTCCCGACAGCTCGCCGATCGCGCCGATGATGGGCGAGTTCGCGATGGTGTTCGCCACCGGCGACGACCACCGCCGACAGCGGCGCACGCTGCTGCCGGCCTTCCGCGGCGGCCTCATGGCGCGCTGGGGCCAGCAGATGGCAGCCGTCGCCGACGCCGAGCTGAGCTGCCTGCCGCGTGACGCGCCGATCGCTCTCCTCCCCGCGATGCGCCGCATCGCCCTGGAGGTCATCTGCCGGCTCGTGTTCGGCCCGATGGAGCCCGCGCGGTTCGCGCGGCTGCGCGACGAGGTCGGGCGCAGCGACGATCCGCGGCTCGTCCTGATGCTGCTCGCGCCCACGTTGTGGAAGCGCCCAGGCTGTCTCAACCCGGGCGGCGCGCTCAAGCGCCGGCGCGACACGGTCAACCGGCTGTTGCTGGAGCAGATCGCGCGCCGCCGTGCCGCGACGCCGGCGGGCGGGGCGGAGCCGGCGGGCGACGCGCTCTCGCTGCTCGTCGAAGCGCGGGACGACCGCGGCGACCCGCTCACTGACGCCGAGGTCCGCGACCAGCTCGTCGGGCTCGTGCTCGTCGGTCATGAATCGATGTCGGCTGCACTCGCATGGTCAATTGAGCGGATCTCGCGCTCGCCCGCCGTGCGTGAGCGACTCGTAGCGGAGCTGGCCGGCGGCAACGGAGACGGAGCCGCGTACCTCGATGCCGTCGTCAACGAGACGCTTCGCCTGCGCCCGCCGATACTCGACGCACCCCGCACGACCATCGCTCCGCTCCAGCTCGGCGACCACCTCCTCCCGTCCGGCACCGTCGTCAGCGCGATGTGCGCTGTCGCCCAGCGGCGCGCCGGCGTGTGGGAGGACCCGCTCGCGTTCCGGCCCGAGCGCTTCCTCGCCCCCGCGAGCAGACCCGTCTCCTACGCGTTCGTCCCGTTCGGGGGCGGCGTGCGGCGCTGCATCGCCGCCTCGCTCACCACGCTGCTGATGCAGGTCGTCATCCGCACCGCGCTGCAGCGTGTGCCGACGGCCGCGCCCGGACCTCCGGAGCGGGCGCGGCTCTACGGCCTCACACTGCTGCCGTCGCGCGGTGCACGGGTCGTCTTCCGCGCGTAGCGCGCATAGCTCACTCCGCCCGCAGCAGCTCCACCAACGGCGGCCGCGTCGCGAGCCAGCTGGGATAGCAGGCCGCCGCCGCGCCGATCAGGACCGCCAGGACGGCCGCGAGCACGGTCGCGCCGACCGCCGGACGGAACGCCACGTGCCACGCCAGCTGGTTCTCGATCCCGATCGTGATCAGCGCGCCGAGCACGAGCCCGAGCACCACCGCCAATGCCGCGCCGACGCACGACATCACGACCGCCTCGAGCACGACCGCGCCGGACAGCTGCCGCCCCGTCATCCCGAGCATGCGCTGGATCCCCTGCTCGCGCCGGCGCTCGAACGTCACCGTCAACATCGTGTTGAGGACGACCATCGCGGCGATCAGCAACGCCGCCAGCTGAGCGCCGTTCGCCAGCGAGAAGACGCCGTTGACGAGTTCCAGCACGTAGCTCTCCATCTTGCCGCTCGTCGCCACCGTGCCCGGCAGGCCGTTCGCGTCCAGGAACCGCTGCACGCGAGCGGCCACCTCGTCGCGATCCGCGCCCGGGTCGAGCACCAGCGCGAAGCGGTCGGCGTCTCTGTCGTGCGAGAGCCGCGTGTAGACGCTGTGCTCGAGGTACACCGCGTCGGTCGACGCGAGGTCGTTGAACACGCCGGCGACTCTGAACGGCCGGTTCGCGCCCGCGACGGCGACGTGCACCGTGTCGCCGATCTCCAGGTCGTTGCGCCGTGCGGTGAGGCGCGAGACGACGACGTCGCCGCGGCCCATCGCCGCCACCAGGCTGTGATCCGACGCCGGCACGTCGCCCGTCACTTCGTCGCCGTTGCGCGCCGCCTCCGCTATCGGCCAGGCGAGCACGCCGAGCTGTCTGCCGCGTCTCTCCAGCAGCGCGGCGCGCATCGGGTACGCGGCGCGCACGCCCTCGACATTCGCCAGCCGCGTGCGCAGCGCCACCGGCAGCGGCTGGTCGGACGCCAGCAGCCCCTCGCCGTTCGCGCGCACGTACAGCGGCGACGTGTACCACGTCGTCGCCGCCCGGTTGACCTCGCGCCGGAACGAGCCGAGCCCGCTCGAGCTCGCGACGACCAGCGCGATCGTCAGGCCGAGCGTGCCGGCCGCGATCGTCGTGCGGCCCGGCACGCGCACCAGCCCGTCTGACGCCAGCCGTCCGCGCAGCCCGAACAGCCGCGGCCACACGCGCCGGCTCGCGCCCGTCAGCGCGCTCACCATCAGCGGCAGCAGCTGCACCGCCCCCGCGAGCGTCAGCAGCAGCGCCAGCCCGAACAGCGCCGGGCGCGACCCCAGCGGCGCGAGCGCGACGAGCAATGCGGCGCAGCCCGTCGCGGCGAGGCCGCCGAGCGCCAGCCGCCGGCGCGTGCGCAGCGCGCCCGCGCCGCCCGCGCCGCCGTACGACGGCTCGGGGCGGAGCGCGTCGATCGGCGTCATCCGCAGGATCCGCCGTGCCGCGATCGCCGCGCCGGCCATCGCGACGACCGCGCCGCTGCCGACGCCGACCACCAGCTGTCTCGCGGTCAGGTGGACGGATCCCGCGGCGGTGATCGGCAGCACGCTCTGGTAGACGTCTTCGGCCTGGCGCACGAGGCCCTTCGCGAGCAGCAGCCCGACGCCCGTCCCCAGCAGCCCGCCGGCGACGCCGATCAGCGCCGCCTCGGCCACGAACGCGGTCATGATCTGCAGCCGCTGCGCCCCGCCGGTTGCCAGCAGCGCGACGTCCGAGCGCCGCTCGGCGAGCGACATCGCCATCGTGTTGAGCACGAGGAACAGCGCCACGAGCAGCGCGACCGCGCGGATCTGCTGCGTGCTCGCGGCGATCCCGTCGAACGTGTGCAGGTACGGCTGGGCGCTGGCGCCGGGATCGCCCACCAGCGCCTTCCCGTAGAGGCTTCTTCTCAACTGCGCGCGCAGGGCGCCAACGTCTGTCCCGGGGGGGACGGTCAGGTACAGGCGGTCGACCTCGCCGGGGCGGTCGAAGACGCGCTGGGCGACGCTCAGGCCGGTGAGCGCGAGGTCGCCGCCGTTGACGCTCGACAGCGGTCCGCGCGGCAGCACCCCGGACACGAACAGCCGCCGCAGCCCGTTCGGCGTCGAGACCGTCACTGCGTCGCCGGCGCGCGCGCCCAGCGTCTCCGCGAGATGCTCCGAGAGCACGACCGTCCCGGGCGCCGGGTGCACGACCGCGGAGGTCGCGTCGCCGAAGCCGTCGGGGAAGAGCCGCGTGACGCTCGGCGGCACGCCCGCGACGAGCACGCGCGCGGCCGCATCGCCGTGCTGCATGCGTGTGACCTGCTGCGCCGTTGGCACGACCGCGGCGACGCCGGGCGCCGCGTTCGTCCTCGCGACCGCGCCGGGGGCGAGGAAGGCTGCTCCGAACGGTCGCACTTCGAGCTGCGCCGCGCCGGCGAGCCCGACCGCGGTCTCGTCGACGGTGCCGCGCACCGTCGCGTTGACGAGCGTGATCGCGATCACGAGGCTCACCGCCGCGGCGATGCCGAGCAGCGTCAGGACGGTGCGCCGCCGCCGCCGCGTCAGCTCGCGCAGGTTCAGCAGGCGGAAGATCGCCCACGTCGCGACGAGCTGCCCGCGCAGTGCCCTCATGCGCTCGCCGGGCTCGCCGCGCCGGCCTCCGACAGGCGGCCGTCGGCCATCCGCACGATCCGGTCGGCCTGCTCGGCCGCATGCGGGTCGTGGGTCACGACGACGACGCTCTGGCCTTCGTCGGCGGCGGTGCGCAGCAGCGCGAGGATCTCGCGCCCGGTCACCGAGTCGAGGTTGCCGGTCGGCTCGTCCGCCAGCACGAGCGCCGGCTCCACCACGAGCGCTCGCGCGAGGGCGACGCGCTGCTGCTCGCCGCCGGACAGCTCCCCGGGGCGGTGCCGGGCGCGCGCCTCCATGCCGACGTGCGCGAGCGCCTTCAGCGCGCGCGGGGTCGCGTCGCGCACGCCGTCGAGCAGCAGCGGGAAGGCGACGTTCTCCTGCGCCGTCAGCGTCGGCAGCAGGCTGAAGAACTGCAGCAGGAAGCCGAGCCGGCGGCGGCGCACGAGCGCCAGCTCCTGCGCCGACAGCCCCGAGATCCCGCGGCCCTCGATCAGCACCTCGCCGGCGTCCGGACGGTCGATCCCGCCGAGCAGGTGCAGCAGCGTCGACTTGCCCGAGCCGGACGGCCCCATCACGGCGACGAGCTCGCCCTTGGCGATCGTCAGGTCGACGCCGTCGACGGCGCGGATCTCCGTCTCACCCTGGTGGAAGCGGCGCGACAGGCCGCGCGCCTCGAGCGGCGCCGGCGCGCCGTCGTCGTGCGGTTCCGATTCAACGAGCATGGTCCCTCTTCGTCGGTCGTGGTCGGTGGCGGTGGCGGTGGCAAGGGCGGCGAGGTCGCGGCGGCTGAGCTTTCCGGTCCCCGTGCGCGGCAGCTGCTCGACGAAGCGCACGAGGCGAGGGACCTTGTGCGGCGCGAGCTCGGTGCGGGTGTGGGCGCGCAGCGTCCGCGCGAGCTCGTTCGACGGCTCGAAGGCGGGCGCCAGGCGCACGCACGCGCACGCGATCGTCACGCCGCTGCGGTCGGCGACCGCCGTCACGGCGCTCTCCGCGACGGCCGGGTGCGCGTTCAGGCACGCCTCGATCTCCAGCGGCGCGACCTTCATCCCGCGCACCTTGAAGACGTCGTCGCTGCGCCCGACGTAGGCGAACGTCCCGTCCGCCGCCTGCGTCATCAGGTCGCCGGTGCGGATCCAGCCGTCCGGGAGCATCGCTCTGCGGGTGGCGTTCGGGCGCTCCCAGTAGCGCGCGCCGTTGGCCGGCCCGCGCACGTGCACGTGCCCCGGCTCCTCAGGCGGCACGGGCTCGCCGGCCTCGTCGAGCAGCCGGACCTCGTACGGAGGGACGGCGGTGCCGAGCGAGCCGGGCCGCAGGTCGGGCGGCTCGCCGCAGGCAAACACGTGCAGGCACTCGGTCGAGCCGAGGCCGTCGAGGATCGGCTGGCCGAAGGTCGCCCGCCAGCGCTCGAACAGCGACGCCGCGAGCGTCTCGCCGGCCGACACGTACAGCCGCACGCTCGAGAGGTCGAACGGGTCCGCCGGATCGTGGACCGCGAGCATCGCCGTGTACAGCGCGGGGCCGCCGAAGAAGACGGTCGGACGGGCTCTGGCGATCGTCTCGAGGATCGCCACCGGCTCGGAGGCCTCGGCGCGCAGCAGCGCGGACGCGCCGGCGGCCAGCGGGAACAGCAGCGAGTTGCCGAGGCCGTAGCCGAACGACAGCTTCGCGGCCGAGAAGCAGAGGTCCTCGTCGGTGAGCGCGAGCCGGCGGCCGAAGCCGTCGGGCAGCGCGAGCAGGCCGCGGTGGAGGTGGACGACCGCCTTCGGGCGGCCGGTGCTGCCGGACGTGTACTGCAGCAGTGCGGGATCCTCGGGTGTCGCCGGAGCGGGCTCGCTGTGCTCGGCGAGGCCGCTCGCGACGTCCGCGTCGTCGAGCGCGAGGATCGTCTCGGGGCATCCAGCCTGTGCGCGGATCGCCTGCAGGCGCTCGACGTGCTCGCCGGCGGTGGCGACGATCCGCGGCTGCGCGTCCTGGCAGATGAAGGCGTAGTCCTCGTCGGTCAGGCGCGTGTGGACCGGTGCCGGGATCGCGCCGATGCGCATCGCGCCGAGCAGCAGCGCGGCGGCCGCGAGCGTGTCGGGGAGGACGATCACGACGCGGTCGCCCGGTTGGGCGCCTGCGGCGCGCAGCAGCCAGCCGGCGCGCTCGACGCGCGTGAGCAGCTCGCCGTAGCTCCAGGTCGTGTCGTCGGCGAGCAGCGCCGGCCGCTCGGCGCGGCCCTCGGCCACGTGGCGGTCGACGTAGAAGGCGGCGGCGTTGGTGCTCGTGCTCTGCATGCCCGGCTAGCCCGCCCGATCCGGATTCGGGTGGAGCAGCGCCGTACCGGCGGCGTGGCCGTCGCCGGCGTGGACGAGCCGTGAGCCGCCGAGGTCTGTGGAGGCATCGACGAGGCGGGCGATCGCGCCGTCGCCGGCGGGATCGCCGGCGCCTGCGAGGTCGAAGGTCGTCGCGACACTCGCGACGAGCGCGCGCGGGATCGTGCCGCGCGCGCGGGCGCCGGCCGCGGTCTCGAGCACGACGACCGCGGCGCGTTCCTCCTGCGTGCCGCCGAGTACCGGCGGCGCCGGCTCCGCCTCGCACACGAGCATCGCGCTCGCGCGTCCGGCGGCGAGCTGGTCGGCCGCATAGCGGAGCGCGTCGAGGCCGCCGACGGCGCCGCTGGAGACGGTCGCGTTCGGGCCGGCGGCGGGCAGGCGGATGCTGAGCTCCGCCGCCGGGGCGGTGAGGCCCGTCTGCGGGCCGCGGGCCGGTCTCACCCGGGGCCGCTCGCCCTCGGTCCCGGAGCGGTACAGCTCGACGTAGTCCTGCAGGCCCGCGAAGCGCGTCGCCACGACGATGCCGAGCTCGTCCGGGTCGATCGCGAGCACGGCGTCGTAGAGCCCGGCATCGCGCAGCGCGAGCCGCGCGGCCGCGAGCAGCAGGCGCGCCTCGGGGCTGACCGCGCGCAGCCGCTCGCCGCGCAGCAGCTCGGCGACCTCCGGCGCCTCCAGCTGCGCGGCCGTCACGACGGCGCCGCCGGTGATCGCGGGCGCGGCGTGCACCGCCGCCTCGATGGGCGCAACCGCGCTCACGGCGCCCCGAACACGACGCACTCGATGTTGCCGCCGAAGCCGAACGCGTTGCTGAGCGCGACCGCCACCGGCTTGGCGCGCGCCTCGCCCGCGACGACGTCGATCTCGCATTCCGGGTCGCGCTCGTCGTGGTTGGCGACCGGGGGCACGAGCCCGTCGCGAATCGACAGCAGGCAGGCCGCCGCCTCGATCGCGCTCGCCGCGCCCTGCGAGTGCCCGAGCATCGACTTCAGCGCCGTCACCGGGACGTCGTCGGCGGCGCTCCCGAGCACGCTGCGGATCGCCTTCGCCTCGACGACGTCGTTGGCGGGGGTCCCGGTCCCGTGCGCGCTCACGTGGTCGACGCCGCTCGCTTCGACGTCCGCGTCCGCGAGCGCGCGCCGCATCGCGCGGATCGCTCCGCGCCCCTCCGGGTGCGGCGCGGTCGCGTGGAAGGCGTCGGCGACGTTGCTGTGGCCGAGGATGCGCCCGTGCACGCGCGCATGGCGCGCTCGCGCGTCGGCCTCGCGCTCGAGCACGAACGCGGCGGCGCCCTCGCCGAGCAGCAGGCCCACGCGCGCACGGTCGAACGGTCGCACGGCGTCGGGCGACAGCAGGTGGAAGCTGTCGAACATCATCAGCATCGCCTGCGAGATCTCGTCCGCGCCGCCGACCACCATCGCGTCGGCGCGGCCCGCGCGCAGCGCTTCGGCGCCCCAGGCGATCGCCGTGTTGCCGGCGGCGCAGCCGGTCGCGACGACGCAGTTGGGCCCGCCGAGCCCGAGCCGCCGCGCCGGTCCGCGGCTCACGAGCGACGGGTCCGCCCAGGCGGCGGTGCGCGCGTCCGCGCGCTCGGCGGGGTCTTCGGCGAGCCAGCGCTCGACCGAGGGCCGCGTCCCCATCACGGTGCCGAAGCAGACGCCGACGCGCTCGAACGCGACGGCGTCGGGCGTCAGCGCGGCGTCGCGCACCGCGGCGGCGGCCGCCTCCTCGGCGAGCTGAACGGCGAGCGGGACCTCGCCGGGCTCGACGCCCGCCATCTCCCCGCCGCGCCCGCCCGACAGCCGCGTCGTGTCGAAGCGCGTCAGCTCGCGGGTCGCGACCTCGCCGGCGAGCGCGCCCTTCCAGAAGGCGTCGACGTCGGGTCCCAGCGGCGCGCGCACGCCGATCCCCGTGACGACGATCGCGGGCGCGGTCATCGCGGATGCGGCTCCGCGAGCTCGCGCATCGTCAGCTCGGCGAGCTCCGCGAGCGTGCGCGCCTCGCGCCACGCTCTCGCGTCGAGGCGCACGTCGAGCTCGTGCTCGAGCTCGGTCATCAGCTCGAGCCGCTGCAGGGAGTCGGCGTCGAGCTCGTCGATCAGGTCCTGCTCGAGCCCGAGCTCCTCTGGGGCCAGCTCGAGGATGTCGCCGAGCAGCTCGCGCAGCAGCGCGACGACGTGCTCGCGCGTCGGCTCGTCGCTCATGCGGCCCCCTCCGCGGCCGCCGGGACGGCGGGAGCGACGGCGACGGCGCTGCGCGCGGACGCGAGCGCGACGACGCGGGGGAGGTCGGCGAGGCGCAGCGCCGGGCCCCAGTGCAGGAAGCGCGACGCGAGGATCCAGTAGGCCCAGGAGCCGAGCAGTCCCGCCGCCAGGAACGCGCTCGGGAGGCACAGCAGCAGCGTCGCGGTCGTGAACGCGAGCCAGTGCTGGTAGAGCGCCTCGCGCACGAGCAGCTGATCGGCGGGACGGTCGTGCGCGCCGCGCACCGCGAGCGCGACGACGATCGACGGCGGCAGCAGCGCGAGCAGCGCGAGCGTGCGGAGCGGCAGCGAGCCGGCGGCGGCGAACGCCGAGATCGCAAGGAACGGGAACGTCGCGAGCATGACCAGCGCGGCCGTGCCGTGGCGCTCGACGAGCGCGAGGAACGCGCTGCGGTAGCCGACCGCCTCGTCGCCGGCGCGGTCGGTGATGTCCTTGATGCCGGCGAGGCACGTGATGAACAGCGTCAGCACCCAGAACAGCGGCACGTAGGGTCCGAGCTGGCCGAACGTCGCATCGCTCGCGACGCCGGCGAGCGGATCCCCGGCGGCGAAGCCGAGGCAGAACGGCCCGACGAACGTGCCGCTCAGCACCACGAACACCATCGCGCGGTTGCGCGCGAGCCGCGGGCCGCGCGAGTAGGCGAGGCCGAAGCCGGCCCCGCTCGCGAGCAGCAGTGCGAGCAGTGCGTTCGGCGCCAGCGCCAGCCACGCGCTCGCCGTCGCGGCCACGAGCCCCCACAGCAGCAGCTGCAGGCGCGCCAGCCGCCGCCAGCCGACCGCCTCGCAGAGCGCGGTCCGCTCCGGGCGGTTGACCGCGTCCTCGACGCGGTCCGACAGGCGGTTCGTCACCTCTATCGCGAGCGTCAGCACGAGCCAGAAGGCGGCGCCGAGCAGCGCGCTCGCGGCGCGCGGCTCACCGGCCGCCGCGAGGCCGGCGCAGAACGGCATGAAGTACAGCGCCGCGAAGCGACAGCTCGCGCACTGCAGGAACGACCGCACTCGGTGGCCGGTTCGCCTGCTCATCCTGTCCCCCAAGATCCCTGCGCCTCGTGCGCTGAGTGCCCAACCGGCCGAATTCTAGCATCGCCGGTCCATAGTTGGTAACGTCGGATCAACGGAATCGGGGGGTTCCGCGCGCCGCCATGACTTAATTAAGGCGAGGGCGCGGCTGAATGCCGGCGCGAGGGGACGCATGAAACGGTTGCTGGGGATCGTCGTTCTGGTGCTGCTGGCGACCGCCGCGCTGTCCGCCTGCGGGGGCGCCGGAGGGGATGACGGCGGTACCGCCGCCGCCACGACCGCCGCGCCGCCACCCGCCCCGACCCACGTGGGCGATCGCGCGCTCGCCCGGCGCGCGCTCGTGCGGCGGGCCGACTTCCCGGACGAATGGGTCCAGCAGGGTGCGCCCGCAACCGACCTGCGCTGCGACGGCACCGACCCGTTCGTCGGCGCGCGGGCGCTCGTCGGCTCCAAGCGCATCGTGCTCGACGACGTCGGCGTGCAGGAGACGGTCGCCGTCTTCCCCACGGTCGCCGCGACTCGCCGTGCCTACGGCCGCATCAATTCGCGCGCCGCGTTGCGCTGCCTGCACCGCGACGTGCGCAGACGCGTCAGCAAGGAAGCCGAAGGACCGGCGAAGCCGCTCTCGCTCGTGCGCGTCGAGGCGTTCGGCGGCGGAGCCGGCAGGGCGATGCGCTTCACGACGACCGCGACCAGCTCCTACGGGCTCGTCCAGGGCTACATAGATGCCGTCCACCTGCGCGCCGGGCGCATGCTCGGAGCGCTCGTGATCGTCTCCGGGCTGTCGATCCTGGACGAAGACGTCTACGAGCACGCCGTGAGCCTCTTCGCGCGGCGCCTGCGCGCCACGTCGAGCTGACCGCGTGGCTGCCCGGCGCCGGCTCGAGGCCGACGTGGTCGTCGTCGGCGGCGGGCTGGCCGGCCTGTCGGCGGCGCGGCGGCTGCGCGCCGCCGGGAGCGAGGTCGTCGTGCTGGAGGCGCGCGACCGCGTCGGCGGCCGCGTGCTCGACCATCGCCTGGCGGGCGGCGACGCGATCGAGCTGGGCGGGCTCTACTGCACGCCCGCGCACTACGGGACGGTCGCCAACCACGCGATCGTCGCGCTCGCGGCGGAGGTGGGGGTCGAGGCATTCCCCGCGCACACGGACGGGGATCGGCTGCTGCGCATGCGCGGACGCACCCTGCGCTACGGCGGCCGCCACCGCGATGCGCTGCCGGTGCGCTGGCTGCCGGGCGGGCTCGAGTTCGCGCTCGCGCGCAAGCGACTCGACCGCCTCGCCGGCCGGGTCGGGATCGCCGCCCCGTGGGCGGCGCCCGGCGCGCGGCGGATCGACGCGCAGACGCTCGGCGCATGGGCCGGTCGGACGCTCCTCACGCGCACTGGCCGCGAGCTGCTGCGGCTCGCCGCCGAGCCGCTCTACGCGGCCGATCTGGCCGAGACGTCGTGCCTGCATGCGGCCGCCTTCCTGGCCGCGAACGGCAGCTTCAGAGCGATGATGGGCACGCGCGGCGCGGCCCAGAGCCATCGCCTGCGCGGCGGGCCGCAGCGCGTCGCGGAGCTGCTCGCGGCGGAGCTGGGGGATGGGGTCGTCCTGTGCGGGGAGCCGGTCGGCGCGCTGCGCTGGTCGGCGGACGGCGGGGTCGAGGCGCGGGCGCACGCCGTGCGCGTGCGCGCACGCGCGGCGATCGTCGCGACGACGCCGGGGCTCGCCGCGCGCATCCGCTGGCAGCCGCTCGTGCCGGCGCGCGAGCAGCTGGCGCAGCGGATGCCGCACGGCCAGGCGTACAAGCTCGTGGCGCTGTACGACGAGCCGTTCTGGCGCGAGCAGGGGCTGTGCGGCCACGCGGCGACGGACGGCGCCGTGCGCGTGGTGCTCGACGAGTCGCCGCCGGAAGGCAGGCCGGGGGCGCTCGCCGCCTACGCCGTCGGGCGCGCCGCGCCTGCGCTGGCGCGGCTGACGACGGCGGAGCGCCGGGGCGTCGTGACGGGGACGCTCGCCCAGCTGTTCGGCCCGCGCGCCGCCGCCCCCGAGGCGGTCGTCGAGCACGACTGGATGGCGGACCCGTGGGCGCGCGGCGGCCATGGCGGCTGTCTCGCGCCGGGCGCCTGGAGCACGCTCGGCCCGCTGCTGCGCGCGCCCGTCGGCCCGCTCCACTGGGCCGGCACGGAGACGGCGCTCGACGGGATGGGCTCGATGAGCGGAGCCGTCCTGTCGGGCCGGCGCGCAGCCGAGGAGGTGCTGGCGCGCGCGTAGCGCTGCGCCTACCCCAGCCCGAGCGCCTGCGCCACCTCGCGCGCCGCGCGGCGGCCGGAGTCGATCGCGCCTTCCATCGTCCCGAGGCCCCATGTGGCCGTCTCGCTGCCGGCCCAGTGCAGCGGCCCGACGGGCGCGCGCAGCGCGGCGCCGTGGGTCGTCCAGGCTCGCGGCGCGCCGATCCCGTGGTAGCAGCCGCGCGTCCACTCGTCCGCGCTCCAGTCCTTCTCGAACCAGCGCTCCGGCGTGCGCGCGCGCGGCCCGAACAGCTGCGCGAGACCGCTCAGCACCGCCTCGCGCCGCTCCGCCTCCGGGACGCGTCCGAGCGCGCGCGCCGCGCCCGCGACGACGAACGCCTGCAGGATCCCGAGGCGCGAGCCGGGCGGGGAGACGTCGAGCACGCCGCGCACGGCGCCGTGCGACGTCGCCGCATAGCCGCTCAGCCCCTGCTCGCGCCAGAACGGCGCGTCGTAGACGAGCGACGCGGTGATCACCGATCCGCCCTGGAAGGCGAGCGCGGCGCGCTCGCGCTCAACTGGCAGGCCCGGCTCGCAGTGCAACCGGCCGGCGAGCGCCGGCGGCAGCGCCACGACGACGCGCCGGCAGCTCGCGCGCAGGCGCGGCCCGCTCAGGGTGACCGCGCCGTCGCGGCGGATCGCGACCTTCCGCACGCAGGCGTCCAGCTGAACCCGCTCGCCGAGCTGCGCCGCGAGCCCCAGCGGCACCGACTGCGCGCCGCCGCGCAGCTGTTCCTGCTGGTGGCCCCGGCCGACGCGCGCGAGGTGCGTGAGGTGCCCGCGACCGGCGCTGCGCACGTAGGCGAGCACGTGCAGCAGCGACAGCTCCTCGGGTTCGGCGGCGTAGAGCGTCTCGGTCGCGAGGCGCAGCAGCGCCCGGCTCCGGCGCGTGCGGACGTGGCGCTCGATCCACGACGCATACGTCTGCCCGTCGAGCGCCGGAGCGGCTCGCGCGCGCCAGGGGGCGTCTGGCGGGAGCGGTGCGGCGAGCCGCTCGAGCGCGTCCTTCGCGCGCAGCAGGTCGAGCGCGGCGTGCGGCGGCCAGCTCGGCGCGAGTCCGCGGTAGCGGATGCGCTCGCGCCCGAGCAGCACGAGCTTGTCGCCCGTCTCGTGGGTGCGGAAGCGCGCGACGCCGAGCGCCCGGCAGGCCTCGTCCATCAGCCACGGACCCTCGCGCGGCGGGCCGACGAACTGGCCGCCCTGGTCGATCGACGCGCCGTCGCCGACGTCGCGGCTGAGGATCCGTCCGCCGACGCGCTCGCGCGCCTCCAGCACGACGGTCGCGGCGCCGCGGCGCTCCAGCTCGGCCGCGGCGGTCAGCCCGGCCAGCCCTGCTCCGATGATCGCGACGTCCGCGTCCAGCCTGCGCATCCCGGTCCCCCCGAGCGCTCGTCCCCTTGCCAGCGACTCTACGGCAGATCGCGGGGAACGTCGCCCCTCAGCCGCGCCGCATCCACACGCGCACGAGGTTGCCGTGCGGGAGCGCGCGCTGCTCGGTCAGGTCGCACAGCTGGTTGACGAGCCACAGCCCGTAGCGGCCGACCTGACCCGGCCGCGGCAGCTCTCGGCCGGCGAGCGGGTGCTCGAGGCGGCCGGCGTCGGTCACCTCGCAGACGAGCGCGGCCGGCGTCTCCCACATCGTCAGCGTGCCCGCCCCGCCGCCGTGGCGGACGCTGTTGGCGGCCAGCTCGTTGACCGCCAGCACGAGGTCCTCGCGACGGGTCTGCGCCAGCCCGGCGCGTGCGCCGCGGCGCGAGACGGCGGCGCGCAGCGACGAGAGCCCGGCGGGCAGGATCGGGATCACCTGCGCCTCCGGCGGCGCCGCCGGAAGCGGTGCGCGGCAGGGCGCGGCGGCGGCGCTCAGCCCGTGGAAGACGGTGCTCGCCCGGATCGCGCCGTCGGCGTCCTGCAGGAGCGGGTGCGTGCGGCGCGCGTGCGCGACGACGGACGGGTCGAGCGCGGTCGTGTCGTACGGGCACACGAGGCGGAAGCCGGGGGCGTCGGCGAATGCGAGGTTCAGCAGCGACTCGTGGCGGTGGCACTCGAACAGCTCGGCGGCGGTGCGCTGCGGATCGATCGGCTCGCCGACGCCGTGCAGCGCGCGGCCGTCGGCGCCGGCCTCGCGCACGAACGCTCTCCACGCCGGGATGATGCGCGCGGGGTTCGCGCCGACCTGTGCCATGTCCTCGAAGCGGACGCGCTGCGCGTCGTCGCCCAGCGCACTGCGCAGCAGCGCGATCTTGCGCGCGGAGACGACGACGAGCGCCGGCTCGCCGCGGGCGGCGCCCTCGCGCAGGAAGCGCGACGTCCCCTCCACGAAGCCGCGCTCGCCCGCGTACAGCAGCGCTTCGTGACGGAAGCCGGGGGCGTGCGGATGGGCGGGCGCGGGGTCGGTCATGTGCTGCTGCGGAGCTGTCCGACGGCGAGCTGGCGCGTAGGCGTCCTTTCGCCGTGCCAGGCCTATCTCCATGATGTCGCGATACCCCGACGGCGGCTGCGCCAGTAGCCCGTTCGGCGCCTGGTGGTTTGGTCGGACGCGATCGGCGGTAGGTGGTGGGGCACCGCCACTTCGGCGGGGTGGGGACCGCCGGCAACGGCGCCGGACCTGCCACTGGCGCCGTTCGCCGGTCCCACATTGGACTTTCGCCGTCCCACGGATGTGCTGTAGACGGTCTCGGCCGCCGTCAATACCGTGGTCCGCGCGATGATCAGTCGGATCTCCACCAGCTCTCGTCGCGGCGCCGAGGATCGCCTCCGACAGGCGCGGCGCCGCGGCTTCGCGGACGGCGTCGCGTCGGTTCTCTCCGGCAGCATGACCGGCCGTCCTGCGCGCGTGCGGCTGCGGAGCGGAACGGGCTCGCTGCTGGGGGACTGGCAAGCGCTCCAACGCGACGGCGAACGGCTCGTGCATGGGTGCTCGTGACGCGACGGCCGGCGTCGTCGAGCTCACCGGCGAGCTCGACGCGCGAGCGAGCGCCGATCCGGTGCTCGGGGAGCGCCTCGCCCAGGATCGACGCTTGACCATCCGCAGCACGTTCGCCGGCCCGCTTCCCGCTCCGGGCGTCCTCGCCGAGTACGAGCGCGTGATGCCCGGCCTCGCGCGCGAGATCGTCGACCAGTGGAAGAGCGAGACGCATCACCGCCACGAGACGGTCGCGAGCCTGCGCTCGACCGACCACGAGGAGATGGTCACCTACTACGCCGCGGAGCGGCGGGGCCAGACGTTCGCGATCCTCGCGATCGTCGGCCTGCTGGCGATCGCCGTCATCGCGATCGTGCTCGACCGTCCGGCGGTCGGCGTCACCGGCCTGCTGACCGGCGGCGCCGCGGCGATCTGGGCGATGCGGCGGCGGAGCGCCGGGGTCGAGCCCGACGCGGCGCAGCTCGACGCCGACGCGGCCGAGCGCGCCGGCTGACGCCGGTGGGAACCGCCGGCCCGCCCGCCCTACTGCTCGAGGACCGACAGGATGTTCCCCGCCGGGTCCTTGAACCAGGCGATCGGCGGGCCGCCCGCGTCGCGCGAGACGCCGTTGTCGTCCTGCCCGAAGCCGTCGTAGCGCTCGAACGCGACGCCGCGACCCGCCAGCTCCGCGACCGCCGCGTCGATGTCGCCCACCGGGAAGTTGAGGATCGTGTACGTCGCCGGTTCGAAATCCGGCTTCGGATAGATCAGCGTCGGCCGCGCGCCGCCGTCCAGGTGCAGCGTCAGCAGGCCGTTCTCCTCCGTGACGCGCACGCCCAGCGTGTCGCCGTAGAACGCTCGCGCCGCCTCCAGGTCGTCCGCCGCGAAGCCGCTGAAGGCTCTGGTGTCGCCGAGCATCGGGTTCTCCGTTCAGTCGAGGGTCGAGCTAGGTCGTGGGGACGATTCCCCAGGCGGCCGTGAACGTCTCGCCCGGCGTCAGCGTACGCAGGCCGTCGCCGCTGTCGAAGGCGTTCGGCGCGCACGTCATCGGCTCGACCGCGAGCGACCGGCGCCGTGCCGGCCCGGCGAGCGTGTCGCCGCTGAACAGCATCAGCCAGCCGTAGGCGTCGTCCATCCAGAGCGTCGCGCGGCGTCCGCGATCCGGCGCCGTGAGGTGGACCAGCGCGCGACCGTCCGGCTCGCGCGCAAGCCCCGCGAAGCAGTCGTCGAGCGTCAGCCCGCCGAGCGGTCGCGGCGCGCGAAAGTCGTATGGCGTGTCGTCGACCGGCTCCAGCTCGCCGGTCGGAATGCCGCGCTCGTCGGCGAGCAGGCGCTCCGCTGCCGGCATCTGCAGGACCGCCTCGTCCACGTGGGCGGTGCCGACCGACAGGTACGGATGCGCGCCGGCGCCGAACGGGCATGCGTCCGCGCCGGCGTTCGTCGCGCGCGTGCGCACCGTCAGCCCGTCGTCGCCGAGCGCGTAGGCGAGCTCGAGGTCGAGCGTGAAGGGCCAGCCCGGCTGCGGGTGCAGGCGGTGCGTCATCGTGACGCGGCTCGCGTCGCGCTCGCTCGCACGCCAGGTCGCCCAGCGCACGAGCCCGTGGATCGCGTTGCCGGCCGCCGGCTCGGTCAGCGCGAGCTGCTGCGTCGCGCCGTCCCACGCGTAGCGGCCGTCGCGGAGCCGGTTCGGCCACGGGATCAGGACCTGTCCGCGGCCGCCCGAGATGCGCTCGCCGGCGGCATAGCCGTCGAGCACCTCCCAGTCCCCGGCGGCGTAGCGGCGGAGCCCGCCGCCGACCTCCACGACGACCGCGCGCTGTTCGCCGTGCGTCAGCTCGAGCTGCTCGCCGGTGGGGTGGGGGACGGCCATCGGCGGCAGCCTAGCGCCGGGTTGCACGAGTGGCGCGGACGTGCCATCTTAGGCTTATTCCTGTAATTCCTATCAACTTTGTCGAGAAAGCAACGAAACACCATGCTCCCACCCACACTTCCGACCACCTCCGCGCGGCGGCGCGTCGTCCGGGCGCTGCTCGCGGCGGTCGCCCTGACTGCGCTGCCCGCCGGCTCCGCGCTCGCCGACGCGCCGCTCGTGCCGCCCGCCCCGCCGCCGCTCTCGATCCTGCAACCGGACGCCGCGCCCGGCGACGGCCTCGTCTTCATAGCGCCCAAGCTCGTCGGTCCGACGGCGAGAGGCACGCAGGGCCCGGAGATCCTCGACGGGCAGGGCCGGCCGGTGTGGTTCAACCCGGTGCCCTCCGAGGACGAGCAGGCGACCGACTTCCGCGTCCAGACCTACCGCGGCCGCCCGGTGCTGACGTGGTGGCAGGGCAACAGCCACGAGGGTCCCGGCCACGGCCAGGGCTTCGACTACGTCGCCGACGCCTCCTACAGAGTGATCGCGAGAGTCGCCGCCGGAAACGGCTACGACGCCGACTCGCACGAGTTCCGCCTGACCGATCGCGGGACGGCGCTGATCACCATCTACAGGACCGTCCCGTACGACCTGTCGCCGCTCGGCGGACCGGTCGACGGCAAGGTCTACGAGGCGGTCATCCAGGAGATCGACGTCGCCAGCGGCAGAGTCCTGTTCGAGTGGCACAGCCTCGACCACGTCCCGCTGACCGACAGCTACCAGCCGCTGCCGAGAGACCCGACTGCCCCGTACGACTACTTCCACATCAACTCCGTGAACCCCGACGGGCACGGCGGCCTGCTCGTCTCCGCTCGTCACACGTGGACGGTCTACGACCTCGATCGCGACAGCGGCGAGGTGCGCTGGCGCCTCGGCGGCAAGCACAGCGACTTCGAGCTCGGCAACGGCGTCGCGTTCAGCTGGCAGCACAACGCGCTGCCGGCCGGCCGCGACACGATCCGCATCTTCGACAACGCCTCGAACAACGTGCCGGTGCTGCCCGCCTCGCGCGTCATCTGGATCAAGCTCGACCAGTGGCGCGATCGCGCGACGCTCGTGCGCTCGCAGATCCACCCCGACGGCCTCTCGGCGCCGTCGCAGGGCAACGCGCAGGATCTCGGCGGCGGCCGCACGTTCGTCGGCTGGGGCCAGCTCGGGCACGTCTCCGAGCTCGACGGCGACGGCGGCCTGCTGTTCGACGCGCAGCTGCCGCCGGGCTTCGACACCTACCGCGCCTACCGCTCGCGCTGGGTCGGCACGCCGGCGACGTCGCCGGCGGCGACGGTCGACGCGGCCGGCGGCACCGTCCATGCGATCTGGAACGGTGCGACGCAGGTGCGCCGCTGGGTCGTGCTGGGAGATCGCGGCGGCGTCCGCGGGAGAGATGCGCGCCGCGCGCGCAGGCCGCACCGCGCGCACGCCTCGCGTCACGGGAAGGACAGGCAGCGCGGTCGCGACGCCCGTCGCAAGCACGGGGGCCTGCGCGTGATCGCCCAGGCGCCGTGGAACGGTCTCGACACGCCGATCGCGATCCCGGCCGGCGCCCGCCGCGTCCAGGTCGTCGCGCTCGACGCTCGCGGCCGCGCGCTCGGCAGTTCGGCGGTGACGCCGACGAGCTAGGAGAAACGTGTTGTCGGTCCCCCGTCGCCCCGTTACGATGTGAAAAAGGGGTGTAACGGGGGGCCGTCGATGCATGCTCATGTCTCGCGCGGGCTCGCAGCCGTCGCTGCGATGCTCGTGCTGTCGGTGGCGGTCTCGACCGCCGAGGCCGGTCGATTCAGCGTCTCGAACCAGCGCTTCAGAACGGTCTGGTCCGCGCTGGCGATAGAACAGGGCTCGCCCGTCAGATGCGCGGTGACGCTCGAAGGCAGCTTCCATTCGGCCACGCTGCGCAAGACGGCCGGAGCGCTACTGGGCTACGTGAGCAGAGCCGCGGCGCTCAATGCCTGCACCGGCGGGAACGTCACGGTCGGGCAGGAAATGCTCCCCTGGCACATCGGTTACCGCACCTTTCGTGGGGTGCTACCCGTGATATCCGGCATCGAGGTGGACGTCGTCGGCCTCGGCCTGAGAATAAGCGCCGGGGGCATCGAATGCAGACTCGCGACGACGGCGGCGAACCCTGCGGTGCTCGTCTTCAACCGGGAACCGTTCAGGAACGGCCCGCTGACGAGCGTGACCCCGACGAGCGCGAGAATACCCGTCGGTCCCGCGCTCTGCGAATTGTTCGTGGGGAGCACGACGCTCAGCGGCTCTGGGACGGTGACGGTCCTAGAAATTCCGTTCCGGACGGTCACGGTGACCCTAATATAAGCGCCGCTTTGACCTGCGGTGCGAGGCGGACGGCTAACCGCCCGCCTCGTCGCCGCGCTCGTCCTTCCCGCCCGCGAAGCGGATGGCCACGATCGCCGTGTCGTCGCGCTGCGGTCCGCGGCGGAAGCGCTCGAGCGTCTCCGCCAGCTGCGCCACCAACGCCTCCGGATCGCTCGTCCCGGCGCCCGCGAGCGCCGCCTGCAGGCGCTCGGCGCCGAAGCGCTCCGTCTCGCCGACCATGTCGAGCACGCCGTCGGTGTAGAGCACGAGCGCGTCGCCGGCCCGCAGCTCGACCTCCGCGCACGTCCAGGAGCCGTCGTCGAACGCGCCCGCCATCGGGCCGACGCCGCCGAGCTCCTCCACGCGTCCGTCGCGGACCAGCAGCGGCCGCGGGTGGCCGCAGTTCGCGAGCGTCAGCAACACGCCCGCCGTCGGCCCGGCCATCCGCCGCAGGTGCCCGCAGACGGCGGTGCAGAGCGACAGCTGGGGCAGGTCGCGCAGCGTCGCGTTGAGCTGCTGCGCCGCACGCGCCGGATCGCGCGTGAGCTGCCCGGCGCTGCGCAGCGTGTAGCGCGCGAGCGCGGTCAGCGCGGCCGCCTCGGCGCCGTGCCCGGCGACGTCCCCGACGACGAGCATCCACCCTTCGTCGGTCACGAACGCGTCGTAGAAGTCGCCGCCGACCTCGTTGAAGGTGCCGGCCGCGTCGTAGTGGGTCGCGACCGCGAAGCCGGGCGGCGCCAGCAGCTCCGGCGGTTGCAGGCCACGCTCGAGCGTCGCCGCGATCGCCTCGCGCTCGGTGTACGTGCGGGCGTTGAGGACAGCCGTGCCGGCGCGCCGGCCAAGCTCCTCCGCGATGCCCAGGTCGGCGTCGTCGAACACGCGGCCGGGCAGCGTGCGCGCGAGCGTCAACGCTCCGAGCGTCCGGCCGCCTGCCGCGAGCGGGACGATGATCAGCGACGCGAGCCCGATCTCGCGCAGCATCGCGAGGTGCTGCTCGTCGTGCGCGTAGGCGACGAGCTCCTCGTCGGCGATCTGCGCGACGGCGAGGCTCGGTTCTCCCCGTGCGACGGCCGCGACCCCGCCCGGCTCGTCGAGGCTCACCGGGTAGCGGGCGCGCAGCCGCCGCGCCAGCGCGACCTTCTGCGGATCGGCGTGTGCGACCGCGACCGACTGCAGCACCCCGCCCGGGCTCGGCAGGTCGACGCCGCACCAGTCGGCGAACTCCGGCACGGCGACCTCGGCCACGCGCTGCAGCGTCGACTCGTAGTCGAGCGAAGAGGCGAGCGCGTCGCTCGCCTCTGCCAGCAGCCGCTGCGCGAGCTCCGCGCGCTTCGCCTTCGTGACGTCCTCGATGACGTTGACGACGCGCAGGACGCGGCCCTCGTCGTCGGCGATCGTCGTCGTCTTGTTGAGCAGCCAGCGCTCCTCGCCGGTGGCCCTCACGACGTTGCGCACGAGCATCGGCTCGGGAGCGGACTCGCCGGCGCGCACGCGGGAGCCGGGGAGCTGCTCGAGCGAAACCGGCTCGCCGCGTTCGTCGTAGACGTCGAAGCGATCCATCAGGTCGCCGGGCGTGGCGCTCGTCACCTCCTCGACGGACCCAACTCGCAGCAGTCGCACGGCGGCCTCGTTCGCGTAGACGGTGCGCCCGGTCTCGTCCGTGACGGTGACGGCCTCGGCGAGTCCGTCGAGCACGTTGCCGAGCTGGCGGCTGACGGCGTCGTCGAGCCGCGGCGGCGCCGCCGCGCGGTCGAGCTCGAACCACACGCCGTTCTCGGTGCCCGCGCCCCACCGGCTGGCGAGCGACGCCACGAGGTTCAGGCCGTAGCCGCCGTCGGCGCCGCTCGGCTCGCGACGCGTCGGCTCGCGCCTGCCCGCGTCGTGCACCTCGAAGCGGGCGCGGGCCTCGTCGACCTGCAGCACGAGCACGACCTCGTCGCCGGCGCCGTGGCGCACCGCGTTCGTCACGAGCTCGGAGACGAGCAGGCGCGCGAGGTCGAGCTGCCGCTCATCCAGCGCGTCGGCGTCCGCCTCGACGGCGCGTCGGGCGAGCGCGACGGCACTCGGATCCCGCGGCAGCGCACGCCGGCTGACGGAAGCCGTCCGGCTCACCCCGGCGGACGGTCGTCGTACGGCAGGCGGTCGATCACCTGGGCCGCCTCCAGGACGTGGCGCACGCGCGCGGAGCCGCGCGTGACGCGGAAGCTCCAGCCGCTGCGGCCGGCGTCCTCGCACGCCGTGAGGACGAGCCGGATGCCGGTCGAGTCCATGAAGGTGAGGCCGTCGAGGTCGAGCACGGCGGCTTCGTCGCCGTCGCGAAGCTCGGCGAGACGCTGCTGCACCTGGCCGACGGTCCCGAAGTCGAGCTCTCCCGCGAGTGCGATCACCGTCGCATTGCGCTCCCGACGCTCGCTCATCTCGAACAGCTCTCCGGCTTGGAATCCCCGCTCGCTCATCGCCGCATGAGCGTACCTGGACGACAGCGCGGGGTTGGGGGATCCCCGGCCCTTCAGCGAAGGGAACCGAAGGGCCGGGGAAGCGATCCCGGGATCGGGGGATCGGATTCGCCGTTCGGGACGATTTCCGGCCTGCGAAACCTCAAACCGGGAATTGGTGCGAAAGCCTCAGTGGCGGCCGCTGGGACCGCCGCGCACGCCGTACAGCGCGAGCCCGACGGCGCCCACCACGAGCAGGACGGTGATCAACAGGAGGATCGCGACGCCGCCGGCCATGGCATCGAGGTACCCCGAAGTCGGTCGGGCAAACGGCGCCGCGTCAGACTCAGCGGCGCCCGTCCGCGATCGACGCGAGCTCGGCGAGCGTCGGGCGGAACATGATGTCGCCGGGCTCGATCGCGATTCCCGCCTCGCGCGCGCGCCCCGTCAGCTCCAACCCGTCCGTCAGCGTGCCGCCCTCGCGGAAGAAGTTGTCGTTGGCGCCGACGCGTCGCACGCCGAGCACCTGCTTCCAGATCGCTGCCAGCTTGCGCTCGGTGTCCGTGCGGGGCTCCGACGCGCCCTGCTCTGAGAGCACGCGCGCGACGTCCGGCAGCGCGGCGAGCGCACGCCGGTCGGGAAGCCCGTCGGCGCGCAGCGGGATCGCGTCGACGGTCACGTAGAGCGCCGGCAGAATCCAGTCGTCCATCGTGTGCTGCAGCCACTCGTCGAGCTGCTCGCGAGTGGGCGCCTGCGCGCGCCGCGGCACGATGCACGCGACGAGCGCCGCGTGCTCGGGCTGCCAGCAGGTGGCCGCCGTCTGCAGCGCGGGGTGCGCGGCGAGCGTCGTCTCGACGTCGTCCAGCACCGGCCGCAGCCGCATGCCGCGCCAGCGCACCTCGTCCTCGGCGCGGCCGAGCAGCTCGAGCGCTCCGTCGGTGCGCCGACGAGCGATGTCGCCGGGACGGATCGCGCGCGCGCCGTCGGCGAGCTCCAGCTCGCCGACCACGCCTGTCGGCGCGAGCGCTCCATAGCGGTCGAGCACGCGCGCGCGCAGGCCGCTCGGCTCGCCCGCCACCGCTGCTTCGGCGTTGCTCGCGCCGACCGTTCGCGCTGCGAGCACCATCCCGCCGGCCTCCGCGATCCCGTACTGGCGCTGCACGACGAGGCGCCCCCGCCCGCCGGCCTCCGGCGGGACGGTCAGCGCTCCGGCGCCCTGCACGCAGAGCAGCCGCAGCGACGCCGGCAGCGTCGCCAGGCGCGCGAGCGCGGCGTCGGCGAGCCACGCGTCCAGCTCCGCGACGCTGGCCGCGTTCGTCTCGAGCCAGCCGGTCGGCGGCGTCGAGCTGCGCAGCCGGGGCGCGCGCTCGGGCCCGACGACGGTCGCTCCGGCGATCAGCGCCGCCCACGGCGCGAGCGCCCACGACCACGCCCCCCGTCCCGGCACGTGCGCGACGCGATCGGCTGCCGTCAGCCGCTGCGCGTCGCGCTGGCGCAGCGCCGCGCGGCACAGCGTCCCGTGCGACAGCTCGACGGCGCGCGGCCCGCCGGACACGCCCGCGGTGCGGACGATCAGCGCCGGTCGGGCGGGGTCCGTCTCGTCGTCCGCCTCCCCATCGCCGCCCTCGCCGGCGTCCGCGTCCGTCTCGAGCTCGACCACGATCGACGGCGCCGCGCCGGGGGGCATCTCCCCGTCGCGCGTCACGAGCGCGGCGAGCGGAGGCAGGCCCGCGAGCGGATCGTCCTCCAGCCCGGGCTCGCGCAGCGGGACCGCGACGCCGCCCGCCCGCATCGAGCCCAGCAGCGCCACGAGCAGCTCGGCGGAGGGCACGAGCCACAGTCCGACCGCGTCGCCGGCCGCCAGCCCGCGTGTGCGCAGGGTCGCCGCCAGCCGTGCCGCGCGGGCGTCCAGCTCCGCGTACGTCAGCGTCGCGCCGCCGCCGCCCGGATCGAACGCGCAGGCGTCCGGCGTGCGCTGCGCCGCGGCCGCCACGAGCCCGTGCAGGCCTCCGGCCGTCGCGCCGCCGTCGCCGCCGCGGGCGCGCCCGCCGAGCTGGTCGCGCTCGGTGGGCGACAGCAGCTCGACCTCGCTGCCGACCCGCCGGTCCGGGTCCTCCGCGATCTGGTCGAGGAAGCGCTCGTAGTGGCGCAGCAGCTCGCCGAGCGCGCGTCCGTCCAGCTCCGGAAGCTGCGAGCTGATCTGCACGACCGCGCGACCGTCGGAGCGCTCGGTCACGACGAACACGAACCGCCCGGCCTCGAGGTTCTCGCGATACGGCTTGGCCTGCGTGCCGCCGAGCGCGAGCGGCTGCTCGGTGGTCGGATCCCACAGGCGGAACGTCACCGTCCAGCCGCCGAGGCCGCGCATCCCCGACACCTCGCTCGTCGGCGTCGTCTCGGGCATGTGGCTGGCGTGGCGGAAGGAGCCGATGGACGCATCGCGCGTGCGCCGCAGCAGCGTCCGGAAGCTCGGGTCGTCGTCCAGCTGGACGCGCAGCGTCAGCACCATCGAGAAGAAGCCGACGACGTGCTCCCATTCGACGCGCGCGCGGTTCGCGGCCGGCGCTCTGACGAGCACGTCGGTCTCCCCGCTCCAGTGGTGCATGACCGCGGCGAACGCGGCGAGATGGAGCATGAAGGAGGTCGCCGCCTCCTGCTGCCCGAGCGCGCGCAGGCGCGCGACGAGCTGCGGCGGGAGCTGCAGGCTTCTGCTCGCGTAGGACGCGTCCTCCTGCGTCTGTCTCCGGTCGAGCTGCTCGTGCGGCAGCGGCAGCGCGAGCGGGGCGTCGGCCAGCACCGCTCTCCAGTATGCGCGGCCGGCCTCCTCGTCGCGGCCGCCGAGCCGCGTCCCGTGCTCGCGCACCACGTCGCGGTACTGCTGCGCCGGCTCGGCGAGCGGCGACGGCTCGCCCGCCAGCTCCGCTGCGTACAGCTCCCCCAGCTCCCGCACGAGCACGTCGTACGCCTGCCCGTCGCAGACGATCTCGTGCAGCACGAAGGCGAGGACCTGAGCGTTCTTCCCGGTGCGGATCAGCCGCACGCGCAGCGGCGGCACGTTCGTGTAGTCGAACTCGTCGCCCCAGGCGGCGTCGACGTGTCCGCGCACCTCCTCGTCGCGCATCCGTCTGCCGCTGCCGATCAGCTCGACCTGGACCGGTGCGGCGGCATGCACCTGCGCGCGCGGCCGGTGCTCCTCGGCCGGGAAGCTCGTGCGCAGGATCTCGTGGCGCGCGACGAGGCTCGTGAACGCGCGTTCGAGCGCGGGGACGTCGAGCGCCCCCTGGATCGTGAAGACCTGTCCGACGTGCGCGTGAACGTCGCTGTAGCGCTGGACCGACCAGGCCGACTCCTGCAGGTGGGAGACCGCGCGCTCGCCGCCGCGGGGGGACCGGTCGGCGGCCCGCTCGCCGTCGCGCCGCCCGCGCAGCAGCCCGCGCAGTCCGCGACCGCCGCGACGCTGCTCCGTGCCCGTCCGACCGCCGCCGCGCCCGTCGCCGGCGGCTCTCGCGGCTTGCACCCGCTCCGCGTACTCGCCGAGCGACGGCGCCTCGAACAGCGCGTCGAGCTCCACCTCGACCCCGAGCACGTCGGTGACGCGCGCGGTGATCTGCGTCGCCAGCAGGGAGTTCCCCCCGAGCGCGAAGAAGTCGTCGTCGACGTCGAGCTCGTCGACCCCCAGCACTTCCGCCCAGATGGCGCGCAGCGCAGGGTCGACGGCCGCGGAACCTGCTCCCACTCCGTCCCCCAAAGCGGTTGCCGCCGGTGCGGCGCCGATCGTACCAGCGGCCGGTGCGACGATCGACAGGAGTACTGATCCGTTATGCGTCTGCGAGCGGCTTCGTGAGGAACGTCGCCTCGAGCGGCGCGCCGGTGGCGGCGTCGGCCACCAGCGGCGTCCCCGGCGCGGTCAGCCGCAGCAGGATCGCGCCCGGCGAGCGAGCGGGCGGCCACGCCCCCGCGTCGAGCCCCGCGAAGCGCGCGAGCAGGCCGAGCAGCAGCGGATCGAGGGCGACCCAGGCGCCGTCTGCGCGCACCTCGGCCCAGTTGTGCGGCGTGGAGTAGGGCGGCGCGAGCAGCAGGCCGTGCGCGAGCCGCGCCTCGACGCCGAGCCGCGGCGCCTCCTCGACGAGCAGGCCGGCGGTCGAGCGGCAGTTCGCGAGCCGCGTGCGGCGCACGAACGGGAGGTCGGCCTCGAGCGGCGGTCTCAGCCAGCAGAAGTCGTAGGCGCCGAGGTCCGCGAGCAGCGCTCCGAGCGTCCGCTGCAGCTCGGCGGGCAGCGCCGGGAGCCGTCCTCGCATCGTCGTCTCGAAGCCGAGGGGCGAGGCCCCGCGCGGCCCGGCCTCAGCGCGCACGCGCGCGCCGTCCGGCGCCAGCAGCTCGATCTGCGTGCCGGGCGGGGCGTACGCGGTGCAGCGGATCCGCACCGGCGTCTCGGCGCGCGGCGCGAAGGCGCTCAGCGCGCCCGCCCAGCGGTTGAGCACGCCCTCGTAGATGCGTGCGCAGCCGCGTCGCAGCCCGAGGTACTGGAGGTCCGTCGCCCACAGCAGCGGTCCGTCGTCCGTCCCGTTCCCGCCCGCCCTGTGCGGCAGGCCGTGCGCGAGCAGCTCCTCGACGGCCGCGGCGTCGAAGCCGAACTCGCGCTCCGCCTGACCGCGGGCGACGGCGAAGTCGCGCTCCGCGTCCGGGATCGCCCGCAGCCGCGCGATCCACTCGTCCAGCTCTCCGTCGCTCCCCCGTGCCATCCGTCCCCCCGGGCGGCCCGCCGCCCTATCTGTGCCCGCAGGCGATGTAGGAGTCGCTGCTCGTCGACGCGCCGCCGAGGAAGCTGAACTCGCCGCGCACCGGCACGAGCGCCCCCGGCGGGCAGGCGAGCGACTCGATGAAGCCATAGCGATGCCCGTCGCGAACCACGCTGCCGCCGGTGGTGACCTTGAAGTCGAGCAGCGAGACGAAGATGTCGGACGCGATCTCCTGCAGGTTGTGCGGGACGGGCAGCGTCAGCTTGTAGCCCCATCTCCCGCCATGCAGCGCCCGGAACGGCGCGACGATCATGCCGGCGACGATCACCGGGTTCTCGCCGTGGATCCAGAAGACGATGCTGCGCCCGCCGGGCCCGTTGTACAGCTCGACCTGCGCGTGCTCGTTGACGCCCGCGAACTGCGGCGAGGTGCCGAGCGCGACGCCGCCGCCGAGCCGCGAGCCCGCCGGGCAGGCGCGCCGCGAGCCGCGCATTCTCTGAAGCCTTCTCGGGTCGCAGGCCGGGAACAGGCGCCCGTTCACGCGCGGCCCGTGCGGGAAGTAGATGACCGCCTTCGTGACCGTGCCGGGAAGCGTCCCGGGGACGTCGCTCGAGAATCTCGTCTCGATCGTGAGGCTCAGCGTCTGCGGCTTCAGCGTGAAGGCGCTTATCGGCGGGAACGCCGTGCCGCCGATGTCGACGAGCGTTCTCGCACCGGCGCTCGTCGTCGCGGCGAGCACGGCGGCGACGGCGAGTGCGGCCGCTGCGAGTCTGCGCACTGCTCCGGAAACGCGCATGTCGCGACTCTACCCGGGCGCGAACGGCTGCGGGGCCCCTTCCCGGAGCGTTCGCTAAGGTCGCGCCCATGGACCAGCGCGAAGAGCGGATCGTCGTCGAGACCGAGCGCTACCGCTTCACGGGCACCGTGCGCCTGTCGGCCGAGGGCTACCGCAGCCGCCTCACGGAGCACCTCAACGCGGGCGAGCACGAGTTCATCGCGCTGACCGACGTCGACGTCGTCCCGCTCGGCGACGGCGGGGTCCCCGCCCGCCACGGCTACGTTGCGCTGGGGCGTCGCCACATCGTCTTCGCGACGAGCGCCGAAGCCCCTTGAGGATCGCCTCCGGGTGGGTATCGTAGGCCGCATGGCGAGCTATCCCCGGCGCGCTGATCTGGCGGACATGAAGCGATCCGAGGTCCTGCGGGCGTCCCCGCGGATGTTCGAGTCGAACCTGCTCGACAAGCTCTCGCGCGTGCACTGGTCGGTGCCGGCGATCCTCTTCGGACCGGCGATCGTGCTCGTGTTCGCGCGCGCGCTGCAGTCGATGCCGCTGTGGGAGGCGCTCGCGTGGGGGCTCGGGGGCTACGTCTTCTGGACGCTCACCGAGTACTGGCTGCACCGCATCGTCTTCCACTTCGAGCCGGACGAGGGGATCGGCGCGCGCCTGCACTGGATCATCCACGGCGTCCACCACGACCACCCGAACGACCCGCTGCGGCTCGTGATGCCGCCGTCGGTCAGCGTCCCGCTCGCGGCGGCGTTCTTCGGCCTGTTCGCGCTCGTGCTCGGCAACCCGGCGTGCTTCGCGTTCGCGGGCGGCTTCTGGGCCGGCTACCTCGCCTACGACATGCTGCACTACTACGTGCACCATCTCCCGGGCGGCCGGCGCCCGACAGCGTGGCTGCCGCGCACGCTGCACGAGCTGCACATGCGCCACCACTTCCAGGACCACGACGCCGGCTACGGCGTCAGCGCCCCCTTCTGGGACCACGTCTTCGGCACGGCGCCGGAGCGGCGCCGCGCCGAGACGCAGCAGCAGCAGCGCTAGGCGCTCGCCGGAACGCCGAACATTCTGCGGAACGACTCCGCGTCGTTGAGGTGGGGGAAGTCGCCCTCGGGCGCCTCGACGCCGAGGAACTCGCAGATCGGCTCCCAGCCCTCCTGGACCTCGTGGACGAGCAGCTGGTCGGCCGGGACGGTCTGCTTGACCGTCTCGTTGTGCTTCTCGAACACCGAGATCGCGAAGTCCTTGTCGGCGAAGCGGTCCTCGAACGTCGTGTCCCAGATCAGCGACTTGATCATCCCGAGCACCTCGGGCGGGGCCGCCGGGCCGTCCGTCTCCAGCGCGCCGCGCGCGGCCGCCTCCTTGAGCGCGTAGATCGTTCTCTCGGCGCTCGCGTACCACTTCTCAGGATCGCGGACGGAGAGGATCACCTTCGCGCTCGGGTACGCCGCGAGGATGCGGTCGTAGAAGGTGCAGCCGGGCCAGTCGACCGTCGCGCGGTAGCCGTCGAAGACCTCGTTCCAGTCGACGTCCTCGCCGTTCAGCGCGGCGAGGAACATCGGCGCGCGGTCGGGGTGCGGCATCAGGTCGATCATGTGGAACGCCGGGCCGAAGCCGATCTGCTCGAGCGCGGCCTTCAGCGACCACGTCCCGGTGCGGCCGAAGCCTGCGCCGATGACTTGCACGTCTGCCACTGCGTCTCCTTCCGTCGGGGAAGCGCTGCTACCAGCTGAGCAACATCAGGCCGACGGTCACGCCGGGCCCGATCGTCACCATCAAACCGCGATCGCCGGATTGCGGCGCGCGGCGCGCGATCGTCTCGCGCAGCACGTAGAAGCTGCTGGGGGTGCCCATGTTGCCGAATCTCGCGAGCACGTCGCGGCTGATCGCGACGTCCTCGTCGGTCAGTCCGAGCCCGTGCTGCACGCCGTCGATGATCCCGCGGCCGCCGGGGTGGACGATCCAGTGGTCGATCGCGTCGGGGTCGGTGCCGACCTCGGCGAGGAACTCGCCCACGAGCTCGAGCAGACGGCGTCTCGCGAGCTTCGGCAGATCGCGCCCGATCTGCATGAAGCTGTCGTCCGCGTCGAGGCGGAAGTGGACGGTCCCGAGCGTGTCCGCGATCTGGTGCTGACGGGCGGCGATGATCGACGGCCCGTCGGTGCTCGCGCCGTTCGTCAGGACGGCGGCCGCGCACCCGTCGCCGAACAGCGAGGAGCCGATCGTCTTGACCTGCTCGTCGTCCTGGTCGACGGCCGTCAGGAAGCCGGTGATCGACTCGGCCGCGACCACGAGGGCGTGCTTGCCCGGATGGTCGCGCATCGACTGCGAGGCGATCTTGAACAGCGGTACGGCGCTCGCGCAGCCGACGCCGACGACGTGGTACTTGTCGGTCGACGGGTCCATCCCGTAGTGCGCGAGCAGCTTGTGCGCGAGCGTCGGGCCGCCGAGCGAGTAGTAGGTCGCGGTGATGACGGTGCCGATCTGCGCCGGGTCGACGTCGAGGCGGTCGACCGCCTCGGTCGCGAGCCGCAGCAGCTGCTCCTCCGTCTGCACGGTGCGCTCCTGCAGGGTCGTCCCGAGCGTGTCCGGCGTCAGCTCGAAGTGCCGTCGCTCGACGCCGCATCTCTCGAAGATCATCTCCGCGAAGTCGTCCCCCGCGAGCCCGAGCAGTTCCAGCATCTCCTCCTGCGTGTAGGAGGACGCAGGATTCGCGACGGCGATCTCGCTGACTCGGACGTTCATTCTGGGGAGGGAGGGAGCGCTCCCGCAGCACGTGCCGTGCCGCCCGGAGGCAGCGCCGCATGCTACCAACGGAGTTCGAACTCCTGACCACCGCGGATTTACCGGCGGCTCGTTTAGGAAGACGGAGAGGGAGGGATTCGAACCCCCGAACGAGGTCACCCCCGTTACGCGATTTCCAGTCGCGCCCGTTCAGCCGCTCCGGCACCTCTCCGAGTGCGTGCGTGACGCGGTGCGAAGGGTACCGTCTGCGATCCTGCCCGGTGGCGTCGACCGCGCGACGCCGTCGCCGACTGGCTCGCCCGTCGCAGCTACGACGCCGGCGACTTTCCGCTCGAGCGCCTGCTGGCGGCGAAGGGCGCGACGACGGTCAGCGTCGTGCTGCCGGCGCGCGAGGTGGCGGACACGATCGAGCCGACGCTCGCGCAGCTCGTCCCGCTGCGCGAGGCGGGCCTGCTCGACGAGCTGCTCGTGATCGACGCCGCCTCGGCCGACGGCACCGCAGAGCGCGCCGCGCGCGCCGGCGCGACCGTCGTGCAGGAGGCGGAGGTGCTCGCCGAGCACGGCCCGGCGCGCGGCAAGGGCGACGCGCTCTGGCGCGCCGTGCACGCCACGCGCGGCGACGTCGTCGTGTTCGTCGACGCCGACAGCGCAGGCTTCGACGCGCGCTTCGTGCGGGGGCTGCTCGGCCCGCTGCTGACCGACGGCGAGGTCGCGTTCGTCAAGGGCGCCTACCGCCGGCCGCTGACGCTCGGCGCGGAGACGGTGCCGGAGGGCGGCGGGCGCGTCACGGAGCTGCTCGCGCGGCCGCTGCTGAACCTGCACGTGCCCGAGCTGGCGGGGATCGTGCAGCCGCTCGCGGGCGAGTTCGCCGCGCGCCGTCCGCTGCTGGAGGCGCTGCCGTTCCCCGTCGGCTACGGCGTCGAGATCGCGCTGCTGATCGACGCGCTGCGCCACGCCGGACTCGACGCGCTCGCGCAGGTCGACCTCGGCGAGCGCCGCAACGCCCACCAGCCCCTGTACGCCCTCAGCGCGATGGCGTACGCGGTGCTCGTCGCGGCCGAGCGGCGCATCCACGGCGACGCCGCGGTCGCGCCCGGCCCGCTCGTGCGCCCGTCGCCCGACGGCGGCAGCTCGCAGGCCGACGTCGCGGCGGACGAGCGTCCGCCGCTGCGCGAGCTGCGCGGCGCGCTCAGGAACTACAGCTAGAAGGCAAGCGTGCGGCCGGGCTCGCTGGCCTGCTCGCCGGTGTAGGCGACGCCGTCGACCTTCAGGCCGGCCGCGTCGAGCAGCGTCAGGATGCCGCCTCTGTTCGGCAGCACGACCGGCGGCGCGAGCGCGACGCGCAGCGTCTCGCCGGCGGCGACCGAGCCGTGCAGCTGCTGGCGGTTGCCGTCGCGGTCGACGAGCCGCCAACCCTCCAGGGAGAGCTCCGCGGCGGTCGTGTTGAGCAGCGTCGCGAACTCGTGCTCGGGCGACTCGACGGCGTTGACGAGCGCGCCGACGATGCGGACCGCGCGGTCGCTCGGCGTCGGGACCGGGCCGGGCGCGCCGTCCTCGGGCAGCGCGTGACCGGTGACCGGGTCGGTGTGCCATCTCTGCGACTGGAAGGCGATGAAGATGCCCACCCACTGCTCGGGCGCGGGGAAGTGCAGCAGCAGCCCGCCGTCCTGCCAGACGCCGTCGTCGCGGATCCATCTGCCGACGTTGGACTGGTTCATGTGCATCTCGTGGACGCCGCCGCCGGGCTCGAAGCCGAAGATCTTGTCCGGTCTCCCGGGCTCGGGGCCCCAGCGATCCCCGAACGCGAAGACGCTCGCATGCTCGTCGCCGATCGCCCGGCCGACGTAGTGCTCGATCTGCTCGTTGAGGTCGTTGTCGGGACCCGGCAGGTCGAACGGCAGGACTCTCATCGCGCGTTCGTCGAACAGGTTGGCGCGGATGAGGTCGAGCGCCATCCCGCCCGGTCTCGACGGCAGCGCGTGCCAGCCGCGCGGCAGCGCCGCCAGCTCGTCGAGCAGCACATGCGAGAAGTCGGCGACGACGACGTATCTCACCTCCGAGGGGCCGCTCGGATCCGCCGAGTCGACGTTGACGGCGAGCCGGTAGTGCGCCGTGTCGTCCACGACGTGGACCTGGAAGTGCGCGTTCTGGCCCGAGGCCGGCCGCCGATCGATCGCGCTCCCGCGCAGCACCCCGTAGCTCTGCAGTGGCATGTCGTCCCCTTCGCCCGTTTCGTGCTCAACCATAAAACCAGGCGATCGTCAGGAGCTGGCCGAACAGGCTCCACGCCAGGCAGGCGACCACGAGCGAGACGCCGACGGCTCTGCCCCAGCGTGCGCCCGCACCGCGCACCGCGAGCGCGAGCAGCGCTCCGAGCAGCGCCAGCAGCGGCAGCAGGTAGCGGCCCTGCACCGCTCCGGCGATGCCCGGCGCGAAGCCGCGCAGCGCGACCAGCCCGATCAGCAGCAGGAGCCCGCCCGCCATCGCCGCGTAGCCCGCCAGCTCGGCGCTCCGCCGGTACAGCGCCGTGCGCTCGCGCACGAGCGCGCGCAGCGCCAGCAGCAGGACGCCGGCGAACAGCACGGCGGCCCAGCGGTAGACCCAGTCCGCGTACCCGACGACCTTCCAGCCGAACTTGCCGACGAAGCCCTGCCACCACAGCTGATAGCCGGGATAGAAGTCGGGGAAGGCGGTCGCCTGGCCTGGCAGCCGCGGCAGGAAGACCTGCCACAGATAGCTCAGCTGGCCGCCGAGGCCGCCGTGGTCCTCGGGCTGTTCGGCGGGCGTGCGGGCGAGCACGAACGCGCGGTCCCAGGCGAGCGTGTCGAGCAAGGTCAGCAGCAGGTACGGCGCGACCGCGATCCCGACCGCGACGCCGACGAGCCGTGCGGCCTCGCAGTTCACGCCGCCGGCGCTCGCGCGCGCCGCCAGCGCGAGCGCCAGCAGGGCGCCCGGCAGCAGCCCGTAGAAGTTGATCTTGCCGATGATCCCAGCTGCCAGCAGCACGCCGATCCACACCGCGAGGCGCGTCGTCAGGCCACGGCGGAAGGCGACCGCGAGCGCGTGGAAGAGGGCGGCGCAGATCGCGAACAGCAGCGCGTCGGGGTTGACGCCGCCGGAGACGAAGCCGAGCATCGGGCTGAGCGCGGCGCCGAGCCCGCCGACGGCCCACGCCCACGGCCGTCCCGGCAGGCACTCGCGCACGAACAGGAAGACGAACAGCGCGGTGACGCCGGCGAGCACGGCCGACAGCAGGCGCATCAGCGCGAGCCGGTCGAGCAGCGTCGCGCCGCTCGCGAGCTTGTAGGGGATCGCCTCGAGCGCGTAGTAGAGCGGGGGCTCCGGCGCCGCCGGGCCGGCCGTGTCGTTGGCGCTGCGGCGGGCGAGCCCGGCGTGGAGGTCGGCGTCGAGGCGCTGCTGCTGGAGCGGCGACCACACCGCCGCCCCGAACGTGCGCGCCTCGAGCGTGCCGAAGCGCGTGTCGCCCATCGCCGCCAGCAGCTCGGGAGCGAGCCGTTCCGCGCCGCGCCGCGCGACCGGCGGCCGGCCGGCCTCGGCGACCTCCTGCGCGTAGGCGACGTGCGTCTGCTCGTCCGGCACTTGGAAGGCGGGCGTGATCAGGGACCAGGCGGCGGCGTTGAGCACCGCGACGGCCGCGACCGTCCACGCGAGCGCGGGGGTCCGGCGGCCGCCGATCACGCCGTCGCACGAGCACCCACACGCACGAGCGCCATCGACGGCAGCGACGAGCGCGCCGGCCAGCCACGCGATCCAGCGCCCGCTCCAGTTCCCGCGCCCGAGCGCCATGCGGTCGGCGACGGTCGAGGCGTGCCGCCACCAGGACGTCGATCCCGCCCCTCGGTAGGTGATCGGCATGGAAGCTCCGGCAGGCCGGCCGTCCACCGTCAGCGAGCCCGTGCCGGGCGGCATCGGTCCCCCGACGAGCGTGGCGCTGCCGCGTCCGCCGAACGCGGCGCACACCTCCACCGCGTCGAGGTCGCGCGGCTGCGGGGGGACGGGCACGGTGGCGCCCCCGCCGTCGCGTGCGGCGATCAGCGCCGTGCCGTGCGCGATTGCCTGACCTCGCCGGCTGCAATGTGACCGACACGCGCGGACCCACCGGCTGCAGCGGCTGCAGCGTGAGCGCGACCGACCTCGTGCCGGCCGGCAGCAGCTCTCCCGCCTGGCAGACGCGGTGGCCGGCCGCCAGCTGGACGACTTCGAACGTCGGCCACACGCCGTTGGTGCCGGTGCGCCGCTGCGAGGCGTGCGACAGCGTCGCCGCGAGCCCGGCCGCCAGTGCCAGCAGCCCGAGCACGAGGCATGCGAGCGCGCGGCGGTCGCGCGCCGGCGCCCGCGGGCGCGCGGGTGCCTCCGACCGCGCGAGCGTCGCCCCGCGTCCACCGTCCATGCCGTCCCCCTTGCAGTTCCCCGACGCACCATTTTACCGACGCCCAATTCCCCCCGTTGCGCTCGGAGATCACGGTGCTGAACGCGTCGATAGGATCGCAATCTATGCCTGCTCACGACGTCCTCATCATCGGCGCGGGTCTCGCTGGCCAGCGCGCCGCTCTTGCGGCCGCCGACGCCGGGGCGTCGGTCGCGATCCTCAGCAAGGTCCACCCGGTCCGCTCCCACTCCGTCGCGGCCGCCGGCGGCATCAACGCCGCCCTCAATCCCGAGGACACGTGGGAGTCGCACGCGTTCGACACCGTCAAGGGCTCCGACTACCTCGGCGACCAGGATGCGATCGAGATCATGTGCCGCGAGGCGCCTGAGGAGATCCTCTGGCTCGAGCACGCCGGCGTCACATTCCACCGCAGCCCCACCGGCCACCTCGGCACGCGCGCGTTCGGCGGCGCCTCGCAGGCCCGCACGTACTACGTCGCCGACATCACCGGCCAGGCGATCCTGCACGTGCTCTACGAGCAGCTGATGAAGCACCACGAGCGGGTCGACCGCTACGAGGAGTGGTTCACCACGACGCTGCTCCAGGACGAGGGCGGCAACTGCGTCGGCTGCGTCGCGCGCGACATCCGCAGCGGCAAGCTCGAGGTCTTCGACGCGAAGTCCGTGATCCTCGCCTCAGGCGGCGCCGGCCAGGCGTTCAAGCCGACGACCAACGCGCTCATCTGCACCGGCGACGGGATCGCGCAGGCGTACCGCATCGGCGCGCCGCTGATGGACATGGAGATGATCCAGTACCACCCGACGACGCTCGCGGAGAACGGCTTCCTGATCACCGAGGGCGCGCGCGGCGAGGGGGCGCACCTCTACAACGCGCAGGGCGAGCGCTTCATGGAGAAGTACGCGCCGAACAAGCTGGAGCTGGCCTCGCGCGACGTCGTCTCGCGCGCGGAGCAGACGGAGATCAACGAGGGCCGCGGCTTCCCCGACGGGACGATCGCGCTCGACATCACGAGAGTCCCGCGCAAGCGCACGCTCGAGGCGCTGCGCGAGATCGTCAACATCGGCAAGGACTTCGCCGGCGTCGACATCACGCGCGAGCCGATCCACATCAAGCCCGGGATGCACTACATCATGGGCGGCGTGAAGACCGACTTCGACGGCCAGACGCCGATCCCCGGCCTCTACGCCGCCGGCGAGGTCGCCTGCGTCTCCGTCCACGGCGGCAACCGCCTCGGCGCGAACTCGCTGCTCGACACGCTGATCTTCGGTCGCCGCTCCGGCGCGCACGCTGCGCAGCGCGCCCGCGGCGATCGGGATGCCGAAGTCGTCTCCGAGCGTGCTGAGCGACGCCCAGGGCGAGATCGACGCGATCCTCAACCGTCCGACCGGCGGCCGCCGCGTGTCCGAGATCAAGGAGGAGCTCGGCACGACGATGAACAGATACGTGGCCGTCTACCGCGACGCCGAGGGCCTCGCGACGGCTCGCGAGATCGTCCAGCGCCTCAAGCAGGAGGCGCCGAACGCCGCGATCGACGACAAGGGCAGCGTCTTCAACCAGGACGTGCTCGCGGCGATCGAGCTGGGGTACATGCTCGACTGCGCCGAGGCGATCGTGATGGGCGCGCAGGAGCGCAGAGAGTCGCGCGGCGCGCAGTTCCGCACGGACTTCCCCGAGCGCAACGACGAGGACTGGCTGCACCACATCACGGTCTCGCTCAACGGCGACGGGCCGGAGCTGGGGACGGCGCCGGTGACGATCACCAAGTGGCAGCCGCAGGCGCGGACGTACTAGGAAAGATGGAGCTGAACTGACATGGCCGAGTACACGCTGAAGCTCCGCCGCTACGACCCGCAGTCCGGCGAGGCGCCCTACTACGAGGAGTACAGAGTCGACCTCGAGCCGCACCGCTCCGTGCTCGAGGCGATCCTCAAGGTCAAGAACGAGCAGGACGGCTCGGTCGGCATCCGCTGCTCCTGCCGCGCCGCGATCTGCGGCTCGTGCGGTGTGAGAATCAACGGCAAGGCGGGGCTCGCCTGCCACACGCACCTCGACCACGCCGCGAAGAGCGGCGTCAACGCCGACGGCGTCACGATCCTCGTCGAGCCGATGGGCAACATGCCCGTCATCAAGGACCTGATCGTCGACATGGACGCGGTCCACTGGAAGAAGATCCAGCGCGTCACGCCGTGGCTCATCAACAAGGAGCCGGTGCCCGAGCGCGAGTACGTCGTCCCGCACGAGAACATGGTCGACGTCACCCAGACGATGGCCTGCATCCAGTGCGGCGCCTGCGTCTCCGACTGCCTCTCGATGGAGGTCGACCCGCTGTTCGTCGGCCCCGCCGCGTCCGCGAAGGCCTACCGCTTCGTCGGCGATCCGCGCGACGCGGAGCAGTTCGAGCGCCTCAAGGACCTCGCCGAGGACCCGCACGGCATCTACGACTGCACGCACTGCTTCAACTGCATCGAGGCGTGCCCGAAGGGCGTCGCGCCGATGAGCCAGATCATGCGCCTGCGGCGCATCTCCGGCAACGACCACCACATCGTCGACCGCAACAACGGCGAGCGCCACGAGGTCACGGTCATCAACCTGATCCGCAACTACGGGCTGCTGCACGAGGCCGAGATGCTGCCCCGCTCCTACGGCGGCGACTCGTGGTTCGCGAAGTTCCACCCTGCGGCGGGCGCCGAGCTGCTCGACTCGCTGCCGGTGATCGCGCGCGCGCTGATGCGCCGCAAGGTCACGCCGAAGGGGGCGATCTTCGGTCACAGAATCCCCAGCGCCGACCTCAAGGCCGTGAGAGCGATCTACGACAAGGTCGAGTCGAAGGACAGACGCTACGAGCTGAACCTCTACATCACCGGCTACGAGGACGACGACGAGGTCGAGACGCCCGTCGTCGCTGCGAGCGAAAGCGAGTCCGCATGAAGGTCGCGTACTGGCCCGGCTGCGTGAGCCGCGGCTTCACCCCCGAGCTGCACGGGTCGATGGCGGCCGTCGCGCCGCTGCTGGACATCGAGCTGGTCGAGCTCGACCGCGCCTGCTGCACCGGCGCCGGCGTGATCGCCGAGCACAGCCAGGAGCTCGCCGACACGCTCAACGCGCGCACCTTCGCGCTCGCCCAGCAGGTCGAGGGCGCAGAGCTGATGATGAACATCTGCTCGACCTGCCAGGGCGCGCAGAGCGAGTGCCAGGAGCGGCTCGACGCGAACACCGAGTACCGCGAGCACGTCAACGGCACGCTCGCCGCGGAGGGCCTCTCGTACGAGAAGGGCCTGACGAACAAGAACCTGCTGTGGCTGCTGGTCGAGGAGATCGGGCTCGAGAACCTCAAGAAGAAGGTCAAGCGCCCGCTCACGAACCTCAAGGTCGGTCCCTTCTACGGCTGCTACATCGTGCGCCCGACCGACCGCCTCGGGATCGACGACGAGCACCCGCGCGACCATTACCTGCACTGGGTCATCGAGGCGCTCGGCGGCACCGTGATCGACTACGCCGGCGCGCACAAGTGCTGCGGCTTTCCGATCATCACGATGAACAAGCAGAACTCGCTCAAGCAGGCCGGCACGCATCTCGCGGACGCGCAGGACGCCGAGGCCGACTGCCTCGTCGTGCCGTGCCCGCTGTGCCACCTCAACCTCGACATGCAGCAGCCGCTCGCGAAGAAGGCGGTCGGCCGCGACGACCTGTCGATGCCGGTCCTGCACCTGCCGCAGCTGCTCGGGCTCGCGCTCGGGCTGCAGCCGAGCCAGCTCGGCATGAGCAAGCACGTCGTGAAGCCGACCTCGGTGATCGACTGGTCGAGCGCCGTCGTCGCCGCGCCGACGCCCGCCTGAGCAGTCCTCGAGAAGGCGACCCCCCGCCCGGCCCGGCCGGACCGAGCGGGGGAGCCCGGACCCGGCCAGGGGGAGCTGGGCCGGGCCCGGGCGACGCACCCGAGAGGAGGAGGGGGATCCTCGCTCGGGGCGGCCACGGCGGTGGTCTAGGGTGCCCTGCCGCCGTGACGGTCATCCTCTCCGCTGCGTCGCGCGCTGTCGTCCCCTGCGGCGGGTGATCTTGGGGGGACCGCCTGGGGGAGGTGTGGGTGAGTCGCATCTCACCCGATCGCGCTAGGATCGATCGCGTGGTCGGGGAACACGCACGGGTGGGGGTCGTCGTCGCCCGCTTCGAGGACCTCGTCGATCGCGGCCTGTGCACGCTGATCGAGGAGGACGACCACCTGGACCTGCTCGCGCACAGCGTCCCGCACGGGCAGCTGCCGGCGGCGATCGCCGCCCACGGGCCGCAGGTCGCGCTGCTCAACTACGGCTCGCTGCGCACGCCGCTGGAAGTGCGCGAGCTGACCGCCGAGCACCCGGCCACGCACCTGATCGTGCTCGCGAACAGGCCGACGCCCCCGGAGTGCAACCAGATGCTCGCGTTCGGGGCGACCGCCTGCCTCTCGAAGGAGACGCAGGCGCGCGACGTGCTGAGCGCGATCCACCTCGCCTCCCGCGGCGTTCAGGTGCTGCGGCGAATCGAGGCCGCCGCCTTCGACGCGCCCGTGCAGGCCGGCCCCGAGCTGCTGACCCCGCGCGAGGCGGCCGTGCTGGAACTGCTGCAGGGCGGCCGCTCGAACGGCGAGATCGCCGTGCAGCTCTGCATCGGGGTGGAGACCGTCCGCACCCACGCGCGCAGCATCTACCGCAAGCTCGGCGTGCGCTCGCGGCGCGAGCTGGCGCGCACGTAGGCCCGGCGCGCGCGGTCCGTGGGCCGCTATGGTCCGGAACATGGGGGATGTTGGATCGGGGGATCCGCTGGCGCTCGACGCCGCCGCGACGATCGAGCGGCTCGCCGTGCGCGTGCGCGAGGCCGTGCGCGAGCTGGGCCGGCGCGGCGCGGTCGTGGCGGTCTCGGGCGGCGTCGACTCGGGCGTCGCCGCCGCGCTCGCGGTGCGCGCGCTCGGCCCGCGGCACGTGCTGCTGCTGCGGCTGCCGGAGCGCGACATCGGGCAGGGTGCCTCGGACCTCGGGCTCGAGGTGGCGCAGGCGCTCGGCGCGCCGAGCGAGGAGGAGCCGATCACGGCCGCGCTGGAGGGGCTCGGCTGCTATCGCCGCCGCGACGCGGCGATCCGCATGGTCTTCCCCGACTACGAGCCGGGCTGGCGCCACAAGCTCGTGCGCTCGGCGCCGACGGGCGCGATCATCGTCTTCTCGCTCGTCATCGAGCGCCCCGACGGCTCGACCGAGCAGCGCACGCTGCCGTCCGCGGCATATCGCGCGCTGATCGCCGCGACGAACATGAAGCAGCGCGTGCGCAAGCTGATCGAGTACACGTGGGCGGACCAGCTCGGCTACGCGGTGATCGGGACCCCCAACCTGCTGGAGTTCGACCAGGGCTTCTTCGTCAAGGGCGGCGACGGGCTCGCCGACGTCAAGCCGATCGCCCACCTCTACAAGACGCAGGTCTACGAGCTGGCGCGCGCCCTCGGCCTGCCGGACGCGATCGCCTCGCGCGCGCCGACGACGGAGACGTTCTCGCTGCCGCAGACGCAGGAGGAGTTCTACTTCGGCCATCCGTACGAGCGGATGGACCTGCTGGTGTGGGGGCGCGACGGCGGCGTCGACGCGGACGCGCTCGCCCCGCGCGTGGGGCTGGCGGCCGACGAGGTCTCGGCCGCCTACTGGGAGATCGACCGCCGCCGCGTCGCGACCCGCTACCTGCACGCGCCGCCGCTCACCTGCGACTGACATGTGCGGGATAGCGGGGATCGTCCGCGCCGATCCGGGCGCCCCGGTCGCGGAGGAGGAACTGCGGCGGATGGCCGGTGCGCTGCGCCATCGCGGCCCGGACGGCTGGGGATATGCGCGCGGCGGCGGTGCCGGCCTGGTCTCGACGCGCCTGGCGATCTTCGACGTCCCGGGCGGGTGGCAGCCGATGCGCGCGGAGTCGGGTGCGCTGCTCGTCTACAACGGCGAGGTCTACAACCACCCGGAGCTGCGGGCGCAGCTCGGCGGCCGCTTCGAGACGACGTGCGACGCCGAGGTGGTGCTGCGGCTGCTGGAGCGCGTCGGCCTGAAGGCGCTCGACCGGCTCAACGGGCAGTTCGCGCTCGCCTGGTGGCAGCCCGACGCGCGCCGGCTGACGCTCGTGCGCGACCGCTTCGGGGTGCGGCCGCTGCACTGGTCGGCGCTGCCGGACGGCGGGATCGCGTTCGCGTCCGAGGCGAAGGCGCTGTTCGCGAGCGGCGAGGTCGTCGCCGCGCCCGACCTCGCGGGGATCGACGAGGTCTTCACGCTGTGGGGGCCCCGCGCCCCGCGCACCGCCTTCCGCGGCGTCGCGCAGCTGCCGCCCGGCGGCCTGCTCGTGTGGGAGCGCGGCCGCGTCGTCGCGCAGCGCCGCTGGTGGGAGCCGTCGTACGGATCCGCCGAGCCCGCCCCCGGCCCCGAGGATCTGCCGGAGCTGCTCGCCGACGCCGTCCGCCTGCGCCTGCGCGCGGACGTGCCGGTCGGCACCTACCTGTCAGGCGGGCTCGACTCGTCGCTGATCACGGCGCTCGCACAGCAGGCGAGCGACCACGAGCTGCGCACGTTCTCCGTCGCCTTCCACGACCCGCGCTACGACGAGCGCGCCTACCAGCAGCAGGTCGCGCAGGCGCTCGGCACGCGCCACCACGTCGTCGAGGTCGGTCCGCGCGAGATCGCCGACGGCTTCCGCGACGCGGTCGCGCACGCCGAGACGCCGCTGATCCGCACCGCGCCGATTCCGCTCCAGCTGCTCGCCCGCGCCACGCGCGAGCACGGCATCACGGTCGTCGCGACGGGCGAGGGCGCCGACGAGCTGTTCTGGGGCTACGACCTCTTCAAGGAGACGGCCGTGCGCGAGCTGCACGCGCGCGACCCCGAGCGGGCCGAGGCGCTGCTCGACACGCTGTACCCGTACCTCGACACTCCCGCCGAGCGGCGCGGCCCGGCGTGGCGGCGCTTCTTCTTCGAGGCCGGATCGTCCGACGACCCGCTCTTCTCGCACCAGCCGCGGATCGCCGCGACGGCGATCGTGAAGGCCTTCTATCGACCCGAGGTCGCCGACTCGCTCGCGCGCGACGGCGGCGACCCGGTCGCACGCCTGCGCGCCGCCCTGCCCCATGCGTTCGGCGGCTGGAGCGCGCTGGAGCGCGCGGCCTACCTGGAGCTGACGACCCTGCTCGCGCCCAACCTGCTCGCCGCGCAGGGCGACCGCGTCGCGATGGCGCACGGCGTCGAGGGCCGCTTCCCGTTCCTCGACCACCGCGTGTTCGAGCACTCGGTGCGCCTGCCGCCCGAGCGCAAGCTCGGCCCGGAGCTCGACGAGAAGGCCGAGCTGCGCGCGCTCGCGCGGCGCCTGCTGCCGCGCGAGGTCGCCGCGCGCACGAAGCAGCCCTACCGGGCGCCCGAGATCGCGCCGTTCTTCGGCGAGCACGCGCCCGGCTGGGTGGAGGAGCGGCTCGAAGCGCGCGCGCTCGACGCGGTCGGCATCTTCGACCCGGCGCGCGTCGCGGGCCTGCTGCGCCGCTGCCGCACCGGAAAGGCGAGCGGGTTCCGCGAGGGCATGGCGCTCGTCGGCATACTGTCCACGCAGGTCTGGCACGAGCGCTTCTGCGGCGCCGAGCCGGATCGGCCCGTCGAGCGCGAGCAGCCGCGCGTGCAGCTCGACGCGGACATGGGGGAGATCGATCCGTAGGGGGACCGGATGGGGGAGACGGAGCAGGTCGAGACGGGGCTGCGCGCGGAGCTGCGCGCCTACGTCGAAGAGGCGTTCCTGTACCTGCACCCGGACGTCGAGCTGGCCGACGAAGACGAGTTCCTCGCGCTCGGCGTGATCGACTCGATGGGCTTCGTCGAGCTGGTCGAGGAGGTGCAGACGCGTTACGGCATCGCCGTCGACGCGCTCGAGATCACGGAGGAGAACTTCGGCTCGATCGACGCGCTCGTCGCGTTCGTCGAGCGGCGGCGATGAGGACGCTCGACGAGGACCTGCGCCGCGCCGCCGCGAGCGCGCCCGGCAAAGAGGCGCTCGTCGCCGGCGAGCGGCGCATGACGTACGCCGAGCTCGACGCCGCCGCGAGCACGCTCGCCGCCCGCCTGCGCACGATCGGCGTCGAGCGCGGGGACCGCGTCGCGCTGCTGCTGCCCAACGGCGCTGAGGCGGCCGTCGCGGTCTACGGCGTGGCGAGGGCCGGCGCCGCCTTCACGCCGCTCAACCCGACGATCAAGGCCGACAAGCTCGCCTACGTGCTGCGCGACTGCGAAGCGGTCGCCGTCATCACCGACGACGCGCACGCCCCACTCGCCCACGACGCGCGCGAGCAAGCGCCGAGCGTGCGCTGGCTGGTCTTTCCCGAGGCCGTGGACGCGCCCGGGGCGCGATCTTGCCCTGCGGCGAGTGTTTCATCGCCAGGCAGGGCAAGATCGCGCCCCGGGCCTGCCACGCCGCTGAGCGTCGACCTCGCCGCAGTCGTCTACACGTCCGGCTCCACGGGCCGCCCCAAGGGCGTCACGCTCACGCACGCGAACATGGCGTTCGCCGCCGGCTCGATCGTCGAGTACCTCGGCATGCGCGCCGACGACCGGGTCCTCTGCGTCGTCCCGCTCAGCTTCGACTACGGCCTCTACCAGCTGCTGATGTGCGTGCGCGTTGGGGCGACGCTGGTGCTGGAGCGCGGCTTCGCGTTCCCCGGCAGGGTCCTGGAGCTGCTCGCGCGCGAGCGCATCACCGGTCTGCCCGGCGTGCCGACGATCTTCCAGGTGCTCACGAGCGCCGGCGGCGGCGACGCCGCCGCGCACGACCTCCCGCACCTGCGCTTCCTCACGAACACCGCCGCGGCGCTCGCGCCCGCGACGATCGAGGCGCTGCGAGCCGCCTTCCCACGCGCCCGACTGCACTCGATGTACGGCCTGACCGAGTGCAAGCGCGTCTCCCACCTCCCGCCCGAGCAGCTGGATGCCCGCCCCGAGTCGGTCGGGATCCCGATCCCCGGAACCGAGGCGTGGATCGAGGACGACGCCGGCGGAAGACTGCCGCCCGGCGAGATCGGCGAGCTGGTCGTCCGCGGTGCGCACGTGATGCAGGGCTACTGGAACGACCCGGAGGCGACGGCCGAGCGGCTGCGTTCCGGCCGCTGGCCATGGGAGCGCGTGCTCGCCACCGGCGACCTCTTCCGCCAGGACGACGAGGGCTACCTCTACTTCGTCGGCCGCCGCGACGACATCATCAAGTCACGCGGCGAGAAGGTCGCACCCCGCGAGGTCGAGGCTGCGCTCCTCGCCGCCGACGGCGTGCGCACGGCCGCCGTCGTCGCCGCACCCGACCGCCTGCTCGGCCAGGCGATCGTCGCCTACGTCGTCTCGGACGAGGACGCCGACCTCAAGCCGGCCGCGCTCCGCCGTCACTGCGCCGCCCACCTCGAGGACTACATGGTCCCCGCGCGCATCGAGCTGCGCGACAGCCTCCCGACGACGCCGAACGGCAAGATCGATCGTCGCGCGCTCGCTGAGGAAGCGGCCGCGCGCTGCTAGGCCCGCGCGCCCGCGCGCAGCAGCCCGCGCTCATGCAGCAGCTCGGCGAGCTGGACCGCATTCGTCGCCGCGCCCTTGCGCAGGTTGTCCGAGACGACCCACAGGTCGAGCGCACGCTCGTTGCCGGGGTCGCGCCGGATGCGGCCGACGAACACGTCGTCCTTGCCGTCCGCCTCGATCGCGAGCGGATACACGGCGTTGGCGGGGTCGTCGAGCACGGTCACGCCCGGCGCCGCGCTCAGCAGCTCGCGCGCCCGCTCGGGCGAGAGCGGCTCGCGCGTCTCGACGTTGACCGCCTCCGAGTGACCGTTGACGACCGGCACGCGCACGCACGTCGCGCTGATGCGGATGGAGTCGTCGCCGAGGATCTTGCGCGTCTCGTTCATCAGCTTGCGCTCCTCGTCGGTGTGGTCGTCGCCCGGGGCGAACGAGCCGGCGTGTGGAAGCGCGTTGAACGCGATCTGGTGGGCGTAGACCTCGACCGGCGCCTCGGCGCCGTGGAACACCGCGTGCGTCTGCTCGAGCAGCTCGTCGACGCCCTTCTTGCCGGTGCCCGAGACCGCCTGATAGGTCGAGACGACCAGCCGCTCGATGCCGGCGGCGTCGTGCAGCGGCTTGAGCGCGACGACCATCTGCATCGTCGAGCAGTTCGGGTTGGCGACGATCCCGCGGCGCGCGTCGGCGAGCGCGTCGGGGTTGACCTCGCTGACGACGAGCGGGACGTCGTCGTCCATCCGCCAGCGCGAGGAGTTGTCGACGACGATCGCGCCCGCGTCGGCGAAGCGCGGCGCCCACTCGCCCGAGGTCGAGCCGCCGGCGGAGAAGATCGCGAGGTCGAAGCCCTGGATCGTCTCCTCGGTCAGCGGCTGCACGACGCCGACGCCCTCGAGCGCTCTGCCCGCCGAGCGCTCGGACGCGAACGGCACGACCTCGCGTGCCGGGAAGCCGCGCTCGCGCAGCAGCTCCAGCAACACGCCGCCGACCTGGCCGGTCGCACCGACGACCGCGACGCGGTAGTCGCTCATCGCGCCTGCTCCCCGATCGGCCGCTCGGCCTGGATGCCGTCCGCGCCCAGCTCGAACGCTCCGTGCAGCGCGCGCACCGCGTCGGCCACGCGGTCGCTGCGGATCGCGCACGAGATCTTGATCGGCGAGGTCGAGATCATCTCGATGTTGATCCCCTCGCCTGCGAGCACCGCGAAGACCTTCGCGGCGACGCCGGGGTGCGACTTCATCCCCGCGCCGACGATCGAGACCTTGCCCATCTCCGGCTCGTCGTCGATCGTGCCGATGCCCAGCTCGGCGGCGACCGCTTCGAGCGCCTCGCGCGCGATGCGCAGGTCGTCGCGCGGGACCGTGAAGGACAGCTCGGCGCCTTCGCGACCCTGGCCGATCGGCTCGTTCTGGATGATCATGTCGACGTTGCAGTTGGCCTCGGCGAGCGCCTCGAAGATGCGCGCCGCCGCGCCCGGCTCGTCGGGCACGCCGACCAGCGTGAGGCGCGCCTCGTCGTTCGAGTGCGTTACGGCGGTGATGAGGGCGTGCTCCATGGTCTCCTGCTCTCCGACGACGAATGTACCGGGACCGTCCTCGAAGCTGGAACGGCAGTGGATGCGGACCCCGTGGTTGCTCGCGTACTCGACCGAGCGCAGCTGCAGCACCTTCGCACCCGAGGCCGCCATCTCGAGCATCTCCTCGAACGAGACCATCGGCAGCTTGCGCGCGTCGGGGACGATCCGCGGGTCGGCGCTGTAGACGCCCGACACGTCGGTGTAGATCTCGCACACCTCGGCGCCGACGGCGGCCGCGAGTGCGACGGCGGTCGTGTCCGAGCCGCCGCGCCCGAGCGTCGTGACGTCGCTGTTCGAGCGGGAGACGCCCTGGAAGCCGGCGACGAGCACGATCATGTCCTCCGCGAGGGCAGCCTCGATGCGATCGGCTCTGACGTCGAGGATCCGCGCCTTCGTGTGCGAGGCGTCGGTGACGATGCCCGCCTGCGAGCCGGTCAGCGAGATCGCGCGGTGGCCGAGGTCGTTGATCGCCATCGCGCACAGCGCGCACGAGATGCGCTCGCCGGTCGACAGCAGCATGTCCATCTCGCGCGGGTCGGGTGCGGAGGACATCTCCTCGGCCAGGCGGACCAGCTCGTCCGTCGTCTTTCCGCGCGCAGACAGCACCGCGACGACGCGATTGCCCTGCTCGCGGGCGGCGACAATCCGCCGCGCGGCGCGCTTGAGGCGCTCGGCGTCGGCCACGGACGTGCCCCCGAACTTCATGACGACGGTTCCCGGCATGCGACTGCCAAGGTTAGCCAGGGGGGCGAAAGTTCGCCTGGCTGTACCTCGCAGCCGCCATGAGCGTTCTCCACATTGACTTTCGCAGTAGGAATTCTTACCCTAGAAGTATGAAAGCTCGTATCTCCGAGAAGGGACAGGTCACGATCCCCAAGAAGCTGCGCGACCAGCTCGGCGTCCGCGTCGGCGACGAGCTGGACTTCGAGGTCGAGCAGGGCCGGCTCGTGGTCGTGAAGGTCGCGGACCGGGATCCCGTCGACGCGGTTTGGGGGACGCTCCCGCCCGATGCGCTCGAGGGCATGAGCGTCGATGAGTGGATTGACGAGATTCGCGGCCCGGCCGCGCCGCCGCTGCCGGGGGAGCTGGACCCGTGATCACCGCCGTCGACACGAACGTGCTCATCGACGTCTTCCGCGCCGACCCCACCTATGGCGCGGCGTCCCGCGGCGCGCTTCGGACCGCCAATCAGATGGGCGCGCTGATCGCCTCGGAGGTCGTCTGGGCCGAGACGGTCGCGGCATTCGCATCGGAGGAGCACGCGGCCCAGATGCTCGACCGTCTGCGCGTCCGGCTCGTCCCCTCGGATCTCGCGGTCGCCTCGGCAGCCGGTCAGGCCTGGGGTGCATATCGGCGCGCCGGCGGCAGACGCACGCGCATTGTCGGCGACTTTCTCGTCGGCGCCCATGCGCGCGTCCACGCCGACCAGTTGCTGACCCGCGACCGCCGCTTCTACGGCGCGCGCTTCAGAGACCTGAGGGTCGTCGACCCGACTGCCGGCTGACGCGGCTCAGGACAGCCGGCGCCGCCCGACGAACGCGCGTCCGAGCGTCAGCTCGTCGGCGTACTCGAGATCCGCGCCGACCGGCAGGCCGCTTGCGAGGCGCGTGACGGTGACGTCCGGCGCGCGCTCGCGCAGCTGATCGGCTATGTGCAGCGCGGTCGCCTCGCCCGTGGTCGTCGGGTTGGTCGCGAGCACGACCTCGCGGATCGCGGGCGCGTCCTGCTCGGGCGCGTAGTCCACGCCAGGGGTCGCGCGCGCGAACAGCTCGGCGATCCGCAGGTCCTCCGGGTCGACGCCGTCGATCGGCGACAGCGCGCCGCCGAGCACGTGGTAGCGACCCTGGAACTCGTGCGTGCGCTCCACGGGGATGATGTCCGAGGGCTCCTCGACGACGCACACGATCGTCGCGTCGCGACGCTCGTCCGAGCAGATGCGGCAGCGCGGCCCGTCGGCGAGGTTGAAGCAGATCTCGCACAGCCCGATGCGCTCCTTGACCTCGCGGATCGCATCGGCGAGCGCGAGCGCATCCTCCTCGGAGGCGCGCAGCAGGTGGAACGCGAGCCGCTGCGCGGTGCGCCCGCCGATCCCCGGCAGCTTGCCGAGCTCGGTGACGAGTCGCTGGACCGGTGGCGAGAAGGAGGACAGGTCAGAACCCCGGCAGCCCGAGGCCGCCGAGCCCCCCGCCCGGTCCGCCCATCCCGCCGGTGATGCCGCCGAGCTTCTTGGAGGCCAGCTCCTGCGCCGCGCGCAGGCCCTCGTTGACGGCCGCCAGGACCATGTCCTGCAACAGCTCGACGTCCTCCGGGTCGACCGCCTCGGGGTCGATGACGATCGCCTTCACCTCGAGGTCGCCGCTGACCTTCACGGTCACCATCCCGCCGCCCGCCGAGGCCTCCACGACCTCGTCCTTCAGCTGCTCCTGCGCGGCCACCATGTCGGCCTGCATCTTCTGGACCTGCTTGAGCATCTGCTGCATGTTCGGCTGCGGCATCAGGTGCCTTCCTCGTCGTCGATCAGCTCCTCTGCATCGAACTCTGCCACGAAGCGGTCGACCAGATCGTCGCCCGCCGGCGCGGCCGTCGAGGCGGCGGCGGGCGGCTCCTCCGTGGCGAGGTCGCGCAGCTCGTAGCGCGGGCGCAGGGGGGTGCCGGCGAGCGAGCGCACGGTCTCCGCGACGCGCTGGCGGTGCTCGTCGCGCTCCGCGGTCCCCTTGAAGAACGACTCGGCGCGCGCGAACGCGAACGTCGCCTCGCCGTCGGCCAGCTCGACCGGCTGCGCCTTCTCGAGCGCCGCCCCGAGCAGGCCGTTCTCGGCGCGGATCGCGTCCACGACGGCGGGCCACAGCTCGCGCAGCGCGGCGAGGTCCAGCTCGCCGCTCGGTGCCGGCGGCGCGGGCCGGGCGGCCGGCACCGGCTCGGGGGGAGCGGCTGCTGCGACCGCGGCGGCGGTCGCCGGCCCCAGCCCGTTCGCGGCGCCGTTGGCGACGGGCGCCGGCGGGTCCGGATCGACGGCGTCCGGCGCGGGAGCCGGCTCCGGTGGCGGCGCGGGCTCGGCCGGCGGCGGCGGAGGTGCCGGGTCCGCGAGGGCCGGCTCGGGCGGAGCAGCGCTCGGCGCGGCGGGCGCCGCCGCCGGGGGCGCCGGCGGACCTGCCTCGCCGGCCGCGAGCTGCGCCTCCAACCGGTCGATGCGCGCGAGCAGCGCCCGCACGGACGGGTCGACCGCAGGCGCGGCCGCCTTCACGAGCGCCAGCTCGAGCTGGATGCGCGCCTGCGCGCCGCTCGCGAGCGCCTCCAGCGCGTTCGACAGCAGGTCCAGCAGCCGCACGACGTCCTGGCGCCCCAGCGCCGCCGCCTGCGCCGCGAGGCGCTCGTCACGCTCCGGCGTCAGGCGCAGCTCCGCCGGCACCTCGCCGAGCACCTGCACCGCGAGCAGCTCGCGCGCGTGGCCCTCCAGCTCGCGCACCAGCTGACCGGCGTCGCGGCCGGACTCCGCGAGCCGCGCGACCGCGAGCATGGAAGCGCGCGCATCGTGCGCCGCGACCGCGTCGACGGCGCCGAACAGCGCCTCCGCGTCGGCGACGCCGAGCACCGCGAGCACCTCGTCGAGGGAGATCTCGCTCCCGTCTGCGCCGCCGTAGGTGACGAGCTGCTCGAGCGTCCCGAGCGCGTCGCGGAACGAGCCGGTCGCGTGGCGCGCGACCAGCGCGAGCGCCGGGTCGGGGATCGCGATCCCCTCCTGGTCGGCGACGCGCCGCAGCACGCCGGCGATCTCCTCGACCGTCGGGCGCTGGAAGTCGAAGCGGTGGCAGCGGTCGACGACCGTCGGCAGCACCTTGTTGGCCTCGGTCGTCGCGAGCACGAAGATCGTGTGCGGCGGCGGCTCCTCGAGCGTCTTCAGGAAGGCGTTCCAGGCCTGCGAGGACAGCATGTGCGCCTCGTCGAGGATGTAGACCTTGTGGCGGCCGGAGACGGGCGCGTAGGCGACCTTGTCGCGCAGCTCGCGGATGTCGTCGACGGAGTTGTTCGAGGCGGCGTCCATCTCGATCACGTCGAGCGAGGTCGCGGACTGGATCGAGACGCACGAGTCGCACACGCCGCAGGGCTCGACGGTCGGACCGCCGCGTTCGCAGTTCAGGCAGGCGGCGAGGATCTTCGCCATCGACGTCTTGCCGGTCCCGCGCGAGCCGACGAACAGATAGGCGTGGTGAACCTTGTCGCGCTCGACCGCGTTGCGCAGCGTGCGCACGACGTGCGTCTGCCCGACCACCTCGTCGAACGTGCGGGGACGATGGCGGCGATAGAGCGACGGGCCGGCGGACACGGGACATCTGAGTCTACCCGCGACGACGGCGCCGGCCCCGCTCGCTCGGGCTCCGGCCCCGACCGCCGTGCGGCCTATCCTCTCGCCGTGCCCGAGCGCCTGCGACAAGAGGGCCTCGTGCTCGTTCCGGCCCTGCTGGCGGTCGCGCTGTTCGTGTATTGGGGGGCCCACGGCGGCGGCTACGAGCCGACGACGTGGGAGCCGTCGGCGCTGCTCGCGCTCGGCCTGCTCGTCGCCACCGCCGCCGGGCTCGGGCTCGGCCGCCTGCGCGGCTCGCGCCCGCTCGCGCTGGCGCTCGGCCTGCTGGCCGTCTACGTCGCCTTCTCGTACCTGTCGATCGCATGGGCGCCGTCGCCGGGCGACGCGCTCGAGGGCAGCAACCGCGCGCTGCTGTACCTGATGCTGTTCGCGCTGTTCGCGCTGCTGCCGTGGCGCAGCTGGACCGCGCTCGTCACGCTCACCGCGTTCACGCTCGGGATCGGCGCGATCGCCGTCGTCACGCTCGCGCGGCTCGGCCATGCCGATCAGGTCGCCAAGCTCTTCAACGGCGCGCGGCTCGACGCGCCGATCGGCTACGTGAACGGCTCGGCGGCGCTGATGCTCGTCGCGGCGGTCCTGGCGATCGCGCTGGCGGTGCGGCGCGAGCTGCCGCTGCCGCTGCGCGGGCTGCTGCTCGCGCTCGCCGCGGCGGCGCTGCAGCTGTCGGTCCTGTGCGAGAGCCGCGGCTGGCTGTTCGCGCTGCCGATCGTGCTCGTGCTCGCGCTCGTGCTGACGCCGGCCTCGAGCCGCCTGCGGCTCGCGCTGTTCGCGTTGCCGCCGTTCGCCGGCGCCGCGCTCGCGCTGCCGGCGCTGCTCGACGTCTTCCGGCAGGCCGACGAGGCCTCCACGGCCGCCGCCGCGACGCGCGCGATCGTGCACACGTCGGCCCACGCGGCGGACGTCTCGATGCTCGTCTGCACGGGTGTGCTCGTCGCGGGGCTCCTGCTCGCGGCGCTCGACCGGCGCGCCGTGGTCTCCGAGCGCGTCGCGCGTCGGGCGAACCGCGCCGGGGCGGTGGTCGCGCTCGCGGCGGCGCTCGCGGCGATCGCGGTCGGACTCGTGCTGACCGACGGCCGGCCCGATCGCAAGATCGCCGACTACTGGAACCGCTCGAACGGCTATCAGGCGACGGCTCCGGGCAGTTCCCGCTTCGCCTCCGTCGGCAGCAACCGCCCGGACTTCTGGCGCGTCTCGCTCGAGGCGTTCGCCGACCATCCGGTCGGCGGCCTCGGCCAGGACAACTGGAGCGCGTTCTACCTGCGCGAGCGCAAGAGCGCGGAGCAGCCGCGCTGGACCCACAGCTTCGAGCTGCGCCTGCTCGCGCACACCGGGATCGCCGGCTTCCTGCTGTTCGCCGGCTTCCTCACGGCGGCGCTCGCGGCCGCGATCGGGTCCCGGCGCAAGCGGCGCGCCGACCGCGCGGCCGTCGCCGCCATTGCCCTGCTGCCGCTCGTGGTCTGGCTCGTGCACGGCTCGGTCGACTGGTTCTGGGAGATCCCCGCGCTGAGCGGCCCGGTGTTCGCGTTCCTAGCGCTCGGAGGAGCGTTGATGCGCCAAGTAGCGCCGGCGCGAGACCCGCTGGCGGCGCCCGCGGAGGCGCCTGCGCCCGTCCGCGCCGCGTTGCGCGGGCCCGGCGCCATCGCGCTTGTAGCGGGCCTCGGGCTGCTCGCGCTCGCGGCCGCCGCGGCCCTAGCCCTCCCCTACGTCGCCGAGCGGGAGGTCACGGCGGCGGGCCGCGACTGGCAGAGCGATCCCGCGCGCGCGTTCCAGCGCCTCGACCGTGCCGCGGAGCTGAATCCGCTTAGCGCGAGACCGCAGCTCGTCGCGGGCGTCATTGCCCTGGAGCTGGGGGAGTCTCGGGTCGCCGAGCGACGATTCGCAGAGGCGCTCGAACGCGACAGGGGCAACTGGTTCGCGTATTTCGGGAGGGGCCTCGCGGCGTCGGCGCAGGGACAGCCCGGACGGGCCCGCAGGGAGCTCCTCCGCGCGCGCGCGCTGGACCCCGGGGAGCCGCTCGTGCAGGAGGCGCTCGCGCGCGTCGGGAGCCGCGCTCCGCTCACGCCGCGGGAGGCGTTCGGAAGCCTGCGCCGCGACGTCCAACGCCTCTCCGGCGCTGTAGATGGGGATTCTGCGGCCGACTACGGGGTATGACTGCGGGTTCTGCGGTTGTGGGCATGCCCTGTTGCTGCTACTTTGAGGCGCAATTCGCCAAATATCGCACGCAAAAGTAGGTCTGAAGCGCGCTGGCGCGCTTCGTGCCAACCAATACAAGGATGGGAAGGGATTGGTTCGATGAAGCGACTCGCCTTGCTCATGGCAGTGGTCGCCCTCGCGCTTGTGGTCGCCGTTCCGGCGTACGCTCAGAGCGCGACGAGCGACGCCTACGCCGGAAAGGGCGGTGGGATCGTCGGCACCGTCGACAGCGGCAATGGACCGTCCGCGTCGGCGCCGCAGCAGGTACAGGTGGCCAGCTCGAACGACAGCGGTTCGCTGCCGTTCACGGGCCTCGACATCGGCCTGCTGGCGCTTGGCGGCGTTGCGCTCGTCGGCGTGGGCGTTGGCCTGCGTCGGTTCGCGCGGCCGCTCAGCTGACCTGAGCACAAGCAGCATGGGCAGCACCCGGACTCACGGGAGATGAGGACGCGGTGGCGATCGGCTCCGAAACAAGGACCGTCGATCGCCCCGCGGCCCTGCCTCCTTCCGGGGACAGAAACGGGAACGGGGACCGTTCACCGCAGCCGGTCGGCGATCCGCCGTCCGACCGCGGACCGCTGGTCGGGCAGAGCTCAGCACCCGCTCAACCTCCGGCCGACAACTGCCGAAGACACGGTCAGAGCGACGTGGCCTCCGCCCTCACCGAGCACCTCACCGACACCGCTGCTCGCTCTACCACGAGCGATGCCCACGATCTCGCTCTCGAGCGTCGACGCCGCCGCTCGCGCTGGGCGCAGCTGACCTACCGCAGCGCCGACGCGGCGATGCTGCTCGCAGCATCGGTGACTGCCGTCGTGGCCTCGCCGACGCCGCACTCGCTGACGAACTTCGCATGGGCCGTCGGGTACGCGCTGCTGACGCTCCTGATCCTCGAGGCGCGCGGCTTCTACGGCTTCCGCCTGCAGGACACCCCGGTCGACACGGTCGCGCGGATCTTCGCCGCGACCTCGATCGCGGCGATGACGCTGACCGTCGCACGCGCGCTGATCAGCGACGACGGCACGCTGACGGCGCAGACGGTGCGCCTGTGGGCGTTCGCGCTCGTCTTCCTGGGCGCTGGCCGCGTCGGCATCACGCTCGACCGCCGGCGCGCGCTGCGCCGCGGCGAGACCGGCTTCAACACGCTGATCATCGGGGCCGGCAGCGTCGGGCACCTGATCGCGAAGCGCTTGCGCGAGCGGCCCGAGTTCGGCCTGCGGCCGATCGGCTTCCTCGACAAGGACCCGATGATCGAGGGCGAGGACGAGGATGGCCTGCGCGTGCTCGGCGCCAGCTGGGACCTCGAGCAGGTCGTGCAGCGCTACGACGTCGAGCAGGTCGTGGTGACCTTCTCGACGGCGCCGCATGCGGTGCTGTTGGGGATGATCCGCCGCTGCCGCGAGCTGGGCGTCGAGGTCGTCGTCGTGCCGCGCCTGTTCGAGGAGGTCTCAAACCGCGTCGAGGTCGAGCATCTCGGCGGCGTGCCGCTGCTGCGCGCGGCGACCATCGACCCGGCCGGCTGGCAGTTCGGGATCAAGTACACGATCGACCGCATCGTCGCCGCCGTCGCGCTGCTGCTGCTGTCGCCCGCGCTCGCCGGACTCGCGATCGCCGTGCGCCTCAGCTCGCCTGGCCCGATCCTCTTCCGCCAGCGCCGCGTCGGGCTCGACGGGCGCGAGTTCGACATGCTCAAGTTCCGCTCGATGCGGGTCGCGCCCGCGGCCGTCAAGGAGTTCGTGCCGCAGGAGGGCTTCGCCCCCGGCGGCGTCGAGGGCGACGACCGTCGCACGCGCGTCGGCGAGATCATGCGCCGCCTGTCGCTCGACGAGCTGCCGCAGCTGTTCAACATCCTGCGCGGCGACATGGCGATCGTCGGACCGCGCCCCGAGCGCACGAGCTTCGTGCGCTCGTTCGAGCAGCACGTCTACCGCTACGGCGACCGCCACCGCGTGAAGTCGGGGCTGACCGGCTGGGCGCAGGTGCAGGGGCTGCGCGGCCAGACCTCGCTCGACGACCGCGTGGAGTGGGACAACTACTACATCGAGAACTGGTCGCTGCTGCTCGATCTGAAGATCGTGCTCATGACGGTCCCGGCGCTGCTCGGGCGCCACGACGCAGAGTAGTGGACCGTGCACCCTCCGTCGAAGCGGGTTCCGAGGCGCTGACGTCGTCTTCGGCTCCGGACAGGCACTCCCGCAGCGCATGACGGAGGCCGCTTAAGGCTGCTTCCTTCCGGACCTGACCTGATTCACGGGTCGTCATCGCGCGGGACCTGGCCATCAGCACCGTCGAGCGACGAGCTGACCCTCGGAGCCGCACCCCTCGAGAGGGAATTCGGCCCCGCTAGAGCGGATTGCAGGTACAGGGCACCGCTACCTCCCCGCCTAGCACGGTCCGCGGGCGATCATAGCCGCTCGGCGGCTGCGGCGATCACCGCCGCCATCTCCTCGCGGAAGCGCTCGCGGCCGAAGGCGCGTGCGTTCTCGCGCGGCGCCTCCGGGTCGAGCGCGAGCGACTCGAAGCGCTCGATCGCCGCCGCGACGGCCTCCGCCGTCTGCGGTTCGAACAGCACGCCGGTCTCGCCGTCGCGGACCGTCTCGCGCGCGCCGCCGACGCCGTAGGCGATCACCGGGACGCCCGCGGCCTGCGCCTCGACCGGCACGATCCCGAAGTCCTCCTCGCCCGGGAACAGCAGCGCGCGCGCCTGCGAGAGCAGCTCGTCGCGCTGCGCGTCGGAGACGCGGCCGAGCAGCTCGGCCCCCGGCCCCGCCGCCGCCCGAACGGCGTCCAGCCCGCGGCCGCCGCCGGCGACCGTCACGCGGCGGCCGGCGAGCGCGCCGCCGGCGAGCGCGAGGTCGACGCGCTTGTAGGGGACGACGCGCCCGAACACGAGGTAGAAGTCCTCCACGCCTTCGCGTCTGCGCTCGATCGCGAGGTAGTGGTCGACGTTCACCGGCGCGTGCACGACGTGCGCCTCGCGCCCGTAGAAGCGTCTGATGCGCGCGGCGACGTGCGCCGAGTTGGCGACGAACACGTCGGGTCGCGTCGCGCCGGCGAGATCCTTGCGCCGCAGCCAGCCGAGCAGCGGCGGCAGCAGCATCCGCGTCGCGCGGCCGATCTCCTCGCCGTCGAGGAACTCCGGCTCCCACGCGTAGCGCATCGGCGTGTGGCAGTAACAGACGTGCAGCGTGCCGGGCGGAGTGTGGACGTTCTTCGCGTTCGCGTGGCTGCTCGACAGCACGAGGTCGAAGCCCGACAGGTCGAACGACTCGAACGCGCGGTTCATCAGCGGCAGCAGCTTCGGGTAGTTGCGCGTCGCGGTCGGGATGCGGTTCAGGAACGAGGCGTGGACCGGACGCTCGGTGATGATCGGCGGCCACGGTCTCGGGTCGTAGACGGTCGTGAACAGCTCCGCGTGCGGGAACAGCTCCAGCAGCTCGATCACGACGTCCTCGGAGCCGCCGGGGATCGTCAGCCAGTCGTGCACGACGGCGACGCGCGGAAAGCGCTCGCGCAGGTCGTCGATCAGGCTCATCGGCTGCGCTCCACGGCGGCGCGAAACTCCGTCCATTCGGCGGCGTACGGCGCGATCCGCGCGCAGAGCGCCTCCAGCTCGCGCCAGCCGGCGTCGGACTCCCAGCCCCAGTGCAGGACGATCGGCGTCCACAGGCCGGTCTGCGCGTCGATCGCACGCTCCACCGCTGGCAGCACCTCGCGCGCGTGGCCGTAGAAGGGCGCGTACGCCGGCAGGTAGACGGCGTCGTCGCGCCACACCGGCGTGCGCTGGAAGCCGATCCGGCGAATCGACTCGGGGCCGCCGCAGACGATCGGGAAGCGCGCCGCGAGCAGCGGCCACTGGGCGGCGTCGAAGCGGTTGTAGGGCGCCACGAAGACGTCGGGGTAGATGCCGTGGCGGTCGAGCTCTGCGAGCGCCTCGTCGAGCAGCTCGGTCGTCGCCGCCGCGTCGAGGCCGCACAGCTCGGAGTGTCTGCGCGGGGACGCGAAGCGCGTGCGGTGGTCGCGTCCGTGCAGCGCGATCGCGACGCCCGCCGAGGCGGCGGCGTGGCACAGCAGCGCCGCCTCCTCGTCCGTCAGCGGCCGCGACTCGCGGCCGGCCGGGTCGAGCGGTGCTCTGCTCACCCGCGGCAGCGCCGCGACGAGGTAGGGCACGCCCGCCGCCTGCAGGATCTCGTGGAAGCGCGCAAAGCCCTCGCTGCCGAACCGCGCCGGATCGTCCCACGCCTGATAGTGCGGAAACTCGTCCACGCGCACGAGGAAGCGCGGCGCCGCCGCGGCGCCGTCGCCGAGCACGGCGCGGCGCGCAGCCACAAGCGGCGCATCGACCGCGGCCTCGTGGTCCAGGCGGCCGAGCTTGCGCTCGACGTCCTGCATCAGCCGCAGCGGAGCGGCCGGCACGCCGCGCACGCGGACGGCATCGAGGACCGGCGCGGAGAGCACGTCCAGCTCAGCCAGAGCGCCCGATGCCAGCTCCGCATCGAACAGCAGGCGTGCACCGCGCTTGGCGTCGACGTCGGGGGAGGCCGCGATCACGGCCCGCGAGGCTACAAGGGCGGCCCGCCGGACGCCGATCGGGGAGCGAGCGGCGGGCATCGAGGGGAGACGCCGATCGGGCGGGTGGCGCGGGGAAGTCTTTTCGCGGCCCCGTCCGCGAAAAGAGCTTCCCGGCGACAGGACCCGCCCGCCACGGCGCTCGGGCCAAAGCCGGGGAGCCGACCACCTTGCGATGATCCGCCGATGCTGCAGGGCCGAGACATCGTCTGCGTCGGCTTCGCCGACTGGGACACCGACCTGTGGACCAACCAGCACCACCTGATGTCGCGCCTCGCGCGCGACAACCGCGTGCTGTTCGTCGAGTCGCTCGGCCTGCGCCAGCCCCAGCTGGCCGGCCGCGACCTCAAGCGGATCGCCCGCCGCCTGCGGCGCGGCGTCGCGCCGCCGCGCGCGGCCGACGGCCTGCACGTGCTGTCGCCGCTCGTGGTCCCGCTGCACGGCTTCGCTGCCGTGCGCGCGCTCAACCGCCGGCTGCTGCCGTTCCTCGTGCGCCGCGCGGCCCGGCGGCTGGGCCTGCGCCGGCCGATCCTGTGGGCGTACGTGCCGCAGGCCGAGGCGCTGCTGGAGGCGCTCGACCCGTCGCTCGTCGTCTACCACTGCGTCGACGACATCGCCGCCCAGCCGGGGATCGACGCGGCCTCGTTCCGCGCTGCCGAGACCCGCTTCGCCCGCCGTGCCGACCTCGTCCTGGCGAGCGCGCCGTCGCTCGCGGAGCGCATGCGCACGCTCAACGGCAACGTCCTGTTCGCGCCCAACGTCGCCGACACCGCGCTGTTCGCGCGCGCCCTGCAGGACGGGCCGGTCGACGCGGCGCTCGAGGCGCTGCCGCGTCCCCGCGTCGCGTTCACGGGGGCCGTCGTGGCGACGAAGCTCGACGTGCCGCTGCTCGTGGAGCTGGCGCGCGCGCGGCCGAAGTGGTCGTTCGTGCTCGTGGGGCCGGTCGGCGTCGGCGATCCGCGCACCGACGTCTCCGCGCTCGCGGCCGAACCGAACGTCCACCTGCTCGGCGCGCGCGCCTACCGCGAGCTGCCGAACGTGCTGCGCGGCGCCGACGCGGGCCTGATCCCGTACGCGCGCAACGAGCTGACGAACGGGATCTTCCCGATGAAGGTCTACGAGTACCTCGCGGCGGGCCTGCCGGTCGTCGCGACGCAGCTGCCGTCGATCGCGGGGGTGGCGGAGGTCGCGACGGCGTCCGACGCCGCCGGGATCGCGGCGCTGCTCGACCACGCCCTCGACCGCGACGATCCCGCGCGCCGGGCCGCCCGCTCGCAGGCGGCGGAGGCGCACTCGTGGGACGCGCGCCTGGCGGAGATCGCGGTCGCAGTAGAGGCGCTCGCATGAGCGCAGGCGGGCGCGACGTGCTCGTGTCCGTCCACGCGCCCGTCCTGCGCTCGGGCCGCGCGGTGCGCACGTACGGCGTCGCGCGGGCGCTGGCGGCCGCCGGCGGGCAGCTGACGATCGTCTACGTGCGCTTCGGCGCGGACGGGCCGGACGCGGCGTACCGCGAAATCCCCGGCGTGGCGTTCGAGGCGGTCGAGCCCTCGCGCGGCCTGCGCCGCATGCTCGCCTTCGGCGCCGCTCGCGCCCGCGGCGTCCCGGACGACTTCGCCCGCGGGGTCTCGCCGGAGCTGGTGGCGGCGGTGCGGCGGCTCGCACCCGACGACGCGACGCGCGTGATCGCCGACGGCCCGACCGAGGCCGCCGCGCTCGCCGGCCTCGCACGCCGCCGGCCGGTGATCTACAACGCGCACAACCTCGAGTCGGCCTACCGCCACGAGCTGGAGGCGAGCGCCGGGCTCGGCAGCCCGGAGCAGCTGCGGCGCTTCGAGCGCGGCGTGCTCGCGCGCGCCGCGGAGGCGTGGATGGTCAGCGAGGCGGACGCGGCGGCGGCGCGCGAGCTGTGCCCCGGCGCGCGCCTCAAGCTGGTCCCGAACGTCGTCGACGTGGCCGCGATCCGGCCGGTCGTTCCGGACGTCGCCGCGCAGCGGGCGCTGTTCGTCGGCAACTTCACCTACGAGCCGAACCGCAACGGCCTGCGCTTCCTGCTCGACGAGGTGCTGCCGCGCGTGTGGGAGCAGCTGCCGCAGGCGCGGCTGCGGCTCGTGGGAGCAGGCCTCGAGCAGCCGCCGTCGGACGACCCGCGCGTCGAGGCGCTCGGCTTCGTCGACGACCTCGCCGACGCCTACGCGGGCGTATCGGCGGCCGTCGTGCCGCTGCTGCAGGGCGGCGGCACGCCGCTGAAGTTCGTCGAGGCGCTCGCCTACGGCCTTCCGATCGTGGCGACGCCGCGCGCCGCCGCCGGCCTCGCCGTGCGCGACGGCGAGCACTGCGTGCTGGCCGAGGGCGCCGAGGCCTACGCGGACGCGCTCGTGCGCGTGCTGCGCGACGGCGCGCCCGGCCTCGGCGAGCGCGGGCGTGCGCTCGCCGCCGAGCGCTACTCGATCGAGGCGCTCACGTCGCTCGTGGCGCGGAGCTGACGGTCTCCAGCGTGAGCCGCAGCCCGTCGGCGAGCGGCACCTGCGGCGCCCAGCCGAGGAGGTCGGCGGCGCGCGAGGCGTCGAGGCAGCTGCGCAGCACCTCGCCGGCGCGCGCCGGCGCGTGGACGGGCGCGAAGCCGGCGCCGCCCTCGAGCTCGCGGAACGCGTTCGCGAGGTGCAGCACCGACGTCTCGACGCCGGTGCCGACATTGATCGAGCCGGTCACGTCCAGCTCCGCAGCGCGCAGGTTGGCGGCCACGACGTCGCCGACGTAGACGTAGTCGCGCGTCTGCTCGCCGTCGCCGTAGATCGTCGGCGTGCGGCCCTCGGCGAAGCAGCCGCAGAAGATCGCGATCACGCCGCCCTCGCCGAGCGGGTCCTGGCGCGGGCCGTAGACGTTCGCGTAGCGCAGCGCGACCGTCGAGAGGCCGTGCAGGCGCGCGAACAGCGCGCAGTAGCCCTCTCCTGAGAGCTTCGCCTGCCCATACGGCGCGAGCGGCTGTGCGGGCGCGCCCTCCGGCGTCGGCACCTGCTCGGCCTCGCCGTAGACGGCGCCGCCCGTCGCCGAGTAGACGATCCGCCGTGCGCCCGCGGCGTGGGCGGCGGCCAGCACGTTGATCGTGCCCTCGACGTTGACGCGCGCGTCGGCGGCCGGATCCGCGACCGAGCGGCGCACGTCGATCTGCGCGGCGAGGTGGAAGACCAGCTCCGGCCGCACCGCCGCGAACAGCGCCTGCAGGGCGCCGGCGTCGCAGACGTCGAGCTCGTGCAGCTCGGCGCCCTGCGCCAGCGCGGCGTCGAGGTTCGCGCGGCGGCCGGTCGAGAGGTCGTCCACCACCACGACGCGCTCCCCGCGCGCGAGCAGCGCGTCCACCAGGTTGGAGCCGATGAAGCCGGCTCCGCCGGTCACGAGGGCGGTCATGGCGGCACAGAGTAGAGATGGACGCGGCCGCCTCGTCGCCTGGTTGGCGCGTCGGCGTTCTGCTGGACATCCGTCCACCGTTCGAGCCCCCGCTGGGGCTTCGACCGTAAGGCGTCGAACTTGAGCATGGGCACGGAAGCCCACCCCCTCCGACGGATCGGAAATGGGTGGGCGAGCCGCGTGCCCGTTCCCGACAACGGCACTCCCACCGCGAGGTGGGTTCGCAAAGCCAGGGGTCTCTCGCAGACAGCCCGGCTACCGAAGGAGTCTCGATGCTCGCGTTCCCCGAGCGCTTCCCCAAGCGCCTGCTTCTCGTCGCACTGCTGATCGCCGGCAGTCTGTGCGCGTTTGCTGCTGCCGCGAGCAGCGCTCTCGCCGCGCCCAAGCCCAAGCCGACCGCCGGACTGCGCCACGCCGCGCACGTCCAGCGCGTCTCCGACCACCGCCTCGTCGTCAAGGCGCGCACGCTCAAGCGCTGCCATCACACCGACGGCGACTGCGGCACGCAGCGCACGGCCGTTCAGAGCGCCGGCGTGCACCTCCAGAGAGCGCAGCGCCGCCTCAACCGCATCGCGCAGCGCAAGGCGCGTCGCGCGCGGAGCAACCTGAAGCCGGTGAGCGCCCCCGCGATCGACGTCGCGGGCGAGAAGCTCACCTGGGACCGCGTCAGCAACGTGAGCCGCTACGTCTTCGTGCGCAAGGTGCCGGGGCAGGGGGACCAGTACCTGATGGTCGCGGGCACCTCGACCACGCCGCCGCCCGTGCCGGGCAAGACGGTGCGCTACAGCGTCCGCGCCGACGCCCGCGGAAGCCGCTGGGCCGACGAGGTCTCGATCTCCTACGCGGCCGTCAGGCAGGCGGCCGAGGTGACTCCGGCTCCTGCGCCGGCGCCCGCGCCGAGCGTCGACATGCTCGCCGCGCCGGCGGTCACCGTCACCGGGAACGCCCTCTCCTGGAACCAGGTCGGCGGGGTCACCACCTACGTGCTCGAGCGCAGAGTGTCGGGCCAGGTGGACCAGTACACCGCCCTCAGCGGGACCTCGACGACGCCTGTCGCGGTGCCCGGCAAGACGGCGCGCTACAGCGTGCGCACGGCGATCGACGGCAGCGCCTGGTCCCCCGAGGTCGCGATCTCCTACCCGGCGGAGCAGCAGGCGCCGGCGCCCGCCCCCGCGCCGGCCCCGTCGCCCGCCCCGGTGAGCGTGGACTTCCAGATGGGCCTCACGGCCGGGACGGCCCACAGCTACGAGATCAGCTTCCTGAAGTCGATGGGCGCGAAGACCGCGCGCCTCGACTTCGACATCAACAAGTCGGCCGCGAGCATGGCGAGCGACATGGAGGCGTACGCGAAGGCCGGCATCCGTCCGATCCTGCTGGCGACCTTCTACGGCCGCGTGCCGTCGACGTCGGAGGCCCAGAACCTCGCGACGTGGGCCGCCGCGTACGGTCCGGGCGGCACGTTCTGGCAGGGCAAGAGCTACCCGACGAGCGTGATGCCGAACGAGATCGAGCTCGGCAACGAGACGAGCTACAGCTACCAGTGGGGCGACAACTCGATGGGCACGTACGCCGCCCGCGCGCAGGCCTACGCCCAGCGCGCCCGTGACGCCGCGGTCGCGATCACCGCCGCCAACCCGAACGTCGGCCTGCTGGCGATCGGCGACAACGCCGTCAACCAGGACTCGTGGATGAAGAACATGCTGAAGGCGGTCCCGAACCTCGCGGACCTCGTCAACGGCTGGACGATCCATCCCTACGGGCCGACCTGGGCCACCCGCATCGACTCCACGATCAACTCGGCGAAGGCCGGCGGCGCCCGCGACCTGCCGATCTGGATCACCGAGTGGGGCATCTCGACCGACAACGGCCGCTGCCTGTCGGACAACTACGGGTTCGACAAGTGCATGACGTACGACGCGGCCGCGAGCACGGTGCGCAGCACGCTCTCGGGCATGCAGGCCCGCTACGGGAGACGCCTCGGCGCGTTCTTCCTCTACCAGGCGCACGACCAGTACGCCTCTGGCACGAAGAGCGGTCGCGAGTCCTACTTCGGCGCGCTGCAGAGCAATGGCGCGACGAAGGGCGCTTACACCGACGCGGTCAGAGCAGCGCTCACGGGCGGCGCCTAGGTGTCCTGCTCGCGGTCTTGGTGAACGCGGGTGATGGGGGCGCGGCCGCCGCAGGCTGAGTGTGGTCGGCGGCGGTTGTAGTAGCGGATGAACGATGACAGGGCGCGGTCGCGTGTGGTGCTGTTGGGCCAGATGCGGCCGTGTGCCCATTCGGTGTCGAGGGTGCCGAAGAATCGCTCGATCTTCCCGTTCCAGCGTGGTGTGTAGGGCGGGATCAGGATGTGGCGGGCGCCGAGCTCGGCGAGCGTCTCGCGGAATGCGAAGCTCGTCGAGTAGCACTTCGCGTTGTCGGACATCACGGCCTGGACCGGGCCGCAGCCTTGCTCGCGAAACCAGGCGGCGGCGCGTCTGAGCGTGCTCGAGACCGTGATCGCGTTCTCGGCCGCGTGCAGCTCGCAGTAGACCAGGCGTGTGTGGTCGTCGATGACTCCGACGACAACGCTCTTGCCCGCCCGGCGGGTCTTGTGCTGCTCAGCGCGCTGTCTGGTCGCCCAATGGCCAGGGACCGCGAATTTCGGTGCTTCGAAGGCGTCGATGTGCAACAAAGCGCCGGCCTCGGCCCATTCGTAGCGGCGACTTGTCTGGCGGCTCGTAGCTCGGCGACGGCGCGAGACGCCGTGACGCTTGAGCACCTTCCAGATCGTCGAGCGATGCCGGCCGGTGAGGAACTGCAACTGCATCGGCCCGTAGTTCGTCCTCTCCCGCGCAGCGAGGATCCTCCGCTCCTGCTCCTCGCTCAACGACCACGGACACGATCCTGGGACCGGTGGCCGGGCGCGCAGACACACCCTCGAAGCCCGCTCTTCCTGGCTCGCTTGCTGCCAGCGATGCCACCACCGGTGCGCGGTCGCCGGCGCGACGCTGAGGGCGGCCGCGGCCGCCCTCAGCGTCGACCCCGACTCCACCAACAACACCAGCTCAAGCCGCCCCTGCAATCCGAGCTTGCACCTACCGTCCTCCATGTCCGGCCTCCTTCGGCGGGTCAGTCGTCGCTGACCGCACCTTCCGTCGGAGGCCGGACACCTCCCTCAAACGTTCACTAAGACCGTGAGCAGCTCACCTAGGCCGCGGAACCCGCCGCCGCCTCGAGCACGAGCTCGAGCGCGGCGGCGTTGAAGCGCGACTCGGTGTAGTGGGAGGCTGCGCGCAGGCCGCCGGCGCGCAGCCGCTCGCGCAGCGCCTCGTCGCCGGCGAGCCGGCGCACCGCGGCGGCGATCGAGGCGGGGTCCTCGGCCTCGTGCAGGAGGCAGTTCTCGCCGTCGCGCAGGTACTCGCTCGAGCCGCCGCGCCCGCTTGCGACCACCGGACGGCCGAGCGCCATCGCCTCCAGCGGCACGAGGCCCCAGGGCTCCTCCCAGATCACCGGGAAGACGATGGCGTCGTGCGCCTCGTAGAGCGCGGGAAGCTGCTCGCGGGGGACCGCGCCGGCGAACCGCACGCGTGCGGCGACCCCGAGCCGCTCGGCGAGCGCGCCCAACTCCTCCAGCAGCGCGGCGGGGCCGCTCCCGGCGACGGTCAACGTCGCCTCCGGCAGCGCGACGAGCGCCTCGATCGCCGTCGCGATCCCCTTGCGCGGGTCGATGCGCCCGACCGACAGCAGCCGCCAGGCCCACGGCTGCGGCGGCCGCGGGTCGATGAACGCGTCCTCGACGCCGGACGGCTCGACCGCCGTTCTCGGCAGCGGCGGCCCCTGGCGGCGCAGCGTCTCGGACACGAAGACGTAGGTGGCGGCGCCGGCGAAGTCGACGCGCGTGGGGATGCCGGTGGCGCGCTCGACGAGCCGCCCCAGCCGCGCGCGCCGGGCGAACACGCGCAGCCACGCGTCGCCGGGCGGCTGATAGCCGAGCCAGTCGTCCATCACGAACGCGACGGCCGGCACCGCGGCCCGGCGCACCTGCTCGATGCTCGAGAGCCCCATCCCGCCCATGCCCCACCAGGCGACGACATCGGGGTGCAGCTCGGCGAGATGGCGTCGCAGCGTCGCCGCGTTCGCGCGCTCGAGCGCGAGTCGCTGCAGGGCGCTCAGCCGGCGCGGCCCGTCGCCGCTCCAGTAGCGCTGCAGCTCGCGGTGGACGTCGGGGTCGTCGGGGCCCGTGGCGCCGGTCCGCTCGTCGCTCGCGAGGACGCGCACGACGTGCCCGGACGCGCGCGCGTGCTCGACCCACGTGCGCCACATCAGCTCGTAGCCCCCGGCGTAGTGCGGCGGGTACAGATTGCCGACCGAGAGCACCCGCACGGCGCGCAGGATAGCGAGCGCGCCAGCCGCTACCGGGGATCGCCGCGGCGGCGCTGCGCGAGCACCGCGAGCAGTCCGAGCTGGGCGGCGAACAGGACCGTGAAGCGCGCGTCGACGCCGGTGAAGCTGGCGGTCGTCTCCACCACCAGCAGCCCCGCGATCCCGCACAGCGAAGCCAGTCCGAAGCAGCGGAACAGCGGCTCCGTGTTGCGCCGCCACGTGCGCCACGCGAGCAGCAGGCTGCCGAGGATCACCGAGACGAACGCCGCGACGCCGAGCACGCCCATCTTGAGCCACCACCACAGCAGCGCGAAGTGCACGTAGAAGCGTCCGTCGACGTGCTCCACCGGCAGCGGGCGCGCGCTGGCGACCCAGCCCGTCTGGAAGCCGAGCCCTTCCACCGGGTGGCGCCTGATCTCGGCGATCACGTTGACCCGCTCGTCGAGGCGGTAGCGGTCCTCGGCGTTCGACTCGAGTCTCGACGGCGCGAGCGATTGCACGCGGTTGGCGAGCGGCGTCTGCGCCTGGAACTCGATCGAGCCGACGACCCAGATCGCGATCCCGACGAGCACCGCCGCCGGCACGAGCACGCGGCGCCCGCGGCGCGAGGTCCCGAGCAGCAGCACGAGCAGCAGCCCCAGTATCGACGCGATCCAGAAGGAGCGACGGTAGGAGAGCACCAGCGAGGCCGTCAGCAGCGGCACCGCGAGCGCCATCCAGCGCTCGCGCGGCAGCCCGCCGACGAGCGCTGCGATCACGCCGAGCAGGACGAGCAGCACGAGCCAGTTGGCGGTCGGCTCGTAGTACGTCAGGTGCGTGCCGCTGTCGATCTCGACGCTGCCGCCGCTGGCGAGCACGACGAGGCCCATCCCGGCCTTGATCAGCGCGAGCGCGATCGCGCCCTTGAGCAGCAGCGCCAGCTGGGCGCGGTCGAGCTCGAGGTTGACGATCGCCATCGGCAGCCACAGCAGGTAGAGCAGGACGTGCATTCCGAAGACCGTGTCGCGCAGGCCCGCGCCGCTGGCCTGCGTGATGATGAGCCCGGCGGTCATCGCGAGCGCCACGATCAGCAGCGGGAAGCCGAGCGCCGCCGGCAGGTGCGGCGGGCGGCGTCTGCGCACCAGATCCAGCCCGACCGCCACCACCGCGAGGATCACGAGCAGGTCGAGCGCGGTCAGCTGCTTGAAGACGGGGTTGTAGAGCTTCGTCATCAGCGGGATGCCGAATGTCGGCCCCTCGCACAGGACCGGCATCACGACGGCGACCGAGACGGCGGCGATCGGCCGCCGCACGAGCAGCACCGCGCCGACCAGGAGCAGCGGGACGAACAGCCCGGCGCCGCCGATGCGGCGCTCCGCGAAGACCGCGATGGCGAGCGTCGCCAGCGCCGCGCCGAACGCCGCCAGCAGCGACTCCGCGTTGAGGCCCCGCAGGCGGTGCCGGAGCTCGAGCATCCGCTCCGGCTAGCGCGGCGCGCGCCGGCGGCGCGGCACGGACGAGGTTGCGTCCGCCACTTCGTCGAGCCCCGCTTCCACGCCGTACTCGTAGCCGCCGCGGCCCTGCGAGCGCACGCCGGTGACCACCAGCCCGACCGGCTGGAGCATGTGGCGGTCGAGGATCGAGCGCGCTCTCTGAACCTGGTCGCGCGTCGTGTGCCCGAGCCTCGCGACGATCAGCGCCGCGTGGATCGCCGGGTTGTTCAGCAGCACCTGGGCGTCGGCGACGGGATTCAGCGGCGGCGCGTCGATGATGACCATCGTGTCGTCGCCCGCGAGGTCGGCGAGCAGCGACGAGACGGCCGGCGAGCTGAGCAGCTCCGACGGGTTCGGCGGCAGCGCGCCCGCGGGGATGACGGACAGGTTCGGCACCTGCGGCAGCGGCTGCAGCAGCAGGTCGCCGACGTCGGCGCGCCCGGTGAGCGCGGTCGTGACGCCGCGCAGCGGGTCGAGCGCGAAGTGGTGCGAGAAGCTCGGCTGGCGCAGGTCCAGCTCCACCAGCACGACGCGGCGGTTGGCGAGCGCGATCGCGTGCGCGAGGTCGATCGCGGCGTTCGACTTGCCCTCGCTCGGCACGGCGCTCGTGATCAGCAGCGTGTCGAGCTGCCGCGTGACGGCGACGAAGTCGAGCGCGCTGCGCAGTATCCGGTAGGGCTCCAGCGAGCGGGGGCGATCGTGGACCTGGTTGCGCCTGAAGGCGCTCGGCGGGACCGTCGCGAGGACGGGGAGCCGGTACGCGCGCTCGAAGCCGTCGACGGAGTTGACGCGGCGGTCGAGCGACTCGAGCAGGAACACGAGCGCGCCGGCGAGCGCGAGACCGACGAGCAGCCCGAGGATCGCGGTGGTCTTGATGCTCGCGCCGCTCGGGCTCGGGGGCGGGCTGGCGCGGGAGATGATCTGCAGGCCGCCGCTGGCGATCGCGCGCAGCTCGTCGAGCCGCTGGCGCGAGTCTTCGAGCGTCGAGCGCTGCGCGGATCCGGCGGGAAGGTTGTCGATCTGCCGCTGCAGGTCGCGCTGCGCCGCGTCGATCGCCGTCAGCTGCGACTTGGTCTCGGTCGAGAGGTACTGGTCGGCGAACGCGTTCGCGAGTCTGGCGGAGAAGATCGGGCTGCTGGTGGAGGCCGTGATGTTGATGACGTTCGCGTTCGGCGCCGCCTCGACGCTCACCGCGCTCAGCAGCGTGTCCGGCGCCGCCGGCGATCTCAGCTCCGTTCTCACGCCCTCGGCGACATCGCGCGAGGAGGCGATCAGCACGTTCGTGGCGGCGTCGCGCTCGGGGTCGCCGCTGCCGCGACTGACCTGCAGCGCCGACTCCGTCAGCGTCGCGTTGCCGAACGCCACGCTCGCGGTCGCCTCGTAGCTGCGGGTGGCGCTCTCGTAGCGGGCGATCGCGGCGATCATGCACGCGAGCACCACGCCGACGATCAACAGCCAGCGGCGCCGCAGCACGTCGAGGAACGCCGACAGCGTCTCGCGCTCGGGGACCGGCTCGCCCAGCGGCATCGCGGACATCATCGGACCGGCCCTGGCGACGTGCGATCCGCGGGGAGCATCGAAGGGATGTTACCCGGGGGTGATGTCGGGCTCCGGCCGCGCTGGACGTACGAACGGGCCTGCGCGCGCGCCGGGCTATCGGCGCGCCGGACCGGAGATCGCGTCCGCGTACAGCGCCGCGGTGCGCTCTGCGATCGCATCCCACGAGAAGCGCTCGTCGGCGAGCGATCGCGCCGCGTCCCCGCGGACGCGGCAGGCGTCGCGGCCGTCGGCGGCGATCGCGCGCAGCTGCTCGGCCAGCGCCGGCGGCTCGGCGCGCGCGCAGACCCAGCCCGTCTCGCCGTCCACGACGTACTCCGGCAGGCCGCCGACGGGATAGACGACGGCCGGGCAGCCGTAGCCGCAGGCGAGCAGCAGCACGCCGCTCGCGCTCGCCTGCCGGTACGGCAGCGCCGCGACGTCCGCTGCCGCGAACAGCGGGCCCGTCTCCTCCGTCGGCACGAACCCTTCGCGCACGACGAGGCGATCGGCGAGCCGCGCGTCCGCGCGCAGGTCGGCGACCTCGGCGAGCGCGCCCTTGTCCTCGCCGGCGAGCACGACGCGCACCCGCGGCACGTCGGCGGCCGCGAGCAGCAGGTCGCGCACGCCCTTGTCGGGGCGCAGCTGGCCGAACAGCAGCACGACGAGCTCGTCGTCGGCCGCCCCGAGCGCGGCCCGCGCGGCGTCGGAGTCGGCGTCGGGCGCGCCGCGTCGCGCGAGGCCGCCGTACTCGCCGTGCGGGATCACGACCGCCTTCGCGGCGGTCTCCGGCGGCAGCGCGCCGCGGTCGTGCTCGGCGTGGATCACGAGCCGCGCGGCCCAGCGGTCGGTGAGCGCGCGCGAGCGCGCGTACGTCTGCCCGCCGCGCTCGAAGGTGTTGTGCGGCGTCCACACGAGCTGCCGCCGCGCGGCGCGCACGAGCAGCGCCTGCAGGGCGCCGAGCGGCGGCCACTCGCCGCCCTGCACGTGGACGACGTCGGCGGCGCGCACGAGCGGCAGCAGGCCGACGTTCGCCGCCAGGTGCGTGAGCCCGTTGACGACCTTCGACAGGCGCGCGCGCCGGATCGCACGGCCGAGCGCCGTGCGGCCGCGCACGTACGGGAAGCGGGCATGGAGCGTCACGCCGGGCGCCGGCGGATAGCGGTGGTCGCTCGCGGTCGCGACGTCGACCCGGCAGCCGGCGCGCGCCAGCGCCGCCGCCAGCTCGGCCGTGTAGTCGGCGACGCCGCCGACGCCGCCCTCCTCGATCAGCAGCACCCGCGGCATGCGCGCGCAGGCTATCGAGCGCTCGCTCAGCCGGTCGTGCCGGCTCTGTAGTGCGCGGCGACCTGCGCGGCGCTGAGCGTCGCGTTGTACACGGCGGGCTCGTCGATCGTGCCGTTGAAGAACTCACTTGCGCCGTCCCACGAGCCGACGTAGAGCGCGTTCGTGTTCGTCGTCGCGACGCCCGAGAGCGCGACGGAGGCGACCTGGACGCCGTTGACGTAGAGGCGCTGCGTCGAACCGTCGAAGGTGCCGACCACGTGGTAGGTGCCGCCCGCGGCGATCGCTCCCGTCGGCGTCTGCAGGCGGCGGCGGGTGCCGCTCTGCATGACGGTGAACTCGAGTCTCGGCCCGTTGAACTGCAGCGAGTAGGACTCGGCCTTGGTCATCACCGAGCGGAACACGCCGGTGGCCGGCAGGCTGGTCGGCTTGATCCAGGCCTCGAGCGAGAACGTTCTCGTGAGCTGCAGGGCGGCGGAGGAGGGCACCGAGACGCGGCCGCTGCTGCCGTTGAACGCGGCGGCCTTGTCGGTCGCGTCGGTCGCCAGCAGCGACGCCTGGTTGAGCGTCACGCCGCCGGCGTAGGCTCCGGCGCTGCCGCCGGTCTGGTTCGCGGCCGCCGTGCCCGAGAGCTCGCCGAGGCGCCACCAGCCGACCGGGGCGTCCGCTCTCACGACGCCCGCGTAGGAGGCCGGCGGCGGCGCCGCCTGCGTCGCCGCCGAGGCGACGGGCGACCACGCGGACTCGCTGCTCGCGTCGACCGCTCTCACGCGGTACCAGTAGGTCGTGCCGGCGGCGAGGGCCGTGTCGGAGTAGGACTGGACGTTCGCTCCGAGCGAGATCGCTCTCGGCGAGCTGAACGCGGCGTCGGTGCTGCGCTGCAGCACCTCGCCCGTCTCGGCGCCGGCGTTGTCGGCCCACGCGAGGTCGATCTGCGAGGACGAGACCGGCGTCGCCGTCAGCCCGCTCGGGGCGCCGAGCGGGCTCTGAGCCGCGCCGAAGTGCGCCGCGACCTGGGCCGCGCTGAGCGTCTTGTTGTAGATCGCCGCCTCGTCGATCGTGCCCGCGAAGAACTGCTGCGTCCCGTCCCACGAGCCGATCCGCACGCCGTTGATCGTGACGTCGGCGGCGCCGGTCAGCGCGCTCGACGCGACCTGTCTGCCGTTCACGTAGAGGCGCTCGGTCGCGCCGTCGTAGGTGCCGACCACGTGGTAGGTGCCGCCGGCGGCGATCGTCCCGGCCGGCGCCATCAGGCGCCGGTTGACGCCGAGCTGGAGGATCGTGAGCTCGAGCGTCGGGCCGTTCAGCTCCAGCGCGTAGGCGCCGGTCTTCGCGAGGATCGAGCGGACGCTGCCGGCCGGCGGAAGGCTCGACGGTCTGATGAACGCCTCGAGCGTGATCGCCGTCGACAGGTCGAGCGAGCCGGATTGGCCCACGCGCACGTCGTCGCCGGCGCCGTCGAAGCCGACGGCGTGGTCGATCTGGTCGGTGCCGACGAGGCTCGCGGCGCCGAGCGTCGGCGGGCCGTTGTACGTGCCCGGGTTGGCGACCGTGATGTCGCCGGCGATCGTGCCGCTCGTCTCGCCGAGCCGCCAGTACGAGACCGGGCGGTCGGAGATCACGCTGGCGGCGTACGAGGCCGCCGCGGGCGTCGAGACCTGCACGACGTTGGAGTACGGCGACGAGGTCGCTCCCGACACCGCCTTCACGCGGTACCAGTAGCTCGTGCCGGCGGCCAGGCCCGTGTCCGAGTAGGACTGCTGGTTGGCCGCGAGCGAGATCGACGTGGGCGACGTGAAGGCCGCGTCGGTGCTGCGCTCCAGCACCTCGCCGGTCTCGCCGACGGAGTTGTCGAACCAGCTGAGGTTCACCTGCGAGGTCGACTGCGCGGCGGCCGTGAGCCCGCTGGGGGCGTTGAGCGCCGCGGTCTGGGCCGCGTCGTAGTGCGCTCTGACCTGCGCGGCGCTGAGCGTCGCGCCGTAGACGGCGGGCTCGTCGATCGTGCCGTTGAAGTACTCCTGCGCGCCGTCCCACGAGCCGATCACGATCGGGGCCGAGGTGACGCTGGCGGCACCCGAGAGCGCGACGGACGCAACCTGGACGCCGTTGACGTAGAGGCGCTGTGTTGAACCGTCGAAGGTGCCGACCACGTGGTAGGTGCCGCCGGCGACGATCACGCCGGCGGGCGTCTGCAGGCGGCGGCGGGTGCCGCTCTGGATGACGGTGAACTCGAGTCTCGGGCCGTTGAACTGCAGCGCGTACGACTCGGCCTTCGTCATCACCGAGCGGAAGACGCCGGTCGCGGGCAGGCTCGTCGGCTTGATCCAGGTCTCCAGCGAGAACGTTCTCGTGAAGTTGAAGGCGGCGGGCGCCGGGACGCTGACGGAGCCGCTCGAGCCGTTGAACGCGACGGCCTTGTTCGTCTCCGCCGGCACCAGCGCGGTCTGGTTGAGCGTCGTGCCCGCTCTGGAGTAGCTGCCGTTGCTGACGGCCTGCTGGTCGACCGCCGTCGTGCCGGACGTGTCGCCGAGGCGCCACCAGCCGATCGGTCTGTCGCTCTCGACCGCTCTGCCGTACGTCGAGGTCGGCGGCGGCGGAGGCGTCGGCGGGTCGTAGGAGATCGTGTCCGTGATCTGCGGGCTCCACTTGCCGCTGTTGTCCTGGAACAGGACGCAGACGGTGCGCGAGCCGCTCGTCGTCGTGCCGCCGGTGGAGGGGTCGGTGAGGTCCCACGAGATCGTCTGCGGGATCGAGCCCGACGACGTGTTCGAATACGTTCTCCACGTCGCGCCGTCGTTGGAGACTCTGAACGCTCTGACGCCGCTGACGTCGTCGCGGCCGAGCACGTCGAGTCTGACGGCGCCCGTGCTGGTGCTTCTGTCGACGTGGTTGACCGTGACGGTGCCGCTCGGCGCGTCGCTGTCGACGATCGCCCCTCTGGAGACGGTGAAGACCGTGATCGCGGAGTTGCTCGCCGAGCCCTCGCGCGCGTCGTCGGCCTTGCTGGGGCTCTCGTAGACGAGGTTCTGCGGATCGGAGACGGAGCGCAGGACGTAGGTGCCGTCGGCGAGCGTGCCCTGGCCGAGGTCGATCCACTGCTCGAAGCGGTAGTAGTCGTACGTGTCGCCCCAGCCGGACGACAGGCCCTGCGCGATCACGTTCTGTCTGTTCGGCATGCACGCCGCCGGCGGGTACGCGGAGGGCCATACGGCCGCCAGGACGGAGGTGACGAACTCCTCGTCCTCGACGCAGCTCGTCGTCTTCTGGCCCACGAGGTCGGGTCTGCCCGTCGTCTGGCCGCTCGCGATCCAGGCGTCGTAGCCCGCTCTCGTCCACAGCTCGTAGCCGCCCCAGTGGTCGAAGTGGTAGTGGACGTGGACCGGGTGGTAGTAGAGCGTGCTGCCGGACAGCGGGATGTCCATGTGCCCGCCCTGGTCGTCGTAGATCCGCTGGTAGGCGGGACCGGACGGCGGGTTGAGGCTCGGGTTGATCGTCGCGCGGATCTCGACCGGCCCCTCGCCCGTGTTGTAGACCGTGTTCGAGAAGCGCAGGACGTTGCGCAGGTCGCCGTGCGAGTCGGCGCTGACGTCGGTGCGGTCGAAGCGCAGCTCGCGCGGCGGCAGCGTTCTCATGTTGGGGTACAGCCAGTTCGCGGCGTGAGCCGCGCCGGACCCCGTCAGGGCGAAGACGAGCGTGAGAAATGTCAACAGGCGTGGACGCATGTCCGAGCGGCCACGATGGTGGCCGGCTTGCGCAAAGTCAAGACGCCTATGGACGCAAGTGGACGCAAATGGCCGCTGCCACTGCGAAAAGCTCAGCGTCCAGAGCGCCGCGCAGCGCCGCCGAGCCGCTTCAGCCGGCGACCGCCGACCTCGCGCACCGCGGCGAGCCCGGGACCGGGGTCGCGCGGGTCGAGCAGGCCGAGCTCGCGCGCTCTCAGGTAGGGCCGCATCAGACGCAGCAGCCGCCCCGGGCGGCGCCAGACGGAGACCTCGCGCAGCCGCTCGCGCACGACGCGCGCGTCGAGCAGCGGCACCACGATGCCGACGCCGGCGCGCGGCGCGGGCGCGGGTCCCAGCTCGCGTCCGGCGAGTGCGGCGACGAGACGGGTGCTGGCCTCGGCGCCGCAGGCGTCCCCGAGCCCCCACTGGGCCGGGATGCGCACGTTGACCTCGAGGAACCAGCGCTCGTCCGTGTCCGGATGGCGCTTCGTCTCCACGCCGGCGACGCCCACGAAGCCGGCCGCGTCGAGCACGGCTCTCGCGAGCGCGGTCGTCTCCGGCAGCGGGGCCGAGAAGCCGACGGCGGTGGCGCCGAAGCCGGGCGGCTCCTGGCGCAGCTTGTGGCAGCCGAAGCAGAGCGGGTAGCTGCCGTCGGCGAGGCGGATGACGATCGCCTCCTCGACGTCGTCGTCGCCGCCGGGGATGTACTGGCACAGCAGCATCCCGACGCCGTCGCGCAGCGGCCGCTCCAGCAGGCGCGCGGCCTCGTCCGCGTTCTCGACGACGAACACGCGGTCCTCGCCGTAGCGACCGCGCCACTCGTGCGAGAGCACCGGCTTGACGACGCACGGCCAGGGCGCCTCGCCGGCCAGCTCGCGGAGCTCGTCGAGGCTGTGGATCGCCTTCGTCCAGGGCACGTTGACGCCCGACCGGCGCGCGATCCCGTCGGCCGTCTCCTTGTCCATCAGGGCGAGGTGGCCCGCGCCCGAGGCTTCGAACGCGCGCGCGTTCGCGGGGACGCGGTGCGCCAGCTTCGCGAGCAGCTCGCTGCCGCGGTCGGTCGCCGGCAGGAGGACGAGCTCGCCGCCGTCGGCGGCGAGCCGCTCGATCGCCTCGAGCCACGGCTCGCCGTCGGGCTCGAACGGAGCGGCGACGTGCTCGACGCCGCGGGAGTGCGTCTCCCACTCGTGACCGGGGGCGACGACGTTCGTCACCCGTGCGCCCGCGCGCACCATCGCGCGCGAGAGCGCCAAGCCGGAGCTGTGCGGCTCGAGCACGACGACGTGGGGCCAGGCGCTCACGGGGGCGGGGATCATACGCCGCGCCGCAGCAGGCGCCGCAGCTGCTCCTGCCGCTCGTCCGGCAGCCGGCGGGCGAGTCTGCGGGCGCCGAGGCGCAGGTGCTTCGGCGCCAGCCGCAGGCGGATCAACGGGTAGCGGCGCCCGCGCGGGAACAGCGTGCGCCAGGCGAGCGGGCGGTTCTCGTCCGACAGCCGCCACTTGTAGTCGTGCGCGCCGCCGCCGAGGTCGGCGCTCTGCGCGCCGTCGGCCGCCGCCGCCTCCAGCGCCAGCAGCATCGTCTGCGTTCCGGGCGCGAGCTTGGCCCAGGCGGCATCGAAGCCGCCGCCCCAGAAGCCGACGGCGTCGCCCGCGCGCAGGACGAGGTCGGCGGCGACCGGCCCGTCGGGGCCCTCCAGCAGCGCGATCGCGATGCGGTCGTCGCCGTCGAACGCGCGCATCGCGTCCTCGATCACGCGCCCGGCCTCGCCACCGACGTTCGAGCCGCCTCTGTCCTCCCAGCGCGCGTAATGCAGGCGCAGCAGCGCCTGCACCGCGTCCGGCTCGGTCGCAAGGCGGCCGTGCACGCCCTCCTCCTCGAGCCGCCGCTTGACGCGCCGCGCCTCCTTGCGGAACTTGCGCTCGCGGCGTGCCATCCACGCCTCGTAGTCGCCGTCGAGCGCGATCCCGGGCGCGTCCATCTCGACGTCGGTGCGCACCTGCGGGCGGCGACCCCGTCCCCGCCCGCCCCACGCGTCGGCAACGAGCTCGGGCCACGGGTCGCCGGCGTCGATGCCTTCGAACACGACGCTCGCGGGCACCGGCGTCGCGCCCGCCAGCCCGGCCGCGATCGCGGCCGCCACCGCCTGCTCGTCGCCGGCGCGGGCGAGCGGTCCGACGCGGTGGCTGAAGCCGGCGCTCAGCAGGCGGTACTCGGCGAGCCCGAGCGCGACCTGCGCGAAGAACGGGCCGACGCCGACGAGCTCGTCGCCGTCGAGCGCGAGCACGACGCGCAGGCGCGCGTCGCCGCTGCGGCCCTCGCGCCACCAGGCGAGCATCCACGCCGGCGCGCAGAACGGCCGGCCCGCCGCGGCCGCCAGCTCGTCCCACGCGTCGAGGTACGGGGCCAGCTCGTCGGGCCGCTCGACGACGAGCGGCTGCAGGGCGGAGGAGAGGACCGTGCGCACCGGCGGATAGTATGGCGCCGCCGTGGGCCGCGACCGCATCGTCTCCATCCAGACCACGAACGAGCGCGGCGGAGCCGAGTACGCGAACGTCGACCTGCTCGAGGCGCTGCGTCAGCGCGGGCACGACGTGCTGCTGGTGACGAACGTCCCCGACATCGCGGCCAAGACGCAGGTCCCGGTGCAGGCGATCGACCTCGGGCCGAAGCTCAACAGAAGAAGCATCGCCAAGACCGCGCTCGCGGCGCCGCGCACGCTGTGGCGCATGGCGCGCGCGCTGCGGGCCGCGCGGCCGGTCGGCGTCACGTTCCTGCACTTCAAGAAGGAGCAGCTGCTGTGCGCGCTGCTGCCGCCGCAGCTGACCGGCCGCATCGCCTGGGCCGAGTGGGGCCCGGTGCCGCCCAACCTGCGCAGAGGCGCGCCGCGGCTGCTGTACGCGCTCGCCGCGCGCCGCGCGCGGGCGATCATGGCCGTCTCGGAGGGCACGAAGCGGACCGTCGTCGGCGCCGGCGTGCCGGCGGACAAGGTCGTCGTCGTGCCGAACCTCGTCGACGTCGACGAGGTCAGCTTCGAGCCGGAGGCGCGTGAGCGGCTGCGCGCGGAGTGGGGCGCGGGCCCCGACACGCTCGTCGCCGGCTGCATCTCGCGCTTCCAGAGACGCAAGCGCAACGACGTCGTGATCGACGCGATGGCGCACGTCGAAGGCGACGTGCTGATGGTGCTCGCGGGCGAGGGGGACGAGGAGCCGGCGCTGCGGGAGCGCGCTGCGCCCTACGGCGAGCGCGTGCGCTTCGCGCCCAACGTGCGCGGCCACGTCGAGGCGTTCCTGTCGGCCTGCGACGTGCTCGTCTTCGCGCCCAGCCCGACCGAGGGCGCCCCGCGCGTGATCGTGATGGCGCAGCTCGTGGGCGTGCCCGTCATCTCGACCGATCCCGAGGGCGCCGACGAGCTCGTCCCGCCCGGCACCGGCACGATCTGCTCGCCCTCGCACGATCCGAGCGCGCTCGCCGCCGCGCTCGCGGAGTACCGCGACGACCCCGAGCGCCGCAGGCGCGAGGGCGCGGCGGGACGCGAGGCGACGCTCGTGCGGCACGACCCCGAGCGCACGCTGCAGGCGGTCGAGCGGGCGCTCGGCCTGAGCCCCTAACGGGGCTGCGGGCTACGCGGAGTGCAGGCGCGCGCGCAGCGCGCGCAGCCGGTCGGCCTGCTCGTGCGTGAGCGTGCGCTTGGCGGCGTCGCGCACCAGATAGCGCATTCGCATCGGAGCGGTGTGCGCGCGCGTGAGCGGCCGGCGGGGTCCGGGCGGGATCAGGACGCTCCAGGCGACCGGGTCGTTGCCGTCGGCGAAGCGCTGCTTGTAGGCCTGCTCGCCGACGCCCAGGTCGACCCGCCGCTCGCCGGTCGCGAACGTCTGCTCGACGGTGTCGAGCAGGCCGACCAGCGACGGCTTCAGCTTGGCCTGGCGCTCGTCCCAGCCGCCGTTGACGTAGAGGACCGTCTGCCCGGCGGCGAGGAACAGCTGGGCCGAGATCGCCTCGCCGTCGAGCTCGAGCATGCGCAGGCGGAAGCGCCCGGATGGCAGCAACGCGCGCCCCGCGTCCGCCAGCATCGCCGGGAGCCGCGCCCCGAGCCGCACGAGGTTCGATTCGCCGCGACCGTCCCAGCGCTGCGCGTGCAGGCGTGCGAAGGTGGCGACGTCCTGCTCCAGCGTCGCGTCGGCGGCCAGGCGCGTCGTGCCTCCGGCGGCGGCGAAGCCGCGGCGCAGCCGCCGCATCTGGCCGCGGAAGTTCGCGCTCTTGCCGGCGAGCCAGGCTTCGAAGGAGCGTTCGCGCAGCGTGATGAGCGGACAGCCGTCCAGGTGGTACTGACGCAGCGTCGGGCGCCGGGCTCCCGGCCAGCGCTCGCGCAGCGCGGCCGGCCACGGGGCGGCGAGCGGCAGGCCTTCGAGCGCGATCAGGCTGGGATGCGGGGTCGCATGCGCCAGCGTCTCGCCGATCGCCGCCGCCACGTCCCATTCACGCCCGCGAACCGCGAGCGGCGCGATGCCGGCGCACAGCTCGATGCCCGGGAGCCGGTAGTCGATGCGTGCGCGGTGCGCCGACGGCTCGACGTAGAAGGGCGCGATGCCGACCAGCAGCTCGCCGTCGCGCACCACGACGAAGCGCAGCCGCGCGTCGGGCTGGGCGACGTGTCTCCACCACGACAGCACGAAGCCGGGCGTCACCTGCGGGCGGTCGCAGGCGATCGCCAGCGCATCCCACTCGGCGGACAGCGGCTCCAGCGCATCCTGAGCCGTCACCATCTCGGCCGCGAGCATGCGCGGACCTTAACGCGCTAAATCACCGGTAGTTGGTCGAATGGCGCGCAGGCGCTGCCGACCTTCGCGCCGCGCGAACTAGCCGAAGACGACGTTCGAGACGGCGTGTCTATTGGTCAGCGAGCCGTCGCCGGCCGAGAAGCCGACGTAGGCCGAGGCCGGCAGCGTCACCGCCTGCGACAGCACCTGGGTCCCGTCGACCGCGACTCTCAGCACGCCGGCCGCCGTCGTGACGGTGACGTGGTGCGTCTGGTTCTGCAATACCGGCACGAGGTTCGCGGTCGCGATCCAGTGCATCAGGTCGGTCGAGCCGGCGTTCGGGCCGTCCGTGATCCCGGCGAAGTTGTTCGACGGATTCACGGCGTTTCTGTACTCCACGAGCGCGACCGCGAGGCCGCTGATGCCGGAGAAGCCGAGCCCGCCGCCGCGCACGCCGACCTTCGCCGGGCTCGCGCCCGTCGCGGCCGCGTTCTGGATCGCGAACGTCATCCCGTCGGCGCCGGTGCCGCCGCCGATGAAGGCGTCGAAGTCGACCGTCATGCTGCGCGGGTCGACCGCCGACGGCCAGAAGGCGCTGCCGGCTCTGAGCGTCCCGGTCGCGGGCGTCAGCTCGAGAGAGGTGCCGGAGATCAGCGCGCTGCCGTTGAGTCTCCAGCCGCCGAGCACGGGACTGGGGATCGTCGGGGGCGGCGGCGGGGGAGGCGTGGCCGTGAAGGTGCTTCTGAAGCTGACGGTGTTCGCGCCGGCGACGAGCGCGAACGCCGGCACCGTGAGTCTGCCGCCGGACGCGGTGAGCGTGACGGCGGCGCCGCCGTTGACCGACGCGGTCGTCGTCCAGCTGCCGCCGGGATCCGCCGCCGGAGCCGTCTCGGCGACCGTGCAGGAGGCGCCCGCGACCGCACCGGTGAGCGTCGGCGACGCGCTGCCGCCGTTGCCGAGCGCCGCGGTCGTGAAGGCCGACGGGCACGTGCCGCCGAACGCGAAGGTCTGCGATGCCTGGCTGGAGCCGGACGGGGCGCTGACGGTGTTCGAGACTCTCAGCGTCGCCGGATCCGGTGGCGGCGGCGGGGTCGTGCCGCCGTCGCCGGAGATCACGACGTTCGAGACCTGGTGGTTGTCGACGACCGCGCCGTTGCCGGCGGTGAAGCCGAGCAGCACGTTCGGCGGCAGCAGCACCGCCTGCGAGAGGTACTGCGTGCCGTCGATCGAGACTCTGATCGTCCCCGCGTCGACGTCGACCACGACGTGGCGGGTGGCCGTGCGCAGGTTCGGGATCGTCGTCGAGGTCGCGAGCCAGGCGAGACGGTCGGCGCCCCCGTTCGTGCCGTTCGCGATCCCGACGAAGTTGGCGGACGGGTCGACGGTGCCTCTGTAGGTGTCGAAGGCGACCGCGATGCCGGGGATGCCGGTGTAGCCGAGGCCGCCGCCGGTGGCGCCGAGCGACGTCGTTCTCGCGACCGCCGCGTCGGCGAGCACGAGCGTCTGTCCGTCGGCGCCGCTCGTTCCGCCGCCGTTGATCGTCACGTCGAACGCGACGTTCAGATGGCGCGAGCTGTCGAGCGGTCTCGCGAAGAAGGACGAGCCGGCCGTCGTTCTCGTCAGGCCGGTCAGCTTCAGCACGCCGGCGCTCGGGAACGTCGCGACGCCGTTGAGCGACCACGCGGGTGCCGCGGGCGCGGGCACGCTGCCCGCGCCGTTGAACGTCACCTGGTGCAGCCCGGTCGAGTCGTCGCCGTTGATCGACCACGTGCCGCTCAGCGCGCCGACGGCGTTGGGCGCGAACGTGACGCTCTCGGTGAGCGTCTGCCCGGGGGCGATCGTCGTGCCCTCGGCGAGCGTCGTCGTGGCGGCGAACGCCCCGCCCGTCGGCGGCTTCGACTTCGTGATCGTGACGGGGACGCCGCCCGTGTTCGCGATCGTGAAGGTTCTCGTGGCGGTCGAGCCGACGGTGACGGCGCCGAAGTCGTTCGTCTCGCTCGTGACTCTCAGCACGCCCGCGGAGCCGGCCGTGCCGGACAGGCCGACCTCGTCGTTCCCGCCCGTCGTGTCGAGCCCGATCGTGCTCTCGAACGTGCCGGGGGCGGTCGGGTCGAACGTGACGGTGACGGTGACCTCTCCGCCGGCGGCGATCGTCGAGCCGACCGCCGGCACGCCGCTGGCGCCGAACGGCGCGCTCGGCAGGTGCACGGCGTTGATCGTCAGCGGCGCGCTGCCGACGTTCTTGAACGTCGCGCTGCCGGACAGGTGGCCGCCGACGGCGGTGCCGCCGAACGTCACCAGCGGCGGCGTCACCTCGAGCTGCGCGGCGGCCGCCTGGCCGACGCCCGAGAACCCGAACTGCGCGGTTCTGCCGGCGCTCGTCGTCGCCGTCAGCGAGCCGCCGATCGGCCCCGTCTGCGACGGTCTGAAGGTGATCGGGACGTCGATCGTCTGCCCGGCCGCGAGCGTCGCGGGCAGTGCTCTCGACGGCGTGCCGACGACGAACTGGGTCGAGTCGGATCTGAGGCTGGAGAGCGTGATCGCGTCGGTCGCCGTCAGCGTGATCGTTCTCTGCGACGAGCTGCCGACGGTCGTCGTCGGGAACGCGAGCGCGGAGCCGGTCAGCGGCGGCGTCACGGGCGAGCCGAAGCCGAGCACGTGGCCGTCGCGCGTGCCGACGTAGAGGCGCCCGGCGCCGACGCCCGGCGGGTTGAACTTGGCGGAGGTGCCGACCGGCGCGCTCCAGCGCAGGACCGGTCTGCCGTTGACGGGCACGGGGTCGTAGGCGCGCAGCTGCGCGCCGACGCCGCTGCCGCCCGGCGCCCACACCATCCACACCAGCGCCGAGCCGGACGTCGTGCCGTCGGACGTGATGACGGGCGCGCTGGTGCTGAAGCCGAACGCGTCGGAGGAGGTCGCCTGCAGCGACAGCGCGGGCTTGCCGGCGCCGTCGAGCCCGTACTTGTAGACGCGCAGGTTGCCGGAGGAGCCGGCCGCGCTGTTGCCGCCCGAGGCGGTCGGGATGTAGACGTAGCCGCCGTTGCCGGGCCACACGCCGGGGCGCGACCAGACGCCGCCGTAGGGCCCGATCCGCTGCAGCACGCGGTCCGAGCCGGACGGCCCCTGGCGCGAGCCGCCGAGGTCGTCGCGGTTGAGCAGGTACACGTAGCCCTGCTTGCCGACCGCCACCGCGAGGTTCGGGAAGCCGGCCGTGCCGAAGACCGGTCTCGGCAGGCCGGTGACGCCGCCGGCGGCGAAGTCGGCGTCCCAGCTGTCGAGCGAGAAGGCGTCGAACGGCGCGAAGAAGTCGGTCGCTCTCAGCGTTCCGTCGGCCTGCACCTTTACGCGCACGACCGACTCGCCGAGGTTCCCGGGCGGCGTCGAGCCGAGGATCGCCGAGTTCGGCGCGCCGCCGTTGCCCGTGCTGAGCAGGATGTTGCCGGAGCCGTCCGAGGCGAGGCCGGCGCCGGACTGCCAGATGCCGGCGCCGTTGCCGGTCTGGTCGGCGACCCAGCGCGCCTTCACAGCGCCGGCGGTCGAGACCCCGAAGACCCAGCCCTGATAGGGCGTGATGTCGCAGTGGCCGGCGAACGCGGCGTAGACGACGCCGTCCATCAGCAGCAGGCCGGGGCGCTGCAGCTCGTTCGTCGCGTTGAACGTCTGGCCTGGCGCGTTCTGCGCGGTCCCGCCCAGTCTCACCGGGAAGCCGGCCTTCTCGGTCCCGGTCGCGAGGTCGACCGCGTCGAGCCAGTAGGCGGCCGGGCCGGAGGTGCCGGACGCGTAGGTCTTGTGCGTCAGGTACGCCGTGTTGGTGGCGGCGTCGATCACGGGCGTCGCCGTCACGCCGATGTTCGGCGTGAGGTCGCCGCAGCCGATGTCGGCCGCCTTCCAGGGCGTGCCGAGGTTCAGCGGCGCGGCCCACTTCGCCGCGCCGGTCGCCGGGTTGAGGCCGTAGACCTTGTTGTTCTCGGTCGCGACGAGCAGCGTTCCGTTCGCCAGCAGCGGCTGCGCGTAGACCTGGCCGTCGACGGCCGCCGACCACAGCTGGCCGAAGGTCCCGCCGCTCACGAGCTGCGGCGTCAGCGACGTCTGATCGGGATACCAGCCGGTGCGCAGGTCGTCGCCGTCGCGCGTGATGCCCGCGGCGGACGCGGAAGCGGCGCTGAGGGCCAGCGCGAGCAACGCGCACAACACGGTTACGACACGGCCTCGGGTCATCCTGATCCTCTCGTCGCGAGCGCTCCGCGCCGGCATCCTGCCGCACGGGAATGGAGCTTTCAGGCGGAACCGTAGCCGAAAGCTTCAGGCGCCGCAGCCGGTGGCTCAGCGGCGCAGGCCGGCGCGCAGGTCCTTCAGGCGCTCGAGCCGCTCGGGCGGCAGCGCGCGCTTGAGCGCCTCGCGCGAGCGCACGCGCGCCACCGTCGGCGTCACGCGCGCGAGCGTCAGCGGCAGGCGCGGTCCGGGCACCAGCAGCAGCGTCCAGCAGACCGGGTCGTTGCCGTCGGCGAAGCGGCGCTTGAACAGCTGGTCGCCCGGACCCCAGTCGAGCCGGCGGTCGCCGCGCGCGAACGCGTCCTCGATCGCGTGCAGCATGCAGACGTTGGAGACGCCGAGTCTCGCGTGGCGCTCGTCCCAGCCGCCGTTCAGCGAGATCACCTCGCCGCCGGCCTCTACGAGCAGCTCGGCCGCGACGGGCTCGCCGTCGAGCTCGACGAGGTACATCCGGTAGCGGCCGTCGGCGAGATGGGCGCGCGCGACCTCGCGGTAGACGGCGCGCAGCTCGTTCTCGGCCGCGACGATCGCCGACTCGCCGCGGCCCTCCCAGCGCGCCGCGTGCAGGCGCAGGAACGCCTCGATGTCCTCGTCCATCGTGGCGGGCGTGCTGGCGCGCCTGCTGCCGCCGGCGGCCTCGAAGTCGCGCTGCATCTTGCGCATGCGCTTGCGGAAGTGCGATCCCTTCGCCGTGAACCAGTCCTCGTAGGACCCCGCGTCGAGCGTGACGACGTGGGAGTCCTGCACGTAGTAGCGCCGAAGCGGCGGGCGCACCGGCCCGGGCCAGCGGTCGGCGAGCGCGAGCGGCCAGTGGGAGCTCAGCGACGTCGACTCGAACGCGACGACGTCGGGGCGCGGCGAGATCTCCGCGAGCGCGGCGGCGAGCGGCTCGGCCGCCTCCCACTCGCGGCCGGGCAGCGCGAGCGGGCTCGTGCGCGGCAGCGCGCGCCCGAGCATCCGCAGGTCGACGCGGCCGGGGCCCTTGGGCTCGGTGCCGTAGGGGGCGATCGCGACCAGCTCGTCGCCGTGGTGCACGGCGACGGCCCGCAGCTGCGCTCCGGGCGCGGGCAGGTGGCGCCAGAAGGCGAGCATCCAGGCCGGCGCGGCGAGCGGCTGGCCGCAGGCGACCGCGAGCGCGTCCCAGGCCGGAGCGAGCTCCGCGAGGCGGTCGGGGTCGTCGATCAGCTCGGTCTCGAGCGAGGAGGAGGACATCGGGCGCGGGAGTCTATGCGGCGTCGCTGTGGAGGCGGCGGCGCAGCCTGCGGAGCCGCTCGGTCTGTGCGTTCGACAGTCCGCGCAGCGCCGCCGTCCGCAGCTGCGCGCGCAGCAGCGTGGGTGCCGAGCGCGCGATGCTGAGGGGCAGGCGGCGGCCCGGGGCGAGCAGCATCGCCCACTGCAGCGCGTCGTCGCCGTCGGCGAAGCGCTGCTTGTAGGACTGCTCGCCGACGCCGAGGTCGAGCTGTCCGCTGCCGCGCTCGAAGGCGTCTTCGACGGCGTCGAGCAGGCCGACCATCGACGGCTTGAGCGCCGCGTGGCGCTCGTCCCAGCCGCCGTTGACGAACAGCATGCGGCCGCCGGCCTCGATGAACAGCTGTGAGCAGATCGGCTCGCCGTCGAGCTCGAGCGTGCGCAGCGTGAGGCGGCGCTCGTCGAGCAGCCGCTCGCCGGCGTCCACGATCAGCGCGCTGAAGTGCGCACCGAGGTCCGAGAGGTTGGAGTGCCCTCTGTCCTGCCAGCGCCCGGCGTGCAGGCGCGTGAAGGCGGCGGCGTCCACGGCGAGGGTGGCGCGCGTCGCGACGCGCGCGCTGCCGCCGGCCTGCGCGAATCTGCGCCGCAGGCGGCGCATCTGGCTGCGGAAGTTCGAGCTCTTGCCGTCGAGCCAGGCGTCGAACGACGCCTCGCGCAGCGACACGAAGGGACTGCCGTCCACGCGCGTGCGCTGCAGCGGCGGCCGCAGCGAGCCGGGCCAGCCGCTGCGCAGCGCGCCGCTCCAGTCCGGCTCGGCGGCGGCGGCTTCGAACAGCAGCGCCTCCGGTCGTGGGCTGGCGCCGGCGAGCGCACGGCCGATCGCGGCCGCGACGTCCCGTTCGCGGCCGGCCGGCGCGAGCGGCGCGAGTCGGCCGGTCAGCTCGATGCCGGGCAGGCGGTAGTCGACGCGCCCGGCCGCGGTGGCGTCGACGTAGTAGGGCGCGATGCCGACGAGGGCACCGCCCTCGCGAACCGCGACGGTCCGCGGGACGACGCCGGCGGGCGCCACGTGCCGCCACCACGCCAGGACCCACGCGGGGCTCATCTGCGGCAGCGCGACGGCGACGGCGAGCGCGTCCCACTCCGGCGCCAGCGCCTCGAGCCGCTCGACGTCGGTGACGAGCTCGCCGTCGAGCACGGCCCGCCTAGCCCGACTCGTCGGCTTCGGCGGCGACCTGGGAGGACGCCTCCAGCGCTTCCTGCGGGTCCACGCGCGGGTCGATCGCCCGCATCGGGGCGCGACCCTTCAGCACGATCTCCTGATACTCGTCCTCGGCGTCGGACTGCATCACGATCGCGCCGCCGACGCCGAGCGTCGCATGGTCGCCCGCGATCACGATCGTGCGGATCACGATGTTGAGGTCGACGCCGCCGCTGAGCCCGAAGTAGCCGATCGCGCCGGAGTAGACGCCGCGCGCCTCGCCCTCCAGCTCGTCGATGATCTCCATCGTGCGCTTCTTCGGTGCGCCCGTCATCGAGCCGCCGGGGAAGCAGGCGCGGATGCAGTCGGGCGGCTCGACGTCCTCGCGCAGCAGCCCGCGCACGGTCGAGACGAGCTGATGGACCGTCTCGTAGGTCTCGACGTGCATCAGGAACGGGACGTGCACCGTCCCGACCTCGCAGACGACGCCGAGGTCGTTGCGCAGCAGGTCGGCGATCATCAGGTTCTCGGCGCGCGTCTTCTCGTCGGCGCGCAGCTCCTCGGCCAGCCGCACGTCCTCGGCCGGCGTCGCGCCGCGCTGGCAGGTGCCCTTGATCGGCTTCGCCTCGGCCCAGCGGTCGCGGCCGATCGACAGGAAGCGCTCGGGCGAGGAGCTGACGATCGCGTCGTCGCCGAAGCGCAGGAAGGCGGCGAAGGGCGCCGGGTTCACGCGGCGCAGCGTGCGGTAGAGCGGCAGCGGATCCGGCCGCACCTCGGCGGTCACCTTGTTCGTGAGGCAGATCTCGTAGGACTCGCCGTCGGTCATCTGCTGCTTGCAGCTGGCGATGTCGGCGAGGTACTGCTCGTGCGGGCGGCTGAGGCGGAAGCCCACCGGCGGATCGCCGCGCTCGCCCGCCAGCCGCTCCCAGTCGGGCGCGTCGATCGGCGGCAGCGAGACCAGCCGCAGGCTCGTGTCGCGGATCCAGCGCTCGGCCTCCTCGACCGCGCCGGCCTCTGCGACCGCGAGCACGTAGGTGGTTCTCTCGACGTGGTCGAACGCGATCAGGCGGTCCGCGAACACGAACGCGGCGTCCGGCATCGAGGAGGCGTGGGCGGCGCTGCCCTCGCAGTCGGCCTTCAGCTCGTAGCCGAGGTAGCCGACGAAGCCGCAGTTGAAGTCGAACGGCAGGTCGTCGGAGGCGTAGCGCAGGCGGCGCCCCTCGCGGCTGAGGTAGTCGAAGATCGACCCCTCGGAGGTCTCCTCGACGCCGTTGCGGCGCACGCGCACGACGCCGTCGGCGACGTCGTAGGTGACGACGGCCGACAGCGGCCCGCCGGCGGCGCCCATGAAGGAGAAGCGCGAGCGCTCGTCGACCTTGCTGCTGTCGAGCCAGAACGCATGCTCGGCGTCGCCGTAGAGGTTCACGAACGCGCGCTCGGCGTCGACGAGCGTGTCGAGCCGCTTGACGCTCAGCGTCAGTCTCGTGCGCTCGACCGGCCGCCGCGGGGCGGTCGGCGCGGCGATCGTGCCGCTGCCGACACGCCGTTCGCCGTTCGCCGCCTGGTGCTCGGCGGTGAGGTCGCGGAAGTTGGCCAGCAGCTTGCGGCCGTACTCGGTGCTGATCGACTCGGGATGGAACTGCACCCCCCAGCGCGGGCGCTTCCTGTGCGCGACCGCCATCAGGATGCCGTCGCTCGTCCACGCGATCGGCTCCAGCTCGTCGGGCAGCGGCTGCTGCACGCACAGCGAGTGGTAGCGCACCACCAGGAACTCGCGCGGGATGCCGGCGAACAGCGGCGACTCCTCGTGCAGCACCGCGCTGACGCGGCCGTGCATCGGCTCGGGCGCGTGCACGACCTGGGCGCCGCTCTTCCAGCCGAGGCCCTGGTGGCCGAGGCAGACGCCGAGCAGCGGCACGTCGGCCTGCTCGATCGCCGTGCCGCAGACGCCGAAGTCCGCCTCGCGGTCGGGCCGGCCGGGACCGGGGGAGACGACGACGTTGTCGAACTCCAGCTTCGACAGCTCCTCCCACGGCGCCTCGTCGTTGCGCACGACGAGCGGCTCGTCGCCGTTGGCCTCCGCCAGCAGCTGGAAGAGGTTCCAGGTGAACGAGTCGTAGTTGTCGATCAGGAGGGTCTTCATCAGGGCTCTCTCAGACGAGGTACTTGCGCAGGATCTTGCCCAGCGGGCTCTTGGGGATCTCGTCGCGCAGCTCGATCACCTGCGGGACCTTGTAGTTCGCGAGCCGCTCGCGGCAGAAGTCGATGACCTCGCGCTCGCCGACCTCCTCGCTCGGCACCAGCACCGCCTTCACGACCTCCTCGCCCGGGCCCTTGCCCGGCACGCCGACGACGACCGCCTCGGCGACCTTCGGGTGCGCGCCGACGACGTCCTCGACCTCGATCGGGTCGACCTTGTAGCCGCCGACCTCGATCAACAGCTTCTTGCGGCCGGTGATCGTGAGGCGCCCGTCGGCGTCGAGCCGGCCGAGGTCGCCGGTCTGGAAGCGCCCGCCCGCGAACGCCTGCGCGTTGACGTCGGGCAGGTCCGAGTAGCCGGCGGTCATCGCCGGGCTCGCGACCGTCACCTCGCCGATCTCGCCGGCCGGCAGCGCCGCGCCCTCGTCGTCGACGATCTGGAAGTCGACGGCGCCGACCGGCCGCCCGACCGACGCGAACGTCGCGACCGGGTCGGCGTCGAGGTTGGCGGCCAGGAAGCCCGTCTCGGTCGAGCCGTAGAGCTGGCGCACGAGCACGCCGAACTTCTCGCCGAAGGCGTCGAACGACTCGCGCGCGAGCGCGGTGCCGGCCGAGAAGCAGAGGCGCAGCGAGGAGAGGTCGGCGCTGCCCGGGGCCTCCGCCATCAGCTGGTAGTGGAACGGCACGCCGGGGAAGACGGTGCAGCGCTCGCGCTCGATCAGCTCCAGGGCGCGGTGGCGCTTGAGCAGGAAGGGGTTGGGGTCCTCGAGGATCACGACGGTCGCGCCCCAGGCGGTCGGGGCGAGCAGGCAGGCGCCCATGCCCCACGTGTGGAACAGCGGGATCGCGCTGAAGACGCGGTCCGCGTGGCTGACGTCGAGCTCGCCGTAGAGGTCGGCCTCGGCGGCGATCTGCCCGTGCGTGCGCGGGACGCGCTTCGGGCGGCCGGTCGAGCCGGAGGAGAACTGGTAGACGAACACCTCGTCGGGGTCGCGCGGCGCCAGCCGCTCGGCGGAGGCGCGCTCGACGAGCTCCTCGAGCGTCAGCGCCTGGCCGTGGGCGGCGGTCGTCGTGATCACCTCGACCGGATGGTCGAGGCCCGCGGCGATGCGCTCGCAGACGCCGGCCGTGCGCTCGTCGCTGACGATCCCCTTGACGCCCGCGCTGCGGAAGCTGAACTCGAGCTCGGTCTGCTTGAAGCCGGGGTTGACGGGCACGACGATCGCCCCGAGCGCCGTCACGGCGTGGAAGCAGGTGACGAACCAGGGGTCGTCCTTCAGCACGAGGCCGACGGCGTCGCCCGCGCCGATGCCGCGCTCGGAGAGCCCGTGTGCGAGGCGCTCGACGCGTTCGACCAGCTCGCCCCACGTGATCCGCTCGTCGCCGTGGACGAGCGCGAAGTGGTCGCCGCGCTCGGCTGTCTGCGCGTAGAGGCGCTCCATGATCAGCATCACGCGGCTCCCCGCGACTGCTGCACGAACGCGTCGATCGACGCAAGCGACTGGAAGTTCTCCGCGGTCAGCTGCTCGTCGCCGACGACGACGCCGTAGCGCTCCTTCAGGAACGCGACCAGCTGCACGACGCCGTGGGAGTCCACGATGCCGGATGAGAGCAGGTCCTCGTCGGGCGCGATCGCGTCGATCGCGCTGCCGGTGAGGAACTCGCTCAGGATGAATTGCTCCACGTCGGCGACGACGCTCATTGACTGCCCCCTGCTCTCTCTGCGTTGACCGGTTCCATGCGATACCGCCAGCGGCGCAGGACGCGCGTCCCGACGACCGCCCAGCGCTCCTGATACCCGCGCGCTGCGTAGGACCAGCGGGCGGAGCGGTTGAGGACGTCGACCGTGCCCCACAGGCGCTCGAAGCCGCGCTCGCGCAGCGCGGTCTCGACCTGGTAGAGGACGTCGGCGGCGGTGCCGCCGGCGCGCTGCGCGGCGGCGACGTAGAAGTCGGTGCCGTAGACGTCGCCGGCGCGCAGCGTCACGCCGAGCGCGACCTGGCCCAGCTCGCGGTGCGGCTTCATCTCGCCGTCGACCCACCAGTAGAAGCCGATCGGCTGCTCGTCCTTGACGACGACGAAGCAGGCGTAGCCGTCGGCGAGGTCGCCGACGAAGCGCTGGTCCCCGGTGCGGTCCTCGCGCTCGCGGTTGAGCGCGCTCAGGCCGGGGAGGTGCTGGGGCGTGAGCTCCTCGAGCCGCACCGTGTCGCGCCGCAGCGGGACCGCGATCTCGCGCAGGTCCTTGACGACCACGAGATGGCGCTCCTGCTCGTAGAGCTGAGCGCGCACGCGCTCGACGGCGAAGCGGGCGGCTCCCTGCGCGCCGTCCTCGCGGAGGCGGTGGCTCAGGCGGCGGACGAACGGGTGGACGCTCAGTCGGCGTGCGAGGGGGTGCAGGTGGGTCGATCGTTCCATCGGTCGGCTCGGGGCGCCTCGCGTCTCGGGGGTGTTCGTCTGGAGCAGGGCGATGCCTTATAGCATCGGCAGGGACGCTTCGCGGCGTGCACCGCTCGTTGCAAGACAGCCGAATGGCCGACAGCTCCCGACCAGACCCAGCGCAGGGCGTCTTCGAGACCATGCTCGTCGTGGGCGGCGCCCCGCTCGAGCTCGACGCCCACCTCGCGCGCCTGCGCGCGAGCCTGCGGGCGCTCTACGACGCCGAGCTGCCCGCCGCCGCCCGCGAGCTGGCGGGCGAACGGGCTGCCGGGCTGGCGCTCGGCCGCCTGCGCGTGTCGCTGACGCCGCGGCCTGGGGCGCAGCCGCTCGTCGAGGCGCGCGCGCAGCCGGTCGAGCGGGCGAGCGTCCTGCCCGACTGGGAGCGCGCGCTCGACCTGCGCTCGGTCGCCGTCGAGAGCTGGCGCGGCGAGCACAAGTGGGCCGACCGGCGGCTGCTCGAACGGCTCGACGCCGGCGTCGAGCCGGACGGCGCGCTGCTGGTGGACGCCGAGCGCGGCGCGCTCGAGACCACGCGCGCCAACCTCTTCGCTGTCGGCGAAGACGGGGTGCTGCGCACCCCGCCGCTCGACTGCGCCGTGCTGCCGGGCGTGACCCGCGCCCGCGCGATCGCGCTGGCGCGCGCGGCCGGCATCGCGGTGCGCGAGGAGCGCCTGCCGCCGGAGCGCCTGCGCGCCGCGCGCGAGCTGTTCGGGACCGGCTCCGTGCGCGGCGTCGAGCCGATCCGCTCGCTCGACGGCATCGCCGTCGGCGGGCCGGGGCCTGTGGCGCAGGCGCTCGCGCGCGAGCTGCGCCTGCAATGGCTCGGCGAGGGCGTCGCGGCCTGAGGGCCGCTACGCCGCTCCCGACCGCAGCGCGCGCAGCTCGTCCACGCGTATCACGCGCAGCGCGAACAGCCCGGCGACGTAGAACAGCCCGCCGACGATCCCGGCGGGGATCAGCCCGAGCGGCGAGGCGAGCATCATCACGCCCGTCATCGCCGCGGCGACGGCGACGGTCGCCAGCAGCCGCCACGGCTGCACGCGCAACCGCAGCGTCACCAAGGCCGTGCCGAGCATCAGCACCATCGTCATCACCTCGGTCGCGACCGTGACCCACGCCGAGCCGAGCGCGCCGTACTTCGGGATCAGCAGCACGTTGAGCGCGATGTTGGCGATCGCGCCGATGCCGGAGTAGATCGCGAGCCGCCAGTGCAGGTTCAGCAGCGGCGCGAGGAAGCCGGCGAGCGAGCCGAAGCAGATCGAGACGAACGCGATCATCAGCACCGGCAGGACCTCGGCGGTGGCGGCGAACGGGTCGCCGTAGAGCGCGTGCACGATCTGGTCCGAGAGCGCGATCGTGACGGCGAGGATCGGCAGCGAGATGACCGTCATCAGCTCGGCGGCCTTCTGCACGAGCCGCCGCACGCGATCCGGGTCGTGGTCGTTGACGGCCGACAGCACCGGGAAGAACGACGACATCACGGCCGCCGGCAGGAACAGCAGCGGCGCCAGGAAGCGGTAGCCGGCGCCGTAGATGCCGGCCTCGTGCGCGTCCGAGAGCTGCAGCAGCAGCACCGAGTCGATCTGGTAGTAGATCGAGATCAGGATGCTCGCGATCCCGAGCGGGACGGCGACGCGCATGAGCGGCCTCCACAGGCTGCGGCCGGCGCGCCACGCGATGTACGCGTAGTGCCGCGTCGCCTGCAGCTGCAGCGTGCAGATGACGACGAGCACGAGCATGTAGGCGATGGCGAACGCCACGACGCCGACGTCCAGCAGGTAGAAGGCGATCGTCACCCCGAGCCACATGAAGCTCTGCAGGACGCTGAAGGAGAGCGCGAGCCCGGCCCGCAGGCGGGTGTTGAAGACGGCCATCAGCGCGCTGCCGCCGCTCGAGAAGATCGTGCCGGTGAGGATCCAGGCGGCGGCGTGGCCGGTGTCGAGGAACACCGGGACGAACACGGCGCACAGCGCGGCGGCGCCGAAGGACAGCAGCAGGCGCATGCCGGCGAGCGCGCCGAGCCACTCGGACTCGCGCTCCGGCTCGGCCGCCATTCTCTGCATCGCCACCGTCGTCAGCCCGAGGTCGGTGAGCACGGCGAAGATGCCGACGTACGCGCTCACCGCCGTCCACACGCCGAAGCCGTCGGTGTCGAGCGTGCGCGCCGTCAGCGCGACGGTGACGACGCTGATCGGCATCGAGATCAGCCGCAGCGTCACCTGCGTTCCGATGTTCGAGGCGATCGTCCGGCCGCCCGCCTCGCCGGCGTCGCCGGCGCTTCCGCCGTGCAGGAAACGGCGCGGGAGCGTACGAAGGCGGGCCGGCATCTGTGGGATACTCTCGCACCCTTGCGCGTTCTCGTCGTCCTGCCGTTTGCGCCGCTCGTCGAAGGCGGAGCCGCCTCGCGTTGCGCCGTCGGGATGTTGCGCGGACTTGCGGGTCACGGCGTCGACCTCCGCGTGCTCGCCGCCGACCTGCGCCACGACTTCCGCGGCGAGATCGCCGACGAGCTGCCGCTCGAGCTCCTGAGAGTGCCCCATCCGGGCCGCGCCCGCACGCGCTGGCTGCGCTTCACCCGGCCGTACGGGCTGCTCGGCACGACCGCGTTCGCGCCGCTGGTGCGCGAGCGCGCGCGCGAGGCCGACGTCGTGCACTTCGTGGAGCTGAGCGCCGCGACCCTCATCCCCCTGGTAGATCGGCCGGCGCTGACGCAGGTCCACTGCCTCACCCGCCGCGACCGCGACATCCGTCCGCTGTGGACGCACGACGGCCGCACCGCGCACGAGCTGCTGCGCGCCGAGCGGCGGATCTTCGGCCAGTCGCGCTGGCTGCTGGCGAACTCGCGCGAGGTCGCCGAGCCGCTCGCGCAGCTCGCGCCGCACGCGCACGTCGCGGCCGCCCCGCTGCCGCTCGACCCGGCGAGCTACACGCCGCGCGCTCCGCTCGATGCGCCGGTCGCGGGCCTGATCGGCACCGCCGTCTGGCCCCCGACCGTGAACGCGGTCGAGCGGCTGCTGAGCAGCGTGTGGCCGCGCGTGCTGGAGCGGCGGCCCGACGCGCGCCTGCTGCTCGCCGGCTTCGGCATGGAGCGCACGGCGTTCCCGGACCTGCCCGACCTGCCCGGCGTCGAGTGGCGCGGCACGGTCGACTCGGCGACCGACTTCCTGCGCGAGCTGGGTCTGCTGCTGTACCCGCTGGGGCGCGGCAGCGGCGCGAAGATCAAGGTGCTCGAAGCGCTCGCGCTCGGCGTGCCGGTCGTCACCACGCCGGACGGCGCTGAGGGCATCGGCGGCCGCGGCGGCCTCGTCGTGGAGACGGCGGACGACGCGCTCGCCGGCGCGGCCGCGGAGCTGATCGGCGACTCCGACGCACGTCGCGCCGCCGGCACGGCCGCCCACGAGACGTTCTGCGAGCACCACGCGCCGCTGCCGGCGACGGCCCCGCTGCTCGACCTCTACGAGCGGATGGCGTCCTCCGGGGCCCGTCGGCGCGCGGTCGCCTGACGCTCGCATGCGGCGTTCGAGGCTCATCCGCCTGCTCGCGTCCGTCGCGGTCGCCTCGCTGCTGGCCGGGGCGGCGCTCGTGGGCTGCGCCGGCGAGGCCGGCTCCGTCACGGTCACCGTGCCGCGCCCGCCCGCCGGGGCCCCGCCGCTGCGCGCCGGCATCGTCATCAACGCGCTCGACGCGGGACCGAGCCGGGGCAGGGAGCTGGCGCGCGCGCGGGCGCTCGGCGTCCGCTGGATCCGCGAGGAGCTGCGGTGGGGCGCGATCGAGCGCTCGCCGGGGCACTATCGCTGGAACCGCTTCGACGCGCTGCTGACGGCCGCGACGCGCGCGCGCCTGCACGTGCTGCCGCTGCTGCTCGGCACGCCCTGGTGGGCCGGCGACGACTGGTTCGCGCTGCCGGGCAATCCGGCGCGGTTCGGCACCTTCGCCGCCCACGCGGCGGCGCGCTACGGACCGGGCGGGACCTTCTGGCGCTCCCATCCGCGGCTCGACGCGCGCTACGCGCCGCAGTGGTTCGAGCTGTGGAACGAGCCGTATCTCGAGCACTTCTCGACCGACGGCGTCGATCCCGCCCGCTACGCGGCGATGGTCCGCGCGGCGACGGTCGACGGCCGCGCCGCGAACCCGGCGACGCGCTGGCTGATGGAGGCCGACCTCACCTACCTCGACGCCGCCGGCGGGCGCCGGCGCTGGCTCGAGGCGATCGCCGCGGCCGACCCCGAGCTGATGCGGCTCGTCGACGGCGTCGCCGTCCACCCGTACATGTTCGGCTCGCCCGACGACGGGTCGGTCCCGCTGGAGTTCAACTTCGATCGCATCGACGCGATCGCCGACGTCCTGGCGCGGCTAGGGGCGGGGAAGGTGCCGCTGTGGATCACCGAGCTGGGCTGGAGCACGTGCGACAAGCGGCCCGACTGCGGCTCGGAGACCGACCAGGCGACCTGGCTCGCCGATGCCTTCACGCGGGTGCGCAGCCGGCCGCTGTCGGCACGCGTGCGCGCGTTGTTCGTCTACCACCTGAACGACTTCCCCGGCCGTGCGGTGAGCGACCGCGAGGCGCACTACGGCCTGCTGCGCACGAACGGATCGCGCAAGCCGGCGTGGAGCGTCGTGCGCCGCGAGGCGCAGCTGGCGGGCGGCTAGGAGGCGCCGGCGTCAGGCCGGCGCGGCGAGGAAGTTCCAGACCGGCTCGGTGAAGACGGCCTCGAAATGGTCGCGCGAGTACGGGCCGTCGCCTTCGAGGTCGAAGATCCGCAGCCCGGCTTCGTCGAGCAGGTCCCACAGCTCCCCCGGCTTGGAGCCGTACAGGTCGGCGCCGCCGATCCCGTGCTCGAAGATCACGAACGGCTTGTGGCGTGCGAGCGTCTCGGTCGCGCCGCGCATCACGAGCAGCTCGGCGCCCTCGACGTCGATCTTGATCAGGTTCGGGACGTAGCCCTCCGGCAGCGCGTCGTCGAGCTTGTCGAGCCGCACCGCGAATCTCTCGACCTGTGAGGCGTGCGCCGGCAGGTCCTCGCGCTGGCGCAGGCCGCTCATCGCCGGGGCGTTGAGCACGTGCGTGAACTCGGCGCTGCCGGCCTCCTCGGAGCAGGCCGCGTTGCGTACGTCCACACCCGGGTAGCGCGCGGCGAGCTCGCTCGCGAGCCCCGGGATCGGTTCGTAGGCGATGTGCCGGCCGTTCGGCGCGACGGCGAGGATCATCTCCAGCGTGTCGCCCTGGTTGGCGCCGACGTCGATCGCGTTGGAGTCGGCGCGCAGCGCGGTCGCGAGCGCGACGCGCATCGCGTGCTCGTCGCGCAGCGTGCGCCGCGAGGTCGGGTCGAACGCCGAGCGCGCCTCGCGCATGCGGCCGACGACCACCCGCGCCTGGTCCTCGCGGCCGCTGCGCACGACGACCGACTTCGCGGAACGGCGCAGTGCCGCGGCGGTGGAGCGGAGCGGTGAGGCCATGACGGCGCGGATGCTAGAGGATCGCCATGCGTCACGCCGGAGCCGGGCCCTCGGTAATGTGGCCAGTCGTCGGTTCGCACAGGGGGAGGGCGCAGAGCATGACCGACCGTCGGGGGCTGGTATGCCTGCTGCTGCTCGGAGCGGGCCTCGTCGTCGCGCTCGCGCTGACGCTCTCGCATGCGGCCCCGCGCCGCGCCGGCACGAACGGCATCGGCGCGGAAGCCCCGTTCTCCGCCGTCGGCGCCGGCAGACGCGTCTGCCAGGGCGGCGAGCTGCTGCCGGCCGGCACGACGGCGATCCGCCTGATCGTCCCGTCGCAGCAGCAGCCGGGGCCCCGGCTGGCGATCGAGCTGCGCCGCCGCAGAGCGGTGATCGCGCGCACCACGGGAGCGACCGGGGGCGCCACCGGCTTCGCGGTCGTCGCGCCTATCCCGCGCGTCGCGCGCGACCTCGACGCCGTCACGCTCTGCTACACGGTCGGCGACGCCGGCGGCGAGGTCGCCGTCATCGGCGGCTACACGCCGCCCGGCACCGGCAACGTGACGATCGACGGCAGAAGCACCGGCGGGTCGATGTCGATCGAATACATGCGGCCGGGCTCGGAGTCGTGGTGGTCGTACGCGTCGACCGTGATGCGACGGATCGGCATGGGGCGCGGGGACTGGGGCGGCGCGTGGATGGCCTGGGCCGCGGCCGCGCTCGTGCTGGCCGCGCTCGCGCTCGCCGCGCGTGCGCTCGTGCGGACGGTCCTGCGCGATCCTCCGGGGGACGCGCGGATCGCCTGGAGCGTCGCCGCGATCGGCGTCATGAACGCGCTCGCGTGGTCGCTCCTCACGCCCGTCTTCCAGGTCCCGGACGAGCAGTCGCACGTCGGCTACGCGCAGGTGCTCGCGGAGAACCACCGCCTGCCGCTCGACCGCGGCGGGTCCGGGCTCGCGCCCGAGCTGTCGGCGGCGATGACCGAGGTGCGCTTCGGCTACCTCGGCGCCCCGCGCAAGGTGCCGGCGCTGTGGTCGCCGCTGCAGCAGGAGCATCTCGAGCGCGCGCTGCACGCCGGGCTCTCGCACCGCGGCAACGGCGACGCCGGCGCGGTCGCCCCGGAGCCGCCGCTGTACTACGCGCTCGAGGCGGTCCCCTACGAGCTCGTGAACGGGGCGACGCTGCTCGACCGCGTCGCGCTGATGCGCGTCGTGTCGGCGCTGCTCGCCGGCGTCACCGCGCTGCTGGCGTTCCTCTTCGTGCGCGAGTGCCTGCCCGGCCGCCCGTGGGCGTGGACGGTCGGCGGAGTGGGGGCGGCGTTCGTGCCGCTGCTCGGGTTCGTGTCCGGCGGCGTCAACCCGGACGCGCTGCTGTTCGCGATCTGCGCAGGGCTGTTCTACGCGCTCGCGCGCGCCTTCCGCCGCGGGCTGACGACGCGCCTCGCGGTCTGGATCGGCGTCGTGCTGGCGCTCGGCGCGATCACGAAGATCAACTTCTACGGCCTCGTGCCGGGGGCGGTCGTCGCCGTCGTGCTGGCTGCGCGCGTGACGGAGGGCGCGTGGAACGCGCGCGTGGCGCGGCTGTCGGCGACGGCGGTCGCGGTCGGCGTCGCTCCCTACGCGCTGCTGATGCTGCTCGACGCGCTCGTGTGGGAACGGACGCTGATCCTCGCCCGCACGCCGTCGGCGATCCACGAGGATCACGGCGGCCTCGGGGGCCAGCTGAGCTACCTGTGGCAGGTCTACCTTCCGCGGCTGCCCGGCCAGACGCCGGCCTTCCCGGAACAGTCGCCGACGTACGACCTGTGGGTGTCCGGCTTCATCGGCCGCTTCGGCTGGGTGACGGTCGAGTACCCGGCGTGGGCGTACCGGCTCGGAGAGATCGTCCTGATCGCGGGTGGGCTGCTGGGGCTGCGCGCGCTCGTCGTGAAGCGGGTCGCTGCGCGCCGGCGCCGGCTGGAGCTGCTCGGCTACGGGCTGATCGCCGGCGGGCTGTTCCTGTTGATGGGGCTGGTCGCCCTGCGCGGCTTCGCGCCCGGCATCAAGGGAGCCGTTCAGGGGCGTTACCTGCTCCCGCTGCTGGCGCTGTTCGCGGCGCTGCTCGCACTGGCGGCGCGCGGTGCGGGCGAGCGCTGGGGGCGCGCGGCCGGCGTGGCGCTCGTGATGCTCGCGATCGCCTGGAGCGTCTTCGGGCAGCTGCTGACGATCGCCTACTACTACGGCTGATCGCGGGCCCGCGGCCTCCCGGCCCGCGGTGTTGGCGCGATGACACTCTAGAAGACGGTGCGTAATTCGTCTGACATCGCTACTCTGCCGTTCGTAGGGGGATACGGCGTACGGCGAACGCGGCGAGGGATCGCGGCGCACGCGACACGAGGCCTTCGAGGGGGACCATGGCGCTTCTGCGCGCCCGCCGTCAGGCGGGGCGATCATCGCTGCGCGCATCCGCGCGCGCCGACCGGCCGGCCATGGTCTGCGGCGTGCTCGCCGTGCTCCTGATTGGCGCCGCGCTCGGACTCGTGCTGTCCCGCTCAGCGCAGCGCCGCTCCGGGACGAACGGCGTCTTCCCGGAAGCGGCCGTGCTGGCCGGCCCGGGGACCGCCGCCTGCCAGGGGCGGGAGCTGGTGCCTGCCGGGACGGCGGCGGTGCAGATATCCGGGGTGAGCGGAGCGCCGCCGATCGTGGTCCTGCGACGCGACGGACGCGTGCTCGACCGCGTCGACGGCACCGTGGACTGGGCGGCGCAGGTCATCCGCGCCCCGATCGAGCGAGCGGAGCGCGACCTCGACGGCGTCCGCGTCTGCCTCCACCTGCACGCGCGCACCGCGCTCGCCCGCGGACCCTCGCCGCCGGGCGTCGGGACGGTCGTGGCCGACCAGCCGTACCCCGACAGCTCCCTTGCGATCACCTATCTGATGCCCGGACGCCGCTCGTGGTGGCAGCTCGCCGCGACGATCGCCGACCGGATCGGCGGCAGCGGCGTCCGCCGCGTCGCATGGAGCGTCGCGGGCCTGATCGCCGCGTCGCTCGCGCTCACCGGCTGGATCGTGCTGCGCACGATCGTGCGCGACCGGCCGTTCCGGCGGCTCGGCGCCGCGATCGCGGCGGTCGCCATCCTCAACGCGATCGCATGGTCGCTCGTCACGCCGGCCTTCCAGGTCCCGGACGAGGTCGGGCATGTCGCCTACGTGCAGGCGCTCGGCGAGACGGGCCGGGCGCCGGCGCATCCGCCGGCGTTGGCGATCTCTCGCGAGCAGGCGGCGGCGATGGCGGACGGCGGCTTCGGCGCGGTCGGCCGGGAGACGTTCCGGGCCGGGGCCTGGTCCCGGTGGCAGGGGCACGGGTTTCCGTCCGGCGGGCGTCCGCTCGCTCGCCGGGCGACGATCCCGGTCGGGGAAGCCGAGCCGGAGCCGCCGCTCTACTACGCGCTGGAGGCGATCCCCTACCGCGTCGCACACGGAGCCGCGCTGCTGGACCGCATGCTGCTGATGCGCCTCGTCTCGGCGCTGCTCGCCGGCGTCACCGCGCTGATGTGCTTCCAGTTCGTGCGCGAGTGCCTGCCGGGCAGGCCGTGGGCCTGGACGGTCGGCGGCCTGGGCGTCGCGCTCGCGCCGATGCTCGGCTTCATGGCCGGCGGGGTCAACCCGGACGCGCTGCTGCTCGCGCTCTCGTCGGCGCTGTTCCTGTGCGTCGCACGGGCCTGGCGGCGCGGCGTGACGATGCGGCGGGCGCTGGGGATCGGCGCGCTGATCGCCGCAGGGATGCTCACGAAGGTGAACTTCTACGGCCTCGTTCCCGGGGCCCTGCTGGGGCTCGCGCTCGCGGCGCGCCGCACGACGCTCGCGTGGGACCGACGGGTCGTGCGGACGGTCGGCGCCGCCGCGCTGCTCGCGGCGGGGGCGTGTGCGGCGGGCGCCGCGTTCGAGGCGCTCGCGTGGCACCGCTCGATCTTCGCCGCGCGTCCCGTCGCGCCGGAAAGCCACGTCGGGCTGTTGAGCCATCTCGGCTACATCTGGCAGGTGTACCTCCCCCGGGTGCCGTTCCAGGCGCACACGGCGCTGACCGCTCCCGGCTACGAGCAGCTGTTCAGAGGGTTCGTCGGCGTGTTCGGACCGCTGATCGTGTGGTTTCCGGCCCGGGTCTACCGGCTGGCCGCCGTCATCCTGGCGCTGGTGGCATTGCTCGCCGTGCGGTCGCTGCGCGCCGATCCGCGCGAGCTGCGCTATCGCCGCGGGGAGCTGCTCGGCTATGCCGCGACGGCAGCGGGCCTGATGCTCCTGGTCGGCCTCTCGGCGGATCTGCGGCGCAACCTGATCGCGACGATGCAGGGGCGCTACCTGCTGCCGCTGCTGCCGCTCTTCGGCGCGCTGCTCGCGCTCGGCGCGCGCGGCGTCGGCGAGCGCTGGGGCCGCTGCGCCGGCGTCGCCATCGTGGCGGGAGCCGTCGCCTGGAGCCTGGCCGGGCAGCTGCTGACGATCGCCTGGTTCTACGGCTGAGCGCCGCCTACGGCCGGCCGCCGCCGACCGCGGCGCGCAGCGCCCGCCGCAGGCGCCCGAGCGTGACGACGCCGCGCAGCACGCCGCCGCCGTCGAGCACCATCATCGCGCCGAGCGTGCGCAGGCCGTCGGCGTCGAGCAGCACGCGCAGCGACTGGTCCTCGTCGATCCGCCAGCGGCCGGAGTCGTCGGCCTCCATCAGCTCTCTCACCAGCTGCACCGGACGCCCGCCCTCGACGGCGTGACGCGTGCCCTCCTCGCGCAGGACGCCGACGAAGCGGCCGGCCGCGTCGACGACCGGGAACCACGGCCAGCGGTAGCGCATGAAGAACTCGTCGAGCGCCTGCGCCGCCGGCAGCTCGTCCGGGACGCTCACCGGGTCGTCGTCCATGATGTCGCCGACGCGCACGTCCTCCAGCTGCTCGGTCAGCGCCGTCTGCGCGAGCAGCGCGCGCGAGGCGCCGCCGATCATCAGGCCGACGAACACGAACCAGATGCCGATCAGGCTCGCGAGCCCGATCGTGATCCACAGCCCGCCGCCGATCAGCACGATCGAGAACGCCTGGCCGAGGCGGGCGGCGACGCGCGTGCCGCGGTTGCGATCGCCGCTGAAGCGCCACACGAGCGCGCGCACGATCCGCCCGCCGTCGAGCGGGTAGGCGGGGATCAGGTTGAAGACGAGGACGATCAGGTTCATCGTCACGAGGAAGCCGATCGTCAGCAGCACCGGCGTGACGTGCGCGCTGGAGGCGAGCAGCGCGGCGTCGACGAAGCGGTCGGGCCCGACCAGCACGAAGCCGACGAGCACGCTGGCGACGATGATCAGCAGCGTCGCGAGCGGACCGGCGGCGGCGACCTCCAGCTCCTCGCGCGGCGTGCGGCTCTCGCGGGACATCAGCGCGAAGCCGCCGAGCGGCGAGATCGTGATGCCGGCGACGTCGATCCCATGGCGGCGCGCGGCGAGCGCGTGGCCCAGCTCGTGCACCACGATCGAGGCGAACAGCAGCAGCGCGCTGGCGACCGCGGTCAGGTAGGCGGTCGTGTCCGAGCTGCCGAGCGTGTCCTGGAAGGACCCCGAGAGCCAGAAGATCACGAGGAACAGGACGAAGAACCAGCTGACGTCGACGCCCACGCGGATGCCGAGTATTCGCGCCAACTGAATCGATCCGGGACGCCCGAACATGGTGGAATGGTGGCACAGCGCGCATGGCCTCCAACGGCGCGCTCATCCATCCGGCCACCAGACGCGTAAGGACCCTCCAATGAGCGACCCCCTGATCGAGCTGCGCGAGCGGCTCGCCGAGATCGCCGACCTGAACGCCGCCGGCGGTCTGCTCGGCTGGGACCAGCAGACGATGATGCCCGAGCGCGCCGCGCCCCAGCGCGCCGAGCAGCTCGGCACGCTCGGCAAGATCCTCCACGAGCGCTTCACCGACGACGCGATCGGGCGGCTGCTCGACGCGGCGGACGCGGACGGGGGGCGCGACACGACCGACGCGGCGTTCCTGCGCGTCACGCGGCACGACTGGGAGAAGGCGCGGCGCGTCCCGTCGGACCTCGCCGCCGAGCTGGCGCGCGTCGGCGCACTCGGCCACCAGGCGTGGGTGGAGGCGCGCGAGGCGTCGGACTTCTCCGCGTTCCTGCCGTTCCTGCGCAAGAACGTCGAGCTGAAGCTGCGCTACGTCGAGTGCTTCGACAGCTTCGACGACCCCTACGACGTCCTGCTCGACGACTACGAGGAGGCGATGACGAGCGCCGAGGTCGACCGTCTCTTCGCCGAGCTGCGCGCCGGGCTCGTGCCGCTGATCGCGGCGATCGCCGAGCGCGCCGACGCCGTCGACGACGCGCCGCTGCACGGCGACTTCGCGATCGAGGGCCAGCGCCTGCTGGTGGGCCGGGTGCTGCGCCGGCTCGGCTGGAGCGCCGACGGCTGGCGGCTCGACGAGGCCGCGCATCCGTTCGCGACGAGCTTCGGCCCCGGCGACGTGCGGCTGACGACGCGCTACGACTCGTCCTACGTCGGGATGGCGCTGTACGGCGCGATCCACGAGTTCGGCCACGGGCTGTACGAGTCGCAGGTCGACCCGGCGCTGGCGCGCGGGCCGCTCGGCGACGGCGTCTCGCTCGGCGTGCACGAGTCGCAGAGCCGCCTGTGGGAGAACGTCGTCGGCCGCGGCCGGCCGTTCGCGGGCTGGCTGCACGGGCAGCTGCGCGACGTCTTCCCGGCTCAGTTCGGCGCGGTGTCGGACGAGGCCTTCTTCCGCGCCGTCAACAAGGTGCAGCCGTCGCTGATCCGCGTCGAGGCCGACGAGGCGACGTACGGCCTGCACATCATCCTGCGCTTCGAGCTGGAGCGGGCGATGATCGCCGGCACGGTCGCGCTGGAGGACCTCCCGGAGGCGTGGAACGCGCGGATGTGCGAGTACCTCGGCGTCGAGGTCCCCGACGACGCGAACGGCGTCCTGCAGGACGTCCACTGGTCCGGCGGCGACATCGGCTACTTCGCGACGTACGCCCTCGGCAACCTGATCTCCGCGCAGCTGTGGCAGCGGGCGCGCGCGGACCTGCCGCAGCTGGACGACGCGCTGGCGGCCGGTGACGGGTCGTCGCTGCGGGCCTGGCTCGGCGAGCACGTGCACAGGTACGGGCGCACGTATCCGCCGCGCGAGCTGGTGGAGCGGGCGACCGGAAGCCCGATCGTCGTGCAGCCGTTCCTCGACTACCTGAACGGGAAGCTGCGGCCGATCTACGGGCTGGACTAGCGGCGTCTTCTCGCGGGTCTCTTCGCCGCGAAGGGGATCGCGATCGGCTTCGCCCGTCTGACGCCGTTCACGGTCAGTCCGATCGTCAGCTTGGCGGTGCCGTGCGCTCTCAGCGCGGCGCGGACCTTCGCGAGCGCTCTGGTGCCGATCGTCAGCTTCAGTCTCGCCGTCTTCCCGGCTGCGACCGTCGCGGTCGCACGCGGAAGCGCGATCGTGAATCTCGTGGCTCTCGCGCGCCTGCGCGCGACGCTGGCTCTTGCCGCGGTGTACGAGCCGGTGATCACGCCGTTGGCGTTGATCTCGCATCTGCTCGATCTCGCGATGCATCTCGCGTCGACGAAGACGTTCGTCGGCAGGCCGCTGCCGAGGTCGACGGGGATGTTGCGCACGGGCGCTCTGAGGCCGAGCAGGTCGGTGAAGGTCGTGTCGACGGTGGGTCTGCCGTCGCCGGATCCACCGCCGCTCCCGCCGGATCCGCCGCCGCCGGGTGGAGTGCCGCCCCCGCCAGGCGGGGTTCCGCCGCCCCCGCCGCCCCCGCCGCCCGGCGGTGCCGAGCCGGTGTCGAACGCGGCGACGCGCAGCTTCTCGCCGCCGCCCGTCTCGGGGCGCGTCGCCGACCACGTGACGAGCGCGCTGCCGGCGCCGTCGATCGCGATCGACTGGGCCGTGTTCGTGTTGCCGAACGTCGGGTCGGCCGGCTGGCCGGGCAGCAGCGTGTCGGGGCCGAGGCCGGCGGCGGAGCCGAGCTGCACGCGGATCGCATGGGTGTTGAGCACCGCGCACGGGTCGACGAAGCCCTCCCACGCGAACCCGAGGCGGTCGCCGGTCGGCGAGGTCGCGACGGTGCCGCTGTGGCCCTCCTGTCTGACGACGCTGGACCACGTGCCGCCGGAGCGGCGCCACAGCTCCGCGGTGTAGATCTGGAAGACGGAGTCGCCGCAGATTCTGCGGGCCGTCGTATGGCGCTCCAGTGCGACGAGCGGCGTGCCGTCGGCGGCGATCGCGACGGAGGACGTCGCCAGCGTGTTCGAGCCGCCCTCCGAGGCGATGGTCTCCGCCGCGCCGAAGGCGCCGTCGTGCGGGCGTACCGCCGCGCGGACCGTCTCGCCCTCGCTCCACACGACGAGCGCGTCCCCGGCCGAGTTCGTCGCAACGTCGATCGAGGTCGGTCCAGCGGGGCTGAGCGCCGTCGGACCGCTCCAGCTGCCGTTGCTCGCGCGGGCGATCGCCTGCAGTCTGCCGCCGCTCGCTCTGTCGAGGTAGACGACGCTGCCGGAGCCGTCGGCGTCGAGCGCCGCGAACGCGAAGCCGAAGCCGAACGTCAGCCCCACCTGCGGTGAGCCGGCGCCCGCGAGCGACTCGGCGGCGAACGTCGAGCCTGCGCCGGCCGGCCGCACCGCGACGTTGAGCGCGCCGGAGCTGCTGCCGGCCGACGGCCACGCCAACAGCGCCTGTCCGCCCGCGTTGACGGCGATCGACGGGATCGTGCCGGCCGCGACCGTCTGCACGGTGCCGAACCCGCCGCTCGGCCCGGCCGTGCGGAAGGCGGCTCTGACGCTCGTCCCGTCCCAGCCGGCGAACACGCCGTCGCCGTTCGCTGCGAAGCCGTATGCGGACGGAAGGCTGCTGGAGGTCGGGAACGTGGTGGGCGTCCCGAACGTACCGGCGCTCGGCCGCGTGACGAGCTGCGCCGGCGATCCGTTCCACACGCCGAACGCCGTCCCGAGCGGGTCGAAGCGCACGGCGACGCCGGCGTTCGGGAAGTCGTCGACCGGCGGCGCGACGGCGTGCCAGGCGGGGTCGGCGGCGGGTGCGGCGCCCGGGGTGGCGACGGCGGCGAGCGCGAGCGCGGCGAGCGTGATGCGGAGGCGGGGGACCATCGCGGCGCGAACCTACCAGCGTCGAGCGGCTCGCGTGTGGGTGGGCTGCGGCGTGTGGCGTATGTGAACGTCGGACGTCGGCGGCGCTTGCGAGCTACAGCAACGGCCGATGCCGCTCCACGATCGCTCCGAGGTCGGTCCCGGAGGGAAGCGTGCCGAACAAGAGCCCCGCATCGCCGGCGAGCCGCGACGCGCAGAAGGCGTCGGCGACCGGCTGCGGCGCGTAGCGGACCATCAGCGATCCCTGCAACGCGAGGGCCATCGCCTCGACCACCCGCCGCGCGCGCATCTCGATGTCGTCGAAGTCGGTCAGCTCGGCGCGCAGCTTCGCGACGTGCGCGTCGAGCCGCGGATCCGCGCCGGCCGACTCCTCCAGCTCCGCGAACAGCGCGGGCGCCGCCTCGGGCTCCTTCAGCAGGGCGCGCAGCACGTCGAGGCACATCACGTTGCCCGAGCCCTCCCACACCGAGTTCAGCGGCGCCTCGCGGTAGAGCCGCGGCATGCCGGACTCCTCGACGTAGCCATTGCCGCCGAGCACCTCCAGCGCCTCCGCGGCGTGCGGCGGGTTGCGCTTGCAGACCCAGTACTTGAGGACCGCGGTCGCGATGCGCTTGAAGGCCTGCGCGTCGGCGTCGCCGGCGCCCGCCTCGTCATACGCTCGCGCGAGCCGCATCGCGGACAGCGTCGCGGCCTCGGACTCGACGCACAGGTCGGCGAGCACGTTCGTCATCAAGGGCTGCTCGATCAGCAGCTTGCCGAACGCGCTGCGGTGCGCCGCGTGGTGCGTCGCAAGCGAGACGGCCCAGCGCATCCCCGCGGCCGAGCCGACGACGCAGTCGAGCCGCGTGTGGTTGACCATCTCGATGATCGTCGGCACGCCGCGTCCCGGCTCGCCGATCAGCTGCGCCCACGCGCCGCGGAACTCGATCTCGCTGGACGCGTTGGAGCGGTTGCCGAGCTTGTCCTTGAGGCGCTGCAGCGCGAACGTGTTGCGCTCCCCGTCCGGACGCCAGCGCGGCATCGCGAAGCATGAGATGCCGGCGTCGTCGACCTGCGCGAGCACGAGGAACAGGTCGCACATCGGCGCCGAGGTGAACCACTTGTGGCCGACGAGCTCGTACTCGCCGCCCGGCCCGCCGTCGCCGACCGGCGTCGCGACGGTCTCGTTGGTGCGGACGTCCGAGCCGCCCTGCTTCTCCGTCATGCCCATCCCGCAGAGCGCGCCGGACTTCTCGTCGGCCGGCACGTCGCGGGGGTCGTACTCGGTCGAGGTCAGCCGCGGCTCCCAGACGGCCAGCACGTCGGGCTGCGCGCGCAGCGCCGGCACGGCCGCGAACGTCATCGTGATCGGGCAGCCGTGGCCCGCCTCGACCTGGCCGCCCGTGAGGCCGAGCGCGGTGCGCACCGCGTGGGCGCCCGGGCGCTCCTCGATCCACGGCAGCGCGTGCGCCGCGTGCGTGACGCTGTTCTCCATCAGCCGGTGCCACGAGGGGTGGAACTCGACCTGGTCGACGCGGTTGCCGAAGCGGTCGTGCGTCTTCAGTCTCGGCGGGTTGTCGTTCGCCTCGAAGCCGAGGCGGATGCCCTCGCCGCCCGCCAGCGCGCCGACCGCGGCGGCCTCCTCGCTGCCCCAGCCCGCACCCTCGCGCTCGAGCGCCTCCACGAGCGGGCGGTTCTGCTCGAACAGGTTCAGCCCCTCCAGCGGAGGCGGCTGGTTCGTGACGGTGTGCGTCGCGTGCGGCGAGCCGAGCGATGTGACTGCCATGCCGACAGTCAAGCACGCTCGGCGTCGCCGATGCGCACCTTGTCAGCCGATCGCAGCCTTCAGGTTCTCGTCGATCGCGGCGAGGAACTCCTCCGTCGTCAAGTACGACTGGTCCGGGCCGATCAGCAGCGCGAGGTCCTTCGTCATCTGGCCCTGCTCGACCGTCTCGACGCACACGCGCTCGAGCGTCTCGGCGAAGCCGGTCACCTCGGGCGTGTCGTCCATGCGTCCGCGGTAGGCGAGGCCGCGCGTCCACGCGAAGATCGAGGCGATCGGGTTCGTCGACGTCGGCTTGCCCTGCTGGTGCTGGCGGTAGTGGCGCGTGACGGTGCCGTGCGCTGCCTCCGCCTCGACCGTTCTGCCGTCGGGCGTCATCAGCACGCTCGTCATCAGGCCGAGCGAGCCGAAGCCCTGCGCGACCGTGTCCGACTGCACGTCGCCGTCGTAGTTCTTGCACGCCCACACGTAGCCGCCCTCCCACTTCAATGCGGAGGCGACCATGTCGTCGATCAGGCGGTGCTCGTACTCGATCCCGGCGGCCTCGAAGTCGGCCTTGAACTCAGCCTCGTAGACCTCGGCGAAGAGATCCTTGAAGCGGCCGTCGTAGGCCTTGAGGATCGTGTTCTTCGTCGACAGGTACACGGGGTATCCGCGGTCGAGCCCGTAGCGCATCGACGCGCGCGCGAAGTCGCGGATCGAGTCGTCGAGGTTGTACATCGCGAGCGCGATGCCGCTCGACGGGAAGTCGAAGACGTTGAGCTCCATCGGCTCGCCGCCGTCCTTCGGCGTGTAGGTGAGCGTGAGCGTGCCCTCGCCGGGGATCAGCGTGTCGGTCGCGCGGTACTGGTCGCCGTATGCGTGACGGCCGATCACGATCGGCTTCGTCCAGCCGGGCACGAGCCGCGGCACGCTGGAGATCACGATCGGCTCGCGGAAGATGACGCCGCCGAGGATGTTGCGGATCGTGCCGTTCGGCGAGCGGTACATGCGCTTGAGGCCGAACTCCTCCACGCGCGCCTCGTCGGGGGTGATCGTCGCGCACTTCACGCCGACGCCGTGCTGCTTGATCGCCTCCGCCGCCTCGACGGTGATCTGGTCGTCGGTCGCGTCGCGGCTCTCGATCCCGAGGTCGTAGTACCTCAGGTCGACGTCGAGGTAGGGGAGGATCAGCTGCTGCTTGATGAACTCCCAGATGATGCGGGTCATCTCGTCGCCGTCGAGCTCGACGACGGGGTTCTTCACCTGGATCTTGGCCATGGGTATCGGTCTCTCTGGAGAGCTTGAGGAAGAGCGGGTTGTAGCATCGCCGACCGATCTGCCGCTTACAGGAGATGACCAACGTGACTGACAAGACACCCGTCCGTGTAGCCGTGACCGGCGCCGCCGGCCAGATCGGCTACAGCCTGCTCTTCCGCATCGCCAGCGGGCACCTGCTGGGTCCCGATCAGCCGGTCGAGCTGCGCCTGCTGGAGATCACCCCCGCGCTGAGAGCCGTCGAGGGCGTGATCATGGAGCTGGACGACTGCGCCTTCCCGCTGCTCGCCGGCGTCGAGGCCTCCGACGATCCCAACGTCGTCTTCGACGGCGCCAACGTCGGCCTGCTCGTCGGCGCCCGCCCGCGCAGCAGAGGGATGGAGCGCGCCGACCTGCTCGAGGCCAACGGCGGCATCTTCAAGCCGCAGGGCCAGGCGATCAACGCCCACGCCGCGGACGACATCAAGGTGCTCGTCGTCGGCAACCCGGCGAACACGAACGCGCTGATCGCCGCGAGCAACGCGCCCGACGTCCCGAAGGAGCGCTTCCACGCGATGGTGCGCCTCGACCACAACCGCGCGATCAGCCAGCTGTCGGCGAAGACGGGCGCGGCCGTGGCCGACATCAAGAGAGTGACGATCTGGGGCAACCACTCGGCGACGCAGTACCCGGACGTCTTCCATGCGACCGTGGGCGGCAAGGCGGCCTCCGACCTCGTCGAGCAGGCGTGGCTGGAGTCCGACTTCATCCCGACGGTGCAGAAGCGCGGTGCGGCGATCATCGACGCACGCGGCGCCTCCAGCGCCGCGTCGGCCGCGAACGCCGCGATCGACCACGTGCACGATTGGGTGCTCGGCACGCCGGACGGCGACTGGGTCTCGATGGCGGTGCCGTCCGACGGGTCCTACGGGATCGGCGAGGGCATCATCACCGGCTTCCCCTGCACGACGAAGGACGGCGAGTACACGATCGTCCAGGGCCTCGAGGTCAACGACTTCTCTCGAGGACGCATCGACGCGACGGTCGCGGAGCTGCGCGAGGAGCGCGCCGCGGTCGAGCAGCTCGGGCTCGTCTCGTAGTCAGGCGCATCGCGGGTCCGCGCCTCGCGCGCGGACCCTGCGCCCGCATCCGGCGTCAGGCCGGGTGCCAGCCCTTGCCCTCGCGACGCACCTTGCCCTCGTCGGCGAGCTGCGGGAGGACGCGGTAGAGGTAGTTCGGCTTGATGCCCATGTGGCTGGCCAGCTCGGGGATCGTGATGCCGGGCTGCGTGCGCACCAGCTCGACCGTCTGCGCCGCGCGCGTGTTGTCGCCGCTGCGCCCGCCGCGCGGACGACCGCGACGGCCGGTGCCGTTCGTCGACGGCGCGGGGCGGCGACGGACCGCGGCACCGGTCGTGCCGGCCCCGCCAAGTGCGGCCGACGCTGCCTCGAGCCGGTGAAACTCCTCGATCAGCGGGTGCAGCTCCTGCAACCGCTCCTCGATCTCCCGTACTTTCGCATCAAGAAAGTCCGCCACGTGTGCCTCCGGTCCCCTGTGGTTCGCCGCTAATCCATCGATAGCCTAAGGGAAGCTCGGGACGTCCAGTCGTGTGCTTGAGCGCATGCATGAACGTTCAACGTGTGAACAGCGAATGCGAATTGCGGTTCATCTTCCCTGTCCGAGCCCCCGCTGGCGCCGCCTGCGGTTTCCGGCGCCTCGACCATTTCGCATCCTAGCGGAGCATCGTGCTCCCGCAACCGCTCTCGTGCGATTCCGAGCGAGTGCGCTCACTCAGTCTCGATCAGCGCTTTGAGTCGCTGAAGCGATCGCTGCGCCTCACGTTGCGAGAGGCCGCCGACGAGCACGCGCCCGGCGACGGCTCCAAGCGGACCGCCGGGAGGCTTGAATTCGTTCGTGTAGTCGAAGAGCGTCCCCGCTTCACCGTGTGTGCGAAGCTCGTAGACGATCTCTGCGCGTGAATGAGCGGGGCCCTGGCCCTCCCACACGGCACGTCTCGGAGGGTCGGCGTCGACCACCGTCCAGGAGACGTGCAGGTGCGCGCCGCGCAGATTCAGCGTCTGCTCGAACGTCGCGCCGCGTCCCATGCGAGCCGGGACGTCGCTGACACGACGATGGATCGTCACCCAGTCGGCAAGCCGGTGGGGATCCATCACGACCTCCCACACGCGTTCCGGGGGCGCGTCGATCTCGATCGCGCAGTGCACGCGGGTCATGCTCCGCACCCTACCCACCGTGTGCAACGGCGGTTTCACACGCAGCGTGCGACGTCACCGCCCCGCGAGCGGCTCGCTGCGCTCCCACTCGCCGAGCGCGTGCTCGATCGCCGCGTCGAGCGAGTGCAGCCGCACGCCCAGCGGCGCGGCGCTCGCCTCCTCGCGCGGCAGCAGGTCGCTGTGCAGGCCCGCCATCAGCGGGCCGACCAGCTCGCGGCGCTCGCCGGCGACCGCCGCCGCCACCGCGCTCGTGACCGCCGCAGGAGACAGGGAGCCCACGCGTCCCAGACGCACGAGCGGACGCGCGAGCAGCATGTGGTCGCGGATCTGTTCGATCAGCTCGCCGTAGCTGACGACGTCCGGGCCGGCGACGTCGAGCGAGCGCCCGCCGGCGGCCGGGGCGGTGGCGGCGCGCGCGAGCGACTCCAGCACGTCGCGCTCGTCGATCGGCTGCGTGCGGTGCGTGCGCCACGCCGGCAGCGCGACGAGCGGCAGGCGCTCGATCAGCCGCACGAGGAAGCGGAACGAGCGCGAGCCGGCGCCGATCACGATCGAGGCGCGCAGCGCGGTCGAGTCCGGCACCGCCTCCAGCAGCACCTGCTCGACGGCGAGCCGGCTCGCGAGGTGGGCCGAGGCGGGCGCGTCGTGCGGCACGAGCCCGCCGAGGTAGACGATCCGCCGCACCCCCGCCGCCCGCGCGGCCGCGGCGAAGCGCTCGGCCGCGGTGCGCTCGCGCGCGCGGAAGTCGCGGTCGCCGCCGGCGGCGGGCTCCATCGAGTGGATCAGGAAGTAGGCGACGTCGATCCCGTCGAGCGCCGCCGCGAGCCCCTCGCCGCCGACCGCGTCGCCGACGACGAGCGGCACGTCGACCGCGACGCGTGCCGGGTCGCGCGCGAAGCCGCGCAGCTCGTGGCCGTCGCGCCGCAGGCGCGGGACGAGCCGCGCGCCGACGAAGCCGCTGACGCCGGTGACGAGGATTCGCATGGCCTCCGTAGCATGACGACCGCCGGCTTCGCGGCCGCCGCCATGAAAGCCCCGCAAAATGCGGGGCGTTTGCGCAACAGGCGTGCAGAAGCGGCTGATTTGCAGGCACTTTGACGGCGTCCCGAAAGTTCCTGCGATTTGCGGGAAACGACGTTGAGGCCTTGTCCCGGGTCCGCTTTGATCCCGCCCTCCTGAAGGACGGGCGAACGATCGAGGAGGGCGAACGGCGGGATGGCGAAGGGTCGTAGAGCTACGCGCAAGGTGGGCTGCGAGGACTGCTTCTTCCGGCAGAACCTGTTGTGCGCCCTGCCGGACGACGAACCCTGCGCGACGTTCCGGCCGGCTCACCCCGACGGCCTGCGCCCGCCGCGCCAGCTGCGCTTCCAGTTCCGCCAGGAGCGCCGCACGCAGTCCGTGTGGGCGTTCCCCACGGCGCAGGAACAGGCGTCTTTGCACGCCTGACCGACGCCTGGCAGCCCCGCGAACCGCCTGGCGGCGTCCTCGGGGCTCGAAGTGCGAAGCACTCCTTCACCCCTGCGTCCTTGCCAGACGGCCCGCGGACCTCGCCAGCCGCCGGCCAGGGGCGCTGGTGGCGATTCGGGCTAGAGTGCCCTTGCTGTGAGGATCACCGTGCTTGGCAAGTCGCCGGCCTGGCAGGACGCGGGCGGCGCGTGCAGCGGATACCTCGTCGAGGCGGGCGACCGCTGCCTGCTGCTGGACTGCGGCAACGGCGTCTTCGGCAAGCTGCGCGCCGCGCGCGACTTCACGCAGGTCTGCGCCGTCGTGATCTCGCATCTGCACGCCGACCACTTCATCGACCTCGTCCCCTACGCCTATGCGCTCACCTACTCGCACCAGGCGAGAGCGGCGGGGCACCGGCCCGCCCTGTACGCGCCGCCGGGCGCGCGCGAGACGTTCCGCCGCATCACCGGAGCGTGGCAGGCGGAGGAGCTGATCGAGCAGGCCTTCGAGCTGCACGAGTACGACCCCGCCGGCGAGCTCGAGCTCGACCCGATGCGCGTGCGCTTCCACGAGGTCCCGCACTTCATCCGCACGCACGCCGTCCAGATACGCGAGGCGGCGGGCGCCAGCTTCACGTACGGCGCCGACTGCCGTCCCAACGAAGCGATCGTCGAGTTCGCGCGCGACAGCGACCTGCTGATGCTCGAGGCGACGCTCGAAGAGCCCGAGGACGCCGGCTGCCGCGGCCACCTCACGCCGGCCGAGGCGGGCGAGCACGCCAGACGCGCGGGCGTGCGACGGCTCGTGCTGACGCACATGTCCGGCGACCACGACGCGTCGTGGGTGCAGGCCGAGGCCGAGCGCGCGTTCGGCGGGCCGGTCGAGCTCGCCCGCGAGGGCGCGGCGTATACGGTGTAGGCGATGCCTCCCGAGCGTGACCTGTTCGCGAACTTCGAGCGGATGCGCCGCGAGATGGATGAGCTGTTCGGCGACGTCTTCCAGCGCTCCGGCATCGCGCCGCGCAAGCGCGCCGGCTTCTCGCCGGCAGTCGACGTCTCCTACGCCGACGACCCCCCGCGCGCGATCGTGACCGCGGAGCTCGCGGGGATCGACGCCGACCGCCTCGGGCTCGAGATCCAGGGCCGCGAGCTGGTGCTGACCGGCGAGCGCCGCGCGACCGAGCGCGAGGGCCGCGTCTACCAGCAGGTGGAGATCGAGCACGGTCCCTTCCGCCGCGTCGTCCAGCTCGGCGCCGACGTGCGCGCGGAGGAGGCGAAGGCCGTCTACGAGGACGGGCTGCTGCGCGTCGAGCTGCCGCTCGCGCAGCCGGAGACGCACAGCCACAGCGTGCCGATCGAGGTCTCGCCGCACCCGGACCTCGATCTGGACACGGATCCGCCCGCGCGATGATCGAGGTCGGCAGACCGGGCGGCGCTCGCGAGATCGAGGTGCCGACCCAGCGCGGCCTGCCCGCGACGCTGCCGGTGCTGCCGCTGCGCGACACGGTCACCTTCCCCGAGACGCTCGTCCCGCTGGCCGTCGGCCAGGAGCGCTCGATGGCGCTCATCAACGACGTGCTCGGCGGCGACCGCATGATCGCGATGGTCGCCAGCCGCGACCCCGACGTCGAGGCGCCGGGGCCCGAGGGGCTCTACGGGGTCGGCGTCGCCGGCGTCGTCGCGCGCATGCTGAAGGTGCCCGACGGCACGCTGCGGATCCTCGTGCAGGCGACGCAGCGGATCCGCGTGACCGGCTTCGAGCAGACCGAGCCGTACCTCGTCGCGCAGGTCGAGGAGCTGCCGGACATCTCGAGAGCCGAGACGCCGGAGCTGCTCGCGCTCGTGCGCAACGTGCAGGCGACGTTCACGAACATCGTCGAGCAGGTCCCGTACCTGCCGGAGGAGCTGCACCTCGCGGTCGCGAACCTCGACGACCCGGGCGCGCTCAGCCACCTGATCGCCGGCGCGCTGCGGCTCAGAACCGAGGAGAAGCAGGCGCTGCTGGAGGAGCGCGACGTGGCACGGCGCCTGCGGCGCCTGTCGGAGCTGCTCGCCAGCGAGCTGGAGGTCGTCGCGCTCGGCTCGAAGATCCAGTCGCAGGTCCAGTCCGAGCTCGACAGATCGCAGCGCGAGTGGTTCCTGCGCCAGCAGCTGAGAGCGATCCAGGACGAGCTCGGCGAGGGCGACGAGATGGTCGCCGAGGCGAACGAGCTGCGCGAGCAGCTCGACGCGCTCGAGCTGCCGGAGGAGGCGCGCAAGCAGGTCGACCGCGAGCTGGCGCGGCTCGAGCGGCTGCCGGCGGCGGCCGCCGAGCACGGCGTGATCCGCGGCTACCTGGAGTGGATCGCTTCCATGCCCTGGAGCGCTCGTAGCGTGGACAACCTCAATCTGCGGCACGCGCGCAGAGTGCTCGACGACGACCACTACGACATCGAGCAGGTGAAGGACCGCATCCTCGAGTTCCTCGCCGTGCGCAAGCTGACGGCGGACCAGGAGGGCGTGCAGCCGCGCAGCTCGATCCTCTGCCTCGTCGGCCCGCCGGGCGTCGGAAAGACGTCGCTCGGAAGATCGATCGCGCGGGCGCTCGGACGCAGATTCGAGCGCATCAGCGTCGGCGGCGTGCGCGACGAGGCGGAGATCCGCGGCCACCGCCGGACGTACATCGGGGCGATGCCCGGCGTGATCGTGCGCGCCCTGCGCGACGCCGGCACGCGCAACCCGCTGTTCATGATCGACGAGATCGACAAGATGGGCGCGGACTTCCGCGGTGACCCGGCGAGCGCAATGTTGGAGGTGCTCGACCCGGAGCAGAACACGACCTTCCGCGACCACTACCTCGACCTGCCGTTCGACCTCTCGGACGTCATGTTCGTGACGACCGCCAACACGCTCGAGACGATTCCCGGGCCGTTGCGCGACCGCATGGAGACGATCCAGCTCGCCGGCTACACGGAGGAGGAGAAGCTGGAGATCGCGCGCCGCTACCTCGTGCCGCGCCAGATCGAGCGCAGCGGCCTGAAGCCGAGTCAGATCGCGTTCGGCGACGCGGCGCTCAAGGCGATCGTCGCCGAGTACACGCGCGAGGCGGGCGTGCGCGGGCTGGAGCGCGAGCTGGGAGCGATCTGCCGCAAGGTCGCGCGCCGGGTGGCGGAGGGCAGAGCAAGAAGAAAGGTCACGATCTCCGCCGCACGGGCGCGCGAGCTGCTGGGCAAGCGCAAGGTCTTCGGCGAGACGCGGCGGCGCACGTCCGAGCCGGGCGTCGCGACCGGGCTCGCGTGGACGCCGGCCGGCGGCGACGTGCTGTTCGTGGAGGCGACGGCGATGCCGGGCAGCGGCAAGCTGACGATCACCGGCCAGCTCGGCGACGTGATGAAGGAGTCGGCCCAGGCGGCGCTCTCCTACGTGCGCTCGCATCCGTCGGACGACCTCCCGGACGACTGGTTCGCGAGACACGACATCCACATCCACGTCCCGGCCGGCGCGATCCCGAAGGACGGCCCGAGCGCCGGCGTCACGATGGCGACGGCGCTGTGCTCGCTGCTGAGCGGACGGCCGGTGCGCTCCGACGTCGCGATGACGGGCGAGATCACGCTGACCGGCCAGGTGCTTCCGATCGGCGGCCTGAAGGAGAAGGCGCTCGCCGCGCAGCGCAGCGGGATCCGCCACGTGATCGCGCCCGCGCGCAACGCGCAGGACGCCGACGAGATCCCCGCGCACCTGCGCAGAGACCTCGAGCTGCACTTCGTCTCGCGCATCGGCGAGGTGCTCGAGATCGCGCTCGCCCCGCGCCGCGCGCGCCGGCGGGCGACCGCCGCCTGACGCGCGTCCGGCGGCGTGGGGCGCCCCGGCCCCAGGCCCGGGACGCCCCTCCGCCGGCCCCCAGGCTCCCCCGCGACGGGCGAGCACCCAGCTGGAAGGAGAGATCCTGCTGAGTACTCCTACGAAACCATACTAAACACACAACTTTGTAGTAGGAACACCCGATATCATGTGTAGATATCCGCCGATAGGAGGTCAGGCTTGCGACCCCTATGCGCACGCCCGACCCCCGAGTGGCCGCCTTCGGACGCGTCGTGCGCCGCGCGCGGCGCGACCGCGACATGAGCCAGGAGGCGCTCGCCGACGCGGCGGGCCTCGGCGCCAAGCACCTGAGCGAGATCGAGCGGGCCAATCGCGACCCGCGGCTGACGACGGTGCTCAAGCTCGCGGACGCGCTCGAGCTGACCGCCGGGGAGCTGCTCACGCTCTACGACGAGCAGCGCGAGCGTCCCTGAGGTGCGTCCGCCGCGCGGGTCTGGCGGCGCAGGCCACTGGGTATGCTCGCCGCACCGACCACCACAGCGAGCGCAAGGGAGCTCCCATATGGCAGCACGCACGAAGCAGGCGAGGAAGGCGGCGAGCGCCGCGGCCGCGACGACGAGTCCCTGGGTCCAGCGGCTCGCCGAGGACGAGGAGCTGCGGGACAACTTCCGCGTCGCGTTCGAGGCGGCGAAGGACGCCTACGAGCGGATCTCCGACGGCAAGAGCCCGAAGGACCTCGTCGACGACAAGAAGCTGCAGAAGGACCTGAAGCAGGCCGCCGACGCGCTCAAGGGCGCTGGCAGCGCCCTGAAGGACGGCCCGAAGAAGCACAAGCCGAAGAAGAAGGGCGGCTTCGGCCGCAAGCTGCTCGTGCTCGCGGTCGGCGCGGCCGTCGCGCTCGCGCTGAGCGAGGGCCTGCGCGCAAAGGTGCTCGACGCGCTGTTCGGCAAGGAGGAGGAGTTCGACTACGGCTCCCCCGCGCCGAGCGCACCCGCAGACGGCGCCGCCTGAGTCGCGCGGACGGCCGGTCGTCGCACCGACCGGCCGTCCGACCGACTACGATCGGGCGATGGCCGTCACCACGCCCCGCACCGAGACCGCTCCAGCGAGCGGTCGCACGCTCGAGAGCGAGAAGGCGAAGCGCATCGTCGACGCGATGCGCGAGAGCGTCGCGGCGCGCGGCGCCGCCGGCTCGACGTTCGACCACGTCGCACGCGAGGCGGGCGTCTCGCGCGGGCTGCTGCACTACTACTTCGGCACGAAGGAGCGCCTGCTCGTCGAGGTCGTGCGGCGCGACTCGGAGATCCGTCTGGCCGCCCTCGCCGCCCAGCTCGGCGACGCGCGCACGGCCGACGACTTCATCGACGCGCTCGTGCGCAGCCTCGAGGAGCTGATCGGCCGCGACCCCGGCTTCGTCGTGCTGATGCACGAGCTGTTCACGCTCTCGCGCCGCAACGAGGAGATCGCCGGCGAGCTGGCGACGCTCGCGCGCGTTGCCCGCACCGACATCGCGGCCTCGCTGGAGGCCAAGCAGGCCGAGGGCGTCGTGAAGCTCGGAGACGCGCCGGACGCCGTCGCGGGCGTCCTGCTGGCCCTCGCCGACGGGCTCGCGCTGCGCTTCCTGATCGAGCCCGAGCTCGACCCGAGCCCGATCCTCTCCGCCGCGGTCGCCGCGGCGCGTGCGCTGATCGCCGACGCCGGCTAGGACTGCACGCCGGCTACGCCGTCGCCAGCTTCGGCGACGTCCACGGCGCGCGCAGGCGCCGCTCGAGCTCGTCGCCGAGCTCGTCGATCGCGATCCGCGTCTGCTCGAGCGTGTCGCGGTCGCGGAGGGTGACCGTTCTGTCCTCGGCCGTCTGGTGGTCGATCGTCACGCCCCACGGCGTGCCGATCTCGTCCTGGCGGCGGTAGCGCTTGCCGATCGAGCCGCCCTCGTCGTACTCCGCCTGCATGCGGCGGCGCAGATCGGCGTACAGGGCTCTCGCGACCTCGGGCTGGCCGTCCTTCTTGACGAGCGGCATGACGGCGACCTTCACCGGCGCGAGCTTCGGGTGGAAGCGCAGCACGGTGCGCGTCTCGCTCTCCAGCTGCTCCTCGTCGTAGGCGTCGACGAGGAACGCGAGCGTGGCGCGGTCGGCGCCGGCGGCCGGCTCGATCACGTGCGGGATGTAGCGCTCTCTCGTCGCCGTGTCGACGTACTCGAGCTTCTCGTGCGCGTGCTCGGCGTGTCTGCCGAGGTCGAAGTCGCCGCGGTCGGCTATCCCCTCCAGCTCGCTCCACCCGATCGGGAAGAGGTACTCGACGTCGCTCGTGGCGGACGAGTAGTGCGACAGCTCGTCAGGGTCGTGCGCGCGCAGGCGCAGGTGGTCGGGGCGGATCCCCAGCTCGGTGTACCAGCGCTCGCGCTCGGCGAGCCAGTGCGCGAACCATCTCGGCGCCTCGTCGGGCGGCACGAAGAACTCCATCTCCATCTGCTCGAACTCGCGCGTGCGGAAGATGAAGTTGCCGGGCGTGATCTCGTTGCGGAACGACTTGCCGATCTGCGCGATCCCGAACGGCGGCTTTCTGCGCGAGAACTGCAGGACGTTCTTGAAGTTGATGAAGATGCCCTGGGCGGTCTCAGGGCGCAGGTAGACGGTCGCGCCGTCCTCCTTCACCGGGCCGACGGTCGTCTCGAACATCAGGTTGAAGTCGCGCGCCTCGGTGAGGTCGCAGTCGGGCCCCTCGCCCGGATGCTTGGAGGGCTTCTGCCCGCACTGCAGCTGGTCGAGGTGGTCGGCGCGGAAGCGCTTCTTGCAGGTGCGGCAGTCGACGAGCGGGTCGGTGAAGCCGGCGAGGTGGCCGGACGCCTCCCACACCTTCGGGTTCTGGATGATCGCGCTGTCGAGCGCGACGACGTCGTCGCGGTCCTGCAGCATCGCGCGCCACCACTCGCCCTTGACGTTCGTCTTGAGCAGCACCCCGTAATGGCCGTAGTCGTAGGTCGATCCGACCCCGCCGTAGATCTCCGAGGACGGGAAGACGAAGCCGCGCCGCTTGCACAGCGAGACGATCTTCTCCATGGTCACGACGTCAGTCATCGCGAGCGGACTCTATCCTTCCTCGAACGAATGCCGATCTACGAGTATCGCTGCGAGAAGGGCCACACGTTCGAGGTGCTGCAGCGCATGGCCGACGACGCGCTCGAGGTGTGCGAGGTCTGCTCGGCGCCCGCCGTGCGCGTCCTGCATGCGCCGGCGGTCCACTTCAAGGGCTCGGGCTTCTACAACACCGACTACGGGACCAAGAAGCGCGCGCGAGAGAGAAGCGCTGCGGACAGCAGCAGAAGAGCCACGAGCAGCGAAGGCAAGAGCGGTGACAGCGGCAGAGCGTCATCCACGTCCGACGGCGGCAAGAAGTCCGACGCGGGCACGACGAGCAGCGCGGCGTAGCGCGGCGCTGACGCTCGCGGCCGCCTGCGCGGCGGTCGCCCTGTGCCCCGCCGGTGCGGCCTCCGCCGCCTCCGCGAGCCGCTTCACGGGTCAGGTCACCGACGCGCTGCGCACGCCGGCGCACCGCCTGGCGGCGAACCCGGACACGAACCGCGCCGTCGCCGACCTCCTGTTCGCCGACGCGCAGCAGGCGCAGACGACGGTGCGCACGTGCGTGCGCCGCCGCGACGTCGCCGGCGTGCGCAGCTGCTTCACCGTCACGACCGGCCCGGCCGGCGTAGCGACCGTCACGCCGCTGCGCTTCCCGGCGGGCAGCTATGTGGCGCGCTGGCGCGTCGAGGGCGCGCTCGTCGCCAGCTGGCGCTTCGTGATCGCTTCCTAGCCGTCGAGGAAGCGCCGCACCGCGGCCTGCTTCTCGGCGTCGGAGACGACGAGCCCGGAGCTGCCGTCGGGCAGCGTCGCGAACGACGACGGCTTGAGCACCTCGACGGGGGGCGAGCCGCTCGTCGCGGCGGCGGCGAAGAAGCCGAGCAGCGTCGGGCCGCCCATGTCCGTGTGCATCGTCTTGGGCGTGTACCACGAGACCCATGGCAGCCGCACGAACGTCCCAGGCGACAGCAGGCTGCCCTTCATCGCACTGAGGATCTGCTGCTGGCGTTTCGCGCGGGTCAAGTCATCCTCGGCGGCGTTGCACGAGTTCTTGCGGGTGCGGGCGAGCGCGAGCGCCTGTCTGCCGTTCAGGTGGTTCTCGCCGGCCGGCAGGTTGAGCGTGACGCCGCCGTTGCGCTGCCCGCCGTTGATTCTCGAGCAGACGCGGCCGGTCTTCACGTCGACGCCGCCGAGCGCGTCGATCAGCTTCGGGAAGTTCTCGAAGTCGACCTCGACGAGGTGGTTGATCGGGATTCCGAGGTACTGCGAGATCGTGCTGATCGACAGCGCCGCGCCGCCGAACGCGTAGGCGGCGTTGATCTTCTGCTCGCCGTGGCCGGGGATGTCCACGATCGTGTCGCGCGGGATCGACAGGCGCGCGGCGTGGCCGCCGCCGACGCGCCACAGCATGATCGTGTCGGAGCGGCTCGGGCCGCCCGGGTTCGCGCCGGGCTCCTTCGAGCCGGCCGGCCGCGCGTCGGAGCCGAGGAACAGGATCGTGTCGGTCGCGAACGGCATCGCGCCGCCGGATCTCAGCGCGGCCTTCGCGTCGTCGGAGACCTTGCCCTTCTCGATCTGGGCGCTGATGAGGAACAGCACGAGCGAGAGCGCGAGCCAGGCGCCGATCGCCAGCGCGATCCACAGCAGGACGCGGCGGAATGTCAGATCCCGCCCACCCGCCCCCTGCCGCCCGTCGCGTCCGCGCAGGCGCGGGAGCCGCGGCCGTCGGCCGCCGCCGTCGCGGCGCGCCCGCTCGGAGCGCGCGCCGTCGCCGCTGCCGCCCAGCTCGTCGAGCCCGGCCTCCTCGCCGCGCAGCCGTTCGCGCATGCCGCGGGGCTTCGAGCGGTAGCGCGTGTACGGGGCGTCGCCGGCCGGCTCGCGCGGCGGGGCGTTCTCGCCCGCGCGGTGCACGCGGTAGGCCGGACCCTCGCCGCGCCGCGAGACGTCGTCACGGTCGTCTGCCATGCCGGTCTATAGTGGCCGAGATGTCGCCGGAGTGCGTTATCGGGGTCGATCTCGGCGGCACGAAGCTGCTTGCCGGGGTCGTCGACGGCGAGCTGAACGTGCACCACCGCGTGCACCGGCTCGTCCACGGGCTCGGGCAGCGCGAGCTGCTGGAGGCGATCGTCGAGGCGGTCGAGGAGGCGCGCGGGCTCGCGAGCGCCGAGGTGACGGCCGTCGGCTTCGGGATCCCGTGCATGATCGACCAGCGCCGCGGGATGGCGATGATGGCCGTGAACCTGCCGCTCGTCGACGTGCCGTTCCGCGACCTGATGGCCGAGCGCCTCGGCCTGCCGGTGGAGGTCGACAACGACGCGAACGTCGCCGCGCTGGCGGAGCACCGCGCCGGCGCCGCGCGCGGGACGAGCGAGGCGGTCGTGCTGACGATCGGCACCGGCATCGGGGGCGGCCTGATCCTGAACGGCGAGCCCTACCGCGGCGGCATCGGCGCCGGCGCCGAGCTGGGCCACATCACGATCGACGTCAACGGCCCGCCCTGCCAGGGCAACTGCCCGAACAACGGCTGCCTCGAGACGCTCGCCTCCGGCACCGCGCTCGCGCGCGAGGGGCGGCGGATCGCCGCCGAGCAGCCCGACTCGGGGCTCGGCAGAGCGCTGACCGACGGGCGCGAGATCACCGGCGGCCTGATCACCGAGCTGGCGCACGACGGCGACCCGGCGGCGCTCGACGCGCTGTCGCTGATCGGCGCGCAACCTCGGCGTCGGGATCGCCTCGTTCCTGAACATCTTCAATCCCGATGTGGTCGTGATCGGCGGCGGCGTGATCGCCGCGGGCGACCTGCTGCTGGCTCCCGCACGCGCCGAGGCGGCGCGCCGAGCGCTGCCGCCGATGCGCGACCACGCGCAGATCGTGCCGGCGCAGTTCGGCACCGAGGCCGGGCTCGTCGGCGCGGCCACGCTCGCCTTGGAGAGCGAGCGGCGGAGCGTCGCGTGATGGTCGGCTCGGTGCGCTGATGGCCGGCCGTCTGATCGTCTGCCCGACGCCGATCGGCAACCTCGAGGACGTCACGCTGCGCGTGCTGTCCGCGCTGCGCGAGGCGGACCTGATCGCCTGCGAGGACACGCGCCGCACGCGCACGCTGCTCGACCGCTACGGGGTGTCGTCCGACCTGCTCAGCTACCACGAGCACAACGAGCGCGAGCGCGCGAGCGAGCTGGTGAGACGGATGCAGGCGGGCACCAACGTCGCGCTCGTCTCCGACGCCGGCATGCCGCTCGTCTCCGACCCGGGCTTCCTGCTCGTGCAGGCGTGCGTCGCCGCGGGCCTCGCGGTCGAGGTGCTGCCGGGGCCGAGCGCGGCGCTCGCGGCGCTGGTGGCGAGCGCGCTGCCGGCCGAGCGCTGGCGCTTCGCCGGCTTCCTGCCGCGCAAGCGCGGCGAGCTGGAGCGGTCGTTCCGGACGCCCGAGACGCTCGTCGCGTTCGAGTCGCCGAAGCGCGTCGGCGCGTCGCTGGCGGTGCTGGCGGAGGTCGACCCGCAGCGCCCGGTCGCCGTCTGCCGCGAGCTGACGAAGCTGCACGAGGAGGTCGTGCGCGGCAGCGGCCGCCGAGCTGGCGGAGCGCTACGCGGCGCAGGCGCCGAAGGGCGAGGTCGTGCTCGTGATCGGCGCCGCCGACGAGGCCGAGGCGCCGCTCGCGCCGGCGCTCGACGCGCTGCGGCGGCTGGTCGACGCGGGTGCGAAGCCGCGGCCGGCGGCGACGGTGGTGGCGGAGCTGACGGGCGTGCCGGCGAACGCGCTCTACCGCGCGCTCACCGACAGCGCGTCGGACTAGGCTCTCCGCCGTGCCCTACTACGTCACGACCCCGATCTACTACGTCAACGCGCAGCCTCATCTCGGCCACGCGTACACGACGATCGCGGCGGACGTGCTCGCGCGCCACATGCGCCAGCGGGGGGAGGAGGTCTTCTTCCTCACCGGCACCGACGAGCACGGCGAGCCGGTCGCGCTCGCGGCGGAGAGAGAGGGCGTGACGCCGAAGGAGCTGGCCGACCGCAACGCTGCGCGCTTCGAGGCGCTGATGCCGCAGCTCGAGGCCAGCAACGACTTCTTCATCCGCACCTCCGACCCGCGGCACGGCAAGCGCGTGCAGGAGGTGATGCAGCGCGTCCACGACAACGGTCACACGTACCTCGGCACGTACGAGGGCTGGTACTGCCCGCGCTGCGCCGACTTCAAGTCCGAGAACGAGATCGCGGAGGGCAACACCTGCCCGATCCACCACATCCCGCTCGACCGCGAGCAGGAGGAGAACTGGTTCTTCCGCCTGTCCGCGTTCCAGGAGCCGCTGGAGAGACTGCTGGCCGACGGCTCGGACTTCGTCGCGCCGGCCTCGCGGCTCAACGAGGCGCGCTCGTTCGTCGAGCAGGGCCTGCGCGACGTCTCGCTCTCGCGCGGCAAGCTGACGTGGGGCGTGCCCGTGCCGTGGGACCCGAACCACGTCTTCTACGTGTGGTTCGACGCGCTGCTCAACTACTACACGGCGCTCGGCTTCGCGCGCGACGGGGAGGACGTGACGGACACGTTCTGGCCGCCGTCGGTGCACCTGATCGGCAAGGACATCCTCAAGTTCCACGCGGTCTACTGGCCGGCGCTGCTGATGGCGGCGGAGCTGGAGCTGCCGCAGCGGCTGTTCGTCCACGGCTTCCTGCTGATGGACGGCGAGAAGATGAGCAAGTCGCTCGGGCAACGTGCTCGACCCGTTCGCGGTGATGGAGCAGTTCGGCACCGATGCGCTGCGCTTCTACTGCTTCCGCGAGGTCTCCTTCGGGCAGGACGGCTCGGTCTCGACGGCCGGCTTCGAGTCGCGCTACGAGACGGAGCTGGCGAACGACTACGGCAACCTCGCCTCGCGGACGCTCGCGATGATCGCGCGGTATCGCGACGGCGTCGTGCCGGAGGCGGCGTTCGACCCGCAGCTGGCGGCGTCGTTCGACGGGCTCGCCGGTGAGGTCGCCGCGCTGCTCGACCGCTCCGAGCTGAGCCAGGCGCTCGAGGAGATCTGGCAGCGCGTGCGGCGGCTCAACAGATATGTAGAGGAGCGCGCGCCGTGGACGCTCGCGAAGGATCCGGCGCAGGCGGACGCGCTGGATCAGACGCTCGCGTCGCTGGCCGAGGGCCTGCGCGTCGTGACCGTGCTGCTGCACGCATACATGCCGTCGACTACGACGAAGCTGCTCGGTGCGCTCGGCCGGCCGGAGACCGGCTGGGACGGAGCCGAGCTCGCGGCGGGCGGCTGGGGCGGCCCGGTGACGTCGCTCGAGCAGCTGTTCCCGAAGACGGCGGCGGCGAGATGATCGACAGCCACACCCACATCACCTCGTGCGAGCCGCCGCCGGAGCAGCTCGTCGCCGGCGCCGCGCAGGTCGGCGTGCGGCGGATGCTGACGGTCGGGACCGACGGCGACTCCTGCCGCGCGGCGCTCGCGATCGCCGAGGACTTCCCGCAGGTGTACGTCGCGATCGGGCGCCACCCGAACCACGCGACCGGCTTCGACGACGCCGACCTCGCCGAGCTGCGGGCGCTCGCCGCGCACCCGCGCTGCCGCGCGATCGGCGAGACGGGGCTCGACTTCTTCCGCGACACCGCGCCGGCGGCCGACCAGGCGCGCGCCTTCTCGGCGCAGATCGCGCTCGCGCGCGAGGTCGGCAAGCCGCTCGTGATCCACACGCGCTCCGCCGACCAGGAGACGCTCGACCAGCTCGCCGCCGAGGCGCGCGACGACGTGCGCGTGATCATGCACTGCTTCTCGATGCCGGACCGGCTCGACGAGTGCGTCGCTCGCGGGTATTGGATCTCGTTCGCCGGCAACGTCACGTACCCGCCGAACAGAGCGCTGCGCGACGCTGCGGCGCGCGTGCCGGAGGACCGTCTGCTCGTCGAGACCGACGCGCCGTACCTGACGCCGCAGGCCGTCCGCAAGGAGCGCAACCAGCCGGCGAACGTGACGCTGACGGCAGAGGCGGTCGCGGCCGAGCGCGGCGTCGCCTACGAGCAGCTGGAGGAGCAAGTGGAGCGCAACGCCGCCGAGCTGTTCGACTGGTGAGCGCCGAGCCGACGCAGCCCTCGCTGCGCCGCCTGCGCGCGTTCGGCGTGCGGCCGAAGCGCGACCTCGGCCAGAACTTCCTGATCGACTCGAACATCCTCGACGTGATCGCGCGCGCGGCCGAGCTCGCGCCCGAGGACGTCGTGCTGGAGATCGGCGGCGGGCTCGGGTGTGCTGTCGGAGCACCTCGCGGAGCGGGCCGCGCACGTGCATGTCGTGGAGCTCGACCGCTCGCTGGAGCCGGCGCTGCGCGACGCGCTCGATCCCTTCGGCGCGCGCGCGTCGCTGCACCTCGCCGACGCGATGACGCTCGACCTGGCGGCGCTGGAACCGGCGCCGACGAAGGTCGTCGCGAACCTGCCCTACGGGATCGCCGCCGGCGCGATCCTGCGCACGATCGAGGAGTTGCCGTCCGTGACCCGCTGGGTCGCGATGGTGCAGAAGGAGGTCGGCGAGCGCTTCGCGGCGGCGCCTGGCAACGGCGCCTATGGGGTGCCGTCGGTGCTCGCGCAGCTCGCCTGCGACGTGCGCGTGCTGCGGCCGATCTCGCGGCGGGTGTTCTTTCCGGTGCCGAACGTCGACTCGGTGCTCGTGGGCCTGGAGCGGCGGGCCGCGGCGCCGGAGCCTTCGCTGCGGAGGTTCGTGCAGGCCGCGTTCGCGCACCGCCGCAAGGCGCTCGCGCGCTCCGTCTCGCTCGCCGGCGTCGCCGGACGCGACGACGTGCGCACGGCATTGGAGGCGCTCGGCGAGCCGCTCGACGTGCGCGCCGAGCGGCTCGCGCCGGAGCGGCTGCGCGAGCTGTGGGAGGCGGTGCGGAGATGACGCTGCACGCGCTCGCGCCGGGCAAGGCGAACCTCTGCCTGCTGCTCGGCGGCACGCGCGGGGACGGGCTGCACGAGCTGGCGTCGGTGATCGAGCCGCTGTCGCTCGCGGACGAGCTGACGCTGGAGCCGCTGCCCGGCGGGGCGGAGGTCGCGGCGGCGGTCGGCGCCGGCGACATGGGCTGCGCGGCGGGGGAGGACGAGGTCGTCTGCGCCGGGGTCGCGGGCCCGAACCTCGCCGGCGAGGCGCTCGCCGCCTTCCGCGCCGCGAGCGGCTGGGACGGGCCGCCGGTGCGGCTGACGATCGTCAAGCGCGTGCCGGTGGCGGCGGGGATGGGCGGCGGCTCGGGCGACGCCGCCGCCGCGCTGCGGCTCGCCGCGCACGCCGCCGGGCGCCCCGGCGACCCGCTGCTCGCGACGCTCGCGCCGCACCTCGGTGCCGACGTGCCGTCGCAGATCGCGCCCGGACCGGTGCTCGTCGGCGGCGCCGGCGAGGACGTGCGGCCGCTGTCCCCGCTGCCCCCGCACGGGGTGCTCGTGCTGCCCTCGCCGCACGCGCTCTCGACGCCCGACGTGTTCCGCGAGGCGGATCGGCTGGGGCTGGCGCGCGGCGCCGCGGAGCTGGCCGAGCGGCGCGCGGCGCTGGAGGCGGCGCTCGCCCGCGGCGGCGAGCTGCCGCCCGAGCTGCTCGTCAACGACCTCGAGCCGGCGGCGCGGTCGCTGTGCCCGTCGATCGACGACGCGCTCGCGGCGGCGCGCGCGGCCGGCGCGGACCGCGCGCTCGTCGCGGGCTCCGGTCCGACGGTCGTCGGCCTGTTCCAGGGAGACGACGGTCCGGCCGCGGCAGAGCGAGCGGCGGCGGCGCTGCGCGACCGCTTCCCCGGGGCGGCGGGCGTACGCCCGGTCGACGCCGCGTTCGCGGCGGTCCGCGGCGTGTGGCACGATTTCGGCAGCGCATGAGTCACGACGCCGTCACCCAGCTCGTCGCCGTCTGCGCCGGGATCGTCGGCTTCGCGACCTTCGTCGGGCTCGTGCTCGTGCCCGTCGTCGCGTCGTACCAGCGCGCCTGGGAGCGCGTCGTCGCCGGCCTCCTGTCGCTCTGGGTCCTCGGCGCGTTCGTCGGTGTCGGCGTGCTCGCCGGCGCCGGCGTCATCTACTACTGGCCGCGGCTGTTCTGACACTCCTGTGCTACACAGGAACTGTGACCCTGTGCTAGCCTCGATCGCGTGAAGAACATCACGGTCACCGTCCCCGACGACGTCTACCGCGAGGCGCGCGTGCGCGCCGCCGAGCGCGGCAGCTCCGTGAGCGCGCTCGTCGGCGACTTCCTGCGCTCGCTGTCGGATCGCGAGGCCGAGTTCGCACGTCTCGAGGCGCAGCAGCGCGCGGTCCAGCAGCGGATCGGGGGCTTCCGGGCCGGCGATCGCCTGAGCCGCGACGAGCTGCACGAGCGTGCGGTTCGCTGACACGAACGTCCTCCTCTACGCGATCTCGCGAGATCCGGAGGAGCAGGCGAAGGCACGGCGCGCCGGCGAGCTGCTGGCCGAGCGCGACCTGGCCCTGTCGGTCCAGGTGCTGCAGGAGTTCTACGTGCAGGCGACGCGCGCGAGTCGTCGCGACCGGATCGCCCACGACGATGCGGTGCAGCTCATCGAGTCGTTTGGGCGCTTTCCGGTCGCCGCCGTCACGACGGACGTGATGCGAGCCGCGCTCGCGACATGCGATCGCTTCCGCATCTCCTACTGGGATGCTGCGATCCTCGAAGCCGCCCGCTCGCTCGGCTGTGAGGTCGTGTTGTCCGAGGATCTGAGCGACACCGTCGACTACGGCGGCGTGCGCGTCGAGAACCCGTTTCGCGAAGCCTGACGTTCTACCTACAATCTGCGGATGTCCCCTCAGGCGCGTGACGAGACGGCGTCCACGCCGGACCTGCGGGCGCTCGAGGCGATCACGGAAGCGGTCGCGGGCGGCGCCGGCCTGCCGGAGATCGTGCGCGCGGCCGCGCGGGCGCTCGACGCGAGCCTCGTGCTGATCGACCGCACGAGCGTCGTGCTCGCGGTCGCCGCGCGCTCGCCGGCCGAGGAGCGCGCGCTGCTGCGCGAGGCGGAGGGCGTCGAGCGCGTGGAGCTGCGCGTCGCCGACGCGGCCGTCGGGCAGCTGCGGCTGCGCGGCCGCGAGGGTTCGCCCGACCCGTCGCTGCTGCGACTCGTCACGACTCTCGTCGCGTCCGAGGTCGAGCGCGTGCGCGGTCCCGAGCGCGCCTCCGAGGCGGCGGCGGCGGAGTTCTTGCACACCGTGCTGAGACGCGGGATCCGCGATCGCGACGACCTCGTCGCACGCGGCAAGGAGCTGGGCGTCGCGCTCGACCGCGGCGGCAGCGTGATCGTCGTGCGCGCGCACGCACGCGCCACCGTCGAGGACGACTGGCGCGTGCGGCTGCTCGCGCTCGCCGAGCGCGCGGCGCGCTCGATCGCGCCCGGCGCGATCGCCGCCGCGACGCCGGAGGGCGACGGCGCCGAGGTCGTCGTGCTGGCGCCCGACCCCGACGGCGAGTCGGGCCGGCGCGTCGCCGCGACGGTCCTGCGCGAGCTGGAGGCGAACCTCAGCGGCTTCGCGTTCGCGGTCGGTCGCAGCCGCGTGGCGCGCGACCCGGTCGACCTGCACCGCGCCGGCAACGAGGCGCTGCTCGCCGCGAACGTCGTCGAGGGCGACCAGGACGAGGCGCTGCTCGCCTACGACGACACCGGCACCTACCAGCTGCTGCTGCCGCACATGAGCGATCCGGGCGAACTGCGGCGCTTCTACGACGAGACGGTCTCGAAGCTCGTCGCCTACGACGAGCAGTACGAGACCTCCGACCTCGTCGGCACGCTCGAGACGTTCCTCGAGTGCGACGGCAACGTCAACGCGACCGCCGCGCGCCTGATCACGCACCGCCACACGGTCCGCTACCGCTTCGAGCGCGTGCGCGAGATCACCGGCCTCGACGTCAACTCCACCGACGGCCGCGAGAAGCTGTCGTTCGGACTGAAGGCGATGCGCGTCCTGGGCATCGCGGCGCCGCGCGGCCCGGCGTCGGAGCGCGGCGTCGCCGCCGGGCGCGTGCGCCGCGAGGCGACGGAGCGTCCCGCGGCCGCGCGCCGCCCGAGCGCGTGAGCGTCGCCCACCTGATCGACCGCCGCGGCCGCTGCCGCCTCGTCTACGAGCCGGTCGCCGACCTCGCGCGCGGGACGATCTGCGGCTTCGAGGCGCTCGAGCGCTTCCCCGAGGCGATCGAGCCCGACGCGTGGCGGGCGGAGGCGCTGCGGCGCGGCCTCGAGCCCGACTTCGAGGCGTTCGTCGTCAGCTCGGTCCTGCAGGCGCGCGAGAGCCTGCCTGCGAACTGCTACCTCGCATTCAACATCCGCCCGGCGACGCTGCTGCGCGAGCGCGTGCGGCGCGTGCTCGCGCGCGCGGAGTCGCTCGACGGGCTCGTGATCGAGCTGGTGCCGCGCCTCGCCAGACGCGACGAGGGCCGCTTCGTCGCGTGCATCGCCGAGCTGCGCGAGGCGGGGGCGACGTTCGCCGTCGACAACGTCGGTGGGGAAGACGGGGTGCTGCGCTTCGTCGGCGTCGTGCGTCCGATGCTTGCGAAGCTCGCCGCGCCGCTCGTCGCCGACCTCCACCGCGAGCCCGCGAAGCGCGCGCTGCTGTACGAGATCGAGCGCATCGCGACGCGCTTCGGCACGGCGCTCGTCGCGCAGGGCGTCAGCCGCACGGAGGAGCTCGACGCGCTGCTGCAGCTGCGGGTGCCGCTGGCCCAGGGACCGCTGATCGGGGTGCGCGCGAAGACGCTCACCCCGATCGCGTTCGCGCTCAGCCGCTACGTGCGCGAGCGCGGGGCGGCACTGCTGGAGCCCGGATCGATCGCCCCGCTCGTCGAGACGGCGCCGGCGCTGCCGGCAGGCGACCCGGCGGCGGCCGCCGCGGCGTTCGCCGCCGATCCGGGCCTGCGCTGGGTGGTGCTGGTCGACGCGCGCGAGCGGCCGACCGGGCTGCTCGGGCGCGGTGCCTGGGAGCGCGGCGATCCGCCGATCGAGCAGCTGCTCGTCGTCCGCGCGACGAACGGGATCGTGGAGATCGCGCAGCGCGCGCTGCTGCGGCCGCCGGCGCACCGCTTCGACCCGCTCGTGTGCGGCGAGGCGAGCGGGGCCTACGCGGGGATCGTCCCGCTCGAGCAGCTGGTCGAAGCGCTCGCACGCGCCGCCGACCGCGGCCTCGAACGCGAGGGGCAGGCCTCGTAGCGTTACTCGACGTCGCGGATGTGCGCGCGGACGGCGTCGAGCACGTCGTGCGGCACGTGCTCCATCCCGTGGTCGTCGCGTGCGTGGCGCACGACGAGCGAGACGACCCCCTCCTCGCTCTCGGCCTCGAAGCGCGCGCTGCAGTCCGGGACGACCGCGGCGCAGTGGAACTCCTTCATCCTGCCTCCTCTCCCGGCGGGGAAGCGCGGGATCCTACGCGGCGATGGCGGGCGGCGCGGCGGTCGAGCCGCGCACGACCAGCTCGGTCGCCAGCACGAGCGTGCGCGGCGCCGACTGGTCGCCCTCGACCTGTCCGAGCAGCAGCTCGGCGGCGCGGCGGCCGACTTCGTAGTGCGAGAAGCGGACCGTCGTCAGCGGCGGCGCGAAGCGATCCGCGAACGGCATGTCGTTGAAGCCGACGACCGACACGTCGCGCGGGCAGTCGAGCCCGGCGGCGCGCAGCGTGTCGATGCAGTCGAGCGCGATCAGGTCGTTGCCCGCGACGATCGCGGTGAACGGCTCGCCGGAGTCGAGCAGCGCCTGCGTCGGCGCCACGCCCGCGCCGCCCGTGAACGCGTCGGCGAACGTCACGAGCCGCTCGGAGACGTCGACGCCGCGCTCGCGCATCGCCTCGCGGAAGCCGCGGTGGCGTTCCTGGCCCGGGGCGAGCGTCTCGGGACCGCCGACGAACGCGATCGCGCGGTGGCCGAGCCCCACCAGGTGCTCGACGGCCGAGGCGGCGCCGCGGCGGTCGTCGGGCGTGACCGCGAAGCTCGGCGCATCGTCGATCGTGCGGTTGACGAGCACGAGCGGGGAGCCGTCGGCGATCATCCGGCGGACGTAGTCGATGCTCGCGTCGGTCGTCGTCACGATGAAGCCGTCGACCTGCCGCGCGGCAAGCGCCTGCAGGCCGCGCACCTCGCGCTCCGGCTCGGAGTCGGTGTTCGTCAGCAGCGCGGTGTAGCCGAGCGGGTGCAGGTGGTCCTCGATCCCGCGCACGATCGGCGGGAAGATCGGGTTCGTGAGGTCCGGGATCACGACGCCGACCGTGAACGAGCGCCGCATGCGCAGGCCGCGCGCGATCGAGTTGGCCTGGTAGCCGAGCGCCTCGGCGGCCTGCTCGACGCGGCGCGCCGTCTCGTCGCTGATCAGGTGCCGCTTGTCCGGGTTGAGGACGCGCGAGACGGTGCCCGGATGCACGCCCGCGCGCTCGGCGACGTCGCGGACGGTGATGCCGGAGCGGCCCGCCTTGGCGTCTCCGGACGAGGTGCGAGGTGCCATGCGACCGTCAAGGTTAGGTGCTGGACGATCGCCGGTCTGCTGGCCGCTCGGCTGCGGTCTAACCCGCCTCCTCCGCCTCCCGCTGCCGCAGCTCGATCCGCCGGATCTTGCCGGTGAGCGTCTTCGGCAGCCCGTCGACGAACTCGACCCGGCGCGGGTAGGCGTACGCGGACAGGCGGTCGCGCACGAAGTGTCTGATCTGCTCGGCGAGCTCGTCCGACGGCGCGTGCCCGTCGGCCAGCACGACGAACGCCTTGACGATCTGGCCGCGGCGCTCGTCGGGCACGCCGATCACGCCGGCCTCCGCGACGGCCGGGTGCTCGAGGCACGCGGACTCGACCTCGAACGGGCCGATGCGGTAGCCGGCGGCGATGATCAGGTCGTCGGCGCGGCCCTCGTACCAGTAGTAGCCCTCGGCGTCGCGCGAGGCGGCGTCGCCGGTGTGGAACCACTCGCCGCCGAAGACGCGCTCGGTGTCCTCGGGGCGGTTCCAGTAGCCGAGCGGGTAGTGCGGGTTCGAGCGCGCGCGCAGGCAGATCTCGCCGCGCTCGCCGGCGGCGACCTCCTGCTCGTCCTCGTCGAGGACGCGCATGTCCCAGCCGGGGCAGGGCTTGCCCATCGAGCCCTCGCGCACGTCCATGAACGGGTAGTTGCCGACCATCGGATACGACTCCGTCATTCCGTAGTAGTCGAGCACCGTGAGGCCGTACTGCTCGCGGAACCAACGGATCGCCTCGGGGTTCAGCGGCTCGCCGGCGCTGCAGACGACGCGAAACTGCTGCGGGTAGCGGGTGCCGGCGTCGGCGATCGCCATCATCGAGCGCATCGCGGTCGGCGTCGTGAAGACGTTCGTGACCTGATGGCGGGAGAGGAAGTCGAGCTGTCTGTGCGGGTCGAAGCCGCCCTCGCGCTGGTAGACGCACTGCACCGCGCCGAGCCGCCACGGGCCGAGCAGCGGCGCGATGCCCGCCGCCCACGCCCACTCGCCCATCCCGTGGAAGCGCTCGCCTTCCTGCACGTCGTGGCAGTAGGTGAACTCGTTGTGCGCGAGCAGGTAGCGGTGCGCGTGCACGATCCCCTTCGCGAGGCCGGTCGTGCCGGAGGTGTAGTAGAGCTGCGCGGGGTCATCGCAGGAGGTGTCGAGCGTCGGATGCTCGGTCGGGTGGCCGTCGAGCAGGCCGTCGTCGAGCACGAGCACGTTGTCGTGCACGCCGGCGAAGCGCGACGCGTTCGCGCGGTCGGTCACGACGACGCTCGCGCCGGAGTCGGTCAGCCGGTGCTGGATCCCGTCGTCGCCGTAGAGCACGCTCATCGCCAGCAGCAGCGCGCCGAGCTTCCAGGTGCCGAAGAAGATCGCGGCCGTCTCGGGCGAGGGCGGCAGCACGACGGCGACGCGGTCGCCGCGGCTCACGCCGGCCGCGGCCAGGGCGTGCGCGGCCTGGCCGGAGAGGTCCTGCAGCTCGCCCCACGAGACGTCGCGCCGCTCGCCGTCGAAGCGCTCGTAGACCATCGCGAGCCGCTCGCGCGGGTGCTTGTCGCACACGTCCGCCGCGATGTTGTAGCGCTCCGGTACCGCCCACTCGTGACGGGCGATCGCCTCGTCGTAGGACGCAAAGCCTTCGGTGCTCACCGACATCCACCTCTCGTGATCGTCCTGCGTTCTCCTCCCGCGCGATGCTAGTCGGGGCTGGCACGCCTCGTATACCCTCACTTCGAAGGGTTCTCCGGAGTCGGACCAGCCATGATCTGTGAGCCGCTCGCGCACATCGCCCTGCACGCCCGTGCCGACGAGGTCGTGGCCGACGCGGTCGCGACCGCACGCCGCCTGACTGGCGCCGACGCCGCCTTCGCCGCCGTCGCGAGCGCGTCCGACGGCTACGACATGACCGCGCTCGAGGCGCTCGAGGACCCGCGCTGGTCGCAGATGCGCATCCGGCGCGGGCGCGGCCTCGGCGGCAAGGTGCTCGTCGAGCGCCGGCCCTGCGTCGCCGCGGACTACCTGGAGGAGACGACGATCACGGGGGACTATCGCGTCGTCGTCGGCGCCGAGGGGCTGCGCGGGATCGCCTGCGTCCCCGTGCCGGGGCCGGACGGCGTCGCCGCGCTGCTCTACATCGGCGACCGCCGCGTCGGCGCGCCCGGCGACCGCCTCGTGGAGCTGATGACGCGCATCGCCGACCTCGCCACGGTCGGGCTCACGCTCGCCGCGCGGCGAGCCGCGCCGCTCGCCGACCCGTCGCCCCCGGCGCGCCTCACCCCGCGCGAGCGCGACGTGCTGGAGTTGCTGTGCGCCGGGGCCTCGAACCGCGAGATCGCCGGGCGGCTCGTGATCGCCGAGTCGACCGCCAAGGGACACGTCCGCACGCTGATCGAGAAGTTCGGCGCGAGCTCGCGCCTGGAGGTCGTCGTGCGCGCTACCAGGCGACGACCGTGACGGGCGCGCCATCGAGGCCGTCGAGCAGCAGCGGCGCCATGAAGACGCCGCGCGCGAGGTCGGCGGCGGTGAGGTCGCTCGGCAGCAGCATGTCCTCGACGAGCAGCACGAAGCGGTCGTCGGCGCGCCGGCCGAGCATCGCGCGGTGGAAGGCCACCCCTTCCTCGACGTGTCCCGGCGCCGTCGCGGAGATCGCGTCGAGGCCGACGGCGCGCAATCGCGGAAGCGCGAGCAGCACCGCGGCCGCGTCGGCCGCGAACCCGGGGGAGCGGCTTCCGTAGCGGCGCGGGTCGCGTGCTCGCGCGGCCTCCGCGTAGCCGGTGCGCACGAAGAGCGCATCGGCCTCGGCGAGCGCGGCGGCGTGCGGCGCGAGGTCGGCCGCGGCGATCAGCTCGTCGTCGCCCTTCGGCAGCTCGAGCAGGTGCGGCGACGCGTAGGAGAACCACGACGGGTCGAGCTCCGTCACGCGCGCGCCGTGCGGGTTGACGTGCCACGGCGCGTCGAAGTGCGTGCCGATGTGGTTGATCAGCGTGAGCCGGTGCACGTTGAAGGTCGCGCCCTGCGCGATCAGCGAGACCGGCTCGACGAGCACGGGCGCCTCGTCGCCCACGGGAGGCGTGGCTGCGCCGAGGGGATGCGACAGGAAGCGCACAATCCCAGGCTAGCGACCGGGAGAGAATATTGTCAACAATTTACCCGCCTACTTGACACACGATTTCGCTACCGTTATCGTCACCACGATCTGCGTTAGTCGCAGGAGGGTCGTGATCCCCACCCGATCGAGCCGCCAGCGGTTCACGGAAACGGCGTGGGGGCACGACGCGGAACAGAGGAGAGGAATAGGTGGCTGTGGGTGAACACAGACATGGCCTGACAGGTCGACCGCGCGCGCGTTCGCGTGCACGCCTCGCACTGCTGCCGATCGCGGCGGCCGTCGCGATCGCCGGCGTGGCCGGCTGCGGCGACGGGTCGAGCGACGGCGGGACCGGCACGGGTGCCAACGCGGACAAGAACGTCCGCCTCGGCATCATGATCAAGAACACGTCGCTGCCCTTCCAGGGCAAGTCGATCGCGGCATTCGAGGAGTACGGCAAGAAGTACGGCTGGGACGTCTCGATCCGCAGCGGCGAGGGCCAGATCGCCCAGCAGGTGAGCGTCGTGCAGCAGTACGTCGCCGAGAAGGTCGACATGATCCTCATGAACCCGAGCGACCCTGTCGGCATCCTGCCGGCGATCGCGCAGGCGAATGCCGCGGGGATCCCGGTCGAGATCGTCAACAGCGCGGTCTCGCCGGACGCGAAGACCGTCTGCTACGTCGGCGTCGACGACGTCGTCTACGGCGAGAAGCAGGGCGAGGCGCTCGTCGACGCGATCGGTGAGAGAGGCAAGGTGGCCGTCGTGCTCGGCGCGATCGGCGACCCGCCCGAGGTCAACCGGCTCGAGGGGCTCGAGAGAGTGCTCGCGAGACATCCGGGAATCGAGCTCGTCGCCAAGCAGACCGGCAACTGGGAGGCGGCAAGCGAGCTCAACGTGGTGCAGGACTACCTCTCGCGCTACGGGAGAGGCGAGCTGGACGCGATCGTCATCCAGCAGGCGAACGCACAGGCCGCCGAGTACGCCCACACCCACGGTCGCAGCGACGTCAAGTTCATCCTCGGGGACTTTCCCTCCAGCGTGAAGAAGGCGATCGAGGACGGCTACGTCGAGGCCGACGTCAACCAGGACCCCTATACCCAGGGCGTCGAGGCGATGAGAGTGGCGCACGAGTACTTCAGCGGCAACAGAAACCCGTGCCCCGACGGCCAGCGCCTGCTGCCGTTGCCGATCGTCACGAAGGCCAACGTCGACCAGTTCAGACCCGGCTGGGAGGGCTGATGGCGGACTCGGCTGGTGAAGCCACGGCCGGGGTCGGCCTGCCGAGCGCGGGGAGGCGCGCCCTTCGGGGCGCGCCGTCCGCGGCGTTGCTCCGGCGCTCCGGGCTGATCATCCTGCTGGCGCTGGGCGTCGCGACGCTGTCGGCGCTGTCGCCGACGTTCCGCAACGGCGACAACCTGGCGCTCGTCCTGCAGCAGAACTCGGTGATCGGGATCGTCGCCTGCGGGATGCTGCTGATGATCATCTCGGGCGGGTTCGACCTGTCCGTGGGCGCGGTCGGCGCGATGAGCGGCATGGTCGCCGCCTCGCTGATCGTCCATGTCGGCGGCATCCCGCTCGGCCTCGCGGGCGCGATCGTCGCCGGCACCCTGTTCGGGCTCTTCAACGGCCTGCTGATCGCGCGCGTCGGGATCAACCCCTTCGTCGCCACGCTCGGCACGCAGACCGTGCTGACGGGCGTGCTGTACGTCGTCAGCAAGGGACAGCCGGTCTACGGGCTCCCGGACGGCTTCACGAAGCTCGGCCTCGGCGAGACGCTCGGCATCCCCAACGCGACGCTCGTGTGGGTCGTCGTGATCGCGCTGACGGGGGTCGTGCTGCGGCTCACGCGCATCGGCCACTACGTCTTCAGCGTCGGCGGCAACGAGGAGGCGAGCCGGCTCGCCGGCATCCCCGTCGACCGCGTGAAGCTGTTCGTCTACGGGCTCGGCGGAGCCTTCGCGGCCGTCGGCGGCATCGTGCTGCTGAGCCAGAGCAACGTCGCGCAGCCGGGGGCCGCCGCGACCTGGCCGCTGCAGGCGATCGCGATCTGCGTCGTCGGCGGCGCCGCGCTCAACGGCGGCACCGGCCGCCTGATCGACACCGTCGTGGCGACGCTGCTGCTCGGCGTGGTCGCCAACGCGCTCAACATCTTCAACGTCTCGCCGTACCTGCAGCCGGTCGTCAGCGGCGCGGTGATCCTCGTGGCCGTCGCGGTCGACGCGCACAACCGGCGCCGGAGAGCCGCCTAGATGCCCGTGCAGGCGATGCCGGCGCAGCAGCCGCTGCTGCGCATGGAGCAGATCACCAAGTCGTTCGCCGGCAGCCAGGTGCTGAAGGGCGTGGACCTGACCGTCCGCGCTGGCGAGGTGCGCGCGCTCGTGGGGCAGAACGGCGCCGGCAAGAGCACCCTGATGAAGGTGCTGGCGGGCATCTACCCCGACCATGGCGGCCGCGTGCTGGTCGCCGGCGAGGAGGTCGCGCTGAGCAGCCCGCGGCGGGCGCTGGCGCAGGGCGTCGCCGTCATCCAGCAGGAGTTCGCGCTCGTCCCGCAGATGACGGTCGCGCAGAACATCATGCTGGGCCGCGAGCCCGGCCGCGTCGGGCCGATGCTGCGGCCCAACGACCGCGAGCTGACAGCGCTCGCGCGGAAGGAGGTCGAGGCGTGGGGCCTCGACCTGCCACTCGAGCGGTCCGTCTCGGAGCTGTCGGTCGCCGGCCAGCAGATGGTCGAGATCGTCAAGGCGCTCGCGCGCCGCGCGCGCCTGCTGGTGATGGACGAGCCGACCGCCCGGCTGTCGGCGCCCGAGCGCGAGCGGCTGTTCGCGATCATCCGCCAGCTGACCGACGCCGACGTCGGCGTCGTCTACATCTCGCACTTCATCGACGAGGTCTTCCGCATCTCCGACAACGTCACGGTGCTGCGCGACGGCAAGGTCGTCGCCGACGCGCCGTGCGCCGAGCTCGACATGAGCAGGCTGTCGACGCTGATGCTCGGCGAGCGGCTGCGCGAGGACCTCGCGACCGGCGCACGCCTCCAGCAGGCGGAGGCCGCCGGCCCGCCGGTGCTCGAGGTCCGGGAGCTCGGCTGCGAGCCGTACTTCCGCGACGTCTCGTTCTCGCTCCAGCGCGGCGAGGTGCTCGGCGTCACGGGCCTCGTCGGCTCCGGGCGCACGCGCGTGCTGCAGACGCTGGCCGGCGTGCTGAAGGGGGCGACCGGGACGATCGAGCTGGAGGGCAGGCCCTACCGGCCCAAGTCGCCCGGCCACGCCGTCGACCGCGGGATCGCGCACGTGCCCGAGGACCGCAAGCGGCAGGGGCTCGTGCTCGTGCGCTCGGCGCGCGACAACATGGTGACGACGGCGCTGCGCGGCGAGCTCTCGCGCTTCGGCTTCGTGCGCCGCGGCCGCTGCGACGCGATCGCCGACGAGTACTTCGAGCGCCTGCAGGTGCGCCCGCCCGAGCCGGCGCTGCTCGCGCAGAGCTTCAGCGGCGGCAACCAGCAGAAGATCGTGATCGCGAAGGGCCTGATGGTCGACCCGAGCGTGCTGCTGCTGGACCAGCCGACGGCCGGCGTCGACATCGGCTCGAAGGGGGAGATCCACCGCCTGATCCGCAGAACGGCGCAGGAGGGCCGCGGGATCGTCGTCGTCTCCGACGACATCGACGAGATCCTCGCCGTCAGCGACCGCGTGCTCGTGATGGCGCGCGGACGGCTGGTGGCGGAGGTCATGCCGTCCGAGGTCTCGCACAGTCGGCTGCTCGACGTGATCACGCAGCAGCGTGCCGCCGACGCGGCCTGAGCGCGTCGACGAGCTGCAGCTCGCGAGCGGGATGCTCGCCGGCCACGCGTTCGAGGCGCGCGTGGCCGCCGCCGCGGCCGCCGGCTTCGCCGGCGTCGGGCTGCGCAACGCGGGCCATGCGGCGGCGCGCGCGGCGGGCCGCTCGGACGCCGACCTGCGCGCGCTGCTCGCGCACCACGGCGTGCGCCTGGTCGACGTGCAGCCGCTGATGGCGTGGGCGCGGGACGGTGCGGCCGGTCGTGCCTCGCGCATGCAGGAGGAGACCGCCTGCGGCGTCGCCGCGGCGCTCGGCGGCGCCGACTACGTGACGGCCACCGGCCACGGCTGCGACGGTCCCTTCGAGCTCGTGGTGGAGCGCTTCGCGGCGTTGTGCGATCGCACGGCCGCGCACGGGCTGCGCGTCGGGCTCGAGTTCCTGCCGTGGACGCCGCCGCTCGACGACGCGCGCGCCGCCTGGCGCGTCGTGGCGGCGGCGGGGCGCGCGAACGGCGGCGTGATCGTCGACGCCTGGCACGTCGAGCGCGGCAGCGGCGAGCTCGCGCAGGTGCGCGCGGTGCCGCCGCGGCGGATCGTCGCGGTCCACCTCGACGACGGCGGCGCGCCGTGCGGCGACGCGGTCGAGGACACGCGCCTGCGTCGGCGGCTCCCGGGCGAGGGCGGCTTTCGCCTGACGGCGCTGGTGCGCGAGCTGGAGGCCGCCGGCTGGCGCGGCCCGTGGGGCGTCGAGGTGCTGTCCGAGCGGCTCGACGTGCTGGAGGCGGGGGAGGCGGCGCGCCGCGCGGCGGAGGCGTCGCGCGGCGTGCTGGCGGCCGCGCGCGGCGTGACCTGACGCACGGCGCGCGCCCTCCGCCCGGGAGCGCGCGCCGCCGGTGTGCGTCAGTCCATCGTCCAGCCGCCGTCCACGTCCACGATCTCGCCGGTGATGTAGGCGGCCTGCTCGGACAGCAGAAACGCGACGACGGTCGCGATGTGGTCGGGCGTGGCGGGACGGCCGAGCGGGATCTGTTCGACCATTCTGCGCTTCGTGGCGTCGTCGATCGAGCCGCCCATGGCGGTGCCGACGAGGCCGGGGGAGAGGCCGTTGCAGCGGATGCCCTCGGGCGCGAGCTCGCGCGCGAGCGACGCCGTCAGGTTCTTCAGCGCCGCCTTCGAGGCCGCGTAGTGGGCGCCCGCCGGCGTGAAGGGCGGGTAGGGGGAGCCGTCGGGTCCGCTCGCGCCGACCTTCGCAGTGATCGAGACGATGTTGAGCAGCGAGGCGCGGCCGTCGCGCGCGAGCTGGGGGTAGGCCGCGCGGGCGAGCAGGAACGGCCCCGTCAGGTTGACGGCCATCACGCGGTCCCACTCCTCCAGCTCGAGCTCGTAGAAGGGGCGCTTGAGGCCGTTCTTCTTCGGCGAGATGCCCTGGCTGCAGACGAGCGCGTGCAGCTCGCCGCCGTCGGTCGCGGTCGCGACCGCCTCGGCCGCGCCCTGCTCGGAGGCGAGGTCGACGCCGGCGAAGCGCGCGGCGCCCGCCGCGGTCGCGACCTGCGCGGCCTGTTCGCCCGGCAGGTCGGCCGCGGTCACCTCGTAGCCCGCGTCGGCGAGGTGTCTGACGATCGCGCGGCCGATGCCGCCGGCGCCTCCTGCGACGAGGGCCTTCGGTGCGGGTGACGGGCTAGCCACGGGATGCCTCCGGGTGATTCGAGTCGATGGGATGGGTGGGGTCGGCCGGCGCGTCGAGCGCGACCGGGGCGCCGCTCGCGGCAGCGCGCGCGATCGCGTCGAGCGCGCGCGCCTGCGCGAGCGCGTCGTCGCGGCCGAGCAGCAGCTCCGCACGGCCGGCGATCGCGTCGGAGAGGTTCTCCAGCTCCAGTTGGTAAGCGTCGGTCAGCGCCGCGGGGATCGTCTGCGACTCGCCGCCGCCGCCGAGCTCGATGCGCGGCGCTCTGCAGAGGAACGGCGTCGTGACGCGCACGCTGCCGCGCTCGCCGACGATCGTCAGTTCCTCGCGGCGCGGGTCGGCGAAGCTGCACTCGAAGCGGCCGACAGCGCCTCCGGCGCATTCGAGCACGGCAGACGTGCGCAGGTCGACGCCGGTCGGCCCGACCTCCGCCGTCGCGCTGACGCGCAGCGGCTCGCCGGCAAACAGCCGGATCGCGTTCGTGCAATACGTTCCGACGTCGAGCAGCGCGCCGCCGTCGGCCTCCGGCGACAGGCGCGCGTCGTCCTCGCCGACGCGCCCGGCCGCGGCGGCCTCGGCCAGCAGGTCGAAGCCGAGCGCGCAGCGCACCTCGACGACGCGGCCGATCGCGCCGTCGCGCAGCAGCCGCTCGACCGTCCGCGTCTGCGGGTGGTGGCGCCACATGAAGCCCTCCGTGAGCAGCCGTCCGGTGCGCTCGGCGGCGTCGAACACGTGCGTCACGGCTTGCGGGTCGCGCGCCATCGGCTTCTCGCACAGGACGTGCTTGCCGCCCGCGAGCGCGCGTTCTGCCCAGGTGACGTGCAGGTGGTTCGGCAGCGACACGTAGACGGCGTCGACGCCCTCGTCGGCGAGCAGGTCGTCGTAGGAGCCGTGCGCGCGCTCGATGCCGTGCTCGTCGGCGTAGGCGCGGGCGCGCGCGCCGTCGCGGCTGGCGACCGCGACGACCGCGACGCGGTCGGATCTGCGCGCCGCGGCCAGCAGCCGGCTGTTGATGCGCGCGGTCGACAGCAGGCCCCACGTGGTCGTGCGCGCGGCCGGCTCGGCCGCGCTCCCGGCCGCCGTCATGCGCGCGTGAGGACCGGCGCGCGGACGACGTCCACCCAGCGCTGCTCGTCCCCCGAGATCAGCGCCGCGTCGACGACCTCACAGGCGCGCAGGCCGTCGACGAAGTCCGGCGACGCCGGCCGCTCGTCCGCGACGCTGCGCAGCAGGTCGCCGGCGGCGATCAGGAAGGCGTCGTTCATCCCGAGTCCCTGGCCGGCGATCGACCAGAACGGCTTCGCGCCGGGGTGCTGCGGGCCGAGCACGATCGTGCGGAAGCCCTGCGTCTCGTCGCCGTCGTCGGCCGAGAAGTACTCCAGCTCATTGTTGCGCTGCCAGCTCAGCCGCACCGCGCCGCGGTCGCCGCCGATCTCGAAGCCGATGTCGAGCTTGTGGCCGCTCGCGACCCAGCTCGTCTGGATCGTGCCGATCGCGCCGCCCTCGAACTCGAGCAGCACGTCGGCCGCGTCCTCGATGTCGACCGGCACCATCTCGGTCGTCTTCGAGGCGCCGTCGCCGCGGAAGACGGCCTGTCCGGTGTCGATCGCGGCGGGCCGCTCGGTCACGAACGTCTTCATGCGCGCGAAGACTCTGTCGACGTCGCCGACGAGGTAGCGCGCGATGTCGATCAGGTGCGAGCCGCCGTCGGCGATCTTGCCGGCGCCGGCGCGGCCGCGCTGCATGCGCCACACGAGCGGCAGCGTCGCGTCGAGCGCGTAGTCCTGCAGGAACCAGGCGCGGAAGTGCTTGATCTCGCCGAGCTTGCCGTCGTCGATCAGCTTGCGCGCGAGCTGGACGCCCGGCCAGCTGCGGTAGGTGAAGCAGACCTGGTTGACGACGCCGGCCTTCTGGACGGCCTCGACCATCGCGCGCGCGGAGGCGGCGTCGACGGCGAGCGGCTTCTCGCAGTAGACGTGCTTGCCGTGCTCGGCCGCGTCGATCGCGATCTCCGCGTGCGTGTCGTTCGGCGTGACGATGTCGACCAGCTCGAGGTCGTCGGCGCGCGTGACGCGCCGCCAGTCGTCGACCCCCTCCTCGAAGCCGAGTCGCTGCGCGCCGCGTTGTGCCAGCTCCGCGCTCACGTCCGCGAGGCGCAGCTTGCGCGCGCGCGGCATGTCGGGCCAGCCGAGCGCGTGGACGTTGTTGTAGGCGAGCGCGTGCGCCTTCGCGACGTAGCCCGACCCGACCATTCCCAGCGTGATTTCGCGTGCGTCTGTCATGCGTCCCGTCTCGTCGTGTTCCCGGCCGCCGGGTGGATGACGACCAGCTTCTGCTCGCTCATCTCCTGCATCGCGTACTTGACGCCCTCCTTGCCGAAGCCGCTGTCGCCGACGCCGCCGTACGGCATGAAGGCGGTGCGCCAGAGGGGGCCGCTGTTGACGTGCACGGAGCCGGATCTCAAGCCGCGCGAGAAGCGCATCGCGCGGTCGAGGTCGGTGGTGAAGACGCCGACGGAGAGGCCGAAGCGGGTGTCGTTGGCGCTGCGCAGCGCGTCGTCGTCGCCGTCGAAGGTGCGCACGGCGATCGCGGGACCGAACAGCTCCTCGCGCCACAGCTGCGTCTCGACCGGCGGCTCGAGCACGAGCCCGGGCTCGACGAGGCGGCCGTCGCGCGCGCCGCCGCGCACGAGCGTGCCGCCGGCGGCCGCGGCCTCGCCGAGCCAGGCGACCACGCGGTCCGCCTCGCGCTCGGCGATCACGGGGCCCAGCGTGGTGGCGGCGTCGGCGGGGTCGCCGAGCTTCAGCTCGTCGATCCGCGCGGCGATCCGCTCGACCAGCTCGTCGCGCCGCGTGGCGGCGACGAGCACGCGCTGCGTCGAGGTGCAGACCTGGCCCGCGTTCACGAACCCGCTCTGCACGGCGGCCGCGGCGGCGGCGTCGAGGTCGGCGTCGTCGAACACCAGCAGCGCGCAGTTGGAGCCGAGCTCGCACGTGAGCCGCTTGAGGCCCGCGTCGCGCGCGATCGTCTCGCCGACCTCGACGCTGCCGGTGAAGGAGATCTTGCGCACGCGCGGGTCGGCGCACAGGGGGCCGCCGATCGCGGCGCCGGAGCCGACGACGCACTGGAACGCCTCCGCGGGCACGCCGGCCTCGACGAAGCGGTCGCGGATGAACAGCCCGCTCATCGGCGTGACCGTCGCGGGCTTGAGGATCACGCTGTTGCCGGCGGCGATCGCCGGGCCGACCTTGTGGGCGCTCAGGTGCGCCGGGTAGTTGAAGGGGGAGATCGCGACGACGACGCCGCACGGCTCGTGGAGCGTGTAGCCGAGGCGGCCCTCGCCCATCGGGAGCGCGTCCATCGTCAGCACCTCGCCGGTGCGGCGCAGCGTCTCGCCGGCGCACCAGCGGATCACGAGCGCCGTGCGCTCGGCCTCGCGCCGCGCCTCGTGCCGCGGCTTGCCGACCTCGGCGGTGAGGATCTCGGCGAGCTGCTCGACGTCGCGCTCCATCGCGCTGGCGGCGCGCTCGAGCAGCGCGGCGCGCTCGTGGGCGGGGCGCGCGGCCATCCAGGCGGCGCCCTCGACGGCGTCGGCGACGATGCGCTCGACATCCGCGGGCGCGGCCGCGGCGACCTCGCCGACGACGTCGTCGGAGTACGGCGAGCGGACCTCGATGATCGCGCTCATTGACGCGTCTTTTCCCAGGAAAGTGACTTGGTTACCATGCGGCCACCATAGATCACGATTTCGTCAACTGTCAAGTCAAAGATTTTGTTGACAATCACGCTTGCGGCCCCCTATAGTCGCTCCACGATGACCGTCGAGATCGCCGCCCACCCCGCCTCGTGGGGGATCTTCTCTTGGAACGAGACCGATCCCCAGCCGTGGGCGACCGTGCTGGACGAGATGGCCGGCGCCGGCTACCGCGGCGCCGAGCTCGGCCGCTACGGCTTCTTCCCGACCGACCCGGAGGTGCTGCGGGAGGCGCTCGACGCGCGCGGGCTGCAGCTCGTCGGCGGCTTCGCCGTGGGGCCGCTCGACGAGCCCGACGAGCTCGCGCCGACGCTCGCGCGCGTGGAGGCGCTGTGCCCGCTGCTCGCCGCGGCCGGCGCGCAGGTGCTCGTCGTGCTCGACGCGATCGCGCGTCCGCGCCGCTCGCCCACGGCCGGCCGCTCGGGCGCCGCGAAGCGGCTCGACGGCGCCGCGTGGCAGCGGCTCGTCGGCGCGACCGAGCGGATCGGGGAGCTGGCGCAGCGGCACGGGCTGACGGCCGCCTTCCACCACCACGCTGGCACGCACGTCGAGTTCGAGGACGAGCTGGAGCGGCTGATGGCCGACACCGACCCGGCGCTCGTCGGCCTCTGCCTCGACACCGGCCACGCCATCTACGCCGGCATGGACCCGGTCGAGCTGCTGGTGCGCCACCGCGAGCGCGTCCACTACATCCACTTGAAGGACGTCGCCGCCGCGCGCCTCGCGCACGCGCTCGCGCGCGAGCTGTCGTTCCCGGAAGCCGTCGCCGACGGCGTCTTCTGCCCGCTCGGCGAAGGGCTGCTCGACCTCGCGCGCCTGCGCGAGGGCCTCGAGCAGGCCGCCTATCGCGGCTGGCTGACCGTCGAGCAGGACCGACTTACGCCCGGCGCCCGCAGCGCCCAGGAGGACGCGATCGCGAGCCTCGCTCGGCTGCGCGCCGCCGGGATCGCCCAAGGAGAGAGCGTGACCCGATGACCGTCGAGACGAAGACCGAGCCCACGACCCCGCCGCGGGACGCGACCGTGCGCCTGACCGCGGCGCAGGCGATCGTGCGCTTCCTGCAGGTGCAGTTCAGCGAGCGCGACGGCGTGCGCCGGCGCGTCGTCCCCGGCCTGTTCGCGATCTACGGGCACGGCAACGTGTGCGGCCTCGGCCAGGCGGTCGACGAGCTCGGCGACGAGCTGGAGTTCTTCCAGCCGAAGAACGAGCAGGCGATGGTCCACACCGCGATCGGCTTCGCGAAGGCCAACGACCGCCTCTCGACGCTCGCGTGCACCGCCTCCGTCGGCCCCGGCGCGACGAACATGGTCACCGGCGCGGCGACCGCGACCGTCAACCGCATCCCGGTGCTGCTGCTGCCCGCAGACACGTTTGCCAACCGCCGCCAGGGCCCCGTCATGCAGGCGCTCGACCACAGAAGCCAGGCCGACTGGAGCGTCAACGACGCCTTCCGGCCGGTCAGCGCGTTCTTCGACCGCATCCAGCGGCCCGAGCAGCTGCTGACGGCGCTGCCGCAGGCGATGCGCGTGCTGCTCGACCCCGTCGACACCGGCGCCGTCACGATCGCGCTGCACCAGGACGTCCAGGGCGAGGCCTACGACTTCCCCGTCGCGTTCTTCGAGCCGCGCGTCTGGCACGTCGCGCGCCGCCCGCCGGCCGCCGAGGAGCTCGCGGCGGCGGCGGAGCTGCTGCGCGGCGCGCGGCGCCCGTTCCTGATCGCCGGCGGCGGCGTCCACTACTCGGGTGCCGAGCAGGAGCTGCGGCGCTTCGCCGAGCGGCACGGGATCCCGATCGGGGAGACCCCGGCGGGCAAGGGCGCCGCCGGCGCGAGCGAGCTCGGGCTCGGCGGCGTCGGGCGCACCGGCACGCGCGCGGCGAACGCGCTCGCGTCCGAGGCCGACGTAGTCGTCTGCGTCGGCACGCGCCTCGTCGACGGCACGACCGGCTCCAACTCGCTCTTCCAGGATCCCGACGTGCGCTTCGTGGCCATCAACGTCGGGCCGATCGACGCGTACAAGCTCGGCGCCGTCCCGGTCGTCGCGGACGCGCGCCTGGCGCTCGAGCAGCTCGGCGCCGCGCTCGGGGACTGGGCCGCGCCGGCGGAGTGGGGCGCGCGCTCCGGCGCCGCTTGGAGCGAGTGGCGCGCCGATCTCGCCGCCGACCTCGCGCCGCGCGAAGGGGAGCGCATGAGCCAGGGACAGGTGCTGTCGGCGCTCAACCGCGCGACGACGCCCGAGGACGTGCTGGTGATCGCGTCCGGCACGCCGCACGGCGACGTGCAGAAGCTGTGGGACGCCGGCAGCGGCGCGCGCGTGTACCTGGAGGTCGGCTTCTCCTGCATGGGGCACGAGATCCCGGCCGCGATGGGCGTGCGGCTCGCGCAGCCCGACGCCCCCGGCGAGGTCTACACGGTGATCGGCGACGGCACGTACCTGATGGGCGCCAGCGAGCTCGCGACCGCCGTCCAGGAGGGGCTGCGCTTCACCACGATCGTGATCGAGAACCACGGCTTCCAGTCGATCCACTCGCTGCAGCGGCGCAAGACGGCGACGTCCTACGGGCTCGAGTTCCGCCGCCGGCGCGACGACGGGCTGACGGGCGACTTCGCCGCGATCGACTACGCGGCCAACGCCGCGAGCTTCGGCTGCAAGGCCTACGTGGCGGAGACGCTCGAGCAGTTCGAGCACGCCCTCGCCGACGCGCGCGAGCAGCCGGTGCCGTCCGTCGTCGTCGCCAAGGTGGAGCCCTTGCGCCTGATGCTCGGCTCCGACTGCTGGTGGGACGTCGGCGTCGCCTCCGTGTCGGAGCGGCCAGAGATGCGGGAGATCGCGGACGAGCACGAGCGCGGCCGCGCACGACAGAGGTACTACGGCTGATGCCCGGCGAGCGCTTGCAGGACCGGGCGGACGGCGCGCTCGCGATCGCCCTGCTCGGACTGGGCGAGGCCGGCGGCAGCATCGGCCGGGACCTCGTCGCGCACGGGGCCGCCGTGCGGGCATGGGATCCCGACTCCGGCCGCACGCTCGACGGGGCGACGATGGCCGGCTCCACCGGCGAGGCGGTGCGCGGCAGCGACGTCGTGCTCAGCGTGAACTCGGCGAGCGCCGCGGTCGCGGCCGCGACCGCGGCCGCCGCCGCGCTGGCGCCCGGGCAGCTGTACGCCGACCTCAACTCCGCCAGCGCGGCGCTCAAGCGGGACGTGTTCGAGGTGATCGCGCCGTCCGGCGCGCTGTTCGTGGATGCTGCACTGATGGACGGCGTCCCCAAGCACGGTTTGCGCACCCGCACGCTCGCATCGGGACCCGGCGCGGAAGCGTTCGCGGCCGCGTTCGCGCCGCTCGGGATGCCCGTCGAGGCGATCGGCAGCGAGCCGGGCGACGCCGCGTCGCGCAAGCTGCTGCGCAGCGTCTTCGCGAAGGGCCTGGCCGCCACCGCGATCGAGGCCATGCGCGCCGGCGAGGCCGCCGGCTGCGAGGACTGGCTGCACGGCGAGATCGCCGGCATGCTGGCGAGCGCCGACGGCGCGCTGCTCGACCGGCTGCTCGACGGCACGCGGCGGCACGCCGCCCGGCGCCTGCACGAGATGCAGGACGTCAGCGAGCTGCTGCGCGCGCTCGACATCGAGCCGCGGGTCACCGCCAGTGCGATCGCGTACCTGCAGGAACTGTCTGAGAACCACCACCTGACCGTTGGAGAGGGGGCGAGCTGATGGCATCCGAGCCGGCCTACGCCACGTTGCGGGACGCGATCGTCAGCGGCCAGCTGCAGCCGAACGAGCGCCTCGTCGAGGCGGATCTGAGCAGAAGCTACGGCTACGCGCGCGCCGCGATCCGCACCGCGCTCGTGCTGCTCGAGCAGGAAGGGCTCGTCGCGCGCGAGCCGAACCGCGGCGCGCGCGTGCGGCTGATCGGCGCCGACGAGGCGATCGAGATCACCGACGCACGCGAGGCGCTCGAGGGCGTAGCGGCGCGCTACGCCGCGCTAAGAGCGACCGACGAGGACATCGCCGACCTGCGCCGGATCGTCGCCGGCATGCGCGAGCTGCTCGACAGAGGCGATCTGCTCGGAGTCTCCGACGAGGGCGACGTGCTGCACAGACGCATGCTCAAGATCGCCAGACACGGGACGATCGACCGTCTGATCTCGATGCTCAAGTCGCAGACGGTGCGCTTCCAGTACCGCACGATCCTCGTGCCCGGCCGCCCGCAGGAGGCGTTCGACGAGCACGCTGCGATCGTCGAGGCGATCGCCGCGAGAGACCCCGAGGGCGCCGAGCGGGCGATGCGCGCGCACATCGGCCGTATCAGGCACGCGCTCGAGCATCACGACGGCCGCGGGGAGGTTCGATGAGCGCGCTCGACTCCGCGGAATGCGGCGAGCTCGCGCAGCTCGGGGCCGCGACCGTCTACGAGGCCTCCGGCCGGCAGGGATTGATCAGCGCCGAGCTGATCCAGCTGATCCCGGGCTCGCGCGTGGCCGGCCCGGCGCGGACCGTTCGCTGCGGGCAGGGCGACAACCTGATGGTCCACGCCGCGCTCGCGCAGGTGCGCCCCGGGGACGTCGTCGTCCTGAGCATGCCGGAGCCGGAGCCGGTCGCGCTCGTCGGCGACCTGCTCGTCACGCAGGCGAAAGTGCACGGGGTCGCGGCGCTGCTGATCGACGCCGCTGCGCGCGACGTCGACGAGCTCGTCGACCTCGGGCTGCCGATCTGGACGCGCTACGTCTCGATGAAGGGCGCCGACAAGCGCGCCGTCGGCGCGCTCGACGAGCCGATCGCGATGGGCGGCGCCCAGATCCGTGCGGGCGACGTGCTGGTGCTCGACCGCGACGGCGGCGTCGTCGTCGCGCACGAGCGGGTCGACGAGGTGCTGCAGGCCTCGCGCGAGCGCGCGGCGCGCGAGGAGGTCAAGCGCGCGAAGCTCGAGCGCGGGGCGCTCTCCTACGACCTCGACGGCCTGCGGGCGCTCGTCGAGGTCGGCGGCGAGGGGCGCTAGATGCAGCGCGTCCGCGAGCTCGGCGAGCAGGTCAGCAACTGGGGGCGCTGGGGCGCCGACGACGAGCGCGGGGCGATCAACCTGATCGGCCCGGAGCAGCTCCTGCGCGCCGCCAGGCTGGTGCGCAACGGGACGGTCATCAGCCTCGGCCTGCCGTTCGACGCCGATGGCCCGCTGCCGCCGAGCTCGGATCGCCGCAACCCGCTGCACGTGATGACCGAGCTGGGGCGGACGCCGCGCGTGCGCGGGTCGTTCCGCTACACCGACGACTGGATCACGATGCCGCTGCAGGCCTCGACGCAGTGGGACGCGATCGCGCACGTGGTGCTCGACGCCGAGCTCTACAACGGCTTCAGCGCCGACGAGCACATCACGCCGCTCGGCGCGACCCGCTGCGCGATCGACAACGCGAAGGAGGGCGTCGTCGGCCGCGGGGTGCTGCTCGACGTCGCGCGGCACCGCGGCGTGCCGAACCTCGAGTGCGGCGAGGTCATCTCCCCACAGGAGCTCGACGCCGTCGCCGCCGCGCAGGGCGTCGAGCTGCTCCCCGGCGACATCCTGCTGCTGCGCACCGGCTGGTGGGAGAAGTACCTGCGCGACGGCTCGCGCGAGGACTTCTGGGCCGGCGAGCCCGGTCCCGGGCTGGAGAGCGCCGCATGGCTCAAGCATCACGACGTCGCCGCGATCTGCGCCGACAACTTCAGCGTCGAGGCGGTCGCGGCGCGGCCGGACGGCTGGGCCTCTCCGGAGCTGCCGGACGAGGCGTTCACGCTGCACGTGATCGTGAGCAAGTACCTCGGGCTGATGGTCGGCGAGCTGTTCGACCTCTCGCGCCTCGCCGAGGCGTGCGCAGCCGACGGCTTCTACGACTTCCTCTTCTGCGCCCCCGCACTGCCCGTCACGGGCGCGGTCGGCTCGCCGATCAACCCGCTCGCGATCCGCTGACGCAGGGGATCGCGAGCAGCGGCCAGGGTCCGGCAGCCCCTCAGGGGGCGAGGTCGTCGGGGTTGACCCGCCACGGCCGACGCTCGCCGACGCGAGCGCGTGCCTTCCACCTGAGCGTCTTCGGCCGCTCGTCGAGGGCGGCGCGCAGCGCGTCGAGCTGCCCCGCAAGGCGCTCGCGGTCGACGGCGGTCAGCGGCAGCGAGGCGAAGTGCACGCGCAGCGCGTCGATGGTCTCGGTGCTGGTGCGCCACCAGCCCCAGTCGGTCGCGAGGAGCTCGGTTACGTAGTCGAGGTCGATGCCGCTCGCGTCCTGCGTGAGCGGCTGGTCGAGCAACAGCGCGGCGGCGTCGGTGACGTCCTTGTGGCTGAGCTTGGCCACCTGCAGCTTCGTCAGCAGCAGGTCCGCCGGCGAGATCGTCACAGCGTGTTGGCCGAGGCGCTCAGCCAGCGGCAGCTCGTGGCAGAGGCGGAAGCGATCGACGAAGACGTCCATGTGGTCGCCGTCGCCGTCGCCGAACGAGAACAGCAGTCGCGTGTCGCCGTTGGCGGCGTTGAAGCGCTCGTGCGGCGTGCAGCCGTGCGCCGGAAGCAGCTTCGCCAGCTGCTTGACCGAGCGCCGCGCGACCACGAGGTCGACATCGGAGAACTCGCGCGCGAGGGGGCCCGGCGGCTCGGCCGAGGGACATTGGAGTGCGACGGCGATCCCGCCCAGCGCGCGCAGCGCGAAGCCGTCGTCGCCGGCGGCTTCGATCAGACGGGTCGTGAAGGCAATCAGCGAGGCCCGCCGATCGGCATGGGTAACAGCAGGGTGTGGCTCAGTGGACAACATCTCTCTCCAACAGGTTGACCGGTTGAACAGTAGTGACAGCCCGCGTCGAGGTCAAGAACGCCGGGCTTGACAGCTCCAGGGACCAATGAGATAGTGGTCAGCCTATCGACCGGTCAACCAATTACGGCGATCGGGCATCCCCAGGGTCAGCGCGATCGAAGGAAGTCGAATGAAGCTCATCTCTCGCCAGGCGCGGAAACCGAAAGCAGGCAGCTCCTCCGCGAAGGCGACGCTCTCGCTCTACTACGCGTCCGACGTCCACGGCTCCGAGCGCTGCTGGCGCAAGTTCCTCAAGGCGGCCTCGTTCTACAGCGTCGACACGCTGATCATGGGCGGCGACCTCACGGGCAAGGCGGTCGTCCCGATCGTGCGCACCGACGATGGGGCCTACGAGGCACGGCACCTCGGCGAGCGGCGGCGTGTGTCCGAGGACGCGCTCGAAAGCTTGCAGGAGTCGATCCGCTTCAACGGCATGTACCCGTGGGTGGCTGACCGCGACGAGGTCGAGCGCCATGCCGCCGACGCCGTGCAGCGCGCCGCCCTGTTCGACGAGGTGATGGCGGCGGAGGTGCGCCGCTGGGTCGAGATGGCCGACGAACGGCTCGCCGACGGCGAGGTGCGCGCCTACGTGATGGGCGGCAATGACGACCCCTGGTACGTGGACGAGATCCTTGAGACGGGGCAGCACCTGCTGTGCTGCGGCGACCGCATCGTCCGCGTCGGCGAGCACGAGATGCTCTCCTGCTCGTACGCCAATCCGACGCCGTGGAGCAGCCCTCGCGAGCTGGACGAGGACGCGCTCTACGCGCGCATGCGCGCACTCGCCGACCAGCTCGAGCGTCCCGAGACCGCGATCTTCAACCTGCACGTCCCGCCGTACGACTCGGGGCTCGACCTCGCGACGAAGATCGATGAGGAGTTCAGAATCGTGCTGGAGGGCGGCGCGCCGACCGAGGTTCCGGTCGGCAGTACGGCGGTGCGGCAGATCATCGAGGAGGTCCAGCCCGCGCTGGCACTCCACGGACACATCCACGAGTCGCGAGCCGAGACGTGGATCGGACGCACGCTCGCCATCAATTCGGGCTCGGAGTACAACACCGGGCGCATTCACGGCGTCGTGGTGCGGCTGCAGGGCCACACCGTGACCCAGCATCAGTTCGTGATCGGCTGAATTGAGCCGACGCGGTCTGGGAGGAGAGAGAACCTGATGGACACGACCTCGAAGGCATCGGAAGTGCTTCCGGTCGCGGAGGACTCCGGGCTGTTCGCGCGCCAGGCCACCGGCTTGGTGCGCAACGTCACCGGTGTGCAGGCGATCGCCCTCAACCTGATGGGCGGCATGCCGGCGCTGGGCGTCGCAGTCGGCGTCTTCTTCGGCCTGGCAGGCTTCCCCAACGGAAACTTCTTCGTTGCGATCCTGCTGACGATCCCGCTGTGCCTGGCGTTCGCCTACGCCTTCGGCCTGCAAGCGGCGATCATGCCGCGCTCAGGCGGCGACTACATGATCGTCAGCCGCGTGCTGAGTCCGGCGCTCGGCTTCGTCTCGACATCGTTGATGATGGTCGCGCAGTTGATCGCGATCGCGAGCCTTGCGCTGTTCACGACGACGATCGCGCTCGCTCCGGCGCTCGCGACCGTCGGCCTCGTCGCCGGCAGCGATACGCTCGTCAACTGGGGCAACACGGTCGCCACCTCCAGAGGCTGGCAGTTCGCCATCGGCTCGGCGACGATCCTCGGGCTGGCGACGATCGTCAGCCTCGGCTGGCGCTGGGCTCGACGGGCGATCATGGGCATGCTCATCTTCGGCCTCGCCGGCCTCGCGGTCGCGATGGTGATCGCGCTCTTCACCTCCCACGGCAGCTTCGTCTCTTCGTTCAACTCGTTCGCGGCGCCGATCACGGGTGACCCCGACACGTACGGCGGCGTCATCGCGACCGCCCGCAGAGCCGGCACGACCGTGGGTGGCGGCTTCTCGTGGAGCGAGACGATCGCGCTCGTCGGCGTGATGGCGACGTTCGGCTTCTACTCCTGGAACACGTCGTTCATGGCGGGCGAGATCCGCGACGGCAGCACGAGCCGCACCGCGCACCGCATGGCGCTCGGCGGCGTGCTCGCGCTGGCGATCGTGTTCGTCGCCGTTGCGATCTTCTTCAAGACATGGGGGCACGACTTCCTCGCGGCTGCCTTCGGCGGGGGCTTTCCGGCCGAGCTGGGACCGTTGCCCGGGTACTTCTTCCTGGTGAGCGCGCAGCTCGACAACACCGTCTTCGCGGTCTTCATGTCGGCGTCGTTCCTCGTCGTCTTCCCGGTCGTGTGCGGCACGATCCTGCTCGTGATGCCCCGCGTGATCTTCGCGTGGGCGTTCGACGGGGCCTTCCCGCGCGCCGCGACGAAGGTCAACCGCTACAACGCGCCGGTCGTCGCGACGTGGCTGATGGCGGGTGCGTCGCTGCTCACGCTCGCGTGGGCGGTGTTCCTCGCCGACAGCCTGATCCAGATCTCGGTGTACCTCACGTTGATTCAGCTGACCGCGATGGGACTCGTCGGTGTGTCGGCGATGGTGCTGCCGTGGCGGCGCCCGGAGCTGTACCGCAGCTCGGCATCGACGCGGACGCTGCTCGGCGTCCCGCTGATGACGATCGCGGGCATGGGCTCGGTGCTGGCCGTCGGCCTCGTCTACTACCTCTACTTCAAGTACGCCTACTTCGGCCTCGCCGACAAGGGCAGATTCTTCCTCTGGCTCGGCGGCACGGTCGTCGTGGGCTGTCTCTTCTACCAAGCCGCGAAGTGGGTGCGGGCGCGCGAGGGCGTCGACCTGAAGCTCGTCTACGCCGAGATCCCGCCCGACTGACCCCGGCGGCGGTCCCCTCACACGTTCATCACCCCCCAAGGAGCACTGAAACGGACATGGATCAGGCAATCAACATGGCGCCGCGCGAGATCCTCGAGCAGCTCGAGGATGCCGGCGCGGCGGACGCGACCGAGAAGATCGCGGCGGAGATCCGCGCGCTGACGCCGAAGACGCTCGAGCAGTTCGAGCGGGCCCGCCGCGTCGTGCCGGACGGCTTCACGCGTGCGCGCTTCTTCTGGCCCACGCCGATCTACATGGAGCGTGGCGCCGGGTCGCGCATCTGGGACATCGACGGCCGCGAGTACATCGACTGCCTGATGGGCTTCGGCGCGATGCTGCTCGGGCACTGCCACCCGAAGGTGCAGGCGGCGGTGCGCGAGCGGCTCGACCTCGGCTGGCACTTCGGCACGTCGGTGCGCGGCGAGAGCGACCTCGCGGAACTGATCGTCGAGCACGTCCCCGGCGCAGACAAGGTGATGTTCCTCAACAGCGGCACCGAGTCGACGCTCGGCGCGGTGCGGATCGCGGTCGCGGCCACCGGTCGTAGAAAGATCGCGAAGTTCGAGGGCGGCTGGCACGGCTGGAACGACTTCCTGCTGCACAGCTCCCACCACGCAAAGGGCCCGGTCGAGTCGCCCGAGACGGTGGTCGAGACGCTCGGCATCTCACAGGCGATCCGTCCTGACCTCGTGACGCTGCCATACAACGACCAGGCCGCCGTCGACCGCATCTACGCGGAGAAGGACGAGCTGGCGTGCGTCGTGATGGAGGGCGTGCTGGGCTCGGCGGGCGTCATCCCGGCCGAGCGGGAGTGGGCGCAGGCGATCCGCAGAGCGTGCGACGACTGCGGCGTCGTGCTCGTGCTCGACGAGGTCATCACCGGCTTCCGGCTCGGCCCCAACGGCGTCGCGGGGCGGCTCGGCATCGAGGGCGACCTGACGACGCTCGGCAAGGCGATCGGCGGCGGCCTCGCGATCGGCGCGATCTGCGGGCGCGCTGAGCTGATGGACTACAACATCCCCAACGCGCAGGGCAGACGTGTCCTGCTGGCCGGCACCTTCTCGGCCAACCCGCTGTCGGTCGCGGCCGGCAGAGCGCAGCTCGAGGTGCTGCTGGAGGGCGGCGTCTACGAGCACCTGGAGGAGATCGGCGACACGCTGCGCACGGGCATCGCGCAAGCGCTCGTCGAAACCGGCGTGCGCGGCACGGTGACCGGCGCGGGCCCGCTGTTCGGCCTGCACCTGGAGACGGATGAGCCGCCGAGAAGCGTGCGCGGCTCGGCCGGCTTCATCAACACCGCGGCATATCCGCTCACCGGCTATCTCGTGCGCGAGGGCGTGCTGATGCAGGCGCCGATCCACCAGGGCTTCCTGAGCGCCGCGCACACCAAGGAGGATGTCGAGGCCGTGATCGAGGCGCACCGTGCGTCGTTCGCCGCGATGAAGGAGGACGGGGTCGTTGACTAGCGCGAACGCACCGATCCGCGTCGGCCAGCTCGGCGCCGGCTTCATCGGCAAGGTCCACTCGCTCGCCTACCGGGGCGCCGCCGTCGCGCAGCGTCCCGTCGGCGCGCCCGTCGAGCTGCGGGCGATCGCCGATCGCGACGCCGACGCCGCGGCCGACGCCGCGGCACGCTACGGCTGGGCGCGCACGGCGGTCGACTGGCGCGACCTCGTCGGGGACCCGGAGATCGACCTGTTCGACAACGCCGGCCCGAACCAGCTGCACGTCGAGCCGAGCATCGCGGCGGCGCGCGCCGGCAAGCACGTGCTCTGCGAGAAGCCGCTCGCAGTCGACGCGGACACGGCGCACCGCGTCTGGTCCGAGGTGTCCGCCACGGGCGTGCTGCATCTGTGCGCGTTCATGTACCGCTTCATTCCGGCGCTCGCACTGGCGCGGCAACTGGTCGACTCGGGCGAGCTCGGCGAGATCCTCCACGTTCGCGCGCGCTTCCTGCTGTCCTTCGCGGTCGACGCGGAGGTCCCGTGGTCCTGGCGCTTCGATCGCGAGATGGCCGGCGCCGGGGCGCTCGGCGACCTCGGCTCCCATCACATCGACGTCGCCCGCTTCCTCGTGGGGGAGGTCACCTCGGTGGCCGCGGCGACGGAGGTGTACGTGCCGACGCGACCGGGTGGCGCGGTCACGAACGACGACGCGTTCGTCGCGCTCGCGCGGCTGAGCAACGGCGCCATGGCGACGTTCGAGGGCTCGCGAGTCGCCGGCAACCATGGGCTCACGAGCCGCGTCGAGATCGACGGCACGCGCGGCTCGCTCGCGTTCGACTTCGAGCGCCTGAACGAGCTGAGCATCTCCGAGCGCGGCACGCCCGGCTTTCGCACGCTGCTCGCGACGCAGGCCAGTCATCCCTACAGCGACTTCTGGTTCCCGGTCGGGATCCAGGGTCAGCACCCGATCAGCTGGGCCGATTGCTTCGCGCATCAGGCTCACTGCATGCTGTCCGCGATCGCCGCGGGCCGCGCGCTTCCCCTCGAGGCGCCGACGATGGCCGACGGCTACCGCGTCGCCGAGATCGTCGACACGATGGCCCGGGCCGCGGAGGAGCGGACGTGGCTCGACGTCCGCTACCGCGAGCGCGACGTGCCGGCCGCGGGCGGAATCGAGGCATCGGCATGAGCGGCTCGGTGATCGAGCGGCTCGGCCGCCGCGTGCGGGTCGGGATGGTCGGCGGAGGCGCCGACTCCGTCATCGGCGAGACGCATCGCATCGCGCTGCGCGTCGACGGCCTCTACGAGCTCGTCGCGGGAGCGCTCTCGATCGACCCGCAGATAGCGGTCGACAGCGCGCGCGCGGAGCTGATCGCCCCCGATCGCACCTACACCGACTTCCGCGAGATGGCGGCGCGGGAAGCCGAGCGCGAGGACGGCATCGACGCCGTCGTGATCGCGACCCCGCCGGGGACGCATCTCGCGGTCGCCCGCGAGTTCCTGCGCCATGGGATCCACGTCATCTGCGAGAAGCCGATGACGAAGACGGTCGACGAGGCGCAGCAGCTCGTCGCGGAGGTCGCGGCGAGTGAACGGCGCTTCGTGCTGACCCACTGCTACACCGCCTACCCGATGGTCCGCCAGGCGCGCGAGCTCGTGCGGTCCGGTGCGCTCGGAGCGATCCGTCTCGTCGAGGCGGAGTTCGCCGGCGGGGATCCGGGCGTGGCACGCGAGCCGGCCGACCCGGCCGACCGCCACTGGCGCTTCCGGGCGGCGTCGATGGGGCCGGCGGCGATCCTCGGCGAGGTCGGCAGTCACGCGCACAACATCGCGGAGTACGTGACCGGGACGCGCGTGACGCGCGTGTCGGCGCGGCTCGACACGATCGCCGAGCGGCGCGAGGTGCACGACAACGCCTACCTGACCGTCGAGTACGAGGGCGGTGCCGTCGGCCGGCTGTGGAGCAGCTACGTCGCGGTCGGCAGCGAGCACGGGCTCGCGCTGCGCGTGTTCGGCGACGACGCCTCGATCGCTTGGCAGCAGGAGAGCCCCGAGGTGCTCTGGCACCGCAAGCTCGGCGGCCCCGCGATCGCCCTCACGCGCGCGAGCGACGGATTGGCGGAGTCCTCGCTGCGCTCGGCGCGCTTCCGGCCGGGCCATCCCGAGGGGTACGCGCTCGCCTTCGCGAACCTCTACCGCGAGTTCGCCGAGGAGATCGCCGGGTCGAGCGAGCCGACCGGCTTGCTGCCGACGGCCGAGGACGGTCTCGCGACGCTGCGGCTGATCGCCGCGGCGGAGCGCTCGCATGAGCAAGAGGGTGCATATGTGCCCTGCTCGATCAAGTGATCGACCGGTCGACCTTTGTCTGATAAGGTGAATCCCATGTCCGCCTCCGCTTCCGCTTCCGCTCCAGACCGCGTGCCGTCGCCGGCTCCCGGCGCGGCGCCTTTCGATCGCGAGCACCTCGACGGGCTGTTGGAGGAGGCGCGGCTCGAGGCCGTCGTCGCGACCTCGCCGCACAACGTGCGGTACCTGCTCGGCGGCTACGAGTTCTTCATGTACGCGCTCGCCGACTCGATCGGGCTCGGCCGCTACCTGCCGGCCGTCGCCTACCGCCGCGGCGCGCCTGAGGACGCGTGCTACGTCGGCGCGGGCAACGAGGGATGGGCGACCGACGTCGAGCCGCTGTGGGTTCAGGACGTGCGCAACGTCGCCTGGGGCGCGGGCGAGACTGCCGCCGAGGTCGCGGCCTGGGTCGCGAGCCGCCTCCCACGCGGTGCGCGCCTGGGGGTGGAGCTGCCGTACCTGCCGGCCGAGGCACACGCCGTCCTGGCCGCCGCGGGTGTCGAGCTGCACGACGCGAGCGAGCTGCTGGAGACGCTGCGCGCGATCAAGCGCCCGCACGAGTTGGAGATCGTCCGGCGAAGCTCGATTGCCGTCGTCGACGCGATGCTGGCGACCTTCGCCGGCACGCGCGTCGGCGAGACCAAGGCCGATGTCTTCGAGCGCTTGCGGCTCGAGGAGACCCGGAGGGGCCTGCTGTTCTGCTACGCGCTCGTGGCGGCGGGCGCCGACCTGAACCGCGGCCCCTCCGGGCAACGTCTGTCCGCCGGCGATGTGCTGTCGCTCGACTCCGGCGCCAGCTGCGCCGGCTGGGTCGCCGACCTCACGCGCATGGCGATCCTCGGCGAGCCGATGCCGCGTCACGAGGAGCTGCTGGCTCAAGTCGACCACGTCCAGCAGACCGTGCGGGCGCGTGCCGTCGCCGGCACGCGCGGCGGCGACCTGTTCGTGGCGGCTCATGCAGCGATCGCCGAGTGCGACGACCGCGCGAACCTGTCGTTCCTCGCGCACGGCACGGGCCTCGTGACGCACGAGGCGCCGCGGCTGACGGCCACCGGCTCGCCGCCGTACGAGGCGGCGCACGCGGAGCTGCCGCTGCAGACGGGCATGGTCCTGTCGATCGAGTCGCAGGTCGCCGATCCCGAGGTCGGCTTCGTCAAGCTCGAGGACACCGTGATCGTCGGCGACGACGCTCCCGAGGCCGTAGGGGATCATGGCCGCGGCTGGAACCGCATCGGCGGCTGAGGCGCCTGCGATGCCCCTCCTCGGCTCGGCGCCGACGTCGCTCGACGCCCTGCGCCTGCCTCCCGTGCGACCGCGCGCCGGCTCACGCGAGGCGGTGCGACGCAGCCTGCGCGACGGCGGGGTCAAGCTGGCGGTCGTCGACGACGACCCGACCGGCACGCAGACCGTCCGCGACGTGCCGCTGGTCACGCGCTGGGATCGCGATGAGCTTGCCTGGGGCATGGCGGCCGCCGAGCCGTTGTTCGGCATCCTCACGAACAGCCGTGCGCTGCCGCAAGCGCGCGCGGTCGCGCTCAACGCCGAGATCGGCGAGCGCCTCGCGACGGTCGCGCGCGAGCTCGGCGTCAGGCTGCGAGCTGTCAGCCGCAGCGACTCGACGTTGCGGGGACACTTTCCCGCCGAGCCGGAGGCGCTCGCGGACGGGCTCGCGCGTGCCGGGCAGCCGGTCGACTGCATCCTGGTGTGCCCGGCGTTCCCCGAGGCGGGGCGCGTGACGGTGAACGGGACGCACCTCGTACGCCGCGGCGCCGGGTGGCTGCGGGCAGGCGAGACGGATTACGCGCGGGATGCGGCGTTCGGCTACCGCTCGTCCGATCTCGTGGAGTGGGTGCGCGAGCGGGCAGGCAAGGAGACGACCGTCGCGGCGATCGCGATCGAGGACGTGCGCCTGGGTGGACCGGATCGCGTCGCCGAGTGCCTGCTCGCGGCCCGCGGCCGTGCCCGCTATGTCGTCGCCGACGCGGTCGAGGCGGCGGACCTCGAGGTGCTCGCGCACGGCGTCGTGCTCGCCGAGCAGGAGGGCCTGCGCCTGCTGTGCCGCACGGGACCGTCCTTCCTCGCTGCGTTCGCCGGCCGCGAGCCCGCCGCTCCGTTGACCGCAGGCGAGATCGCGATGCCGGCAGGTCGCGGGCTCGTCGTCGTCGGCTCGCATACCGAGCTGACGACCGCGCAGCTCGCCGAGGCGTGCGCCGGTCACGAGCTCGAAGTCGTGACCCTCGACGTCGAGGAGCTGCTCGCGGCGGACCTCGACGCGCGCAGGGAGATCGTGACGCGGACGGCCGCACGGCTGCGGGCCGTTCTGGCGGACCGCGATGCGGCGCTTGTGACGAGCCGCCAGGTGGCACGGGCGGCTCGGGGCACCGCCAGCCTCGCCGCGATCGCCGCGATCGCCGACGCGCTCGTCGAGGTGGTGCGTGCGGTCGCGGCCGACGTGCCGCTCGACTGGCTCGTCGCCAAGGGCGGGATCACGTCCCACGACATGGCGGCGCGAGCGCTCGGCGCGCGCCGCGCGACGGTGCTCGGGCAGCTGTTCCCCGGTCAGGTGTCGGTGTGGGAGCTGGGCGCGGGCAGCGTTCGCACGGGGCTTCGCTACGTCGTGTTTCCCGGCAACGTCGGCGATCGCTCGGCGCTCGCGCGGGCGCTCGGCCGCCTGAAGGGCGCGGCATGACGCTGCGTCTCGCCGCCGACGACCTGCAGGCTGCGCGCGATGGCGGGCGGGCCATCGTCGGCTTCAGCATCTACAACCTCGAGCAGGGGCTCGCGGTCGTGCGCGCGGCCGAGGCGGAAGGCGTGCCGGTGCTGCTGCAGGCCGGCTCGAGCGCCTTCCGCTACGCCGGACGGGAGCCGCTCGTCGCGCTCGCGCTGGGCCTCGCGCGCTCGACGGACGCCGTCGTCGGCGTCCATCTCGACCATGCGACCGAGCTGGACGAGGTCGAGGCCTGCCTGCACGCGGGCTACACGTCGGTGATGTTCGACGGCTCGGCGCTGCCGTTGGAGGAGAACGTGCGCCTCACGCAGCGGGTCGTGCGTGCCGCGCACGACGCCGGGGCATGGGTCGAGGGCGAGCTGGCAGGCTTCGCCGGCGACGAGGACGAGTCGACCGACGCGCAAGCGGGCGCACTCACAGACCCGAGCGTCGCCGCCGGGTTCGTCGCGGCGACCGGCGTCGACGCGCTCGCGGTCGCGGTCGGCAACGTGCACGGCATCCCGACCGCGCCGGTCACGCTCGACCTCGAGCGCCTCGCGCGGATCGCCGAGGTCGTCGCCGTTCCGCTCGTGCTGCACGGCGCCTCGGGACTCCCTGACGACGAGGTCCAGCGGGCGATCGAGCTGGGCGTGGCGAAGCTGAACGTCAACACCGAGCTGCGCCGCGCATTCCGCGCGGGGCTGCTGGCGACCGCTGAGGCCCCGCCGGCAGGCGATGCGATCGGCCCGCTGCTGGCGAGCGCGGTCGAGGCGACGAAGGCCGCTGCGCAGGAGAAGCTGCGTGCGTTCACCGCTCCCCGCGCGGGAGCTCCAGGAAGCGAGCGATGAGGATGGACTGGATCGGCAACGGCACCGGACCCGGATCCGGTAAGGCACGGCCGCTGCTCGGGCTGATCGTCAAGATGCCGGCCGCCGCGACCGTCGAGCTCGCCGGTCATTCCGGCTTCGACTTCGTGATGGTCGACATGGAGCACGGCCCATGTGGCATGACCGAGCTCGAGCATCACGTCCGAGCCGCCGACAGCGCAGGCATCCGCGTGCTGGTGCGCGTCAGCGACGAGCAGAGCCCGGACATCCTGCGTGCGCTCGATGCCGGTGCACATGGCATCGTCGTGCCGCACGTGACCTCGGCGGAGGGCGCGGCCCGCGCGGCGGCGCTGACGCGGTATCCGCCTGACGGACGGCGCAGCCTCGCCCTGTCGACGCGCGCGGCGCGCCACGGCACCCGGGCGGCTGAAGAGCATCTCGAGGCCGCGAGTCGGGAGATCGCGCTGATCGTGCAGATCGAGGACGCCGAGGCGCTCGCATGCGTGCCGGAGATCCTCGACGCCGACGGCGTCACCGGCGTCTTCATCGGGCCGGCCGATCTGTCGGCGTCGCTCGGCTGGCCCGGCCAGCTCGACCATCCGGACGTCGTCGCGGCGATCGACCGCGTCGCCGACGCGGTCCTCGCGCGCCATGACCTCGCGCTCTGCACGCTCGCAGCGGACGAGGGGGAGGCGCGCGCATGGAGCGAGCGCGGCGCGAGCATGGTCATGCTCAACGCGCCGTCGCTGATGGCCGCCCGCCTGCAGGCGGTCGCAGACGCCCTGCGCCCACAGCGCGTCTAGTCGGGGACTCCGTGGATCAGGCGCCGTCGCCGTCAGCGCGCGTCTGCGCGTCGAGCGCCTCGCGCAGGCGGCGGTTCGCGCGCTCCATATGGGCGCGCATGGCGGCGCGCGCCGCCTCGGCGTCTCTGGCGGCGATCGCGTCGAGGATCGGCGCGTGCACAGCGAGGGACGTCTCGGTCTCGCCGGCGTGGTGAAGGACGCGGTCGGCCCACACGCGCAGCAGCGAGCGCAGGCTCGTGAGCAGGTTCGCGAAGACGTCGTTGCCGCTCGTACGGGCGATCTGGAGGTGGAAGGCGATGTCCGCTTCGACGTAGGCGTCGACGTCCGGTCCGGCGGTGCGCATCGCGTCGAGCCGCTCGCGCAGCGCAGCGATCTCCGCCTCGTCGGCGTGAGCGGCTGCGAGGCCGCTCACGATCACCTCGATCTCCGTGCGCGCCTCGAGCAGGTCCATGATGCGCGGCTCCTCGAGCAGGAGGCCCCACTCGATCACGCGTGGAAGCAGGTCGGAGCCCGAACGGCTCAGGTACGTGCCGTCGCCCTGGCGGACGTCGAGCAGGCCGAGCAGGCTGAGCGACTTGATCGCCTCCCGCACGGCGGAGCGTCCGACCCCCAGCCCGTCTGCAAGCTGCCGCTCGGACGGGATCTTCGCGCCGGGCTGGATCTCGCCCGAGAGCAGGTAGGCGAGCAGCTTTCTCGTGATCTCCGCGAGCGGCCCCTCCCGCGGCTCGAGGCGCAGCGTTGCTGGAAGGATGGGCTGAGGCTTCGAGCTCATGAGGGAGACGCCACGTTGGGCGACCGGTCTACAGGTTATCCACTCTCGCTGCGGTCTGAGTCGTTGACGTACCGCCGCGTCACGCGGGACGAGAGGCCGCACGTGATCTCGTAGTTGATCGTGTCGAGGTCGGCGGCCATCGCCTCGGCCGGGAGGCGAGATCCGATCAGCTCGACCGTGTCGCCCGGCGCGACGTCGTGCACGCCAACCTCGACCGCGAGCATGTCCATGCTGACGCGGCCGACGATCGGATGGAGCGCATCGCCGATCGCAACGCGTCCGCGACCGCCGAGCGCGCGCCGCACCCCGTCGGCGTAGCCGATCGGCACGGTCGCCACGCGCGTCGGGTGCTGCGCCAGGAAGGCGCGTCCGTACCCGACGCTCTCGCCCGGCCGGCAGGGCTTCACGTCGGCGACGTAGGAGGTGAGCGAGAGCGCCGGCGTCAGCCCCCAACGCCCGGGGTCGCGCTGGAAGGGATCCAGGCCGTATTGCGCGAGGCCCACCCGCACCATGTCGAGGTGGGACGCCGGGTGCGCGAGGGTCGCGGCGCTGTTGGCGGCGTGCATCGTCAGCGCTGGCTGCGCTGCTTTGAGCGGGCGCGCCCATCGTGTGAAGCGCGCGAGCTGCTCGGCCATGAAGGGCGATCCGTGCTCATCCGCCGTGGCGAGGTGCGTCATCACGCCCATGAGCGCCAGGCTGCGATCGACGCGGACGAGCTCGACGACGCGCGTCGCCTCGGGGACGTCGCACGCGCCGAGGCGACCCATCCCGCTGTCGAGCTTCACGTGCACGCGCGCGCCGGACCCGGCCAGGCGGCGCACGAACGACTCGCGCCACGCGACCACCTCGGCATGGGCGGCAATCGCCTGCGCCAGATCCTCGGCCGTGAGCGCGCCGAGCACCAGGACGCGGGCGGCGACGCCCGCCGCGCGCAACCGCGTCGCCTCGGCGGCCGTCGCGACCGCGAGCAGCTCGGCGCCCACGCGAAGTGCGACGCGGGCCACGGCCTGCGCCCCGTGCCCGTAGGCGTCTGCTTTGACGACGGCGCACAAACCGGCCGCGCCATCGAGGCGAGCGCGGATCGAGCGGAGGTTCCGTTCGATCGCGGCAAGGTCGACCGTCGCGAGTGCGCGCTCCGGGCGCGCGTGCATGAGACGCATGGCAGCGAACACTCCACAGATAATTGGTCGACCGGTCGACCCCTATGTTATCATGCGACCGATGAACGCTTCCGACCGACTCCACGCAGTGGCAAACGGCGTACTCATGCGTCCCGACGAGGTGGTGGTCGACGCACGCGACGAGGGGCTTCTGCGCGGCGATGGCGCGTTCGAGGTGGTCCGTCTGTACGGTGGCCGGCCGTTCGCGCTCGACGAGCACATCGAGCGGATGGCGCGCTCTGCCGAGTCGCTGCGTCTGCCGTTCTCACCCGAGGCCGTCGTGCGGGACATCGCACTGCTGCTGTCCGCGACGGGACCGGTCGACGGCGCGCTGCGTCTCGTGGCCACGCGCGGCGGCTTCCGTCTCGCCGTGGTCGAGGAGATCCACGAGCTGCCGGAGAGCCTCGCGCTCGCGACGGTCGCGTACCAACCGACGGGCGTGCTGGACGGTGTCAAATCGCTGAGTTATGCCGGGAACATGCTCGCGCGGCGCCTGGCGGCGGAGCGCGGTGCGGACGACGCGCTGCTCGTGCGTCCTGACGGTCGCGTGCTCGAGGGCCCCACCTCCGCCTTCTTCTACGTCCGCTCGGGCCGGCTGTGCACCCCGCCGCTCGTCGACGGGATCCTGGCGTCGATCACTCGGCGGCACCTGCTGAGGATCGAGGATGTGACCGAGCGCTCGATCGAGGCCGACGAGCTGGCGCTCGTCGAGGAGGCCTTCCTTGCGTCGTCGCTGCGCGAGGTGCATCCGATCCACCGGCTGGACGGCCATGAGCTGCCGGGTGTCGACGGCCGCGTCACGGCGCGGGCCGCCGGTGCGATGCGCGAGCACGTGAAGGAATCGCTGCGTCGCGGCGACGCGCTTCTTCCGGACGGTGGCGGACGTCACGGAGACGAGTCATGACGAGCGCCCCAGAGATCTTCGAAGCGACGCACCGCGTCAAGGTCGGCATGGCGGAGATGCTCAAGGGCGGCGTGATCATGGATGTGGTCACGCCTGAGCAGGCCCGTATCGCCGTGGCCGCCGGAGCGTGCGCGGTCATGGCGCTCGAGCGCGTGCCGGCGGACATCCGCCGCGAGGGTGGAGTGGCACGCATGTCGGATCCCGAGATGATCCAGGCGATCCAGGAGGCGGTCACGGTCCCCGTGATGGCAAAGGCGCGCATCGGCCACTTCGCCGAGGCGCAGGTGCTGCAGGCATTGGAGGTCGACTACGTCGACGAGTCCGAGGTGCTCACGCCGGCGGACGAGGAGTACCACATCGACAAACGAGCCTTTGCGGTGCCGTTCGTATGCGGCGCCACGAACCTGGGCGAGGCGCTGCGACGAATCGGCGAGGGCGCCGCGATGATCCGCTCGAAGGGTGAGGCCGGCACCGGCGACATCGTCGAGGCTGTGCGGCATCTGCGCGCCATCCGCGGCGCGATCCGCCGGCTCGAGGTGCTCGACGAGCCGGAGCTGGCGGGGGCGGCGAAGGACCTGCGGGCGCCGCTCGACCTCGTACGCGCCGTGGCACAGGCCGGCTCCCTCCCGGTCCCGCTCTTCTGCGCAGGCGGGATCGCGACGCCGGCCGATGCGGCGCTCGTGCGCCAACTCGGCGCCGAAGCAGTGTTCGTCGGCTCCGGCATCTTCAAGTCGTCGGAGCCCGAGGCGCGCGCGCGAGCGATCGTGGACGCGACCGCGAACTTCGCCGATCCGGCTCGCGTTGCCGATGCCTCGCGCGGGCTCGGCGCGGCGATGGACTCACGCGAGGTGCGCCGGCTCACGGACTCGGAGCTGCTGGCGGGGCGGGGCTCGTGAGCCTCGTGGGCGCGGGCGGGGGCGCCTGGCCGGGCAGCGTTGGGTAGCCGGCGGGTGCCGGCCCGGTCGACGAGGCAGTCAACGCTGGAGTGCCGATCGCCGGTTGCCTCACCATGGCCTGGCGCGTGCGAATACCCGCACCCGCCAAATTCCGGAAGCTGGGGGGCCGGGACTCGAACCCGGATAGCCGGCTCCAAAGGCCGGAGTCTTGCCATTAGACGACCCCCCAACGGGGCGAGCCGATTCTAGGGCCCGTGCGAAGCGCTGCCGAGGGGTCGTCCACGCCGCCCCGCGCCCTCGCCCGCACCCGGCTACCATCCGCCGCGTGACCGCGCCGGTCGTCGTCATCCTCGCCGCCGGGCAGGGAACGCGCATGCGCTCCGCGACCCCGAAGGTCCTGCATCCGCTGTGCGGACGCCCGGTGATCGCCTGGCCGATCGCCGCCGCGCGCGACGCGGGCGCGCAGAAGGTCGTCGTCGTGGGCGGCCCCGACCGGGCGCTCGAGCCGATGGTCACGGCCACGGCCGGCGACACGGCCGACGTCGTCCTCGCCGTCCAGGAGCAGGCGCGCGGCACCGCCGACGCGGTCGCAAGCGCGGCGCAGCACATCGAGCGCGACGCGCCCGTGATCGTCGTCTGCGGCGACGTGCCGCTGATGACCGGCGAGGCGCTGCGCGACCTGGCGGACACCCACGCCAGACACCGCGCCGCCGCCACGATGCTGACGATGATCCTCGACGACCCGACCGGCTACGGCCGCGTCGTGCGCGGCCCCGACGGCGCCGTCGAGCGCGTGGTGGAGACGAAGAAGCCCGGCGACGCCACCCCCGGCGAGATGGAGATCCGCGAGGTCAACGGCGGCGTCTACGCCTTCCAGGGCGGCGACCTGCTCGACGCCCTCCAGCAGGTGAGAGCCGACAACGCCCAGGGCGAGCTGTATCTCCCCGACGTGCTGCCGATCCTCCGCCGGCAGGACAAGGTCGTCGCCGCCCACACGGTCGACGATCCGGCGCTCGCGCTCGGCATCAACGACCGCGGCGACCTCGCGCTCGTCCGCCAGCTCGCCCAGCAGCGCATCCACGCCCGCCACCTGGCGAACGGCGTCACGATCGTCGACCCCGGCTCGACCGTCATCGACGTGGACGTCGAGATCCAGCCCGACACGACGGTCCTCCCCTTCAGCAGCCTGCTCGGCGCGACGACGATCGGCCCCGCCTGCCGCGTCGGCCCGCTCACCACGCTGATCGACGTCACGCTCGGGGCGGAGGTCGCGATCCCGCACTCCTACGCCACCTCCTGCGAGGTCCGCGACGGCGCCTCCGTCGGCCCGTTCGCCTACCTGCGCCCCAAGACGCTCCTGCGCGAGGGCAGCAAGGTCGGCACGTTCGTCGAGATCAAGAACTCCGACGTCGGCGAGGGCGCCAAGGTCCCGCACCTCTCCTACCTCGGCGACGCCGACGTCGGCCCCGGCTCGAACCTCGGCGCCAGCACGATCACCGCCAACTACGACGGCCGCAGCAAGCACCGCACGACGATCGGCGCGAACGTGCACGGGGGCGTCCACACTTCGCTCGTCGCCCCCGTCACGGTCGGCGACGACGCCTGGACCGCGGCCGGCTCCACGATCACGGAGGACGTCCCGGAGGGCGCGCTCGGCATCGCGCGCGCGCGCCAGGCCAACGTCGAGGGCTACGACGAGCGGACCAAGGAGCGCGCCGAGACATGAGCACCGTGACGTCACCGACCAGGCGTAGACTCGCCACCAAGATGAGCGCAGCCGAGCCGCAGGAGCGTCCGGGAAGCAAGCTCGACATCGGCTACGACAAGCAGCTCATGCTGTTCGCCGGCCGCGCGCACCCCGCGCTCGCGAACGACATCGCCGGCAAGCTGGGGATCGACCTCGGCGGCGTCACGCTCAAGACGTTCTCCAACGGCGAGGTCTACTGCCGCTACGAGGAGTCGATCCGCGGCGCTGACGTCTTCATCGTGCAGCCGATCTGCGGCAACCCGCGCATGGGCCTGTCCGCCAACGACGCGCTGATGGAGCTGCTGGAGATGGTCGACGCGGCGGTCGGCGGCTCCGCGCACCGCGTGATCGCCGTCTCCCCGTGGTACGGCTACTCGCGCCAGGACAAGAAGTCCGCGCCGCGCGAGCCGATCAGCGCCCGCCTCGTCGCGCGCATGCTGGAGACCGCGGGGATCGACCGGATCCTCACGATGGATCTCCACTCCGGCCAGATCCAGGGCTTCTTCCAGAAGCCGTGCGACCACATGACGGCGATGTTCATGCTCACCAGATACTTCGCCGACCAGGGCCTCGAGGACCTCGTCGTCGTCTCGCCGGACGCCGGCCGCGTGAAGCTGAACAAGAAGTTCGCCGCCACGATCGGCGCCGAGCTGGCGATCCTCAACAAGGAGCGCCCGGCCCAGCAGGTCGCCGAGATCGGCTACGTGATCGGCGACGTGAAGGGCAAGACGGCCGTGCTCGTGGACGACATCATCGACACGGCCGGCACGCTCAAGGCCGCCGCCCAGACGGTCCGCGACGCCGGCGCGACGCGCGTCCTGGCAGCCGCAACGCACGCCGTCTTCTCCGGCAACGCCTGGGAGAACCTCGCCGCCGCCGCCTTCGACGAGATCGTCGTCACCGACACGATCCCGCTGCGCGACGGCGCCCCGGACAACATCACCGTGCTGCCGTGCGCGGAGCTGCTGACCTCCTCGATCCGCCAGATCTTCACCGACGGCTCGGTGTCCGAGGTCTTCCGCGGCGAGAACCAGCTGTTCTGAGGCCCTTGGCCTCCTCCGCCGACCGCGCCGCCCGCCTGATGGAGCTGCTCGGCCTGTCCGAGGAGGAGCTGTGCGCGGCGCTCGCCGCCGACCCGCTCGAGCTGCTGTCCGGCCAGCTCGACCACCGACCCGAGCTGGGGATCCTGCTCGACCTGCTGGCGGAGGCGCAGGAGCGCGCCGGTGCGCCGGTGCTGCGTCGCTGGGTGCGCGCCGAGGGACCGGCCGGCCGCCCGCTCGACGCGCTCCTCACGCGCGACTTCGGCACCTTCGAGGACCAGCTCGCCGCACTCGCCGAGCGCGGCTTCGTGCTGCGCGGCGGCGGCGGACCGCCGCCGGCCGCTTAGGAGGGTGCGGCGACGCTCCCGTTGCGCCGCCGCCCCCGCACGACCAGCGCCACGCCCCACGCCGCCGCGAGCGCCAGCCCCAGCACGCTGAGCGCCGCCCCCAGCCGCAGCCCCGGGACGCGGTAGCTCCACACGACCTGATGCTCCCCGGCCGGCACGACGACCGCGCGCAGCACCGCGTTCGCCTGCAGCGCCTGCGCCGCCCGTCCGTCGACCGCGACCGACCAGCCCGGCGCCCATTGGTCGTCGAGCACGACGAGGCTGCGGCTCGCGAGCCGCGTGTGCAGCGTCACCGATGCGTTCCGCTCGTCGACGACGCGCGCGGAGCCGGCGCCGCCGCGCGTCGGCGGCGACGCGCCGTCGAGCTCGGCCGTGCGCAGCGTCGCGTCCCGCCGCGGGTCGAAGCGGGGTTCGCCGATCGTTTCGAACTCGGCGTCGGCGCCGGGCGCGATCCGCACAATGCGCGCCACGAACGCGCGCGGCGCCGCCAGGCGGTTCTCGTAGATCGTCGCGTCGGAGCCGTCGTACACGCGTCTCAGCTCGCCGAGGCCCGGGTCGGTGCCCGGCGGCAGCATCACGTAGCGGGCGCCGAGCAGGCCGAGCACCTGCGGGCTGCGTTCGGTCACCGTCCGTAGGCTGAACGGGTCGGCGGTCGGGTCCATCGTCCGCCACAGGCGGAAGAAGCGCAGGGTGGGAAGCGGCTGGTCGAAGCCGCGCACGTCGCGCAGGCCGTAGATCGTCGACCAGTCGGGATCCATCGCCTGGATGCCCACTATGCGGCCCGCGTCGCGATGGCGCTCGAGATAGGCGACCGCGGGCGTACGCGGCGGCACGACCGTCGCGGCCGGGCCGATCGGCTGGAAGCCGTGCGCGAAGTGCAGCAGGTCGAACGCGACGACCAGCGCGACGAGCGCCGCCACCGCAGCGGCCCACCGCGGCCGCCGCCGTACGAGCAGCACGATCGCCGCGAGCGCGGCGGCGAGCACGAGCCACGTCAGCACGCTCGCCAGCGACAGCACGTCCGGGTCCGCGGTGCCCGTGCGTCGCGCCGCGTGCTTCAGCGCCGTCGACCAGTCTCCGCCGCTCGGCCCGATCGCGGCGATCGCGACGACCGCTGCGAGCAGCGCCGCCCCGAAGGCGATCCACCCCCGGCCGATGCGCCCGCGCGCGTCGACGATCGCCTGCAGCCCGAACGCTCCGAGCACCGCCAGCGCGAGCAGCAGCACGACGTAGACGCGCGAGTTCTGGATGCGGTCGAACCCGGGCAGGCGGATCACCACGTCGTAGAGGCCGGGCAGGCGCAGGGCGATCGCCGCCCCCAGGAAGCCGAGCACCGCGAACGGCGCCTTGCGCCGCCACCCGCCCGGGGCCAGCAGCGCGATCAGCGCGAGCACGAGCGTGACCCCGCCGGCGTAGAAGGTGCGCTCGCGGTAGCTGATCGCGACCGGGCCGGGACTCGCCTGGACTCCCTCGCTCGGCCGGCCCCACCAGTCCGGGAACAGCGCGGTGCGCAGCACGCCGAACGGCATCTGCGAGCCGGCGAATCTCGGCGCGCCGTGCGCGCGGGCGGCCGCGCCGGTCGTGTCGAGCGCCGCGCGGTCGGCCGGCAGCAGCACCACGGCCGCCACCAGCAGCGCGACGACCGCCGCGCCGCCCACCAGCGCGAGTCGCCGGCCGCGGGTGCGCCGCCCTATCCCGATCGCCGTCGCCGTCCGCACGAGCGCGTAGACGCCGACCGCCGCCAGCAGGTGCACCTGGGTTCCCGGATGGCCGGCGGTGAGCGCGACCGCCAGCACGCCCGCGAGCCACAGCCCGTCCGCAGGGCGCCCGCGGCGCACGATCCGCTCGGTGAGCCACAGCGCCCACGGCAGCATCGCGGCGACGGACACGAACACGCCGTAGCTGAGCCAGACGACGTTGAAGGAGCAGAGCGCGAACGCCACGGCGGCGACGATCGCCGGCCAGAAGCCGAGGTACAGCTCGCGCGCGAGCAGGTACGTGCCGAAACCGGCCATCCACAGCTTCAGCGCGGCGGCGACCCCGAGCCCGTAGTTCAGCGGGAGGATCCACAGCGGCAGGCTGAAGGGGCTGAGCCACGCGATCTGCGAGTTCGCCAGCAGCGGCGTGCCGGCGAACGCGTAGGGGTTCCACGCCGGGAACGTCCCGGCGTGGATGAAGCGCCGCGCGAGCACGTCCCACGGGTAGTAGGTGAAGGGAGCGTCGCCGAGGTCGCCGTTCATCCAGTGCTCGATGCCGGGCGGGGCGACGGCGCGGAACGGCGGCTGCAGGTACAGCAGCGCCGTCGGCGACAGCACGTGCCCCTGGACGAGCGCCGGCCACAGGTACACGAGCACGACGAGACCCAGCAGCAGCGCCGCCGATCGGTGCTCGTGGGCGCGCAGCGCACGGACGAGCGAGGCGTCGCGCGCGGCTGCGAGCCGCCCGTCCCCCGGTGTCGCTGGTGCGGCCGCCGCCCGACTCCCCCGTTGGGAGCGACTGGCCATTGAGCATTACTACCAGAAGCGATTGGGGCGGGAGCGCCGTCGCGGCGCCGCCGCGTTACGGCTTGTCCGGCTCGCGCTCGCCCGGCCAGATGCCGAACAGGTGCTGGAACGTTCTGGCGCCGGCGCGGTCGACGAGCGCCTTCGTCGTCGCGAAGGTCGCGCCCTGGACGGCTGCCGCACCGAGCACTCTCGGCCAGCTCGCCCGCTCCGTCGTCGGCTTCGGCGGCTCGGCGTCGTCGATCCGCCCCCACACGGCGTCGAAGACGCGGCGCGCGAGCATTCCGCCGGCGAGTCCGGCGATCAGCCCGAAGGGCTTGTAGAGCAGCTTCATCGACCGAAGCCTACCCGCCGTGGGGCGGACTATCCTGTCTCACACGAGACGGCCCTTCGAGGACATGGTGGCGGCATGACCGACGCAGCCCATCCCCCCGACGACGGCGCAGCCGAGGAGCTGCTGCGCAGGGCGCTGCTCGACGCCTCCGACGCGGCCGCCGTCTCGCTCGCGGTCGACGGCCTGCCGCTCAGCGAGGCGGTCACCGTCGTCTTCCACGGCCGCCGCGACCTCGGCACGGTCCAGACGTACGTCGCGTGCGGGCGCCGCGGCGCCGGCGAGACGATCGCCGCGCGCGAGCTGCTGCGCGTGCCCTGCGACCTCGACCTCGGCGACGCCGAGGACCGCGAGGAGGCCGAGCGCCTCTACCTCGAGCAGGCGACCGCCCTGCGCGACGCGCTCGTCGGCGCCGACACCGTGCTCGACGTCTGGCGCGGGCCGCTCGAAGCGCTCGCCGAAGGCGGCGTGACGGTCGAGCGCTCGCTCGAGCTCAAGACGCGCCTGCCGGCGCACCGCCTGCTGCCGGTCGCGCTCGTCGCACCGGAGCGGCAGCTGGTCGTCGCGCCGGTCTGCGGCGCGCGCACGCTCGCGGCGGGCCGCCCGCCGCTGGGGATCGCGTGCGCGCAGCAGGATCTCGCGCGCATCTACCCGCTGCCGGACGACCCGCAGCGCTGCCTCGCCGAGTTCGCCGAGCTGGCGGCGGAGCACGCGCACGAGCTGGCCGCGCGGCTGGACCGGCAGGAGACGTCCGTCGAACGCTTCCTCGAGCTGAGCGGGGAGGAGCCGTCCTCGCCACCCCCGCCCGCCCCGCCGCTGCTCTGACGCGGATCGGCGATGATGCCGCCGCGATGCGGCGTCCGGCGCGGATCCTCCTGCTCGTGCTCGGCCTGGCGCTGTTCCTCGCGATCAGCGTCGGCCTCGCGCGCGTGCTGAACGCGAACGGCGCCGAGCAGTCGGCGATCGTCGACCTCCTGCGCGCCCAGGCGCGCGGCGACGCAGACGCGATGATCGCGCAGCTCGAGGGCTGCGCGCAGCGCCCGTCGTGCGTCGCCGACGCGCGCGCGACCGCGGCTCGCCTGCGCAGCCCCGGCCGCATCGTGCTGGTGCGCCTCGACGCCTCGACGAGCTTCTCGCTCGGCGGGCACGACGGCGTCGCGCGCGTCGTCTGGAAGACGCCGTCGCGCACGACGATCGTGCAGTGCGTCGACGTGCACCGCGGCGGCGACCCGGTCGCCGGCCTGTCGGTCGAGCTGCGCGCGCTCAGCCGCCCGATCGGCCATCAGGCGGCCTGTCCGTGACCCGCCCGTCCCGCCGCTGTCGTACCCTCCCGAGCTGATGCGTCGCCGTTCGCCGTTCCTCCCCCTGCTCGCGCTCGTGCTCTCGCTGACGGTGCCGGCCGCCGCGCATGCGGCCGCCGGCGGCACCGCGCCGCCCTACACCGTCGAGACGCCGAGCGCCAGACCGCACGCGATCGAGGGCCAGGACGCGCGCTACCTGCTCGACGGCTCCTGGCTGATGCGCCTCGACCCGACGGACGCCGGCCTCGCCCAGCGCTTCTACGGGCAGACCGGCACCGACGGCTGGAGCACGACGACGGTCCCCCGCGCATGGAACACGGGCGACGACAGCCAGGCGAGCTTCCTCGGCTCGATCGCGTGGTATCGCAAGGACTTCCGCCTGCCCTCGCGCGACAGAGCGCTCGAGTGGATCGCCCGCTTCGAGTCCGCGAACTACCGCGCGACGGTGTGGCTCAACGGCCGCAAGCTGGACGATCACGTGAGCGGCTACGTGCCGTTCGAGCTCGACCTGCCGAACGTGAGCCGCGGCGGCGTCAACCGCCTCGTCGTGCGCGTCGACAACCGCCGCCCGTCGGCCGATCCCGTCGGCGCGCCCGGCGAGATCCCGGTCCCGCCCGGCGGCTGGTGGAACTACGGCGGCCTGCTGCGCGAGGTCTCGGTGCGCGCGGTCGACCGCGTCGACGTCGAGGACGTGCAGGTGCAGACGAGACTCGCGAGCCCGCGCGGCCCCGCGACGATCACCGCCGGCGCGATCGTCCGCAACCTCTCGCACGCGACGCAGCTGGTGCAGCTCGGCGGGCGCTTCGGCAGAGCGCCGATCGACTTCGGCACCGTGGCGATCCCCGCGCGCGGCCGCGCGACGTTCACCCGCTCGCTCGTCGTCAGACGGCCGAAGCTGTGGTCGCCCGAGCACCCGAACCTCTACGACGTGCGGCTCGCCGCGACGGCGGCGCAGGGCAGAGCGAGAGCGACGCCGGCCGCCGGCTACACGCTGCGCACCGGCATCCGCACGCTGGCCGTCAACAGAGCCGGCCAGCTGATCCTCAACGGCAACACCGTCGTGCACTTCCGCGGCGTCGCGCTGCACGAGGACACGCTCGCGAACGGGCCGGTGATGGACCACGCGACGCGCCTGCGGATCATCGGGCTGATGAAGGAGTCGAGCTCGACGTTCCTGCGCGCGCACTACCCGCTCGACCCCGACTTCCAGGACCTCGCCGACGAGAAGGGGATCCTGCTGTGGTCGGAGATCCCGGCGACCTACCAGCTGCCCGAGGCCGACCTCGGCCGCCCGCTGTTCCGCAACGTCGCGCTCGACCAGCTGAGAGCGAACATCCTCGCGAACCGCAACCACCCGTCCGTCGCGGCGTGGTCGGTCGGCAACGAGATGGCGAGCGTGGCCGGTCCGCACCAGGCCTCCTACGTCGCCACCGCCGCCGCGCTCGTGCGCCAGCTCGACCCCACGCGGCCGGTCGCGCTCGCGTTCGCCGGCCATCCGGAGACGCCGTGCCAGGCGGCCTACGGCCCGATCGACCTGCTCGGGATGAACGACTACTTCGGCTGGTACACGGGCTTCGGCGGCAACATCGCCGACCGCGACCAGCTGTCGAGCTTCCTCGACGACCTGCGCCGCTGCTACCCGCGCAAGGCGATCGCGGTCACGGAGTACGGCGCGGAGGCGAACCGCGACGGCCCGCTCGAGGAGAAGGGCACCTACCAGTTCCAGGAGGACTTCGTCCGCTTCCACCTCGGCGTGTTCGCGTCGAAGCCGTGGCTGACCGGCAGCGTCTACTGGGCGCTGCAGGAGTTCCGCGTGCGCCCGTTCTGGGGCGGCGGCAACCCGTGGGGCACGCCCCCGCTGCACCAGAAGGGCCTCGTGCGGCTGGACTGGACGGAGAAGCCCGGCTTCGCCGCGCTGGCGGCGGAGCAGAGAAAGGTGCGCCAGTACGTGACGCGCTGACGCGCGGCGCGTCTAGCGCCGCGCCGGGGTGCGCGCCGGCGCCGGCGCGTGCTCGCGCCGGCGGCGCGCGGGCGGCGGCAGTAGATCCGCGAGCCGCGCCGGCTCGCGCAGGCGTACGCGCGCGGGTGCCGCGTCCGGCAGCGGGAGGCCGCCGGGGCCCGGGCCGCGCGGCGGCGTGGGGGCGAGGCGGTCGTTCCCGCCGCCGCCTCCGTCGTCCTCCTCTTCGCTGCGGCGGGCGGGCATGACGCGTTCGTCGCGCAGCAGCGGCAGCAGCAGTACGGCCGCGAAGCCGAACCCGAGCAGATGCAGACCACCCAGGAGTGCGACGAGCAGCGTCTCGTCTCCCATCTGTTCAGCGTAGCGGCGTGCGCCAGGCGGCGCGCAGAGAAATGCTCGCCTGCGCTAAGCTGCTCGCCGCTCATGGCCGACGACACGACAACGCTCAGCGTCGCCCCCCGCTCCGTCGAGGGGTCGCGGGCAACCCGCCGCCTCCGCCGCACCGGACTCGTCCCGGGCGTGGTCTACGGCGGCGAGGGCGAGCCGATCGCCTTCCAGGTCGACGCGCGCCTGCTGCGCCAGGCGCTGGCGCACGGCGGCGCGGTCATCACCCTCACCGTCGAAGGCGAGGGCGAGACGCCGGTCGTGCTCAAGGACCAGCAGCGCCACCCGGTCACGGGCGACACGATGCACATCGACCTGCTGCGCGTCGACCTCAGACAGAGAATCACCACGACCGTCGTGCTCGAGCTGCTCGGCACCGAGGACGCTCCCGGCGTCAAGTCCGGCGGCGTGCTGGAGCAGGTCACGCGCGAGCTGAACATCGAGGCGCTCCCGAACGAGATCCCCGACACGATCGAGCTGGACGTGTCGGCCGCCGAGATCGGCGACACGATCACGCTCGAGGCCGTCGCGGCGCCCGCGGGCGTCACGCTGCTCGACGACGCCGAGACGGTGGTCGTCACGCTCACCCCGCCGCGCCTCTCGACCGAGGCCGACGAGGAGATCGAGCAGGAGACCGAGGTCGTCGGCGAGGGCGACGGCGAAGCCGCAGCCGAGGGCGACTCCTCGGACGGCGGCGAGTAGCCGCACTGGTGGTGCCGTGCGCCTGCCAGGGGCGGCGCGCATCGACTGGCTGATCGTCGGACTCGGCAACCCCGGGTCCGAGTACGCCGGAACGCGCCACAACGTCGGCTTCGAGGTCGCGAACCTGCTCGCGACGCGCTGGGAGCTCCCGCGCGCGAAGAAGAAGTACGCGGGACTGATCACGGACGGGCGGGTCGGATCGCCGGGTGTCGGCGCCGAGCGTCCGCACGTCGCCGTGCTGCTGCCGCAGACGTACATGAACGAGGCCGGCCGCTCCGCCGGCCCTGCGCGCGGCGCGCTGAGAGTCCCGCTCGAGCGGGTGCTCGTGCTGCACGACGAGATCGACCTGCCGTTCGGCGACATCCGGGCCCGCGTCGGCGGGGGGCTGGCGGGCCACAACGGCCTGAAGTCCCTGAAGCGCGAGCTGGGGTCGGCGGACTTCGCGCGCGTGCGGATCGGGGTCGACCGGCCGCCGACGACGGACCCGGACCGGGTTGCGGCGTATGTCCTCGGTCGCTTCCGCGAGCCGAAGGCCGACGTCGAGGCGCTGGTCGCCGACTCCGCCGACGTCGCCGAGTCGATCGTGCTCGGCGCCCGCGAGCTCTAGCTCCGCTGGCATCCGCGCCGCCGCACCGCGGACCGCCACCCTCGCCGCGTACACTCGAATCGGAAGGCCGCGCACCCACCGGCGCGGTCGTTCTGCGTGCCCGTCAGATGCTCAGCGCCCTCCTCGCCTACGCCGCCGACGACCCGGCCACGACCCAGCTCGCCAGAGACGGCGGGCGCGCGTTCGTGTCCGTCTCGCTGAAGCCCTACGTCGTCGCGGCGCTCGCTCAGGAGGACCCGCAGCGGCCCCTGCTCGTCGTCGCCGGCGACGACCGCCATGCACGCGACCTCGCGGCCGATCTGCGCACCTGGCTCGCGCCGCGGCCCGTCCGCTTCTATCCGAGCCGCGGCGTCACGTACGAGTCGCACCTCGCGCCGCCGCCGCACCTCGTCGGGCTGCGCGTCGCCGCGCTCGACGCGCTGCTCGATCCGCCGCCCGCCGGCGACGGCCTCGCGCCGGTCGTCGTCGTCTCGGCCGTGGCCCTCTCGGAGAAGGTCCCCGACCCGAGACTGCGGCCGCACGGCTTCACGCTCAGGAGAGGCGACCTGCTGGACCTCGACGAGTGCGCCGTCGAGCTGGTCGCGGCCGGCTACGAGCGCGTCGAACAGGTCGAGGACCGCGGCCAGTTCGCGATCCGCGGCGGCCTGCTCGACGTCTTCCCCGCGACCGAGGACCATGCGATCCGCGTCGACCTGTTCGACGTCGAGATCGAGTCGCTGCGCTGGTTCTCCACCTTTACGCAGCGCTCGCTCGGCGACGTCGACGAAGTCGAGGTCGCGCCGGCCGCCGAGCTGGCCGCCGAGCATCGCGAGCTGGCCGAGGTCGCGTCGCTGGCCGATGCCGCCGAACGCCCCGACGTCGCCGAGCTGCTGCCGGTCGACGACTTCCACGCGATGCTCGACCTCGTCCCCGACGCGGCCGTGCTCGTCGCCGCGGAGGAGGAGATCGCGCCTGCGCTCACGGACCACTGGCAGGACGTCGTCAACGCCTTCCACGACGACGACGCGCACCATCTCTACATCGCCCCTGGCGCGATCGAGACCGCCCTCGACGTGCGCGCCAAGGTCCGCCTGTCGGCGATCGACCAGGATCAGCCGCACCAGTTCCGGGGCCAGGCGGCGGACGTCGCCGCGCGCAGCGTCAAGGACGCCGAGCCGGAGCTCGAGAAGCTCGTGCGCTCCGGCTACCGGACGGTGATCGCGTTCGCCGCCAGAGGCGAGGGCGAGCGCGCCGCCTACAACCTCGGCCGCCTGAAGGTCCGCTGGGTGAACGGCGCGGCCCCCCAGGGCGCCGACCTCGCGTTCGCCGAGGCGCGCCTGCGCGACGGCTTCGTCGCGCCCGGCTTCAGACTCGCCGTGATCCCCGAGCACCGCCTGTTCCGCCGCCGCGCCGGGCGCACGGGCGGAGCGACGCAAGGCGGCCGCCGCCGCGGCGCGCTGCGCTCCTTCACGGACCTGCGCACCGGCGACATCGTCGTCCACGAGGACCACGGCCTCGCGCGCTTCGCCGGCTTCGACACGAAGACGGTCGCCGGCGTCACGCGCGACTACCTGAACCTCGAGTACGCGGGCACCGACAAGGTCTTCCTGCCCGTCGACCAGTTCGCCAAGATCAGCCGCTACGTGGGCGCGGGCGGCGATCACCCGCCGCTCTCGAAGCTCGGCGGCACGCGCTGGGACACGATCAAGTCGCGCGCTCGCAGAGCGGCGCAGGAGCTCGCCGGCGAGCTGATCAACCTCTACGCCGAGCGCCGCCGCCGCGAGGGGCACGCGTTCCCGCCCGACACCGACTGGCAGCGCGACTTCGAGGAGGCCTGGCCCTACCGCGAGACGCCCGACCAGCGCGAGGCGATCGAGCAGGTGAAGATCGACATGGAGACGGCGCGCCCGATGGACCGCCTGATCTGCGGCGACGTCGGCTACGGCAAGACGGAGGTCGCGCTGCGTGCCGCCTTCAAGGCCGCCAACGACGGCAAGCAGGTGATGGTGCTCGTGCCGACGACGATCCTCGCCCAGCAGCACTACGGCACCTTCCGCGAGCGGCTGAAGGACTACCCCTTCACGATCGAGCACGTCTCGCGCTTCCGCCCGGCGGCCGATCAGAGAGCGGCGATCAAGGCCTTCGGGGAGGGCAGAGCCGACATCCTGATCGGCACGCACCGCCTGCTCTCGCGCGACGTGCGCGCGAGAGAGCTGGGCCTGCTGATCGTCGACGAGGAGCAGCGCTTCGGCGTCAAGCAGAAGGAGCTGCTGCGGCAGATCAAGCTGAGAGTCGACGTGCTGGCGATGAGCGCGACCCCGATCCCGCGCACCCTGCAGATGTCGATCGCCGGCATCCGCGACCTGTCGGTGATCGAGACGCCGCCGGAGGGCCGTCGTCCGGTCAAGACGTACGTCGGCGAGTACGACGAGCAGCTCGTGAAGGCCGCGATCGAGCGCGAGCGCGCTCGCAGAGGACAGGCGTTCTTCCTGCACAACCGCGTCGAGACGATCGACGAGACGGCGGAGCGGCTGCGCGCGCTGTGCCCCGAGACGCGCTTCGTCGTCGCGCACGGTCAGCTCGACGAGAGGGAGCTGGAGCAGCGGATGCTGGCGTTCCTGCGCGGCGAGGCCGACGTGCTCGTGGCCACGAGCATCATCGAGTCGGGCATCGACATCCCGCAGGCGAACACGCTGATCGTGGAGCGCGCCGACCACTTCGGGCTCGCGCAGCTCTACCAGATACGCGGTCGCGTGGGCCGCTCGCGCGAGCGCGCCTACGCGTACCTGCTGTATCCCTCCGCGGCGGCGCTGACGCCCGACGCGGCGCAGCGGCTGTCCGCGCTCTCGGACTACACGGAGCTGGGCGCCGGCTTCAAGGTCGCGATGCGCGACCTCGAGCTGCGCGGGGCCGGCAACCTGCTCGGCGACGAGCAGTCCGGGCACGTCGCCGCGCTCGGCTTCGAGCTGTACATGCAGATGCTCGACGACGCGGTCGCGGAGCTCGGCGGGGAGGACGGGGGCGCCGAGGACGAGCGCGAGCCGGTGCGGCTCGACGTCAACGTCGACGCCTACGTCCCGGCCGACTACGTCCCCTACGAGCAGGCGAAGATCGACGTCCACCGGCGCATCGCCGGCGCGCGCGAGGTCGCGGAGCTGCACGACCTGCGCGGCGAGCTGGAGGACCGTTTCGGCCCCCTCCCGCAGCCGCTCGAGAACCTGCTGCTGCTGCAGCAGGCGCGCATCAAGCTCGGCGAGGCGGGCGCGCGCGCCGTCAGCTTCAAGGGCGGCCGGCTGGCCGTGACGCCGATCGAGCTCGACTCGCGCCGCGCGAAGCGGATCCGCGAGGAGATCCCGGAGGCGCTCTACGAGTCCGGCAAGTCGCAGCTGTCGATGCGGGTTCCGGAGGATCCGGCGGCGCGCTTCCCAGCGGTCGTCCGCGCCGCCGACGTGCTGCTCGCAGTCACCCGGGAAGCCGCGTAGCGCACGCGGTTCGCTAAAAATTGGATAACGATTGGCGCAACTGACGCACAGCCTCTTCTGGTTCGCTAGAGTGCCCCTGCTCGTGAGGAAAACACTTCGAAACCTTCTGGCGCTCAGCGCCTTTTTTGTGGCCGCAATCGCGCTCGTCGCATGCGGCAGCAGCAGCGACAACAGCGTTCCCAGCAACGCGGTCGCCAGCGTCGACGGCACGCCGATTACGAAGGCCGACTACGAGAAGTGGGCCCTGATCACCGCGCAGGGCTCCGCTCAGGGCGGCGCCGCGGTCGTGATCCCCGACCCGCCGACGTTCACGAGATGCATTGCCAGCCTGCGCAGAAACACCAGAACGGCGAGAGGCCAGCCCGCGCCGACGGATGTCACCTTGCGCGCTCAGTGCAGACAGCAGAACGAAGCGCTCGTCCAGCAGACGATGGCCACGCTGATTCAGAATCTGTGGATAGAGAAGGAAGCGAAGGACCAGGGCGTCAGCGTCTCCGACGCGGAAGTTGAGAGACAGCTCGCGACGACCAAGAGACAGTCCTTCCCGACCGCCAGAGCGTACGACAGATTCCTCAGACAGTCGGGCATGACCGAGGACGACGTCCTCGAGCGCCTCCGCACCCAGGTGCTCGCGCAGAAGCTGACGAGAAAGATCCAGAACAGCTCCGCGCCCGTCACCGACGCGCAGATCCAGAGCTACTACGAAAGAAACCAGCAGCAGTTCGCGGTGCCCGAGCGGCGCGACGTCGAACTGATCCTCACCAGAAGCGAGGCGCAGGCGAACGCCGCCAAGAGCGCCGTCCAGGGTGGGACGAGCTGGGCTGCGGCCGCGAGACAGTACTCGACCGACGCCGCGTCGAAGGCGACCGGCGGCGTCCTCAAGGGCGTCAGCGCGGGCCAGCAGGACAGAGCGTTCGACCAGGCCGCCTTCACCGCCAGAAAGGGCGTGATCGTCGGACCGGTCAGAGGCCAGTTCGGCTGGTACGTCCTGCGCGTCACGGGCGTCACGCCCGCCAGACAGACGTCGCTCGCCGACGCGAGAGCGCAGATCAGAGCACTGCTCCAGCAGCAGGGTCAGCAGACGAAGATGAGCACGTTCATAAGAGACTTCCAGGACAACTGGAAGGGCAAGACGAACTGCCGTCAGGGCTTCGTCGTCCAGCTCTGCAAGAACGCGCCGGCTCCCAGAACGACGTCGACGGGCGCGACGCCGCCCGCGTCGGGCAGCAGCACGACCGCGAGATAAGCTCCCGCGCGTGAGCGCGAGCCGGCCGCAGACGACGGAGGCGCTCCTGCGCCTCGACGAGCTGACGCGGCGCCTGCGGCGCGAGTGTCCCTGGGACCGCGAGCAGGACGAGCGCACGATCGTCCCGCACACGCTGGAGGAGGCGTACGAGCTCGCCGACGCCGCGCACCGTCGCGACGACGGGAAGCTGCTCGACGAGCTTGGCGACGTGCTGTTCCAGGTGCACTTCCTCGCACTCCTCCTGGAGGAGCGCGGCGCAGGCGACCTCGCCGCCGTCGCAGAGCACTGCCGCCAGAAGCTGATCCGCCGCCATCCGCACGTGTTCGGCGAGGTGGAGGTCGAGAACGCGGCGGAGGTGCTGCGCAACTGGGACCAGATCAAGCAGGGCGAGGAGGGGCGCGAGCCGGGGATCTTCGGCGAGGTGCCGGAGAACCTGCCGTCGCTGCTGCACGCGCGCAAGGTGCAGCGCCGCGCCGCCACGTCCGGCTTCGACTTCCCGGGCGTCGAGGGGCCGCTGCAGTCGCTGCGCGACGAGCTGGACGAGCTGGAGGCCGTTGTGGCCCCGGAGGGCGACGCCGCCCGCGACGCGCGCTTCCACGAGCTCGGCGACGTGCTGTTCGCCGCCGTCAACGTCGCGCGCAAGCTGAAGGTGGATCCGGAGCTGGCGCTGCGCGCCTCCAGCGAGCGCTTCCGCGGCCGCGTGCAGGCGGCAGCAGACCTGGCGTCGCGCGACGGCCGCGCCTGGGAGGATCTCACGCCCGACGAGCAACTCGCCTACTACGTGCGCGGCCGCATGCTCCACGACGCCGCTGCCGCCCCCCGACCAGGAGAGCCCACCGAATGAGCCAGATCGAGCACGTCCACGCCCGCCAGATCCTCGACAGCCGGGGCAACCCGACCGTCGAGGTCGAGCTGTCCCTGCGCTCCGGCGCATGGGGTCGCGCTGCCGTGCCGTCGGGCGCGTCGACGGGCGAGTTCGAGGCGACGGAGCTGCGCGACGGCGGCGACGCCTACCTCGGCAAGGGCGTCACGAAGGCGGTCGCCAACGTCAACGGGGAGATCTCGACCGCGGTGCGCGGGCGCGACGCGACGAACCAGGCCGGGATCGACCGCCTGCTGATCGAGCTCGACGGCACGCCGAGCAAGTCGCGCCTCGGCGCCAACGCGATCCTCGCCGTCTCGCTCGCGGCCGCGCATGCGGCGGCGGCGGAGGAGCGGCAGCCGCTGTGGCGCTACCTCGGCGGCGACGCGGCGCACGTGCTGCCGGTGCCGATGATGAACGTGCTCAACGGCGGCGCGCACGCCGACAACAAGGTCGACTTCCAGGAGTTCATGGTCGTGCCGTGGGGCGCGAGTTCCTTCTCGGAGTGCCTGCGGATGGGCACCGAGGTCTTCCACAGCCTCAAGAAGACGCTGCACGAGCGCGGGCTCGGCACCGCGGTGGGCGACGAGGGCGGCTTCGCGCCCGACCTGTCGTCCAACGAGGCAGCGCTGGAGGTGCTCGTGGCCGGCATCAGAGCCGCCGGCTACACGCCGGGCGAGGACGTCGCGATCGCGCTCGACCCGGCGACGAGCGAGATCTACGACGCCGGCCGCTACGTGCTCGAGCACGAGGGGCGCTCGCTCACCGCGGCCGAGCTGGCCGACTACTGGGCCGATCTCGCCGCCCGCTACCCGATCGTCTCGATCGAGGACGGCATGGACGAGGGCGACTGGGACGGCTGGGGAACGCTCACGCAGCGCCTCGGCGACAAGGTCCAGCTCGTCGGCGACGACCTCTTCGTCACCAACTCGCAGCGCCTGAGACGCGGGATCGACCAGAGAGTCGGCAACTCGATCCTCATCAAGGTCAACCAGATCGGGACGCTGACCGAGACGCTCGACGCGATCAAGCTCGCGCGCGAGAACGGCTACAGCGCCGTCATGTCGCACCGCTCCGGCGAGACGGAGGACGTCACGATCGCGGACCTCGCGGTGGCGACCGGATGCGGGCAGATCAAGACGGGCGCGCCGTCGCGGTCGGACCGGGTGGCGAAGTACAACCAGCTGCTGCGGATCGAGGAGGCGTTGGGGGCGGACGCCGCGTTCCCGGGGCGGAGCGCCTTCAGACGCGCAGGCTGAGCGCCGCTTGAAGGAGAACGCCGGCGGCTCGCGAAGGAGTCGTCGTGCCGCCTGCCAGCCCAGCTGCTCGCCGACCCGCCACCTCGCTCGGCGCTGCGGCGCTGCGCGTCCGCTGGGACCGCGTGGGGCGGATTGGGCTGCTGGTGCTGCTGCTGCTCGTCGCGGTGGCGTACGTGGGCCCTGCGCGGTCGCTGCTGTCGACGTGGAGCGACTCGGGCGCCAAGCATGCGCGCCTGCAGACGCTGGAGCGTGAGCACGAGGCGCTGCTGCGACGTGCGAGAGAGCTGCGGGACCCGCTCACCGTCGAGGCCGAGGCGCGCCGCCTCGGCATGGTGAAGCCGGGCGAGCGCTCGTACGTCGTGCGCAACCTCCCCGGCGACTGAGCCGGCGCCTCACCGCCGCTGACGGCGTCCTCGGTCGCTCGCCTGCGTGAGCAGGCCACGCTCCCTGCGTCCTTGTCAGCGACGGCGATGCATCCGGCTCGGACCGTGGGTAGCCTGGCGCGCATGCACGTCGACATCGCCCTGCAGCTGTGGAGCGACGGTCAGCGCCGGCTGCGGGCGGCCGCTCCGGACGAGCGGCGGCTGCTGGAGCGCGTCAGCGACAACATCGTCGACGAGCTTCGTCGTCGCCTCGGCGGGCCGTTCAGCACGCGCGAGCTCGCCGACCTCTACAGCGCGGGCACCGACTGGTGCCTCGACGTGGCGATCGCGACGCTCCCGAATGACCCGCGCGGCTGGGACGCGGCGACGGCGGGCGACGCGGCCTTCGCCCGCTATGTGCGCGAGGCGTCGGACTGGTCCGGCGGCCGGCGGCGCGACCCCGACGAGATCGAGCACCAGCAGCCACCGCTCGACCAGCCCTGAGCCGGCGCCTCGCCGCGCGGGCACCGCGGGCGAAGCCCGTGGTCAGCGTCCTCGCCGGTTCACGTGCGAAGCACGCTACACCGGCTGCGTCCTCCCCAGGCACGACGATCCATCCGGCTCGGCGCCGGTGGTGCTGCCTTACTCCTCGTCGTCGTCTGAGGTGACGCGCTTGATCACGATCTGATCCTCTTCGATCGTGATCTCGACGGGCCGGTGGCCGGCCCAGTGCTCCGCGTAGACGGGGTCGTCCTGCACGGCCGGGTCGAGCCACAGCCCGTAGCCCTCGTCGCCGTGGTCGAACGTGCCCTCGAGCGGACCGGTGCGCGCCTTGCGGCGGCGACCGCCGCGACGTCCACGGCGACGCGCGGGCTTGTCGCCGTCCTCGTCCTCCTCGACGTCGTCGTCCGGGGCGGCGGCTCTGCGGGACTTGGCCTTCGCGGCCGCCTTCTTGGCGGCCTCGGCCTCCTCCTGCTCGCGCTTCTTCTGCGCGGCCTCGAGCTCGGCGGCGATCAGCGCGTCGTCCTCGGCGCGCAGGTCGATCTCGTCGTCGAAGTCCGTGGCGGGCGCGCCGTCAGGCTGCGCCTCATCGGGCACGAGCTCGTTCTCGCGCTTGAACGCGGCGATCTGCTGGGTCGTGACCTCAAGCTGGTGGGCGATCCAGGCGTCCGTGCGGCCCTGGCGGACCCACGTGCGAATCTGGTTGAGCTGGGGGCGAAGCAATCTGCGTGGCATCGGCCGGGCAGACTAGCGAATGTCGGGTCGCGACGATCCGCCGGTAATTGGGGAAGCCGGCGGGGGCTACGGCTATTCTTCCTGGAGAGGGATCGGTTTGCAGTGCCTCGCCGTCCGATCGCTCTTCCGGCCACCATGGACAGCAGGGAGGCAACGGCGCAATGTTGGTCCTGACGCGCAAGTCCAATCAGAGCATCATGATCGGGGACGACATCGAGGTCTCGGTCCTCGCGATCATGGGGGAGAAGGTGCGGATCGGCATCCAGGCGCCGCGCGACGTCCCCGTCTTCCGCAGAGAGGTCTACCTCGAGATTCAGGAGGAGTCGGCGGCGGCAGGCGCCCGCGAGGAGGTCGATGCGGCGCTGCGCGACATCGGCGCCGACGGCTGACCTCAGCCCATGACGTAGTAGAGCGTCTCGAACATCGCGATCGTCACCACGACGGCCGTCACGATGATCGAGAGCACGAGGAACGCGAAGCGCCACGAGCCGTGCTTGTGGACGCGTTCCCGCTGGCGTTGACGTGAGCGCTGGGCCGCCGTCTCGCGCAGTTGCTCGCGCCGGACGCGGTCCTGCGTCGTCTCCTCGAAGAAGGCCTGCTCGAGCTGAGCAATGCTCTGTCGCATCTTCATAGGGGAGGAAACCCTAGCAGTGCCTCGAACGCCTGCGCGCGCCTCAGCAGGCCGTCCACAGGCCGCGCCCTGCGACCCGGGCGGCGTGCTGGAGGTCGCTCAGCTGCGACGCCTGCGCCGTGTTGGGGGCGATCGGGAGCGTGCGCGCGGCGCCCGCGTCGACGAGGCGGCCGTTGACGAACAGGCCGTCCTGCGCGCGGTACACGTAGGCCAGCAGACGGCCGTAGCGGTCGCGCAGCTCGCGGTCGAAGCGCAGCGTCAGCGCTGCGCCCTCGGCGCCCAGCAGGCGCGCGTTGAGATCGTGCGCCTGCGGCCCGAAGCACTGCACGGGCGTGTTCGGCTTGACCGTCTCGGGCGTGTCGACGCCGATGTAGCGGACGCGCTCCTCGCGCCCGCCGACCTCGGCGACGATCGTGTCGCCGTCGATCACGCGCTCCAGCCGCGCGCTCGCGGCACCGCCGGGCTGGAAGTCCGGGTCGCCGCCGCCGCCGAGCCAGCTCGGCGCGCGCACGTCGCCGAGCACGAGCCCGGCGAGCAGCAGCAGGACGATCCAGGGAAGCGCGCGCCGCCAGGTCATGCGGCGAGGCTACGGCGCCGGCATGCCGCAGCGCAGCCTCGCTTCGTTCCAACTTCCCCTGCTCGGAGCGGCTACGCCACTTCCTGCTGCTCGTAGACGCCGATGAAGCGCAGGTAGTTGTCCGCCACCTGCGACGCGGCGTCCTCGCGCGGGAGCGACCCGTCGAGGAATCCTCTGAGCGCGTCCCACCAGATCGAGCGCCCGATCGCGAAGCCGACGAAGCCGTCGACCGGGGCCGCCTCGCGCAGCCAGTGGTCGACCTTCGCGTCGCTGGCGCCGCGGCCGAGCAGCACGCACACGACGTTCTCGCGGCCCGCGCCGGAGCGCGACTGCTCGGCGAGCATCTGCGCGTCGGCCTGCGCGTCGACGCCCTCGATCTTCCAGATGTCGACCTCGATGCCGGCGTTCTGGATGTCCTCGATCGCGCGGCGCATCAGCTCCGGCCGCAGCTCGGCGTCGTAGCGGTCGACGTCGCCGCCGACCGACGCCAGCTGGTCGTCCTCGGCCGGCACCAGCAGCTCGAACAGGAACAGGCGGCCGTTGGCGTGCAGCCAGTCGGAGAGGCGCTTGAGGCGGCCGAGCTGGCGCTCGTTCATCTCCGCGTCGCCGTCCGGGTTGTAGCGCACGAGCACCTTGTTGAAGGCGGGGTCGAACTGCTCGATGTGGGTGCCGAAGTCGTCGCCGTACTGGAAGTCGAACTCGTTCTGGCCGCTCTTCTCGATCGGCATCGCCAGCTTCAGGCCGGCGGCCTTGGCGCGGTCCGGCACGTCGCTGCCGAACTGCTCGTCGACGAGCACCCCCGTCGCGCCGGCCTCGGCGCCGCGCTCGACCGCCAGCTCCATGCCCTCGTAGATCAGCCGCTTCGCGTCGGCGATCGTCGCGGTCTCCTCGGGCGAGGGGTCGCCGGCGATCCCAAACATCTTCTTCTGGAAGGAGCCGCGGTGATCGAACGCGAGGATGTAGAGCTTTCCGTCGTAGCCGAGAGCCATGTGAGTTCGTCCTTCGTCGGGTGCGTGCTTGGCGGCGCTGCGCCGCGCGAGTGTACCCCTGCCCGGCCGTTCGCACCGCCTGTGGGGCGGCTACGCTGGCCGCTCGTGGACGCCCATTTCGCCGCGCCCAACTACACGATCGGCATCGAGGAGGAGCTCATGATCCTCGACGCCGAGTCGCTCGAGCTCGTCAACGCCGTCGAGTCGCTGCTCGAGGGCCAGTCGCCCGAGCGCGTCAAGCCGGAGCTGATGGAGTCGGTGCTCGAGATCGCCACCTCGCCGCAGCCGAACGCGGCCGAGGCGGGCGTCGAGCTGCGGGCGCTGCGCGCCCGCGTCGCGCAGGCGGCCGCGACGAAGGGGCTGACGATCGGCGCCGCCGGCACGCACCCGTTCGCGCTGTGGGAGGACCAGCGCATCGTCGGGCGCGAGCGCTACCGCGACCTCGTCAGCGACCTGCGCTTCGTCGCGCGCCAGGAGCTGCTGTTCGGCCAGCACGTGCACGTCGGCCTCGACGACCGCGAGAAGGCGATCCACGTCGCGAACGGGATGCGCGTGCACCTGCCGGTGCTGCTGGCGCTGTCGGCCAACTCGCCCTTCTGGCGCGCAGACACGACCGGCCTCGCCTCCACCCGCACGCCGATCTTCCGCGCCTTCCCGCGCGTCGGCATCCCGCCGACCTACGACGATTGGGCCGACTACGAGCAGAAGATCCAGTTCATGGTCGACAGCCGCGTGATCGAGGACTACACGTACCTCTGGTACGACGTGCGACCGCACCCGAACCTCGGGACGGTCGAGGTGCGCGTGATGGACGCGCAGACGCGCGTCGAGCACTCGGTCGGGCTGGCGGCCCTGATCCAGGCGATGGTGAAGGAGCTGGCCGAGCACTTCGACGCGGGCGAGCGGCTCACGCGCTATCCGCACCAGATGGTCGACGAGAACAAGTGGCTCGCCGCCCGCCACGGGCTCGACGGCGAGCTCGTCGACCTGCCCTCGCGCGAGCGCGTCGCGACGCGCGAGCTGGCGCGGCGGCTGCTCGACCGCCTGCGCCCGCACGCCCAGGAGCTGGGATCGGCGACCGAGCTGGCAGGCGTCGAGGACCTGCTGGAGCGCGGCAACGGCGCCGCGCGCCAGCTCGTCGTGCACGAGGCCAACCACGACCTGCGCGAGGTCGTGGCGGAGATCGCGGCGGCGACGGTCGACGTCCGCTGAAATGCCCGTCCCAGCGGGGACGGCCCGCGGTCTAGAATCGATCGGGTGACCAGCGGCGGCCCCGACCTGTTCGTGATCTGCAAGCACTGCGGATCCGAGGTCAGCCCGTACATCACGGAGTGCCCGTACTGCGGCAGCCGCCTGCGCAAGCGCGCGCCGAAGCTCGACCGCGACGGCCGCCCGGCGGAGAAGGAACGCCGCCGCGCGCGCCGCCGCTCGCCGTCCCCGTCGCTCGGGCCGCTGCGCCGCGGCGAGATACCGGGGATCCGCCCCGACGGCCGCCCGTACCTGACGATGGCCCTCGTGGCCGCCAGCCTCGTGCTGTTCGTGGTGATAAGAGGGGGCGGCGTGGGGATCGACGAGATCGCCGTCAACGGGCTCCATCGCAACACGTGGCAGGTCCTCACGGCGCCGTTCGCCTACGACGACAGCGGCTATGCGTTCGTCGCGCTGTTCGCGATCGCGCTGTTCGGCTGGCTTCTGGAGCGACGCCACGGACCGCTCGTCGTGGCACTGCTGTTCCTGGCCGGCGGCACCGGCGGGATGGTCGTCGTGGCGGCGGTCGAGACGCTGCCCGTCGCGCTCGGCGGCAACGGCGCGGCGCTCGCGCTGCTCGTCGCGTGGGCGATTCCCGATCTGCGCGAACTGCGCCGCGGGCGCGAGATCGACGGCGATCTGCTCGGCGCCGGCGTCTTCGGCGTCGTGCTCCTGCTGCTGCCGGTGGCCGTCGACTGGGCCGACCCGCTCGCCGGTGCGACCGGCGTCGTGGCCGGGGTGGCGCTCGGCTATCCGCTCGCGCGGCTGGCCGGCGGGCGCTGACCCGCCGTATGATCCGCCGCAGTGGAGCGCGCCTACACCGACGCGGAGCTGGACGCGGCGCTGGCCGCGCTGAGCGAGGAGGGCCGGCTGCGCGAGGCGCAGGCGCTCGTCGCGCGTGCGGCGCCCCAGCTGCACCGCGTGCTCGACCAGGCGCTGGCGGCCGGCGGCTGGTTCGGCGAGACGCACGAGCAGGCGGTCGGCGCTGCGGCCGACGTGGAGGACGCGGACGGGCGCCGGCAGGCGATCGGCACGCTCGTCGCGGAGGAGACGCGCCTGGGCATGCTCGTGGGCGTGGCCGTCGGCTTCGAGCTGGCGCGCACACTGGAGACCGATTCTTCGACGGAAGGGGACTGAGATGGAGCTGCGCTTCCTTGGCCACGCGGCCTTCGCGCTGAGCGACGGCGGGACCACCGTGCTCGTCGATCCGTTCCTGACGGGCAACCCGAGAGCCGCGGTGGGCGCCGGCGAGCTCGACGCCACGACGATCCTGCTCACCCACGGTCATGCCGACCACCTCGGCGACACGGTCGCGATCGCCAAGCGCACCGGTGCGCCGGTCGTCGCCGTCGTCGAGCTGGCGAACGAGATCGGCGGCGAGGGCGTCGAGGTGCGCGACCCGAACCTCGGCGGCACGGAGACCTTCGAGTGGGGCTCGGCGAAGCTCGTGCCCGCCTGGCACACGGCGGTCTCGCCGAACGGCACCGCGCACATCGCCGCCGGCCTGCTGATCGACTTCAAGGGCACGACGATCTACCACCTCGGCGACACGTGCCTCTTCTCCGACCTGCAGCTGGTCGGGCGAGGCCGCGAGATCGACGTCGCGCTCGTGCCGATCGGCGGCCACTACACGATGGACCGCCACGACGCGGTCGAGGCCGTGAAGCTCGTGGGCGCGAAGACGGTGATCCCGGTCCACTACGACACGTTCCCGCCGATCGCGACCGACGCGCAGGCGTTCAAGGCCGATGTCGAGGCGCAGACCTCCTCGCAGGTCGTCGTGCTGGCGCCGGGCGAGACGCACTCGCCATGACGCACGCGATCGTCCTGATCCAGGCGGAGCGCACCGCGCTGCCCGACCTCGGCGGCATGCTCGCCGACGTGCCGGGCGTCGCCGAGGCCTACTCGATCACCGGCGAGTGGGACTTCGCGGCGATCCTGCGGCTGCGCGAGCAGGACGACCTCGCGCACGTCATCACCTCGCAGCTCGCGCAGCTGCCCGGGATCGTGAAGACGCAGACGCTGCTCGCGTTCGAGGTCTACTCCAGACACGACCTCGACGCGCTCTTCTCCGTCGGGGAGTAGTCAGACCGCACCGGCGCGCGCGAGCGCGACGCCGAACGCGTCCGCCATCGCCGCGTAGGTGTGGCCGGCGAGCGCGGCGCGGCCGGCCGTGCCGAGGCGCGCGCGCAGCGCCGGGTCGCCGAGCAGGCGCCCGATCGCGCTTGCGAGCGCGCCCGGATCGTCCGGGCGGACGACGAGGCCCGTCTCGCCGTCGCGCACCAGGCCGCCGGCGACGGCGCCGACGGCCGTCGTGGCGACGACGGGCGTGGCCTGGTGCAGCGCCTCGTTGCAGACGAGCCCCCACGGCTCGCGGAAGCGCGGCGTGGGGATCGACGGCAGGACGAGGGCGTCCGCGGCGGCGTAGGCGACCGGCAGCCGCTCGCGCGCGAGCGGGCCGAGCAGGCGCGCACCGGGAGTCGCGGCCAGCTCGCCCGCGAGCGGGCCGTCGCCGATCGCGACGAGCGTGGCGGCGGGCGCCGAGGTCGTGAGGTCGCGCCATGCGTCGAGCAGCACGCGCACGCCCTTCTCCTCCACGAGCCGGCCGACGTAGAGCACGAGCGGCCCGTCCGCGGGCAGGCCGGACTCGGCGCGCCACGCGGCGATCTCCTCCCCGCCGACCGTCCGTCCGAACAGCTCGGCCTCGACCGACTGCGGGGCGATCACGACGTCGTCGTCCCGCCCGCGGTAACGCGCCACGTAGCGGCGCACGTGCTCGCCGTACGTGACGACGGCGTCGGCGTGGCGGTAGACGTGCCGCACGAGCGGCCAGCCGAGCGCGGCCTTCGCGCCGCCGCGGGGGTGCGCCCAGACCGATCCCCAGAGCACGAACGGGCGCCCGCGCAGGCGCATCCCGAGGTAGGTCGCCGGCAGCATCGCGCCGCCCGCGACAGGCGCGATCGCGGCCTCGTAGCGCCCGCCGAGCGCGAGCGCCGCGCGCGGCCCGGCGATCCGTCTCGCCGGGAACGGCGCGGCGGCGAGCTGGCCGTCGAGGTCGCCGAACCACTCCGGCACGTAGCTCGCCCCGGCGCCGAAGCACAGCACCTCCACGCCGTAGCGCTCGGCGAGCAGCACATAGAGCGGGACGCGGTACGGCGTCAGCACGTTCGTCACGAGCGCGATCGCCACGGCCCCGCAGCGTGCCAGAATCGCCGGCTGATGAGCCCGCCGGCCCTGATGCCGCCGTCCGACGCCGACGCTCACGCGCGCGTCCTGCTGCTGCACAACCGCTATCGCGCCGCCGGCGGCGAGGAACGCGTCGTCGAGGAGCTGGAGGCGCTGCTGACCTCGCGCGGGCACGCCGTCGCGCGGCTGGAGCGCGACAGCGAGGAGGCGAGCCGCGCCCGCGCGGCGCGCGGGCTGCTGCGCGGGGGCCTCGACACGGCCGACGTCACGGCCGCGGTGCGCCTGCACCGCGCCGACGTCGTACACGCCCACAACGTGCACCCGCTGCTCGGCTGGCGTGCGCTGGCGGCGGCGCAGGCAGCTGGTGCGCGCACCGTCCTGCACCTGCACAACTACCGCCTCGTGTGCGCGATCGGCGTCGCCTACCGCGACGGCGAGCCGTGCTACCTGTGCCATGGCCGCGACACCCGGCCCGGCCTGCGCCACCGCTGCCGCGGCTCGTACGCCGAGAGCGCCGTCTACGCCGCCGGCCTCGCGCGCCAGCAGCCGCGCCTGCTCGCGCACGCAGACGCGCTCGCGGCCGTCAGCGAGGCGCTCGCCGGGCAGCTGGCCGCGATCGGGATCCCGCGCGAGCGGATGACGGTCCTCCCGAACGCCGTGCGGGCGTTCGCCGAGCGCTCGCACGCCGCCGACGGCACGTACGCGCTGGCGGCCGGCCGGCTGGTCGAGGAGAAGGGCTTCGACGTGGCCGTGCGCGCGTCGCGCGACGCCGGCGTGCCGCTGCGGATCGCCGGCGAGGGCCCCGACGAAGGGCGCCTGCGTGGGCTCGCCGTCGGGGCGGACGTGTCCTTCCTCGGTCGCATCTCCAGCGACGCGCTCGCGCGCGAGCGGCGCGGCGCCGCCGTCATGCTCGCGCCCGCGCGCAGCGACGATCCGTGCCCGATGGCGGTCGTCGAGGCGCTCGCCGACGGCCTGCCGGTGCTCGGCAGCGCACGCGGGGGGATCCCGGAGCTGGTGGGCGACGATGCGGCGCTGCCGGTCGACGACGCGGCCGCGTGGTCGTCGGCGTTGCGCGCGCTGTGGGCCGATCCGGCACGTCGCGCCGCCGCCGGCGAGGCCGCGCTGGAGCGGGCTCGCGAGCGGCACTCCCCCGACGCCTGGTACGACGGCCTGCTGGCGCTCTACGGCGGGGGAACGGTCGAGGCGCGCCAGCGCGCGCTGTAGGCTCGGCCGATGCACCTGGGGGATCTGCGCCTGTCGCGTCGTTCGATCGCGCCCGTCCTGGCGCTCGCGCTTGCACTCGCCGTCGTCGGCGGCTGTGGCGGCGGCTCGACGGGGAACGGGACGACCGACCCGACCGCGAGCGCGCCCGAGGCGACCGCGCCGCCGACCGATGCCACGCAGCCGGGCACGGGTGCGACGACGACGCCGACACAGACCGAGCCGCTGCCCACCTACCGTGGGCAGAGCGGCAGCAGCACCGGGGAGAAGGACGCCAGAGGCGTGCGGGTCCCGGCCACCTTCACGGTCGTCGGGAGACACCTGGAGCCGCGCACGATCACGGTCCCGCCGTTCCTCGCGATCCAGCTGACGCTGCGCGCGAGCGACAGACTGTTCCACAGATTGAGACTGCTGACGCCCGAGGGCCGGGAGGTCGACCTCGGCGCCGAGCAGCGCAAGGCGAGTCTGCTGATCCCCGGCCAGAGAGCCGGTCGCTACAAGGTCCGCCTCGACGACGAACCGGCACCGGTCGCGACGCTCGTCGTCGGCGGCGAGGTCGGCCCCTAGCGGCTGCCGGCGCTCCTGCTGGCTGGCCAGCCAAGCCTCCGCTACGCTGCGACGACCGTCCGCCGAGGAGAGGGGCCCGCCGTGTCCGACACCGCAGCCAGCTCACGTACCGACCGCGTCGACTTCCGCGCCACGAGCGATCCGGCGCTGCTCGAGAGCGCGGACCGCGGCGAGGCGAACCTGCTGACCTACCGCCAGCTGTACGGCCTCTGGGAGCGGCAGCAGTGGGCGACCCAGGACATCGACTTCACGCAGGACCGCATCGACTGGCACGAGCGGATCGACGCCGAGGACCGCTTCCAGCGCATGTACGGCCTGTCGTCGTTCTTCATCGGCGAGCAGCGCGTCACCTCCGAGCTGGGCCCGATGATGCGCGCTGCGCCGAACGAGGACATGCGCATCTTCCTGTCCACGCAGATCGCCGACGAGGCGCGCCACGTCGCCTTCTTCGACCGCTTCTACAGCGAGGTCGGGGTACTCGAGGCGGAGGGGCTCGACGAGCGCCTCGCGGAGACGAGCGAGCACCTCAACCCGGAGTTCGAGACGCTCTTCGACGAGCTGCTGAAGGGCCGCGTCGACCGCCTCGCCGTCGAGCCCGAGGATCTCGAGACGCTCGTCGAGGCGATCACGATCTACCACATGGTGATCGAGGGGATGCTGGCGCTCACGGGCCAGCACTTCATCATCGACTACAACGAGCGCGAGGGGACGCTGCCGGGCTTCGTGGAGGGCTTCACGAACGTCGCGCGCGACGAGCACCGCCACGTCGCGTTCGGCGCTCGCTTCCTGCGCGACATGGCGAGGGAGCGTCCGCAGTACGCCGACGCGATCCGGCGCACGCTCGGCGAGGTGGCGCCGGTCGCCGAGGGCGTGCTGAGACCGAAGTGGGCGCCCGACGACGAGTCCGTCGAGCTGTTCGGCGTCTCGATCGCCGACACGCGCGCGTTCGCGCTCAGAGCGCTCGAGCGCCGCATGAAGGTCATCGGGCTCGTCGCGGTCGCCTAGCTGCGGGCCGCCGCGGCTCAGTCCGCCGGCGCGGAGGCCGGGGCGGGCGTCGTCGTCGTGTCGCTCGCGGGCGGCGCCGGCGGCGGCACAACGGGCTGTGTGCCGCTGTCGCCCGGGTCGACGGGCGGCAGGACGGGCGCGGTCGTCGACGGCGGGGCGGGCGTCGTGGCCGCGGGCGGCGGCGCGGTCGTCGTCGGCGGCGTGGTTGCCGTCGGCGTACCGGCAGGCGGCGCGGGGGCCGGCACGAGCGTCGGCGGGGGCGCCGTCGTGCTCGGCAGCGTGGAGGGCAGCGTCGTGGCGCCGCTCTCGACGCGCGTGCGGCCGGGATCGACGGCGACGGTGTCGGCGGGCGGCGCGGGCGCCGGCGTCGTCTGCGCGGCCGCGGTCGTGGTCTGCGCCGGCGGCTCGTCGGCCGCCTTCGTCGTCGTCCGCGCGGGCGCCGGCGGCGCCTCGAGCGCCCGCTGCACGCGCGCGGGAGCGCGCTGCACGACGGCGGCGACGGCCGGCTGCTGCGCCTGCTGCGCGACGACCTGCGCCTGCGGGTGCGTGCGCGGCGGCGCCTGCTGCTCCATCTCCACCGCACCGGCCGTGACGAGCGCCGCGGCGGCGATCCCGGCGGCCGCCTTCGCGCCGAGCGCGCCGAGGCCGGCCGAGACGAGCCCGCTTCCGCCCGTGACGCCGGCCGACGTGCCCGCGACTGCGCCGACGCCCATCGCGGCGGTGCCGGAGGCCGCTCCGCCGGTGCTGCCGGCGCCGGCCATCGACGAGAGGCCGAGATGCGCGAAGAACAGTCTCTTCGCCAGCAGCAGCGGTCCCACCGGCATCAGCAGCGCGAGCGCCTTGCTGGTCGCGCGCAGCTCGGTGCGGAAGGTCGTGCAGCGCTCGCACGTGCGCAGGTGGCGGCGGACGGGCGGCGTCGTGCGGCGCCGCAGCCCCTCGGCGATCTCCCCGAGCTCGATGCGGACGTCCTCGCAGTTCAGCTGGCGCGCCTCGGCGGCCTCCGCGAGCGAGACCCGCGCGCGCACGAGCAGCGACTTGACGCTCGGGATCGTCGTCTCCATCGCCTCGGCGATCTGCTCGTAGGAGAGCGCGTCGATCTCGCGCAGCAGCAATGCGGTGCGCTGCGTCTCGGGCAGCTGCTGCACGTCCGCGATCAGCTCGCGGAACTGCTCGCGCTTGTCGACCTTGTCGGCGGTCGTGGTGCCGTGCTCGGACAGGTGCACGTCCATCGAGTCGACGCCGATCGGCTGGACGCGGCGCAGGTGGTTGAGGCTGCGGTTGCGCGCGATGCGGTAGAGCCACGGGCGCGCGTTGATCGGCCGCTCGTCCGCGAGGATCGCGTTGAAGGCTGCCGCGAAGACCTCCTGGAGCACGTCCTCGGCGTCCTCGCGCGAGCCGAGCATGTGGCGGCAGAAGGAGAGCAGGCGCGACTGGTAGCGGCCGACGAGCACCTCGAAGGCGCTGTGGTTGCCGCGCCGCACGAGCGCGATCAGGCGCTCGTCGGACTGCAGCCGCAGAAGCGGCGAGCGACCGTGTGCCCCCGAAACGGGCTGGGTGAGAGCTGAAGCCTCCACTCGTACGCAAGGACACCGTAGCAGCGGCGATAGTTGCGCCCTTTCAGCGCATTTCGCGTCGCTGCAGGCCCTCTCGCAGCAGCAGCGCGACCGCCACCGGCACCGTCGCCGGCAGCACGTCGACGACCAGGAACAGCAGATCGAAGGCGGCGGAGAGCACGAAGACCGCCAGCGCCCAGCGCCATGCCGTGCCGCGGCGGCCGCGCGCGAGCTCCTCGGCCGCCACGATCGCGCCGAAGACGCCGGCGACGAACAGGTCGCCATAGCCGATCAGCGCGTCGCCGAACAGCGCGCGCTGGAGCTGCGGCAGCTGCGCGGGCGGCGCGGCCGCGTTCAGCACGTCGTTGGCGGGCTGCAGCAGCGAGGTGCCGACGAGGTACGCGTCGATGACGGCCATCGCGACGATCCCGACCTTCAGCCAGCCGCGCGGCGCGACCGCCGTCAGCAGCACGCCGAGCGTGACGCAGCTGAGCGCCGACAGCAGCACCGCGGCGCCCTCGCCGAGCAGCGCCTCGCGCCGCCACCAGGCGAGCGCGAACAGCGGCACGGCCAGCAGCGCGAGCGGCGGGCGTCCGCCGCGCATCGTCGCGCCGAGCGCCGCCGCCGCCAGCGGCGGGACTGCGAGCAGCGCGAGCCAGGCGAGCCCGTCGGCGGTCGCATCGGCGGCGCGGATCGCCACGACGACGAGCACGATCGAGGCGAGCGGCACGAGCGCCCAGCCGCGACCCGAGAGGCGCCGTGCGAGCCGCTCGACGCGCGCAGGCGCGCGACCGCGGGGAAGCGCCACGAGCGCGCTCTGCACGCCCACCAGGCAGGCGTCCGAGAGCCAGAAGGCGAGCGTCATTGGAGTGCCCGGGGTGGGAGTCGAACCCACATGCCCTCGCGGGGCTGCCGATTTTAAGTCGGCTGCGTTTGCCGTTCCGCCACCCGGGCGGGGGTGCGCGGCGGGAGTCTACGAACTCAAAAGGATGTCATCGAAACAACGTTTCGCCCTTTGCGATCGCACCTCCCGGCCTAAACGTCCGCGTTCGAACGACGCTTGACGCGAGGGCGTAGCGTAGGAACGTGAGGTGCAGAGGTCGCGTTGACAGCCGAGCAGGAGACCGCGCAGCCGACAGGCCGCGCGGTCACCCCCTTCAACGAGATCGCTGTCCGTCACGCGACGGCCGTCGCCCGCGCCGAAGCGGGGGTCAGGCCCTCGAGGACCGCGGTCGCGAGACGCGCGTCGCCGCGAATCTCCAGACCCGTCGTGACGCCGTCAGGCACGAGTGCGTCGATCCAGACGCGTTCCGTGCCGGTGACCTGTGCATTGGCCTCCGGCTCGGCGCGCTCCTCGAGCGTGACGACACCGCGTCTGACGATCAGCGTGTACTGCTTCGTCTCGCCGTCCTTCGAACGATCGACGACCGTCAGCTCCACGGTGCCGCGCAGCGATCGCGGCAACGTGAGGAGCCCCGGCGCCAGCCGGAAGATGGCGCCGACGTCGATCGCCTCATTGCGACGCGGCTCGGTCCACGACCATTCGTAGCCCCAGCGCGCGAGCGCGCCGAGGACGGGAACGAGATCGCGGGCCCTGTCCGTCAGCTCGTAGTCGACGCGCGGCGGGACCTCCCGGTACCGCTGGCGGGTCAACAGGCCGTCGGCGACCATGCGGTTGAGACGCGAGCGCAACTGCTCCGTCGAGATCCCGGGCAGCGTGCGCTGGAGCTCGACGAATCGACGTGGACCGCTGACGAGGTCGCGGACGATCAGCAGCGTCCACTTGTCGCCGACGAGATCCAGTGCCCGCGCGTCGGGCGACCACTGGTCGTATGGATGGCGTTTGGGCGGGGGAGCGGGTGGGATGGCAACCTCCGGTGTACGTGTGCGTTGGACCTACCTACCGTGATACAGATTAACCGACTGACGGGTTGCCGAGGGATTCCTTTGACATGTGGGCGCCGCTCCGAGGGTGCCGTACAGCGCATCGGGAACGCCGTACAGTGGATCGCACACGCTCCCGGGGGGGCCGGGGCGTATGGCGGCAGCGCGAAGGAGGAGGAGGGAGATGGCTGAGGTGATTCCGATCACGCAGCGGCGCCCGGCTCGTGCCGAGCAGCGGTCCGATCCGTGGGATTCCGCGCCGGCGCCCGGCATGCCGGCGACGACGCTCTACTTCGATCTCGCGTCGCCCGACACGTATCTCGTCGCCGAGCGCGTCGAGCGGCGCGTCGGCGACGCCGTGTGGCGTCCTGCCGAGCTGCCGGAACGGTCGCTGCGCGACTCCGCGCTGACCGCCGAGGCGGAACGGCGCGCCCACACGCTGCGCATGCCGCTCGTCTGGCCCGAGCGCTTTCCGTCGCGCGTGCCGACCGCGATGCGGGTCGCGACCTACGCGCACGAGCAGGGATGCGCCGCGGCGTTCGCAATCGCGGCCGGCCGGCTCGCGTTCTGCGGCGGCTTCGACCTCGAGGACCCCGACATCATCGCCGAGGCGGCGGCGGCCGCCGGCCTCGAGGTGGACGGCGCGCTGCTGGCCGCGCGCGACCCGCGGCGCGACCATCAGATCGGGATGGCCGGCCGCTCGCTCGCCCACGCCGGCGGGAGGCTGCTGCCGGCGCTCGAGCACGAGCGCCGGCTCTACTGCGGGGAGCCGCACATCACGGCATGGCTCTCGCAGGGCATTGCCGTGGCGCGGCCGAGCGTGTCCTGAGCGTCTCCGCGATTTCCTGAGCCTTTCCTCATCGGCGCTGGCATCGCCCGGCCGCGCTGTCACAATTCCGTGGGGATGGACCGAGTACTGCGATACCTGTATCGCCGGCTCGGCCGGCGATACCCGCTGACGGTCGTCGCGCTTCAGTTCCAGCTCGCGCACCTCGTCGTGCTCGGCGGCCTCGTGCTCCTGCGGCTCTACCAGCCGATGAGCGACAAGAGCTTCGTCGTGCTGCTCGTCGTGGCGGAGCTGCTGGTGGCGCTCGACAACGCGAGCTCGATCCTGCTCGCGCGGCGGCTGTTGAAGCCGGTCGAGGCCTGGCTGAACGGCGCGCGCGACCGCGTGGCGACGAGCGATGCCTGGCGTGCGCTCGCGTTCATGCCGAGCACGTACGCGCGGCGCGTGCGCACGGTCCCGATCCTGCTCGTGATCGTCCCGTTCGGCGTGTTCGCGACGGTCGAGCTGAGACTGCCGATCTGGGCCGCCTTCGCGATCTTCGCGGGGATGCTGCTGACGCTCCTGTACGGCGCGCTGTTCCGCTTCTTCGCGATGGAGGTGCTGCTGCGCCCCGTGCTGGCGGACGTCGCGCTGCACCTCTCCGACGACTTCGAACCGGGCCGCGGCGGCGTGCCGCTGCGGCGGCGCCTGCTCGTCGGCCTGCCGGCGATCAACGTGCTGACCGGCGCGATCGTCGCCGGCATCGAGCTGAACCGCCAGGGCGCGCAGCTGTCGGACCTCGGGCCGGCCGTCGTCGTCGCGGTGATCGTCGCCTTCACGATCTCGCTCGAGCTGACGATCCTGCTGTCGCGCTCGATCTTCGGGCCGCTCGACGCGCTGCGCGAAGCGACCGAGCGCGTGCGCCGCGGCGACCTGCGCACGCGCGTGCCGGTGATCTCGGCCGACGAGACCGGGCGCCTCGCGCGCTCCTTCAACGACATGGTCGCCGGGCTCGAGGAGCGCGAGCGGCTGCACGAGGCGTTTGGCGCCTACGTCGGGCCGAGCGTCGCCGAGATGGTGCTGCGCGACGGCCCCAACCTCGACGGCGAGGAACTGCAGGTCTCGATCCTGTGCCTCGACATCCGCGACTTCACGCGCTTCGCCGAGCGCGCCAGCGCGCGCGAGGTCGTCGACCGGCTGAACGAGTTCTACGAGGTCGTCGTGCCGCTGCTGGTGCGCCACGGCGGCTACCCGGACAAGTACGTCGGCGACGGCCTGCTCGGCGTCTTCGGCGCCCCAGAGCCGATCGTCGCGCACGCCGACCGCGCGGTCGCCGCCGCGATCGAGATCGCGGCGGCCGTGCAGGAGCGCTACCAGGACAGCCTGCGCGTCGGGATCGGCGTGAACTCCGGGCTCGTGGTCGCCGGAACGGTCGGCGGCGGCGGGCACGTCGAGTTCACGGTCATCGGCGATCCGGTCAACACGGCCGCCCGCGTGGAGCAGGTCACGCGCCAGACGGGCGACGCCGTGCTGGTGACGGACGCGACGCAGCGCCTCCTGTGCCTCGACCACGGCGGCTTCGACGCGCGCCCCGCGGCCTCGCTGAAGGGCAAGCGCGAGCGGGTGCAGCTGTGGGCGCCGCGGGCCCTCACGCAAGCGGGGCCCGGCGTCGTGCCGGGCCCCACTCGCTTCGCAGCTCCATAGGGCGAACCGGGTCGGGGGTCCCTGCTCGCGGGAGCTGTGCGTCGCCGGCCGGACGACTAGGGAGGCGGCTGGCGTCTCAGCCAGCCTGCGCCCGGCCTATGTCGGGAAACGAGGAGTCCGTCGTGCCATGAGTGCTCCTCGCCCGTGTGGCCACTATGAGCAGGGGAAACGACGGCCGCAAGGTCCGCGGTCGTCCGTCATACGCGCTTCATACGCCACTTGGAACGCGACGGCGTACGGCGCTTCGCCGGGTCGTCCGGCGCGGCCAGATCGCGGGCTGTCTAGCATCGCGAGCATGTCCACAGACACCACGGAGCAGACGCGTCTGCACGGCGGCCGGTTGATCGCACGGCGCCTCAAGGCCCACGGGGTGAGCAAGCTGTTCACGCTCTCGGGCGGCCACATCTTCCCGATCTACGACGGCTGCCGCGAGGAGGGCGTCGACATCGTCGACGTGCGTCACGAGCAGACCGCCGCGTTCGCCGCCGAGGGCTGGGCGAAGGTGACGCGCACGCCCGGCGTGGCCGCGGTGACCGCCGGGCCGGGCGTGACGAACGCGCTCAGCGCGATCGGGTCCGCGCAGTCGAACAACTCGCCGCTGCTGCTGCTCGGCGGCCGCGCGCCGGCGCTGCGCTGGGGCCGCGGCTCGCTGCAGGAGATCGACCACGTGCCGTTCGTCTCGCCGTTGACGAAGCTCGCGGCGACGCCCGACGGCACGGCCGCGATCCCCGGGGCGGTCGACGACGCGCTGCGCGTCGCGATGACGCCGCACTCGGGCCCGACGTTCCTCGACTTCCCGATGGACCACGTCTTCAGCGAGGCCGAGGAGCCGGAGTCCGGCGCGGCCCTGCTGCGCCCGCAGGACGGACCGGGCGCCGACGGCGACGCGATCGAGCGCGCCGGCAAGCTGCTCGGCGAGGCCGAGCGGCCGGTCGTGATGGCCGGCACGAACCTCTACTGGGGGCACGGCGAGACCGCGCTGCGCGCGCTGGCCGAGCAGCTCGGCGTGCCGGTGTTCCTCAACGGCCTCGCGCGCGGATGCGTGCCGGCCGACCATGAGCTGTTCTTCTCCCGCGCGCGCGGCGCGGCGCTCACGAACGCCGACGTCGCGCTCGTGATCGGCGTGCCGATGGACTTCCGGCTGGGCTTCGGCGAGTCGTTCGGGCCGGAGACGAAGCTCGTCTCGATCGACGTCGCGGAGCCGCTGCGCGAGCACCCGCGTGCGGTCGCCGAGGAGCTGTACGGGGCGCTGCCGGCGACGCTCGGCGCGCTGACCTCGGCCGCCGTGTCCGCCGGCGGCGATGCCGGACGCACGCGGGCGTGGATCGAGCAGCTGCGCAACGTCGAGTCCGAGAAGCATGCCGCCGAGGCGGCCGAGTTGAACGACGAGCGTGCGCCGCTGCACCCGATGCGCGTGTACCGCGGTCTCGCCGAGGTGATCGACCGCAACGCGATCGTCGTCTGCGACGGCGGTGACTTCGTCTCCTACGCGGGACGCGTGGTCGATTCCTACGAGCCGGGCTGCTGGCTCGACCCGGGGCCGTTCGGGTGCTTGGGGTCCGGGCCCGGCTACGCGCTCGCGGCGAAGCTCGCGAGACCGGAGCGCCAGGTCGTGCTGCTGCTCGGCGACGGCGCCTTCGGCTTCTCGGGGATGGAGTTCGACACGCTCGCGCGCCACGGCGTGCACGTCGTCGGCCTGATGGGCAACAACGGCATCTGGGCGCTGGAGAAGCACCCGATGGAGTTCCTCTACGGCTACTCGGTCGCGGCCGAGCTGCGGCCGGAGACGCGCTACGACTCGGTGGTCGAGGCGCTCGGCGGGCACGGTGAGCTGGTGGAGCGGCCGGACGACCTGCGCGGCGCGCTCGATCGCGCCTTTGCGGCCGACGTGCCGGCGCTGGTGAACGTGCTGACGGATCCGACCGTCGTGTACCCGCGGAAGAGCAACCTCGCCTAGACGTCACAAAAGTGAGGAAGCCGCCCACATCATGTGGACGGCTTCCTCGAAGTGGCCCCATCAGGACGGGCAGGGGTACGTGCCGTGAAAGGGCCTATCAGTGGCTCGGACGGCGGGAGGCGCCACTAATGCGGCTATCGCCCGAGCCTATGTGCCGGACACCGGAGACGTTTGCACGCACCCACTGCCCGACGTGGCCATATTCCTAGGGTGTCATGTCCCGGACAATCGAACATCCGTCTACTTCACTAGTCAAAGTGATCCGGTTCTGGGGGTTCTGCGAATAGGTCAGCTCACCGAGAAACGGTGTGACTGCTGGGCGGAGCAGGGTCGGCAGGAGTGTCAGCGTGCGGCGCGATCGAGCGCCACGCCGTGGAGCAGATCGTGCTCGGAGACCTCGGTCCGCTCCAGGTCGAAGGCGCGCAGCACCTCGAGCAGGATCGCCGCGCCGGCGACGATCGTCGGCGCGCGGTCGGGATGCAGGCCGCGCACCTCGCGCCGCTGGGACAGCGGCATCTGCGCGAGCCGCGCTAGCAGCAGCTCGGCCTCCGCCCGCTCCAGCACGTAGCCGTGCACGCGCCGCGGGTCGTAGGGGTCGAGCTCCTGATCGATCGCCGCGAGCGAGGTGGCCGTGCCGGCGACGCCGATGGCCGCCCGCGCGCTGGCACGGACCTGCGCGGGCACACCCGCCTCGATCGTCGCGAGCACGTCGTCGGCGAGCTGCTGCAGCTCGTGCGGCGGCGGCGGGTCGCGATGCAGGTGGCGCTCGGTCTGGCGGACGACGCCGGCCTGGAGGGAGACGTGGAACTGCGGCTCCTCGCCGCCGGCGCGGCCGACGATCAGCTCGGTCGAGCCGCCGCCGATGTCGAACACGAGCAGCGGCGTGTCGTCCTGCGGGTCGCGCCCGTGGGTGGCGCCCTTGAACGTGAGGCGCGCCTCCTCCTCGCCCTTGATCGTGCGGGCGTCGAGGCCGTAGTCGTCGCGGACGCGGCGCGTGAAGTCGGCGCCGTTGGCGGCGTCGCGGGCGGCGCTCGTGAGCACGGCGACGCGCGCGTCGGCGGGGACGTCTGCGGCGTCGAGCGCGTCGCGGTAGGCGCCGAGCGTCGCGAACACGCGCTCCATCGCGTCATCGGCGAGGCGGCCGGCCGTGTCGACGCCCTGGCCGAGGCGCGTCACCTCGGAGCGGCGGTCGAGCTCGTCGATCGCGCCGTCCTCGACCTCCGCGATCAGGAGGCGGGTGGAGTTCGTGCCGATGTCGACGACGCCGACGCGCATGCGGCTGGGGATGCTACGGGGCCGGGGCCGGGGCCGGGGCGGGATGCGGCAGCGGCTCGCCCGCGAGGCCGGCGAGCAGGTTGTCGACCGCGAGGTCCGTCATCGCCGCGCGCGTGCGCGGGGTGGCGGAGCCGACGTGCGGGAGGACGAGGACGTTGGGAGCTTCGAGGAGCGGGTGGTCGGGCGCCAGCGGCTCGGGGTCGGTGACGTCGAGCGCGGCGCCGGCGATCGTGCCGGCGTGGAGCGCGGTCGTGAGCGCTTCTGTGTCGATCACCGCGCCGCGGGCGGTGTTGACGAGGATCGCGGTGGGCTTCATCCGTTTGAGGGCCGCTGCGTCGATCAGGTGGTGCGTCTGCGGGGTGTGCGGCACGTGCAGCGAGACGTAGTCGGACTGCTGCAGCAAGTCGGGGAGCGGCGTGCCGCCGCGGCTCGTCGTCCTGAGGACCTGCATGTCGAAGCCGGCGGCGCGGCGCGCGACGGCCTCGCCGATGCGACCGGCGCCGACGATCCCGAGCGTCGTGCCGACGACGTCGTGGCCGAGGAAGCCGTCCGGCTCCCACGTGCCCCACTCGCCTCGCTTGACCGCCTCGGCCGACTGCGGCAGGCGGCGGGCGGCGGCGAGCAGCAGCGCGAACGCGATGTCGGCCGTGGCGTCGGTGAGGACGTCGGGCGTGTTGCCGACCGGGATGCCGTGGGCGCGCGCCGCAGCGAGGTCGACGTTGTCGACGCCGACGGCATAGGTCGCGATCGCCTTGAGGTGGGCGTTGGCCTGGAGGAAGGCTGAGTCGATGCGGTCTCGCAGGGTGCAGAAGAGGGCGTCGGCCTGCTGCGCGCGGGCGGTGAGCGTCTCCTGCGCCGGCGGCTCGGGGTCGTCCCAGACGTCGAGCTCGTGGCCGGCCGCGCGCAGCCGCTCGAGGCCGTCGCCGACGGGCGTGCAGGTGACGAAGACGCGGGCCATGGCGGGATCGTATGCGGCGGCCGTCGGGGCGCGGGATTTGGGCCGGATTCGCTACACTGCCTGGTCCACGCCGCGGGGTGGAGCAGTCTGGTAGCTCGTCGGGCTCATAACCCGAAGGTCGCGGGTTCGAATCCCGCCCCCGCTATGGATGGAAGCCCCGCTGGTGCGGGGCTTTTGTCGTTCTGGGGGCGGCGGCTCGCGTCCGTCAGGCGTCCGTCAGGGCGGGAGAGACGCCGCGCCGAACTCGAAATGCCGCACGTCACGGATGGTGTTGCATACGCTCCTCGGCCATGTGGGCGGCTACCGCTTGGGATGACGCGGATTGGGACGGTGCTCGCGCGCGCGGCTGGACCGTGATGGGACGGCTTCACGAGCGACAGAGAGCGTGCCGTCGAGCTGCCGCTGAGGCACGCAGGCGAGACGGTCGGGGCGGCGCCCTGGACGCCGGGCTCATGACAGCCGCCGCTACGGAGCAGGCATGGCGCTCCTCGATGAGGACGTTCTGGACCGGTGGTCCCGTCGTCGTTGCCATGTTGTTCGCGCACCCGGACTCTCAGGCCATCCAGGCTCTCGATGCGCGAGGGGAGTACTTCGACAGCCGGACCGGCGACACCTGGGACCTGTTCTTTCCTGGCTACCACAAGTCCGACAACGCCTACCTGGAGGAGCAAGCCGGCAGCCGCCGGGTCGGAAGCGGATTCGCGCACGACTGGTTCTTCAACGCGAACGACTTCAACCTGTTCCGCGCCCACGTGGAGCGAGCGTCATCTGGACGGTGGAGCTACTCGGGTGGGACCGATCTCGTGGTCGTGAACGGATACATGCCCAACGTGGGCGACATCGTCATCGACTGGGAATCGACCTTGCTCGGATCGTTGACGGACGCGGACGGAACGCAGACGCTCACGATCGCGCAGGTCATCGAACGGCTTACGACTGATCTTGAGAGTGGTGCGGAAGACTCGGCTTACGACCTCGACGCGGTAGTGAAGCGAGCGGTGAGAAGAGCGAAGCGCACCGCTGCGCGAGACATCACGGTTGGTGCGCTTGCGGGCATCGCGGCCGCGTTCGCAAAGGCGAGACTCGGTCTGTAGACCCTTCGCTGCAAGATCGGTGATTCGACCTGCCGGAGTTCCGTCCGCGTCCCGCTTACATTGGTCGCATGACTACGCAGCATCTCGCGCTCGTCCGGTTCCCATGGTTCAACCGCGCGATCCGCGAAGCGCTGGGAGCCGACCAGATCGGCGAGCATCACATCAAGCCTCGCGCCGACTCGCACGGGCCGGTCGATGTCAGCCTCGTGCTTGACGCGGGCAGCGAGAGGGAGGCGCGGTTCAGGATTGCTCGTGCGCTTCCCTCCGGGTTGATGCCTTGGCCGGGCGAGGTGCTCGACCCGCCGGACGACGGTCGCGGATACATCCGCATCTGCGCGCGCACCGCGTAGGTCCGTTCTCAGCACAACAAGGGCCGCGCGAGAGCGCCCTACGGCTCCGACGGATGCCTTTGCTGTCAGCCGACGCGCCTGCAGCTCCTCCGCGGCGAGCTGGGCCAGGCGGGACGTGGGGGACAGCGCTCTTCTCAGGATGGAAGAGTCGCGGTCGCGCGCTCGAGGTCGCCGCGATCGATGATCCGCTCTACGAGGAAGCCGACCTGCTCACCGGCACGGAGCGTCTGCAGCTCGGCGTCGGTCAGCGGGCGGTAGAGGATGCGGTAGTCGCCGCGGCGTAGGCGCAGCCATGGTGCGCGGCCGACGAGGGGCTTGACGTCGAGGTTGGGCGGCTGGGGCTCGGCGGCGAGGTCTTGTTCGAGGAGGTTCAGTAGGCGCCGGCGGTTGGCGTGGTCGATGCGGCGCAGGTCCTTGAGCGCGCGCTTCGACAGCTCGATGTGGTTCACGGCTCGCGCTGGGGGCGGGTCAGCGGTCGTCCGCGTCTTCGGCGAGCAGACGTCGGGCCTCGGCGAGCGAGGTCGTCTCGCCGCGCGCCAGCTCGCGGTCGGCGGCGGCCATGCCCTTGACGAACTCGGGGGCGTTGGCGAGCACGAAGTCCTCGAACTGCGCGGAGTCCACGGGCAGCATGTAGGCGACTGGACGGCCGCGCCGCGTGATCATCGCGGGCTCCTTCGTCTCGTCCAGCTCGTTGATGATGGCGCTGGCATTGCGGGCCAGCTCGCGCACGCCGATGGTGCTCATGACGGTCTCCGAGTGTTGTACGACTGCATGTACATACCTGAAGGATAGCGCGGCCACGCGCTCGGAGCGAATCCCGCTGTCAGGCGGATGCTGGCGGTCACCGCTGCATCCTCGGGTCGTGCGTCGGGTCGGCGTACACGGGCGGGCAGCCGTCGTAGCTGGCTTCGGGGCGAAGCTCGTAGTGCCAGGGCTCGTTGCCGTAGATCCGGCACAGCCCGTACCCGGCGCCGTGCTCGGACAGCCACTCCGCGGCGTTGGAGGGCCCGACGTCGACCGCGTCCCCTGACACGTGAGCAGACGTGTCGGGTGTGGCGACCCATCGGGCGGCCTCTTCCTCTGAGCCGTACTCCGCGACCGCCTCGCGGAGCAGTCGGGCCTGGTACTCCGGGGAGCGCCAACCGCTGTCGACGAACAACTCGACCCCGTCGTTCGCGGCATCGTTCGCGGCTCGTCGCAGGGCAGCGAGCAGATCGGCGTCGAGGTTGGCTACGCCCGGGATCTCGTCATCGAAGACCGTCGTGCCGTCGGGGACGGCGCCGTCGGCCACGCCGCGCGCATCGCTTCGCTCGCCGCGGGGGACGTGGATGGGCGGTGCGGCCGGCGACGACGAGGACGAGGACATCGGCAACCGGTAGCCGAGCGCTGCGGCGATCGCCGCGACGGCGACGAGCAGGCCGGCGACACGGCTCCAGCGAATCCGAGTCCGATGGATCTTCCGTCGTGCCGGCTGGCTGTAGATCGCGCGTCGCTCGCCCACGGTCACACCGTCCGCAGCGCCTCGGTCGGGGACATCCGCGCGGCGCGCAGGGCCGGGAGGAGGCCTGCGATCGCGCCGATCGCGATCGCCGACGCGATGCCGCCCGCCCATGCCTCCAGCGGGACGACGACGGCCCAGCCCTCGGTCGACGCGTAGACCGTGGTCGCGAGCGCGCCGACGGCGACGCCGGCCGCGCCGCCCATCACGGCGAGCATGATCGCCTCGGCGAGGAACTGCGTACGGATTTGCGCCTTCGTCGCGCCGAGCGCGCGGCGCAGGCCGACCTCGGAACGCCGCTCCAGCACCGAGATGACCATGATGTTCGCGACGCCGACCGCGCCGACGAGCAGGGCGACCGCGCCGAGGCCGAGGAACAGGCCGTCGAGCGCGCTCTGCGCCGCCGCCCGCGCGGTCAGCGCGTCCGACGGCTGGCTGACGTCGACCTCGTTGGGCGCCGCCGGGTTCGCCGTCTGCGCGAGCAGCGGCTGGACCTCCTCGACCCGGCTCGTCTGCGAGCGCACGTAGATCGTCGTCGGCGGACCGCCCGTCACCTCGCCCTGCTCGACGCCGAGGTAGTCGAGGTAGCGCCTGGCGGCCGGGAAGCCGATCAGCACGCTCGCGTCGATCTCCGGTGCGAGCGCCGCCTGCTCGAGGATGCCGGCGACGTAGAACCACTGCCCGCCGAGCCAGATCCGCTGGCCCTCGTAGACCCGGCCGATACCCAGCCGCCGCGCCGCCGTCGCGCCGAGCACGGCGACCGGCTCGGTCGCCGTCGCGGCGTTGAGGTACCTGCCCCGGGCGACACCGGTCCCGACCACGCCGAGCAGGTCGAGGTCCGCCGCCTGCACGCCGAGGCCCTTCGTCTCGATCTCCGGCACGAGCGGGCTGCGATACACGTTCGCGCCGGGGATCGACGCCGTGGTCGCGACCTGCTCGACCGCGTCGATGCGATCGATCATCGCCGGCGCCGCGAGCGGCAGCTGCGCCGTCTCGCCCGTGAACGACTGGCCGTTCCTGACCGTCAGCAGGTTCGTCCCGAGGCGGTCGATCTCGGCCAGCAGGCCGGCCTGCGACGACGACGAGAGGCCGAGCACCGCGACGATCGCCGCGACGCCGATCGCGATCCCGAGCGCGGACAGCGCTGCGCGCAGCGGCCGGGTGCGCAGCCCGACGCTCGCGACGCGCGCGAGGTCGCCCGGCCGCAACCGCGCCGGGGCGACGTCCGCCGCGCTCATGGCCCCCTCTCCGCGTCCGCGACGATCCGCCCGTCGAGCACCTCGACGCGCCGCGGCAGCTGCGCCGCCAGCTCGCGGTCGTGGGTGATCACGAGGATCGTGGTGCCCTGGCCGTGCAGCTCGCGCATCAGCTCGAGGACCGAGGCGCCGGTGGCGCTGTCGAGGTTGCCGGTCGGCTCGTCGGCGAGCACGATCGCCGGGCGCCCGACGAGCGCTCGCGCGATCGCCACGCGCTGGCGCTCGCCGCCCGACATCGTGCTCGGGCGGAAGCGCTCGCGGTGCGCGAGCCCGACGCGGGCGAGCGCGGCGGCGGCCCGCTCGCGCCGCTCGCCGACCTCCACGCCGTTGTAGAGCAGCCCGTCGGCGACGTTCTCCAGTGCGGTCGAGCGCTCGGCCAGGAAGAACTGCTGGAAGACGAAGCCGATGCTGCGCGCGCGCAGCCCGGCGAGTCGGCGGTCGTCGAGCCCGGCGACGTCGACGCCGTCGATCCGCACCGTCCCGGAGGTCGGACGCTCGAGCGTCCCGATCACGTTGAGCAGCGTCGACTTGCCCGAGCCCGACGGCCCGACGATCGCGACCAGCTCTCCCCGGGTGACGCCGAATCCGACGCCGCGCAGGGCCGCCACCGGCGGCGCCTCGCCGTAGGTCTTCGTGACGCCGTCGAGCTCCAGCACCGGCTGGGCGCTCATGTCGACGGCACCACGACGCGCTGCCCGGCGGACAGCCCCCGGCTCTCGACCTGCACCTGACCGTCGGCCGGGTCGAACATCCCCAGCCTCACCGGCACGAGCTCCCGCCTTCCGTCGCCGGCGACCGTCTCGACCGCGTAGCGGCCGCCGGCGCGCGCGACGAGCGCGGTGACCGGCACGCTGAGCGCGTCTCTCACATGGCCGGTCGTGATCTGCACGCCGACCGGCGCCTGGTCGAGCCTGCCGACCGCGCGTGGTCTGTCGAGCACGATCGCGACGGGAATTGTCGCGCCGGACGAGTCCGAGCCGCCCGACGCCGCCGCGCCGGTGCTCGCGACGGTGCCGACGCGGCTCACGACGCCGGTCGTCGTGCGGTTGTCCGGCAGCGTGATCGCCGCCGCGTCGCCGACCGTGACCGACGACGCCTGCGCCGTCTTGAGGTCGACGTCGACGCGCCGCCGCGTCGACGTCGCGCGGGCGATCGGCGTTCCCGCGCCGGCTCTCGTGCCGAGCGTGGCGATCACCTTCACGATCCGCAGCGGCCCGGGCAGGAAGACCGCGTCGCCGAGCTTCAGCGAGCCGGTCCGATCGAGGCCGCGAGCCTGCTGCAGCTTGCCGAGCGCGTACGACGTCGCCGCACTGAAGACGGTGGAGTCCGGGTCCAGCTCGTCCGCGGTCGCGTAGCCGAGCGCGACGAGGTTGCGGTTGAGCTGGCGCACGTCGGGTCCCTCCACGCCCTCGTGGAGCGAGCGCCACGCCGGGACGTCGCCGCACAGCAGCAGCACCGGCACGTCGTCGACCCGGTACAGCCCCTCGCCGCAGTGCGCGACGTGCGGGACCTCGGGCAGCGACGTGTACGCGCCCTCGCGCTGGTTGACGATCGCGTACGGCGTGCCGTCGGGCCGGGCGGCATAGCCGAGCGTCCCGTTCGCGTAGACCTGCGACGAGAGCCGGCCGCTGGCGACCGTCGCCGTCGAGCCGGTCGCGGCGGCCGCGCGCGCGACGCCGTCGTCGGAGCCGCCGCCCCCGGCGGCGGCCGTCGCGATCGCCGCGGCGGCGACGAGCGTCACGGCGCCGCCGGCGGCCAGCAGCTTGTGGGATCTCCGCCGGCGCATCAGCCGCCGACCCCCCCGCCTTCGCCCCAGCCCGACCCGCGCAGCTTGCTCTGGCAGGCCTGCCGCGCCTGCTCGAACTGCGGCGACTGCGTGTCGATCGTTCTCGGGATGAGCAGTCTCCCCGGGCCCTCGGGGTCGGGGAAGTCGGGCACTCCGTTGTCGCGCATGCACTGCGAGAACGCGAGGATCTGCTCCTGCATCCGCTGGGTGGCTCTGCCGCCGCCCTGCGGCGCAAGCTTCCGGCAGGTCTGCTGCGCCGCCTGCATCGCGGCGGGGTCGCCGCTGCTTCTCATCGTGATCGTGCCGTCGACCGGGTCGGGGAAGTCGGGCACGCCGTTCTCCCGCATGCACTCGGCGAACCGGACCGCTCTGTCGCCGGACGCAGACGAGCCGGCGCTGCCGTCGGACGAGCTGCCGCAGCCCGCCAGCAGGACCGGCGTCAGCAGCGCGAGCGTCGCGAATCGCCATCGTCGTCGAGGTGTCACTGTTCGCCTCCTGAGGTCGTTGGAGAGGCGGTTCTACGGAGCGGCGGGTAACACCCTCGGAACGGGCGCCGTTAACTCGCTGTTACACCGCGTCGGTCATGCTGGTCGTGTCGTGAAGGCCCGACTCGCCGCGCTCGCGATCCGCCCGCACCTGCCGCCGCGCACCGTGCGCCTGCGGCTGACGCTGCTCTACAGCGCGCTGTTCCTCGTCTCCAGCGCGGTGCTGCTGGGGATCACGTACCTGCTCGTGCGCCACTCGATCGGCGGCAGCTTCATGGTGTTCCGCGTGGGACCGAGAGGTCTGGTGCCGCCCGACACCGCCCTCACGGAGGTCCAGCGACACGACCTGCATGAGGCCGCGCGGCGCCTCCAGGCGACGGCTCTGCAGCAGCGGGACGACCTCGTCGAGCAGCTGCTGATCCAGTCCGCGATCGCGCTGGCGATCATGTCCGTCGCCTCGATCGCGCTCGGCTGGGTCGTCGCCGGGCGCGCGCTGGCGCCGCTGCGCACGATGGCTTCGACGACGCGGCGGATCTCGCACGACAACCTGCACGAGCGGCTCGCGCTCGACGGTCCCGACGACGAGCTCAAGCGCCTCGCGGACACGATCGACGATCTGCTCGGGCGGCTGGAGGCGGCGTTCGAGGCGCAGCGACGCTTCGTCGCCAACGCCTCGCACGAGCTGCGCACGCCGCTGGCGATGATGCGCACGTCGCTCGACGTCGCGACGGGCAAGCCGGGGCCGATCCCAGTCGAGGTGACGGCGCTCGGCGACAAGCTGCGCGAGGGGCTCGACCAGGCCGACCGCCTGCTGGAGGGCTTCCTCGCGCTGTCGCGCGCCCAGCACGGCGAGCTGGGCGACGCGGCGCCGGTGTCGCTCGCCGCGCTCGCCGCCGCTGCGGTCGATGCGCGCGGCGACGAGATCGCGGCGCAGGGGCTCGAGGCACGGGTCGGCGCCGGTACCGGCGACGCGCGCGTGCGCGGCAGCGAGACGCTGCTCGCGCAGCTCGTCGCCAACCTCGTCGACAACGCCGTGCGGCACAACGTCGCGGGCGGCTGGCTGTCGGTGACGGCGTGCGCCGAGGGAGACGTCGCGACGCTCGTCGTGGAGAGCGGCGGCCCGCGCCTCGACGCGCGCCGCATCCAGGAGCTGACGCAGCCGTTCCGTCGACTCGGGGCCGACCGCACCAACACCGGCTCCGAGTCCGGCGTCGGCCTGGGCCTCTCGATCGTCGCCGCGATCGCGAGCGCCCACGGCGGCCGCGTCGCGCTCGACGCGCGTGAGGAGGGCGGGCTGCGGGCGACGGTCTGTCTGCCGCTCGCGCAGCGCGCGCCGGGCGTGCCGGTCATGGGCAGCCTCGGCGCGCGATGAAGGTGCTCGTCGTCGAGGACGTCCGGCGCCTGGCGGACGACATCGCCGAGGGGCTGCGCGACCAGGGCATGGCGGTCGACGTGGCGTACGACGGGCTCGACGCGGCGGGCAAGATCGAGCTGGCGCCGTACGACGTGATCGTGCTCGACCGCGACCTCCCCGGCCTGCACGGCGACGTCCTGTGCCGGATGGTGATCGAGAGCCGGGAGCCGGCGATGGTGCTCATGCTGACGGCCGCCGGCTCGCCCGGCGAGCGCGTCAGCGGCCTGACGCTCGGCGCCGACGACTACCTCGCCAAGCCGTTCCACCTCCCGGAGCTGGTCCTGCGCGTCCGCGCGCTCGCACGCCGCAAGCCGGACGCGCCCGGGCGCGTCTACCGCGCCGCCGGCATCGAGCTCGACGCGGTGCGCCGCACCGCGACGCGCGACGGCGTCCGGCTCGACCTGTCGGCGAAGGAGCTCGGCGTGCTCGAGGCGCTCCTGCGCGCCGCGCCCGGCCGGCTCAGCGCCGAGGAGCTGCTGCGCGCCGTCTGGGACGAGAACGCCGACCCGTTCACGAAGACGGTCCAGGTGACGATCGGCCGCCTGCGCCGCAAGCTCGGTCCGCCCGACGTGATTCGCACGACTCCGGGCGTCGGTTACTGCATCGACGACGCGCCCTGAGAGATCTCGAGTTGCTCCGAGCTCGGCGCGCCGTGTGCCGGGGTCGTCTGCTGGACGTGCGCGCGCTGGGAGGTGCGACCTTCGCGGGCCATCTGCACCGCCTGCACTCCGTGAGTTTCCGGTTTCCGGAGTGAGTCGGCGCACGGCAATGCCCGGCATGGAAGGATCCGGTCCGTGCGGAAGGGCTCCAGTGTCGACCACGACGCGCGTGGCGATTGGGTTCGTGTCCCGATCGGCAAGGGCTCTCGACCCTACGTGACGATGCCGTTCGAGCGGACGGTGCTCGTGGTGGCGCGCACGCTCACGACCACCGTGTGGCTGCTGGACTTCCTAGAGGAGGTGTTCGGCGATGATCCGCGGGTCCAGGTGCTGTACACGGTCGAGGACGAGCGTCCGTCTGTCTATCACAGAGGTGCTCACGATCTGTTGCGCGAGGTCGGCGCGGTGATGGTTCCGTGGGCGCAGGCGTGTGCGACCAGTTTCGACGTTGCGATCTGCTCGACGCACACGGGGAGTCTCGAGCGCTTGTGCAGCCCTCTGTTCATCACGCCGCACGGCCCGGGGTTTGGAAAGCCGGCGAGCGTGCGCCCCGGCGGGGCGGTGCCCTTGCCGCTCGAAGTACGCGACCGACGGTCGGCGCATCCGCTGACGACAGTCGTGCTCTCGCATCCGGATCAGGCTGTGCTGTTCGACGGCCATCCGGCAGAGGTGCGGCTGCTCGTGGCGGGAGATCCAGCGTACGACCGGATGCAGGCCAGTGCATGGCATCGCGAGCGCTATCGCCGTGCGTTTGGCCTCGATGACGACCGCCAACTGGTCGTCTTGACCTCTACCTGGGGACCGGGCGCTCAGCTCGGCGCCATGCCGGACCTGGCGCTGCGGATGCGTCGGGAGTTGCCGGTCGACGAGTACACCCTTGCGATGGTCATCCATCCGAACATCTGGTTCGGACACGGTCCGTGGCAGGTGCGCGCGTGGCTTCGCAGTGCGCGCGAGGCTGGCGTGGTGCTTGTCCCGCCGCATGGCGACGAGTGGCGGGCGGCTATCGTCGCGGCCGACGCCGTCGCAGCCGATCACGGATCGGTGGGCTTCTATGCGGCCGCGATAGGTCGTCCGGTCCTGCGCGCGAGCTTCGGCGACGAGTATCTGATGCCGGACGCGCCGCTCGCCGAGCTCGGCCGGTTGGCGCCCGATCTGGCGCTTGACGAGCCGCTGGCGCCGCAGCTCACCAAGCTCGTACGCGAGCACGACCCGCGGCGGTATTCAGGGGCGGTCGACCGCATGTTTGCCGCCCACGGTCGCTCAGTCGCGATCATGCGTGACGCGCTCTACGAGTTGATCGAACTCGTGCCGCCGAACTCGGCAACGCGGGCGCTCGCCGTCGGGCTCCCGCAGCTGACGCTACCGCCAGTCACCGCGCATGTCGTCTGCGGCGAGGTGACGTCGGCATCGTCGGGCCGCGTCGTGCTGCAGCGCTCGCCCGCCGTCCTCGACGACCGTCGCCGTCAGTCCTCGATCGGGGGGGGGGGGGGGGGCGACACCTCGTCGTCGACGAGGCTGAGCCGCATGCGTTGTTGTTCGAGAGCGCCGCGATCATCACGCGGGACGGCGGTCATGCTCACGAGCAGTGGGCGAGGCGGACCCTCGAGGGGCTGCCGGGCTGTCGGTTCGTTGCAACGTTGCAACGCGAGCGCGCCGCGGCGGCGGTGTGGGCACGGGATGGGCGTCGGTTCATCGTTCGCTGGCGTCATGACGAGGACGCTATGACCGTTCCGGACTCGGCGGTCCTGCCCTCTGTCGCCTACCTGCTCGATGTGCTCGATCGGCTCGACGCCGGCACCCGCTGCGACGTGGAGGTACAGCTCGGCTCGACGACCCACCTGGCGGAGCTGTCGCCCGAGACGTGAACGAGGTACCGCGGCGCGGCGACGGCTCATGCCTCGCAGCGTTCGAGCAGCGTCAGCAACGCATCGGCACGTGGGTGTCCGAGCTCACGATAGAGACGGTAGGCGCGCTGCCGGTGGACGCGCGCGCCATCGACGTCATGCACATCGTCTGCGAGCACGGCGAGCGTCTCGTAGGCCTCGGCCTGCTCGAACCCGACGCCTGCGCGATCGAGAACCTCGATCGCAGATGTGAGCGCGCGACGCGCGTCCCGCCCGCGGCCCAGGTGTCGCAGCGCCTCACCGCGCCGCACGAGGCTGCGCCCGACGTTGATCTCGTCACCGAGACGGGCCATCGTGATGCGGGAGCGCTCGAGCGGCTCGAGCGCCAGCGCATCGTCGCCAGCCAGCACGAGGCACCAACCGACGTGGTAGTCCTGGAGCGCGACTCCTCGCTCGAGACGACACGCTTCGAAGCCGGCGCGTGCCTCGCGAAAGGACTCCAGCGCCTCTGGGTATCGCCCTGCGCGTAGCGCGCAGACGCCGCTGAACTCGATCACGGATGCGAGCAGCTGCGGACGGTCGGCCGCACGGGCGGCCTGCAGCGCATGATCCATCTCCGTGGCCGCGCGGGTGTGCTCTCCGAGCTCGGCGTGTGCGCGCGCGAGTTGCGAGTGCATTCGGGCTAGCACGGCACGGTTGCCCGTTCGTTCTCCAGCCTCGATCGCGGCTTCGTGGGATTCGATCCACTCGGTGAAGCGCTTGTGGCTGGCGCACAGCGGCCAGAGAGCCTCGGCGATCTGCCACACGGGCTCGTACCACTCGCGCTCCAGCGCAGCTCGCTGCGCTGCGATCACGTTGCGGCGCTCACGCGCGAACCACGCGAAGGCCTCACGAGGCGAGGCCAGACGCGGGAGGTCGCTCGCCGTCGGCGCCTTGCGGCCGGCGAGCCGCAGACGGTCGTCAACGACGGCATGGTCGGCCCCTCGTGCAGCGGCGGTGTACCAGTCGACCGCGCGCCGCACAGCGGCGTCGCGCTCCTCAGCCGTCTCGTCGTCGGACGCGCACGCGCGCATATGGTCCCGGACAAGGTCGTGTGGGCGCCGGCGATCCTTGCCATCGCTCTGCACCAAGTAGGCCTCCTCGAGCCGCTCGAGCAGGTTCGACGCGACATGCAGCGTCACGCCGGCGAGCGCTGCGGCGGCCGACGTCGTGAAATCGGGTCCCGGATGCAGTCCGAGCCGTCGGTAGAGCGCAGCGGCGTCGTCGCCGAGCGCGTCGTAGGCGACATCGAAGATGCCGCTGACGTCGAACTCGCCGGGCGGCGACAGCGTCCTCAGACGTGCCGGTCCCGATGCGAGCTGCTCCGCCAGCCATGCGATGGTCTTGTCCGGACGAGTGGCGAGGCGAGCGCCGCAGACGCAGAGAGCAATCGGCAGCCCGCCGCAGGCCTTGATGACCTCACGCGTCGCGTTGTCCTCGCCGTAGACGCGCGCAGGACCCGCCATCTCGGCGAGCAGGTCGCGAGCGGACGCTTCGTCGAGCGGGACAAGCTCGATCCGGTCCGCACCAGCGCGGACGAGCTCCTCCATGTCGAATGCGCTCGTCACCACGACCACGCTTCCGGCGCCGGCAGGCAGTGTGGTCAGCGCCTGGGCCGGCTGGTCGACGTCATCCAGGAGAACGAGCAGCCTGCGGTCGGCTGTGAGTCGCCCGAACAGGCGCTGCTTGTCGCGCAGCGAGATCGGCATCGCGACATCCGCGACGCCGAGCTCGCGCAGGAAATCAGCGAGCACATCGCCGACCTCGACCCCATGGGGATTGCGTCGGCGCGAAAAGTCGGCTGACAGGGTGCCGTCCGGGAAGCGCTCGTAGTTGAGCCGGGCCCAGCGGCTGCCGATCGCGCTCTTGCCCACGCCGTGCATGCCGGTGACCACCGCGACGAGTGGCGTCGGCGCCTCAGCGGCGCGCTCGCGCAGCCGGTCGAGTTGGGCGAGCTGGCTGTCGCGGTCGACGAAGCGCTGGGGCGCGCGCGGGAGCATTCGAGGGATCGGTGCCGGGGGCAGACTGGTCGCCGCCACGGACACTCCGCCATCGCGTGCGTCGTCGCGCCGGAACCGTGAGACGATCCAGCCACCAGCGGCGAGCACCAGAGTCGTCGCCAGTCCATATGCGACCTCGCTAGGGAGGGTGTTCAGCCAGCTGCCCATCGATGGGCGCGAAGTATCCCTCTTGGATGCGTGCCGGCACGCCGGCCGACTCCGGTTAGCGGAGCGTCGATCCGAGTCACTATAGACTTGGGTCCAGGAGCACTGCTTCCTTAGTGCCGAAAGCGAGACTGGGCGAACCGTTTCGAATGCCATCGCTCGAACGCTCGTGGCGACACGCTCGCACTCGACCGCGGGGCATGAAGATGGAGGCGGGACTGGTCAGCTCCCGCGGCGAGGTGCTGGCGAGCCGCCGGCTGCCCACTCCGCAGCTGTCCGACGACCAGGCACTGTGGAGAGGCCGTCCACCCGTGCAAGCTCTGCTCTCCACGACGGTCCCATCCGGAAATGGGCCCGCAGACCAGTTCACGACCGTCATCCTCGTGCGTCACGGAGAGTCCGGAGCGAACAAGCGAGGCGCGTACGCGGGCCACACGGCGACGCGCCTCACTGCACGGGGCCGGCAGCAGGCACAGCAGACGGCTGAGGTGATCGGGGCACGCCGCGTCGCGGCAGTGCTGTGCGGCCCCCTGCCGCGCACACGGCAGACCGCCCGGGCGATCGCCGCGGCATGTGGCGTCTTCGCACAGCCGGCTGCGGCACTCGACGAGATCGGCCTGGGCGCCTGGCAGGGCTTGACGCAGGCGGAGATCGCCGCGCGCTATCCCGCAGAGTGGCGGCTCTGGCGCGAACGACCCGAGCAGCTCGCCTTCCCAGGTTTCGAGCCGCTCCACGAGGCAGCCGAACGCGTCACGCGCTTCCTGTCGGAGCTCCACAGGTCGTGCCCCGATGGCGATGTCGTCGTCGTAACGCATGAGGCGTTGATCCGCCTCGCGGTGCTCCACGTGCTGGGAGCCGGGATCTCGAGCTATCGCCGCCTGACAGTCGCGCCATGTTCCATCTCGGAGCTCCGTTACTCCGGAGCGACGCACGGGACGTTGCTAGCCATCAACGGCACGCAGCACCTGATATGAGCTCGTCGGTCCTGCCGGTCATCTAGGGCGCGCGGGGTCTCCGGCCGTCTCGGCGACCCCGTAGTCCCCGAGACCGGCCGCGAGGCGGTCGTAGGCGCGGGCGGCTTCGGGTCGCAGGCGGGCCGCCAGCTGCGCGGGATCCTCGCCGGCCAGCAGCCCGTCGAACGCGGCGCGGAAGATCGTGATGAGCGTCCAGGCCAGGGTGCGGGCGACGACCGCGGGGACGAGGTCGTCGTCGTCCGCTCCGGTCGCCGCGGCGACGGCGGCGACGAGCGTGTCCGCCTCGCGCGCCCAGCCGACCGCGAGCCGCACCTGCAGCGCGGGGCTGTCGCGCACGATGCGCGGGACGACGAGGCTGTCGCCGGCCTCGTCGGTGCCGGCGGCGATCGCTTCGAGCATCGCCTCCGAGCTCGCGCGGAAGACGTCGAGCACCGAGGTGCCGGGCGGGCGCTCGGCGATGTCTCTCTGCAGCTGAGCCAGCCGCGCCTCGCCGCCGGCGAAGACGAGGTCCTCCTTGGTGGCGAAGTGGTTGAAGACCGTCTTCTCGGCGACGTCGGCGGCCGCGGCGATCTCGGCGACCGTGACGGCGTCGTAGCCGCGCTCGGCGAACAGGCGGCGCGCGGTGGCGGCGATCGCGTCGCGCGTGGCGCGCTTCTTGCGCTCGCGCAGACCCTGGGGGACCTCTCCTGACATGAAGGATAGCACTATAGCGACAGTAGAATTACAGTCACTGTAGTGTTATCGTGCCGCGCCATGAACCCACCTGATCCACCTGCCATCGAGGTCGACGACCTCGTCAAGACGTACGGCGAGATCGAGGCCGTCCGCGGCGTCTCCTTCTCCGTCGCCAGCGGCGAGGTCTTCGGCTTCCTCGGCCCCAACGGCGCCGGCAAGAGCACGACGATCAACATGCTCTGCACGCTCGCCCGCCCCACCTCCGGCGCCGCCCGCGTGAGCGGCTTCGACGTCGCCGCCGAGCGCGACGACGTGCGCCGGCACATCGGCCTCGTCTTCCAGGACCAGACGCTCGACGGCTACCTCACCGCCGAGCAGAACCTCCGCATGCACGCCGAGCTGTACGGCCTCGACCCCGGCGTCGTCGGCGCGCGGATGGACCAGATGCTCGAGATGGTCGACCTGGCCGACCGTCGCGACCAGCCGGTCATGACGTTCTCCGGCGGCATGAAGCGCCGCCTGGAGATCGCCCGCGGCCTGATGCACTCGCCGCGCGTGCTGTTCCTCGACGAGCCGACGATCGGGCTCGACCCGCAGACCCGCAGCTCGATCTGGCGCTACATCCGCGCGCTGAAGGAGATCGAGGGCACGACGATCTTCATGACCACGCACTACATGGACGAGGCCGAGCTCTGCGATCGCATCGCGATCATCGACCGCGGGGAGATCGTCGTGCTCGACACGCCTGAGGCGCTGAAGGCGAGCGTCGGAGCCGATCGCGTGACGCTCGGCACCGCCGACGACGAGGCCGCCCTGGCGGCCCTGCGCGACCGCTTCGGCATCGAGGCGGCGATGGCCGAAGGAGCGGTGACGTTCCACGTCGGGTCCGGCGAGGAGTTCGTCCCGCGCCTGTTCGCCGAGCTGGACGTCGCGATCACGTCGGTCGCGGTCTCGCGGCCGACGCTGGACGACGTCTTCATGCAGTACACGGGCTCGACGATCCGCGACGCCGAGACGGGCGGCGGATCGGATCTCAACCGGGCCATGATGCGCGCGATGTCAGGAGGCCGCCGATGAGCGCCACGGTCATGGAGGTCGTCCCCGTCCGCGTGCCCGAGCGCTCCTGGCGGTCGGAGGTCCGCGCGGCGCGGATCGTCTGGCGGCGCGACCTGATCCGCTTCGCAAGCGACCGCATGCGGATCGCGACGATGCTGATCCAGCCGCTGCTGTTCCTGTTCGTGCTCGGCGTCGGGCTGCAGACGCTCGCCGCCCCGTCCACCGGCGGCGTCGAGCTCAAGACCTTCATCTACCCCGGGGTCATCTGCATGGCGCTGGTCTTCAGCGCGATGTTCAACGCGATCTCGCTGGTGATGGATCGCGAGTTCGGGTTCCTGCGGGAGATGCTGGTCGCGCCGGTCCGGCGATCGTCGATCGTCGTCGGCAAGTGCCTCGGCGGCGCGACGGTCGCGTCGCTCCAGGGCGTGATCCTGCTGGCGCTCGCCGGCTTCGTCGACGTGCCCTACGACCCTGCGCTGCTGCTCGGCCTCTTCGGCCTGATGCTGCTGATCGCCTTCACGGTCACCGCCTTCGGCGTGATGGTGGCGACTCGCGTCAAGCAGATCCAGACGTTCACGACCGTGATGCAGATGCTCGTGATGCCGCTGTTCTTCCTCTCCGGCGCGCTGTACCCCGTCTCGGGCCTGCCCACCTGGCTGGAGGTGCTCACCCGCCTGAACCCGCTGACCTACGCCGTCGACCTGATGCGGCGGCTGGTCTTCGACCACCTCGACATCTCCGAGGCCGCGCGACGGACGCTCGACCCCGGCATCGCCTGGTTCGGCTGGCGCGTGCCCTCGCTCGTCGAGGTGGGGATCGTGCTGGCGCTGGGTCTGGCGATGATGGGCGTCGCGATCTGGCAGTTCTCGCGGACGGAGTGACGGCGCGATGCGCTTGACTGTGCGTACGACGTGCGTACACTGAGTCGCATGGCTGATCTGAAGACCCAGCGTGTGAACCTGCGTGTCGCTTCGCGCGACGACGAGCTGTTTCGCCAAGCGGCTGCGGTGGCGGATGAGTCGCTGTCGGAGTTCCTCGTGGAGGGTGGCCGGGAGCGGGCGGCGCGGCTGTTGGCGGATCGGACGCAGTTCGTGCTCTCCGAGAAGGATTGGGCTGCGTTCTCGGAGGCGCTGGATCGGCCGGCGCAGGCGGACCCGGCGTTGGTCGAGCTGTTCCGGCGGCCGCGTCCGTCGTAGGTGCCGCGCTTCGGCGATCCGGAGCTACTCCGGCCTGAGCACGCTCTCGCGGGATTTCGGTCCGGGGAGGCCTCGCTCGACGCGTGGCTGCGCGATCGCGCGCGGGCTGCCGCCGGCGCCGGCTCTGCACGGACCTACGTGGTCGTCGACGGCGAGCAGGAGCGCGTCGTCGGCTACCACGCGCTGACGGTCGCATCGGTCGAGCACGAGCATGCGACCGCACCGGCGCGGAAAGGGATGCCGCAGCATCCGATCCCGGTCGTGCTGCTGGCACGGCTCGCGGTCGACGAGTCGGTGCAGGGTCGCGGCATCGGCGCGTTCCTCCTACGCGACGCGATGACGCGAACGGCCGCCGCGGCAGGGAGATTCGGCATCCAGGCGCTGCTCGTCCATGCACTGCACGATGCGGCGCGGGCGTTCTCCCTGCGGCACGCGCTCGAGCCGTCGCCGACCGACGGCCTGCACCTGAAGATCCTCGTCAAGGACATCCGCGCGGCGATCGAGGCAGCCGGCGACCGGTCGACGTAGTCCCTACGCCGGGAGGTAGGTGAGGAGGACCACCCCGGAGTCGAACCGCTTCACGTCCTCGAGCTCCATCCGGACGGTTCCCCGATCGCCGAGCACGTGCACGTTGCCCCTGCCCCAGACGAGCGGGTTGAGGTAGACCTCGTACGCGTCGATCAGGCTCTTCTCGGCGAGGGCGTACGCGAACTCGCCGCTGCCGTGCATGAAGAGGTCGCCGTCGACCTCGTCCTTCAGCTTCGGGATCGAGTCCTCGAGGTCGCCCTCGAGCAGGGTCGCGTTCCACTCGAGATCGCCGGACAGGGTGGTGGACCCGACGTACTTCGGCAGCGCGTTGACCATGTCCGCCCACTGGCCCGACTGGCTCGGCCAGAATCCCGCCAGTCCCTCGTAGGTCTTGCGGCCCAGCACCAGCCCGCCGGATCTCGCCTGCCGCTCGAACGAGTAGTCGCCGTGGTCTCCGTCCGGCTGCACCCACTCGCCGACCGGGTCTACGACGCCGTCGACGGTGGCCTGCGCGGTTGCGATCAGCTTTGCCATCTCGATCCTCCTTGCGGCGACAGGGCGCGGCGACCGACGCTGAGGCGGCTCTGCGTCTGGCGCACCTGCTCCACGAGCCGCGTGCGGGAGGTCCGGCTGGTGCTGCTTCGCGCGGACAGGGAGGAAGCGACGGCGGCGGTGGGGCTGTTCGACGTGCGAGCGCGCTGATGACGGTCCATGACGGCCTCCTCTCGGGTTGCGGGGGCGTGCGTGCAGATCGCTACCCGGTCGGCGAGGTCCTCCAAACGGGGCGCGCGAGGCGCTCCTCGCCCGCGCGTGCGAGCAGCGGGTCGAGCCGGTGCTGGAGCAGGAACAGCTCGAGATCGCGTCGGGCGCGGTCGAGCGGCGAGGCGGTCGCGAACGGTCGCGACCCGCAGGCGCGCGCCGCCTCGTCGAGCAGGCTGCGGCATGCGTCGGAGATCGCGACGCGCGCCTGCACCGCGACGCGCCGCAGCTCGTCGACCTGCGCCGAGTCCGCCCCGACGCCGGCCGCGTCCATCGCCTCGGCTGCGCGCGCGATCCACAGGTCGATCGTCGCCAGCGCGGTCTCGATCCGACCCGCCGCGAGCGCCTCCAGCTCTCCCCGCCGGGGGCGCGCGGCCAGCTGCGCGAGCGCCTCGGCGCCCGCGCCGTCGGCCATCCCGGCCCAGGTCGCGGCCGTGCGCAGCGCGTCGCGCGAGAACCACGGCTGCTGCGACAGCGCTCCCGGGCCGCCGAGCACCGCGATCACCGGCGCGTCGTGGAACGTGACGCGGTGAGAGACCGAAGCGCGCAGCCCGAAGCCGCGGAACCAGGTCGCGTCGACCTCCGCGCGCTCGCCGTCGGCGACGTCGAGCCACGCCGCCAGCGGCGGCCCGCCGCCGGCGCCGCCGCGCCCGTCGCGCACGAGCACGAGCGCCCGCTGCAGCCCGCCGGCGCCGGAGCAGAAGACCTTCGTCCCGCGCAGCGCGAGCCCGCCCGGCGTCTCCACGAGCGCGGCCGGCTCGCCCTCCTCCGGCGTCGGGTCAGCGCCCCAGACGCCCGCGCGCAGGTCGCCGTCCATCACGCGCGCCAGCTCGCGCTCCGCCACGTCCGGCGGCGCCTGGACGGCGAGGCGCTCGACGGCGTTGAGATGGCCGTCGAAGATGCGGCCGACGGACCCGTCGGCGCCCGCCACGCCGCGCACGAGCGCCAGCTCTGCGGCGGCCGGCGGCCGTCCCTCGGCGCTCTGCGCACCCCACGCCAGGAGACCGGCGCGCTCCAGCAGCGCGATCGCCGCATCGGGGAACGAGGGGACCGGCGGCCGCTCGCGCTCGGCGGCGCCGGCGGCGATCTCGGCGAGCACGGCGGTGAGCGCCGACCCGGTCGATGTGTTCCCGCGCACGAGTCCGTCCTACCCGAAGCCGGCGCGCTCACGCCCTCGCACGGCGAGTCGACGCGCATGCGCTGCGTCGCTCCCGGGGTAGAAGCCGCGCGTGCCCGACCGCTTCGAGCTCCTGATCGTCGGCGCAGGACCGGCCGGCTTCGCGACGGCCGACGCCTATCGGCGGGCCGGCGGCGCGGGCGAGGTCGCGCTCGTCGCCGACGAGGAGCGGATGCCCTACCGGCGGCCGCCGCTGTCGAAGGAGCTGCTGCGCGGAGAGCTGGCGGAGGACGAGCTGCCGTTGGCCGGCGAGAGCTGGCTGCGCGAGCAGCACGTGCGGCTGATCGGCGGCCGCGCGATGGCGCTCGACGTCGACGAGCGTACGGTCCGGCTCGCCGGTGGCCGCACGCTGGAGTACGGGCAGTGCGTGCTGGCGACGGGGGCGGAGCCGGTGCGCCTGGCGGTCCCCGGCGCCGACGATCCGGGCGTGCGCGTGCTGCGCTCGCTCGACCACCTGCGCGAGCTGACGGCGCGCCTGCGCGACGGGACGCCCGTGGTTGTGGTCGGCTCGGGCTTCATCGGCTGCGAGATCGCCGCCTCCCTGTGCATCCGTGGGCAGCAGGTGACGCTCGTCAGCGATGAGCCGCTCCCCAACGCGGCGCGCCTCGGCGACGCCGCCGCGCAGCGGATCCGCGACTGGCTGGAGGACGAGGGCGTGACGTTGCGGCTGGGGAGCGAGGTCGAGCGCATCGAGCGCGACGGGGACGGCTTCGCGGTCCACGCCGGAGACGTGCGCGCACGCGGCGCGCTCGTGGTGATGGCGGCCGGTGTCGCTCCCCGCTCGGAGCTGGCGCGTGCGGCCGGGCTGCAGCTGTCCGACGACGGGGCGGTGCGCGTCGACGCGTCCCTGCGGGCGTCCCGCGAGGGCCTGCTGGCGGCGGGCGACGTCGCGCTCGCGCGCAACGCCACGGCGGGGCGCCCGCTGCGCGTCGAGCACTGGGGCGACGCGCTCGCCCAGGGCGAGGTCGCCGGTCGCACGGCCGCCGGCGCGGAGGCGAGCTGGGCGGAGGTCCCGGGCTTCTGGTCGACGATCGGGACGCGCACGCTCAAGCACGCCGCGTGGGGCGACGGCTTCGACGACGTGCGGCTCGAGGAGCACCCCGGCGGCGGGTTCACCGCCTGGTACGGCGCGCGCCGTCGCCTCGTCGGCGTGCTCGCGCACGACGCCGACGAGGACTACGAGCGCGGTCGCGAGCTGATCGCGCAGGGGGTGGAGTGGTGAGCGGCGACGTGCAGGCGGTCGTCGTCGTCCCGGCGCGCGACGAGGAAGCGCGCATCGGCGGCTGCCTGCGGGCGCTCGCGGCGCAGCGGCTGGAGCCTGGCCAGCGGTTCGCGGTCGTCGTCGTGCTCGACGGCTGCCGCGACGCGACGGGCGCCGTCGCGACCGAGGTCGCCGCCGCGCACGGGCTGGAGCTGCGGCTGATCGCCGGCCCCGGCAGCGGCGCCGGGGGTGCGCGGCGCGCCGGGATGGAGCACGCTGCGGCGCGGCTGATCGCGGCCGGGCGTCCGCACGGACTGATCGCGTCGACCGACGCCGACACGCGTCCCGAGCCGGACTGGCTCGGCCGTCAGCTCGCGCACGCCCGCGCAGGCGCGCACGCGATCGGGGGCCAGATCGACCTCGACGCCGACGAGCTGGCCGCGCTGCCCGCCGGCGTCGCGGCGCGTCGCGCGACGGCCGCCGACGCGCGGCTCGCGCGGCTGCGCGCCGTCGAGCCCGCCGCCGAGCACCACCACTTCGCCGGCGCCTCGCTCGCCGTCAGGGCCGACGTGTACGCGGCGGTGGGCGGGATCGACCCGCAGGTCGCGCTCGAGGACGAGGCGTTCGCCGCTCGCCTGCGCGCGCACGGGGTCCCGATCCTGCGGCCGCTGGACGTGCGCGTGCGCACCTCGGCGCGTGCGAGCGGGCGCAGCCGGCGCGGGCTCGCGGTCGACCTCGACGTCGCCGCCTGGCTGGAGCGGCGCCGCTACGACGCCGGCGACTTCGACTTCGCGACGCTCGCGGCGGCCAAGGGCGCGACGACGGTCAGCGTGATCGTCCCGGCGAAGGAGGTCGCGGACGCGATCCCCGGCGTGGTCGAGCGGACGGTCGGGCCGCTCGCCGACGCGGGCCTGATCGACGAGCTGGTCGTCGTCGACGCCGGCTCCGCCGACCGCACCGCCGCGGTCGCCGCCGCCGCGGGCGCCCGCGTGCTGCAGCAGGACGAGCTGCTGGCCGAGCACGGCCCCGCGCTCGGGAAGGGCGATGCGATGTGGCGCGCGCTGCACGCCACGCGCGGCGACGTCGTCTGCTTCCTCGACGGCGACACCGCCGATCCGACCGACGCGCACCTGCGCGGCCTGCTCGGCCCGCTGCTCGCCGACCCCGCGGTGATGCTCGTGAAGGGCGCCTTCGAGCGCCCGTGGGCCGGCGGCGACGACGCGCTCGCGCACGAAGGCGGCCGCGTGACCGAGCTGATGGCGCGTCCGCTGCTGAACCTCCACGTGCCGCGGCTCGCCGGCTTCGCGCAGCCGCTCGCCGGCGAGTTCGCCGGCCGCCGCGAGCTGCTCGAGCAGCTGCCGTTCCCGGTCGGCTACGGCGTCGAGATCGCGCTGCTGATTGACGCTCTGCAGCGCTGCGGCCTCGATGCGCTCGCCGAGACGCGGCTCGGGACGCGCCAGAACCGCCACCAGCCGCTGCGCGCGCTCGGCGAGATGGCCTACGCCGTGCTCGCGGCCGTCGAGCGCCGCGTGGGGCCGCGCAGCCCTGCCGGCGGGCACTACCTGCTGCCGTGGCGGGACGGCGCGATCGCGCACGTCCCGGTCGACGAGCGACCGCCGCTGCGCGGCCTGTAGCCGCGTTCGGGTGAGCCCGGGGCGCGCGGTGGTGTGAACGCGCGCCCCGGGTCCGCTCAGGCCGCGGCCGCGAAGCGTCTCGCGAGCGCGTTGAAGGCGACCTTCGGCTCCCAGTGCCAGTTGGCCGTCGGGTCGTCTCTCGTCGACCAGATCGACTTGACGATCGCGTAGCACGCGAGGTCGAGGTCGTATCTTGGGTTGCTGCGGTGCGGCGCGTCGGGCGTGACGAAGTCGTACACGGTCGCCGCGTAGAGGTTCATCGACTCGAACACGTCGAGCAGGCTGATGATGTAGTCCGACTGCACCTGCTCGCTGCGCTGCAGGTCGCCGATGATGTACTGCGGGTCGGCCGTGAAGTCGACGACGTCCCAGGCCATCCCGCCGGCCTGCGGCGCGCCGACGTACGTGCAGGATCCGAACTCGGAGATCGTCACGGGCTTGCCGTATCTGAGGTACGGCTGCAGCTCTCTGACGTAGTTGGCGGGGTTTCTGAAGTACGAGTAGTAGTTCGCGCAGACGATGTCGAAGAGGCCCCAGTCGACCTCGTCGTCGAATGCCGCGCCGTACGTCAGTCTGCCTCTGAAGACGGAGCGGCCGACGGCGGCCGCCTGGCCGATGAATCTCGTCAGGCGCTGCTGCATTCTGACCGGGTCGAAGTTGCCGTCGAGCAGGTTTCTGATGCGCTCGAAGACGTCCGCCCCCGGCACGATCCCCGGCACGAACAGGACGAACTCGGCCCCCACGCTGAGGACGATTCTCGCGCCCTGTCTGCGCAGCGCCTCGGCCGCTCTGCCCGCCTCGGCGAGGTGGTCGAGGATGTCCGCTCTCGGCACGTCGCCGAGGCGCGGCTGCATCCACACGTGCAGGCCGTTGTCGACCGCGGTCGACGCCGTCGCCGCGAGCCGTTCGACGCCGTCGCCGAAGACCGAGACGGTGTTCGCGTGCAGGTCGCAGGCGATCGCTCTGATGTCTCTTCTCATGCGCGCCGCCGTCCAGCCCGTGAAGGGCGTTTCGCCGTCGGTGACTTCGTAGCCGACGCCGCGGTAGGTCAGGCCTCTGCCGCCCGTAGCGACCTCGTCCGCGCGGGCGCTCCCGGCGAGCAGGCCCGGCGCCGCCGCGCCCGCGACGCCGAGCGCCGCCGCCTCCGCCAGGAACTGCGCCCGGCTGATCCGCTTCTGATGCACTGTGCCTCGCTTTGTGCCGATGACATCCGTTCGCGATCGAGTCTCTCGGGCACCGGCCGCGCGGTCATCGGCCGATCGGCTATCGCGGCGTCGACCTTGGTAGGGAGTCGACGAGCAGCACGTCGAGGCGGCGCGGCCCGTGCACGCCCTCGACGCGTCTCAGCTCGATGTCGGAGGTCGCCGACGGACCGGCGATCAGCGTGATCGGCCGACCCGCGCGGGCGCTGCCGGCGAGCCGCTCGAGCGCCTCCGGCAGCAGCTCCACGACCTGCGCTCCGTCGACGACGCAGACGTGGTGGTCGGGCACGAGCGTGAGCGCGCGGGGCCCCTGCGCGCGGCCGCCGTCGAGCGCGATCGTGCCGGTCTCCGCGACCGCCGCCGCGCAGCCGGTGAGGACCGCGTCGACGCCGTCGAGGGCGCGCGCGTCGAGCCCTTCGCCCGCCAGCCACGCGAAGCCGTCGGCCAGCCACTCGGCGGGGACGCCGGCGGGCGCGACGACGCGGCGCGCGCCGCCCGCCGTCAGCGCGGCGGCGATCGCGGCCGGCAGCTCGTCCGCGCGCACGCGGCGCACCTGCGCGCGGTAGGCGGCGACGCGCTCGGCGAACAGCGCGAGGACCTCCGCGGGCGCGCGCTCGCCGCGGCGGCGGTAGGCGGCGGGCGGCGGGTCGGCTGCGGCGGGCGGCGTCGCGGTCGCGCTGAACGGCGGCGACGCGGGCACGTCGGCGAGCGCCGTGCGCACGCGCGCGAGGATCTCGTCGCGCGCGCTCACGCCCCGCGCTCCCGCCACCACTCGCGGAACGTCTGCTCGGCGACGGGCGGCAGGTCGCGGGCGCGCGTCCAGCCCGTGAGCAGGCCGGGCAGCGGCCGGATCGCGCCGTCGCGCAGGAGCGGGCGCTGCGCTGCGCGCGCGAGCCGCTGCGCGCGCTCGTAGCGTCCGCGCGTGCCGAACGTGTGCGCCAGTGCGCGCAGCGCCAGCCGCTCGGCGTCGAGCCCGCCGTGCTCGCGCACCGTCCGCGCGCGCAGGTGCACGAGCACGCGCGGGATGTCGATCTTCACCGGGCAGACCTCCGCGCAGGCGCCGCACAGCGTGGACGCGAACGGCAGGCTGTCGGCCGGCGGGCCCGGCGACAGCTGCGGCGTCAGGATCGCGCCGATCGGGCCCGGATAGGTCGAGCCGTAGGCATGCCCGCCGGTGCGCTCGTAGACGGGGCAGGCGTTGAGGCACGCCGCGCAGCGGATGCACGACAGCGTCTCGCGCGCGAGCTCGTCGGCGAGCACGCGCGTGCGGCCGTTGTCGAGCAGCACGAGGTGGAACGCGCGCGGGCCGTCGCCGTCGCGCACGCCGCTCCACAGCGACGTGTACGGGTTCATCCGCTCCGCCGTCGCCGAGCGCGGCAGCAGCTGCAGGAAGACCTCGAGGTCCTGCCAGCGCGGCACGAGCTTCTCGATCCCGCAGACGGTGATCAGGGTCTCCGGCAGCGTCGTGCACATGCGCCCGTTGCCCTCGGACTCGACGACGACGAGCGTGCCCGTCTCGGCGACCGCGAAGTTGGCGCTGCTGACGCCGACCTTCGCGCGCAGGAAGCGCTCGCGCAGGTGCCGGCGCGCCGCCTCCGCCAGCGCGGCCGGCTCGTCGGACAGGTCGGCGGGGCCGATCGTGCGGCGGAAGAGGTCGCGGATCTCGCGGCGGTTGCGGTGGATCGCCGGCACGAGGATGTGCGACGGGCGGTCCTCGCCGAGCTGCACGATCAGCTCCGCGAGGTCGGTCTCGAGGGCGTCGATGCCGGCTGCCGCGAGCGCCTCGTTGAGGCCCGTCTCCATCGTCGTCATCGACTTGACCTTCACGACCTCGCGCTCGCCGGTGTCGCGCACCAGCTGCGCGACGATGCGGTTGCACTCGTCCGCGTCGCGCGCCCAGTGCACGACGCCGCCCGCGCGCTGCACCGCCGCCTCCAGCGTCAGCAGGTGCTCGTCGAGTCGCGCCAGCGTGTCGGCCTTGACCGCGCGCGCGGCCTCGCGCAGCTCCTCCCAGTCCGGCAGCTCGGCGACCGCGGCGGCGCGGCGCGTGCGGATCGTGCCGGTCGCGTGCGCGAGGTTCGCGCGCAGCTGCGCGTCGCCGAGCGCCGTGCGCGCGGCCTGCGGGAACGGCTGCGCCTCGGGCCAGGAGGCGCTCACGCCGCCTCCGTCGCCGCGAGGATCTCGGCCAGGTGCACGGTGCGAACCGCGCTGCGCCGCCGCAGCGCGCCGCCGATGTGCATCAGGCACGAGCTGTCGCCGCCGGTGCAGACGTCCGCGCCGCTCGCGAGCACGGCAGCGACCTTGTCGTCGAGCATCGCGATCGAGGTGTCCGCGTTCTTGATCGCGAACGTGCCGCCGAAGCCGCAGCACTCGCGCGCGTCCGCCAGCTCGACCAGCTCGATGTCGCGGACCGCGCGCAGCAGCCGCAGCGGCCGCTCGCCGAGCCGCAGCGTGCGCAGCCCGTGGCAGGAGGGGTGGTAGGCGACGCGGTGGGGGAAGCGCGCGCCGACGTCCTCGACCCCGAGCACGTCGACGAGCAGCTCCGACAGCTCGTGCACGCGCGGCGCGAGCGCGGCGACCGCCTGCGCGAGCGCGGGCTCGCCGAGCTCCTGCGCGAGCTGCGGGTAGTGCGCGCGCACCATCGCCGCGCACGAGCCGGACGGCGCGACGATCAGCCGCTCCCCGCCGAACACGCGCACGAAGCGCCGCAGCAGCGCGACGGCCTCGTCGCGGTGGCCGGCGTTGAGGTGCATCTGCCCGCAGCAGGTCTGCTCGGCGGGGAACACCACCTCATGGCCCAAGCGCTCCAGCAGCGTGACGACGGCGCGCCCGGCGGCCGGGAACAGCGTGTCGTTGAGGCAGGTGACGAACAGCGCGATCCGGCGGGGCTCTCGAACGGGCATGTGCGAATGGATGTGCGTTCGTGTTAGATTTCGGCAAGAGATGGCGTCAAGCAAACACGATGCTACAGCGCCGGCCCGGCTGGCCGTCACGCGTCGGCGCGAGATCGCCGACCTGCTCGACCGCGACGGCGCCGTGACCGTGCAGGCGCTCCAGCGCCGCTTCGGCGTCTCCTCGATGACCGCGCGCCGCGACCTCGACGAGCTGGAGCGCAGCGGCCTCGCGCGCCGCACGCACGGCGGCGCGGTGGCGCCGAGCGCGACCGCGCACGAGGACGCGTTCGAGCATCGCGTCGGCGTCGACGTGGACGCGAAGCGGCGTCTCGGCGCCGCGGCGGCCGCGCTCGTGGAGCCGAGCGAAACGGTCTTCGTCGACTCCTCCTCGACCGGCTGGTTCGCCGTGCAGGCGCTGCTGGCCGCGCGCACGCCCGTCACGATCGTCACCAACGCGGTGCCGGTGATGGAGCTGGTGAGCGTCGCCGAGCCGGCGTCCGCGGAGCTGATCGGCGTCGGCGGCTCGCTGCGGCGGCGCGCGCGCTCGTTCGTGGGCCCGCACGCCGTGCGCACCGTGCGCGAGCACTTCGCCGACAAGGCGCTGCTGAGCGTCAAGGGCGTGACCCCCGATGGCACGCTCACCGACGCCGACCCGCTCGAGGCCGAGGTCAAGCGCGCGATGATCGCCCATGCGCAGACGCCGCTGCTGCTGCTCGACGGCACGAAGCTGCGCACGCGCGGGCTCGTCGCGATCGCCGGGGCCGAGACGCTCGGGCTCGCGCTCGTCGTGGACGCGGAGCCCGCGGAGCTGGAGCCGCTGACGGTCGCCGGCGTCGAGGTGCGGTGGGCATGAGCGTGGTCCGGTACGCCGCCGTCGACCTCGGCGCCGAGAGCGGGCGCGTGCTGCTCGGCACGCTCGCCGGCGAGCGCGTGCGGCTGCAGGAGGCGCACCGCTTCGCGAACGAGCCGTGCGCGCAGGAGGACGGCCTGCACTGGGACGCGCAGGCGCTGCGGCGCGAGCTGCTCGCCGGCCTGCGCGCCGCCGCCGCATGCGCCGACGGGCCGGTCGCCGGCGTCGGCGTCGACGCGTGGGGTTGCGACTACGGGCTGCTCGACGCCGACGGCGAGCTGCTCGGCGATCCCTTCCACTACCGCGACAGGCGCACCGAAGGCGTTCTCGCATCCATCCTGGAAACGATCCCTGCCGAACGCCTCTACGCTCGCACCGGCACCCAGCTGCAGCCGTTCAACACGCTCGTGCAGCTGGCCGCCGAACGCGGCTCGGAGCGCCTGGAGCGGGCGCGCACGCTGCTGCCGATGCCCGACCTCGCGAGCTGGTGGCTGAGCGGCCGCGCCGTCGTCGAGCGCACCTCCGCGAGCACGACGCAGCTGCTCGACGTCGAGCGCGGCGAGTGGGACCGCGAGCTGCTCGCCGAGCTGGAGCTGCCGGACGCATTGCTCGCGCCGCTCGTCGACGCCGGCACGCCGCTCGCGCCGCTGCGGCCCGAGCTGGCCGCCGCGACCGACCTCGAGCCGGCGCCCGAGGTGCTCGCCGTCGGCGCGCACGACACCGCCTCCGCGGTCGTCGCGATCCCCACCGACGACGCCGCCTATTTGTCATCCGGCACGTGGTCGCTGCTGGGGATGGAGCTGGACGGCCCCGTCACGAGCGCCGACGCGCTGCGCGCGAACCTCACGAACGAGCGCGGCGTCGGCGGCACGACGCGGCTGCTGCGCAACGTGATGGGGCTGTGGCTGCTGCAGGAGTGCCGGCGGGCGTGGGCCGCGGAGGGCTTCGACGCCGCCTACGAGCGGCTCGTCGCGCTCGCCGACGCGGCGCCGGCGGGCGGCCCGCTGATCGACCCCGACGCGCCGCAGCTGCTCGCGCCCGGCGCGATGCCGGAGCGGATCGCGGCGCTCTGCCGCCGCTCCGGCCAGCAGCCGCCGGACGGCGTCGGCGCGACCGTGCGCTGCATCCTCGAGAGCCTCGCCTGCGCCTACCGCCGCGCGCTGGAGCAGGTCGAGGCTGCAGCCGGCCGCCGTGCGGCGTGCGTCCACGTCGTCGGCGGCGGCGCGCGCAACGCGGCGCTCTGCCGGCTGACCGCGGACGTGCTCGAGCGCCCCGTGCTGGCCGGCCCGGTCGAGGCGACCGCGCTCGGCAACGTGATGACGCAGGCGCTCGCGCACGGCCACGTCGAATCGATCGCGGAGATCCGCGCGGTCGTCGCGGCGTCGGTCGCGGTCGCGCGCTACGAGCCCGCCGCCGGCCGTGCCGCCGCCGCCGCATTGTACGAGCGCTTCGAGGCGCTCGGGGAGGAGGTCCACGTCGATGGATGAGCGCACGCGCAGCGACTACGAGCGGCTGGCCGAGCGCCTCCGCGAGCGCGGCGCCGACGTCGCCGCGATCGAGGCGCGGCTCGCCGCGTTCGCGATCGAGACGCCGTCGTGGGGCTACGGCGCCGCCGGCACGCGCTTCGGCTCCTTCCCGCAGCCGGGCCGCCCGACGAGCGTCTTCGAGAAGCTCGAGGACGCGGCCGAGGTGCACCGCCTCACGGGCGCTGCGCCGCGCGTCGGGCTGCACATTCCCTGGGACGCGGTCGACGACGTCGCCGCGCTCGGCGCGCACGCCGCGGAGCTCGGGCTGCAGATCGGCACGATCAACCCGAACCTGTTCCAGGAGCCGCGCTACCGGCTCGGCTCGCTCGCCAACCCCGACGCGGGCGTGCGGCGCGCGGCCGTCGAGCACGTCGCGGAGTGCGTGCGGATCGCGCAGGCGCTCGGCGGCGACGCGATCTCGCTGTGGCTCGCCGACGGCACCAGCTACGCCGGCCAGGACGACCTGACGGCGCGCCGCGCGCGCCTGCTCGACGCGCTCGGCGAGGTCTACGCCGGCCTGCCCGAACCGCTCGAGCTGCTCGTCGAGTACAAGCTGTTCGAGCCGGCCTTCTACATGACGGACCTGGCCGACTGGGGCTCGGCGCTGCTCGCGTGCCAGCGGCTCGGCGCGCGCGCCCGCGTGCTCGTCGACCTCGGGCACCACGCCCACGGCGCGAACATCGAGCAGATCGTCGCGCTGCTGAGCGCGGAGGGGCGGCTCGGAGGCTTCCACTTCAACAACCGCCGCTACGCCGACGACGACCTGATCGTCGGCTCCGCCGATCCGCAGGAGCTGTTCCTGATCATGCACGAGCTGGCCGGGCTGCCGGCGCTGCCGCGGCTCGCGATCGACCAGGCGCACGTCGTCGAGCCGCCGCTGGAGGCCCTCGTGATGAGCGTCGCCAACCTGCAGGAGAGCTGGGCGAAGGCGCTGCTGGTGGAGCACGAGGCGCTCGCGCGCATGCAGGCCGAAGGCGACGTGCTGGGCGCGCACGCGCTGCTGCTCGACGCCTTCCGCACCGACGTGCGCCCGCTGTGCGCGAAGGTGCGTGCCGAGCGCGGCGCGGCGGCCGACCCGCTCGCGGCGCTGCGCGGCGGCGACTGGTGGGAGCGCGTCGGGTCGAGACGCGGCGCCGGCGGGCCCGGCTCCGACAGAGGGCTCGGCACGTGAGCGCGCGCGCGACGACGCCGGCCGCGGTCCCCGCGGTCGATCGCTGGGACGCCGCAGCCGCCCCGCGCGAGCCGCTGGCGCAGCTCGCGTACCGCTCGAACCTGCTCGGCGCCGACCGCGCGGTCGCGAACTTCGGCGGCGGCAACACGTCCACGAAGGCGCGCGAGCGCGACCACGCCGGCGTCGAGCGCGACGTGCTGTGGGTCAAGGGCTCCGGCAGCGACCTCGCGACGATCGACGCCGCCGGCTTCACCGGCCTGCGGCTCGACGAGGTGCTGCCGCTGATCGAGCGCGACGAGATGAGCGACGAGCAGATGGTCGCGCACCTCGCGCGCTGCCAGCTCGCGCCGGCGATGCCGCGCTGCTCGATCGAGACGCTGCTGCACGCGTTCGTGCCGGCGCCGTGCGTCGACCACACGCATCCCGATGCGATCAACATGATCTGCTGCGCCGACGACGGCGAGCGGCTCGCGCGCGAGTGCTTCGGCGACGAGGCCGTGTGGATCCCGTACGTCCGCCCCGGCTTCGCGCTCTCCAAGCAGGTCGGGCTGGCCGCGCGCACGCCCGGCGTGCGCTTCGTGCTGCTCGCCAAGCACGGGCTCGTGACGTGGGGCGAGACGGGCGAGGCGTCCTACGCGGCGACGATCGAGGCGATCGGCCGCGCGGCCGCGTTCGTCGCGGAGCGGGCCGGCGACGGTGCGCGCTTCGGCGGCCCGGCGCGCGCGCCGCTCGACGCGCGCGCGCGCGAGGCGCTGCTGGCGGAGCTGCTGCCGGCGCTGCGCGGCGCCGTCTCCTCCGAGCGCGCGAAGGTGCTGCAGCTGGACGTCTCCGAAGCGGTGTCGGAGCTCGTCTGCTCGCGCGACGCGCCGCAGCTGACGCAGGTCGGCGCCGCCTGCCCGGACCACCTCGTGCACACCAAGCGCGTGCCGCTGTGGATCGACTACGACCCCGCGCACGACGACGCCGCGGCGCTCGCCGCGCGCGTCGCCGAGGGCGCGGAGCGCTATCGCGCGGGGTACCGCGACTACGTCGCCGCCCACGCCGCGGACGGCGACGTGCCCGCCGACCCCGACCCGCGCGTGGTCCTGATCGCAGGCGTCGGGATGGTCGGCGCCGGCACGAGCGTGAAGGCGGCGCGCCTGTCGCTCGACCTCTACCGCCGCGCGATCGAGGTGATGGGCGGGGCGCAGGCGCTCGGCGGCTTCACGTCGTTGACGGCGGCGGAGTCCTATGCGGTCGAGTACTGGCCGCTGGAGCTGTACAAGCTGTCGCTCGCGCCGCCGCCGCGCGAGCTGGCCGGGCGCGTCGCGCTCGTGACCGGCGCGGCCGGCGGGATCGGCCGTGCGACGCTCGACGTGCTGGCGGCGGAGGGCGCCTGCGTGGTCGCGCTCGACCTCGACGGCGAGGGCGCGGCCGATGCGGTCGCGCCGTTCGGCGCGGAGGGCCTCGCGGCGCCCGCCGACGTGACGGACGAGGCCGCGGTCGCCGCCGCACACCGCGCGGCCGTGCTCGCGTTCGGCGGCGTCGACGTGGTCGTCTCGAACGCCGGCCTCGCGTCGAGCGCGCCGATCGAGCAGACGAGCGTCGAGGAGTGGGACCGCAACCATGTGGTGCTCGTGCGCGGCTACTTCCTCGTCGCGCGCGAGGCGTTCCGCGTCCTGCGCCCCCAGGGGCGCGGCGGCAGCGTCGTCTTCGTCGCCTCCAAGAACGCGCTCGTCGCCGGCCGCAACGCGGCCGCGTACTCGTCCGCGAAGGCGGCGGAGCTGCACCTCGCCCGCTGTCTGGCGGAGGAGGGCGGCGCCGAGGGCATCCGCGTCAACACGGTGAACCCGGACGCGGTCCTGCAGGGCTCGCGCATCTGGGGCTCGTCATGGCGCGAGGAGCGTGCGGCCGCGTACGGGATCTCGCCGGACGAGCTGGAGGCGCACTACCGCGCGCGCACCACGCTCGGCGTGAACGTCGTGCCGGCCGACGTGGCGCAGGCGATCCTGCACTTCGCCTCGTCGGCTCGGTCCGGCAAGAGCACCGGCAACGTCCTCAACGTCGACGGCGGCGTGCCGGCCGCATACACCCGCTGAGCGCTTGACATGCCCTCCGCCGCGCATTACCGTGATTATCATTATCGCATGCTCGGTTTCATATTTTGAAATATGAAGGTTGACCGAGCTGCCGGGAGAGAGAGTGAGCGAGTGAGTATGAGTTCACGAGCACATGTGAACGCACGCCGCGTGCGCAAGGCCGTCGCGCTGGTTCCCGTGCTTGCCGCGACGGTCGCGCTCGCGGCCTGCGGCAGCGCCGGAGGCAGCGGTGACGACGCCGGCACGGTGAGAGGCCAGTGGGGCGCCACCATCAACACGGGCGGCACGCCGAGACACGGCGGCACGCTGCGCATCGACCAGCAGAGCGCGCCCGAGGGCATCAGCTCGCTGTTCTACGTCAGACAGTCGACCAACTCGGGCGGCCAGGTCGTCGAGCAGATGTTCGACCAGCTGGTCGAGTACCAGCCCGGCTCGCTCGACCCGGTGCCCGGGCTCGCGAAGAGCTGGGAGATCAGCGACGACGCCAAGACGTACACCTTCCACCTGCGCAGAGCGCAGTTCTCCAACGGCATGCCGGTGACGTCCGCCGACGTCAAGTTCTCACTCAACTACACCCGCCGTCCGGACTCCGCGTACGTCGACCTCTTCAACGTCATATCGAGCATCGAGACGCCCGACGACTCGACCGTGGTCGTCAAGCTCTCGAAGCCCTCGCGGGCCTTCATCTACTACACGGCCTACATCGCCGCCTCGATCGTGCCGGCGAGACTGGTGCAGTCCGAGGGCATCGACGCGTACAACGACCACCCGATCGGCAGCGGGCCGTTCGTCCTCACGCGCTGGAAGCGCAACCAGGAGGTCGACCTGGCGCGCAACGACAAGTACTGGCGCAAGCCGCTGCCGTACCTCGACGCGGTGAGACTCGTCGTCACCCCGAGCGACAACACGCGCTCGCTCAACGTCCAGTCCGGCACGTCCGACGTGGCCGACCAGGCGCCGTTCTCGCAGATCAAGACGATCGACGCGAGCGGCAAGGCGAAGGTGCTGGTCGCGCCCGGATCGGACATGTACATCGTGTGGCTGAACAACTCCAGAAAGCCGCTCGACGAGACGCCGGTGCGCCGCGCGCTGGCGTACGCGACGCCGGTCGACTCGATCGTCAGAGTCGCGTTCGCCGGCATCGCGCCGAAGATGAACACGATCATCCCGAAGCTGAAGTACTGGACCGACGAGGCGAAGGCCTACCCGTACGACCTCGAGAAGGCGAGAGCGGAGCTGGCGAAGTCCACCGTCCCCGACGGCTTCGACATCTCGATCATCATCGTCAGCGGCGGCAACGACCAGGCCTCCACGCAGGTCGCGCAGATCCTGCAGAGCTCGTGGGCGAAGATCGGCGTGAAGCTGAAGATCCGCCCGGTCGACGGCGCCACGCAGGGCGACGAGTTCGGCTCCGGCAAGTACCAGATCACGCTCATCGCGCCGGGCGCCGTCACCAGCGACGTGCCGGTCGACGACGAGTTCGCCCAGCTCGTGCTCAACTCGCCATCGACGCACAACCTCTACACGTGGTCGAGAGACCCGGAGGTGTCGAGACTCGTCAGCGAGGCGATCGTCGAGCCGAGCGAGACGAAGCGCGTGGAGCTGTTCAAGCAGATCCACATCAAGTCGATGGAGCACGCTCCGGTGATCCCGCTCGTCTACACGCCCAACCGCGCGGCCGTGTCCAACAGCGTCCACAACTTCAGCTACCTGCTCGGCGGCCTGTGGCCGTTGGACAGAGTCTGGATCGACTGACGTGAACCCGCAGGCGGAACGGTGAGTCGCTTCCTCACCGCCCGGATCCTCCAGATGATCCTGGTGCTGATCCTCGTCAGCATCGGCGCGTTCGCGATGATCCATCTGGTGCCCGGGGATCCGGCTCGCGTGAAGCTCGGGCTTCGCGCGAGCCCCGCCGCGGTCGCGAGACTGCACCACGAGCTGGGCCTCGACGACTCCGTGCTGACGCAGTACTGGAGATTCATCAGCCGCGGCGTGACGTCGTTCGACTTCGGCACGTCGTTCCAGACCTCGCGCCCGGTCGGCACGGAGATCGGCGAGCGCGCGGGCGCGAGCCTGTCACTCGTCGGGCTGTCGCTGCTGTTCAGCCTCATGATGGCGGTGCCGCTGGGCATCATCGCGGCGGTCAAGCGGCGCACGCGGGTCGACTCCGTGATCCAGGTGCTGCCGACGCTGACGATGGTGATGCCGCCGTTCTGGCTCGGGCTGCTGCTGGTGGAGCTGTTCAGCCTGCGGCTCGGGCTGCTGCCGACCTCCGGCTACGGCGACACCTTCAGCGAGCACCTCCAGAGCCTGATCCTGCCCGCCGTGACGATGGCGCTCGGCATCTTCCCCGTGCTCGTGCGGCTGCTGCGCTCGAGCGTGATCGAGACGATGCAGAGAGAGCACACCGAGGCGGCGCGGGCGCGCGGACTGAGCGAGATGCGCGTGCTGGTCAAGCACGTCCTGCGCAACTCGGTCATCTCGACCGTGACCGTGCTCGGCCTGCTCGCCGGCCTGCTGCTGAGCACGACCGTGATCGTCGAGCAGATCTTCGCGATCCCCGGCCTCGGCTCGCTGCTCGTCTCGTCGGTCGGGGCGCGCGACCTGCCGGTCGTCTCGGCGCTCGTGCTGCTGTTCGGCGCCGCCGTGCTGATCGCCAGCCTGCTGACGGACCTGGCGTACGCGATGCTCGACCCGCGCGTGCGCCTGTGAGCGCCGGGGCCCCCAACCCGGCGCCGGCGGTGCGCGTCAAGCTGCCGCGCCTCGCGCTGCGCCGCGGCCGCCGCTCTGGCAAGCAGGTCGACCGCGTCCTGTACGCCGGCATCGGGATCGTCGCGTTCGTGATCCTCGCCAGCGTGATCGGCCACTTCGTGCTGCCGCCGCCGGACCAGCAGGACCTCGCGTCGCCGCTGCTGGCGCCGTCGCTGAGCCATCCGTTCGGCACCGACGAGCTGGGCCGCGACGTGCTCAGCCGCACGCTCGCGGCGACCTTCCTGGACCTGCCGTTCGCGGTCGGCGTGACGCTCCTCGCGGTGACCGTCGGCCTGGTCGTCGGGACGGTCGCGGGCTCGATCGGCGGCGTCGTCGAGCACGGCACGATGCGCGTCGTGGACGCGGTGATCGCGTTCCCCTCGCTCGTCTTCGTGCTGGCCGTGATCACGATCGTCGGGCCCGGCTTCCTCGGCCTGCTGATCGGCGCCGTGGCGGTCGGCTGGGCCTTCTATGCGCGGCTCGCGCGCGCGGAGATGCTCGTGCTGCGCGAGAAGCAGTTCGTGCAGGCGGCGCAGACGCTCGGCTTCTCGCGCCGCCGCGTGATGCTGCGGCATGCGCTGCCGAACCTGCTGCGGCCGGTCGCGGTCTACTCGGTCGCGGACGTCGTCTTCAACATCCTCACGATCTCCGGGCTGTCGTTCATCGGCCTCGGCGTGCCCCCGCCGACGCCGGAGTGGGGCGCGATCATCGACAGCGGCCAGCAGTACCTGCTGACGGCGTGGTGGATCAGCACGCTTCCCGGCCTCGTGGTCGTGGCGGTCGGCCTCGGCTTCGTGCTGATCGGCGACGCGCTCGGCGAGCGCCTCGGCGTGGGCCCCGTCTGATGGGCTGGAAGGACGCGGCCGCGCGCAGCTTCGCGGACCCGCCGAGCGCGTACGGCGCGATCGACGGCTGGTGGTGGGAGGCCGGCCGGCTCGACGAGGAGCGCATGCGCTGGCAGCTGCAGGAGCTGAAGGACAAGGGCGTCGCCGGCAGCTGGTTCTACGCGCGCTACGTCTACGACGAGCCGCTCGCCTCCGACCCGCGCTACTTCACCGACGGCTGGTGGGACTTCACGCGCTTCGCGGCGGCGGAGCAGCAGCGGCTCGGCCTGCAGAACTACACCTCCGTGTGGACCCAGCTGGAGCTGGAGCAGGACGCGATCCGCGCGCAGCGCGACGCCGAGCCGCAGCTGTGGGGCCGGCGGCTGGCGATCCACCGCGTGCGCTCCGAGGTAGCCGGGCCGCTCGCGCTCGAGCTCCCCGACGGCGACGAGCCGCTGGACGCCGCCGCCTGGCGCGCCGACGGCGAGGCGCTCGACCCGGCCAGCCGCGTCGCCCTCGGCGACGCCGTGCGCGACGGGCGCGTGGAGTGGGAGGCGCCGGAGGCGGGCTGGCAGCTGACGGTGGTCGCCGCGCGGCCGTGGGACCTCGACTACCTCGACGCCGAGATCGGCGAGCGCTGGATCGACGTCGTGCTGGGCGAGTACGAGCGGCGGATGGGGGACGCGCTGGGCGAGTCGGTGCAGGGCTTCGGCCCCGACGAGATGAGACTGCTGAACGGCTCGACGCTGTTCTCGGCGCCGCTGCTGGAGGACGTGCGCGAGCGGCTCGGCGAGGACCCGCGCCCGCTGCTCGCCGGCCTCTTCCACGACGTCGGCGCGGCCACGGATCGCATTCGCTGCGCCTGGTACGACGCGATGTGCGCCCGCCTGTCCGAGGTCTTCTACGAGGCCCCGGCGCGCTGGCTGCACGAGCGCGGGATGGACCACGCGACGATCTCCCAGCTCGGCGACGACCCGCTCACGCACACCTTCCACTACGGCGACTTCCTGCGCTACATGCGCTCGTTCGACATCCCCGGCAACGAGGACCCGGGCGACGCGAGACCGGGCGAGCGGCGCCTGCTGCAGACGAAGATCTCCAGCTCGCTCGCGCGCCTCGGCGCGGGCGCGGGCGGCGGGCGCGCGGTCGTGCTCGCGCACTACTGCGCGGGCTGGGGGCACACGCTGGAGGAGAACCTCGCGTGGACGACCGAGGCCTACGCGAAGGGCATGAACCTCTACTCGCGCCACCTCGCCTCCTACAGCCTGATGGGCGGCTGGTACGAGTACGTGCCGCCGTCGGACCACTTCTACCACCCCTACTGGCGCTACTGGCGGACGTTCGCCGACTGGGTGCGGCGGCTGTCGTTCCTCATGAGCCAGGGCAAGCACCGCGCCGACGTCGCGCTGCTCTACCCGACGAGCACGATCCACGCGCACTGGGTCGCCGGGCGCGAGCGCGAGGGCTCGGACGGCTACGCGCCGCAGGTCCCCGACGCGGCCGCCGAGCCGCACCACCCCGGCGACATCGGCAACATCTTCGTCGAGCTCGAGGACGGCCCGGACCTGAAGGCGTTCTTCGACCCGCCCGCGCACGACGCCTCGCAGGGCATGATCGCGCTGGCCGAGGCGATCTACAGAGACGGGATCGACTTCGACGTCGTCGACGCGGCGACGCTCGCGCGCGCGACGGTGCGCGGCGACGTGCTCGAGATCGACGGCGTCGAGCTGCGCTGCGTGCTGCTGCCGCCGTGCACGACGCTGCCGCTCGCGACGATGGAGCTGGCGAAGGCGTTCTACGACGCCGGCGGCTGCGTCGGCGCGCACGGGCGCCTGCCGGACGCGTCCGTCGAGCACGGTCGCGGCGACCCTGCATTGCGTGCGCTCGTGGAGCACGTCTTCGGGTCGGATGCTTTCGGCGCGACGGCCCCGCTGACGCGCCGCAACGACGCCGGCGGCAGCGCCTTCTTCGTCCCCGGCAAGGCGGCGGCGGTGCCCGCGGCGATCTCCGAGGCGATCGTGCGCGACGTCGAGGTCGACGACGGCGGCGTCTTCCACAGCCACCAGCACGTCGACGGCGACGAGGTGTACCTGCTGTTCAACACGGAGGAGCGCGAGCGCGAGCTGACGGTGCGGCTGCGCGTGGACGCGGACGTCGAGGCGTGGGACCCGTTCGACGGCTCGACGCGTCCGCTGCACCGCGTCCGCCGCGGGGGCGGCGTCACCGAGGTGGCGCTCACGCTCGGCGTCTACGGCGGCGTCGTGCTGGTGTGCTCGCCGGGCACGACGCGGCCGGCGGTGGTGGAGGACGACCTGACCGAGGTGACCGCGGTCGAGCCGGCGCCCGAGGACGTCGTCGCGCTGGAGGGCTTCGCCGCCGAGGGGGGCGTCAAGCGGGCGCGTGTCGTGCACGACGGGGGCGTCTACGCGGGCGAGGCCGAGGTCGACGCGCCGCCGGCGCCGCTCGCGCTCGACGGGCCGTTCGCGTTCCGCCTGGAGCCGACGATGGACAACCGCTGGGGCGACTTCCGCCATCCGCCGTCGCCGACGACGATCGGCGCCGAGGCGCGCCGCTTCCGCCATCGCGTCGAGGACGACGTCCCCGGTACGGAGCTGGGCTGGCACGCCGCGGAGCACGACGACGCGGCGTGGGACGAGGTGCAGTTCTCGCACGGCCCGTACTGGCGTCAGCTCGGGCCGTTCGCGCCGGGCGCGGAGCCGGACGACGTGCTCGCGCGGGCGCTGGCCGGCGACGCGCGGCTCGCCTGGCAGCCGTACGAGCTCTCGCAGCAGTTCGGCTCGCAGCGCCAGTCGGTCGGCTGGAAGGGGGCGGAGCACCTCGTCGGCGTCTCCGAGAACTTCCTGATCCTCGACGGTCCGCCCGGCGGGCACCACTACCTCGCGACGACGGTCGTCGCGCCCGAGAAGACCGAGCGGCTGTTCGTGTTCGGCCGACAGCGCGACCACGACATGGTGTCGGTGCCGGTCGCCGACCGCGAGCCGTTCACGTACCGCGTGCCGGCGGGCACCCGCCTGTGGATCGACGGCGCGGAGGTCGCGCTGCCGCTCGACGACGCGGGCGCCGGGATCGCCGTGCGCGTGAAGCTCAGAGGCGGACCCAACCAGGTGCTGCTGCGGCTCGTGCAGCCGGACGAGGGCAGGCTCCTGAACTACGCGGCGTTCGTGCGCGCGCTGCCGTGGGACGCCGATCCCTACGTCCCGCGCCTGCGTTGGTTCGCGGAGCCGCAGGACCTCGTCTACGACGTCGCGCCCGAGTGCGCGGAGCCGGTCGCGTGGTACCGCTTCACGGCGCCGCCGGGCGTGCGCCGGATGCGCCTCGACGTGCGCTGCCGCGGCGTCGAGGCATGGGTCGGCGGGCAGCCGGTCGCGGTCGCCGACGACGGCGCGATCGCGCTCGACGCGGCCGCCGCCGGTCCGGTCGCGGTCGCGCTGCGGGTGCGGCAGGAAGCCGGCGCGTACGGCGGCGCGGCGTTCGCGCAACCCGTCGCGTTCGACTGCGAGGACGGTGCGATCGCGCTCGGCGACTGGAGCGCGCAGGGGCTCGCGACGTACTCGGGCGTCGGCGTCTACGCGACCGACGTCGAGCTGACCGCGGAGCAGCTGCGCCACCGCGCGGTGCTCGACCTCGGCATGGTGAAGACGGTCGCGGAGGTGCTCGTCAACGGCGAGCCGGCCGGCGTGCGCATCGCGCGGCCGTTCCGCTTCGACGTCGGCGCGCTGCTGCGCGAGGGTGCCAACCGCATCGAGGTGAAGGTCGCGAACACGCTCGCGAACCACATGAGCACCTACCCGACGATGTGGGTCTTCGAGGGCCAGACGACGTCCGGCCTGCTCGGCCCGGTCGAGCTGCGCTTCGCGGCGCCGGTGCGGTTGACCGCGCGACGCGTCGGGGATGGAACGAGAGAGCGATGAAGGAGACGGGCATGTCAGGCACGAGTGAGCGGACGCTGCAGTTCCCCGAGGGCTTCCTGTGGGGCGGCGCGACGTCGGCGCAGCAGGTCGAGGGATCGCTGCTGGAGGACGGCGCGGGGAAGTCCATGTGGTACGGCTTCGCGCGCACGCCCGGGCACGTCGTGGGCGGCGACCTGCAGGACGTCGCGTGCGACCACTACCGCCGCTACAGAGAGGACGTCGCTCTGATGCGCGAGGTCGGCATCGACGGCTACCAGTTCTCGGTCTCGTGGGCGCGCGTGCTGCCGGACGGCACGGGCAGGGTCAACCAGGCCGGCCTCGACTTCTACGACCGGCTCGTCGACGAGCTGCTGGCAGCCGGCATCTCGCCGATGACCGTCGTCTACACGTGGGAGCTGCCGGTGCGCCTCGCGGACCTCGGCGGCTGGACGAACCGCGACTGCGCCGATTGGATGGCCGAGTACGCGACGGTCCTGTTCGACAAGCTCGGCGACCGCGTGAACCAGTGGCTGACGATGTGCGAGCCGATGTCGGTCGCGCACTACGGCTACGTCGTCGGCGAGCTCGCGCCCGGCGTGCGCGACCTCCACGCGGGGCTGCGCGCGACGCACAACACGCTGCTCGGCCACGGCAAGACCGTGCAGGCGTTCCGCGCCAGCGGCGCCAAGGGCGAGATCGGAATCATCAACGCGATGGCCGACATCCAGCCTGCGAGCGACGCCCCCGAGGACGTCGCGGCCGCCGAGCGCACCGACGCCTACTACCACTCGCTGTACCTCGACCCGATCGTCAAGGGGCGCTACCCGGAGCTGCTGAAGGACTGGTTCGCCGACGCGTGGCCCGAGTACGACGAGGCCGACCTGCAGGTCATCTCCACCCCGATGGACTTCATCGGCGTCGACTACTACTGCCGCTCGGTCGTCGCCGCCGACACCGACGGCGACAGCGCCGGCGGCGTGGCCGAGGAGATCGGCGCGGCCGGGCCGATCGGCGGCCAGCTCGCGCGCATGCTGGAGATCAAGGTCCTGCCGCCGCAGGGAGAGGTCTCCGGGATCGGCTGGGAGATCACGCCGGACGCGCTGTACAACGTGCTCGCGCTGCTGCGCGACCGCTACGACATGCCGATCTACATCACGGAGATCGGCAACGCCTTCGACGACGTGGTCGAGGCCGACGGCTCGGTCAACGACGAGCGGCGGCTGAACTACATCCGCGACCACCTCGTGGAGGCGCACCGGGCGATCGAGGACGGGGTGGACCTGCGCAGCTGCTTCATCTGGTCGTTCACCGACACGTGGGAGTACAACCTCGGCTACGGCGCGCGCTTCGGGCTCGTCTACGTCGACTACGAGACGCAGCAGCGCACGGTCAAGGCCTCCGGCCGCTGGTTCGGCGAGGCGGCGCAGGCGAACGGCTTCGCGCTGCCGGCTGCGGTGCGGTGACGCCCACACGCTGCGCGGTCGTCACCGGCTGAGCCGGCGTCACGGCCGATCTCCCGACGTCGGGAGCAGCTGTCTTTGACGCCGGTGCGGTCGGCGTGTGAGCGTCCGGTGCCGCCCAACCCGGAGGTCGTTGAGAGATGAGGTACGAGGGACGCGCCGTCGCGGCGCTGGTGGCCGCGACGGCGGCATTGACGCTCGCCGCCTGCGGCGGATCGGGCGGCGGCGCCGAGGACGTGCGCTCCGCCGCCGCCGAGGTGCAGTCGGGGCCGTGGGGTGCGACCGAGCGTCCGGGCGGCACGCCCAGACGCGGCGGCACGCTGGTCGTCGAGCAGAACAACCCGCCGCTGACGCTCAGCGCGTGGTCGAGCATGGAGTCCTCCGACACCGCCTCGAAGCAGATCGAGGCGCAGATGTACAACCAGCTCGCGGAGTACCGGCCCGGCTACGTGGAGCCGCAGCCCGCCCTCGCGAAGAGCTGGGACGTGAGCGGAGACGGCCGCATCTACACCTTCCACCTGCAGCCGGGGGTGAGATTCTCGAACGGGATGCCGATGACCTCGGCGGACGTGAAGTTCACGCTCGACCACGCGCGCGGGCCGAAGTCGTTCTTCAAGGCCTCGCTCTACGGCGTGATCGAGAGCGTCGACACGCCGGACCCGCTGACGGCCGTCGTCACGCTGTCGCGGCCGACGCCGAGCTTCGTCTACGGGCTCGGCAACGTTGCCGCGTCGATCGTGCCGAAGAAGCTGATCGAGTCCGAGGGGGTCGACGCCTACAACGCCCACCCGATCGGGACGGGGCCGTTCGTGCTCAAGCGCTGGGTGAGAGACCAGCAGGCGGAGCTGGTCCGCAACCCGCACTACTGGCGCAGGGGCCTGCCGTACCTCGACGCGCTGACGATCCGCCTCACGCCGAACGACAACACGCGCGTGCTGAACGTCGAGTCGGGCACCTCCGACGTCGCCGATGCGGTCCCCTTCACGCAGATCCGCTCGATCGCCGCCGGCGGGCAGGCGAGAGTGCTCGTGGCGCCGGGCGGCGACATGTACGTGATCTGGCCGAACAACGGCCGGCGGCCGTTCACCGAGCGGGCGGTCCGGCAGGCGCTCGCGTACGCGACGCCGCGCAGAGACATCGACGACGTCGCGTTCGGCGGGGTCGCGCCGCTGATGAACACCGTCTATCCGAAGACGAAGTACTGGAACGCGGACAACCCGGGCTACCCGTACGACCTCGCGAAGGCGAGAGCGCTGCTGGCGAGATCGTCGGTCCCGCACGGCTTCTCGACGACGATCGGCGTCGTCGGCAGCGACCAGCCTTCCAATCAGGTCGCGCAGATCCTGCAGCAGTCGTGGGCGAAGATCGGCGTGAAGGTGCGGATCGACCGCGGCGACTACGGCACGATCGGCAACCGCTGGTTCAGAGGCGACGCCGACCTCACGGTCTTCCCGCCGGGGATCTTCGGCACCGACGTGCCGGTCGACGACGAGTTCGCGTCGTTGATGTTCGACTCGCCCGAGACGAACTGGTTCTACACGTTCCTCGCGAATCCGCGGGCGCAGAAGCTCACGCAGCAGGCGACGACCACGATGGACGAGGCGAAGCGCAGAGCGCTGTTCGAGCAGCTGCAGCTCGAGACGATCAGAGACCTGCCGGTGATCCCGCTCGTCTACACGCCGAACCGCGCTGCGGTGCGCGACGACGTGCACGGCTTCAACTACCTGATGCCGGGCAGCTTCTGGCGGCTGGAGGGTGTGTGGAAAGACTGATCGCTTGCGTTCACATAGTGGAAAAGTAAATCCCGCATCTGAAATCGAGGCGGTTATCGTCGGCGGCGTGACGAGCGAGGGCACGACGTTGGCGAGGGCGTCCGGCGCGGCCGCGGACGGCCGGCAGGTGGTGACGCCCGTCGCGTGGGCGCCGGCCGGCGAGCTGCGGCTCGCCGACTGGCTCGCCCACGGCCGGCGGCTCGGCGCGCTCGGGCGCGGCGTCGCCTGGTGGCTCGGCGACTGGCTGCGCTACGGCAACCTGCGCTACGGGGAGCGCTACGCGCGCGCCGCGCAGGTCACGGGCTACGACCGTCAGAGCCTCATGAACATGGTCTACGTCGCGTCGCGGTTCGAGCCGGCCCGCCGCCGGCCGGGCCTCTCGTGGAGCCACCACGCGGAGGTCGCGGCGCTGGAGGGCGTCGAGCGCGACCGCTGGCTCGACCTCGCCGAGGCGCAGTGCATGTCGGTCAGGTCGCTGCGGATCGAGCTGCAGGCGCTGCGCCGGCGGCGGCGGCGCGAAGGCGCGCTGGAGAGCGGCATGGAGACGCCGCCGCCCGACGCGGGTCACGACGCGCGCGTCGTCTGCCCGAACTGCCGCTGCGTGATCGACTGGCACGGGGCGCCCGACGGCGCCCGGTAGGATCGTTCGCCGATGACTGGAAACGATTTGCACGCGGTGCTCCGCGACATCGTCGGCGACGCCCACGTGCTCGCGGACCCCGCTCTGCGCGCCGGCTACGAGCATGACGTGACGGGCCGCTACGGCGGCGAGGCGTCGGTCGTGGTGCGGCCTGCCGACACGGCGCAGGTGGCGGCGGTCGTCGCCGCGTGCGCGGCGGCCGGCGTGGCGATCGTGCCGCAGGGCGGCAACACCGGCCTCGCCGGCGGCGGCGTCCCGCGCGGCGGCGAGGTCGTGCTGTCGCTGACGCGCCTCGACGCGATCGGCGAGCCGTCGGCCGGCGCCGCGCAGATCGTCGTCGGCGCCGGCGCGACGCTCGCCGCGCTGCAGGAGGCGCTGCGCCCGACGCCGTTCGAGTTCCCCGTCGACCACGGCGCGCGCAGCGCCGCGACGCTCGGCGGGATGGCGGCGACGAACGCCGGCGGCGCGCAGGTCTTCCGCTTCGGCGCGATGCGCGCGCAGGCGGTCGGCTTCGAGGCGGTGCTCGCCGACGGCTCCGTCGTGCGCCGCATGTCGGGGCTGATGAAGGACAACAGCGGCTACGACCTCGGCGCCCTGCTGGTCGGCAGCGAGGGCACGCTGGCGGTCCTCACGGCATTGACGCTGCGGCTCGTCCCGCGCCGCCGCCGGCGGCTGACCGGGCTCGTCGCGGTGCGCGGGATGGACGACGCCGTCGCGCTGATGGCGCAGCTGCGCGCGGCCGTCCCGTCGCTGGTCGCGTGCGAGCTGATGCTGCCCGACGGGATCGCGCTCGTGTGCGCGCATCGCAGATGGCCCGCGCCGTTCGACCTGCCCGACGACGCCGTCTGCCTGCTCGTCGAGTGCGCTGACGACGAGGACCCCGGCGAGCAGCTGCTCGCCGCGCTCGAGGGCGCGCCGCCGCGGCTCGGCGAGGCGTTCGCCGACGACACCGCCGGGCGCGAGCGGCTGTGGCGCTACCGCGAGGCGCACAACGAGGCCGTCGCGGCCGCGGGCGTCCCGCACAAGTTCGACGTGACGGTCCTGCAGCACCGCATCGCGCCGTTCCTGGCCGAGACGCGCGCGGCGATCGCGGCCGGCTTTCCCGAGGCGCGCGTCTATGTCTACGGCCATCTCGGCGACGGCAACCTGCACGTCAACGTCGTCGGCGTGCCGCCGGCGGACCACGCGCTCGACGCGCTCGTGCTGGGGATCGTCGCCGCCTACGACGGCAGCATCAGCGCCGAGCACGGCGTCGGCCAGAGCCGCCGCGACTACCTCGGGCTCGTGCGCTCCGACGCCGACCTGGCGGCGATGCGCGGCATCAAGCGGGCGCTCGACCCGCGCGGGCTGCTGAACCCCGGCAAGCTGCTGCCATGACCGACCGGACCGTCCCGCACGACCTCCGCGTCGAGGGGCGCAGCGCCCCGCTCGGCCTGACCGAGCGCGAGCCGCTGCTGAGCTGGCGGCTCGACGGCCCGCAGGCCGCCTGGCGCGTCGAGGTGCGCGACGACGCCTCCGGCGAGCTGCTGTTCGACGGCGGCCGCCGCGACGGCGGCGACCGCCGCGTCGTCCTGCCGGACCTCGACTGGGGCTCGCGCCGCCGCCTGCGCTGGCGCGTCGAGACGTGGCCGGCGGCCGACGACGCCATGGCCGCCGCGAGCGACTGGGCGACGTGGGAGACCGGCCTGCTGGAGCGCACGGAGTGGTCGGCGCGCTGGATCGGCTGGGTCGATCCCGGGCTCGTCACGGGCGAGCCGGAGATCGCGCTGGCGCCCGAGCCGCCGCCGTGCCTGCGCCGCGGCTTCGAGCTGACGGCGCCACCCGCGTTCGCGCGCCTGCGCGTGACCGCGCTCGGCCTCTTCGAGCTGTGGCTCAACGGCGCGCGCGTCGGCGCGCAGCGGCTCGCCCCCGGCTGGACCGACTACCCGCGCCGCGTCGAGGTGTGGACGTTCGACGTCGCCGAGCTGCTGCGCGAGGGCGCGAACGTGCTCGCGGCGACCGTCGCGGACGGCTGGTTCGCGGGCTCCGTCGGCTACCACGGGCGCGCGCAGTACGGCGACCGCCCGGCGCTGCTCGCGCAGCTGGAGCTCGAGCGCGCCGACGGCACGCGCGAGGTCATCGCCAGCGACGCCGGCTGGCGCGCGGCGACGCTGGAGCTGCGCGCGGCCGACCTGCAGCTGGGCGAGCAGGTCGACCTGCGGCTCGCGCAGCCGGGCTGGCGCGAGCCGGGCTTCGACGACGCCGGCTGGGCGCATGCGCAGGAGCGCGCGTGGCCGGCGGCCGCGCTCGTCGGGCGCGTCGCGCCGGACGTCGAGACGGTCGCCGAGCTGGAGCCGGTCGCGCTCGCGCCCGATCCGCACGGCGCGACGATCGTGGACCTCGGGCAGAACATCGCCGGCCACCTCGCGCTCGAGTGGGACGCGCGCGCGGGCGAGACGCTGACGCTGCGTCACGGCGAGATGCTCGCCGCCGACGGCACGCTGTGGACCGAGAACCTGCAGAGAGCGCGCCAGCGCGACGACGTCACCGCGGCGCACGACGGGCCGGCCGCCTACGAGCCGGCGTTCACGTTCCACGGCTTCCGCTACGCCGAGATCACCGGCGTCGAGCAGGGGCGGCTGCGCCGCGTGCGCGGACGCGCCGTCTCCGCCGCGCTGCCGCAGGCCGGCAGCTTCGCCTGCTCGGACCCGCTGCTGGAGCAGCTGCAGAGCAACATCGTCTGGAGCCAGCGCGACAACTTCGTCGACGTGCCGACCGACTGCCCGCAGCGCTCCGAGCGGCTCGGCTGGTCGGGCGACGTGCAGATCTTCGCGCCGACGGCGGCCTTCAACATGGACGTCGAGGCGTTCCTGACGCGTTGGCTGGAGGCGATGGTCGACGGCCAGACGCCGGCCGGCGCGTTCCCCGACGTCGCACCGACGCCCGGCGGCAGCGGCTCCGGCAACGCCGGCTGGGCCGACGCCGCCGTCGTCGTGCCGTGGGTCCTGCACGAGCGCTACGACAACCCGCGGCTGCTCGCGCGCATGTACCCGGCGCTGCGGCGCTACCTCGACTTCCTCGTGGCCGAGAGCGCCGGCGGCCTGCGGATAGCGGGCCGCTACGGCGAGTGGGTGCCGCTGGAGCGCCACACGCCGACGCTGCTCGTCGGCACCGCCTGGCTCGCGCGCAGCGCGCAGCTGATGGCGCGCATCGCCGCGACGCTCGGACGCAAGGACGACGCGACGCGCTACGGCGCGCTCGCCGCGCGCGTCGGCGCGGCCTTCGCCGCGGCCTTCGCGGACGCGGACGGCGTCGTCGGCGGCGAGGGGGAGACGCAGACCGGCTACGTGCTCGCGCTCGCGTTCGGGCTGCTGCCGGCGGACCTGCGCGCGGCCGCCGCGCAGCGCCTCGCCGCGCGCATCGAGGCGACCGGCCACCTCGCGACCGGCTTCCTCGGCACGCCGCTCGTGCTGCCGGTGCTGTCCGACCACGGCCACCACGAGCTCGCCTGCCGGCTCGCGCAGAAGGACACCTTCCCGAGCTGGGGCTTCACGATCCGGCAGGGCGCGACGACGATCTGGGAGCGCTGGGACGGCTGGACGCAGGACCGCGGCTTCCACGCCTCGGGAATGAACTCGTTCAACCACTACTCGCTCGGCTCCGTCGGCGACTGGATGTACGCCTACCTCGGCGGCCTGCGGCCGCGCGCCGACGGCCCCGGCTACCGTCGCTGGACCGCGGCGCCGCTGCCCGGCGGCAGCGTCGCGTGGGCCGCCACGCGCTACCGCTCCGCGTACGGCGAGCACGTCGTCGAGTGGCGGCGCGAGGGCGACGCCGTGCACGTCGAGGTCGCGGTGCCCCACGGGACGGAGGCCGAGGTGGTGCTGCCCGGCGCAGCCGCGGCCCGGACGGCCGGGCCCGGCAACCACGTGTTCAGGGCAGAGGCGCCACCGGCCTGAGCCGGAGCGCGCGAGACGTCGATCGGAGCCACTGGTCGCGTGCGCAGATCGCTCGGCAGGCGGCTCCGGCGGACGGTCGCGCTTGCGCTGCCGGCCGCCGTCGGGCTGTTCCTCGCCCTGATCGCGCTGGTCGAAGAGGACCTGTCGCCGGCGCTGACGCTGCTCGGGGTGCTCGTCGGCCTCGTGCAGGGCGCCGCGCTGTGGTGGCGGCGCTCGCATCCGCGCGCGGCGATGGCGGTCGCGCTCGCCGGCGGGGCGGTCACGCAGCTGCTGGCGCCGGAGACGCTGATCCCGTACGCCGCGCTGATCGCGCTGTTCGCGCTGACGTGCGCGCAGCCGCCGCGCGTGTCGCTGCTGGCGCTCGCCGGGACGCTCGGCGTGACCGCGCTCGACTTCCGCACCGGCCGGACCGGCGACGCCTGGTTCCTGATGACCTTCCCGCTGCTGACCTGGGCGCTCGGCGAGGTCGTCCGCAACCGCCGCTCGGCGATCGCCGAGGCCTCGCGCCGCGCGGTCGGCGAGGAGCAGGCGCGGATCGCGCGCGAGCTGCACGACGTGATCGCGCACAGCGTCTCGGTGATCGTGGTGCAGGCGGCGGCTGCCGGCGACGTCTTCGCCGAGCGGCCCGACCAGGCGCGCCGCGCGCTGCGCTCGATCGAGCTGGCCGCGCGCGACGCGCTCGGCGAGCTGCGCCAGCTGCTGGGGCCCGCCGAGGGGGCGCCGGAGGGCGAGGCGCTGCGCCCCGCCCCGGGGCTCGACCGCATCGACGAGCTGGCCGGTCCGCTGCGCGCGGCCGGGCTGGAGATCGTCGTGCGCCGCGAGGGCGAGCCGATGCCCGCGGCGCTGCCGGCGAGCGTCGACCTGTCGGCGTACCGGATCGTCCAGGAGGCGCTGACGAACACGCTGCGGCACAGCGGCGCCAGCAGCGCCGAGGTGACGGTCAGCGTCGACGCGGACGCGCTCGAGCTGGACGTGCGCGACGACGGCCGCGGCGGCGACGGGGGCGCGTCCGGCGGCTGCGGCCGCGGGCTCGCGGGGATGCGCGAGCGCGCCGCGCTGGTGGGCGGCAGCGTCGAGGCCGCGCCGCTGCCCGAGGGCGGCTTCCGCGTCCACGCCCGCCTCCCACTGGAGCGCGCGCGATGAGCGTGCGCGTCGTGCTCGCTGACGACCAGACGCTCGTGCGCAGCGGCTTCCGCATGATCCTCGACGTGCGCCCCGACCTGGATGTCGTGGGCGAGGCCGCCGACGGCGCCGAGGCGGTCGAGCTGGTCGCGCGGCTCGCGCCCGACGTGGTGCTGATGGACGTGCGGATGCCCACCGTCGACGGGCTCGAGGCGACGCGGCGGATCGTCGCGTCGGGCAGCGCCACGCGCGTGATCGTGCTCACGACCTACGACGTCGACGACGCGATCTACGCGGCGCTGCGCGCGGGCGCGAGCGGCTTCCTGCTGAAGGACGCGCCGCCGTACGAGCTGGTCGAGGCGGTGCGCGTGGTCGCGCGCGGCGACGCGCTGCTGTCGCCGTCGGTCACGCGCCGGCTGCTCGACCGCGTCGCCGACTCGCTGCCGGGTCCCGACGCGACGCCGCCCGACCTCGCGGAGCTGACCGAGCGCGAGGCGGAGGTGCTGCGGCTGGTGGCGCTCGCGCTCTCGAACGCCGAGATCGCGGAGCGGCTCGTGCTGACGGAGGCGACCGTCAAGACGCACGTCTCGGCGGTGCTGCGCAAGCTCGGCCTGCGCGACCGCGTGCAGGCCGTCGTGCTCGCCTACGACGTCGGGCTCGTGCGCCCGCGCTCATCCTGAAGTCGGAGGCGAAGACCATCCTTCGGCGCGATGTGCGCGAGGCGACGTCGCCGTAGCGTGGGCGGATGGGAGACGCCGCGGGGAAGACGGCGTGAGCGGGGCGATCCGCGTGCTCGTCGTCGACGACGACGCGTTCGTGCGCGCCGGCCTGCGCACGCTGCTCGAATGCGTCGAGCGGATCGCGCTCGTCGGCGAGGCGGAGGACGGCGACGAGGTCGTGCAGGCGGTCGCCGAGACCGCGCCGGACGTCGTGCTGATGGACGTGCGCATGCCGCGGCTCGACGGCCTCGCCGCGACCGAGGCGCTGCGCGCCGTCGAGGGCGCGCCGAAGGTGATCGTGCTGACCGCCTTCGACGTCGAGGACGAGCTGCTGCGCGCCCTGCGCGCGGGCGCGAGCGGCTTCCTGCTCAAGAGCACCGAGCCGGCGCGGATCGTGCGCGCGATCGAGCAGGCGGCGATCGGCGAGCCGGTGCTCTGCCCGGCCGCCGCGCGCCGCCTGATCGCGCACGTCGTGCGCGACGGCGGCGACGCGCGCCGGCGGCGCTCGCGCGCGGCGCTGACGGCGCTCGGCGAGCGCGAGCGCGAGGTCGCGCGCGCGGTCGGCCAGGGCCTCGCGAACGCGCAGGTCGCCGCCCAGCTGTTCATGAGCGTGGCGACCGTGAAGGCGCACGTGTCGAGCATCCTGCACAAGCTCGCACTCGACAACCGCGTGCAGATCGCGCTGCTGGTGCGCGACGCGGAACTGCCCTAGGAGGGTCGCGAAGACCCTCCCAGGGCGGATGCTCCGGACGCGCTACGGCGTTCTCAGCAGGTACTGCCAGGCGGGCTCCAGGCCCGCGTTCGTGAGGATCGCGTTGCAGCCGACGATCCCCTGGCACTCCGTGAGCGGGCTTCTCGTTCTCAGCAGCGTGTTGGATCTGATCACGAGTCTGCTGGGGTCGCCGTACCAGACCAGCTGGTCGTCGTCCCAGTAGCTGTTCGTGAACGTCATCCGCTGCGGGTCGACGCCGCCCCACGACTGGTGGCCGTTGTAGATCACGTTGCTGCTGAGCGTGATGTAGTCGCCGCCGACGTCGGTGTAGATCCCGTTCGGGGCGCCGACTTCGCGTGTCGGGTCGAGCAGCTCGAACGCCGGGTTGATCGTCTCGTGGACGTCGTTGCCGGAGATCGTCGCGCCCGTTCTGTACGACGTCCCCTGGGCGCCGGAGGTGTAGATCCCGCCGCCGTCCATCATCACGTTGACGGTGTCGAAGATCTTGTTGTCGAGGATCTGGACGCCGTGGCCGCTGGCCTCGGAGATCGTCTGCGCGATGCCCGAGTAGGGCACGTCGTTGATCTGGTTGTGCTGCAGCATCGTGTCGACGATGTCCTCCAGGTAGAGGCCGATGCTCCCCTGGTAGTCGTTGCCGACGTCGTGGACGTAGTTGTCCTCGAGCAGGTTGCCGGCGTCGGAGGCGTCGTCGAGGCCGTCGAGCTTGACGCCTCCGCCCGCGAGGTCGCCGAAGACGTTGCCGCGGAAGACGTTGCCGCGCGAGCCTCTGATGCTGACTCCGTTGCCGCCCATGTGGTTGAAGCGGTCGCCCTCGAACAGCAGGTCCTGGGCGTTCAGGAACGTCAGGTTGCCGGGGATGAAGATGACTTCCGTCGTCGGCTCTTCGAGGCTGCCGCTGGGCGAGCCGCCGTCGTAGACGTAGTCGCCGATGATGTGCACGAGGCCCTTGTCGGCGTCGGGGCCGAGCCACGTGCCGTAGGCGAACGCGATGCCCTTGAAGGACACGTCGTGCAGCGGGTTGGCGAACGTGCCGGTGCCGCTGACGAGCGTCTGCGTCTCGGGCGCCGTGAAGGTCGAGGAGCTCGGTCTCTCGGTCGTGCCGGAGCGGTAGTAGATGTAGTGGTGCCCCGAGGTGGCGCGGTCGATCGCCCACTGGCCGGCGGCGCTCAGGAAGCTCTTGCTGTTTCTGAGCGGCGCGGCGGGGTCGAGGTCGAGCGGCGCTCTCGGGTCGCCGCTGTAGGTGTAGACGGTCGTGAGCCAGTCCCAGCAGGGCTGCTTCATCGTGATCGTCGAGGACGTCGCGTTGCCGGTGATTCTCGACACGCCGCAGATGCCCTGCGAGTAGCCGACGGTCGTGTAGACGAAGTCGATGTTCGACGGGTCGGCCCACGACTGCGGGGCGGTGCTCGTGGTCGTGTAGCCGGTTCTCGTGCGCGTGACTCTGCCGGGGATCGCGGCGATCGAGCCCTGCTCGAGGCGCACGCCGTCCTTGTACAGCTGGCGCGTCGAGAAGTTGCCGACGTCGGTGCGCCAGATGTGGTTCGTGGCGTCGACGAGCGTCCAGCCGGCGATCGCTCTGCCGCCGCTGAGCACCGGCGCCTCCTGCGTTCTGGTGCCGTAGCCGTAGGCCTGCCAGACGACGCGGTGGCCGTTCTCGCCGGAGTCGCCGGAGGCGTCGGAGAGCGCGAGCGTCGAGGGCAGCGCGTACGTGCCGGCGCGCAGGTTGACGACGATGTCCGAGCTCATTCTGGCGGTCAGCGCCCGCACCGCCGTCTGGGCGCGCCCGAGCGTTCTGAAGGGCGCCGCCAGGGTCCCGGCGGCGGCGTCGCTGCCGCTCGGAGAGACGTAGTAGTTCGTCACCGCGGACGCGCTCGCGGCGCCGATGCCGAGCGCCGCAGCGATCAGCAGCAGCAGGGGTGCAACAGTCCAGCTTCGCCGTGACCGGCGATGGCCGTCCGTCATCACATGGCTCCTCTCGAAAGGATTGAGGTGAGGCGGGGCGAGCATAGGCACGCGCCGCGCGCCCCCGCCACGGCCGATCGTCGGTGCTTGAGCCGACGAAGGTCTAGGCGACGAGGCGGCGCCGGTAGCGGATCATCGGCATGACCAGCAGCAGCGTCGTGGCGACCAGCAGCCAGGCGGCGTTCGCCGCCACGACGCCGGCGCCGCCGCTGCCGTCGCCGAGCGCCCGCGCGATCTCGACGAGGTGATGCGTCGGCACGAACCAGCCGATCGCCTGCGCCCAGCCCGGCAGCGAGTCGAACGGGAAGAAGATCCCGCCGAACAGGAACATCGGGTTCACGACGAGCGTGAAGTAGAAGCTGAAGTAGTCGGCCTTCGGGATCAGCACCGTGCAGCCGAGGCCGAAGGCGGCGAACGAGAGCCCGCCGAGGAACAGGAACGGCGGCAGCGCGAGCGCCCACCAGCTGTGCACGTAGCCGAGCAGCGCGATCACGCTCAGGAACGAGGTGGCGTAGACGACGGCGCGCGTCCCGGCCCACAGCAGCTCGCCGAGCACGACGTCCTCGGGCTCGACGGGGGTCGCGAGGATGTTGTCGTGCGTGCGCGACTGGTCCATCTTCCAGAAGAAGCCGAACGTGCTCTCGAACGACGACGCCCACATCGCCGCGGACGCGCACAGGCCGGGCGCGATGAAGTCGCGGTAGGGGATCCCGTTGACGTCGGACACGTAGGCGCCGAGGCCGAAGCCGAGCGCGAGGAAGTAGAGGACCGGGTCCAGGAACGGCGGCAGCAGCGCGCCGCGCCACATCTTCGAGAAGACCCGCAGGTCGCGCCGCCACACGCTCATGGCGGGGCGCAGCGCCGGCAGCCGCAGCGTCATCCGTCGAGCCCGTGCCCGGTCAGGTGCATGAAGACGGCCTCGAGGTCCGGCTGGCCGTGGCGATCCATCAGCTCGTGCGGCGCGCCCTCGTCGACGATCCGCCCGCCGTCCATCACGACGAGCTGGTCGCAGAGGCGCGTCGCCTCCTCCATGTAGTGCGTCGTCAGCAGCAGCGTCACGCCCTCGCCGCGCAGCCGCTCGAGCGCCTCCCAGACGCCCTTGCGCGCCTGCGGGTCGAGCCCGGTCGTCGGCTCGTCGAGCACCACCAGCGCCGGCTCGCCGACGAGCGCGCGGGCGATCAGCAGCCGGCGGCGCATGCCGCCGGAGAGTCTGCGCGGGTAGGCGTCGCCGCGCTCCTGCAGGCCGGCGAGCGCGAGCAGCTCGCGGGCGCGCGCGTGCCGCGCGCGGCGGCCGAGGCCGTGGAAGTCGCCCTGCACGAGCAGGTTCTCGTAGGCCGTCAGGTCGACGTCGAGGTTGTCGTCCTGGGGCACGACGCCGAGGCGCGCCTTGACCGCGCGCGGCTCGCGCGCGACGTCGTGGCCGAGCACGCGCAGCTCGCCGCCGCCGACGGCCGCGAGGCCGTAGATCATCTTCATCGTCGTCGACTTGCCGGCGCCGTTGGGGCCGAGGAAGCCGAAGCACTCGCTCGCGCGCACCGCGAAGTCGATCCCGTCGACGGCCGTGAAGCCGCCGTAGGCCTTGCGGAGCCCACGGGCGAGCACGGCGTGTCCGCCGCTCACGCCGTCGACCCGGCGTACGTCCAGGCGCGACCGTCCATGTGGGCGCGCAGCGCGTCGCGCAGCATCGCCGACTCGGAGACGTTGTCGCACTCGTTCATGCGCTCCCACTCGATCCACACGTACTCGAGCGCGAGGTGGCCGTCGTAGCCCTCCGCCGCGAGCCGCTCGACGATCGCGCGGTGGTCGACGGTGCTCTCGCGCAGGCCGCACTGGCCGCGGCCGGGGCGCGCGCCGCGCGCGTGGAGGTGGCGCGCGTGCCGCGTCAGCGGGTCGATCCGCTCCTGTGGGATCCCCTGCGCGACGAAGTGCGTGTAGTCGAGCGTCAGCTCCAGCCCCGGCGCCTGCGCGACCAGCTCGAGCACCGCCTCGGGCGTCGGGCAGATCGAGCCGATGTGCGGCTCGACGGAGAAGCGCAGGCCGCGTGCGCGCGCCTGCTCGGCGCGCCAGCCGAGCTCCTCGGCCGCGCGCGCGAAGGAGTCCTCGTGCGAGACCCCGGGCCACTCGCAGCCGGGCACGATCGTCAGCCCCGGCGCCTCCATCCGCGTCGCCAGCTCCAGCATGTCTGAGAACAGCGCGCGCGCGTCGGCGCGGGCGGGGGCGTCGGGCGCGTTCGGCGCGAGCGTCTCGAAGTCGGTCCACGGGATCACGAACACGTCCGCGAGCCGCAGTCCGGCGGCGTCGACGCGGCTTCGCAGCTCCCGCGCCCAGCCGCGCAGGTCGCCGCGCACGTGCTCGGGCCGCACGTGCGAGCGGTTGCCCATCAGCGCGAGGTCGATGCCCTCGACGCCGAGCATCGCGACGAGTGCGATCGCGTGCTCGTGCTCGAGCAGGGGGAACGAGTGGTCGCCGCAGGCGAGAGGCATCCGGGGCATCGCGGGGGCCAAGCTAGCATTCTCACTATCTGGAGACAATGTTCGCATCGCGAAATCTCCCGTTGCTCCCGACGGTCTCGACCGTTATTTCACATAGCTACAAACACAGCTATTGACCCCCCGAACGAGGCAGTCCTATACTCGCCGAAGTCTGGGAGTGAAAAGGTTTCCAGCGACCGTCCCGGCGGGGATCTCCGCGCCGCGGCCGCTGGTCCGGCCTGCGTAATTCGGAGGTAGTGAGAGATGAGGATTCCGGAAGCCTCCGCCCGCCGCTGCGCGCGGCGGGCGCGTCGCATTGCCATGCCCCTCGCGGGGACGCTGCTCGCCGCCTCGGCGCTCGCGGCCTGCGGCGGCGGCAGCAACAGCGCCGGCGGCAGCGCCGACGAGGTGCAGGCGCAGGCCGGCGACGTCGAGTCCGGCGCCTGGGGCGCGACGCTGCGCCCCGGCGGGACGCCCAGACACGGCGGCACGCTGACGATCGACCAGGCCACCCCGCCGCTCACCCTCAGCGCCTACCGCATGATGGAGAGACCGAACACGCCGGACCTCCAGGTCGGTGCGCAGATCTACAACCAGCTCGTCGAGTATCTGCCCGGGCACTTCGATCCGCAGCCGGGGCTGGCGAGAAGCTGGGACGTCAGCAGAGACGGCCTCACCTACACCTTCCACCTGCAGCCGAACGTCACGTTCTCCGACGGCCAGCCGTTCACCTCCGAGGACGTGAAGTTCACCCTCGACCACGCGCGCGGGCCGAAGTCGTTCTTCAAGGACTCGCTCTACGGCGTGATCGCGAGCGTCGACACGCCGGACCCGCTGACCGCGGTCGTCACGCTGTCGACGCCGACGCCGGGCTTCATCTACGCGCTCGGCAACATCTCCGCCTCGATCGTGCCGAAGAGACTGATCGAGTCCGAGGGCGTGCAGGCCTACAACGCCCACCCGATCGGGACCGGCGCGTTCACCGTCAAGCGCTGGGTCAAGGACCAGCAGGCCGACCTCGTCCGCAACCCGACCTACTGGCGCGGCGGCGGCAGACCGTACCTCGACGCGCTCCGGTTCCGCGTGACGACCAGCGACAACACGCGCATCCTGAACGTCAGCTCCGGCAGCACGGACGTCGCCGACACCGTCCCGTTCTCGCAGATCAAGTCGATCAACGCGGGGGACAAGGCGAAGGTCCTCGTCGGCGCCGGCGGCGACATGTACGTGATCTGGACCAACAACGGCAAGAGACCGTTCAGCGAGCCGGAGGTGCGCCAGGCGCTCGCGTACGCGACGCCGCTGAGAGACATCAACGACGTCGCCTTCGGCGGAGTCGCGCCGCTGATGAACACCGTCTACCCGAAGGTCAAGTACTGGAACGCCGACAACCCCGGCTACACCTACGACCTCGCGAAGGCGAGAGCGCTGCTGGCGAGATCGTCGGTCCCGAACGGCTTCTCCACGACGATCAACCTCGTCGGCACCGACCAGCCCTCGAACCAGGTCGCGCAGATCGTGCAGCAGAGCTGGGCGAGACTCGGCATCAAGGTGAAGATCCAGCGGCTCGACAACACGACGCTCGGCACGCGCTGGGCGGCCGGGAACCACGACATGACGCTGTACACGCCGGGCGCGTTCTCGACCGACGTGCCCGTCGACGACGAGTTCACCACGCTGCTGTTCAACTCGCCGGCGACCAACAACCTCTACACGTTCCTCAGAGACCCCGAGGCGCGGAAGCTCACGCAGCAGGCCACGACCACGATGGACGAGGCCAAGCGCAGAGCGCTGTTCCACCAGCTGCAGCTCGTCTCGATCAGAGATCCGCCGGTGATCCCGCTCGTCTACACGCCCAACCGCGCGGCGGTCGCGAACGACGTGCACAACCTCAACTACATGATGGCCGGCAGCTACTGGCGGCTCGACGGCGTCTGGAAGGACTGACACGTGCGCACGACCCGAATGCTGCTGCTCCCGCTGCTCGTCGCGGGCCCTCTCGCCCTCTCCGCCTGCGGCGGCTCGAGCAGCTCTCACGGCAGCACGACGGACACCAGACTGGCGGACGTCCAGTCCGGCACCTGGGGCGCGACGCTGCGTCCCGGCGGCACGCCCCAGCGCGGCGGGACGCTGATCGTCGACCAGAACACGTCGCCGCTCACGACCAGCGCGTACCGGCTGATGGAGGAGCCGGCCGTGCCGGATCGCCAGATCGCCGCGCAGATCTTCGACCAGCTCGTCGAGTACATGCCCGGCCACGTCGATCCGCAGCCGGGGCTGGCGAGAAGCTGGACGATCAGCTCCGACGGCCTCACGTACACGTTCCACCTGCGGCCGGACGTCAGATTCTCCAACGGGATGCCGTTCACCTCGGCGGACGTGAAGTTCACGCTCGACCACGCGCGCGGCCCGAGATCCTTCTTCGCGGGGTCGATGTTCGGCACGATCACGAAGATCGAGACGCCCGACCCGCTCACGGCGATCGTGAGGCTCTCGAAGCCGACGCCCGGCCTGCTCGACTCGCTCGCGACCGTCTCCTGCTCGATCGTGCCGATGAAGCTCATCCAGTCCGGGGGCGAGGCCGCCTACAACGCCCACCCGATCGGGACCGGCGCGTTCGTCCTCAAGCGCTGGGTCAAGGACCAGGAGGCCGACCTCGAGCGCAACCCGACGTACTGGCGCAAGGGCCTGCCCTACCTCGACTCGCTCAAGATCCGCGTCGTCACGAACGACAACACGCGCGTGCTGAACGCCACCTCGGGCACGGCGGACGTCGCCGACAACCCGCCGTTCTCGCAGATCAAGGCGATCAACGCCAGCGACAAGTCGAAGGTGCTCGTCGCGGCCGGCGGCGACATGTACGTCGTCTGGCCGAACAACTCGAAGAGACCGTTCGACGAGCTGCCGGTGCGCCAGGCGCTCGCGTACGCGACGCCGCTGAGAGAGATCAACGACGTCGCGTTCGGCGGGGTCGCGCCGACCATGAACACGGTCTATCCGAAGGCGAAGTACTGGAACAAGGACGCGCCCGGCTACACCTACGACCTCGCGAAGGCGAGAGCGCTGCTGGCGAGATCGTCGGTCCCGCACGGCTTCTCCACGACGATCAACCTCGTCGGCACCGACCAGGCGTCGAATCAGGTCGCGCAGATCCTGCAGCAGAGCTGGGAGCAGATCGGCGTCAAGGTGACGATCAACCGACTCGACAACGCGACGGTCACCGACAAGTTCCTCAACGCCGACGCCGACCTGTCGCTCTTCACGCCGGGCGCGTGGGCCAACGACGTGGTCGACGACGACGAGTTCACGTCGCTGCTGTTCGACTCCCCCGAGTCGCACTACCTCTACACGTACCTCGCGAACCCCGAGGCGCAGAAGCTCACGCGTCAGGCCACGAGCACGTTGGACGAGTCCGAGCGCACGCGGCTGTTCCACGAGCTGCAGGTCGTCACGATCAAGAACCCGCCCGTGATCCCGCTGGTCTACACGCCCAACCGGGTCGCCGTGGGCAACGACGTCAACGGCTTCAACTACATCATGGCGGGCGCCTTCTGGCGGCTCGACACGGTGTGGAAGGGGTAGCCGCGTGGGTCGCTTCCTGCTCACGCGCGTGCTCGACATGATCCCCGTGCTGATCTGCGTCAGCATCGCGGCGTTCCTCGTCATCCACCTCGTGCCGGGCGACCCGGCGCGCCAGCTGCTGGGCTTCTCGGCGTCGCCGAGAGCGGTGGCGGCGCTCGACCACCGGCTCGGGCTCGACCGTCCGCTGCCGGCGCAGTACTGGGACTTCCTCTCCGGGGCGTTCCACTTCGACTTCGGCAGATCGCTGCAGTCGAGAGAGTCGGTGTCCGAGCTGATCGCCCGCCGCGCCGTGCCGAGCCTGCTGCTGGTCGCCTACACGCTCGTGCTGACGGTCGTGATCGCGGTCCCGCTCGCGACGATCGCGGCCGTGCGCCGCAACGGCCTCGTCGACCAGGCGATCCGCATGCTGACGACGATCACGTTCGTGATGCCGGGCTTCTGGCTCGGGCTGCTGCTGATCGAGGTCGTGAGCCTGCAGCTCGGGCTGCTGCCGACCTCCGGCTACGGCGACACCCCGGCCGAGCACCTCAAGTCGCTCACGCTGCCGGCGCTCACGACCGCGCTGGCGCTCGCGCCGCTCGTGCTGCGCCAGCTGCGCTCCAGCATGATCGAGACGCTGAACGCGGAGTACGTCGAGGCTGCGCGCGTGCGCGGCCTGGGGCCGCTGCGGATCATGCTCAAGCACGTCCTGCGCAACTCGGTGATCTCGTCCGTGACGCTGCTGGGGATCATCGCCGGCGTCCTGCTGAGCCTCAACGTCATCATCGAGAACGTCTTCTCGATCCCCGGCCTCGGCACGCTGCTGGTGTCGGCGGTCGACCAGCGCGACTTCCCGATCGTGCAGGCGCTGACGCTCGTGTTCGGGCTCGCCGTCGTGCTCGCGAGCCTGCTGACGGACCTCTTCTACGCCGGCCTCGACCCGCGGGTGCGGCTGTGAACGCTCAGCCCGCCTTCGACGGCCCGGCCGACGCGCCGCGCGCGTTCCGCGTCGCGCTGCGCCGCAAGCAGCGCCGCGCCCGCAAGCCCGCGCGGGGGCTCTTCATCGCCGGCTTCAGCCTGCTGGGGCTCGTGGTGCTCGCGAGCGCGATCGGCCACTTCGTCTACCCGCACCCGAACCTCCAGCACTTCGGCGACACGCTGCTCTCGCCCTCCCCGTCGCATCCGTTCGGCACCGACGACCTCGGGCGCGACGTGCTCGGCCGCACGCTCGCCGCGACCTGGATCGACCTCGCGCTGGCGCTCTCGGCGACGTTCGTGTCGGTGACGATCGGCGTCACCGTCGGCACGATCGCCGGCTTCCTCGGGGGCATCCCCGAGCGCGTGATCCTGCGCCTCGCCGACTTCGTGATCGCGTTCCCGTTCGTCGTGCTCGTGCTCGTGATCATCGCGATCATGGGCCCGGGCGTGTGGAGCATGTTCGTCGCGCTGATCGCCGGCGGCTGGGCCTTCTACGCGCGCTTCGCGCGCGCTGAGCTGCTGGTGCTGCGCGAGAAGCAGTACATCCAGGCGGCGCAGACGCTCGGCTTCTCGAGCCGCCGCGTGATGGCGCGGCACGCGCTGCCGAACCTGCTGCGCCCGAGCCTCGTCTACTCCATGTCGGACGTCGTGATGAACATCCTGTTCGTGGCGGCGCTGTCGTTCCTCGGCCTCGGCGTGCGCCCTCCGGCGCCGGAGTGGGGGGCGATCATCTCCGACGGGCAGCCGTACCTGCTCACCGCGTGGTGGATCACGACGCTTCCGGGGATCCTCCTGATCGTGGTCGGGCTCGGCTTCACCTTCATCGGCGACGCGCTCGGCGAGCGGCTGGGCGCGCGCGACCAGATGGTGGCGAAGTGAGCGCGGACGCGGCCGGCACGCCGCTGCTGGAGGTCTCGGGCCTCACGATCGGCTTCCCGACCGAGGACGGCCATGCGCTCGCCGCCGACGGCGTCGAGTTCAGCCTCGCGCCGGGCGAGACGCTCGGGCTCGTGGGCGAGTCCGGCTGCGGCAAGAGCGTCTCGCTGCGCGCGCTGCTCGGCGTCGTGCCGGCGCCCGGCGCGGTGCTCGGCGGCAGCGCGGTCTGGCGCGGCGAGCGCGACCTGCTGCAGCTCGGCAAGCGCGAGTGGCGCGACGTGCGCGGCAAGCAGATCGCGATGATCTTCCAGGATCCGCAGGAGAGCCTGAACCCCGTCTACACGATCGGCGACCAGATCGGCGAGGTGCTGACGAAGCGCGTCGGCCTGTCGCGCAGGGCGGCGCGCAGACGCGCCGTCGAGCTGCTCGACCGCGTCGGCATCCCCGCGCCCGAGCGGCGCCTGCACGACTACCCGCACAACCTCAGCGGCGGCATGCGCCAGCGCGTGATGATCGCGATCGCGATCGCCTGCAATCCGGCGCTGCTGCTCGCGGACGAGCCGACGACCGCGCTCGACGTGACGATCCAGGACCAGATCCTGAGCCTGCTCGCCGACATCCAGCAGGAGTTCGGGATGGCGGTGATCATGGTTTCCCACGACCTCGGCGTGATCGGCCAGTCGTGCTCCCGCGTCGCGGTCATGTACGCCGGCCACGTCGTCGAGGCCGGCGACGTCGATCAGGTGCTGCTGGCCCCGCGCCACCCGTACACGGGCGGGCTGCTCGCCGCCGTGCCGACGATGCCCGGGGAGGAGCGCCACGGCGCGCTGCAGGCGATCCAGGGCGCGCCGCCCGTCATCACCCAACTGCCCGAGGGCTGCTCGTTCGCGCCGCGCTGCCGCTTCTCGCGCGAGGAGTGCAGAGCCGTGCCGATGCAGCTCGACGAGCGCCCCGACGGACACCGCTCGGCGTGCCCGTACGTCAACGCGACCGCGCCCGGGGAGGCGCTTGCGCATGCCGGCGAGTGAGTCGCTGCTGAAGGTGGAGGGGCTGTCGAAGAGCTTCCCCGGCCGCCGCGACGTGCTCGACGCGATCCGCCGCCGCCCGGTGCCGAGACTCGTCGCGCTCGACCAGATCTCGCTCGAGCTGGCGCCGCACGAGGCGGTCGGGATCGTGGGCGAGTCGGGCAGCGGCAAGAGCACGCTCGCGAAGTGCCTCGTGCGCCTGATCGAGCCCGAGGCGGGGACGGTCACCTTCCGCGGGCAGGACGTGCGCGCGGCGCACGGCAGGGAGCTGGCCGCGATCCGCCGCTCGATGCAGCTGATCTACCAGGACCCGTACTCGTCGCTGAACCCGCTGCTGTCGATCCAGCAGGCGCTCAGCGAGCCGGCGGCCGTCCACGGCCTGCTCGGCGGCAGAGGCGAGCAGGACTACGTCGCCGAGCTGCTGGAGCTGGTGGGCCTGCCGCCGTCCGTCGCGCCGCGGCGCCCGTACCAGCTGTCCGGCGGCCAGCGCCAGCGCGTCGCGATCGCGCGCGCGATGGCGACGCGGCCGGAGCTGCTGCTGGCGGACGAGGCGGTCAGCGCGCTCGACGTCTCGATCCAGGCGCAGGTGCTGAACCTGTTCGACAGACTGCGCTCCGAGCAGGGGATCGCGATCGCGTTCATCGCGCACCAGCTGGCGGTCGTCGCGCACATCGCCGACCGCATCGTCGTGATGTACCTCGGCCGCATCGTCGAGTCGGGGCCGACGGACGACGTCTTCCGCCGCCCGGCGCACCCGTACACGGCGGCGCTGCTGCAGTCGCAGCCGGGCCGCCATCGCCGTCGCGGCCAGGCGACGCAGCCGGCGCTGAGAGGGGAGATCCCGTCGCCGATGGACATCCCCAGCGGCTGCCGCTTCCGCACGCGCTGCCCGATGGCGAGGGAGATCTGCAAGGAGGTCGACCCTGCGCCGACGGACGTCGGCGGCGGCCACGTCTCGTGGTGCCACTTCGCCGGCGAGGTGCCGCCGCCGGCGCGCGCGGCGACGAAGCTCGCGCCGAGCGCGTAGCGTCCCTTCCCTCGTGAGCGTCCGCCGTCCGCCGTCGTCGTCCGCCGTCGCGCGCCGCGCCTGCCTCGCGGTGCCCGGCTCCGCGCCGGAGAAGCTCGCGAAGGCCGCCGGGCGGGGCGCGGACGAGCTCGTGATCGACCTCGAGGACGCGGTCGCGCCGTCCGCGAAGGAGGCCGCGCGCGACGCCGTCGCGGCGGCGCTCGGCGAGCTGGCGTGGGGCGACGTGACGGTCAGCGTGCGCGTCAACGCGCCGCGCACGCCGTGGTGCCACGCCGACGTCGCGGCGCTCGCGGCCGCGCCCGGCCCGCTGCGCTCGCTGGTCGTGCCGAAGGTCGAGAGCGCGGGCGACCTCGCGTTCGTGGAGCGCCTGCTCGACGGCGTCGAGGCGGCGGCCGGGCGCGCGCAGCCGCTGCGCGTGCAGGCGCTCGTGGAGACGGCGCAGGGGCTCGCGCGCGTGCAGGAGATCGCGGCCGCCTCGCCGCGGCTGGAGGGGCTGATCCTCGGCTATGCCGACCTCGCCGCCTCGCTCGGGCGCACGGCGGCCGGCGCCGCCGACCTCGGCGCGTGGGATTCCGCGCGCGAGGCGCTGCTGACGGCGGCGCGCGCACACGGGCTGCAGGCGATCGACGGCCCGTACCTGGGGCTGCGGCCGGACGCCGCCTTCACGGCCGCCGCCGAGCGCGCCCGCGACCTCGGCTTCGACGGCAAGTGGGCGATCCACCCGGCGCAGGTCGCGCCGCTGACGGCGGTCTTCACGCCCGCGGCCGACGAGCTCGCGCACGCGCGCGCCGTCGTCGAGGCGCTCGCGCGGGCCGAGCGCGAGGGCGGCCAGGGCGCGGTCGCGCTCGACGGGCAGATGCTCGACGAAGCCGTCCGCCTCGCCGCGCTGCGCGTGCTGGCGCGTGCTCCGGACGCGTGCTAACGTTTCATATTCCAGATTGGCGTTCGCGATATGAAACTTGTCAACGGACACGCCACACGGGAGAGCACCGTCGAGAGACCCCGCCAGGGCACGCGCATCCAGTCGGTGGCACGCGGATGCAAGCTGCTGATGTGGCTCGCCGAGCGCGGCTGCGGCGCGACCGCGAAGGAGATCGCGTTCGCCAACCAGCTGGCGCTCGCGACGACGTACCACATCCTCAACACGCTGGTCGACGCGGGGCTGCTGGCGAAGGACGCGCAGCGCCGCTACGTCCTCGGCGGCGGCACCGCGACGCTCGTGCAGGCCTACCTGCGCGGCGACGCCGTCCCCGACGCGCTGCTCTCGAGCCTGCGCGAGCTTGCCGCGCGCACCCAGGCGGCCGCCTACCTGGCCGACTGGGGCGAGCACGAGATGCGCGTGCTGGCGTCGGTCGAGGGCGCGGAGCTGCTGCGCGTCGCCGACGTCGCGAGCGGTCCGGTCAGCGACGGGCACGCGCGCGCGAACGGCAAGCTGCTGCTCGCCTACTCGGGGCCCGAGCTGCGCGACGCGTACCTCGCGAGCCATCCGCCGCGCCGCCTCACGGAGGCCACGCGCTGCGACTTCGACGCGCTCGACCGCGAGCTCGCGCGGATCCGCGAGCAGGGCTTCGCGTACGACGGCGACGAGTTCGCCGACGGCGTCTCGTGCGTCGCCGCGCCGCTGCTGCGCGAGGGCCGCATCGTCGCCGCGTTCGGCGTCTCGGTCCCGACCGAGCGCTTCGCGCGCACGCGCGAGGAGCTGACTGCGACGGTGCTCGAGGTCGTTGGCGCGGCCGGCGCGCCGGCGTAGCGGGCGTTCGCCGGCGCTCCGCTCCGGCGCCTGCCGGTGTGCGTGGCGTGCGTCGTGGGCATCGAGGGGGAGGTCGCAGGGGCTGGTCGCGCGGCCGTTTGCGGCAGCTTCGTCGCGTGTTGGCGACAAACGTGACGCTCCGGATTTACGACAGCGAATCTGCTGTCGTATACGACTACCTAACTCGCGGTGGTGGAAATCGGACCTGAGCGCGAGCGGCCATCTGTGCCACCCGAGCCGCGGATCGTGACGGAAGATCGCGCGAACGCTCGCCTCTCTCCCCCTCGATGCCGACAGCGCACGCTGCGCACCGGAGCAACGCTCGAGCGGAGCGCCAGCAGTGTCTACCACCCCGCATAGTCATACGTCGACGTAAGCCCGCCGTCGACGGTGACGGCGGCGCCCGACAGCCCGGACGCCGCGTCGCTCAGCAGGAAGCACAGGACGTCCGCGACCTCGCGCGGGTCGAGGATGCGCCCGCGCGGCGTGCGCCGCTCGACGGCGCGCAGCTCCGCCGGCGGGTCCGGCGCGGCGTTCATGTGGCGGCGGAACAGCGGCGTGTCGATGCTGCCGGGGCAGACGGCGTTGATCTGCACGCCATCGCGGGCGTGCTCGAGCGCGGCGCTGCGCACCGCCGCCAGCAGCGCCGCCTTCGAGGTCCCGTAGGCGCCGAGCCCGCCTTCGATCCACAGCGAGTCGACGCTGCAGGCGACGGCGATCGCGCCGCGGCCCTGCTCCAGCATCCCCGGCAGCAGCGCCTGCATGCCGCGCACGACGCCGACCGCGTTGACGTCGAACAGCCGCGCGAGGTCCTCCGCCGTCGTCTCGATGAAGGAGCCGACGACGAGCGTCGCCGCGCACGCGACGAGACAGTCGGCGCCGCGGCGGTCGCGCGCGGCGGCTGTCTCCAGCACGCGCGCCCAGGTGCCGGCCGCGGCCACGTCGCCGCGCACCCACGCGACGCGCTCGTCGTGCGCGAGCGAAGGCGGCGCCTCCGCGACGTCGACGCCGACGAGCGGCAGCCCGCGGTCGAGCAGCGCGTGCGCGCTCGCGAGCCCGACGCCGGAGGCGGCCCCGGTGACGACCGCTAGCCGACGCTCGCGCAGCGGTGACGGCGCGGCCGGCGCGCGCCCGCCGCTCACGCCGCCCCGTTGGGCGCCAGCAGCACCTTGCCGGCGGCGCCGGCGAGCGACAGCTCGATCGCGCGGCCGACCTGCTCGAGCGGCAGCACGTCGCTGACGAGCGGCGACAGGTCGAGCGCGGGCAGCCACGCCAGCATGCGCGCGAACGTGCGCTCCGGCCCGTGCGCCCCGACGACCCGCAGCTCGCGCTCGAACACGCGTCGCGGGCGCATGGCCGAGACGGCGTCCTCGGGCGCGACGCCGAGCACGACGACGGCGCCCCCGCGCGCGGCCAGCTCGATCGCTTCGCGCACCGTCTCGCCGTGGCCGACGGCCTCGTAGACGACGTCGAAGCCGCGGCCGCCGGTCGCCTCCCGCGCGACCTCGGCGAGCGGCCGCTCGCGCGGGTCGACGGGCGTCGCCCCGAGCCGTTCGGCGATCGCGCGGCGCGCGGCGTGCGGCTCCGAGACGTGCACGCTGCGGGCGCCCGCGGCGAGCGCGAGCGCCGCCGTCAACAGCCCGATCGGCCCGCCGCCGATCACGAGCGCGGCGTGCCCGGCGGGCGCCGCCGCCTGGTCGACGCCGCGCAGCGCGCAGGCGGCCGGCTCGCACAGCGCCGCCTCGCGCAGCGAGACGTCGGCCGGCAGCGGCAGCGCGACGCGCTGCGGCACGACGATCTGGTCGGCCCACGCGCCGCGCGGCGGCAGGCCCCAGCGGGGCGGGTCGGCGAAGTCCTCGCACGCGTACGCGCGCCCGTCGCGGCAGGCGGCGCAGCGCAGGCAGGCGATCCGCGGCATGCACGCGACCTGCTGCCCGACCGCGACCGCGTCGACCTCGGCGCCCGCCTCGATCACGGTGCCGCTGTACTCGTGGCCGAACAGGACGGAGCCCTCGCCGTCGTCGCCGATGTAGGGCTCGCCGTCGCGGATCGGGTGCAGCTCCGTCCCGCAGATGCCGGCATAGGCGACCGCGACGCGCACGTCGTCGGGCCCCAGCGGCAGCGGCTCCAGCTCGACGACGCCGCTGCGGGCGGCGTCGCGCACGCGCGCGGCGCGCATCAGCCGCCGCTCCCGCCCAGCAAGGGGCTGCCGCCGCCGGACTTCGTGACGAACCAGCCGCCGTCGGCGACGAGCGTCGCGCCGGTCACGGCGGCGGCCTGCTCGGACAGCAGGAACGCGCACGCGCGCGCGACCTCCTGCGGGTCGGCGAGGCGGCCGTTCGGTGCGCCGTCGGCGAGCGCCGCCGGCGCCGGCGCCATCCAGCCGGCGACGAGCGCGTTGACGGCGATCCCGTGCGGGCCCAGCTCGACCGCGCCGATCTGCGCGATCGTCGTCAGGAACGCGCCGGGCACGGCGCTCAGCGCGCCGCCCTCGGCGACGCGCGCGACCGACGGGTCGACGACCACGACGATGCGCCCGGGCGCGCCGCGCTCGGTCAGCTCGAAGGCGAGGTCGCGCACGGCGGCGAACGCGGCGCGCATGCGCGCGAGCGCGTCCGCCCACTGCTCGGGCGTCACGTCGAGCACGGCGACGCCGGAGGCGGGCGCGCCGAGGCCGACGGCGAGCGCGTCGACCCGCTCGTCGGCGGCCTCGTGGCCGGCGGCCGCGAGCTGGGCGCCGAGCGCGTCCGCGAGCGCGGGGTGGAGCGACTGCAGGCGGTAGCGCATCAGTACTTCCCCACCACGAAGCCGCCGTCGACGCGCAGGAACTCGCCGGTCACGTAGGCGGCCTCGTCGGAGCAGAGGTAGGCGACCGCGTGGCCCATCTCGATCGGCTCGCCCTTGCGCCGGGCCGGGATCATCGCCATCGTCGCGCGGGCCTCCTCCTCGGTCTGCAGCGACGGCGAGCCGTCGTTGAGGTCGCTGTCGACCCAGCCGGGGCCGAGGTGGTTGACGGTGACGCCCGCGGGTCCCAGCTCGACCGCCATCGTCTCCGTCAGCGCGCGCAGCGCCTGCTTGGTCGCGCCGTAGATCGCCATCTGCTCGAACGGCATCTGCACGTGCACGGAGGAGGTGAAGACGATCCGCCCGCCCGCGCCGTGCGCGACCATCCGCCGCGCGGCCGCCTGGCCGACGTTGAACGCGCCCGTCAGGTTGACCGAGACGACCGCGTCGAAGGCCGCGTCGGTGATGCGCTCGAACGGCTCCCAGCGCGCGATGCCGGCGTTCGAGCAGACGGCGTGCAGCGGTCCCAGGTCGCGCTCGACGGCGTCCAGCAGCTGCTCGACGGCCGCGCGGTCGCTGACGTCCGCGCGGTAGAAGCGCGCCGTCGCGCCCTGCGCCGCCAGCTGCTCGACCAGCTCCGCGGCCTCGTCCTCGGCGGCGACGTCGTTGATCGCGACGACCGCGCCGGCGGCCGCGAGCGCCTCCACGATGCCGCGGCCGATGCCGCGCCGGCGCGCCGCGCCGGTCACGAGCGCGACCTTGCCGGTCAGCCCGCTCATGGATGGATCATCAGCTTGATCACGCCGTCCTCGCGGTTCTGCACCCGGGCGATGGCGGCGTCGAAGTCCGCCAGCGGGGCGTGGTGCGTGATCAGCCCCTCGACCTCGACGATGCGGTCGCGCAGGGTGCGGATCGTCTTCGGCCACTGGTTGGGGTACAGCGCCGAGAAGCGGATCGTCTTCTCGGCGGAGAGCGCCGCCAGCAGCGGCACGGTGACCGTGTCCCGCGGCCCGGACAGGCCCATGTAGACGATCACGGAGCCGGCGCCGGTGACCTCCAGCGCCTCGGCCGTCGCCGCCTCGGCGGACGTCGCGACGATCGCGCGGTCGGCGAGCGCGCCGCCGTTGTGCGCGCGGATCGCCTCGGGGACGTCCGGGACGTGATGCGGCGAGCTCGCGTCGGCGGTGTTGAGGACGTGGGCGGCGCCCTGCGCCAGCGCCAGCTCCAGCCGGTAGTCGCGCGTTCCGATCATGGTGACGGTCGCGCCGCGGGCGACGGCGAGCTGGACCATCGAGAGGCCGACCGGCCCGGGGCCGTAGATCACGACGTGGTCGCCGAAGCGGATCTCCGCCTTCTCGACCGCGTGCAATGAGGCGGCCAGCATCTCGATGAACGCGCCCTGCTCGTCGGTCAGCTCCTCGGGCAGCCGGTAGGCGTGCTCGGCGCGCGTGCGCACGTACTGCGCGAAGCCGCCGTCCACGCTCACGCCGATCGTCGTCCCGTGGTCGAAGTGCGGGTTGCCGCTGCGCGAGAGGTCGGAGGCGGCGCTGGACTGGATCGGGTTGACCGCGACGCGGTCGCCCTCGGCGAGCGCGGTCACGCCGGCGCCGCGGGCGACGACGCGCCCGGAGAGCTCGTGGCCGAGGATCAGCGGGCCGCCGCCGTCCGGCGTGCCGAGCGGAACGCGGCCCTCGTAGTACTCGAGGTCCGAGCCGCAGATGCCGCACGCGGCCACCTCGACGATCACGTCGTCGGGTCCGGGCGTCGGGTCCGGGACCGCTTCGAGGCGGACGTCCCGGGCACCGTGGAAGACAGCTGCTCGCATCGCTTCGTCGCTCCTTCAGATCGTCGCGGCCGCGGTGGCCGCGACGTGCGCGGCGACCGTCTCGCGGATGAATGCGAGGCCGGTCCAGGCATCGCCCCACGCGGTCTCGTCCATCGAGATCGCGTCCATGCCCCACCACTCGCCGTCGTAGCAGTCGACGAGCATGGGCAGCAGCGCGTCGAAGTCGAGGCGGCCCTTGCCGAAGCCGATCTTGCGCGCGAAGTGGTTCTGCGCGATGTCGCCGTCGGTGTCGCACAGGTGCACGTGGCCGATGCGGCCCTTCAGCTGCGGCAGCAGCTCCAGCTGCCCGCCCTCCAGCAGCTCCAGCGGCTGGACCTGGTTGTGCCCGATCGCCGTCGCGGCCTCGAAGTGGCCGGTGTCGTAGAGCAGCTTGACGTTCGCGTGGTCGGTGTCGTCGAGCAGCTTGACGATCTCGCTCGGCTTGTTGAACGGCTGCCCCGACTCCATCTCCCACAGCATCGTGCAGCCGACCGTCGCGCCCTCGTCGCCGAGCCAGCGGAACATCTCGACGGTGCGCTCCCAGGCGCGGTCGTAGTCGGTGCCGTACGGCAGCGGGCCGTTCATCCCCGGGTCGATCCGCATCCCGAGCACCCCGAGCTGGGCGGAGAAGTCGAGGTACTGCAGCCACCAGTCGCGGTGGGCGGTGACGATGCGCGGGTCGTCGGTCAGCGTCCACGGCGTGTCGAGCGGGCCGCCGCCGTGGGGGGCGGGCGCGATCCCGGCGCGCTCGAGCCCGAGCTCCTCGCACAGCGCGAGCAGGCGCGCGCGGCTGTCGCGGTCAGGGAAGCGCTCGATCGTCGCGTGCCCGAGGAAGCCGGCCAGCTCGACGCCGTCGAAGCCGAACGCGCCGATCACCTTGATCGCCTGCTCGACCGTCGCCGTCGGGCTCATCCCGAACGCGAAGCACCACGTCCCCTGCGAGACCTTCACCTGCCGCTGCATGGTCGACTCTCTCCTCGCCGGGTTGCGCTGCGAATATAGGCAGACGCGCGAGCCGTGAGCAATGCGTTGTTTTGCACTATATGAACGATCTCGTCCGGCGGCGGTCATTTCAGATGCTGGCGAAACGAGTGCGTTGACCACCCGATGGAGTGAATCTATGGTCGAGCGACCGTCTGTGATTAATGGAGAGCCGTTGATGACCGCCACCGCCGCCGAGCGGATCGCGCGCTTCGCGTGCGAGCTGCAGCTGTCCGCGGCCCCGGAGCCGGTGCGCGCGGCCGTCGGGCTGCACCTGTTGGACGTGCTCGGCTGCGGGCTCGCCGCCGTCGGCACCGGCGCGGCGCCGTACGCGCGGGCGCTCGGCGAGGCGGGCGAGCCGGGGCCGGCGGCGGCGCTCGGCGTGGCCGCGCCCGTGAGCGCCGCGACGGCCGCGCTCGTCAACGGCATCACGTGCCACGCGCTCGACTTCGACGACACGCACGCGGCCTCGATCGCGCACGTCAGCGCGGTCGTCGCGCCGGCGGCGCTGGCGGCCGCGCAGGCGGTCGGCGCGAGCGGCGCGCAGCTCGGCACGGCGCTGCTGGCGGGCGACGAGGTCGCCTGCCGCATCGGCCGCCCGGTCGGCGACGCGTTCCACCTGCGCGGCTTCCACCCGACCGCGATCTGCGGCGTCTTCGGCGCCACCGTCGCGGTCGCGATGCTGCACGGCCTGGCGGAGCGCCAGCTCGTCCACGCGCTCGGGATCGCCGGCTCGACGGCCGCCGGGCTGATGGCCTACCTGACCGACGGCTCGGACACGAAGCGCATTCACCCGGGCTGGATGGCGCACGCCGCGCACGTCGCGGTCGCGCTCGCCGCCCACGGCGCGAGCGGGCCGGCGGCGGTGCTCGAGGGCAGAGGCGGCGTCTACCGCGCGTTCGTGGAGCGCGACGTCGACCCCGGTGAGCTGGCGGACGACCTCGGCGTGCGCTGGGAGACGCCGCAGATCGCGTTCAAGCCCTATCCGGCCTGCCACTTCGTGCACGCGCCGCTCGACGCGCTGCGCGAGCTGGCGGCCGAGCACGCCTTCGGCGCCGACGCGATCGTCCGCATCACCGTCTGCTCGCCGCGCGCCGGGATCGAGCTGGTCGCCGACCCGCTGGAGCGCAAGCGGCGCCCCGCGACGCCGTACGAGAGCAAGTTCAGCGCACCGTTCGCGCTCGCCGCGTGGCTGCACGCGGGCGAGGTCGACGCGACGACGTTCGGCGAGCCGCTGCTGAGCGACCCGCGCGTGCTGGAGCTGGCGGCGCTGGTCGACTGGGAGGAGCGCGACTACGACACGTTCCCGGCTTCGCTGCCGGGCGGCGTGCGCGTGACGCTGCGCGACGGCCGCGTGCTGGAGTGCCACCTGCCGCACCAGCGCGGCGGCGCCGAGAGCCCGCTGGGCACCGACGACGTGCGCGCCAAGTTCGCAGCCAACGCGCGCACCGCGCTCGACGACGCCGACGCGGCCGCGCTGGAGGCCGCCGCCCTGGGGCTCGCCGAGCTGCCCGACGCGCGCCCCTTCGCGCTGCTGGCGCGGGCACGCGGGCTCGCCGCCGCAGCAGCCGCTTGACCGTCCGCAGGGGGCGCGCTAGATTTTCACTATTACGATTTTTATTTCATATTCTGAACTGGTGGGGTGCCCATGACTCCCAAGACCGCCGCATCCCCCGAGGCCGCCGGGGCCGCGCAGCCCTCCGACGAGCAGCTGCTCGCGATGCTGCGCCGGATGATCGAGATCCGCGGCTTCGAGGACGAGATCCAACGCCTCTTCACGAGAAACCTCGTGCGCGGCTCGACGCACCTCTGCAACGGTCAGGAGGCCTGCGCCGTCGGCGCCTGCTTCGCGCTGCGCGAGGGCGACACGATGCTCTGCACCTACCGCGGCCACGGCGCCGTGCTCGCGATGGGCGCGCCGCTCGACAAGACCTTCGCGGAGATCCTCGGCCGCGCGACCGGCCTCTGCCGCGGCAAGGGCGGCTCGATGCACCTGACCGACGTGGAGGTCGGCGCCTACGGCTCGTTCGCGATCGTCGGCGCGCACCTGCCGATCGCCACCGGCCTCGCGTTCGCCGCCAAGCACACCGGCAGCGGCGCCGTCAGCCTCTGCTTCTTCGGCGACGGCTCGACCAACATCGGCGCCTTCCACGAGGCGCTCAACCTCGCCGGCATCTGGAAGCTGCCGGTGATCTTCTTCTGCGAGAACAACCTCTACGGCGAGTACTCGCCGCTGCCGACGACGACGCCGGTCGACGAGCTGGCCTCGCGCGCCGCGAGCTACGGGATGCCGGGCGTGCGGATCGACGGCAACGACGTCGTCGCCGTCCACGCCGCGGTCGCCGCGGCGGCGGAGCGCGCCCGCGCCGGCGAGGGCCCGACGCTGATCGAGGGCATGACGTACCGCCACCGCGGCCACTCGCGCACCGATCCGGCGACCTACCGCCCGAGAGGCGAGCTGGAGTCGTGGCTGGAGAGAGACCCGATCCCGCGGCTGGAGGCGCTGCTGGGCCAGCACGGCGTCGACGGGCAGCTCGTCGCGCAGGCGCGCGCCGACGCCGAGCAGGCTGTCGCGGCCGCGCTCGAGCAGGCGCTCGCCGCGCCCGACCCCGAGCTCGCGCTGATCCAGGAGGACGTCTACGCATGAGCGAGATCACGTACAAGGAGGCGGTCCGCAAGGGCCTCGCGGACGCGCTCGCCGACGACGAGTCCGTCTTCATGATCGGCGAGGACATCGGCGACGCCGGCGGCGCCTTCAAGACGACCGAGGGCCTGATCGACACGTTCGGCGCCGAGCGCGTGCTCGACACGCCGATCTCCGAGCAGGCGATCGTCGGCACGGCGATCGGCGCCTCGCTGAAGGGCCTGCGGCCGGTGGCGGAGATCATGTTCGCCGACTTCGCCGGCACCTGCTTCGACCAGATCGCCAACCAGCTCGCGAAGTACCGCTACATGACGGGCGGCCAGGTGACCCTGCCGGTCACGATCCGCTTCCTCAACGGCGCCGGCGGCGGCTTCGCCTCGCAGCACTCGCAGACCGTCGAGAACTGGTTCCTCAACTGCCCGGGCCTGAAGATCGTCGTGCCCGGCTCGGTCGAGGACGCCTACTCGCTGCTGCGCGCGGCGATCGCGGACGAGGACCCGGTTCTCTACTTCGAGCACAAGGGCATGTACAACCTCAGAGGCGAGCTGCCGGACGCGCCGGAGCCGCTGGAGATCGGCAAGGCGGGCATCGTCCGCCCCGGAGAGCACGTGACCGTCGTCGCCACCCAGCTGATGCGCCACCGCGCCGAGCAGGCGGCGCAGACGCTCGCGCAGGAGGGGATCGAGGTCGAGCTGATCGACCCGCGCACCGTCCTGCCGCTCGACACCGAGACGATCGGCGCCAGCGTCGACCGCACGAACCGCCTCGTCGTCGTGCAGGAGTCCTCGCGCGGCGGCAGCTGGGGCGCGACGGTCGTGGCCGCGGTCGTCGACGAGCGCTTCGAGTCGCTCGACGCGCAGCCGCTGCTGATCAGCGCGCCCGACACGCCGGTCCCGTACGCGGGGCCGCTGGAGGACGCGTGGCTGCCGAGCGTCGAGCGGATCGTCGCCGCGGTGCGGAGCCTGCTCGCCGGCTGATGGAGTTCCTCGTGCGCATCGACGTCGCGCTGCCGGGCGACATGCCCGCCGCGCGGCGCGACGAGCTGCTCGCCGCCGAGCGCGAGCGCGGCCTCGAGCTGCGCCGCGCGAGGACGATCCAGCGCATCTGGCGCGTCCCCGGCGGGCTGCGCAACGTCGGCGTCTGGCAGGCGCGCGACGCGACCGAGCTGCACGCGGCGCTGCAGAGCCTGCCGCTGTTCCCATGGATAACCGCGGAGGTGACCGCGCTCGCGGTGCATCCGCTCGAGCAGGAGTGACTGACTGCATGCGATCGTTTCCCGACGGCTTCCTGTGGGGCACCGCCACGGCCGCGTACCAGATCGAGGGCGCCGTGGACGAGGGCGGCCGCAAGCCGTCCGTGTGGGACACGTTCACGCACACGCCCGGCAAGATCGAGAACGGCTTCACGGGCGACGTCGCCTGCGACCACTACCACCGGTACAGAGAGGACGTCGAGCTGATGGACTCGCTCGGCGTCAACGCGTACCGCTTCTCGACCGGCTGGTCGCGCGTGATGCCGGACGGCGACGGGCCGGCCAACCCCGAGGGGCTCGACTTCTACGAGCGGCTGTGCGACGCGCTGCTGGAGCGCGGCATCGCGCCGGCGCTGACGCTCAACCACTGGGACATGCCGCAGGCGCTGCAGGACCGCGGCGGCTGGGCGGTGCGCTCGACGGTCGACGCGTTCGTGGAGTACGCGGTCGCGCTCGCCGAGCGGCTCGGCGACCGCGTGCTGATGTGGACGACGCACAACGAGCCGTGGGTCGTCGCCTTCAACGGCTACGGCGAGGGCGTGATGGCGCCGGGCGTCAGCGACTGGAAGGCGGCCGCGAACGCCGCGCACCACCAGCTGCTCGCGCACGGACGCGTCGTGACGGCGCTGCGCGAGCGCGGCGTGAAGCAGATCGGCATCTCGCCGTGCGTGATCCCGCACCGCCCGGCGAGCGAGCGCCAGGAGGACGTGCTCGCCGCGCAGCGCGCGAACGAGGCGATCCACGGCTGGTACCTCGACGGCGTCTTCCGCGGCAGATACCCGCAGCTGCTGTGGGACCGGCTCGCCGAGAACGGCTTCGCGCCCGACGTGCAGGACGGCGACATGGAGGAGATCTCGGTCCCGATCGACTTCCTCGGCGTCAACTACTACATGACGTTCGACACCGAGGACGCGCCCGGCGAGACCGGCCCGCTCGGCTACCGCGAGCTGGAGCCCAGAGGGGAGACGACCGACTGCGACTGGGCGGTCGAGCCCGACGGCCTGACCGACGTGCTCACGTGGATCAACGACGAGTACAGACCGGCGGCGCTGTACGTGACCGAGAACGGTGCCTCCTACGACGACCCCGCGTCGGTCGACGGCGTCGTGCACGACCCCGGCCGCGTCGCGTTCCTGCGCCGGCACTTCGCCGCCGCGCACGCGGCGATCGAGGCGGGCGTGCCGCTGCGCGGCTACTTCGTGTGGACGCTGATGGACAACTTCGAGTGGATCTGGGGCTACAACCGCACGTTCGGGATCGTCCACGTCGACCGCGACACGCAGGCGCGCACGCCCAAGTCCTCGGCGCTGTTCCTCGAGCAGGTGGCGCGGGCGAACGCGCTGCCGGACGCGTAGGGTCGTCGGCATGGCCGCCGCCGCCGTGCCGGAGCCGCTGCTCGACGAGCGCTTCGAGCATCCCGAGGGCGTCGTGTGGGACGCGCGCCGCGAGCGGCTGCTGTGGGTCGACGGCGGCGCGGGGCGCGTGCTGTCCTGCGACGCCGGCGGCGGCGGGCTCGTCGCGCACGAGCTCGGCCGCTTCGTCGGCGCGGTCGCGCCGCGCGCCGCGGGCGGGCTCGTGTGCGCGCTGCGCGAGGGCTTCGCGCTGCTGTCCGACCACGGCGAGGAGACGATGGTCGACGACCTCCTGCGCGCGACGCCGCTGCGCATGAACGACGGCGGCGTCGACCCGCGCGGGCGCTTCTGGGCCGGCTCGATGGCGTGGGAGGACGGCGGCGCGCCGGACGCGAAGGGCGCGCTCTACCGCCTCGACGCCGACGGGACGGTCACCACGCACGTGCGCGACGTCGGCATCTCCAACGGAGTCGGCTGGAGCCCCGACGGCACCCGCTGCTACTACAACGACACGCTCACCGGCCGCGTCGACGTGTTCGACTACGACCTCGACGCGGGTGCCTTGAGCGGCCGCCGCCCGCTCGCCGAGATCGCCCCGCCGGGGATGCCGGACGGGCTTGCGGTCGACGCCGACGGCTGCGTGTGGGTCGCGCTGTGGGGCGGCTGGGAGGTCCATCGCATAACCCCCGGGGGCGTGGTCGACCGCGTCGTGCGGCTGCCCGGCGCGCACGTCGCGACGTGCGCGTTCGGCGGCCCCGGCCTGCGCACCCTCTACATCTCCGTCTCGCAGCAGGACCTGTCGGCGCAGGAGCGGCGCGAGCAGCAGGCCGGCTACGTGTTCGCGCTCGACGTCGGCGTCGCGGGGCTGCCGACGCACGAGTACGCGGGATGAGCCGCACGGTCGTCGTGACGGGCGGAGCGCGCGGGATCGGCGCGGCGATCGCGGCAGCCTTCCGCGACGGCGGCGACGCGGTCGTCTCGCTCGACCTGACGCCCGCCGACGAGCCGCTCGACGGCGTCGCCTACGTGGAGGCGGACGTGACCGACGCGGCCTCGGTCACGCGCGCGTTCGACGCGCTCGAGCGCGTCGACGTGCTCGTCAACAACGCCGGCATCGCGCGCTCGGGGCCGGTGGAGGAGCAGCCGCTGCAGGAGTTCCTCGACGTGATCGCGACGAGCCTCACGGGCGCGTTCCTGTGCTGCGCCCAGGCGGTGCCGCGGATGCCGGCGGGCGGCAGCGTCGTCTCGATCTCCTCGACCGTCGGGCCGTGCGTCGGGCTGCCCGGCCGCGGCGCCTACAGTGCCGCGAAGGCGGGCCTGCTCGGGCTCACGCGCACCTGGGGCGTCGAGCTCGCGCCGCGCGGGATCCGCGCGAACGCCGTCTGCCCCGGCTGGACCCGATCGGCGCTGCTGCAGCGCGCGATCGACACCGGCACGCTGTCGGAGGAGCGGATGCTCCGCCGCATCCCCGCCGGCCGCCTCGGCGAGGTCGGCGACATCGCCCCGAGCGTCCACTTTCTCGCCGGCGACGCCGCCGCCTACATCACCGGCCAGGCGATCGTGCTCGACGGCGGCTGGTCGATCCAGGGGATCGACGCGGGCTAGTTGGCTCGCAGCGGCCTCCTTGGAGGCTTTGGCGATTCGTTTGGCCAAACGCCTAGGCTGGCCTGCGTCTTGGCGGTGGTCTGTCTGGCCGCACCTGAAAAAGACGGCGCTGCGCGCTCTGGAACTCTTTGAGGTCGGCGTGTGCCTGACCATAGAAACGTATGCGGGATACGAGCCCAGGGGGAGGGTGACCTCGCGTGATGCGCTGTGTCGGGAGCGTGGACGCGAGTTTGACTCTCGTGTCCCAGTCGCACTCTTTTCGAGGACCGAAGAGCGTCAGGTTGGTACTTCCCGGCAGTGCGGCACACGGACTGAGGACGCCACGGACGCCATGTCCTTGCAACCAGCCGGCCTCCGCTTGGCAGCGCTCGTGGTCATCTTCGACCAGCGCGTCGGGCGGGAAGCCGGCCGCCTCTGCCTTCTCGAAGGTGCTGTAGTCGACGATCGCGCCGTCATCGACGCGGATTTGCCACAGCACCGAGAAGTACATCTGCGCGTCTTGCTCGGTCCGTACATCCTCGCCGCGCAGCAACTCCGCGTAAGGCGCTTCCGCATCGAGGCAGAAGTACTGGGTGCAGCCTTGTCCCGCGATGTTCCACCGTCCGCTACGCCGGTTCGGATTCACCCACAGCGGAACGTCGTAGGAGGTAGCTCGGAAGACCAGCCCTTCCCAACGTCTGACGACCGGCGGCTTACGTTGCATATTGCGAGCGTCCCGCGCGCGCCGCAGAGAGCAGCAGATCCTCGTCGAAGTTCTCGCCCGAGAGGACCGCGAGAGGCGTCCGCCCTCCGAGATCGCGCCGGGGACGGTGAAACCACGCGACGATCCCTTCCTCGGTCCAGTTGTGGCGCAGAACCGAGATGAGCTGTCCCACCATCTGCATGCGGCGAGTGGGAGGCGAGGACTTGCGTCCCCAGCGCGTCAGCGTCCGCCGGTCGACACCTGCCAACTCCGCGACGGCCTGGCGCGGGATGTTCGGAAGCCACTCGTCGATATCTCTGATCACGAGTCCGACATCCTGTCTGGAGCCAGCGATGTGCTCATCGATGGCATCTCGCACCACATGGCGAATCCGCTCAAGGTGCACCAGAAGCGAGTCGAACGCCTCCAGGTCTTGGTAGTGCGGTGCCGCGTTGACAGCTTCGATGCTGTCCCGCATGTCGAGCAGAATGCCGGCGAACGTCGCGACCTGCTCCTTGTCGAAGTCCTGCGGCTGAAGCCCATACCGCAAGCCTTTGATCCGGTCCGCGATCTCGCGCCACCGCGCTTCGAACGACTCGTCGACCTCCGGCGCTTCCTGCAAGCGCGCGATCGCATCGACGAAGCCCTGCTGAACGGCGACGACTTGTCTGTCTACTTCCTCAAGTCGCTTCTCCGTTGAGAGGGTAGTCGCCACGTCGTCTCCTTGTCGTATGTGTGGGACATTATAGGGACATGCCGTCCTTTCTGTCGAGTCTCGCCTGGCGCGGTGCGTTGACCAGGGCTCCTCGGCGATCATCGCCCGCGGTCGCTGCGTAGGACCGGCCGAGATCCTCCTCATCCTGCGGGATCCGCCGGTAGCCGTCGGCGATCGCTCGTCCGATCGCCGACGGCTACAGGTGTGCGGCATCACACGCCTACGTGGCATCGCCGAGCCGCGCGACATGCGTGCGGACGGCGTGGTAGTCGACCGACTCCCAGTCGATCTCCAGCCCGAGGCCGGGGGCGATGGGCGCAGGGATGACGCGGATGCCGGTGGCGGGGTCGAGCACGGTCGCGGGCGGGCGCGAGAAGGCCTGCGGCGTCTCGAACGGCGTGTCGGGGCGGAACAGCTCGACCGGGCCGCCGTGCGGGTGCGCGAGCGCGACGTGGCGGTGCAGCTCGGGGTAGATGTGGGTCGAGCAGGCGACCCTCGCGGCGTGGGCGCGGCGCTGCAGCTCGAGCAGCGCGCCGAGGCCGCCGACGCAGGTCGCGTCGGCGCGCAGCACATCGACCGCGCCGAGCCGCAGCAGCTCGTCGGCGGTGGCGCGGCTCGTGACCTCGTCGCCGACCGCGAGCGGCACGTCGATCGCCTCTCGCAGGCGCGCGAGCCGCGCCGCCTCGCGCCCGTGCAGCGGGTCCTCGATCCATGTCAGCCCCAGCTCGCGCCAGCGGCCGGCAAGCCGCACGGCCGCGTCGTGGTCCTCCCACGCGAAGCCGACGTCGACCGTCAGGCCGAGCCGCTCGCCGCACAGCTCGCGGATCCGCTCCATCCGGTGCGTCATCCGCTCCGGCGCGTCGGGCAGGTTCGCGAGCTTCACGAGCGAGAAGCCCTCGGCGGCGGCGGCGCGGATGCGCTGCGCGAACGCCTCGTCGTCCTCGCCCGCCAGCTCGTAGCCCTCGACCAGCATCGCGGGCGCGCTGTCGCGCACGCCGCCGAGCAGCCGCCACACGGGTGCGCCGGCCGCCTGCCCGGCGACGTCCCAGGCGGCGATCTCCACCAGCGACTGCGCGCGCAGCGCGAGCCCCTCGGGCGCGTGGTGCGGCAGGGCACTGCGCCACGCCGCGTGCAGCGCCGCCGGGCCGCCGGCGTCGCGCCCGAGCACGGGCGGCGCCGCCAGCTCGCACACGAGCACGTCGAGCGGCGCGCCGCGGCTGAGCGAGAAGGCGGCGCCGCGCAGGCCGCCGGCCGTCTCGATCCGCACGACGACGTAGTCGCGCGCGGTCAGCGTCGCGCGGCCGAGGCGGAACGGCGCGGGCAGCGGGAAGCGGCACGCCCACGCGCGCACCTCGGCGATCGCGAGCGGGTCGGGCGCGGGCGCGTCCACGGCGATCCCTGCGGCGGGCGCGGAGGCCGGGGGCTCAGGCGTCCGCGTCGGCGGGCGCGTAGTCGTACGTCGAGGTCAGCCCGCCGTCGACCGTGACGGCCGCGCCGGACAGCCCCGACGCGCGCGGGCTGACGAGGAAGCAGAGCGTCTCGGCGACCTCCTCGGCGCGCAGCACGCGGCCCTGCGGCGAGCGCCGCTCGACGAGCGCGCGGAAGGCGGCCGGGTCGGGCGAGGCGTCGAAGTGGCTCTGCAGCAGCGGCGTGTCGACGGCGCCGGGCAGCACCGCGTTGATCTGCAGGCCGTGGCCGGCGTGCTCCAGCGCGGCCGAGCGCACGATCTGCAGCAGGGCGGCCTTCGAGGTCGAGTAGGCGGCCATGTCCTGCTCGACGTAGAGCGAGTCGACGCTGCAGACGACCGCGACCGCGCCGGCGCGGCGCTCGATCATCGCCGGCAGCACGGTCTGCATCCCGCGCACGACGCCGAGCACGTTCGTCGCGAACAGCTGCTGGAAGTCCTCGGGCCGCGTCTCCAGGAACGACTTGACGACGATCGCCGCGGCGCAGCAGACGAGGCAGTCGGCGCCGGCCGGGTCGATCTCTGCGGCGGCGGCCGCGGCGCGGTCCCACGTCGCCTGCTCGCCGACGTCGCCCGTCACCCAGGCCGCGACGCCCAGCTCGCGCAGCTCGGCGGGGGCGTCGGCGAGGTCGAGGCCGACGACGGCGGTGCCGCGCTGCAGCAGCAGGCGCGCGGTCGCGAGCCCCATGCCGGAGGCGGCGCCGGTCACGATCGCGAGGCGCCGCTCGGCGCCGGGGAGGGGGGAGGTGCTCATGCGCGGGCTCCTGACGGCGTGCTGGACATCGCCTTCACCTTATCGCTACTGTCGCATCACACCATGAATACGTTTTCACTTGCTGAAAACAAGGCCTCGCCCGAAGGCCGCGCGATCCTCGTCACCGGCGCCGCCTCGGGGATGGGGCGGGCGTGCGCGGAGCTGTTCGCGCAGCGCGGCGCGAAGCTGCTGCTCGTCGATCGCGACGCGCAGGCGCTCGCGCAGGTCGCCGACGCGCTCGGCGCCCCCGCCGAGGCCTGCGACCTGACCGACGTGGCGCAGGCGCCGCGGCTCGTCGCGCGCTGCCTCGAGCTGCACGGCGCGCTCGACGGGCTCGTCAACGCCGCCGGCGTCTTCCAGACGCGGCCGCTGCTCGAGATCGCGCCCGAGGACTTCGACCGCGTCTTCGCCGTTAACGTGCGCGCGCTGTTCTTCCTGCAGCAGGCGGCAGCCGCCGCGATGGCCGAGCGAGCCCGCGGCAGCATCGTCAACTTCTCCTCGACGGCCGGCCGCGTCGGGCGCCCGCACGCCGCGCACTACGCCGCCAGCAAGGCGGCGGTGATCGCGCTCACGCGCTCGGCGGCGGTTGCGCTGGCGCCGAGCGGCGTGCGCGTCAACGCCGTCTGCCCGGGACTGATCGAGACGCCGATGGTCGAGGCCATCCGCCACGAGCGCACGCAGATGTTCGACACGACGCCCGACGCGGTGCAGGAGCACTGGCGCGCGATCATCCCGCTCGGGCGGCTCGGCACCGCCGCCGAAGTCGCGGAGCTGACCGCGTTCCTGCTGTCCGACGCGGCTGCCTACGTGACCGGCGAGAGCGTCGGCGCGACCGGCGGCACCGACGGCAGCTGAGGCTCAGCCGCCGAGCTCGTCGCGCAGCGCCGCGCGCCGCACCTTGCCGCTGCTCGTCTTCGGCAGCTCGTCGCGGAAGTCCACGAGGCGCGGGTACTTGTACGGCGCGGTCTGCTCCTTGACGTGCTGCTGCAGCTCGGCGGCGAGCGCGTCGCAGGCGGCGCCGCGCTCGCGCAGCACGACGACGGCGCGCACGATCGCGCCGCGCTCGTCGTCGGGCGCGGAGACGACGGCCGCCTCGGCGACGGCCGGGTGGCTGACGAGCGCGGACTCGACCTCGAACGGGCCGATGCGGTAGCCGGCGCTGATGATCACGTCGTCGGCGCGGCCCTCGAAGTAGAGGAAGCCGTCGGCGTCCTGGTGCACGCGGTCGCCGGTGCGCCACGGCTGCGCGCGGTCGCGCGGCGCCTGGCCGAGGTAGCCGCGGAAGAAGGTCGGCGCCGTCGCCGGGTCGAGCACCAGCTCGCCCTCGTCGACCCACATGCGCACGCCCGGCAGCGGGCGCCCCATCGAGCCCGGCTGGGCCGCCTCGCCGGGCAGGTTGGCCGTCAGCTGGCCGGTCTCCGTCTGCCCGAAGCCGTCGCGCACGTCGAGCCCGGTCGCCTCGCGCCAGGCCGACAGCACCTCGGGGTTGAGCGCCTCGCCGGCGGCGACGAGCCCGTGCAGGTGCTCGTAGCGCCGCAGCGTCGCGCGCTTGGCGACGATGCGGTACTCGGTCGGCGCCATGCACAGCACGTTCACGCGCTCGCGCGCGATCAGCTCGACGCGCTCGGCCGGGTCGAAGCGGGCGTCGTGCAGCAGCCCCGCGGCGCCGCGGATCCACGGCGCGATGAAGACGTTGCGGGCCGACTTCGACCAGCCGCTCGCGGCCGTGCACCAGACCAGCCCGCCGGGGCGCGGCGCGAGCCAGTGCTCGGCCTGCAGCCGCTGGCCGGTCAGGTAGCGCTGCGCGTGCAGCACGCCCTTCGGCTCGCCGGCCGAGCCGCTCGTGAACGTGATCAGGCACGGGTCCTCGGGCGCCAGCTCGGCGGCCGGCGGTGCCGCGTGGTCGTAGAGCGCCTCGTCGGGGATCTCCAGCACGGCGACGTCGTCGCGCTCGCCGAGCGCCGCGCCCAGCTCCGCGCGGTTGCGCTCGTCGACGACGATCGCGGCGGGGGCGACGGCCTCGATCCGCAGGCGCAGGTCCTTCGCGCGCAGCTGCTCGGTGCACGGCAGCACGACCGCGCCGGTGCGGAAGCAGGCGACCATCGCGAAGACCCATTCGGATCGATTGCCGACGAGCGTCATCACGACGTCGCCGCGGCTGACGCCGTGCGCGGCGAGCGCGCCGGCGAGCGCGCCGCTGCGCTGCGCGACCTCGCCGAACGTCCACTCGCGCCGCCCGCCGTCGCGCGAGAGCTCCACGAGCGCGCGCGCCCGCGGGTCCGCCGCTTCGACCGTGTCGCGCGCGAAGTTCACGCCTGGAAACGCTACCAGAATCGTTAAGCTAGGATCCGCGCCGTGGCGATCGTTGGCGGCCCCTGGTTCGAGGATCTTGCCGTCGGCATGCGCGACGAGACGGCGCCCGCCGTGACGTTGACGGAGGGGCTCGCAGCGGTCCACCAGGCGATCCTCGGCGACCGCCTGCGCCTCGCGCTCGACCGCCCGCTCGCGCAGCAGGTGATCGGCGGCGACGCGCCGCTCGCGCACCCCGCGCTCGTGTGGGACGTCGCGATCGGGCAGTCGACCGGCATCACCCAGCGCGTGATCGCCAACCTCTTCTACCGCGGCTTCGCGTTCCACCGCGCGCCGCTGATCGGCGACACGCTGCGCACGAGCACCGAGGTCGTCGCGCTGCGCCAGACGACGCCGAAGCCAGACCGCGCCGCGACCGGCCTCGCGGCGCTGCGGATCCGCACGCTCGACCAGGAGGCGCGCCCGGTGCTCGACTTCTGGCGCTGCGCGATGCTGCCGCTGCGCGACCCCGACGGACGCACCGGCCACGCCGACTCCTTCGACGCGATCCCCGAGCAGCTCGACCGCTCGCTGCTGCGGCTGGCGACCCGCGACTGGCGGCTCGAGCGGCTCGCGCCGGCCGCCGGCGCGGCGCCGGAGCAGCTGCGGGAGGGCGCGCGCTGGAGCGTCGAGGGCGGCGACGTCGTGAGCGCGGCGCCGGAGCTGGCGCGCCTGAGCCTCAACGTCGCGGCCGTGCACCACGACGCGACGCGCCAGACCTCCGGCCGGCGGCTCGTCTACGGCGGCCACACGATCGGCCTCGCCGCCGCGCAGGCCTCGCGCGCTTTGCCGGGCCTCGCGACGATCGTCGGCTGGCACGGCTGCGACCACCTCGCGCCCGTCTACGAGGGCGACACGCTGCACAGCGAGCTGGCGCTGGAGGGCGTCGAGCCGCTGCCCGGCGGCGGCGCGCTCGCGGACCTGCGCTCGCGCGTGCGCGCGCAGCGCGCCGAGGGCGGCGGAGCCGATGTGCTCGACTGGCGCTTCACGGCCGTCGTGGCGTAGCGCGCGCGACGTCTGGGAACAGTTTCCGGAAACGACAGGCAGGCAGCGAACGAGGAGGAGACGATGCAGCGAGTCGGACACGCCTGGCGCACGAAGCCCGGCAAGGCGGAGGAGTACCGCCGCTTCCACGCGACCGTCTGGCCCGAGGTCGAGCAGCTGTTCCGCGACAACGGCGTGACGACGTACGTCATCTACCAGTTCGGCGACACGCTCTTCAGCTACATGGAGGTCGAGGACTACGAGCGGATGGCCGCGGCCTTCAACGCGAGCCCCGACGCGCAGCGCTGGGAGGAGGCCGTCGGCGACCTGATCGAGTACGTCGAGGCCGACCCGGCGACCGGCTGGCCGATCGTGCTGCCGGAGGTGTGGGCGCTGTGAGCGTCGCGGCCGACGAGCGCCTGGAGGGCGCCGTCCTCGTGACCGGCGCCGCGCGCGGCATCGGCCGCTCGGCCGCGCTCGGCTGCGCGCGCGGCGGCGCGGCGGTCGCGGTGCTCGACCTCGACGCCGCGCAGGCGCGGGCGGTCGCCGACGAGGCGCTCGCGGCCGGCGCGCCGGCCGCGCTCGGGCTCGCCTGCGACGTGCGCGACGAGCAGTCCGTCGCCGACGCGGTCGACGCCGCGGCCGAGCGGCTCGGACCGCTGCGCGGCGTCGTCAGCAACGCCGGGATCGACCGCGGCGCACTGCTGCACGAGCTGGAGCTGGGCGTCTGGCGCGACGTGATCGAGACGAACCTGACGGGCGCGTTCCTCGTCTGCCGGCGCGCGCTTCAGCACATGCTGGAGCACGGCAGAGGCGGCTCGATCGTGTGCGTCTCCTCGCCCTGGGGGGTCGTCTCGGCGCCCGGCGGGGTGACGCCGTACTCGTCCTCGAAGGGCGGCCTGTCGTCGTTCGTGCGCAGCGTCGCGCTCGACTACGCGCCGCACGGGATCCGCGTCAACGCGGTGCTGCCGGGGCCGATGGACACGACGCTGATGTGGGCGAGCGTGCCCGACGAGGAGGTCCCGGCGATGCGCGAGCTGATCGGGCGCCAGGTCGCGCTCGGCCGCCTCGGCGAGCCCGACGAGGCGGCCGCGGCGATCACCTGGCTGCTGAGCGACCGCGCCTCGTACGTGACCGGCTCGCAGCTCGTCGTCGACGGCGGCGTCCTCGCGAAGGCCAGCATCGAGGCCTGAGCGCGCCCGCGCCACGCAGGCCGATGAATTCAAATGGTGACGAAGAAAGACTCACACGCTGAACACGGGGTCGTAGTATCGCTCAGGAATGGTTTCCAGGAACCTTTCGAAGGGCGAGAGAGGTTCCAGGTCCGAGACCTGTGGTGAGGAGAGAGAGCATGGAGACGAAGCGATGAGTTCCGGACCCGACCACTCGACGCTCGCGGGCCACAACCCGGTCGCGCTCGAGGACACCGGGCTGGCGCGCAACAGCGTCAGCGCCGTGCAGGTCGCGATCGTCGCGATGGCGGGCTGCGGCCCGGCCGCGAGCGTCGCGCTGACGTTCCCCGCGATGGCGGGCCTCGCCGGCAAGGCGATGGTGTTCGCGCTCGTCCTGACCTTCTTCATCATCGTGATGCTCACGAACACGTTCGTCGAGTTCTCCAAGCGCATCCCCTCCGCCGGCTCGCTGCTGGCCTGGAACTCGGCCGGTCTCGGCTCCAACTTCGGCTTCGTGTTCGGCTGGTTCTTCGCCGGCGGCTACCTGCTGATCGCCGCCACCGGTATCACCGCCTTCGGCGGCTTCGCGCACGACTACTTCGACGGCAGCCTCGGCATCGACCTGCCGTGGTGGGTCTTCTCGGCCGTCTGCACGGCGTACGTGATCCTGTTCGCCTGGCGCGGCGTCGCGCAGACGGTCGGCTCCGCGCTCGTGCTGCTGGCGCTCGAGGTCGGCGTGATCCTGCTGCTGACGGTGTGGCTCGTCGTGACCGGCCACGCGCACTTCGAGGCGGCGCCGTTCAAGCCCGCCGACGCGCCCGGCGGATGGGCCGGCGTCGGCCTCGCGATGAGCTTCGGCGTGCTCGCGCTCGTCGGCTACGAGGCGGCGGCGACGCTCGCCGAGGAGGCGAAGGACGCGCGCCGCTCGGTCGCGCGGGGGCTCTGGATCGCCGGCATCACGATGCCGCTGATGTTCGTCATCGTCGCCTACGTGCTCATCACCAGCTACGGCCCGGCCGACAAGTTCGCGGCCGACCCGCTCGCCGCCCAGACGCTCGCGACCGAGGTGTGGCACAGCTTCGGCGGGATCGTCTCGGTGATCGTGATGATGAGCGCGCTCGCCTTCTCGCAGACGTCGTTCAACGCCGGCATGCGCGTGATCTACGCGCTCGGGCGCGTGAGAGTGCTGCCGCCCGTGTTCGCGAGAACGCATCCCACGCACAAGACGCCGTCCGCCGCGATCGTCGCCTTCTCCGCGCTCGTGATCCCGATCGCGTTCGTCGCGGCGGGCTTCATCGGGCCGCTGAAGCTGTTCGGCTACTACGGCTTCATGACGGCGATCGCCTTCCTCGTCGTCTACGCGCTCACGAACGTCGCGCTCGTGCGCTTCGTCTACAAGCACGACCGCAGCACCTTCTCGCCGCTGCGCCACCTCGTCGTGCCGCTGGTCGCGATGGCCGGCGTCGTGTACCCGCTCTACCGCACCGTGCACCCGCTGCCGGACGCGCCCTACCCGGCGCTGACGCTGGTCGTGGTCGGCTGGGCGGCGGTCGGCGTCGCGCTGCTGCTGTACCTGCGCGGCTCGCGCAAGGCCGACGTGGAGGAGGTCGCGCTCGCGTTCGCCGCGCTCGACGACGAGCCCGAGGCGAAGGCGGTCACACAGTGACCGTCGTCGGCTGCGAGCACGTCGCGATCCAGGTCGGCGACTGCGACCGCTCTGCGCGCTTCTACGAGCGGGTGCTCGGCTTCGAGCCGCGCGCCCGCGTCTCGCGAAGCGAGGCGTACGTCCAGCGCGTCGTCGGCTACCCCGGCGTCACGCTGGAGATCGCGATGATGGGGATCCCCGGGACCGAGGTCGAGCTGGAGATCGTCGAGTATCGCGGCGTCGAGAAGAAGCCGATCGACCCGGCGACCGCGAGCCCTGGGACGATGCACGTCTCGCTGTTCGTGGACGACCTCGACGCGATGTACGAGCGCCTCAGCGCCGACGGCGTCGAGTTCGTCTCGCCGGTCCAGACGTCGGACGCGGGACCGCTCGCGGGCGGCAAGGTCGTGTACATGAAGGATCCCGACGGGATCCGCGTGGAGCTCGTCGAGCTTCCGAAGCGCTAGACAGGAGTCACGGATGCGGACGGGCGACGAGCTGCAGGGGAAGGTGTGCGTGATCACGGGCGCGGGTCGAGGGATCGGCGCCGCGATCGCGGAGGCGTTCGTCGCCCAGGGCGGGCGCGTGGCGATCCTCGAGCGCGACGGCGAGCTGGGCGACCAGACGGCCGCGCGCCTGCGCGAGGGCGGCGCCGACGCGCGCGCCTATGCGGTCGACGTGGCCGTCGAGCAGGAGGTCGTCGCCGCCGCGTCGCGGGTCGTGGGGGACTTCGGCCGCGTCGACGTGCTCGTCAACAACGCCGGCATCGGCCGCCTCGGCCCCAGCATGAGCTTCCCGCTGGCCGACTGGCAGCTGTCGATGGACGTGCTCGTGACCGGCGTCTTCCTCTGCAGCCGCGAGTTCGGCAAGGCGATGCGCGGGGGCGGCGGCGGGGCGATCGTCAACATCTCCTCGATCAACGGCCTCGTCGCGTTTCCGATGCGGCTCGCGTACAGCGCGGGCAAGGCGGCCGTCGTCTCGATGACGAAGGTGCTGGCCGCCGAGTGGGGCGGCTTCGGCATCCGCGTCAACGCCGTCGCACCGGGCAACACCGAGACGGAGATGGTGCAGGAGGCGATCGACCAGGGGCTGATCGCGGTCGACGCCTACGAGGCGCACACGCCGCTGGGGCGCTTCGGCACGCCGGAGGAGATCGCCGAGACGGTGCTGTTCCTGGCGAGCGAGCGCTCGCGCTTCGTGACCGGCCAGGTGATCGCGCCCGACGGCGGCTGGACCGCGTTCGGCTGGATCCCCTGGAGCGGCGACCCGGACGCGCCCGGCGTGACCGCGGCCGAGCGCGCACGATGAGCGGCGTGCGAGGGATCGCGGCGGCGCTCGGCGCCGCGCTGCTGAGCGCTGCGCTCGTCGCGCCCGCGGCGGCGCCGGCCGCGCCGCAGCGGGCGAGAGCGATCGTCGTGCAGGGCGAGGCGCCCGCGCGCGCGAACATCCCGACGGCCGCCGACCGGCGCGCCGCCGGCGGACGCTACCTCGCGCTCGACACGCCGCAGGCGCCGCCGCCCGGCGGCTGGTTCGCGACGTACGAGGTGCGGGCGCCGGCCGCCGGCGTCTACCGGCTCGACGGCGTCCTCACCTCGCCCGCGATGGCCGACCGCACCCCCAAGGGCGGCTCGTGGTTCGACCTGTCCGTGAACGGCGCGCCCTACGGCGAGGTCGCGAAGTCCGAGCCGGTGTGGGCCGGCGACGAGACGCCGTCGGCGTGGGGCGCGCTCGTGCGCGCGCACGTCGCCGACGTCGACCTGCGCAAGGGCGTCAACACGATCTCCTTCCGCGTCGTGCAGCAGCGCGCGAGCGTGAACCCGGTCGGCTACGTCTTCTCGCTCGACACGCTGCGGCTCGCGCCCACGCGGCTCGCGCTCGCGAGCGCGAGCGTCGGCGATCCGGCGCGCGACCTCGGCGTCTATCGCGGCGCGAGCGCGCGCCTGCGCCTGGCCCTCAACGGCCGCACCTCGCGCCCGCAGCGCGTCGCCTGGAGCGTGCGCGACTACTTCTCGCGCGAGGTCGCGTCGGGGCGCGCGACGATCCGCGCGGGCGCGCGGGCGGCGGCGGTCCGCCTGCCGCGCCTGGCGCCCGGCAGCTACCGCGTGAGCGCGGCGCTGGGCTCCGCGCCGCGCGCGACCGTCGCCGGCACGTTCGCGCGCCTGCCCGCGCGCAGGCCGGTTGCCGGCCCCGCCAACCGCTTCGCGATCACGATCTCGGCGCCGTGGCTGCTGCCGCCCTCGCGGCTCGACGCGTTCGCGCGCGCGACGCGCGCCGCCGGCCTCGGCTACGTGCGCGACGAGACCGACTGGAACGTCGTCGAGCCGTCGCGCGGGCAGTTCCAGCTCGCCGCGCCGACGCACGTCGCGAGCGCCTTCCGCGACGCCGGCGTCAAGACGGACGACGCCAACTGGAGCCTCACGGGCGACCTCAGCGCACCGGCCTGGTCGCGCAGCCCGTCGTCGGGGCTGCTGCCCGACGACCTGCGCGACGGGTACGGCTTCTGGCACGAGCTGTCCGGCCCGCAGGGCACCGGCGCGGATGCGCTCGAGGTCTGGAACGAGCCCGACGTGAACGTCGCGCTGGGGCAGTTCAGCCGCATGCCGGGGGACCGCCACGCGGCCTACGTGAAGGCCGCGACGCTCGGCATCACCGACCGCGGCGAGCGCCCGCTGGCCTCGCTCTCGGGCGTCGCCGACGTCGGCGAGCTGCAGAACCTGATGCTGCAGAGCGAGGCCGGCCGCTACGCGGACCTGTGGGCCTTCCACGCCTACGGCTACGCCTTCAGACCGGACGCCCCGGTCGCGGTGCCGGAGGGCGCGCGCGCCAACGCCGCGCTGCAGCGGATGTACGGCTTCAGAGGCCAGCTGTGGATGACGGAGTCGGGGGTCTTCCAGGCCGCGACGAAGGGCACGCTCGACCTCGTGCAGCAGCGCCAGCAGGCGCGCTACCTCGTGCAGTCGACGGTGAGCGACCTCGCGGCGGGCGTCGACAAGCTGTTCTGGTTCGACGGGCCGCCCTACTGCGCCGCCGGCTTCGCCTGCTTCGGCCTGTTCGACGACCGCTTCCAGCCCTGGCCGTCGTACAGCGCACAGGCGGCGATGGCGTCGCTGCTCGGGCGCGCCGACTTCGCGCAGCGTGTGCGCGGGCTGCCGAAGGGCGTGCGGGGCTACGTGTTCAAGGACGGCCGCCGCGCGATCACCGTCGTGTGGTCGCAGGACGCGCCGGCCGCCGCGCGCGTGCCGCTGCCCGGCGGCGGCGTGCGCCTGTACGACGCGATGGGCGCCCGGCGCGCCGTCCCGGCGGCGGCCGGCCCTCGCGCGGTGCGGGTGCGGGCGACCCGCGACCCGCTCTACCTCGTGACCGGCGGCGGCGCGCGGCTGCGTGCGCGGCCGACGGCGAACGACGACCGCCGCTCGGTCGGGCGGCTGTCGGCGGCGGAGCACGTCGTGCTCGACCAGCGCTTCGCCGCGGCCGCGACGCCGAACCCGGCGCTGGGCGGCGACCGGCCGCAGTTCGGCTACCGGCTCGGGCGCACGAGCGCGATGACGCTCGACGTCTACAACTTCGCCGCCGTGCCGCAGACCGTGACCGTCACGCCGCACGCCTGGCGCGGCTGGTCGGCGACGCCCGCGCGGCAGACGGTGACCGTCGCCCCCGGCGGGCGCGCGAGCGTGCCGTTCGCGCTCACGGCCGGCGCCCGCGTGCGCCGCGGCGTCGACTACCCGCTCGTGTTCGAGGCGACGGCCGACGGCGAGCGCGCGACGCCGTCCGTCGGGCGCGTCCTGCTGCTGCCGCAGAGAGGCGGGAGAGCGGGCGCGCCGGTGCCGCTCGCGCCCTGGATCGCGAACGTCTCGCCCGCGCGCGGCAGCGTGCTCGCGCACGGCGACGCGGTGCTGCGCGCGGACGTCATCGACCCGATCTCCGGCGTCGATCCGGCGCGCATCGCGGTCGAGGTCGACGGGCGTCGCGTCGCGCACCGCTACGACGCGAGACGCGGCCGCCTGTCCGCGCGCCTGCACCTCGCGCGCGGGCCGCACGAGCTGTGGATCCGCGCCTACAACCACGCGCTCGCGCCGGCGCAGCTGTCGGTCCCCGTGACCGTCCGCTGAACGCCGTCGGGTCCGCGCGCGCCACCGCGTCGCCGAGCTTCGCCATGGCATGGGCGCGGGTGGTGCACCACCGAGCTTGCGTGTCGACAGGCTTGGGCGCGCGAAGGGTGGAGCGGGCGGATCGGCTGACGTCGGCCGATCCGGGCAATGATTGCCGTCTAGATGTGGTTGACCGCAGGCGAGCCTGACGTAAGCTGATGGGATGGAGCGACGCGAGTACGACGTGGTGCTGGTTCCTGAGGCCGAAGGCGGCTTCAGCGTCTTCGTGCCCGATCTTCCGAGCGTCGCGACGCAGGGCGAAACCGTCGAGGAGGCACTCGACATGGCCCGCGACGCGATCGAGGGCTACCTGGAGATCATGCGCGACGAGGGCTGGCCGATCCCGACCGTCCGCCGCGAGCGCGTCGCCGTCGAAGCTGCGTGAGCGACAAGCTCCCTGCGATCAAGCCCCAGCGGCTGATCCGCGTCCTTGAAGCCAGGGGCTGGCAACACCGCCGCACCCGCGGCAGCCACCACTATCTCGTCCATCCCGAGCGACGTGACGCCATCGCCGTGCCCGTCCACAACCGCGACGTCAAGCCCGGCCTGCTCCTCAGCATCCTCAAGACCGCCGGCATCAGCCGAGACGAGCTGCGCAAGCTGCTTTAGTCCAGAGCGAGGACCGTCCGCCCCTCCCGTCCTCAGCCCACGCGCAGCAGGCCGGCGCCGGCCGGCGCGCGCGTGCGCCGCGCGACCTCGGCCAGCACGTCCGCCGGCGGCCCGCCGGCGTCCACGACGTCGCCGAGCTCCGCGAGGTGCTCGTCGAGCGTCCGCCAGCACGCGCGCACGCGCGCCGGATCGGTCTCGCGCCCGGGCCGCGCGAGCACCGTCTCCATCGGCGCCCACAGCGTGAGGAGCCGGATCGGGACCGCCGCACGGCAGGCGCCGAGGAAGCGCTCGACGTGCGCGCGCGCCTCGAACACGAACTCGAACACGACCAGCTCGTAGCCGGCGGCCAGGTACACGTCGGCGAGCGCACCCGCGCCGGCGTAGGCGAGCCCCTGCTCGACGTCCCCGTCGCGTCGGCTGACGACGAACGCCTTGAGGTCGTCGCCGTGGATGCAGACGCCGTTCGCCGCCGTCGCCGCCAACGCGCGCGCGAGCGTCGTCTTGCCGACGCCGGCCGGCCCGTTGACGAGCACGACGCGCGGCGTCATGCGCGCCGGCGTCACGTGCCGCGCGACGCGATCGCGCCGCGGAACAGCGGCATGCCCGCGACCTCGACCTCAAGCCGCAGCAGCCGTCCCGCCGCCGGCGCGAAGCCGTTCGCGGCGGTCGGCTCGACCGTGCCGTAGTCGGTCACGTACAGCTCGCGGCCGGCGAAGGCGCAGTTGAGCGCGTCGCCGCCGGTCTCCACGAACGCCAGCAGCTCGCCGTCGGGGGCGATCACGTCGAGCCCGCCGCAGCCGCCGCCGGTCACGTAGACGCGGCCGTCGAGCGTCGGCTTGAGCCCGTCGACGGTGCGCCCCTCGGGCAGCGTCGCGACCAGCTCGACCGCACCGTCCGGGCGCCGCCGCCGCACCGTGCGCGAATACGACTCGTCCCACAGGACGCTGCCGTCGGCCTCGCCGACGATCCCGTTCGGGAACACGGGGCCGGTCTCGACGACGATCTCGCAGCTGCCGTCGGGCTCGATGACGCAGACGCGCCCGTCGACCGGGTCGTCGGGATCGAAGTCGCCGGGGTCGGTGAACCACAGGCGCCCGCCGGCGTCGAAGCCGAGGTCGTTCGGCGCCAGCAGCGGCCGCCCGCTCGCGCTCGCGGTCACCACCTCCACGCGCCCGTCCCAGGCGATCCGCTGGATCGACGGCGTCGTCTGCACGGGCGCCTTCCAGGGCCCGGCGCTGCCGCCCGTCTGCGTCACGTAGACGCCGTCCTCGCCGACCGTGCAGGCGTTCGGGCCGCCGCCGACGTCCGCGTAGCGGCGCACGCCCCGCTGGGGATCCCACACCGACACCTGCCCGAGGTACGTCTCGACGAACACGACGCGGCCGTCCGGCAGCACGGCCGGGCCCTCGGGGTGGGCGAGCCCCTCGGCGAGGACGGTCACGTCGGCCACGGCGAGGTCGCCTCAGTAGGAGCGGGGCAGCCCCAGCACGTGCTGGCCGACGTAGCTGAGCACGAGGTTGTTGTTGATCGGCGCGACCTTGTAGAGGCGCGTCTCGCGGAACTTGCGCTCGATGTCGTACTCCTGCGCGAAGCCGAAGCCGCCGTGCACGTCGAGCGCGACGTTCGCGGCCGCCCACGAGGCCTCCGAGGCGAGGTACTTGGCGGAGTTCGCCTCCTCGGCGCAGGGCTCGCCGGCGTCGTAGCGGCGCGCCGCCTCGAAGCGCATCAGATCCGCCGCGCGCAGGTTCACGTGCGCCTGCGCGATCGGGAACTGCACGCCCTGGTTGGCGCCGATCGGCCGACCGAAGACGACCCGCTCGGACGCGTATCTGCTCGCGCGGTCGACGAACCAGCGGCCGTCGCCGACGCACTCGGCGGCGATCAGGATCCGCTCCGCGTTCATGCCGTCGAGGATGTAGCGGAAGCCCTTGCCCGCCTCGCCGATCAGCGAGTCGTGGGGGACGTGCAGGTCGTCGATGAAGACCTCGGTCGTGTTGTGGTTCATCATCGTCTTGATCGGCGTGATCTGGATCGCGTCGCCCTGGTCGCGCAGGTCGACGAGGAAGACCGACAGGCCGGCGCTCGGCTTCTCGGCCTGCTCGCGCGGCGTCGTGCGCGCGAGCAGCACCATCAGGTCGGAGTGCAGCGCGCGCGAGGTCCAGATCTTCTGGCCGTTGATGACCCAGCCGTCGTCGGTGCGCTTCGCGCGCGTCTGGATGCGCGTCGTGTCGGAGCCGGCGGTCGGCTCGGTCACGCCGAACGCCTGCAGGCGCAGCTCGCCGGCGGCGATCTTCGGCAGGTACCGCTGCTTCTGCTCGTCGCTGCCGTGGCGCAGCAGCGTGCCCATCGTGTACATCTGCGCGTGGCAGGCGGCGGCGTTGCCGCCGGAGGCGTTGATCTCCTCGAGGATCACGCTCGCGGCCGTCAGCGACAGGCCGTGGCCGCCGTACTGCTCCGGGATCAGAGCGGACAGCCAGCCGTCGGCGGTCAGCGCGGCGACGAACTCGCTCGGGTAGCCCTCCGGCTCCAGCTCGCGCCAGTAGGCGTCGGGGAAGCGCGCGCACAGCTGGCGGATGCCGTCGCGGATCGCGTCGAGATCCTCGTCGGGAGGCGTGGCCGGGTTCGTTCCTGGATTCGTTTCCAGCATGAGGCGCGACGCTATCAGCTCGCCGCGCGCCTCGCAAGCGCGGGCGGGCGCGCTATCTGCGTCTGCGCGCGGCCGGCGGCGCGGCCGAGCTGCCGCGCGCCTCGAACGTCGTCGGCACCAGCACCGTCGACGGCGCCTCGCCCTGCAGGCGCCGCAGCAGCAGCTCCGCCGCCGTTCTGCCGAACGCCAGCGGCCCGCGCCGCACGACGTCGATCGGCGGCTCCAGCAGCCCCAGCAGCGGCAGGTCGTCGAACGTCGCGAGCGAGACGTCGCGCGGTATCCGCAGTCTGCGCTCGCGGATCGCCTGCAGCACGCCGGGGAGGATCTGGTTCGAGCCCGAGACGAGCGCGGTCGGCGGCGCCGCCGCGTCGAGCATCCGCGTCGCCGCCTCGTAGCCGTGCGCGGCGAGGAACGCGCCCGACTCGACGAGCGGCTCGACGCCGAGCTGCGCGCAGCTGGCGCGGAACGCGCGCGCGGCCTCGCGCCCCGGGCGCACGCGCACCGGGCCGGCCGCCAGCCCGATCGCTCTGTGCCCGAGCTGCGCGAGGTGCTCGACGACGGCGTGCATGCCGCCCTCGTGGTCGGCCAGCACCGCGCTGGCGCCGATCGCCTCGGCGATGTCGCGGTCGATCAGCACGCAGGGGACCGACAGCGTGCGCAGCGCGGCGAGCGCGTCGGGGTGGCCCTCGTCGGCGAGCGAGATCACCAGCCCGTCGACGCGCCGGCGCTCGAGCAGGCGGATGTGCTCGGCGTCGAGCGTCGGGTCGGCCTCGGAGTTGAGCACCAGCATCGAGTAGCCGCCCGCGCGCAGCGTCGTCTCGGCGCCGAGCGCGATCTCCGCCAGCAGCGGGCTCGAGATGTCGCGCGCGATGAAGCCGGCGGAGAAGGTCGCCCCGCGCCGCAGGCTCTGCGCGAGGAAGTCCGGCTCGTAGTCGAGCTGCGCGACCGCCGCGAGCACGCGGCGGCGCATGTCGGGGCTGACGTCGGGATGGTCCGACAGCACGCGCGAGGCGGAGGAGACGGCGACGCCCGCGAGCTGCGCGACGTCGCGGATGTTGGGCCGCCGGTTCTGGCGCCCCTCGTCGTCCTGGCCGCTGTGCCGCTCTCGTGCCACCGCGTCTCGCTCGCTCTCCGCCCGCTTGACAGCGAAACAGTATAAGGCTAGGTTCCTGGAAACGAATCCGGTAACTGTTTCAACGGCTGGAGGCCCGCCCCCGATGATCCGCCGCGTCGACGCTTTTCCCCTCGCTTACAAGGAGCCGCACTACCGCGGCATGGAGCGCTGCGTCACGCTCGTGCGGATCGAGGCCGACGACGGCACCGTCGGCTGGGGCGAGGCGATCTCGCAGTTCCACGAGGCGTCGCTCGCGACGAAGCTGCTCGTCGACCAGGGCTTCGCGCCGCTGATCCTCGGACAGGATCCGCTCGAGGTCGAGCGGCTGTGGCAGGCGATGTGCACGCACGCCTACTGGTACGGCGTCGAGGGCATCGCCGCGTTCGCGATCAGCGCGATCGACATGGCGCTGTGGGACCTCAAGGGCAAGCTGCTCGGCCAGCCGGTCGCGACGCTGCTCGGCGGCCGCGTCAAGGACGCGATCCCCGCGATGGGCTCGGTCATCTTCGACATGCAGGACCTCGACTGGACGCTCGGCGAGTTCGCCTTCATGAAGGACGAGGGCTACCGGATCGTGAAGGCCGGCTGGGGGATGACGCCGGAGGCGCTGTTCGGCCAGGACGGCGCGCGCGACCTGCGCTACCTCGAGGCCGTGCGCGAGCTGATCGGCGTGGAGCTGTCGCTCGTCGTCGACACGCCCGGCGCGAAGGGCCTGTGGGACGTGCCGACCGCGATCCGCCGCTTCCGCGAGTGGGAGCGCTTCGACCTGCGCTGGGTCGAGCAGCCGCTGCCGCCCGCCGACCTCGAGGGCTACGCGCGCCTGCGCGCCGCGAGCCTCGGCACGCCCGTCGGCACCGGCGAGGACGAGTGGAGCCCGGAGACGTACAAGCGGATCCTCGATGCGGGCGCGGCCGACGTCCTGCAGCTCGACCCGGGCCGCTGCCTCGGCATCACCGGCTGCCGCGAGACCGTGAAGCTGATCGAGAACGCCGGCCTGAAGTACACGATGCACAGCTGGAGCGGCGCGCTCAACACCGCCGCCAGCCTGCACGTGCTGGCGATCTCGGCCAGCGGCGACACGCTCGACTTCAAGCCGCACGAGTCGCCGATGCAGCACGACCTGGTGGATGACCCCTGGGTCCAGCAGGACGGTCTGCTGGCGCTGCGCGACGAGCCCGGGCTGGGCGTCTCCATCCGCCAGGACGCCGTCGACCGCTACCTCTTCGGCTGACGTGATCCCAGCGGCGGAAGGCCCCCTCGCCGGCGTGCGGATCGTCGCCGTCGAGCAGTTCGGCGCGGGCCCGTGGGCGACGCTGCAGCTGGCGTCGCTCGGGGCCGAGGTCGTGAAGGTCGAGGACCCGTCCGTCGGCGGCGACGTGGCGCGCTACGTCGTGCCGTTCAGCGAGGGCGAGAGCTCGCTGTTCTTCGAGACGTTCAACCGCGGCAAGTCCTCGCTCTCGCTCGACCTGCGCCACCCGCAGGCGAAGGCCGTCCTGCACCGCCTCGTCGCCGACGCCGACGCGCTCTTCTGCAACCTGCGCGGCGACCTGCCGGCGCGGCTCGGGCTCGACTACGCGGCGCTGAAGGACGTCAACCCGGCGCTCGTCTGCTGCGCCCTGTCGGGCTTCGGCGCCGACGGCCCGCGGGCGGCGCAGGGCGCCTACGACTACGCGATCCAGGGCCACGCCGGCTGGATGAGCCTGACCGGCGAGCCCGACGGGCCGCCCGAGCGCACCGGCCTCTCGCTGGTCGACTTCTCGGGCGGCTTCGCGGCCGCGATCGCGCTGCTCGCGGGCCTGCACAGAGCGCGCGCGACGGGCGCCGGCTGCGACTGCGACGTGTCGCTGTTCGAGGTGGCGCTCGCGCTCAACACGTACGTCGCGACGTGGGCGCTGTCGCGCGACTGGACGCCGCAGCGGATGGCCGGCTCGGCGCACCCGTCGCTGATCCCCTTCCAGCTGTTCCCCTCGCAGGACGGCCACATCGTCGTCTGCTGCGCGAAGGAGGGCCTGTTCCGCCGCATGTGCGCGGTGCTCGGGCTGGAGTGGATGGGCGAGGACGAGCGCTTCGACAGCTTCGCCGCGCGCGACCGCAACCGCGAGGCGTGCGTCGACCTGCTGTCCGAGCGGCTGCGCACGCGCTCGACGGCCCGGTGGATCGAGCTGCTGGAGGCGGCCGGCGTGCCGTGCGGCCCGGTCAACGACGTCGCCGCCGCCTTCCGCGACCCGCAGGCGCTCGCGCGCGGGGCGGTGCAGGAGTACGAGCACCCCGAGCTCGGCACCGTGCGCACCGCGCGCTCGGCCCTGCGCGTCGGGGAGGAGCCGGAGCCGGTGGTCCGCGGGCCCTACCGCGGCGAGCACACGCGCGGGCTGCTGCGCCGGGCCGGCTACGCCGACGCCGAGATCGACCGCCTCGCGGGCGACGGCGTGTTCGGCGACGTGGACGTGTGAGTCAGCAGCGCGAGACGAGGAGAGAAGGGATGACGACGTACCGGTTCCCCGAGGGGTTCGTGTGGGGCGCGGGCACCTCCGCGTACCAGATCGAGGGCTCGCCGCTGGCCGACGGCGCGGGCATGTCGATCCAGCACACCTACGCCCACACCCCCGGCGCCTGCGTCGACGGCGTGACGGGCGACGTGCTGGCGGACCACTACAACCGCTGGCCCGAGGACGTCGCGCTGATGAGCGAGCTGGGCCTCCAGGCCTACCAGTTCTCGATCGCCTGGCCGCGCGTGCTGCCGGAGGGCGTCGGGCCCGTGAACCGCAAGGGGATCGACTTCTACGACCGGCTCGTGGACGCGCTGCTGGAGGCGGGCGTGACGCCCGTCCCGATCCTGCACGTGTGGGACCTCCCGGTCGCGCTGCACTGGCAGGGCGGCTGGATGAACCGCGACTCGGCGGAGTGGTTCGCCGAGTACGCGACGGTCGTCTACGAGCGCCTCGGCGACCGCGTCCCGCAGTGGCTGACGATCTGCGAGCCGCTGTCGATCGCCGGCGGCGGCTACATCGGCGGCCTGCTGGCGCCGCGCATGCGCGACCTCTACGCCGGCCTGCGCGTCGCGCACCACGTGCTGCTCGCGCACGGCCGCGCGGTGGAGGCGTTCCGCGCCAGCGGCGCGACGGGCGAGATCGGCACCAGCACCGGCTTCTCGGACATCCAGCCGGCGACCGACGGCGCGGCCGACGTCGCCGCCGCCGAGCGCGCGAACGAGCACCACAACGCGCTCTACCTGGACCCGATCATGCGCGGCGAGTACCCGGCGGAGATCGTCGCGCGCTACGGCGAGGCGTGGCCGGAGGTGCGCGACGGCGACCTCGCGACGATCTCCGCGCCGATCGACTTCCTCGGGGTCACCTGCTACATGGGCCAGGTCGTCGCCGACGCCGGGTCCGACGCGGAGGTGCCGGAGGGCTTCAACCCGCTCGCCGACGATCCCGAGCTCGACACGCACCTCGGTGTGCGGATGGTCCCGACCGGCCGCCCGGTGACGGGCATCGGCTGGGACGTCCACCCGGAGGGCATCACGCGCGGGCTGCTGTGGCTGCGCGAGCGCTACGGCGACTTCCCGCTCGTGCTGACCGAGTTCGGCGCCGCCTACGACGACGTCGTCGCGGACGGGCGCGTCGCCGACGCCGAGCGCCAGGCGTTCCTGCGCGACTACCTGATCGGCGCGCACAGAGCGATCGAGCAGGGCGTCGACCTGCGCGGCGCGTTCGTGTGGTCGCTGATCGACACGTGGGAGTTCTGGCTCGGCGTCAGCGCCCGCTTCGGGATCGTGCACGTCGACTACGAGACCAAGAGACGGACCGTCAAGGACTCCGGCCGCTGGTTCGGCGAGGTGATGGCCGCGAACGGCTTCGAGGCGTAGGAGGCTTGGCGAACCGGGGAGCTCATGGGCAACCGTTAGTTCTGGTAGGAAGCCATTCTAATATTAGTCTCTGGACTTATAGAAGGACCTAGGCTAATCTTAGTCCATGGCCTCCGACACCCCTCCTTTTGAGAATCCATTTCGGCCCGGCGCCGGGCACATGCCGCCCCATCTCGCCGGCCGCGAGGTGGAGCGCAAGGAGTTCGAGCGACTCCTCGATCAGACGACGATTCTCGAGAACGCCGTCCTCACGGGTCTGCGAGGCGTCGGGAAGACCGTGCTGCTCGACACGTTCAAGCCGCTCGCCATCAGCAGGGGATGGCACTGGGTCGGCACCGACCTCTCCGAGTCGGCGAGCATCACGGAGCAGGCGCTCGCGATTCGTCTGCTGACGGACTTGTCGGTGGTGAGCTCCTCCCTCGTGCTGCACCGCAAGCCCTCGACGGGCTTCGCCGATTCGCCGCAGGACGTGATGCTCGACTACGCCACCCTGCTGCAGATCTACGCCACGACACCCGGCCTGGTCGCCGACAGACTCAAGAGCGTGCTGGAGACGGTCGCCGACGCGTGCAGACGCGAAGGCGTCCGCGGCATCGTGTTCGCATACGACGAGGCGCAGAACTTGGCCGACTTCCCCGCAGGGAGCGAGTTTCCGCTTTCACTCCTGCTCGACGTCTTCCAGTCGATCCAGAAGAGAGACATCCCGTTCATGCTCGCACTGACCGGTCTCCCGACCCTGTTCCCCAAGCTTGTCGAGGCGCGGACGTTCGCGGAGCGGATGTTCCGCGTGATCATGCTGGACAAGCTCAGCGACGAAGCGAGCCGTGATGCGATTCGGAAGCCGATCGCCAACTCGAAGTGTCCCGTCGTCTTCGACGATGGCTCCGTCGAGACGATCTGCCGCAACTCGGGCGGCTACCCGTACTTCATCCAGTTCATCTGTCGCGAGGTCTACGACGCGTTCATCCAGTCGATCAAGACGCATGGGGCAGCCACCCCGGTTCCGCTCGATGCCATCACGCGCAAGCTCGACAGCGACTTCTTCGCCGGTCGCTGGGCGCGGGCGACCGACCGCCAACGCGAGCTGCTCTGGTCGATCGCCAACCTCGACAATGCCGACGGCGAGTTCACGGTGCAGGAGATCGTCGAGGCTTCGAAGAGGCTGCTCCCGAAGGCCTTCGGCAACAGCCACGTGAGCCAGATGCTCGTCACCCTGAGCGGCATGGGCCTGATCTACAAGAACCGCTGGGGCCGCTACTCCTTCGCCGTGCCGCTCTTTCACCGCTTCATCCTGCGACAGCAAGAGGCGATCGAGGCCCTGACGCACGCATGACGGCCGCTTGACGCGGCCCCCGCGTGGCTGATAGAAGGTTTCAGCATATGAAGAGTACTCCCGCCGCCCGCAGCGGGGACGCCCCCGGCACCCGCATCCAATCCGTCGCCCGCGCCTCGCAGCTGCTGCTGTGGATCGCCCAGCAGCCGCGCGGCGCGACCGCCAAGGAGGTCGCCGCCGCGCAGGGGCTCGCGCTGCCGACCGCCTATCACCTCGTCAACACGCTCGTGGACCAGGGGCTGCTGACCAAGGACGCCCACCGCCGCTACGTGCTGGGGCGCAGCGCCTCGATCCTCGCGCAGGCCTACCTGCGCGGCAAGTCGGTCTCCGAGAGCCTGCTCGCGACCGTGCGCGAGCTGGCCGACCGCACCGGCGAGACGGCCTATCTGGCCGACTGGGGCGAGCACGACATCCGCGTCCTGGCGTCCGTCGAGAGCAGTCAGATCGTGCGCGTCGCGGAGGTCGCGAGCGGCGCCTACGAGCACGGGCACGCGCGCGCCAACGGCAAGGTCCTGCTCGCCTGGGCGTGGCCGGAGATCCGCGAGGCGTACCTGCGCGCGCACCCGCCGGTGGCGCTCACCGACGCGACGATCGTCGACCCGGACGAGCTCGCGCGCGAGCTGGAGCGGATCCGCAGACGCGGCTACGCGCTCGACCGCGAGGAGTACGCCGTCGGCGTCTCGTGCGTCGCCGCGCCGCTGCTGCAGGACGGCCACATCATCGCGGCCGTCGGCATCTCGGTCCCGACCGAACGCTTCAAGCGCCGCCGCCAGGAGCTGACGGCGACGCTGCTGGAGGTCGTCGCGGGGGCCGACAGCCTGCTCGACGCGGACGCCGTCGCGGCCGGCGCCGCGTAGGACCCTCCCGGGCTCAGCCGATCCGGAAGATCCGCTTCGCGTTGCCGGCGAACAGCGCCCGCTGCTCGGCGTCGGTGAAGTCGGCGACGATCGCGGCGTAGGCGTCGAGCACGTCGCCGTAGGAGCTGTAGATGCGGTCGACGGGCCAGTTCGTGCCGAAGAACGCGCGCTCGGCGCCGAACGCCTCGATGCACGCGAGCACCCACGGGCGCAGCGACTCGACGGTCCAGGCGTGGTCGCCCATGCCGAGCCCGGAGATCTTGATCGTCGTGTTGGGGACGGCCGCGAGCGCGCGCAGCGCGTCGCGCCAGACGCGGAAGTACTCGTCGTCGCGACGGCGCGGCACGAGCGCGTGGTCGAGGCAGAAGACGACGTCCTCGTGGCGCGCGGCGAGCGCGGCGGCGGCCGGCACCTGGTCGAGCAGCGGGTCGTCGCAGCACACGAGCCCGTGCTCGCCGAGCAGCGCGAGGCCGGCCTCCCACGTGGGGTTCGTCAGGTAGTCGTCGTAGCGCAGGTCGCGCACGCCGCGCACGAGCGGCGAGGCGGCGAGGTGGCGCTCCAGCGTCGCGCGCGCGTCCGGCCGCGCGAGGTCGACGGCGGCGACGATCGCGTGCGGCAGCCCGAGCCGCTCGTTGAACGCCTGCAGCCACAGCGTCTCCCGGACCGGGTCCTCGATCCCGAGCGCCGCCTGCACGTGGATCGTGCGCTCGACGTTCTGGAAGCGCGTCTCGGCGGCGAAGTCGTCGGCCCAGTAGCGCTCCGCGCGCATCGCCGCGTAGTCGCCGAGGACCTCCTCCTCCTCGGGGTCGCCGCCGGGTCTGAGCCAGTCGTAGCGCAGCTGCGGCGCGCGCAGGTCGAAGAAGTGGACGTGCGCGTCGACGAACGGGAGGCGGCTCACTCGTCCGCCCCCGGCAGCGTGTTGAGGCGCGAGCCGCCGTCGACGTCGAGCGACACGCCGGTGACGAAGCCCGCCGCCTCGGAGACGAAGAACAGCACCGCGCCGGCGACGTCGGCCGGCGTCGAGTTGCGCCCGAGCGGGATCCCGCCGGCGATGTCCGACAGCACCTCGCCCGCCTGCTGGCCGCTGTGCTCGGTCTTCCACGCGAGCAGCTGCTGGCCCATGCCGGTGCTCGGCACGCCGACGGGGCAGACGCTGTTGACGGTGACCTGCGGCGCCAGCTCGGCCGCGAGCGACTCCGTCAGCCCGACGACGCCGAACTTCGATGCGCTGTAGGCGAGCAGGTGCGGCACGCCGCGGTGGCCGGCGTCGGAGCTGATCGTGACGATGCGGCCGCGGCCGCTCGCGCGCAGCGGCGCCTCGGCCGCCTGGCAGCACAGGAACGCGCCCTTCAGATTGACGTCGAGCGTGAGGTCCCAGTCGGCCTCGGAGATCTCCGCGAGCGGCTTGACGTGGATCACGCCCGCGCAGACGACGAGCGTGTCGAGCCCGCCGAGCCGCGCGGCGGCCTGCTCGACGGCGGCGTGCACCTGCTCGGGGGAGCGCACGTCGGCGCGCGCCGTGACCGTGCCGTCGCCGACCTCGGCGGCGGCCGCCGCGAGCTTGTCGTCGTCGACGTCGAGCAGCGCGACCGCCGCGCCCGCGCGCGCCAGCCGGCGCGCCACCTCGAGGCCGATCCCGGAGGCTCCTCCCGTCACGAGCGCCTTGCGCCCCGCTGCGATCTCCATCTGCCTACCTCGCCATTCGAACCGAGTTCATATAGCCTATCTATGTACCAGACTGTGAAATTCGTGTCGAGGAGTGCTCGATGTCCGATGTGGTCATGCCGCGGTTGTCCGACTCGATGGAGGAGGGGACGATCCTGCGTTGGCTGAAGGCCGATGGCGAAGACGTGAAGCGCGGCGAGGAGCTCGTCGAGATCGAGACCGACAAGGCCAACATGGCATACGAGGCCGACGAGTCCGGCACGCTGACGATCGTCGCGCAGGAGGGCTCGACGGTGGCGGTCGGCGGGCCGATCGCGCGGATCGGCGACGGCGACGGCGATTCGCCTGCGCCCCCGGCCGCCCGGCGGGCGGGTCCTGTCGCCGGTGAGGACGATTCCGCGGGCGGAGCCGCGGAGATCGTCTCACCAGCGCCACCCGCCCGATCGACGTCGGCGGCGGACACCGAGGGTTCGGACGGCCGCGCGAAGGCCTCCCCCGTCGCGAGACGGCTGGCGCGCCAGCTCGGCGTCGACCTCGCGTCCGTGCAGGGCTCCGGGCCGGGCGGGCGGATCGTGAAGGCGGACGTCGAGGCGGCCGCCGACGGCGCCGCGGCGGTATCGGCTGCGCCCGCGAACGGTGGCGCGCCGGCCGCGGCCGCAGCTGCGCAGCCTCCCGCCGACGCGAGCGGCCGCGGCCGCGTTGAGACGCAGCAGCTGACGAAGCTGCAGCAGACGATCGCGCGGCGGATGGCCGAGACGAAGGCGACGGTGCCGGAGTTCACGGTCTCGACCGAGGTCGACATGGCGCCGGCGGTCGCGCTGCGCGGGCAGCTGAAGGCGCTCGCCGGCGAGCAGCCCGCGCCGTCGTTCAACGACATGGTCGTGAAGGCTGCCGCACTCGCGCTGCGCGAGCACCCGCGCGCGAACGGCGCGTACAAGGATGGCGCGTTCGAGCTGTACGAGCGCGTCAACGTCGGGATCGCGGTCGCCGCCCGGGACGCGCTGATCGTCCCCACGATCTTCGACGCCGACCGCAAGCCGCTGGCGCGGATCGGCGCCGACGCGCGCGCGCTCGCGGCGAAGGTGCGCGACGGGCAGGTCACGCCGCCGGAGCTGTCGGGCGGCACGTTCACGGTCTCGAACCTCGGGATGTTCGGCGTAAGCGACTTCACCGCGATCGTCAACCAGGGGCAGGCCGGGATCCTCGCCGTCGGCGCGGTCCGCGAGACCCCGGTCGTCGCCGACGGCGCGATCGTGCCCGGCGCGCGCATGACGCTCACGCTCACCTGCGACCACCGCATCCTCTACGGCGCCGACGCCGCGCAGCTGCTCGCCCGCATCCGCGCGCTGCTGGAGGCCCCCCTGGCGCTCCTCGCGTAGTGGCCAGGGAGGCGCGGATCCAGTCCGTCGCGCGCGCGACGACGCTGCTGACGCTCGTCGCGACGAAGCGCACGGACGGCAGCGGCAAGGCGCTGGCGGACGCCGCCGGCCTCGCCGTGCCGACCGCGCACCACCTGCTCGCGACGCTGATCGCCGAGGGCTACCTGACGCAGGACGAGCGCTCGCGCTACCTGCTCGGCCCGAAGGTCGCGGTGCTCGCGGACGCGCTGCAGCGCGAGCTGGGCGCGCCGCGCTACCTGCTCGCGGAGCTGCACCGGCTCGTCGCCGAGACGGGCGAGACGTGCTACCTCGCGAGCTGGCGGCGCGGCAAGATCCACCTGCTGAGCGTCCTCGAGGGCGATCAGCCGGTGCGCGTGACGGTGCCGGGGGGCGCGTACCTCGACGCGCACGCGCGCGCCTCCGGAAAGCTGTTCCTCGCGCACCTGGACGACGACGTGCGCGATGCGTACCTGAGCGCCCGCCCGCTGCGGCGCCTGACGGCGCGCACGATCACGACGCGCAGACGCTTCCTCGCCGCGCTCGAGCACACCCGCGCGCTCGGCTACGCGCTCGACGAGGAGGAGTTCCAGGACGGCGTCTCGTGCATCTCCGTGCCCGTCTTCGAGGAGGGCGTGATCGTCGCCGCCTACTCGCTCTCGGTCCCGACGCAGCGCTACCGCGAGCGCAGGCGCGCGCTGCTCGACGCCGCGCTCGCGACGTGTGCGCGCGTGCAGGCGGCGCAGGCGCGCGCGACGGCTCCGGCCGCTGCTCAGATCGCCTCGTAGCGCGCGAGCAGCAGCTCCAGCTCGGGCACCTGCGCCAGCTCGCAGCGCAGCGTGCCGTCGGCCTCCAGCTCGAACGCGACGGGCTCGCGCGCGGGCAGCCGCTCCAGTGCGGCGAAGCGCTTGCCGGCGGGCGGGCGCAGCCGCAGCGTCGCGGGCGTGAGGACCGCCGGCGGGCCGTTGCGCAGCGCGACGCGGAGCGCGTCGGCGCCGGGCTGGCGGAAGGCGGAGACCCACACGGACGCGTGCGTCTCGCAGCGCAGCGTGCGCTCGTCGCCGAGCAGCTCCTCGATCAGCGCCGTGAACAGACGGTCGTTGGCGTCCTCCTGCGCGCGCTCGAGGTCGAAGGCGCTGTAGATCGCGCGCCCGTCGCCGAAGCGGTGGTCGACGAGGACCGGGTTGGCGGTGTCCTCGGTCGGCGGGTAGGAGTGGATCGAGGCCCAGTTCTCGTCCGCGAACGTGCCGCTGTGCGGATGCGCGTAGGGGAGCGTGAGCGTCGCGAGCACGTCGGCCTGCGGCTCCGCGCGCAGGCGCAGCAGGCCGCCGGCCGGCGAGCCGGGGCGCGGGTCCGCGGTGAGGTAGCGCTGCGGGTGCAGCCAGCGCTCGGCCGCCGCGGTCGCGGGCTTGAGGTAGACGGCGAGCGACTCGGGCTGCTCGTCCTCCACGTGGACGCCGAACACGTCGGCGAGCATCAGGTCCTCGCGGCGCACGCCGCGGCTCTCGACGAGCGACGTGCAGCCGCTCGCGTAGACGCGCCCGCCGCCGCGCACGTAGGCGCGGATCGCCTCGGCCTCCTCGGCGTCCATGCGCAGCACGTTCGGCAGCACGAGCACGCGGTAGCGCTCCAGCTCGCCGAGCTGGCGGCGCGTGATCACGCCGAACGGGACGTGCGCGCGCTGCAGCATGCGGCAGGCGCCGCGCAGCGCGGCGAGGTGCGGGAAGGTGTCGGTCGCCGCGACCTCGGCGACCGCTCTGCCGTTCTCCGCGAAGTCCATCTTCGACTCGTTCGAGAAGTAGACGGCGACGTCCTCGACCGGCTCGCCGCCGAGCCACGGCTCCAGCTCGGGCGCGGCCTCGAAGGCTTCGCCGATCAGCTCGTAGGTGTCGTCGGCCGCGGTCCCCACCGGGTCGATCGCCTCGATGAACATGAAGGCCGTCGACTCGGCGGCGGCGGCGAGCACCTGCGCGCGCATCAGCTCGGGCGACTTGAGCGTGATGTGCTCCTCGCAGCCGGTCGTCGCGAACGTCATGTACTCGGCCGGGCGCGAGCGCGAGAGGTTGCTCATCAGCTTCATCACGACCAGCTGCTCGATCTCGTCGCCGTAGAGGTCGCCGCCGAGGAAGTCGGAGTGCTCGGTGACGCTGAACGGCACGGCCGCGGTCCAGTGCACGGGGCCGATCGCGAAGTTGTGGTAGACGGCGACGCCCGGCTTCGCGCGGCGCATCGCGCTCGTCACGTGGCCGGTGAAGTCGTCGATCCAGCGCTCGCGCGCGAACTGGAACGCGCACCACTCCGGCGCGGTCCAGTCGACCGTCGTGGGGATCTCGGCGCCCTCCTCGTCGCGGTAGCGCGCGCGGCAGTCGTCGCAGAGGCAGACGCCCGGCCAGAAGGTCATGTCGCAGAAGGCGGCGCCGAACTCGTAGCGGCCGAACAGGTCGGCGATCTGGTCGGCGACGAAGGCGCGGTAGCCGGGGCTGTTGGGGCAGCAGAGGCCGTGGCGCAGCTGCGGCAACGCCAGCTCCTCGCGTGCGATCGCGGCGTCGCCGCCGGGGCCGGCCGCGCCTCTGATCTGCCAGTCCGGGTGCTGCTCGGCGGGCCAGTTGTCGAAGATCACGCTGTAGTAGGCGCAGGCGGCGATCCCGCGATCGCGCAGCGCGTCGATCGTCTCGCCGACGACGTCGCGCCCGTTCAGGCGCGGGTGCATCGCGCCGACCGCGGTCGGCCAGAAGCACCAGCCGCTGAGCGTCTTGCAGACGAACATCACGGAGCTGGCGTTCGCTCTGACGTAGAGGTCGGCCAGCGCGATCGGGTCGTACTCGGCGAGGAAGCGCTCGTCCCAGGCCGGGATCTCCATGTCCACGAGCACGCGCCGCCAGCCCTGCTGGTAATCCGACGTGGCGACCGTCTCGGTCCCGTTCATCTCCACCACGCTCTCACTCCACAATTTGAAATTACCTTCAAGTATGTGGATTCGACGATAGCAGCGCGGAGCAGCCCGCGCGCGACGGCCGGCTCAGGTCCGCGGCGAGTCGGGGGCGAACGCCTGGAAGGCGTCCGTCATGCGCCGGTCGCGCTCGTCGACCTGCTCGTCCCCGGCCGCTGCCGCGCCGTCGTCGGCCGCGGCGTCGGCCTCGAGCACGACGCTCTCGAGGAAGTGGCGGACCTCTTCCTCGGCGCCGTCGGCGATCTCGCTGACGATCAGGCGATCCTTCTTGACCGCGACCGCCTTCCACGGCTCGCCCGGACGCTGGAGTCGCTCGACGAGCGCCTTCATGTGCTTGCGCGCCGCTGCGGACGTCGCCTCCTCGAACGCGACGGTCAGCTCGCGCCCGCGCACCCGCGCGGTGCTCCAGTCGATCGCGATGCGACCCATCGCTCTCATCGCTACCCGCCTCCCACAGGCCGATAACGCACGCTTCAGGGTGCCTGCGCGACGTCGAAGCGCCCGCGCCCTACGCGCCGCACGCGCCGCTTCGCGAGCGCGTCGACGAGCGCTCCGCGGAAGCGGCCGGGGCCCCACCGGCGCGCGCCCACGAGTTGGGCGAGTGCGGCTCGGTCGGTCGGTCCGTTCTCGCGCAGCACGCGCACGATCGCGTCGACCTCGTGCTCGAACGGCATCGCTGCGACCGGTGTGCTCGCCCACATGCCCGGCGAGGTCCGGACGGTGCCGGGGCCGAGGCGATAGCGGTCGCGTCGCGAGCGCGGCGGCGGCGCGCCGTCGGGCGTCGGGGCCTTCGCGTCGTCGCCCTCCGGTGCCTCCGCGTCCTGCGCCGTGAGCGGCGTCGCGATGTCCTCGAGCGACTGCTGCTCGGCTCTCACGCCGAACGCGATCTCCGCGACGCCGCCGAGCGCCATCACGGCCGCGCCGAGGTACAGCCCGAAGGCCACCTGGCCGAGGCTGCCGGAGGCGATCAGGTGGCCGAACAGCAGCGGGCCGGTGATGCCGCCGACGGCCGTGCCGACCGCGTAGAAGAACGCGATCGACAGCGCGCGCGTCTCCATCGGGAAGATCTCGCTGACGGTCAGGTACGCGGACGACGCGCCCGCGCTCGCGATGAAGAACGTCACGCAGATGAGCGCCATGAACGAGCCGATCGCGAGCGCGTCCGCCTGGAACAGCGCCGCCGTCAGCACCAGCATCGCGGCGGACCCGAGGTAGCAGAAGGACACCATCGGCTTGCGTCCGACCGTGTCGAACAGGCGCCCGAGCGTCAGCGGCCCGAGGAAGTTGCCGACCGCGAAGACCGCGTACCAGTACGGCACGCTGCCGGACGAGACGCCGAAGAACTCCGAGATCAGCGTGCCGAGGTCGAACGTGACGGCGTTGTAGATGAACGCCTGCCCGACGAACAGCGCGAGCCCGAGCACGGTGCGGCGCGGATGGTCGCGATACGCGGTGGCGGCGATCTCGCGGAACGGGATGCGCTTGCGCTGGCGCACCCGGATCGAGTCCTTTGGCTCGTCCAGCTCCTCGCCCGTCTCCTCGCTCACCGCGCGCTCGATCTCGCCGACGATCTGCTCGGCCTCCTCGTCGCGCCCGTGGATGAACAGCCAGCGCGGGCTCTCCGGCACGTGCCGGCGCACCAGCAGGATCGTCAGGCCGAACGCGACGCCGACGCCGAACGCGAGCCGCCAGCCGAGGTCCGTCGCGAAGATGTTCGTGTTGAGGAAGAACAGCGCCGCGACCGAGCCGAACGCCGCGCCCAGCCAGTAGCTGCCGTTGATCATCAGGTCGACGCGCCCGCGCACGCGCGCGGGAATCAGCTCGTCGATCGCCGAATTGATCGCGGCGTACTCGCCGCCGATGCCCGCGCCGGTGAGGAAGCGGAAGAGGAAGAAGTACCAGGCGTCGAACGAGAAGGCGGTGCCCGCGGTCGCGACCAGGTACAGCCCGAGCGAGACCATGAACAGCCGCTTGCGGCCGAAGCGGTCCGTCAGCTGACCGAAGAACAGTGCGCCGATGCAGGCGCCGGCGACGTAGAAGGCGGCGGCTGTGCCGATCTGGCTCGCGTTCAGCTCGATGCCGCTGCCGGGCTCGGTCAGGCGGCTCGCGAGCGCGCCGACGATCGTCACCTCGAGCCCGTCGAGGATCCAGACGGTGCCGAGGCCGATCACGATCAGCCAGTGGAAGCGCGCCCACGGCAGCCGGTCGAGCCGCGCGGGGATCTGCGTCTCGATCGTGCTCGGCTCTGCCGCGTGCGACGACACGTTCGAGCGGTACCCGGCGGAAACCGAGGCGAATCGGCCGGTCGAGGCTAGGGCTTCAGCACGACTTTGATCGCGCCGTCCTGCTTCTTCTGGAAGACCTCGTACATGTGCGGCGCCTCGTCGAGCGGGACCTTGTGGGTGGCGAGCCCCTCGACGTCGAGCGGGTCGTCGTCGCCGGTCACGAGCGGCAGCAGGTCGTCCATCCAGCGCTTGACGTTGGCCTGGCCCATCCGCAGCTGGATCTGCTTGTCGAAGAGGTCCATCATCGGCAGCGGGTCGAGCTGGCCGCCGTAGACGCCGCTGAGGCTGATCGTGCCGCCGCGGCGGACCGCGTCGATCGCGCTGTAGACGACGCTCAAGCGGTCGACGCCGCCCTTCTCGATCAGCTTCGCGGCGACCTGATCGGGCAGGTAGCCGGCGAGCGTCTGCGCGAGCTTGCCGAACGGCGCGCCGTGCGCCTCCATCCCGACCGCGTCGATCACCGCGTCCGGACCGCGCCCGTCCGTCCTCTCGCGCAGCAGGTCGGCGACGTTCCCGTCCTCGCCGCCGGTGTCGATCGTCTCGACGCCGTGCCGGGCCGCCATCTCCAGGCGCTCGCGCACGAGGTCGATCCCGAACACGGTGCCGGCGCCGCGGTGCAGCGCGATGCGCGTGCACATCTGGCCGATCGGCCCGAGGCCGTAGACGGCGACCGTCCCGCCGCTGGGGATCGCCGCGTACTCGACCGCCTGCCACGCGGTCGGGAGCACGTCGGAGAGGTAGAGGAAGCGCTCGTCCGGCGGCCCCTCGGGGACCTTCACGGGGCCGAAGTGCGCCTGCGGGACGCGCAGGTACTCGGCCTGCCCGCCGGGCACCTGCCCGTAGAGCTTGGTGTAGCCGAACAGCGCGGCGCCCTTGCCCTGCTCGCGGACCTGCGTCGTCTCGCACTGCGTCATCAGCCCCTGCTCGCACATCCAGCAGTGCCCGCAGGAGATGTTGAACGGGATCACGACGCGGTCGCCTCTCGCGATGTGCCCGACCTCGGGGCCGACCTCCTCGACGATCCCCATCGGCTCGTGGCCGAGGACGTCGCCCTCGTCGAGGAACGGTGCGAGCACCTCGTAGAGGTGCAGGTCCGAGCCGCAGATCGCCGTCGAGGTGATTCTCACGATCGCGTCGGTGGGCTGCTCGATGCTCGGGTCGGGGACGGTGTCGACGCGCACGTCGCGTCTGCCGTGGAACGTGACGGCCTTCATCGCCATGCACTCCTCTCGCGTTTCGGGGCCGGGCCCTGGGGCTACCCAGCCGTCCCCGCCGCGACGCACGCCCGTTCGCGCGCCGACCGTTTGCCCATCCGGCACGGGGGTAGCGAACGAACATGCCTGCTCACCCGATCACCGTCGCCGAGGTCCCCGACCCCAGCCCGCCGGAGGCGCCCTCCGGGCCGCCCGGCGGTCCCGAGATCCCGTCCGATCCGACGCCGCCCGAGCAGCCGGCCGAGACCCCGCCGGCGCCCGAGGTGCCCGATCCCGAGCCGCCGGTCGAGCCCGAGCCCGGCGAGCCGAACGTGCCCTCCCCGGACCCGACCGGGCCCGAGATCCCCGACGACCCGCAGCCGCCCGAGCCCGCCGTCGCCTAGGCGGCGATCGTCTCCACGCCCGGCGCGTCCTCCTCGCCGGCGATCAGGTCGAGCACGGCGCGGCGCACGCGCTCGCCGACGTTCTGCTCGGGGACCGGCTCGTCCTCCTCGATCGTCTCGTGCTCGGCGGCGAGCGCGGCGGCGACCGTCAATCCCTCGTCGAAGCGGTCGATCACGCGCGGGTCGACGTAGGAGCCGCGCGCGACGGCCGGCGTGTTGCCGAGGAACGTCGCGACCTCGTCGATCGCCGCCTTCACGAGCCGTCTGCGCGACGTGCGGGAGGTCGCCGTCCGGGCGCGCTCGGCGAGCGCGACGGCGCACAGCGCGGTCGCGCTCCAGGTGCGGAAGTCCTTGGCGCTGAAGTCGCCGCCGGCGGCGTCCTTCAGGTAGGCGTTGACGTCTTCGGCCTTGACGTCGATCCATCTCGCCCGCCCGCCCGGGCGGGACCCTCTCCACGCCAGCAGCTCGTCCCCGCCGCCGCGGCGGCGCTTGAGCGCGGCGATCACCGGCCGCACGTCCGGGTCCTCGACGCGCTGTACGCGCCGCACGCCGTGCTTGGCGGGGAAGTCGAACAGCAGCCCGTCGCGCTCCACGCGCACGTGCGATCTGCGCAGGGTCGTGAGCCCGTAGGTGTCGTTCTGCGCGGCGTAGTCCTCGCCGCCGATGCGGAACAGGCCGACGTCGAGCAGCCGCACCGCGCACGCGAGCACGCGCGCCTCGCCGAGCTCGTCGTCGGCCGCGAGGTCGCGCGCGACCCGCCGCCGCAGCGACGGCAGCGCCCGCGCGAACGCGACCATCGCGTCGAACTTCGCCTGGTCGCGGCGTCTGCGCCAGTCGTCGTGGTAGCGGTACTGCTTGCGCCCGGCGGCGTCGATCCCGGTCGCCTGGATGTGCCCGCGCGCGTCGGAGCAGATCCACACGTCGCTCCACGCGGGCGGGATCGCGAGCGCGCGGATGCGGTCGATCGTCGGCTCGTCGCGCAGCGGCGTCCCGTCCGCGTCGAGGTAGGTGAAGCCGCGGCCGCGTCTGCGGCGGGCGATCCCCGGGCCGGAGCAGTCGACGCGGCGTGTACTCGGCATCCGAACGTCGTTCCCGGTTGGAGGCGCTCACATGCCTGACGACCGCGGACCGGGCGGCGGACGCGGCGCCTACCGGGCGGTCGGTCTGCGGTCCAGCGCGGCTTCGACCCGCGTCAGCGGGACGGCTCTGAGCACGTAGTCGAGGAAGCCCCCCGCCATCGCTCCGCCGACCCCCTCGCGCAGCTGCTTGCTCGCCGAGCCCTTGAGGATCAAGTCAACGGCGGCGTGACGGCGGTAGCCGCGCTGAATCCAGTACTCGAATGGAGAGCTCGCGAGCCGCGGACCGTGCACGACGATCTCGCGCGATGCCAGCAGCGCGTCGATCGCCGGCACCGCCTCTTCGCAGAGGCCCGGGTGGGAGACCCACACCGTCGCGCGGTCGGCCTCGGGAGCCTTGCGCCCCAGCAGCGCGACGCCGGCGTGGCTCTGCGGCCCGGCGAGGCGGGCGGGCACCTGCCACGCGGTCCCCGGACCGCCCGGCGCCCTGACCTCGCGCGACCAGCGCTCCGGGTCCTCGGGACGCGGCTCCTCCGCCGGCGCGCACGCCTCGACGGCCGCGACCTCGGCCGCGAGCGACTCGGGCTGCGCGGGCCAGCCCGGATCGATCGCCGACAGCGCGCTCGGCGCGACGCGCCGCGGGCCCGACGTCGCGACGCCCGTCGTCGGGATCGCGAGCGCGAACGGACGCGGCCCCCACAGGCGCGGGTCCCTGCGCGCGCTGATCGCGCGCACCATGTTCCAGGTGCGGCCGGTGACCAGCTCGACGTCCGTCTGCTTGTGCGGGCCCCTGCCGCGCGGGCCGCCGGCCGGCAGCAGGCCGGAGACGACCGGGCAGGTGGCGAGCTGTGCGCCGCCGTCGCCTGCCAGCAGCTGCGCGGCCAGTTCGACGTCGGCGAGCAGCGACAGCAGGGCCCTCGCCACCGAGCGCTCGATGGCGACCGTGGCGGGCAGCGGCCGCGTACCGAGCCCCGCGCAGCGGTGCTCGCCGTCGACGCACAGGTGCGCAACGAGCGCGAGCGCGTTGAGCGAGCAGCCGCACTTGTCGCGCCCCGCGTGGCAATGGGGCTGGTTCGAGCCGCCGAGCGGCTTGCGCACGAGCACCACTGACTCGAACGCGAGCAGCGCGACGCGTGCAGGGGACGCCGTCAGCGCCATCCCGAGCTGCACGGGGGCGACGAGACGGGTGACCGACGCGTACGCTGCCGCCATCTGGTCGTAGGGAACCCGTTCGAGCCCGCGCCCGGAGACCACCGCCGCTAGACGCTTGCGCTTGCGTTCGGCGAAGTACGGGCTGTACGTCTCGATCCACTCGTGCGCGAAGTACCCGTCCGCCGTGTCGGCGTTCGGCGGCGGGACGGTCAGCGGGTTGGGGTGGAGACGTTCGAGCGACTGCGCGAAGCTGTCGCCCGTCTCCTCGAAGACGGGGGCGAGCTGGTCGCGCCCGAGTGCCGAGCCGCCCTTGTCCGGGCGGGTCGGCCACAGGTTGGGTCTGTGCTCATTCGCGTAGTCGTGGACCGTCTGCGTGGCGGATCGCAGGGTCAGATCTCCTCGAATTGACTCGGCAGTCAACGCGATGATAGGCGCGCGGGAGCGCTCGGTGGGATCGATTAACTGGGATCCGTACCCCCGGATCTCGAGCGATGACGCAACGGCCGCGAAGCAACTTGCGAACATGGCGCTCGTGCTTCCGCGCCTCATGCTCCTGCTCGATCCGAGACGTCGCCGCCGCGACTGGCAGCGTGAGCAGGCGGCCGGCCTCGACGGCGAATGGCTGACGGTCAACGGCGCCGACGGCGGCGTCTGCGTCGTCGCACCGCCCGGCGTCGCGCTCGGCCCGCGCAACGCGACGGACGCCGTCCGCTGGCGCATCGCCTGCTGGCCGCAGGAGGCGCTCGAGAACGATCTGCTGGGTGCTCCGCCCGCCGACCCGATGCTGACGTCGCTCGCCGAGCTGCTGGCGGAAATGCCGCGGCGGATCGCCGCGTGGTCCGTCGCGCAGCATCGCGCCGCGCAGCGTCAGCAGGCCGCTGCGGCCGTGCGCGCCCGCGCGGCCGGGGACCGCGCGGCGGCCGCGCTCGCGAGCTCGCGCGCCGACGCGCTCGCCGCCGAGCTGTGCGAGGCCCTGCGCGAAGACCCATCCGGAGCAGGGCGGCCGGCGCGCGAGACGTCGCGCGCCGGCCGCCCCGACTCCGCGACGCGCTGCCGCAAAGCCCTCGCACACTGAGTCAGAACGGCTGCATCGCGCGGCCGACGCCGCGCATCGGCCGCGCGTTCTGCGTTCGGTCCCCCCGGACCGCTTGCCGGACGGTGGCGCGTTTGCATTGATGCGATCGATGGACCGCATCTCCGCATTCACGTCGACCTACTCCGCATAAGGAGACAAGATGAGCATCGAGCGGCAGCTGCCTGCCGAGACCGAGCTGCGTGACGTGCGCGCGTCGCGCGCGCAGAGGCGAGCACCATGAGGCGCGACCGATCCCAGCGCGGCGGCGGCGACGCGCCGCAGGAGGAGATCCTCCTCGGCGACGCGCGTCCGGACGCGATCCACCACCTCGACCCGCCGCGCGACCGCGGCCGCCTTTCGGCGACGTTCGACCGCGACCAGATGGCCGCCGAGGCGGCGGCCGACGGCGCGCGCGACGGCAGGCTCGACAACCGCGAGACGCTCACCGGCCTGCGCAAGGTCGCGAGCAAGATGGGCGTGCGGCTGGCCGCCGTCAAGTCGGCCGCGCAGCGGCGCTTCAACAACATGCTGATCGCCTATGAGATCGCGCGCACGCGCCTCGAGCAGGCGGAGCAGCGCGAGCGCGAGCGCCGCGACGAGCGCACGAAGCGCGAGCGCGACGCGGAGGAGGACGACTCGCCGCGGCGCTGGGGCGTCGTCGTGATCTGGATCGCGCTGCCGCTGATGGTCGTCGGCACGTTCGTCGACGCCGAGTTCTTCGACGTGTCGCTGGCGTCGTACGAGCTGATCGGCGACACCGCGCGCGCGGTGATCGGGATCGGCGTCGCGGTGCTGCTGACGGCCGTCGGCCTGTTCGTCGGGCTCAAGTGGCATGCCGGGATGGAGGAGGAGGACGACGACAAGCGCCGGGCGCTGCACGTGCTCTGCGGCGGGCTCACGCTCGTCTACGGGACCGTGCTGTTCCTGCTCTCGGCGGCCCGCGAGCAGGGATCCGAGGCGCAGGAGGCCGGTGGCGCCGCGCACATCTCGACGGGCTGGATGGCCGCGATCGGGGTGCTCGTGTTCGTGCTCGGCGTCGGCGTCGCGTTCGTCCATGCCGACGCCGATCCGCGGCGCCGGATCCTCAAGGCGGCGGCCGTCGCGCGCGCGGCGCACATGGCCGCGCTGACGGAGCTGGAGGTCGCCAAGGAGCACCTGCTGAGAACGGTCGGCGCGGTCGAGCGCGCGGCGCAGGACACGGTGCGCTGGCTCGAGGAGGAGCTGTCATTGTGGGCGCTGCTGCACGCCGTGCACGAGGATGCGCGCATCGCCGCGGCGCTGGAGGCCTTCCCCGAGCACACGCCCGTACCGGTGTCGGCGGAGCCGGAGCTGGCCGCCGCCGAGGAGCTGGCGCGCGACGTCCTGACCCCGATGCGCTACCAGGTCCGCAGCTCCACGCTGCCCGACTGGCTGACGAGCTCGCTGCTGCAGCGCCTGGTGCTGGAGCCGACGGGCGTCGGCGGCGGTCACAACGGCAACGGGAACGGCAACGGCAACGGCAGAAGCAGCTCGACGCACGGGGGCTGGCGATGACCGCCCGACGCGCGGCGGTCGTCGCCCTCGTGCTGCTGGCGCTGGCGGGCGCGGCGGCGACGACGGGGTGCGGGGCGGCCTGTAGCGCGTCGGCGGACGACGAGGCCCAGGTGGTCCTGCTCGACCGCTCGCCGTCCGACGCGGCCAACCTGCCCGTCTACCGGCGCCTCGCGTACGCGGTGACGCGCCGCGTCGCGCCGCAGGGAGCGCACGTGCTCGTCAGCACGGTCGGCGCACTCGGGGACGCGGACTGGGAGGTCGACCGGCGCCTCGCGGTCAGCGCCCGCACCGCCTTCGGCTGCAGACGGCTGCAGACGAAGGCGGCGACGCAGGTGAACACCGCGATCGGCGCGCTGTACGAGCGACCGCTGCCATCGCGCTCGAGCGATCTGATCGCATCGTTCATCGCCGCCGGCCGCACGCTCGCGCAGGAGCCGAAGCCGGCCGACGTGTGGGCGATCAGCGACACGCACCAGGTCGGCTCGGGCGTCGACCTCTACCACGTGCCGCTGGGCCCGGGCGTTCCCGACATGCTGGTCGAGCGGCTGAGGGAACAGGATCTGCTGGCCGACCTGCACGGCGCGCGCGTCCACTTCTTGGGGGCGGGCCTGGCGCGGCAGCCGTTGACGAGTCGGCGCCAGCGGCTGGTCGAGTCGTTTTGGCGTGCATGGGTGCGGGCGAGCCACGGCACGGTCGTCTCCTACGACACCCGGCTGGCCTCGCTCGACGCACCCGCTTGACCGCCGGAGCGCCAGCGGAAGGTCCGGGCTTTCTTTCTCTTTTACTCAGGTCTTCTTCCCGGGGTTCATCAGGTTCTTCGGGTCGACCGCCCGCTTGATCGTCCGGTGCAGGCCGAGCGCGGCGGGGCTCCACTGCTCGCCGAGGTGGCCGCGCTTGACCCAGCCGAGGCCGTGCTCGCCGGAGATCGTGCCCCCCATCCGCGCGGCGGCGGCGAACAGTGCCGCGGCGGCCGCGTGCGCGCGGGCGATCTGCGCGTCGTCGCGCGGGTCGATCATGAACGTGGAGTGGAGGTTGCCGTCGCCGGCGTGGCCCCAGCTGCACGCCTCGAGCCCGTGCGCGGCGCCGATCTCGAGCGTCATCGCGATCGCGTCGGCGAGGCGGTCGAGCGGGACGGCGACGTCCTCGCTGACCTTGCCGCCGCGCTTGGCCGTCACGGCGATCGAGACGCCGTCGCGCCAGCGCCACAGCGCCGCGACCTCGGCGGGCGTCGCGGGCGCGTGGAGCGCGAGCGCGCCGTCGGCGAGCGCGTCGCGCAGCTGCGCCGCGACGCGCGCGGTCTCGGCGGCGCCGCCGTCGGCCTCGGTCAGGACCATGAACGCGGCGCCCGGGGGCAGCGCGAACGGATACGCGTCGCGGGCGGCGTCGAGCGCGCCGGCGTCGAGGTACTCGATCGCCGCCGGCTCGATGCCGCTGCCGAGGATCGCCTCGATCGCCGCGCAGCCCTGGGCCGCGGTCGCGTAGACGGCGGCGACGGGCGCGGCCGCCTCCGGCGCGGGCGTCAGCCGCAGCCAGGCGGCGGTGACGATCCCGAGCGTGCCCTCGGAGCCGATCAGCAGCGCCTTCAGGTCGTAGCCGGCGACGTCCTTGCGCAGCGGGCCGCCGACCTCGATCAGCTCGCCGGGCGGGATCACGGCCTCCAGGCCGGTGACCCAGCGGCCGGTGACGCCGTACTTGAAGGCGTGCGGGCCGCCGGCGTTGGTGGCGATGTTGCCGCCGATCTGCGACTGCTCGGCAGCGCCCGGGTCGGGCGGGAACAGCAGGCCGTTCTCTCTCGCCAGCCGCCGCAGCTCGCTCGTGCGCAGGCCCGCCTCGACGTGGATCCGCCACAGCAGCGGGTCGAACGCGCGCACCCGGGTCATGCGGTCGAGCGCGACGACGACGCCGCCGCCGACCGGCACGGCGCCGCCGGAGAAGCCGCTGCCGCCGCCGCGCGGCACGATCGGGACGTCGTGCGCGTAGCACCACGCCACGACCGCCCGCACCTCCTCGGCGCCCGCCGGCAGCACGACCGCGTCGGGGCGGCCGCGCAGTCCCTGCGACTCCGTCGCGTCCGTGTGGAAGCGGGCGTCGCCCGCGTCGCCCACGCCGCGCTCGCCGACGATCGCGCGCAGCTCCCGCTCGATGCCGCCGCTCTCCACGCGGCGCATCGTACGTCCGATCGCGATCGGCTCGCCGGGCGCGTCGCCGCGGCGTGGGCGCGTCCGCTATCGCTGTGCCGGGACGACGGTGCGGTTCGTCGCGACGGCGGCCGAGGCGAGCTCGCGATCCCATGTGGCCATGACGAGGTCGGGGTCGTCGATCGCGGCCGCGGATGCGAGGTGGACTGCGTCGTAGCCGCGCAGCGCATGGCGCTCCGCGAGGTCCCCGGCAGCTCGTGCGAGCGCCTCGTCGAGTCCGATCACATCCAGTTCGCGGCACAACTCGTCGATCGTCCTGACCGCGGCTCTCAGCGTGCGCGCGTCGATCCGGCCACCGCGATGCGCCGCAGCCATGGCGGCACGTGCCTCGGGATAGACCAGCTGGCTGGAGGCGACGACCTCGGCTCGATCCCACAGCTCTGCCGCGATGTCGGAACCCGGCTCGTCGAAGACGAGCTTGATCAGCGCCGACGTGTCGAAGTAGACGATCAGCGCCGTTGCTCGGCGACGAGGTCCGACACCGGCACGGCGGCCGCGAGGCGCTTCCGGCCTCTGGCGCTCCGTTTCGGCCCGGCGGGCTCCTGCACGAGCCCGCGGGAGCGCAGGTCGGCGAGGGGGTCGCCGACCTCGAGCGGGGAGAGTCGGGCGACGCGCCGGCCGCGCATCGTCACGACGACCTCGCCGCCTTCGGCGGCGTGCCGTACGTAGCGGCTGAGCTGGTCGTGCAGCTCGCGCACGCCGACCTCGACCTTCAGCCTTGTCGCATGTGGCGTCATCTCCATCAGCTTAGACGCTACATCCAACCAGTGGCAAGCCCGGCCGACCGCGCCGAACGTCGGTCCGCTCAGTGACGCCTGCGCTGAACTTTCGCGGCCGTGCGGCCGATGACCGGAAGACCGGTGAGCACCAGCGGCGACAACCGCCTCGAGGCCTACAGCGCCGCGGCGATCTACGCCGGGGCGGCGCTGCTCAGCGTCCTGCAGATCGCGCTGCCCGGCGGAGAGGCGTTCAGCCCCGGGCCCGCCCTCGCGGCGCTCGTCGTCGCGGCCGTCGTGGCGCTGCTCGGGCCGCGCTGTCCGCGCTGGGCGCTGATGCTGCTGGGGCCGCTCGGCACCGTGCTGATCGGCCTCGCGCTCGCGGACACGAAGGAGTACGGCGACGGCGCGCTGCTCTACGTGTGGCCGGCGCTGTGGACGGCCTACTTCTTCGGCAACCGCGGCGGCGCCTTCATCGTCGTGTGGACGGGGCTCGTCCACGCGCTCGCGCTGCTGGCGATGGCGCCCGGGCACGCGAGCATGGACCGCTGGATCGACGTCGAGGGCGGGGTGATCGTCGTCGTCGCGGTCGTGCGGATCCTCGTCATGCGCAACGAGCGGCTGGTGCAGGAGCTCGTCGACCAGGCGCGGATCGACCCACTCACCGGCCTGCTGAACCGGCGCGGCTTCGAGGAGCGGCTGAGCGTCGAGCTGGCGCGCGCGATCCGCGACCGCTCCTCGCTCGCCCTCGTCACCTTCGACCTCGACCGCTTCAAGGACGTCAACGACGAGCACGGACACGAGGTCGGCGACCGCGTGCTCGCGTGGCTGGGCGCCGTCCTCACCGAGCAGGTGCGCGGCGTCGACGTGGCGGCGCGCATCGGCGGCGAGGAGTTCGTGGTCGCGCTCCCGCGCACCGACGCCGTCGCCGCGCATGCGGTCGCGGAGCGCGTGCGGCGCGCCGTCGCCGACGGCGACCAGCAGCGGCGCGCGCGCTTCGGCATCGGCGAGGGGCTGGAGATCACCGTCAGCGGCGGCGTCGCCGCGCGCGTCGCGCCCGTCGACCTGCAGGCTCTGCTCAACGAGGCCGACCGCGCGCTCTACGCCGCCAAGCGCGCGGGCCGCGACCGCACCGTCGTGGATGTCGACGGCGGCGCGCTCGCGCGGTAGCCGACGCACCGCGTACGGTTCCGTCCATGTCCAAGGCTGACGCCGCACAGCTCATCGCCGGGCTCGCGATCGTCCTGCTGACGCTGATCCTGGCGATCGTCGGGCGCAGGGACCTCGTCGCCCAGGAGGACGTGGCGTACACGCTCCCCGACGGGACCGTGCGCAAGATCGCCAAGGGAGGCGTGGTCCCCGCCGCGCAGGCGGCGAGCATCCAGCCGCAGCATGTGCGCTCCGTCAAGCGCAGCTGGCTCGGCGCGATCCTCGTCGGCGCCGACCACCGCACCTCGACGTCCAAGACGGTGGCGTTCGCGTGGACGCTGACGATCGCGTTCGGGCTGCTGTCGCTGCTGGTCGCCGTGTGGCTCGGCGACCGCGTGCCGTGGGACCTGCAGGTCGACAAGGGGCTGCAGGAGGAGTACCTGCTGCTGCTCGGCGGCCCGTACGCGGCCGCGATCCTCGCCAAGTATGCGGCCGTCGGCCAGAGTGCCGCCAAGACGGCCGCGCCGGTCGGCGACGCCGGGCCCGCGCAGCTCGTCAACGACGACACCGGCGGCGCTGAGCTGGGCGACTTCCAGTACGTCCTGTTCAACGCGATCGGGCTGGCGTTCTTCCTCGGCGACTTCATCGGCCACCTGTCGCGCGGGTTCCCGGCGCTGCCGCCGCTGCTGACCGGCCTGGTGCTCACCTCGACCGGCGGCTACGCGGCCAAGAAGCTGCTCGCGCAGGCCACGCCGACGCTCACGTCGGTGCTGCCGGCGTCCGCGCTCCCGGGCGCCGTCGTCAAGGTCTTCGGGACCAACCTGTCGGTGCCGGCGAGCGCATCGCAGAGCGGCGAGGAGCTCGGCGCGAGCGTGTTCGCGGGGCGCAGCGAGGCGACCGTCACCGCGCACGAGCTCGTCCTCGGCAACGACTGCCTGACGGTGACGATCGCCGCCGACGCCCCGCCCGGGTCGGCCCCGATCACCGCCGTCCGGGCCGACGGCGTGCCCGCGAGCGGTCCGGGCGGGGCCAACGCGCTTGCGTTCGAGGTGCTGGCGAAGCCATAGCGGGATCGGCGCACCTCGCGCCCCGAGGGTCGAAGATGACCCGATGGAGCCCGACCACGAGGTGGCGGTGATCGGTGCCGGCTTCTCCGGCATCGGCACGGCGATCGCGCTCGACCGCGCCGGGATCGGCGACTACGTCGTGCTCGAGGCGGGCGACGGCGTCGGCGGCGCGTGGCACTGGAACACGTATCCGGGCATCGGCGTCGACATCCCGTCGTTCAGCTACCAGTTCTCGTTCGAGCAGCGCAGCGACTGGTCGCGCGTCTACGCGTCCGGGCGCGAGCTGAAGGCCTACGCCGAGGACTGCGTCGAGAAGTACGGGCTGCGCTCGCGGATCCGCCTGAGCACCAGCGTGGCGGGCGCGGAGTTCGACGAGCGGCACAGCCTGTGGCGGCTCGCGACCGCCGCGGGGGAGACGATCGCGGCGCGCCACGTCATCGACGCGACGGGCGTCTTCACGCAGCCGACGCTGCCGGACATCCCCGGCCTCGACACGTTCTCCGGGCCGCTGATGCACACCGCCCGCTGGGATCACGGCGAGCCGCTGCGCGGTCGGCGGGTGGCGGTCGTGGGGACCGGCGCCTCGGCCGTCCAGGTGATCCCGACGATCGCGCCCGAGGTGGAGCAGCTGACGGTGTTCCAGCGCACGCCGATCTGGTGCATGCCGAAGCTCGACCGGCCGCTCGGCTCGCGCGCGCAGCGGCTGCTCGGCCGGCTGCCCGGCGCGAAGGCGGCGGCGCGCCTCGCCAGCCAGACGTTCGTCGAGCTGACGTTCCCGCTGCCCGCGCACTTCCACGGCGTGGTGCCGGCGGCGACCGCGGCGGAGCGGGTCGGGCTCCGGCACCTGCGGCGCGAGGTCCGCGACCCGGCGGTGCGCGAGCAGCTGACGCCGAGATACGGGCTCGGCTGCAAGCGGCCCGCCTTCTCCAACCACTATCTGGCGACGTTCAACCGCCCCAACGTCGAGCTGGTGACGGAGCCGATCGCGGCGATCGAGCCGCCGGGCGTGCGCACCGCCGACGGCCGCGCGCACGACGTCGACGTGCTGGTGATGGCGACCGGCTTCAAGGTCTTCGACACCGGCAACATGCCGCCGTTCCCGGTGACCGGCCGCGGCGGCACCGACCTCGAGCGGTGGTGGGACGAGAACCGCTTCCAGGCGTACGAGGGCGTGAGCGTCCCCGGCTTCCCCAACTGGTTCCTGATCCTCGGCCCGTACGGCTACAACGGCGCCAGCTACTTCACGCTGATCGAGAACCAGGCGCGGCACATCGTCCGCTGCCTGCGCCGCGCGCGCGGCCTCGCCGCGACCTCGGTCGAGGTCACCGCCGAGGCCAACCGCCGCTACTTCGAGACGATGCTGTCGCGGCGCGACCGCCAGGTCTTCTTCCAGGACCGCTGCGCCACCGCCAACAGCTACTACTTCGACCGCCACGGCGACGCGCCGTTCCGCTCGGCGTCGACCGCCGAGGTCGCGTGGCACAGCGCCCACTTCGACCTCGGCGACTACCGCTTCGCCTGACGTCCGCGCAGGGGCGTCGATAGCGTTCCCGCGCCATGGCGACGGAACGCCCACAGCTCTCGCCGGCCGCGCGCACGATCGTCGCGGCCGTGCCGTTCGCGCTGGCCGCCGCGCTGGTGCTGCTGTTCGACGTGCTGCGCGAGATCCCGCTCGACTACGGCTGCGGGGAGGACGCGCCCGCCGGCCACGATGCCGCCCTGGCCGCGTACCGCAGCGGTGCGACGCTGCTCCACCTGGCGACGGTCGGCTGCGCGCTGGGCGCGCTCACCGTGCTGAGCGCGGGCCGCGGCCGCGGCCCGCTGGGGATCGGCTGGCCGACGCTGGTCGTCGGGACGCTGGCGGTCGCCGCGGCGCTGCTCGCGCTGCTGGCCGGCGACGACGCGGGCGGGTATGTGCTGATCCCGCTGCTGCTGGTCGTCATCGGCATCGTCATCGTGGCCGACGGGCTCGGTGCGCGCGCCACCGCCCTGGTGGCGGTGCTGCTGCTGTCCGGCGCCGCGGTGTGGGCTCGCCGCGCCGTCGGCGCCGGGCACACCGCCGGCGTGCGCGCGGCGCTGTGGGTGCTCGTCGTGCTGACGGGCGCCCATCTGCTGCTCGTCTACTGGCAGGGGGACGCGCCGCACCTCTGCTGACCCCGGCCGGACGACGAGTCGCCATGATGCGGCGATGCCCGCGCGCGAGGCGCTGCCCTACGTCGATCCCACCGCGGACCGGGGCCCGCTGCACCGGACCTACGTGCGCTTCCTCGCAACGCGTCTCGCCGCCTGGCTCTCGAAGCACGTCGTCTGGAAGCTCGACCCGCACGTGATGCGGCTGACGCGCGGCCGTCTCGGCATGGGGCTGACGCTCCCGACCGCGCTGCTGGAGACGCGCGGCGCGCGCAGCGGGCGCGAGCGCTGCAACGCGGTCCTCTACTTCCACGACGGCGAGCGCGTGACGATCGTCGCCTCGAAGCTCGGCGAGCCCGCGCATCCCGCCTGGTTCCACAACGTCCGCGCGCATCCCGACGTGCGGCTCGGCGGCCGCCCGTTCACCGCCGAGGTGATCGAGGACGAGCCGTCGCGCGAGCGGCTGTGGGAGCTGGCCGACCGCGTCTTCCCGCCGTACGCGACCTACCGCGAGCGGGCCGCGCGCAGCGGGCGCACGATCCCGATCGTGCAGCTGGTGCCGCGGTAGCCGACGTTCTGCCAACCGCTACGGCTCGATCACATGCGAGGGGTCCGGCCGGCGCTCCGGCGGCGCCTGGCTGTAGTCGCCGAAGGGGCCGTCGCGCTCGGCCACCGCCGACGGCACGCCGTGCTCGGCCGCGTGCGCGACGAAGGCGTGCGCCTCGGGGATGTTGCGCATGATCCCGTCGAGGATCGGGCCGAGCGTCTGCGTCGCCGCGAGCCCCATGCTCTCGTAGGCCTGGTTGACCATCAGCTTCTGCGCGGCCAGCTGCGCCGCCGGCAGCGCGGCCAGCTCCTCGGCGAGCTCGCGCACGCGCGCCTCCAGCCGCTCGAACGGGACGGCCTCGTTGATCAGCTCGACGTCGGCCGCCTCGCGGCCCGACAGCGGACGGCCGGTGAGCGCGTGGTGCTTCGCGCGCGTGAGCCCGAGGCGGTAGATCCACATGCCGGACAGGTAGGCGCCCCACACGCGCGAGTAGGGCGTGCCGATCTGCGCGTCCTCGGAGGCGACCACGAGGTCGGCGCACAGCGCGTAGTCGCTGCCGCCGCCCACGCACCAGCCGTGCACCTGCGCGATCACCGGCTTCGGCGAGCGCCAGATGCTCATGAACTGCTGATGCGGCGAGGTCGCGTGCGCCGTGACGAACATCATGTCCTTGCCGGGGTCCCATCTGCCGTCCGTGTCGAACCGCTCCGACCCCCACGCGAAGCCGCCGCTGAAGTCATAGCCCGCGCAGAAGGCGCGGCCGGCGCCGCGCAGCACGATCACCTTCACCTGCGGGTCGCGCACGGCTGCGTTGACCGCCTGCTCGACCTCGTCGGGCATCGGCGGGACGATCGCGTTGAGCGCCTCGGGACGGTTGAGCGTGATCGTCGCGATCGGCCCGTCGGTCGCGTACAGGATCGTCTCGTAGCTCATCGGCTTCCTCCGGGTCGGACGGTGAGGAGCCATCATGCAGCGCAGCGGCGCGAGCGGCGCGGGTCAGGGACCGAGCGCGCCGATCGGCACGACGTGCACGCCGTCGTCGCGCACGTAGCCGAAGCCGGTCGCGACGATCACGCCGAGCGCCGCGGGTCTGCCGCAGCGCTTCGTGTCGACCTGCCGCACGAAGCGCTCGAGGCTGGACACGGCGTCGTCCACCCGACCGGCCCCCAGCTTCACCTCGAAGGCCGCCCAGCGACCGTCATGGCAGCGCACGATCGCGTCGACCTCGTGGCCGTTGCTGTCGCGGTACTGGAGCACCTCGGCGTCGTTGGCCTGGGCGTAGACGCGCAGGTCGCGCACGACGAGCGATTCGAACAGGAAGCCGAGCAGCTCCAGGTCCTGCAGCAGTGCGTCGGGCGTCGCGCGCAGAGCGGCGACGGCCAGCGAAGGGTCGACGAAATGGCGCTTGGGCGCGCTGCGCAGCACGTAGCGCGAGCGCAGGTGCGGCGCCCAGGCGGGCTGATCCTCAACCACCATCAGGCGGGTGAGTGCATCGAGGTAGTTGGTCGCGGTTTCGTGCGTAAGTGGACCGTCCGCGCCGCCGGCGTCGCGGGCGAGCGTCGAGACCGACGCGTGCGTGGCGACGTTGCGGGCGAGACTGCGCAGCAGCGTTCCCACGCGCTCCGGGTCGCGGCGCGTGCCGTCGAGTCGCGACACGTCCACGCGACGGATCTCGTCGAGGTAGTCGCGCAGTGCACGCTGCGTGTGCTCGACCGTCAGCTCGCGGAAGCCCGGCCAACCGCCGACCGCGATCTCCTGCGCGATCCGGCGGACGGTCGTGCCGCTGTCGGCGCTGCGCGTCGGCTCGCCCGCGAGCAGTGCGGCCAGCGAGGCGGTGCCACTGCTCGCGTCGCTCTCAAAGAGGCTCATCGGCCGCATGCGCAGGCGCGTGATGCGACCGGCGCCGGTGTGTCGTACGACGTCGTCGGCCGGCACGGCCGAGCCGGTCAAGATGTACTGGCCGGGCGCGCCGCGGTCGTCGACCGCACGGCGGATGTGGTTCCAGATCGCCGGCTCGATCTGCCACTCGTCGATCAGCCGCGGCGTCGCGCCGTCCAGCACGAGCGCCGGGTCGATCGCGGCCGCCGCGCGCGCGTTGGCGTCGACGTCGAGCAGCACCTCGCTGGCGGCGACCTGCCGCGCGGTCGCCGTCTTGCCGCACGCCTTCGGACCTTCGACGACGACCGCCCCGGTGGCCGCGAGACGCGCGGCCAGCTCACTGTCGGCGATCCGCGGTCGATATTTCGCAGACTTTTCAGACGGCATTGTGTAGAGAATCTATCAGTAAAAAAATAGATACTGTAGACGTAAAAAAATAGATGCCTCTGACGACAGCAGAGTCGCCGTCATGGCTTTCTGCCCCGCACGTACACGAGCCGCCCGTCGGCCAGCCGGTAGACGGTGCCGACGGCGGTGCCGGCGCCGCTCGCGGGGGTGCGGCTGGAGGGTGCTGGCAGGGGGGTGGTCGTCTGCTGCTGCGCTGCGCTGCGCTCGCGCTCAATTCTGCCGCCGGCGGTGCGCGTGAGGCTCAGACCGGCGATCAGGAACGCGACCGCGAGCACGATGCCGACGTCGAACAGGTTCACGAGCCCGTCGAGCGGGTCGCCGGCGGCGTCGTCGAGGCGCCCGTGGCGGCCGAGGCCGGTGCGCCTCATGCGACGCCCTCCGCGGCAGGGAGCGCGGTCGCCCCCGGAGCGCCGCCGACCGGCTGCGCGAGCGTCGCGGTCGCGCGCTCCAGCGCGGTCAGGTCCTCCGTGTACATGCGCGTGCGCGTGAGCGTCAGCGCGAACGCGATCGTCCCCACCAGCAGCCCGACGACGGTCGCGGCGAACGCCGTGCGCAGGTCGATCGCCAGCGACGCGACGTCGCCGCGCCCGAGCGCGGCGAGCCCCGGGGCGAGCGGGATCAGCGTCCCCATCAGGCCGATCGCCGGCCCGGCGCGGACGAGCATGCGCGTGCGGTCGAGCCGCCGCTGGGCCGCCAGCTCGTAGTCGGCGAGCGCGTGCTCGATCGCGATCGGGCGGCCGGCGGTGACCCCGGCCGCGATCTGGCGCAGCGCCGTCGCGGCGAACGCCGTCGGCGCGTCGGGCGCACGGATCGCGGCCTGGCCGGGGTCGCGCACGACCGCCTGCGCCAGCTCGCGGAAGCCCGTGCCGCGGGCGCGCACGCGCCGCTGCCACAGCTCGCCCGCGTAGCGCCCGAGCTCCAGCGCGCACAGCAGCAGCACCGCGAGCGCCGCGAGCAGCACGGGGATCTGCAGCGCGGAGGCGATCTGCGCGAGCGCGTCGCCGAGGTCGTCGTGGACGGCGGCGAGCGGGATCATGCGGAAGCCTCCGGTCGAGTGTGGGTGGTCATCCGACTGCCTCCGGCCGGCGGCGCTCGAGGCCGGCGCCGGCGCCGGCGCACAGCAGCAGCAGACCGACGATCGCGAGCGCGAGCGCCGCGCCATGCTCGGGTCCGCCGGCCTGCGCGCCGAGCAGCCCCGGCGCGGCGGGGGCGGCGCCCGGCTTGCGCGTGTCGCCGATCACGACGCCGGTCACCGGACCGGCGTCGGCTCCGCCACCGTGTCCGCCGGGCTGCGCGGTCGCGTCCCCGCCGCTCCCGGTGCCCGCGGCCGCGCCGCCGTGCGCAGCGCTCGACGGCGTCGTCTGCCGCACGCCGCCCGCGCGTCTGCCCTGGCTCTGCGGCTGCGGTCTGCTGAAGAGCGCGGCCCCGCGCCCGCCGCCGCCGGCGATCACCTCGCCGCGGCGCGTCGAGAAGCCGCCCTGGCCGTCGAGCCCGTCGGCGGCGGCGTGCGGTCTGCGCGCCGGCACAGCCGTCGTTCGCTCCGCTCTCGCGACGACGTGAACCGCGCGCGCGACCGGCGTCACCGGCAGCGCGCGGCCGCCGTAGGCGGGGGCCGCGTAGGCGGTCATCCAGATCGAGTTGACGTCGTCGCTGCGCTTCCAGCGGATCGCCCCGTTCGGCTGCTGCATCGAGGCGAGGTAGTCGAGCGGGCTCGGCCGGTCCGGCGCGAAGCGCGCGGGGTCGATCCCCGCCGCCCACATCGCCTGCACGACCCACGACGTCGAGGCGCTGTTGGACTCCGGCAGCGGCGCGTTGAAGCCGAAGCCGCCGTCCGCGTTCTGCAGCCCGCGCAGGTAGTCCCAGGCGCGCTGCTCCTGCGGCGTGCCGGTGCGCCCGAGCGCGTGCAGCGCCTCGATCACCCCCGCGGTGGTGTCGGAGCTGAGCTCGGTCCCCGGCGCGTAGCCCCACGCGCCGCTCGCGTCCTGCACGCTCAGCATCCAGTCGGCGCCGCGCTGCAGCGCCGCGTCGACGAGCGGCTCGTGCAGCGTGCTGAGCGGGAGGATCGCGAACGCCGTCGCGTTGACGAAGCCGGTCGTGCCGTGCGGGTCGTAGGCGAACGCGCCGCTCGGCAGCTGGCGCGCGAGGATCGCCCGCGCGAGGTCGCGCCCGCCGAAGTCGCGCGGCGAGGCGCCGGCCGCGGCCGCGACGAGCGCGGCGCGCTCGAAGTCGGTCGTCTTGCTCAGCGCGCCGGCGTGGTGGGTGACGTACGCGTAGACGTCGTCGCCGCCCGGGAGCCGCTGATCGCGCGGGTTGACGCCGCCGGCCGCGAGCGCGATCGCGACCCACGCGCTGAACAGCGGGTCCGACGGCGCGCCGACCTCGCCGCCGAAGCCGCCGTCGGCGTTCTGGACGTCCTGCAGGAAGCGGATCGTGCGGTCGAGCCGCGCGCCGTTCGCGGCGTCCGGCCGCGCCGCGCGCCCCGGCGTGGCGAGCCACAGCGCCGCGCCGAGCAGGAGCAGCAGCGCGCCGAGCAGCGCGAGCGCGGGCGCGGCGCCGCGGCGGCGACCGCTAGCCGACGAGCGCCACGCCATCGACGTCCACCGTTCCCGACAGCACCGTCAGCGCGACCGAGCCCGCGCGTGCGAGCGCCGGCGCGAGCAGCTGCCGCGTCTGCGGGGCGCTGCCGGCGGGGATCGCGAGCACGCGCTCGCGCCCCCCGGCGCTCAGCCGCACCTGCGCGCTCGCACGGCCGCTGCGCACGACGAACGCCGTGCGCCCGGGGCCCGTCCGCGTCGCCAGCCGCGCGCCCGCGCGCCCGCGCGTCACCGTCCCCAGCCAGGCTCCGCGCGCGCTCGCGCGCGTCCAGTCCCCGCCCGCCTCGAGCGTGCGGTCGTCGCGCGGGACGAGCACACGCCCGAGCGCGAGCGAGGTCGTGTGGCCGGCCGTGTCGCGCACAGTCAGGCGCAGCTGCGACGCGATCCCGGCAGGCAGTCTCAGCAGCGCGCTCGTCGCCGGCGGCCCGCCGCCGGCGCGCGCGACGAAGGGGGCGCCGCGGCGTCCGAGCGCCTTCGCGGCGATCGTCCAGTCGCGGATGCCGGGTCCGGCGTCGAGCACCTTCCAGCCCGCGCTCGCGCGGCCGTGCGCGCGGTCGAGCGTGAGCCGCGGCCGGCCGAGGCGCACGCCCCCGGCGCCGCCGGATCCCGTCCCCCCGCCGGACCCGCCCGCCGGGGCCACGACCGGCCGCGCGCTCGGCGGCGCGCCGCCGCAGCCGGCGCCGGGCGTCGCCTCGACGCACACGTCGACGCTGTTGGAGGCGATCGCAAGCGGATGGCCGCCGGGCCCGGCCGCGCCGCGCGCCTTCAGCCGCTGCCAGCCGGCGCGGCGGAACGTCACCGTCGCCGCGCCGCCGGCGTCGCTGGCGCCGCCGTCCGCCGTGCCGGCCGCGGCCGGCCGCCCGTTCGCATCGACCACCTCGACCTGGGCGCCGGCGTACGGCGCACCCGGCGTCGGTCTGTCGCCCGCGGTCGAGCTGACGGCGACGCTCAGCGGCGCGCCGAGCTGCGCGGTCGCGGGCCCGGCGAGCCACAGGAACGGCCGGCCGCCGAAGGCGTCGAGCGCCCACAGCACCTCGTCCCCGTCGCGAAGCTGGGCCTGGCAGCCGCCGACCGCCGAGAAGCGCCGGTTCACCAGCAGGCCCCACCACCACAGCTTGTCGTTGTCCTCCCGCTCCGGGCCGAGCCGGGAGACGAAGTAGTCGTCGAGGCCCTGGTACCACTGCCCGTCGAAGCCCTGGCCGAGCGATGCGAGCGCGTCGACCGCGGCGCTCGTGGCCGTCGGGCCCGGCGTCGCGTTGCGATGCGCGTTGGTGCCGTCGCAGCGGTGCGGCTGCGCGTCGGAGGCGGCGCGCACGTCGTGGCCGTCGACGCGCACACTGCGGTCGAAGAGGGTGCTGTCCGCGCCCTCGATGCGCACGTGCACGTCGGCCGGGGCGGCCACGGCGAGCGGCGCCGAGAGGAGGGAGATCGCGACGCTCAGCGTCGCTGCTGCGAGGGATCGCATGGCCTGCTGCCCCTTTCCGCGAGGGCGTCTCGACGTGTCGGATCGGAGACGGGTCTCCTGGCTTCCGAGCGATCCCTCCGCGCCTTCCCGGGCCTCGGCCCAGTGGCTGCCACGCGGCGTGCGGCGGGCTTCCTCGGTCACAGTGGCGGGCCCGCGCCGGCTTCGCACCGGACTTCCCCTGGCCACCGATCCCTGATGTGCGCCCGCGACTGTAGCGAAGCGGCGCGATGGCCGTCCTCGCTCGTGTAGCGTCCGCTTCGCTCACACAGTCGGGGAACTCCGGTGGGAATCCGGGGCTGACGCGCAGCGGTATGGGTGACGATCGGATCGCAGGTCCACTGAGCCGAGGTGAAGGCTTGGGAAGGAGATCCGAGAGGTCGAGCCCGAGCCCGAAGACCCGGTGAGCGAACCGTCTCGCGTATAGGCGGCTGGCTCCCACACGTTCGCGCGTGCGAGACGTCGCCCCGAACAGGAGCCCCGATGCTTGGAAGGACCATCGCCGTGGCGGCGTGCCTGGCGGCGCTCGCGTGGAGCGCGGCGCCGGCGGCTGCCGCCACCGACGGACAGATCGACACCGCCGTCGACGGCGCCGTCGCGTGGCTGCGCGCGCAGCAGGCGCCCGACGGCTCGCTCGGCCCGAACCACGGCCTCGACCCGGCGTGGGCGCTGCTCGGGCTCGCCGGCGCGGGCGTGCACGCGGCCGACGTGCGCGTCGCGTCCGGCGATGCGAGCGCGCAGGACTACTACGCGACGCTGTGGGCCGGCTCCGACGACGGCGCCTGGGCGGCGCTGGGCGGCGCGCCGAGCGCCGCCGACTACGAGCGGGCGATCCTGCTCGCGGGCGTCGCCGGCGTCGACCCGCGGCGGCTGTCGGCGCAGCAGAACCTGCTCGCGAAGCTCGCCGGCTCCTACGTCGACGGCTGGTTCACGTCCACCAGATCGGTCTTCAACCACACCCTGTTCGGCCTGCTCGCGCTCGAGCGGCTGCCGGTGGGCGCGGGGCTCGTGGAGCGCACGGCGCGGATCGTCGAGGCGAACCAGCACGACGACGGCGGCTACACGAGCGTGCCCGCGACCGACGCCGCGACGCGCGCGACGCCGGGCAACGTCGACGCGACGGGCGCGGCGCTCGCCGGCCTCTGCGGCGCCGGGCGCACGCTCGCCGACCCGTCCGTCGCCGGCGCGGTCGCGTTCCTGCGCGCCGGCGGGCCGGGCGCGGGCGGCGTCGACGGCGCGTCGTGGGCGCTCGACGGGCTGGCGGCGTGCGGGCTGCGGCGCGGGGCGGCCGGGTGGCTGCCCGGCGACGAGGCCGCCGTCGACTGGCTGCTGGGCGCGCAGCTGACGAGCGGGCCCGGCGCGGGGGCATGGGCGCCGAACGGCGGCGCCGACGCGTACGCGACGCAGAACGCGCTGCGGGCGCTCGCCGATCCCGGCTTCGCGGCGCCGCCTCCGCCGCGTGCGAACCCGGGCGATCCACTGCTGCGCGCCGTTCCGATCGTCGCCGACGGCACGCCGGTCCCGGTCGCGCTCGCGATCGATCCCGGCCTCGGCGACGCGCGCTTGTGCAGTACCACGGCGCCGAGCGGCGCGTCGCTGACGGCCGTGCTCGCGGCCGCGCAGGCGGCCTCCTCGCCGCCGGGCTGCGTCCACGACGTGGCGGTCGACGGCGGCGTCGTGACCGCGATCGACGGCGCCGTCGCGGCGCCCGGCGGCGGCTGGAGGGTCAGCCTCGACGGCGCTCCCGAGCAGGCCGCGGGGACGCAGGCGGTCGGCTTCGGCGACGTCGTCGCGCTGCGGCTGCAGGACCCGCTGCCGCTCGCGTTCGACCCGGCGGCGCTCGACTTCGGCACGCAGCCGGTCGGGCTGCTGGGCGCGCCGCGCGCGGTGACGCTGGCGAACGGCGGGGCGGACGACTTCAGCGTGACGCGGCTGCGCATCGCCGGCACGGACGCCGCCGACTTCGTGGTCTCGTCCCAGGCTTGTGTGGGGGAGACGCTCGCGCCGGGCGCGGGGTGCGAGGCGCGGGTGCGCTTCGCGCCCGGCGCGTCCGGCGCGCGCACCGCGACGCTCGTCGCCGAGCACGACGGGCCCGGCGCCGCGCCGGGGCTCGTGCTGCTCGGCGACGGCGGCGCGGCGACTGCGGGGCCGCCGGGCCCGGCGGGTGCGCCCGGCGCCGTTGGCGCCGCCGGTGCTGCCGGCACGAGCACCGCAGCGGGCCCGCTCGGCGCCGCCGGCGCGACCGGCCTCGCCGGTCGTCGCGGCGCGCGCGGCCGCGTCGGCCGGCCCGCGCGCATCAGCTGCCGCATCGCCGGCCGCGTCGCGCGCCGCCTCGTGTGCGTCCTGAGCTTCGGCCGCAGGGCCGCGCGCAAGCGCGTGGCCCTGCGGCTTGCCGTGCCTTCCCCCAGATCCCCCCGGAGGACCCGATGAGAAACCGTCTCGCGGCGCTGCTCGCCGCTCTCCTGCTCGCCGCGCTCGCAAGCGTGCCTGCCCCCGCGGCCGCGCTCACCCCGAGCGCGGTCTCGGCGTGGGGCCTCAACGACGCCGGCCAGCTCGGCAGTGCGATCTCGTCGCCGGCGCTGACGCCCCAGTCGGTGCCCGGGATCTACGACGCGACCGCCGTCGCCGGCGGCGGCTACTTCGGCCTCGCCCTCGGCGCCGACGGCCGCGTCCGCAGCTGGGGCGCGAACGACGCCGGACAGCTCGGTGACGGCACGAGCAGACCGCACGCCGCGCCCGCGCAGGTCCCCGGCCTCGACCACGTCACGGCGATCGCTGCCGGCTACGACTTCGGCCTCGCGCTGCGTGACGACGGCACCGTCGTCACGTGGGGCGGCAACGGCTCCGGGCAGCTCGGCGACGGCACGACCGACCCGCGCCCCACGCCGGCGGCGGTCCCCGGGGTCGACCACGTCACCGCGATCGCCGCCGGCTTCGACTTCGCGCTCGCCGTCCACGAGGACGGCACGATCAGCAGCTGGGGCGGCAACGACGTCGGGCAGCTCGGCGACGGCACGATCGGCGCCGAGCCCTCGCCGACGACCGTCAGAGACATCGCGAACGCGACCGCCGTCACCGCGGGCGGCTCGCAGAGCTTCGCGCTGCTCGACAACGGGAGAGTGATGGGCTGGGGCGGCGACTGGGCCGGTCAGCTCGGCGACGGCAGAACGGACGACAGCGCGACGCCCGTCGCCGTCACCGGCATCACTGACGCGACGGCGATCGCGGCCGGCGGCTACCACACGCTCGCGCTGTTGAGAGACGGCACCGTCGTCGGCTGGGGTCTCGCCGCGTACGGCCAGCTCGGCGCCGCCGTCGAGACCGCCGGCAGACAGACGGGCACCCCGCTGCCGGTCGCGGGCCTGAGCAACATCGCCCAGGTCGCCGCCGGCTACTACGACAGCTACGCGCTCGACGGGGACGGCGCCGTGTGGGGTCTCGGAGAGGGCGACCACGGTGAGGTGGGGAGCGGCGGCAGCGACGAATCCAACCCGGCTCCGGTGCGGGTGAGCGGCCTGCACGCGCAGGCGATCGGCCAGGCGATGGCGGGCAGCCACGGGCTCGCGATCGTCGTCCCGGACCCGCCGACCGCCGCGCCGGGCGGCGGCCTCACGTTCGCCACGCAGGCGCTCGGCACGCTCAGCGCTGCCCAGACCGTGACCGTCACGGCGGGAACGCTGCCGCTGCACGTCAGACGCGTCGCCACGACCGGCGCCGGCCGCGACGACTTCCTCGTCGGCGCGGACGGCTGCGGCGCGGCGACGTTGATGCCCGGCGAGCAGTGCACGGTCGGCGTGCGCTTCGCGCCGAGCGCCGCCGGCGCCCGCAGCGCGGCGCTCGTCGTCGTCGCCGACGCCGCCTCCGGCGACCCACAGCTCCCGCTCGCCGGAACCGGCGGCGCCGCCCCGCAGGGCCCGCCCGGGGACACGGGCACCCCTGGAGCGCCGGGCGCGAGCGGGCCGCAGGGTCCCAGCGGCGCGAGCGGACCGGCGGGTCAGACGGGTCCGGCCGGCGCGACCGGCGCCACCGGCGCCAGAGGCGCGCGCGGGCCCGCCGGCCGCGACGCGACCGTGACCTGCCGCCTGGTCTCGAGACCGCGCCCGCGCGTGGTCTGCGCGATCAGACAGCTCGGCAGAGCCGCCAGACGCCGGCACCGCCGCGCGCACGCGCGGCACCGACTTCCCCTCCGCAGACACCATCCACAACCAAAGGAGTGACGCATGTCACGCAGAACCCGGCGCCTATGCCGGCTCGTGGTGATCGCCCTTGCAGCACTGGCGGCGATGGCCCTCCCGGCAGCGGCAGGCGCGGTCACCGTCAACGTCCGCGTCGTCGGACTAAGCAGCGAGCTGCTGGCCGCCAGAGCGGTCACGCTCGGCCCGGCTGAAAGAACCGCGGTCGGCTGGAACGGCGAAGCGATGCCGCACAGCTGTCCGGCCGACAGCGCCTACCAGGCGCTCGAGCTGGCAGTCAGAGGGGAATGGGACCGCGAACTGTTCGCGACGAGAGTCCTCGGCGAGAGCCACACCTTCTCGCCGAACGAAGAATATTGGATCCCGTACGACCTCAACGTCACGAGCGCGCTATGGCACTACGCCGAATACGGCCTGTGTGAATTGCACATGCCGAACGGCTCGACGCTCCTGATGCAGGCGGGCCGCTCGGGGCCGTCGCCGACGTTCATACCGGACGCCGTGCCGCTCGATCTCGCACGCACGTCGCCCGTCGAAGGCAAGATACTCGTCGGCGCCAGAATCACCGTCCACGCGAACAAGTGGAAGCCGACGGACATCTTCGGCAGAGAAGACGGCAGAGGGCACTTCGTGATCCCGCTAAGCACGTCGTCGAACGCGGTCGGCTACTCGATCACGGGCATAGAAACGACGCCGAGAACGGACGAAAGCGGCAACGCGACGCTCACCCTCAACAGAGCCGGCAGATTCAGAATCCAGGCGAGCATGCCGGGAGCGACCCTAGACTGGAGCCGCTCTCAATTCATCGAAATCTGCGTGGAAGACAGAAGAACCGTCAGATGCTGAGCCGCTGAAGCGGAGGGGTGAGGGCGGGCGACGCGGCCCGCCCTCACCCGCTACGGTTCTCGGCGCTCACACAGTCGGGGAACTCCGGTGGGAATCCGGGGCTGACGCGCAGCGGTATGGGTGACGATCGGATCGCAGGTCCACTGAGTCGGATGGTCGGCTTGGGAAGGAGATCCGGGAGGTCGAGCCCGAGCCCGAAGACCCGGTGAGCGAACCGTCTCGCGTACAGGCGGCCGCCTCGCCCGTGCTCCCACGTGCGCGTCGCCGCCACGGACAGGAGCACCGACATGCATCGAGCAGCAGGGCGCCTCGGGCGCCTTCTCGCAGTGGCCGCCGCCTGCGCGGCCGTCGTCTGCCTGCCGCAGTCCGCGGCGGCCGTGACGCAGCAGCAGGTCGACAACGCCGTCACGGCCGGCGCGGCGTGGCTGAAGGCACAGCAGGATCCGAGCACGGGCGCGATCGGCGGCCCGTTCGACTTCGGCGGCGACTGGGCGCTCGGCGCGCTCGCCGCCGCCGGCGTCCATGCCGCCGACCTCGGCTCGCCGAGCGCGCAGGACAACTACCTCGGCGTCTGGACGAGCCCCGACTGGACCGACCCGCCGGACCCGGCCGTCGGCTGGAACGCCGGCTTCAACGGCGCGGGCGACTTCGCGCGCGCCGCGCTGCTCGCGCACGCCGCGGGCCTGCAGCCCTCGCGCCTGTCCGGCGATCAGAACCTGATCGCCCAGCTGGCCGCGCTGTACGACGCCCCGACCGGCTCCTACGGCAGCCCGAGCATGAACGGCGCGGCGTTCGGGGCGTTCGCGCTGAAGCGCGGCGGCGCGACCCCGGCGCTGCTCGCGAAGACGGCCGCGTTCGTGCGCGCCAACCAGCACGACGACGGCGGCTGGACGTTCGGGCTCGTCGCCAACCCGGCGCAGGCCGCCTCGCCCGGCGACATCGACATGACGGGCGCGGCGCTCACCGACCTCTGCGAGGCCGGCGCGACGCCGGACGACCCGGCGGTCGCGCGCGGGCTCGCGTTCCTGCACGGCAGGCTGATCGACGCGAGCGGCGCGTTCGACGCGCTGTTCGGCGCCAACGCCGACTCGAACGCATGGGCGATCGAGGGCCTGAGCGCGTGCGGGATCGATCCGCAGTCGCCCGCCTGGACGACGCCCTCCGGCAAGACTCCGGTCGACTTCCTGCTGTCGCTGCAGCGCACGAGCGGACCGAACGCGGGCAGCTTCAAGTGGCTCGACACGGACGCCGACGGCGACCCGCCGAACCTCTACTCGAGCCAGGACGCGCTGCGCGCGATCGTGGGGGCGAGCTTCGCCGCCGATCCGCCGGCACGCGCGAACCCGGGCGATCCGGTCGTGCGGCCGGCGCCGTCCGTTCCCGGCGGCACGCCGGTGCCGCTCGCGTTCCTGATCGACGACGGCCACGGCGACGTGCGCCTGTGCCGCGTCGTCGCGAGCATCGGCGGGACGGTCGCCGACGTGCTGGCGGCCGCGCAGGCGAGTGCGATCCCGGCCGGCTGCGTGACCGCTGCGACGACGAACGGCAGCGGCGTCGTGACGAGCGTGAACGGCGTCGCCGGCGCGTGGGTCGCGAGCGTCGGCGGAGCGCCGGAGGCAGCCGCGGGCACGCAGGCCGTCGGCCTCGGCGACCTCGTCGCGCTGCGGCTGCCGGCCGCCGGCGTCGCGGACGTGGACGACGCCCCGCGCGACTTCGGCACGCAGGCGCAGGGCACGATCGGCGCCGGGCGGGGGGTGTGGGTGCGCGCGCAGGACGCGCCGCTCGCGCTCGCGCAGGTGCGCGTCGTCGGCACCGATCGCGACGACTTCGCGCTGAGCGCCGACGATTGCACGGGCGAGACGCTGCAGCCCGGCGCCGGCTGCCTCGTGCGCGTGCGCTTCGCACCGACCGCGAGCGGCGCGCGCGCCGCGAGCTTGCAGATCCGCGACGTCGCGGGCACGGACACGACGATCGCGCTCGCCGGCACCGGCGGCGCGCTCGCGCAGGGACTGCCCGGCGCGCCTGGCGCCGACGGCAGAGCAGGCGCACCGGGCGCCGACGGCGGACCCGGTCCGCAGGGGCTGCAGGGCGCGGCCGGTGCGGCCGGCGCCACGGGCGCGACCGGCTCCCGCGGCACGCGCGGCCCGGCCGGACACGACGCCGTCGTCACGTGCCGCACGGCCGGCGCCAGAGGCAGACGGCACGTGACGTGCAGCGTGCGCCTGCGCGGCACCCGTGCGAGCACCGGCGCCCGCCTCGTGCGCCACGGCCACACGGTCGCCCGCGGCACGCTCGCGCGGCTGCGCGTGACGACCCGCCCGCTCGCCGCCGGTCGCTACGTGCTGCTCGTCGGCCGCGGCCGCCACCCGCGACGGATGCAGGTGACGCTCGGCCGCATCGGGTAGAAGGAACCGGCCGAACGCGACAGGAGTGTGTTCGTGTGCTCAGACCGCTAAGGGGCCGCTTATGGCGGCCCCTTAGCGGTGCGTGTACTGCTAGTTATATTAGTCTGATTATAATATCGTTGGCGGTGCCTAGTTGGGTCATGGCGCCGGTGCCTGCGAAATTACCGGTGCCGAGGCTGCAGGCGAAGCCGCCGGGGCCGTTGACAAGCGGTATTCTCGCGGTTTCGTCGGCTCTGAGGCCTTCGACTCTGCCGGTGGTGGTGTTGAGGTTCGTTATTGTCCTGGCCGGGTTGGCTATGCTGGTGATGACTTTGCAGCTGTTGACGCCGGGTATTTCGTATATGAAGCCGGCTCTAATGAGGTTGAATAGCAGGGTTTGGATTATGGGTAGTATTCCGCTGAAGCTGCGGTAGGTGAGGTGCCAGGGCAGTGTTTCGTTGAGGACGGTTGCTCTCCCGCCGGTGCACTGGTTGTTCTGGACGTTTGACCCGGTGATGTAGCCGACTAGGAGGTCTCTGGGCTTCTCCATGGTCTCGTTGTGGAAGCTGCCTTCGAGCGTGACCGCGCATCTGACGACGTTTGCCGTGGTGGAGTTGCTGAATTCGAGGGATCTCCAGACGACTCTGATCGCGCTGCGTGATATTGAGAGCTTCTGGGCGCTTGCGGTGCCGACGGCGGCGACGAGCATGGCGGTGACTGCGAGGCCTGCGAACAGCAGCCGGATGTGGCGTTGCATGGATGTATTCCCCTCGTGCTTGGAATTGCATGGTTGCCTCGAGCCCGTGGGGCTCGGGGCGGTGGTGGCTGCCACGGTCACCTGTGTGGCCGTGCGGTGCGGGGCTCAGCGTGCGGGAACGTCCCGTGCGGGCGCCGCGGATGATCGCGGTGTGGTGTACCCCCTTTCCGGCCGAGATCCGGCGTCATGCCAGGTCCTGGTGGTGTGCTGGGGCCGGTGCCGTGCCGCGACGTGGCGGCCCGGGTTTCGTGACGGCATCCAGCACAGGTGAGGATAAAGGACTGGTTTATAGGGTGTCAATGGTGCGAATCCTGTGCGAGTTTTGGGGTCAGGGTGAGTGGGGACGGTAGAGCCGTGGTCAGCGGCCCCGAACACTGAGTTACACCGCTGCGACGTATGCGTGTGACAGCGGTGAGACCAGCGGCGGGATCTCGGGCACGCGTCATTTGAACGGTGATCAGCGACGACGGCCATTACGTCGCGGACGCCCCCCAGCTGGGCAGGCCCGTCCAGCGACACAACCTCTAACGATCCTCGCATCCCGTCGCGAGGACCTGGGTCGCCGGCTAGCGCGACCCCTGACCGTCCGCGTCCACGATGCACACGACGTGCACCGGGAACGTGCGGCTGCCGCCGAGGCCGGCCCGCGCGACCGTCTGCGATTCGAGCTCGCGCGCGCGTCGGAAGAGATGCTCGAGGTCGCCGTGCAGCTCCGCTATCGCGGTCGCGTCCAGCAGCGTTCTGGTGCTCAGGCGCGTCTCGGGAGCCGTCAGGAAGCGGCCCGCGAGCTGCGCGACGACCCGTTCCGGGTCGTCGGTCGCGGCCGCCGCGTAGTGGTGCTCGATCGCTCCGCGGCGCTGGGTCTGCTTGACGAGCCGCAGGTAGCCGAGCGTGTGCAGGCGGCGCACGTGGTAGCTGACGCTGCCGAGCGGCATCTCGAACGCCGCGGCCAGCTCCGCCGGGCTCGCGCGATCGTGGACCTGGAGGTAGTCGAGGATGCGCGTGCGGGTCGGATGGGAGAGGGCGGCGAGCGCGCGCTGCACGCCGTCCTCGCGCGCGCCGCGCTTCATCCCGCTCCGGGCGGGTCAAGCTGCGCGGCGCCCCCGGTCCCGGGGTACAGCGCCCGGGGGGGCACCGGGACCGGGAGGGCGCCGCTTGCGCGCACCTGCTCTCTCCTCGGCTCGCACCGCTTGCGGAGCGCGGCGTGCGACTCCTCGCCGCACCGGGATCCGGACGAGCCAGCAGGGTTGAGCCGGCTGGGACGCGAGACAGGACGGGGGACCATGCGCCTCCTCGTCTCACAGCCGACGCGCGACGACGTCGCCGACGGCAGCCGCCCACCGGGGGGTTCAATACGGGCGGCTGTCGTGCGTCTGAGCGACATCAGGAGCGATCCTGCACGCGCGCGCGTCGACCGCCTAGACCGCGACCGGAATGTTCTTTTTCTGCTTATCATGTTCGTATCATTCGTTACAACAGTTGCACCGGTACCGGTTGAAACGGTATGGTCCACTTCTGTTCAGTAGACAGCTGCATTTCTCGTCTCGCGGATAGGTGCAAAGGATGGGGGCAACACACATAGATCTCGCACGCGGAAGGCTTCGCGAGCTGCGCGGCGCGACCCTCGCGTTGATCGTCGAGCGCCCGGGGCACGGCTACGAGCTGACGAACCGGCTCAACCAGCGGCTCGGGCCGACGTGGCAGATCGAGCCCAAGCAGGTCTACGCGATCCTCGACGACCTCACGCGGGCGCAGCTCGTGACGTTCACCGAGGAGCCCAACCCGGACCGGCCGCGGCAACCGCGCGTCGTCTACTACTCGACCGAGCGCGCGACGCAGGCGCTGCGGCGCTGGATGCAGAGCGAGCTGGAGGCCGTCCCGTTGCGGCCCGACGTGATCGCGCGGATCGCGTCCGCGACGCCGGGCGACGCCGACGAGCTGCTGCGCGTGCTCGACGAGTACGAGCTCGAGCTGCTGCGGCTGCTCGAGGCCAACGACCACGGCGCGCCCGCGGTGCGATCGTGGAGAGCCCTGCTGATGGCGATCGCCCGCAGCCACACGGACAGCTACCTCCAGGGGGAGTTCCAGTGGGTCGTCGTCGCGCGGCGCCGGATCCGTGAGTTCGTGGCGAGCTCGGGCGGCGGCTGAGCGATGGCGCTGCTGTCGTTCGAGCAGGTGTCGAAGCGCGGCGTCGAGTTCGGGGTCCAGGAGCAGGTCGTGCTCGACAGGGTCTCGTTCGAGCTCGAGGCCGGCGTCCTGGCCGGCGTCTGGGGACCGCGCCGCGCGGGCAAGTCCACGCTGCTGCGGATCGCGGCCGGCATCGAGCTGCCCGACGAGGGCGCGGTGCGCTTCGAGGGGCGCGACATCGCGCGGCTGTCCGATCGCGAGCGGGCGATGCTGGTGCGCACGAAGATCGGGCTGGCGCCGTCGAGCTGGCGCGAGACCCGCAACATCCGCGTCGTCGAGCACGTCGCGCTGCCGCTGCTGAGCAACGGCGCGAGCATGCGCGAGGCGTGCGTGAAGGCGCGCAGCGCACTGGAGCGCGTGGGCGCGACGGGGCGTGCGGACGCGCCGGTGTTCGAGCTGTCGGCGGGCGAGCGGACGCGCGTCGCGGTCGCGCGTGCGCTGGTGCGCGACCCCGTGCTGCTGCTGGTGGACGAGCCGGGGCTGACGCCGAGCCCGAACGAGCGCGACGAGCTGTACGCGCTGCTGCGCTCGCTCGGCGACGAGCGCGGGCTGACGCTGCTGATCGCCTCCGAGGACCTGGCCGCGATACGCAGCGCCAGGCAGGCGATGACGATCAGCGACGGCACGCTGCGCTCCTCCCAGCGAGCGGGGCAGGTGGTCCCCTTCCCGGAGGACCGCGCCCGGCACGGCGGGTGAGCCGTGACGCCGCTGGAGCTTCGCGACGTCGTCAAGCACTATCCGACGCGAGGGGAGACGGTTCGCGCCGTCGACGGGGTCGCGCTCACCGTCGAGCCCGGCGAGTTCGTCGCGATCTACGGGCCGAGCGGCTCGGGCAAGACGACCCTGCTGCTGCTCGCAGCGGCGCTGATGGCGCCCGACAGCGGGAGCGTCTGGTTCGGCGGGCGCGACGTGACGCAGCTCGGTCCCCGCGACAGCGCGCGCTTCCGCCGCCGCGAGGTCGGCTTCGTGTTCCAGTCCTTCCACCTGATGCCGGCTGCGACGGCGCTCGACAACGCCGCGGTGAAGCTGCTCGCCGGCGGGCTCTCGCTGCAGGCGGCCCAGCACCGGGCGCGCCCGTGGCTGGAACGCGTCGGTCTCGGCTCGCGCGTCGACCACACGCCGCGCGAGCTCTCGAAGGGTGAGTGCCAGCGCGTCGCGATCGCCCGCGCGCTCGCGGGCGAGCCGCAGGTCCTGCTCGCCGACGAGCCGACCGGGAACCTCGACTCGAAGCGCAGCCGCGAGGTCCTCTCGCTGCTGCGCGAGCTGAGCGACGAGCGCGGGATCCCGGTGCTGCTCGTCACGCACGACCCGCAGGCGGTCCGCGTCGTCGACCACGCGTACACCCTGCGCGACGGCATCCTGCATCCCGGGCTCGACGTCGAGGCGATCGAGGCGGCGCCGTCGTGATACGCCCGTTCGGGCTGCGCCTCGGCGTGCTGGGGCGCTTCTACCGCTGGCGCCTGCGCGAGCACGGCGTGCAGGAGCTGCTCGCCGCGGCCGGCATCGCGATCGGCGTCGCGCTCGTGTTCGGCGTGCTGGTCGCCAACGCGAGCATCACCGCGTCGGCGCAGCAGCTCGTCGACGGGGTCGTCGGCTCGGCGCGCATCCAGCTCGCGGCGCGCTCGGCGGACGGCTTCGACGAACGCGTCGCGTCGGCGGCGGCCGGCATGCCCGGGATCAGATACGCGGCGCCGGACCTGCGGTCCAACGTCGCGGTCGTCGGGCCGCGCGGCCGCCGCTCGATCCAGCTCGTCGGCGTCACGCCGGAGCTGGCCAAGTTCGGCGGGGTGCAGACGCGCGACTTCGGCCCGGGCGGCCTGCGCCTCTCGGACGGGCTGACGCTGCCGTCCGGCGTCGCCGCTGCGATCGGCGTGCAGGCGGGTTCGACGGTCGAGGTGCTGGCCGCCGGCCGGTCCAAGCGCGTGCGCGTCGGCAGCGTGCTCAGCTCGAGCTCGATCGGCGCGCTCGCCGACAGTCCCGTGGCGATCGCGCTGCTGCCGGTCGCGCAGCGGATCACCGAAATGCGCGGGCGCGTCTCGCAGCTGCTGGTGGAGCCGGAGCCGGGGGCGGACGCGTCCGTCAGACGGCGCCTGCAGGAGATCGCCCGCGGCCGCCTGTTCGTCGGGCCGGCCAAGCAGGAGCTGCGGCTGCTGGACCTGACCGCCAAGCCCAACGACCAGTCGACGACGCTGTTCGCCGCGATCGGCGGCATGGTCGGCTTCCTGCTCGCGCTCAACGCGATGCTGATGACCACGCCGGCGCGCCGCCGCTTCGTGGCGGAGCTGCGCACGCAGGGATTCGACCCGCGCCAGGTGCTGCTGATCGTCGTCTTCGAGGCGCTCGTGCTCGGCGTCGTCGCGTCGCTGGCCGGGCTGCTGCTCGGCGACCTGCTCTCGCGCACGCTGTTCCACCGCGTGCCGGCGTATCTCGCCTTCGCGTTCCCGATCGGGACCAAGCTGACCGTCGACACGGCGACGCTCGTGCTCGCCTTCGGCGGCGGCGTGCTCGCCTCGCTGCTCGCGACGCTCCCCCCGCTGCTCGACCTGCGCCACCGCCGTCCGCCCGACGCGATCCTCGGCGAGACCGGCGACGCCGAGGGCGGCGAGCAGATCGGGAGGCGCCTGACGCGGTCGCTGCTGGCCGGCGGCCTCCTGACGATCGCGCTCGCGACGCTGGTCGCGCGGATCGATCCGCTGCTGACGATCCCCGCCGAGCTGCTGCTGGTGATCGCGGCTCTGTGCCTGATCCCGTGGGTCTTCACCGCAGTGACGCGACCGCTCGAGCGGGTCAGCCGGCGGATGCGGGGCAGCATGCTCGCCGTCGCCGTGATGGAGGTGCGCGCCACGAGCACGCGGTCGATCGCGCTGGCCGCGGTGGCGGCCGTGGCGGTCTACGGCAGCGTTGCGATCGAGGGGGCGCATCACGACCTCGTGCGCGGCCTGGACGCGAACTTCAGCCAGTACCTCGGGACCGCGGACCTGTGGGTCACGACCGGCGGCGACGACCTCACGACGAACGCGTTCGCGGCCGGATCGCTGCCGACGCGCCTCGCCAGGCGGTCCGAGATCGCCGGCGTCCGTCCGTACCAGGGAGGACTGCTCGACGACGGCGACCGGCGGCTGTGGATCATCGCCCGGCCGGGCGGCGACCCGGGGCTGATCCCGCCCAGCCAGCTGGTGAGCGGCGACCTCGCGGACGCCTCGGCGAGGATCCGCGGCGGCGGCTGGGCCGCCGTCTCGGACGTCTTCGCACGCAGCCGCGACCTCGGCGTCGGCGACGCGTTCACGCTGCCGACGCCGTCGGGCACGTACCGCACGCGCGTCGCCGCGATCACCACGAACCTCGGCTGGCCGCCCGGCGGCGTCATCCTCAACGCGGCCGACTACGGACGCGAGTGGCAGACGGACGATCCGACGGCGCTGCAGGTCGACCTCGCGCCGGGCGTCCCCCCGCTCGCCGGCAGACGCGCCGTGCAGCAGGTGCTCGGGGCGGGCAGCGGCCTCAGCGTGCAGACGTTCGACGAGCGGCGCGCGCAGTACGCGGCGCTGACGCGGCAGGGCCTGACGAGCCTCAGCCAGATCTCGGTGCTGCTGCTCGTCGCCGCCGCGATCGCGGTCGCCGCGGCGCTCGGCGCGACGATCTGGCAGCGCCGCCCGCGCCTCGCCGCGCTGCGGATCCAGGGCTTCGACGCCTTCCAGCTGTGGCGTGCGCTGATGATCGAGGGAGCGATCGTGCTCGGGATCGGCTGCGCGATCGGCGGGGCGCTCGGGCTCTACGGGCACGCGCTGGCGAACCGCTTCCTGCGCTCGACGACCGGCTTCCCGGCGCCCTTCTCGGTCGGCGGCGGATCGCTCCTGCTGACCTTCGCGCTCGTCGTCGGAATCGCCCTCGCGATCTACCTGCTGCCGGGATGGGCGGCGGCGAGAGTCCCGGCGCGCACGAGCTTCCAGGAGTAGCCGCCGCGCGCTCCACGACCCGTGGAACAGTGAGCCGATGCGCACGACCCGAGGGCCCCGGACGCTGCTTGCGTTCGCCGACTTCGCGATTCGCTATTGGGTCCTCGCGTTCCCGCTCGCACGGCGGGCGGTGCGCCGCTGCGTGCAGAGCGCGGCGACGGTCCCCGACCTGTGCCTGCGGCGAGCGGCGTTAGACACGCTCGCGCAGGAGCGCGGCAACCTCGAGGGCGCGGCGGCCTTCGCCGCGTTCACGCTGCGGCGGCATCGACGCGGCGTGATCGACGCGCTCGTGTCGTTCCAGGCGGCGTTCGACTACGCCGACACGCTCGCCGAGCTCGAGACGTCGGACCCGTTCGCGAACGCGCGGTCGCTGCACCAGGCGCTGCTCGACTCGCTGACGCCGACGTGCGAGCGGCCGGACTACTACGCGCACTGCGAGCGCGGCACCGACGGCGGGTACCTCGACGGCCTCGTCTCGCGCTGCCAGCAGGCGCTCGCGCGCCTGCCCTCGCACGCCCTGGTCGAGCGCCCGCTGCAGCGCGCGGTCGGCCGGATGATCGCCTACCAGACGCTGATCCACGGCGCCGGCGCCGGCGCGGCGGCGTCGCTGGAGGAGTGGGCTCGCGGGGAGACTCCGCAGGGGAGCGAGCTGCGGTGGTGGGAGACGGCGGCTGCCGGCGCCTCCTCGCTGGTGGCGTTCGCGCTGATCGCCGCGGCCGCCGAGCCGGGCCTCTCGCTGCGCGACGTCGCGGCGATCGAAGGCGCGTACTTCCCGTGGTACGGATCGCTCCACGTGCTGCTCGACAGCCTCGTCGACCTGCCTCAGGACGTCGAAAGCGGCCACCACAGCCTCGTGGGCAACTATGCGTCGCCGGAGGAGACGGCCGTCCGCATGGCCGCGATCGGTACGGCGGCGATCCAGGCGACCTGGACGCTTCCCCACCCGCGGCGGCATGCGCTGCTCCTGGCGGCGATGGTCGGCTTCTACCTCGCCAAGCCGTCCGCGCGCCTGCCGCACGCGGCAGCGACGACCGAGCGGCTGATCGCCGCGCTCGGCGACCTCGCACAGCCGGTGCTCATCGTGCACCGGACGCGCGCGCTCGTGTCGTCCTCCCCGGGATCACGGCCTCCGGGCCGAGGATCCGGCGGCCGGTGATGCCGTACCTCCACGTCGTGCGCGTCGATTGGCTAAAAACGCCGTGATGTCGCTGAGCATCGCGCAGGACGCGCCGGAGCAGCTCTGTGAGTGGATCGAGCGGGGCCTGCAGGAAGGGACCGGTCAGGATCCGCTCGGGCTGCAGACGATCACGACCGACCGCATCCTGCCGCTGCTGCTGCCCGGCGTCCTGGCGCTGTCCGTCCGCGCCCGCTACCTGTCGACGTACGCGTTCCTGCTGCGCCTGTACGAGCGGCAGCGGATCGGGCGCGCCGACAACCATGCGCTCAGCCACTTCGTACGGCGGCGCGAGTACGAGCTGTGCGTCGCCTGCAACCTGTGCGAGCGCTGCGACGCGGAGAGCGCCGTCGGCAACAGACACGTGCGGCCGCTCGTGGCCCGGCGGCCGGCGGCGTACGAGCGGCGCGACTCGGTCAAGACCGAGCTCGGGGGCTACGGCCTCTACTACCGCAGCCCGATGGAGGAGCTGGGGCTCGTCGTTCCCGCCGGTCGCGGCACGTTCGGCGATGAGCCCAACCCGATCGACCTGACGACCGAGCGCGCCGATCCGCTGGCGGACGCGTTCGAGCAGGCCGTCGCCGGAACCGCCTGGTACCGCGAGCACCTGCACGGCGTGGACCCGATCCCGGCGGCGGTGCTGGAGGAGCTCGCCGAGGCGGCCTGCCTGTGCCGGCTCGACGAGAGCCCGCACGAGCGCGAGCTGATCCGGCGGTCGCTGCTGAGCACCGACGTGCCGGAGCGGCGCGAGGCGTCCGAGCAGCGCCGGAGCGCGTTCGCGCTGCTGCTCGACCTGATGGTCGACGCGCCCGGCGTCGCGGACGCGACGCCGGCGTTCCGCGAGGCCTCGATCGCCGCCTTCCTGCGCGCGCCGCGGTCGCGCTCCGCGCGGGACGACGCGCAGGCTCAGTGGGCGGCGGCGGCGATGCGCGAGTGCCTGCAGGAGGCGCTGTGCTCGCTGTGGCACGACTTCTGCCGCAGCGGCTGGAGCGCCCAGCCGCATGACGGCCTCACGGCCGCGCAGCTGCGCGAGCACGTGCGCGAGCGGCTCGTGCGCGGCACCGCGCTCGAGCTCGGGCCGCAGCGCCTCGACGGCGATCCCGACCGTCCTGCCGCCGCCTGGGCGGACGAGCTCGCGGCGGCGCTCGACGAGCGCTCGTGGGAGCAGATCGGTGCGTGGGCCGCCCGGCAGGACACGGCGCTTGCCGGGCTCGCGGCGCTCGTGCTGTTGTCGCTGCGCACGCCGGACCCGGCCGTCGTCAACCCGCGCTGGCGCGAGCTGGCGGCGCAGGACGGCGATCACCAGCGGGGGCTGCTCGGAACGGCGGGGATCGTGCGGCGGCGGCTCGCGGGGGCGCCGACGCTCGGCGAGCTGATGCAGTGGGCGCTCGAGACGTTCGTGATCGCGCCGCACGAGACGATCGCGATGGGCAAGCTGCCCGACTCGACGTTCCGCTTCTGGTGGCAGGAGGGGCGCCTGCGCTTCGTCGACAACGGCATCGGCCGCTTCGACGTCTCCGGCCTGCGACGCGACGCGATCGGCTCGCTGAGCCTGGACCTCGGCTGGTGGGAGCGCGACGACGACGACGAGCGGGCGAGACCCACCGGCGCGGGCCGCGCGGTGATCGCCGAGGTGTTCGGGTGATCGCGCCGGTCGGACTCTTCAGAGGCGAGGTCGCGAGCTTCTGGGCGACGACGTACCAGTTCGACCTCAAGCTGTTCGACCAGTTCCTGCTGCGCCGGCTCGGCAACCCGCCGCTGAACGCGGTCGTACTCGCCGACGAGGGCTGCATCACGGAGGCGCTGCTGCGCCTCACCGACACCGACCGCCGCATCGCGGCGAGCGCCAACCGGCGCTACCTGCTGCGCGGCATGCGGCCCGCGAGCGGCGGCAGCTTCCATCCGAAGACGTACCTGTTCCAGGGCCGCAGCGGCACGCGGCTGCTGGTCGGCTCGGGCAACCTGACGCGCTCCGGGCTCGACCGCGGCCGCGAGACGTTCGCCGCCTTCGACGCGGAGGACGCCGAAGGCGCGGCCGTCGTGCGCGCGTGGGCGGCGTGGATCGGCGAGCTGGTGTCCGAGCGCGACGATCCGCCGCTGCACGCCCGCTACGCGCGGCTGCGCGCGGCGCTGCCGGTGCCGCCGCCGGACGCGTCGCCGACGTCCGCGTTCGTGGTCAACGCCGCGACGCCGCTGATCGAGACGATCGTGCAGCGGGCCCCGAGGGAGGTCGCCGAGCTGCACCTGACCGCGCCGTTCTTCGACGCTCGCGCCGGCGCGGTCGCACAGCTGATCGAGCGCCTGGCGCCCAGCCGTCTCGTCCGGCTGTGCCTCGGCGCGCGCACGAGCGTCGACGCCGCCGCGCTGCGCGATGTGCTCGCGGCCGCCGGCTGCGAGGTCGCGGTGAGCCGCTGGGATCCGCCCGCGTTCGTGCACGCGAAGCTGATCGGCCTCGTCGGGGCGGACGGGGACGGCCTGCTCGTGTGCGGCTCCGCGAACCTCTCGCACGCGGCGCTCACGCGCACGAGCGCGGCGCCGGGCTCGTGGGGCAACGTCGAGGCGGTCGTCCTGCGGCCGGGCGGCGCCGAGCAGGTGCGCGACGCATTCCGCGTGCCCGGCGCGGCGCTCGTCGCATGCGCGCTGGAGGAGCTGCCGGACCTCACGACCGCGCCCGAGCGGGAGGAGCCGGCGGCGGCGCCGCCGATCCGCCTGCTGCGCGCCGCGCTCGACGACGAGCGCCGCGTCGAGCTGCACGCCGAGCCGAGCGCGGTCGGGCTGCTGGTGCGGTGGGACGACGACGACGCGCCGCCGCTCGCGCTCGACGCCGACGGCGTCCGCACGACGCAGCCGGTCTCCGAGCAGCAGGACCCGCTCGTCGTGCGGCTGGTCGACGCGGCGGGCGCGACCCGCTCCAACGTCGTGGTGCTCGACGATCCGGCCGCGCTCGAGCAGATGCTCGCCGCCCGCGCCCGCGGCGGCGAGCGCCCGCACGAGCTGGAGCAGCTCGCCGAGGGGTCCGAGCTGGTGGAGCTGCTCGCATGGGCGCACCGGCGGATGATCTTCGACCTCTCCGACACGCCCGCGGCGCGCCGTGCCGAGAACGCCCAGGAGCAGCAGGCGGACGTCGACGACACCGACTTCTGGGAGCGCTACGTGCGCGAGGAGCTGGCCTACGACGTCCGCAGCCACGGCTACCGCCGCGGGGGCGGCGTGCACGAGCTGACGACGACCGACCTGCTGCTCAACGAGATCCGCGCGATGCTGCGCGCGGCGCCGGGCGAGCGCCGGCTGCGCCTCCTGCGCGGCGGCGACGAGGAGGAGGACGAGCCCGGCGGCGAGGGCGGCGGCGCACCGTGGACGCCGACCGCGCGCGAGCGCGTGCGCGCCGCCAACCTGCTGCGCCGCTGGGCCCGCGCACTCGCGGACCCGCGGCATGTGTGGCTGTCCGAGGAGGCGCCGGCGCGCAACTACGAGGCGCTCCTGGAGCTGCTGGCGACGATCTGGATCGGCGAGCTGCTGGAGGACGAGCGCGTCGTCGAGCTGCTGGGGGAGACGTGGAGCGCTCTGCTGGGCGGCGACGAGCGCCGCGGCCTCGTCGACCGGCTCGAGGAGCCGCTCGCGCGCGACGTGCTCGCCTCGGTGCAAGAGGAGGTGCGCGACCTCGCGGGCGGCCTCGCCTGCTGTTGCCTGCACCCGGACATGCCGTGGCCGGACTACGTGTACGCCTGGCAGCCGTTCCTCGTGCGCGGACTGGAGGCCGGCATCCTCTCGCCGGGGCCGCGCGCCTGCGAGCTGGTCGCCGCGCTGTTCCCGGACGAGCAGCCGACCGCCGCGGAGCTCGCCGACCGGCTGCTGGCGCGCGCGATGTGGGTCGACGACGAGACGTGGGGCAAGCGCCTCGCCGAGCTGCTGGGAGTCGCGTCGGTGCGGCTGATCGAGCACGCGCGCTTCAAGGACGTCCACGCCGCGGTGCGCGTCGAGGGGATCGCCGATCCGGCGCGCGACCCGCGCACGCTCGTGCTCGCGCGGCGCGCGATGGCGTTCCGCCGCAGCGACGACGTGCTGGTCGACGCCGGCGGCCAGCGCTTCCTGCTGCGGCTCGGCGAGACCGCCCGCGCGCTCGTGGACGGGCGGGCCCGCTGCTCGCCGGGACCGCTCGACCGCGAGCGCCTGCTCGCCGTCGAGCGCCAGCAGGGGTCGCTGGCGGACCTGCTCGCGTCCTAGCCGACCGGCGCCAGCGCGTCGTCGATCGCGGCGGGCGCGAGCACGTGCTCGATCGCCAGCACGGCGGCGCCGACGACGCCGGCGTGCGAGCCGTCCGCGCTGTGGATGATCGCGACGTCGCGCGTGGCGAGCGGCAGCGAGCGCTGGTAGACGACCTCGCGCACGCCCGCCAGCAGCTCGTCGGAGGCGTCGGCCAGCTCGCCGCCGAAGACGATCACGGCGGGGTTGAAGAAGTCGACCAGCGAGGCGAGGACGTCGCCGACGTCGCGGCCCGCCTGGCGCACGAGCGAGAGCGCCGTGCGGTCGCCCTCGCGCAGGCGCGCCGCGACGTCGTGCACGTCGGCCGCGGGGATCCCGCGCGCGCTCAGCTGCGCGGCGAGCGCGCCGCCGCCGGCGATCGCCTCCAGGCAGCCGGTGTTGCCGCACGTGCACGGGGCGTCGCCGCCGCGCGGTGCGCGGATGTGGCCCAGCTCGCCGGCCGAGCCGTCGGCGCCGCGGTGCAGCTCGCCGGCCGCGACGATCCCGCAGCCGACGCCGCTGCCGGCCTTCACGAACAGCAGGTGCTCGGTCGTGCGCCAGCTGATGCGGTGCTCGCCGAGCGCCATCACGTTGACGTCGTTGTCGACCAGCACCGGCGCGCCGAGCGCCTCGCGCAGCCGCTCGGCGACGGGCACGTCGTTCCAGCGCGGCATGCTCGGGTCGGCCGGGCGCCCGGTCGAGAAGGCGACCGGCGAGGGCAGCCCCGCGCCGACGCCGCGCACGTCGCCGCGGCCGCGGCCGAGCTGCTTCAGCAGCGCGTCGAAGCGCTTCACGAGCCACGGCAGGATCGCCTCCGGACCGTCGTCGGCGCCGCGCTCCTCGATCGTCTCAGCGAGCACGTTCGCGTCGAGGTCGGTGACGGCGACGTGGCAGCGCGTGCGGCCGAGCTCGGCCGCCAGCACGACGCCGAGGTCGGCGTTGAAGCGCAGCACGGCCGGCGGCCGCCCGCCCGTCGACGTGCTGCCCTTCGCGGCGACCAGCAGTCCCTCGGCGAGCAGCGCGTCGACGCGCTGGGAGACGGTCGAGCGCGCGAGCCCGGTCAGCTCCACCAGCTCGGCGCGCGTCGCCGCCCGACCCTCGCGGATCAGCTGGAGCATCGCGCCGGCGCCGGGGGCCGGCGCCGTCGAGCTGTCGAGGACGTCGCGCACGATCGTGTCGTGCAGGTTAGGAGGTGCCGCCGAGGACGGTCGCGTCAGATCGTGCGCCATGCGTCGCCCGGCGCGAGGATCGACGCCGCCTCCGGCGGGCCCTGCGAGCCGGCCGGGTACTGCGGCAGCGGCCGGCGGTCGGTCTCCCAGCGGCTCACGACCGGGTCGCAGATGCGCCACTGCGCCTCGACCTCGTCGTCGCGCGTGAACAGCGTCGCGTCGCCGCGCATCGCGTCGAGGATCAGCCGCTCGTAGGCCTCCGGCACGCGCGCCGAGCGCGAGCCGTACTCGTGCGCGAGCGTCACCGGCTCGATCCGCATGCCCGCGCCGGGCGCCTTCGCCGCCAGCTCGAGCGACATCCGTTCGTTCGGCTGCACGCCGAGCACGAGCTGGTTGCGGGCGGCTGCGAAGCCGCCGAGCTGGAAGCCGAGCTGCGGCACCGAGCGCAGCGTCACGGCGATCTCCGTCTCCTTGCGCGCGAGCCGCTTGCCGGTGCGCAGGTAGAAGGGGACGCCGGCCCAGCGCCAGTTGTCGACGTTCAGGCGCAGCGCCGCGTACGTCTCGGTGCGCGAGTCGGCCGGCACGTCCGGCTCGTCGAGGTAGCCGGGCACCGGCTCGCCGCTGACGACGCCGGCCGCGTAGCGCGCGCGCACCGCCGCGCGCGGCCCGGGCGCCTTGATCGCCTTCAGCACCTTCACCTTCTCGTCGCGGATCGCGTTCGCGCTCAGCTCCGCGGGCGGCTCCATGCAGACCATGCACAGCAGCTGCAGCAGGTGGTTCTGCACGAGGTCGCGCAGCGCGCCGGCGTGGTCGTAGTAGCCCGCGCGCGAGCCGATCCCCAGCTCCTCTGCCGCCGTGATCTGCACCGCCGCGACCGCGGTGCGGTTCCAGATCGGCTCGAACAGCGCGTTCGCGAAGCGCAGCGCGAGGATGTTCTGGACCGTCTCCTTGCCGAGGTAGTGGTCGATGCGGAAGACCTGATGCTCGCCGAACACGCTCAGCACGCGCGCGTTGAGGTCGCGCGCCTCCGCGAACGTCGTGCCGAACGGCTTCTCGATCACGATCCGCACCTCGGCGCCCTCGCGCCGCTCCAGCTCGCTCGCGCCGAGCCCCTCGACGATCGGCGCCAGCAGCTCCGGCGCGGTCGAGAGGTAGAAGGCGCGGTTGGGCGGGCGCTCGCCGGCGAGCTCGAGCTCGGCCAGCACCTGCGCCATCCGCTCGAAGGTCTCGGGGCTGTCGGACGTCCCGGTGACGTAGCGCACGTCGGCCAGCAGGCTCGTGAGCAGCTGCTCGTCGGGCGCGCGCCGCGAGTGGCGGCGGATCGCGTCGGCGGCGAGCGCGCGGAACTCGTCGTCGGCCAGCTGCGAGCGCGAGCTGCCGACGAGCGCGAAGCGCTCGGGCAGGGCGCCGTCGCGCGCGAGGTTGTAGAGCGCGGGGAGCAGCTTGCGCTGCGCGAGGTCGCCGGTGGCGCCGAAGACGACGAGCGTCGTCGGCGGCAGCGGCCGGCGCCGGCGCTCGCCGGCGGGCGCGTGGTCGAGCAGCGCGGCGGCGCTCATCGCGGCGCGGCGGTGCGCAGCGCGGCGGCGGCGCGGGCGCGCTCCGTCACGCGCGCGAGGTCGGCGTCGCCCGCGAGCGGGCCAGCGGTGATCCAGCTGCCGCCGACGCAGGCGACGTTCGGCAGCCGCAGGTAGTCGGGTGCGCTGTCGGGGCCGATCCCGCCGGTCGGGCACAGCCGCACGTGCGGGAACGGGCCGGCGAGCGCCTTCGCCATCGCGACGCCGCCGACGACCTCCGCCGGGAACAGCTTCGCGCAGGCGATCCCGCGCTCCAGCAGGGCCGTCACGTCGGACGGCGTCGCGCAGCCGGCGAGGAACGGAAGCCCGCTCGCCTGCAGCGCGTCGAGCAGCCGCGGCGTCGCGCCGGGGGAGACGAGGAAGCGCGCGCCGGCCGCCTTGGCCGCCTCCGCCTGCGCGGCGTCCGTCACGGTGCCGGCGCCGACGACCAGCTCCGGGACCTCCCGCGCGATCCGCTCGATCGCCGGCAGCGCGGCGGGCGTGCGCAGGGTCAGCTCGATCGTGCGCAGGCCGCCGTCGAGCAGCGCGCGCGCGAGCGGCACGGCGCAGGCCTCGTCGTCGAGTACGACGACCGGGATCACCGGGTCGAGGTCGAGCAGCGCGTCGGTCGTGAGCGCGGGGGCGGTGGCGCTCACGCCGGCACCGCCGTCGCGTCGAGCGCCGTCGCGTCTGCGGTGAGCGGGCTGCCGCAGACCGACGCGCCCTGGTCGGCAGGGCCGATCATGGCGCGCAGGCCCGCGAACAGCTCGCGGCCCCCGCCGCCGCGTCCGGCCGCCACCGGACCCGCGGCGGGGTGCCGTTGGGTGAGGTCGACGTCGAGCGCGGCGAGCGTCCCGGCCTCGCAGTCGAGCGCGATCAGATCGCCGTCCTGCAGGTACGCCAGCGGCCCGCCGGCTGCCGCCTCGGGCGTGCAGTGGATCGCGGCCGGCACCTTGCCGGAGGCCCCCGACATACGGCCGTCGGTCACGAGCGCCACCCGCTGGCCGCGGTCGAGCAGCACGCCGAGCGCGGGGGTGAGCTTGTGCAGCTCGGGCATCCCGTTCGCGCGCGGGCCCTGGAAGCGGATCACGGCGACGAAGTCCTCGCCGTCGAGCTCGCCGGCCTCGAAGGCCTCGAGCAGGTGCGCCTGGTCGTCGAAGACGCGCGCGGGCGCCGTCACGACGCGGTGCTCGGGAGCGACCGAGGAGACCTTCACGACCGCGTGCCCGAGCGGGCCGCGCAGCACGCGCAGGCCGCCGTCGGCGGAGAACGGCGCGGCGACGCCGCGCAGCACCTCGGGGTCGGCGGCTGCGAGGTCGACCTCCTGCCACATGAGCCGCCCGTCCTCGTCCAGCTCGGGCTGGAGCGTGTAGGCGTCGAGGCCGTCGCCCATCACGGTGCGCACGTCGCGGTGCATGAGGCCGGCGTCGAGCAGCTCGGCGAACAGCAGCGCGGTCCCGCCGGCGGCGTGGAAGTGGTTCACGTCGGCGCTGCCGTTGGGGTAGATGCGGGCGAGCAGCGGGACGTGCGCGGAGAGCGCGTCGAAGTCCTCCCACTCGAGCCGGATCCCCGCCGCCGCCGCGATCGCGACGAGGTGCAGCGTGTGGTTCGTGGAGCCGCCGCTCGCCAGCAGCGCGACGACGGCGTTGACGATCGCGCGCTCGTCGACCAGCTCGCCGAGCGGCGCGTAGGCGTCGCCGTCGAGCGCGGTCAGCTTCGTCACGCGGCGGCCGGCCTCGCGCGTGAGCGCCTGGCGCAGCGGTGTGCCCGGGTTCACGAAGCCGGAGCCCGGCAGCTGCAGGCCCATCGCCTCGACCAGCAGCTGGTTCGAGTTGGCGGTGCCGTAGAAGGTGCAGGTGCCGGGCGCGTGGTAGGCGGCCGACTCGGCGGCGAGCAGCTGCTCGCGGCTCGCCTTGCCCTCCGCGTGCAGCTGGCGGATCCTGCTCTTCTCGCCGTTCGAGAGCCCGGACGGCATCGGCCCGGCGGGCACGAGCACGGCCGGCAGGTGCCCGAACGCGAGCGCGCCGATCAGCAGCCCGGGGACGATCTTGTCGCAGACGCCGAGCAGCAGCGTGCCGTCGAACATGTCGTGCGCGAGCGCGACGGCGGTCGCCATCGCGATCACGTCGCGGCTCAGCAGCGACAGCTCCATCCCGGCGCGCCCCTGCGTGATCCCGTCGCACATCGCGGGGACGCCGCCGGCGACCTGCGCGACGCCGCCGGACGCCATCACCGCGCGGCGCAGCGCCGCCGGGTAGGTCGCGAACGGCTGGTGCGCCGACAGCATGTCGTTGTACGAGGTGACGATCGCGACGTTCGCGCGCTGCCCGCGCGTCATCAGCGCCTTCTCCTCGGGGCCGCAGGCGGCGACCCCGTGCGCAAGGTTCGCGCAGCCGAGCGCGCCGCGCGCGGGGCCGGCTGCGGCTGCTTCTGCGACCCGCTCCAGGTAGGCGGCGCGCGTCTGCTCGCTGCGCGCGGCGATCCGTGCGGTCGCGTCGGCGACGGCGGGATGCAGGGGTGAGCGTGCCGAAGCCATTACGCCGATGAGCATACAAAAGTTGTTGGGTGGACGGCGAAAGCTGTGTGATCCGCTCGGGCGCTTGCTCGGGTTCGTCGCGTCCGCCGTCGGCATCGAGGGGAGGGTGAGCGTGGCGTTCGTGCGTTCTTTCGTCACGTTGCGCGGCTCGGGTGGCACAGATGGCCGCTCGCGCACGGGTCCGATTTCCACCAATGCGGATTAGGTGTCGTATAGGACCACCAGATTCGCGGTCGTAAATCCGGAGCGTCACGTTTGTCGCCATTGCGGCCGTGGGGCGTCGGAACGGGTCGCGCGACCACCACCTGCTCACCCCCTCGATGCCCACGACGCACGCCACGAACCCGGCCAGCGCCCGAGCGGAGCGCCAGCCCGCAACGCCTACGACCCGGCAGCCGTCGCCTCGCCCTGCACCACCCGCCGCACGACCGTCTCGCGCGCGATCTCCAGCCCGACCGCGATCGCGCCGACGTCGACCGCGCGGTCGCCGAGCGTCGCGCAGCGGATCTCCGGCGGCGCCGGCACGAGCTCGGCGGTCGCAGCGCGCACCTCCGGCAGCAGCAGCTCGCCGCCGTGGATCCCGATCCCGCCGCCGAGCAGCACCAGCTCGAGGTCCACGACGGACGTGAGGCCGGCGACGCAGACGGCGGTCGCGCGCGCGGCGTGGGCGACGACCGCGCGCCCGAGCGCGTCGCCGCCGCGCGCCGCCTCGAACAGCGCCTCGACCTCGAAGGGCGCGCTCAGCGAGCTGGCCGTCGCGGGAGCGAGGCGCTCCGCGAGCTCGACCAGTGCGTGGTTGGACAGCTGCGCCTCCATCGCGCCGCCCTGGCGGCGGCTGCCCGCGAACGGGTCCTCGCCGACCGGCAGGAAGCCGACCTCGCCCGCGGCGCCGCGGGCGCCGCGGTGCAGATGGCCGTGCAGCACGATGCCGGCGCCGAGCCCGGAGCCGATGTTGAGGTACGCGAAGCTGTCGGCGTCGCGGCCGCCGCCGGCCGTGCGCTCGCCGAGCGCGGCGAGGTTGACGTCGTTGTCGACGCGCACCGGCAGCTCCAGCGCGTCGCCGAGCACGCGTTCGGCGAGCACGCCCTCCCACGCCTCGATGTTGGGCGCGGCGCCGATGCGGCCGCTCGCCGGGTCGACGATCCCCGGCGTGCCGACGACCGCCAGCTCGATGCGCTCGTGCCACGCGGCGACGCCGGCACCGATCGTGCGCACGCACGCCAGCACCGCGTCGGCGTGCGGGCGCGTCAGCTGCTCGGTCGTCTCGTGCAGCGGCTGTCCGTCGAGGTTCGCGAGCACCGCGCGCACGTAGCGCGCGCCGACGTCGATCCCCAGCACGAGCGCCGCGTCGGGGACCAGCTCGTAGAGCGAGGCGCTGGGGCCGCGCCGTCCGGTGACGCGCCCGTACTCGCGCACGAGCCCGGCCGCTTCGAGCCCGCGCAGCGCGGCGCCGACGGTCGGCTTCGAGAGCCCGGTGCGCAGCGCCAGGTCGGCGCGGGAGGCCGGGCGCCGCTCGCGCAGCGCTTCGAGCACGGCGCCGGTGTTGTGCTCGCGCACGCTCATGGGCGCGGAGGCGGTCGGCATGGCGCGGATATTAGAGAAGGCAGTTGTCAGCATGCGACACCTCTTGACATGGCGATCGGCGAGAGCTACCTTGCGTTAATAGGAAAGCTACTTTTCTATTAGGTTCGCTCTAGGAGGAGAGAACGCATGAAGGGACATCGTCTGCTCGCCGCGCTCGCGGCGACCGCCGCCGTGACTGGCCTGGCCGCGTGCGGCTCGTCGTCCGGCGACGGGGACGGGAACAAGGCCTCGACCGGGCCCGCGAAGATCGTCTCGTCGAGAACGGTGGGCGAGACGAGAGGCCCCAACGGCGAGGCGATGACGCCCGTCGAGGCCCTCAGACTCAGCCCCGCCGAGGTCGCGAAGATCAAGGCCGGCCACTACACCGCGGCGATGACGTGGCACCAGTCCGGCGACGTCACGACCGCCGTCACGGCCGGCGCCGACGACGAGTTCAAGCAGCTCGGCATCAGAGTCGTCGCGACGACCGACGCCGGCTTCGACGCCGCCAAGCAGAAGAGCGACATCGAGACGGTGATGGCCAAGAAGCCGAGCGTGATGCTCAGCCTGCCGGTCGACCCGGTCTCGAGCGCGGCGACGTACCGCAAGGTCAGCGCGGCGGGCACGAGACTCGTCCTGCTGTCGAACGTTCCGCCCGGCTTCGTGCAGGGCAGGGACTACGTCACCGTGGTCGCCGACGACCTCTTCCAGATGGGCAAGCACGCGGCCGACGCGCTCGCGGCCGCGATCGGCGGCAGAGGCGAGATCGCCTACTTCTTCCACGACGCCAACTACTACGTCACGAACCAGCGCGACCAGGCCTTCAAGAAGACGATCGAGGCGAACTACCCCGACATCAGAATCGTCGCCGAGGAGGGCATCGCCGATCCCAACAAGGCGGAGGAGCAGGCGAACGCCGTGCTGCTCAAGCACCCCGACCTCGACGGCATCTACGCGACCTTCTCGACGCCCCCGGGCGAGGCGATCCTGGGCGCCCTGCGCAACAACGGCAACACGAAGACGAAGCTCGTCAGCCTCGACCTGTCCGAGCCGCTCGCGCTCGACCTGGTCAACGGCGGCCACGTCGCGGCGCTCGTGACGGACGGGACCTACAGCGTCGGCCAGGCGATGGCCCGCGCCGCGGCGTACGGCCTGCTCGGCAAGAGAGCGCCGGCGTTCCTGGCGGCGCCCGCGGCGACGGTCACGAAGGACACGATCGACGCGGGCTACCAGGCCTCGCTGCACCGCGACCCGCCGAAGTCCGTGCTCGACGCGGAGGGCGGCTCGTGACGCATGTCGTCGCCGTCGACCTCGGCGGCACGAAGGTGATCGGCGCTCTCGCGGACCGCGAGGGCGCCATCCTCGCCCAGCGCACGGAGGCGACCGACACGAGCGGCCCGCGCGCGCTCGTCGAGCAGCTGCGCGCGCTCGCGCACGGCCTCGCGGACGACGCGGGCGTCGCGTGGCCGGCGGTCGGCGCGCTCGCCGTCGGCGTCCCCGGGACGGTCGACCCGTCGGGCGGGCGCATCCGCATCGCGTACAACATCCCCGACCTCGGCGAGACGTCGCTCGCGGGCGAGCTGGCGTCGCTCGGCGAGCGGCTGCGCGTCGTCGTCGAGAACGACGTCAACGCGGCCGCGCTCGGCGAGCGCCGAGCGGGCCTGGCGGCCGACGCCGAGCAGTTCGCGTTCGTCGCGATCGGCACCGGCATCGGCGCCGGCCTCGTGATCGACGGCGAGCTGCGCCGCGGGCTCGGCGGCGCCGCCGGCGAGATCGGCTACCTGCCGTTCGGCGGCGACCCGCTCGACCCGCGCGTGCGCCGCCGCGGTGCGCTCGAGGAGGCGGTCTCCGGACGCGGGATCGTCGCCGACGCCGAGCGGCGGCTGGCGGACGGGGGCGCGAGCGAGCTGTCGCCCGGCTGCACGGCCGCCGACGTGTTCGCGGCCGCCCGCCGCGGCGACGCGCTCGCGTGCGCGAGCGTCGAGCGCGAGGCGCAGCTCGTCGCGATGACGATCGCTGCGCTCGCCGCCGTCGTGGCGCCGGAGCTGGTCGTGCTCGGCGGCGGCATCGGCGCCGAGGAGCTGCTGCTCGAGCCGGTGCGCCGCTGCTGCGAGGAGCTGGTCGCGCAGCCGCTGCGGATCGAGCGCAGCGCGCTCGGCGCGCGCGCCGCGCTCGTCGGCGCGCTTGCGCTGGCGCTCGACGCCTTGGACGGCGGGGCCGCGCGGCGGGACGCCCTGGCGGGGGCGCCTGCCAACCGGCTCGCGCAGCCGGCGAAGGCGGGTGGCTGAGGTGTTCCTGGACGTCCTGAGACGCCGCAACCCCGCGTTCCTGCGCGCCGCCGTCGAGCTGCACCGGCGCGGCGAGCTGCCCGCGAACGCCTACGTGCTCGACCTCGACGCGATCGGCGCGAACGCGCGCCTGCTCGCCGAGGAGGCGGGGCGGCTCGGCCTGCGCGCCTACGCGATGACGAAGCAGCTGGGCCGCAACCCGGCGGCGATCCGCGCGATCGCCGCGGGCGGCATCGAGGCCGGCGTCGCCGTCGACATGGGCTGCGCGCGTGCGCTCGTCGGCGCCGGCGTGCGCCTCGGCCACGTCGGGCACCTCGTGCAGGTGCCGCGCGGCGAGGCGGGCGAGGCGGCCGCGATGCGGCCCGAGCACTGGACCGTCTTCAGCGCCGAGAAGGCCGCCGAGGCGGGCGCCGCCGCGGCCGCGCTCGGGCGCGAGCAGGCGCTGCTGGCGCGCATCCACGACCCCGGCGACCGCTTCTACCCGGGCCACGAGGGCGGCTTCCCGGCCGCCGACGTCACCCGCGTGGCGGAGGCGCTCGACGCGCTGGACGGCGCGCGCTGCGCGGGCGTCACGACGTTCCCGGCGCTGCTGTTCGACCACGCGGCGGCCGAGGTGCGCCCGACGCCGAACCTCGCGACGCTCGCGCGCGCCGCCGAGCGCCTGCGCGCCGCCGGCCGCACGGACGTGCAGGTCAACGCGCCCGGCACGACGTCGGTGCGGACGCTGCGGACGCTCGCCGACGCGGGCGCGACGCAGGTCGAGCCGGGCCACGCGCTCACCGGCACGACGCCCTGGCACGCGCTCGAGGACCTGCCGGAACTGCCGGCGATGCTGTACCTCAGCGAGGTCTCGCACGTGCACGCCGGCCGCGCGTACTGCTTCGGCGGCGGGCTCTACGTCGACCCCGTCTTCGCGCCGTACCAGGTGCGCGCGCTCGTCGGGCGCGACGCCGACGAGGCGCTGGCGACGGAGGTCGACGCGTTCCTCCCGCCGCCGGAGGCGATCGACTACTACGGCCAGCTCGACGCGCCCGCCGCGCGCACCGGCGACACCGTCGTGCTCGGCTTCCGCGCGCAGGCGTTCGTGACGCGCGCCGCGGTCGCCGCGGTCGGCGGGATCGCCGCCGGCGCGCCGCGCGTCGAGGGGATCTGGAGCGCGCAGGGGACGCAGCGATGAGCGCCGTGGGAGAGCTGGGGGCGACGATGGCCGCCGAGATGGCGGAGCAGCCGGCGGCGCTGCGCGGCCTGCTCGCGCGGCGGGACGAGCTGGCGGCGGGGCTGCGCGCGGCGCTGCCCACGCGGCCGGCCGGCGTCACGCTGCTCGCGCGCGGCACGTCCGACAACGCCGCCGTCTACGGGCGCTACCTGCTGGAGGCGGCGCTCGGCGTGCCGGTGTCGCTGGCGGCCCCGAGCCTGTGGACGCGCTACGAGCGGCACGCCGGGCTCGACGGCCAGCTGCTGATCGCACTGAGCCAGTCGGGCAGAACGCCTGAGATCGAGCGCGTCGTGCGGCTCGCGCGCGACGCCGGCGCGACGACGCTCGCGATCGTCAACGACGGCGACGCGCCGCTCGCGCACGCCGCGCACCACGTCGTCGCTCTCGGCGCAGGGCTGGAGCGCGCGGTCCCGGCGACGAAGACGTTCACGGCGCAGGTCGCCGCGCTCGCCCTGGTCGGCGAGGCGCTCGCGCCGGGCACGATCTCCGGAGCGGGCGGGCTCGACGCGATCCCCGCGCTCCAGCAGGCGGTGCTCGACGACGCCGAGCCCGCGGGCGCGGTCGCCGCGCAGCTGGCGGCGGCGCGCGCGGTCGTGACGCTCGGCAGCGGCTACCTCTACGCGGTCGCATTGGAGTCGGCGCTGAAGCTGCTGGAGACGACTTCCATGCCCGTGCTCGCCTACTCCGCGAGCGACTTCCTGCACGGCCCGCTCGCGGTCGCCGGCCCGGACGTGCCGGTCGTCTGCTTCGCCGCCGACGGCCCCGTCCGCGCCGACGTGGCGGCGGCCGCAGCCTCAGCCGCCGAGCGCGGCGCGCCGGTCGCGTGGGTCGCCGACCGCGCCGGGGACGCGCCCGCGGGCGCGCAGCCGCTGCCGGTGCCGGCCGGCGCGCCGGAGCCGCTCGCCCCGTTGCTGCACGCCGTGCGCGCGCAGCAGCTCGCGCTCGCGGCGAGCCGCGCGCTGGGCGTCGATCCCGACGCGCCGCGCGGCCTGCGGAAGGTGACGCCGACGACATGAGGACCGAGACGAAGGGAGCACGATGACCGAGCAGGCCTCGGAGCTGACGGCGCGCATACGCGCGGAGGTCGCCCGCCGGGCCGACGCGATCGTCGGCTTCACGCAGGAGATCGTCCGCGTGCCCTCGGAGACGCACCCGCCGGGCGGCGACGAGGGGCCGGCCCAGCGCGTGGTCGCGGCCAAGCTGGAGCAGCTCGGGCTCGCCGTCGAGATGTTCGAGCCGTGGTCCGTCGAGGGGATCGAGCAGCACGACGGCTGGTGGCCGGGGCTCGACTACGAGGACCGCCCGAACGTCGTCGCGACGTGGGGCGGCGGCGATGGCGAAGGGCGCACGCTGATCCTCAACGGGCACATCGACGTCGTCCCGCCCGGAGCGCGCGAGCGCTGGACGGCCGACCCCTACGGCGCGGAGCTGCGCGACGGCGCGATCTGGGGTCGCGGCACCGTCGACATGAAGGGCGGCGTCGCGGCGATGATCATGGCCGTCGAGGTCCTGATGGCGTGCGGCTGGGAGCCGGCCGGATCGGTGATCCTCGAGAGCGTCGTCAACGAGGAGCTCGGCGGCTACAACGGCACGCTCGCGTGCTGCGTGAAGGGCTACGCCGGCGACGCGGCGATCGTGACCGAGCCGACGAGCCTGAACATCGTGCCCGCCTCGAAGGGCGGTCAGGTGTACCAGGCGACCGTTCACGGCGACCCGGTGCACACCGCCGCCTGGTGGGAGGGCACGAGCGCGCTCGACAAGGCGCTGCTCGTCAAGCAGGCGCTCGTGGAGTGGGAGCGGGTGCGGGCGCGCGAGTGCGCCGACGAGCCCTACTTCGGCCGCGCCGACGGCTACCCGCTGCCGGCCTCCGCCGACACGATCTGGACGCTGCGCGCCGGCGACCCGGACCTGATGGCGAACCCGGAGACGGCCGAGCTGTCGTTCTGGGTCGACGTCCTGCCCGGGGACGACCGCGAGGAGGTGCTCGCGCGCTTCGAGCGCTTCGTGCGCGAGCAGACGCAGGCCGACGCGTTCCTGGCGCAGCGCCCGGTGGAGCTGAGCCGGGCGACGATGCGGCCGTTCCACGCCCTCGCCGTCAGCGCCGAGCATCCGGTCGTGACGAGCCTCGTCGGCGCCGCCGCGGCGGCCGGCGTGCCAAGTCGGCTCGCCGGCCTGGGGGCCACCAGCGACGCGATGATCTTCAACCTCTACAGCTCGACGCCCGCGGTCCTGTTCGGGCCGGGCGACGTCATCCAGGCGCACGCCTATGACGAGCGCCTGCCCGTCGGGGAGCTGCTGAAGGCGGTCGAGGTCCTCGCGCTGACGATCGTCGACTTCTGCGGCTGACGCACGTGCGATAGCGTCCGGCGTCGGCATGGGACCGACGCCAGACAGCACCGGAACGCAACGGCTGCGCACGCTCAGACACATCGTCGTGCTGATGATGGAGAACCGCTCCTTCGACCACATGCTCGGGTACCTCAGACGCGAGGGCATGAAGGACGTCGACGGGCTCACGGGCGCCGAGTTCAACCTCGACGCGAGCGGCGGAAGAGTCCACGTCCACGCCTTCGACGCGGAGGACACGAGACTCCAGCGCCACGGCGAGGCGCTGCAGAAGCGGCTCGACCCCGACCACTCGCCGAGAGGCGTGCAGGTGCAGCTCGGCGCCGGCTACGGCAGAGGCGGCCGCAACGGCGGCTTCGTCAAGAGCTTCCTCGAGTCGCGCGACCCGAGAGACAGAGATCCCGACCTGGCGTCCGTCCCGATGGGCTATTACACGAGCAAGGACGTGCCGGTCTACGACCACCTCGCGCGCCAGTACTGCGTGTGCGACCGCTGGTACGCGTCGATCCCCGGCGACACGTGGCCGAACCGCATGTACTCGCTGACCGGCACGGAGGGCAGAAAGCTCGTCGACGGCGACGGGCTGTTCGGCGACATCGCGCACCTGCCGTGGCTCGGGAAGCGCTTGCGCGGCATGCCGCTCTACGACGAGCCGGCGTTCACGCGGCAGCTGCGCGACGAGCAGTGGCACTGGTACTCGCACGACCCCGCGACGCTGCGCGCGGCCGACGGCGCCTACCGCGACCTCGGCGACCTGAAGGCGGGGAACTTCTCGTTCTTCGACCGCAGCAAGGTCGCGACGGTGACGAAGCTGCTCGAGCGCGGGCTCGTCGACGGCGACTCGTTCCTCGACGACGCGGCGCGCAACAGACTGCCGGCCGTCTCGTGGATCGACCCGAACTTCTACGACGTGCACGTGCGCGAGACGGTCTCCAACGACGACCATCCGCCGTCGGACATCCGCGCCGGTCAGGCGTTCGTGCTCGACGTCTACGACGCGCTGCGGCGCTCGCCGGAGTGGGAGGACACGCTGCTCGTCGTCACCTACGACGAGCACGGCGGCTTCTACGACCACCACGACCCGCCGAAGCTGCCGGCCGGCGACCCGTCCAAGCACGGCACCTACGGGCTGCGCGTGCCGGCGCTGATCGTCGGCCCGCGCGTGCGGCGGACGGTGCTGCACGAGCCGGTCCCGGGGGACGAGCAGGACGGCAAGCCGCAGTTCGACCACACGTCGCTCATCAAGACGATCCTGCTGGCGTTCGCCGACGATCCCGAGGCGGCGGTGGCGGCGATGCCGCCGCGCGTGCAGGCCGCGCCGCACCTCGGCTCCGTGCTGCTCGACGAGCCGCGGCGCGACGTCGACGAGCCGCGCAACGCGAGAAGCCTGATGCAGCTGTGGCGCCAGCAGGCGCGAGAGCGGCGGGAGGCGTCGATGCACGTGACGGACGAGCAGCGCGCGAGAGGCGAGGAGGGCGTGCGCTCGGCCGCGCCCGACGGCGCCGGCCAGCAGCAGATGCTCACCGACTTCCAGGAGGACTGGCTGACGTTCGCGCTGGCGATGCGGCAGAAGGGCGTCGAGGCGTAGCGCGCGCCGCGCGCGCCAGCTCCAGCAGCGCGCGCGCCGCCGGCGCATGGTGGCGGCCGGTGCGCCAGCAGAGCGCGATCCGCAGGTCGAGCGTGGGCGCGCGCAGCGCGACGACGCGCACCGGCGGCCCTGGCGCCTCGGCGTCGGAGCGCGGCAGCACGGCGACGCCGAGGCCGGCCGCGACGAGCGCGCGCATGCGCGCGACCTCGCGCGTCTCGAACGCGACGCGCGGCTCGAAGCCGGCCTCCTGCGCGACGCGCTGCACGGCCGCGCGGATCGTCGCGCCCTCGGGGAAGACGATCAGCTGCTCATCGCGCAGGTCGGCGATGCGCAGCGATCTGCGCGCCGCGAGCCGGTGTCCCTCCGGCAGCGCGGCGACGAGCCGCTCCTGCGCGAGCGGGTGCACGCCGAGCCCGCGGCGGTCGGTCTCGTCGACGATCGAGAGGAACGCGACGTCGAGCGCGTCGGCGCGCAGCTCGGTCGCGAGCAGCGCGCTCAGCTCCTCGCGCACCGCCAGCTCGACCTGCGGGAAGCGCGCGTGGAAGTCGGCCAGCAGGCGCACGACGTCGAACGGCCCGGGCGTCTGCGTGAGGCCGATCGTCACGCGCCCGCTCAGCAGCCCGCGCAGCTGCGTCAGCTCGGCCGTCGCGTCGTCCAGCTCGGCGAGCACGCGGCGCGCATGGCCGACCAGCAGCGCGCCCGCCTCGGTCAGCCCGACGCGCCGCGTCGTGCGGTCGAACAGCGCGACGCCCAGCTCGTGCTCGAGCTTGCGGATCTGCTGCGAGAGCGCCGGCTGCGCGACGTGCACGCGCTCGGCGGCGCGCGTGAAGTGCTGCTCGTCGGCGAGCGCGACGAGGTAGCGCAGCTGCCGCAGCTCCATAGCGAAAGCTTATGAGATCACGAAGAAGTCGGTCTTGGACTTCTGAATCGCGCGCGTGCATGCTGGCTCCTGATGACCGGCAAGCTGGTGGCATCGGCGGAGGAGGCCGTGCGCGACGTCGCGCACGGCGCGACGCTCGTCGTCGGCGGCTTCGGCCTGTGCGGGATCCCCGAGGCGGCGATCGCGGCGCTGCGCGAGCGCGGCGTGCGCGACCTGACGGTCGTCTCCAACAACTGCGGCGTCGACGACTTCGGCCTCGGCCTGCTGCTCGCCAACCGCCAGATCAAGCGGATGGTCTCCTCCTACGTCGGTGAGAACAAGATCTTCGAGGCGCAGTTCCTGTCCGGCGAGCTGGACGTCGAGCTGGTCCCGCAGGGCACGCTCGCCGAGCGGATGCGCGCCGGCGGCGCCGGCATCCCCGCCTTCTACGTGCCCGCCGGCGTCGGCACGCCGGTCGCCGACGGCAAGGAGACGCGCGAGTTCGACGGCACGCCGTACCTGCTGGAGCGTGCGATCGCCGGCGACTTCGCGCTCGTGCGCGCGTGGAAGGGCGACGCGCTCGGCAACCTCGTCTACCGCCGCACGGCACGCAACTTCAACCCGCTCGCGGCGACCGCCGGCAGGGTCACGATCGCCGAGGTGGAGGAGCTGGTGGAGGTCGGCGAGCTGGACGCCGACGCGATCCACACGCCCGGCGTGTTCGTGCAGCGGATCTTCGAGGCCGCGCCCGAGAAGCGCATCGAGCGGCGCACCGTGGCGGAGGTGTCGGCGTCGTGAGCGGCTCCCCGCGTGACCGCATCGTCGCCCGCGCCGCGCGGGAGATCGAGGACGGCATGGTCGTCAACCTCGGCATCGGCCTGCCGACGCTGATCGCGAACCTGATCGGCGAGCGCGCGGGCGTGCTGCTGCAGTCCGAGAACGGGCTGCTCGGGATCGGCCCCTACCCGACCGACGCGCAGGTCGACCCCGACCTCATCAACGCCGGCAAGGAGACGGTCACGGCCGTCCCCGGCGCCTCCTTCTTCGACAGCGCGGAGTCGTTCGCGATGATCCGCGGCGGCCACGTCGACCTCGCGATCCTCGGCGGGATGGAGGTCTCCGCGACGGGCGACCTCGCCAACTGGATGATCCCCGGCAAGATGGTCAAGGGGATGGGCGGTGCGATGGACCTCGTCGCCGGCGCCAAGCGCACGGTCGTGATCATGGAGCACTGCAACAAGGCGGGGGAGCCGAAGGTCAAGCGCGAGTGCGGCCTCCCGCTCACCGGCGTCGGCGTCGTCGACCGGCTGATCACGGACCTGGCGGTGTTCGACTTCGTCGGGCCCGAGCGCGCGCTGACGCTCGTGGAGCTGCAGCCCGGCGTCGCGCTCGACGACGTCCGCGCGGCGACCGCGGCGCCGTTCGCGCTCGGCTAGCCGTTGGCGACGGGCGCCGCGCTCTTCTGCACGCGGTACTCGCGCAGGTAGCCCTCGACCGTCGCGAGGTGCTCGCGCATCGCCTCGCGCGCGCCCTCGGGGTCGTGGTCGGCGATCGCTGCGAGGATCGCCTTGTGCTCCGGCAGCGTCTTGCGCAGCCGGTGCTCGGGATGCAGCGCGAGCTGCGGGCGCAGCGTCGCCATCGCGCGCTGGATCGGCTCCACGACGCGCGGCAGCACCTGATTGCCGGAGGCGCGGAACATCGCGCCGTGAAACGCGATGTCGGCCTCGTGGAAGCGCCGGTTGGCGTCCTCGTCGGTCTGCGACTCGAGCGCCAGGGCGCTCATCTGCGCGAGCGCGTCGGCCATGTCCGAGAGGTCTCTGCCGGACGCGCGCTGCGCTGCGAGCGCGGCCGCTTCGGTCTCGAGCATGCGCCGGCACTCGAGGTAGTGAGCGAGCACGCTGACGCTCGCGGGCGTCGGCATGATCGCCGCCAGCACGTCGGCGTCGAGCACGTTCCAGTCCGACGGCGGGTTGATCCAGGCGCCGCGCCCGTGGCGGATCGTGATCACGCCGCGGTCCTCGAGGCTGCGCAGCAGCTCGCGGATCACGCCGCGGCTGACGCCGAGCTGTCTCGCCAGCTCCATCTCCGGCGGCAGCCGCTCGCCGGGCTCGTACTTCGCGAGCGCGATCTCCTCCAGCAGCGCGCGCATCATCTGCTGGTGGAGCCGTGATGGGCGGGCGTCGTCCAACGTCAAGCCTCCGCGCGCGGGGCGTAGTAGCGCTGGGTGCGCTGGCCGTCCTGGTGGGCGGCGGACAGCTCGCGCATCTGCTCGCGGCCGGACGCCTGGAAGATGCCGACGTCCCAGAAGCACTCGGTGCCGGACAGCAGGCGGTGCCGCTCGACCTTCGCCACGATCACGGACGGGCCGTCCTCGGCGCGCGCGGCATCGATCGCCGCGGCCAGCTCGTCGAGCGTCCCGGCACGGTGCACGGAGCAGCCCATGCTGGCCGCGTTGGCCGCGTAGTCGACCTCGACGTAGGGACCGCTGAGGCGGTTCGCGCGCACGTCGCGCGCGCGCAGCTCGTTGCCGAACTCGACTCCGGTCTTGCCGACCTGGAGCGAGCGGATCGCTTGGTAGCCGCCGTTCTCGATCACGATGACATTGACGTTCAAGTGCTCCTGGACCGCGGTCACGAGCTCGGTGTTGGCCATCAGGTAGGTGCCGTCGCCGATCACCACGAAGATCGCGCCGGGCTCGTCGCCGCGCGCCAGGCGATAGCCCAATCCTGCCGGAATCTCGTGGCCCATGCACGAGAAGCCGAACTCGATGTGGCACTCGCTGCCGTTCGCACAATCCCACATGCGGTGGACGTCGGCGGGCGGCGTCCCCGCGGCGGTGACGATCGCGTCGCCGGCGCGCGTGCGCTCGTTGAGCACCCGCAGCGCCTGGCCCTGGCTCATCAGCTCGCCTTCGCGCGGCGCAAGGTCGAGCGCCAGCGCCTTGTCCCATGCGGCCTGCTCGCGGCCGATCTCCTCGCGGTAGTCCTCGTCGCTCGCCCAGCGCGCGGCGACGAGCGCTTCGAGCAACCGCTCGAGGCTGAGGCGCGCGTCGCCGACGACCGGGGCCGAGCCGAGCTTGTGCGCGTCGGCGGGGGACGCGTTGAGGCTCACGAAGCGCACGTCCGGATGCTGGAACAGCGACTGCGAGCCGGTCGTGAAGTCCTGCAGGCGCGTGCCGACGGCGATCACGCAGTCGGTGCGGGCGGCGAGGCGGTTGGCCGCGAGCGTCCCGGTCGAGCCGATCCCGCCGAGCCCGAGCTCGCCGGTCGGCCCGCAGCCCTTGCCGGCGAACGTCTCGCCGACGGGGATCCCGAGCTCGTCGCTGAAGCGCGCAAGCGCCTCCTGCGCCCCGGCGTAGCGGACGCCGCCGCCGGCCACGATCAACGGCCGTCTGGCGCCGCGGATCGCCGCGACCGCCGCCGCCAGCTCGGCCTCGGCCGGCGGGCGGCGCACGATCGACCACGTGCGCGGCGCGAAGAAGCTCTCGGGGAAGTCGAACGCCTCGCCCTGCACGTCCTGCGGCAGGCAGATGGTCACCGCGCCCGTCTCGGCCGGATCGGTCAGCACGCGCATCGCCTGCGGCAGCGCGGTCAGCAGCTGCTCGGGCCGCGTGATGCGGTCGAAGAAGCGGCTGACGGGGCGGAAGCAGTCCGTGACGCCGAGGTCGCGCTCGACGGGGTGCTCGATCTGCTGCAGCACCGGGTCCATGCGGCGGTGCATGAAGACGTCGGCCGGCAGCAGCAGCACCGGCAGGTGGTTCGCGGTCGCGGTCGCGGCGCCGGTCAGCATGTTCATCGCGCCCGGTCCGACGGAGCCGGCGCAGGCGAGCGTCGCGGCGCGGTTGGTCGCCTTCGCGTAGCCGATCGCTGCGTGCACCATCGACTGCTCGTTCTTGCCCTGGTAGTAGGGGAGCTGCTCGCCGACCTCCTCCAGCGCCTGGCCGAGGCCGACGACGTTGCCGTGGCCGAAGATGCCGAACAGGCCGGGGATCAGGCGCCGCCGCTCGCCGTCGCGCTCGCTGTGCTGGACCGACAGGTACGCGACGAGCGCCTGGGCGGTCGTCAGGCGGCGGGTGCGGGCCGCGGGGCGGTCCGCCGGGGCGTCGGGGGAGGTGGATGCGGTGACGGTCATGACGGTTTCTCTCTACTCCGAGGGCGGTGGATGGAAGACGACGGTCTTGAGCTCGGTCAGCTCCTCGACGGCCCAGCGCGGGCCCTCCTTGCCGATCCCGCTGCGCTTCAAGCCGCCGTAGGGCATGCTGTCGGCGCGCCAGAGGGGGGACCAGTTGACCTGGATCACGCCGGCCTCGATCTCGCGCACGAAGCGCAGGGCGGCGTGGACGTTGGTGGTGAAGATGCCGGCGCCGAGGCCGTACTCGCTGCGGTTCGCCAGAGCGAGCGCCTCGTCGAGGTCGGCGACCGGCGTGACGCCGACGGCGGGGCCGAACAGCTCCTCGCGGAAGAGGCGGCTGTCGGGCGCCACGTCGGCGACGACCGTCGGGGCGTGGAGCGCGCCGTCGCGCTCGCCGCCGGTCACGACGCGCGCGCCGCTCTGCGCCGCCTGCTCCACGATGCCGGCGACGCGCTCGGCCTCGCCGGCGTCGATCAGCGGGCCCATCGTGGCCCCGTCGCTCATCGGGTCGCCGGCGCGGATGTCGCCGACGCGCGCCGCCAGCGCGTCGAGGAAGTCCTCGTACACGGGCGCCTCCACGAGCACGCGCTGTGCGGAGATGCACGCCTGGCCGGCATTGCTGTAGCCGCCGATCGCGGTCGCGTCGGCGGCCTGGGCGAGGTCGGCGTCGGCGGCGACGATCAGCGGGCAGTTGGCGCCCAGCTCCAGCAGCAGGTGCTTGACGCCGGCGCCGGCGTGGATCGCGCTGCCGGCCGGCTCGCTGCCGGTGAAGGTGACCGCGCGCACGCGCTCGTCGGCGCACAGCGGCATGCCGACGCGCGAGCCCGAGCCGGTGAGGCACTGCATCGCGCCGGGGTGCGCGCCCGCCTCGGCGAACAGCTGCGCGAGCCGCAGGCCGCTCAGCGGCGTCGTCGTCGCCGGCTTGAGGATCACCGCGTTGCCGGCCGCGAACGCGGGGCCGAGCTTGTGCGCGACGAGCAGCAGCGGATAGTTGAACGGCGTGATCGCGACGACGACGCCGACCGGCACCCGCAGCGTGAGGCCGAGCCGGCCGGCGCCGTCGGCGCCCTGGTCGAGCGGGACGGTCTCGCCGCCGATGCGGCGCGCCTCGCCCGCGCACAGGCGCAGCAGCTCCGGCACGCGGCCGACCTCCTTGCGCGCCTCGCCGAGCGTCTTGCCCTGCTCGCGCACGATCGTCTTCGCCAGCTCCGCGGCCTCGGCGGCGACGAGCTCGGCGACGCGCTCGAGGATCTGCCCGCGCTCGCCGCCGGTCGTGCGCGCCTGGTGGCGGGCGCCCTCGTCGGCGGCCGCCAGCGCGCGCTCCAGCTCGGCGGGCGTCGCGTCCGGGACCGTCGCGACCTGCTCGCCGCGGAACGGGTCGTAGATCGGGATGCGGGTGCCCTCGCCCGTCGCCAGCTCGCCTGCGATCAACATCTGCGCGTCCACGGTTCTCCTTCGTCCGGGTGTCGGGGCGCCAGTCGCCCCCCACCCGGAGTCCATTGAAGCGTTGCACACACTTGACGGTCAAGGTACCTTTTCGGTCCAATGAGTTCGCCAAGCATCGAGGATGCGACCGCACAGCACGTGCGCCGCACCCTGCGCGCGCTCGAGCTGCTCTCCGACGGACCGCAGACGCAGGCCGACGTGGCGCGCGAGCTGGAGATCCACCGGCGCACGGCGCGGCGGCTGCTCGCGCGGCTCGTGGACGAGGGCTACGCGGAGCCGGCGGCGGCTGGACGGCACGTCGCCTATCGCGCGACCTCCCGGCTCGCGGTGCTCGGGCGACAGGTCGCGGAGGGGCTCGACCTGCTGGCGATCGGCCGACGGCATCTGGCCGGGCTCGACCCCGCGCTGGCGGGCGCCCGCTTCGTCGCGCTGCTCGCCGGCGACGGCGTGCGGCTCGCGCATGTCGAGGAGCCGCCGCAGGTCGCGTCCGGCGCCTCCGCCGGCATGCTGACGCGCAGCGGTCCGCTGCACGCAACGGCGGCGGGCAAGGTCTTCCTGAGCGCCGACACGGCGCTCGTCGGCGAGGTTCTCAACCAGGATCTGCTCGCCTACACGGCGCGCACGGTGATCACGCGCGGCGACCTGCTGCTGGAGCTCGCGACGGTGCGCGAGCGCGGCTGGGCGACCGAGGACGAGGAGCACCACGCCGGCGTGCGCACGGTCGCAGCGCCTGTCGTCGACCACGTCGGGCGCGTGGTCGCCGCGCTCGGCGCCGTGCCCGCGCCCGACGCGGCGCTCGCGGACGTCGGCCGGATCGTGCTGGCGGCGGCGCTGGCGTGCTCGCGAGAGATCGGGGCCGCGAGCTAGACAGCCCTTGGTATCAAGATTGATACCTTGACGTAATCCAGTGTCTAATGTTCGAATGTGTCGGGTGGAGCACATCGCCGACGAACGCACAGACGCCACGACCGCGCTGACCGGCCGCGTCCTGGTGACCGCCCCGGGCTTCGAGGTCGACGGCGAGCAGACCGGGGCGCGCCTCAGCGCCGCCGGACTCGATCTCAACCACGCCGGCCCGCGCGGCAACCGCGCGCCCGGCGAGGTCGCGGAGCTGGCGGCAGACGCCGTCGCCGCGATCGTCTCCTCGGACCCCTTCACCGCGGAGGTCTTCGAGGCGGCGGGCGAACTGCGGGTGATCGCCCGCCTCGGCGTCGGCGTCGACAGCATCGACCTCGACGCGGCCACCCGCGCCGGCGTCGTCGTGACGACGACGCCGGGCCTCAACGACGAGACCTGCGCGGACCACGCGCTCGCGCTGCTGCTGGCGGCGTCGCGGCGCGTCGTCGAGCACGACGCGAGCGTGCGGCGCGGCGAATGGGATCGCGGCGGCGCGCTGACGCCGTGGGACCTGCACCACAAGCGCGTCGGCGTGATCGGCTACGGCCGCATCGGCCGCAGCGTCGTGCGCCGCCTGCAGGGCTTCGACGCCGACGTCAGAGCCTTCGACCCGGTCGCCGCGCCGGACCCCCCCTTCGGCTGCGCGACGCTCAGCGAGCTGCTCGCGTGGGCCGACGCGATCACGCTGCACGCGCCGCTGACGCCCGCGACGCAGCACCTGATCGGCGCCGCCGAGCTGGCCGCGATGCGGCCCGGCGGGATCGTCGTCAACACCTCCCGCGGCGGCCTCGTGGACGAGGCCGCCCTGGTCGAGGCGCTGACGAGCGGACGGCTGCGCGCCGCCGCGCTCGACGTCTTCGCGGACGAGCCCCCGAGCAACGCGGGCCTGCGCTTCCTCTCGAACGTCGTGCTCTCGCCGCACATCGGCGGCCTCAGCCGCGAGGCGATCGACGCGATGGCACGCCGCTGCGTCGAGCAGGTGCTCGACGTGCTCGACGGGCGGCTGCCCGGCGGCGTCGTGAACCCCGACGTGCTCGCGCGCGCCCGCTAGCGCGGCGGTCCTTCGATGCTGAGGAACAGAGCACGGGAGCGGCTCGCCCGGGGGCAGACGGTGCTCGGCTGCTTCCTGCGCTATCCCGACGCCTCGCTCGCCGAGCTGCTCGCGCTGCAGGGGCTCGACTTCGTCGTCTTCGACGGCGAGCACGGCACGCTCGACCCGCGCGCGTGCGAGCAGCTGGCGCGCGCCGTCGAGCTGCACGGCGTCACGCCGGGCGTGCGCGTGGAGGAGAACGACGCCGCCTCGATCCTGCGCTACCTCGACGCCGGCGCGCAGATCTGCCACGTGCCCGGGGTCGAGTCGCGCGAGGACGCGATCCGCGCCGTGCGCGCCGTCAAGTTCCGCCCGCAGGGCGATCGCGGGCTGTCAGCGTCGCGCGCGAGCGGGTTCGGCGCGCCAAACGGGTATCCCGCATACATCGCCGAGGCCAACCGCGAGACGCAGGTGATCGTCCACATCGAGAGCGCGGCCGGCGTCGAGGCGGCCGAGCAGATCGCAGCGGTCGACGGCGTCGACGTGCTGCTGTTCGGCGCGCTCGACCTGTCGCACGACCTCGGGCGCCCTGGCGACGTCGAGCACGCGGAGCTGGTCGCGTGCGGCGAGCGCGTGGCGGCGGCCGCGGCCGCGTCGGGGAAGGCGCTCGGCGCCGCCGTCGGCGACGTGCGGGCGGTGCCGCGCTGGCTCGAGCGCGGCGCGCGCTACGTGCTGACGACGGTCGAGTCGTTCATGACGCCGGGCGTCGAGCGCTTCCTGGCGGAGGCACGCAGATGACCGACGAGCCGAGAGGAGCCGGGATGCTGGAGATCGGGAACGCGCCGCTGTCGTGGGGCGTGTTCGAGGGCGACGCGGACGCGAACCCGCCGTGGGAGACGGTGCTCGACGAGATCGTCGAGGCCGGCTACCGGCGGCTGGAGCTGGGGCCGATCGGCTTCCTGCCCGAGGATCTCGACGTGCTGCGCGACGCACTCGCACGCCGCGGCCTGGCGCTCACCGCCGGCTTCGTCTACGAGCACATGCACGATCCGGCGAACCGCGAGCTGGTGCTGCGCAACACGCGGCGCGTGGGGCGGATCCTGTCCGCGCTCGGCGCCCGCCACGTCGTCGTGATGGACCGCATGACGCCCGAGCGCCAACGCACCGCCGGGCGCAGCGCCGCCGCCGAGCGGCTCGCGCCCGCGGCCTGGGACGGGATGCTCGCGACGGTCGCGACGGTCGCACGGATCCTCACCGACGAGTTCGGCCTGCGGCCCGTGCTGCACCCGCACTGCGGCGGGCACATCGAGTTCGCGGACGAGATCGAGCGCGCGCTCGCCGACCTCCCGCACGCGACGATCGGCCTCTGCATCGACACCGCGCACAGCGCGGTCGCGGGCCTGCAGGCGGCCGAGCTCGCCGACCGCTACGCCGACCGTCTGGAGTACCTGCACTTCAAGGACGTCGACGGCGCGGCGCTGCGGCGCATGCACGACGAGGGGCTCGACTTCGACGCGGCGCTCGGCGTCGGCCTGTTCTGTCCGATCGGCGAGGGCATCGTCGACTGGACGGCGCTGCGCGACACGCTGCGGCGGATCGGCTTCGCCGGCTCGGCGACCGTCGAGCAGGACCCGGATCCGCGCGTGGACCTGAGCGCCTACAGCGGCCTCGACGCCGCGCGCGCGAGCATCGCGTTCCTGCGCGAGGCGGGGCTGGCGAAGCAGGAGGCGCTGCGATGAGCATCGCGATGTCGCTCGACGGCCGGGTCGCGATCGTCACGGGCGCCAGCAAGGGCATCGGCCGCACGCTCGCGATCGGGCTCGCGCGCGCCGGCGCGAAGGTCGCCGTCAACTACAAGAACGACGAGGCAGGGGCGCAGGAGACCTGCCGCGCGATCGCGCAGCTGGGCGGCCACGCGATCGCCGTCGGCGCCGACGTCGGCGAGCGGGACGAGGCGCGGCGCCTGGTCGACGCCGCCCGGCGCGAGCTGGGCGGCGTCGACGTGCTCGTCAACAACGCCGGTCGCACGCGCTTCGGCCCGGCCGGCGAGGTCACGCAGGAGGACTGGGACGACGTCATGAACACGAACGTGCGCGGCGCCTTCTTCACGACGATGGCGGCGGTCGAGGCGATGGGCGAGCGCGGCGGCTCGGTGATCAACCTCTCCTCGTGCGCGGCGACGCTGATGGTCGCCTACCACGCCGTCTACACGACCTCGAAGGGCGCGGTCGAGGCGATGACGAGACAGCTCGCGCTCGAGCTCGCCCCGCGCGGCGTGCGCGTCAACGCGATCGCGCCGGCCGCCACGAGCATGGAGCGCAACCACGAGTACGACCCCCACTTCGACAGAAGCTGGGCCGAGGTGACGCCGATGGGGCGCGTCGCGACGCCGGAGGACTACGTCGGCCCGCTCGTGTTCCTCGCCTCCGACGCGTCCGCCTTCATGACGGGCGAGCTGCTGCACGTCGACGGCGGCTGGACGATCAAGGGCGACTACCCCGGGATGGACCACTACGACCTCGAGACCGACCGCCGGCGCGGGTGAGGAGGCAGCGATGCAGCTCGGACTTGTGATCGACCCGCGGCTCGACCGTCCCTGGGAGGACGCGCTCGACCTCGCCGTGCGCAACGGCATCACGCACGTCGAGCCGTGCGGCGGCGGGCACGTGCCGACCGGCTACGTCGACCCGCGTGCGCTCACGGCCGACGACGACGCGCTCGACGCCTTCCGCGACTCGGTCGCCGTGCGCGGGCTGGCGATCTCCGCGCTCGGCGTCTACGGCAATCCGATCCATCCCGACGAGCAGCGCGCGCGGGCGGCGCACGAGGACTTCGTCGCGATGTGCGACGTCGCCGGCAGGCTCGGCGTGAGACGCATCACCGTCATCTCCGGCGTGCCCGCCGGCGGGCCGCACGACCGCGCGCCGAACTGGATCGTCCCCTCGATCTACGCCGACCTCGAGCAGGCGTACAGATGGCAGTGGGAGGAGAAGCTGATTCCCTACTGGCGCGAGGCCTGCCGCATCGCGGCCGGGCACGACGTGGCGATCTGCATGGAGCCGATCGGCGGCTTCATGGTCTACAACGGCCAGACGTTCCTGCGCCTGCGCGAGGCGTGCGGGGAGACGCTGCAGGCGAACCTCGACCCGTCGCACATCTGGTGGATGGGGATCGATCCGCTGCTGTTCGCCGAGCAGCTGCGCGGCGCGATCGGGCACGTGCATGCGAAGGACGTCGGGCTCGACGCGCGCGGCATCGCGCGCGACGGCGTCGTGCCGGCCTGCCGCTACGACGACTGGGACGCGCGCACGTGGACCTACCGCGCGATCGGCTTCGGGCATCCGGAGTCGTTCTGGAAGGACTTCTTCACGACGCTGCGTCGCGGCGGCTACGACGACGTCGTCACCATCGAGATCGAGGACTCGTTCATGACGATGGACGAGGCGGTGGAGAAGTCGGTCGAGCTGGTGCGGCGCGCGCTGCCGCGAGAGCCGATACCCGAGGGAAACTGGTTCGACAAGTACGAATGGAGATCGGCGGGGGTGGAGTGAGGACGCGCAACGTGCCTTTCCAGTGCTCCCTGCCGCTCAGCGCTGGGCACACATCCTTTAATAGTGACTAGATTGATACCTTGACTGCAATTCTCGTCCAACGTTTAATGAGTTTCGAGATGGGCGTCCTGCGCCCGGCAACTTCGGAGGAAGATTGATGACGTTCACCTCACGCACGGACGCTGCGGCTCGCCTTGCGCTGAACGGCGGCACCCCGGCCCGCACGCCGGAGTCGCGGCAATACCCCGTCTGGAGCGAGGCGTCGCGGGAGCACGTGGCACGGCTGCTCGAGCAGGGCGTCGCGCTGGGCCTGAGCAAGCATCAGCCCGAGATCGCCGCGATCGAGTACGCGGTCGCCGAGTTCTTCGGGGCGAAGTGCGGGCTCGGGACCTCGACCGGCAACGGCGCGCTGCACGCCGCGCTGATCGGCTTGGAGCTGACGGCGGGCGACGAGGTGATGACGTCGCCGTATACGTACGGCGTCTCGATCTCCTGCATCCTGCAGAACAACTGCATCCCGACGTTCTCCGACGTCGTCGAGGGGACTGGACTGATGGATCCGCAGTCGGTGCGCGAGCGCATCACCGAGCGCACGCGCGCCCTGCTCGTGCCGCACATCTTCGGCAACCCGGCCGACATGACGGCGTTGATGGAGATCGCGCGCGAGCACGGCTTGAAGGTCATCGAGGACGGCTCGCAGGCGCACGGCGCCAAGCACCGCGGCAGACGCATCGGCGGGTTCGGCGACGCGGCCGGCTTCTCGGCCAACGGGGTCAAGCCGATCGCCGCCACCGAGGCCGGCTTCATGGTCACCCAGCACGAGGACGTGTACTGGAAGGCGGTCGTCTCGACGCAGCATGCGGGCATGGGCGAGCTGCCCGGCCGCATGGCCGAGGACGGCTTCCCCGACGAGCTGATCCCGGCGATCGACGCGCTCGTCTACACGTATCGGCTGACTCCCGTCAGCGCTGCGCTGATGCTCGGCTGCCTGGAGCGCGTGGACCCCGACAACGAGGTGCGGCGCAGACACCTGCAGCTGCTGCGCGAGGGCACCGCCGACCTGACGTGCGTGTCCTTCCCCGACGTGCTGTACCAGGGGGACGAGTCCGCGCTGCACCAGGTGATCGTGAGATATGACGCCGAGGCCGCCGGCGTCTCGAAGGAGACCTATCTGGAGGCGCTCAATGCGGAGGGTCTCTACAGCTACGTGTACCTGCCGCGTCCGGTCAACCGCGCCCCCCGCCTGTCCCCGGACTGGAGCGGCGCGCGTGTGATGTGGACGGAGAATCTTCGCCGTGCGAATTACGACCCGACGAAGGTCGAGGTCCCGCACGCCGAGGCGCAGATCAAGAACCACTTCAACCTGGTGTGGAACTACATCAACTACGAGCCTGAGCTCATCCAGGGCATGGTCGACGCCTTCGCGAAGGTCGAGGAGAACCTGGACGCGCTGCGCTCGTACGAGCGAGAGCACGCCGTGACGACGTAGCGCTTCATCGCCGGTGCAGGACCGCAGGTGCAGGAGGAGAGAGAGTGCGATCGGAGAGGAAGACGGAATGCTTGAGGAATCGAGTGGTGCGCCCGTGCGCACCCGCCGACGGAGCGCGCGACGCGTGCGCATGACGGCGGCGGCCGCGCTCATGGCGCTGCTCGCCGCGATCGCCGTGGGTTGCGGGTCAGGGTCGGACGACACGGGCAGACTGCCCACCGCCGGCAGCGCTGAGACACGCGCGGCCAGCGACGCCGAGGTGCCCGAAGTGCGGTGGGCGCTCAACGCCTCACTGCAGGCGCTCAACATCACGACAGCACCGGACGGGACGTCCGTGTCGCTGCTCGCGAACGTGCTGCAGGGCCTGCTGGCCTACGACAGAGACGGCAACCTGCGCCCGAGCCTCGCCAGCAGCTGGAGAGCAGTCAGCCCGACCGAGTACCGCTACACGCTCAGAAGCGGCGTGCGCTTCTCCGACGGCAAGCCGGTGACGCCCGAGGACATCCTCTACTCGATGCGCTTTGCGATGAACCCGAGAACCGGCGGTGCCGCGTCCTCGTTCTATCTGAGCGTGAAGTCGATCGACCAGACCGCTCCGGACGAGATCACGGTGAAGCTCAGACATCCCGATCCGGGCTGGAAGTACACCCCCGGGCACTGGTCGGGCTGGATCTACGAGAAGGCCGCGGCGGTCAAGGCCGGCAGCAAGTTCGGCGGGCCGAGAGGCATCCCGATCGGGTCGGGGCCGTACGAGATCACGCAGTTCTCGAGCGATCACGTGACCTTCGTGCGCAACCCGTACTACGCCGGCCAGAGACCGAAGGCAGCGAGAGTCACGGTGAGCTTCATCACCGACGATGCCACGCGCCTGGCCGCGATGCAGTCGGGCGACATCGACGGGACGTTCACGGTGCCGCTCGAGGACACGGCGCAGTGGCAGAAGGTCCCCTCGGTCGACCTGTTGTCGGTCGGCTCGCCCAACATCACCTACCTGTTCTTCAACACCACGCGCGCGCCGTTCGACGACGTGCACGTGCGCCGCGCGCTGATGTACGCGTTCAATCGCGAGGCGGTCGTGAGAAACCTGCTGCACGGCAACGCGCGCGTGGCGAACACGATCGTGCCGCCGGAGCTGTGGGTCAACGAGAACCTCACCCCCGAGCAGGTCGAGGCGCGCAGAGCCGACCTCGGCCCCGAGTACCCGTACGACATCGAGAAGGCGAAGGCCGAGCTGGCGAAGTCGAGATACCCGAGAGGCTTCTCGACGACCGTCATCTACACCAGCGCCTCGGCCGAGGTCGGCACCGGAATGCAAGTGCTCGCGCAGAGCCTGAAGGAGCTGAACGTCGACCTGAAGCTGCGCACGATCACGGACGCCGACTTCGCGAAGCTGTTCGTGCCGAGACCCGACTTCTCGCTCGTCGCCGGCCCCGGCGCGGCCGACTATCCGGATCCGCTGAACCTGATGGGGCAGGCGCTGTGCAGCTGTCAGGCGGTGCCGAACGGGTTCAACATGTCCGGCTACAAGAACGAGCAGCTCGACAGCCTGATCGCGGACGCGACGGCCGATCCCGACGCCACCACGCGCGTCGACAAGATCATGCAGGGCCTCGCGATCGCGAACGAGCAGCTGCCGTTCACCGTCCTGTGGTGGGACAACACGGTGGCGGCCGTCAACACGAAGCTCGTGCTGGACGGCTACGGCTTCTGGACGAGCTTCCTGACGCCGTGGATGTCGAGCATCCGCGCTGCCGCATCGCAGTAGGTCGATGAGCGGGCATTACGTCACGCGGTTCGTGATCCGGCGCCTGGCGGCGGCCGTGGTGCTGTTGATCGCGATCTCGTTCGGGACGTTCGCGCTGCTCGCGCTGACGCCCGGGGACCCTGTCCAGCTGTTGCTGGGCGGGCGTCCCCGGACGCCGGAGATCGTGCAGGGGCTGCGGGAGACGTACCACCTCAACGGCTCGTTCTTCGGCCGCTACACGAGCTGGGCGGGCTCGGCTCTCCACCTCGACTTCGGCGAGTCGGTCAACTCGCGCCAGGACGTGATCGACGTGATCCGCGACAAGGCCCCGCTGACCTTGGAGCTGGCCGGCGTGAGCTTCGTGCTGACGCTGCTGCTGGGGATCCCGCTCGGCGTGTGGGCGGCGCTTCGGCGCGGCGGCGCGCTTGACCGCTCGATCGTCGGCAGCACCGTGGTCGGCGTCAGCCTGCCGCCCTTCGTGACCGGCATCCTGCTCATCTACCTGTTTGCGGTGACGCTCGGGTGGCTTCCCTCGTTCGGCGAAGGCGACGGCGCCGGCGGCCGCGCCGAGCACCTGATCCTGCCGGCGGTCGCGCTGACCGCGACGGCGCTGGCGGTCGTCGTGAAGATGACGCGCGCCGCGATGGTGCGCGAGCTCGACCAGGACTACGTCGTGTTCGCGCGCGCTCGCGGCGTCTCGAGCCCGCAGGTCGTCGTTCGCTACGCGCTGCGCAATGCGCTGATCCCGGTCGTGACGGCGGGCGGCTTGATCCTCGGCTACATGGTCGGCGGGGCGGTGCTCGTGGAGCAGGTGTTCTCGCTGCCGGGGCTCGGGTCGCTGTTGGTCGAGTCCGCGCACGCGCGCGACCTGCCGATGCTGCAGGGCGTGGTGCTCGTGATCGCGCTCGTCGTGATCGTGATCAACCTGCTGACGGACTTGTTGTATCTCGCGATCGATCCGCGGATTCGCTTCGGGCAGGGGACGGCATGAGCGGGGTCGCGACACCGCTCCCTCCGGTGGTCGCCGGGCGCCGCCGCGTGCGGCGCTGGCGATCGCCGATCGTCACGATCGCGCTCGCGTGGCTCGCGCTGATCGCCGTGTTCGTCGTGATCGGTCCGCTGCTTGCGCCGCACGCTCCGGGCGAGCAGGACCTGCTGGCCGGGGTCGGCGGTCCGAGCGGCGCGCATTGGCTCGGGACCGACGACCTCGGTCGCGACATCCTGTCCCGCGTGATCGTGGGGACGCGCTCGCCGGTGCTCGGCGCGCTCGCGATCGCGCTCGGCGCGATGGTGATCAGCGTGACGTTCGGCCTGTTCGCCGGCTTCTTCGGCGGGTGGAGCGAGGCGGGGATCATGCGCGGTGTCGATCTGCTGCTGGCGTTGCCGCCGCTGCTGGTGATCATCGTGGTGGCGGGCGCCTTCAACGGCGGCTACGCGATCGCGGTCGTGTTGCTGGCGTTGCTGGCGGCGCCGTGGGACACGCGCATCATCCGCAGCGTGACGCTCGAGCAGCGGCCGCGTGCGTATGTCGAGGCGGCGCGTGTGATGGGCCTCCCGCGGTGGCGGATCATGGTGTCGCACATCCTGCCGAACATCGTCGCGTTGATCGTCGTCGACCTGTGCCTGGACTTCACGTTCGGGCTCGTGTCGTTGGCCGGGCTGTCGTTCGTGGGGTTGGGCGTGAGCGAGGGCGCACCGGACTGGGGGCGGATGCTCTTCGACAATCGCAACTTGCTGACGGTGAATCCGTGGGCTGCGATGGCGCCGGCGTTGATGATCCTGCTGACGGCGGCGGCGGCGAACGTCGTCGGCGACTGGGCCTACGAGCGGCTCGAGCAGCGGGGGCGGGCGCGATGACGTTCGTGAGAGGCGCGCCGCTGGTTGCGGTCGAGGATCTGCGTATCGAGGCGGTGCTCGAGGATGAGGCGCGGACGCTCGTGGACGGTGTGAGTCTGGCGGTGCATGCGGGCGAGGTGCTGGCGATCGTCGGGGAGTCGGGCAGCGGCAAGTCGCTGACGGCGCGGGCGATGGTCGGGCTGCTGCCGCGCGGCCTGCGTGCCTCCGGGCGCGTGCTGCTCGACGGCCATGACCTTGTCGCGGCCGACGAGCGTGCGCTGCGGCGCGTGCGCGGCAGCGAGGTTGCGCTTGTGATGCAGGATCCGTTCACGACGCTCAACCCGCTGATGAAGTGCCGCACGCAGATCGTCGCCGTCGGCGGTGGGCGCAGATCGCGCGCGCAACGCCGCGAGGAGGCCGTCCGCCGTCTCGCCGAGGTCGGCATTCACGACCCCGAGGTCGTCGCCGACCGCTACCCGTGGCAGCTCTCGGGCGGCATGCGCCAGCGCGTCGCGCTCGCGGCGGCGCTCGCGAACGACCCGAAGGTGCTGGTCGCGGACGAGTTCTCGACGGCGCTCGACGTGACCACGCAGAAGGAGATCTGGCTGCTGATGCGGCGCATCCAGGAGGCGCGCGGGATGGGGCTCGTGATCATCACCCACGACCTGCGGATGGCGTTCTCGATGTGCGACCGCGTGCAGGTGATGTATGCGGGCTCGTTGCTTGAGACCGGTGGCGCCGGGGCGGTCGAGGAGCAGCCGGCTCATCCGTACACGCTTGGGCTGCTGCTGGCAGAGCCCGACGTGGCGACGGTGGGCAACAGTTCGCTGCTGATGTCGGGCAGCGTGCCGCGCGCCGACGAGGTCACGGACGTGTGCGCGTTCGCGGCGCGCTGCCCGTGGTCGACCGATGCGTGCGTCGCGGGCAGGCCGCCGCTGCGCGAGGTCGGCGCGGGGCGCGAGAGCGCCTGCGTGCGCGTCGAGGAGATCGAGCCCGAGATGGCCGCGCTGCGCCAGCGGCCCGTGGAGGCGCAGGCGGCGGTCGTGGCGGCGCCGGCGGCGTCCTCCGACGGTGCGGTCGTCGTGATTCGCGAGCTGCGCAAGGTCTTCGCGAACGGCCGCGGTCGCGGCGGCGAGGACGGCGTCGTGGCACTCGCCGGCGTCTCGCTCGAGATCGGCGCCGGCGAGAGCGTCGGCCTCGTCGGCGAGTCCGGCTCGGGCAAGACGACGCTCGCGCGCTGCCTCGTCGGGCTGGAGACGCCGACCTCGGGCTCGATCGAGATCGCCGGGATCGACGCGGGCCGCCGCGATCGGCTGCCGCGTGAGGAGCGTGCGCGGCTGCACGGCCTGGTCCAGTACGTCTTCCAGGATCCGTATTCGTCGCTGAACCCGACGAAGACGGTCGGCGTGACGCTGCGCGAGGCGATTGCGCTGCGTCTCGGGCGCGATCGCAGAGCGGTCGAGCGCCGCTTGCACGAGCTGCTGTCGCTGGTCGGGCTGCCGCAGGGGTACGCCGAGCGCAAGCCGCAGGCGCTCTCGGGCGGCGAGCGTCAGCGCGTGGCGATCGCGCGTGCGCTCGCGCTCGAGCCGCGCGTGGTGATCTGCGACGAGCCGGTCTCCGCGCTCGACGTCTCGGTGCAGGCGCAGGTGCTCGACCTGTTCACCGAGATCCGCCGCGAGACCGGCGTCAGCTACCTGTTCATCACACATGACCTCGCCGTCGTGCGCCAAGCCGCCGAGCGCATCTACGTCCTCTACCGCGGCGAGATCGTCGAGCAAGGGCCGGTGCTCGAGCTGCTCGACCACCCGCGCGACGACTACACCCGCGCACTGCTCGCGGCCGTCCCCGGCCAATGGGACCGCGACAGCGGCGCGCCGATGCTGTCGCGATGAGCACCATGGCCGGCGGCGTCCGCATCGCCTTCGACGTCCCCGCCGTCATGCGCGACGGCGTCACGCTGCGCGCGAACGTCTACCGCCCCGCGGGCGAGGGTCCGTGGCCGACGCTGCTGCTGCGCACGCCGTACCGCAAGGACCTCTTCGGCGAGATCGCCTGGTGCGGGATCGATCCGGTCGAGGCCGCGCGGCGCGGCTTCCTGGTCGTCGTGCAGGACACGCGCGGTCGCCACGCGTCCGACGGCGCATGGGATCCGCTGGGCTTCGAGGCGCAGGACGGCTACGACGCGATCGAGTGGGCCGCCACGCTGCCCGGCTCCAACGGGCACGTCGGCACCTACGGCGGCAGCTACGGCGGCGGCACGCAGTGGCTCCCGGCGATCGAGCGGCCGCCCTCGCTCGCGGCGATCAGCCCGCTGATGACCTGGAGCGAGCCGCTCGACGGCCTGTTCGCGCGCGGCGGCGCGCTGGAGCTGGGCCTGACCGTCCGCTGGACGCTCACGACCGGGCTCGACCATCTTGCGCGAACGGGCGCAGGCGAGGACGCGCTCGACGCGCTCGTCGGCGACATCGACCGTTTGGGGGACGGCGGGGACGTCCACTGGCAGCTGCCCGTCGAGTCGCCCGCGGCGCTCCGGCGCCACGGGGTTCCCGATCTCGGCGGTCTGGGTGTGCTGACCGACCCGGCGATCGCCGAGCGCTGCCGCGTCGCCGGCCGCCACGCGCTGGTGGAGGTGCCGAGCTTCCACGTCGGCGGCTGGCACGACTGCTTCCTGCAGGGGACGCTCGACAACTACGCGGCGATGGTCGCGAACGGCCGCCCGGCGCGACTGCTGGTCGGCCCATGGACGCACGGGCACTTCGCGGACCCGATCGGCGAGCTGCGCCACGGTCTCCGCGCCGGCCGCGACGCTGAGGTCCACCCGCACGGCGACGTGAAGGACCTGCAGCTGGCGTGGCTGCGCGAGCAGCTCGTGGAGGACTTCGACGCGGAGCTGCCCGAGGCGCCCGTGCGGATCTTCGTGATGGGCCGCGACGAGTGGCGCGACGAGCAGGAGTGGCCGCCCGCCCGCGCCGTGCGTGAGCGGTGGTTCTTGCGCACAGACGGCTCGCTCGATCGCGAAGCCCCCGCCGCCGCCGCGGCGTCGAGCGAGTTCGTCTCCGACCCGGCCGATCCGGTCCCGACCGTCGGCGGGCCGACCGTCATGTGGCCCGCGTATCCCCCGGGCCCGCTGGACCAGGCTGCCGTGGAGGCGCGGCCGGACGTGCTCGTGTTCACGTCCGAGCCGCTCGCCGCCGAGCTGGAGGTGACCGGTCGTGTGCGGGTGGTGCTGCACGCCGAGTCCTCGGCGCCGTCGGCGGACTGGGTCGCTCGCCTGTGCGACGTGCATCCGGACGGTCGCTCGTTCAACCTCTGCGACGGGATCGCGCGCGTAGCCGCGGGCGCCGAGGAGCCGGGCCGGGTCGAGATCGACCTGTGGTCCACCAGCAACGTCTTCCTGGCCGGGCACCGCCTGCGCGTGCACGTGACGAGCAGCTCGTTCCCGCGGTGGGAGCGCAACCTCAACACGGGCGACCAGCGCGATGCGCTCTTCGAGCGCGCGCGCCAGCGCCTCCACCACGAGACCGACCGCGGATCGTGGATCGAGCTGCCGACGATCCGATGACCGGTGGCGATCCAAGAGCGAACGGAAATCGGCGCCGTGGCAACAGCCCTTCCACAAGAGCTGTGAAAAAGCGACTGGATTGATACGTTGACGGGTGCCTGCGTCCGATATTTAATCGGCCAGAGTCACCCACGTATGGATGCTGGTCGCACGGCATCCGAGGGAGAGAGAGCATGATGTCCATCGTCGTCCGGCGCATTCGCGCCGCGGCCGCCCTTGTCGCGGTCGGCCTCACCTGTCTGCTGCTGGGCGCCTGTGGAGGCGCGTCGTCTACGAGCACCGGCGCCACCAAGGGCGGCGGTTCGCCGATCAGCGTCAACAAGCCGTTCCAGCCGGAGGGCACGCCCGTCAGAGGCGGCGTGCTGACGTTCGCCCGCGGCGTGCAGCCGGCGAGCTTCACGCCCTGGATCGGCGAGGGCAACGCCGAGCTGATGATCCAGATGCAGATCTACGACCAGGTCGTGGAGGCGACGCCCGACCCGAGCGTGCTCGCGCCGGGCCTCGCGGACTCGTGGAGAGTCAGCGACGACAAGCTCGTGTACACCTTCCACGTGCGCCAGGGCGTGCGCTTCTCGAACGGGCAGCCGCTGAAGGCGGAGGACATCAAGTTCTCGCTCGACACCGAGCGCAACCCGAAGATCGACGCGAACCGCTCGACGCTGCTCACCGCGATCAGATCGATCGAGGTGACGGACCCCGAGCACATCCGGATGACGCTCAACAGAGTGACTCCGGCGATCCTCAACTACCTGACGCTGATGAACATCGTCTCGGAGCGCGAGATAAAGCGCCTCGGCGACAGAGGGTTCGGCACGCAGCCCGTCGGCACGGGCCCGTTCATGGTGACGAGCTTCTCGCCCGGCAACCCGACGATCCAGCTGAAGAGAAATCCCCACTACTGGCGCGAGGGCCTGCCGTACCTCGACGGGATCACCTACAAGTACATCGCGGACGACAACGCGCGCATGCTGGCGGTCGAGAGCGGCTCGGCCGACATCGCGGAAGGCGTGCCCTTCTCGCAGCTCGACCGCGTCGGCAGATCGCCCGGGACGCAGGTCTTCTCGCAGCACGCGTTCGCGAGCGACTGGATCCTCGTCAACGGCTTCAGAGGGCCGCTCAGCAAGGTGCCGGTGCGCCAGGCGCTCGTCTACGCGACGCCGCTGGAGAGAATCTCGCAGATCGTCTTCCACGGCGTGGCGCCCGTCTCGGCGACGGCCAACATGCCGACGAAGTACCTCGACACGTCGATCCAGCCGTATCCGTACGACGTCGCGAGAGCCAGAAGGCTGCTGGCGGACGCCGGCTACGACGGGCTCACGCTGAGACTCACGATCAGCAGCGGCGACGCCGTCGCCAAGCAGGTCGCGACGATCCTGCAGGCGTCGTGGGCGCAGGCGGGCATCAGACTGGTCATCCAGGAGCGCGACTACGCCTCCGCGATCAACGATCTGGTCAAGGGCGACTTCGACCTGATCAACCTGCGCCCGACCGACCAGACCTCGGACGTGTCGGTCGACGACGAGTTCGACACGTTCTTCGTCGCTCCGCCGAAGCCGGGGAACTTCCCCTTCCACGGCTGGGAGAACGCGCAGGCGCGCAGACTCGTGGAGGAGGCCACGACGACGTTCGACGAGGCGACGCGCAGACGCGCCTTCTCGGAGTACCAGCAGATCCTGCACGAGGAGCAGCCGATCATCAGCCTCGTGTACGTGCCGAACCTGTTCGCGGTGCGGACGAACGTGCACAACTTCGTCGCCGTCGGCACCTTCTGGCCGCTGCTGGGCAGAACGTGGCTGGCGAAGTGAGCGCGACGGGACGCTGAGCGATGGCCGGGTACGTGGCACGGCGGATGCTCCAGGGACTGCTCGTCCTGTGGGGCGTGACGCTGATCGTGTTCGTGGTGATCCACCTCGTGCCCGGCGATCCCGGCCGCGTGGTCCTCGGGCCCCGCGCGAGCGCCGAGGCGGTCGCGCGGCTGGACCACCAGCTGGGGCTCGACGACAGCCTGCCGCAGCAGTACGTGCACTACCTCGGCGACCTCGTGACGGGCGACCTCGGCGAGTCGATCACGTCGCACGCGCCGGTCTCGACCCTGGTCGGGCCGCGGCTGGGGCCGAGCCTCGCGCTCGTCGCGTACGCGATCGCGATCTCGTTCGTGCTCGCGGTCCCGCTCGCGCTGCTGAGCGCGATCCGCGCGAACCGCCTCACCGACCACGTGATCCGCCTGACGACGGTCGTGCTGTACGCCGTGCCGTCGTTCTGGTTCGGGCTGATGCTGGCGCTCGTGTTCGGGCTGGAGCTGGGCCTCTTCCCGACGAACGGCTACGACGGCTCGGTGCCCGCGGGCGTCTTCAGAACGTTGACGCTGCCCGCGATCGCGATCGCGCTGTTCGTGTTCCCGGTGGCGATGCGGCTGCTGCGCTCGAGCACGATCGAGACGCTGCGCTCGGAGTTCGTCGAGTCGGCCCGCGCGCGCGGGCTCGGCCGCCGCCGCGTGCTCGTGCGGCACGTGCTGCGCAACTCGCTGACGTCGAGCGTGACGTTCGTCGGCGCCTCGATCGGCACGCTGCTCAGCATCGCGGTCGTCGTCGAGCAGGTGTTCGCGCTGCCGGGCCTCGGCTCGCTGCTCGTGACGTCGGTGACCGCGCGCGACTACCCGACGGTGCAGGGCCTGACGTTCATCTTCGCACTCGTCGTCGTGCTCGGGAACCTCGCCGCCGACCTCGCCTACGTCTTCCTCGATCCGCGGGTGCGCCTGTGAGCGCGCTCGCAAGCAGCGGCGCGACGGCCGACGCGATCGCCGCCGCGCTCGCGCGCCGCCGCCGCGCCGACCGCCGCTGGGAGGTCGTCTCGCGGCGCATCGGCATCGGCGTGATCGCGGCGCTCGTCGTGCTCGCGATCGCGCACCCGCTGCTGGGGCTGCCGAACCCGAACGCGCAGGATCTCGACGCCGCGCTCAGCCCGCCCTCGTCGGCGCACTGGTTCGGGACCGACGACGTCGGCCGCGACATCCTGTCGCGCTGCCTGGCGGGGATGGCGCTCGACCTGCGCGTGGCGATCGAGGTGACGGCGATCTCGGTCGTCATCGGGATCGCGCTGGGATCGCTCGCCGGCTTCTTCGGCGGGATCGTCGACACGCTGATCATGCGGCTCGCGGACGTCGTGCTGGCGTTCCCGTTCCTGGTGCTCGTGATCGCGATCATCGCCGCCGTCGGCCCCGGGCTGACGGGCGTCTACATCGGCGTGCCGGCGGCCGGCTGGGCGCTCTACGCGCGCTTCACGCGCGCGGAGATGCTGTCGATCCGCGAGCGCGACTACGTCAACGCGGCGCAGACGCTCGGTTACTCGAAGCGCCGCACGCTGCTCCGCCACGCGCTGCCGAACGTCGTCCAGCCGGCGATCGTCTACAGCACGATCGACGTCGTGATGAACATCGTCTTCCTGGCGACGCTGTCCTACCTCGGGCTCGGCGTGCAGCCGCCGACGGCGGAGCTGGGCAGCATCATCAGCGACGGCCAGCAGTACGTGCTGAGCGCGTGGTGGATCTCGGTCCTGCCGGGCGCGGTGCTGGTGGTCGTCGGACTCGGCTTCAGCCTGCTCGGCGACGGGCTCGCCGCGCGCCTCGGCCACGACGTCTCGTGGGGCAAGTGATGGTCGAGCCGCTGCTGAGCGTGCGCGACCTGTCGGTCGCCTTCGCGGACGGCGACGGGACGATCGTCCGTGCCGCCGACGGCGTCTCGTTCGACGTGATGCCGGCGCAGGTGCTCGGGCTCGTCGGCGAGTCCGGCTGCGGCAAGAGCGCCACGCTGCGCTCGCTCGTCGGGCTGGAGGCGCCGGGCAAGGTGCTCGCCGGGCAGGCGCTGCTGAACGGACGCGACGTGCTCGGGCTCGGGCAGGACGCGCTCGACCGCGTGCGCGGGTCCGAGATCGCGATGGTCTTCCAGGACGCGGGCAGCGCGCTCAACCCGGTGCTGTCGATCGGCAGTCAGCTGAAGGAGGTGCTGCGCGTCAAGCGGCGCCTGCAGGGTGCGGAGGCGACGCGCGAGGCGGTCGCGCTGCTGGAGCGCGTCGGCATCCCGTCGGCGGCGCAGCGCATGCGCGACTACCCGCACCAGCTGAGCGGCGGGATGCGCCAGCGCGTGATGATCGCGATCGCGCTCGCGCCGAGACCGGCGCTGCTGCTGGCGGACGAGCCGACGACCGCGCTCGACGTCACCGTGCAGGACCAGGTGCTCGCGCTGCTGGCCGAGCTGCGGCGCGAGGAGCAGATGGCGATGGTGCTCGTCTCGCACGACCTCGGCGTCGTCGCGCAGGAGTGCGACGCGCTGACCGTCATGTACGCCGGCCACGTGGTCGAGCACGGCAGCGTCGCCGAGGTGCTGGACTCGCCGCGCCATCCGTACACGGAGGCGCTGATGGCCTCGACGCTGCCGGCGAGACCCGAGCCCGGCCGGTCGCTGCACTCGATCAAGGGCCAGCCGCCGACGCTCGCGAACCTGCCGGACGGCTGCCCGTTCGTGCCGCGCTGCGAGTACGCCGAGGAGGCCTGCGGAGCGGCCTCGATGGAGCTCGACCGGCCGGTGCCGCAGCACGGATCGGCGTGCATCAAGCCGCAGTGCGTCGGAGGCTCACGATGAGCGAGGAGACGAACGTGGCGCAGGCAGGCGAGCCCGAGCTGCTGCTCGAGATCGAGGGCGTGCGCAAGGCCTATCGCGGCCGGCGCGGGCTCGGCGCGGCGCTGCGCCGCGAGCCGGCGCCCCGGCTGATGGCGCTCGACGGCGTCTCCGCGAGCGTGCGCCGCGAGCGCACGCTCGGGGTGGTCGGCGAGTCGGGCAGCGGCAAGAGCACGCTGGCGAAGGCGATCGTGCGCCTGCTCGAGCCCGACGAGGGATCGATCCGCTTCCGCGGGCAGGAGCTGCTGACGGCCGGTCACGAGGAGCTGCGGCGCGTCCGGCGGCAGGTGCAGCTGATCTACCAGGACCCCTACTCGTCGCTCAACCCGCGCCTCGCGATCGGCGACGCGATCATGGAGGCCGCGCAGGTCCACGGGCTCGTCGACAAGGGCGGCCGCGAGCGGCGGCTGCACGAGCTGCTCGACCAGGTCGGCCTGCCGCGCACGCTCGCCGGGCGCCCCCCGCGCGCACTGTCGGGAGGCCAGCGCCAGCGCGTCGCGATCGCGCGCGCGCTCGCGACGGAGCCGGAGATGCTGATCGCCGACGAGGTCACGAGCGCGCTCGACGTCTCGATCCAGGCGCAGATCCTCAACCTGTTCGCGCAGATGCGGCGCGAGCTGGGCCTGACGATGATCTTCATCTCGCACAACCTGCCGCTCGTCGGCCACGTCGCCGACGACGTCGCGGTGATGTACCTCGGCCGCATCGTCGAGTACGGCCCGACGGAGCGGGTCTTCGCCCGGCCGGCGCACCCGTACACGGCGGCGCTGCTGGCGGCGCAGCCCTCGCGCGAGCGGCGCACGCGCGAGAAGGTCGCGGTCAAGGGCGAGATCCCGTCGGCGATGCGCATCCCCAGCGGCTGCCGCTTCCGCACCCGCTGCCCGCTTGCGCAGCAGATCTGCGCGGAGATCGACCCGCCGCGCGTCGACGTCTCGCCGCGCCACGGCTCGTGGTGCCACGTGCTGCCCGGCCAGCTGGGAGCGGCGCCACCGCCGGTCGCGCCCGCGCGACCGGCGTTCCCCCCAAGCCCCTAGGAGGCATGCATGGACGTGCACGGATCGGTGGCGCCGGGCTTCGAGCCCGTCGCCGAGGTCTTCGAGCAGAACTTCCGCGAGCGCGGCGAGCTGGGCGCGGCGTTCGCGGCCTATCGCGACGGCGAGCTGGTCGTCGACCTGTGGGGCGGCCGGGCGGAGCCCGGCGTCGACGGGCGCCCGTGGGAGCGCGACACGCTGCAGCTGATCTTCTCCGGCACGAAGGCGCTCGTGGCGACGTGCGTGCTGCTGCTGATCGAGCGCGGCCGGCTCGCGCTCGAGGACCCGGTCTGCGCGCACTGGCCGGCGTTCGCGGCGAACGGCAAGCAGGCGGTCACGGTCGCCGAGCTGATGTCGCATCGCGCGCGCATGCCCGGCGTCGCCGCGCCGTTGAAGGAGGACGACCTGACCGACGGCCCGCGGCTCGCCGAGCTGCTCGCCGCGCAGGCGCAGGAGACCGACCCGCGCGCGGCCGCGATGTACCACCCGCTGACGTACGGCTGGCTCGCCGGCGAGCTCGTGCGGCAGGTCGACGGGCGCAGCGTCGGGCGCTTCTTCGCCGAGGAGATCGCCGCGCCGCTCGGCCTCGATCTGTGGATCGGGCTGCCGCAGGAGCTGGAGCCGCGCGTCACGACGCTCGTCACCGACGCGACGTGGGGGATGCTGCTCGACGCGGAGTCGCTCGAGCGCGACGAGCTGCTGCGGCGCGTATGGCGCAACCCGCCGATCTTCGGCGACGCCGAGCTGCCGTGGAACCGACCCGCGTTCCACGCCGCCGAGATCCCCGGCGCGAACGCGATCGGCACCGCGCGCTCGGTCGCGCGGCTGTACGGCTGCCTCGCACGCGGCGGCGAGCTGGACGGCGTGCGGCTGCTGGCGCCGGAGACGCTGGAGCTGGGACGGCGCGAGCTGAGCCGCTTCGTCGACGCGGGCACCGACGAGCAGCAGGCCTTCGGCGTCGGCTACGAGCTGCAGATCGAGCGGATGGTGCTCGGCCCGGTGCCGGAGGCGTTCGGGCACACGGGCGCGGGCGGCTCGATCCACGCGGCCTGGCCCGAGCAGCGCGTGGGCCTCTCCTATGTGATGAACCTGATGCGCGACGATCCCGCGGGCGACCCGCGCTCGGCGGAGCTGCTGAGCGCGCTCGCGGCAGCGGTCCGGTGAGGAGGAGCATGGAATACGCACTGCACGCAGCGACCACCCTGCACACGAACGTCGCGACCGACGTGCGCGTCGCGCGCGACGCCGGCTACGACGCGATCGAGCTGTGGATCCCGAAGCTCGTGCGCTACCTCGACGCCGGCTTCACGGTCGAGGACCTGCGCGAGCAGCTCGGTCCGCTGCGCGTGACGATGCTCGACACGTTGCTGCCGATCGAGCGCCGCGACGCGGCAACGCGCGAGCGCCTGCTGACGGAGTGCGCGCGCATGGCGGCGGTCGCGGCGCAGCTCGACTGCCCGGCTCTGCAGGTCGTGGCGCTCGACGGCTTCGAGGCGGACGACTGGCCCGGGCAGCGGCGCGCGCTCGTGGACGCGCTGACCGAGCTGGCCGCCGCGGCCGGCGCGCACGGCGTGCGGCTGGCGGTCGAGCCGGTCGTCTTCTCGCGCTTCCGCACGCTCGCGCAGGCGCTGGAGGTGATCGAGGAGGTGGGCGCCGAGCGCGTCGGCCTGTGCCTCGACACGTGGCACCTGTGGACGGTGGGGGTGCCGTGGGAGGAGGTCGCGCGGCTCGACCCCGCGCTGATCCTCTCGGCCCACGTCGGCGACACGCACGCGAGAGCGGGGCCGCAATGGCGCGACGAGGACCGCACCGCGCTGCCCGGCGAGGGCGTGCTGCCGCTGCGCGACGCGATCGACGCGATCCTCGCGACCGGGTACGCCGGGACGTGGGCGGTCGAGATGAAGAGCGAGCGGCACTGGGAGTGGGACCCGGACGTGCTCGCCCGCGCCGTGCTGGAGCGGACGCGCGGGCTGATGCCCGCCTAAGCTGCCCCCCGTGCGCTTCGTGGACGAGTTGCCGGAGCGCGAGGCGCCGGCGTGAAGCGGACGACGTAGGGGAAGTCGCCGAAGGCGATCTCGACGCGGTAGCGGCCGTCGAGTCGCATCTGCCGGCTGCCGCCCGCGGTCGCCGACCGGAACAGCCGGATGCTGCGGCTGCGCGGCGATGTGCCCGGCCGCAGCGCGGCGACGAACGCGGTCTGGGCGCCGAAGTCGAGCCGCGGGTCCTCCGGCGCGTACTGCGCGAAGCGGACGCGGTAGCGGCCGTGGAATGCGAACGGGCCGCGCGTCGCGGGCGACGCCTCGCCGTGCAGGACGAGCTCGCCGGGCTCGCGGGGCGCGCTCAGCAGCGCGGGGACGCGGCCGGATGCGGCCGCGGACGTGGGCGGCGCCGGCTCGTCCGTGCCGCCGCAGCCGGCGATGACGAGGGCGATGCCTGCGAGCGCGGGAAGGCGCGAGAGTCGCCGCGGCGCATCACTACTCATTGCCTGTGTACTCTGGCGCATCGCGCGGCTTCGCGTGGATCCGGAAAGGAGCAGGTCGACAGTGCAAGCGATCGATCGAGGGCGGTTCCTGCGACTTGGGGCGATCGGCGCGAGCACGCTGATCGGCGGCGGGGCGCTCGCCTCCAAGGCGGCCGCGGCGCTCCCGCAGGCGACGCCGGTGGCCGACGACGTCGGCTTCGTGCAGCTCGGCGCGGTCGGCGAGCGCATCACGCTCGAGCTCTACCGCGCGGCCCGGCATGCGGCGGTGCTGCCGGCGCCGGAGCGGCGGCGGGCCGGACTCGCGCGCGCTGCGAAGGCGAAGCAGGTGGCGCTGCTCGACGACGCGCTGGGAGACGACGCGATCCGCAGGGACGACTTCGAGGTCGCGCTGCCCGGCGACGCGCTCGCGACGCGCACGGGGATCGCCGTGCTGGGGCGCGAGCTGGAGGGCCTGCTCGTGGGCCTCTACCTGAACGGCGTGCAGAACGCCGAGGACCGCTCGACGCGGCTGCTGCTCGGCCGGCTGCTGGCGTACGACGTGCAGCAGCTCGCCTGGTGGCGCACGCTGCGCGGCGGCGCCGACCAGACCGAGGTGCCGGCGCCGCAAGGCGTCGAGCAGGTCGGCGCGCAGCTGGACCGCTACCTGCTCACGCCCGGCGTGGCGCCGGGCTGAAAGGAGCCGGACCGATGACGAGACAGATCAAGCGCACGCTGCTGCTGGCGGCGCTCGTGGCGCTGGCGGCGCCCGCCGGCGCGCACGCGCTCAGCGTCTACGCCGCCGCGTCGCTGCGCGACGCGTTCCCGCAGATCCAGGACGCGACGTACAACTTCGCCGGGTCGAACGCGCTGCAGCTGCAGATCGAGAGAGGAGCGCCCGCCGACGTGTTCGCCTCGGCGAGCCCGAAGGAGGCGCAGGCGCTGTTCGAGGCCGGCCGCTGCTCGCGCCCGGTCACGTTCGCGACGAACGTCGTCGTGGTGCTCGTGCCGAAGGACAACCCCGGCCACGTCAGATCCGTCTACAGCCTGCGCGACGGCGGGCGGCGGATCGCGATCGGCACCGCGGGCGTCCCGATCGGGGACTACACGCGCAAGCTGCTCGCGCGCATGCGGCTCAGCTCGATCCTCTCGAGCAACACGGTCAGCCAGGAGTCGAACGTGGCGGGGATCACGTCGAAGGTCGCGCTCGGCTCGGCCGACGCCGGCTTCGCCTACGTCACGGACGGCAGGATCGTCGCCGACCGCGTGAAGACGATCGCGCTGCCCAGCTGGGCCCAGCCGCCCGTCCGCTACCAGCTGTGCGCGGTCAAGCGGTCCGGGGTTGACACGTCGGGCGCGAACGCGTTCATCAGACGCGTCGTCGGCTCCAAGGGCCGCGGCGTGCTGCGCGCCGGCGGATTCGGCCTGCCGCCGCGCGGCTGAGACGATGGCGCGGGGGCGGCACGGCGGGGCGCGGCACGCGGGCTTCACCGCGCTGCTCGCGCTCAGCGCCGGCGTCACGCTGACGTTCCTGGCGCTGCCGCTGGTGGCGCTGTTCGCCGAGGTCCCGCTCGCCGACCTGCCGGGGCTGCTCGGCGATCCGGCGGTGACCGACATGCTCGCCGTCACCGCGCGCACGAACGCGATCGCCAACGTGCTGATCGTCGCGTTCGGCACGCCGACGGCCTACCTGCTCGCGACGCGCCGCTTCCGCGGCCGCGCGCTGCTGGTGACGCTCACCGAGCTGCCGCTCGTGCTGCCGCCGGCGGTCGCCGGCATCGGCCTGCTCGCCGCCTTCGGCGCCGGCGGGCTGCTCGGCGACCCGCTGCAGGACGCCGGGATCGTGCTGCCGTTCAGCGAGTGGGCGGTGGTGATGGCGGTGACGTTCGTCGCCTCGCCGTTCTACGTGCGCCAGGGGATCGCGTCGTTCGAGGCCGTCGACCCGCAGCTGCCCGCCGCCGCGCGCACGCTCGGCGCCGGACCGGCCCGCACGTTCCTGCGCGTCTCGCTGCCGCTGGCCGCGAGCGGCCTGCTGGCCGGCTGGGTGCTGGCGTTCGCGCGCGGGATCGGCGAGTTCGGTGCGACGATCATGTTCGCCGGCAACGTGCGCGGCGTCACGCAGACGCTCACGCTCGGGATCTACGAGCAGCTGGACGCGAGCTTCGACGTCGCGCTCGCGGTCAGCGTGCTGCTCGTCGTCCTCAGCCTCGGCGTGCTGCTCAGCTACAAGCTCATCTCCGCATGGCGCATCTCGAGCTCGACATCTCCCTCGCCCGCCGCCGCTCGTTTCGCCTCCGGCTGGCGCTGAGCGTCGGGCGCGAGACGCTCGCGCTCGTCGGGCCGTCCGGTGCGGGCAAGACGTCGACGCTGCACGCCGTCGCCGGACTGGTCGCGCCGGACGCGGGACGCGTGAGCTGCGACGGCGTCGCCTGGTTCGACGCCGACGCGCGCGTCGACCTGCCGCCGGAGGACCGTTCGGCCGGGCTCGTCTTCCAGGACTACGCGCTGTTTCCGCACATGAGCGTGCGCGCGAACGTCGCGTTCGCCGGGGCGGCGCGCGCCGACGAGCTGCTTGAGCGCTTCCGCATCGGCCATCTCGCCGACGCCCGTCCGGGGACGCTCTCGGGCGGGGAGCGCCAGCGCGTCGCGCTCGCCCGCGCGCTCGCGCGCGACCCGGCGGTGCTGCTGCTGGACGAGCCGCTCGCCGCGCTCGACGCGCACACGCGCGCGATCGTGCGCGGGGAGCTGAGCGAGCTGCTGGCCGAGCTGGCGCTGCCGACGCTGCTGATCACGCACGACTTCCGCGACGCCGCCGCGCTCGCCGACCGCGTCGGCGCGATCGTCGACGGGTCGCTGCGCCAGCTCGGCACGGTCGCCGAGCTGATCGATCGGCCCGCCGATCCGTTCGTCGCCGCGATCACCGGCGGCAACCTGCTGCTCGGCGTCGCGCGCCCGCTGCCCGGCGGCGGCAGCGAGATCGCGCTCGACGCGGGCGGATCGGTCCGCGCCGACGAGCGGGCCGCCGGGCGCGTTGGCGTCGCCGTCCATCCGTCGGACGTCGACGTCCGGCTCGACGCGCCGCCGCCGCACCTCAACGCGCTGCACGGACACGTCGCCGACGTCGCGCCCGACGGCGGCCGCGTGCGCCTGCACGTCGGCGAGGTGCGCTGCGAGTGCGGCGCCGAGCACGCCAGGCGGCTCGGGCTCGAGCGCGGCAGCGCCGTGCAGCTCGCCTTTCCCGCCGCGGCGGTGCGGCTGGTGGCGCTCGACAGACGCGACGGCGATGCGTGACGATGCCCGCGGATGCGCACGAAGACTGAGCTGCTCGTCGGCGAGTGGGCGGTCCTCGCACTGCTGTGCGAGCGCCCGGCACACGGGTACGCGATCGCCGCGCTGATGGCGCCGGACGGCGACGTCGGGCAGATCTGGTCGTTGACCGAGCAGCTCACGTACCGGGCGCTCGGCGGCCTGCGCACGCAGGGCCTGCTGGAGGTCAGCGCCGTGAAGCCGGGGAAGGCCGCCCCGCGCCGCACCGAGTTGACCGCGACGACGGAGGCGAAGCGGATGGTCTCGCGCTGGCTGCGGACGCCCGAGCCGCGCATCCGCGAGCTGCGCCCGAACCTGCTGCTGAAGCTCCACCTGCTCCACCGTCGCGGGCGCTCGCCGCTGCCGCTGCTGCGCGCCCAGCGGGCGCTGCTCGCGGACGTCGTCGCCGCGCTCGACGGTGCCGCCGACGACGCGGCGGCGCAGCCACGTGAGCTGATCGACGCCTGGCGCCGCACGATGGCCGCCGCCGCGCTCGCGTTCGTCGAGAGCCGGATCGGGCAGGAGTCCGGGGACGCGGCGTAGCCCGGCGTCAGTCGACGACGGGCAGCTCGATCCACGACGCGTCGTGATGCACGCGCTGGCGTGCGGTCTCGATGCGCGGGTCGCGCTGGTCGCCGGTGTTGAGGTTGCGGTCCCAGCGCGGGAAGTTGCTGCTCGTGACCTGCACGCGCAGGCGGTGCCCGGGCAGGAACGCGTTCGAGGTGGACCACAGGTCGATCTCGACCCGGCCCGCTCTGTCGGCGCCTTCGACGACGCGGGTGATCCCGTCGCAGATGTTGAAGCTGCGCCCGTCGGGATGCACGTCGCACAACCGCGCGACCCAGTCCGTCGACGGCGCCGAAGACTCGGCGTGCAGCACCACCCGCACGCGACCCGTCACCTCCAGCTCCTCGACGAGCGGCTCGCTCGTGAACACGAGCACGTCGTCGCGCTCCTCGATGCGCGCCTGGTCGAACGGACCGGGCGGGAAGGCGGCGATCATCACGGTGTTGCCGCCGTGCGTCGGGACCGGGTCCGCAGGGTCGTAGACGAGCTCGCTCGGCGCGCCCTCGACCGCGTCGGTCCCGAGCGTCCCGCCGGCGCCGAGCCGCCAGCGCTCGGTGCGCGCCCGCGCGAGCGGCCACTCCCGCTCGTCGCGCCACTCGTTGCGACCCATCGTGAAGATCCGCACCGGCGGATCGTCCGCGCCGGCCGCCGCGTCCTCGTCGCCGAGCTGCTGCGCGAACCACGCGATCTGCTCGTCGTTGTGGTCGCCGTGCGCGTGCGCCGGGATGCCGGTGCGCCAGGAGCGCAGCCCGTAGGTCTGCTCGCCGAACGGCTCGACGCCCGGGATGTCGTGCGTCCAGGGCCCGACGAGCAGCCGCGCCGGACGGCCGAGCGCGGCCATCGCGACATAGTTGTCGAGCGTGCCCTGGAGGAAGATGTCGTACCAGCCGCCGGTGTGGAAGCTCGCCGCCGTCACGCGCTCGTGGGCGCCCGCGACGCGGCTCCACGACGCCGCCTCCGGGTCCTCCAGCATCCGGATCGTGCCGAGGTCCGGCGCCTCGTGGCGGCGCAGCAGCGGCGCCTCGTGCACCGGCAGGTGCCAGTAGCCCTCGTCCTGCAGGCGGTCATAGTCGGCGATCAGCGCGTCGAGCCGGCGCGCCGCCTCCTCCTCGGAGCCGGTGAGCTTCGCGATGTGGCCCGAGCCGGTCGCCAGGTCCCACGGCAGCGCGAGCCCGAGCTCGAGCGCGCCGCCGCGCGCGAGCAGCCCGTCGAGCGGCTCGCACCACGTCACCGACGGCGAGATCGCCTTCAGCGACGGCGGCTGCTCGATCGCGGCCGTCCACTGCGTGCTGCCCATGTAGCTGTCGCCGTACATGCCGACGCGTCCGTTGGAGCCGGGCAGGCCCGCGGCCCACTCGACGCTGTCGTGGCCGTCCTCGCGCTCGAACTGCAGCGGCGACCACTCGCCCTCGGAGGCGAAGCGCCCGCGCGTGTCCTGCACGACGACGATGAAGCCGCGCTGTGCCGCGACGACGGGGTCGATCAGCAGCTGCGAGGCGACCGTCTTGTCGTACGGTGTGCGGTTGAGGAGCACGGGCCAGGGGCCGTCGTCGCCGGCCGGGCGGAAGACGTTCGCGAGCAGCACGACGCCGTCGCGCATGCGCGCGGGGACGTCCACCTCGACCGTGACCGCGCGTCTGCCGCCGCCTTCAAGCTCCTGCATCTCGCGTCCCTCTCTTAGGATACTGAACGATCGTTCAGTATCCTAGTCGGCATGGGCGATTCGTGTCAAGCGCCCCGGGTCCCCGGCGCAGTAGCCTTCGCGTCGAGAGGGATCGCGTCGACATGGCCACCGCACCGATAACGCTGGAGACGAAGTGGTTCTCCCCGCACGAGATCAGACTCGTGCGCGGCGCGTACGCAGCGATGGCGAGAGTCGGCACCCAGCAGCTGTCGCTGCGCGGGATCGCGAGAGAGCTGGGCGTGAGCCCGGCGCTGCTCGTCTACCACTTCGGCTCGAAGGACAACCTGCTGATCGAGACGATGCACTGGGCGCTCGCCGGGACGGTCCGCCGCATCCAGCGTCAGATCGACGGAATCGAGGACCCTCGGGAGTCGCTGGCGGTGCTGATGGACGCCGTCTTCGTCAGTCCGCGGGCGAACCGCGACTACCACCTGATCTACATGGACCTCGTGCAGTACGCGGTCCGCCACGAGTCGTTCGGCGCGCTGACCGACCTGCTGCACAGACACATCAACGACTCGTACGCGCTCGTGATCCAGCAGGGCGTCGAGGCGGGCGTGTTCGAAGCCGACGACGTCGCGCTGGCGGCCAGACAGGTGCGCGCGATCGTCGAGGGCGGCTTCATGCAGTGGCTCCAGGAAGACGACTGGGAGCAGACGCACGCCGCCCTGCAGCGCGACTGCCACGGCGCGATCCTGCGCCTGCTCGCGCCGCGCCCTTCGCCTCTGTAAGCTGAACACGCGTTCAGCAGTCAGCAGAGGAGAGAGACCATGGCCGATACGGCCGAGCGCGTTCGCGCGCTCTTGGAGGAGTGCTCTGGACCGGAGGTGGGGGCGGCGTGGCTGCTGTGCGACCGGCACCCCGCCGACGCCGTCGCGATCACCCTCGTCGAGGAGGACCTGTCGTGCGTCGAGCTGACGTACGGCGAGCTGCGTGCGGCGTCCGAGCGGACGGCCGCTGCGTTGGCGGGACTGGGCGTCGGACCGGGTGACCGCGTCGCGACGTTGATGGGCAAGAGCCGGCAGCTGTTGACGACGATGCTCGGGACCTGGCGCCTCGGCGCCGTCTACGTGCCGCTGTTCACGGCCTTCGGGCCGCAGGCGGTCGCGATGCGCCTGACCGACACGGACGCGAAGGTCGTCGTCGTGGACGCCGATCAGCGCGCGAAGCTGGAGGCCGGTCCCGACGTGCCGGCCGGCGGCTGGCAGATCGTCGTCGACGGCGCGGCCGCCGCGGACGGCGACCTGGAGCTGGCGGCGCTGATCGCCGGCGCCGGGCGCGACGAGCTGCCGGCCTACGTCGGCGGCGGGCAGCACCCGTTCGTGCACATGCTGACCTCCGGCACGACCGGCCGGCCGAAGGGCGTCGTGCACCCGCTGACGTACGTCGCCGACTGGCTCGCCTACCACGAGTTCAGCCTCGACCTGCGGCGCGACGACCGCTTCTGGTGCGCCGCCGACCCGGGCTGGGCGTACGGCCTGTACGGCGCGATCGTCACGCCGCTCGCGATGGGGATTCCGACCTACCTGCTGTGCGGCGGCTTCTCGGCCGAGCGCACCGTGCGCCTGCTCGCCGACCGCGGGATCACCAACTTCGCCGCGGCGCCGACCGTCTACCGCGCGCTGCGCTCCGCGGGGGTCGTCACGGACGGCGTGAAGCTGCGCCGCGCCGCGAGCGCCGGCGAGCCGCTGACGCCGGAGGTCAACGAGTGGGCGCGCGACGCGCTCGGCGCCGAGGTGCACGACCACTACGGGCAGACGGAGCTCGGCATGTGCGCCGGCAACCACCAGCACCCCGACGTCGCGCGCGCGGTCAAGCCCGGCTCGATGGGTCAGGCGCTGCCGGGCTGGTCGCTCGCGGTGCTGCGCGAGGACGCCGACGAGGTCGCGCCGCTCGACACGCTCGGGCGGCTCGCGGTCGAGATCGCCGCAAGCCCGCTGATGACGTTCGAGCGCTACCAGCACGAGACCGGGCGCAGCGCGAAGATCACCGACGACGGCCGCTGGTACCTGACCGGCGACGCCGGGCGCATGGACGCGGACGGCGACGTCTTCTTCTCCGCGCGCGACGACGACGTGATCATCATGGCCGGCTACCGCATCGGCCCCTTCGACGTGGAGTCGGTGCTCGCGCAGCACGCGGCGGTCGCCGAGTGCGCGGTGATCGCGGTGCCCGACGAGACGCGCGGCGAGGTGATCGAGGCGGTGATCGTCCTTGCCGCCGGGCACGAGCCGTCGGACGAGCTGGCGCGCGAGCTGCAGCAGCTCGTCAAGGAGCGCTACGCCGCGCACGCCTATCCGCGCACGGTGCGCTTCGCGCAGCGGCTGCCGAAGACGGAGAGCGGCAAGATCCAGCGCGTCGTGCTGCGCAGAGAGCGCGTCGCCGAGCTGCAGGCGGCCGCCGGGGCCGGGGCGTCGTGAGCGAAGCGGACGCGGTCGCCGTCGAGGTGGAGGTCGAGCAGGCGGGCGGCGTCCGCCGGCTGTGGCTGAACCGCCCCGAGCGGCGCAACGCGATCGACGCGCGGCTGCTGGCCGCGCTCGACGCGGCGGTCGCCGAGGCCGGCGCCGACGACGGGGTGGAGGTCGTCGTGCTCGCCGGCCGCGGGCCGAGCTTCTGCGCCGGTGCCGACCTGCGGCACCTGCTGGAGATCACGGGGCAGCCGGGCGAGCCGGCGACGTTCCTGACCGAGGTCTCGGCCGCGATCTCGCGGCTCGAGCGCTGCCCCAAGCCGGTCGTCGCCGCGCTGCACGGCCACGTCGTGGCGGGCGGGCTCGAGCTGGCGCTCGCGTGCGACGTCGTGCTCGCCGCCGACGGCACGCTGATCGGCGACGGGCACGTGCGCAACCGCCTGCTGCCGGCGGGCGGGTCGAGCGTGCGGCTGCCGCGCAAGGTCGGCGCCGGGCTTGCGCGCCGCCTGCTGCTGACCGGCGAGCTGCTGCCGGCTGACGCCTTCCTCGCGAGCGGCTGGGTCCAGGCGGTCGTGCCCGCCGGGGAGCTGCACGAGCAGGCGGAGGCCGTCGCGCAGCAGCTCGCGGACGTCGCCGGGCCGGCGCAGCGCAACGTGAAGGCGCTGCTCAACGAGCTCGACGAGCTCGCACCGGCCGCGGGGCTCGAGGCCGAGCTGCGCGCGTTCGCCGCCAACTGGGCGCAGGCCGACGTGCCGGCCGCGCTCGCCTCCTTCTTCGCCGAACGTTCCACCACCACCCCCACCACCTAGGAGACTCATGCAGCGCTATGAAGGACGCGTCGTCGCGATCACCGGCGGCGCGCGGGGTCTCGGCCGCGCCATGGCCGAACGCTTCGCGACCGAGGGAGGCGCGGTCGCGATCGCGGACGCCGACGAGGCCGGCGCGCTCGCGGCCGCCGACGAGCTGACGGCGGCGCACGGCGTGCGCGCGTTCGGCATGCGCGTCGACGTGACCGCGGCCGCGGAGGTCGACGCGTGGATCGCACGCGCGGAGGCTGAGCTGGGCGGCCTCGACGTGCTCGTCAACAACGCCGGGATCCTCCGCGACAGCCGCGTCGAGCAGATCAGGGACGAGGACTGGCACGCGGTGATCGACGTCCACCTGACCGGCGCCTTCCACGGCGTGCGCGCCGCGCTGCCGCTGATGAAGGCGCGGGGCTACGGGCGGATCCTGTCGTTCTCGTCGATGTCGTGGCGCGGCAACTTCGGCCAGGCCAGCTACGTCGCCGCGAAGGCGGGCATCGTCGGGCTCACGCGCGGGGTCGCGCTCGAGGCGGCGCGCCACGGCGTGACCGTCAACGCGATCGCGCCCGGCCTGATCGAGACGCAGATGCTCGCGTCGATGAACGGTGCGGCGCGCGAGAAGCTGACGGCGAAGATCCCCGTCGGCCACACCGGCGAGCCGACCGACATCGCGGCCGCGGCGGCCTTCCTCTGCTCCGAGGAGGCGCGCTACCTGACCGGCGTCGTGCTCGACGTCGACGGCGGCATCGGTATCGGGTCCTCGATCCGCTGAGGCGCGCCCGGTCGCTGGACAGAGATCCGGCGCGGCGTTACGTTCGGCTCTCATCGAGGAGAGGGAGCTGAACGTGTCTGCCGCTGCGCCGGATTCCGATCTGAAGGCCCGCCACCGCGCGATGTGGGCGTCGGGCGACTACCCGTCGATGGTCGAGACGTTCCTGCTGCCGCTGGGCCCGCGGCTCGTCGAGGCGTGCGGGATCGGCGCCGGGGCGGACGTGCTGGACGTGGCGGCCGGCACCGGCAACGCCGCGCTGCCGGCGGCCGCGCTCGGCGCGCGGGTGACCGCGAGCGACCTGACGCCGGAGCTGCTCGACGCGGGCCGGGCCCGCGCGGAGGCGGAGGGGCTCGAGCTCGAGTGGGTCCCGGCCGACGCCGAGCGGCTGCCGTTCGAGGACGCGTCGTTCGACGTCGTGATGTCGTCGATCGGCGCGATGTTCGCGCCCCACCACCAGGAGGTCGCCGACGAGCTGGTGCGCGTGTGCCGTCCGGGCGGCACGATCGGGATGCTGAACTGGACGCCGGAGGGGATGATCGGGGCGCTGTTCCGGACGATGGGCCCGTTCGCCCCGCCGCCTCCTCCCGGCGCGCAGCCGCCGCCGCTGTGGGGCGGCGAGGACCACGTGCGCGAGCTGTTCGGCGACCGGGTCGATTGGCGGATGCTGGACCGCGAGCTGCTGGAGATCACCGCCTTCGAGCACCCCCGCGACTACGGCGAGCACTTCAAGGCCCGCTACGGCCCGACGATCGCGGCGCGCGCCAACGCGTCCAGAAGCGGTCGCGAGGCGGAGCTCGACGCGGCGCTCGACCGCTTCTGCGACGAGTGGAACCTGGGCACCGCCGAGCAGGCGCGCTTCGAGAAGGAGTACCTGCTCGCCGTCGGCACGCGGGCGTAGGCGCGTCCCGGCCGCCGGCACCCGCTGGGACTACGACACGCTGAACAGCTCGACGCGCGCCCGGTGACCGGACGCGGACGCGAGGCGCGCGTCGCAGGTGACGAGGGGTACGCCGAGCGCCTCCGCGAGGGCGACGAACGTCGCGTCGTACGCAGTCAAGTTGTGGCGCAGCTCCCAGACGCGGTCGTTGAGCGGCTCGTGCGGATAGCGCGCAAGCGCGAGCTCGGCGAAGTCGCCGCGGGCGTCGGCGGCGCGCTCCTCGCTGATCGCGCCGGTGCGCGTCAGGCGCCGCAGTGCGTGCAGCAGCTCCGTGTCGAGCAGGTGCGGCCCGTGCAGGCCGTCGTCGCCGGCGAGACGCTCGACGAGCCCGGGGGCGGGGTCGCGCGCAGCGAGCGCCTCCAGCACCGCGGATGTGTCGACGACGAGCATCGGCTCAGTCGCGGTCGCGACCCGAGCGCACCGCGCTGACGATCGCGTCGCGCTCGGCGCCGCCGGCGCGAGCGCGGGCACGCATCAGCAGATCCGCCACCGGAGGACGTTCGGCGACGCGTTCCAGCTCGCCGAGCGCGTAGTCGGAGAGCGACACGCCCGCGGCGGCGGCACGCGTGCGCAGCGTGCGGTGCACGCGGTCGGGCACGTTGCGGACCTGGATCGTCTTCATGCCGACAGCGTACCAATCTGCATGTCTTACACCCAAATCACACCCATATCTGACATTGACATATTCCCATATAGGTATATATTTGTCGCCATGGCACGAGCGACGACGACGACGGACGTGTTCAACGCGGTGGCCGAGCCCCGGCGGCGGCAGATCGTGGATCTGCTCGCCGAGGGCGAGCTGCCGGTGAACGAGCTCGTCGAGCGGCTCGGGCTCGCGCAGCCGCAGGTCTCCAAGCATCTGCGGGTCCTGCGCGAGGTCGGCGTCGTCGCCGTGCGAGAGGAAGGGCGTCGGCGGCTCTACCGGCTGAACGGCAGCGCGCTCAAGCCGATCCACGACTGGGTCGCGAGCTACGAGCGCCTGTGGTCGGAGCGGTTCGAGGCGTTGGACGCCGTGTTGGAGGAACTGAAAGGCAAGGAGCAAGGAGATGGCGACGATGGCTAGCAGTGGAACGGCGAGCGTGACGCTCCCGACCGACGATCAGATCCTGATCGTGCGCGACTTCGACGCGCCGAAGCACCTCGTGTACCGCGCGTGGACGGAGCCGGAGCTGGTGAAGCAGTGGTGGAACGCGAGACGCGGCGAGGTGACCGTCGCGGACATCGACCTGCGCGTCGGCGGCAGCTGGCGCTGGGTGATGATCGCCGACGGCGGCATGGAGGTCGCCTTTCACGGCGAGTACCGCGAGCTGGTCCCCGGCGAGCGGATCGTCTCGACCGAGGTCTACGAGGGCGCGCCGGACGCGGCGTCGCTCAACTCGCTCACGCTCAGCGAGCAGGACGGGCGCACGACGCTCGAGCTGCTCGTGCAGCATGCGAACAAGCAGGACCGCGACATGCACGTGAGCTCCGGAATGGAGGCCGGGCTGCAGGACGCGCTCGACCTGCTCGAGGAGCTGGCGGTCTCGCTCGCCTGAGCGGACGCGGCCGGCCGGGCGTGCAGCGCGCCCGGCCTCGTCCGTCCCGCCTCAGCCCGGCGCCGGCAGCTCGTGCTTGAGCACCTTGCCGAGCGCGTTGCGCGGCAGCGCCTCGACCAGCTGCACGACGCGCGGCTGCTTGAAGCGCGCGAGCCGCTCGCCGGCGAACGCCAGCAGCTCGTCCACCGCGAGCGCGCCGTCGGCGACGACCCACGCCCCGACGGTCTCGCCCCACTCCTCCGACGGCAGCCCCGCGACGGCGGCGTCCGCGACGTGCGGGTGCTCGCGCAGCACGTCCTCGACCTCGCGCGGGTAGACGTTGAAGCCGCCGGTGATGATCAGCTCCTTGCTGCGCCCGTCGATGCGCAGGTAGCCGTCGGCGTCGAGCCTCCCGAGGTCGCCGGTGCGGAACCAGCCGTCGGCCGTGAACGCCTCGGCCGTCGCCTCCGGCCGCTCCCAGTAGCCGGAGAAGACGTTCGGCCCGCGCAGCAGGATCTCGCCGCCGGCCGCGCCGTCCCCGCCCCCGTCGAGCCGCAGCTCCACGCCCGGCAGCGGCAGCCCGACGCTGCCCGGCCGCCGCTCGCCGTCGTACGGGTTTGAGACGTTCATCGCCGTCTCGGTCATCCCGTAGCGCTCGATCACCCGCTGCCCCGCACGCTCGGCGAGCACCTCGTGCAGCGCCGCCGGCAGCGGCGCCGAGCCCGACACGCACAGCCGCAGCCGCGCCAGCTCGCCCGCGCGCGGCGACGCCGCCAGCCGCGCGTACATCGTCGGCACGCCGAAGAACAGCGTCGCGTCGTGCGCGGCGGCGGCGTCGAGCACCGCGTCCAGCTCGAACTTCGGCAGCAGCACCGCCGAGGCGCCGGAGGCGAGCGTGCCGTGCAGCCCGACGCCGAGGCCGTGCATGTGGAACAGCGGCAGCGCGAGCACGAGGCGGTCCTGCGCCGTCCAGCGCCACGCGATCCGCACCGCCTCCACGCTCGCCAGCAGGTTGCCGGACGACAGCATCGCGCCCTTCGGCGCCCCGGTCGTGCCGGACGTGTAGGCGATCAACGCGAGGTCCTCGCGCGTCGCGCCGTCGAGCGGCGGCTCGGGGCCCTCCGGCAGATCGACCGCGGGGGTGCAGACGACGTCCAGCGCGCTCAGCCAGCCCGCCTTCTCCGGGTCGTCGACGAGCGCGCCGGACGGACGCGCGTCGCCGACGATGTGGTCCACCTCGCGCTGCGTGTAGGCCGAGTTGACCGGCACGACCACGAGCCCCAGCCGCTGCGCGGCGACGTAGGCGACGACCAGCTCGACCGACGCCGAGGCGCTCATCAGCACGCGGTCGCCGGCGCGCAGGCCGGCCGCCGCGAGCCGGCCGGCGACGACCCGCGAGCGCGCGTCGAGCTCGCCGTAGGACAGCCACGCGCCGTCCGCCGCGTCGGCGACCGCCGGGGCCTCCGGCGCCTGCGCGAACCACGCCGCCCACGCGCGCGGCAGCGACTCGCTCGCCAGCAGATCGACCGCCTCGGGGGCGGTCCCCGGGGGCAGGTGGGGCTCCCACGCGACCATGAATGCTCTCCTCTTTTGTGCCGTTATACGGAACGCTGTACTGAAGTACGGAACGAAGCTAAGATGCGACGCAGGAGGTTGTCAAGCATGGGAAGCGTCACAACGGCCTTGCGCGTACTCGAAGCGGTGTCCGAGCTGCAGCCCGTCGGCGTCAGCGAGGTCGCGCGCCACCTGCGGCTGCCGAAGAGCTCGGCGCAGCGCGCGCTCGGCGCGCTCGCCGCCGAGGGCTGGATCCGCCCGCTCGGCGACGCCCGCGCCACGCGCTGGGCGCTGACGCCGCGCGCGCTCGTGGTCGGCAGCCGCGCCGGCGGCGAGCTGCGGCTGCCCGGCGTCGCACGCCCCGCGATGGAGAGCCTCCACGCGCAGACGCGCGAGACGATCCACCTGCTCGTGCGCGAAGGCGACGACATGGTGCTGATCGAACGCCTCGAGAGCCCGCAGCTCGTGCGCAGCTCCTATCCGCTCGGGATGCGCGTGCCGATGACCGCCTCCTCGACCGGGAAGGCGTACCTGGCGGCGCTTCCGCCGGAGCAGCAGGCCGTCGTCCTGGAGCACGAGCTGCGCGCGCCGACGAGCGCGACGATCGTCGACCGCGAGCGGTTGCGCGCCGACCTCGACGAGACGCGCGCCCGAGGCTACGCGACCAACCACGGCGAGCTGAGCCCGGACATCCGCGCGGTCGCGGCGGCGATCGTCGACGCGGGCGGCCTGCCGGCGGCCGCGATGAGCATCTCGGTGCCGGCGCAGCGCATGGACGACGAGCTGTGGGAGCGCTACGGCGCGATGGTCGCCGACGCGGCGCGGCAGGCGAGCGCGCTGCTCGGGCACGACGCCGCGCGCGCCGTCCGGCGATGAGCCGGCCGCGCGCCGAGGTCGCCGAGGGGCGGCTGGAAGGGGACGAGCGCGGCGCCGTCCGCACCTTCCGCGGGATCCCGTTCGCGGCGCCGCCGCTGGGCGAGCTGCGGTTCGCCGCGCCGCGCCCGCCGCGGCCCTGGCGCGGCACGCGCGAGGCGGTCCGCTCGGCGGCGCCGTCGCTGCAGCGGCGTCCGGGGTTCCTGCCCCGTGCGGGTGACCCGCTCGGCTCCGAGGACTGCCTCTACCTCGACGTCTACGCGCCGGTGGAGGCCGGCCCGCATCCGGTGCTCGTGTGGATCCACGGCGGCGGCGCGATCACGGGCGCGGTCGCGCAGCAGGACGGGACGGCGCTGGCTGAGCGCGGCGTCGTGGTCGTCGCGATCGCCTACCGGCTCGGCGTGCTCGGGCTGCTGCACCTGCCGGGCGTGTTCGCGGACGAGGAGGCCGGCGGCAACTTCGCGCTGCTCGACCAGATCGCCGCGCTGCGCTGGGTCGCCGGCAACGTCGCTGCGTTCGGCGGCGACCCCGCGCGCGTCACGGTCGCGGGCCTCTCGAACGGCGGCCGCACGGTCGGCACGCTGATGGCGACGCCGTCGGCGCAGGGTCTCTTCCGGCAGGCGGTCGCGATGAGCGGGACCGGCGTCGGCGTGCTCGTCGCCGAGCCGGAGGAGGCGCAGCGCACGACCGCCGCGCTGCTCGGCGAGCTGGGGCTCGAACGCGCCCGCGCGCGCCGGCTGCGCGAGCTGCCCGCCGGCGAGCTGCTCGCGGCGCAGGCGCGCGTGGCGGCCGTCTCCGGGGCGGCGATCCCGTTCCAGGTCGTGCGCGACGGGGCGACGCTGCCGCGCCGCCCGCTCGACGCAGTCGCCGACGGGGCCGCGCGCGACGTGCCGCTGCTGATCGGCACGACGCGCGACGAGTACGACGGCTTCGCGATGGAGCCGGACGCGCCGCCGCTCGCGGACGCGCGCTCGCTCGTCGTCGCGCCCGCGCGGCTGGAGCGGGCGGTCGCCGCCTGCCGCCCGCTGCTGCCCGGTCGGGGCGACGACGAGCTGCGCCGCCACGCGCTCACGGCGGCCGACTGGTGGCTGCCGGCGATCCGCTTCGCGGAGGCGCACGCGCTTGCCGGCGGGCGCGCCTGGATGTACCGGCTCGACTGGCGGCTGGCGCCGCGCGGGCAGGGCTTCGGCGCGCCCCACGCGCTCGACCTGCCGCTGATGAGCCCGCACGACCCCGAGCACGAGCTGGCGATCCTCGCCGCCGCGAGACGCGACGTCGCACCGTTCGCGGGGGTGATCGAGGCGATGCGCGACGCGCTCGCGCGCTTCGTGCGCGAGGGCGAACCGGGCGGCGGCGCGTGGCCGGCCTACGAGCCCGCACGCCGCGCCACCCGCCTGTTCGACGACGCCTGCGCGACGGTCGAGGATCCCGACCGCGAGCTGCGTCGCGTGTGGGACGCGCTGCGGTAGCGCCACGCCGGGCATCGGCTGTGACGTTGATGGTGTCACTGGGGATTAAGAGAGATGACGTGGGCGATCCCGGCGCCGCCTGATCGCGGCGGCCTTGACAGGGCCGGAGCCACCCCGGTATACACCGGTTGTGGATGGTAACTGCTGTTTGCAGCTGCCAAACAAACGCGAGAGGAGTTGAGGGTGTCAGGTAGATCGCAGATGCGTCGTGGAGTCCTGCGCGCGGCTGTCGTTGGGCTCGTGACGCTTGTCGTCGCCGGTTCGCTGGCGGCCTGCGGGTCGAATTCGAAGAGCGGCGGCGGCAGCACGGGCGGCGACGGCGGCACGGGCGACGTGACGTTCGGCTTCAGCCATCCCTACGCCGAGGTGCCGATCGTCGCGGCGGTCAAGCAGGAGGTGAAGAGCATCGGCGAGCAGGACGGCTGGAAGGTCCTGCTCGACGAGACGCAGGCCGGCGACCTGCAGAAGCAGCTCGCCGTCCTCGACACGTGGATCACGCAGAAGGTCACGGCGATGAACGTCGCCGCGTTCGACCCGACCGCGTACGAGGCGACGGCCAGACGCGCGGTCGACGCCGGCATCGTCTGGACGACCTACGGCGGCAGAATGGAGACCGGCGCCGGCGGCGTGCTGTTCCCGCCGGAGCTGTCGGGCGAGGTGACCGGCAGAGCCGCGGTCGACTGGATCAACAGAAACGACCCGAACGCCGAGGTGCTGGTGCTCGAGCTGCCGACCGGCGGCCCGCAGCGTGCGCGCACGGACGTCCCGATCAGAATGATCGAGGAGCAGACGAGAGCGAGAATCGTCGCCGTGCAGGGCGCGATCGAGCAGTCGAGAGGCCTGCAGGTCACCGAGGACGTGCTGCAGGCGCACCCGAACGTGACGGTCGTCATCGGCCACAACGACGACGGCGCGCTCGGCGCCGCGGACGCCTTCCGCAAGGTCGGCAAGCAGGATCCGTCGAGAGTGTGGATCGTCGGTCAGGACGGCTCGAAGGACGCGCTCGCCGCGCTGAAGGCGGGCAACACGTTCTTCAAGGCGTCCGCCGCGCTCGACATCAGCAGACTCTGCGAGGAGGTCGTCGGCGTCACGAAGCGGGCGATCGAGCGCGGATGGAAGCCCGGTGACAGACAGGAGTACGTCGAGCTGGCGCCCACGCTGCTGAGCGTCGGGGACACCGCCCAGATCGACAGATTCCTGGCCGCCTACGGGCAGTAGCGAGTCGTTCCCGTGTCGATCGTCGTACAGGAGCTGACGAAGCGGTTCGGTGGCGAGCTCGCGCTCGACCACGTGGATCTCGAAGTCGCCGACGGAGAGATACACGCGTTGCTGGGGCCCAACGGCTCCGGGAAGTCGACGCTGATCGGCTGCCTCAGCGGTCGCCTGGCGCCCGACGAGGGCTCGATGACGATCGGCACGGAGACGGTCGCCCGCTTCAGTCCGCGGGCGGCCTTCGCGGCCGGCACGGCCGTCATCTACCAGCACTTCACGCTGGTGGGGACGCTCAGCGTCGCGGACAACATCTTCCTCGGCTCCGAGCGGACGGCCGTGGGCGGGCGCGTGGACCGCGCCCGCCAGGTCGCCGAGGCCGAGGAGATCCTGTCGCGCATCGGCGCGCGCCTGAACCCGCGCGTGCCGGTGAGCTCGTTGAGCGTCGGCGAGAAGCAGCTCGTCGAGATCGCGAAGGCGCTGCGGCATCGCCCGCAGCTGCTCGTGCTCGACGAGCCGACGGCCGCGCTGAGCGAGCTGGAGGCGCGCGCGCTCGGGCGCCAGCTGCAGAGACTGCGCGAGTCCGGCCTCGCGATCCTCTACGTGACGCACCTGCTGAGCGAGGTCTTCGAGATCGCAGACCGCGTGACCGTCCTGCGCGACGGGCGCACGGTCCTGAGAGCGTCGACCTCCGACCTCTCTCCGCGCGATGTCATCACGGCGATCGCGCCGCGCAGCGGCGCCGGCACGGCGAGACGCCGCGCGGGCGCCGCGAGCGACGCCGAGCGCGTGCTGGAGCTGGACGGCTTCGTCGCGCCCGGCGTCGGGCCGATCGACCTGTCCGTCGGCGCCGGCGAGATCGTCGGCGTGTTCGGGCTGCTGGGGTCCGGGCGGAGCGAGCTGCTGGAGGGCCTCTACGGCATCCACGGCCGCACGGGCGGGACAGTGCTGCTCGGCGGCGCGGCGTTCGCGCCCTCCTCGGCGACGCGGTCGCTGAAGCGCGGCCTCGCGCTCGTGCCCGCGGAGCGCGGGCGGCAGGGCGTCTTCGCCGCGATGTCCTCGCTCGACAACGTGCTGCTGCCCTACTTCGCCCGGATCGGACGGCTGTGGTGGCGCAACCGCGCGAGCGAGCGGCGTCAGTTCGCCGACACGGCCGGCTTCCTGCGCCTGAAGCCGGCGAACCCGCGCGCGCCGGCGTGGACGTTCTCCGGCGGCAACCAGCAGAAGCTCGTCGTCGGGCGCTGGCTCACGGAGGAGAGCAACGCGCGCTTCCTGCTGCTGGACGACCCGACGCAGGGCATCGACGTCGGCGCGCGCGCCGACCTCTACGAGCTGGTCCGGCAGTTCACGAGACGACCCGGCCGGGGCGTGCTCTTCACCTCCTCCGACCCGGAGGAGATCCAGGCCCTGGCGGACCGCGCCTTCGTGCTGGCGCGCGGGCGGATCGCGGCCGAGCTGCGAGGCGACGAGATGACGCCGCAGGCATTGCTCGACCTGGCGCACGGCCACGCCGCCGACTCAACTGATCGATCGAGGAACAGATGACACCTGAACGCACCATGCCGCGCATCTCGCTGCAACAAGTCCGCGCCCGCGCCGCAGCCAGTGCCCTGCTGCTCGGCGTCGTCGCGCTGCTGCTCGTCTTCTCGGTCCTCAACGACGCGTTCCTGACCGTCGACAACTTCCGCAACGTCTTCATCCAGGCGTCGGTCATCTCGGTCGTCGCCGTGCCCATGGCGCTGCTGCTGATCGCGGGGAAGGTCGACCTGTCGGTCGGCTCGACGCTCGCGCTCGGGGCGGTCACGACGGGCCTGCTGATCACGCACGGCGTCCCGCTGCTGGTGGCCATCCTGGCGGGCGTGCTGGCGGGGGCGGCGGTCGGCGCGATCATCGGCGTGCTGGTGACGGTATGGGACCTGTCGCCGATCATCGTCACGCTCGGCGCGCTGACGGCCGTGCGCGGCGTGGCGCTCACGCTGGCGCCGGATCCCGTGTTCGGCTTCGGCGACAGCTTCCTGGCGCTCGGCGAGAACGACCTGCTCGGCGTGCCCTACCTCGTGCTGATCGCGGGCGCGGTGTTCCTGCTCGGCGCGGCCGTGCTGTCGCGCATGCCGGCGGGACGTCACGTGTACGCGATCGGGATCAACCCCGAGGCGGCGTACCTGTCGGGCGTGCGCGTCGGGCGGATCGGCCTGATCCTGTTCGTCGCGACCGGGGCGGCGGCCGGCCTGGCCGGGGTCATGCTCGCCGCGCGGCTCGGCAGCGCGCCGTCGGGCGCGCTCGGCATCGGCTTCGAGCTCGACGTGCTGACGGCGGTGATCCTCGGCGGCGTCGCGTTCAACGGCGGCCGCGGCACGATCGCGGGCGTGTTCCTCGGCGTGCTGTTCCTGGGCATCCTCCAGAACGGGCTGACGCTCGAGGACGTCCCGGCGGCCACGGCGCTGATCGTCAAGGGCGCGGTGCTCGTGACGGCGGCCGGGCTCGATCGCGTGGCGGTGCGGGCCGAGGGCGCCAGCGCCTCGCGGGCTTGACAGCGCGCGGGCGCCTGGACTACTTTGGTAAGGCAGACGCAATCGATGGTTGGTAATGGCAAACATCCGGGTGGGAGGCACATGACCGTGACCGAAGCTGACGTCACCCCGCTGCGGCGCGGGCCTCGCCGCGTGCAGGCGGTCGACCACGCCGTCGACGTGCTCGAGGTGATGGCGCAGGCCGGAGGCGCGCTGGGCGTCAGCGACGTCGCGCGGCGGACCGGCCTCAGCAAGGCCACCGTCCACCATCTGCTCGGCACGCTGGAGGCGCGGCGCCTCGTGATCAAGGACGCACAGACGGCCGCCTACCGGCTCGGCTGGAGCCTCTACGAGCTCGGCTCCGTCGTCGCGCGCAGCGCCGACGTCTCGCGCATCGCGCGCCCCTTCCTCGACACGCTCGCCGCGCAGACGAGCGAGTCGGTGCTGCTCGGGATCCTCGACGAGGACTCCGTCCTCTACCTCGATCGCGGCGACGCTCCGAACGGCTTCCACATGGTCGCGACGGCCGGCCGCCGCTCGCCGCTGCACGCGACCGCGTCCGGCAAGCTGCTGCTCGCGTTCGCCGACGACGAGGCGATCGACCGCTACCTCGGCAACCCGCTGGAGCGCTTCACCCCGAGTACCGTGACCGACGCGGAGGTCCTGCGCGAGCAGCTCGTCGCGATCCGCGAAGACGGCTACGCGACCTGCTGGCAGGAGCGCGAGCTGGGGCTCTGCTCGATCGCCGTCCCGCTCAGGAACCACCTCGGCGAGACGGCCGCGTCGCTGACGCTGGTCGGCCCGGCGGGCCGGCTGACGCCCGAGAGCGTCGACGCGCACCTCGCGCCGCTGCGCGAGGCCGCACACGAGATCGAGGGTCACCTCGGCGTCAACCACGATGCCGGCGCGAGCGCCGGCGCAGCCTGAAGGAGCCGATTCGGTGGACGGACAGCTGGGACTGCTGGCGGACGTGAGGATCGTCGCCTTCACGACGTTCCTCGTCGGCCCCGCGGCGACGCAGTACCTCGCCGACATGGGCGCCGACGTCGTCAAGGTCGAGGAGCCGCACCACGGCCCGCACGAGCGGCACTGGTCGGGCGCGGGCACGTTCCTCAACGACGTCAGCGTCTTCTTCCTGATGAGCAACCGCAACGTCCGCAGCGTCGGGCTCGACCTCAAGCACCCGCGCGGGCGGCAGGCGGCGCTCGACCTCTGCAGAGACGCCGACGTGGTCGTCACCAACTTCCGCCCCGGCGTGATGGAGCGGCTCGGCCTCGGCTACGAGGTGCTGCGCGAGCAGAAGCCCGACCTGATCTGGGCGAGCGCGTCCGGCTACGGCTCCGACGGCCCGTACAGCGGCCTGCCGGGCCAGGACCTGCTCGTGCAGGCGATGGCCGGCCTGCCGTCGGTCAGCGGCCGCGCCGGCGGGCCGCCGGTCGCCGCGGGCGCGGCGATCGTCGACCAGCACTCGGCGACGCTGCTGGCGATGGGCATCCTCGCGGCGCTGCACCACCGCGACGTCACCGGCGAGGGGCAGCAGCTCGAAGTCACGATGGTGCAGGCAGCGCTCGACCTGCAGGCCGAGGCACTCTCCTACCACCTCAACGGCCCCGGCCTCAGACGGTCGTCGGTCGGCCTGGCGACCAGCTACCACGAGGGGCCCTACGGCTTCTACGAGGTGCAGGACGGGTACGTCGCGCTCTCGATGTCGCCGGTCGCGCTCATCAGCAGAGCGCTCGGCGAGCCGGCGGAGCTGGCGGACCTGCTCGACCCGGCCGACGCCTTCTCGCGCCGCGACGAGATCTACGAGGCGATCGAACCGCTTCTCGTCCGTTACACGCGCGAGAGTGCGATAGACCTGCTGCGCAGCCACGGCGTCTGGTGCGCGCCGGTGAACAGCTGGGACGAGATGCCCGACGACCCGATCGTCGCGCACCTCCAGCCGATTCAGGAGATGGAGCATCCCGAGGCCGGGACGGTGCGCGTGGTCGCCCACCCGATCAACTTCAGCTCCGGCAGAGCCGGCGTGCGCCGCACGCCGCCGGCCCTCGGCGAGCACACGCAGGAGGCGCTTGCGGAAGTCGGCTACGACGAGAGCACGCTCGCCGAGCTGCGCGAGGAGAAGGCGACGGCATGAGCGGCGAGCTCCATTTCGAGGACTACGACGTCGGCAGACGCTTCACGAGTCACGGTCGCACCGTCACGGACGCGGACATCCGCCTCTACCTCGGCGCGACCGGCACCGACCACCCGAACCACACCGACGAGGAGTACTGCAAGCGCCACCCGATCCTGAAGGGGATCTGCGCGCCGGGCGTGCTCGTGCTCGGGCTGGTCGACGCGTTCATCGCCTCGGCTGTGACGCAGCACATGGCCTCCTCGATGAACTACGGGCACGAGAAGGTCCGCTACGTCAGACCGGTGTACACGCACGACACGGTGCACGCGGAGATCGAGGTCGTGGAGTGCCGTGAGCGCAACGGGGAGTGGGGCCTGGTGCGGCTCGAGGCGCGTGCGCTCAACCAGAACGGCGAGGTCGTGCTGCTGGACGAGCACGTGCTCGTCGTGCAGCGGCGGGCCGCCGCCGCTCAGAACGTCTAGACAAGAGGGAAGGTTCAGCTGGTGAACAGCTACGACGTCGTGATCGTCGGCGGAGGCGCGGCCGGCTGCGTGCTCGCCGCCCGCCTCAGCGAGGACCCGGGGACGCGGGTGCTGCTGCTCGAGGCCGGCCGCTCGGACTATCCGTGGGACGTCCTCATCCACATGCCGGCGGGCTTCGCGTTCATGATCGGCAACCGGCTCTACGACTGGAAGTACGAGTCGGAGCCCGAGCCGCACATGCACGGACGCAGGATCGCGCACGCGCGCGGGAAGGTGCTCGGCGGCTCCAGCTCGATCAACGCGATGAACTTCCAGCGCGGCAATCCGATGGACTTCGAGCGCTGGGGCGCCGACCCGGGGATGGAGCAGTGGGATTACGCCCACTGCCTGCCGTACTTCAAGAAGATGGAGACGAGCTTCGCCGGCCCCGACGACTGGCGCGGCGATCGCGGGCCGCTGAGGCTCAACCGCGGAGCAGCGAGGAATCCGCTCTTCAAGGCGCTGTTCGAGGCGGCCCAGCAGGCTGGCTACAGACTGACCGACGACGTCAACGGCTACCGCCAGGAGGGCTTCGCCGCCTTCGAGCGCACGATCGACCGTGGCCGCCGGCTCAGCTCCGCGCGCGCGTACGTGCATCCGGTCAAGTCGCGGCCCAACCTCGAGGTGCAGTGCCTCTCGTTCGTGACGAGAGTCCTCTTCGAGGGCAACCGCGCGGTCGGCCTGGAGATGACGCAGCGAGGGCGCAAGCGCACCGTGCGCGCGCCGGAGATCGTCCTCAGCGGCGGCGCGATCAACTCACCGCAGCTGCTTCAGCTCTCCGGCGTCGGCAACGCGCAGGACCTCGAGCGCGTCGGCGTCAAGCCGATCCACCACCTGCCCGGCGTCGGCGAGAACCTGCAGGACCATCTCGAGGTCTACGTCCAGTACCGGTCGAAGAAGCCGGTCACGATGGCGCCCGCGGTGCGCTGGTGGAACCGGCCGAAGGTCGGGGCGCAGTGGCTGTTGTTCCACACCGGCCCCGGGGCGACGAACCACTTCGAGGCGGGTGGCTTCATCCGCAGCGACGACTCGGTCGAGTACCCGAACCTGATGTTCCACTTCCTGCCGCTCGGCATCCGCGTCGACGGCACCCAGCCGCCCGGTCACACCTACCAGGGGCACATCGGGCCGATGTACTCCGACGCGCGCGGCTCGCTGAGAATCGTCTCGAGCGACCCGCGCTCGCACCCGTCGATGGTCTTCAACTACCTCTCGACCGAGCAGGACCGGCGCGAGTGGGTCGCGGCGATCCGCACGGCGCGCAGAATCCTCACGCAGCCGGCCTTCGAGCCGTTCAACGGCGGCGAGCTGGCGCCCGGGCCCGAGATCGAGACCGACGAGCAGATCATCGACTGGGTCGCCCGCGACGCGGAGACCGGCCTGCACCCTTCCTGCACGTGCAAGATGGGGATCGGCGAGGACGCCGTGCTCGACCCCGACTCGCTGCGGGTCCAAGGACTCGAGGGGATCCGCGTCGTCGATGCGTCCTCGATGCCGTACGTGACGAACGGCAACATCTACGCGCCGGTCGCGATGCTCGCCGAGAAGGCGGCCGACCTGATCCGCGGCAACACGCCGCTGGCCCCGAGCGAGGCGCCGTTCTACGTCGCGAGCAGGGAGGCGGTGCAGCAGGGCACGGCCGGAGGATCTTCCAACGAGGAGCAGCGATGAGACGTACGGAGTACACGGAACACGACGCCACCGGCCTCGCGGAGCTGCTGCGCGACGGAGCGGTGTCGCACGAGGAGGTCCACACGGCCGCGGTGGAGGCGATCGACGCCGTGGAGCCGCAGGTCAACGCGATGGCCGACGGGCCCTGGGAGCAGCCGCTCGCGTACTCCGAGAGCGGAGCCTGGGCGGGCGTCCCGTTCGTGGTCAAGGACCTCGGCCCGCATCCCGCCGGCGTCCCGATGCGCGCCGGCTCCCGCCTCACCGGCAGCGGCGTGGTCTCCGAGGAGGACTCCTTCCTGATGCGCCGGTACCGCGAGATGGGACTCGCGACCGTGGGGCTCTCCACGACCCCCGAGTTCGGCTTCAACATCAGCACCGAGTCGGTCCTCTGCGGCACGACGCGCAACCCGTGGGACCCGACGCGCATCGCGGGCGGCTCGAGCGGCGGCGCCGGGGCGATCGTCGCCGCCGGCGGCGTGCCGGTGAGCTCGGGCGGCGACGGCGGCGGGTCGATCCGCATCCCCGCCGCGTGCAACGGCCTCGTCGGCCTGCGGCCGAGCCGCGGGCGGACGTCCAACGCCCCCGACTTTCAGGAGGTCGCCTTCGGCCTCGGGATCGACTTCGCGCTGACGCGCACGCTGCGCGACTGCGCCGCCCTGCTGGACGCGATCGCCGGGCCCGCGCCGGGCGACAAGTACGAGATCCGGCAGCCGGAGCGGCCGTGGGTGGAAGAGCTCGGCCGCGAGCCGGGCAGGCTGCGCATCGCGATCCACACGACCTCGTGGTCCGACGTGCCCGTCGACCCGGAGGTGGCCGAGGCCGTCACGACGGTCGGCCGGGTGCTCGAGCAGCTCGGCCATCACGTCGCGCCCGCGACGCCGACCGTCGACTGGGACGAGTTCGTCGCGATGCAGACGCGGCTGTTCGGCGTCTGGAACGCCGACCACATCGAGCAGCTTGCAGAGCTGACGGGGACGCATCCGGGACCCGACACGCTCGAGCGGTCGATGCTCGCCTCGTACGAGGTCGGGCGCTCGCTGACGGCGCTCGAGCTCGCGGCGGCGCTGCGCACGGCCGATCGCGTCATGCGCACGTTCGGCACGTTCTTCGGCGAGTGGGACCTGCTGCTCACGCCGATGCTCAACGTCCCGCCGCCGCCGCTCGGCCAGCTGGACGGCAACGACCCCGCGGTCGACGCCGAAGGCTGGGTCCGGAGCATCTTCGGTCCCGTGTCCTTCGGGCCGCTCTTCAACTGGACCGGCACGCCGGCTGTGAGCCTGCCCCTGGGCTGGACGTCCGACGGGCTGCCGATCGGCGTTCAGCTCGCCGCGCCGATGTGCGACGAGGCGACGCTCTTCCGCGTCGGCAGCCAGCTCGAGCAGGCGCTGCCGCGAGGGTCCCGCCGACCGGCGGTTCACGCAGCCGGTCAGCCGGCGCCGTCGACGGCGGGTGCTTGAGCCGGTCTGTGCTGCTGATCGCGCCCGACTCGTTCAAGGGCACGTACTCCGCGCGTGAGGTGGCGGCGGCGATCGCCCGCGGCGTTCCCGACGCGGTCGAGCTGTGCCCCGTCGCGGACGGCGGGGAGGGGACGCTGGAGGTCGTGCTCGCGGCGCGCGGCGGGACGACCGCCGCGGTGTCCGTGCACGACCCGCTCGGCCGCGCGATCGACGCGCCGCTCGGGTGGCTCGACGACGGCGCCACGGCGCTCGTCGAGACGGCCGTCGCGTCCGGCCTGGGGCTGGTGGCCGCGCATGAGCGGGATGCCGAGGCGGCCTCGACGCGCGGCACCGGCGAGCTGATCGCCGCTGCGGTGGCCGGCGGGGCGCGCACGATCGTGGTGACGGTCGGTGGGAGCGCGACGACCGACGGCGGCGCGGGTGCGGTCGCGGCGATCGAGCGCGCCGGCGGGCTGGCCGGGGCCGAGCTGATCGTCGCCTGCGACGTCGCGACGCCGTTCGAGCGCGCCGCCGAGCTCTACGGGGCGCAGAAGGGCGCCGACGCCGCTGCGGTCGAGCGCCTGACCGGCCGCCTGCACGCGTGCGCGGAGGCGCTGCCGCGCGATCCGCGCGGCGTGCCGATGACGGGCGCCGCGGGTGGGCTCGCCGGCGGCCTGTGGGCGGCCTGCGGGGCGTCGCTCGTGCCCGGCGCGAGCTGGGTGCTCGACGCGGTCGCGTTCGACGCGCGCCTGCGCCGCGCCGACGCGGTCGTCACCGGAGAGGGCTGTCTCGACCGCCAGACGTTCGAGGGCAAGCTCGTCGGCGAGGTGGCCGCGCGCTGCCGCCGCGCCGGCGTCCCGCTGCACGCCGTCGTGGGGTCCGTGCGGCTCGACGAGGGCGAGCTCGCCGCGCTCGGGCTGGCGTCGGTGCAGGTGGCGCGGGACGAGTCGGCGCTGACGGCCGCGGGGGCCGTCATCGCGGCGCGGCCGTCTTGACAGCCGCGAACGCCCGTTGGTATAACGGTTGCCACATGCGTAAACCAGTTGGCAGTGCCAAACAATACCACGTCGTGCGGGGAGCGCGTGCATGAGCTCCCCCGGACTGCGCGAGAAGCCGATCGTCGGCTACAGCGACCCGCTGAGCGTCGCCCCCGGCGAGCCGATCCGCTTCATGGTCAGCACCGCCGACCCGTCGTTCGACGCGAGCGTCGTGCGCCTGCGCCACGGCGATCCCGCACCCGACGGCCCCGGCCTGCGCTACGAGGACGTCCCCAGCGCGATCGACGGCACGTATCCCGGCGTCGACCAGCCGCTGCGGCTCGGCTCCTACGTCGCGGTCGCGCACGACGACGCGCTGGAGCCCGCCGAGGGCCTCACGCTGCAGGCGTGGATCTACCCGACCGCGCCCGGGCGCGGGCTGCAGGGTCTCGTGACGAAGTGGTCCGAGCCGCTCGCCGCCGGCTACGGCCTGTTCCTGGAGCCGGGCGGAGACGTGTCGCTGCGGATCGACGGCGCCGTTCACCGCTGCGAGGTCGCGCTGCGCCCGTTCGAATGGGCCTTCGCGTGCGCGTCGTGGGACGCCGCGACCGGCGCCGTGACGGTCGAGCAGCGGCCGCTCTCGCGCACCCCCGACGACCCGGCGGCGGTCCGCCGCACGGTCGCCGGCGCGCCCGGGCCGTCGCCGTCCGCTGCGGAGCTGGTGCTCGGCGGCCACGTCGGCGCGGACGGGCCCGTCGGCCGCTGCAACGGCAAGCTCGACTCGCCCCGCCTGTTCGGCCGCGCGCTCGCCGCCGCGGAGCTCGCCGCGCTCGCCGCCGGCGCGCCTCCCGCGGACCTGCCTGCGCTGCTCGCCGATTGGGACCTGGCCGCCGACCCCGACGGCGAGCGGCTGCTCGACGCGTCCGGCAACGCGCATCACGGCCGCGTCGTCAACCACCCGACGCGAGGCGTCACCGGCCACGCCTGGGACGGCCGCGAGACCGCCTTCGCGCGCTGCCCGGAGCAGTACCGCGCGATCCACTTCCACGACGACGACCTCGAGGACGCGGGCTGGACGCCGGCCGTGACGTACGTGCCGCCGGCCGGCCTGCGCAGCGGCGTCTACGCGCTGCGCGCGACGACGGCGACGGCCGAGGACTGGATCCCGTTCTTCGTGCGGCCGGCGACGGGCGGCGCCACCGCTCCGATCGCCTTCCTCGCGCCGACGCTGAGCTACCTCGCGTACGCGAACGAGCACTCGGCCGCCGAGGTGCACGAGGAGAACGCAGCCTTCGACATCACCGCGCACTACCAGCCCGAGGACCGCTACGCGATCGCCGAGCCGGTGACCGGGCTCTACGACAGACACCCGGACGGCACGGGCGTCTGCTACTCCAGCTGGCTGCGCCCGATCGTGAGCATGCGTCCGCACTACCGGCTGCCGGTCGCGCGCTCGGCGCACCAGCTGTCGGCCGACCTGCACGTGATCGACTGGCTGGAGCAGAAGGCCTTCGCGCACGACGTCGTGACCGACCACGACCTGCACCGCGACGGCGCGGCGCTGCTGGAGCCCTACCGGGTGCTCGTCACCGGCACGCACCCCGAGTACTGGACCGCGGACATGCTCGACGCGTTGGAGCACTGGCTCGATCGCGGCGGCCGCCTGATGTATCTCGGCGGCAACGGCTTCTACTGGGTCACCAGCGTCTCCCCGAGCCGGCCGCACGTGATCGAGGTGCGCCGCGGGCGCCGCGGCACCGGCTCGTGGCGCTCCGCGCCGGGCGAGGACCACCACTCGACCACCGGCGAGCTCGGCGGCCTGTGGCGCGACCGCGGCCGCGCGCCGCAGCAGCTCGCGGGCGTCGGGATGGCGGCGCAGGGCTTCGACCGCGGCCGCCCCTACCGCCGCGAGCCGGGCAGCTACGGCGACGACGTCGCCTGGATCTTCGACCGCGTCGAGGGTGACGACTTCGGCGACGCGGGGCTCGTGCTCGGCGCGGCCGCCGGCTTCGAGATGGACCGCATGGACCACGCCCTCGGCACGCCGCGGAACGCGACCCTGCTCGCGACGGCGCGCGGCTTCTCGGACGCCTACCAGCACGTCGTCGAGGAGGTCGAGACGAGCGACTCGCGCCAGGGCGGCACGGTCTCGCCGTACGTCCGCGCCGACATGGTCTACGCCGAGCTCGCGGGCGGCGGCGCCGTCTTCTCGACCGGCTCGATCGCCTGGGGCGGGGCGCTGTCGGCCGACGGCTACGACGGCGACGTCTCCCGCATCACCGAGAACGTCCTCCGCCGGTTCGCCGACGGGGCATCGCCGACGACCTCCGCGGCGCGTGGCGGCGCGCCGGGGGAGGTCGTCTGATGCCGCCGTCCGGCGAGGCGGTCCACGGCGGCGGCGAGCGGCCCGTGACGGTGGCGGCCGGTCAGTTCGATCTGACCGGCCGACGTGCCGTCGTCACGGGCGCAGCTCGCGGCATCGGGCGGGCGGCGGCGGTCGCGCTCGCGCGCCACGGCGCGGAGCTGGTGCTGGTCGACGTGCTCGAGCGGGAGCTCGCCCGCACCACCGAGGAGATCGTGCGCAGCGGCGCGGTCGTCCACGCGCAGCAGCTCGACGTGCGCGACGACGACGAGGTGCGCGGGATGGCCGACACGGCGGCCTCGCTCGGCGGGATCGACATCCTCGTCAACGCCGCCGGCATCATCCACCGCGCGCTCGCGACCGAGGCGAAGGTCGAGGACCTCGACCGCCTGTGGGAGGTCAACGTCCGCGGTCTCTACGCCGTCACACAGGCGCTGCTGCCGCAGCTCGTCGAGAAGGGCGCCGGCAAGATCATCAACGTCGGCTCGCTCGGCTCGGTGCTCGGGCTGGAGCGGCGCGCCGCCTACGCCGCGACGAAGGGGGCCGTGCGGCAGTACACGCAGAGCATGGCCGTCGACCTCGGGCCGCACGGCATCTGCGTCAACGCGATCGCGCCCGGCTACATCGAGACGTCGATGACGGCGGACTGGCTCACCGGCGACGGTGAGCGCCGCCGCCGCCTGCTCGAGCGCATCCCGACGGGCCGGTTCGGGATCCCGGTCGACATGGAGGGCGCGTTCGTGTTCCTCGCCGCGCCGGCGTCGGACTACGTCACCGGTCAGATCCTTGTCGTCGACGGAGGGTGGTCGTGTTGTTGACCCAGGCTCGCAGTGTCGCTCGTGACGTCGGTCGCCACCGCGGCGTGAACGCCTCGATGGCGTTGCCGATGACGGCCGACTTCCGCCCGGACCTCGACGCGCTGCGCCGCTACGCGCGCTGGCTCGCCGACCAGGGCGTGATCGGCGTCACCGTCAACGCCGACACCGGCGAGGGCGCGCACCTGACGCTCGCCGAGCGCGTGGCTGTGGTGGAGACGGTCAAGGACGAGCTGGGCGACGCGGTCGCCGTCGTCTCCGGCCTGATCGCCGCCTACACCGAGCAGGCGGTCGAGCTCGCGGCCGCGCTGCGCGACGCCGGCGCGGACGGCCTGCTGATGTTCGGCATCCCCGCCTTCAACGGCCGCCCGCTGCCGCCGGAGCTCGTGGTGCGCTACTTCGCGGCGGTCGGCGCGGTCGACCTTCCGCTGATCGGCTTCAACCTCACGCCGTCGCTCGGCGGCGTCGTCTTCGAGCCGGACGTGATCGCCCGCCTGGCGGACGTCGCGGAGCTGTGCGCGCTGAAGGAGGCCTCGTTCGACGCCGCCGCGTACGTCGCCAGCCGCGACGCGCTGCGGGCGGCGGCGCCGGACGTCGCCTTCCTGTCGGGCTGCGACAACTTCATGTACGAGTCGTTCGTGCTCGGCGCCGACGGCGCGCTGCTGGGCTACGCCGGGCTCGCCGCCGCGCTCACGCGCGAGGTCTTCGAGGCCGCCGCGGACGGTCGCTTCGAGCAGGCGCAGCAGCTCAACCGCGAGCGCATGCAGCCGCTGGCCGAGGTCCTCTTCGGGGCGCCGGTGCGCAACTCGCGCGCCCGCATCAAGGAAGGCCTGCGGCTGCTCGACGTGATCGACGAGGTCGCCGTGCGCCCGCCGCTGCTGGGGCTCGACGACGCCGAGCGCGCCGCGCTGCGGACGGCGATGGAGTGGGCCGGGCTGCTGTGAGCACGACCGGCGACGAGATCTACGACACCAGGGACGCGAGGCTCCGATGACCACCACCACTTCCTCCGCAGCACGCACCTACGGCCACTTCGTCAGCGGCTCGGAGACGGCGAGCGGCGGCGCGTCGATCGACCGTCGCAGCCCGGGAACGGGGGCGCTCGTCGCGCAGTTCGCCGAGGGCACCGCGGAGGACGTGCGCGCCGCCGTCGCCGCCGCCCGCCGCGCGTTCGACGCCGGGCCGTGGCCGCACCTGACGGGCATCGAGCGCGCACGCGTGTTGCTCAGATTCGCCGCGGCGATCCGCGAGCGGCGCGAGCAGCTCGCGCGCATCGAGGCGGAGGAGGTCGGCAAGCCGATCCGGCTCGCCCGCGGCGACGTCGACGGGGCCGCCGGCCACTTCGAGTACGCCGCTGCGCTGGCGCAGGAGCTGCACGGCGATGCGTACACGAACATGGGCGCGCAGTACCTCGGCGTCGTCCTGCGCGAGCCGGTCGGCGTCGCCGGCCTGATCGTCCCGTGGAACTTCCCGGCGCTGATCTACGGCCAGAAGGTGCCGTACGCGCTCGCCGCCGGCTGCGCGGTCGTCGTCAAGCCGTCGGAGCTCACGTCCGGCACCGCGCTCGAGATGACGCGCCTCGCCGCGGAGGCCGGCGTGCCGGACGGCGTGATCAACGTCGTGACCGGCTACGGCGCGCCGGTCGGGCAGGCGCTCGTCGACAGCCCCGACGTCGACTTCGTCTCCTTCACCGGCTCGACGGCGACCGGCCAGCGGATCGCCTCCTCGGCGGCCGCGACCTGCAAGCGCGTCTCGCTGGAGCTGGGCGGCAAGGGGGCGAACGTCGTGTTCGCCGACGCCGACCTCGACGACGCGATCGACGGCGCGCTGATGGCCGTCTTCTTCAACACCGGCGAGTGCTGCGTGGCGGGCTCCCGCCTGCTCGTGCAGGACTCGATCGCGGACGCGTTCGCCGAGCGCCTCGCGCGGCGCACGGAGGAGCTGCGCGTCGGCGAGCCGCTGGACGAGGACGCCGACCTCGGCGCGCTGATCCACGAGGGGCACGCGGAGAAGGTGCTCGGCTACGTCGAGTCGGCCAAGGCGGACGGCGCACGGCTGCTGACCGGTGGCCGCCGGATGGACGGCGAGCACGCCGGCGGCGTCTTCGTCGAGCCGACGATCTTCGACGGCGTGGAGCCGCACATGCGGATCTTCCACGAGGAGGTCTTCGGCCCGGTGCTGAGCATCGTGCGCTTCACGGACGTCGAGCACGCGATCGAGCTGGCCAACGGCACGCCCTACGGCCTCGGCAACTCGGTCTGGACGAAGAACATCGACACCGCGCTGCGGATGACGCGAGCGCTGCGCTCGGGCCTCGTGTGGGTCAACACGACGCTCGACAACGGCCCGCAGATGCCGTTCGGCGGCGTGAAGGCCTCCGGCTACGGCCGCGAGATGGGCCGTGCAGGGCTGGAGGAGTACACCGAGCTCAAGAGCTGCGTGATCCGCACCGGCAAGCGGGAGCCGTTCTTCCGGTGAGCCGGCGCCCGGCCCGCTACGCGGCCGGCGCGAGCGCGTCGTCGATCGCCTCGCCCGCTATGCCCGTCCGAGCCCGAACAGGCTCAGCACGCGCGGGTCGTCGAGCCGCGCGACCGTGAGGTCCGTCTCGATGCGCGCGGCGTGGTCGGTCGGGACCGCGATCAGCAGCAGGCCGGCGGCTCGCGCGGCGGCGGCGCCCAGCTCGGAGTCCTCGACGGCGATCGCGTCGGAGGGGTCGACGCCGAGGCGCCGGCACGCTTCGAGGTAGACGTGCGGGTAGGGCTTGGGCGCCGGCGTCTGCTCGGCGCTGACGAGCACTGAGAAGTGGTCGCGCAGCCCGGTCCGCCGCAGCAGCGTCTCGACGACGGCCGCCGGGCCGTTGCTGGCGACCGCCAGCGGCAGCTCCCGCCCGAGCCGTTCAAGCAGGCGCTCGGCGCCGGGCATCGGCTGCACCGGCTCCGTCTCGACCGCGCGCTGCAGCTCCTCGCGCACCAGCTCGTGCGAGATCGGCAGCCCGAGCGCGCGCCCGAGGCGCTCGGCCGCCAGCCCGACCGACGCGCCGTTGAACGACGCGAGGCTCACGCCCGCCAGCGAGCGCCCGACCGCCGCGGCGCTCGCGCGGTATGCGGCGTGCCAGCAGTGCTCGCTGTCGACGAGCAGCCCGTCGCAGTCGAAGACCGCCGCGACCGGCCACGGACGCCGCACCGCCGGTGCCATCCCCGGGGGCTGTGAAAATCTCGTTACGGATCTATCCACCAACATGTAACGAGATTACATTAGCCGTGAGCGGAACGGAGATCGACGAATGAACGAGTCCCCCAACAGCATGGCGCCCGGCGCGCCCGACCACGACGAGGACGGCGCGCAGGCCGTGGTCGCACGCGTGCGTGCGCTGCTGCCGTCGTTGCAGGCGAGCGACGCGCGCGTCGCGCAGGTGATCGTCGACGAGCCGGACGCGGTCGTGTACCGCTCCGTCAGCGAGGTCGCGGAGGCGGCCGACACCTCGACCGCGACCGTCGTGCGCTGCGCGCAGAAGCTCGGCTTCCGCGGCTTCCACGACCTCAAGCTCGCGCTCGCCCGCGAACGCGCGACGTTCGCCGCCGCCGCGCGCGGCGACGCCGTCGAGACGGCCGACGCGCGCCTCGCGCCGCTCGCGCAGGTCGTCGCCGCGGGAACGCAGACGCTGCGCGACGCGCTCGGGCTCGTCGACCCGCAGGCGTTCGAGGCCGTCGCCGGCGCACTCGCGGGCGCGCGGCGCGTGCTGTTCGCGGGCGTCGGCACGTCGGCTCCGCTGGCCGCGGACGCCGCCTACCGCTTCTCCGCGATCGGCCTCTGCGCCGACGCCTTCGCCGACGTGCACGTCCAGCACTTCCACGCGCGCCGGCTCGGCGCCGAGGACCTGTGCGTGGCGATCAGCCACACCGGCTCCACGCGCGAGACGCTCGACGTCGTGCGCGCGGCGCGGGAGGGCGGCGCGCAGACCGCCGCGATCACCAGCTTCGCGCGCTCCCCGCTGACCGAGCTCGCCGAGCACACGATCCTCGCCGGCACGCGCGAGGTCTCCTTCCAGCTGGAGGCGATGGCCAGCCGCCTCGCGCATCTCGCGCTGCTCGACGCGCTGCTCGTCGCCACCGCCCAGCGCGACCCCGAGCGCGCCGAGGCCGCGCTCGGGACCTACAGCGACATGCTCGGGGAGCACCGGCTGTGACGCGCATCGGACTCGTCGCCGACGTGCACTGGCGCACGAACGCGGGCACGGGCGGATCCGGCTGGCACGACGCAGCGACGCCCTCGCCTGCGACGGCGGCCGGCTGGCATGGCACCGGCTCCGAGCTGGCCGGCGCGCTCGACCGCCTCTCGCTCGCGCTCGAGCGCTTCGCCGCCTGCGAGGCCGACCTCGTCGTCGTCGCCGGCGACCTGACGCACCACGGCGAGGTCGGCGCGCTCGTGGAGGTGCTGCGCCGCTGCGGCGACGCGCGCGCTCCGGTGCTCGTCGTCTCCGGCAACCACGACGCCGACGGCGACGCGGACCGCCTCCGCCGCGCGCACGCGCTCGTGACCGCGCACGGCCGCGCGGCCGGCGTCGTGCGCCTCGCGACCCTGACGGGGGACCTCTACGCGGGCGTCCGCGTCGCGGGCGTCCACGTCGGCGAGACGGCCGGCTGGTTCGGCGCGCGCCTGCGCGAGCAGCCGGACCCCGCCGCTTGGGGCGGGGAGCCGGTCGTGCTGATCAGCCACTACCCGGCGCTGTCGCTCGCGCAGCCCGTCTCCGACGCGGGCTTCCCGTACCCGGGCGACCTGCTCGACCGCCGCGAGCTGGCGCACGCGCTCATCGCGCGCACGGCCCCGACGCTCGTGATCGGCGGGCACGTGCACGCGCGCGCCGCGTGCGCCGAGGGCCCGGTGCTGCAGCTGACCGGCGGCTCGCTCGTCGAGCCGCCGTACGAGTGCGCGGTGATCGACGTGGAGACGCCGGCGCCGGGCTGGCTCGCGGTCAGTCGCGCGTGCCTGCGCCTGCGCGAGCCCGACGGCGCGCGCGAGCCCGTGCTCGCGCCCGAGCGCGAATCGTGGCTGTTCGACGGACTGCAATGGAGCAACACCAACCGAGGGGAAGACGATGAAGCAGAGCACCGAGAGAATCCTCACGACGCACGTCGGCAGCCTGCCGCGACCTGACGGGCTCGCGGAGCAGCTGACCGCACTCGACCGCGGCACGCTCGGCGAGGCCGACCTGGCCGCGCTGCCGCAGCGCGTGCGCGAGGGCGTCGCGGCGATCGTCGCGCGCGAGGTGGAGACGGGCATCGACGTCGTCAGCGACGGCGAGCTGAGCAAGTTCGGCTACGCGACGTACGTCAAGCAGCGGCTGACCGGCTTCGACGGCGAGAACGGACCGCTCGCGCTGTCGGAGTTCGCGGACTTCCCGAACTTCCGCATGGGCACGGCGATCGACGTCACGAACCCGGCGTGCACCGGCCCCGTCGCCTATCAGGGCCACGAGGCGCTGCAGGCCGACATCGCGAACCTCACGGACGCGCTCGCAGGCACCGACGCGACCGAGGCGTTCATGAACGCCGCCTCGCCCGGGATCGTCGCCGACTACCTCGCGAACGAGCACTACGCGAGCGAGGAGGAGTACCTCTACGCGCTCGCCGACGCGATGAAGCAGGAGTACGACGCGATCGTCGCGGCCGGCTTCGTGCTGCAGCTCGACTGTCCGGACCTCGCGCTCGGCCGCCACCTCGCGCCGCAGCCGCTGTCGATCGCGGACTTCCGCAAGAGAATGGAGCTGCGGATCGCGGTGATCAACCATGCGCTGCGCGACGTCGCTCCGGACCGCGTGCGCATGCACATCTGCTGGGGCAACTACGAGTCGCCGCACCACCACGACGTGGAGCTGAAGGAGATCGTCGACCTGATCCTCACCGCGCGCCCCGCGGGCCTGCTGGTCGAGGCCGCCAACCCGCGCCACGCGCACGAGTGGAGAGTGTTCGAGGACGTCGCGCTGCCCGAGGGCAAGGTGCTGATCCCCGGCGTGATCGACACGTTGACGTCGTACGTCGAGCACCCCGAGGTCGTGGCGCAGCGGATCGTGCAGTACGCCGAGGTCGTCGGCCGCGAGAACGTGATCGCCGGCACCGACTGCGGCTTCGCCACGTTCGCGAACTTCACCCCCGTCGACCCCGACATCGCCTGGGCGAAGCTGCGCTCGCTCGCCGAGGGCGCGCGGCTCGCCTCGCAGCAGCTGTGGGCTGCAGTTCCCGCCTGACGCTTCTCACCCTCCGACTTCAAGGACACAGAGACATGGAAACCGCTCAGCTCGCGGTAGGACGGCCCCTGCTCAGCCGCCAGCCGCTCAAGGGCATCGCCTTCACCGTCTTCTCGGCCGTCGCCGGCGCGCTCCTGTGGGCGCTGCTGCGCGGGCCGTTCGACCTCGACTACGGCTCGGCGACGCTCGTCTTCACCGTCTGCATCGTGTGGTTCTGGCAGCTCGCCTGGTCGTTCGGCGGCTGGCCGGCATCGCTGTTCACGTCGAACCGCTGGACCCGCGGGATCGTCAACTGGGTCCTCATCATGCTCGTCGTCTGGCTCACGATCAGATGCTTCGAGTGGTGGTTCGACAAGCCGTTCGCGCAGACCGCGATCGGCACGTGGGGCCTGACCGCGCTGTTCGCCGCGGTGCTGAACCTGTTCTTCTTCGGCAATCGCCTCGTGCTGCCGGAGGGCGAGGCGCGCCAGCCGCTGTCCGGGCTCGCAAACACCGCGTGGGCGCTCGGCTTCCTGCCGCTCGTGATGCTGTTCCTGCCGAAGCTCGCGGGCCTGCAGCCGATCGGCATCCCGTACATCTGGTTCCCGATCGCGCTGATCCCGCTGACGTACTTCGGCGGCAGACCGTTCGACAAGCTCGGCCAGCCGTACGCGGGCCTCGCCTACGCCGGCGCCACGTTCATCGGGACGGTCGTGTTCGCGGGGATCCTGAAGAAGGCCGGGATCGACTTCTTCTCCGCCGAGGTCGCGGGGGCGAAGGGCAACATCCTCGTCGCGACGTGGACCAACATCGGGCTGCTGTTCGCGTGGCTGTTCAACATGTGGCCGGTCGGCAAGCTGCCGCAGCCGATGAAGGGGATCGTCTCGACGGTCGGCACGCTCGGCATCAGCCTCGCGATCTACGCCGTGCTCGTGAACGGCTTCGACGCGGCCGACTACGGCGCCGTCATCTTCGGGCAGTTCTGCTTCCTGTGGGCGCAGGTGTCGTTCGCCGGCATCGGCCTGTTCGACGTCCTCTCGTGGGGCTACGAGGACGACCCGGCGGGCGCCGGGCCGGAGCTGGGCAGCGGTGTGCCGGCGGCGCACCGCGAGCCGGCCCGGGTCGAGGTCGGCGTCTGAGGAAGGACCCTCCAAGAGACGCCGTGAAGCGCCAGGCGCCGTCCGTCGCCGCGAGCTCCGGCTCGTAGGTCGCGCGGGCGGCGCTTGCGCGCGCTCCGCGGCGTCCGCTCGACGCGCTCGCCGACGGTGTCGCGCGCGATGTCCCGCTGCTGATCGGGACCGCGCACGACGAGTACGACGGCTTCGCGCTGGAGCCCGACGCCGGTCCGCCCGCCGCCGCGCGCTCGGCGCTCGTCGGGCCCGAGCGCCTCGCGGCGGCGCAGGCCGCCTATCGCCGCCTGCTGCCGGACTGGAGCGAGGACGAGCTGCGGCGCCACGTGCTCACGGCGGCCGACTGGTGGCTGCCGGCGATCCGCTTCGCGGAGGCGGCCGAGCGGTACGAGCTCGGATCGATCGTTGCGCGAAGCGTCGACGTCTCGCGCGCGGCGCGGCCGTACCTCGACGCGCTCGCATCGGAGACCGGCGAGTCGGTGCTGCTGGGCATCCTCGACGGCGGATCGGTCCTCTACCTCGACCGCGGCGACTCCCCGAACGGCTTCCACATGGTCGCGACCGCGGGTCGCCGCTCGCCGCTGCACGCGACGGCGTCGGGCAAGCTGCTCCGGCGCGACGGCTACGCCACCTGCTGGCAGGAGCGCGAGCTCGGCCTCTGCTCGGTCGCCGTGCCCTTGCGCGACCACACCGGCGCGACGGTCGCCTCGCTGACGCTCGTCGGCCCGGCCGGGCGGCTCACGCCCGAGAGCGCCGACGAGCACCTCGCGCCGCTGCGCAGCGCCGCGCATGCGGTCGAGGAGCACCTCGGCGTCGACGGCGGCGGCGAGGGCTCGGCGGCATAACGCAAGCGCGTCCGCGCTCAGGCCGTCACGCCGACCGGGGCTCCCGACGACTCGCGCACGATCAGCGTGGCGGGGAGGACGACCGTGCGGTGCTGGGTGCCGATGCGGCCGGCGATGCGGTCGAGCAGCAGCTGGGTCGCGAGCGTGCCGAACGTCTCGGCCGGCTGTGCCATAACGGTGAGGAAGGGGTGCACGCGGGCGAGGTGCTCGAGCTCGTCGAAGCAGACGAGCGCGACGTCCTCGGGGATGCGCAGGCCGCGCTCGCGCGCCGCCTCGACGACGCCGATGACCGCGATGTTGTTGACCGCGAAGATCGCGGTCGGGGGCTCGGGCAGCGCCATCAGCTGTGCGGCCGCCACGCCGGCGGCGTCGGGGTCGGTGGCCGAGTTGGAGCGGGCGACCAGCTCGTCGGGAGCGTCGAGCCCGGCGTTGGTGAGCGCGGTCCGGTAGCCGAGCTCGCGGTCGCGGGCGGTCGACACCTCGGCGGACTCGGTCACCATGCCGATGCGCCGGTGGCCAAGCGAGATCAGGTGCTCGACCGCGCGCTGGGCGCCGGCGATGCTGTCGCCCTGGACGAGGTCGCCGCTGAAGCCGCTGATCGAGCGGTCGATCATCACGAACGGGATGCCTTCGCGCGCGAGCAGCCGCATGTGCGGGCGCGAGCGGTCGCTCACGGGGGCGATCAGCACGCCTTCGACCTGGAAGGACACCATGTCCTCCAGGTAGCCGCGCTCGCGCTCGGGGTCGGCCTGGGAGTGGCAGAGGATCACGTGGTGGTCCGCGCGCCGCGCGACCTCCTCGATCCCGTGCACGACGAGCGGGTAGAACGGGTTCGCGAGGTCGGGGACGATCACGCCGATGGTGCCCGTGCGGCGCCGGCTGAGCGCGCGCGCGAGCCGGTTGGGGACGTAGCCGAGCGCCTCGACCGACGCCTGCACGCGCCGGCGCGTCTCCTGACTGACGCGCGCCTGGTCGTTGATGACGCGCGACACCGTCATCGGCGAGACGCCGGCGTGCGCGGCGACGTCGTGGATGGTGACGCGCCTGGGTGTCGTGGACCCGCTGTTCCGTGTGGTAGCGATACCTCAATCCTACCGTGGCATGCGGACCTCCGCTTGACTTGCGTGCGGTCGTCGTTCTAAGCTGCCCGAGAGAGATGCGTTACCGTTACCGCGTTTGCAACAGCGCGGTCGTTCGTTCAGTGGTGCCGGAGGAGGAGATGGACATGGAGAAGTGGTCGTCAACGCGCCCGCGGCGCACGCCCCGAGGTCGCCGCCTGGCGGCGGCCGTCACGGCCCTCGCCGGAGTCGCGGCGCTCTCGGCCTGCGGGAGCAGCTCGGGCGGCAACGCCTCCGACGCGCAGAGCGGCGGCAGGAGCCCGGCGATCACGGTCGCGGCGAACACCGCGCCGCTGAGCCTCGATCCCGCCAAGAACGGCAACACCGCGGACATGCAGATGTACATGGACCTCGCGTACGAGCCGCTCATCAAGCTCAAGCCCGACGGCAGACTCGGCCCCGCGCTGGCGACCTCGTGGCGCTACCTCGACAAGGACCAGAAGACGTTCGAGCTGACGCTGCGCTCCGACGCGCAGTTCAGCGACGGGACCGCCGTCACGCCGAAGGCCGTCGTCGCCTCGATCGAGCACGAGAAGACGGCCAACGGACCCGTCGCGGTCTACGTCAACGCGATCAGATCCGCGGCCGTGAGCGGACCGCACACCGTGCGTCTCACGCTCGTCCGCTCCAACCCGACGATCGCGTTCGTGCTGACGCAGCGCTTCCTGATCGGCGACGTCGTGGGCCCCAAGGGCACGGCGAACCCGAAGGTGCTCGGCACGACGACGATCGGCGCCGGCCCCTACAAGCTCGACCCGAGCGCGACCGTCGCCAACGACCACTACACCTTCGTCCCCAACTCGCACTACTACGACCAGAGCGCGATCCATTTCGACCGCTTCGTCGTGCGGGTGATCAGAAACCCGCAGACGGCGCTCAGCGCGCTGCAGAGCAGACAGATCTCGCTCGTCGGCGGCAGCTTCACGCTCGCGCCCGCCGCCAGATCCGCGGGCGCCGCGGTGAGATCCGCGCTGTCGGCCTGGTACGGGATCTTCCTGCTCGACCGCGACGGGCAGATCGCCAAGCCGCTCGCCAACCCGCTCGTCCGTCAGGCGCTCAACTACGCGATCGACCGCAAGGGCATGACGCAGGCGCTGTTCGGCGACTACGGCTCGCCGAACGCCGAGCCGAGCGTCGCGGGCTACGAGAACCAGGGCTTCGTGCCCGAGTACGTCGACCGCTACCCCTACGACGTGGCAAAGGCCAAGCAGCTGCTCGCGCAGGCCGGCTATCCGAACGGCTTCACGCTGTCGATCGGGGCGACGCAGGCGCTCGGCAACGGCGTCGACATGACGCAGGCGGTGGCGAACGACTGGAGCAAGATCGGCGTCAAGGTCGACATCAAGACCTACCAGGACATCCCGTCGATCGTCGGTCCCTGGCAGCAGAAGAAGCTGCCGGCCACCGCCGGCTACTACGACGCGCAGCCGATGTACATCTTCGCGCAGCAGGCGCTCGCGAAGGACGCCGGCCTGTTCAACCCGTGGGCCGCGGAGGACGCGCAGCTGAACGCGCTCATGGAGAAGGCGTACGCGACGACCGACCCGGCCCAGCAGGGCCCCGCGTGGGCGGCCGTCACGAAGCGGGTCGTCGACCTCGGCTGGTTCGTGCCGATCGCGTCCGGCGCCGCCGTGTACTTCAGCGACCCGGGCCTGAAGGGCGTCGAGATCTCGCCGACGGCGTTCGCGCAGGATCCGACGCAGCTGCACTACTAGCGGGTAGGCGTACGGCAGGAACAGACACGTCGATGCTCCGTCCCGTCACACGCCGGCTGCTGCTCTCGGTCCCCGTGGTGTTCATCGTCTCGGCACTGACGTTCGTGCTGACGGCGATCACGCCCGGGGACCCCGGGCAGACCCTGCTCGGCACGCAGGCCACGCCCGCCGCCGTCGCTGCGATCGACAAGAGCCTCGGGCTCGACCGCCCGATCTACGAGCAGTACCGCAGCTGGCTCGAGCAGGCGCTCCACGGCGACCTCGGGCGCTCGCTGTTCAGCGGGGAGGCCGTCACGACGATCCTCGGCAGCGGCCTGCCGATCACGCTCACCCTGCTCGTGGGCGCGACGACGATCGCGTTCCTCGTCGGCATCCCGCTGGGCGTCGCCGGGGCCCGGCGGCGGGGCGCCGCCGGGCGCGCGGTCGACGCGCTGTCGATGCTCGGCTTCGCCGTGCCGAGCTTCTGGCTCGGGCTGCTGCTCGTGCTGCTGTTCTCGCGCACGCTCGGGCTCGTGCCGCCCTCCGGCTGGGTGAGCTTCTCGGCCTCGCCGGTCGACTGGGCGCGCTCGGCGGTCCTTCCGGTCGCGACGCTGGCCGTCGCCGGCGTCTCGATGGTCGCCAAGCAGACGCGCGACGGCATGACCGACGCGCTCGCGAGCGAGTACGTCAAGGCGCTGCGCCTGCGCGGCATCCCGGAGCGCTCGATCGTCTACAAGCACGCGCTGCGCAACGCGCTGCCGAACGTCGTCACGCTGGCGGGCCTGTTCGTCGTCGGCCTGCTGCTCGGCACGACGCTCGTCGAGTCCGTCTTCGCATTGCAGGGGCTGGGGTCGATCGCCGTGCAGGCGACGAGCCAGCACGACCTGCCGATCCTGCAGGGCGTGGCGATGTACTTCACGCTGATCGTGGTGGTCGTGTTCTGCGCGGCCGACCTCGCGCGCGCCTGGCTGAGCCCGAAGCTGCGGACGCGCCGATGACGCGCGCACGGCACCTGCTGCGGCACGACGCGATCGTCGTCGCGGCCGTCGGCTTCCTGGCGCTGCTGGCGATCGCCGCGATCGCGGCGCCGCTGCTCGCGCCGCAGGACCCGAACGCGCTCGACTACGGCGCCTCGCTGCAGCTGCCGAACGCGCACCACCTGCTCGGGACCGACCAGCTCGGGCGGGACCTGCTGAGCCGCCTCATCTACGGCGGCCGCGTCAGCCTCGTCGGGGTCGTCGAGGCGCTCGTCGTCTACCTCGCGATCGGCGTGCCGGCCGGGCTGCTCGCGGGCTACCTGGGCGGTCGCCTGGACGCCGCCGTGGTGTGGGTCGCGGACGTGTCGTTCTCGCTGCCGCAGATCATCGTCGTGCTCGCCGTGCTCGCACTGTTCTCCAACGGCACGTCGGCCGGCATGCTCGTGCTCGGGCTGCTGGGCGCGCCCGGCCTGGCGGTGATGGTGCGCGGCGCCACGCAGGCGGTGCGGCGCGAGCAGTACATCGCCGCCGCGCGCGTCTCCGGGCTGCGGACGCGGCAGATCCTCGTGCGGCACGTGCTGCCGCGCGTGTCGGGGCCTCTGATCGTGCAGGTCGCCCTGTTCGCGGGCACTGCGCTGATCTTCCAGACGGGGCTCGAGTTCCTCGGCCTGGGCGCGCACCCGCCGACCGCCAGCTGGGGCTCGATGGTCGCCGACGGCTCCCGCTTCATCGCCGCCGACCCGTGGATGATCGTGCCCGGAGGCCTCGTCGTCACGTGCGCGATCGTCGCGCTCGGGCTGGCCGGCGACGCCGTCCGCGACGCGCGTCCCGGGGTGCGGCTGGGCGTCGCCCCGCTGCCCGTCGCGGGCGCGCCCGAGGCCGGCCTGGCGGCCCGCGGGACCGCCCACGACGAGCTGGGGGACGTCGTCGCGGACCCCGCGCCGCACCCGACCGCGGCGCGGATCGTGGCGGAGGTGGAGCCGGCGCGCGGTGGCGGCCGCGCGCCGAGCTCCGACGCCCTGCTCGCGGTGGAGGGCCTCTCGCTCGCGCTGACCACCCCCACCGGCGCGACCGTCCCGCTCGTCCAGGACGTGACGTTCGAGCTGGCGGCCGGCCACGTGCTCGGGATCGTCGGGGAGTCCGGCTGCGGCAAGACGCTCACCGCGCTCGCGCTCACCGGGTCGCTGCCGCCCGCGGTGCGCATCACGTCCGGGAGCGTGACGTTCGACGGCCGCCCGCTGCAGGGGATGGGCGAGTCGCAGCTCAGCCGGCTGCGCGGCGCGGAGATCTCGACGATCTCGCAGGAGCCGGTCGCGAGCCTGGACCCGTCCTTCAGCGTCGGCGCGCAGGTCGCCGAGGTCGTCCGCCGGCACACCGGCGTCTCGCGCAGGCAGGCGCGCGCCGAGATGCTGCGACTGCTGGAGCGCGTCAAGCTGCCGGACCCGCAGCGGACGGCGCGCCGGTACCCGCACGAGCTGTCGGGCGGCATGGCGCAGCGCGTCGGGATCGCCGCCGCGCTCGCCGGCGGGCCGCGGCTGCTGATCGCCGACGAGCCGACGACGGCGCTCGACCCGACGGTGCAGGCGGAGATCCTCGACCTCCTGCGCACGCTGCAGCGCGACACCGGCCTGGCGGTCGTGATCGTCTCGCACGACTGGGGCGTCGTCGCCGACCTGTGCGACGCGGCGCTCGTGATGTACGCCGGCCAGGTCGTGGAGACGGCCGACATCGCGACGATCTTCGACGCGCCGCGCCACCCGTACACGCGCGCGCTGATGGAGTCGAACCCGCACCACGCCCCGCAGCGCCAGAGCGTGCTTCCGATGATCCCCGGCGCGGTGCCGGCCGTCGGCCACTGGCCCGCCGGCTGCCGCTTCGCGGCGCGCTGCGGCTTCTGCCAGGACGACTGCACGCGCGCGCCGATCGCCGAGCAGCACGCGGGCGAGGGACATTGGACGCGCTGCATCCACCACGACCGCCTCGAAGCGCTCGAGCGGCCCGAGGCGACGGCGCACCATGGCTGAGCCGCTGCTCGAGCTGCGCGACCTCGTCGTCGAGTACCCGCAGCGCCGGCGGGCGCTGCGCGCCCGCGCGGTCGACGGCGTCAGCCTGACGGTGGGCGAGGGGGAGATCGTCGGCCTGGTGGGCGAGTCCGGCTCGGGCAAGACGAGCATCGGCGCGGCCGTCGCCGGGCTCGCGCCGGTGACCTCCGGGTCGGTGCGCTACGCGGGCGAGGAGATCGCCCACGCGAGCGCGGCGCGCCGGCGCGCGCTCAGCGCCGAGCTGCAGGTCGTCTTCCAGGACCCGTACAGCTCGCTCAACCCGGTGCGGACGATCGGGCAGACGCTCGCCGAGCCGCTGCTCGTGCACCGCCGGCTGCGCAGGTCCGAGGTCGACGCGCAGGTGCGCGCGATGCTGGTCCGTGTGGGGCTCGACGGGGAGGCGGCCGATCGCTACCCGTCGCAGTTCTCGGGCGGGCAGCGGCAGCGGATCGCGATCGCGCGGGCGCTGATGATCTCGCCGCGGCTGGTGGTCTGCGACGAGGCGGTGAGCGCGCTCGACCTGTCGGTGCAGGCGCAGGTGCTGAACCTGCTGCTCGAGCTGCAGCGCGAGCTGTCGCTCAGCTACCTGTTCATCTCGCACGACCTCGACGTCGTGCGCCACATGGCGGACCGGATCGTCGTCGTGCATCGCGGCGCGGTGGTGGAGGCCGGCGACGCCGACCGCGTCTACGACGCGCCCGAGCACCCGTACACGCAGGCGCTGCTGGCGGCGGTGCCGCTGCCGCATCCCGACCTCCAGGCGACGCGCCGCGCGCAGCGCCGCGCGCTGCGCGAGACGAGCGGGGCCGACGGCTGAGCGCGCCGGTGCTCGTCGCGGGCGAGAGCCTCGTCGACCTCGTCCCGGCGGCCGGTGGCATGCTCGTCCCGCTGCCGGGCGGCGGGCCGTGCAACGTCGCCCGCGGCGTCGCCCGGCTGGGGGCGCGGTGCGCGTTCCTCAGCGCGATCTCGCGCGACCGCCTCGGCGGGCTGCTGCGGGAGCAGCTGGCCGCGGACGGCGTCGACGCCACCTGCCTCGTCGACAGCGACCTGCCGACGGCGCTGGCGCTCGCCGAGCTCGACGGCGGCGGCGCGGCGCAGTACCGCTTCTACGTCGAGGGGACGGCGGCGGCGGCGCTCAGCCCGGCCGCCGCGCTCGCCGCGGTCGCCGGGCTCGCGCCGTACGCGCTGCACGTTGGGACGCTCGGGCTCGCGCTCGAGCCGCTGGGCGACGCGGTCGAGCAGGTCGTGGCGGCGATGCCCGACGCGACGATCGTGACGGTCGATCCGAACTGGCGGCCGGGCGCGTTCGAGGACGCGTCGCGGTGGCGCGCGCGGCTCGACCGCGTGCTCGCGCGCGCGGACCTCGTCAAGGCGAGCATCGAGGACCTCGCGCACCTGGCGCCCGGGCTGTCCGTGCAGGCGGCGGCGCGCGCACTGCTGCGCGAGCGCACGCGCTGCGTGCTGGTGACCGACGGCGACGGCGACGTGCGCGTGCTCACCGGCGAGGGCGAGGCGCTCGTCTCCCCGCCGCGCGTCGAGGTGCTCGACACGGTCGGCGCCGGGGACGCGTTCTGCGCCGGCGTGCTGGCGTCGTGCGCCGCGGGCGAGGTCCCGCGCGACGCGCTCGGCTCGCTGCCCGCCATGACCGACGCCGCCCGCTTCGCCGCGCTGGTGGCGGCACGCGCCTGCGAGCGCCCGGGCGCGGACCCGCCGCGGCGCGACGAGCTGGCCGGCGCGCTCGGCGCCGGCGCCGCCCCTCGCGGGGTCTCGGCGGGACACCGCTGACGCGGCCGCTCCCGATCCCGCGACGGCTCGAGCGCCGGTCGCGACCACCCGCCGCCGCGTCTCGACCTGCGCAACCCGCGTTGCGGGATCTCCGTGCGCGGCGTTGACATTCTGTACCAGAATCAGTACATAACGCACACGGTAGAGATTCCCTCCGTCCGCGGAGGGTCACGGAGGAGGGTCGCACGTGAGTCGAGGTCAAGACGGCGAGCTGCGGCATGGCTCGCTCGGGCTGGGACAGGTGCTGTTCCAGTCGATCACGCACATGTCGCCGGCGGTCGCGGTCATCATCGCGCTCGGGCTGTCGGTGTCGTACGCGGGCGCGGCGCTGCCGCTGTCGCTGCTGCTCGCGCTCGTGGTCGCGCTGCTGATCGCCAACAGCGTCGGGCAGCTGGCGAAGCAGATGCCGTCCGCGGGCGGCACCTACACCTACGTCAGCCGCGGGCTCGGGCCGCGCGTCGGGTTCGCGATCGGCGGGACGCTGCTGCTGACCGAGCTGCTGATCCCGCTCGCCGGCGCGCTCGTCGTCGGGCAGTACGTGCAGCCGCGCGTGGCGGACCTCGGCCTCGACCTGCCGTGGTGGGTCTACACGCTGGCCGCGATCGGCCTCTTCTTCTTCCTCAACCTGCGGGGGATCGAGCTCTCAACGACGGTGGCGGTCGGGCTGGGGATCTTCGAGGCCGCCGCGATCCTCGCGCTGTCGATCTGGATGATCGTGCAGGCAGGCGACGCGAACACGCTGCAGGTGTTCAACCCCGCCAACGCGCTCGACGGCGGCTGGGCCGGCGTCTTCAAGGGGATGGTGTTCGCGATCCTCGCCTTCCAGGGCTTCGAGGCGGCGGCGCCGCTCGGCGAGGAGGCGCGCGACCCGCGCCGGCTGATCCCGCGCGCGGTCGTCGGCTCCGCGCTCGTGATCGGCCTGCTCTACGTCGTGTGCGCCTACGCCGTGGTGATGGGCTGGGGCTTCGACGCGATCGGCACCTATCCCGACGACCCGCAGCCGTGGATCACGATGGCCAGACACTTCTGGCACGACGCGTGGATCGTCGTCTTCGTCGCGTTCGTCAACAGCCTGGTCGCCGGCGGCAACGCGGGCGTGACGTACTCCACGCGCCTGCTCTACGCGCTCGGCCGCGTGCGCGTGCTGCCGGCCGCGCTCGGGCGCACGCATCCGCGCTTCCGCACGCCGCACGTCGCGGTCTGGTTCCAGATCGCCGTCGCGGCGGTCGGGGCGCTCGTCGTCGGGGCGATATGGGGCCCCGCGAACGGCAACGGGATCGTCTTCACGGTGATCGCGGTCCTGATCCTGCCGGGCTACATCGCGCTGTGCGTGGCCTGCACGGTCTTCTACGTGCGCGAGCGCCGCAGCGAGCTCAACTGGCTCCTGCACGTCGCGCTGCCGGTGGCGGGCGCGCTGGCGCTGCTGGCCCCGCTCTACTACCAGTTCAACCCCCTGCCGCCGGATCCGATCCGCTGGGGCGACTGGCTTGCGCTCGGTTGGGTCGCGATCGTCGTCGCGGCCACGGTGTGGGTCTCGGCGCGCCGCCCCGCGGCGCTCGAGGCCGCGCGCCACGTCGTGATCCCGGACGAGCCGCTGTTCGCTCCCGAGCCGGTCGACACGCCCTCCGTCCGCGCCTAGACGCGGACGGATCGCAGGAGCCCCCGCCGCTGTGCCGAGCTCGGCACAGCGGGCTTCGCCCGGCTTCAATTTGTACTCCGTATCTGGTATATATCCATCCCATGGTGCTCGACAACGACCTGGAACAACGGCTGCAGCTGCTCGAGGCAAGCGGCCAGATCGATCCCGACGTCGCCGCCTTCGTGCGCGACGCCGTCCGAGGCCTCGCCGCCGCGGCCGACCGCCCGCCCACGGACGCGCTCTTCGGCACGCTCTGCACCCACACCGCGATGGCGCTGCAGCGCGCCCGCCGGGGCGAGGCGCTGGCGGCCTGGGACACGGACCACTCGGCCGAGCTGGCGCAGCATCCGCGCGCACTGGGCGCCGCGCAGGAGCTGGTGCGCCGCGCCGCCGAGACGCTGGCGGTCGAGCTCCCGGCGACCGAGGAGCAGTTCATCGCGCTCCACCTCGCCGCGCTGGACGCGAAGGGCGCCTGAGTTGTTCCTCAGAGCCGTGATGGAGCGCAATGCGCCGCTCGTCGACGCTGCCGTGGAGCTGCACCGCGCGGGCGCGATCCCGCCCGGCACCTTCGTGGTCGACGTCGACACGGTGGCCGCCAACGCCGCCGCGATCGCACAGGCGGCGGCGGCGCTCGGCCTGCGCCTCTACTTCATGACGAAGCAGATCGGCCGCAACCCGCTCGTCGCCGAGGCGGTGCGGGCGCACGTCGACGCCGCCGTCGCCGTCGACATGGACGACGCCGACGCGCTCGCGGCGGCGGGCGTCCCGCTCGGCCACGCCGGCCATCTCGTGCAGCCGCCCACCGGCGCGCTCGACCGGCTGCTCGGCTACGAGCCCGAGGTCGTGACCGTCTTCAGCGTCGAGAAGGCGCGGCAGATCGCCGACGTCGCGGGGCGCCGCGGCCGCGAGCAGGCGCTGCTGCTGCGGGTCGCGGGCGCCGACGACGAGTTCTTCCCCGGCCAGGAGGGCGGGATCGCGCTCGTCGACCTGACCGTCGCGCGCGCGACGATCGACGCGCTCGACGGGGTGCGCGTCGCGGGCGTCACGACCTACCCGGCGATCCGCTTCGACGGCGCCGCGTATGCGCCGACGCGCAACCTCGGCACGCTGCGGCGCGCGGCCGAGCTGCTCGGGCCGCTGGAGCAGGTCAACGCCCCGGGGCACAGCTCCGTCGACGTGCTCCCGATCGTCGCGCAGGCCGGCGCGACGCACGCCGAGCCGGGCCACGCGCTGACCGGCACGACCCCCCGCGCGGCCGTCGCGGCGACGCCCGAGCTGCCGGCGGCCTGCTTCGTGACGGAGGTCTCGCACGTCGACGACGAGCACGTCTGGGTCTTCGGCGGCGGCTTCTACGAGCGCGGGCGCGCCGCGCACGGGCTGCTCGCGCGTGCCGAGCAGCCGGAGGTGCTGCCGCTCGTGCAGCTGCCGAAGGGCTCGATCGACTACTACCGCCGCCTCCAGCGCGTGCGCCGGGCGACGGCCGTGTCGGTCGGCGAGTCGGCCGTCTTCTCGTTCCGCTTCCAGGCCTTCACGAGCCGTGCCCGCATCGCGGCGGTCGGCGGCCTGCAGGACGGGCGCGCGCGCCTGCTCGGCCTGCACGACGTCTACGGCCGGCCGGTCGACGAGCCCGCGGCGGCGCTCGCCGAGCGGGAGCTGGGATGAGACGCGCGCTGCTGGTCGTGCTCGACGGCCTCGGCATCGGCGCGCTGGACGACGTGCCGCAGACGCGCCCGCAGGACGCCGGGGCCGACTCGCTCGGCCACGCGCTCGCGGCGCATCCGGCCGAGCTGCCGTTCCTGTCCGCGCTCGGGCTGGCGGACATCGTCCCCGCGCTGGGCCTGCCGCGCGCCCGCACCCCGCTCGCCAGCTGGGGCTGCGCTGAGCTCGGCTACCCCGGCGCGGACTCGTTCCTCGGCCACCAGACGATGATGGGCGGCGACCTCCGCGCGATCCGGCTGGAGCCGTTCGCGCAGCAAGTCGAGCTCTACCGGCGCGAGCTGCGGGAGCACGGGCACGAGGCGCGCCAGCTCGACGGCCTGCCGGCGCTGGTGATCGACGAGGCGATGCTCGCGGCCGACAGCCTGGAGGCCGATCCGGGCATGAACTACAACGTGACCGGTGCGCTGGACTGCACGGACTTCGACGCGATCCGCTCCGTCGCGACGCTGCTGCGCGAGTTCGCGCCGGTGCCGCGGATCATCGCGGTGGGGGCGAAGAAGACGCCGCTGGAATGGATCCTCGCCGACGTGCGCGAGCAGGGCGGCGCGGTCGGCATCGACACGCCGGGGCTCGGCATCTACGACCGCGGCGCCGAGATCGAGCACCTCGGCGTGCGCGACGTCGGCGCGCCCGGCCAGCTGCCCACGCTCGCGGCCGAGGCCGGGCTGCCGGTGACGCTGATCGGCAAGATGGCCGACATCGTCGTCTGCGACGCGGCGCGCCGCCAGCCGGCCGTCGACACTGCCAGAACGCTGACGCTGCTGGCCGGCGCGGTCCGCGAGCAGGACCGCGGCCTGATCGCCGCCAACGTGCAGGAGCTCGACCTCGCCGGCCACGACGGCAGCGCGCGCGGGTACGTGTCGGTCCTGCAGCTGGCGGACGCCGCGCTCGCCGAGCTGGTGGAGCAGCTCGGCGGCGACGACCTGCTCGTCGTCACCGGCGACCACGGCAACGACCCGACGCGCGGGCCGGCGCACACGCGCGAGATGGTGCCCGTCCTGGCCTACCGGCGCGGCCGCGAGCCGCGGCCGATCGGCACGCGCGACTCGATCGCGGACGTCGGCGCGACGCTCGCGGAGTGGCTGGAGCTGGCGCCGACCGGCACCGGCTCCTCGTTCCTGGAGCTGCTGGGATGACGCGCGAGGTCACCGCCGGCCACGCGCTGCACGCGCGCCCCGCCTCGCTGCTCGCGAAGGCCGCCGCCGCGTTCGAGTCGCAGCTGAGCATCGCCGTCGACGGCGCCGCCGCCGACCCCAAGAGCGTGCTCGCGCTGATGGCGCTCGACGTCCAGGCCGGCGACCGCCTGACCGTCAGCGCCGACGGCGCCGACGCCGAGCAGGCCCTGACCATGCTCGTCCACGAGCTGACCGCCGGAGAGACCAGAGATGCCTGAACCCGGAAGCGGCATGCAGGCCGACATCGCCGAGCAGCCGGACGGCGTGCGCGCAGCGGTCGCGTCGGCGCACGACGCGCTCGAGCGGCTGCCGCGACCGCGCGGCGTCATGCTGTTCGGACGGGGCACCTCCGAGCACGCGGCGCTGTACGGGCGCTACCTGCTGGAGACGCGGGCTGCCGTCCCCGCGACCATCGGCGCACCGTCGGTGGCGACGCTCTACGACGCCGCGCTCGACCTCGACGGGTGGCTCGCCGTCGGCGTCTCGCAGTCCGGCGAGACGCGCGAGATCGCGACCTGCCTGCGCTGGGCGGCCGCGCGCGGCGCGCGCACCTGCGCGATCACGAACGCCGCCGGCTCGCTGCTCGCCGGCGAGGCCGACGTCGCGCTGACGCTGCACGCGGGCCCGGAGCGCGCCGTCGCCGCCACGAAGACCTTCACCGCGCAGTGCGCCGCCCTCGCCGCGCTCGCCGACGGCTGGGCGGGCGCCGACACGCCGTGGCCGCAGCTCGCCGAGGCGCTGGAGGCCGCGGTGCGGCGCGAGCCGCCGACCGCGGTCGTCGAGGCGCTGACGGACGCCGAGCTGCTCGTCGTGCTCGCCCGCGGGCTGCACGTGCCGATCGCGATGGAGATCGCGCTGAAGGCGATGGAGGGCCGGCAGGTGTGGGCGACCGGCGGCTCGTGGGCGGACCTGCTGCACGGTCCGATCGCGGCGCTGCCGACGCGCGCGACCGTGATCACGCTGCGCGCCGGCGACCACGACGGCGGCCCGACCGAGCGCCTGCACGGCTCCGGGCACGAGGTCGTCGACCTCGCCGGCGAGGCGCTGCCGGACGGCCTCGCGCACCTGCAGCCGGTCGTCGACGTCGTGCTCGGCCAGACCGCGGTGCTGGCGTCCTCGCGCCGCGCCGGGACGAACCCCGACGCACCGCCCGGCCTGACGAAGGTGACGCAGACATGACGCTCGCCGGCCTCGGCTCGTCCCCCGGCATCGCGCGCGGCCCCGTCGTGGTGCTGCGCCCCCGCCCGGTGGAGGGACCGCTCGTCGAAGCGCCCGCCGACGCGCTGCGCGCCGTCGCGGCCGAGCTGGAGCGGCTCGCGGAGTCGGTCCCCGGCGCGGCCGCGGAGATCCTGATCGCGCAGGCGGCGATGGCCGCCGACCCGCAGCTGCTGGAGGACGCGGCGCGGCGTCACGCCGGCGGCGCCGACGCCGTGCAGGCGCTGCGCGACGCCGTCGCGCCGTATCGCGAGGCGCTCGCGTCCGCGCGCGGCGCTTACCAGCGGGAGCGGGCGGCCGACCTCGACGAGATCCTGCGGCGCGCGATCGCGGTGCTCGAGCGCTCCGACGGCGTCGAGCGCCACCCGCCGGTGCCCGGCATCCTCGTCGGCACGAGCATCTCGCCCGCCGACACCGCGTTGTTCGAGCCGGCCGAGCTGCTCGGCGTCGTCTCCAGCGACGGCGGCGACCTCTCGCACGTCGCGATCCTGTCGCGCTCGCTCGGGATCCCCGCCGTCCTCGGCGTCGGCGCGGCCGTCGAGCGCCTGGCGGCCGGCAGCTGGGTGGCGATCGACGGGTCCGAGGGGACGGTCGAGGCGGTCGCCGCGGGCGACGCCTACGCGCCCCGCGAGGCCGCGCCCGCGCCCGTCCGGCGCGAGGGCCCGGCGCGCACCGCCGACGACGTGCCCGTGCACCTGCACGTCAACGTCGGCGACGAGCGCGACGCGAGCCGCGCGGCCGCGCTCGGCGTCGAGGGCGCCGGCCTCGTGCGCACGGAGATCCTCTTCGCCGGCCGCGACGAGGCGCCGACGGTCGACGAGCAGCGGCAGGTCTACGACGCGCTGCTCGACGCGCTGCCGGGGCCCGTCTCGATGCGCGTGCTGGACGCCGGCTCCGACAAGCCGCTGCGCTACGTCGCCCACGACGCCGGCCCGAATCCCGCGCTCGGCGAGCGCGGGATCCGCCTGCTGCTGCGCAACCCGCAGCTGCTGCGCGACCAGGTCCGCGCGCTGTGCCGCAGCCGCCACGCCGAGCGCATCCGCGTGCTGCTGCCGATGGTCGCGCGCGCGGAGGAGCTGCGCCGCACGCGCGCGCTGCTGGAGCCGGTGTTCGCCGAGGAGGGGCGCACGCTGCCGCTCGGCGCGATGATCGAGGTGCCGGCCGCGGCGCTGTGCGCCGACGCGCTCGCCGCCGAGTCGGAGTTCCTCTCGATCGGCACGAACGACCTGCTGCAGTACCTGTTCGCGGTCGACCGCGTCAGCGCGCTCACGCGCGAGCTGGTCGAGCCGCTGCCGGAAGGGGTCTGGCGGCTGCTGCGCGCCGTCTTCCGCGCGGGCGCCGCGCGGGGGATCGAGGTGGGCGTCTGCGGCGAGCTCGCGGCGGACGCCGATGCCGGCGGGATCCTGTGGGCGCTCGGGGCGACCTCGCTGTCGGTCGGGCCCGGCCAGGTGGAGGGCGTCCGCACGGCGCTCGGGCAGCGCACGGCCGAGGAGTGGAAGGCGCTCGCCGCGCAGGTCGCGGGCGGCGAGCCGAACGAGGAGCAGCAGACATGAGCGAGTCGCTTCGCATCGCGGTGACGGGCCTCGGACGCAGCGAGGTGTCGCGCACGCTGGCGTCCGTCGGCGGGATCGAGCCGCTGCCGATGAGCGACGTGGAGGCGGCGGGCGCGCTGAGCCGCGGCGAGCTGTCGGCGATCGTCGGGGTGTGCGAGAGCGGTGGCGGCGCCGCGCTCGCGATGGCGATCGCCGTCGTCGGCGCAGACGCCTGCACCAACCTCTCGAAGATGGGGCGCCCGGCCGATCCGGCGCGCCTGCCGGAGCTGCTGGCCGGCGGCGTGCGCGCCTTCGGCGTCGCGCGCGACCACGTCGAGATCGTCGTGCCGGCGCTGGGCCGCGCGCTGCGCGCCCACGCCGACGGCGGATCGGACCTCGCGGCGTGAGCGCGCAGGGGCGCAGCTAGGTGTCGCGCCTCGTCGCGATCGGCCTCGGCGCCGTCGTCGGCGCGGCGACCGCGCAGCTCGCCCACTCGACCGGCGCGCACTATCACGACGCCGTGCGCCCGCTCGCGCGCGACCGCCGCAGCGGCGCCGCCGGCCGCCGCGAGGCGGCCGGCTACGCGTGGGGCGTCAGCTGGCGCTTCGTCTGCTTCTTCGCCGCGCCGTTCTCGCTGCTGAGCGGGGCGGTCGTCAGCCACCTGCTGTTCCTGCCGGCGGAGGTGCTCGCGATCCGTGCGGGCGGGCGCCTGCTGGCGCTCGCCGCCGGCGCGCTCGTCGGCGCCGCGGCGGTCGCGGCGGCGATCTTCGGCCGCGCGGCGCTCGGCGACCTCGGCGTCGGCTTCGAGCAGCACCTCGCGCAGCTCGTCGACCCGGTCCTGTGGCTCTACCCGCTCGTCCCCGCGCTGGCGGCGACGAAGCTGGCGGCGCCCGTGCGCGGCACCGCCGCGACGGCGCTCGCGGGCGGCGCGGCGGCGGCGCTGGCGGCCTTGACGGATCACGACGCCGCGGTGGCGCCGGCCGCAGCCGCGGCCTCGACGCTCGTGCTGCTGGTGTTCCAGGTCGTGCGCGCGCCCGCCGTGCGGCCGGAGCGCACGCCGGGTGCGGCATCGGACCGTCACGTCCGCCGCGGCCTGCCGGCGCTGCTGGTCGTGGGCGCGGGCGTCGCCGCGCTCGCCGCGACGAGCCGGCTCGCGGGCGATCCGCTGGCGGCGGTGCTGCTCGCCGGCGACCACCTCGCCGACGCGGCCGCCGTCGCTCTGCTGATCTTCCTCTCGATGCTCCCGCTCGTGTCCGTCAGCACGGTCGCGTCCGACAGCTACTCGACGCAGGGCACCCCGGACCTGATCCCCGCCGTCGGCTACGTGCTGGCGGGGCTCGGTCCGTTCGCCGCGGCGGCCGGCGGCGCGCTCGCGATGCTCGCCGAGGTCGCCGCGCGGCACCGCTCGACGCGGCTGATCATGGGCCGGCCGGTGCTGTCCGAGATCGCCTCGGCGATCCGCGACGCGCTCGGCGACGTGATGCTGCTGGCGCTGCTCGTCGGCGGGCTCGCGCTCGCGGGCGCCGTCGGCGGCCCGCTCGGCTTCGCGGTCGCCGGCGCCGCGTGGCTGCTGAACGAGCAGGCGGGGCGCCCGGTCACGCGGCTTGCGGTGACGCCGATCGCGGCGATCGCGGTGATGCTCGGCGCCGCCGTGTGGGGCGTGGTCGCGTGAGCTGGCTGCCGGACGATCCCGCCCCGCCGCGCCGGATGCTGACGCTGGAGGAGGCCGCCGCCTGGCAGGAGCGCTTCGTGGCCGCCGTGACGCGGCACTTCAGAGGCGATCCCGGGCTGCTCGGCGGCGGCGACGTCGGCATGGATCCCGCGCTCGGTCGCCCGGCCGCGACGGCCGCGACCGAGCGGATCCTGGCGGAGGTCTTCGAGGCGGAGGACTGCGCGCTCGTGCGCGGCGCGGGCACGGGCGCCGTGCGGCTCGCGCTGTTCGCCGCGCTGGCGCCGAACGCCGCGGTCCTCACGCACCTCGCGCCCACGTACCTCACCTCGCGCCTGACGCTTGAGGCGATGGGGGCGCGGATCCTCACGGCGGACTTCGACGACGAGCGCGGGCTCGCGGCCGTGATCGCGGAGCAGCGGCCCGACGCGCTGCTCGTGCAGCACATGCGCCCGCGCCCGGAGGATCGCTACGAGGTCGACGGCGTGGTGCGGGTCGCGCGCGCCGCCGCGGCCGCGCTGCCCGTCGTCTGCGACGACAACTACGCGCCGCTGCGCGTCCCGCGCATCGGCGTGCAGCTCGGGGCGGACCTGAGCGCGTTCTCGCTGTTCAAGCTCGGCGGCCCCGAGGGCGTGGGCGTCGTCCTCGGCCGCGGCGCGCTCGTCGCGCGCGTGCGGCGCTACATGCTCAGCGGCGGCAGCCAGGTGCAGGGCCCGGAGGCGATCGCGGCGATCCGCGCGCTCGCGCGGGCCGCGCTGCCGATGGCGCGTCAGGCCGTCGTCACGGGCGAGGTCGCGGAGCGGCTGCGCGCCGGCGAGCTGGCGGGCGTGCGGCGCGCGTATGCGACCAACACGCCGGAGACGACGGTGACGATCGAGCTGGAGCGACCGCACGCCGAAGCGGTGCGTCAGGCGGCGGCGGCGCTGGGCGCAGCGATACGCCCCGTCGGCATGGAGTCATACCATGAGGTCGTGCCCGCCTTCCTTCGTCCCTCCAAGTCGGCGATCGAACGCGCTCCGGGGATCGAGCGCCACGTCCTGCGCATCAGCACGATGCGGGGCGGAGCCGATCTCGTCGTCGAGCTGCTGCGCGAGGCGCTGGCGCGCGCGGACGCCTCCGAGGACGCGCCGTGAGCGCCGCGCCGCCCGCCTACCTGACGCGCGCCGGCCACATCTCGATGGAGATCGCCAAGCAGCTGATCCACTGCGAGCCCGGCGATCGCGTCCCGACGGTCCAGCAGTTCGCCGACGAACTGGGCACCGGCGTCGGCACGGTCCAGCGCGCGCTGGCGATCCTCACCGACACGAAGGTGCTCGAGCTCAACCCGCGCGGCAAGCGCGGCACCTTCCTGACGGCGATCGACCGGCCGGGCCTGTGGCGCGCGTCGCTGCACGCGCTGATGATCGGCTTGATGCCGCTGCCGTACACGCGCCGCTACGAGGGCCTCGCGACGGGCCTGCGCGCGCAGCTCGAGAAGCTCGACGTGCCCTTCTCGCTCGCCTTCATGTCCGGCGCGGCGAGCCGCCTCGACGCGGTCGCGATGGGCGAGCAGTTCGCCGTCATCTCCGCCCTGGCGGCGCAGGTTGCGCGCGACGAGGGGCGCGCGATAGAGGTCTGCCAGGACTTCGGGCCGCAGACCTACGTCGAGGGCCACGCGCTCGTGTGGGCGGGCAAGCGCCGCAAGCGCCGCCCGAAGGTGGGCGTGAACCTGCACTCCTACGACCAGCTGGAGCTCGCGCGCCGCGAGTTCGGCGACGCCGCCGAGTACGTGGACGTGCCGTACCTCCAGGTGCTCGACCACCTGCGCGCCGGCCACTTCGACGTGACCGTGTGGGCGCTCGACGCGATCGCGAGCGTCGAGGACCTCCAGATCACCGAATTCACCTCTCCGGCGGCGCTGGCCGTCATGCCGTCGAACACCGCGGCGGTGCTCGTCACCGCCGGCGACCACGCCCTCACGCACGCTCTGCTGCATCACGAGCTGGACGTCAAGGCCGTGGTCAGGGCGCAGGCGGAAGTGCTCGCCGGCACGCGCGTCCCGCGCTACTAGTCGTAGGTCCACTCAGGCGGCGTATGCCGTCGCGCCAGCATGGCGCGACGCGAGAACGCCATTCGTAAATATCTACCAGATCTGGTATATGTACGGTTCATGGTGGAGAACGCCCCCTTCGGGCGGCATGACAGGAGAGGTGAGAGATGACCAAGAGGTACGTAACGCGGGCCGGCGTGGGGGCGTCCGGCTCAGGCGCACGCGGCGCACGCGTCCGGCGGCTCGGGGCGACGCTCGCAGTGCTGGCGCTCGTGGCCGCGCTCGTCGGCTGCGGCGGCTCGCTCAGCAAGGACAGCAGCTCCAGCAAGGACCAGAAGACGATCGGGTTCAGCTTCCTCTACTCGGAGGTGCCGGTCGCCGGTGTGCTCAAGGACTTCGCGAAGACCCGCGGCCAGCAGCTCGGCTACAACGTGCTGACCGACAACATCCGCGGCGGCAAGATCGACGAGCAGCTCGCGAGCATCGACTCGTTCATCACCCGCAGAGTTGACGCGATCGTCGTGCACGTCGCCGACCCGAGCGCCTACGGCGCGGTGCGGGCGCGGGCGAGAGCGGCGGGGATCCCGTTCTTCACGTACGCGACCTCGGTGCCCGGCAGCGACGGCGCCGTGCTGTTCCCGTTCGACGAGGCGTCGAGAGCGCTCGCCGCCGACGCCGCTGACTGGGTCAACCAGAACCTCGGCGGCAAGGGCGAGATCCTCGTCCTCTCCTACACGGGCGACCCGCTCGGCAGCGCCGCCTCCAAGACGCTCGGAACCGGCGTCGAGGGCAGCACCCAGGCAAAGGTCGTCGCCTCGCAAGACGCGCTCGACCAGGCCACCGGCCTGCGCGTCACCGAGGACGCGCTCAAGGCGCATCCGGGCATAAACGTCGTGATGGCATGGAACGACGGCGGCGCGCTCGGCGCGGCGCAGGCGCTGCAGCGCGCCGGCAAGGACCCCTCGAAGGTCTACATCGGCTCCAACGAGGGCTCCGAGCAGGGCGTCCAGGCGATGCTGAAGGGCAACAGATACCTCAAGACGCTCAACCTGCTGAGCATCAAGAAGCTCGGCGACGGCATCGTCGACCTGCCGCATCAGTTCCTCGACCTGCACAGAAGAGGCGACCTGCTCGTCGGGCGTCAGATCGTCCACAACGGCGACACGGTCGAGCTGAGAAAGGCGCTGGCCGAGTACTGATGCCCGTCGCCGCACCCACGTCCGGGACGGTCTTCGCCGTCGAGGGCCTGCACAAGGCCTACGGGCGCACGCCGGTGCTCTCGGGCATCGACCTCACCTTCCGTGGCGGAGAGGTCCATGCCCTGCTCGGCGCCAACGGCGCCGGCAAGAGCACGCTGATCAAGTGCCTCAGCGGCGCGACGGCCCCCTCGGAGGGGGCCGTCGCGATCGGCGAGCGGCGCTACGCCGCACTCACGCCGCGCAGCGCGCTCGACGCGGGCATCGCCGTCATCTACCAGCACTTCAGCCTCGTCCCGTCGCTGTCGGTGGCGGACAACGTCTTCCTCGGCTCCGAGCTGCACGGGCTCGGTCACGTGCTGCACCGCCGCGAGCAGGAGCAGGAGACGGAGCGCCTGTTCGCGCGCCTGGGCCTGGAGATCTCGCCGCGGCAGACGCTCGGCGAGCTGCCGGTCGCCCAGCAGCAGCTGGTCGAGATCGCCAAGGCGATCCACCGCCAGGCGGGCCTGCTGATCCTCGACGAGCCGACCGCGTCGCTCAGCGACGCCGAGTCGCGCGCGCTGCTCAGATACGTCGCGCGGCTGCGCGACGAAGGGCTCGCGATCGTCTACGTCACCCATCTGCTCGGCGAGGTCTTCGAGATCGCCGACCGCGTCAGCGTCCTGCGGGACGGCCGCGTGAGCCTGGAGCGCGCGGTCGCCGACGTCGAGCCGTCCGACCTGATCGAGGCGATCGCCGGCTCGGTCGAGACGTCCTCCCGCGAGGAGGCCGTCACCGGCGGCGACGTCGTGCTCGAGGTCGACGGGCTCGAGGCGGAGCGGCTCGGGCCGGTCTCGCTCGAGCTGCGCCAGGGCGAGGTGCTCGGCGTGTTCGGCCTGCTGGGCTCGGGCCGCACCGAGCTGCTGGAGACGCTGTTCGGGATCCGCGAGCGGCTCGCCGGCGACGTGCGCCTGGAGGGCCAGCCGCTGCGCCTGCGCTCGCCGGCCGACGCGATCGCGCGCGGGCTGGCGCTCGTGCCGGGAGAGCGCCTGCGGCAGAGCATCTTCCCGCTGATGTCGAGCAGCGACAACCTGCTGCTCCCGTCCGTGCGCCGGCTCGGCCGCTGGGGCATGCGAGGCCTGCGCGCCGAGCGCGATGCGTGGGCGGCGATGCGCGACGACCTCAGCATCCGGCCCGACCGCCCCGGCGTGCCCGCGTGGACCCTCTCCGGCGGCAACCAGCAGAAGCTCGCCGTGGGCCGGTGGCTCGGCGACCGCGCCAGCGTGAAGGTGCTGATGCTCGACGACCCCACCCAGGGGATCGACGTCGGCACGCGCTTCGAGCTGTACCGCGTGCTCAACCGACTCGCCCGCTCCACCGGCTGCGCAGTCGTCTTCACATCGTCCTCGCCCGAGGAGATCACCGCCCTGGCCGATCGCGCGATCGTCCTGCACCAGGGCACCGTCGTCGCCGAGCTCACAGGTCCCCACCTGCGCGACGACCGCCTCCTCGCCCTTGCACATCGATCGGAGCAACCATGAGCAGCGAAGAGACCATCGACGCGCCGTCGACGGCGCCGACCGCGCCGCGGCCCGCCCGGGCGCCCGCGTCCTCGGACCGGCTGCGCCGCTACGGCGCCCGCATGGCGCGCGACGCGCTGCTGATCGCGCTCGGCCTGGAGATCCTCGCGTTCTTCCTGTTCTCGGCGGAGTTCCTGACGCTTGCCAACTTCAAGGACATCGCGGTCCAGAACTCCGTCATCGGCCTCGTCGCGGTGCCGACGGCGCTGCTGCTGCTGACGGGCTACATCGACCTCTCGATCGGCTCGGTGCTCGCGCTCGCGGCGGTCGTCACGGGCACGCTCATCACGCATGGCACGAGCCCGCTGATCGCGAGCCTCGCCGGCGTGGGGACGGGCCTCTGCGTCGGCGCGTTCAACGGCTTCCTCGTCAGCTACATGGGCTTCTCGACGATCATCGTCACGCTCGGCATGCTGACGGCGGTCCGCGGCGTGGCGATCCAGTCCTCGCAGGTGACGCCGACCGGCTTCGGCTCGACGTTCGCCGAGATCGGCAACGGCACGCTGCTGTCGATCCCCGTGCCGATCGTGATCGTCGCGCTGGCGTTCGCGCTCGGCGGCGTGTTCCTGCGCTACAGCGTCTGGGGTCGCCACGTGTACGCGATCGGCGTCAACCGGGAGGCGGCCTTCCTGTCCGGCATCTCGGTGCGCCGGCTCCCGTTCGTGCTGTTCGCCTTCACCGGGATCGCGGCCGGACTGGGCGGCGTGATCCTCGCGTCGCGGATCGACGCCGCGCCGGGCGGGTCGATCGGCGACGGCTTCGAGCTGTCGGTGCTGACCGCCGTGCTGCTCGGCGGCGTCGCCTTCGAGGGCGGCCGCGGGAGCATGTTCGGCGTCCTGCTCGGCGTCGCGTTCGTCGCGATCCTGCAGAACGGGCTGACGCTCCTCAACGTCCCGACGACCACCTCGCTGATCGCCCAGGGCGGGGTGCTGGTGGTCGCGGCGGCGCTGGCGCACCTGCGTGCGCGCCAGGACACGACATGACGTCTTGCACGACCACCACGACGACCACATCCGCACGAGGAGTCCCCGACCGATGACCGCCACTTTCGACGAGCTCGACGACCGCGACGCGCTGGGCCTGGCCGAGCTGGTCCGCGCCAAGGAGGTCAGCGCCGGCGAGCTGCTCGACCGCTTCGAGCAGCGCCTGGAGGCGCTCAACCCGCGGATCAACGCCGTCGTCACGCCGATGCTGGAGATCGCGCGCGAGCGCAGCGCCGGACCGCTGAGCGGCGCCTTCGCGGGCGTGCCGTTCCTCGAGAAGGACATCTACGCCGGGCACGCCGGCGTGCGCCAGACGCACGGCTCGCGCTCGATGCGCAACCACGTGCCCGACGCCGACAGCGAGCTCGTGAGACGCCACAAGGCCGCCGGCCTGGTGATCGCCGGCAAGACGAACTCGCCCGAGTTCGGCATCTCGCTGACGACCGAGCCGCTCGCCTACGGGCCGACCCGCAACCCGTGGGACCTCGACCGCAGCCCGGGCGGCTCCAGCGGCGGCGCCGCCGCGGCGGTGGCCGCCGGGCTCGTGCCTATGGCCCACGCCAACGACGGCGGCGGCTCGATCCGCGTTCCGGCGTCCGCCTGCGGCGTCTTCGGGCTCAAGCCAAGCCGCTCGCGCAACCCGCTGCGCCCGCACGGGAGCGACCTGATCATTCCCGTCGTCAGCGAGCACGCGGTGACGCGCTCGGTGCGCGACAGTGCGGCCCTGCTCGACGCCACCTCGGGCGGCGACCGCCACGCGCCGTTCCGCGCGCCGGTGCCGCCGCGCCCGTTCCTGGAGGAGACGACGCTGGAGCCGGGGCGCCTGCGGATCGCGTTCACGACGGTGCCGCCGATCGAGGCGTCGGTCCACCCCGACTGCCGGGCCGCGGTGGAGGACACCGCACGGCTGCTGGAGTCGCTCGGGCACGAGGTCGTCGAGCGCACACCGACGATCGACGGCGAGCGGCTCGCCGTCGCGCTCGACGTCTTCTGGAGCGTGCTCGCCTCCCTCTCGATCGCGGAGGCGCGGAAGCTCGCCGGCGGCACGCTGGAGCACGACGACGTCGAGCCGACGACGTGGCGCCTGGCCGAGAAGGGCGACCGCCGCAGCGCGGTCGACTACCTGCAGATGCTCGCGTCGGTGCAGGAGATCCTCGACGACTACTACCCGTTCTTCGACGACTGCGACGTGCTGCTCACGCCGACGCTGGCGCAGCCGCCGATGCCGCTCGGGACGTTCGACTTCGACCCCGAGCGACCCGACCGGCATCTCGCGCTGCTGTGGGAGAACGGCCCGTACGCGCCGCTGACGAACCTGTCGGGGCAGCCGGCGATGTCCGTCCCGCTGTACTGGAGCGCCGAGGGCCTGCCGATCGGCAGCCACTTCGTCGCCCCGCTCGGCGACGAGGGCACCCTCTTCCGGCTCGCGGCGCAGCTCGAGGCCGCGCGGCCGTGGGCGGGCCGGCGCCCGCCGGCGATCGCCGGCGAGCCGGTGCGCCACGCGGGTGCGTAGCTCCGCTGCCCGCGCGGGCTTGACAGCCGCGCGGGCGTCCGCCTAGCATAGATCGTCAGACAACTGATGAGCAGGTGAGAGCGCGGCCCGTGGCTGAATGGGTGTCGGTGCGACGTACTGCCGACGCGAAAGGGCTCACGCGATGCACAGCACGAACGCCGACCTCCCCGCCGGCGCCGAGACCGACGCCGTCGCGCCACCGTGGTGGCGCGGCGCGGTCGTCTACGAGAACCACCTGCCGAGCCTCAAGGACGGCGACGGCGACGGCATCGGCGACCTGCACGGGCTGATCGAGAGCCTCGACTACCTCGGAGGGACGCTCGGGGTCGACGCCGTCTGGGTCGGCCCGTGCTTCCGCTCGCCGCTGCGCGACCAGGGCTACGACGTCTCCGACTTCACCGACATCGAGCCGCGCTTCGGCGACCTCGCGACGTTCGATCGCCTGATCGAGGAGGCGCACAAGCGCGGCATCAAGATCCTCGTCGACTACATCCCCAACCACAGCTCCGACCAGCACCCGTGGTTCGTCGCGTCGCGCTCCTCCCGCGAGGACCCCAAGCGCGACTGGTACATCTGGGCCGACCCCGCCGCCGACGGCGGCCCGCCGAACAACTGGACCGCCGAGATGGGCGGCTCGGTGTGGGAGCTGGACGAGCCGACCGGCCAGTACTACCTGCACACGCACCTCAGAGAGCAGCCCGACCTCAACTGGCGCAACCCCGACGTGCGCGCGGCGATGCTCGACGTGCTGCGCTTCTGGCTCGGCCGCGGCGCCGACGGCGTGCGCATCGACGTCGCGCACCTGCTGATGAAGGACCCCGAGCTGCGCGACAACCCGCCCGCGCCGCCCGGCCACCACAACCCGTTCGAGCTGCAGCACCCCGACTTCTTCGGCCAGCTGCACGTCAACGACCGCCGCCACCCCGACGTGCACGACGCCTTGAAGGAGATCCGCGGCGTGCTCGACGAGTTCGACGCGGTCGCGATCGGCGAGATCGAGGCGATGGAGTGGGACGCGTGGGCGCAGTACTACGGCGACGACCTGACCGGCGTACAGCTGCCGTTCGCGTTCAAGCTGATCGAGACGCCGTGGAGCCCCGGCGCGCTGCGCGAGGTGATCCGCTCGCTCGAGACGCACCTGCCCGGCGGCGGCTGGCCCGTGCTCGCGCTCGACAACCACGACCGCTCGCGGCTCGCCACGCGCATCGGCCGCGAGCAGGCGCGCCTGGCGGGGATGCTGCTGCTGACGTGGCGCGGCACGCCCGTGCTGCTCTACGGCGACGAGCTGGGCCTTGTCGACCAGGACGTCCCGCGCGAGCGCCAGCGCGACCCGTTCGGGATGATCTTCGAGGGCGGCATCTCGCACGACCCGGCGCGCACGCCGATGCCGTGGAACGGCGGCCTCAACAGCGGCTTCTCGACGGCGCCGGAGGAGCAGCTGTGGCTGCCGGTCTGCAAGGAGTACGAGACGCTCAACGTCGAGGCGCAGCTCGCCGACCCCGGCTCGATGCTGAACCTCTACCGCGAGCTGCTCGCGCTGCGCGGGCGCAGCGAGGCGCTGCGGCTGGGGACGTACGCCGAGCACCCCGCCGGCGACGAGCACGTGCTCGCGTTCGTGCGCGAGCTGGACGGCGAGCGCAAGCTCGTCGTGCTCAACCTGAGCGACGCGCCGCGCCGCGTCGAGCTGGCGGAGGCCGGCGAGATCGTGCTCTCCAGCGGGCTCGACCGCGCCGGAGAGCGCGTGGAGGGCGGGCTGGAGCTGAAGGCCGCCGAGGGCGTCGTGATCGCGGCGGAGCGATGACCGCGCTGCGGGCGGGCTTCGGAAAGGTCGAGCTCTCGGGCGCGGCGGTCGGCGCGCCGCTGATGGGCTACGCGAACCGCGAGGGCGGCGCGACCGCCGTCCACGACCCGCTGTTCGCGCGGGCGCTGCTGCTGGAGCACGGCGACGAGCGCGTCGCGCTCGTCGGCCTGGATCTCTGCGGGATCGGCCGCGACGTCGTCGCGGCGGCGCGCGAGCGGATCGCGAGCGAGTCCGGCGTGCCCGGCGCGCACGTCTTCGTCGCGGCGTCGCACACGCACAGCGGCCCGGCCGACGACGACCGCGGCTGCTGGCCCGACGGGCTCGACGCGCCGATCGCGGCGGCGGTCGCGCAGGCGCAGGCGCGCCTCGCGCCCGCGCGCCTCGGCGCCGGCTGGGGCTTCCTCTTCGGGCACGCGTTCAACCGGCGCCGCTTCGAGGACCCGGTCGACCCGGCCGTGTTCGCGCTGCGCGTCGACGACGAGGCGGGCGCGCCGCTCGGCGTCGTGTACGGCTTCGGCTGCCACCCGGTCGTGCTCGGCCCCGACAGCCGCGAGATCACCGCCGACTGGCCGGGCGTCGCGTCGGCGGCGATCGAGTCGGCGCTCGGCGCGGACGCGGTCGCCGTCTTCGCGCAGGGCGCCTGCGCCGACGTCAACCCGCTCACCGGCCCGGTGCTCGAGCGGATCGCCGCCGCGGGACGCGTCGTCGGCCAGGTCGAGCAGCTGTCCTACTACGGGACGGCCGGTGCGGTCGACGACGTCGGCGACCGCACCGGCGGCACGTTCGCGGAGGCCGAGCGCCTCGGCCGCGCCGTCGCCGAGGAGGCGCTGCACGTCTGCCGCGGGATCGCGCCGCAGGAGGTCACGCGCGTGTGGGCGAGGCCGCTGCCGATCCCGCACCCGCGGCCGACCGCGCTCGACGCGAGCCCGCTCGGGGACCACTTCCTGCCGCGCACGCCGCCGGGCGAGCCGCTCGACGCGATGCTGCTCGGCGTCGATGGGCCCGGCGTCGTGCTCGTCGGCCAGCCCGGCGAGGTGTTCGCCGCGACCGGCGTCGAGCTGCGCCGCGCGCTGCGCGCAGCCGGCGTCCCGCACCCGTGGGTCGTCGGCTACGCGAACGACTGGCGGGCCTACCTGACGCCGGCCGAGGCGTATCCCGACGGCGGCTACGAAGTCGACTGGGCGCGGGCCTGCGGGCACCCGGAGACGCTGCAGGACGAGATCCGCGCGCGCGTGCTGGAGGCGCTGCAGTCCGACGCCGGTCCGGATCGGTAGGGGAGTCATGGCGCGCGTCGTCGGCTCCCCGGCGACGCGACCCCGACGGCTCGTCCTGCTCGTCGGCGCGATCGTTCTGGTGGACTCGCTCTTCCACGCGGCGCTGACGCCGCTGCTGCCGCGGTACGTCGACGAGCTCGGGCTCTCGAAGACCGGCGCCGGGATCCTCACCGGCGCGTTCTCCGCGGGCGCGCTGCTCGGCGCCTTCCCGGGCGCGTGGCTGACGACGCGCATCGGCGCGCGCCGCACGCTCACGCTCGGGTTGCTGGTGAAGTGCGCCGCCGGGCTCGCGTTCGCGTTCGGCGAGACGATCTTCGTGCTGGACGCCTCGCGCTTCGTGCTCGGGATCGCCGGCGCCTGCACGTGGTCGGGCGCGATGGGCTGGCTCGTCTCGGCGACGCCGTCGCACGCGCGCGGCGCGGCGATCGGCCGCGCGATGAGCGCCGCCGTCGTCGGCTTCCTGATCGGCCCGGCGATCGGCGCGCTCGCGCGCGAGACTGGGCCGGAGCTGCCGTTCGCGTGCGTCGCGCTGGCGCTCGGCGCGCTCGCGCTCGTGACGCGGCGCTTCGAGGATCCCCCGCACGCGGGGGCGGCGGGCGAGCTGTCGCTGCGCGCGCTGCGCGACGTGCGCATCCGCACCGGCGCGTGGCTCGTGTTGCTGGCGGCGCTCGCGTTCGGCGTGCTCGAGCTGCTCGTGCCGCTGCAGCTCGACGCGCTCGGCGCCGGCGGCGCGGCGATCGGCGCGACGTTCCTCGCCGGGGCCGCGGTCGAGGGCGTCGCGCAGCTGCGCGTCGGCGGGATCGCCGACCGCCGCGGGCGGATGACGCCGATCCGCGCCGGGCTCGCCGGCACGCTCGTCGCGTTCGTGCTGCTGCCGCTGCCGCACGCCGTGTGGCCGCTCGCTGTCGTCGTCGTGCTCGCGTGGGTCGCCGGCGGCGTGCTCAACACGCCGGCGATGACGCTGCTGTCCGACGGGATCGAAGCGCGCCGGATCGAGCAGGGCGTCGGCTTCGCGCTGATCTACTTCGTCTCGGCCGGCGGCCAGGGTGTGGGCGCGATCGGGGGCGGCCTGCTCGCTGCCCGCACGTCTGACGGTGTCGTCTATGTGGCGCTTGCTGTGCTGTGTGCGCTTACGTTCGGGGTGCTCCGCTCGGACGCTGACTCGTGTGCGTCGCGTGCGTCGTCGGCATCGAGGGGAGGGTGAGTGTGGCGTTCGTGCGCTCTTTCGTCACGTTGTGCGGGTCGGGTGGCACAGATGGCCGCTCGCGCTCATGTCCGATTTCCATCACCGGCAATTGGATGTCGTATAGCAACATCAGATTGCCTGACGTAAATCCGGAGCGTCACGTTTGTCGCCATTGCGACCGCGAGGCGCCCGCACGGGCGGCGCGACCGCCTCCTGCTCACCCCCTCGATGCCCACGATGCACGCTCGCGCACGGGACACGGCGGAGCGGAGCGCCAGGGCGCCGCGCCGCGCCTGATCACAGTCTCGGCTCGGGAAACCGCTCGCCGATCCCGCGCAGCGCGTCCTTGTGCGCGACCACGCGCCCGAGCATCTCCTCCAGCCACTCCGGAAAGCGCGGCTCGCGCAGCCACTTCGCGGCGATGAAGACGGCGCGCTCGAACGCCCGCGCCGAGCCCGCGTACGACAGGTCGAGGCCCTCGGTCACGTGCCGCCAGGCGACGTCCTGGTGGGTCGGCGTGAAGCCAGCCTCCGTGAAGATGCCCTCGGCCGTGAGCGCAATGCGCAGGTCCTTCGGCGTCAGGCCCAGCTCCCCCTCGAGCGCGTCGGTACACGACATGTAGAGCGAGAAGAACGGGGGGTACTCGGCGTCCGTCGGCGGGTTCCACAGGATCGGCGCGGGCAGCAGCGTCGTGTCGGCGAGCAGCTCCTGCACGAGGCGGCGGTTCTCGCGGATCTGCAGCCGCCCGTGCAGCGCGCGCAGCCACTGGACCAGCATCAGTGCGGACGGGTGCTCCGCCAGCCGCAGGTTGCCGGCGGCGATCGCGGGCTGCTCGGCGTAGGGGATCGGGTCGAGCCGGCCGGGGCCGTGGCCGGTGTCGGTGTCGGCGCGGATCCAGCGGGCGACCTGCGGGTCGAAGCAGAGTGTCACGCCGGCCTCGCCGCTCGGCGACGCCTTGCCCTCGCCCTGGCCGGAGACGGAGCACGTCGGCGGCTTGCGGCCGTCGTAGCGGGCGGCGCCGCCGAGCGCGTTGTCGTGGTGGACCATCACGTCGAAGCGCTCGCCCAGCTCGGCGATCTGCTCGATCGCGCCGAAGTTCCCGTACATCGTCGCCGGCACGATCCCGAGCACTCTGCCCGCGTGCTGCGCGAGGTACTGCTCGACGACCTCCTCGTTCATCGTCGCGTCGAGCTTCGCGTCGATCGGGATCAGCTTCGGCACGCGCCCGAGCTGCGGCGCGAGGCCGACGAGCACGCCTTGGTGCGCGGAGGCGTGCGTGAGGTCGGCGACGAGCACCTCGTCGCGCCCGTCGGCCCACGCGTCGCCGCGCGCGAGCAGCTGCCCGCGCAGCCCGCCGCCGATCGCCAGCGTGCCGTTGGGCTGGCCGACGCCGTAGCGGTAGCCGGTCGTGTCGGCGACGACCTGCTCGAGGATCGCGCGCCACTTGCCGGGGTAGCGCGTGTGCGCGAACCACTCGCCCTGCTCGGTGATCTCGGCGAGCGCGGCGCCCTCGATCGCGCCCGGGACGGCCCAGGCCGGCTCCTGCTCGGGTGCGACGACGGGTGACCCGCCGAGGATCGCGGGCTTGTCCTTCGCAGTCATGCGGTCTCCTTGCGTCTGGTCTAGGTGGGAGCGTCGAGCGCGGCCCGCGGGGCGAGGCGGTCGATCTCGTCGAGCTCGGCGGCGGTGAAGTCGAGTCGCGCGAGCACGTCGAGGTTCTCGTCGAGCTGCGCGACGCTGCTCGCGCCGACGAGGGCGGTCGTCACGCGCCGGTCGCGCAGGACCCACGCCAGCGCCAGCTGGGCGAGCGTCTGCCCGCGGCCGCGTGCGATCTCGGCGAGCGCGCGGACCGCGTCGAGCCGCTCCGGCGCGACGTCCTCGCGCGGCAGGTCGGTTCCGCGGACCGCGCGCGAGTCGGCGGGCACGCCGTCGAGGTAGCGCCCGGCCAGCACGCCCTGCGCGAGCGGCGAGTAGACGACGCAGCCGACCCCGTCGGCTTCGAGTGCGTCGAGCAGGCTGTGCTCGATCCAGCGGTCGAGCAGGGAATACCGTGGCTGGTGGACGAGCAGCGGCGTTCCGAGCTCGCGCAGCGTCCGTGCGGCCGCCCGTGTCTGCGCGGTGTCGTACGAGGAGATCCCGACGTGCAGCGCCTTCCCCGCGCGCACGGTGTCGGCGAGCGCCGCGATGGTCTCGTCGAGGGGCGTCTGCGGGTCGGGGACGTGCGAGTAGATGATGTCGACGTAGTCGACGCCGAGGCGCGCGAGGCTCTGGTCGAGGGACGCGATCAGGTGCTTGCGCGAGCCGCCGGTGCCGTATGGGCCGGCCCACATCTCGTGCCCGGCCTTGGTGGCGATCGCGAGCTCGTCGCGATGGGCGCGGAGGTCGCCGCGCAGCAGGCGCCCCATCGTCTCCTCGGCCGCGCCGGGCGGGGGCCCGTACACGTTGGCGAGGTCGAAGTGCGTGACGCCGCGCTCGAACGCCCGCAGGACGGTCGCCCGCTGGGTCGCGAACGGCCGGTCCGCGCCGAAGTTCTGCCACATCCCGAGCGCGACCTCGGGCAGTCGCAGGCCGCTTGAACCGCAGCGCCGGTACGCGATCGGCGGGGGTATGCAGGAGGACAAGGCTTCGAAGTGTACTGGTCTGATGACCAGCTCGGCAGTTGACAGGCTGGACTTGGGGTGTTATCGATTACACACACATGACGACACAAGCGGAGCAGCACCAGAGAGCAGCCGAGGTCGGGGGATTCGTCGCGCCGGGATTCGAGCCCGTGCGCGAGGCGTTCGAGCGCAACTTCGCCGAGCACGGCGAGCTGGGGGCCGCGTTCGCGGCCGTGCGCGACGGCGAGCCGGTGATCGACCTGTGGGGCGGCGTCGCCGACCGCGCGAGCGGGCGGCCGTGGACCGCGGACACGATCGTGACGATCTTCTCCGGCACGAAGGGCTTCGTCGCGGCCTGCATGCTGCTGCTGATCCAGCGCGGTCAGCTGGAGCTGGACGCGCCGGTCGCGCGCTACTGGCCGGAGTTCGCGCAGGCGGGCAAGGCGCACGTGCGCGTGCGCGACGTCGTCGCGCACACGGTGCGGCTGCCGTACGTCGCGACGCCGGTCACCTGGCAGGAGGCGACGGACGACGTCCGCATGGCCGAGCTGCTCGCCGCGCAGCCGCAGAACCCGGACCCGCGCGCCGCCTACAGCTACCACGCGCTGACGTTCGGCTGGCTGTGCGGGGAGCTGGTGCGGCGCGTCGACGGCCGCAGCATCGGGCGCTTCCTGGCCGAGGAGGTGACCGGTCCGCTCGACCTCGACGCGTGGATCGGCCTGCCCGAGGCGCAGGAGCCGCGCGTGGCGACGCTCGAGGCCGCGGCCGCGGCCGAGGACGACGCTGACGAGGTCGCGGATGAGGACGAGTACGCGCGGATGATGTACGGCAACCCGCTCCGGGGTCCGAGCGGCGGCATCCCGGAGAACGAGCGCGTCTGGCGCGCGGCCGAGGTCGCCGCCGCGGGCGCGCTCGGCACGCCGCGCTCGATCGCTCGCTTCTACGGCGGCCTCGAGCGGCTGCTGACGCCGGAGACGCTGGCGCTGGGCACGCGCCCGATCAGCACGCGCCTCGACATCCTGCGCGACTGCGTCGTGTCGTTCGGCGTCGGCTTTCAGCTGCAGACGCCCGACGGCGAGCTGGGCCCGCCGCCCGACCTGTTCGGCCACGGCGGCGCCGGCGGCTCGCGGCACGGCTGCTGGCCGACGCAGCGGGTCGGCTTCTCGTACGCGATGAACCGGATGGGCGTCGACGAGGACGATCCGCGCGGGTCCACGCTGATGAGCGCCCTGTACGACTGCGTCGTCGAGACGGCCGCATGAGCGGCGCGGCGACGTCCCTCGCGGCTCGCAACGCGACGCTCAAGGACGTCGCCGCGCGGGCGGGCGTCTCGACGGCGACCGTCTCGCGCGTCCTGCACGACAACGGGTACGTCTCGGCGCTCGCGCGCGAGCGCGTCGACACGGCGCTGCGCGAGAGCGGCTACCGCCTCAACACGGTCGCCCAGGAGCTGCGCCGCCGGCGCACGATCGCGCTCGGGCTGATCATCCACGGGCTCTCGAACCCGTACTTCGCCGAGGTCGTCGCGGGGGCGGAGTACGCCGCGGCCGAGCAGGACTTCGACGTGCTGCTGTTCAACGCCCGCGGCGAGCCCGCGCGCGAGCTGCGCAACGTCGAGACGCTGCTGCGGCGCCGCGTCGACGCGATCCTCTTCACCGAGGCGGTCGCGCCCGAGAGCGTGCGCTGCGCGATCGAGGCGGGCGTGTCGGTCGTGGAGATGGGCCACCAGCTCGACGAGCGCAGCTCTGCGATCGTGATCGACGAGCTCGCGAGCGCGCGCGCGGCGGTCGCGCACCTGGTCGAGCTGGGCCACCGCGAGATCGCCTACCTCGGTCAGACGTGGGGGCTCCACGAGCCGCCCCCCAACCCGGACCCGCTCGACGGCGGCGTCGTGCGCCCGCGCTTCGAGGCGTACCGCGACGTGCTCGCGGAAGCGGGCGTCCCGCTGCGCGAGTCGCTGCTCGTCCAGGGCGACTTCCCGCTCGAGGAGGGGGGCTGGCGCGGCGTGCGGACGGGAGCCGACGCGACCGCGCGGCTGCTCGACCAGGCGCCCGAGCTGACGGCCGTGTTCGCCTCCTCCGACATCCTCGCCGCGGGCGCGCTGCAGGCGCTCTACGCGCGTGGCGTGCGTGTGCCGCAGGACGTGTCCGTCGTCGGCGTCGACGACACGTACGCGCCGCACCTCGCCCCGCCGCTGACGTCGGTGAGCCACTGGCCCTTCGAGCTCGGCTTGGAGGCGGCCGCGATGGCGATCGGGCAGCTGGAGGACGGTGCGTCCGCGCGCACGGAGCGGATCCGCCATGAGCTCGCCGTGCGCGACTCGACCGGTCCTCCGCCCGCGCGTCCCGAGGTGACGCGCTGACCGTCACCTGACACCCGTCACCGGCGCCTCGTCTCATCCGCTCGCAGCGTCACCTCTCTGCGGCCGGCCTTGACATGCCCGCAATCACGCGGCATATTAGCCGATGTCATGGTCATCAGACCAGCTGATATGTCGACATGTATCGGCCGGGGCTGAATGGGAGAGAGAGGTTGTAGATGAGGTTGGATCGCATGCAGCGGGCGCGACGGTCGCGCGGCGCACTGCTCACGCTCGCGGGGCTGCTCGCGCTCGCGCTGGCGCTCGTCGTGAGCGCCTGTGGGAGCGGCGGAGACAGCGGCTCGGGCGACCAGAAGGGCGAGATCGTCATCAAGTGCGGGTCGTGCATCAAGAGCCCGTCCGATCCGTCGCTGACGAACGCGTACGAGATCGCGCAGAGCTTCAACCAGCAGTACAGAGGCAGATACCGCATCGACCTGATCAAGAACCAGTACGCCGGATCGAGCGACCAGCGCATGCAGTACTACCAGCGCCTCGCGCTCGCGAACGACCTGCCAGACGTCTTCCAGGTCGGGCAGACGGAGGCCCGCCAGCTGGCCAGAACCGGCAAGCTGATGGACTTCGGGCCGGTCTTCGACAAGGACTCCGCCTGGAGAGCGACGTTCAACGACAAGGCGTTCGACGGCGTCACCGACGGCGACCACATCTGGGCGATGCCGCAGACGCGCGACGCGATCGGCATCTTCTACAACAGAGCGATCTTCAGAGAAGCCGGCGTCGCCGAGTTCCCGAGAACGTGGGACGACTTCGAGGCCGCCTGCAGAAAGATCGAGGCGATCGGCAAGGTCTGCTTCGCGATGGACGGCGGCTGGGTCACCGAGCTGATGTGGGCGAACCTGATCGGCACGCAGCCGGGCGGGGCCGACTTCCTCGACAGAGGCATCGTCGACACGGACTATGCGGACAACCCCGAGGTCGTGAGAGCGACCGACACGCTGAAGCAGTGGCATGACGACGGCTTCATCAACTCGGACGCGTTCTCCGGCGAGTACCAGAACGCGGCGACCGCGTTCATCCGCGGCCAGGCGGCGATGATCGCCAACGGCCCGTGGATGGTCAACAGCGACATCAAGACGAAGAACGCGATCAAGGGCCTCTACGACAACGTCGGCTACGTCGACTCGCCGGGCTGGACGGCCGACAAGCCGGGCCTCATCGTCGTCGCCGCCACCGGCAGCTTCGCGAGCGGCACGCAGGACCCGCGCAAGCAGGAGGCCGTCGTCGCGTTCCTGAAGTACTTCACGGCGCACAAGCAGGCGCTGCACCAGATCCACACCGAGGGCGCCTACCCGGCCGTCAAGTTCACTCCGACGCCGGCGGAGGCGAAGACGCTCGAGCCGCTCGGCCTCGCGCTCAACCAGGGCGCCGCGGACGTGCCGTACACGTATGCGCACATCTACTACGTCGGCCCGCCGGCGCTCGACCCCTCGTGGAGAAACCTGTGGCCGGCGTACGTGAAGGGTCAGATGGACACGAAGGAGTTCCTCGGCAAGCTGTCGTCCGACGCGCAGTCGACGACGGGCTAGGCGGGGATCGACGCGTCCATGGAGGTGCTCGAACGCATCACGCGGAGCCCGGCGGACGTGTCCGCCGCGCCGGCCATCGCGCCGGCGCGGCGGGGGCGCCGCCGTGCGCGCCGCGCCGGCGGCCGCCGCCCGCCGCGCGGGCAGCGCTGGGCCGTCGCGCTGTCGATCCTGCCCGGGCTGCTGCTGTTCCTGACGTTCTTCGTGATCCCGCTGGGGGCACTGCTGGTGACGTCGCTGGCGGACTGGAGCGGCATCGGCTTCAGATACCTGGGCTTCGACAACTTCTCGGCGATGTTCAAGGACGACACGTTCTGGATCTCCGCCAAGAACACGATGCTGTACGTCGCCGCCGGCGTCTTCGTCGAGGTTCCGCTCGGCGTGATCGCCGGCATCCTGCTGGCGCAGCACCTGCCCGGCTGGCGCGCGTTCCGGGCGGCCCTGTTCATCCCGTTCGTGATCTCGGGCGCGGCCTTCGCGCTCGTGTTCGCGCTCTTCTACAACCCGCGCTACGGGCTGCTCAACAGCATGCTCGGCATGGTCGGGCTCAACCACGGCACCGACTGGCTGTTCCAGACGAGCACCGCGCTGCCGGCCGTCGCGGGCACGTTCGTGTTCATCCTCGGGCTCGTGATCGTGCTCGTGATGGCGGAGATCGCGGCGATCCCGCACGAGCTGTACGAGGCGGCGGAGATGGACGGCGCGTCGCCGTTGCAGCGTCAGCTGCGGATCACGCTGCCGCTGCTGCGCAACGTGATCGGGACGATCGTGCTGATCACGACGCTCGGCTACCTGGCGATGTTCGACGTCGTCTTCATCCTCACGAAGGGCGGGCCGGACGATGCGACCAAGTCGCTCGCGCTGTACGCCTACAACGCCTACGTCAACAACGCGTGGGGCTACGCGAGCGCGGTCGGGATCGTGATCGTCGTCGTCGGCCTGGTGCTGATCGTCCTGATACGCCGCCTCTTCCGCATCGGGGAGCGGACGCTGTGAGCGCCGCCACGCTGAAGCGCTTCGCCGGCGGCACCGGCTACTACGCGGTGCTCGTGCTGCTGTCGATCGCGGCGCTGCTGCCGACGGTGTGGGTGATCGTCTCGTCGTTCAAGACCGGCGGCCAGATCTTCTCCGGCTCGGGCCTGGTCCCGAAGCCGTTCTCGCTCCAGGGCTACAAGGACGTCTTCCAGCAGGTGCACCTCGAGGACTACCTCGTCAACACGGCGATCTACGCGGTCGGCGGCTCGCTCGGCTCGCTCGCGGCAGCGCTGCTGGCCGCCTATCCGATGGCGCGCTACGAGTTCCCGAGCCGCAACGCGCTCGTGGCGGCGTTCAGCCTCGCGCTGGCGATCCCGGTCGTCGGGCTCGCGACGCCGGAGTTCTTCGTCGTGCGCCAGCTGGGGCTGTTCGACACCAAGCTCGGCTTCGTGATCTTCTACTCGGCGCTGTTCTTCCCCTTGTCGTTCGTGATCCTGCGGGCGTTCCTCGTGAGCCTGCCGCCGGAGCTGGAGGAGGCGGCGATCGTGGACGGCGCCGGCTACTTCACGATCATCCGGCGGATCGTCGTGCCGCTCGCGCGGCCGGCGCTCGCGACGGTCGGGGTGGTGGTGTTCGTCGGCATCTGGAACGAGTTCTTCTTCGCCAACCTGCTGAGCGCATCGAGCGCGACGCAGAACGCGCAGGTCGCGCTCTCCAGCTTCCGCGGGCAGTTCAACTTCAACGTCAGCGCGATGCTGGCCGGCACGACGCTCGTGATGATCGTCCCGGTCGTCACCTTCCTGCTGCTGCAGCGGCAGGTGATCGCGGGGCTCACGGCGGGGACGACGAAGTGAGCGCCGTCAACGGCTTCGCCGCGGCCGGCTTCGAGCCGGTCGCGGAGGCGTTCGAGCGCAACTTCGCCGAGCGCGGCGAGCTGGGCTCCTCGTTCGCCGCCTACGTCGACGGCGAGCTTGTCGTCGACCTGTCGGGCGGCGTCGCCGACCGCGCGGCCGGGCGCGCGTGGGATGGGGACACGCTGTGCGGGATCTACTCCGGCACCAAAGGCCTCGTCGCGACGTCGATGCTGATGCTGGTCGAGCGGGGCGCGCTGGATCTGGACGCGCCGGTCTGCTCGTACTGGCCGGAGCTCGCGGCCGAGGGCAAGGACGCGATCCAGGTGCGCCACCTGCTCACGCACACCGCCGGCCTGCCGGGCGTGACGACGCCGCTGACGTTCGAGCAGCTGATCGACGACGAGCTGGTCGCGCGGCTGCTGGCGGCGCAGGCGCCGACGAGCGCGCCGGGCGAGGTGATCGCCTACCACGCGCTGACGTTCGGCTGGCTGTGCGGCGAGCTGGTGCGGCGCGTCGACGGCCGCAGCGTCGGGCGCTTCGTGCGCGAGGAGATCGCCGAGCCGCTCGGCGTCGACGCCTGGATCGGGCTGCCGGGGGAGCACGAGCCGCGCGTCGCCGTGCTGGAGGCGACGGACGCGTTCGGCAGCGAGTACCCGGACCTGCCGGCCGACCCGGCGACGATCGACGATCCCCGCATGCGGGTCCTGTGGTCGGTCATCGGCAACCCGCCGCAGACGATCCTGAACGTCGCCACGGCCAACACGCGCGCCTGGCGCGCGGCCGAGATCCCCGGCGCGAACGGCGTCGCGACGGCGCGCGGGATGGCGCGGCTGTACGCGTGCCTGGCGCGCGGCGGCGAGCTGGACGGCGTGCGCCTGCTGTCGCCGGAGACGGTCGCGGACGCCGGGCGCCTGCAACGCGAGGGCCACGACCCGTATCGCGACGAGCCGATCATCTACGGACTCGGCTTCCACCTGCAGGAGTACGACGGCGCGCTCGGCTCCGAGGCGGACGCGTTCGGCCACGGCGGCGCAGGCGGCTCAATCCACGGCTGCTGGCCGCGGCTGCGGACGGGCTACTCGTACACGACGAACCTGCTCGACGGCGGCGGGCCCAACCCGCGCACCGTGACGCTGGTGGCGGCGCTGCACGAGGCGGTCGTGGGGACGGCATGAGCCCAGCGGGCGCGGCCGAGCCGGTCATGCCGGGCCTGTGGCGCGTCGGCGGCGGCACGTGGAACGGCACCGTCGCGGCACTCTCGTTCGAGGACGACGCGAACGTCTACGTGCTGCGCGGGCCGGCGGGTGTCGCGCTGGTCGACTGCGGGCATCTTGCGGGGAAGGCGGCGATCGAGGCGAACGTGCGCGTGACCGGCGTCGAGCCGACGCAGCTGGACGACCTGCTGCTGACGCACTCGCACTGGGACCACACGCAGGCGGCGCGCGCCTGGCAGGCCGAGCACGAGCTGCGCACGCACCTCAACGCGTGCGGCGCGGAGTACCTCGCGCGCGGCGACCTGCGCCTCGTCGGCACGCCGCTGCACGGGCCGGAGTTCCCGTTCGATCCGTTCGCGGTCGACCATGCGGTCGCCGACGGCGAGCGCTTCGAGCTGGCGGGGATGGCGGTGCAGGCGCACTGGTTGCCGGGGCACACTCCGGACTCGACCGCCTATGTCTTCGAGCGCGACGGCGCGCGCGTCGGTGTGACCGGCGACGTCGCGTTCGGCCCCAAGGGCGGCGGCCTGCGCGCGCTCGGCTTCCTGTGCGCGCTGTGGCTGTCGAACCTGGACGACTACGTCGCGAGCCTCCGGCGGCTCGCCGCGCTGCGGCTCGACCTGCTGCTGCCCGGCCACGGCGCGCCCGTGCAGGGCCGCGACGCCGTCCGCACGGCGATCGACGCGGCGCTGGCGACCGCCGAGGCCTACGCAGCCGACCCCAGCCTGCGCGACAACTTCGACGTCTGACGGGCATACACTCGCCCGCATGGAGCGCGCGCGCGGGAGGTCGATGACGCTGCGGGACGTCGCCGCGCGCGCCGGCGTCTCGACCTCGACCGTCGCCCGCGTCGTGCACGGCAACGGCTACGTCGCGCCCGACACGCGCGAGCGCGTGGAGCGCGCGATGCGCGAGGGCGGCTTCCGCCTCAACGCGGTCGCCGCCGGGCTCAAGCGACGGCGCACGACGACGATCGGCGCGGTGCTGCACGAGACGCTGCCGAACCCGTTCTACGCGGAGGTCGCGCTCGGCATCGAGCGCGGCGCCCGCGAGCGGGGCTACGACGTGCTGATCGCCAACGCGGGCGGCTCGGCCGATCATGAGCGCGCCGGCGTCGAGGCCTTCCTCTCGCAGCAGGTGGCCGCGATCGTGTTCGCGCGGCCGGTCGACGCGGACAACGTCGCGCTCGCGCACCGCGCGGGCACGGCGGTCGTCGAGGTCGAGTGGCCGCTGTTCGGCGGCGGCGGGCGCGTGCTCGTCGACGACCGCGCCGGCGCGTACGCGGCGGTGGAGCATCTGCTCGCGCTCGGGCACGAGCGGATCGGCTACCTCGGCGAGCCGACCCCCGCGCCGCCGCCGGTCGCGCGGGCGCCCGCGGCCGTGCGGGCGGGGCGGCTCGGCGGCTGGCGCGAGGCGCTCGCGGCGCGCGGCGCGGAGGGCGCCGAGGCGCTCGCGGTGGTCGACGAGTACACGCGCGACGCCGGCTGGCCGACCCTGCGCACCGGCCGCGACTACCTGGCGCGCCTGCTCGACCGCGAGCCGGCGGTCACGGCGGTGCTCGCCGGCTCGGACCTGCTCGCGGCCGGCGCGCTGCAGGAGCTCTACGCGCGGCGCATCCGCGTTCCCGAGCAGTTCTCGGTGATCGGCTTCGACGACACGTACGCGCAGCATCTCGCGCCGCCGCTGACGACGGTCCGCCAGCCGATGTTCGAGATGGGCCTGCGCGCGGTGGAGCTGGCGACGGCGCTCGCGGCCGCACCGCGCCGGCGGACGCGCGAGGCGCTGCTGCGCGCCGAGCTGGTCGTGCGCGACTCGACGGCCGCCGCGCCGCCGCGCTAACCCGCGGCCACGGATGCGCGCGTGCTGTCGCGCACGGACAGCGTGACGGCGAGCGTCGTCTCCTGCACGCCGCGGCCGGGGTCCGCGAGCTGTGCGAGCAGCAGCTCCAGCGCGCGCTCGCCGACCTGCTCGGCCGGATGGTGGACGCTCGTGAGTCCGAGCGGCGCGGCCAGCGCGCTGTCGTCGAAGCCGACCACCATCAGCTGCTCCGGCACGCCGATCCCGAGGTCGTGCGCGGCGGCGAGCACGCCGCTCGCGAGCAGGTCGTCGTGCGCGAGGATCGCGTCCGGGTGCTCGGGGCGGTCCAGCAGCTCGCGCGCCGCCGCGCGACCGGACTCGAAGTCGCGCTCGCACGCGCGGACGTCCGCGTCGGCGAGCTCGATCCCGGCCGCCTGCAGGCCCGCGCGCAGGCCCGCGAGCCGCGCCTGCGACTCGAGCACGTAGTCGTAGACGTCCTGCGCGTGACCGACGAAGCCGCAGCGGCGGCACCCGCGCGCGACGAGGTGCTCGGCGACCATGCGGCCGGCGGCGACGTCGTCGACCGCGACGCTGCTGAAGCCGGGCCGGCGCTGGTCGACGAGCACGGTCTCGACGGGCTGGTCGAGCAGCCGCCGCGCGACGTCGTCCGTCAGCGGCACCGTCATCACGATCACGCCGTCGACCTGCCCCGTGAGCGGCAGGCTCGCGAGCGGCGAGGTGTTGGCGGATTCGTGGTCGTAGACGACGACCTCGACCTGCTTGCCGCGCGTCGCGCGCAGCACCCCGTTCAGCACGCGCGCGAAGAACGCGCTGGAGGTGAAGGGGGCGATCACGCCGATGCGGCCGACGCCGCGCCGCGCGCGCGTCACCGCCTCCGTCTTCGGCACGAATCCGAGCTCGTCGACGGCCGCCATCACGCGCGTGCGGGTCGCGGAGCTGACGCGCGTCGGGGCGTTGATCGCGAGCGAGACGGTCGAGATGCTCACGCCCGCCTTGGCCGCGACGTCGTAGATCGTCGTGGAGGGACTCATCGAAGTGCTTCGAGGCTATCCGATGGGTCGGCTTGACGTTGCCGAAGTCCTTCGATAGCGTGTCGAAGTGCTTCGATAGTAGTGCTTAGAGGAGAGGATTGCATGAGGATCAAGTCACTGCGCGGCATCGCCGTGAGCGTGGTATTGGCGGCGCTGTCGAGCGTGGCGCTCGCCGCCTGCGGCGGCGGAGAGAAGCAGCAGGCGACGGGCGAGGTCACGATCACCTGCACCGCGTGCCAGAAGAACCCCACGGACCCGTTCCTGACCTACGACAACGGGGTCGTCGAGCGCTTCAACGAGAAGTACGCCGGGCGCTACCACGTGAACGTCGTGAACAACCAGTACGCGAGCCCCACCCCCGAGCGGCTGCAGTACTACCAGCGTCTGGCGCTGGCCGACGACCTGCCGGACCTCATGGTCGTCGGGCGGTCCGAAGGCGCGACGCTGTTGAGAACCGGCAAGCTGATGGACTTCGCCCCCTGGCTGCAGCGCGACGCGAGCTGGCGCGACTCGTTCCACCAGGACGCGCTCGACGCGCTCAAGGATCAGGGCAGAACCTGGGCGATCCCCCAGCAGCGCGATGCCGTCGGCATCTTCTTCAACAAGAGAGTGCTCGCCGCCGCGGGCGTCAGCGGCTTCCCGCAGACGTGGGACGAGCTCGACGCGGCATGCGAGAAGGTCAAGGCGATCGGCCAGACGTGCATCGGCATGGACGGCGACTGGGCGACGCTGCTGATGTGGACGAACCTGGTCGGCACGCAGCCCGGCGGCGCGCAGTTCCTGAGCGGCGGCATCGCCGACGGCGACTACGCCGGGAACGAGGCGCTCGTCAAGGCGACCGAGCGGCTGAAGGACTGGCACCTCAAGGGCTACGTCAACAAGGACGCCTTCACCGGCGACTTCACGCAGGCCGGCACGCCGTTCGTCGAGGGTCGCGCGGCGTTCGTCGCGAACGGTCCGTGGTACGTCCCGGGCATCAAGGACCCGCACGAGGCCTCCAAGGGCCTCTACGCGGACACCGGCTACGAGGCCTCGCCGGGCTGGACGAGCGACCAGCGCGGGGTGATTCTCACCACCGACGCCGGCTGGGCGAGCGGCGCGAAGGACGAGCGCAAGCAGGAGGCCGTCGTCGCCTTCCTGAAGATGATGACCTCGCATGACGAGGCGCTCGAGTTCACGAAGGCCACCGGCTCATACCCGCCGGTCAAGCTCGACTACGGCAAGGCCGAGCGCAAGCAGCTGGAGCCGCTCGCCGCCGGCCTGGTCGACGAGGCGGCGCACGTCCCGCTGACGTTCCCGCTCTTCACCTTCAAGGCGCCGTCGGCCTTCGAGTCGGCGTGGCGGAACCTGTGGCCCGCCTACGTCAAGGGCAGCATGGACACCGACACGTTCCTCTCGCGCCTCGGCAGCGACGCGACCTCGACGACGGGCTGATGGCGTCGCGTCCAGCGCAGCTCGCGCCGCCGTGGCGCGAAGGGGGCCGGGGGCGCCGCCGGCGCACCCGGCTGTGGACCGGGGCGCGCCCGCCGCGCGGGACGGGATGGCCGATCGCGCTCTCGCTGGCGCCCGCGGTCATCCTGTCCGCGACGTTCTTCCTCGTGCCGCTGGGCGTGCTCGCGGTCACGTCGCTGGCGGACTGGGGCGGCCTCGGCTTCCACTACATCGGCTTCGAGAACTTCTCGAAGCTGTTCGGCGACCCGGTCTTCTGGAAGGCCGCCAAGAACACGCTGCTGTACGCCTGCGCGGGGCTGTTCATCGAGCTGCCGCTGGGCGTCCTGGCGGGGATCCTGCTCGCGCAGCGGCTGCCCGGCTGGCGCGCATTCCGGGCGATCATCTTCATCCCGTACATGATCTCGGGCGCTGCCTACGCGGTGATCTTCGCGACCTTCTACAACGCCCAGTACGGGCTGCTCAACGACATCGTCGGCCTGTTCGGGATCGCGGGGCGCGACTGGCTCTTCTCGACGGGGACCGCGCTGCCCGCCGTCGCCGGCACCTTCGTCTTCATCGTCGGCTTCGACGCGCTGCTGGTGATGGCCGAGATCGGCTCGATCCCGCGCGAGCTGTACGAGTCGGCCGAGCTGGACGGCGCCTCCCCGTGGCAGCGCCAGCGCTTGATCACGCTGCCGCTGCTGCGCAACGTCGTCGGCACGCTCGTGCTCATCTCGCTGCTCGCCAGCGTCGCGCTGTTCGACGTCGCGTTCATCCTCACGTCGGGCGGTCCGGACAACGCCACCGTCACGCTGACGCTCTACGCCTACCGCGCCTACACCAACGGCGCGTGGGGCTACGCCAACGCCGTGGGCACCGTGATCGTGGTCGTCGGGCTGCTGCTGATCGTCGGTGCGCGACGTGCGTTCCGGATCGGGGAGCGGACGCTGTGATCGGCCGCGCGCTCAACCGGCTCGTCGGCCGGATCGGCTACTACGGCGTGCTGTCGGTCATCGCGCTGCTCGCCCTCGGGCCGGCGCTGTGGGTGGTCCTGTCGTCGTTCAAGACCGGCACCGAGGTGTTCTCGGGCTCGGGCCTGTTCCCGACCCACTGGACGCTGAGAGGGTACGGCGACGCCTTCACGCAGGTGCACCTGCATCGCTACCTGCTCAACACGCTGCTCTACGCCGGCGGCGGGACGATCGGCTCGCTCGCGGTCGCCCTGCTCGCGGCCTACCCGCTGGCGCGCTTCGAGTTCCTCGGCCGCAACGCGATGGTCGCGATCTTCAGCCTCGCGCTCGCGATCCCCGTCGTCGGCATGGCCACGCCGGAGTTCTTCATCATGCGCGAGCTGGGCCTCTACGACTCGCAGGTCGGGCTCGTCGTGTTCTACTCGGCGCTGATGTTCCCGCTGGCGTTCGTGATCCTGCGCGCCTTCCTGGTGAACATCCCGAGCGAGGTGGAGGAGGCCGCGGTGATCGACGGCGCCGGCTACTTCACGGTCATGCGCAAGATCGTCGTGCCGCTGTCGCGCCCGGCGCTCGCGACCGTGGCAGTGATCTCGTTCGTGAGCATCTGGAACGAGTTCTTCTTCGCCAACCTCTTCACCGCCTCGGTCGACCATCAGAACGCCCAGCTCGCGCTCGCGGGGTTCAAGTCGCTGTTCGGGTTCAACGTCAGCGGGATGCTCGCCGGGGCGACGATCGTGATGCTCGTGCCCGTGCTCGTGTTCCTGCTGCTGCAACGTCAGGTGATCGCAGGCCTGACCGCCGGATCCGGCAAGTGATCGCAATCGCATCGGCGCCCATGCCGGCGCTGGTTGCGACTTGTGGTAACGTTGCCACACATGGAGCGAGACGTGCTCGACGTGCTCGTCTGGAGCGACGACGTCGCCGCGGCCGAGCTGATGCCCGCGGAGGCGCGCGAGCTGCACCCGCACGGGATCGCGGAGACGGTCGCCGAGGCGCTGCGGGCGCAGCTCGGCGACGCCGTGCATGTCACTGCCGGTGGCCTGCACGAGCCCGCGCAGGGCATCTCCGAGGAGCGCCTCGCCGCGGCCGACGTGCTCGTCTGGTGGGCCCATGAGGCGCACGAGCACGTGACCGACGAGACGGCCGCGCGCGTGCAGCGCGCCGTGCTCGGCGGGCTCGGCCTGATCGTCCTGCACTCGGGCCACCACTCGAAGCCGTTCAGAGCGCTGATGGGCACGAGCTGCGACCTCGCCGCCTGGCGCGAGGACGAGGACGAGGAGCGCATCTGGACGGTCGACCCCGGGCACCCGATCGCGGCCGGCGTCGAGCGCCCGATCGTGCTGGCGCGCCACGAGATGTACGGCGAGCCGTTCGACGTGCCCGCGCCCGACGAGCTGGTGTTCGTGAGCGCCTTCAGCGGCGGCGAGGCGTTCCGCAGCGGGTGCTGCTGGCGGCGCGGCGCCGGGCGCGTCTTCTACTTCGGCCCCGGCCACGAGACCGACCCCGTCTATGACCACCCGCAGATCCGGCTCGTGCTCGGCAACGCCGTGCAGTGGGCCGCGCGCGCGTCGTGAGGCCGGTCACGCTGTTCACCGGCCAGTGGGCCGACCTGCCGCTCGACGCGCTCGCCGCGCGCGCCGGCGAGTGGGGCTTCGACGGGCTGGAGCTGGCCTGCTGGGGCGACCACCTCGAGGTCGACCGCGCGCTCGCCGAGCCCGGCTACGTCGCCGGCCGGCGGGCGCTGCTGGAGCGTCACGGCCTGACCTGCCGGGCGCTCGGCGCGCACCTCGTCGGTCAGGCGGTCTGCGACCCGATCGACGCGCGCCACCGCGCCGTGCTGCCGCCCGAGGTGTGGGGCGACGGCGAGCCGGAGGGCGTGCGCAGACGCGCCGCCGCGCGCATGCAGGACACCGCGCGCGCCGCCGCCGCGCTCGGCGCCGAGGTCGTGACCGGCTTCACGGGCTCGCCGACCTGGCACCTGCTCTACTCGTTCCCGCCCAACGACTTCGCGGAGATCGAGCGCGGCTACGAGCAGTTCGCCGAGCGCTGGGGGCCGATCGTCGACGTCTTCGAGGCCGAGGGGGTGCGCTTCGCGCTCGAGGTCCATCCGACCGAGATCGCCTACGACTTCGTCACGACGCGCCGTGCGCTCGACGCGATCGGCGAGCGGCGCGGCTTCGCGCTCAACCTCGACCCGAGCCACCTCGTGCACCAGCTGCTCGATCCGGCGGCGTTCGCGCGGGAGTTCGGCGACCGCATCGCGCACGTGCACGTCAAGGACGTGAAGCTGCGGCTCGACGGGCGGCGCTCGATCCTCGGCTCGCACCTCGACTTCGGCGCCGAGCAGCGCGGCTGGGACTTCGTCTCCCCGGGCCGCGGCGACGTCGACTTCGACGCGCTCCTGCGCGCGCTCAACCGCGTCGGCTACGACGGGCCGCTGTCGATCGAGTGGGAGGACGCCGGCATGGACCGCGAGCACGGCGCGCGCGAGGCGCTCGCGTTCGTGCGCGCGACCGACTTCCCGCCCTCGTCGGTGGCGTTCGACGCGGCCTTCAGGGGATCGGCATGAGCGGATCGATCGGCGTCGGCATGCTCGGCTATGCGTTCATGGGCCGCGCGCACGCGCAGGCCTACCGCGCGCTCGCGGCGCTGCCCGCGCCGCCGCCGCTGGAGCCGCGGCTCGTCGCGGTCGCCGGGCGCGACGCGGACGCCGTGGGGGATGCCGCGCGCCGCTACGGCTTCGAGCGTGCGGTCGCCGACTGGCGCGAGCTGGTCGCCGACGAGCGCGTGCGGCTGTTCGACAACTGCGGCCCGAACGGCCTCCACGGCGAGCCGACGGTCGCTGCCGCGCAGGCCGGCAAGCACGTGATCTGCGAGAAGCCGCTCGGGCGCGACGCGGACGAGAGCTTTGAGATCTGGCGGCGCGTCGCGGCGGCCGGCGTCGTCCACATGTGCGCCTTCAACTACCGCTTCGTGCCGGCGGTGCGGCTCGCGCGCGAGCTGATCGCCGGCGGCGAGCTGGGGGAGATCCACCACTTCCGCGCCCGCTACCTGCAGGACTGGGGGCTCGACGGCGACCTGATGACCTGGCGCTTCGAGCGCGAGCACGCCGGCTCCGGCGCGCTCGGCGACCTCGGCGCGCACGTGGTGGACCTCGGCCGCCACCTCGTCGGCGAGATCGCATCCGTCGGCGGCGTCACGCGCACGTTCGTCGGCAAGCGCGGCGGACGCACGGTCGACGTCGACGACGCGTTTGCGGCCGCCGTCGCCTTCGAGGGCGGCGCGATCGGGACGCTCGAGGCGAGCCGCGTCGCGCCCGGCCGCCGCAACGCGCTGGCGTTCGAGGTCAACGGCTCCAAGGGCTCGCTCGCGTTCGACCTCGAGCGCTTCAACGAGCTGCGCGTCTACGCCGGCGGCTCGACCCCCGCGGCCGGCGCCCAGGGCTTCCGCGACGTGCTCGTGACCGATCCCGGCCACCCGTTCTCCGAGCACTGGTGGCCGCCCGGCCACGTGCTCGGCTGGGACGCGACGTTCGTGCACGAGCTGCACCACCTGCTCGCGGCGATCCGCGACGGCGGCGGCGTGCGGCCGCTCGGCGCCGACTTCGAGGACGGCTACCGCGCCGCCGAGGTCTGCGACGCGATCGCGCGCTCGGCCGCGGGCGGCGTCCACGAGTCGATCCGCTACCGAACCCTCGACCAGGAGCACCCCGCATGAGATGCGCGCTGATGACCGCCCCGCACACGATCGAGTGGCAGGAGCGGGAGCTGCCGGAGCCCCGCGCGGACGAGGTGCTCGTGCGGATCGAGCAGAGCGGCGTGTGCGCCTCCGAGCTGGGCCTGTGGACCGGCAAGGAGCCGGACGAGCTGCCGGCCGAGGTCGGCCACGAGATCGCCGGCGTGGCCGAGCGGGTCGGCTCCGAGGTGACGAGCGTCGCCGCCCGCGACAGCGTCGTCGTGTGGGTCCCCGAGGGGGGCGGGTTCGCCGAGCGGATGCTGACCCCCGAGCGCTGGTGCATCCGCGTCGCGCCGGGGCTCGCCTACCCCGCCGTCGCCGAGCCGCTCGGCTGCATCGTCGGCGCCGTCGAGCTGGCGGAGCCGGCGCTCGGCGACGACGTGGTGATCGTCGGCGCCGGCTTCATGGGCAACCTGCTGCAGCTCGTCAGCGCGCTGAAGGGGCCGCGCTCGATCACCGTCGCAGACGTCCGGCCGGACGCGCTCGCGCGCGCCGCGTCGCTCGGCGCGACGCGCGTCGTCGACACGCGCTCGGAGTCGCTCGCCGACGCGGTGCGCGAGGTCACCGACGGACGCGGCGCCGACGTCGGCTACGAGGCGATCGGCGTGCAGGCCGGGCTCGACATGATCGGCGAGGCGACGCGCATGGAGGGGAAGCTCTGCGTCGTCGGCTACCACCAGGGCGGCACGCGATCGATCCCGCTCGCGCACTGGAACTACATGGCGTTCCGGCTCGTCAACGGGCACTTCCGCGACCCGGCGACGATCGTCGCCAACATGCGCGCCGGCATGCGGCTGGTGGAGACGGGCGCCCTGGACGTCGCGCCGCTGATGACGGACGTGCTGCCGCTCGCCGACGTCGCCGAGGCGTTCCGGCGCGCGGAGGAGAAGCCGGACGGGTTCGTGAAGGCGGTCGTCGAGCCGGGGCGCTAGGCGCCGGTCCGATCAGGCAACGCTCCGGCCGTCGAGACCGAGGATCATCGCCAGCGCCTGCTCGACCTCGCGAAGCGTCTCCGGCTTCAGCTTCCCGACCGGCCGCAGCAGCCGCGAGCGTGACACCGCCCGCACGCCGCGGCAGATCGCCGCGCTCTCGCCGTCGATGCCTTCGTCGGGCGAGATCCTCGGCCGCAGCAACGATGGAGCCCGCGAGCTCGACACGGGCACGACCACGAACAGCTCGTGCTCGACACCTGCTGCGATCTCATCAACCGACACGACGACGGCCGGCCGATTCTTCCCCGGTTCGCCTCTGCGGGCGGCACCCAACGAGACGAGCCAGATCTCGCCCCGCCGCGGCTCAGCCGACGCCATCGCCGAGCGCCGACTCCCACTCGCGCTCCTCGCGCAGCCCCTCGCGGCTCGCCGCGTCGGCACGCGCAGCGTCGCGCTCGGAGCGGAACACCGCCTCGCGTGCGACGTCGCGCGCCAGCTCGGTCAGCATCGCGGAGAGCGACATGCCGCGCTCGCGTGCCTGATCGGCAAGCAGATCGCGCGTCTCGCGCGTCACGCGGATCGTGGCGGTGTCCACAGCCATGGCTAGACGATAGCGCCATGAATAGGCGCCTCGCAATGGCTCATCCCTGGCTACCGAGGAGTCACTTGCGTTTCGATACGGGCCCTAGGCGTCGAGCGCCTGTTCGATCGGGGTCTCGCCGCCGACCACCGCGTAGATACGGCCGGCGGTGTCGGGGCGGTCGAGGAGCGCCGCGAGCACGGCGGCAACGTCGTCTCGGGCGACCTGGTCGAACCGAGGGAGCTTGGGTCCGACCATGTTCACGGCAGTCATCTCTACGGTGCCCTCACCGCGCCCGTCGGTGAGCACACCGGGCCGCAGTACCGTCCAGTCGAGCCCGTCGCAGGCGAAGATGTGCTGCTCGGCGGCGTGCTTGGCTCGCAGGTAGACGGCGTATCCTGCGCTGATGCTGCGGTCGGCGGCGCAGCCCACGTTGATGGAGCTGACGTGCAGGAACCGTCGCACACCGGCCCGTTGCGCGGCTTCCATCACCAGCACGACGGCGGCACGGTCCATCTTGTCCCGGCGTGCGGCGGGAGCGCCGTTGCCCGAGCCGGCCGAGAAGACGGCAGCGTCGGCACCGACGAAGGCCGCGGCCAAGTCGTCGACGGGGGCATGCTCGAGATCGATCACGACGGCGTCGCCGCCGGCTCGTCTGACGTCATCGACGTGGTCGGGGTTGCGCACGATGCCGAGGACGGCGTCGCCGCGTTTGGTGAGGAGCCGAGTCAACCGGAGGGCGATCTTGCCGTGGCCTCCGGCGATGACGATCTTCATCAATCGGGCAGCAACGCCGTGCACTTGATCTCGACGAACAGCCCCGGCATCGCCAAGGCGGTCACGCCGAGCGCCGTCCACGTCGGGAGGCGATCCGGGTTGGTGAAGTACCGCGCCTTGACGTCCATGATCAGCTGCATCTCGCTGAAATCGGTGTGGTAGGACATCATGTCGACGACATCGTCGAACGTCAGCCCAGCCGCGGTCAGCACCGTCTTGACGTTCTCGAACGCCTGAACGACCTGTGCCTCCTTGCCTTCGACGACGTTCAAGCTCTCGTCGCGGCCGAGCTGGCCGGCCATGTAGAGAAAAGGCCCAGCCTTCACAGCCGGCGCATAGCCGAACCGCTCGTGAATGATCTCCATCCCCTGCGGGACCACGTTCTCTCGCTGCGGCATGTCAGCAAATCCTCTTGTCGGCACTGTCTTCGATCGGTCTTGCGGCCCGTGGCAGCTTAGCTTCACTCGACGCCGAAGTCGCTGCCCTCGCCGCCCGCTTGAAACACGGAGTCGTTCAGTCAATTTGACGATCGGGCCTTGCCATCAGCGCCGCGGCCGCGTCGTCGTCCAGCCCCTCGCGGTCGAGCCGCTGCCAGGTCCAGAAGTCGAGCGCGAGCGCGACGAGCGTGCGCGCCTCGGCGCGCTCGAAGCCCGCGGCCAGCGCGTCGGCGAGATCGGACAGGGCAACGTCCGCCGAGCGCGCCATCCACGCGTCGAGCTCCGGCACCGTCGCGCGCTCGCCGTAGACGCGCCGCTGCATCGGCGCGTTCTCGCGGTACCAGCCGTACAGCAGCGTCAGCGCCGCACGCAGGCGCGCGGCGGGATCCTCGAGCGCGAAGGCGGCCCCCAGGTCGGGCATCGGGTGCGTCGCCATCCAGTGGGAGCTGCATGCCGGCAGCAGCGCTTCGAGGTCGGGGAAGTGGTTGTAGACGGTCAGCCGCTGCACGCCCGCGCGGCGCGCGATGTCGGCGACCGTCGTCCTGCCGACGCCGACCTCCTCGTGCAGTGCGGAGGCCGCGGCGGCGATGCGCTCGCGCGTCGCCTGCTGGGCCTCGGCGCGCGCCTTCAGCTCGTATCTGCGCTTTTGGGTTGACATGGTGTTCAGCGATGTTACAGTGCCCTCGATCGGAATACACCTCGTTCATCGAAAGGACGCCACATGCCCGCCACCGCAACGCCCAAGATCGTCGGACCGAAGGACGGCAAGGCCGGCAGCCTCGGCTCGATCGGCGTCCGCTTCATGATCGACACGGAGGAGACCCACGCCGGCGGATTCTCGCTCGTCGAGCACCCGATGCCGCCGCGCGCCCTCGCGGCGCCGCTGCACCGCCACAGCCGCGAGGACGAGTACTCCTACGTGCTCGAAGGGAGAATGGGCGCGCTGCTCGGCGACGACGTCGTCTACGCCGAGGCCGGCGACCTCGTCCACAAGCCGCGCGACCAGTGGCACACGTTCTGGAACGCCGGCGAGACGCCCTGCCGGATCCTCGAGATCATCGCCCCGGGCGGCTTCGAGCGCTACTTCGCGGAGGCGGTCGACGCGCTCGCCGGCGGCGCGCCGCCGGAGCCGGCGCGGATGGCCGAGCTGGCCACCGGCTACGGCCTCGAGGTCGACATGGGGTCGATCCCGGCGCTGTGCGAGCGCTTCGGGGTGACGTTCGGCTAGAGAACGCGTGGCTTTGTTCATCCATCGAGAGCTGCGCTGACAAGGCGATTGGCACGATGCTGGGTGGACGGACGCAAATTCGACGCGCTATCAGATCGATGATTGGGCGGCGGGAAATTCTTGTCTGCGAAGATGCAGACCCGACTGCATCGCGCCGACGGCCGGGTGCGTAGTACGGTCGATCAGGCCCTGCAGGGTGAAGGCTGTGGGAAGCAGAAGGGTGGGAGCGGGGACACCTTTGGAGTCCCCGCTCAGCATCCTTCATTTGGTGTATGCGTTAGTTGTTAATGAAGCACGCAGCTTCGTGACCCCCAATCTCAGCATTACACTATATTAGGGTAACGGATACAGTGTTAGTGGTGCCTAGTAGCGTAACCGGCCTGGAGGTGCCACGGAAGGCGCCTGAGGCGAGTGTGCAGAGGGTGCCGCCGGGGCCGTTGGAGAACGGTATAAACGTTGATTCGTCGATTCTGAGACCAGCGATCGCGCCACCGCCAATGCTCGCTATGAGACGGAAAGGGCTGGCAACGGTGCTTACGACTCTGCAGTTGTTGCCTCCAAAAGTGATTATAAATCCCATTCTGATCAAACTAATCGTCAGACCGGCTATGTTGGGTAGCGTTCCGCTGAAGCTCTCGTACCTGATGTGCCAGGGGAGTAGTTCTGAGAGGATTGTCATTTGTCCGCCGGTGCAGACAGAATTACCGACAGCTGCTCTGGTGACATACCCGGCTAGGAGTCCTCTGATTTTGGTAATGGTTCTTTCATGGAAGCTACCTTCGAGGGTGAGCAGGCATCTCATGGTACCTTCGATGGGAGGAATCCCGAATTCAAGTTTTTCCCACACGACTCTCACTTGCTGATTGCTCACAACGAGTCTGTTGGCGTTTGCGGTGGTGATAATGGTGATGAGCATGACGATGGTCGTGAAGGTGGTGAGAACGTGGCGTATGGCGCATAGTGCGTGCCGGTGGCGCATGGTATCTCCCGTGGTGACCGAGCCGCGTGTGCGGCACGGTCGTTGCACATGCTGGTCAAAGTTATATTAGAGTGACAGAGATTCCTCGAGTGTGGCTTAGGTTGTGCGCGGTGCCTCCCTGTTAATGAGGGCGCTTGTGGCGGTCCCCGGCGGTGCGTGCGATATGTCGCATTGCGTTTGTGTGCCTCGAGTCAGGAGCTCGGAGCGATGATGGCCGCCACGGCCCACGCGGGTGGCTGTGTGGTCGCCTCCGGGTGCGCGGATATCTCGCGCGCGGGGGCGGGGTGTGTGCTGGTGGATTCCCCTTTGTGGTCCGGGGCCCGGTGCGATGGGCCCTGATGTGCTGTGGCCGGTGCCAGGTAGTGCCGTGCGGCGGCCGGGTCTCACATGACGGCGGCCCGGTCGGCGGGCGGCGTACAGCACGAGGGAGCATAAAGCACTGATTTACGGTATGTCAATACTTGGACTCTTGGGGCGCGGCTTGTGGGTGTAGGGGTGGATCTCTACAGCCGACAAGGACGGCGGCGATGTGACCGGCGCGACCGATCGTGTCTCCGATGGCGGCGCCGCGATCGGCGGATCGGCCGCAGACGGCGTTGAGCTTCAAAGAGATCTCCGGATGGGTTCGAGGTCGCTACGTGAAAGGAGGGCGCCCCTGATCTCCCAAACATGTGTTGTCCATCTGACCGGTAGGGCGGCTGGCCGAATACCGTCACGAGGTGTGCGCGGCTATACGTCCACAGGTTCGGCGATTACACGCTGAGAAGCACTTGCCTGCAGCCTTACCGGTAACCCGGGCGGCGTGCGCGAGGAGGAGGCAGATGAGTCATATCGAAGCCATGAACGACCGGAGAGGGCCCTAGCCCTCGAGCCCGATGCGCTCGTGGTGCGGCAGCACCGCTTCGAGGTGCTGCCGCATGCGCTCGGCCGCGAGCGGCGGGTCGCCGGCGGCGATCGGCTCGAGCACCGAGCGGTGCTGCTCGATCTCCCACTCGCGGTAGCCGGGGACGCCCTCCAGCTCGGGCCCGCGCTGCAGCATCACGTCGGCGAACGAGCTGACGAAGCTGGCGAGCACCTCGCTGTGCGCGGCCTCGCCGATCCGCACGTGGAAGCGCACGGCCGGCTCGACGCCGGAGCTGCCGTCGACCAGCGCCTGCTCGTGGTCGGCGAGCGCCTGCGCGATCTCGCCCAGCTCGGACTCGGTGCGGCGCTCGGCGGCGAGCTCGGCGACGCGCACCTCGACGAGCATGCGCGCCTCGAACAGGTCGCGCGTGAAGCCGCGCGCGAGCGCCGTCGCGATCGCGCTCGCCGGCGCCGCGCCGGCGGCGGGGTCGGCGACGAACGCGCCCTGGCCGTGGCGGATCTCCAGGACGCCGAGCATCGCGAGCCCGTTGACGGCCTCGCGCACGGTCGAGCGGCCGACGCCGAGGCTCGCCATCAGCTCGCGCTCGGACGGTATGCGCGTTCCGGCCGGCAGCTGCTTGTCGCGGATCTCGCGCAGCACCTGCTGCGCGACCGTCTCTGCGAGCTTGCTGCGCGAGACGCGCTGGAACGACAGCTCCGGGGTGACGACGGGATCGGCCACTGCGGCTGACCCTACCAGTCAGATGTTCAGCGGACGGCAGACGAGCGGAGCACTACGCGACCGCGCCGTCGGCGCCGAGCGAGCTCACCTGCGCCACGCCGCCGTACAGGACCGCCGTCATCTCGCTCTCGAGCACCTCGCCCGGGGCGAGCGTCAACGCGGTGCCCGCCCGCCGCGCGTCGGCGAGCGCCGGCTGCGGCGCGGTCCACGGCTCGACGATCGCGTGGTACCAGCCGCGGAAGCCGCCGTACGCCATCCACTGCCACACGCAACGGTGCAGCTGCGCGTCGAACGCGACGCCGAAGCCGCGCCGCGCGACCGGGTCGGTCGCGGCGATCCAGCCCGCGCTCAGCCCGGTCAGCGCGTGCAGCGCGGTGTGGCCGAGCTGCGGGGCGGGGACGCGGCGGACATCGAAGGCGTCGAGCAGCGGGTAGTCGTACGTCTCCCCGAGCGCGCCGAGCGGCCCGCTGCCGGTCGTCGCGTCCGTCACCTCGCCGCGCGCGGCCGGCACGTCGATCCGCATCCCCTCGTGGACCGCGAGCGCCGGGTGGCTGCCCCAGCTGAACGCGAACGGGCGGTATCCGACGTTCTCGATGCGGGTGCGGAGACGCAGCAGCGGCTCGCCTGCGCGCAGCGTGATCGTGCGCGTCCAGCGCGCGGGCGTGATCGGCGTCTGGCCGTCGAGCACGACCACCGCCTCGTCCGGGCCGGCGCGCTCGACGTGCGCGCGCAGCGCGAGGTTCCACAGCTCGCCCATGTACGGCAGCCGCTCGCCGTACTCGTTCTCGCACGCGTCGCCGGTCGGGAAGGCGTCGTCCCAGCCGCCTGCGAACCAGTCGTCGACGTCGGCCTGCAGCGGGCCGGGCCGAACGCGCACGCGCGGGTTGCGCCACAGCACGTTGCGGTCGCCCGCCTTGTCGATCAGGTGCAGCAGCTTGCCGCCCATCGAGGGGATCACGTCGACTGCGAGCGCGGCGTTCTCGACGCGGATCACGGGCAGGCCGGAGTAGGACCATTGGTCGTCGACGCGGACGGTCATGGCGCGGCCACCGCCTCGAGTGCCGCGCGCGCCCGTCGCTCGACCTCCGCCGCGCCGTGCTGCGCGACCGTGCCCAGCTCGCTGCCGATCCCGACCGCGAGCGCGCCCGCGGCGAGCCACGCGCCGGCGCTGTCGGCGCTCGCCCGCAGCCCGCCGGTGACCATCACGCGCAGCTGCGGCAGCACCGCGCGCAGGTCGCCGAGGTACGCGGGCGAGCGGTCGCGCGCGGGGAACAGCTTGACCGCGTCGGCGCCGTCGTCCGCGCACGCCGCCATCTCCCCGGGCGTGAGCGCGCCGGGGATCGCGACGAGCCCGTGCACGTGCGCCGTGTGCACCATCCCGGCGGGTGCGGTGAAGGAGACGACGAAGCGCGCGCCCGCGCGCGCGGCGGCGATGACTTGATCGCGGTGCGTGACGGTGCCGAGCCCGAGCAGCAGGCCCTCGCCGCGCAGCGCCTCCAGCGCGCGCTCGACGTCGGGCGTCGTGCGCGTCAGCTCGATCGCGCGCATGCCGGCGGCCGCGCACGCGCGTGCGGTCGCGACCGCGTCGTCGACGTCGGCCGAGCGCAGCACCGGCACGATCCGCTGGGCCGCAAGCTGGTCGAGTACGTCGCTCATGCGGGTGCCGCTCCGTCCGCGAGCGTCTTCGCCGGCGCGAGCGCGCCCAGCTCGACCGCCTCCGCCGCCGACAGCCGCGCCAGCATCGCCGCCGTCTCCGCCTCGTCCGGGTACCCCAAAGCGCAGCCGTCGTGACGCACGCTCAGCGTCGCGGCCGCGACGCCCCAGGCCAGGCTGCGCGCCGGCGCCTCGCCGCGCAGCCGCGCGGCCAGGTACGCGCCGGCGAGCGCGTCGCCCGCGCCGGCGGCGTTGCGCACGTCGGCGCTCGGCACCGGCTGCAGCCACGCTCCGCCGTCGCCGACGGCCAGAGCGGGCCCGCCGCCGTCCGTCAGCACCAGCTCCGCCGGTCCCGGCGCCAGCAGCTCGCGCAGCCGCGCCGGCTCGCGCGTGCCGAAGACCGCCTCCGTGTCCTCGCGCGAGGCGATCAGCACGTCGCTCCCGCGCGCCACGCCTGCCAGCTCGCGGATGTCGCCGCCGAGCGCCGGGCGGTGGTTCAGCACGCAGACGATCCGCACGCCGCGCTCGCGCGCAAGCGCGATCGCGCGGTGCACCGCGTCAGCCGAGGTGCGCGAGACGGCGAGCGTGATGCCCGTCGCGACCAGCGCCCCGAGCCCGTCGAGGAACGCGGGCGCGAGGTCGCCGGGCGCGAGCCGGCTGCCGGCCGAGCCGGCGCGCCAGTAGACGAAGCGGTGCCCGCCGTCGCCGTCCGCCTCGTTGACGTAGAGGCCCGTCGGTGCGTCGGCGTCCGGGCGCACGCCGTCGGCGTCGACGCCCCGCGAGCGCCAGAACGCGAGCAGCCGGCGGCCCAGCTCGTCGTCGCCGACGCGTCCGGCGAGCCGCGCCGGCGCCCCGAGCTGCGCCGCCATCACGCACAGGTTGGCGGCGTCGCCGCCGAAGCCGAGCGTCGTCTCGCCGCCCGCCGCGGAGAGCGAGATCTCGGCGAGCCCCTCGCCGATCGCACCGAGCGCCTTCACGTCCGGTTGGCGACCTGCGGGTGGGGGAAGGCAGTGACCAGATGCGCATGCATGCGCTCGGCCGCCAGCTCGGGGGCGCTGTCGCGGACCGCCTCGAAGACGCGACGATGCTGCTCGATCTCCCATTCGCGAAAGCCGCGCTGACCGTCCAGCTCGTGCCCGCGCTCGGTGAGGATCTCGCCGAACGAGCAGACGAAGCTCGCGAGCACCTCGCTGTGCGCGGCCTCGGCGATCTGCGCGTGGAAGCGCACCGACGGCTCGACCGCGCATGCGTCCTGCTCGATCGCCTGCTCGTGCTCGCCCAGCGTCCGCTCCAGCTCGCGCAGGTCGACGGCGGTGCGGCGCTGCGCGGCCAGCCGCGCGGTGTGCACCTCCACCAGCTCGCGCGCCTCGAACAGGTCGGCGGTGACGCCGCGCCCGAGCGCCGCGCCGATCGCGCGCGGCAGGATCGCGCCGGCGGCGGGGTCGGCGACGAACGCGCCCTGGCCGTGGCGGATCTCCAGCACGCCGAGCATCGCGAGCCCGTTGACGGCCTCGCGCACGGTCGAGCGCCCGACGCCGAGCGCCGCCATCAGGTCGCGCTCGGAGGGGATGCGGGTTCCCGGCGCCAGCTCCTTGGAGCGGATCTCGGCCAGCAGCTGCTCGGCGACCGTCTCCGCGAGCTTGCTGCGGCTGATGGGCGAGAACGAGAGCCCCGAGGCACTTGACAGCGACGTCACGGGTCGTCATGTTAGCAGGGGCTCTGTTGTCAGACCAGTAGATAAGTGAGCCGGAGAGATGCCAGCAACCGCCCAGCAACCAACCACTCCGCAGGTCGTCGTCGTGACCGGCGCCGCCAGCGGAATCGGCGCTGCCGTCGGCCGTCTGGCGGCCGAGCGCGGGCATGCCGTCGCGCTGCTCGATCGCGACCACGACGCCGCCGACCAGCTCGCGCGCGTGCTGCGACGGGGCGGCGCCTCCGCGCTCGCGCTCGCCTGCGACGTGAGCGACGAGCAGCAGGTCGACGCCGCCTTCACAGCGGTCGCCGACGAGCTGGGACCTGTCGGCGGGCTCGTGGTCTCGGCCGGCGTCGACCGCTCCGCGCTGCTGCACGAGCAGGACGCCGCGGCGTGGGATCAGACGATCGCCGTCAACCTGCGCGGCGCCTTCCTCGCATGCCGCGCGGCGCTGCGCCAGCTGCTCGCGGCGGATCGCGGCGGCGCGATCGTCTGCGTCTCCTCGCCGTTCGCACTCGTCGCCCCGCCCGGCGGGACCGGCGCCTACAGCGCCTCGAAGGGCGGCGTCTGCGCGCTCGTGCGCTCGCTCGCGGTCGACTACGCGCCGCACGGGATTCGCGTCAACGCGATCCTGCCCGGCCCGACCGAGACGCCGCTGATGTGGGCCAACGTGCCGGCCGGCGAGGTCGGCGCGGTGCGCGAGACGGTCGCTCGCGAGGTGCCGCTCGGCCGCCTCGCAGCCGCGGAGGAGCCCGCGCGCGCCGCCCTCTGGCTGCTGTCCGACGAGGCCGCGTACGTGACCGGCGCACAGCTCGCGTGCGACGGCGGCGTGCTGGCGAAGGCGTCGATCTCCGTATGAGCGCCGCGACCCTCACCCCGACCGCCGAGCCGCTCGCGCCCGCGCGGCTCGCCGCCGCCGGCGAGCTCGCCGCCGCGCTCGGCGCCGGCGCGCTGCTCGTCTCCAGCACCCCCGCCGTGCGCTGGCTCGGCGTCGCGCGGCCGGCCGGCGTGCACGTGCTCGTGAGCGGAGGAGCCGCGGTGCAGCTCTCCGCGCTCGACGAGCTGCCCGCCGCGCTCGCTCAGGCCGGGCTCGGCCCCGACGACCCGCTCGCGCTGGAGCCGGACGCGCTCCCGCTCAGTCTTGCCGCGACGCTCCGCGACCGGCCCACGCGCGACGCCGCGCGCCCGCTCGCGCTCGCCCGCGCGCGCAAGGACGCCGAAGAGCTGGCGCTGATCGCCGCCGCCGCGCGCCTCGTCGACGTCGGCCACGCTGCGCTGCGCGAGGCCGCGCGCGAGGGCGCCACGGAGCTGGAGCTTTGGGGCGCCGCGCGCGCCGCGATCGAGGCGGCCAAGGGCCGTCCGCTCACGGCCGTCGTCGACTTGATGGCCGGTGCGCGCACCGGCCTCATCGGCGTCCCCCCGAGCGGCGCGTCCGTGGCGGCGGACGCGCCGGTCCTCTTCGACCTCGCGCCGCGCCACGAGGGCTACTGGGCCGACAGCTGCGCGACGTTCGCCGTCGGAACGCCGAGCGCGCAGCTGCGCCGCCTCCACGATGCCGCCCGCGCCGCGCTCGACCACGGCATCGCCAAGGCCCGGCCCGGCATCCGCGCCCGGGACCTCGACGCGCTGGTCCGCTCGCACCTCGACGAGCACGGCCTCGACTGTCCCCACCACATCGGCCACGGCGTCGGCGCCGCCCCCCAGGAGGAGCCGTGGGTCGACCGCGACGCGCAGCTGACCCTGGAGGAGGGGATGGTCGTCGCGCTCGAGCCGGGTGCCTACGCCGACGGCCTCGGCGTGCGCGTCGAGCACCTGCTGCTGATCGAGGCCGACGGCGCGCGGCCGCTCACCACCCACTCGCTCGACCTCACCTAGAACGCAGAACCGAAAGGACCCGTCCCTTGCGCATCACCGCCATCGACTGCCACGTCCTCGTGCAGCCGGCCTTCGACACGACGGCGGCCAGCTCCGCCCAGGACGACATCGTCGTCGAGATCCACACCGACGAAGGCGTCAGCGGGATCGGCGAGACCGACGTCAACCCGTGGATCGCGCGCGCCTGCATCGAGGCGCCCGGCACCCACAACATGGGCCTCGGCCTGACCGAGATGCTGATCGGCGAGGACCCGCTCGAGGTCGAGCGGCTGTGGGAGAAGCTCTACGTCGGCTGCGCGATGAACGGCCGCCGCGGCGCCGTCATCAACGCGATCGGCGCGCTCGACGTCGCGCTCCACGACCTGCGCGGCAAGGCGCTCGGCAAGCCCTGTCACGAGCTGCTCGGCGGCGCCGTGCGCGACAGCGTCACGCCGTACGCCTCGCTGCAGCCCGAGGTCGACAACTTCGAGGACTACCGCGACTCGATGGTCGAGTGGGCGCAGAAGGCGGTCGGCGCCGGCTTCAAGGCCGTCAAGGCCGAGGTCACGCTCGAAGGCCCCTACGCGCACACGGGCCTGCGCGAGCCGTGGGAGCGCTCGACCGAGGTGCTCGCCGCCGTGCGCAACGCGATCGGCCCGGACAACGCGCTGCTCGTCGACGTCCAGTACGCCTTCCCAGACGCCGACACGGCGCTGCGCGTGCTCGCCGACTGGCAGGAGTTCGACCTCTACTTCGTCGAGACGCCGCTGTGGCCCGACGACCTCGACGGCTACGCGCGCCTCGCCGACCAGCCGATCCCGATCGCCGCCGGCGAGTGGCTGACGACGCGCTTCGAGCACATCGACCTGATCGAGCGCGGGAAGGTCTCCGTCTCGCAGCCGGACGTCGGCCGCGTCGGCGGGCTCACGGAGGCCAAGCGCGTCTGCGACATCGCCGGCGAGCACGGCCTGCGCGTCGTCCCGCACCTGTGGAAGACGGGCATCTCGATCGCCGCCGCCGCGCACCTCGCGGCCGTCACGCCGCACTGCGACTACATCGAGTTCCTGCCGCCGGAGCTGTGCGAGGCCGGCCTGCGCAAGGACCTCACGCGCGACGAGCTGGAGATGGTCGACGGCGTGATCCCGCTGCCGACCAAGCCGGGCCTCGGGATCGAGGTCGACCGCGAGGCGCTCGCGTCCTACGCGGCCGAGGCCGAGCGGCTCGTGCAGGGCGAGCGAGTGGCGGGCTGACGTCATGGCGCCGATCGAGTTCGCCAAGGTCACGAAGCGCTACCCCGACGGCACCGAGGCCGTCAAGGGGATCGACCTCCTGGTCGAGGACGGCGAGTTCATGATCCTCGTCGGCCCCTCGGGCTGCGGCAAGACGACCGCGCTGCGGATGATCGCCGGGCTCGAGGACATCACCGACGGGGAGCTGCGGATCGGCGGGCAGGTCGTCAACGACCTGCCGCCGAAGCGCCGCGACATCGCGATGGTGTTCCAGAGCTACGCGCTCTACCCGCACATGACGGTGCGCAAGAACATGGGCTTCGCGCTCAAGCTCGCGAAGGTCGACAAGGGGGAGATCGACCGCCGCGTCTGCGAGGCGGCCGAGATCCTCGACCTCACCTCCCACCTCGACCGGCGGCCGGCGAACCTGTCCGGCGGCCAGCGCCAGCGCGTCGCGATGGGCCGCGCGATCGTTCGCGAGCCGAGCGCGTTCCTGATGGACGAGCCGCTCTCGAACCTCGACGCGAAGCTGCGCGTGCAGATGCGCGCCGAGATCGCGCGCACGCAGCGGCGGCTCGGCACGACGACCGTCTTCGTCACGCACGACCAGACCGAGGCGATGACGCTGGGCGACCGCGTCGCGATCATGTGCGACGGCGTGATCCGCCAGCTCGCCACGCCGAAGGCGCTGTATGAGGAGCCGGCCGACACGTTCGTCGCGGGCTTCATCGGCTCGCCGCCGATGAACCTGATCGCCGCGACGATCGAGGACGACGCGATCGTGATGCCGTTCGGGCGCGCACCGCTGACCGACGCGCTGCGCGCGCAGCTCGCGCCGGAGGCGGCGCGCGGCGCGGTGATCGCCGGCCTGCGGCCGGAGGCGTTCGAGGACGCGCGGCTGGTCGGCGGCAACGAGATGGGCGGCCGGCTCGGGTTCACGGCGCCGATCGACCTCGTGGAGTCGATGGGCGCCGAGCTGTACGCGCACTTCGAGCTCGCCTCGACGGACGGCGGGCCGGGCGTCGCGCAGCGGCTCGTCGCGCGCGTCGACGCGGCCAGCTCGGTCGCCGCCGGCGAGCCGGCGCAGCTGAGCGTCAACCTCGCCGGCCTGCGGCTGTTCGACGCGCAGAGCGGCGTGAGCCTGATGCACCGCGACCCGGTTCCCGCCGCGGCGTAGCCGCGGCGCGCCGGGGCGTCGAACGAACGCCGAGCGCTCCGCTTTCCGGCGGGAACGTCGGGTAGGGTCGCGCCGATGAGGCTTCGGATCGCAGCCGCCGCGCTGCTGGCGAGCGCCGTTCTCGCAGCGCCCGCTCACGCCGCCGTCGGCTTCGCCGTCACCGACGCCGCCGAGCCGCGGCTGATTTCGTTCGACACCGCTGCGCCGAGCGAGCTGCTGGCGGCCCCGAAGCTGACCGGCCTCGGCGCCGGCGAGGTCGTGCGCGGGATCGACGTGCGCCCGGCGAACGGCCTCCTCTACGCGATCACGACTGACGCCGGCAACGTCGGGCGCCTGCGCACGATCGATCCGGCGACGGGCGCCGTCGCGCTCGTGGCCACGCTCGCCGCCGACCCGGCGGACCTCACGAACCCGTACGCGAGCCTCGGCGCGAGCGGCGGCGCGGGCGTCGACTTCAACCCGGTGCCCGACCGCCTGCGGATCACGACGGCGGCGGGCGGGGACATGCGCGTGAATCCCGCCAACGGGCTCGTCGTCACCGATGCGAACCTCAACCCCGGCACGCCGCAGGTCGTCGGCAGCGCCTACACGAACAGCTTCGCGGGCGCGCCCGCGACGACGCTCTACGACGTCGACCTCGCGAGCAACGCGCTCGTCGTCCAGAGCCCGCCGAACAACGGCACGCTCGTCCCGGTCGGTCCGCTCGGCTTCGCGCCCGACAGAGCGGCGGACCTCGGCTTCGACATCGCGGCCGACGGCAACGCCGCGTTCCTGGCTGCGCGCGCGGGCGGCGTGACGGGCCTCTACGGCGTCGACCTCACCACGGGCGCTGCGACGCTCGTCGGCAGCGTCGGCGACGCGACGCCGATCCGCGGCCTCGCGCTGGCCGAGAACGTCGTGCGCGCGAATCCCGACCTCGCGATCGTCCACGAGGGCGACGGGACGGCGACCGTGACGGTCCAGCGGCTCGCGCCCCGCCTCGGCGCGCGTGTGGACTACACGACGGTCGACGGCGGCGCGGTCGCCGGCAGGGAGTACGACGCGCGCTCCGGCACGCTCGCGTTCGCGCCCGGCGAGACGACGAAGACGATCGCGATCCCGCTGCACGACGACGGTGCGATCGAGGCGCCGAAGTCGTTCGGCGTCGTGCTCTCGAACGTCGTCGCAGACGCCGGCGCGACCGCGATGCTGCCGGCGCCGGTCGCGCTCGTCGTGCTGGCCGACGACGACGCGCCCGTCGCACCGCCGTCACCGCTGCCGCCCGGACCCGGGCCGGGCCCCGCCGGCAGCGCGCCGCCGCCGCCGGACCGCACCAAGCCGGTGCTGCTCGCGACCGCGGCCCAGATCAGACGCGGGGCCCTGAAGAGAAGCGGCCTGCGCGTGCGCTTCAGCTGCAGCGAGGCGTGCAGCGTCACGGCGAGACTGCTCGCGGGCAGAAGAACGGTCGCCGCGAAGGACGCGAGACTCGCGACGGCCGCGCTGGGCACGCTCACGCTCAAGCCGTCGAGAGCCGGCTTCAGAGGCGTCGGCAGACGCAGAGCGCTGAAGGTCGTGCTGACCGCGCGCGACGCGGCCGGCAACGCGACGAGCTACGCGTTCTCCGTGCCGCTCGGCTGAGCGCCCCGCCCGGCGTGCGCGCCCGCGCGATCGCGGGTATGCGCCAGCCCATGGGATCGCTCGCGGAGTACCGCAGAAAGCGCCGCTTCGAGGAGACGCCGGAGCCGAGCGGGGGGAGACGCAGACGCGCCAGAGCCAGACGCAGACGCGCGAGACCCGCCAGACGCGCGGCGCGCTTCGTCGTGCACGAGCACCACGCGCGCCGCCTGCACTGGGACCTGCGCCTGGAGCGGGACGGCGTGCTCGCCTCGTGGGCAATCCCGAACGGGATCCCCGAGGATCCGAGACACAACCGCAAGGCGGTCCACGTCGAGGACCATCCGCTCGACTACATCGACTTCCACGGCACGATCCCGGAGGGCAGCTACGGTGCGGGCGAGGTCCACATCTGGGACCACGGCACCTACGAGCTGGAGAAGTGGGAGCCGAGAAAGGTCGTCGTCGCATTCGACGGCGAGCGCCTGCAGGGCCGCTACGCGCTGTTCCACGCCGGCAGATCCGAGAAGGACTGGATGATCCACCGCATGGACCCGCCGGCCGACGCGACCGCGACCGAGATGCCGGACGTCGTGGAGCCGATGCTCGCGCGCCTCTCGACGCTGCCGCCCGACGAGTCGAGCTGGGCGTTCGAGGTCAAGTGGGACGGCGTGCGCGCGATCGCGCACACGCAACCCGGCCGCCTCAGCTTCCTCACCCGCAACGGCAACGACGTCAGCGCCGCCTATCCGGAGCTGCGCGCGCTCAACCGCGCGCTCGGCTCGCACAGCGCGATCCTGGACGGCGAGATCGTCGCGTTCGACGACGACGGCAGGCCGAGCTTCCAGGCGCTGCAGCCGCGCATCCACCAGCGCGGCGAGGCGGCCGTCAGACGGCTGGCCGCCGAGCGCCCGGTCACGTACGCGATCTTCGACCTGCTGTGGCTCGACGGCCACTCGCTGACTGACCTGCCCTACACCGAGCGGCGCGAGCGGCTCGACGCGCTCGAGCTGGAGGGCGAGCACTGGCGCGTGCCGGCTTACCACGCCGGCGACGACGCGGGCTCGGCGCTGCTGAAGGCGACCGGGGAGCAGGGCCTGGAGGGCGTCGTCGCCAAGCGGCTCGACGCGCGCTACGCGCCCGGCCGCCGCGACGGCAGCTGGCTGAAGGTCAAGCACTCGCGCCGCCAGGAGCTGGTGATCGGCGGCTGGACGGAGGGCAGAAGAGCGCGCGCGAGACGGCTCGGCGCGCTGGAGCTGGGCGTCCACGACCCGGAGACCGGCGAGCTGAAGTACGCCGGCCGCGTCGGCACCGGCTTCGACGAGGCCGAGCTGGACCGCCTCGGCAGACTGCTGAAGCCGCTCGCGCGCAGAAGATCCCCGTTCGACGGGCGCCAGCCGGCGAGAGGGGCGCACTTCGTCAAGCCGCAGCTGGTGTGCGAGGTCGAGTTCGGCGAGTGGACGAGAGACGGCCGCCTGCGCCACCCGCGCTACCTCGGGCTGCGCGACGACAAGCCGGCGGTGGAGGTCGTGCGCGAGCGGACGGAGCCGGCGACGGAGGCGGCCGCCCCCGCGGCGATCCGCCCGCCCGGCGTCAGAAGAGCGGTCGTCGAGGTCGAGGGCCGCACGCTCAGACTCTCCAACCTCGACAAGGTCCTCTACCCGCAGGCCGGCTTCACGAAGGGCGAGCTGATCGACTTCTACGCGGCCGTCGCGCCCGTGCTGCTGCCGCACCTGCGGGACCATCCGCTGACGCTCAAGCGCTATCCCGACGGCGTCGAGGGCAAGTTCTTCTACGAGAAGCAGTCGCCGAGACACCGGCCGGAGTGGGTGGAGACGGTCACCGTCTACAGCCGCCACAGCAGACGCGACATCCACTACACGCTCTGCCAGGACCTGCCGACGCTGATCTGGCTCGCGAACCTCGCCGACGTCGAGCTGCACCCGTCGCTGTCGAAGGCGGACGAGATCGAACGCCCGGCGACGCTCGCGTTCGACCTCGACCCCGGCCCGCCCGCGACGATCGTCGAGTGCTGCGAGGTCGCGCTCGGGCTGCGCGAGCTGTTCGAGCAGCTCGGCCTGCGGGCGTTCCCGAAGACCTCCGGCTCGAAGGGCCTGCAGGTCTACGTCCCGCTCAACCATCCCGACGCGACCTACGAGCAGACGAAGCCGTTCGCGCACGCGGTCGCCGGGCTGTTCCAGCAGCGCCATCCGAGACTCGTCGTCTCCGACATGAGAAAGGCCGGCGGCGAGCGCAGAGGCAAGGTGCTGATCGACTGGTCGCAGAACGACGAGCACAAGACGACGGTGTCCGTCTACTCGCTGCGCGCGAAGGAGCGCCCGACCGTCTCGACGCCGCTCGGCTGGGACGAGGTCGAGGCGTGCACCTCCGCCGGCGATCCCGACCGGCTGCGCTTCGAGCACGACGCGGTGCTCGCGCGAGTGGCCGAGCACGGCGACCTGTTCGCCGAGGTGCTGTCGCTGACGCAGGAGCTGCCGGAGCTGGGAGGCGCGAGATGACGCCGCGCTCGTTGTGGAACGGAACCGTGACGTTCGGCGAGGTCGCGATCCCGGTGAAGCTGTTCGCGGCGACGGAGGACCACCGCATCCACTTCCGCGAGGTGCGGCTGAAGGACGGCTGCCGCATCGAGCACCGGCTGGTCGGCGCCGACTCCGGTCGCGAGATCAAGCGCGAGAACACGCTGAAGGCGTACGAGACGAGCGGCGGCAGACAGGTGATCCTCACGGACGAGGAGATCGCCGCAGCGCGCGGCTCGCGCCCGAAGGTGATCGAGCTGGAGCACTTCGTCGCAGTCGAGCAGATCGACCCCGTCTACTACGACAAGCCATACGTGGTGGGCGCGCAGGACGGCGGCGAGCGCGGCTACCGCGTGCTGCTGGCGGCGCTCGAACGCTCCGGCAAGGTCGGGATCGGCCGCTTCGTGCTGCGCACGCGCGAGCAGCTCGTCGCGCTGCGCCCGCGGGGCAGAGCGCTCGTGCTGCACACGATGCGCTTCGCCGACGAGGTCGTCGACCGCGGCGACCTCAGAGTCCCGGCGCTGCGCAGAGAGCCGTCCGCGAAGGAGGTCGAGATGGCGCAGCGGCTGCTCGACGCGCTCGCCGAGGACTGGAAGCCGGGGAGCTGGAGAGATCGCTACACCGCCGACGTGCTGGCGCTGATCAGACGCAAGGCCGCAGGCGAGGAGATCGAGGTGCCGGAGGTCGAGGAGCCGGAGGCGCCGGACGACCTGGAGGCCACGCTGGAGGCGAGCCTCGGCGGCGGGCGCAGAAGACGCAGACGCGGCGCGCAGCACGCCGACAGACGCGCGAGCGCGGCGAGACGCAGACGCGGCGGCCACAGAGGCAGAAAGGCGCGGCGCTGATGGCGCGCGGCCTGTGGTCCGGCACGCTCGCGTTCGGGCTCGTCGCCGTCCCGGTCGAGCTGGTCAGCGCGGTGCGCGACCGCGACGTCCACTTCCACGAGGTCGACGACAGAGGCCAGCGCGTCGAGGTCCGCCGCACCTGCGCAAAGGACGGCAACCCGGTCCCCTGGGAGGAGGTCGGGCACGGCTACGAGCTGGACGGCAGACTCGTCGTGCTGAGCGACGAGGAGCTGTCGGCGGCCGCGCCGGAGCGCACGCGCACGATCGAGGTCGAGGCGTTCGTGCCGCTCGCCGACATCGACCCCGCCTGCTTCGACCATCCCTACTACCTGCTCCCGCAGGGCGGCGCCGAGGGGATCACGCGCGCCTACCGCCTGCTGCGCGACGTGATGGGGGAGGAGGGCCAGGTGGCGATCGGGCGGATCGTGATGCGCTCGCGCGAGCAGCTCGTCGCGGTGCGCGAGCGCGACGGACTGCTCGCTCTCTCGACGCTGCTGTTCGCGAACGAGATCCGCGACCCGAGAGACGTCGACGCGGTGCCGTCCGGTCGCAGAGCGGCGCCGAGAAGAGCCGAGGTCGACGGCGCGCTGAAGGTGATCGACGCGATGACGCGCGAGTTCGACCCCGGCCGCTACGAGGACTGCCACCGCAGCCGCTTGCAGAGACTGATCCGCAGAAAGCAGCGCGGCGGCGAGGTCGAGATCCCCGAGGTCGAGCCGGAGCCCGACGTCGCGTCGGATCTGATGGAGGCGCTCGAAGCCAGCCTCGCCCGCGCACGCGCCTGAGCTCCGCCGCGCCCGCCGTCTACGCCAAACCGCGCACCCCTCGGCGCAGAAGCGCGCCAAACACAGTAGGAATCGCGCCATGCGCGCTCTCCTCTCCGCGATCGCCGCCGGCATCCTTGCGCTCTGCTGCGCACCGGCCGCCTTCGCCGACGCCGTCCCCGAGTACTTCAACCTGCCGGCCAGAGCCAATGCGACCAGCGGCATCGCGACCGCGCCCGACGGCACGGTCTGGTTCGGCGCCGACCCGGCGAGCGGAAGACCGGCGGTCGGCCGGCTGATTCCCTCGCAGGCCGCGGCGGGGACGACGAACGGGGTGGCGCTGTTCCCGACGCCGGTCCCGGGCGGGACGGGCTGCTGCGCGAACTTCGTGCGCGGCCTCGCGTTCGATGGCGCGAACGACCGGCTGTGGTTCGTGCAGAGCGACGCGATCGTCGGCTTCGCGGACGCCGCGAGAGTCGTGCCGGACACGAGCGCGGGGATGGTCGACAGACTGCTCGTCACGCCGCTGGGCGGCGGCGGGACCGGCCAGACCTTCCACGGCGGTCTGCGGGACGTCGCCGTCGGCGCCGGCGGCCTGGCCTGGTTCACCGAGCAGAACGGATCCAACTACCCGCCGTTCCCCGGCGACCGCATCGCCTCGGTCGACGCGAGCCTGAACGTGAGAGAGTCCGACAACCTCGCGCTGCAGGGCGGCCTCGTGGCGCTCGACCCGTTGCGCTACGAGGCGCAGCCGGCGGGCATCGCGACCGACGCGTCGGGCACGCCCTGGTTCGCCGAGTTGGATGCGGGCAACCCCGGCTGGCGTATCGGGACGGCCAGAGGATCGGGCTACGACGAGTATCCGCTCGCGCCCTGCGCGCCCAGACCGCCGGCCTCGACCTGCTCGGGCGTCAACAGCGGGACCGGCGTGACCGACGTCGCCGTCGCCCACGACGGCTCGATCTGGTTCACGAACCAGCTCAGAAACGAGGTCGGCCGGCTCGACGTGGCGGCCAGAACGTTCACCAACTACAGCCTCCCCGGCATCGACCCCAGACTGGCCGGCGGCCAGGCGCGCGCGATCAGCGTCGCGCCGGACGGCACGCTGTGGGTCGTCGAGAACGGCGGCTTCGGCCTCCCGAACGCGAACGCGATCGTGAAGATCGTGCCGAGCCAGCCGGACCCGACCGCGGCGGTCTTCCACCTCGGCGCCGGCAAGTACCCGCTGGCGGTCGCGCCCGACACGAAGGGCAACGTCTGGTTCACGCTCACCACCGACGTGGCGCCCGGCCAGATCGGCCGGCTGGCCGGTGTCGTGGGCGCGGCGTCCGGCGGAGGCGGTGGCGGTGGTGCGGGTGGCGGCGGCGGTGCCGGCACCGGCGGCGGCGGTGGTGGTGGCAGTGCGGGCGGCGGCACCGGCGCAGGCACCGGTTCCAGCGGAGTCGGCAGAGTCGTGAGAGCGGCGAGCGTCGCCGCCGCGAGAATCGGAACGCCCTCGGTCACGCCGGACGGCAGATCGGTGCAGGCCAACCAGATCTGCGTCGGACCGCCGAGAGACGTCTGCTCGCTCGTCTACCTGATCGCCACGCACGAGTACGTCGCCGGCTTCCCCGGCTCGAGAGCACGCGCGTCAACGGCGAGAAAGCACGGTAGAGCAGCGAAGCCGAAGCCGGTGATCCTCGGCAGACTGCTGGTCACCCTCCACGGCGGCCAGAGCAAGCTGGTGACGGTCAGACTCAACGCGACCGGCCGCAGACTGCTCGCGAGCGCCAGAGGCGGCAAGCTGACGGCCTACTTCACCGCGACGCAGGCCAGCGCGGTGAGCGGCAAGCCCGGGAAGCGCGTGAAGCAGGCGAAGGTCACGTTCAAGCTGCCGCGCAGACGCCGCTGATCGCGGCGCCTGCGCGGCGCAGCCGGCGCTGCGTCAGACGGTGCGGCCGCGCGAGTTGCCGAAGAAGAACGCGGCGAGCGCGAGGACGGCGATCACGAACAGAATCGGGTGGATGATCGTGCCGCCTGCGATCGCGATGATCAGCAGGACGATTCCAAGGATCAGCCAGAGCATTTGTCTCTCCTCGCTCGAATTCGCAGCGCTTCCGCTACGCCGATGAGGTCACAGCTACCCGCGCTCGGCGCGGGGCACGCACGAATTCACTCAGCGACCCTGCCAGCGCGGAGCGCGCTTCTCGGCAAACGCCATCGAGCCCTCGCGCGCATCCTCCGAGGCTCTGACCGGATCGGTGAGCGTGGCCTGGCGCGTCCACAGCTCGTCGTGCGGCCAGCCCGGCGCCTCCACGAGGATTCGCTTCGTGGCCGCGAGCGCGAGCGGGCCGTTGGCGGCGATCGCCGCCGCCAGCTCCAGCGCCGCCGTCACCGTCTCGCCCGGCTCGACGACGCGGCTCACGAGCCCGACGGCGGCCGCGCGCTCGGCGTCGATCGGGTCGCCGGTGAGCGCCAGCTCCATCGCCAGGTGGTAGGGAATCCGCCGCGGCAGCCGCAGCAATGCGCCGCCGGCCGCGACGAGGCCGCGCTTGACCTCCGGGATGCCGAAGCGCGCGCCGCGCGCCGCGACGATCAGGTCGCACGCGAGCGCGATCTCGAAGCCGCCCGCGACGGCGAATCCCTCGACCGCCGCGATCAGCGGCTTGTCGGGCGGGTTCTGCACGATCCCGGCGAAGCCGCGCCCGCCGGCGGACGGACGCTCGCCGGCGACGAACGCCTTCAGGTCCATGCCGGCGCAGAAGCCCTTGCCGGCACCCGCGAGCACGCCGACCTGCAGCGCGGGGTCGGAATCGAGGCGGTCGAGCGCGGCGGCGATCCCCTCCGCGACGGCGAGGTTGACGGCGTTGCGCTGCTCGGGGCGGTTGAGCATGACGAGCAGGACGCCGTCGCGCTGCTCGGTCAGGACGACGGGCTCGGACATGCGGCGGACCCTACCGGCGGGTACCGGTCAGGGTCCCAGCAGCGCCGCCGGAACGACGGCGATGCCGTCGGGGCGGCGGTAGGCCTCGCGTCCGGTGGTGATGACGACCGCGTCGAGCAGGTCGACGCCGATCTGCCCCTCGAGCCAGTGGAGGTGGCGCAGGTCGTGCTCGTCGGGCGTCGCCGCGAGCTTCGTCTCGATCGCCACCACGCGCCCGTCGCCGCGCTCGACGATCAGGTCGATCTCGTGCGCCCCGCGATGCGTGCGCAGATGGCCCACGCGTGCCTCCGCGGCCTGTGCATAGACGCGCACGGACAGCGTCACGAGCGATTCGAAGAGCGCGCCGAGCAGCGTCCCGTCGCGCGGGATCGCGGGTCCCGGCGCCTCGCCGCGCAGCAGCGCCTCCGCGGTCGCCCCGAGCAGGCGTGCGGCGAGCGCCGGGTCGGCGAGGTGGTGCTTGGGCGGCAGCGCCAGCTCGGCGATGTGGTTGCGCGTCGGCTTCCAACCGGGCACTGCGTCGAGCACGTACAGCCGCTCGAGCACGTCCCGGTAGGGGAGGACCGTGGTGTGCGACGGCTTCCCCTCGTTGCCGGCGCTGGAGGCGTCGCGGATCTTCTCGAACGAGGTCGTCGTCGCGGTCGCGGCGGCGTAGGCGGTCATCCAGCGGCGCAACGCGTCGGGCTTGCGGACCGGGTGTCCGAGCTCGGGGAAGTCGCGGTCGACGATGCGCTGCACGTACCCGTCGAGCTGTGCTCGCTGCGGGCGCCCGCCCAGCGCGCGCATGCCCGGGAAGCCGGAGCGCAGGATCTCGTCGGCGTAGCGGTCGAGTCCGACGTCGGTCCGTCCGGCGACCTGCGGCCGGTCCCCGCGCAGCAGCGCGGTGAGGCTGACGCTGGGCGGCTCGGGCAGGCGCTCCGCGAGCGACAGCGGCCGCATCCGCAGGCTCACGATCCGCCCGCCGCCGGAGTGCGTCCCGGCACCGTCCGGCGAGGCAGAGCCGGTGAGCAGGAAGCGCCCGGGGGGCGCCCCTGCGTCGACGGCGCGGCGCACGCGATCCCACAGCGGTGGCAGCTGCTGCCACTCGTCGATCAGCACCGGTGAGGGCGACGTGAGCAGCCGGTCGGGGTCGGCCGCCGCCACCGCACGTTCGGCCGGGTCGTCGAGCCGGTGGATCGTCCGCGCTCGCTGGGAGGCCGTGACCGTCTTGCCGACGGCCTTTGCGCCCTCGATCGCGATCGCCGGCAGGGCCGCGAGCAGCTCGTCGAGCTCGTCGTCGACGATGCGCGGGGCGTGGGGAGGGGCTACGACGCTGCTCATCGAGCGGACAATATCATTTCGTAGAGATCTAGAATACGATTTCGGAAATAACCACACTCCTGCTTCGGGAGAGGTAATACAGATATTCCGGACTGGCGCTCATCGGCCACCCCCCGAATGTCCCGGCGCACGTCCACGCGTCCTCGCCGGTCCGCGCGACGCGACCTATCGTGGGTATCCGCATGGGGGACCAGCCCACACCGGCGATTGCGGCGCCGTCACACGACGACGGCCAAGCCGCCCTGCGCCGCGACATCCGCGAGCTGGGCGTGCTGCTCGGGCGCACGATCGTGCGCCAGGAGGGCCGCGACCTGCTCGACCTCGTGGAGCGCGTGCGGCTGTCGATCCGCAGCGACCGCGACGCGACCGCCGAGCTGCTGGCCGCCACCGAGCCCGCGACCGCGCGACGGCTCGTGCGCGCCTTCGGCACCTACTTCCACCTCGCGAACGTCGCCGAGCAGGTCCACCGCGACCGCGAGCTGTCCGCCGTCCGCCGCCGCGAGGGCGCGTGGCTCGCGCAGGCGGTCGAACGGATCGAGGCGGCCGCGGTCCCGCGCGAGGAGCTGACGGCGGAGCTGCACCGCCTCGCGCTGCGCCCGGTCTTCACCGCGCACCCGACCGAGGCGGCGCGGCGCACGGTGCTGCGCAAGCTGCGCCAGGTCGCCGACCTGCTGGACGAGCGCGAGCGCGCGCGCGGGGACGCCGCCGCCGAGCGCGGCCTCGCCGGCCGGCTGGAGGAGGAGATCGACCTCCTGTGGCAGACCGACGAGCTGCGGATCGCGCGCCCCGACGTCGTCGACGAGGCGCGCAACGCCGTCTACTACCTCGATGCGCTGCACGAGGAGGTCGTCCCGTGGGTGCTCGAGTCGCTCGCGCACGAGCTCGGCCGGCTCGGCTTCGCGCTGCCGCCCGACGCGCGCCCGCTCGCGTTCGGCAGCTGGATCGGCGGCGACCGCGACGGCAACCCGAACGTCAGCCCGCAGAGCACGCGCCGCGTGCTCGCGTTGCAGCACGAGCACGGGATCCGCTGCGCGCTCGCGGCCGTCGACGAGCTGCGCGCCGACCTCTCCTCGTCCATGCGGATCGCCGGCGCGACGCCCGAGCTGGAGGCCTCGCTCGCCGCCGACCTCGACGCGCTGCCGGAGATCGAGCCGCGCTACCGCCGCTTGAACGCGGAGGAGCCCTACCGGCTGAAGCTCACCTGCATGCGCCACAAGCTGCTCAACACGCGCGCGCGGCTGGCCGAGGACCGCCCGCGCGAGCCGGGGCGCGACTACGACGGCGCGCAGGAGCTGCTCGCCGAGCTGATGCTCGTGCGCGACTCGCTGCTGATGGACCGCGGCGAGCTGATCGCGCGCGGGCGCGTCGAGCGAGCGATCCGCACGATCGCCGCGTTCGGGCTCGGGCTCGCGACGCTCGACGTGCGCGAGCACGCCGCCGCCCACCACCACGCGGTCGGGCAGCTGGTGGACCGGCTGGGCGAGGAGGGCGCGCGCTCCTACGCCGAGCTGCCGCGGGCCGAGCGGCGCGCGCTGCTGGGCGCCGAGCTGGCCTCGCGCCGCCCGCTCGCGCCGAGCCCGCCGCCGCTCGACGAGGCCGGCCTGCGCACGTTCGAGACGTTCCGCGCGATCCGCGACAGTCAGGAGCGCTACGGCCCCGACGTCGTCGAGTCCTACATCGTCTCGATGTGCCAGGGCGCCGACGACCTGCTGGCCGCGGTCGTGCTCGCGCGCGAGGCCGGGCTCGTCGACCTCGACGCCGCGAGCGCGCGGATCGGCTTCGTGCCGCTGCTGGAGACGGTCGAGGAGCTGCAGGCGGCCGACGCGATGCTGACGAGCTGCTGGAGGACACCGCCTACCGCCGCGTGGTCGCAGCTGCGCGGCGACGTGCAGGAGGTGATGCTCGGCTACTCCGACTCCAACAAGGAGGCGGGGATCGCGACGAGCCAGTGGGAGATCCACCGCGCGCAGCAGCGCCTGCGCGACACGGCCGCGCAGCACGGCGTGCGGCTGCGGCTGTTCCACGGTCGCGGCGGGACGGTCGGCCGCGGCGGCGGCCCGGCGCACACGGCGATCCTCGCGCAGCCGTGGGGCACGCTCGACGGCGAGATCAAGCTGACCGAGCAGGGCGAGGTGATCTCCGACAAGTACCTGCTGCCGTCGCTCGCGCGCGAGAACCTGGAGCTGACTGCTGGCGGCGACGCTGGAGTCGACCGTGCTGCACCGCCGCCCGCGCGTGGCGGCGACGACGCTGGCGGAGTGGGGCGACGTGATGGACGTGGTGAGCGCCGCGTCGAGCGAGCGCTACCGCGGGCTCGTCGGCGACGCCGGGCTGCCGGCGTACTTCCTCGCCTCGACGCCGGTCGAGCTGCTCGGCGAGCTGCACATGGGCTCGCGGCCGTCGCGCCGTCCCGACGCCGGCGGCGGGATCGACGGCCTGCGCGCGATCCCGTGGGTGTTCGGCTGGACGCAGTCGCGCCAGATCGTGCCGGGCTGGTTCGGCGTCGGCTCCGGCCTCGCGGCCGCGCGCGCCGCCGGCCTCGACGGCGCGGCTGGAGGCGATGGCTGCCGACTGGCGCTTCTTCCGCAACTTCCTCTCGAACGTCGAGATGACGCTGGCGAAGACCGACCTCGACCTCGCCGGGCACTACGTCGCAGCGGCTCGTGCCGGAGCGGGCTGCGACCGCTGTTCGAGACGATCCGCGCCGAGTACGAGCTGACCGTCGCCGAGCTGCTGCGGCTGACCGGCGAGCCGGCGCTGCTGTCCTCCAACCCGGTGCTCGCACGCACCCTGCGCGTGCGCGACGACTACCTCGCGCCGCTGCACTACGCCCAGGTCTCGCTGCTCGAGCGCTGGCGCGCCGACCGCGCCGCCGGCCGCGAGCCCCGACCCCGACGTCGTCCGCGCGCTGCTGCTGACGCGTCAACGGCATCGCGGCGGGGCTGCGCAACACGGGCTGATGCGGTGATGCGTTGATGCGTTAGCATTACCGCATGCGCACCACGCTCGACCTCGACGACGACGTCCTCGCAGCCGCGCGCGAGCTCGCCTCCGGCGGGCGGCGCTCGCTCGGCGCGACGATCTCCGAGCTCGCGCGCCGCGGGCTCACCCCGGCGCGCGTCGAGGCGGACGGCGACCTGCCCGTGATCCGCGTGCCCGCGGGCACGGCGCCGATCACGCCGGAGATGGTGCGGCGCGCGCTCGACGAGGACTGACGCGCGATGGCGCTGCTCGACGTCAACGCGCTCGTCGCGCTTGCATGGGACTCGCACGTCCACCATGCCGCGATGCGCAGCTGGTTCGGCGTGAACGCGCGCGACGGCTGGGCGACCTGCTCGGTGGTCGAAGCCGGCTTCGTGCGCGTGTCCGCGAATCCCAAGGCACTGCCCGCGTCGATTCCCGTCGAGACCGCGCGTGGCGTCCTCGCGGCGCTGCGCGATGCCGGCGGCCATCGCTTCCTCACCGACGACGTCTCGATCTGCGACGCCGACGTCCCGCGCATGGTCGGGCACCGCCAGGTGACAGACGCGCTGCTGCTCACGCTGGCGCGCCGCCACGGCGTGCGGCTCGTCACCTTCGACGCCGGACTCGCTGAGCTTTCAGACGGTCGCGACGTCGAACTGCTCCAAGCCTGAGCACGCGCGATACTGGGCACCAGCATGGCCTTCGTCCCGCTCGACCGCCACCTGCTGAGAGCGAAGGACCTCGCCGACGCGCGCTACTTCGACCCGATCGGCGTCGACGAGATGGCGCAGGCTGCCGGCCTCTCGCGCGCGCACTTCAGCCGCGCCTTCAAGAGCGCGTTCGGGGAGTCGCCGCGCGCGTACCTGCTGACCCGCCGCCTGGAGCGCGCCGCGGCGCTGCTGCGCACGACCGATCGCTCCGTCAACGACGTCTGCCTGGCGGTCGGCCTGCAGAGTCTCGGCTCGTTCACGACGAGCTTCACGCGAACATTCGGAATGTCGCCGACCGCCTACCGCGCGGCGCATCCGCCCGCGACGGCCCACATGGTCGTGCCGGCCTGCGTGGTGCGTGTGTACGGACGCCCCGAACGGCGCACGTTTCGAGAAGACAGGGGAGATGGGCAAGCCTAGGCTGGCCGCATCATGTTCCACGTAACCCGGAGGGTCCCAATGATCAGAATCGCCAACGCCCAGCTGTGGGTGCACGACCAGGACGAGGCGCTCGCGTTCTACACCGAGAAGCTCGGCTGGCAGGTCGGCGTCGACGTCACCGTCGCCGAGCTCGGCAACTTCCGCTGGCTCACCGTCAATCCCGTCGGCCAGGAGGACTTCTCCGTCGTGCTGATGGCGATCCCCGGCCCGCCGGTGATGGACGAGGAGACGGCCGAGCAGGTCAAGGCGCTGATGGCGAAGGGCTTCGCCGGCACCGTCTTCCTCACGACCGACGACTGCCAGGAGTCCTACGAGCAGTTGAAGGAGCGCGGCGTCGAGTTCACCGAGGCGCCCGAAGAGCGCCCCTACGGAATCGACTGCGGCTTCCGCGACCCGTCCGGCAACGGGCTGCGCCTCACGCAGATCGTCGGGGACCTCGCGGCGCTCTGATCGCGCGGGCGGCACGCCGTCACCCGGCGTGCCGCCGCGTCCCGGCCGGTACGGTCCGCGGATGCCGACAGGACCGCGCATCCGCCCGGGCAGCGCTCGCGAGATCGGGCTTGTCAACACGGCGATCGTGCGCGTCCTCGGCGCCGCGACCGGCGGCGGCGAGCCGCCGCGGATCTTCACGACGCTGGCGCGCCACCGCGGTCTGTTCCGGCGCTGGCTGTGGTTCGCCGGCGCGCTGATGCCGGGCGGGACGCTGCCGCGCGACGAGGCGGAGCTGGTGATCCTGCGCGTCGCCCACAACACCGGCTGCGACTACGAGTGGACCCAGCACGAGCGGCTCGCACAGCGCGCCGGGCTGAGCGCCGAGGAGGTCGCGCGCGTGCGCGACGGCGCCGGCGCGCCGGACTGGTCGCCGCGCCGAGCGCTGCGTGCTGCGCGCCGCCGACGAGATGCACGCCGACGGGCGCATCGGCGACGAGCTGTGGGCGCTGCTCGCGCGCGAGTACGACGAGCGGCGGCTGATCGAGCTGTGCCTGCTGATCGGCCACTACGAGATGCTCGCGATGACGCTGCGCTCGCTCGACGTGCAGCTCGACCCGGTGCCCGACCCGCACGCCGCGGCCGGCACCCGCTCGGCCGACTCGTGCAGCGCGCGGCCGCGAGGCGGGGCGCATGAGGCGCCGGCGGGTACCGGTCCCCGAGCTGCGCGGCAAGCGCTGCCTGATCACCGGCGCCGCCAGCGGCATCGGCCGCGCCACCGCGCTCGCCGCCGCCGCGCGCGGAGCGGAGCTGTTCCTCACCGACCTCCAGGAGGAGGCGCTCGACCACGTCGTCGAGGAGGTGCGCGCGGCCGGCGGCCGCGTCGGCCACGCGGCGCCCGCCGACGTCGCCGACCACGACGCCGTCGTCGCCCTGGCGGCGGCGATCCACGCCGAGCACGGCGCGATGGACGTCGTCATGAACGTCGCCGGGATCGCGACCTGGGGGACGATCGACCGCCTGGAGCACCGCCACTGGCAGCGCGTCGTGGACGTCAACCTGATGGGGCCGATCAGCGTGCTCGAGTGCTTCGTGCCGCCGATGATCGCCGCCGGCCGCGGTGGGCAGATCGTCAACGTGTCGTCGGCCGCGGGGCTGTTCGGGCTGCCGTGGCACGCGCCCTACAGCGCGACGAAGTTCGGGCTGCGCGGCGTCTCGGAGGTGCTGCGCTTCGACCTGCGCCGCCACGGGATCGGCGTCAGCCTCGTGTGCCCGGGCGCCGTGCACACGCCGCTGACCGGGACGGTGACGATCGCCGGCGTCGACACGCAGCGGCCGGACATCAGAGCGTTCGTCGAGCGCTTCGAGCGGCGCGCCGTCTCGCCCGAGCACGTCGCGGCATGCATCCTCGAGGGGATCGAGCGCAACCGCTACATGGTCTTCACGTCGCCCGACATCCGCTGGGGCTTCTGGCTGCAGGGCAAGTGGGCGAAGCCCTACGAGTGGTCGATGCGCGCGGCGAACCGCTACTTCACGCGCGTGATCGAGCGCCGCTGACGCGGGTAGCCTGGGCGGCGTGCTGAGCGCGCTCGGTTGGGGCGGACTCGCCGCCTCGTCACTGCTGATCGGGGCGCTGGCGGCGCTCGCGCGCGACTGGTCGCGCCGGCTGATCGGGCTCGTGCTCGCGTTCGGCGCCGGCGCGCTGATCAGCGCGGTGTCGTTCGAGCTGGCGCTGGAGGGGAGCCGCGCGGGCGGCTTCGCCTCGCTGGCAGCCGGTCTCGCGCTCGGCGGCTTGACCTACTACCTGGCCGACGGCGTCGTCGAGCGGCTCGGCAAGTCGGGCCGCTCGCGGAAGCGCCGCAGAAGCGGGGGCGCAGCGGGGGGTGCGCTCGCGCTCGGGGCCTTCCTCGACGGGATCCCCGAGCAGCTCGTGCTCGGGATCGGGCTGGCCGGCGGCGAGGCGATCAGCGTCGGCCTGCTGTGCGCGATCTTCGTCTCGAACCTGCCGGAGGCGATCGGGTCGGCGAGCGCGATGCGAGGCGCCGGGCGCCCCGCGCGGACGATCCTCGGGCTGTGGGCCGGCGTCGCGGTCTGCTGCGCGCTCGCGACGCTCGCCGGCTACGCGCTCGGGGACTCGACCGGCGGCGAGCTGCGCGCGGCCGTCGACGGCTTCGCCGCCGGTGCGCTGCTCGTGATGCTGGTCGACTCGATGATCCCCGACGCGACGACCGACGCCGGTCGTCAGGCGGGCCTCGTCACGGTGCTCGGCTTCGCGCTCGCGGCGGCGCTGTCGATCGCGTCCTGAGCGGGCCGCTCAGCCGCCGCCCGCGAAGGCGGCGATCAGCGCGGCGAGCCGGTCCGGCTCCTGCGCCATGAAGGCGTGCCCGCCGCCGTCGAAGCGCTCGACCTGCGCGCCCCGCCAGTGCGCGGCGAGCGCGTCGGCGTTGGCTGGTGGGATCACGACGTCCGCGGTCCCATGGGCGATCAGCACGGGCGGCGCGTCGCCGCCGGGCGGCGGCTGCTGCTCCAGGTGCCACGCACCCATCGCGGCCTCCTGCGCGGCGAGCGCCTGCGGGTCGAGGCTCGCGCGCGCGGCCGCGACGATCGCGCCGAACCTGCGGTCGATCTCGGCCGCGAGCGGCGGCGGGAACAGCAGCCCGAGCAGGCGCGTGGCCTGCTCGCGCCCGCTGCCGGTGTGGTCGAGCAGCCGTGCCCACACCGCCGGGTCGGGCGGCACCGCGGTCGCGCCGCCGGGGTCGCTCGCGAGCAGCACGAGCCGCGCGACGCGCTGCGGCGCGCGCGTCGCGAGCCGCTGCGCGACGAAGCCGCCCATCGACCAGCCGGCGACCGGCACGCGCTCGAGCCCGAGCGCGTCGAGCAGCCGCTCGAGGTCCTGCGCCATCGCGTCGACGCTCAGGCCGGCGGGGTCGCCGAGCTGCGACTCGCCGATGCCGCGGTTGTCGGGCGAGATCACCTCGAAGGACTGCGAGAGCCGCAGCAGCAGCTGCGGGTCCCAGTCGGTCCCGGTCGCGGCGTAGCCGTTGACGAGCAGCAGCGGCGGGCCGGCGCCGACGGTCCGCCATGCGAGCCGTCGGCCGTCGAGGTCGAGCGTTCGCGTGGGCGAGCGGGCGGCCATCGCGGCGCGACTATGCCAGAGCGGGGCGGGGCGGGGCGCCGCGCGATCTGATCGAATGGGACGTGCCGATGAGCGCCGACGACAACAAGCAGCTCGTCCGCCGCTTCTACGCGGAGGTCGTGAACGCCCGCGACCTCGACGCCGTCGACGAGCTGCTGAGCGAGGACTTCACGCACGACGACGAGCGGCGCGGCCGCGACGGCCAGCGCGCGTCGGTCGCCGCCTTCCTCGAAGGCTTCTCCGATCTCCACAACGAGATCCTGCTGCTGGTGGGGGAGGACGATCTCGTCGCCGCGCACCAGCGCTGGAGCGGGACGCACGACGGCGCGTTCCTCGGCATCGAGCCGACCGGCCGCCGCGTCGCGTTCACCTCGACCGCCGTGCTGCGGATCGAGGACGACCTGATCGCCGCGGCGTGGGACGAGGTCGACCTGCTCGGCCTGATGCGGCAGCTGCGTGCGCCCGCCTGAGCCCCTGGGTAGACCCGGTCGCATGGGCGGTCACCCGCGCATCCTCGCCGTCGGCGTGCTGCTGCTCGTCGGCGGCACCGTGCTCGGGCTCGCCGCGAACCCGATCCTGCTGTCGGCGATCGGCTGGGGCCTGTTCGGCGTCGGCGGCGTGGTGCTGCTGTCGCTCCTGTTCCTGATCGTCGGCGAGTCCGAGGACCGGGATCGCCTGCGCAATCCGCGCGGCTGACGCCCGGTGAACATCTGGAGAAGTGCGACGCGTGTCACACACGTGGCGCGCAGACGCGCCTACCTTCGATAGCGAGAGACCGCTAACGAGGCACGAGAAACCATGAACGCACGTACCTGGAACCTGACCCTGATGGCCAACGAGCAGCACGGCGAGACGACGATCGAGCGCGTGTCGCACGAGGTCGCGACGAAGATCCTGCGCGGGCTGATGCACGGGCCCGGCTCGACCGACTACCAGCACGTCGAGTCCGCTGCGAAGGGCGCCCGCGCTCGTCGCCGCGACGACCGAGCCGCCTGACCCAAGGCCGCGCGTCCGCCCCGGCGCCGCCACGCCGGGAGCGACCAGCTTGACCGGAGGGCTCCCGATCGGGAGCCCTCCGTCATTCCGGCAGGCCTTGCGCTTGCATATCCAGATAGATATATTTCGGATTATGGATGCGGGAGCGAGCATTCGCGACGCGCGGCGGCGGGCCGGCCTCAGCCAGACGGAGCTGGCGCGCCGCGCCGGCACCTCGCAGGCGACGATCTCGGCCTATGAGCGCGGCCGCAAGGAGCCGTCCGTCGAGACGCTCGGCCGCCTGTTGGCGGCGAGCGGCGCGCGGTTGACGGTCGCACGGGCGGCGACGCCGGTCGTGCGACCATCGGCGGCGCAGCTGGCGCGCGCCGGCCGTACGTTGGTCGACGTGATGCTGTTGGCGGAGGCGCTGCCGACGCGCCATGAGCGCACGCTGCGCTTCCCGCCGCTGTTGGCGGCCACGACCCGCCTCGCGCGCGCGTGACGCTTCCCGAACGGCTCGTCGCGATCCACCGTGCGCTCGCGAGACGGCGGATCCCGCACGCCTTCGGGGGCGCGATCGCGCTCGCCTACTGGACGCTCGACCCGCGCGCCACGAGCGACATCGACGTCAACGTGTTCGTGCCGGCCGCGGATGCTGCGAAGGCGCTGCGCGCGCTGCCGCCGGAGGTGGCCCAGCCGGAAGGCACCGCCGAGGCGATCGCGCGCGACGGTCAGATCCGGCTGTGGTGGGGCGAGACGCCGGTCGACCTGTTTTTCGACACCGTCCCGGTGCACGCCGACGCAGCAAGCCATCGCAGACGGGTCGCGTTCGCGAGAACGCAGATCCCCGTCCTCGGCCCGGTGGAGCTCGCCGTCTTCAAGGCGATGTTCGACCGTACGCGCGACTGGGCCGACATCGAGGCGATGCTCGCCGCGGAGAGCCTCGACTTGGACGCCGTCCGCGAGGTCCTGCAGACGATGCTGCCCGGCGACGACACTCGCTTCGCGCGGCTGGACGAGTCGCTGCGCCGCGCGCACGCCGACGCCGCCAAATAGTCATTCTCTTAATGGATCATCTCCGGGTCGTCACGCATGTGACGCTGTCGGAGGCGCTCGCCTCCGACAGCGTCAGCGTGGGTGCGTCGCCGCTGCTAGAAGTGGCAGGTCCCCTGGACGACCCATTCGCGCGGAATGTAGCCCTCCGCCCCTCCGTTCCGGTGGCCCTGGTAGTAGGCGCCGGAGAAGGCGTCGATGCGCCAGCCGTCTCCGCCGTGGATGTATTCGGCGAAGCCGGTGCCGTCGGAGTATCTGGCCACGACGGCCGTTTCGATTGAATTGGTGATGTTGCAGACCTGGCCGACTTCGGCAGCTTGGGCTGCGGCAGGCAGCGCAAGAGCTGCGGCCAGCAGGCCGAGGGCCAGCAATGACTTGAGTGCGTTACGCACAATTCCCCCTGTCTTCGATTTGCGCAGAGGGTTGTGCGACCGATCTCCCCCTGCCTGGCCCGGTCAGCGTAGCCCCCGGATGTTGAGGATGACGGCCACGTTGTCTTCACGAGAACGAGTGGTGGGTTCGGCGCTGACATCCACAATTGGAGAGGACCCGCGATGTGCTACCGGGAGGGGCTGCCGGCACGTTCCCCGCACCCCCAGAGGATGCACAGGGCCTCGAACTGATCCGCGACGGCGTGGTCGAGCGGCTGGTCGCCCGTGGCCGCGGCGCGCTCAACGCGGGCGATCCGGACGGTGCCGCCGACTACGCCCGCCGTGCACTGGCGGTGAAGCCCGCCCCTGCAGCCACCGCCCTGCTCGCTGACGCGCTCGCCCAGCAGGGCGCTGCGCACTGAGCGCGCCCAGCGCCACAAAGCCGGGCTCCCTCTCGAAACTGACCCACTACCCCCATTCGGGGGTTGCACCACACTTGTATACTAGTCGGCAGAGATGCGTATTGCCCTGCACGATCGCGTCAACGGCCTGTCCACGGGGGACCAGGTCTACGCTGCGCTGCGCTCCGCGATCGTCTCCGCGGAGCTGGAGCCCGGCCGGCGCCTGAGCGAGAACGAGCTGGCGGAGCTGCTCGGCGTCTCGCGCACGCCCGTCCGCGAAGCGCTCGCCCGCCTGCGCGACGAGCGGCTCGTCGCGATCGTGCCGCAGCTCGGCACGTTCGTCACGCTCATCAGCCCCGCCGCCGTCGAGGACGCCGCGTTCGTGCGCGAGGCGCTCGAGTGCGCCGCGATCCGCCGCACGACCGAGCGCGTGACCGACGCCGGCCTCACCGAGCTGCAGGCCAACCTCGCCGCCCAGGAGCGCGCCGAGGAGCAGGGCGACGCGGAGGCCTTCGACACGCTCGACGAGGCGCTCCACCGCCTGCTCGCCGAGCTCAGCGGGCACGAGATCATCTGGTACCTCGCACGCCGCGCGAACGGTCACCTCGACCGCATCCGCGGCCTCAGCCTTCCCGAGCCCGGCTACCTCGGCGAGATGGTCGCCGAGCACCGTGAGTTGATCGCTGCGATCGCGGCCGCCGACGCCGATCGCGCCGAAGCGATGATGCGCCATCACCTGCGCATGGTCCTGTCCAGCGTGCCGCACATCCAGGCGGCGCACCCCGAGTACTTCGAGGAGTCCTGATGCCGGCGGCGACTGCCACGAGACCTGCCAGACGCGCGCGCAAGGCCGCCGCGGACGACGTTCACGTAGCCGCGCTCGCGCCCGCGACGCGGCGCGAGCTGTACGAGACGATGGTCCTCAGCCGCGTCTTCGAGACCGAGGCCGAGCGCCAGTACAAGGCGGCCCGCATCGGCGGCTACTGCCACCTCTCCTCCGGGCAGGAGGCGACGACGGTCGGCGTCGTCCACGCGCTCCAGCCCGACGACCTGCTCGTCACCGGCTACCGCTCGCACGGCTTCGCGCTCGCGCGCGGCACCTCGCCGGAGGCCGTGATGGCGGAGCTGTTCGGCCGCGAGGACGGCTGCGCCCACGGCCGCGGCGGCTCGATGCACATCCTCGACGTCGCCAACGGCTACTACGGCGGCTGGGGCATCGTCGCCGGCCAGCTGCCCGTCGCGACCGGGCTCGCGCTCGCGCTCGTGCGCCAGGGCAAGCCGCAGGCGGTCGTCTGCGAGCTGGGCGACGGCGCCGTGAACATGGGCGCCTGGCACGAGTCGCTCAACCTCGCCGCACTGTGGAAGCTGCCGATCGTCTACCTCGTCGTGAACAACGAGTACGGCATGGGCACCTCCGTCGCGCGCGCATCCGCGGAGCCGGAGCTGTACAAGCGCGCGAGCGCGTTCCGTATGCACGGCGAGCGCGTCGACGGCGACGACCTCGACGCCGTCTACGAAGCCGCCGACCGCCTGCTGCGCATCGCCCGTGAGGAGCGCAAGCCGGCCGTGCTGGAGGCGATGACCTACCGCTACCGCGGCCACTCGGTCGCCGATGCCGGGCTCGCCTACCGCACGAAGGACGAGATCCACGAGCGCCAGGAGCGCGACCCGCTGCTGCACGTGCGCGAGCAGCTGCGCGCCGACGGCGTCACCGACGCGAAGCTGGAGGCGATCGACGCGCGCGCCGACGAGCGCATCGCCGCCGCCGTCGAGTTCGCGACCGCGAGCGCGGAGCCGGACGTCGAGCGGCTCGCTGCCGGCATGCACGCCGCCGGCAGCGCGGAGCAGTTCGAGCGCATGCGGCCGGGCTCGCCGTTCGGCGAGCTGGCGCTGACGTTCGACGCGGGGCTGGGCGCATGAGCGCGACCGTCGAAGCGCCCGCCGGGACCGGCACCGAGGTCATGACCTACCGCGAGGCGCTGCGCCTCGCGCTGCGCGAGGAGATGTCGCGCGACGAGCGCGTCTTCCTGATGGGCGAGGAGGTCGGCGTCTTCGAGGGCGCGTACAAGGTCTCCGCCGGCCTGCTGGAGGAGTTCGGCGAGGACCGCGTGCGCGACACGCCGATCGCCGAGGAGGGCTTCGTCGGCGCCGGCGTCGGCGCGGCGATGCTCGGCGAGCGACCGGTCGTCGAGATCATGACGCTCAACTTCCTCGTCGTCGCGATGGACCAGGTGATCAACCACGCGGCGAAGATCGGCGCGATGTTCGGCGGCGAGGTGCGCTGCCCGCTTGTGATCCGCACGCCCAACGGCGCCGGCAACCAGCTGACCGCTCAGCACTCGCAGTCGTTCGACCAGTGGTTCGCCAGCACGCCTGGCCTGAAGGTCGTCGCCCCGGCGACGCCGGCCGACGCGAAGGGCCTCCTGAAGGCCGCGATCCGCGACGACGACCCGGTCCTGGTGATCGAGAACCTGCCGATCTACAAGCGGAGAGGCGAGGTCCCGCTCGACCCCGACTACGTGACGCCGATCGGCCTCGCGCAGGTGCTGCGGGAGGGGACCGACGTGACGCTCGTGTCGCACTCCTACGCGACCGTGCGTGCGCTCGAGGTCGCCGAGCGGCTGGCCTCCGAGCACGGCGTCTCCGCCGAGGTCGTGGACCTGCGCTCGCTGCGCCCGCTCGACGTCGAGACGGTCGCGGCGTCGGTGAGGAAGACGAACCACGCCGTGTGCGTGGAGGAGGGCTGGCCCACCTACGGCGTCACCGCCGAGCTGACGGCGCGCATCCAGCACGCCTGTTTCGACGACCTCGACGCGCCCGTCGAGCGCGTCGGCATGGCCGAGGTGCCGCTGCCCTACGCGAAGAACCTGGAGCTGGCGGCGATGCCGAACGACGAGCGGATCGCCGGCGCGGTCCTCGCCACGTTGAGCCTGAGGAGATAGCTGGATGCCCGAGATCACGATGCCCCGCCTCTCCGACTCGATGGAGGAGGGCACGATCCTCAGATGGCTCGTCGAGGACGGCGCCGCCGTCGCGCGCGGCGACGAGATCGCCGAGATCGAGACCGACAAGGCGAACATGACGTACGAGGCCGACGCGGCCGGGACGTTCAAGCACGTCGCCGCGGAAGGCGACGCGCTGCCGGTCGGTGCGCTGATCGCGCACGTGCTGGCGGATGGCGAGTCGGCGCCGGCTGACTCGGCGTCCGGGGACCAGGCCGCCGCGCCGGCGGGTCCTGTCACGGGTCGAGGCGATTCCGCGGCAGAGCCGGCGGAATCGTCCTCACCCGCGCCACCCGCCGGATCGACCGCGGTGGCGGACCCCGAAGGGTCCGACGCGACCGGCGACCGCGTCAAGGCATCTCCCGTCGCGAAGCGCCTCGCACGTGAGCAGGGCGTCGACCTTGCCGCCGTCACCGGCAGCGGCCCGGGCGGCCGCATCGTGAAGGCGGACGTCGAGGCCGCCGCCTCAGCACCCGCAGCTTCCTCCCAGAGCCCCACCCCACCCCCCACCGCCGGCGTCCCGGTGCCCCCTTCCTCACCGGGCGCCGGCGGGACGGGGAAGGGCGAGGTCACGACGATCGCGCCGACGTCGGTCCAGAAGACGATCGCGCGGCGGATGGCGGAGTCGAAGGCGACGATCCCGGAGTTCGTGCTCCACACGGAGTCCGACGTCACCGACCTGCTCGCGCTGCGCAAGCAGATGAAGGCGGCGCGCGACTCGGCGCCGTCGGTCAACGACTTCGTCGTGAAGGCGGCCGGGCTCGCGCTGCGCGAGCACCCGCTCGCGAACGGCGCCTACAGAGACGGGGCGTTCGAGCTGTACGGGCGCGTGAACGTGGGCGTCGCGGTCGCCGGCGAGGGCACGCTGGTCGTGCCGACCGTCTTCGACGCGGATGCGCTCCCCGTCACCGCGATCTCGCAGACGACGCGCGCGCTCGCCGAGAGAGTGCGCAGCGGCACGATCACGCCGCCGGAGCTGAGCGGCGGCACCTTCACCGTCAGCAACCTGGGGATGTTCGGGGTGACCTCGTTCACCGCCGTCATCAACCCGGGCCAGGCGGCGATCCTCGCCGTCGGCGCGGCCGTCGAGCGGCCGGTTTTCGGCGACGACGGGACGCTCGTCAAGCGCAGCCTGATGGACCTCTCGCTGTCCTGCGACCACCGCATCCTCTACGGCGCCGACGCCGCCAGATTCCTCGCGCGCGTGCGCGAGCTGCTCCAGACGCCGTTCGCGCTGCTCGCCTGAGGCACAATCCCACATAGGTGTGGCACAGCGCGTGCTACGCTGATCGACATGGCCTCACGCGTCGTTCGCGCCCGTCTCGACCAGCCCTCCGAGCTCAGCCTCGAGCTGCTCATGCGCGAGGGGTTGAACGAGTCGGAGGCGGTGCGAGCGGCGCTCGTTGAGGCCGGCGAGCATCGGCGGCGGCGCTCGGCACTTGCGGAGGAGGTGGCGCGACTCGCGACGGACGAGCAGGACAGAGTTGCGCGCGCCGAGTTGATGGCCGACATGGACGCCGTCTCGACCGACTGGCCCGAGTGACGCGCGGCGACGTCTTTCGCATCAACCTGCCCGTGCGTCGCGGACGCGAGCAGCACGGTCCCCGGTACGGCGTCCTTGTCCAGGCCGACGAGCTGCTCGGACTCTCGACCGTCCTCGTCGCGCCGACGTCGCGCAGCGCTCGGCCCGCGAGCTTCCGGCCTGAAGTGGAGATCGACGGCGAGCGAACGCGTGTGATGGTGGAGCAGATGCGTGCGCTCGACGTCGAGCGGCTCGGTGGACGCGCGGGCCGATTGAGTGCGAGCGAGCAGCGCGCGCTCGACGATGCGCTTGTGCTGACGCTCGCTCTGCGCTGACGCGTCGACATTCGGTTGAGCCCGCTTGCCCACCGCCGCGCGCGGATGTAGCGTCGCGTCCGCTAGACGCGAACGTTCGCGAGCATCCCCCAGCGAAGGAGCAAACGTCGTGGGTCTGTTCAAGCAGATGAAGGACATGAAGAACGTCGTCAACGCCGCTCCGGGCATGATCGACCAGGCGCAGCAGCTCGGCGCGCAGGCGCAGGAGATGGCCGCTGCGCAGCAGGCTGCCGCGATGCAGGCGCAGGCCGCGGCGCAGGCGAACGCGAACCAGCAGTTCGCCGCCGGCGGGGCCGACTTCGAGCCGGTCAACGGCGTCTCGCTCGACCTCTACGCCGAGATCTCCAGAGAGCTCGCCAACCGCGGCTACGACCAGTCGCAGGCCGTCGAGGTCGCCGCCTCGAAGGGCGTCTCCGCCGAGAACTGGCAGGCCGCGATGGACGGCTGGAACGGCCGCATGAAGACCAACCCGGCGGTCGGCCAGCAGTTCAACAAGCTCTACATGGGGCGCTAGACGACCATGGGCATGTTCAGAAGCGTGCGCCAGCTGCAGAAGCAGGCGAACGAGATCCAGAAGACGTGGGATCCGGGCCAGCAGATGGCGGACGGCATGGAGCGCATGAGAGACGCCCAGGCGTTCATGGCGCAGCAGACGCAGGCCGCGAACATCGCCGCCACCGGCGTCGACGCGACGGCGATGATCAGCGGCGTCACGCAGACCGGTGCGATGGTGAACTTCCAGCCGACACTGCAGATCGACCTCACCGTCATGCCGGACGGCCTGCCGCCGTACCCGGCGACGGTGACCCAGGTCGTCGAGCAGGTGTTCCTCACGAAGGCCGTCGCGGGCGCGTCGGTGCCGGTGAAGGTCGACCCGGAGAGCCCGGGCTCGATCTGGATCAACTGGGCGATGGCCTAGCCGGACGGGACGGCGAGGGCGTCGAGATGGAGGCTGCCTTCGGGATCGTCGGCGAGCCGCCGGAGGGCGAGCGGCCGCGTTCCCGCGTGCGCCTGCTCGCTCCGCTCGGCACGTTCGTCGGCGCGGCCGGCTTCGCCGCCGGCCTGACCTGCGCGTACCTCGCGATGCGCGACCTGATGGTCAATTCCGGCGGCTCGTGCGCAAGCGGCGGCCCGTACGCGGTCGCCGCCGGGCACGAGTGCGGCAGCGAGGCGGGCCTGCTGATCGGCGGCATCTTCGCGCTGCTGATCTTCGGCGCCGTGTTCGCCGCCGCCACGAGCGCCGGCGGCGGGCCGGGCAGCGGAATGGACGCCGGCTTCCTGATGTGGTCGGCGCTGTTCGGCGTGCTCGGCGTGAACTTCCTCACGCTCGGCTTCGACCCGCCCGCCGACATGAGCGGCGCCGGCGGCTGGATCGTCGCGGGCGTGATCTTCGAGCTGATGGCGCTCGGCGGGCTCGTGCCGCTGACCTGGAGCGCGCGCGAGTGGCTCGCGCGCGGCGGCGCGCCGGAGGCGCCGCTGTTCAGAGGCCCGCAGGTGCGCGCGACGGTCAACGAGGGGCTCGTCTACGAGGGCGTGCCGGGGATCGCGTACACCGCGCGCGACGCCACCGGCCGCGAGGTCGCGCCGCCGCAGGGCACGCGCGAGGCCGACGCAGCCGCGACGCCGGAGCCGCCGCCCGCCGCGCCGCTCCCCAAGCGCCTTGTCATTCCCAGACGCGACTGGAGAGCGCCGTGAGCCTGCGCGGCGGCCTGACGTGGCTCGCGCTGACCGTGCTCGGCGGCGCCGCCGGCGTGCTCGCCGGCCACGCGATCGCGTCGAGCGTGCTGTGAACCACGGCTGATTCGTACCGCGTTGACGCGCCATCTTTTGGCCGATACAGTCGTCTTAACTACGGGGCAAGCACGATGCTTGTCGCGACGTTCTGCATTGGGGGATGCTGATGAACGTGGGGGCTCGGCGTGCGCCGACGACGCTGCTCGTCGTCGCCTTGGCGTTGATGATCGCGATGCTCGCCGCCTCTGCGGCGTACGCATCGACTGAAGTCTCGGGCACCACCGGTGAAGGGGTGCCGCTGACGGTCGACCCGTCTTCAGAACCTGTCGTCAGCGAGAACGTCGATCTCGCCGCGGGCACGCGCGTGTTCTTCATCGAGTCGATGCCGAAGGCGATGACGGTGCGGCGCGTGACGCTCGGCGACTTCGCGCGCTCCTCGGAATGCAGCGTCGACCCGGACGTGGACCTGTCGATCTACGCGTTCGCGTCGGGCGGCGATCTCGACTCGGGCAGCCTGCTGGTGCAGTCCTCCGCGCCGCGGCCGCTGTCGTCGAGCCTCGGGCGCGTCACATGGCTCGTCGATCCGACGTCGCTGACGGCGGGCGGGACGTACGCGCTCGTGCTGCACAGCGACAGCGAAGAATGCGGCGAAGCGCGCGAGCGCAGCTGGGCGCACAACAGCGAACAGGTCGACGGCGGCGAACGCGCGTGCGCGGTCCTGCAGGACGGCTCCGGCCGCTTCCGCCTGTGGCACGAGACGACCAGAGAAGACGCGGTCGCCTGCGGCGCGCTCAGCGGCCTCTCGAACTTCGAAGCAGGCATGCCGACCGGCTGGGCGGAGGCGCTGCTCGAAGGCGAAAGAGCGACGATCAACGCCGGCAGAGGGACGTGTGCGCCGGGCGCGAGCGAAGCTGCGTGGGGCGAAGGGATCGTCTGTCAGTTCGGCGCGTTCGCGGCGCCCGGCGAAACGCTGACCGACGGCTGGTACTACGGCCTCCCCTGGACCGGACCCGGACTCGACGGCAGACCGCGCGACGTGTTCCTCGAACTCGAGCCCGACGTGGCTCCGACCGCCACGACCGACGCGGCGACGGACGTGCACAGCGGTTCCGCGCGACTGCATGGCACGATCGAAGCCGGCGGCAGCCCGACGCAGTACCGCTTCGAGTGGGGCCCGACGACCGAATACGGCAACGTCTTCCCGGAACCTGCCGGCGACGCCGGCGAGGGCACCAGAGAAGCGCCGGTCTCCGAGCTGCTGAGAGGGCTCGAACCCGCGACCACGTACCACTTCCGGCTCGTCGCCGCGCACGGCGAAGGCACGCCCGCCGCCGGCGGAGACAGAAGCTTCACGACCACCACCGGTCCTCAGAGCACGACGACGCCCGCGCTGTCGGGCGACGCGTTCGAACAGGAAGCGCTCGTCGCCTCGCCCGGGAGCTGGAGAGGCAGCAGACCGATCGCACTCCGCTACCAGTGGCGCTCCTGCGACGCGAGCGGCGCGAGCTGCGAAGACGTCGAGGACGCGACGACGCGGCGGTACTCCCTCGAAGCGGGCGACGTCGGCACGACGTTGCGCGTCGTCGTGACGGCCACCGACGAAACGGGCGAAGACTGGGCGATCTCCGACCCGTCGCCGGTCGTGACCGAGATACCGCCGCTCAACGACGTCCCCCCGACCGCCTACGGGCAGGCGAGCGAAGGCGCGATGCTGACCGCGCTACCCGGCGCCTGGTTCGGCGCCGAACCGCTCGCGTACGACTACCAGTGGCGCCTCTGCAACGCGAGAGGCGAGAGCTGCGGCGACGTCGAAGGCGCGACGGACGCCGACTACCAGGTGACCGAAGGCGACGTCGGCGCGATGCTGCGCGTCGCCGTGACGGCGAGCAACGACGCGGACTCCGCGACCGCCGTCTCCGCACCGACCGCCGTCGTGACGAGAGCGACGGTGCGCAACACCAGCGCGCCGGCGATCGACGTGCAGACGACCGGCGACGGCGACACGCTCGTCGGGGACCCCGGCAGCTGGAGCGCCAGAGGGCCGCTGAGCTACGACTACCGCTGGCAGCGCTGCGACGAGGAGGGTGCGGACTGCGCCGCGATCCCGCACGCGACCGACCCGTCGTACGTGCTCGCCGCCGACGACGTCGGCGCGACGCTGCGGCTGCTCGTCACCGCCGGCGGCGATGACGGCTCCGCGACGGCCGCCTCGGCGCCGACCGACCCGATCGCGAACGCCGCGCCCGCGAACGTCGGCAGACCGTCGGTCTCCGGGGCCGTCGTCGTCGACGGCTACCTGTCGGCCGAGCGCGGCACGTGGTCGGGCGCGCAGCGGATCGACTTCGCCTACCAGTGGCAGCAGTGCGACGAAAGAGGCGCGAGCTGCGCCGACGTCGAAGACGCCACCGACGCGACCTACGTGCCGGTCGCCGCAGACGCCGGCGCGACCCTGCGCGTGCTCGTGAGAGCCGAGAACGGCGCCGGCGACGACACGGCGGCATCGGCCGCGACGCCCGTCGTGCTCGCCGAACCGAGCCTGGACAACACGGCGCCGCCGGCGATCTCCGGCACGCTGCTGAGCGGCGAAACGCTGAGCGTCAGCAGAGGGTTGTGGAGCGGCACCGGCTCGATCGCCTACGCCTACCGCTGGCAGCGCTGCGACGCCGACCGGCTCGGCTGCGAGGCCGTCGAAGGCGAGACCGGCTCGACCTACGCGCTCGGCGCCGCCGACGTCGGCCACACGCTCGCGGTCACGGTGAGCGCGACCGACGACAACGAGTCGGCCGATGCGACGGCGGTCAGCGGCCAGGTGCGCGCCGAAGGCGCGCCCGCGCCCGAAAGAGCGCCGGCGCTCACGGGCACGGCGACGGTCGGCTCGACGCTCAGCGTCAGCGACGGCAGCTGGACGGGCAGCGGCCCGATCGCCTACGCCTACGCGTGGCAGACCTGCGAAGAAGCGGACGAATGCGCGGCGATCGACGGCGCGACGAGCAGCTCTTACAGACTCACCGAAGACGACGCCGAGCAGACGATCCGCGCGGTCGTCACGGCGACGAACGGCGTCGGCTCGACCGCCGAGCTGTCGAACGCCTCTGCCGCGGTCGCGTCGCCGACGCCTTACGTCACGGAAGAACCGACGATCGGCGGCGAAGCACGCGAGGGCGACGAGCTGACCGCCGACCACGGCGCCTGGACCGGCACCGGCACGGTCGGCTACGCCTATCAGTGGCGCGCGTGCGACGCCGAAGGCGAAGCGTGCGCCGACGTCGAAGGCGCGACGAGCGCCAGCTACAGACCTGTCGCCGAAGACGTCGGCGGGACGCTGCGCGTCGTCGTCACCGCGACCGACGAAGCCGACTCGAACAACGCCACCTCCGAGCCGAGCGCGCCCGTCGTCGCCGCCGGCGCTCCGCGCAACACGGTGGCGCCTGCGCTCACGGGGACGCCCAGAGCGGGCCAGACGCTGAGCGCCGACGAAGGCACGTGGAGCGGCGAAGGCCCGCTCGAATACGCGTACCAGTGGCAGCGCTGCGACGACGAGGACGAATGCGAAGACGTCGAAGGCGCCACGAGCACGACGTACAGACTCGCCGCCGCGGACGTCTACAGCCTCGTGCGCGTCGTCGTGACCGCGACCAACGGCGACGGGTCCGTCAGTGCAAGCTCCGCGCTGACTGACCCCGTCGACGGCACGCCGCTCGGGCAGCAGCTCGTCGACGACGCGCCGCCGACGATCTCCGGCGACCTCGTCTCAGGGCAGGAGCTGACCGCAGACCCCGGCGACTGGAGCGCGCCCGACACCATCGAATACGCCTACCAGTGGCAGCGCTGCGAAGCGGACGGCGAATGCGAAGACATCGAAGAAGCGACCGCTGACACCTACACGCTGTGGTCCGAAGACGTCGGCAGCACGATCCGCGTCAGCGTGACCGCCACCAGCGGCCTCATGAGCCGCACCGTGACGTCCGACGAGACCGACGCGATCGAGCTGGCCGCGCCCGTCAACGCGGCCGCGCCGACGATCAGCGGCGAAGCGCTCGACACGATCGCGCTCGAAGTCGAACCGGGCGAATGGGACGGCGCGCCGGACAGCTACGACTACCGCTGGCAGCGCTGCGATGAAAGCGGCGCGAGCTGCAGAGACATCGCCGGCGCTGACGAAGCCAGCTACCTCCTCATGAGCGCCGACATCGGCGCGACCGTTCGTGCCGTCGTCACGGCCACGAACGCCGGCGGCTCGACCGAAACGGCGAGTGAAGCAACCGGCGTCGTTACGGCGCGCGCGCCGAGCCCGAGCTCGAACCCGGTCGTCTCGGGCCTGCCGGTTCAGGGCCTGGAGCTGAGCGCGTCGACCGGCGACTGGGACGGCACCACGCCGTTGACGTTCGACTACCAGTGGCAGCGCTGCGACGCCGAAGGCGAAGCGTGCGCCGACATCGAAGGCGCGACGAGCGCCAGCTACAGAGCCGTCGCCGGCGATCTCGAAAGAACGCTGCGCGTCGTCGTCACGGCCGAAAACGTCGCCGGCAGAGAAACGGCGACCTCCGACGCCGGCGAACTGGTCGGGCCGCCCGATCCGCCCGTCAACACGGTCGCGCCGAGCATCTTCGGCAGCCTCAACGACGGCCAGACGCTGGGCGCGAACACGGGCTCATGGAGCGGTCTCGAACTGACCTCGACGGCGGTCCAGTGGCAGCACTGCGACGAAAGAGGCGCGAGCTGCTCCGACATCGAAAGAGCGACCGACACGCATTTCGCGGTCCCCGCCGAATACGTCGGCTCGACCGTCCGCGTCAAGGTCGAAGCGACGAACCCCAGCGGCACGGCGACCGCCTACTCGGCGGCCAGCGCGGTGATCGCCACTGGAGCGCCGGAAGGCGGCACGCCGAACATAGACCGCGACCGCTGGCTCGGCGCTGAGGCGACCGCCACGCCCGGTGACTGGGACGGCAGCATGCCGATGGAATTCACCTACCAGTGGCAGCGCTGCGACGCCGTCAGATCGGAATGCGTCGCGATCGAAGGCGCGACCGAAGTCGACTACGCCTACACCGAAGCGGACGTCGGCTCGCGCATCGGCGTCGAAGCGATCGCCAGAAACAGCCACGGCGAAGACAACAGCACGCGCATAGGCACCGTCGTCGCGGAAGGCCCGCCGGAGGCGACGGTCGCGCCCAGCATCAGCGGCACGACGACGCTCGGCAGAACGCTCGAAGCCGAACACGGCACCTGGAACGTCGAAATCGACTCATACGACTACGCGTGGAGTCGCTGCGACGCGGCGGGCGGCAACTGCGCCGAGATCCCCGGCGAGACCTCGTCGTCGTACGTGCTCGGCACCGCCGACCTCGGCAGACGCATCGTCGTGGCGGTGACCGGCCACGTCGGCGACTTCACGTCCGATCCGGAGACGTCGGCGGCGACGTCGACGGTGCAGCCGCCAAGCACCGGCGCGCCTGGAAACCTCGTCGCGCCGAGTGTCAGAGGCGACACGGAGTACTTCGAAGTCCTGACCGTCGACACCGGCTGGTGGGAAGGCGCGACGCCGATCACGTTCAGATACCAGTGGCAGTCGTGCACGTCGTCGTCCGCGGAAAGCTGCACGAACCTCATGTTCGAGACGGGCTCGGGCTACTGGGCGTTCGGCGTCGGCGTCGTCGGCAACTACGTCCGCGCGCTCGTCAGAGCGACGAACAGATCCGGCTCGAGCGAATGGATCGCGACGCCCGTCGTCGGTCCGATCACGCAGTCGCTGCCGAGAAACGTCAGAGCGCCCGTCGTCAGCGGCGCCGCAGTCGTCGGCTCCAACCTCAGAGTCGAAAGCGGCGAATGGGCGAACTACGTCTGGGAATACGGCGTGCAGTGGCAGCGCTGCGACGCGAGCGGCAGAGAATGCGTCGACCGTCCGGACGGCGGGACGTTCTTCCCAAGCAGAGCCGACATCGGCTCGACCCTGCGGGCGGTCGTCACCGCGAGCAATGCCGCCGGCAGCACGAGAGCGACGTCGGCGGTCACCGCGGTGATCGGCGCCGCGACGCCGCCGACGAACAGAGAAGCGCCGAGCATCTCGGGCAGCGCGGCCGTCGACGAGCGGCTGTTCGCCGAAGCGGGCGAATGGGAAGGCAGCCCGCAGCTCGACTACGACTACCAGTGGCGCCGCTGTGACGAAGCGGGCGAGAGCTGCACCGACATCGCGGGCGCCAGCGGAGAAAGCTACGACGTCGGGAACGCCGACGTCGGCTCGGCGATCGTGCTCGTCGTGACGGCGACGAACGGCGGCGGCTCAGTCTCGCTCGCGACCGACCCGACCGGCGTGGTCGGCGAAGCCGGCCCGATCTTCAACACGTTCTCACCATCGGTCCCGTGGTGGTGGACGCCTGAATTCGGCGAATACATCTTCGGCTCGGCCGGCGAATGGACCGGTCGTCCAGACCTCGCCGAGCAGTGGCAGCGCTGCGACCCGCTCACGCTCGATCCCGAAACCGAAGAGATGACGTGCGTCGACATCGCGGGCGCGACCGACCTCGAAGCCTACGAACCCGTCGTCGCCGACGTCGGCTTCAAGCTGCGCATCAAGGAGACCGCGACGACGCCGACCGAAAGAGTCGTCGTCTACAGCGACCCGAGCGAAGAACCGGTTCTCCAGCACAGCAGTGACGAGGGCGGCACCGTGGACGGGCTCGCGGTCGTCGGGCAGAGACTGACGGGCGACAGCACCGTCAGCTCCGACGCCGGCCTGCCGGTCGAGACGACGTACACGTTCCGGCTCGAAACCGGCCCCGGCGAATGGGAAACCGTCCTGCAGGAAGGCGAAGAAGCCAGCTACACGATCGGCGAAGAAGCGCTTGGCCATCGCGTACGCGTCGAAATGAGCGCGTCGATCCTGCGCGAAGACGAGGCGGCGGTCGTGGACACGCGCACGGTGAACGTCGACACGGCGGAGGTCGAGGAAGCACCGACCGACGAAACGCAGCCGACAGTCGAAGGCGGCTCGCTGGCCGGCGAATGGCTGATCGCCGATCCGGGCGACTGGACCGGCGGGGGTGGCGTGCTGACGTTCGGCTACCAGTGGCTGCGCTGCAACGCAGAAGGCGAAGCGTGCAGCGCGATCAGAGGCGCCACCGAAGGCGAATACCGCACCGGCGCCGCGGACGTCGGCCACACGCTGCGCGTCAGAGTGACCGCCGCCAACGGCCCCGCGACGGGCGAAGCGACCTCGGAAGCGAGCGAAGTCGTGACCGCGGCCGCGGCACTGACGAACACGGGGGCGCCCGTCGTCTCCGGCGAAGCGACCGAGCGCGAAACGCTCTATGCCGGCGAAGGCGAATGGGAAGGCGACGCGCCGATCACGTACGCGTACCAGTGGCAGACGTGCGAACTGTCCGGCGACGAGTGCGAAGACGTCGCGGGAGCGACCGGCGAATCGTTCAGCGTCCCGGGTGGCACGGCGGGCCTGACCGTGCGCGTGCGCGTGACTGCGACGAACGGCGCCGGCAGCCTCTCCGCCGTCTCGGCTCCGACCGGCGGGGTCGCGGCGGCGCCGGCGCCCGTGAACCTGGCGAGACCGCGCCTGCGGCTGCTCGGTCCGGCCGAGGAAGGCTCGACGCTCGTCGTGCAGACGGGCCAGTGGGCGAACGCCGACGCCGCCGACGTCTTCGCGCGCTGGCAACGCTGCGACACGAGCGGCCAGCACTGCAGAGCGATCGCGGTCGGCAGCGCCTACGACCTCAAGGCAGCCGACGTCGGCACGCGCATCCGCGTGCTCGTGACGGCCGAAACGGAATCCGGCTCGGCCGCCGCCGCAACCGAACTGACGCCCACGATCGGCCTCTCGACGGGCGGCGCCGCGGGCAAGATCGCCTTCACCATGGGAGCAGGCGAGGAGCTGTGGATCTCCGACAAGGACGGCAGCAACCGCGAGCTAATGGCGCGCTGCCCGACGCTCGGCCATCAGTGCATATATGAACATCCGCGCATCTCGCCGAACGGCAAGCTGATAGCCGCGGTCGAATACACCTATCCGAACCCCATAGGCAGCAACCGGATCGCGATCATAGGCCTCAACCACTCCAAGCGGACGCTGCCGACCGAATACGAAGCGTACGACCCGGTCTGGACCCCGCGCGGGACGGGCCTGCTCGCGCGCGTGAGCTACGGAAGCATGCTCGCGGTCCTGGCGGCGGACGGCTCGGACGCCGACGAACCGCGCGTGATCCCGACGAGCGGCAACGAAATACGCTGGCCGGCGCTGTCGCCGGACGGTTCGCGGCTCGTGTACGTGGTCGGGTCGGAAGGGTGGGAGCTGCACGACCTGATCGTGGCGCGCTCCGACGGCACGGGCGCGCACCTGATCAACCTGCCCAACTGGATGGAGGCCGTCTACCACCCGACGATCTCACCGGACAACCACGAGATCATCTTCGCCGCCAGCGAGTGGCCCCACGAAGAACCGGACGACGACGTACGCGTGCTCTACTCGGTGCAGGCCGACGGGTCGAACCTCCACCGCATCTCGCATCCGCACATAGGCGAACGGTACGACCGCTATCGCCACGAGGACAGCTACGACTACGGTCAGCGCCAGCCGAACGGACACATCACCGCAGTCCGCCGGGAAGGCATACACGAATACATCATAACTATCATGAGCGGTCCCTATTACATTGAACCGATAGATCACGGTGACGAAACGCCCAAGCTGTGGTCGATGGGCCCGAACGGCGAGAACGGTCACCGCATCTCGGACGTCACCTCGGACGATCTCGGCGTCTCGCTGCTGGTAGACCCCATACAGTTCCCCGAAATCGACATCCCGGGGCCGGAAGACATCGTCGGCTGGCTGGAAGAACACATCCCCGGGTGGAGCGAGCTGAAGCCGCGCGAGAGAGCGTTCTGCAGCGAAGACAAGACGCGCGCGGAGCTCTGCCTCGATTTCAGCGGCGATCGACAGACGGCCGAAACGCTCGCCAAGCGCCTCTTCTCGGGCAGACCGGGGACGCTAGAAGGCACGAAGGCGAACGCCTTCCAGCACGCCTACTGGACGGCGCTGATGACGCACTCCGCGTGGACCAACGAGGGCTCGAGCCACGACGAAGGACTGATCTTCTCGCGCGTGCACGAGTTCAACGACGAGGGGAATCCCACGTGGGAGGAACGAGTCGACGGCATCAAGCGCGTCAACTCGCTAATGGATCTGCACAACAACCACATCGGCTACGAACTCGTCAACGAAGCCCAGGGCGGCCGCGAAGAGGAGCACATCTGCGCGCGCGTGCTCGAACTCGTCAGAAAGGGCTATTGGCGCGAACACGGCGACATCGACCATGAACCGCGCATAGGCAAGAGACAGCTGTACTGGATGCGCAGACGTACGCTCTACTTCGGGCCCGCACACGAAGCCAACGCCGGCAGCTTGGTGCAGATCGACAGATCGCACTTCCCCGAAGAGGACTGCCACAAGTTCGGCTGGTCCGGCGGCTGACGCACGCGGTGGCGCAGCCCGCATAGGCTGCGCCGCATGCTCACGCCGAACGTCGAGCGCTGGCGCGACGCGGGCGGCTTCGAGGAGGTCGCCGGCCGGCGCCTGTACGTGCAGCGCCGCGAGGGGAGCGGGCCGCTGCTGCTGCTTCTGCACGGCTTCCCTTCTAGCTCCTACGACTGGCGCGAGCTGCTCGCGCTGCGCCCGCAGCGCGCCGCGCTGATGTTCGACTGCCTCGGCTTCGGCCTGTCCGACAAGCCCACCGGCATCGAGTACACGCTCAGATGGCAGGCCGACGCGGCCGAGCAGCTGGTCGCGCGCGCCGGCAACCCGCCCGTGTACGTCGTCGCGCACGACATGGGCACGTCGGTCGCGACGGAGCTGTTCGCGCGCGAGCTGGCCGGGCAGGCGCGGCTCGACATCCAGGGCGCGCTGCTGTTCAACGGCTCGATCCTGCTCGACCGCGCGAGCCCGACGACCGGGCAGAAGCTGCTGCGCAGCCCGCTCGGCCCGCTGTTCGCGCGGCTCACCAGCGAGCGCTCGTTCCGCCTGCAGTTCGGGCGCATCTTCTCCGCCGCGCACCCGCTCAGCCGCGAGGAGGCGGCCGACCAGTGGGCGCTGCTCGCCCACAACCACGGCCACCGCATCGGCCACCTGCTCGTCAACTACATGGCCGAGCGCGAGCGCTACGTCGAGCGCTGGCACGGCGCGGTCCGCGACTGGCCCGGCCGCCTGTCGCTGACGTGGGGGCTGGAGGATCCGGTCGCGACGACCGCGGTGCTCGACGGCCTGCGCGAGCTGCGCCCCGGCGTGCCGGTGCGCGAGCTGCCGGGGATCGGCCACTACCCACAGCTCGAGCGTCCGGACCTGATCGCGGAGGCGCTCGACGCCGGGCTCGCCGAGGTCTGAACCCCGCGCGGGCTGGGAAGGCTCCAGCACGACCTCGACCGAAGGGAACGACGCATGGGGCAGGACTTCGACGTGATCGTGATCGGCGCGGGCCCGGCCGGCGAGGTCGCCGCCGGAAAGCTGGCCGAGCGCGGCAGAGCGGTCGCGCTCGTGGAGCGCGAGCTGGTCGGCGGCGAGTGCGCCTACTACGCGTGCATGCCGTCGAAGGCGCTGCTGCGCCCCGGCGAGCTGCTGGACGAGATCGAGCGCGTGCCCGGCGTCGCCGAGGCCTCCGCGGGGCGCGGGATCGACGCGCGCGTCGTGCTCAGACGCCGCGACGAGGTGATCCACGGGCTGAGCGACGACGGGCAGCTGCCGTGGCTGGAGAAGCGCGGCGTGACGCTGCTGCGCGGGCGGGCGCGGCTGGCCGGCGAGCGGCGCGTGTCGGTCGACGGCGTCGGCGACTGCGAGGCGCGCGAGGCGGTGATCGTCGCGACTGGCACGGATGCGCTGCTGCCGCCGATCCCCGGGCTCGCCGAGGCCGATCCGTGGACGAACCGCAAGGCGACGACCGCCGGCGAGGTGCCCGGCGAGCTGCTCGTGCTCGGCGGCGGGGTCGTTGGCGTCGAGCTGGCGCAGGCGTGGCGCTCGCTCGGCGCGCGCGTCACCCTGATCGAGGCGGCGGACCGCCTGATCGCGCGCGAGGAGCCGTTCGCGAGCGAGCAGGTCGCCGAGGGGCTGCGCGACCGCGGCGTCGAGCTGCGGATCGGCGCGAGAGCGACCGCGGTCGCCCGGGGCGCCGACGAGCGCACGTCCGTCACGCTCGAAGGCGGCGAGCAGCTGAGCGGCGACCGCCTGCTCGTCGCGATCGGCCGCACGCCGCGCACGCGCGAGCTGGGCGTGGAGTCGGTCGGCCTGGAGCCGGGGAAGTCGATCGAGGTCGACGACGCGATGCGCGTTCCCGGCACGCCGTGGCTCTATGCGATCGGCGACGTCAACGGCCGCGCGCTGCTGACGCACATGGGCAAGTACCAGGCGCGCGTCGCGGTCGACGCGATCTGCGGCGGCCCATTGCGGGTGCGCGGCAACGGGGCGCTGTCTCCGCGCGCGATCTTCACCGACCCCGGCGTGGCGGCCGTCGGCCACACGCTCGCGAGCGCCAAGGAGGCGGGGATCGACGCGCGCGCGGTCGACCGCGACACGTCGGGCACGGCCGGCGCGAGCTTCCACGGCCGCAACGCCAGCGGTACGACGCGCTTCGTGCTCGACGCGGAGCGCGAGCTGCTGGTCGGCGCGACGTTCGTCGGCCCGGACGTCGCCGAGCTGCTGCATGCGGCGACGATCGCGATCGTCGCCGAGGTGCCGCTCGCGACGCTCGAGCACGCGATCCCGTCGTTCCCGACGCGCAGCGAGCTGTGGCTCGACCTGCGCGTGCCCGACTGACGTCCGCGCACGGACCCGGGCGGGTTCACCCCGCGGACGGCCTGGAGAAGCCATGAGTGTGCATCCGCGCGGATCCGACCGGGGGCCGGTCGCGACGACTCTGGACGCCGGGCGGCGCATGGGCGGCGGCATGCCGATGCGCGTGCTGGCGCTCGAGCGTCCTGACGGCGCCCGCGCACGCTGCGCCGGCTTCGATGGCGTCCCCATGTCCGTCCGGACGGGCCTCGTGCGCCCGCTCGAGCGGGGCGCGGTCGTGCTCGTCCAGGGCGACGTCGCGCTGGTGCGGCTCGATACGGAGTGGCAGTAGGTGCACCGAGATTCGTTGGCCAGAACTTATTGACAGAGAACTTATTTCCTAATAAGTTCTCTCCATGAATCCTAGGCCGAGGCGGGAGACGTTCCGCAACCGTACGCATGAGCTCGCGCTGCTCGAACGCCGTTGGGCCCACGGCGAGGCTCAGATCTTCGTGCTGTGGGGTCGCCGGCGCGTCGGCAAGAGCCTCCTGCTGCTGGAGTTCGCGCGCGGGAAGCGCCACCTGTACTTCGAGGCGACCAGCGGGACGCGCGCCGACCAGCTCGCGGACTTCTCCGAGCGTCTCGCCGAGGCCACCCAGCGCACCGCGCTGTCGGTGCCCGACTGGCGCGCCGCGCTCGACGCGGTCGCCGACTGGGCGCAGGACGGGCCGGTGCTGCTCGTGCTCGACGAGTTCCAGTTCCTTGCGCACGAGAGCCCGGACATCGGCTCGATCCTCAACGTCTGGTGGCGGGAGCGCGGGGAGCAGCTGCCGATCTTCATCGTCCTCTCCGGCAGCGAGGTCGGCTTCTTCGAGCGCGAGGTCGTGGGCTACTCCGCCACGACCTACGGCCGCCGCGCCGGGCAGCTGCGCCTGCGCCCGTTCAGCCCGCGCGACGTCGGCCTGTTCCTGCCGAGATGGTCGGCCGAGGATCGGATCGGGGCCTATGCGGTATTCGGCCACATGCCCTACTACCTGGCGCAGATCCGTCCGGAGCGCACGCTCGCCGAGAACATCCTCGACCTCGTGCTGCTGCCCGACGGGCTGCTGCACGAGGAGGCGCGGCTGCTGCTGGACCAGGAGCTGTCGAACGCGTCCGGCTTCTTCTCCGTCCTGCGGGCGATCGCGGCGGGCCAGACGCGCGTCGCTCAGATCGCCGAGCGCACCGGGATCGCCGGCGGCAGCTCGCGCGTCAGCCAGATGCTCGACACGTTGCAGAGACTGTGGCTCGTCGACAAGCAGCTGCCCGTCACGGTCGCCAACCCGGAACGCTCGCGTCAGAGCCGCTACCGCATCGCAGATCCATATCTGCGCTTCTGGTTCCGCTTCGTGCTGCCCTCGCGCGACCGGCTGATCGACCCGGCCGGCGCGCAGCGTCACCTGGAGCGGCGCGTGCTGCCGCAGCTCGACGAGTTCATCTCGAAGCCCGCCTTCGAGGAGGTCTGTCAGCAGTGGCTGCTGGGCGCCGTCGATGCTGCCGCGGTCGGCTGGTGGTGGGGGAGAGTCCGGGAGCTGCGCACCGGTGCGCTGCGCGACGTCGACCGCGAGCTCGACGCCGTCGCGATCGACGACGGCGGCGCCGTCGTCGCGGTCGGGTCGTGCAAGTGGACCGCCGGGCCGATGGACGTCGGCGAGCTGACGAAGCTCGAGGTGCTCGCCGGTCACCTCTCCGGCGACGGCCCGCGTCCCGCCCGCTACTGCTTCTCGCGCGGGGGTTTTGCGCCGCAGCTCAGAGCTGCTGCCAGGCGCGACCCCGATCTGCACCTTGTGACGCCAAAGCAGCTCTTCGCTTAGAGAGCGGTACTCAGCCGGCGCCCACATCGACGACCTCCAGCAGGCCGTCGAGTCCGGCGAGGTCGCGCACGTTGAACGTGTAGAGGGGAAGGCCATGCGCGATTGCGGTCGCGGCGATCAGCAGATCGAGCGCGCGGCTGCCTCGCGGCTTGCGTCCGATACTGGCCGCGGCTGCAAACACACCGCCGTACGCGCGGGCACAGTCCTCGTCGAACGGCAAGGCTTCGAATGAAGATTCGGCCCACTGGATCCGCTGCTGACGGCGCGCACGCTCAGTGACGTCTCTCACGGCATGAGGTCCGGCGGCGAGCTCCGCCACGCTCAGGGTGGAGATCAACGCTTCTCCCGGGAGTGACGTCGCCGCGTCGAGGTCGATCAGGACCGACGTATCGAGCAGGCCCTTGTCAGGCTTGAGCTCAGCCACGAGGGACCGGATCCTGGTCGGCGACGGCGTCAAGATCGGCGAAGAACTGCTTGCGGTCGATCGGGGGAAGCTTCGCGAAGCTCTTGAGCAGTGCCTCGGTGTTGACGGACTGCCGGCGGCGCGCGATCGGCTTCAGCTCGGCGACGGGGACGCCGCGGCGGGTGACGATGAAGCTCTCGCCGCGGTCCAGGGCGCGCATGATCTCGCCGCTTCTGTTGCGCAGCTCTCGCTGGGTCAGCTCGCGGGGTGGCATGGGAGCAATGTAGCACTGGTGCGACATTGCTCTGGGAGGACGGACGGATGTGCTCATGAGACGAGCGTACGAGGCGTGTCTACCGCACCTGGTGGTGGATTTCGGGCGATACGCGGGTCTTACGAGGCGACGCGCTCCGCGCCCGCGTAGACGTTCACGCGCCCGTCCCCGCGTGCGAATCCGCACAGCGTCATGCCGCGGTCGGCGGCGAGCTCGATCGCGAGCGAGCTCGGGGCGCCGACGCCGACGAGCAGCGGGGCGCCGGCGACGGCGGCCTTCTGCACCAGCTCGAAGGAGAGGCGGCCGCTGACGCAGAGGATGCGGTCGTGGAGGGGGAGGAGGCCGTCGAGCAGCGCGCGCCCGATCACCTTGTCCATCGCGTTGTGGCGGCCGACGTCCTCGCGTGCGAGCAGCAGCTCGCCGTCGGCGCTGAACAGGCCCGTCGCGTGCAGGCCGCCGGTGCGGGCGAACGCGGCCTGGTCCGCGCGCAGGCGCTCGGGCAGCGCCGCCAGCAGCGTGCGTGGCACGAGCGGTCCGGGCGCTGCGGCCGGTGCGTGCACCGCGACCTCCTCCAGCGCCCCCTTGCCGCACACCCCGCACGACGAGGTCGTGTAGAAGCTGCGCGCGCCCGGGTCGCGCAGCAGCGGGCCGGCGACCTCGACGACGTTGCCGGCGAGGTCCGCGGTCGGGCCGGCGGCGCGCGGCGGCGACGCCGGGATCAATCCCTCGCCGTGCAGGAACCCGAGCGCCAGCTCCTCGTCGTGGCCGGGCGTGCGCATCGTGACGCTCAGCGGCGCGCCGTCGACGCGGATCTCCAGCGGCTCCTCGACCGCGACCTCGTCGCGCACGTCGCCGTCGCGCACGACGGAGGCGACCATGTGCGCGGCGGGCTGCTCGCTCACGCCCCGCCCGCGAGCGCCGGCGTCTTCGCGGCCTGCTCGCCGATCGGCCGCACGTCGACCGCGACGACCTTGTACTCCGGGCACGACGTGTTGACGTCGTGCGAGGCGCCGACGAGCAGGTTCGTGCGCGTCTCGGGGAAGTGGAAGGTGGTGAAGACGTGGCCGGGCTCGATGCGGTCGGTCACCTGCGCGCGGCAGCTCGATCCGCCCGACGCGGCTGCGCACCGAGATCACGTCGCCGTCGGCGATCCACAGCCGCGCGGCGTCGTCAGGATGGATCTCCAGCACGTCGGCGTCGATCAGCTCGACGTTGGCGGTCCGCCGCGTCATCGTGCCCGGCGTTGTAGTGCTGCAGCCGGCGGCCGGTGACGAGGATCAGCGGGAACTCGTCGTCGGCGGCGTCGCCGGGCGCCTTGTACGGCAGCGCGGCGAAGTGCGCCTCGCCCGCCCGGCCGGCTCGAACTCGTCGCTCGTAGAGGATCGGTTCGTCGCGTGCCGTCCGGCGCGCACCGGCCACTGCAGCCCGCCGCGGCCGAGCCGCTCGTAGCGTGATCCCCGGCCAGTCGGGCGTCAGCGCGCGCGATCTCGTCGCATCGCGTCCGCGGGCGTCATCCCAGCCCAGCTCGTGGCCGAGCGCGCGCGAGACCGTCGTTGATGATCTCGAAGTCGGTCCGCGCCTCGCCGGGCGGCTCGATCGCCGGCGCGACGAGCTGCACGCGCCGCTCGGCGTTCGTGAAGGTGCCGGACTTCTCCAGGAACGACGACGCCGGCAGGATCACGTCGGCGTATCTCGTCGTCTCCGTCTCGAAGATGTCCTGGCAGACGAGGAAGTCGAGCGACTCGAGCGCCTTCACGACGTGCGCCGTGTTCGGGTCGGTCTGCGCGACGTCCTCGCCGAAGATGTACATCGCGCGCAGGTCGCCCGCGACGGCGGCGTCGAACATCTCGCGGGATTCTCATCCCGACCGCGCGCGAGAGCGGCACGCCCCAGGCGGCCTCGAACGATCCGCGCGACGTCCTCGTCCGTCGACCGAGCGGTAGGCCGTGTACGTGTCCGGCAGCGCGCCCATGTCGGATGAGCCCTGCACGTTGTTCTGCCCGCGCAGCGGCAGCAGCGCGGAGCCGGGCCGGCCGACCTTGCCGGTCATCAGCGCGACGTTGCAGATCAGCTGCACGACCTCGGAGCCGTACTTGTGCTCGGTCACGCCGAGGCCCCAGGAGATGCAGGCGTCCTGCGCCTCGCGCGTAGACGTGCGCGGCGGCCTCGAGGTCCGCGGCCGGCACGCCGCTGATCGCCTCGACCGCCCGCGGCGCGTACTGCGGCGAGCAGCTCCACGCAGCGCCTCGAAGCCCTCGGCCTCGGTGCGCGCCGCGACGAACGCCGCGGTCGACGAGGCCGTCGCGCTCGATCACGTGGGCGATCCCGAGCATCACCGCGGCGTTCGTGCCGGGCCGCGGGGCGAGGTGCAGGACGCCGTAGTCGGCCAGCTCGATCCGCCGCGGGTCGATCGTCACGAGCTTCATGCCGCGCAGCGTCGCCTGCTTGATGCGCGCGCCGACGACCGGGTGGCCCTCGGTCGGGTTGGCGCCGATCAGGATCGTCGCGTCGGCGTGGTCGAAGTCGGAGAACGAGCCGGTCGCGCCCGAGAGGCCGAGCGATCTGCGCAGCGCGTAGGACGTCGGGGAGTGGCAGACGCGCGAGCAGTTGTCGATGTTGTTCGTGCCGATCGCGGCGCGCATCAGGCGCTGCATCGCGTAGCAGTCCTCGTTCGTCGCGCGCGAGGAGGCGAGGCCGGCGATCGCGTCGGGGCCGTGGGCGGATCTTGATGCGCGTCAGCTCGGCGACGATCCGCTCGAGCGCCTCGTCCCAGCTCGCCGGGCGGAGTGCGGCGCCGCGCGCGTCGCGGATCAGCGGCGTCGTCAGGCGCTCGCGGTGGCGGGAGAAGCGGTGCGCGAAGCGGCCCTTGAGGCAGGTGTGGCCCTCGTTGGCGGGGCCGTCGAGCGCGGGCGTGATCGAGGCGATCGCGTCGCCGCGCACGTGCGCCTCCAGCCGGCAGCCGACGCCGCAGTAGCCGCAGGTGGTGGTGACGTCGGTCGAATCGCGTCACGCCTCGGTCCATCAGCGAGGCAGCAGTGCTCTCGGAGATCGCGCTCGGTGGGACAGGTGTCGGCGCACGCGCCGCACGAGACGCAGGCCGACTGCGCGGAAGCCCTCGTCGAGGCCGGCGGCGACGTTGGCGTCGAAGCCGCGGCCGGTCGCGGTGAGCGCGAACGTCCCCTGCACCTCGTCGCACGCGCGCACGCAGCGCCCGCACGAGATGCACAGCTCGTGACGGAAGGCGAGGTAGGGGTGGCGCACGTCGGCGGGCGCCGGCGCGTGCGTCTCGCCCGGCCAGCGCGGCTCGCCGACGCCGAGCCGCTCGGCGACCAGGGCCAGCTCGGTGTGCGGCGCCGGCGGCTCCGGCAGCTCGCGAGAGCACCAGCTCGACGACGGCGCCGGCGACGCGGCGCGCGGTCGCGTCCTCGGTGTCGACCGCCATCCCGTCGCGGCACGGCGTCGTGCAGGCGGGCAGCGGTCTGGCGGCGCCCTCGACGCCGACGAGGCAGACGCGGCAGGCGCCGAACGGGGCCTGGCGCTCGTCGAAGCAGAGCGTCGGGACCCAGCGGCCGGCGGCGCGGGCGGCGTCGAGCAGCGTCGCGCCGGGGGCGACCTCGACCGCGACGCCGTCGACCGTGACCGCGAGCGTCATGCCGCGAGCCCCAGCTCGTCCGGGAAGTGCGCAGCAGGCAGCGGATCGGCGCCGGCATGCCGCCGCCGTGCGCGCACAGGCGAGCCCAGCTCCAGCGTCTCCAGCAGCGCCTCGAGCCGCGCGCGGTCGACCGGCTCCTCGGCGGCGAACAGCGCGTGCGCGCGCTGCAGCCCGATGCGGCAGGGGAAGCACTTGCCGCAGCTCTCGTGCGCGCCGAAGCGCAGCAGGTGGCGGGCGACGTCGCGCATCGTCGTGCGGTCGTCGAAGGCGAGGATCCCGCCGTGGCCGACCATGCAGCCCTCGGCGGCGAGCGCGTCGAAGTCGAACGCGCGTGTCGAGCGCGATCGGCGGGCAGGATCCCGCCGAGCGGGCCGCCGATCTGCACGCGCCTTGATCGAGCGCCCGTCGCGCAGCCCGCCGGCGACGCTCCTCGCACAGCTCGCGCATCGAGATCCCGAACGGGACCTCGTAGACGCCCGGCCGCGCGAAGCGCTCGTTGAAGCAGACGAGCTTCGAGCCGGGGGTCGCGCCGTCCGGCGACAGCGCGCGGTAGGCGTCGGCGCCGCGCGCCGCGACGAACGGGATGTTGCAGAGCGTCTCGACGTTGTTGACGACCGTCGGCATGCCGTAGCAGCCCGCGCTCGGCGGGGAACGGCGGTCGCGCCGAGACGGTCCCGCGCAGCCCCTGCAGGCAGGCCAGCAGCGCCGTCTCCTCGCCGACGACGTAGGAGCCGGCGCCCTCGACGATCGTCACGTCGAACGACGAAGCCGCTGCCGAGGACGTCCTCGCCGAGCCAGCCCTCGCCTCGCGCGCCGCGCCGCCGCCGCCTCCAGCGCCGGCTTCGACAGCGGGTACTCCGAGCGGCACGAGCACGAAGCCGTGCGCCGCGCCGACCGCGTAGCCGGCGAGCGCCATCCCCTCCAGCAGCAGCGCCGGGTTGCGCTCCATCAGGTACTTGTCGATGTAGGAGCCGGGGTCGCCCTCGTCGCCGTTGGCGACGATGAACTTCTCGGCGCCGTCGGCGGCGCGCGCGAATCTCCACTTCGCGCCGGCGGGGAAGCCGGCGCCGCCGCGCCCGCGCACGTCCGCCGCCTCGACCTCGGCGAGCAGCTGCTCCGGCGTGCGTCGTCGAGCGCCGCCGCAGGCCGGACCAGTCGCCCGGCCGCGTCAGCACCGGCTCGGCGAGCGTCGACTCCCAGGCGGGCTCGGCGGCGGGCGCCGCCGCGCCCGCGAGCACGCGCGCGACGACGTCGGGCCCGGCGTCGATCACGTCGCCGTCGCGCACCGCCGGCGAGCGAGTGGCAGAAGCCGAGGCAGACGGTCTCGGCCAGCGAGACGCGAGCCGTCGTCGGAGCGCTCGCCCGAGCCCGACGCCCGAGCCCGGCGCGCAGCGCGTCGACGTGCGCGTCGCCGGTCGCGGCGAAGCAGGCGGTGCCGGTGCAGACGCGCACGTGCCGCGCGCCGCGCGGCTGCAGCAGGTCGTCGTAGAAGGTCGAGACGCCGTAGACCGGCGCCTCGGGCAGGCCCGAGACGCTCGGCGGCTTCGCGGCGGTCGTCGTCGGTCACCTCGCCGCGCAGCTCGATCGCCTCTTTCAGCACCTCGAGCGCGGTCGGCGCGTCGACCGCGTGATGGCGCCGCACCAGCTCGACGAGGTTCTGCGACACGCTCAGCCCCCGATCGCGGACATCGTCCGCTCCGGCTGCACGAAGCCCGGCTCGTTCACGCGATGCTTGAGCTCCTTGCGCCAGACGGCGTCACGGATCACCCGCTCCAGCTCGTCGTCGTCCGCGCCCTCGCGGAGCGGACCGCGCAGGTCCGTCTCGTGCAGCGAGAAGAGGCACGTGCGCAGGCGGCCGTCGGCCGTCAGGCGGATGCGGTTGCAGTCGTCGCAGAACGGCTCGCTCACCGGGTTGATGAAGCCGACGCGCCCGCGCCCGTCGGCGAAGCGGTAGGTGCGCGCGGTCGCGTGCGGGTCGCGCGGCTCGGGCTCCAGCGGGTGCAGCGCATGGATCGCCGCGCGGATCTCCGCGCCGGCGAGGACCTGATCCGGTCTCCAGGCATGGTCGCCGTCGAGCGGCATGAACTCGATGAAGCGCAGCTCGTACGGGTGCTCGCGCGCGAACGCGACGAACGCCGGCAGCTCGTGCTCGGTGAAGCCGCGGATCGCGACCGCGTTGACCTTGATCGGGTGCGCCGCAGGGAAGGCGGCGAGCGCCTCCAGGCCGCGCAGCACCTGCGGCAGCGCGTCGCGGCGCGTCATCGCGAAGAAGCGGTCGCGCTGCAGCGAGTCGATCGAGACGTTGAAGCGGGTCGCGCCGGCGGCGACGAGCGCCGCCGCCTCGCGCTCCAGCAGGAAGCCGTTGGTGGTGATCGCGAGGTCGCGGACGCCGGACGTCGCCGCGAGCAGCGCGACCAGCCGCGGGAAGTCGCGGCGCACGAGCGGCTCGCCGCCGGTCAGGCGCACGTCGCCCACGCCCATCTCGGCGAGCAGGCGCACGAGCCGCGCGATCTCCTCGAAGCTCAGCACCCCGTCGCGCTCGATCCACGGCAATCCCTCCGCGGGCATGCAGTACTGGCAACGGAAGTTGCAGCGGTCGGTGACCGAGACGCGGACGTCGCCGATCAGGCGGCCGTGCCCGTCACGCAGGGGCTCGCGCATGACCTCAGCGTACCCGCCGCCGCGCGGCGGGAGGCCGGGTCAGGAGCCGGGCTTGAGCGCCATGTCGAGCACGACGAGGATCAGGAAGACGAGCTCGACGCGCGAGACGATGAAGATCTTCTGCAGCCGCGCGAGCGCCTGCGGGCTGTCGGCGCCGTACTGCTCGACGTCCTTGCCGAGCTTGCCCGACTGCGGGCCGAGGAACGCGATCCCGGAGAGGAACGAGGCGAGCCATACCGCCATCGCGAAGACGAGCCAGAACTGGTAGTCGAGGTTCCCCTCGTTGATCAGCAGGAAGCCCATGACCACGAGGATCAGCGACGACGGGATGAACAGGCGCGTGCCGACCCACTCGATCTCGGAGGCGAGCGATCCCAGCTGCAGCCGTGCGTTCGGGCGCGCGGCGCGGATCGCCAGCAGCTGGATCGTGAAGGCGCCGCCGACCCACAGCACGGCGGCGAGGATGTGGATCGACAGGTACCACTGGTACGTCGAGATCGCGGTGATGGTCATGGCGGGAAGGTTCGACGCTCGGCGGCGTCCTCCTGGGGTGGATGCGCATGCTCGGGACATCGATGGCCGTCGCGGCGATCGCGGTGGCTCTGGCGGCCGGCGGCGCGCGGGCCGACGAGGGACGTGTCGTCGGCGCGCGCACGGTGCCGCCGCCCCAGCAGCAGTCGGTGCGCGCGGTCGCGCCCGGCGCTGCCGCGGCCGCGAGCGCCGCGCCGGCTCCCGCAATGACCGCGAGCGCCGCCGACGCGAGGCCGGTCGCCCGGGCGGCCGCGTCCGCCGGCGTGACGATCGGCGACTTCGCCTTCCACCCGGGTGCGACCACCGTGCACGTGGGCGACACGATCTCGTGGACGAACGAGGACGCCGCGTCGCACACGGCGACCGCCGACGACGGCTCGTTCGACACAGGCGCGCTCGCCAGAGGCGCGAGCGGAGCGCACACGTTCACGAGCGCCGGCACGTTCGCCTACCACTGCTCGATCCATCCGTCGATGACGGGGACCGTGACGGTGCTCGCGGCCTCCGCGTCGTCGGGAGCGCCCGCGCCCGCGGGCACCGCGGCTCCCACGCAGGCGGCGAGCGCGCCCACCCTGCCCAACACAGGGGTGAACGCGCTCGGCCTGGCGCTGGTCGGCTTCGGGCTGCTGCTGCTGGGACTGCTGCTGCGCGGCCTCAGCGGTGACGTCTGGCGGGCTTCATGACCGCCTGCACGAGCAGGTCGCAGCCACCGGTCGTGCTGCTCGTCGCGAACGAGCGCCCGAGCGTCGGCGTGAAGATCAGCTGCTTGTCGCCGCCGCTGGCGCAGTAGAGGACGGACGTCGACGTCGAGTCGATCCCCAGGTAGTCGCCCTTGTGGACCTTCAGGTGCGCGGGGAACTCCTCGACGAAGTTCGCCTCGTCGAAGCCGCGGCCGGCGACCTGGACGGTCGGGCCGCGGCCGGCGCCCTTGCCGAAGCCGACGTAGTCGCCGAGCGTCGAGTCGTAGCCGAGGTCGCGCAGCTTGGCGAGCCGGAACGTCAGCTGGCCGGGTGCGCCGGCGCGCACGCGGAACTTGACGATCGTGCCGTTGCGGGGGGCGGTCAGCCCGCCCGGGACGGCATCGCTCTGGTCGATCGCGACGCGCGTGCAGAGCGGCGTCGGGTCTTCGCTGCCGTCCTCGCGGCAGTTGTGGCCGGGGGCCGAGTTCGACGGCTCGTGGTCGAGCCGGGTGCCGAAGGTGGAGCTCTGCGCGTGGCCGATCGCCGGCAGGCAGAGCAGCACGAGCGCGGTGAGGGCGGCTGAGACGAGCGAGGCGATGCGGGTGGTGCGGGCCATGACGATTCCTCCTGAAGACGTGGTCGCTGCTGACTGAGAGCAGCCTCTTCCAGCGCGACCGGCCCGTCGTTCGCGCGCGTGACGCGCGCTGTGTCGCCTGCGCGACACAGCGCAGAGGTCACATGCCGCCGCCGCGTGCGTTGATTCGGATAGATGGATCCGCGCGACGACAAGGAACTGCTGCTGGCGAGCGCCGAGGACCCGGAGGCGTTCGCGGTCTTCTACCGCCGCTACGTCGACGCCGTCCTCGCCTTCCACGTGGTCCGCACGCGCCGGCCGGAGGTCGCCGCCGACCTGACGGCGGAGACGTTCGCGGCGGCGCTGCAGGGCGTGCGGCGCTACCGGCGCCGTCCCGAGCCGGCCGCCGCGTGGCTGTTCGCGATCGCCCGCAACAAGCTCATCGACGCCGCTCGGCGCGGCGCGGTCGCCGACCGCGCGCGCAGACGGCTCGGCATGGAGCGGATCCCCGTCACCGACACGGACCTCGAGCGCGTCGAGGCGCTGGCGGACCTTGCGGCGGGCGGCGCGAGCGCGCTGACGGCGCTCGTCGAGGCGCTGCCGGCGATCCAGCGCGAGGCGATCGTCGCCCACGTGCTGGACGAGCGGGACTATCCGGAGATCGCGCGCGAGCTGCGCTGCTCGGAGGCCGTCGTGCGCAAGCGCGTCAGCCGCGGGCTGGCGACGCTGCGCGCCCAGATGAGGGAGCAGGGATGAGCGAGCGCGACTTCGTGGACCGACTCGGCGACGAGCTGACCGCGGCTGCGCGCCGCCAGGCGGCGCGCAGCAGGGCCGGCTGGCGCGGCCGCCTGTCGCGACCGCAGCGCGCGAGCGGTCGGGCGCTCGTGCTGGTCGGCGCCGTGGCGCTCGTCGGCGCCGGCGGCACCGCCGGCCTGCTCGCGGCGCGCGGCGAGGTCGGCGGGCCGCCGAGCCTCACGTTCGCGCGCATCTCGCCGCAGCAGCGCGCTGCCGGCGTGCAGCCGCTCACGCGCCCGGTCGTCTTCGCCCGCGGGCACCTCGCCCGCGACGGCTCCCCGTGGCAGCTCGTCGGCTTCCAGACGACGCGCGGCCTGTGCGTCGAGATCGACTTCCCGCGGCAGGACCGCGCCGGCGGCTGCGGTGCGCCGCGGCCGCAGGGGAGACGGCCGCTCGACTGGCAGGCGCAGATCGGGCTCGCCGACGGCGCGGGCCGGCTGGTGCTCGGCGCGGTCGACCCGGAGGTGGCGTCGGTGCACCTGCGGCACGCCGCGGTGCGCGGCGTGCGCGGGAAGCCGCCGCGCCTGCGGCTGCTGCAGGGCCCGCGCGAGCTGCGCGGGGACGTGCGGTCGCGCGTGATCCACGTGCGCGACCCGCGCCTGCTGGCCGCGCTGGGGCTCAGACGCGAGTTCGCCTACTGGGTCGCCGAGCTGGACGGGCCGGCCGGCGCGCTGCGCGCCGACGCGCAGGGCGCGGACGGCGGGCCGGTCGGGCAGCTCGGGATCCCGTACGGGACGAACGACCTCTCGACCGGCGTCGTCTTCCGCAGCCACATGTGCGGCGGGCCCGGCATCGACATGAGCAGACCGCCGCAGGTCGTCGCGGCGCTGCCGCCCGCCGCGGTGCGGAGTCGCCTCGCCGCGCTGCGGCGCCTGCAGCGGCCCGACGACATGCCGCCGAGATGGTTCATGCGGTCGACGCTGCGCATGCCGACCCACGCGACGGTCGAGGTCGACGCGATCCGCCTGCTGCGCCGCGCGCCGAACGGCGACGGGCTGTACCTCGTGCCGACGACGGATCGATCGCCGGCCACGCTGCCGTCGCCGGGCTGCCTGCGCACGCTCACCCCGCAGCAGCGCGAGCGGGAGGCGGTGCTGGTGCGCCGTGCGCGCGAGCAGGCAAGGCGGCTCCACCTCACGGTGTACGCGCTCGGGCGGCGCGGCGGCGGCACCGCCGCCGTGTTCGATCTCGACGCCTACCGGCACGGCCGCGCCGCCTACGGCTCGTACGGCCGCCGGCTGATCGGCATGGCGCCGGACGGCGTCGCGCGCGTCGAGGTGCGCTTCGGTGACGGCACGCGGAGCGTGGCGCCGGTGCGCGGCAACGTTTGGATCGCGACGGCGCGGGTACGTCCGCCCCGCGCGCGCGCTGTCATCTGGCAGGACGGGCAGGGTCGCGTGTTGCGACGGTTGCGGTAGCTACTGCGCCGTCGCAGCACGCCGCGCCGCGAAGTCGGCGAACCAGTCGAGCGCGGCGGGGTTTCTCAGCGAGTCGCGGCTCGCTGCGCGCTCCGGCGGCGTGCCCTGGAGGATCCGCTTGACGGGGATCTCGAGCACCTTGCCGGACAGCGTGCGCGGGACCTCGGCGACGGCGTGGACCTCGTTCGGCACGTGGCGCGGCGAGCAGTCCTCGCGCACGCGCGCGGCGATCCGCTTCGTCAGGTCCTCGTCGAGCACGGCCCCGGGTCGCAGCACGACGAACAGCGGCATCCAGCCGTCGACGTCGACGACGAGCGCGTCGAGGATCTCCGGCAGCGCGAGCACGGCGCGGTAGATCTCCGCCGTCCCCATGCGGATCCCGCCGCGGTTGATCGTCGCGTCGGAGCGGCCGCTGATGATCGCGGTGCCGCGTTCGGTCAGCTCGATCCAGTCGCCGTGGCGCCAGATCCCGGGGTACATGTCGAAGTAGCTGTCGCGGTAGCGCGAGCCGTCCGGGTCGTTCCACAACGACACCGGCATCGACGGCATCGGCTCCGTGATCACCAGCTCGCCGACCTCGCCGGTCAACGCTCTGCCATCCGGGTCCCACGCCTCGACCTTGCAGCCCAGCGACGCGCCCTGCAGCTCGCCGCGGTACACCGGCAGCGTCGGCACGCCGCCGACGAACGCGGTGCAGACGTCGGTCCCGCCGGAGGTCGAGAACAGCCACGTGTCGGCGCCGAGGTGGTCGGAGACCCACTGGAAGCCCTCCGGCGCGAGCGGCGAGCCGGTCGAGCCGACCGCCTGCAGCCTGCTCAGGTCGCGTCCGCCCGCCGTCGGCTCGACGCCGTCCTTCATGCACTGCGCGATGTACGACGCGCTCGTGCCGAAGATCGTCACGCCGGTGTCGGCCGCGAGCTTCCACAGCACGTCCATGTCCGGCTCCGCCGGGCTGCCGTCGTAGAGCACGACCGACGCTGGCGTGAGCAGCACGCCGAGCAGGAAGTTCCACATCATCCAGCCGGTCGTGGTGAACCAGAAGACGCGGTCCTCGGCATGCGCGTCGAGGTGCAGGTGGAGCTTCTTCAGCTGCTCCAGCAGGATCCCGCCGTGGCCCTGCACGATGGCCTTGGGGAGGCCGGTCGTGCCGGAGGAGTAGAGGACCCACAGCGGGTGCGCAAAGGGGACGCGCTCCAAGTCGAGCGACGCGTCGGCCGGACCGAGGAAGTCGTCCCAGGCGAGCGTCCCGTCCAGCGCGGCATCGGGGTCCAGGTACGGCAGCAGCACGGTCGCCCGCAGCGACGGCATCTCCCGCATCAGCCCCGCCACGACCTCGCGGCGGTCGAACGCTCTGCCGTTGTAGCGGTAGCCGTCCACCGCGAGCAGGACGGTCGGCTCGATCTGCGCGAAGCGGTCGACGACCGACCGCGCGCCGAAGTCCGGCGAGCAGGAGGACCACACCGCGCCGATCGACGCGCACGCGAGCATCGCCGCGATCGCCTCGGGGACGTTCGGCAGGTACGCCACCACGCGGTCGCCGCGCCCGACGCCCTGCGCGCGCAGCCCCGCAGCGATCCGCGCCGTCAGCGCCTGCAGCTCGCCCCACGTCAGCTCCGCGACCGCGCGCTCCTCGCCGGCATGGCGGATCGCGACCGCCGCCGGCTCGCGCTCGCGGAAGACGTGCTCGGCGTAGTTGAGCGCCACGTCGGGGAACCACTCCGCGCCCGGCATCGCGCGGCTGCCGAGCACGCGCTCGGGCGAGCCGTCGGCCTGCACGCCGAAGAAGTCCCAGATCGAGCGCCAGAAGGCGTCGACGTCGTCGACCGACCACTGCCACAGCTCGTGGTAGGAGCCGAACGTGCGGGCGATGCGCGGCTCCAGCCAGCGCCGGTATCTCGTGAGCCACGCGCGCTCGACGCGCTCCGCCGACGGCTGCCAGAGGATCGGGGGCGCCGCTCCGCTCATCGCGCAGCCGCCTTCAGCAACAGGTCGCAGTAGCCGTCGGCGATCTGCTCGGGGGAGAGGCGCCCGCGCGGGCGCAGCCACGTCGCGGTGTGGTTGACCATCCCCAGCAGTGCGAGCAGCGTCAGCCCGCGGTCGGCGAAGGCCATCGTCCCGTCCTGCTCTCCTCGTGCGAGCACGTCGTCGAGGATCTTCTCGAACGCCTTGCGCTGGCGGCGCACTTCACGCCACTGCGGCCCGCGTTCGATCGCGTGGCGCTCCTGCGCGAACACGAGCATGTGGTCGCGGTGCGTCGCGACGTGCCCGAGCCACGCGCGCACCAGCTCGTGCAGGTGCTCGGTCGCGGGCGCCGGCCGCGCGACGATCGCGCGCGCCCGCTCCAGCAGCGGCTCCAGCAGCTCGTCGCAGATGCGGATCAGCAGCTGCTCCTTGCTCCCGATGTAGTGGTAGAGGCCGCCGGCGGCGAGCCCCGTCGCCTCGGTCAGGTCCTGCATCGAGGTCGCCTGGTAGCCGCGCTCGGCGAACAGGCGCGCGGCCGTGGCGACGACCTCCTGCTGCTTGCGGTCGTAGCGGGCGCGCAGGGCGGGTCGGGTCGGCGGCGCGGCGGCGGGCATCGCCACAGGCTAGCGGGATTCGAACGGTCATTCGAAATTCGAGCGACCGTTCGGTATTGTCGGCGACATGGACTTCGACCTCTCCGACGACCACCGCCTGATCCAGCGCACCGTGCGCGACTTCGCGACCAACGAGGTCGCGCCCATCGCCGAGGAGCTGGACCGCGAGAAGCGCTTCCCGTACGAGCTCGTCAGACAGCTCGGCGACCTCAACCTGATGGGCATCCCGTTCCCGCAGGAGGTCGGCGGGGGCGGCGGCGACACGCTCGCGTACGCGCTCGCGGTGGAGGAGCTGACGCGCGTCGACTCCTCCGTCGCGATCACGCTGTGCGCGCACACCTCCCTCGGCACGCAGCCGATCTGGCTGTTCGGCAGCGAGCAGCAGAGAGCGGAGTGGCTGCCGCGGCTGTGCGCGGGGGAGCTGCTCGGCGCGTTCGGCCTGACCGAGCCGGAGGCGGGAAGCGACGCCGGCAACGTCAAGACGCGCGCGCGGCTCGACGGCGACGAGTGGGTCGTCGACGGCGCGAAGCAGTTCATCACCAACGCCGGGACCGACATCTCCGGCGTCGTCTGCATCACCGCCAAGACCGGCGACGACGAGATCTCCAACCTGATCGTCGCCAACGGCACCCCCGGCTACGAGCAGGGCGAGCCCTACCGCAAGATGGGCTGGAACGCGTCCGACACGCGCCCGCTCACGTTCACCGACTGCCGGGTCCCCGCGGAGAACCTGCTCGGGCCGCGCGGCGGGGGCTTCAAGCAGTTCCTGCACGTGCTCGACATCGGCCGCATCGGCGTCGCGGCGATGGGGCTCGGGCTCGCGCAGGGCGCTCTGGACGAGGCGCTCTCCTACGCGAAGGAGCGCAAGGCGTTCGGCCAGCCGATCTCGAAGTTCCAGGCGATCCAGGCCAAGCTCGCCGACATGGCGACGGAGATCGAGGCGGCGCGGCTGCTCGTCTACAAGGCTGCGCGGCTGAAGGACAAGAGAGAGAGCTTCACGCTCACGGCCGCGCAGGCGAAGCTCAAGACGGGCCGGCTCGCGGTGCGCTGCGCCGAGGAGGCCGTGCAGATCCACGGCGGCTACGGCTACATGGAGGAGTACCCGGTCTGCCGCTTCTACCGCGACGCGAAGATCCTCACGATCGGCGAGGGGACCGACGAGGTCCAGCAGATGGTGATCGCGCGGGCGCTGGGGGCCTGATCGCCGTGCTCGGGGTGGGCGGGATGCCGAGTTCGGTCCGCATCCGCGAGGTCGGCCCGCGCGACGGCTTCCAGAACGAGCCGGAGGTGATCGAGACCGTCGACAAGGTGCGGCTGATCGACCAGCTCGGCCGCACCGGCCTGAAGAGGATCGAGGTGACGAGCTTCGTGCGCGCGGACGTGATCCCGCAGCTGCACGACGCCGCCGCGGTGCTGGAGGCGATCGAGCTGCCCGGCGACGTGAGCGTGAGCGTGCTCGTCCCCAACGAGCGTGGGCTCGACAACGCGCTGCAGCACCGCGATCGGATCCACGAGGTCAACGTCTTCCTCAGCGCGTCGGAGACGCACAACCGCAAGAACGTCAACCGCTCGATCGCCGAGTCGCTGGATGGCGTCTCGCGCGTGCTGGAGCGCGCCCGCGCCGAGGGGCTGCGCTGCGAGGGCGTGATCTCGACGTCGTTCGGCTGCCCGTACGAGGGCCACGTGCCGCCCGAGCGCGTCGCCGAGATCGCGCGTGCGCTGGCCGACGCGGGCGCGCAGGAGGTCGGCTTCGGCGACACGACCGGGATGGCGAACCCGCGGCAGGTGGGGGAGCTGTTCCCCCGCTGGAGGGAGGCGCTCGGCGGCGAGGTCGAGCTGACGGCGCACTTCCACAACACGCGCGGGCAGGGGCTCGCGAACGTCGTGGCGGCGCTGGCGGCCGGCGTCGACTCGTTCGAATCCTCCTTCGGCGAGCTCGGCGGCTGTCCGGTCCCGCCGGGCGCGACCGGCAACATCGCGACGGAGGACCTCGTCTCGATGCTCGAGGAGATGGGGATCGCGACGGGGATCGACCTGCCCGCGTTGATCGTCGCCTCGGGCATGGCCGTCGACGTGCTCGGCCGACCGCTCGGCTCGCACACGCTCGTGGCGGGCCCGGTGGACTGGCATCGAGGGAGCTGACCGCGTGTTCTCCCGCGTTCTGATCGCCAACCGCGGCGAGATCGCGGTGCGAGTCGCGCGGACGCTGCGACGGCTGGGCGTGGAGTCGGTGGCGGTGTTCGGCGACGCCGACGCGGACGCTGTGCACGTGCGCTCGGCGGACCGCGCGGTGCGGCTCGGCGCGGCGCCGGCGGCCGAGTCCTACCTGGACGTCGAGAAGGTGATCGCGGCGGCGCAGGCGGTCTCGGCGGACGCGATCCACCCCGGCTACGGCTTCCTCTCCGAGCGTCCGGCGTTCGCGCGCGCTTGCGCGGAGGCGGGCATCGCGTTCGTGGGCCCGAGCCCGGAGGCGATGGCGCTGCTGGGCGACAAGGTCGCCGCGAAAGGGGTGGCGTCGGCCGCAGGCGTGCCGGTCGTGCGGGGGCTCAGCGCCGGCGCCGCGGGTGCATTGACTGACGGCGAGATCATCGAGTGGGCGAGCGGTGCCGCGCTTCCCTTGCTGCTGAAGGCGGCCGCCGGCGGCGGCGGCAAGGGCATGCGCGTCGTGCGCTCGCCGTCCGACCTGCCGGACGCGCTCGGTGCGGCCCGCCGCGAGGCGACCGCGGCATTCGGCGACGACCGTCTGCTGGTCGAGCGCTACCTGGAGCGCTCGCGCCACATCGAGGTGCAGGTGATCGCCGACGCGCACGGGTCCGTCGTGCACCTCGGCGAGCGCGAGTGCTCGCTGCAGCGCCGCCATCAGAAGGTGATCGAGGAGGCGCCGTCGCCGGTGGTCTCCGCCGAGCTGCGGGAGCGGATGGGCTCGGCCGCGTGCGCGTTGGCGCGGGCCGCCGGATACGTCGGGGCGGGGACGGTCGAGCTGATCGCCGAGCACGACGACCCGTCCTCGTTCTACTTCCTCGAGGTCAACGCGCGGCTGCAGGTGGAGCACCCGGTGACGGAGCTGGTCACGGGCTTGGACCTGGTGGAGCTGCAGCTGCGGGTGGCGGCGGGGGAGCCCTTGGGGATCGCGCAGTCCGACGTGCGCCTGGACGGCTGGGCGGTCGAGGCGCGCGTGTACGCGGAGGACCCGGCCGGTGGCTTCCTGCCCTCGACGGGGCGGGTGGTGGCGTGGCGCTCGCCCGAGGGTCCCGGCGTGCGCGTGGACTCGGGCATCGAGGAGGGGTCCGAGGTCACGGCCCACTACGACCCCCTCCTTGCCAAGGTGATCGCCTCGGGCTCCGACCGCGCCGGCGCCCTGGCCCGGCTCGACCGGGCCTTGGCGGAGCTGCGCGTCGTCGGGCCGACGACCAATGCCGCCTACCTGCGGGCGCTGCTGGCGCGGCCGGAGGTGCTCGCCGGCGACCTCGACACCGAGTTGATCGAGCGGCTCGGCGGGGCGGTGGCAGCGCCGGCGGCGGCGGACGACCTCGCCGGGCTCGCGGTGGTCGCGCTGCTCGGGGAGCCGGCGTCGGACGATCCCTGGGATGCCGGTGACGGGTGGCGGCTCGGGGGCGCTCGGGCTCCGGCGCGGATGCGGATGGTGGGCCCGGACGGCGGGGTCTCGGCCGTCGCGCCGGCTTCCGGCGTGCGCCGCGTGCGGGGCGGCTTGGGCATCGAGGGGGAGGGGGGCGTGCTGCGGACCGTCGAGGTCTATCCCGACGGCGCTGCGGTGTGGCTGGTGGACGGCGGGGTCCCGTCGCGGTGGGCCTTGGTCGTCGACCGCGCGGGCGGCCGGGCCGCCGGCGGCTCCTTGGAGGCTCCGATGCCCGGCACGGTCATCGACGTCCGCACCGAGCCGGGCGCCGCGGTCGCCGAGGGCGACACGTTGGTGGTGCTCGAATCGATGAAGATGGAGCTGGCGATCCAGGCCCCTGCCGACGGCGTCGTCGCCGACGTCTTCGTCGCCACCGGCGACCGCGTCGCCCAATCCCAGCCCCTCGTCGCCCTCGCCGACGGAGCTGTGACCGATGGGGTCGAGATGCCGACCCAGATGAGCGCAGGTCGATGAGCACCGTCCTCCATACCCACGCGCGACCGGGGACGCCGGAGTTCGAGGCGAACGCCGAGGCGCATGCGGCGCTCGTGGCGGACCTCAAGGCGCGCCAGGCCGAGGCCGCGCTGGGGGGCGGGGACAAGGCCCGGGCGCGGCACACCTCCCGCGGGAAGCTCCTGCCGCGCGAGCGGATCGAGCGACTCGCCGACCCCGGCAGCCCCTTCCTGGAGCTCAGCCCGCTCGCCGCGGAGGGCCTCTACGACGACGCCGCCCCCGGCGCCGGCGTCGTGACCGGCATCGCGCGCGTCCACGGCCGCGAGGTCGTCGTCGTCGCGAACGACGCGACCGTGAAGGGCGGCACGTACTACCCGCTGACCGTCAAGAAGCACCTGCGCGCGCAGCGCGCGGCGCTGGAGAACCGCCTGCCGTGCGTGTACCTCGTCGACTCCGGCGGCGCGTTCCTGCCGCTGCAGGACGAGGTCTTCCCGGACCGCGAGCACTTCGGGCGGATCTTCTTCAACCAGGCCACCATGTCGGCCCGGGGCATCCCGCAGATCGCCGCCGTGATGGGCTCCTGCACCGCCGGCGGCGCCTACGTCCCCGCGATGAGCGACGAGACGGTGATCGTCAGGAACCAGGGCACGATCTTCCTCGGCGGTCCGCCGCTCGTGAAGGCCGCCACCGGCGAGGAGGTCACGGCCGAGGAGCTGGGCGGCGGAGAGCTGCACGCGAAGACGTCCGGCGTCGTCGACCACCTCGCCGACGACGACGACCACGCGCTCAGGATCGTCCGCAGCATCGTCGGGACCCTCCCGTCGATGCCCGAGGCCCCATGGGAACGCCAGCCGGTCGAGGCCCCCGCGGTCGACGAGACCACCCTCTACGGCGCCGTCCCACCCGACTCTCGAACCCCATCCGACCCCCGGGAGATCGTCGCCCGGATCGCCGACGGCTCCCGCTTCCACGAGTTCAAGGCCGACTACGGCACCACCGTCGTCACCGGCTTCGCCCACGTCCACGGCCACCCGGTCGGGATCGTCGCCAACCAGGGGATCCTCTTCAGCGAGTCGAGCCTCAAGGCCGCGCACTTCGTCGAGCTGTGCGACCAGCGCGGCATCCCGCTGCTGTTCCTGCAGAACATCACCGGCTTCATGGTCGGCCGCGAGTACGAGGCCGGCGGGATCGCGAAGGACGGCGCGAAGCTCGTCGCGGCGGTCAGCACAACGCGCGTGCCGAAGCTCACCGTGATCGTCGGCGGCTCGTTCGGCGCCGGCAACTACGGGATGTGCGGGCGCGCCTACGACCCGCGCTTCCTGTGGACGTGGCCGAACGCGCGCATCTCCGTGATGGGCGGGGAGCAGGCGGCGATGGTGATGACCGAGGTCGGGCAGCCGGAGGTCGGCGCGCAGCTGAAGGAGCAGTACGAGCGCCAGGGCCACCCGTACTACGCGACGGCCCGCCTGTGGGACGACGGCGTGATCGACCCGCTCGACACGCGCCGCGTCGTCGGCCTCGCGCTCGGCGCGTGCGCGAACGCGCCGCTCGCGCCACGATCCGTGCCGGTCTTTCGAATGTGACCAAGGAGAGGGAGAGATGACCGACGCCCACGCCCGCGGCCCCGAGCGCGGAGCGCTGCTGGAGCAGACCATCGGCGAGAGCCTGCGGCGTACCGCCGCGCGCTTCCCCGAACGCGACGCGCTGATCGTCCGCCACCAGGACGTCCGCCTGACCTATGCCGAGCTCGACGCGCAAGTCGACCGCCTCGCCCGCGGTCTGATCGCCGCCGGCCTGCGGACAGGCGACCGCGTCGGGATCTGGGCGCCGAACTGCGCCGAGTGGGTGCTCGTGCAGTACGCGACCGCGCGGGCCGGCGTGATCCTCGTCAACGTCAATCCGGCCTACCGCACGTCCGAGCTGGAGTACGCGCTGCGCCAGTCGGGCTGCCGCATGCTGATCGCGGCGCCGGCGTTCAAGACCTCCGACTACGCGGCGATGGTCGAGGAGGTCCGGCCGAAGCTGCCGACGCTGGAGCGCGTCGTGCTGCTGGGGAGCGACGCGTGGGACGCGCTGATGGCGGGCGGCGACGCGCCGCTGCCGACGCATCTGTCGCCGAACGACCCCATCAACATCCAGTACACGAGCGGCACGACCGGCTTTCCGAAGGGCGCGACGCTCAGCCACCGCAACATCCTCAACAACGGCTTCCTCGTCGGCGAGGGCTGCGGCTACGACGAGCACGACCGCGTCTGCGTGCCCGTGCCCTTCTACCACTGCTTCGGGATGGTGATGGGCAACCTCGGCTGCACGACGCACGGCGCCGCGATCGTCGTGCCGAGCCCGTCGTTCGAGCCGCGCGCCGTGCTGGAGGCGGTGCAGGAGGAGCGCTGCACGAGCCTCTACGGCGTGCCGACGATGTTCATCGCGATCCTTGCCGACCCCGACTTCGCGCAGTTCGAGCTGGGCTCGCTGCGCACGGGCATCATGGCCGGCGCGCCGTGCCCGGTCGAGGTGATGCGCGAGGTGATCGAGCGCATGCACATGACCGAGGTGACGATCTGTTACGGCATGACGGAGACCTCGCCCGTCTCGACGCAGACGGCCGCCGACGACCCGCTGGAGAAGCGCGTCGGCACCGTCGGCCGCGTGCACCCGCACGTCGAGGTCAGGATCGCCGACCCCGAGACGGGCGGCACCGTCGCGCGCGGCGAGCCGGGCGAGCTGCTGACGCGGGGCTACTCCGTGATGGTCGGCTACTGGGAGGACCCCGAGCGGACCGCCGAGGCGATCGACGCCGACGGCTGGATGCACACCGGCGACCTCGCGACGATGGACGACGAGGGCTACGTGGACATCGTCGGGCGCAGCAAGGACATGGTCATCCGCGGCGGCGAGAACATCTATCCGCGCGAGGTCGAGGAGTTCCTGCACACGCATCCGCTGATCGAGGACGTCGCCGTGATCGGCGTGCCGGACGAGCGCTACGGCGAGGAGCTGATGGCGTGGATCCGCCCGCGCGAGGGCGCCCAGCTCAGCGAGGAGGACGTGCGCGAGCACTGCCGCGGGCGGATCGCGCACTACAAGGTCCCCCGCCACGTTCGCTTCGCCGACGAGTTCCCGATGACGGTCACCGGCAAGGTGCAGAAATTCAGGCTGCGCGAGGCCGCGATCGCGGAGCTGTCTCAGGGTGCATCTCAGGGTCCGTAGCGGCGCGGCGCCGCTCCCGCCCGAGGTATAAGCCGTGAGGTGAAGGAGGCGCTGCCCGCGTGAGGTCGCTCGGACGTTTCGCCACGCGGCGACCCGTATGGATTCTGGGCGCCTGGGCGATCGTGTTCGCCGTGGCGCTGCTGACGGCGTCCAGCGCACGCCACCAGATCCACGAGACGGACCTGCAGATCCCCGGCAGCGACTCGGCACGCGCCGCGCAGCTGACGCAGGAGCAGTTCGGCAGCACGATCGCGATGGCGATCCTGCTGCAGGGCAGACAGTCGGTCGTCGAGCGCGAGGGGCCGCAGCTCGTCCGCCAGCTCGGGCGCATCGACGGCGTCGAGGTGCTCAGTCCGTGGACCTCCGACGGCAGACGCGTGCTGCCGGAGCAGGCCGGTCAGGCGCTGCTGACGCTCCAGGTCAGAAAGACGCTGCGGCAGATCTTCGACGACACGACGCCGGCGGTGCAGAGCGTGCTCGACCGCTACAGAGGCAGAGACGGTCTGAGAATCGAGCTGACGGGCCAGGCGCCGCTGATGCGCGCGATCAACAACACCGCGCTCGATGCGCTCGACAAGGGCGAGTTCCTCGCGCTGCCGATCCTCGTCGTGATGCTGCTGGCGATCTTCCGCAGCCCGATCGCGGCGCTCGTGCCGGCGATCAGCGGCCTGCTCGTGACGAGACTCGGGACCGCGCTGATGGGTCTGATCGGGACCACGGTGCAGATCGACGCGCTGGCGCTGAACCTCGTCGCGATGATCGGGCTCGCGCTCGGGGTCGACTACTCGCTGCTCGTCGTCTCGCGCTTCCGCGAGGAGCTGGCGAACGGGCGCAGCGTGCCCGAGGCCGTCGAGGAGACGGCCGCGCGCGCCGGCCGCACGGTGCTGTTCGCCGGCTCGGCGCTCGCCGTCGGCATGCTGACGGCGCTGCTGATGGCGCCCGGCTCGCTGCTCGTCTCCTCGGCGCTCGGGCTGTTCGTCGCGACGGTCGTGGCGGTGCTCGTCGCGCTGCTGATGATGCCGGCGCTGCTGACGGTGCTCGGCACGAACGTGAACCGCTGGCAGTTCGGCGGCGCCCGCGGGGCCAGCCCGTGGGTCGCGATCGCCGAGCGCGCGCTCAGACGCCCCGGCGCCGCCGCCTTCTTCACGCTGCTGCCGCTGCTGCTGCTCGCCGCGCCCGCGATCGGCCTCAACACCGGCCCGCCGAACCTCGCGAACCTGCCGCCCGACGACCCGGCGCGCGTCAGCTTCGAGCGCTTCCAGGAGGCGCGCGGCGCCGGCTTCGCGGCGCCGTTCGAGGTCGACTTCCGCACGCCGGGCCCGATCACGACGACGAGACGGCTGCAGGCGATCGAGGACTTCCAGGAGCGCGTGAGCGAGCTGCCCGGCGTGGAGTCGGTGCTCGGCCCGGCGGTCCTGCTGAGCCGCACCCAGCAGCTGCGCAGACTGACGGCACGGGCACTGAACATCGGCGGCCCGCTCACGCAGCTGGAGACCGGCCTCAGCCGCGCGGAGAACGGCACCGGGCAGCTGCGCGACGGGCTCGCCGCCGGCGCCGACGGCGCGAGCCAGCTGGTGCTCGGGATCGACCAGCTCGCGGGCGGGACCGGCCAGCTGGCCGCCGGCGCGCAGCGCGCGGCGCCCGCCACGCGCCGGCTCGCGCAGGGAATCGCCCAGGCGGACGGCGGCGCGACCCGCATCCACGACGCGCTCGTGAGAGCGCGGCCGAACCTGAGACGGCTGGTGACGAACGTCGACGTGCTCAGCGACTCGCTGACCGACTCCGACCGCAGCGGCGGCAGAGACCTGCTCGACCCGCTCAACCGCGCCTCGGGGAACGTGCAGTCGGCGCTGCGGAGCCTCGGCTCGGCGAACGCGGCGAACCCGGCGGTCGCGTCCGATCCGAACGTCCAGAGCGCGCTGAGAGCGGTCTCCGACGCGCTGCTGCAGCTCGGGGACGTCCAAGGCTCGCTCGGCAACGCCCTGACCACGCAGACCGCGAACGCGGTCGCCGCGCGGGCGATCGCGAGAGGCACCGCGCGCCTGCGCACGGCACTCACCCGCCTGGAGGACGGCACCGGCAGACTCGCCGACGGTCTCGGCGCCGCCGCCACGGGCGCCGACCGCCTGGCCGACGGCGGCGGCCGCCTCAGCGACGGCCTCGACCAGCTCGACGCCGGCGTGCACACGCTGCTCGACGGGCCGAACGGCAGCGGCGGCGCGCGGGCGCTCGCCGATGGGCTGCAAGCGGCCGTCGGCGGAACCGACCAGCTCGGCAGAGGCGTGCAGCGGATCCTCGACAACGTCGTGCGCGTGCGCGTGCAGAACGACCGCGGCCAGGCGGCGCTGCGGCAGAGCGGCACGAGCCTGAGACGGGTCATCGGCTCCGGCTACTTCGTGCTGGCGGCGATCGAAGGCGCCGACCCGCAGGCGCAGGCCAACACCGGCTTCGTCACGAACGTCAAGAACGGCGGCGGCACCGCGCGCGTCGTCGTGATCGGCTCGGCGGGCCCGTTCGACCCCGCCAGCGCCGGCATGGCGAGACTGCTGCGCGTGGAGACCGCGCGCACCGCGCGCGAGCTGGGCGCGACGACCGCGCTCGTCGGCGGCCCGGCGGTGCTGCTCGACGACTTCGACACGAACACCACTGCGCGCTTCCCGTACCTCGTCGTGGCGCTCGTGCTGATCACGTTCCTGGTGCTGATCCTGCTGTTCCGCGCGCCGATCCTGGCGCTCTGCGCCGTGCTGCTGAACCTCGTGACCGCCGGCGCCGCCGTCGGCGTGCTGGTGATCTGCTTCCAGGGCGACTCGCCGCTGCTCGGCGGCGCCGGCTACCTCGACGCGATCGCGCTCTCAGGGATCTTCGCGATCATCTTCGGGCTCTCGATCGACTACGAGGTGTTCCTGATCACGCGCCTGCTGGAGGGCCGCGCGCGCACCGGCACGACCGAGGGCGCGATCCACTACGGGCTCGAGAAGACCGGCACGATCATCACCGGCGCCGCGTTCATCATGGCCGCCGTCTTCCTGTCGTTCGCGGTCTCGCCGGTCACGAACATCCGCCAGTTCGGCGTCGGCCTGACCGTCGCGGTGCTGCTCGACGCGACGGTCGTGCGGCTGATCCTGCTGCCGGCGATGATCCGCCTGTTCGGCGAGCGCACCTGGCACGTGCCGGCGTGGCTCGACCGCATCCTCCCGCGCATCGCGTCCCACTAGGACGCGACGCGCGGGTTGCGCGGGGGCGTGCCGCCTACTGGAGGAACTTCGGGCAGGCGAACTGCACCGTGTTCAGGCTGTTCGCGGCCGGCGGGTCGTAGCTGAAGAACTCCTGGAAGCTGAAGCTGCCGGACGGGGGGCACGGCGGGATCGTGAACCAGAAGAGCGTTCTTCTCTGTCGCTTCACGCATCTGCCTCTGGCGTCCTGCTTGAGGCAGGTGCCCTTGAGCAGCGTCAGGCCTCTGGTCGTCACGTCGATCTCGGCGAGGCTGACTCTGATGCCGTTGATGTCGCCGGGCGGCAGGTCGAGGCGGTAGCCGAAGAGGCCGTCGGGCGTCGGGTCGTTGACGAAGTTCGCGTTCAGCGCCACGTGCACGGCGGTGAGCACCTCGAAGGTTCTGCGCTTGACGATCTCCTGGTCCTCGTCGGCGGCGCCCAGGACGGTGAAGGCGGCCACGGCGCCCGGTGTCGTCGCCTTGCTGAAGAAGATCGAGAAGGTGCCGTCGATCAGTCTGTCGAGCTTCGGCGAGAAGCCGCGCGCGTCGACTCTCACCGTCCCCTGTCCGATGCGCGCGCGGTCGCAGGCCTGCGCGTTCGCGAGCGCCTTTCTGGCGCGCGCGCTGCGGCCGACTCTCTGGAGGTTCTTGATGAACGGCTTGAGGTTCTGCACGCGCTTCGTGAACGGCACGCCGCTGAAGTCCATCGTGTCGATCGCCGTGCGCAGCCCCGGCCCGTCGCAGAAATATCTCTTGTTGAGGAACTCTCTGCGCAGCGTCGCACCCTTCGGGATGCGCAGGTAGTTCGCCGTCGGGGACGGCGGCACGCCGCCGGTGGTGTCGAACGTCTGCGCATGGAACTGGAGCGTGAAGCGCCCGCCCGGCTTGATGTCCGTCACGTGGAAGTTGAACAGGTTGACCGGCTCGGCCGAGGCGACGGCGGGCGCTCCGAGCGCCAGGCCGGCGAGGGCGAGCAGAGGGAGGTACCACCGTCGATGGGATCGCATCCACCGAGGTTAGACGAGCGCGTTTTCCATTCGCGCCGGTCTGTCAGGTCAGGGACGCTACGGCGATCGCCGTAGCGGCTGCGCGGGCCGGCGCAGATGCAATAGCCTGCGTCGTCCCGCCCCGATCGGGACCTGCCGCCGTGCCCTCTCACCGCATCGGAACCGCCCGCCTCGCCTGCGCCTTGCTCGTCGTCGGGGCCCTCGCCGTGCCGTCCGCTGCGACCGCGGGGCAGGAGCAGCGCGTGCCGGCGGCGGCGGCGGGCGCCGTCCCGGGCCGTGTGATCGTCGTGTGGGAGCCGGGCGCAGATCGCGGCGACCGCCTCGCGGCGCGCGACGACGCCGACGCGGCCCTCGTGCGCACGCTCGGCGACGCGCGCTTCCAGCTGCTGCGTCCGCAGCCGGGGCAGAGCGTCCCCGACGCGCTCGCCGCGCTGCGCGGCGACCCGTCCGTGCAGGTGGCCGAGCGCGACGCCTTCGACGTCCTGCACGCGACCTCGAACGATCCGCTGCTCGGCCAGCAGTGGGGGCTGCAGAACACCGGCGCCGCGATCGACGGCGCGCCCGCTGCGCTGCCCGGCGCGGACATCGACGCGCTCGCCGCGTGGGACCGCACCCGCGGGAGCTCCTCGACGGTGATCGCGGACCTCGACTCCGGCTACCGCTTCGACCATCCCGACCTCGCACCGGTGGCGTGGACGAACCCGGCCGATCCGGCCAACGGCGTCGACGACGACGGCAACGGGATCGTCGACGACACGCACGGCGCGGACTTCGTCGGCGGCAACGCCGACGCGCCCGCGATCGACGGCGACCCGACCGACGACGACCTGATCGACGGCGGCCACGGCGTGCACACGGCGGGCACGATGGGCGCCGCGGGCAACAACGGCGTCGGCGTCAGCGGCGTCGCGCAGGACGTGCGGATCATGCCGCTGCGCGTGTGCTCCTTCTCGACCGTCCTGCGCGTCACCCGCTGCCCGTCCTCCTCGCAGATCGCCGCGATCAACTACGCGGCCGCGCACGGCGCGCGGGCGGCGAACATGTCGTTCGGCGGGCTGTCGTCGAGCGCGTCGATCCAGGCGGCGCTGGCGGCCAACCCGCAGGTGCTGTTCGTGATCTCGGCCGGCAACGGCGGCGACGACGGGATCGGCGACGACAACGACGCGGTGCCGACGTTCCCGTGCTCGTACCCGCTCGACAACATCGTCTGCGTCGCGGCGACCACGCAGGCGGACCAGCTCGCGGGCTTCTCGAACTTCGGCCCCACGACGGTCGACGTCGGCGCGCCCGGGACGGAGATCCTCAGCACGTTCCCCGCGCTGACCGCGGTCGAGCAGCGCTTCACGCTCGACGACTTCGCGTCGCACTGGACCGCGACCGGCAGAGCCGGCGGCTTCGCGCGCACGAACGAGGCGCCGCTGACGTCGTTCGGGATCAGCGACTCGCCCGGCGCCGCCCCGGTGGCGAGAAGCGTGCGCGCCTCGACCTCAGTCGGCGTGGCGCTGCCCGCGGGCGTCAGATCGTGCCGGCTCGACCAGACCCGGACGCTGACCGGCGACGGGATGTTCGACTACGCCGTGCTGCTCGACGGGAGAGCGGTCGACGGGCTGTCGAACGCGAGAGCGGGCTCGGGCGACGTGTCGTTCGACGTCGACGACGCGGCGGTGGCCGGCGGCGGCACGCTCCAGCTCGCCTTCACCTACACGGCCGGCGCCGCGCCGAGAAGCGCCGACGGCGTGTGGCTGGACAACATCGCCTTCACGTGCCAGTACCCGACGTACACGTTCCTCGACGGCACCTCGATGGCGGCGCCGCACGTGACGGGCGCGGCCGGACTGCTGTTCTCGCTGAACCCGTCGGCGTCGGCCGGGCAGGTGCGCGCGGCGCTGCTCGCGACGGTCCGCCCCGTCGCGGCGCTCGCCGGCAAGACGGTCAGCGGCGGGCGCGTCGACGCCGCCGCCGCGCTGGACGAGATCCGCCAGCCGGACACGCGCATCGCGAGCGCGCCGAGAAAGGTCGTCAGATCGAGACGCGCGACGTTCGCGTTCGCGCGCGCCGACGTCCCCGTGCCGGCCGCGTTCGAGTGCCAGCTCGACGGCGCCGCGTTCGCCGCCTGCGCCAGCCCCGTGACCTTCACCGTCAGAGGCGGCCGGCACACGCTCGCCGTGCGCGCGAAGTCGCCGCGCGGGATCGTCGCCGACCCGACGCCCGCGACCGTGACGTGGACGGTGCTGCAGTGCAAGGTTCCGAAGCTGGCGGGCAAGTCGCTGAGAAGAGCGCGGCGCGCGCTGAGACGCGCGCGCTGCAGGCTCGGCGCAGTCAGACGGCCGCGGGCGCTGCGCAGAGCCCACGGGCTCGTCGTGCGCTCTTCCAGACCGGGCGCCGGGGCGCTGCGCGCCGACGGCGCGAGCGTCGCCGTGAAGCTCGGCAGACCCAGACCCAGACACAGAAGACACCGGAGAGGACGCCGATGACCCGCCACACGCTTGCGCTCGCGCTGGCCGCACTGCTCGTGCTGCCGGCGAGCGCCGCCGCCGCGCAGGAGCGCGCCGAGACGGCAGGCCCGCCGACGGCCGCGCCGTCGGACCGCATCATCGTCGAGTGGGAGGCGGGAGTCGGCAGCACCGACCGCGTCGACGCGCGCGACGACGCCGACGCCGCGCTCGTGCGCACGCTCGGCAAGCCGAGCTTCCAGCTCGTCGAGCCGCAGCCGGGCCAGTCGGTCGCCGACGCGCTCGCAGCGCTGCGCGACGACCCGTCGGTGCGCGTGGCCGTGCGCGACAACGTCGAGACCCTGCACGCGACCACGAACGATCCGCTGTTCGGCCAGCTGTGGGGCCTGCAGAACCTGGGCCTCGGGATCAACGGCGCCCCCGCGGTCGCCGGCGACGACGTCGACGCCGACCGCGCCTGGGACCGCACCCGCGGCTCCTCCGCGATCGTCGTCGCGGACATCGACAGCGGCTATCGCTTCGAGCACCCGGACCTCGGACCGGTGGCGTGGACGAACCCGGCCGATCCGGCCAACGGCGCCGACGACGACTCCAACGGCATCGTCGACGACACGCACGGCGCGGACTTCGTCGGCTCCAGACCGGGAGTCGACGGAGACCCGACGGACGACGATCTGGTCGAGGGCGGCCACGGCGTCCACACGGCCGGGACGATCGGGGCGGCGGGCAACAACGGCGTCGGCATCAGCGGCGTCGCGCAGAACGTGCGGATCATGCCGCTGCGCGTGTGCCTGCCCACCTGTCCCGACTCCGCGCTGATCCAGGCGATCAACTATGCGGGCGTGCACGGCGCGCGTGCGGCGAACCTGTCGCTCGGCGGCAGAACGTTCAACGCGACGCTGCGCGACGCGTTCGCTTCGAACCCCAGAACGCTGTTCGTGATCTCGGCCGGCAACGACGCCGAGGACAACGATCCGGGCGGCGTCCCGCACTACCCGTGCGCGTACGACCCGACGACCTCCGGCATCGGCGGCGCAGTCGACAACATCGTCTGCGTCGCGGCGACCGACCAGTCCGACGGCCTCGCGAGCTTCTCCGACTGGGGGCTGACCTCGGTCGACCTCGGCGCCCCGGGGACGGACGTGCTCAGCACCTATCCGTTCACGTTCCCGCTGCAGGAGAGCTTCGCGGCCGACGACTTCGCGTCGAAGTGGACGGCGGTCGGGGCGGACGGCGGCTTCGCACGCACGAACGAGGCGCCGCTGACGTCGTTCGGCATCAGCGACTCGCCCGGCGCCGACCCGCCGGCCAACGCGGTGCGCGAGTCGCGGTCGGTGGCGGTGACGGTCCCGCCGAACGGCGGCTGCCGCATCACCCAGTCGCGTCGCGTCCAGCTCGGGACGAGCGGCAGCTATCGCTACGCGGTGCTGCTGAACGGCTCCGAGGTCGCCGGAGCCAGCAGCTCGCCCGCCACCACCGACGCCAGAGTCAGAGGGCTCGACCGCCGCTTCCTCGACCTGCCGGCCGCGTTCAACGCGGGCGGCAGCGTCAGCGTCGACGTGCGCTTCACGACCGGCGCGTCGCCGTCGGCCGGCAGCGGCGTGTGGCTCGACGACGTCGATCTGCGCTGCGCCCAGGCGGTCGGCCAGGCGCAGGCCTACGGCTTCCTCGACGGCACCTCGATGGCGGCGCCGCACGTCACGGGCGCGGCGGGGCTGCTGTTCTCGCTGAAGCCATCCGCGACCGTCGCCGAGGTCAAGAGAGCGCTGCTGTCGTCGGTCGACCCGGTCGCCTCGCTGGCCGGCAGGACGACGACCGGCGGGCGCCTCAACGTCGCCGACGCGCTCGACAGACTCGTGCCGCCGGCCGGCGGGACCCCGGCGCCCGACACCGTGATCTCCACCGCTCCGGCGAACGGGACCACGAGCACGACCGCGACGTTCGCGTTCGGGGCCGGCGACCTCTTCGCGACGTTCGAGTGCCAGCTCGACGGCGGCGCCTTCCAGCCCTGCACGAGCCCGGCCTCCTACACGGTCGGCGTCGGCACGCACACGTTCGCGGTGCGCGGGCGCAGCAAGTTCGGCGTGCTCGAGGCGACGCCGGCGGTCGCGACGTGGACGGTCGTCGCGCCGCCGGTCGTGCAGCCGCAGCAGCAGCCGCAGCCGCAGCTCCAGCCCCAGCCGCCCGGAATCGCGAGCGTCCGCTGCGTCGTCCCGAGACTCGCCGGCCTCTCGCTGGCGGGGGCGAGAGCGGCGCTGAGCAGAGCGCACTGCGCCCTCGGCAGAGTCACGAAGCCGAGAGCGAGAAGAGGCAGAAGACTGCCGAAGCTCGTCGTCAAGTCCTCGAGACCCGGCACGGGCGCGAGCGGCGCCGAGGGCACGACGGTCGCGCTGACGCTCAAGGCCAAGCCGAGAGCGAGAAGAAGAAGCGCGAGAAGCAGACACAGAAGACACGCCGGACGCCGCCGCTGAGCGGCGCCCGGATCACCCGCGCCTGAGGCTGCGCCACTCGTCGAGTGACGCGGCCTCCTGCGCGCTCTGGTCGGCGACGGCGGCCATGTCGAAGTCGTGGCCGCCGTCGCTGCACCAGAACGCCGGATGGCGCGTCAGCCAGCGCTGCGCGTCGCGCCTGCCGGCCTCGATCAGCACCTCGACGTAGGCCGGGTCGAAGAACAGGAACGACAGCAGGTCGCCGCCGGCGTCGGTGCGCCCGCGCAGCAGGCGGCCGAGCAGCAGCAGGTCCGGCGGAGCGGCCGCCGCGCGCATGCCGCCGTAGCGGTTGGAGAACGTCTCCAGCGCGAGCCGGCCCAGCTCGCGCGGGCGCTCCGGCGTCACGAGCGCGTAGGCGATGCGGCGGTAGGGGCGCCGCCCGCGCGCGGCGCGGTAGGCGCGCGCGGCCGGGACCGTCCCGACGCCGATCGACTCGGCGAAGAAGGCGTTGATCGCCACGAGGCGGTGGACGTCGTCCGCCACCTGGTCCACGAGCAGGCCGTCGAGCATGTTCGCGAGCACGTCCACGAGGTGCGGGGAGACGTGCTCGGGCACCGGCGCGGACGCTCTGCGCAGCGGCTCGAAGCCGATCACGACGACGCGGTCGGCGCCCAGCTCGACGGCCGGCTTGATCGGGCTGTTGAGGCGCGTCGCCCCGTCGGTGTAGAAGCCGCGCGCGGCTTCCGGCGCCTTCACCTCGACGGCCGGGAACACGAGCGGCATCGCCGCCGAGGCGCGCACGTGCTCGTGCTCGAGTCTCACGCGCACGTACGGGAAGTCGGCGCCGGCGTCCGGGAGGCGCATGTGGCCGCCGGCCTCGACGAACGCGACCGGCGAGCCGCTGGCCAGCTGCGTCGCCATCACGCAGACGGCGTCGAGCAGGCCGTCGGCGACGTTGCGATGCAGGCCCTGCCAGTCGAGCCGCCGCTCCAGGAAGCGCCGCAGCGGGCGCGGGTCGAGCAGGCTGCCGCGGCGCACGCCGGGGATCCGCAGCGCGTCGCCGGCGAGCCGCGCGAGCTGCAGCGGCAGGCCGCTGCCGAGCAGCGGCGCGACGACGTCGTCGCGCCGCAGCGAGCGCCAGCGCTCCAGCGCCAGCTCCGCCTGCGCCTCGGCCGGCAGGTGCGCGAGCGAGCCGAGCAGCGCTGCGTTGATCGCGCCGACGCTCGTCCCGCAGACGAGCGAGACGCGCTCGCCGCGCGCCTCCAGCGCAGGCAGCAGCACCGACAGCGCGCCGACCTCGTAGGCGCCGCGCGCGCCGCCGCCCGGCAGCACGAGCGCGATGCGGCCACGGGGTTGGCGGGCCGGGTGACCGGGGCCGCCGTCGGTCATCCCGCGCGCGCGGGATGGGCGGGCGCGGGGGGGTGTGGACTCACCCGCCCGGGCGGCGCCGCCAACGCCGCCCGGGAGCGGGTGCCCGCAGCATCGACGCGGCTCAGCTGGGTGCGACCCCATCTGGCCGCCTCCGCGAACTCCACCAGCCGCTCGAAGTAGGTCGCCAGCGGCGGCGGTCCGAGTCCGTCCGCCGCCAGCGCCATCTGGGCGCACGACGTGTCGTGGCGGACACGCAGCGCGAAGTAGGGGAAGAACACCGGCGCCTGCTGCATCCAGCGGCGCTTCGCGCCGCGGCTGCGCGACAGCAGCAGCGGATGGACGGTGCGGCGGTAGAGCGCCGGCGGCACCGTCACGGGCGGCCGGCGCCCGAACGCCTGCGCCGACAGCGACACCAGCTCGCCGACGCTGCTGGCGTGCGGGCCGGCCGCGAGGCTGTACGTCTCGCCGTCGCCGATCCCGTCGGGACGGCTGGCGAGCGCGAAGATCGCGTCGGCGACGTAGTCGACCGGCACGACGTCGACCGGCGCCGAGCGGCGGCCGGGGATCAGCGGCATCGACGCGCCGGTCGCGAACGCGCGCAGCGGGGCGTAGATGACGTTGAAGGCGGCCGTCCAGCCGGTCTCCTGCTCGCCGACGACGATGCTCGGGCGGAAGATCTGCACGGGCAGCTGCTCGGCGTGGGCGCGCACGAGCCGCTCGGCCTCCCACTTCGTGCGCTCGTAGCTGTTGCGGAAGCCCTGGCCGAGATCGAGGTCGTCCTCCGCGAACGTGCCGGTGGCGGTGCCGGCGACGTACGCGGTCGAGACGTAGGAGAAGCGCCGCAGGCTGCCGTGCGCCGTGCACAGCTCGGCCAGCTCCAGCATCCGCTGGGTGCCCTCGACGTTGATCTCGCGCGCCTCCTCGAGCGGCAGCGTGAAGGAGACCGACGCCGCCGAGTGGACGATCTCCGTGACCGATTCGGCGAGCGCGAGGCGGCGGCTGCGCGAGAGGCCGAGGCCGGGCTGGGCGACGTCGCCGCGGATCGCCAGCACGCGGTGGTCGAAGCGGCCCGGCGCGTCGACGACGCGTTCGACGGCGGCGCGCAGCCGTGCCTGCGCCTCGGCGTCGTCGCGCGCTCGCACGAGCGCGTAGACGGTCCGGTCGGTGCGCTCGAGGTAGCGCGCCAGCAGCTCCATCCCGAGGAAGCCGGTCGCGCCGGTGAGCAGCAGCGGGCCGGTCGGCGTCGGCGGCGTGGGCGGGAGGAAGCTCATGCCGTTCAGCCTGCGGGACGGGGCGGCGACGCGGTATCGCCATAGGGAGGAGAAGTGCGCCGCCGTCCTTGGCCGCCCGTCGAAGTCGCGGGGTCCGGTCCGCTCGATCTATATTAGTCTTATGGTGATCGCGGCGGTGTTCCCTAGTAGCGTGAGTCTGCCGCCGCCTTCTGTATTTATTCTTGTGTTGAAGCACAGCCCGCCGCCGGCGACCTTCTGGAGTTCAAAATTGGCCTGGAAGTGAGCGCCGTTCGCCGCACCGCCGACTTCACGTTCGATGCCTATCGCCGATTCCAGCCCGTTCGCTATGAATAGGCATATGTCTTCAGCTTTCAATCGAACCTCGAACGTTCCCACCACGAACTCAATAGTAGTTATGTTCGGTAGCGTTCCGTAGAAGCGGTTGTATTTGAGGTGCCAGGGCAGGTTGGTCTGTAGGAGGGTTGCGGTTCCGCCGGTGCAGCTCGTGTTCACCGCCGTGGCTCTGCTGATGTAGCCGACTAGCAGGCCGACCTGCTTCTGGAACGTCGCCGAGTGGAAGCTGCCTTCCATCGTGACCGGGCATCTGATGATCGGAGTGCCGAGTTCGCCGGTGAATTCGACACTCGCCCAGACTATTCTGAAGCGCTGGTTGCTGAAGCTCAGCTTGCCCGCGGACGCCGGGCCGACGGCCAGTCCCAGGACGGCCGTCGCGGCGAGTCCGGCAAGCGCGAGCGCTCCGCGCGTGCGCATAGATTCTTCCTTTCCCCCGTTGCACCAAAAGATAGGTGTTAAACGGTGAAGGTACTGCGGGCTGCCGAGGATGTCAAAATGCCCGCACGAGCGCGATCGCGGTCACCCCGACGAGGGCGATCGACGTCGCCCACGCGATGCTCGACGACGTCAGTCGCAGGTCGAGCCCGGTCGCGTGCCCGACGAGCACGGTGTTCACGCCCACGGGCATCGCGGCCATCAGGTAGAACGGGGCCGGCACGTCGATCGCCAGCCCGACGACGAGCAGCACGAGCGGGACGAACGCCATCCGCAGCACGACGACGGCCGCGATCGGTGGCGTCAGCGGCGGTGGGATCCGCAGCATGCCGTCCTTCGCCTCGTCGCCGAGCGTCACGCCGACGACGAAGAAGCCGAGCGGCAGCAGCGCGTAGACCGCGAGGTGCGAGGGCGTCACGAGCGCGGCCGGCGCCCACGCGTCGGGGACCAGCAGCGCGGCGACCACCGCCAGCAGGACCGGGTTGCGCAGCAGGCCGGTGCGCAGCTGCGCGCGCAGGCCGGCGCCGCCCGCGTGACCCAGCCGCGCGCCGACGGTGAAGCTGACGAGCACGAACATCGGCAGCGACACGAGCCCGTCGTAGACGACCGCCTGCGAGAGCTCCTCGCGCGAGAACAGCGTCGCGACGAGCGGCAGCCCGAAGTACGCGGTGTTCGCCTGGATCGTGCAGACGACCGCCGCGCCGACCGACGCGTCCGGGAGCGCGAACGGCCCGCGCCCGAGCCGCCACATGATCGTGCCGGCGACGAGGATCGACGCGGCCGCGATCGCGATCGACAGCCCCGCGTCCAGCGAGATGTGCGCGCGCGCGATGTTCACGTACGCGACGAACGGCACGAGCACCCACAGCATCGTCTTCAGCACGACGAGTCGCGCCGTGTGTGCGGCGGCGTTGTCGCGCCGCTCCACGGCGAGCCCCGCGGCCGTCGCGACGATCACGGTCAGCACGATCGCGAGCACGGCCCGGATGCTGCCAGGCGGGCGCCGCAGGCGGCGTGCCGACCTTCGTCCAGGGGCGGCGGCCCCGCGGCGCCGTGCGCGATACGCTCGCGCCGTGAGCTGGGACGAGCGCAAGCGCGAGCTGGCCGGCGAGCTGGTGCGCCGCCTCTACGCCGCCGGCGTGATCCGCACGTGGCTGCGCGACCGCCCCGAGGGCTGGGAGCTGATGTCGGGGGCGTGGAGCCCCTTCTACGTGAACTTCCGCGACGCGCCGTCGGACCCGGAGCTGTTCCGCTTCCTGGTCGACGCCGGCTCGGAGCTGGTCGAGCGGGAGCTGCCGGAGGCGACGCAGCTCGTCGGCCTCGCCGCCGCCGGGGTCCCGTTCGCCGCCGGCTTCGCCTACAGGCTCGGGCTGCCGATGGGCTACACGCGCAAGCTGCCCGGCGTGCGCCGGGTCGACGACCTCGCGGACGGCGCGGCGGCGGAGTCCTACGGCAGCCACCGGCTCGTCGAGGGCGGCTTCCGCGCCGGCGACCGCGTCGTGCTCGTCGACGACCTCGTGACCGGCTTCGACTCGAAGGAGATCGCGCTGCGCCAGCTGGAGCTGGAGCTGGAGCGCCGCGGCCTCGAGGACGTCCGCACCGAGGCGGTCGTCGTGTTCCTCGAGCGCGGCGCCGAGGCGCGCCGCCGCGCCGACGCGGCCGGCGTGCGGCTCGTCTCGCTGCTGGTGCTCGACGATGCGGCGATCGGCGCGCTGCGCGGCGCCGCGAGCGACCGCGAGCTGGAGGTGATCGCCGACTACCTGCGCGATCCCGCCCCCTTCCAGGACCCGGCGCGCCGCGCCGAGCTGGCGGCGGAGGCGGGCGCGGCGGCGTGATGCTCTGGCTGCTGCGCCACGCCGACGCCGAGGACCCCGACGGCCGGCCGGACGCCGAGCGGCCCTTGACGGCGAAGGGGCATGCTCAGGCGCGTGCCGCCGGCGCGGCGCTCGCCGTGCTCGGCGTGCGGCTCGACGCGTGCCTGTCGAGCCCGCGCGTGCGGGCGCGGGAGACGGCGGAGCTGGCGTGCGCGTCGCTCGGGCTGGAGGTGCAGATCGCGCACGAGCTGGACGGCGGGCGCTTCGACGCCGAGCGGGTCGCGGCCGGCTTCGGCTCCGACGTGCTGCTCGTCGGCCACAACCCCGACGTCGCGCAGGCCGTGCTCGACCTCACGGGCGCGCGCGTGCGCATGAAGAAGGGCGCGCTCGCGGGCATCGCCGACGGCGAGCTGCACGTCTTTCTGCGACCGGCCGAGCTGGCCGCAATCGCCGCGGCCCGCTGACACCGTCTCGCGGCGCCGAACGCCACCCACGTGCTCGCCGTAGCTCCGCTACGACTGCGCGCGCGGGCGTCGCTCGGCATCCACGATCCGGCGCCATCGGACCGCGGCGACTTCGCTTGCGGGCAGGTGCTCAGGCCAGCGGCGCGCAGGCGTCGCGCACCGCGGCGATCGCCGCGTCCGCGGCGGCGTCCGAGAGCTGCGGGTGCAGCGGCAGGCTCAGCACGCGCGCGGCGAGCCGCTCCGTCACGGGCAGCACGGCCGGCTCGCGGCCGGCATACGCCTGCGTGCGGTGGGGCGGCACCTCGTAGTGCACGAGCGTGCCGATCCCGCGGTCGGCGAGTGCGACCCGCAGCGCGTCGCGGCGCTCGTGCGCGACGACGAAGAGGTGCCAGACGTGGCCGGGCGCGTCGCCCGGCAGCTCTAGCCCGGGCACGCCCGCGAGCCCCGCGCGGTAGCGCGCGGCCAGCTCGCGCCGGCGCGCGTTGGCGGCGTCGAGGCGCTCCAGTCTGGCCCGCAGGAACGCGGCCTGCAGCTCGTCGAGGCGCGAGTTGTCGCCGACGATCTCGGAGTCGCCGCGGGCGCGCCAGCCGTAGGTGCGCAGCAGCCGCAGGCGCTCGGCGAGCGCGTCGTCGTCGGTCGTGACGGCGCCGCCGTCGCCGATCGCGCCGAGGTTCTTCGTCGGGTAGAAGCTGAACGCGGCGGCCGCGCCGAGGCCGCCGACGCGCGCGCCGTTCCAGGTCGCGCCGTGCGCCTGGCAGGCGTCCTCGACCAGCAGCACGTCGTGCTCCGCCGCCCACGCCTCGATCGCGTCGAGGCCGGCCGGGCGGCCGCACAGGTGGACCGGCACGACCGCGCGCGTGCGCGGCGTCCAGGAGGCCTCGAGCAGCGCGGGGTCGATCCCCCAGCCGTCGGGCGAGACGTCGACGCCGACGGGTCTCGCGCCCGTGAGGCTGACCGCCATCCACGTCGCGACGGCCGTGTAGCCGGGCACCAGCACCTCGTCGCCGGCGCCGATCCCGAGCGCGCGCAGCGTCAGCTGCAGCGCGTCGAGGCCGCTCGCGACACCGATGCAGTGGCGCACCCCGCAATACGACGCGAACGCCGCCTCGAACGCGGCGACCTCCTCGCCGAGCACCCACCAGCCGCTCTTGACGACGCGGCGGTAGGCGTCCTCCAGCTCGTCCTCGAACGCGGCGGCGCCGGCCGCGAGGTCCATGAAGGGGACCTCGAGCCGCGGCGGCGCCGGCGCGAGGGCGGCCTCAGGCACGCCCCGTCGCGAACGCGTCGTAGTCGCGGATGTAGTCGGCCTCGTCGAAGCGCTGCGAGGCGAGCACGAGGCAGACCGACCCGGAGGAGAAGTTCTCGAGCTCGCGCCACACCATCGGCGGCAGGTAGAGCCCGTGGTAGGAGCGGTTGAGGTAGAAGCGCTCGCGGTGCTTCCCGTCGTCGACGACGATGTCGAACGAGCCCGAGGCGGCGACGATGAACTCCTCGAACGCGCGGTGCGCATGGCCGCCGCGGCCGGCGCCGCCGGGCACGTCGTAGAGGTAGTAGACGCGGGCGATGTCGAACGGCACCTGCATGCCCCCCTCGATCGGCGTGAGGTTGCCGCGCGGGTCGACGATCTGCGGCAGCTCGACGATGCGGCAGCCGGTCTTGCCCTCGCGCATCCCCCGACGCTCGTCCGTCGCCCGCCGGCCGGCACCGCGGCGCCGCTCGAGCGGAACCGGCGGGTACGGATCGGCGTGAGCGGGGGTGTGGAGCACGCTCATGTCCGGGTGATCGGCCGCGGCGCGCGGCGATTGAGGGCACTGGACGAACCGTTGATGCAGATATATGCCTTGCTAGTATGTATATATGCGAACAACGCTGAATCTGGACGATCACCTGCTCACCGAGGCGAAGAAGCTCGCCGCCGAGCGCGGAACGACGCTCACGGCGGTGATGGAGGATGCGCTGCGGATCGTGGTGCGGCGGTCCGACAAGTCCGAGCCGCGCAGGCGGGTCAAGCTGCCGACGAGCGGAACGCCGGGCGCCGGCTTCATGCCGGGCGTCAACCTCGACAGCAACGCAGCCACACTCGAGCTGATGGAAGAGGGCTTGCCGCTGGACAAGCTGCGGTGATCCTCTGCGACGTCAACATCCTCGTCTACGCGCATCGCGAGGACGCAGTCGATCACGAGCGCTACGCAGCCTGGCTGAGTGAAGCGCTCGAGTCCGAGCAGGCCTACGCGATCAGCGAGATGGTGCTGAGCAGTTTCGTGCGCATAGTCACGAATCGCCGCATGGTGGAGAAGCCGGCGACGATCGAGGAGGCGCTCGCGTTCGCTGCCACGATGCGCGAGCAGCCGAACGTTGTAAGGCTCGCTCCCGGCCCGCGCAACTGGGGGATCTTCGAGCGACTCTGCCGCGACGCAGGCGCCACCGGCAACCTCGTGCCCGACGCCTACCTCGCCGCGCTCGCGATCGAGCACGGCGCCGAGCTGATCACGACGGACCGCGACTTCGCCCGCTTCCCCGGCCTCAGATGGCGCCACCCGCTCGCGGGTTGACGAGCGGCGCGCCGCTCAGTCCAGGTGCCCCGCGGCCCAGCACTGCTCGGGCCCGTGGCAGCTCGCCATCGTCGCGAGCTGCCCGCTGAGCCGGGCGAGCAGCTCGGGCGGCTCCTCCTCGGCGAGGTTGTGGAGCTGGAACGGGTCCTGCGCGAGGTCGTACAGCTCGCGTTCGCCGTCGGCGTACTCGACGTACAGCCCGTTCTTGGAGCGCATCGCCTCGTAGGACGGCGGGTTGCCGCTGCCGGCCGGGGGCAGGTCCGGGTCGTTGACGCCGTTGACGTTGCCGTGGTGCTCGATCAGCACCGCGTCGCGCCAGTCCGCGGCCGTGACGGCGTCGTCGGCGGTCGGGTGCAGCAGCGGCACGAGGCTGTGCCCGTCCGCGCTCGGCGGGGCGGGCGCGCCCGCCAGCTCGGCGAACGTCGGGCAGAGGTCGGTGTTCTCGGTCATCGCGTCGACCGTGCGCCCGGCCCGCACGCCCGGGCCGGTGACGATCAGCGGCACGCGCACGTCGGGGTCGTACGCCGTCAGCTTGCCCGGCGTCAGCCGGTGCTGCCCGAGGTGGTAGCCGTTGTCGGAGCTGAAGACGATGTACGTGTTGCGCGCCACGCCGAGCGTGCGCAGCCGTCTCTGCAGCCGGCCGATCATGCGGTCGACGGCCTGCACCGTGCGCACGCGGTCGCGGAACGTCGCGTCGATGCGCGCCTCCTGCTCCTCGGTGAGCGGCTTGTGGTCGCGCAGCCACGCCGGCTTGTCGAGCATGTCGGCCTCGTCGTAGGCGGCGTCGCGCGGAGCGGTCAGGTCGGCGAAGCGGTGCGCGTCGCGCGGGGCCGGGATTGCCGGCGCGTGCGGTGCGAACGTCCACACGTTGAGCATGAACGGCGAGCCTTCCGAGACCGATTCGTCGGTGAAGTCGAGTCCCTCGCGCGCAAGCACGTTCGTCAGGTAGTCCTTCGCCTGGAAGCCTCGCCGCTCGACCCGCACCGTGCGCGCGAGGCGATAGCCGAAGCCCTGATAGCCGTTGCCCGCGACGGTCCAGTCCGTCCAGCCGGGCGGCACGTAGGGTCCGCCGAGCGCGGTGCGGATGCGGCTCGGCGAGTACTGGTTGAGGTACTTGCCGAGCAGCGCCGTGCGGTAGCCGACGCCCTGCAGGTTCGTCGCGTAGGTGTCCTGCTCGAGCCCGCGCGCGTGGAACGCGAGGAAGCCGCCGTCGGCGCCCGTGTTGCGGAAGATGCCGGTGTCGTGCGGGTACTGCCCGGTGAGGATCGACGCGCGCGACGGGCAGCACAGCGAGTCGGTCACGAAGTAGTTCGAGAAGCTCGTGCCGCGCTGCTGCAGGCGCCGCACGTTCGGCATGTAGGGGATCAGGTCCGTCGAGAGGTCGTCGGTCAGCACGAAGACGATGTTCGGCTGCAGGGGCGCGAAGGAGCCCCCGACGAGCGGCAGCGCCGCCTTCAGCGCGCGGGCCGTGCGGACGGCCGCGAGCACGGCCGGTTCGGCGGCGGGCGGAGCGGACCGGTGCGTCTGGGGATGTGCGGTGGCACGGGCGTTCGCGAAGGCGGAGGCCGCACTCGCCGCGCAGATCAGCGCGGCGATGAGCGCGACGCCGATCCCGACGGCCCGCCCCGATCGCCGTCGGAGCATCCGCGCATGGATAGCAGCTCGGTGCTCAGCGGGCGAGTGCGGGCGATGCCGCGCGGCCCTGCAGCAACGCGTCGTGCAGCGCGAGCTGCAGCTCGCCGGCGGTCACCGAGCGCTCGCCCGCGAGCAGCGCGCAGGCGCCCAGCTCGCCGAGCGCCATCGCGGCCTGGACCTGGCGGGGGAGCGGCAGCGGTGCGGCGGCGATCGCGTCGAGCGCCTCCGCGATCGTCAGCTCGCCGGCGAGCGGGAGCGCGCCGAGCAGGCGCTGTGCGGCGATGCCGGCATCGGCGATCAGGCGCTCGCGCGGCGCGTCGCCGAGCGCGACCGCGTGGCGCGGGCGCTCGACGCCGACGCACAGTGCGCGCTGCCGCATGAAGCCGTCGCCGACGCGCTCGGCGCCGATGCGGTGCCCGACCGCGGCGCCTGCGACGTAGCGGGTGCTGCCGAGGCCGGCGCGGTGCAGCCGCCACGCGACCGACACCTCGTCGCCGTTGATCGCGGCGCCGGGGCCGGGACCGAAGGCGGGGTCGAAGCCGCCGACCGCGTCCAGGGCATCGCGGCGGACCGCCCAGTTGGCGCCGTAGACGACGTCGGGCGGCGCGAGCGTGCGCTCGGCGTCGCCGAGGTCGAGCACGCTGAGCAGCGCCTCCAGGTCGCGGCCGGGCCAGCCGGCGGCGCGCTCCGGCGGCCACAGCGCGCAGATCGGCCCGCCGGCGTTCACGACGCCGGGGCGGGAGAGCGCGTGGGTCATGTGCTCGAGCCAGCCGGGCGCGACGCGCGCGTCGTCGTCGACGTAGAGCAGCAGGTCGTGGCGCGCGGCGGCGGCGCCGGCGTTGCGGGCATGGCAGAGGCCGGCGTCCGGCTCCTCGACGACGCGGACCGCGTGCGGGAAGCGGGCGGCGAGCTCGGCCGCGACCTCGGGCGTGGCGTCGGTCGAGCCGTTGTCGACGATCACGACGTCCCGCGCGCCGTTGGCGACGAGCAGCGCGACGCCGTCGGGCAGCTCGTCGGCGCGGTTGCGGGTGCAGATCAGGACCGACGCGGGCGCGGCGGCGAGGCGGTCGACGCGCGCGGCGGGGGCGAGCGCGATGCCGCCTTCCGCGGCGGCCCAGCGGGCGAGTTGCGCCTCGCGGTGGCCCTCGCCGGCGGCGAGCTGCGGCAGGCCGGCGGCGAGCAGCTCGCGGGTGGCGGCGAGGCAGTCGAGCGGAAGCGCGTCGAGCGGGTCGGCGTCGCCGGCGCCGGCGGTGCGCGGCCACAGGCTTCCGTCCACGGCGACGCGCAGGCCGTGCGCGCCCGCGACGACGGGGGCGACGAGCGCGGGGCCGGCGGCCAGGCGGTCCAGCAGCGGATCGAGGAAGCCGCGTGCCGGCAGCGCGAGGGGAGCGAGCGCGACGACGCGGTCGGCGCGCGTCGCGAGCGCGCCGAGCTGCCAGGCGGCGAAGCGCCCGAGCGTGCCGCCGGTGCGGATCACGCGCGCGCCGCTCGCGGCGCCGCGCAGCAGCGCGGCGGCCTCGGCGCTCGGGTCCCCGGCCGCGACGACCAGCTCCACGTCGTCGGGGAGGCCCGCGGCGGCGAGCGCGTCGAGCTGGGCGCGCAGGGCGTCCGGGTCCTCGGGGGCGTGGAGGACGACGGCGGCGCGGGGCGCGGGCCGGGAACGGACCGGGGTCGGCTCCGCCGGTTCGAAGTCGGGTTCGGGTCCGAGCAGCGCTGCGCCCGCGGGCAGCGGCAGCTCTGCGTCCCAGCCCGTGATCGCGACGTCGGGGATCGCGTCGGGATCGCGGCCGAGGCGCGCCAGCTCGTCGGCGGCCGCGGCGAACGTGCGCTGCGGCGCCTCCGCGTCGGCGGGCGGCACGGCGAGCACGAGCGAGACGGGGTCGGTGGGCGCAAAGGCGTCGAGATAGGCCGCCAGGGCAGGGGCGAGCGGCGCGGCGGGCGGCAGCACGTATGCGCGCGGCACGCGCTCGCGCAGCAGCTCGCGCAGCGCGTCGCGGGCGGCGGCGGGGGAGAGCGAGGCGTCGACGTGCGCGCGGCCGGCGGCGGCGAGCCGTTCCCACAGCGCGCGGTCCTCGTGCAGCCGCGCGACCGCGGCCGCGAACGTCTCAGGCCCGTCCGCGACCAGAGCGTGCTCGCCGTCCACGATCCCCATTCCCTCGGCGCCGATCGCCGTCGTGACGACCGGCAGGCCGTGCGAGAGCGCCTCGCCGACCTTGCCCTTCACGCCGGCGCCGTAGCGCAGCGGCGCGATCGAGACGCGCGCGGCGTCGAGGTGGGGCAGCGTCGAGGGGACCCAGCCGGTCACCTCGACGTCCGGATCGTCGGCGAGCGAGCGCACCGCGAACAGCGGATCGCTGCCCACGAGCGACAGCCGCGCGCCCGGCAGCGCCGCGCGCACCAGCGGCCATGTCGTGGCATGGAAGTCGAGGATCGCGTCGACGTTCGGCGCGTGCGCGAAGTTCGCGACGAACAGCAGCCCGGCGCGCGCGTCGAAGCCCGGCCCGGCCGGTGCCGGGGCGTGCACGTTCGAGACGACGTGCACCGGAACGTCGGGGACGAGCGAACGCAGCGCGGCCGCGTCGTCCTCGCTGACGGCGATCAGCGCGTCGGCGGCGCCGTAGACGGCCTGCTCGCGCGAGCGCGTGCGCTCGGCCCGCGCCAGCTGCCCCGCGTCCCCGCTCAGCTCGGCGCCGCGGCGCTCGCGCACGTGGTGCACGTCGACCGTGTCGACGACCACGCGCGTCAGCGGCGAGTGGCGGCGCAGCAGCGGCAGGTACTGCTCGGCGAGGTCGTAGAAGGAGAGGACCGCGACGTCGAAGCGGCCGTCGGCGCACAGCTGCGCGAAGTCCAGCTCCGGGCCGGGCATCGGCGCGCCCAGCTCGCGCAGGCGCGTGCGGTCGACCGGGTGGACGTCGATCCCGCGCGCGGTCAGCTCCGCGACGTAGCGCTCCTGGCCGAGCCCGCGGCGCGCGAGGAACGTGACCGCGTGGCCCTCGTCGGCGAGCAGCTCCAGCAGGCGGAACAGCCGCAGCGAGCCGGAGTGGCGGTCGTGCAGCGGCAGCTCCGAGTGCACGACGAGGACGCGCAGGGAACGCATCGCGCTCACCCGCGCCGGGCGGCCGCCAGCAGCCCCTGCACGACCTGCTCGCTGAACGCGTCCGAGCCGAAGCCGTCGCTGCCGCCGACCACGTCGCCGGCGATCCCGCGTGCGCGGAAGGCGCCGCGCGCGGTCTCGAAGGCGACGTACGCCGCCGCCGTCGGCTCGGCGTACGTCGGGCCGCGGAAGAACGCGAGATCGTGCAGCGGCGCGCCCTCGCGCAGCAGCCCGCAGGCCTCCAGCGAGCGGCGTGCGGCGCCCAGAGCCCGCTCTCTCTCGACGTCGTGGCTCAGCTCGACGCAGATCGTGCGGCCGAGGTCGGTCGCGGTGCCGTAGGAGATGCGGAAGGCGGGCACGTCGGCGTCGACGACGTGGACGAAGCCGGGCGCGGCGAGCAGGTCGTCCTCCGCCGCGGCGACCCACTGCAGCACCGACGACGCGCGCGGCACGTCGTGCGCGATCCCGGTGGCCGCGTGCAGCTCCTTCGCCGGCACGCCGAGCACGAGGTCGGGGGCGACGACCTCGCCGAGCCCGTCGAGCGTGACCACGGTCACGCGGCCGGGCGCGCCGTCGATCCCCGAGAGGGCGTCGTAGCGCTCGATCGTCACCTGCGGCGCCGCCTCCAGCCGCTCCTGCAGCAGCTCGACGATGCGGCCGGTGCCGCCGCGCAGCGTGCTGAACGGGCGGTGCGGCGCGAAGCCGGGGTCCTCGCCGGCGGCCGCGCGCGCGAGCGTGCCCGGCCAGAACAGCGGCATCCAGACCTTGCGCCGCAGCGTCGCGGGCACGTCGTCGCCGCCGGTCGGGCGGATCTTCGCGACCAGCGGCGCGATCAGCGTGTCGTGGAAGGTGTCGCCGTGCTGGCGGCGCGAGGCGTCGGTGAACGTCGTCGCCCACAGCGCCTCGGGGTCGTCGAGCAGGCCGCCGCCGTCGCCGAGCAGCTCGCGCGCTGCGCCGGCCTCCGCGGCCACGCGCGCCGAGCGCCCGTTGAGCATCCCGTCGACCCCGCGCAGGTCCACGCGCAGGTGCAGCTCGGGCCGCAGCCGTCCTTCGAACAGCATCGCCGGCTCGGGCAGCGGCACCAGCTCGTCGCCGGCGAGCTGCTCGACCCAGGCGCGCACGAGCCCGATGTAGGGGCGGTGCCCGACCTCGCTGGGGACGTAGTCCTCCAGCGGCGGCGGCGCGCCCTCGTCCTCGAAGCCGAGCTCGAACGAGCGCAGCCCGCGCTCCAGCGGGCGGCCGTCCTTGGCGAGCGGCGCGAAGCCGCCGCCGACGCCCTTGCGCGGCAGCAGCAGGCGCACCGGGCGCCCGGCGCGCGACAGCTCGTCGGCCGCCACGAGGCTCGCGATCGAGCCGCCGAGGATCGTCGTCGTGTCAGTCATCGGGGGCCTCCGGTGCGAGAACGAGATAGGTCTGGGCGCCGTGCTCGGGCAGGTGGCGGGCGAGGCCGTCGAGGCCGGCGATCACGTCGTCGGGGAACGACGCCAGCTGCGCGTTCGTCAGCGGCTTCACGAGCAGCGCCTCGCGGTGCAGCTCTACCAGCCCGGCGCGCGCGGCCAGGCCGGCGATCTCGTCGGCGGCGAGCAGCCGCTGCACGCCGAGCGCCGCGTTGCGCGCGCTCAGCTGCGCGGGATCCGCGAGCAGGTCCATCTCCAGCGCGAGCAGGCGGTGCAGCGACTCGGGGTTGTTCGAGGTCACGTGCAGCATCCCGCCGGGACCGAGCCGCGCGGCGCAGGCGGCCAGCACCGCGCCGGGGTCCGCGACCTCGCCCAGCACGCTGGCGAGCACGACGTGGTCGTACGTGGCGCTCGCGGGCAGCTGCTCGATAGCGACGCGTTCGAAGACGACGTCCTCCAGCCCCAGCCCGACAGCCGCCGCCAGGTGCTCCGCGTCCACGTCGATCGCGTGCACGTGTGCGGCGCGCGCCGCCAGGCGCGCGGTCATCAGCCCGCGCGCGCAGCCGACCTCCAGCACGCGGTCGGTCGGCCGCACGAAGCGCACGATCCGCCGCGCCGCCGCCAGCGTGTAGTGGCGGTCGAAGTCGCTGGTGGGGTCGTAGGCGAGCGCGGTCACGAGCGGTCGCTGCGCTGGACGACGAACGACATCCCGGCCCAGTGGAAGGGCTGGTAGGGGACGAGCCGGATCTGCGGGTTGCGCTCCAGCCACTCGGCGCAGGCGAGCTGCTCGCCCTTGTCGGCGCGGGCGCGGAAGCAGAACCAGTCGTCGAAGACGAGCACCGCGCCGTCGGCGAGGCGGTCGGTCAGGTAGTCGAGCACCGGGACGGTCGACGTGTAGAGGTCGCAGTCGACCCACGCGATCGCGACCTGCTCGAGGCCGATCGCGGCGCGCCGCTCGGGCGCCAGCGACGCGTCGAAGAAGCCCTCCACGACCTCCACGCGCGAGCGGTCGACGCGGTGGCGGCGCAGCGTCGCCTCGAACTCCGCGCGCGGCGCGTCGAACTGCTGCGCGGCGAACGGTCCGCCCTGGTCCGGGCCGTCCAGCTCGGGCAGGCCGGCGAAGCCGTCGAACGCCCACAGCTTCACGTCGGCGCGCTTGAAGCGGCGGGCCGCGTCCCACGCCTCCACGAACGTCTGACCGCGGAAGACGCCGAACTCGGCGTAGTCGCCGAGCACCCGCTCGCCGCGCGTGAACGCGAACGCGTTCGTCATCATGCGCGCGCTCTCGTGCACGAACAGCTCGGCCGTCTTGGCGCGGCGCCCGACCGGCAGCGAGACGGCGCGCACGAGCCCGTCCGGCACGCGGCGGACCCAGGCGTCCCAGGCGCGCTCGCGCAGCGGGTTGGTCGAGCGCCCGGTGAAGCGGGCGGGCGCGAGCGGGCGGGCGTCAGTCGACATCGGCGGTGTCCTCCGCGAAGACGGCGTAGGTGAGGGCTCCGTGCTCGGGGAAGCGGCGCGCAAGGCGGTCGAGCGCGCTCAGCAGCTCGTCCGGCAAAGCGCTGAGCTGGGTGTTCGTGAACGGCTTGAGGAAGACCGCCTCGCGGTGCAGGCAGCGCAGGCCGGCGGCGGCGCCGAGCGCCTCCAGGCCGGCGGCGTCGGCGATGCGGCCGGCGTCGTAGGCGGCGCCGCGCTGCGACGGCGCGTCGAGCGCGTCGATCAGCCCCATCTCCAGCGCGAGCAGGCGGTGCAGCGAGCGCGGGTTGACCATCGTCACGTGGATCAGCCCGCCGGGCGCGAGCCAGCCGCGCGCGGCACGCAGCAGCGCGGCCGGGTCGTCCAGCTCGTTCAGCAGCGCGGCGGCGACGACCTGCTCGTAGCGCCCTTGCGGTGCGAGCTCCTCCACGAGCGCCTGCTCGAAGGTGGCGTTCGGGATCTGCCGCGAGCGCGCGGTCGCCAGGTAGGCGACGCTGCGGTCGACGGCGTGGATCGCGGCCGTGCGCGGCGCGAGCGCGGCGGTCATCAGGCCCGATGCGCAGCCCAGCTCCAGCACGCGGTCGTCAGGGCGCAGCCACGGCGCGATCCGGCGCGCGGTCGCGTGCGCGTAGTGGCGGTCGAAGTCGGTGTCGGGGTCGAACGCCGTCGCGTACTCCAGCGCTGCCGGGGTCATGCCGGGCACCGCCAGACGAACGTCGGGCGCAGCTCCTCGCGGCCGAGGATCTCGCGCTTGAACTGGATCAGCCCCGGGCTGGGGACGCCGTGCTCGTCGGCCGAGGGGCCGAGGTCGAGCGTGCGCGCGCCGTCGGCGAGCGCGGCCTCGACGGTGCGCAGCGCGAGCAGCTTCATCGGCGAGGGACGGCGCTCGTGGCCGGCGTCTCCCCACCAGGCGACGAGCGCGCGCTGGGGCGCGACGCGGTAGAGCAGCGCGGCGGCGATCGGGGTGTCGCTCTCGCGCAGCAGCAGCACGCGCACGCTGCCGGGCAGCGCGGTGCGCAGGGCGATCAGGTAGGCGGCGTCGTACGGCGCCGTGCGGCCGCGCTCGGCGCGGTTGGCGGTGAGGACCGCGTGTGCGGCGGCGACGCCGGCGAGGTCGTCCTCGGCCACCTCGTCGCACGTCAGCGCCGGGTCGGCGAGGTCGTGGCGCAGTGCGCGGGCGCGCTTGGGCTTGAGCGCGGCGAGCCAGTCGTCGGCGCTCGCGAAGCCGTCGAGCGCGACGTGCTGGTTGACGAGCGCCTGCTCCAGCACAAAGCCGTGCGACAGCAGCAGCGCGTGCGTGAGCGCCTCGCCGGCGCCGTGGTGCGGCGCACGGCAGGCGATGCGGATCGTGCGCACGCCGTCGGCGTGCAGGCGGCCGACGGCGTCGCCGATCGCGGCGTCGACCGTGCCCGGCGCGCAGTGCTCGTCGACGAGGTCGAGCCCGCCGTAGGGCGCGCGGCGGCCGGAGTGGAACGTGTCGCCGTCGCGGACGCCGCAGAGCGTCGCGCCGTCGAGCTCGATGCGCTCGTAGCGCTCGTCCCCGCGCAGCGTGAGGCGATGGTAGGCCGCGCGGTTGAAGAGCGCGACGTGCTCGTCGCCGGCCGTCGCGGAGGACGTGTCCGGCGCGGGAAGGGTTTGCACGAACATGGCTCGATCTCGTTGATCGGTCGCGTCCCGCGCGCCTTGAACCGCGGCGCTTCAGGACGACCGGCGGCTGCCGATCCACCCGCGTGATGGCCCGTTCGCCGCTGGAGGACTCGCACGCGAACCGCGCGGCGCTCGCGCGGGCGCGCGGCGCGCTCGCCGAGCATCGCTCGGCGTTCGACGCCTACGCCGCCGCGGCGCTGCGTGCGGAGGATCCTTTGGAGTCCGCTGCGCTCGCGCGGACGGCGTACACGTACGCGATGTTCAACCACCCCGGGCGCTTCGCCTGCGCGCCGCTGGAGCGGCGGCTGCACGAGCTGGGGCGCGCGCACGTCCCGGGCGATCCGGGCGTCTCGCCCGCCGCCGCGCCGCGCCGCGTGCTGCACGTCGCGACCGTCGTCTACGAGACGGGCGGCCACAGCCGCGTCCTCGAGCGCTGGATCGAGCGGGACCCCCGCACCACCACCGTCCTGCTGCTGAAGGACGACGAGCCGGTCCCGGACAGCCTGCACGCGGCGCTCGCCGCCGCCGGCGGGACGCTCGCGGCGTCGCTGCCGCACGCCGACCTGTTCGCGCGGGCCCGGGCGCTGCGCGCGCTCGCGGCCGAGCACGACCTCGTCGTGCTGCACGTCTCCAACCACGAGGTCGTCGTGCCGCTTGCGTTCGCGGACCCGGTGGGCCGCCCGCCGACGCTGCTGTTCAACCACTCCTCGCACCTGCTTTGGACGGGCGTCGGGTGTGCGGACGCGGTCGCGAGCTTCGACCCGTACTACGCGGAGATGATGAGCGCGCGACGCGGCTTCGCGGCGGAGCGCAACGTGCTGCTGCCGCTGCCCGTCTCGCCGCGCCCGTTGCCGGCTGCCGCCGAGGCGCGCGCACGGCTCGGGCTCGACCCGCAGGCGCCCGTGCTGTTGACGGTCGCCTCGCCGTACAAGCTGCAGCCGGTCGTGGAGCCGACGTATCGCGGCTACGCGGAGGCGATCCTCGACGCCGTCCCCGATGCCGTGCTGCTCGTCGCCGGCCCCGCGCCCGGCGACCCCGGCGCCCCCGTGCACGAGCGCGCCCGCGTGCTCGGGCCCGTCCCCGACCTGCGCGACGCGCTCGCCGCGGCCGACCTGCTGCTCGACTCGTGGCCGCTGTCCGGCGGCACGATGGTCATCGACGCGGCCGCCGCGGGGCTGCCGGTGCTGACGCTCGGCGACCCGCCGATCCCGCTGATGGGCCCGCGCGTCGACGAGCTGGACGGCGCGATCGCCTGCGCGGCCGACGCCGCCGCGATGGTCGCAGCGGCGGTTGAGCTGCTGGGGGATCCCGCGGAGCGCGAGGCGTTGGCGGCGCGCGCCTCCGCGCACGTGCTCGCACGCAACGACGCCGGCTGGGCGGATGCGATGGAGGACGCGATCGTCGCCGCGCTGCGCTTCGCCGGCCGGGCGACGCCGCCGGACGAGGTCCCCGACGAGCCGCCCGGCGTCGCCGAGCTGGTCACGCATCTGCTGCGCGACAGCTGCGAGCAGCCCTGCTCGCCGCGCGACGCGCTGCACTGGAACCTCGCCGAGCTGCCGCCCGCGCGCATGCCGCGCACGGGCGCCGAGCTGGATGCGTACCTCGCGGAGCTGCTGGCCGCCGCGCCGGTCCCGCGCCGCGCCGTGACCGCGCCGCCGCTCGAGCCCGACGCGCTCGCCGATGTCTTCGCCGCGGCCCGTCGCCTGGTCGCGGCCGGCGAGATCGCGTCGTGCGCGGTCGTCGTCGCGGGCGATCGCATCGACGACGCGATCGGGTTGATCGAGGACGAGCTGGCGCGCGGGGGAGATCTCGACGTCGAGCTGCTCGTGGGCGAGGACGTCGACGACGTCGCCACGGACGACGATCTGGTGCTGGCGGCGGCGTAGGGCTCGCTCTGGCTGGCGCTCCGTCCCTGCGTAGCTGTTGCGCGGGCGTGCGTCGTGGGCATCGAGGGGGTGAGCGGGTGTGGTCGCACGGCCGTTTGCGGCACCTTCGTCGCGCAATGGCGACAAACGTGACGCTCCGGATTTACGACCGCGAATCTGGTGGTCCTATACGACACCTAATCCGCGGTGGTGGAAATCGGACCTGAGCGCGAGCGGCCATCTGTGCCACCCGAGCCGCGCAACGTGACGGAAGAGCGCACGAACGCCCAACTCGCTCCCCCTCGATGCCCACGACGCACGCGACGACCCGTGTAGGCGTCCGAGCGGAGTGCCAGACAGCCGGCCAAACCCCTACGAGACCGCCACCGGCGCCGCCGCCAGCCGCCCCACGAGCCCACCATCGTCGAGCGCGACGACCTCGCCGCCGGTCGCCAGAGCGAGCCGCTCGTGCCCGCTGCACGCGGCGTGCAGCGGCACGTACAGCGGGATAGCGGCGTGCAGGCACGCGTCGCGCGCGGCGGTCAGCGGCTCGATCATCAGGTTGACGTCGCCGCACGCCTCCAGGTCGACGCCGGCGGCCGCGGCGGCGGCGAGCACGCGAGCCTCCAGCTCCTCGGCGGTGCCGTCGACGGCAGGGTCGGCGAGCAGGTAGAGGCAGGCGCTCGAGGCCGGAGTCGTCGCCACGGCCCACTGCGCGAGCAGCTCCGCGAGCCGGTCCTCCCCGCGCCACGCGGGGGTCGCCAGCACGTGCAGCTCGACGTCCTCCTCCAGCTCGCGCGGGGGTGCGCAGGCCGGGTCGGCGGAGCGCGGCATGCGCGCTGCCAGCGCCGCCAGGCGCGCGTCGACCGCGTCGGCGTCGGCGAGGTCGACCACGCGCACGCGCTCGTCGGCGGGCGCGGGACCGTCGGCGACCCACAGCTCGTCCACGGCGTCGGCGAGCGGTCCGTCGAGCGGCGCCGTCCCCGCCGGCTGCACGAGCACGAGTCGCCCGGCGGCGGCCGGGCGCTGGTCGGGCGGCCACGCGGTGCGCACCTCGACGTGGGCGACGTGGGGGAGCGGCGCGTCCGCGACCTGCGGCGGCGCGAGCTGCTGCACGCGGGCCGCGAGTCCGAGCGGCGGCGCGACCTCGGCGCCGCGCCACAGCACGGCGGGCGGTGACGGCGCAGGGTGCTCCACGCGCCCTGGCCGCTCGCCCGCGTAGTACGCCTCCAGGTCGTCGACGTAGGCCGCAAACGCGCGCGGCGGATCGATCCCCGCCTGCAACGACTCCAGCAGCCCCGGCTCGCCCGCGAGCCGCCCGATCGCGGCCGCCAGCCCGTCGACCGACAGCGCATCGAACACCAGCCCGTCGACGCCGTCGCGCACGGCCTCGGCGAGCCCGCCGAGCCGCGGCACCAGCAGCGGCACGCGGCCGGCGCGGCACTCAGCCGCGACCAGCGGCGCGCAGTCCCACCACACCGACGGCAGCGCCGCCACGTCCACGCCCGCCAGCACGCGCGCCATCTCGCTCGGGTGGAACGCTCCGCACAGCTCCACGACGCCGCGCGCGTCGCGCGCGAGCAGCTCGTCGCGGAACGCGTCCGGCACCTCGCCGTGGATCTGCACACGCACCTCCGCCGCCACTCGCTGCGCCGCCTCGACCAGCAGCTGCGGTCCCTTGTGCGGATACGCCGAGCCGACGAACGCGACCGTCAGCGGCGCGTCCGGCCCGCCCGCGCGACCCGGCGCGCGATCCCGTCCGAGCGCATCCCAGATCGCCATGTCGTGCGGCATCCCCTGGCGCACGACGTCCAGCAGCTCCGGCGGATAGCCGCACGCCGCGAGCGTCTCGCGCACCGCGTCCGACACCGTCAGCACGCCGGTGACCCCGCGCACGACGCGCGCGCGGATCTGCTCGAAGCGGCGGCGGTGCGCGTCGGGGTCGCTGCCGCCGACGCATGACGCGCAGCGCGCGCCGTCGCCCGGCCCGGCGCAGATCGCCGCCTCGCCCGTCTGCAGGTAGGCGCGCGGGCACACGAGCCAGTAGTTGTGCGTCGTGAACCAGGACGGGATCCCGCGCGCGGCGGTCTGGTCGATCAACGCCGCGCCGAGGTTGTGGAGGTTGTGGAAGTGCACGACGTCGGGCCGCAGGCGATCGAGCGCGGCCGCGTACGCGGCGGTGATCGGCGGGTCGTCCAGCTCGCGCTCCGGGTGCAGCCGGTCCCACAAGCCGTGCCGGCGGTTGTGGACGCCGAGCAGCCGCACGCCGTCCTCCTCCCACTCGGCGACGGCGTAGGGGCCGGCGTCGGGCAGGGGCTTGACGGCCGCGTGGAAGACGGTCACGTCCCAGCCGCGGCGCGCCAGCTCCTTCGCCGCGAGGCGCGGGACGATCGTGCCGCCGCCGGAATCGTTCCAGCCGAACGCCGTCATCAGGAGACGACCACCGGCTCCGCCGGCGGTGCCCCCGGCCGACGGCGACGCGCCCGCCCGCCGGCGCGAGGCGCGAGCTTGTCCTGCGGCGAGTGTTTCATCGCCAGGCAGGGCAAGCTCGTCGCCTCGCCGCCGCCCGGCCCGCTCGCGCACGCGCGCCGCCAGCCCCGGCAGCGGCAGCAGCCGCTGCTCCAGCGCGTCCGCGAGCCGCAGCCACGCCTGGCGCTCGGCGTCGGCGGGGTCGAGCACGTCCCAGTCCAGCTCCGGGACCAGCTCGCGCAGCGAGTAGAGGTCCAACGCCATCTCCAAGGCCCGCTCGACGTCGTCGATCTCCTGCGCGCGCGCCGACTCGTCCGACGTGTTCGCGCCGTGTCGGCGGAAGCCGGTCAGCGGCCCGCCGGGCACGTGCCGGAAGCGGAAGTCGCGCGCCGCGCGCAGCCAGAAGTGCAGGTCCTGCGCGATCGGATAGCTGCCGTCGTAGCCGCCGACGGTCTCATAGACGCGGCGGTGGACCATCCGCGTCGGGTCCACGAGGAAGTTGTGCGAGCGGAAGAACGCGTGCACGAGCTGCATCTGCGTGAAGTCGCGCGAGTCCCAGCGGCCGGTGACGGCGCCCGCGCCGTCGATCACGAGCGCGTCGCCGTGCACGACGCCGGTGTCGGGATGGCGGTCGAAGACGGCGACCTGGCGCGCGAGGCGGTCCGGCAGGCAGACGTCGTCGTCGCCGAGCATCGCGATCAGCTCGCCGCGGCCCTCGCGCCAGATCGTGTCGTAGGCGGCCGCGATCCCGCGGTTCGTCTCATGCCGCACCACGCGCAGGCGCGGATCGCCGGCGAACTGTGCGAGCACCTCGTCGATGCGCGGGTTCGCCGAGCCGTCGCAGACGACCAGCAGCTCGAAGTCGTCATAGCCCTGCGCCAGTCCGCTGCCGATCGCCTCGGCGAGGTACGTGTCGCGGTCGTAGGTCGCGATCCCGAGCGTCACGCGGGGGCTGGGCGAGTCCATCGCCCCGGGTGATCGGCGGATCCGCGGCCTGATTGAGCGTCAGGCCGCCGCGCCCTCGAGCGTCAGCTCCCGCTGCGCGCCGCCGCCGCGCCCCGGGATCGCCAGCGACGCGAGCGTCGCCAGCAGCAGCAGGCCGGTGATGATCGCGAACGCGGTCGTGAAGCCGCTCTCCTGCGGCTCTCCGCCTGCGACCACGACGCTGGCCGCGATCGCGGTCCCGGCTATCTGCGTGCCGAAGCCGCCGCCGATCGTCCGCGCGATCGTGTTGATCCCGGTCGCGACGCCCGTCTGGTCGGGCGGCACCGCCTCGACGATCAGGTTCGGCAGCGCCGCGAACGCGAGCCCGATGCCGGCGCCCATCAGCAGCCCGGCGACGAGGATCTCGCCGCGCGCCGAGTGCGCGACGGTCAGCAGCAGGAACGACGCGGCCGTCGCGACCGTCCCCGCGACGAGCGCGAGCCGCGAGCCGAAGCGCAGCTCGATCCGCCCGGCGAACGCACCCGCCACCAGCATCGCGATCGTCATCGGCAGCATCAGCAGCCCGGCGCCGGTGACGGTCGAGCCGAAGCCGAAGCCGTCCGAGGCGGGCGTCTCCGCGAACTGCGGGATCAGCACGAAGCCCGAGTACATGCCGGAGCCGATCAGCGCAGCGGACAGGTTCGTCGTCCACACCGCGCGCAGGCGCATCACGCGCATGTCGACGAGCGGCGTGTGCGCCCGCAGCTCGACGCGCACCCACGCGACGAGCGTCGCCAAGGCGGCGGTCGCCAGCCCGAGCGTGCGCGGCGAGCCCCAGCCCCAGTCGGTCGCGTTGCTGAGGCCGTACAGCAGCAGCGCGAGGCCGGCGCTCAGCAGCGCGGCGGCGAGCCAGTTGATGCGCGCGGGCGCGCGGATCGGGGACTCGGGGATCAGCAGCGCGACGCCGGCGGTCGCGAGCGCGATCGGCGCGAGCGGCAGCCAGAACAGCCAGTGGTAGCTGAGGTGGTCGGCGATCACGCCCGACAGCACGATCCCGAGGCCGCCGCCGATCCCCAGCAGCGCGGACATGATCCCGATGCTGCCGGGGACGCGCTCGCGCGGGAACTCGTCGCGGATGATCCCGAACGCGAGCGGGAACATCCCGCCGGCGACGCCCTGCACGATGCGGCCGGCGATCATCGGCACGATCGAGCTGGCGAGCGCGCTCAGCAGCGTGCCGGCGAACAGCAGCACGAGCACCGCCACGAGCATCCGCTTCTTGCCGTGGATGTCGCCGAGCCGGCCGATCAGCGGCGTCGCGATCGACGCGCTCAGCAGGTAGGCGGTGAAGATCCACGAAGCGCCGCGCGCGGAGGCGTGCAGGTCGGTCTGGATCACCGGCAGCGCCGGCGCGACGAGCGACTGCATCAGCGAGTAGCTGATGCCGGCGAGCGCGAGGCAGGCGAGCGTGATCTGCGGATTGCGGCGCGGAATGCTCATTCCGGTTCGGCGGGGTAGGGTAGCGGAATGCGGGTTCCGGAGGAGGTCGCCTGGGGCGCGCTCGACGCGGACGCCAAGCGCCGGCGGCTGCTCGACGCGGCCGAGCGCGTGTTCGTGCGCGAGGGCATCGACGCGCCCGTCCCGGAGATCGCCGCCGAGGCCGGCACCGGCATCGGCACCGTCTACCGCCGCTTCGCGAGCCGCGAGGAGCTGGTCGCCGCGCTCGTGCTGGAGCGGCTCGCCTGGTGCGAGGCGCAGGTCCACGAGCTGGGCGACGGCGCCGCCGACGCGGGGACGGCGTTCGAGGCCGTGCTCGTGCGGCTCGTCGAGCGCCAGGGCTACGACGACGTGCTCGCGGAGGCGCTCGCGCGCACGTCCGAGCGCACCGAGGTCGCGCACGCGCTCGCGTCCCTCAACGACGTGCTGGGCGCGCTGCTGGTGCGCGCCCGCGCGGCCGGCAGCGTCCGCGCCGACGCGACGCCCGACGACATCCCGCTGCTGTTCGCCGCCACGCGCGCCGCCGAGCGCCGCACGCCCGGCGGCGGCCGGCGGATGCTGCACCTGCTGCTCGACGCGCTGCGGACGACGTGACGCCGCGCCGCCGGCTCGCCGCGCTCGTGGCGGTCGCGCTCGTCGCGCTGCTGCTCGGCACGGCGATCGGGGGGATGAGCGGCGGCTCCTCGGACCCGCCCGCGCTCGGTGGGGCGGCTCCCGGCGGCACGTCGACGACCGCTGCGCCGAGCGCGCTCGAGCAGGCCCGCGGCGACGTCGCGCGCATGTCGCTGCAGCGCCAGGTCGGCGAGCTGCTCGTGATCTCGTTCAACGGCACGAGCGCGCCCGGCTACGTGCTCGACGCGCTGCGCGGCGGCCGGGCCGCGGGCGTGATCGTGTTCGGCGGCAACGCGCCCTCGGGCGCATCCGTGCACGCGCTCACGGCGCGGCTGCAGCGCGCCGCCGGCTCGCGCGCCCCCGCGATCGTCTGTCTCGACCAGGAGGGCGGCGCGATCCGCACGCTGCGCTTCGCGCCCTCGGCGGTCGGCCAGGCAGGCCAGCCGACGCCCGCGTCTGCGCGCGCCGCCGCGGCGTCGACCGCGCGCGCCCTGCACGGCGTCGGCGTGAACGTCGTACTCGGCCCGGTCGCCGACGTGGCCGCCGGCACCCGCGGCTCGGTGATGGCCTCGCGCGCCTATCCGGGCGACGCGGACGCGGTCGCGGCGTCGGTGCGCGCCGCGGTCGCGGCGTACGAGCGCGCGGGCGTGCTGGCGACGGTCAAGCACTTCCCCGGCCTCGGCGGCGCCACGACGAACACCGACGACGCGGGCGCGCGCGTCGGGCGCACGCGCGCGCAGCTCGCCGCCGACCTGCGGCCGTTCAGCGCGGCGGCGGACGCCGGCGCGCCGCTCGTGATGGTCGGGCACGCGCGCTACCCGGCGCTCGACGCTCATCGCATCGCCTCCCAGTCCCACGCGATCGTCACCGACCTGCTGCGCGGCACGCTCGGCTTCGACGGCGTCGTGATGACCGACTCGCTGGAGGCGCACGCGTCGCTCGCGCCGACCGGCGGCGACGTCGGCCGGGCGGCCGTCCGCGCGCTCGCCGCCGGCGACGACCTGCTGCTCAGCACCGGCCCCGGCTCCTTCCCGCTGATGCGCGACGCGCTGCTCGCACAGGCCGCGCGCTCGCCCGCGTTCAAGGCGCGGATCGCCGACGCGGCCGCCCGCGTGCTGGCGCTTCGACGCGCGCTCGGGAGCCCGCCGGGATAGCCTCCCCGCGATGGACACGGTGCGCGAAGCCGACGTGCGGGCGCTGATCGAGCTCGTCAACGAGAGCAACGCGCACCGCACGCTGCGCGGCTTCCGCGAGGGGATCCTGCCCGGCCTGCGCCAGCTCGTGCCGAGCGACTGGTCCTCCTACAACGAAGTCGAGGCGGAGCGCGGGTTCGTGCTGATGGACCCGCCCGACCAGCTCGACGTCTTCGACGACCCCGGCGCGACGCTCGCGCGCAACGGCGCGAACCACCCGCTGATCTCGCACTACACGCGCACGCGCGACGGCCGCGCGTACAAGCTGTCGGACTTCGTCACGCGCGAGGAGCTGCGGAAGCTGCAGGTCTACGAGGAGATCTTCAGCCGCATCGGCGTCGAGCACCAGATCGCGTTCACGCTGCCGTCGCAGCCGACGGTCGTGATCGGCGTCGCGCTCAGCCGCGGGAGACGCCACGACTTCGCCGAGCGCGACCGCACGCTGCTGAACCTCGTGCGCCCCGCGCTCGTGCAGGCGTACCGCAACGTCGCCGCCTATGCGCGCCTGCACGCGACGCTGCGCGCGCTCTCGCGCGGGCTCGCGGACCGCGGCGAGGGCATCGTCACGTTCGCGCGCGACGGCCGCATCGAGTTCCTCAGCCCGGTCGCGCGGAGGCTGCTGGAGGACGGCTTCCCGGATTGGAACGGCCGCGGGGGGCGGCTGCCGCCGCCGCTCGCGGACGGCCTCGCGACCGCCCGCGCCGCCGGCCGCGCGGAAGGCGCCGTCGCCGGCTCGCTGCCGGTCGTCGTGGACGGCGCCGCCGGCTCGCTCGTCGTGCGGCTCGTGCCGGCGCGCCTCGGCGACGAGCCGGACGCGCTGCTGATCGAGGCGCGCCCCGAGCCGCTGAGCGTCGAGCAGGTGCGCGCGCTGGGGCTGACGCTCCGGCAGGCCGAGGTGCTGCGGCTCGTCGCGCTCGGCAGCTCGACCGAGCAGACCGCCGCCGCGCTGGGGATCTCGCCGGGCACCGTGCGCAAGCACCTCGAGCACGTCTTCGAGCGGCTCGGCGTCAGCTCCCGCACGGCCGCCGTCGCGACCGCCTGGGCGGGCGCCGAGGTCGCGGGCGGCGAGCTCGACGCCGAGACGGATCGCTAGGCTCCCCGCCATGTCGGAGCTGCTGCACCTGCTCGTCTACGAGTACGTCGAGGACATGGCCGAGCGCCGCACGCCCCACCGCGAGGCGCACCTCGCGCTGATCGCGCGCTACCACGAGCAGGATCGCCTCGTGATCGCCGGCGCGACCGGCGTGCCGCCGAGCGGCGGCCTGTTCGCCTTCCGCGAGGCCGCCGACGCCGAGGCGTTCGCGGCCGAGGACTCCTACACGGCAGCCGGCCTCGTGACCGCCCAGCGCGTCGAGCCCTGGGCCGTCGTCACCTGAGCATTCGCAGGTCAGGTCGTCAGCCGAGCTCGCCCAGGAGGCGGGCGAGCCGCTCGCGTGCGATGCGGGCGATCTCCTCGCTCGTCATCGCGTCGAAGCGCTGAGCCGCATCGAGCAGCTCGACGAGCAGCCGCAGCTCGCTTTCGAGCCGGTAGTACCGTCGCCCGGACGGGAGCTCGACGAGGATCGCGCGCAAGGCGTCGAGCGCTCCCAGGTCAGGCACGGCGTCTGGTTCCGTTGCGTCGGCCTCGACGTCCGTTGTCGTATCGGCGCCACACCGCGTCCGGCACCTCGCTCAGCTGCAGGTCGAGCGAATGCAGCAGGCGGTCGACCGTTCCGTGCCGCGCCTGGCCTCCGTCGCTCCAGCGTCTCAGCGCCTGCCGCTGCCAGTCCTCGAGCTGCGCGCGCGGACGTCTCGACTGGATCCAGTCGACGAGCGACGGCCCGTGAGCGCACGTGGCGTTCGCCCAGTTCAGGCCGGCGTCGCCCATCGGCTTGCGATCCAGTTCGGTGAGAAGGCTCGGTGCATAGCGCTCTGCTTGTGAGACGGGGTCGGTCCGGGCGCCGGAGCAGGCGCCCACGTGACGCGGGAATGCGGCCGCGCCACGAGAGCGGGCGCGGTCCGGCTCCCGCCGTCTGCCCGCGGGCAGGCCTGAAGCCGTCTTCCACCGTCAGCTCCGCCGCCAGCACGCATACGGCGAAGCGGACGGAGCGATCGACCTCCAAGCGCCGGCGAACCACCTGCTCAGGTCGGTGCCGCCGGGCGTGCGCGCTCAGAAGCATCAGACCGGTCAGGAGCGCCCAGTCGCAGAACGCGAGCAGTTCCCGGCGGATGCGGTCCCACGCCGCCCGCCGTGAGCGCTGCCGGCCGATTCCGCCGTCGACTGCCCACGCGGCGGCATCAAACGAGGGGCAGGCCGGAAGCGAGGTCGATACACCGGGAACCATGCACGAACCATGGTATGAGCTGGGCCGCTCAAAACAAACGCCCGCGCCGGAACGGGCCCGCAGCTACGGCAACCGTCCCGCCCACCGCGTCGACGCCGCGGCGGCCCCCAGCAGCAGCACGAGCCCGCCGACCGCGAACGCGGCGGTGACTTCGCGCTTCACGTCGTGCGTGCCGAGCTGGGATCCGAGCGTCTTGTAGATCGACGACAGCTGCTGGTCGTCCTCCGCCGAGTAGGCGCGGCCGCCGGAGGCGTCGGCGATGCGGCGCAGCGTCGCCGGGTCGGGCGGGACGGACAGCATCGGCGGGCCGAAGCCCGGGTTCGGCACGGTCGCGTCGCGCGTGCCGAGCGCGACCGTGTAGACCGGGATCTTCAGCTGGCGCGCCGTCTGCGCGACGCCGACCGGGTCGCGGCCCGTCGTCGTCGTGCCGTCGGAGAGCAGCACGATCGCGGCGGGCGGGCGTCTGCCGTCGGCGCCTCTGGGCTCGCGCTCGAGCGTGTCGAGCGCGACCTGCAGCGCGTCGCCGGTGGCGGTGCCGCCGTCGGCGATCTGCTCGTCGATCATGTGCCGCACGAGCGCACGGTTGCGCGTCGGGGTCTGCGTCCCGTCGGGCACGTCGGAGAACGTCGTCACGCCGACTCGCACGCCGGGCGGGAGCTGCGCTAGGAACGTGTGCGCCGCGCGCTTCGCGGCCGCGAGGCGGGTCGGGTCGACGTCTTCGGCCATCATCGAGCGCGAGTGGTCGGTCACGAGCATGATCGAGGCGCGCTCGATCGGCAGCGCGACCGTCCGCTGCGGCTTCGCGAGCGCCAGCACGAGCGCCACGATCGACGCCAGCAGCAGCGCGATCGGCAGGATGCGCCGCCACGCCGGCGTGCGCCCTGCGGCGAGCGCGAGCGTCGCCGTCGCCGGGAAGCGGACCGCGTATCTGCGTGCGCGCCGACGCGAGACGATCTGCAGCGCCAGCGCGAGCGGCACGAGCAGCAGCCCGAGCAGCAGCAGCGGGTCGGCGAAGCTCATCGCAGGCGCTTCCCCAGGTCCTGCAGCCAGTCGCCCTCGGTCGAGAGCGCGACGTGCTCGACCTGCAGCCGGCGCAGCTCGCGCGCGACCAGCGCGCGGCGCTCGGCCTCCAGCTCGGCGAAGCGCTCGCGCACGCGCCGGCGCGAGGTGTCGACCTCGACGCGCGCGCCCGTCTCGGGGTCGACGAGCGACAGCCGCCCGACCGCGGGGACCGCCGCCTCGCGCGGGTCGCCGACCTCGATCGCCATCACGGAGTGCCGCGCGCTCAGCGCGCCCAGCGGCCGCGTCCAGTCGTCCTGGTCGCGGAAGTCGGAGATCAGCACCACGAGGCCCGGCTGCGTCGCGACGCGCCCGGCACGCCGCAGCGCGTCCGCCAGCGCGTGACGATCGGGCCCGCCCGCCCGCCCATCGGGCGCACAGCCCTCTGCCAAGGCACGCCGCAGCGCCACCACGCCCGGCTTCGAGGCGCGCGGCGGCACGAGCCGCGGCCGCCCGGCGCCGAACGTCATCAACGCCACCCGGCCTGCCCGCCGCACCGCCAGCCGGCCGAGCACCGTGGCGGCGCCTTCGGCGACGTCCCACTTCAGGCGGTCCGCCGTCCCGAACGCCATCGACGGCGAGGCGTCGACGACGATCCACGTCGTCAGCGTGCGCTCGGGCACGTGCAGGCGCACGTGCGGCACGCCCGTGCGCGCGGTCGCCGCCGCGTCGATCTGGCGGACGTCGTCGCCGACTTCGTAGGGCCGCAGCTGCGCCAGCTCGGTGCCGGCGCCGAGCCCGGCCGCGCGCCGGTCGCCCGGCAGCGCCCCGGCCGCGCGCCGCGCGATCACGAGGTCGAGCCCGGCGATCAGCCCGTGCGGCAGCGGGCCGGGGCCCTGGCTGCCTGCGGGTGGACGCAGCGCGGACGAGCTCATCGTCAGGCGGCGGCCGTCCGGCGCTGGATGTGGTCGGCGGGCGGCTCCTCGACGGTCGCCAGCACGCGCTCGAGGATCTCGTCGGCCGTCACGTCCTCCGTCAGCGCGTCGTAGGACAGCACGAGCCGGTGGCGCAGCACGTCCGCCGCGAGGTCGCGCACGTCCGCGACGGCGACGTAGCCGCGGCCGCGCAGCAGCGCGAGCGCGCGCGCCGCCTGCACGAGCCCGATCGGCCCGCGCGGCGAGGCGCCGAACTCGATGTAGGGCGCCACGTCCTCGAGCTCGTAGCGCTCCGGGCGCCGCGTCGCGTCGGCCAGCGCGACCGCGTAGCCGATCACCTCGCGGTCCACGAGCACCGCCTCGGTCGCCGCTCTGAAGCGCTCGAGGTCCTCGAGCGTGAGCCGCTCGCGCACCGCCGCCGCGCGCCCGAGCGAGCGGTCGACGATCGCCGACTCCTCGCCCATCGTCGGGTAGTCGACGACGACCTTCATCAGGAAGCGGTCGACCTGCGCCTCGGGCAGCGGGTACGTGCCCTCGGACTCGATCGGGTTCTGCGTCGCGAGCACGAGGAACGGATGCGGCACCGGGAACGTCTCGTGGCCGATCGTCACCTGCTGCTCCTGCATCACCTCGAGCAGCGCCGACTGCACCTTCGCGGGCGCGCGGTTGATCTCGTCGGCGAGCAGGAAGTTGCCGAACACGGGCCCCAGCTCGGTCTCGAATCTGCCCGTGTCGGGGCGGTAGACGCGCGTGCCGACGAGGTCGGCGGGGACGAGGTCGGGGGTGAACTGGATGCGCTTGAAGGAGCCGCCGAGGACCTGCGCGAGCGTCTTCACGGTCAGCGTCTTCGCGAGCCCCGGGACGCCCTCCAGGAGCACATGGCCGCCGGCCAGCAGCGCGACGAGCAGGCGCTCGAGCATCGCGTCCTGCCCGACGATCACGCGCTTGATCTCGTGCAGCGCCTCCTCGAGCACGTCGCGCGGGTCCTCGCGGCGCGGGGCGCGGTCCTCGGTGGTCGGGTCGTCGGACATCGGGGTGTCTCGCTCCTTGTCTCGTGTTCAGATCAGGCGGCCGAACCAGCGCAGCGACATGCCGGCGCCGGCCAGCAGCAGGACGAGCCCGCCGGCCGCGAACGCCGCCGTCACCTGGCGGTGCTCGTCGCGGCGGCCGAGCTGCGAGCCGAGCCGTTCGTAGACGGCGTCGAGGCCGTCGGTCGTGGCGGCGGTGAAGGTCTCCCCGCCCGAGGCGTGCGCGATCTCGGCGAGCGCCTGCGGGTCGGGCGGGACGCGCTCGGCGTGCAGCTCGCCGTCTCTGCCGGGCACACGGATCGTGCCGTGGTCGGTGCCGAGCGCGACGGTGTAGATCGGGATGTGCAGTCCCGCCGCCACGCGCGCCTCCGCGAGCGGGTCGCGGCCGAACGTCGAGGTGCCGTCGGAGATCAGCACGATCGCGCCGGGCGGGCGTCTGCCTTCCTCGCCGGGCACGCTGCGCAGCGCCGTCATCGCGCTGTAGAGCGCCTCGCCGGTGGCGGTGCCGCCGCTGACCGCCATGCGGTCGATCGCGGTGCGCGCGTCGGAGCGGCTGCGCGTCGGGCTCTGCAGCACGGTCGCGTGGTTGTTGAAGGCCAGCACGCCGACGTTGACGCCGCTCGGCACGCCTTCGAGGAACGTGCGCGCGGCGCGCTTGGCGGCGATCAGGCGGCTCGGCTTCACGTCGGTCGAGAGCATCGAGCCGGAGACGTCGGTCGCGAGCATGATCGCGGCCCGCTCGACCGGCACGGCGACGGTGCGCTGGGGACGCGCGGCGGCCAGCACGAGCAGCGCGAGCGCGATGGCGAACGCCAGCATCGGCAGGTGCCTGCGCCAGCGCGGGCGCCGCGGCGCGACCGACGGCAGCAGCCGCGGGGCGGCGAACGCCGCGGCGGCGGTGCGCCGCACGCGCTGCTGCTGGACATACCAGACGAGCAGCAGCGGGAGCGCGATCAGCGCCAGGAGGACAAGCGGCGCGGCGAAGCTCACGGGATGCGCGCGGGTCGCTTCTCGAGCGTCGCGTGCAGCGTCAGCGTGCGGCCGTCGCGTTCCACCACGAGGTCGACCGTGTCGCCGGGCTTGTCCGTGCCTATCGACTGCGCGACGTCCTCGGGGTCCTGGACGACCTGGCCGTCGACCTCCTTGATGACGTCGCCTCTGTGCACGCCGGCGTCGTCGGAGGGGCTGCCGGGGGAGACGTCGACGACCTGCGCGCCGTCCGGGTGCGTCGGCGAGGCCGGCGAGGTCGTGACGCCGAGCCACGGCCGCGGGATCGCCTCGCCTCTCTCCAGCCGCGGCACGATCTGGCGCACGGTGTTGGACGGGACGGCGAACCCGATGCCGATGTTGCCCGCCACGCCAGCCGTCGCGATCTGCGAGTTGACGCCGATCACGTTGCCGCCGTCGTCGAGCAGCGGACCGCCGGAGTTGCCGGGGTTGATCGGCGCGTCGGTCTGGATCACGTCGTCGATGGCGAAGCCGTTGGGCGACTGGATCGAGCGCCCGAGCCCGGACACGATCCCCTCGGTGGCCGTGCGGTCGAGCCCGAACGGGTTGCCGATCGCGACGACGAGGTCGCCGACCTCGACGGCGCGCGAGTCGGCGAATCTGAGCGCCTTCGCGCCTCTCGGCACGCGGTCGGGGTCGACCGAGACGACCGCGAGGTCGCTGGAGGGGTCGACGCCGAGCACGTCGCCGTCGAGCGCGTCGCCGTCCTGGCCGAAGCGCACGAGCACGTGCGTGCTGGTGCCGACGACGTGCGCGTTGGTGACGAGCATCCCTTCTCTCTCGATCAGGAAGCCGGTGCCCTCACCGGTGTTCGTGCGGATCGAGACCACGGCCGGGCTGGCGGCGGCGTAGATCGCCCCCGCGCGCGTCTCGCCTCTGTGCGGCTTGATCGGCTCGCTCGCGACGGCCGGGATCGGCGCCGGGCCGTCGTCGCGTCCGCCCTCGAGCAGCATCCCGGCCGCGAATGCGCCACCGGCGATCGCCGCCGCCGCGAGCATCAGGCCGAGCAGCAGCGTCAGCCGCCGCGAGCCGCCGCCGCTGCGCTCGCCGGCGTCCGCGGGCGCGGCTGCCTGTGCGCCGGCGGCGGCCTGCGCCTGTTGAGAGCGGCGCAGCTCGGCTGTCTCGGCGGCCTCGTCACGCGCCCGATCGGACTCGTCGCGCCACCCGCCCGTCCACAGATGTCTGGGGGATCCCATGTGCCGTACGAGAGTAGTGGGGAACGTAATGCCCGATTAAGCCACTGTGCCCGCGCGGATCGCGGCGACGCGGCGCAGGAACGCGCACGCGACGCTACGAGGCAGCGACGAGGCGCACCGCGATCCCGAACGGATCCACAGCGACCGCCGCGTCACGCTCCTCGCGCAGCGCGTAGCCGGCCTCGGCCACCTGGTTCGTGACACGGTCGCGCTCCGCGGCGCTCGGCAGCACGATCGCGAAGTCGCGCAGCCCGCGCGCGGCGGGATCGGCCGGCGGGCCGCCTGCGCTCGCCCACGTGTTGAGGCCGAGGTGGTGGTGGTAGCCGCCGGCGGCGACGAACAGCGCGCCGGGGTAGCCCCGCACCATCACATCGAAGCCGAGCGCTCCGGCGTAGAAGGTCTCTGCGGCGGCGAGGTCGGAGACCTGAAGGTGGACGTGGCCGAGCGTCGTCCCGGCCGGCATGCCGGCGTCCGACGCGTCCGCCGGCGCCGCGCTCAGCAGGTCCTCGAGGTCGAGCGGCAGCGTCGCCATCGCCAGCTCGCCGCTCTCGGCGCGCCGCCACTCCTCGCGCGGGCGGTCGCGGTACAGCTCGATCCCGTTGCCCTCCGGGTCGGACAGGTACAGCGCCTCGCTGACGAGGTGGTCGGACGCGCCGGTGAGCCGCTCGCCGGCGCCCGCGACGCGCCGCAGCGCCTGCGCGAGCGCGCCCCGGTCGGGCATCAGCAGCGCGAGGTGGAAGAGGCCGCACGCGTGCCGCGCGCGCGGCGGCGCGGTCGCGTCGGCGACCAGCTCCACGAGCGGCCGCCCGTCCGCCGCTCCGAGCCGCACGACGCCGTCGCCGATGTCGCCGAGCGCCTTCAGCCCGATCGCGCGCTCGTAGAAGGCGGCGGTCCCCGAGAGGTCCGCGACGGTCAGGCGGACAGGACCGAGCGCGATGGAGGAGGACAGGGCGGCCATGGGCTGCGCCCACAGCTATACCGCATGGCCCGCAGATGCGGGAACCCTCCTCGGGCTCTAACAATTCTTTAACCCGGCTCAGGCAATCATTGGTCATGCAGCCAGGGCTTACGACGACGCGCCGGTGAGCGCTGAGCTGATCGCCGCCTACGCGGGCGGCTCGGTGACGCAGGCGGCGCTGGTCGCCCGCGGCGGCGTGCGCTGCTGCCCGGCCTGGCTGCGGGCGCTGCGCCACCCGCTGTTCGCCGCGCTGCCACTGCTCGGGCTCATAGGCGTCGTCTTCTGGCTGCGCGCCACGCCCGACGCCGCGCGGACGATCGCCGACGTCGCGCTGCTCGGCGTGCCGCTGCTCGCGCTCGTCGCCGCCGCGCGGACGAGCCCGCTGGCGATCGCGCTCGTCGCCGGGATGGTCGTGATCACGTTGCACGACAACCACTCGCTCGCCGGTCAGCTGGCCGCGCTCGGGTTGATCGCCGCCAGCTGCACGGTGCTCGGGGCGCTGCTCGTGGAAGTCACGCCGCCGCGCTGGCTCGGCGCCGGGATCGCCGCGACGGCGGCCGTCGACCTCGTGCTCGTCGCCAGCGGACTGCTGACGCCGGCGAGCCTCGCGCTCAACAGCGCCGGCGTGACGGAATCGCTGCCGCAGCTGCAGCGCGTCGAGCTCGGCCCGCTGACGATGGGCTACGCCGACCTGTTCCTGCCCGCGCTCGTCGGCGCCCTGCTTGCGACGCAGGTGCGGACGCGACGCTGGGTCGCGCTGCTGACGCTGTGCTTCGCGCTCGCCGCCGGGCTCGTCTTCCTCGTCGCCGACCGCCTGCCGGCGACGGTGCCGGTCGCGCTCGCCCTGCTCGTCGTCGAGGGCAGCGGCGCTATCGTGCCGCCATGGCGCGCGGCGGACGGCTCGGCGAAGTCGACCTGACCCAACGCTTGAGCCGCGCGGAGGCGGAGGAGCGGCTCGCTGTGGCGCAGCGGCGCCTGCTGACGCTGCGCCTGCAGCTCGGCGGGCTGCTCGGCGACGGCAGGCTCGGCCCGCCGCTGCTGGTGCTGTTCGAGGGTTGGGACGCGTCCGGCAAGGGCGGCGCGATCAAGCGCCTCGTCGCCCCGCTCGACCCGCGCCACGCGCGCGTCGCGCAGTTCGCAGCGCCGACGGAGGACGAGAAGCGCCATCACTTCCTCCAGCGCTTCTGGCCGGTGCTGCCCGGCTGGGGCGGGATGGCGGTGCTCGATCGCTCGTGGTACGGGCGCGTGCTGGTCGAGCGCGTGCGCGGGCTGGCGAGCGAGGCCGAGTGGCTGCGCGCCTACGACGACATCGCGGCGTTCGAGCGGATGCTCGCCGGCGACGGCGCGACCGTCGTGAAGCTGTGGCTGGAGATCTCGCCGGAGGAGCAGCTGAGGCGCTTCGAGAAGCGCAGACGCGACCCGCTGCGGCAGTGGAAGCTGACCGACGAGGACTGGCTCAACCGCGAGCAGCGGCCGCAGTACGAGGAGGCCGTCGAGGCGATGCTCGCGCGCACCGACCAGCCGGCCGCGCCGTGGCGGCTGATCTCCGCCGAGTCGAAGCACCACGCGCGCGTGGCCGTGGCCGAGACGGTGATCGACGCCGTCGAGACGGGCATGCGCGCGCACGGCATCGAGCCGTCGTCGACGCTCTAGGAGCGGCGCCCGCTATCGTTCGTCGTTCGGAAGGGAAGTAGCCCTGCGAGACGGCGCGTTCGTCAGCACGGCTCGGCCGCGGAGGCCGGGCCCGGCGCGTCGGCCGGCCTCATCGAGGTCAGGCGGGTCAAACCTTCGAGACACCCATCGTTCTCGAAGGAGTCACCCGCATGCTGTTTGCCTGGATCGCTCTCGCCGCGTTCGTCGCGGCCGCCCTCGCGCTCGACCTGCGCGGCCACGGCGGCAAGTCGATGTCGACGCGCACCGCGCTCGGCTGGTCGCTCGTCTGGACTGCGATCGGCGTCGCGTTCGCGCTCGTCGTGCTGCTCGTCCAGGACGGCGCGGCGGCGAGCGAGTACCTCGCCGGCTTCCTGATCGAGAAGTCGCTGTCGCTCGACAACCTGTTCGTGTTCGCGATCCTGTTCGGCTTCTTCCAGGTGCCGGCGGCGCAGCGGCTGAAGGTGCTCGTGTGGGGGATCGCCGGCGCGATCGTCCTGCGCACGGCGTTCATCCTCGTCGGCGCCGCCGCGCTCGACGCGTTCCACGCGACGACGTACGTGCTCGGCGCGCTGCTCGCGTTCACCGCGGTCAAGATCGCGCGCCAGAGCGACGAGCACGTCGACCCGGACAAGACGCTCGCGATGCGCGCGCTGCGGCGCGTCGTGCCGCTGTCGGAGGAGTACGACGGCGACCGGCTGTTCACGCGCGGCGGCGAGGCGGGCGGCTCCGCGGGCCGGCGGCTGGCGACGCCGCTGCTGGCGGCGCTCGCGATGGTCGCCGCGTTCGACGTGATGTTCGCGATCGACTCGATCCCGGCGATCTTCGCGATCACGCGCGACACGTTCGTCGTGTTCGCCGCGAACGCCTTCTCGCTGCTCGGAATGGTGTCGCTGTTCTTCCTGCTCGACGGGATGCTCGAGCGCTTCCGCTACCTCAACGTCGGGCTCGCGGCGATCCTCGGCTTCGTCGCCGCGAAGCTGGTGCTGGTCGACGTGTGGCACCCGCCGATCGCGCTGTCGCTGATCGTGATCGCGGGCGCGCTCGCGGGTGCGGCGCTCGCGTCGGTCGTGGCCGAGCGCCGCGACGCACGGCGCGGGGATCCGCCGGACGCCGGGCCGCCGGCGCCCGGTCAGACGGCCGCGAAGCCGAGCGACCCGGCGACCGTCGCCTGATCGCCGTCGCGCGAGGCGAAGCCCAGCGGCTCGCCCTTGTCGGCCAGCTTCGGGATCGCGATCGAGGCGAGCGCCACGTGCAGCGCGTCGAGCGCGCGCAGGCCGTGCTCGCGGGCGAGTGCAAGCGCCTTCGCCTCGACCTCGGCGTCGGCTGCTGCGATCAGCTTGATGCGACCGCCGTCGCGGTCGAGGTCGGCGTCCAGCTCGGCGAGCGCCTCTTCCCGAATCACCGGCCGACCGCTGCGGGCGGCGCGGACGATCGCACCCGAGACCTCGAGACGCGTCCAGCGGCCGGTGTACTTGGCGATCGAGCGGTCGGCCAGCAGTCGTCGCATCTCCTCCGAGCCGTCCTCGTCGCCGAGGTAGGCGCGCGCGAGCACCGAGGAGTCGACGTACGCGATCACAGGCCGGTCGAGCGGTCTTCTTCGAGGATGCGCACCATCTCAGGTGCGAGCTCGCGCAGCGCCTCCCGTCCGCGGCGGCGCTCCTCCGCGGTCAGCTTCGGGGCGTCGAACTCCACGAGCATCCCCAGCTCGGCGGCCTTCGCATCCGCGCGCGCCTGGCGGTCCTCCGGGACGTCGGCGTCGACCGTCGCGTCGAGCAGCTGGCTCACCCACGCGTTCACGCTCTTGCCCTCCCGTGCGGCGCGGGCGGCGATGCGGCGGTGGAGATCGTCTGAGACACGGAGGATCAGCTGCTTCACACGGACAACGGTAGCGCCGACGCTATCAATCGACCAGCGGTGCTATCACCGTGTTGTGCAGCGATTTCGCTACGCGGCGGCGGAGAAGTCGCCGCGCAGGATCGCGAGGTGGATTGCCTCGATCTGCGGCGCCAACTCGGGCAGCCCCTCGACCCCGCGCGTGCGCAGGTGCTCGACCGTCAGCTCCCAGGCCGCTCCGGCGGCGGCGCGGAACGCCCACGGCGGCACCGGGCCCAGCCCCGCACCCTCGGCCTGCGCCTGCGCGGACGTCTCCGCGAGCGCCGCGGCGAAGCGCTCGTTGATCTCGGCCCGCCGCGCGAGCGCGTCCTCGCCGACGCTCAGCACCTCGATCATGAACGAGCGGGCGAAGTCGGGCTCGGCAGCGAGGATCTCGAGGAACGCGTCGACGCCTGCGCGCAGTCTCTCGCGCCAGCCGTCCGCCTCCTCGCCGGCCGCGAGCATCTGCCCGAGCAGCAGGTCGGTCCCGACCTCCCACGCGGCGAGGAAGCACTCGCGCTTGTCCGCGAACTGCTCGTAGAAGGTCTTGCGCGAGACGCCCGCGCGCGCGATCACTTGCGCGACGGTCGTCGCCGCGTAGCCCTGCTCGGCGACGCACGCCGCCATCGCCTCCAGCAGCCGGCCGCGTTGCGAGGCGAGCACGACCTCGCGAGCTGCGGCATGGCGGCCGCGAGGGAGAGCGCGGGGGATCGTGGTGGGCTCGCTTGCCATCTAGGAACAGCATGGTACAGTAGAAAACACGTTGTTTCTACGAACGAGAGCGAGTGCAGCATGAGCGTGGGGCTTCCCGAGCACGTCGACGTCGCGATCGTCGGCAGCGGCTTCGCCGGCCTCGGCATGGCGATCAGACTGAAGGACGCAGGCCGCGACGACTTCGTCGTGCTCGAGCGCGACACGGAGGTCGGCGGCACCTGGTGGCAGAACACGTATCCGGGCTGCCAGTGCGACGTGCCCTCGAACCTCTACTCGTTCTCGTTCGCGCCGAACCCGGCGTGGAGTCAGACGTTCGCGCTGCAGCCGGAGATCGGCGCCTACCTGCGCAAGATCGCCGACGACTTCGCCATGCGCCCGTTCATCCGCCTCGGCACCGCCGTCGAGGGCGCGACGTGGGACGAGCAGGCGCGGCGCTGGCGCATCGAGACCTCCCGCGGCGCGCTCACGGCGCGCGTGCTCGTGGCCGGCATGGGCGGTCTCAGCGAGCCGTCGGTCCCCACCATTCCCGGCGCCGAGAGCTTCGCCGGCCCGGCCTTCCACACCGCCCGCTGGCGCGGCGACGTCGACCTCGCCGGCAAGCGCGTCGCGGTCATCGGCACCGGCGCCTCCGGCGTCCAGGTGGTGCCGCGGCTGCAGCGGCAGGTGGAGCACCTGAGCGTCTTCCAGCGCACTCCGCCATGGATCATGCCGCACCCCGGCCGGCCGGTCCGCCGGCGCGAGCGCGCGCTGTTCCGCGCGCTGCCGTTCGTGCAGAGACTCGTGCGCGGCGCGGTGTACTGGGGCCGCGAGTGTTTCGTGCTGCCGTTCCGCTTCCACCGCCTGTCCCGCATCCCCGAGGGAATGGCGCGCAGACACCTCGCGAAGCAGGTCCAGGACCCCGCCCTGCGCGACAAGCTCACCCCGGACTACGAGATCGGCTGCAAGCGGATCCTGATGAGCAACGAGTACTTCCCGGCGCTGCAGGCGCCGAACGCGCAACTCGTCACCGACGCGATCGAGCGGATCGTGCCGACCGGCGTCGTCACGGCCGACGGCGTCGAGCACCCCGCCGACGCGATCGTCTGGGGGACCGGCTTCCACGTCACCGACCTGCCGTACGTCGAGTGGGTGCGCGGCCGCGAGGGGCGCACGCTCGGCGACGTCTGGCGCGAGCACGGGATGCAGGGGCTGCGCGGCACCACCGTCGCCGGCTTTCCGAACCTCTTCACGCTCGTCGGGCCGAACACGGGCCTCGGGCACAACTCGATCGTCTTCATGATCGAGTCGCAGGTCGCCTACGTGCTGGGAGCGCTCGACGCGATGGACGCGCAGGGCGCCGCCGCGTGCGACACGCTCCCGCAGGCGCAGGCCCGCTTCAACGACGAGCTGCAGCGGCGCATGCGCGGCACCGTCTGGACGCAGGGCGGCTGCGCCAGCTGGTACCTGGACGCGCACGGCCGCAACACGACGTTGTGGCCCGGCACCTCGTGGTCGTTCCGCCGCGCGACGCGACGCTTCGACGCGGCCGAGTACGAGCTGCTCGCGACGGTCCCGGAGCGGACCGGGGCGCTCTCCGGCGTTTGTTGAGCTGACGTTAAGCAGAGCCGTTCCACAACGTGTTCCGGTGCGACGGGACGGTGATCTTCGGTTTCCCGCCAATCTGCGGATAGCGGTCGATCGGGACCGGCGGCGGGCAGCGCGCACGAGGTCACCGGCGGGTCGGCACGGGTGCGCGGGGACCGGTGCGCTTGACGCGAGCGGAGGCCCCGGCATATAACTGGCAGGGCGCCGCGGGGGCGGCGTCGGGGGACGATCGAGGGGGATTGAAGATCGGATGACCGCCGTAGACGCCGCCGTTGAGCAACGGCCTGTGTTCGAGCTGTTCGAGGGCTTCGCGCTCGCGAGCGTGCTCGCATCGCTCGACGAGGCAGGGCTGCTCGCGCGCCTGGAGGAGGGCCCGGTCGCGAGCGACGCCGCCGACGCGGCGGACGTGGACGGGCTGCTGCCCGCGACGCTGCGCTACCTCGCCCAGCGCGAGCTGGCGGAGGAGCGCGACGGCGCCTTCGCGCTGACCGAGCGCGGCCGCGCGATCGTCAAGGACAAGGGCTACCTCGTGTGGCTGCAGGGCGGCTACGGGCACGTGCTCGCCGGCCTCGGCGACTTCGTCACGGGCCGCCGTAGATACGGCACGGACGTCGAGCGCGCCGGCCGCTGGGTCGCCGAAGGCTCCGCGCTGATCGGCCGCGACGACGTCGCGCCGTACGCGGCCGAGGTGCTGGGCGGGATCGACTTCAGCCGCGTCGTCGACCTCGGCTGCGGCAACGCGCGCTTCCTGATCGGCGCCGCGCAGCGCTTCGGCGTCAGCGGCGTCGGCGTCGACCTCAGCCCGGAGGCGTGCGAGGACGCGGCCGAGATGATCGCCGACGCCGACCTCACCGGGACGGTCGTCGTGCGCTGCGGCGACGCCGGCGACCTCGACGCGATCCCGGAGCTGGCGCAGGCCGATCTCGCGGTCGCGCACTTCCTGCTGCACGAGATCTTCGAGCACGGCCGCGAGGCGCTCGTCGGCTATCTCACGAAGCTCGGCGCGATCATGCCGGCGGGCGCGCACATGCTCGTCGCGGAGGTGCAGCCGGCGAGCGGCGCACCCGACGAGCGCTGGCGCCCGGAGTTCACACTGCTGCACGCGATCATGCGTCAGGAGCTGCTCGACGCCGACGGCTGGCACGAGGCCTTCACAGCCGCCGGCTGGTCGCGCCACGAGGTGCGCGAGCTCGGTCTGCCCGGCGCGATCCTGCTGCTGTATCGAAACGAGAAGGGGGACTGATGCCAGCCGAGGTCGCAACGCGCTCTGGCGTCGTCGTAACGGAGGGCCTGCCCGTCTTCCAGGAGTTCGCCGGCCACCACGCGCCGACGCCGATGTTCGTCACGCCGGAGACGATCCCCGGCGCGACGATGAGCATCGCCGGAGTCGACGCGGCGCAGCTGATCGGCGCGCCGCACGCCGACCTGCACGTGCACGACGACGAGGACGAGATCTACCTGTGCGTCACGCCCGGCTGCCGCTTCACCGTCCAGCTCGAGGACGACCGCATCGAGCTGACCTCGCCGGCCTCCGTCCTGATCCCGGCCGGCAAGCGCCATTGCCTGATCGTCCACGAGGTCGCGACCGACACGTGTCCGTTTCTCGGGATCCTGTTGAGAGCCGCCTGATGCGCGTCGCGATCATCGGCACCGGCAACATCGGCACCGACCTGCTGCTGAAGGTGCAGCGCTCGCCCGCGCTCGAGTGCGCGCTGTTCTCCGGGCGCAACCTCGACTCGCCGGGGATGCGCACCGCCCGCGACCTGGGCGTGCCCGTCAGCGACCGCTCGATCGCGGCGATCGTGGAGCAGGCCGGCGAGCTGGACCTCGTCTTCGACGCGACCTCCGCGCTCGACGCGCGCAGGCACTGGGAGCTGCTGCAGCCGCGCGGCATCCCGGTGATCGACCTGACCCCGGCGAAGCTCGGCGAGCTGTGCATCCCGGCGCTCAACCTCGCCGACTGCGCGCACGAGCCGAACCTCTGCATGGTCACGTGCGGCGGCCAGGCGGCGGTGCCGTTGGCGGCCTGCGTCGTGGCGACGCATGCGCACGTCGAGTACGTCGAGATCGTCTCGACGAGCGCCTCGCGCTCGGTCGGGCCGGCGACGCGCATCAACATAGACGAGTACCTCGCGACCACCGAGGCCGCCGTCACCCGCTTCACCGGCGTCGAGCACGCGAAGACGATCCTGATCGTCAACCCGTCGAACCCGCCGATCACGATGCAGAACACCGTCTTCGCGCAGACCGACGATCCGGACCTCGAGGGGCTGACGGCGGCGGTCGAGCAGATGGTCGAGCGCGTGCAGCGCTACGTGCCCGGCTACCGGCTCGTCGTGCCGCCGCTCTACGAGGGCGGGCGGATCGCGATGACGGTGCAGATCCGCGGCGTCGGCGATTACCTGCCGGCGTATGCCGGAAACCTCGACATCATCACGTGCGCCGCGGTCGCGGCGGCGGAGGAGCGGGCGCGCGCCGGCTGGCGCGACGAGGCCGTGGCAGCCACCGGCTGACGCGGCGGAGACGGGCGAAGCTCGGAAGGGGGGACGTAGGGGGAATGGCACAGATCCTGATCAGCGACCCGACGCTGCGGGACGGCAACCACGCCGTCAAGCACCAGCTCGGACCGCAGCAGATCCGCGACTACGCGGCGGCGGCCAACGCGGCCGGCGTGCCGGTCGTGGAGGTCGGTCACGGCAACGGGCTCGGCGCCTCCTCGCTGCAGGTCGGCCAGGCGCTGCTGAGCGACCGCGAGATGCTGCGGATCGCGCGCGAGCAGCTGACCGACGTGAAGCTGCAGGCGTTCGGCATCCCCGGCTTCGCGACGCTGCGCGACCTCGACGGCGCGCTCGAGGAGGGCGCCGACGTCTTCCGCGTCGGCACGCACTGCACCGAGGCCGACCTGACCGAGCGCCACATCACCTATCTGCGCCAGCAGGGCAAACCGGTCCACGGCGTCCTGATGATGTGCCACATGACGACCGTCGGCGGCCTCGTCGAGCAGGCGCGCAAGATGGAGGGCTACGGCGCCAGCGGGGTGATCGTGATGGACTCGGCCGGCGCGCTGCTGATCGACGACGTGCGCCGGCGCGTCTCCGCGCTCGTCGAGGGCACCGGGATGGCGGTCGGCTACCACGGGCACGACAACGTCGCGCTCGGCGTCGCCAACTCGATCTCCGCCGTCGAGGAGGGCGCGACGATCCTCGACGGCACCGCGCGCGGATTCGGCGCCGGCGCCGGCAACACGCAGCTGGAGGTGCTCGTGGCGGTCCTGCAGCGGCTCGGGCACGAGACCGGGATCGACCTCTACAAGCTGCTCGAAGCCGCCGACCTGGCCGAGCGCGAGCTGGTGCAGACGATTCCGACGACCGACTCGGTGACGATCGTCAGCGGGCTGGCGGGCGTCTTCTCCGGCTACTCGAGACCGGTCCGCCGCATCGCCCAGGAGTTCGGCGTGGACCCGCGCGACGTCTTCTTCGCGCTCGGCAAGCGCGAGGTCATCGCAGGGCAGGAGGACGTGATACTCGAGGTCGCCACCGCGCTGCGCGAAGGCTTCGAGATACAGGTCGAGGTCGAGATGCAGATACGCGAGGAGGTGGCGTGATGGCGATAGGCGCGGAACAGCGCCGTCCGACGACGACGGCGCTGCTGGAGGCGAGCGCGATGACGCCGCACCACGAGGCGCTCGCGCGCCTGCTGTGGCATGCGGAGCTGCGCGGCGAGCCGGTCGAGCCGCTGAGCGCGACGTTCCCCGAGCTGGAGCTCGCCGACGCCTACCGCGTGCAGGCGATCGGCCGCAAGCTGCGCACCGCGCAGGGCGAGGAGCTGAGCGGCTGGAAGGTCGGGCTCACGAGCGCCGCGATGCAGGAGATGATGAGCGTCGACCAGCCCGACGGCGGCTACCTGCTGGAGTCGATGGTCGTCAACTCGGGCGCGCAGCTGAGAGCCGACCGCTTCATCGCACCGCGCGTCGAGGCGGAGATAGCGTTCTGCCTCAAGAGCGGCCTTCAGGGTCCCGGCGTCACGCGCGAGGAGGTGCTCGAGGCGACGCAGGCGTTCGCGCCGGCGCTCGAGATCATCGACTCGCGGATCGTCGACTGGCGCATCGGGATCGTGGACACCGTCGCCGACAACGCCTCCTCCGGGATGGCGGCGATCGGCGACTGGCACGACGCGGAGGACGTCCGCGTCGAGGAGCTCGGCGTCAGCCTCGCGCTGGGGCCGGAGATCGTCAGGGGGCGCGGCGACGCGGTGCTCGGCCATCCCGCCGAGGCCGTGGCCTGGCTCGCCGGCATCCTGGCGCAGAGCGGCGAGCGGCTCGAGCCGGGCGACATCGTGCTGCCGGGCTCGGTGGCGCGGGCCGTGCCGATCGCCGCAGGGCAGGCGGCATACGCCACGTTCGACCGTCTGGGGGAGGTGAGCGTGCACCTTGTCTGATGCTGCCGCAGCACAGACCGAGGCGCCGCTCTACCAGGTCGACGCGTACTGCCGCCGCTTCCCCGCCACAGTCACGGCCGCATTGGGGGAGGCCGTGCAGCTCGACCGCAGCGCCTTCTATCCGGGGGGCGGGGGTCAGCCGCACGACCGCGGGACCGTGACCGACGGAGCGCGCACCTGGTCGCTGACCGGTGCGCGCTCCGCGGGCGGGGAGGTCTGGTACGAGCTGGACGGGGAGGCTCCTCCAGTCGGCGCCGAGGTGGAATGCGAGGTCGACTGGGAGCGCCGCTACGCGCTGATGCGCACGCACACGGCGTTGCACGTCCTCTGCGCCGTCGTCTGGCGCGACTGGGGCGCGAAGGTCACCGGCGCGAACATGGAGCCGCTGCGCGGGCGCATGGACTTCGAGTTCGAGAACCTCTCAGGCGAGTTCGTGCGCGAGCTGGAGGAGCGCGTGAACGTCGAGGTCTCGGCGGCGCGCCCGACGCGCGTCGACTTCCTCGACCGCGAGGAGGCCGACAAGGACCCGGACCTGATCCGCAGCAAGGTCAGTCTGCTGCCGCCGGCGATCCGCGTCGTGCGGGTCGTCGGGATCGACGGGCTCGACCTGCAGGCGGACGGCGGCACGCACGTCGCCGACACGAGCGAGGTGGGGCGGATCGCGCTCCCCTCCTACAAGAGCAAGGGCAGAATCAACAAGCGCATCGAGCTCACGCTCGAGGCCGAGTGACGCAACGAGTAGGGGGATGGCGATGGGGGATGTGCACCGGCCGGTCGACAAGCGCCCGGACTTCCCGGCGTTGGAGCAGCGGGTCCTGGAGCGCTGGCGCGAAGACCGCACCTTCCAGCGCTCGCTCGCGGCGCGCGAGGGCGGCGAGGTCTTCAGCTTCTCCGAGGGTCCTCCGACCGCCAACGGCGACCCCGGATCGCACCACGTCCTGCTGCGCTCGTTCAAGGACCTGTACCTGCGCTACAAGACGATGCGGGGCTTCCACGCGCCGCGCAAGGCCGGCTGGGACTGCCACGGGCTCCCGGTCGAGCTGCAGGTCGAGCGCGAGCTGGGGCTGAACTCCAAGCGCGAGATCGAGACGTACGGGATCGCCGCGTTCAACGAGAAGTGCCGCGAGTCCAACGACCACTACATCGCGTCGTGGGAGCGGATGACCGAGCGGGTCGGCTTCTGGATCGACCTCGAGGGCGCGTTCCGCACCGGCGATCCCGAGTACGTCGAGTCGGTCTGGTGGTCGCTGCACGAGCTGTGGGACAGAGGGCTCATCTACAAGGGCCACAAGGTCGTCCCCTACTGCCCGCGCTGCGGCACGGGGCTGTCCTCGCACGAGACGGCGATGGGCTACGCCGAGGCCGAGGACGTGACGGCGACCGTGAGGCTGCCGGTCGTCGAGCCGCGCGGGCCGCTGAGAGCCGGCGACGCGCTGCTGATCTGGACGACGCAGCCGTGGACGCTGTTCGCCAACTGCGCGGTCGCGATCAGCCCGACGCTCACGTACGTGCGTGCGCGCGTCGGGGCGGAGGTCGTGGTCGTGGCGGAGGAGCGCGTGGACGACGTGCTCGGTGAAGCGGCCGAGGTGCTGGACCGCTTCCCCGGCCGCGCGATCGTCGACACGCGCTACGAGCCGCCGTTCGACCGCCTGCCCGACCACGGGCCGAAGGGCCACACCGTGCTCGTCGGCGACCACGTCGTGCTCGACAAGGGCACCGGGCTCGTGCACACCGCGATGGCGTTCGGCGAGGAGGACTTCGTGCTGTGCGAGCGGCACGGGATCCCCTTGGTCAACCCGGTGCGGGAGGACGGCACCTACGACGAGCGCATCACGGGCTACGAGGGCGTCTTCGTCGGCGACGCGGTGCCGCGGGTCGTGGCGGAGCTGCACGACGCGGGCAAGCTGTGGGACACGGAGCCGTACGTGCATTCCTATCCGCACTGCTGGCGCTGCGACTCGAAGCTCCTCTACTACGCGAAGGAGTCGTGGTACATCGGCACGCGCGACCGCCGCCACGACATGCTCGCGCAGAACCAGCGGATCGACTGGCGCCCCGAGCACGTGCGCGACGGGCGCTTCGGCAACTGGCTGCAGGGCAACGTCGACTGGGCGCTGTCGCGCGACCGCTACTGGGGCACGCCGCTGCCGATCTGGGAGTGCGACGCGTGCGATGCGCGCCATTGCATCGGGTCTTTGGCCGAGCTGCGCGAGGTGGCCGGCGCGCTGCCGCAGGACCTCCACCGCCCGTTCATCGACGACGTCTCGTGGGCCTGCACGGTCGATGGTTGCGACGGCGCGATGCACCGGGTGGCCGCGACGATCGACACCTGGTACGACTCGGCCTGCATGCCGTTCGCGCAGTTCCACTACCCGTTCGAGGGCAAGCGCGAGGTCGCCGAGCAGTTCCCGCCGACGTTCATATGCGAGGGGATCGACCAGACGCGCGGCTGGTTCTACACCTCGCTCGCGGTCTCGACGCTGCTGTTCGGAGACGTGCCGTTCAGACACGCCGTCTGCGTCGGCCACGTGACGGACGCGAAGGGCCAGAAGATGTCGAAGTCGCGCGGCAACGCGGTCGATCCGTGGGACGTGCTGAACGAGCACGGCGCCGACGCGTTCCGCTGGTACTACCTCGCCTCGCAGCAGCCGTGGGCCGGCTACCGCTTCTCGGCGGACGCGGTCCACGAGGGCATGCGCGAGCTGCTCGTGCCGCTGTGGACGATCTACGGCTTCTACGTGCTGTACGCGAACATCGAGCGCTTCGACGGCTCCGGCGCGCCGCCGGCGTCCGAGCGGCCGGCCTTGGATCGCTGGGCGATCTCGAAGCTGCAGGCGCTGACCGAGCAGATGCGCGAGCGGATCGACGCCTACGACGCGACGAGCGCGGTGCGGCTCGCGGCTGCCTGGGTCGAGGACCTCTCGAACTGGTACGTGCGGCTGTCCCGCCGGCGCTTCTGGGAGGGCGACGTCGCCGCCCTGGCGACGCTGCGCGAGTGCCTCGTGGAGACGGCGAGGCTGCTCGCCCCGGCGGTGCCGTTCCTCGCCGAGGAGATCTACGCGAACCTCGTCGGCGGCGCCGCGGCCGACTTCGGCGCCGAGCCCGACTCGGTGCACCTGTGCGACTACCCGGCCGCGCAGGCCGCGCTGCGCGACGTGCAGCTGGAGGACGACATGGCGCTGGCGCGCGAGGTCATCGAGCTGGGCCGCGACGCGCGCGCGAAGTCGAAGGTGAAGGTGCGCCAGCCGCTGCCGCGCGTCGTCGTCTGCGGCGGCGCCCGCGTCGCGGACGCGGTCGGCCGCCTGCGCGAGCTGGTGCTCAGCGAGCTGAACGTGAAGGCGATCGAGGTCGTCGCGGAGTCGCGCGAGCTCGAGCGCCCGGTCGTGCTGCCGAACCTGCAGAGACTCGGGCCGCGCTGCGGGCGCGACATGCCCCAGGTGGTCGCGGCGCTGCGCTCGCGCGACGGCGAGGAGGCGCTGCGGGCGCTGCACGACCACGGCGTGATCGCCGTCTCGGTCGCGACCGGCGACGAGCTGGATCCCACGCACACCTACGCGCTGGCCGAGAACGACATCCTCGTGCGCAGCGAGCCGCGCGCCGGCCTCGTGCTGTCCTCGCGCGCGGACCTGACGGTCGCGATCGACACGACGATCGAAGAGCGCCTGCGCCGCGAGGGGCTTGCGCGGGAGATCGTGCGCGTCGTGCAGGCGGCGCGCAGAGAGGCCGGCGTGGGGGTGACGGATCGGATCGAGCTGCGGCTGACGGGCTCCGAGGAGCTGCTCGGCGCGGCGCGCGCGCACGAGCGCTACGTCGCGCAGGAGACGCTCGCGACCGCCGTCGCCTACGACGCCGGCGCCTCGGGGGACGCACCCGCGCCGGCGCCGGTCGACGTCGACGGCGAGCCGCTCGCGGTGGCCGTCGCGGTCGCGGCCCAGCCGCCGCGCGCCGCGTAGCGGACTCAGCGGCGTTCGACCATCAGCGCGGGATCGCCGTCTCTGCGGACGGCGAAGCCCGCGCGGCGCAGCGCGGCCGTGAGCTCCGGCACCGCGTCGAGCTCGAGGAACAGCTTGCGGGCGCCTTCGCGCCGCATCGCCTCGATCGTGCTGCGCAGCTGCTCCGTCGTCGGCATCGCGGCGACTTCCGAGTAGGGGGCGACGTTCGTCACGCCGAGGTCGTATGCGATCCGGTGGCCGAGCGGCAGCAGGATCGCGATCCGCTCGCCGGGGCGCACCTCGGCCGCGATCGAGCGCCGGAAGCCGCGCTGCTCGTAGATCGGGTCGGCGTGGCGGCCCAGCCGTGCGAGCTGCCCCCACGGTGTTGGGATCTGCGGGATCGAGCAGACCGCGAGCCCGAAGCCGAACAGGACCGCGACCTCGGGAGCCGTCGGCAGGTGGCCCGGGCGCTCGACGAGCGCGCGAAGCACCACGACGACGAGCAGCGCGAGCGCGAACGCCCAGGCCGAGAAGAGCGTGGTGAGCGTGAGCTGGTTGCTGGCGCCGACGTAGTAGGAGCCGGCGATCAGGCCGAACGGGCCGCTCCACGCGAGCATCGCCGTCAGCGCGCGTTCCTCGCCGCCGCGTGCGGCGCGCACGACGGCTGTGACGAGCGTCGCCGCGAACGTCGCGTACAGCGCGGTCTGCAGTCCGATCGGCGCCATCGGCCCGATGAACCAGCCGTCGACGCCGTAGAGGTGCGGGAACTCCAGCGCGAGTGCGAAGTGCGGCAGGCTGCTCGTGCGCACGAGCGTCAGCAGCGACACGAGCGCCGTCGCGGCGCCGGCGCCGGCCGCGGCCTCGCCCAGCAGCCGCCCCGCCGCGCGCGGGCACGCGGGTCGCCGCACGCAGGCGACGGCGAGCAGCGTGCCGGCGAACGCCGCAAGCCCGAACTGCAGGTTGTCGACGGTGACGAGCCCGGCGGCAGCGAACAGCAGCCAGGCGCGGCGCGGGGCGGCGCCGTCGCAGTGGCGTGCGGTCAGCCACGCGAGCAGGTACGGGCCGGCGTAGCGCAGCGGCCAGGCGCTGAAGATGCCCGCAGGGCTGAAGCGGTAGTCCGACGGACCGAGCAGCATGAAGAAGCCGGTGGCGAGGAACGGCACGTAGAGCGCCAGCGCGAGCATCGAGCTGCGGACGATTCGCCTGAAGGTCGCGTACACGGCCAGCAGCGCCAGCCCGCTGAGCGTCGCCATCGCGGTCGTCCAGACGCCGAGCGAGCTGCCGAGCAGCGCGAGCACGAGCGCCGCCGGATACGGCCACAGCTGGCTGTACTGGGCATGGAAGTCGACCAGCGGCGTGCGCCCGTCGAGCACGGCGAACGTCTCGCTCATGTCCCACGGGATCAGCTCGTGCGCCGCCGCGCCGGCGATCGTCGCGTCGGTGTTGACCGCCGTCGACAGCCACGCCGCGGCGAGCGCGCCGGCCAGCGCCATGCATGCGAGACGGACGGCCCGCGCCTCGCCGGCGGCGTGGCGGCGCAGCGCGGGGACGCGGCGCAGGCCGATCACGAGCAGCGCCGCGAGCAGCGCGGCGGCGACCAGCGTCACGACGTCGAAGAAGGCCGGCGCCTGCGCCGGCGGCACGTTGGCGTGCAGCAGGACCCCGTTCTGCGCGAGCAGGCAGAGGACGAGGAACGCACACACGGCGGCGCCGCCCACGCCGCGCAGCGTCCGCGTGCGCGAGGGCGGCAGCGCGACCCGGCGCGCGGCCCCCACCAGCACGGCGAGCGCCAGCAACGGCGGTCCCAGCAGGGCGATGAAGTAGCGCGCGTGCTCCACCGGCTCGGGCAGCAGCGGCTGGTTCGGCCAGAACCCGGTCAGGTCGGCCGCCGGCAGCAGCGTCGCGAGCGGCGGTCCGAGGACGAGGACGGCGACGGCCGTCGCGACGGCGCAGGGGACGACGCCGAGCCACGCCAGGTCGCCGGCTTCGAGCGCGTCGGCATCAGCGCGCATCGACCAGCTCGACAGGGTTGCCGTCGCGTCGCACGACGAAGCCGGAGCGCTGGAGCGCCGTCACGAATTCAGGGCGCGCGGCGGCGTCGAGGAAGACCTTGCGGGCGCCTTCGCGTCGCATCGCCTCGACCGTCGTGCGCAGCTGCCGCCTCGTCGGCATCGCCGCCGGCGCCGAGTACGGCGAGACGTTCGTCACGCCGAGGTCGTATGCGATCCGGTGGCCGAGCGGCAGCAGGATCGCGACCTTCTCGCCCGGTCGCACGTCGGCGCCGATCGCCTGCGCGAGCGCGCGCTGCTCGTACAGGGGCGGACCGTGCCGGGCCAGGCGCTGGGCCTCGGACCACGGCGCCGGGATCTGCGGGATCGAGCAGACCGCGAGCCCGAAGCCGAACAGGACCGCGAGCTCGGGCGCCGTCGGCCGGCGCCGTGGAGCAGCGGCCAGCGAGCGCACGACGGCGACGACCAGCAGCGCGAGCGCGAACGCCCAGGCCGAGAAGAGCGTGGCGAGCGTCAATGGGTTGCTGGCGCCGACGTAGTAGGAGCCGGCGATCAGCCCGAACGGGCCGCTCCACGCGAGCATTCCCGTCAGCACGGGCTCCTCGCCGCCGCGGGCCGCACGTACGACCGCGGCGACCAGCGCGGCGACGAAGGTCACGTACATCGCGGCGTGCAGCCCGATCGGCGCCATCGGCCCGATGAACCAGCCGTCGACGCCGTAGAGGTGCGGGAACTCCAGCACGTATCCGGGGTGGGGCAGATGCCCGGCGCGCAGGAGCGTCAACAGCGCGACGAGCGCTGCGGCCAGCGCGACGCCGCAGGCGGCGCTGCCCAGCAGGCGCGCGCCGTCGCGCAGCGATGCAGGCCGCCGCACGCAGGCGACGGCGAGCAGCGTGCCGGCGAACGCTCCGAGCCCGAACTCGGGGTTGTTGACGCTGACGAGCCCGGCGGCCGCGAACAGCAGCCAGGCGCGGCGCGGGGCGGCGCCGTCGCAGTGGCGTGCGGTCAGCCACGCGAGCAGGTACGGGCCGGCGTAGCGCAGCGGCCAGGCGCTGTAGATCTCGGCGGGGCTGAAGCGGTCGCTTCGAGAGCCGAGGTTGAAGAAGCCGCATGCGACGAACGGCAGGTACAGCAGCAGCGCGAGCAGCGAATGGCGGACGACGCGGCGGAAGATCGCGTAGACGCTCAGCAGCGCGAGGCCGCTGAGCGTCGCCATCGTCGCGGTCCAGACGGCGATCGTCGTGCCCAGCAGCGCCATCGCGGCGGCCGCGACGAACGGCCACAGCTGGCTGTACTGGGAATGGAAGTCGACGAGGGGCGTACGCCCGTCGAGCACCGCGAACGCCTCGCTCATGTCCCACGACAGCAGGTCGTTGCCGGGCGGGGCACCGACCGTCGTGTCGGTCTCGATCGCCGTGGCGACCCACGCGGCGGTCAGCGCCGCGGCCAGCAGGAGGCATGCCAGCGCGATCGCGCGCCGCTCGGGCGGGACGAGGCGGCGAGGCGCCGGGACCCGGCGCAGCAGCACCGACGGCAGCAGCGCCAGCGCCGCCGCGATCAGCAGCGTCGCGACGTCGAAGAAGCGGTTGGCCGGCACCGGCGGGACGTTCGCGCGCAGCAGCACGCTGCTCTGCGCCAGCAGGCACAGTGCGAGGAACGCGACCACGACCGCAGCGCCCGCTCGGCACAGCGCCGTCGCGACGGCGGGCCTCGGCTTCAGCGGCCGCGCCCTGCTCGCGAGCACGACGCTCGCGAGCAGCAGCGGGCCGAGCAGCGCGATGCCGTAGCGCGCGTGCTCGACCGGCTCGGGCAGCAGCGGCTGGCCCGGCCAGAACTTGCCCGCGTGCGCCGCCGGCAGCAGCGTCGCGAGCGGCGGTCCCAGCACGACGATCGCGACGACGACCGCGGCCGCGCAGGGCATGGCGGCCATCCATGCGACCTCTCCCGGTTCGAGCGGCCGAGGCCGCGTCGCGGTTCGGCTGCTCGCGGCCTCGCCCACGTGTCGGCCAGTCGTGCTCGTGCCCATGCCGGCGTCCCCCACGCCGCGTTCGCTCTCGGCCCGTGTCCGGACCGATCGCAGAATACCTATATAAGGTGCGACGATAGACTGTATGTCAGGTCATTGATGCCGACCTGTCATCGGCTTGAGCCGTCCGCGCCGGCGGCGAGGGCGCGCAACAGGTCCGAGATGCGCTCTCGCTGCGACGCGGGAAGGGGCAGGTCGGCTGCGCGGCGCAGCAGCTCCTCGGCGCCGACCACCCCGTGTCGGATCGCCTCGCGGGCGAACTCCCAATCGCGCTCCCGCCCAGCCGCGCACTTCGCGAGCACGACGTCGTGCGGCTCCATGCACCAGCCGGTCGCGAGCGTGTCGTCGCGCGGTCCGCGCGGCACGCGCACCGGCACGAGCCGCTGCTCCCAGCCCGCGGGTGCCTTCGGCGTCTCGGGTCCGACGCCGTGGGCGTAGTAGCCGAACGCAGCGTGGAACTGGGAGCCGTCCCCCAGCGCGCCGTCGATCGCCTCCGCGCGCTCGGGATGCGTGCGCGGGTAGACGTCCGCCTCCTGCGACCACAGCAGCGCGCTCGGCGCGTCCGGGAGTCGGCCGAGGATCGCCTGACTGCCGATCACGACGATCTCGTCGTCGGCGATGGCCGCCGCCGCTCGGATGAAGTGCTCCAGGTCCGCGCGCCTCATGCGGCCGCGCCGAACGGGAGGCCGAGCACGGCGCGACGCTCGTGCTCGCTGAGCATGCCGGCCAACGGACTGCTCTGCCGCAGCGCCGCAGCGTCCACGTCGTCGGCGCGCAGCGCTCCGGCAAGCTCGCCGCGAGGGCCGGTGAGCAATCTCTCCCACGTGTCGGCGTAGCGCGGATGGATGCGGCCCTCCGCTCGCCAGCCCTGCAAGCGCACGAAGGCATCCGCGACGAGCGCGTCGTCGAGCCGTTCTGCGATGACGCGGTGATACGCGAGGCCGCGCAACTCGGCGCGATCGTGCCCGGTGCCGCGACGCTCGGCCGGCGGACGTGCCGTCCTCGCCGCGTCGCGCCGAGCGCGCAGCTCGGCGGACAACGCCCGCCGCGATCCGGCTTGCCGACGCGTTCCGACGGCATCGAGCAGATCGAGCAGGGCGGCGAGCGGCACCTCGGTGCGACCGCTCGCGGTCGGCACGACCGGAACGTCTCCGGTCCCGATCCAGCGATCCAACGTCGTCTGACTCACGCCCAGCAGCCGTGCCGACGCCGCGCGGCCGACGGTCGGCCCGGCAAGGCGCTCGAGATTGGCGCGAGCGGTCGCGAGATCCATGTCGGCGGGATGTCGACGATGGACGCGGCGAAGGCGTACGAGATCCTCAACGGGCAGGGCCATCCGAGCCATGGGGCGAGGATATCAAATAGTTAGGAATATCTAAGAATATCTAACTATCCTGCTGGCGCCTCAGCTCGCCGCGGCGGGCTCCGTCACCGGCTTCAGGTGTCTGAACGGGCGGCCGTCGCGCAGCTCCTTGACGACCGCCTCGACGAGGCCGTCGCCGTCGAGGCGCCTGCCGTCGGTGACGGCGGCGACGAGGCCGCGCTTGCGCGCGATCAGGCGCGCCATCGTCTCGTCGATCGTGCCGGCCGCGAGCAGGTACCAGGCCGTCACGGCGTCGTGCTGGCCGATGCGGTGGCAGCGGTCCTCCGCCTGGTCGTGCATCGCGGGCGTCCACTCCAGCTCCAGGAAGGCGACGTTCGAGGCGCGCGTGAGCGTGATCCCCTGCGCGGCGACGCGCGTGGCGCAGACGATCAGCTGCGGCGCCTCCTCGTCCTCCTGGAAGCGGCGCACCGTCGCCTCGCGCGCGTCCGTCTTGTCGCGGCCGAGCAGGTGCAGCGCGTCGGGGAAGCGCTCCATCACCGCCTCCTGCACCTCGACGTGCCGCGCGAACACCACCAGCGGCTCGCCGCTCGCCAGGAAGTCGTGGATCCACGCGAGCGCCGCGTGCAGCTTGCCGCGCGCCGCGAGGCGCTGCAGCGTCCCCAGCTGCGCGAGCCGCTGCGCGCGCAGCGTCGCCGCGATCTTCGCGTTCAGCTCCGAGAGGTCCAGCGGCTGCTCGCGCAGCCAGGCGATCACGTCGTCCTCGGCGAGCTTGTACTCGCGCTCGTTGTCGAGCGCGACCGGCACGACGACCTGGCGCTTGTCCGGCAGCTGCGGCAGCACCTCGGACTTGCGCCGGCGCACGAAGCAGCGGCGGCGCAGGTGCCAGTGCAGCCGCTCCTCCGTCAGCGAGCCGCGGAACTGCTGCTTGAAGCGGGCCCCGGAGCCGAAGTCCTCGAGTCGCCCGAGCACGCGCAGCTGCGAGATCAGCTCGTCGGCGTGGTTGAGCACCGGCGTCCCGGTCAGCGCGAGCCGCAGCGCGTCCGGCGGCAGCCCTTCGGCGAGGCGCCGCGCCGCGCGCGTGCGCTTCGCCTGCGGGTTCTTGACGTAGTGCGACTCGTCGAGCACGAGCGCGCGCGGGCGGCGGCGCGCGAGCGCCTCGCGCTGCGTCGCGATCAGCTCGTAGTTGAGGATCAGGATCTCGGCGCGCGGCGGGACCGCCACGCGTCCTTCGACGACCGCGACGCTGCGGTGCGGCAGCCAGTGCGCCGCCTCGCGCTCCCAGTTGAGCTTCAGCGAGGCAGGGCACACCACGACCGCCGGGAAGGCGTCGTCGGCCTCCAGCGCGGCGAGCGCCTCGACCGTCTTGCCGAGCCCCTGCTCGTCGGCGAGGAACGCGCGGCGCGCCTCCAGCACGTAGCGCACGCCGGCCCACTGAAACGGCTCCAGCGTCCCGCCGAGCACGGCCGCGACCTCCTCGATCGGCTCCGCCTCGGTCGCGCGCGAGGCGCGGACCGCCGCCGCCGCCTCGGCCGCCTCCGCGCGCAACCGCTCCAGCACCGGCACCGCCAGCGGCGCGACCTCGACGCCGTGCAGCGCGAGGAAGGCGTCGAGCGGCTCGCACAGCCACGGGTCGACGGGCACCGCGCGCTCGCCCTCGGCGCCCGGCAGGGCCGCGAAGGCGGCGCCGACGGCGGGGTCCCACAGCACCTCCAGGCGCAGCCGCGCGCCGTCGACGCCGTGCGTCGCGACGAGCCGCGCCGGCGGCGGGTCGTCGCCGAGCTCGAGCGCGGCGACGCAGCGCTCGGCGGCGGCGTCGAGCCGCGCCGAGTCCTGCTCCCGCAGCAGGTGCGCGTTGGCCTCGGTGAGCGGGACGAGCAGCAGCGGCGGCTTGGCGGACGCGCCGTCGGCTGCGTCCGCGGCCGGCGCGTCCCCGCCGGCGTCGCGCGGCAGCTCCACCGCGCCCGTGCGCAGCGCCTCCGGCACCTCGCCGGCGGCCGTCTCCAGCACCCACCAGCCGCGGCCGTCGTAGCGCGTCGTCGAGACGCGGCCCAGCCAGCGCCGTTCGACCTCGCCGAGCCACGCCTCGACCGCCTCGCTCGGCGTCAGCTCCGGGAAGCGCCGCAGCACGTCGGCGACGTGGTGCGCCACCCAGTCCTCGACGGGCGCCCACCACTCGCGCGCGTCCCAGTCGAAGCGACGGTGCGGGATGCCGCGCACGACCTCCACGAGCTGTGCGTCGTAGGGAAACGACAGCACGACGATGCGCCCGCGCTCGGGGTCCGTGCGCAGCTCGACGTTCGGCGGGGTGGGAACGAGGCGCATCGGTCCGACAACGGTAGCGGCGGCTCGCGCGGCGCCCGGCCGCGCCGCGCCCTGCCACACTGTCGCGATGACAGAGGGCTATGCCATCACGCAGGAGGGGCTCGTCGCGCTGCGCGCCGAGCTGGAGCAGCTCGAGACGGTCGCGCGCTCGGAGATCGCCGCGCGCATCAAGACCGCGCGCGAGTGGGGCGACCTCAAGGAGAACGGCGAGTACCACGCCGCCAAGGAGGATCAGGCCCACCTCGAGACGCGCATCAAGCGCCTGCGCGAGCGCCTGCGCGGCGCAAAGGTCGTCGAGGCGAGCGAGACGCCAGAGGGCGTCGTCGGCTTCGGCTCGACCGTCGAGGTGAGAGACGAGCAGAGCGGCCGCGTCGCCACGTACATGCTCGTCGGCGCCGCCGAGGCGAGCGCGAAGGACGGCCGCCTCTCGATCGAGTCGCCCGTCGCCGTGGCGCTGCTCGGCGCGCGCGAGGGCGACGCCGTGAGCGTCGAGACGCCGGGCGGGGCGCGCACGTTCCACGTGCAGCGCGTTGGCGCGTAAGCGCGATGTCGACGCACATGTAACCAGCGCTTCGCTTACCATTCCCTGTCAGGGAGACGAGGGACATGCGACAGCAGGCGAGTCCAACGGCAGGACCGCGCGTCGACGCGACGCCGTCGACGCTCGCGACGCTGTTGTCCGCCGACGTGCCGCCGGTGCTCGTCGTCGCGCTGCTCGACAAACTCACCGACGCCCACGGCTGGCTGAGCACGAGGCGTCACGAGCGGCGAAAGCTGGTCCGGCTGCTGTGGTGGTGGTCGCTCTCGCTGACGGCGGTGGTGTGCGTGTACGGCCTGGTCGTCGGTCCACGCCCCGGCCCCGCGAACCTCGATGCGCCGGCGCTGATGGTGCTCATCGCGCTGATGATGCGCTCCGCCCGCCTCACGTGGTGGGAGCTGCGCCAGCTGGCCGAGTCGCTTGATCGGATCATCGTCGACGGGGATGAGCGGCGGGCCGTGACGCGCTACATGCACCGCGGCATGCGTCTGCTGCCGCAGCTCGCGCTGTCGGGTCTCGCCGCGGCCGGCGGCGTCGTGCTCGGGGTCTTCATCGCGCGGGCGACGGGCTCGGGGTTCACGGCGAACGTCCCGTTCGTCGTGCTCGACGCGATCGCGGCCGCGCTCGGCGCGAACGTCATCTACTGGTTGTGGGTGGCGGTCACGTGGACCAGCCGCTTCAGCCGCCTGAAGAGTGTCGAGCTCGCCACCGACGCGGAGACCGACGCTGCGATCGTCGGCTCGATCCAGATGGTTCGTGCGGTCCGCCTGCGCGTGGTCGGCGGGTTGATCGTCGCCGAGTTTCCGCTGCTGATGCTCACGCTCGTGGCGAGAGGCGACCTGCTCCCGCTGGTCGCGGGCGCCGCCGTGATGGTCGCGTGCATCGTGACGGGCATCGCGATCGGGATCCTGCCCGTTATCTATCTCGGCCGCGTGCTGCGCACGGATCGCGACAACGTCGTGGCGCGTCTCACCTGCACCTACGACGATGCCTGCGTGGGGAAGGATCCCGCGGAGCGCCTCGTGCTCACTGGGAGCTACCACCAGGCCAAGAACGAGATCCGCCGGCGCTCTGTCTACCCGATCGACGTCGAGGCGGTCGGCCTGATACTCGCGACGATCGTCGGGCCGGTGCTGCCGTTCGCGCTTGCACTGATGCTGCGCACGGGCGGCGGGTGAGGGCGAGTCAGTGCGCCGCCGCCGCCGGCTCGACGGCGTGCGAGTCGGCGAGCGATCGGCCGTCGGCGCCGAGCGCGCGGACGGCGACGTACTTCGCGTCCGTCCGTGCGTGGAGCGCCGTCTCGAAGTTGCGGCGCGGTGTCGGAGCGCCGAGCGGCTGCAAGTGGTCGGGGTCGTCGCCGGCGAGCAGCTGCCAACCGCGCAGCTCGGTCGCGCCGTTCCAGCTCGCCCAGACGGTGAGGCGGTCGTCGGCGCCGGCCCTGCGGTGCGCCGCGAGCGCCGGGCGGTCGAGCGGCTCGCCGTGCCAGGGGAAGCGGTAGGCCTGGTAGCTGTCGGCTCTGGGCGGGACCTCGAGGTCGAACAGCAGGCGCCCGCCGTGGGTGAACTCGGAGACGTGCCGCTCCGGTCCCCAGCCGACGAACGCGTGCCCGTCCGGCAGCGTCTGCAGGTTGCCCTCGGCGATCGACAGCAGCCCGTCCGGGTGCGTGTACTCGCGCACGACGTTCGCCGTTCTCGCGCGCATGTCGAGCGCCAGCACGAGCCCGCGCGACTGGTCCGCCTGCTTCGGCGTCGCCTCGTTGTCGAACAGCGAGATCGTCTCGTGGTCGGGGGACCCTCTGTCCGGCAGCCGTTCGGCGTCGTGCTGGAACGCGAAGCGCGCGCCGGGCCCCATCGCGAAGTCGCTGCGCTTGCCGCCGAGGCGCCAGATCACTCTGCCGCTGCGCTTGTCGACCTTGTAGATCGCGTGCATGTTGCGGGCGCTGATCAGCAGGTTGCCGTCGTCGTCTTCGTCGACGGCGTTGACGTGGAAGTAGTCGTGCGGCTTGCTCTCCTTCGGCGGCGTGACGCCCTCGCTGACGGGCAGGTGGTCGGCGCTGTGCCACTCCCACACCACTCTGCCGCTCGCGACGTCGACCTCCTGCACGATCGACTCGAAGATCGATCCGTCGCGTCTGCCGCCGACCGAGGTCAGGTCCGCTCTGCGCAGCGCGTAGACGGACATGTACGCGGTGCCGCGGGGCGTCAGTTCGAACTCGTGGTGGTCGCCCATGTAGCCGTGTCCGGCTCTCACGCGCGCGATCTCCCGGTAGTGGCGGTCGAGGATCACGTACTCGCCCATCCCGTGGCCATATCTCGTGCGCCCCTGCCACCAGGTGAGGACCGGCTGCCCTCGGTAGCGCTGCACGCGGAAGCCGGTCACGGCGTTGTGCGGCGGGGCGGGGCGGAACCATACGACGTGTCCTCTGTCGTCGACGATCTGCGGCCCGTCCTGCCCAGGCCCGCGCTTGACGGCGAGGAACACGTAGCCGGGCGCCGTCCGGCCGCGTGCGGGGACGGTGACTATCACCCGGTCCGGGTCGAGCTGCGGACGCGAGTGGAAGCGCAGCACGTCGGCCGCGGTCGGGCTCGGCTCTCCGCCGCCGTCGCCGGACAGCAGCAGGAAGGCGGCGACGCCGCCTGCCAGCAGCACCACGGCCGCGGCGACCCACACGCGCGCGCGGATGCGCTCGAGCCGGCGGACGCGGCTGCGCTCGAGCGTCGGCATCGCTGATCGGCGGCTCACGGTCTGCGAAGTCTCGCGAGCACGCTTAACGCGCGGATGAGAATCCGCTCACGGTCCCCGGCCGTGTCATCCCGTCAGCGTGGCCGCAGCCCGTCGAGCATCAGGTCGAGGTAGCGGCGCCAGTCGGCGACGCCGGCCTGCACGACGCTCGCAAGCGCGCAGAAGAGCGCCGGCATGTCGGCGGCTGCGAGGTCCTCGCGCACCACGCCGGCCTTGCGAGCGCGCGCGATCAGCTGCTCCTCGAGCGCGAGCAGCTCACCGAGCTGGTGCTCGCGGGGGCCGACGAGCGTGCCGCCGGCCATCGACGCGAGCGCGCTCGTCCACGCGCGGTCTCTCTCCAGCGTGCCGGCGCAGTACTCGAAGCAGCGCTCGATCCCGCGCCACGGGTCCGCCTCGCCGTCGACCAGCTCGCGCACGAAGGCGATCGTGCGGTCGAAGCGCACCTCGATCAGCGCCTCCCCGAGCGCCTGCTTGGTCGGGAAGTGGCGGTAGACGGTGCCGACGCCGACGCCGGCGCGACGGGCGATGTCCTCCATCTGCGCGTCGGCCCCGCGCTCGGCGAACGCGGCGCGCGCGGCCTCCAGCACCTTCGCGCGATTGCGGACCGCGTCAGCGCGGAGACGTCTCGTGACGATCTGGGGCTCGACGGTTGACAAGCGGAATCTCTCTTCCGTATCTTGCTGATCCTGAACCGGAGTTCCGGTTCCGCATTGTACTCCACCCGGAAGCGAGCAAGCGCCATGTCAGCCACCGCAGCAGCCGCAAGCCCCCATCGCGACACGACGCTCGATCCGCGCCGCTGGGCGGCGCTCGCGGTGCTCGCGGTGGCGCAGTTCATGGTCGTGCTCGACGCCTCGATCGTGAACGTCGCGCTGCCGTCGATCCAGAGAGCGCTCGGCTTCTCCGAGAGCGGGCTGCAGTGGGTGGTGAACGCCTACACGCTGGCGTTCGGCGGCTTCCTGATGCTCGGCGGGCGCGCCGCGGACCTGTTCGGCCGCCGTCGCATGTTCATCGCCGGCCTGCTGCTGTTCTCGGCCGCCTCGCTCGCCGGCGGCTTCGCCACCAGCGACGGCTGGCTGATCGCCGCGCGCGGCCTCCAGGGCCTCGGCGCCGCGATCGTCTCGCCGGCCGCGCTGTCGATCGTCACGACGACCTTCACCGAGGGCGCCGAGCGCAACAAGGCGCTCGGGATCTGGGGCGCTCTGGCGGGCGCCGGCGGCGCCGCCGGCGTGCTGATGGGCGGCATGCTGACGGAGTGGGCCGGCTGGGAGTGGGTGCTGTTCGTGAACGTGCCGATCGGCCTCGCCGCGGCCTTCGCCGCGCCGCGCTTCGTGCAGGAGAGCCGCACGAGCGAGCGCACGTCGCTCGACGTCGCGGGCGCATTGACCGTGACCGGCGGTCTGGTCGTGCTCGTCTACGCGCTCGTCGACGCGACCAACGCCGGCTGGGGCTCGACGCAGACGATCGGGCTGCTCGCGCTCGCGGTCGTGCTGCTCGCGTCGTTCGTGGTCGTCGAGCTGCGCACCAGATACCCGCTGATGCCGCTGACGATCTTCAGGAACCGCAGCGTCGCGAGCGCCGACGCGGTCGCGCTGCTGGTCGGCGCCTCGCTGTTCTCGATGTTCTTCTTCATCTCGCTCTACCTGCAGCAGGTGCTCGGGCAGTCGGCGCTCGACGCCGGCCTCTCCTACCTGCCGCTGGCGTTCGCGATCATCTTCTCGGCCGGGGCCGCGTCGCAGCTGGTGACGAGAGTCGGCCCGAAGCCGGTGCTCGTCGCGGGCCTCACCTTCACGACGGTCGGGCTCGTGCTGTTCACGCAGATCTCGCCGAACGGCTCGTTCGCCGGCGACGTGCTGCTGCCGTCGGTGATCGTCGCGATCGGCCTCGGGCTGTCGTTCGTGTCGCTGACGATCACCGCTGTGGCGGGCGTCAGCCACGACGAGGCGGGGCTGGCGTCGGGGCTGCTCAACACCGCGCAGCAGGTCGGCGGTGCGCTCGGGCTGGCGGTCCTGCTCTCGGTCGCGATCTCGACGACCTCCGACTCGGGCGCGCAGGGCAGAGTCGCCCTGACGGAGGGCTTCCAGGCCGCGTTCGCCGTCGGCGCGGGCTTCGCGGCGCTCGGCGTGATCCTCGCACTGCTGGTCGTGCCGCACGTGCGCCCACAGGACGTGGCGGCGGCGCAGGAGGCACCGGCGGCGGCCTGACGCAGCCGGCTGGCCGTCACACCGTGCGGCGACGTCCGCGAGCTGGCGCCATGAATGCGAGCACGCGGTGTGAGGCCGGCACGTAGCCGCCGTCCTGGCGACGGATCAGGTCGCGGCTCACGAGCTCGTCGAGGTCGCGGGTCAGCGTCCGGTCCGTCTTGGCTGCGTACAGCTCGGCGAGCTGCGGACTGAGGTGGCGGAGCTCGCTGCGCGGTATCGGCTTGAGGTCAGGGAGGCCGACCCCGTCGGCCGGCACGATGCTGGCGCGGGAGAGGTCCTTGACGAGCCGCAGGCGGCGACGGTCGGGATCGCTGCGGATCTCGCCGAAGGTCTGATGGACGAGCTGCTCCCAGCGGTCGGCGTACTGCATGCTCCAGATGCGGTCGAGCTGTGCATGCAGCTCGTCTACGAACCCCTCGACGGCGTAGTGGACGAAGCCGAGCGGGCTGCTCGTGGCGCTGGCGGCGCCGAGCTGGCGGTAGTACTCGCTGCGCGTGGCGTTGTAGTGATTGCTCAGCAGCTGCGTGGTGGGCATCGCGAAGCCCGAGGACAACAGGATCTGCAACTCCAGCAGGCGAGCGGTCCGGCCGTTGCCGTCACCGAACGGGTGGATCCAGGCGAGGTAGAGGTGAGCGACGATCGCCTTCACGATCGCGAGCGGCAGCCTGAGCTCTGCGTCCTCGCTGCGGAAGTCGTCTGAGTTGAGCCATCTGCAGAGGTGCGACAGCAGCTGCTCGCAATCGGCGGCCGGTGCGCCGCGGTAGCTGCCGACGACGACCGAGTGCGTGCGGATCTCTCCCGGCTCGACGCCCTCCTCGAGGTCGAGCCCGTCGAGGATCAGGCGGTTGTAGCGCTTGATCTTCTCGACGGTCAGCGGGACGTCCGCATGCTGCTCGTGCTCGGTTGCGAAGACTTCGTCGCGGATCTCGCGGAAGGCCGACAGGATGTTCTCGATCTCTCGGCCCAGGTACTCCTGCGAGGGCGGGAGCTTGAGCGTCCCGTCCGCGACGCCGAGCGCCTGCTCTTCCGAGAGCGTGTTGCCCTCGATCGCGGTGGTGGCGAGGGCTCCGCGCACGAGATAGACCTGCAGCAGGTCGCTGGCGGCGTCGGGGCGCAGGAGGGCCCAGTGCACGTGCTCGCACTTCGACGCCGCCTCGCCGAGCAGGAGCCATGTGCGGTAGCTCGCGGCGCGCAGGTCGAGCGAGAACGTCAGCCAGGGATGGGATCTCCGGTAGGACATCTGCAATGACAAATACTATGTCCATCGAAAAAGATCAAGATTTCCCATATATACATGAGATTTTTGATCTCGTAAGCGTCATCCTGACGCTGACCATGTCTATCCTCAGTCGCCGCTTTGCTGCGGCAGGCTCGGCTGGCTCGGCTTGCCGCCGATGAAGTCGAGGAAGCGGTTCGCGCGTCTGGCGGCCGGTCGGTCGGGGCGGAAGCGGTGCTCGGAGCGCGCGAGCTTGTCGCCGTGGTAGCGCCGCCGCGCCCACGGCGAGTCGGGCCTCGCGAGCCGCAGCGCCGTGTAGAGGCCGACGAGCGGGATGTGGAGGGCGACGATGCCGAGGATGAAGCGGCCCTTCAGGAACGAGACGGCGGCGATCCCGACGAACACGATCACGACGATCGTGACGCCGAGCTTGTCGCTCGGGTCGTCGAGCCCGAGCGGCTGGATCCCCAGCATCACGACGATCGCGAAGACGGTCGCGAGCACGATCGCGTCGAGCGAGGCGCGGCCCTCTCTGGCCCAGTAGACGTCCTCGAGCCGCAGCCACAGCGCGAACTCGTCGAGCGTGAGGCCGGCGCCGATCCCGAAGCCGACGGCGGTGAGCTGCCTCCACGGCGACTCGAACTCGGTCGCGAAGCTGACGAAGCCGGAGATCAGCAGCAGCGAGATCCCCCACACGAGGTGGTGGATGTGCAGGCCGCTGTCGGTCTCGACGTTGCCCGGCCACCACTGGAAGCGCGGGCTGCGGATCATGCGCGCGCTCGTGCGGATGAATGCGAACGAGACGAGGAACGCGACCAGCACGAGCATCGCCGGCGCGCGCGGCGAGCCGAGGTCGAGGTCGACGTGGAAGTACAGCCCGGCGATCGTGATCACGCCGGGCAGACTAAGGGCTCGTTACGTCAGGAGCGGCGGCGGCGTCTCGCGTCGGGCCGCGCGTCGCGCGGTCTCGGCGGGTTGGCTCTGCGCTCCTCGGGCGTCATCTGGCGGATCGTCAGCGTGCCCTGGTCGAGCTGGCGTCTGATCTCGGCCAGCTTGCGCTCGCGTTCGTCGCGCTGGCGATCCTGGGTGGACTTCATCGTATGGATGACCATAGCGCCCAATTGACTGCTCGAACGCCCGTTGTTCAGCCTTCGTTGGGTCTCAGCACGTTCTCCGGAAACGGTCTGAGATCCGCTGCGCCCGCGTAGCCGAGCGGCTGCAGCTGCAGCAGGTCGGAGATCGCGCGCAGCAGCGTGAAGTGATTCGCCTGCACAGCGCTGCTCGCGCCGGCTCTGACCGACGACGAGATCAGCAGCGCGCCGACGCGCGCGGCCCCGGCGGCGGCCGCGTCGCCGACGTTCGGGTAGGCCACGGGGAAGAGCGCGGGCGCGTCCGTCGCGGCCGCGGCCGCGGATGCCTGCGGGGCCGGCGTCGTCGTGGTCGGCGTCGTCTGGCCGGGTGGGATCGCCGGCGTGGTGGGCGTCGTGGGTGGGGGCGTGGGGTCGGTGGGAACCGTGGGCGTGGGCGCCGGCGTCGTGGGGGTGGGCGTGGGCGGCGCCGGCACGGGTGGGGTCGGGACGGGCGGCGGCATCGGCGCCGGTGCGGCCGGCTGCGGGGGGCCGTCGCTCGTGATCGCCAGCAGGCCGCCGTCGGCGTATGCGGCCGAGGCGAGGATCTGCGGGACGAGGTCCTTCAGGAACGCGTCGGCGGCGGCCGGGCCGGCGGGGGCGCCCTCGGCGCACGGCTCGGGCCGCCCGTCGTGGCAGGCGCTCGGCACGATGTAGCTGAGTGCGGGCGCGTCTCTGCCGCGGGCGAGGTCGTCGTCGAGCGCGTCGAGCCCGCCGACGTGTCTCGCGCAGGCGCCGGCGTCGAGCAGCGAGTGAAACCAGGCGAACGGGTCGCGCGGCGTCGCCGGGCAGGCGCCGGCGGCGTCCTCGACGTACGCGCGCCAGTCGAGCCCGGCGCCGGTCAGCTGATCGGCCACGGTGCCGGTCGCGAACGGGTAGACGCAGCCGTCGGCGCCCACCTGCTGGCCGTCGTCGCCGAGCACGTCGGGCGTCACGTCGGCGGGGGCGGCGCCCGCCGCGGTCGGGCAGTCGGCGAGCGTCTGTCTCGTCGGGCCCTGCCCGCTCAGCAGCGCGACGCCGTTCGCGAGCGAGCCGCCGGCGACCGACGCGTACTGCGTCAGCAGCGTCCCCTGCGAGACGAGCCTGCCGGCGAGGTAGGGGGCGGCGTTCGCGTCGCCGGCGAGTGCGACGAGGTCGGTCTGGCTCAGCATCACGACGAAGACGTGGCGGATCGCCGGCCGCTCGGGCGGGTCGTCCTGCTCGCCGCCGTCGCCGGTCCTGTCGTCCCCGCCGCCGCCCGAGTCACTCGGCGCGGGGCCGCCGCTGCCGCTCGTCGCCGCGACGTCGCCATCGCCGGCGAGCGGCAGCGGCTCGCCCGGCGGCTCCTCGGCGACGACGTCGGCCGGGGCGACCGCGACCTGCTGCGGCGGCAGCACGATCGTCATCGCCGGCGTGAAGGGGCTCACGCCGGCCCACGTCAGCGGCGCGCCCGCTCCGCTGACGACGACGAGCGCCATGAACGCCGCGAGCGCCGCGGGCACCGCGGCGCGTCGCCGGCGCGCGTAGCGCTGGTCCCTCACCGCGGCTCCGGCGGGGGCACGCTGCCGTTCGCCGGCGCGGCGACGCCGCCCGCGACCGTCGTGGCGACGAGCTGGAACGCGCACTGCGAGCAGAACAGCGCGCCGCGCGCGTACAGCGTCCCGCACTGCGGGCAGGCGCCGGCGGCGCCCGTCGTGTCGAGCCGCAGAAGGTGCTCGATCTCGCCGAGGCGCGCGTCGAGCTGCTGCAGCTTGGCGGCCTGGCGCGTCAGCACGTCGAGGCGGAAGTGGTCGCGGATCGCCATCTCGTACGCGAGCCCGCCGAGGTCCCACTGCGCCTCCGCCAGCTCGCGCGCGAGCGCGTCGCGGCGCTCGGCCAGCTCGGCTGGCCCCTGCGCCTGGCCGCCGCCGGGCGGCAGCGGCGTGGGCGGGGGCGGCGGGGGCGGCCCCTGCACGAAGCGGCGGGGGCTGATGCGCTCGCGCAGGCTCATCCGATCGTCTCCGCCTCGGTGCCGCCGCCAGCGGCCTTGTTGTCTCTCTTGGGCGCCGTGCCGCCGGTCGCCTGGTCCTCCGGCTGCGCTCTGAGTCTGGTGAGGTCGCCGCCCGCGTCATCTTGCGCCGGGGCCTTCGGGACCCCTGCGGTGGAGCCGCCGCCTCTGGCGGCGTGTCTCTTCGCCCCGCCGGCGGAGCTGCCCGTGTCGGCGGCGCCGGTGGCGGCCGCGGGAGCGCTGCCGCCGCCCTGCACGTTCACGACGGGCGGGCGCTGGACGATCGTCGCCGGGCCGTTCGCCGTGCCGCTGCCCTGCCCGAGCAGGAAGCCGACGGCGAGCGCGACGAGCACGACCGCCGCCGCGCCCATCGGGCCGCCCACGCGGTCGAGCATCTGCGACCAGCGGCTCTCGCCGCGTCCGCCGTCGCCGGCCGGCTGCGCGGCGCCCGCGGCCGGCCCGGCGAGCGTCGCAGCCCAGTCGACGCGCGGCGCGGCGACGCGCGTCCCGCAGCTGAGGCAGTAGCGCTGGTCGGCCGCCAGCGGCGCCGAGCAGGTGCGGCAGAGGCCGCCGGCGCGGGCGGGGGGACCGGGCTCGCCGGGGACCGTCAGCGCCTCGGTCGGGGCGTCGTTCATCTCGCTCCTCCGAGCGTCGAGGGCTGGGCGTCGAAGCTGAGCTCGGCGCCGCGCGGGTCGCCGATGAAGAAGACCTGGAAGCGCTCGCGGCCGTTCGCCTTCAGGTTCGGCACGAGTGCGCGGCCGGCGGCGACGATGCGGCCGCCGCGGCGCGCGACGGCCGCGATCACGAGGTCTCTCTGCGGCACGTCGGTGTGGTTGACGGCTCTCGCGACCGCCGTCAGGCCGCTCGTCGGGTCGCCTTCGAGCCTCGCGTCCTCGACGTCGATCGCGAGTCTCGCGGCGGTCGGCGGGGCGGGCTCGCCGCCGCCGGCCCTGGCGCCGAGCGCCGCGGCTCTCGCGCCGCCGGCGATCAGGACCTGGTCGTTGACCCACGTGACCGTCTGCCCCGGCGCGAGCAGCGCCGCATGCGTGAGGCCGGGCTCCAGCCCCGGCGCGTCGTTGCGCCACAGGACTCTGCCGTGCGGATCCTTGACCGCGAGCGCGAGCGGCACGTCCTCCAGCGCCTGCGAGCCGCGGTTCCTCACGACGACGACGGCCGCGGTGCCGTTGGCGTCGCTGACGACCTCGCGCTCGAGCAGCTGCACGTCGCGGTTGGCGGCGCCGACGCGCAGGCCGTGCGCCGTGAACGCTCTGCTGCCCTCCTGCGCGAACTTGTCCGCCTGCGCGCGCGTCGAGGAGCAGCCGGAGCCTGCGGCGGCGAGCGGGAGGAGGGCGAGCGCGGCGGTCATCGCAGCGAGGGTCCGTCTCACCCGAACGCCCCGCCGACGTAGTCGCGCGTGCGCTGCGCCTGCGGGGCGTGGAAGATCTGGTCGCTCGTGCCCTGCTCGACCAGCTCGCCGAGGTACATGAAGGCGACGCGGTCGGCGACGCGCTGCGCCTGCTGCAGGTTGTGGGTGACGATGACGACGGCGATCTGCTCGCGCAGCTCGAGGATCAGCTGCTCGATCGTCGTCGTCGAGACCGGGTCCAGGGCGCTGCAGGGCTCGTCCATCAAGAGAACCTCCGGCTGCGCGGCGAGCGAGCGCGCGATGCAGAGCCGCTGCTGCTGGCCGCCCGAGAGGCGCAGCGCCGGATGGTCGAGGTTGTCCTTGACCTCGTCCCACAGGCCGGCGCGCCGCAGCGCGCGCTCCACCGGCTTCTCCAGGGCAGGCTTGCGCGGCCGCCGGCTCGCGCCCTCGCGCAGCGCGTAGGCGACGTTGTCGAAGACGCTCATCGGGAACGGGTTCGGCTGCTGGAAGACCATCGAGACGCGCTTGCGCAGCTGCGTCACCTCGATCGCGTCGAGGTCCTGCCCGTCGAGCGCGATGCGCCCGCCGCGCGCAGCGCTGGGCGTCAGCTCGGTGAGGCGGTTGAGCGAGCGCAGCAGCGTCGTCTTGCCGCAGCCCGAGGGGCCGATCAGCCCGAGCACCTCGCCCTGGCGGATCGAGATGTCGACTCTGTTGACGGCGACCTTCGGCCCGTAGGCGATCGTCACCGCCTCGCAGCGCATGCGCTCGACGGCGTTCGGATTCGTGCGCACAGTGGCACGGGCCGCGGCGGTGGCGGTCCCGTTGCCGTTCCCCGTCGGCTCGGCGACCGTCGGCTCGCGGTCGAGCGAGATCCGCCGCACGGGCGGCGGCATCAGCGGGTCCACGCCGGCCCTCCGCCCTTGCCGCGCGCGAGCCGGGTCGCGAGCGCGTTGAGGCCGATCACGATCACCATCAGCACGAACGCCGCCGCGTACGCCTTCTCGGGCGCGTTGCCCTCGCCCGCGGGCGAGTTGCCGTAGACGTAGCTCGTCAGCGTCGAGCCGGTGCCGCGCAGCAGCCCCGTGCCGGGGACGCCGCCCTCCTGCGGCTCCGTCAGCAGCGTGTTGCCGAGCAGCAGGATCACGATCGCGGTGTCGCCGACGATGCGGCCCATGCCGAGCGTCGTGCCGGTCGCGATCCCGCCGCGGACGGTCGGCAGCAGCACGCGGCGGATCGTCGCCGCCTTCGTCTTGCCGAGCGCCAGCGACGCCTCGCGCACGTGGTTGGGGACCTGCATCAGCGCCTCGCGCGTGGCGCCGACGACGAGCGGGAGGGCGATCAGGCTCATCACGATCCCGGCGATCAGGAACGAGCGACCGTACGCGAGGTCCGCGTCGTTGGGGCGGAACGACATGAACGAGAAGAAGGTGTTCGAGAAGACGGTCAGCCCGAACAGCGCGAGCACGACGCTCGGCGCGCCGGCGATGATCTCCACGCCCGACTCGACCGCGCGCGCGAGCGGCGCGGGGCGCCCGTACTCGACGAGCCACAGCGCGACCGCGACGCCCACCGGCACCGCGATCAGCACGCCGATCAGCGTCAGCAGCAGCGTCCCCTCGATCGGGTCGAGGAAGCCGCCGGCCTTCGACTGGTCGACGTCGCCGGTCGGGTGCTCGACGAGCAGGCTCGGGCTCAGCTGCGAGATGCCCTTGTAGGCCATGTAGACGACGATCGCCGCCGCGACGAGCGCCAGCGAGATGCCCGCCGCCCAGCAGCAGGCGAGGCCGATGCGGTCGGCGAGCGGCCACGAGGCCGCGCTGTCGCGGGCGCGCGTGCGGACCGGGGGCCGCGGCGCCGGCGCGACCGGCGGGGCGGCGGTGGCGCTCACCGGAGCCCCTGTCTGCGCAGCGGCCGCCGCACGACCCAGCCGGCGATCGACAGCATCATCGAGGAGACCAGCAGCACGGCCGCGAACGCGTAGAGCGTCTGGCCGAACGGCTTCACGGTGAGGCCCTCGGAGTTCACCACGATCGTCGCGGCGAGCGGCTGCACCGGCTCGAGGAAGAAGTTGAGCCCGTCGAGCGGGTTGGGCGCGAAGATGAACGAGCCCGAGACCATCGCGAGCATGATCGCCTCGCCGAGCGCGCGCGCGGTCGCGAGCACGATGCCGGCGGCGATCGCGGGGCGGGCGGTGCGCACGCCGATCCGCCACATCGTGCGCCAGCGGTTGACGCCGAGCGCGGCCGAGCCCTCCAGCCACGAGCGCGGCACGTTGCGCAGCGCGTCGGCGTTGATCGAGATCATGATCGGCACGATCATCACGGTGAGGATCACCGTCGCCAGCAGCAGCCCGCCGCCGCCGATCGGGACGATCGGCTTGACGGCGAGCTTGAACGACGCGCTGACGAGGTGGTCGTTGATCCACGGCGCGAGCACGAGGATCCCGATCAGCCCGTAGACGACCGACGGGACCGCCGCCAGGAAGCGCACCGCCGGCGTCATGATCCGCGCGATCCCCGGCGGCGCGAACTCGACCATGAAGAGCGCGCACAGCAGCGAGAACGGCAGCGCGATCAGCACGGCGAGCCCGGTGCTCAGCACCGTGCCGTAGACGATCGGCCACGCGCGCAGCAGGTAGAGGAAGTTCGCCGGGGCCGACGGCGAGTGGTAGATGTCCGCCAGCTGCGTGTTCGCGTTGCCGCCGGAGAAGAACCAGGAGAGGCCGTTGTCCGCGAACGACGGCCACGCCTGCTTGAAGACGAACACGAGCATGCCGGCGATCAGCGCGAGCAGCGCGACGGCCAGCGCGCCGAGCCACAGCTCGGCGCGCTCGGGGCGGATCCGGCGCCGGCCCGTGGGTCGGGGGCGCAGCCGGGCGGCGACGGCGGACACGGTCCGTTACCGCAGCGGGATCCAGTGGGTGTTGATGATCGTCCGCGCCTGGCTGCTGTGCTGCGCCCAGTTGATGAACGTCTTGGCGGCGCCGGTCGCGGTGCCGCGCGTGACGAGCGAGAACGGGCGGACGCCCTGGTACTGGCCGGACTTCGCGTTGCGCAGGTTGCACGCGACGCCCTGGTAGGGGACGGGCACGACGCCGTCGAGGAAGTCGAGCGAGACGAAGCCGATCGCGTTGTCGTCGATCCGCACGGCCTGGTTGACGAGGCCGTTGGAGCCCTTCGCCGGCGCGCTCGCGGCGACGCTCAGCGAGGCGCCGAGGAAGATCTCTCTGAACGCGTCGGCCGTGCCGGAGGTGGCGGTGCGGGTGAAGATGTCGATCGCGCCGTGGACTCTGGCGCCGGGCACCTCGCTCCAGCTGCGCGTGCGGCCGGTGAAGATCGACTGCACCTGCGCCTGCGAGAGGCCGGCGAGCGGGTTCGCCTCGCTCGTGATCACGCAGATGGCGTCGTAGGCGATGCGGTTGAAGACGAGGCCGCCGGGATCGCTCGGCTGCGGCTTGCGCGAGGCGTTGCCGATCGTGACGCGTCCGTGCGCGACGTCGTTGATGCCGATGTCCGAGCCGCCCTGCTGAAGCTTGAAGGCGACCTTGCCGGGGTTGAGCGCGACGTACTTCGCGGCGAGCGCGCGCACGAGCGGGGCGACGGAGGTCGAGCCGCTCATCGTGATCGTGGTCTTCGCCTGCGCGGCGGGGACGGCGAGGACGGACATGACACCAGCGGTCATCAAGGCACGGCGCAGCACGGGGCCTCCAGGGGTGGCGAACGGGGCGATTGGAAGTGAATGCGAGTCACCGCCTCAGCTCGTCAACAATTCGTGAACGAAGTGTGGTTTCACAACTTGTCAACGGGATCGGCGCACGCGCCTCGTACGGTCCGCGATCGTGCCCACCCGCCTGCGAACGCCCCTGCTCGTGCTTGCGGCGGTCGCGGCGACGCTCGCCGTCGTGCCCGTGCGCGCGAGCGCGCTGATCGGCTCCGCCGTCACGATCGACGGGCCGTCGTCCGACGTGATCGGGCTCGACGGCGTCGCGATGTCCGCCGACGGCGGCGGCGGGCTCGTCTACAGCAAGCGCGTCGACGGTCACGTGCACGTGTTCGTCAGCCGCTACGCGAATCGCGCGTGGCAGCCGCCGCAGCGCGTCGACGTCGGCCAGCCGTACGACTCCTCGTGGCCGGCGATCGGCGCCGGCAACGGCGGCCGGCTCGTCGTCACCTGGATCCACCAGTTCGGCGCCGGCGTGCAGAACCGCATGTACTCGGCCTCGCTGGACCCGGGCGCCCGCAGCTTCCAGGCGCCGGTCGCGATCGACCTCGACGTGCGCGAGGGGCTCGACGCCGACCCGTCGCTGTCGATGGGCCCGGGCGGCGTCGCCTACCTCGTCTACCGCGTCGTCTACGTGCGTCAGAGCCCGACGCTGCCGCCCGGGACGGTCGACGCGGACTACCGCATCCAGCGCTACTCCGGCTCCTTCTGGAGCCTGCTGGGACAGCCCGTCGACCGCGTGCAGGCGCAGCCGCAGGCGGCGCCCACCGCGCTCAACGGGCCGCAGGTCGCGAGCGACCAGACGGGCAATGCCGTCGTCGCCTGGCAGGAGCCCGACGACCAGCTGATCCCGCGCGTGTACGCGCGGCGCGTGTTCGGCAAGGTGCTCGGCAACGTCCTGCAGGCGAGCCCGTCCGACGTCGGCGGCAGAGCGCTGAACGCGCCGGCCGATCAGCTGTCGCTCGCGGTCTCGCCGTTCGGCGAGGCGATCGTGGGGATGCGCCAGCAGCCCGACGCGAAGACGTCCTGGACGCGCGCGCGTGCGCTCGTGAACATGCTGCCGTCGAGCTTCGCCGACGGCGCCGGCAGATTCGTCGGGCCGCGGCCGGTCGACGGCGGCGGTGACGACGGGCCGGCGGAGGGGCTCGGCACGGTCGGCGTCGCGACCGACGACGACGGCGGCTTCGACGCGGGCGTCGTGGTCGGCGGGCGCGTGCTGGACCTCGGCGGGGACGAGTCGACGGTCGCCGATCCCGTGCGGCTCGACGACGGCGGCGGCGCCTCCGACCCGCTGCTCGTGCGCGGGCAGGAGGGCACGCTCGCCGCCGCCTGGGGCGTCGACCAGGGCGTCGGCCTGTTCGAGCGCGACGCCGACGGCACGCCCTTCCAGCGAGTCGTCGGCACGCCGGGCGGAGGCGCCGTGCAGACGCTGCGCCTCGGCGGCTCGACGCTCGGCTCGGCGCTCGCGGGCTGGACTCAGACCCCGCCCACCCGCGACGCGGGCAAGCAGATCGTCGGCGCCTCGATCCAGGTCCCGCCCGGCAGATTCTCCGTCCTGACGCCGCCCGACTGGACTCGCCGCAGACGCCTGAAGCTCAGCTGGGACGCCGCGCCGAGCACCAACGGCAGCATCACCTACGCCGTGCAGGTCGACGGCGAGGACGTCGTCGACGGCGTGCGCGGCCGCTCCCGCATGCTCGGGCCGCGCCAGCTCGGCGACGGCGACCACCGCGTGACCGTCGTCGCCAGCGACGCCGACGAGCAGACGACGACGAGCACCGTCTCGAAGCTGCTGGTCGACCGCACCGCGCCGCAGGTGCGGGTTGCGGGGCTCTCCGGCCGTCGCGTGCGGGTCGTCGTGAGCGACGGGCAGCGCGGTCAGGTCTCCGGCGTGCGCTCCGCGCGGATCGCTTGGGGCGACGGGAAAGGCGCGCGCGGGCGCAGGGTGCTGCACGCGTACGCGGCCGGCGGGCGCCGCGTCGTCACGGTGACGGCGCGCGACAGGGCCGGCAACGTGCGGCGTGTGCGGCGGGTGGTGACTCCGTGAGGGGCCTGGGCGCCGTGGCGGGCGGGTCCTGTCGCCGGGAAGTCTTTTCGCGAGCGGGGTCGCGAAAAGAGCTTCCCCGCGCCACCCACCCGATCGTCGTGCTGGTGCTCCTGCTGTTGTTCGCTGCGCCGGCTTCTGCGGCCTGGGGACCCGGCGCCGAGCTGGTCTCCGTCGACTGGGGCCGGCTGGAGCAGGCGGATGGGGGCAGCACGGCGGTGGACGTGTCGGGCGACGGCCGCTACGTCGTCTTCCAGACGCGTGCGTCGAACTTCTTCGCGGATGGCGATGCCGACCCGTCGGGCCGGATTCGGCAGGGCGGGACCTTCCGCTATGACCGCGTCTCGAGAGGCATCGTGCTCGTCGCCGACGGCGACCAGCTCGACGAGCAGAGCGGCGAGCTGGCGCTGCGCGGGGCGTCGTCGCCGTCGGTTTCCGACGACGGCCGCTACGTCGTCTTCTCGACCGCGCAGCAGCTCGTGCCGCAGGACCTCAACGACAACGTCGACGTCTACGTGCGCGATCTCGCGGTCCCGCTCGCGGCCGACCGCGCGGCGAGCGGCGCCTACCGGCTCGTGTCGGCGCGCGACGGCGGCGACGAGCCGGCCGCGTATGCGCCGCACGTCCCGCCGCTGCCCGGCCGCAACCCCGGCGCGGCGGTCTGGCCGGGCCAGGCGATCAGCGGGGACGGCCGCTACGTCGCCTTCCGCACCGTCGAGCAGGCGTCCGACCTGCCGGCGCGCGCGGGCGTCGACATGCCGGGCGGCAACGTCTTCGTGCGCGACCTCGTCGCGCACCGCACCGTGCTCGTCAGCCCGACGCTCGACGGCGCGACGGGCGCCGGCGGCGCGCTCGCACCGGTCGTGCTGAGCCGCGACGGGTCGACCGTCGCGTGGGTCGGCGAGAACGCGCCGCGGCAGACGCGCATGCTCGACGGCGAGAGCCTCGACGACGGCCAGCGCCGCTACCTGTGGCGCCGCTGGGACGATCCCGCCGCGGTCACACGCCGCGTCACGGGCCTCGCCGACCCCGACGACCCGGCCTGCCCGCCGGGCTCCGTGGTCGGCAACGACCCGCAGGCCGTCGGCCCCTGCTACGGCCCGCTCGCCGACGTCGACAGCGGCTTCAACGACATCGGCGCGCGCGCGCCGGCGCTCAGCGCGGACGGCTGGACGGTGGCGTTCCTGTCGGGCGCCGCGCAGCGCCCCGCGGGCGACGCCGACGCCTACCTCGACGCCTACGTCACGTCGATGCGGCCGGGCGTCAGCCGCAAGGCGGGCACGCGCGCGCTCACGCGCGGCACCACCGCCGCCAACCCGCGCGCCAACGGCGACGTCGAGTCGGTCGCGCTGTCCGGCGACGGGAGCCGGGTTCTGCTCGTCACCGGCCGGCGGGAGTTCCTGTCCCCGGCGCCGCCGCCGGCGGAGGAGCCGCGCACCTCGACGGGCGGCAGCGAGCTGTACCTCGTCGACCTCGCGAGCGATCGGATCCGCCGGCTGCTGCGCACGCCGGACGGCGCCGACGTGGACGGCAGCGTCGAGGCCGGCGCGCAGCTCGATGCCGGCGGCGACGTCGCGGCCTTCCTCTCGACCGCGACGCGCCTGTTCGCGGGCGACGCGAACGAGGCGACCGACGCGTTCGCGGTCGCCGAGGCGACGGACGCGGCGAACGCGCCGCCGCCGGGCGGGCTCGGGCGCGATCCGATCGACATCACGATCGGCGGCAGAGGGGGGTCGGGCCTGCGGGTGCGCGTCAGCTCCCGTCCCGACGGGTCGCTGCTGCTGCGCGTGGCCGTGCCGCAGGCGGGCAAGCTCGACGCCGTCGCCACCACCGGCGACGCGGCGGGCGCCAGAGCGAAGAAGGCGCGCGGCCACGCGAGACGCCTGCGCGCGCGCCGCGTCGCCGCCGCGCGCGCCCTGGCGAAGGCGGGCGGCACGGTGCCGGTCGTGCTGAAGCTGAGCGGCCGCGACCGGCGCGCCGTGCTGCGGGGGGCTTCCATGCGCGCGCGCGTCGCGGTGACGCTCGTGCCGAAGGACGGCAGCACGAAGCGCCAAGCGAGCGTCAGCGGCACGTTCCGCGTCACGGCAAGAGCCGATCGTCACCGCCGCGCCGCGCGGAAGGTGAAGTGACGGTGAAGGAGTTGAGAAGAAATCGTGACCAACCGGAGGTGTCTCTGTGAAGCCCTCTTGCTGGCGGCACGTCCCAACGGCGACCGTCCCTGCCGCCTCGATGTGGACGTTCCTCCAGAAAGGACCACGACTGTGATGTCACCTACCGTCGCGCCGACGGCGCTGCGGCGAGCGATGCTCGCCGGCGCTGCCGCGGCGACGGCCGCACTCGGGATCGGCGCGCTCGCGCCGAACGCCCATGCGGCCTTCACGCTCGGCAGATGCCAGGGCTCCGGCACCGTCAGAGGGCAGGGCGCCTCGTTCCAGAACGGTGCGCAGATCTACTTCAAGCAGGTCTTCGAGACCGCGAACGGCTGCGGCGGCTCGCCCGCCGGCCCGTCGTACAGATCGAACGGCTCGGGCAACGGCCTTGCTGCGATGGGCGCCGGTGGCGGCGACAGCACGATCCTCTGCTCGCTCGGCGGCGCAGCCAACCCCTGCTCGCTCGACGGCAGAGGCAGACTTCCGGTCGGCCAGCGCGACCTCGAGGTCGCCTACGCGGCGACGGACGAGCCGCCGAGCCCGACGCAGGAGCAGGCGATCGACACCGGCGGCCCCTCGGCCGCGGACGACGGGCTGGTCCACGTGATCCCGGTCGCGACCGGCGCCAGCGTGCTGATCCTGCACGCGCCGGAGGGCTGCGACCTCAGAGACGTCACCGACCAGACGAACGGCAGAAGCGGGACGACCGGCGGCACGGTCGACACCGGCGACAACGAGGCGAACAAGACCGAGCGCATCCGCCTCACGAGCGCGCTCGTCGAGAAGGCGTTCGCCGCGACCTCCGACGCCGATACCTGGGGCGAGATCGCCCCCGGCATCAGAGGCTCGCCGAGCAACGCGCAGGAGACGGGCATCGCGAACTGCGTCGACGTCCCGGTCAAGCGCATCGTGCGCCAGGACAACTCGGGCACGACGTACGCGTGGAAGGCCTACCTCAACCTGATCAAGGGCGACCGCGGGTGGCTCACGACGTACAACCCCGCGCCGAACACGGTCTGGCCGGGCGCCGGCGGCTCCGGCACCGCGTCGCCGACGCCGGTGAGAGGCGCCGTCAACACCGACGCGTTCTGCAGAAACAGCGTCCTGCTGTGCTCCGGCCCGGCATCGGGCGGCGGCAACCTCGCCGACGCCGTCAACGCGACCGACGGCTCGATCGGCTACGTCGACCTCGCCACGGCCCGCAGCAAGGGCTTCGACATCTCGGCCAATCCGTCGAACCCGCAGGACTACACGTTCTGGGCACCGCTCCAGAACAACCCCGGCGGCGTCGCCACCGGCTACGCCGAGCCCACGTTCGACGCCCTCGCGCACAGCGGCGGCATCGGCTCGAAGGGCGCGAACTGCCAGGACACGACGATCACCAACGCTCCGACCCCGGCGAGATCTCCGAACGGCGATCCGACGCTCGGCGACTGGAGCAGAGCGTTCGCGGCCGGCGGCGCCGGCTACCCGGCGTGCGTGATGACGTACTTCCTGGCGTGGGACGACAGCGCGCCCGTGTACGGCAACACGCCGACCGAGGAGGCTGAGGCGCGGACCGTCAAGGACTACCTCGACGTGATCCTCAGCGGCTTCGGCCAGCAGTTCGCGAACGTCGACTACTCGCCGCTGCCGAACTCCGTCGGCTCGCCGATGCTGAGCTACGCGCAGACCGGCGCCGCGGCGATCGGCTGGAGCAAGACGGCCGGCAGCGGCGGTGGCGGCGGTGGCGGTGGCGGTGGCGGCGGCGGCACCCCGGCGCCGAGAGGTGGCGGCGGTGGCGGCGGCACGCCGACGCCCCCGAGCAACCAGTTCTCGCTCCCGAGCAGCAGCACGAGCGCGAGAGGCCTCAACTACACCGTGCAGCTGCCGGGCGCCGGCACGCTGGGCGTCGTGGCGACCGCCAAGGTCGGCAGAAGAACGATCAGAGTCGCCTCGGCGACCGCGAGAGCGTCCGCCGGCGGGCGCGTGAGAGTGAAGCTGTCGCTCTCCTCGGCGGCCAAGAGAGCGCTGAGAGCGGCGAGAAGCCACAAGCTCACGATCACGGTGAAGTTCACCTTCACCCCGACCGGCGGCACCGCCCGCACCGTCACGAGAACCGTGACCGTGAGAGCGGCGGCGAGAAGAGCGCACAGAAGAGGGCATCGGTGAGCGACAGCTCCACCGACGACGAGCGCCCATCCGGCACCAAGCGGGTGGGCGCGATTCCGGGGCGGCCTGATGGCCGCCCCGGCGCTGCGCCAAGAGTGCGCTCGGGGCTCGCCGAGCGTCGCAACCCGGTCGCCGAGGCGCTCTCCAACACGCTGCGCTGGATCCTCGGCAGAGTCACGCGCGACCTGTTCGCGACCGGCCTGCTGCTCGCCGCGATCGGCCTGACGATCCTCTTCTTCGTGCTGCTCGGCGCCACGCGCCCGGAGAGCAGCGGCACGCCGGTCCCGATCAGCCAGGTCTTCCAGCTCGCGAGACACAGAGACATCGTCGCCGCGGAGCTGCTCGACGCCGACAACCGCATCCAGGCCGTCACGCGCGAGGGAGAGCTGCTGTGGGCCGCATATCCGAGCTCCGGCGCGCAGACGCAGGCGCTGACCGACGTGCTCGAGTCGGGCAGAGCGGTCGTGTCCGTCAAGCAGCAGGCGGGCAAGGAGAACCTGACGATCGTCGCCCAGTTCCTCGTCCCGATCCTGTTGCTCGTCTGCCTGTTCGCGTTCTTCATGCGCGTCGGCCAGGACGGCGGCGCAGGCGGCATCGCCGGCTTCTCGAAGTTCACCGGCAAGGGCAAGAAGAAGGGCAAGGGGTCGGCGCACCGCACGACCTTCGCGGACATCGCGGGCGTGCCTGAGGCGCTCGCCGAGCTGGCGGAGATCCGCGACTACCTGGCGGATCCGAGCAAGTACCTGGAGCTGGGCGCGGCGGCGCCGAAGGGCGTGCTGCTGGTCGGGCCTCCCGGCACCGGCAAGACGCTGCTCGCGAAGGCCGTCGCGGGCGAGGCCGACGCGGCCTTCTTCAGCCTCTCCGGCTCGGACTTCGTCGAGTCGCTCGTCGGCGTCGGCGCGGCGCGCGTGCGCGACCTGTTCGCGAAGGCGCGCAGAATGTCGCCGGCGATCATCTTCATCGACGAGTTCGACGCCGCCGGGCGCAAGCGCGGCGCCGGCATCGGCCAGGGCAACGACGAGCGCGAGCAGACGCTCAACCAGCTGCTGGTGGAGATGGACGGCTTCGGCGGCGACGGCGGGCTCGTCGTGATGGGCGCCACCAACCGCCCCGACATCCTCGATCCGGCGCTGCTGCGCCCGGGCCGCTTCGACCGCCAGGTCACCGTCGACACGCCCGACGTCCACGGCCGCGGCGAGATCCTGCACCTGCACGGCAAGAACCGCCCGCTCGGGCCCGACGCCGACCTCGACGAGATCGCGCGGCTGACGCCCGGATTCTCCGGCGCCGAGCTGGCGAACGTGATCAACGAGGCCGCGCTGCTGACGGTGCGCGGCGGCGAGCGCGAGATCCGCCAGAAGACGCTGGAGGAGGCGATCGATCGCGTCGTCGCCGGTCCGGCGCGCAAGCACATCCTGACCGAGAACGAGCGCTGGGTGATCGCGATCCACGAGTCCTCGCACGCGGTCGTCACGGAGGCGCTGGCCGTCGGCGCGGTCGCCCGCAAGGTCTCGATCGTCGCCCGCGGGCGCACGCTCGGCACCGCCGCGCACATGCTCACCGACCGCGACCAGACGATCATGCAGGAGCCCGAGCTGCGCATGCAGCTGATCGCGATCGTCGCCGGCGCGGCGGGCGAGAAGCTGGAGTTCGGCTGCGTCTCGACGGGCGTCCACGACGACCTGCACGAAGCGACCGCGCTCGCGCGCTCGATGGTCACCTCGTTCGGCATGTCGGAGGAGCTCGGCCCGGTGACGATCGGCGAGAAGGCCGGCGAGGTCTTCCTCGGCGCCTCGCTGCAGGACCTCGGCTCGGTCGGCCCGAGAACGCTCGACCTGATCGACGTCGCGGTCGAGCGGCTGGTCAGCGAGGCCGAGCGGGCGGCGCGCGCGCTGCTGAGCCGCAACCGTCCCGCCGTCCACGAGACCGCGCACGCGCTGCTGGAGCACGAGACGCTGTCCGGCGTCGCGCTGGAAGCCGTCCTCTCGACGGTCGAGCGGGTCGAGCTCGCGCAGCTGCTGGCAGAGCGCGACGAGGTGTGATGCGGCGCAGTGCGCTCGTCGTCGCGCTCGCCGGCGTGCTGCTGAGCGCGTGCGTGGACGTCGAGTCGGCGCAGGGGGCCGCGTCGTGGCGGCTGGAGCAGCCGGCGCCGCCGGCCGGCGTCCCGTTCAAGGTGCCGCTCGGCCGGCCCGGCGACCTGCAGTGCTGGTCGGCGACCCGCTGTCTGCTCGCGGTCGAGGGCAACGCGACGATCCCGCAGGGCCTGCTCGCCTACGACGGCGTCGCGTGGCATCAGCTGTCGATCGTCTGCGGCGGGCCCGCGGACTCGACGCGGATCGTGTGGGCCGGGCCCGACGAGTTCTGGACGATCGCCGAGCCGAGCCGGCCGCGCCTCGGCGGCGGCCTCGGGCTCTGCCACGTCCGCGACGGCGTCGTGATCGCGTCGTACTCGACCGCCGACGAGTCGCCCGACCCGTTCCGGCCGATGGACGCGGGCGCGTGCAACGGCCCCGACGACTGCTGGTTCGCCGGCGTCGGCTCGCAGGACCCGAGCGGCCAGCGCGTCGGCGCCTACCACCTGCACTGGGACGGCACGACATTGACGTCGACCTACACGCCGCAGGGGCGCGGGGTGAGCGACGTCACCGCGCTCGGCGACGGGACGTTCGCCGAGACGACGCTCGTCGGGACGCAGCGCGAGGATCGCACCACGCCGGTCAGCCTCGCGACGCCCGAGGCGGCGCCGTTGACGATCCACACGATCGGCCTCGGCGGCGCGTTCGCGAACGCGCTGTTCGCCGCGCTGCCGCTGTCCGGGGTGCCGGCCGACGGGACCGAGCTGCTCGCCGCCGACACGGCCGCCGGCAACGCGCCGTGGTTCGTCGGCGGTGGCGCCGCCTCCGGCCCGAGCGCGCCCGCGGACGACTCCGTCGCGCGGCCGCCGATCGCGGTGCGGCGCGCCGACGGCTTCTACAGAGAGCTGCCGCTCGACGCGGCGGCGTTCGGAGCGCACGACCGCTTCGTCGACGTCGCCGCGGTGCCGGGTGGGACGGACGCGTGGGCGGCCGTGCAGGCGTTCGCCGAGCGCGGCTCGACGACGGCGCGCGCCCGCGTCGTTCACCTGACGTCCGACGGAACCGGCACGGCGAGCGTCGAGCAGCTGCCGGCCGGCGGCGCCGGCCGCGGCGCGGCGGCGCGGATCGACTTCACGAGCCCGGACGAGGGCTGGATGGTCACGAACGGCGGCTGGCTGTTCCACTACGTCGATCCGGACGCCCCGCCGCGCGCGCCCGACGCCGATCCCGCCTTCCAGCAGCTGATCGCGTTCCGCCCCAACGAGGCGGTCGCACAGGCGATCCCGGACACGCCGCCGGCGGACGACTCACAGCTGTTCGCGCCGCCGCCGCCCGCCGACCAACAGGCGGCCGATCCGCCGCGCACGCACGTCAAGCGCCTCAAGGCGCTGATGACGAAGGTCTCGAAGCCGCGCGTCGACAGACGGCTGCGCCTGCACCTCGCCTTCACGCTGCGGCGCAAGGCGAAGGTCGCGCTGATCGCGAAGCGCCGCGGCAAGGTCGTCGCGCAGTCGCAGTTCGTGCTGCTGACGCCCGGGCGTCACGCCTTCGTGCTGCAGCTCTCGCGCGATCGCTGGCCGGACGCGCTGAGATTCAGAACCGCCGACGTGACGGTCCGCTCGCGATGAGGCGGATCCTGCCGCTCGCCGCCGCGCTCGTCGCGGCCCTGCCGGCTGTCGCGCGCGCCGACGTGGGCGTCGCCCAGCCGGCGCTCGGGCTCGCCGACCGCCAGACGGCGATCATGGGCGCCGCGACCGACGGGGCGGCGGGGGAGACGTGGGCCTACCGCATGCTGCCGCTGGACGTGCCGCTGCTGCCTGACGCCGCGGGCGCGCTCGGCTTCGGGCCGGTGACGCACCCGGCGACGCCCGCGCCGCAGCTCGTGTTCGAGCGCTACACGGACGCCGACGGCGTCTGGACGGCCGCGCAGACGCCGCTCGACGAGCAGGGAAGCCCGTACCGCGGCCCGCTGCCGAACGCCGCCTCCGCGCGCGTGACCGCGCACGGCGGCGGCGTGCTCGCTGGACGCGACGGCGACCGCCCGGCGGGCTCGCAGGCGGTCGTGCTGGTGCGTGACGCGGACCCGTCCGCTCGCTTCAGAGCGCTGCCGGCGCCGCCGGCGGGCGTCGTCGATCCCGGCACGGGGGAGGCGCTGCTGCCCGATCAGGGCGCCGGCCAGGTCGCGATCGCCGCGTGGGACGCGGGCGGGCGCACGCATGTGCTGGTGCCGGTCGTCGTCGGCGACGTCGAGGACGCGGTCGCACACTGGGACGGCAGTGCCTGGAGCCGCGAGCCGGTTAACGTGCCGCCGGCCTCGGCCTCGCACTTCCACGTCGTCGCGCTGGCGGCCTCCGCCGGCGGCGACGCGTACATGCTCGCCGAGACCGACCCGTCGCTCGGCGACGGGCTCGTCCTGTTTGCGCGTGAGGACGGGCCGGGAGGCGCGAGATGGGAGCCGAGAACGCTCGGTGCGCCGCTGTTCGCGGCCGCTGCGACGCCGGCCGCGGGCGTGCAGTCGCTCGCGCCGCTCGACGGCGCCGGGCAGCAGCCGCTGAGCGCGACCGCCGACGGCGTGTGGATCGACGGGACGATGGCGCTGGACGGAGGCGCCGAGAGCGACCTCACGATCTTCTGGTCGCGGACGCTGGGGAGAGTCAGCGGCTCGTGGTGCGACGCGAGCGGTCCGGGCGGGGCTGCGTTGTGCGACCACCCGCTCGGGTTCAGATTCGGCCGCCGCGCCGGCTACCGCTCGTTCGCGTTCGGGGGAGGTCCAGCCTCCTTCGGCCGCCGCGTCGTCACGAACCCGCTCGAGCCGGGCGGCGACGACGCCTCGAACATGGGCACCTGGATGACGTTCGACGGCGCCGCGTTCACGCGCGAGCCGGGTGCGGCGGGCGGCTTCCACCCCAGCGCCGGCTTCGCGACGCCCGACGCCGGCTGGCTGGAAGGGCCCGTGCAGGTGACCGCGGCCCCGCCGCCGGCCAAGCTGGCGAGCTGGCCGGTCTCGCTGCGCGCGCCGCTGCTGTCGATCGCGACCGCTCCGGGCGCCGCGCCCGGCGCGCTGTCGGCCGGCGCGCTCGCGGTCGGGGCGGCCGGCGCCGTCGTGCGCTACGTCCCGGGAAGCGGCTGGAAGCGCGAGTTCCTGCTCAGCTCGACCGGGGCCGTCAGCGCGCCGCTGCTGCGCGGCGTCGCCTGGCCCGAGCCGGGCCGCGCGTACGCCGTCGGCGACCTCGGCGCGATGTGGCTGTGGCGCTCGGAGACGGGCCTGTGGGAGAAGGACGAGGCGGCGCCGGTCGCCTTCGACGGCAACCTGATGGGCGTTGCGTTCGACGCGGGCTCGGGCGGCGCGCGCGGTTACGCGGTCGGCCGCGACGGCGTGCTGCTCGCCTACGGCAAGACGTGGACGCAGGAGCCGCTGCCGGCCGGCTTCGAGCACGCCGACCTCACGTCGGTGGCGTTCGCCGGGCGTCAGGCGCTGGTCGCCGCCGGCTCCGACCTGCTGGTCAATGACGGGGACGGTGCCGGCTGGCACGTCGACGCCGGCCTGCGCGCGCTGCTCGCGCAGGCGGCGAGCCCGCCGCGGATCGTCACCGTGGCGGCGCTGCCGGACGGCGGCGCGATCGCCGCGGGCCGCGGCCTCGTGTTCGAGCGCGACGGCTTCGGCGCCCCCTGGCGGCCGGCCGCCGCGCCGCTGCCGGGCAGCTCCGTGATCGCCGCCGCGCCGCTGCGCGACGGCGGCGGGCACGTGCGCGCCGTCGTCGCGGTCGCGCCGCAGGCCGACTGGCCGCTGCCGACGCCGCTGCCGCCGGAGGACCCCGACCTGCCGCCGGCGATCCTGCCGCCGTTCGCGCTCGCCGGCGACGGCTACCTGCTGCGCGAGACCGACCGCGGCTGGGCCGACGAGCAGCGCACCGACTACGCGGGCGTCGGCAACGACAAGCCGGAGAAGGCGGACCCGGTCGCCGCGCTCGCGCTCGACCCCGCCAGCGGGGCGGGCTGGGCGGTCGGCGGCTGGTCCGGCCAGCCCGACGACGCCGGCCGCGGCACGGGCGCCTCCGGCCCCGGCGCGGCCGTGCGCACGCGCGTGCAGACGGCCGCCGTGCAGCGCTACGCGGCCGCCGGCGCACCCGAGGGCCCGCCCGGCGAGCGCGCCGACCCGGTCCCGCTCGACGCCTCGCTGGCGACGTTCGCGGTCGCCGGCCACGCCGCCTGCGACGCGCCCTGCTCGCTGTTTGCGAACCTCGGCCTCGGGCCCGACCGGGCGCTCACGGCGCTCGGCGGGGCGCTCCAGCAGTTCGCCGGCCGCCCCGGCGCGCCGCGCGCGCTGCTCTACACCGGCGGGCGCCTGCCGGTCGACTCCCCGATCCCGACGCCGCTCGCCGACGAGCAGCGGCTCGCGATGCTGCTCGGGCACCAGCCGCTGCCGGCGTTCGCCGCCGTCTCCGCGGCCGACTCGAAGGACGGCGCCGCGAGCGCCTTCCGCAGCGCCTTCGCGGCCAAGCAGGGGCCGTTCGGCGTCGGCCCCGTGCCGAACGGGATCGCGCCGGCGCCCGGCAGCCCAGCCGGCGGCAGCGACGCGCGCACGCACTACGCGTTCGACTCGAGCGGCGACGGCGGGACCGTGCGCGTGATCGTGATCGACAACTCCGCCGGCTCGCTCGCCGCCTCCGATCCCTATCAGGTGCCGGCGGAGCCGCAGGAGCCGTGGCTGCGCGCGACGCTGCGGGACGCGCGGGCGCGCGGGATCCCCGCGATCGTCGTCGGCAGCCGCGACCTCAACACGCGCTTCACGCCGCGCAGCAACGTCGCGAGCGACGGCGACGCGGTCGCGAGACTGCTCGTCGACGAGGGCGCGAGCGCCTACCTCTACGAACGCCCGGAGGAGCAGCGGCTGACGCAGGTGCCGGCCGGCGCGGCGGCGACGATCCCCGAGTTCGGCACCGGCACGCTCGGCTACCGCTCGCCGATCTCGAACGCGACCGGCGCCGGCCAGGCCGACGCGCTGTTCGGCGACAGCGGCTACCTGCTGGTGAGCCTCAACGTCGAGCAGCGCGACCCGGCGACGAACCGCGCGCCGGCCTCCGCGCGGCTGATCCCGCTGATGGAGAGCCTCTCGCTCGACGCGCTCGACGGCACGCTGCTGCGGCGCAGCGCGCCCGCGCTGTTCGACGGGCTCGGGCGCCGTCCGCGCGGGGGCGATCGCTGGGGACCGCTGTCGGCCTCCGACGGCAGCCCCAACCCGGCCGGCTCGGATCCCTACACGAGCTTTCCGCCGGCGCTCTGCAAGCAGGCCAACTGCGGCACGCGGCTCGCGCCCGAGTACGCGTTCACGAGCTCGGACCCGGACATCGCCGACTTCGTCGCCGTCGACCCGAGCACGACGAACCTGCGCAAGCCGCTGCAGGGGGCAGACGGCAAGGTCGTGACGAGTGCGACCTCCGGGCTGCTGTGCGCGTTCAACCCCGGCACGACGACCTTGACGGTCAGCGCCGGCGGGATCTCCTACTCGCAGCAGGTGACGGTGCAGGCGGGCAGCGTGCAGCAGCCCTGCGGCACGCGCCCGCTGCGCCCGGACCGCTTCAGACGCGTCGCCGCCGCGGCGCCGGCGTCCTCGCCGCCGCCCGCGCTCGCGCCGACGTCGGTCGCGCCGAGCCCCGCGCCGGCCCCGCCGCCCCCGCCCCCGCCGCCGCCGGCCGCCCCGGCGCCCGCGCCGCAGCCTCCGCCGCCGCACGCGCAGCTGCCGCCGGTGCTGCCGGCGCCGTTCCCCGCGGCCGTCCCCGTGCCGGCGCCGCCGCCGCGCGTGACGCCGCCGCCGCCGGTCAGCTCGTTCGCACGGCCGATCCCGCCGGGCGGCGCGGTCGTGCGCGTGTTCGAGGAGAAGCGCGAGGAGGAGGCGGCGCCGGAGTCGCAGTCGGCGTTCGCCGCCTACCGGCCCGACGACCACGCGCCGCTCGGCCCGGCGCTGCTGGGTCTCGCGCTGATCGCCGCGCTCGCGGGCGCGACGCTCACGCTCGGCGTGCGGCAGCGCGACCGCCACCAGCCGCGACGCCGCCGCCGGGCGGCGCTCGCGACGACGCGCACCTCCCACCACCGCCAGCCCCGACGACGCCCAGGAGACCCTCGATGATCGACCGCTTGAGAACGCATCGCAGCACCGGCACGGCGGCGCTGCTCGTCGCGCTGCTCGCGCTCGTCTTCTCGCTGACGTCCTCCGCGGGCGCCGGCAGGACGCCCGCGAGCGCCGCGAAGCAGAAGGCTCACAAGACGGGCGCCGTCGTGCGCCTCGGCGCTGGCAACAAGATCTCGGCGAGACTGCTGCCGGTCGTGCCGGCGGCGAGAAGAGCGGCCCGCCTCGGCCGCCTGACGGCCGACGACCTCACCGGCTCGTGCAAGCCCGAGCAGGTCGACCTCGGCACGTGGTGCCTCGATGCCTCGCCGTACCCGCTCGACAACGCCGACGTCGGCAAGAACGACTACGCGTTCGCGACGCAGCACTGCATCGAGGCCGGCGGCTACCTGCCGAGCGCGGCGCAGCTGATCGGCGCGGCGGCGCGTGTGAAGCTGTCATCCACGATCGACGACTCGCAGCTGACGGCGGTCGTCGACATCGACTCGAGCGACGGCACGAAGGACAAGCGCGAGATGAGCGGCACGCTGGTGACGACCGCCGGCGGCGCGTCGTCGGCCGGCTCCGAGGGCGTCACCGAGGGCTCCCGCGGCGACCCGAAGCAGGGCGAGCCCGACCCCGTCCCGCTGCCCGCCAACCCGTACCCCGAGACGCTGCAGTACGTGACGGTCTACGACAACCACGACAAGGGCGGCTTCGCCGGCTCCAAGCCCGTCAGCCAGCCCGAGGCGTTCCGCTGCGCGTACGACAAGCTGGAGGGCCAGTCGAAGAAGGCGGCGGGGTAGCGCGGATGTGCCAACCGTGTCAGAGTGACTTTGATTTAGCTGCAATCACGTAGCTCCCGCTGACAAGAGTGTCATCGCCGACACCAATGCCAGCATTGACAATCCTTAATCCGGTCGTTTAGAATAGGCAGTCCTGCGCATGGCGCCGCCGAGGTAGTGGCCTCGCGAAGCAGGCGGCAGCATGCGCCAAAGGGGTTCGCCATTACTGCGAGTACCAGACTGGGAGGGGGCGACGGCACACTCGTGCGCAAACGTGGTTTGCGTCACGGCCCGTATTGGCAACCAACTGCAAGGAGCAATCCATGTACCGTCATGCGCGGTCGCTGCTCGTCGGTCTTGTATCTACTGGGATCCTCGTCATCGGCGTCGGGAGTGCATCTGCAGGCAGGCTCTCTGTCAGCCATCAGCGGACCAAGCTGATATGGCTAAACTTGGAATTCAGGAACACCGTGAGCGAAGCTAGAGTGTCTTGTCCGATGACACTCGAAGGAAGCTTTCACAGCGCGACGTTCAAGAAGATCAGAGGCCTTCTAGTTTACAGTATAGAAACCGGAAAAATTAGCAGTGGATCGTGCACCGGCGGAAAAGCGACCATCGCCGCTGAAACACTGCCCTGGACACGCAAATATGAGAGCTTTGGCGGGACGCTACCAAACATCATCGACATAACGTCGGTGATTCCCGATGCCACATATCTCATAGAAATCTCTGGTAATACCTGTAAGGGCACCACCAGACCTGAAGCGCCCGCTGCGTTCATAGATAATCTCGGCACAGGTGGAAGAGTCGAATCGGTGAGAGCGGACGAAACGCGCAGAATACCGCTGGTCAACGGCCCTGGAGGAAGTCTCTGTGCGCTCGCGAGCGGCATAATCGCGGGGACGGGAAGCGTGAGGCAGGTGAGTACCTCGACGTTCATAACCATCACCCTAATATAGGCCCGACAGAACGGGGAGGCGTCGTGGAGGGCCACTCTCGGCGGCGCTCGTTCCACGGCGTTACGCAGTGGTCACGAGATCTTCTCATGATGATCACAGGTCACTCCGCTGTTTGCAGGCATTTTCCGCGTATGAACGCGAATGGGATACCGATGAGCGCGAGCGCCGCGCCGAAGTCAGCCAGCCGGGCCGACCTGCACTGCCACTCCACCGCCAGCCAGCTCTCGAAGCTCGGCGTCCAGCGCGACGTCGGGCTTCCGGAGTGCGCCACGCCGCCCGAGGAGGTCTACGAGCTCGCCAAGCGGCGCGGCATGGACTTCGTCACGATCACCGACCACGACACGATCGACGGCTGCCTGCAGCTCGCCGACCGCCCCGACGTCTTCGTCTCCGAGGAGCTGACGGCCTGGTTTCGCGGCGAACCGCAGGCGGTCCACGTGCTGTGCTTCGGCATCACGCCCGACGACCATGCGCGGCTCCAACAGCAGGCGGGCGACGTCGAGACCGTCGCCGCCTACCTGCACGAGCACGAGATCGCGTGCGCGCTCGCGCACCCCTTCTACGCCGTCGAGGCGCCGCTGACGCCGCGCCACCGCCGCCGCCTGGCCGAGCTGTTCCCCGTCTGGGAGGTGCGCAACGGGGCGCGCGCGCCGGAGCTGAACGCGCCCGCGGCGGTCTACGTCGAGACGCACGGCGGCATCGGCGTCGCCGGCTCCGACGACCACGCCGGCGTCGACATCGGCCGCACGTACACGCAGGCGCCGTACGCCGCGAGCCCCGAGGAGTTCCTCGCCCACCTGCGGGCCGGCCGCGTCACCGCGGAGGGCAAGCAGGGCAGCGCCGCGAAGTGGACGCACAGCGCGATCGCGCTCGCCGTGCGCGCGCTCGGCAGCGATGGCGAGGCCCCGCCCGACCCGCTCGCCGTCATGCGCATGTGCGAACGGCTGCTGCGCGAGGGCGACAGACGCAGCGGCGAGTCCGCCTCCGGCCTCTCGCCCGAGGACGGCCGCCGGCTCGTGCGCGCGTGGCTCGACAGCGTCGGCCTGGAGCTGGACGCGAGATCCCTGATCGCCCGCTTCCAGGACGAGGGCTTCTCGCACTCCGACCTCGCCCGCCGCGCGCGCCGCGCGCACGAGCGCCGGCTCGCGGCCGCCGTCGAGCACGCCGTCAGAGCGGTCGACGAGGGCGGCGACGTCGGCGCCCTCGCGCTGGAGCTGTTCGCCGCCTGCACGCCGGTCGTGCCGTACGTCCCGGCGCAGGCGTTCCTCGCGCGCGAGCAGGCGAAGCTGGCCGCCCGCGAGGCCGACCCGGTCCGCGTTGCGCTCGTCGCCGACGGCGTCGGCGCGATGCACGGCGTCACGCACACGCTGCAGCAGATCCGCGAGCGCGGGCTGCCCGGCTACGAGGTCGAGATCGTCGGCAGCGACCGCGAGGTCGACCGGCGGCTGAGCGTCGTCGCCGAGGTCGACGTCCCCTTCTATCCCGGCCTGCAGGTCGGCGTCCCGAGCCTCTCCGCCGTCGCCGAGACGCTCAGCGAGGGCCGCTACGACCTCGTCCACCTGATCTCGCCCGGCCCGGCCGGGATCGCGGCGGCGCTGATCGCGCGCCTGCTCGGCGTGCCGGTCGTCGGCTCCTACCACACGGAGCTCACCGCCTACGCGCGCCTGCGCACGGCCGACCCGCGCATCGAGACGGCGATGCGCACCGTCACCGCCGCCTTCTACGGCCAGTGCGGCAGCGTCCTGTCGCCGAGCGCCGCGGCCGACGCGTCGCTGCGCGAGCTGGGGATCCCGGCCGAGCGGATCGGCCGCTGGGACCGCGGCGTGGACCTCAGCCGCTTCTCGCCCGAGCTGCGCACGCGCGAGGAGGGCGACGGCGAGCTGATCGTGCTGTACGCCGGCCGCCTCACGAAGGAGAAGGGGATCGAGCTGCTCGCCGACGCCTTCCTGCGCGCGCGTGAGCGTCACCCGCGGATGCGCCTGCAGCTCGCCGGCGGCGGCCCCGAGGAGGACGCGCTGCGCGCCCGCCTCGGCGACGCTGCGCAGTTCCTCGGCTGGCTCGACGGCGACGCGCTCGCGCACGCGTACGCGAACGCCGACGTGTTCCTGTTCGCGAGCGAGACCGACACCTTCGGCCAGGTGATCCTGGAGGCGCAGGCGAGCGGCCTGCCGGTGCTCGCGGCCGACGCCGGCGGCCCGCGCGAGCTGATCGCGCACGGCCGCAGCGGCTGCCTCGCGCCGCCGACCGCCGACGCGCTCGGGGAGGCGCTCGCCGGCCTCGCGAGCCGCTCGTCGCTGCGCGCCCAGCTCGCCGCCGGCGGCGTCGAGGCGGTCCGCGATCGCTCCTGGGAGCGCGCGCTCGGCCAGCTCGCGGACGGCTACGCGCGGGCGATATCGAGAACTTCACGCCTCAGCCACGAGTTCGCAACGAGCGCATAGGCAGGCCGCTCCTAGCGTGCCGGGCGACGGATCCCATCCCCTCGAGAAGGAGACTCGATGAAGGGCAATCGCCTGATGGCGGCGCTCACGACGACGGCCGTCGTGGCGGCCGCCGGCGGCAGCACCGCGCTCGCGACCGGCTACTTCGGCGGTCACGGGCACCATCACCGCGGGCCGGACCGCGGCGAGTACTTCCGTTCCTACGACAACCCGCATCCGAAGAACGTCATCTTCCTGCTCGGCGACGGCATGGGCACACAGGAGATCACCGCCGCCCGCTACTACCAGGGCGTCGAGAACGACCTCAACGTCGACCGCATGCCGTTCACCGGCTTTGACACGACGTGGTCGGTGAAGCCGGCCGCGGCCGCGCCCTACCTGCCCGACTACGACCCCGACTCGGCCTCCACCGGCACGAGCTGGGCGACCGGCGAGAAGACGCTCGACGAGCGCATCTCGCAGGGCCCGAGCAGCGACATCTCCGTCCCCGGCGCGAACCTCAAGACGGTTCTGGAGATCGCCCAGAAGCAGGGCAAGAAGGTCGGCGACGTCTCGACCGCCGAGATCACCGATGCGACGCCCGCCGTGCTCGCATCGCACATCTCGCTGCGCGGCTGCCAGGGCCCGGGGAACATGGGCTCCTGCGCGACCGAGACGAAGGCCGCCGGCGGCCTCGGCTCGATCGCGGAGCAGGAGGTCGACCACAAGGTCGACGTGCTGCTCGGCGGCGGTCGCGGCCGCTTCGAGCAGAGAGTGGCCGGCGGCCCCTACGACGGCAGAACGGTCGTCGAGCAGGCGCAGAGACTCGGCTACCAGTACGTGACCGACGCCGCCGGCCTCGCCGGCGTCAGAAGCGCGAGCAGACCGGTCCTCGGCCTCTTCAACCCAGGCAACATGGCGCTCGAGTGGGCCGGCCCGGCCGCTTCGCTCGGCAAGGGCAACGCGCCCGAGGCGTGCAGAGAGGACCAGCGCCCGGCGAACGAGCCGAGCCTCGCCGCGATGACCGACAAGGCGATCAAGCTGCTCGAGAACCGCAAGGGCTTCTTCCTGCAGGTGGAGGGCGCCTCGATCGACAAGCAGGACCACGCCACGAACGCGTGCGGGCAGATCGGCGAGACGGTCGCCTTCGACCAGGCGATCGGCGTCGCGCTCGACTACCAGCGCAGCCACCCGGACACGCTCGTCGTGGTGACGGCGGACCACGCGCACACGAGCCAGATCGTCGGCGAGGACGCCACCGGCAGCGGATTGCCGACCGGCTGGTCGACGAACCTCACGACCAAGGACGGTCAGACGCTGACGCTCACGTACGGCACCGCCGGCTTCGGCGGCGACGGCAGAGCGCCGGTCGCGGCTCCGCCGAGCCAGCAGCACACCGGCGCGGTCGTCCCCGTGTGGGGCAAGGGTCCCGGCGCGGTGAACGTGCTCGGCACCAACGACCACACCGACCTGTTCGACGTGCTGAACGGCAACTAGGCCGTCGAGCAGATCCGAGCGGTGGGCGGCGGCCAGGGACGGCCGCCGCCCGCGCTCGCGCTCGGCTCACGCGTAGTAGCGCGAGATCACCAGCAGCTGCGCGAACACGTCGTGCGCGATCGCGAGCACGACGATCGCGGTGCCGACGACCGGAGCCCAGCGGCGCCCCGCGCCGCGCACCGCGAGCGCGAGCAGCCCGCCGTAGAGCGCGAGCAGCGGCAGCAGGTAGCGCGCCTGCGCGACGTTCGCCCGATACCGCAGGTAGATCACGTAGGAGGCGACCGCGACGAACAGCATGAACGTCCCAGCGAGGACCCCGTACGCGAGCAGCTCGAGCCGGCGGCGCCGCAGCGCGCGCCGCTCGACCACGAGCGCGCGCGCCGCGAGCGCCGCGACGATCGCGAACGGGACGACCGCTCCGCGGTACACCGGATCGCGCCACCGCGTGTCGATCCAGCCGAACACGCCGACGAAGCCTCTGAACCAGTCGTTCCACAGCGGCAGTCCGCCGAGCGGGTGATTCAGGCCCGGAAGCGGGAAGAGGTAGAACTGCCACGCGTAGCTCAGCGCGCCGCCGAGCGTGGGGTGGATGTCGGCTCTGAGCGCGAACGAGCTGGCCGAGGCGCCCACCGCCGGACGGTCCCACACGGTCACGTTGAGCAGCGCCTCCAGCAGCGCCGGCGCCGCGGCGATCGCCAGCGCGAGCGCCGGCAGCCGCAGCGTGCGCAGCCGCAGCGATCCTTCCTGGCGCACGGCGATCGCGAGCAGCGCGAGCAGCGCGCCGGGGACCAGCCCGAGCGCGTTGAACTTCGTCAGCATCCCGACGGCCATCGCGGCGCCGAGCGCCGTCGCGAGCGCCGGCGTGAGGCCGCGACGGAACGCGCGCGCCAGCAGGTAGAAGACCGCCGCCGACGCCGCGTAGAGCAGCGCGTCGGAGTTCACGCCGCCGCTGATGAACGCGAACAGCGGCTGGAAGGCGACGCCGAGCGCCCCGACGGTCCAGCTCCACGGGTGCCCCGGCATCGCCTCCCGCAGGAACAGGAAGACGAGCAGCACGGTCGCGCCCGCCAGCAGCGCCGACAGCAGCCGCATCAGCGCGAGCCGGTCGAGCACCGTCCCGCCGGCGGCGAGGCGGTAGGGGATCCCCTGCAGCGCGTAGTAGAGCGGCGGCTCGCCGCCGACCGAGAGCGCGGCGCCGTTGCCGCCGGAGCGGTTGCGCTCCTGGTCCAGGTCGCGCTCGAGGCGCCGCTGTTCGTAGGCGGTCCACACGCCGACGTTGACCGGCACGAAGCGGATCGATTCGACGCGCAGGTCGAGCAGCGCAAAGCCTTGCGCGTCGGAGTACTGGTCCGACGGCTGCGGGATCGGGGGGCGTCCGTGCTGCGCGAGGTACTCGGCGTACGCGTAGTGGGACTGCTCGTCCGGCACCTGGAAGGCGGGCACGACGAGCGACCAGGCGATCGCGTTGAGGATCGCCGCGAGCGCGCACAGCCACGCGGCGGACGGCACGCGCGCCAGCGCGGCGGCGACGGCGGCGCGCCGCCGCGGCCGCGTGCTCGCGCGCTCGCTCAGCTCGGACGCAGCAGCAGCCATGCGGCGAGCGCGATCGACGACAAGGTCAGCAGGCCCGCGAGCAGCGCGACGGAGGACCCGGACCACGCGTGGCCGTAGCCGATGCGACGGGCGACGGTCGGGGCGAGCGCCCACCACGACTGCGCCGGACCGCCCAGGTAGTCGAGGTGCACGACCGCCCCGATCGCCCGGCTGCCGTCCATCGCGCTCGTCGCCCGGCTCGTGGGCGCGCCGTACAGCTGCACCGCCGCGCCGGCGGCCGGCCGGCTCAGCCGCAGGCAGACGCGGACGGGGCGTTCCCGCGCGATCCGCGGCCGCAGCGGGACGGGGGTGGCGACGCCGTTGCTCCGCCCGACGGCTGCGCCGGCCGCGACCGGGGCCCCCGACGCGGAGTCCAGCAGCTCGACCGCGAGCACGTTGCGCGTCGGCACGGTCGGCGTCGCCGTGAGCGCGATCGCCGTCGTCCCGGCCGGCACGCGCTCGCCGTCCTGGCACACGGCGTGCCCGGCGGCGAGGGTGGCGACGACGCCTCTGACGACGACGTCGTTCGTGTTCGTGCGACGCACCTCGGCGTGCGAGAGCACCAGTGCGATCCCCGTCGCGGCTGCGACCGCTCCCACCGCGAGCGTCGCGATCACCGCGCGTCGTCGTCCCCGGCGCGCGGCGGCATGCGTGCCGCCGGCGTGCGTCGACGCCTCCACCTGCGCTCCCCCGGTCTGCGTCCGTTTCCCCCGACGGCCGGCCTCACCCCGAGACCGGCTGTCGGGATCATAACGGTGCTATCTGATCTGCATGCCCGAGATCGCGCGCGAGATCACGAGGCGCTGGATCTCCGAGGTGCCCTCGAAGATCGTGTAGATCTTCGCGTCGCGGTGCATCCGCTCGACGGGGAACTCGCGCGTGTAGCCGTTGCCGCCGAGGATCTGGATCGCGCGCTCGGTCGCCCACACGGCGACCTCGCCGGCCTTCAGCTTCGACATCGAGCCCTCGGCGTTTCTGAACGGGTGCTGGTTGCGGCCCATCCACGAGGCGCGCCACACGAGCAGGCGGGCGGCGTCGATCTCCATCTTCATGTCGGCGAGCGTGAACGCGATCGCCTGGTTCTGGATGATCGGCTTGCCGAACTGCACGCGCTCTCTCGCGTAGTCGAGCGCGTACTCGTAGGCGGCGCGCGCGATCCCGAGCGCCTGCGCGCCGACGGTCGGGCGCGAGGCCTCGAACGTCGCCATCGCGGCCTGTCCGCGCGACTTTCTGCCCTCGCGGACGCGCGCGAAGCGCTCGTCGAGCTTCTCCTTGCCGCCGAGCAGGCAGGAGCCGGGGATGCGGCAGTCGTCGAGGAAGACGTCGGCCGTGTGCGACGCGCGCAGGCCGTGCTTCTTGACCTTCGTGCCCATCTCGAGGCCGGGCGTGTTCGGCGGGATCACGAACGAGGCCTGGCCGCGCGAGCCGAGCTCCGGGTCGACGGAGGCGACGACCACGTGGACGTTGGCGATGCCGCCGTTGGTCGCCCACGCCTTCTGGCCGTTGAGGACCCAGGTGTCGGTTGCCTCGTCGTACTTCGCGCGCGTGCGCAGCGCCGACACGTCGGAGCCGGCGTCCGGCTCGGAGACGCAGAAGGCGGCGATCTTGGGGTCCTCGGCGGTGCCGAAGCACTGCGGGATCCACTCGCCGATCTGCTCGCCGGTGCCGTTGGCGAAGATGCCCGCGGCGGCGAGGCCGGAGCCCATGATCGCCATGCCGATGCCGGCGTCGCCCCAGAACAGCTCCTCGTTGACGATCGGCAGCGACAGGCCGCTCGGATCGGCGAAGAACTGCGCGAGCCCCTCGAAGCCGTAGAGGCCGATCTTCGCGGCCTCCTGGATGATCGGCCAGGGCGTCTCCTCGCGCTCGTCCCACTCCGACGCGGCGGGGCGGACGACGTCTCTGGCGAACCCGTGCACCCAGTCGCGCACGTCCTTCTGGTCCTGGGTCAGCTCGAGCGAGAACGTCGTCTCGCCGGCCTCGGGCAGATCGATGGTGGATGCCATGGCGGGCGGATTCCTTTTCAGAGCAGGGGCTTCGGCCACTTCAGGAAACGTGACATGGGCCAATGTAGCCGTTTCACAGGCAATTGACGCCGCCAGCGCGACGTCGTCGTAGGGTGCTCCGCGTCACCGTCATCGACGTCATCGGGAGGGACGTATGGGACGACGAGGAGCCGGACTGCTGCTGGGGCTGCTGCTGATCGTGCTGGCGGCGGGTGCCGCGGGCGCCTCCGCGGCGACTGTCGCCGGGGTCGTGCGGACGGCGGAGGGCGCGCCGCTCGCCGGCGTCGAGCTCGACGTCACCGTGCAGTTCCCGTTCAGAACGATCGCGACCGCGACGACGGGCCTCGACGGCTCGTACGCGCTCACGGTCCCGACCGGCAGCTGGCAGCTGAGCGGGTCGCTGCCGGCAGGGTCGGACCCCGTGCCGGGGCTGCCGGAGAGATGGTCCTTCTCCGGACCGCTGACCGTCGGCGGCGACCGCACGCTCGACCTCAAGCTGCCGGCCGTCGCGACGCTGACCGTGCGCGTGCTCGACGGCGAGCACGGCGACGCGCCGCTCGCCGACGCCGGCGTGGCGCTGCCGAGCTTCGACGCCACCGGGGGCTTCGACCTCGGCGCCGGCTCCGGCTACAACCTGAACGGGTCCTCGCCGACCGGTGCGACCGACGCCGCCGGCGAGGTCCACGCGCTCGAGTTCGACGGCACGAGCCCGCACCTCGGCAGACCTGTGACGGTGACGCCGCCGGCGAGCAGCGGTTACGCGCCGCTGACGTCGCCGCTGCCCGACGTGAACGGCGACACGTCCGTCGACGTGCGGGCGCCGGTGCCGTTCTACTGGGTCACGGGCGTCGTGCGCGACGGTGCCGGAGCGCCGCTGGCGGACGTCGCCGTGAGCGACTCCCTCGACTCCGTCGCGACCGTCGCGGACGGGGCCTACAGAATCAAGGCCAAGCCGGCCGGCAACAACCTCACGCTCGCGATGCCGGGCGCGGCCGCCGTCGCGCTGCCGCCCAACTGGGTCCTCACGGGCCGCTTCTCCGCGCTCGCGGACCGCACGCTCGACGTGACGCTGCCGCAGGCGCTGAACGTCACCACGCGGATCCTCGGCGACGAGGACGAGCCGGTGCCGGGCACGCAGCTGCTGATCCCGAGATTCTCGTACTTCTTCCCGCTCGAGACGTACGGGGAGCTGACGAACGTGCAGCTGAGAGTCGACGCGCTCACGCGTACGACCGACGCGAGCGGGGAGGCGCAGTACGTCGAGTTCGACGGGACGCAGCCGACGAACGGCGTGGCCGCACGGGCGACCCCGCCCGCGGACAGCGGCTACGACATCCTGCTGTACGCGCCGTCGTTCAACCGCTTCGACCTGCTCGACGTCGAGCACGTGCACGACACGCAGGCACCGGCGATCGCGTTCGCGCAGTCGCCCGACGGCGCGAACGGCTGGTGGTCGGGCAGACCTGCGAGCGTGCGCGTGACGGCGAGCGACGGGCGCATCGACACGCTCGCGTGCACGGTCGACGGCGTCGCGCCGAGAAGACTCGGCGTCGTCTCCGGCCCGGGCTCACTGTCGGCCGACCTGACGGTCAGAGGCGAGGGGCGTCACGCGATCGCGTGCACGGCGACGGACCGGTCGGGCAACAGGACGTCGGAGAGCACGGCGGCGCTGATCGACCTCACGAACCCGCTCGCGCCGGCGCTCGCCGCCGACCGCTCGCCTGACTACGCGGGCGGGGGAGGTTGGTGGGCCGACGCGGTGACGGTGACGGCCACCGACAGCGGCGATCCGCTGCTGGCCGACGGCAGCGCCGGCAGCGGCGTCGACCCAGGATCCGTCCCGGCGCCGCAGACGTTCGCGACGAGCGGCAGACACGTCGCGAGCGCGAGCGTGAGCGACGTGGCCGGCAACGCGTCGAGAGTCGCGAGACTCGCCGTCAGAGTCGACGCCGACGCGCCGGCGACGACGCTCGGCTGCCCGGCGACGGTCAGACTCGGCGCGAGAGCGAACGCGACGTGGGACGACGACGATGCCGAGTCGGGCCTCGTCGGCGACAGACACGGGAGAGTCGCGCTCGACACGACGACGCCCGGCTCCCACACGGTCGATCACACCGCGACCGACCGCGTGGGTCACACGACGACGAGCTCCTGCTCGTACGAGGTCGTCTGAGCCGACGGCCGCGGCGGCGGGGGCGCCCCCGACCCCCGCCGCGCCAGCCGCACCAGCCCCCAGCCCATGACGAGCAGCAGCGCCGACGTGATGCCGAAGACGACGAGCCCGGCGAGGCCCCACAGCCAGCCCGGCACGTCCTGCCTGCGCTCGCGCTGCAGCACGTGGCGGTCGGGCTGGAACGCGCGCGTGGCGGAGGAGAGCGCGGGAACCGCGGCGACCGGGATCGCCGGGTCGGCCGGCAGCGACACCGGGATCGCGGCGAGGTCGCGCCCGCCGTTGAGGCGGATCATCGCCTTCCAGCCGCCGGAGACGGGGATCGGCCGCGTCGTCGCGTAGAGCCCGCCGCCGAGCGGGCGCAGGCGGTCGACGACGAGTCTGCCGCCGCCCTGCCAGGCGGTGATCGTCAGCCAGTTCGCGTCCTCGACCGCGCTAGGCGGGTCGAAGCGGATCAGCGCCGCGACGGTGCGGTCCGGACCGCTGTGCACGGTCCGCAGCGCGATCGTCGCGCGGGCGTCGGTCGGCGCCGTCGTCGGCAGCAGGAACGCCGTCACGCCCGCGAGCACGAGCACGCTCGCGCCCGCCGCGGCCCACGAGCGCGGGCGCCCGACGAGCTGCCCGTCGAGGCGCAGCCCGCCGGCCGCGAAGGACCCGAGCACGCCGGCCGCGATCGACACCGGCAGCGCGAGCAGGATCGCCTCCCCCAACAGATGGCTCGGCCACGGCAGCGGCATCCACACGTGGCTCCAGGCGTACTCGGCGAGCACGCCGACGGTCGCGATCAGCACGCCGGCGAGCGCGCCGAAGCGGAAGCTGCCCGGCTTCACCCACAGCGCGAGCGCCTCGACCAGCAGGCCCTCGGCGATGTAGAGGGGGAAGTGGGGGAGCGTCTCGCCGAAGCCGTCGGCGACGAGCAGCGCGAGCGCCCCGCGCAGCACGATGAAGAACGCGACCGCCGCGAGCGCGCCGCCGCGCCCGATGAGCGTGCGCGCCAGCACCAGCGCGAGCGACGCCGCGAAGGCGATCAGCAGCGGGTGGAAGAGCATGTTGAACTGCGGCACGCCGAAGTCGAACTCGCCCTGGAAGATCGACAGGCCGACGAGCATCCCGCCGCAGGCTCCGAGCAGGCGCGCCTGCCGCAGGCGCGTGGCGGTGGGGGTCTCCGCCGAGCGAGCTGCCCGCTGCGCGAGGCGCGCCTCGGCGAACAGCACGAGGATCGCGATCAGCGTCAGCGCGGCGCCCCCGAGCATCATCAGGTGCGTCGGGCCCCACAGCGTCACGTCCTGCCCGAACAGGCGGTGCGAGACGTCGTCGAGCGGGAAGCCCATCAGCGCGAACGACGCGCAGGCGGCCATCAGCAGGCCGCCGACGGGCGCCTTCCAGCCCGGCGCGAGCTTGACGGCGGTCGGGAGGCGCTCGCCCTCCTCGGCGCTCGGCAGCACGATCGCGAGAAAGCCGGCGGCGAAGATCCCGTAGAGGCCGACGAGGATGAAGTAGTGCGAGGGGTTCGCGAGCGGCCCCGGGTCGCGGCCCTGGTCGATGTGCAGCGAGATGTCCCAGTACATCCCGATCACGGCCAGCAGCAGCGAGACCCCCGAGACGGCGAGCGGCAGCGCGGCCCAGCCGGGGAGGCCGGAGAAGCGCGCGAGCGTGCCACTCGCGCGTCCGAGGACGGTCACGCGGCCGGAGCGGTGTCCGAGGCCGAGCCATGCGAGTGCGGCGGTGAAGAGCGTGACGGCCAGCGTCATGCCGGCGACCTGACCGATCGCGGCGCCACCGGCGGGGGCGGCAGCGGCCGCCAACGTCGAGAAGAGGTTCATGGGCCTATGCTACATCAACCAATGACACATTCAACACTGCAATGTCAGGATGCGATCCATCGGGTGCCCGTCGGCCCCGGCGTAGGATGTGCCGCATGAGCGAGCGGCGAGCGGGCGAGCTGACGATCGACGAGCTCGCGCGGGACACCGGCATGACCGTGCGCAACATCCGCGCGCACCAGTCGCGCGGGCTGCTGCCGCCGCCCGCCGTGCGCGCGCGCACGGGCTACTACGGCCCCGAGCACGCGGTGCGCCTGCGGCTGATCCAGGACCTCCAGGCGGAGGGCTTCAACCTCAAGGCGATCGAGCGGCTGATAAGCGCCTCCAACGGCGCCGGCGAGGAGGTGCTCGCGTTCGGCCGCGAGGTGCTGACGGCGTTCGCCGACGAGGAGCCCGAGCTGACGACTGCGGACGAGCTGGCGACGCGCCTCGGCAGCGCCGACGACCGCGCGATCAAGAAGGCCGAGCGGCTCGAGCTGATCCGCCCGCTCGGCGACGGCCGCTACGAAGTGCCGAGCCCGACGCTGCTGCGCGCGGGGGAGGAGCTGGCCGCGATGGGCGTCCCGCCGATGCACGCGCTCGCCGTCGCCGAGCAGATCCAGCGCCACACGCGCGCGATCGCCGACTCGTTCGTGCGCCTGTTCATCGACGACGTCGCCGGCGGCGAGCTCGACCCGGCCAAGCGCACGCCGCAGGAGTGGGCGCTGCTCAGCGCCGCCCTCGCGCGCCTGCGCCCGCTCGCCGGCGAGGCCGTCCGCGCCGCCTTCCAGCAGACGATGAGCGCCGCCGTCGAGCGGCAGCTGCAGAAGACGCTGAAGGGCTGAGGCCGCGGCGCTACGGCTCGACGCCGACGACCTCGAGGTCGTCGATGTCGCGGAAGTCCGCCGGGTTGGCCGTGTACACCGGCAGCTCGTTCGCGACGGCGGTCGCGGCGATCATCGCGTCGTAGGTGCGCGCCGTCGTCTTGCGCCCGCTGCGGCGCAGCGACGCCGCCACGCGGGCGAACGCACGCGCCGCGGCGGCGTCGAACGGCAGCGGGGTGAAGTCCGCCTCGGCCTGCTGGAGCTGGGCCTGGCGTGCCGCTCGCTCCGCATCGTCCTTGGCGACGAGCGGCCCGACCGACAGCTCCGCGAGCGTGACCGTCGTGATGAGCGGCTCGTCGGGCAGCGTCGCCGGATCCCCAAGCTTCGGAAGGAGGATGACGGTCGAGGTGTCGAGGATGCCGCGCGCGTGTCTCACAGCCCGGGGTCCAGCAGCTCGTCGAGATCGGCGCGCAGGCTGGTGGGATCGACGTGAGGCAGGTTGCGCCAGCGCGCGAGCAGTGTCGCCGCGCTCAGCGCCGCCGGCGCGGTCGGGTGCAGCTCGGCGACGGGCTTGCCTCCGCGCGTGATCGTGATCTGCTCGCCACGGGCGGCGCGGTCCACGACCTCGCCGCCGTGGTTGCGCAGATCGCGGATGGTCACGTCGCTCATGGTTCAACTGTATCACGCGTGATACAGCGATCACGCGAATCTCGGCAGCGCCCTGCCGCCGTTGTCTCTCACGACCATGCCGTCGTACATGCGCTCGACGCGAGCGGGCCGGCGGGCGGCGAGGTCGTGGACCTCGCCGGGGTCGCGTCTGTGGTCGAACAGCTGCGGGTCGGCGTTCTGGTTGTCGCCCATGTAGGACCAGCGGCGGTCGCGCGCGAAGACGATCGAGCTGTAGGAGCCCGTCACGTACGTGCGCCGCTTCAGTCTGCGCTGTCCGTGCCGGCCGTCCAGCAGCGGCAGCAGGTTCTGCCCGTCCATGAACGCCGGTCTCGCGACGGTCCCCGCGTGCAGCAGCGTCGTCGCGACGTCCTGCGTCTGCGTGAAGTAGTCCGTCGTTCTCCCGGCCCCGCGGCCATCGGGGTGGCGGATCATCAGCGGCACGTGGATCAGCTCCGGGTGGCACTGCGTCGCCATCTTCGCCACGTAGCCGCGCTCGCCGAGCAGGAAGCCGTGGTCGGAGAGGAACAGCACGATCGTCTCGCGCTCCAGCTTCAGCTCGTGGAAGCGCTGCATGAAGTTGCCGAACCAGTGGTCCGACATCGACAGCTCGGCGCGGTAGAGCGCCTTCATCTGCGCGACGTCCGCAGGGGCGAGGCCGTTCGTGGCGGTCGTGCCGTTGAGGACCGTGCCCGGATCCCAGGGGCGGTGCACGTCGCCCCCGTGCAGCTTCACGTACTTGTCCGGCGGGTCCCACGGCTCGTGCGGGTCGAAGCAGTCGACCATCAGCGCGAACGGCTTGTCCTGCCGGTTCGCCTCCTCGAGCAGCCTCATCCCGGCGGTGAAGACCTTCGCCGGCAGGTAGTCGGCCTCCGATCTGCGCCCCGCCTGGTTGGCGAGGTACTGGCGCATCTTCTGCCCGGAGCTCGAGTCGAGGATCTTCGGCGGCACGTGGCGCGCCAGCTCGGCGTCGGAGATCAGGCTCGCCGGCCTCGTCACCGTGCCGGTCTGGCCGGGGATCGGCACGTAGCGGTCCAGCGCCTGCTGGAACGGCCTCTGCGAGCCGACGAGCACCCACGGCGTGTCGACCGCCAGCGCCGTGAACCAGCCGGCCGCGCGCAGCGTCGTGACGAGGTTCTGCGCCGGGATCGCCTGCCAGCCGGGCGTGCTCGGCATGTCCGGCGGGGGCGCCGTCCAGTCGGCGAACGGGAAGATGCGTCTGCCGCCGTAGATCGTCGCGCGCGCCGGCCCGGTCGGGAACGCCTCCGGGTACACGTGCGTGAAGCGCAGCGACTCGCGCGCGAGCGCGTCGAAGTTCGGCGTGTGCGCATGCCGGCGTCCGTAGGAGCCGAGGTGGTCGGCGCGGATCGAGTCGACGATCACCAGCAGCAGGTTGGGAGCGTCGCCACGTCTGACCTGTGGCCCGCGACGCGCGACGCGGATCCCCGCGGAGGTCTGGGGGGCGGCGGCGGCCGGCGTGCTCGCCGCGGTCGTGCCGGGGGCAGACGCCTCCGAGCCATCGCCGCAGCCGGCGACGACGGCCGCGGCCCCGACGCCCGCAGCGCCCAGTCCAGCGCGGCGCAGCAGCTCACGACGATCGATCGGCCCGGCAGACATCGGCCGCGCACCTTAGCGAGCCCGGGGCGCGAGCTTGTCCTGCGGCGAGTGTTTCATCGCCAGGCAGGGCAAGCTCGCGCCCCGGGCCCGCCGACCCGGCCCGAGCCGAAACCTCAGCCGACCCGCGACGCCCGCGGATCCGCCGGCAGCGGCGTCAGCGACGCCTCGATCTGCTCGCGCAGGTGCTCGAGCTTCGGCGGCAGCGCGAGGCCTCTGCCGATCTCCTCCGGCGCCTCGTCGGCCGCGAAGCCGGGGCTGCGCGTGGCCAGCTCGAACAGCACGCCGCTCGGCTCGCGCGAGTAGACGCTTCTGAAGTAGAAGCGGTCCACGAGCCCGGACGTGTGGCGTCCGGCAGCGCGGTAGCGCTCGTCCCACGCCTCGATGTCCTCGTCCTCGGAGGTCCACGCGATGTGGTGCACCGTGCCGGCGCCGCCGACCCCGCGCTCCGCCGGCGCCTCGTCGTAGCCCCAGAGGCCGCCGCGGCGCGGCCCGCGCGAGAGCCACTTGCGGCCGTCGTCGCCGTCGAGCGCCTCGAAGCCGAGCACGTCGCGCAGCACGGCCGTGCTCTGCGCCGGGTCGGCGCTGTAGGCGCGCGCGCCCGCGAAGCCGCGCAGCGCGTGCGCGGGCGGGACGTCGGGGGCGGCGGCCGTCAGCGGCTCGTCGCCGGAGTCGTCCGTCACGAGCTCCAGCCCCAATCCCTCGTGATCCGCGAAGCGCAGCACGTCGCCCTCGCGCGCGACCGACAGCCCCTCGGCCTCCAGCCGCCCGGCCCAGAAGTCGAGCGCGTCGCCGCCCGCGACGCGGAACGCGATGCGGTGGATCATCCCGGCGCCGTCGCGGCCGGGCCGCGCGCCCGGGTACTCGAAGAAGGTCAGGTCGGCGCCCGGGCTGCCTCTGTCGTCGGCGTAGAAGAGGTGGTAGACGGTCGGATCGTCCTGGTTGACCGTCTTCTTCGCGAGGCGCAGGCCGAGCACGCGCACGTAGAAGTCGACGTTGCGCGGCGCGTCGCCGGTGATGCAGGTGATGTGGTGGATCCCGTCGAGCTGCACGCCGCCTCCAGATCAGTCGTGGCCTGTGCGTCGAGCGTAGCTCTTAGGTCGGGCATGCACCGGGTAGGCCCCGGCGTATCCCCTCCGTGCCCACCGTTCTGCTGACCGGCGCCACCGGCTACGTCGGCGGCAGCCTGCTGCCGCTGCTGGCCGCCGACGCCGCGCCCGGCGGGCTGCGCTGCCTCGTGCGCGGGGCGGGCGGGATCGAGTCTGCACCCGCGGCCGTGCACCCGTACGCCGCGCGCGGCGACGTCCTCACCGGCGAAGGGCTCGACGCGGCGCTCGACGGCGTCGAGGTCGCCTACTACCTGGTCCACTCGATGGGGAAGGGCGGTGAGGACTTCGAGCAGCGCGACCGCCGGGCGGCCGAGACCTTCGGCGCCGCCGCCGCGCGCGCCGGCGTGCGCCGCGTGATCTACCTCGGCGGCCTCTCGGGCGGTGCCGACGCGGACGCCTCCTCGGCGCACCTGCGCAGCCGCGAGGAGGTCGCCGAGATCCTCGGCGACCGCGTCCCGCAGCTCGTGCACGTGCGCGCGGCGATGATCATCGGCCCCGGCGGCGCGTCCTTCGAGATGCTGCGCGCGCTCGTGAGGCGGCTCCCGGCGATGGTCTGCCCGCGCTGGATCGACACGCGCACGCAGCCGATCGCCCTCGAGGACGTGGTGCGTGCGCTGCATGCCCTGCGCGACCGGCCGGACGTCGTCGGCGACGTCGAGCTGGGCGGCGCGGAGGTGCTGTCCTACCGCGCGATGATGGAGCGCACGGCGCGCGCGCTCGACCGCCGCCCGCCGCTGATCGTGCGCGTGCCGGTGCTGACGCCGCGCCTGTCGTCCTGGTGGGTGATGCTCGTCACGCCCGTCGACAACGGCCTCGTGCGCCCGCTCGTCGACGGCCTGCGCGAGGAGATGCTCGTGCGCACGCCGCCGCCGGCGGGGATCAACGACGCGCCGCTCGGCTTCGATGCCGCAGTCCGCTCCGCTCTTGCGGAGCGCTGATACGCTCGGCCGGCTTGTCCAGCCCAGGGGGAAGGGTCTCAGTGAGCAAGGTCAAGGCGGCCGTGATCGGCCCCGGCAACATCGGCACCGACCTGCTGATGAAGCTCCAGCGCAGCGCCGCGATCGAGACGGTGCTGATGGCCGGCATCTACGAGGACTCGCCGGGGCTCGCCCGCGCGCGGGAGCTGGGCGTGGAGACGAGCGCGCGCGGCGTCGAGGCGGTGCTGGAGCGCGAGGACGTCCCGCTCGTGTTCGAGGCGACGGGCGCGAAGGCCCACCGCGCGAACGCGCCGCGGCTGCGCGACGCCGGCAAGGTCGTCGTCGACCTCACGCCCGCGGCGGTCGGCCCGTACGTCGTGCCGGAGGTCAACCTGGAGCAGCACCTCGCCGCCGACAACGTGAATCTGGTCACCTGCGGCGGCCAGGCGACGATCCCGATGATGCACGCGATCGACCGCGTCGCCGACGTCGCCTACGGCGAGATCGTGGCGACGATCGCCTCCGCGAGCGCCGGCCCCGGCACGCGCCAGAACATCGACGAGTTCACCGTCACGACGGCGCGCGGGCTGGAGCTGGTCGGCGGCGCCGACGAGGCCAAGGCGATCATCATCCTGAACCCCGCCGAGCCGCCGATCCTGATGCGCGACACCGTCTTCGCGCACGTGCGCGAGCCCGACGCGGCGGCGATCTCGCGGTCGGTGGAGGAGATGGCCGCGCAGGTGCGCGCCTACGTGCCCGGCTACCGCCTGCGGCTCTGCGACATAGACGGCGAGCTGGTGACCGTGCTGCTGGAGGTCGAGGGCGCGGGCGACTTCCTGCCGCCCTACGCCGGCAACCTCGACGTGATGACGGCCGCGGCCGCGCGCGTGGGGGAGCAGCTGGCGCAGCAGATGCTGGCCGAGACGGGGGCCGCGGCATGACCCACGTCACCCTCGTGGACAGCAGCCTGCGCGACGGCATGCACTCCGTCCGCCACGGCTTCACGCCCGAGCAGGTGGCGGCGGTCGCGGCCGGGCTGGACGCCGCCGGGATCGACGCGATCGAGGTCTCGCACGGCGACGGCGTCGGCGGCTCCTCGATCCAGTACGGCCGCTCGGCGCATCCCGACGAGGCGCTGATCGAGGCGGCGTCCGCCGCCGTCGGGAGAGCGCGGATCGCCGCGCTGCTGCTGCCGGGGATCGGCACGCTCGCGCGGCTCAAGCGCGCGCAGGCGCTCGGCGCCTCGATCGCACGCGTCGCGACGCACTGCACCGAGGCCGACATCGCCCAGCAGCACGTCGAATGGGCGGCGGCCAACGAGCTGCTCGCAGTCGGCTTCCTGATGATGAGCCACATGCTGGAGCCGGCGCCGCTGGCGGAGCAGGCCAAGCTGATGGCCGAATACGGCGCGCGCGTCGTGTACGTGGTGGACTCGGCCGGCGCGATGGTGCCGGCGGGCGCCGCCGCGCGCGTCAGAGCGCTGCGCGACGCGCTGCCCGCCGACGTCGCGATCGGCTTCCACGCGCACAACAACCTCGGCTGCGGCGTCGGCAACGCGCTGGCGGCGGTGGACGCGGGCGCGACGTGGCTCGACGGCTCGCTGCGCGGGCTCGGGGCCGGCGCCGGCAACGCACAGCTGGAGGTCCTGGCCGCCGCGCTCGAGCGCTCGGGCTACGAGACGAACGCCGTCCTGTTCCCGCTGATGGACGTCGCCGAGGACGTCGTCGCGCCGCTGATGCCGCGTGCGCAGATCATCGACCGGACGGCGCTGTCGCTCGGCTACGCGGGCGTCTACTCGTCGTTCCTGCTGCACGCCGAGCGCGCCGGCGCGAAGTTCGGCGTCGAGCCGCGCGCGGTGCTGATGGAGCTGGGCCGCCGCCGCATCGTCGGCGGCCAGGAGGACATGATCATCGACGCCGCGGCTGAGCTGGCGGGGCGGGCAGCGTCGGCCGACCGCGCCTAGCGCGCGTCGACCAGCTCGATGATCGTGCTGGAGCCTTCGACGACTTCGCCCTGCCGCGCGAAGCCGGCGCCCTCGATCGCTCTCAGGATCTCCTCCGACGTGAAGGCGCTCGATATGAACAGCTTGCTGCCGCCTGCATCGCGCAGCGCCGCGAGCGCTCTGCCGAGCTGCTGCACCGTCGGCATCGACTGGATGCTCGCGTAGGGCGCGACGTTGACGCGGCCGGTGTCGTAGGCGATGCGGTGGCCGAGCGGTATGAGGATCTCGATCTTCTCGCCCGGGCTCGTGCGTTCGGCGACGAACGCGGTCGCTTCCGCCTGCTTGAGGATCGCCAGCGGAGCGCGGTCGCGGATGCGGTCGACCTGCGACCACGGCGTCGGCGTCTGCGCGAGCGAGCAGACCGCCAGCCCGAAGCCGAACAGGACCGCGAGCTCGGGCAGCGCCGGGCGCCGCCATCCGCGTGCGGCCAGCGACCGCACCGCCACCACCGCCAGCAGCGCGAGCGAGAGCGCCCACGGCGAGAACAGGTCTATCAGCACGTGCGGGTGCGAGCGCCCGGCGAAGTACGCGCCCGCGAGCAGGCCGAACGTCCCGCTCCAGGCGAGCATGCCGGTCAGCACCCGATCGTCCGAGCGCTGCGCGAGGCGCACGGCCGCGACGACGATCGCCGCGGCGAAGGTGACGTAGACCGCGAGGTAGAGGCCGAAGTGCGGCAGCGGAATCATCGCGAAGCCGTCGACCCCGTAGAGCTTCGAGAACTCGAAGGCCGAGCCGAAGTCCGGCAGCGAGCCGGAGCGCGCGAGCGTCAGCAGCGCGACGAGCGCGAGCGCGCCCCCGACGCCGCCGGCCGCCTCGGCGAGCAGCCGCCCGGCGGCGCGGCGCGTGCGCGGCGGGCGGGCGAGCAGCAGGCCCGCCGTGAGCGCGGCGAGCGCTCCCGCCCCGAACTCGGGGTTGTTGACGAGCACGAGCCCGCCGAGCAGGAACAGCGGCCAGGCCCGTCGCGGGGCCGCGCCGTCGAGGTGGCGGGCGAGCAGCCACGCGAGCAGGTAGGGCCCGCCGTAGCGGATCGGCCACAGGCTCGTGAGCGCGGCCGGCCCGTAGCGGTTCTCGAGCGGCCCGATCTCCATGAAGAAGCCGCTCGCGAGCACCGGCAGGAACAGCCCCAGCGCGAGCAGGGAGGAGCGCACGACGCGGTGCAGGACGGCGTAGAGGGCGAGCAGCGCGAGCCCGCTGCCCAGCGCCATCGTGACCGTGAAGGTGCCGATCGAGGCGCCGAAGACGCTCATCGTCCCGGCGGCGAGGTAGGGGACGAGCTGTCCGTACTGCGGGTGGAAGTCCACCAGCGGCGTGCGTCCGTCGAGGATCGCGAACGGCTCGCCCATCGCGGTCGGCAGGCTTGCGACGACCGCGTGGGCGGTGTTCGCCAGCGAGTCGTCGGCGTTGACCGCGGTCAGCAGCCACATCGCCGTCAGCAGCACGGCGATCAGCGCCGCGGCGACCCGCCGCGCGGGCGTCTCGCGGACGAGGTCCGCGACGCGTGCCGCCGCCCCCGGGCGGCGCATCGTCGCGAGCAGCAGCGCCGGCAGCGCGAGCGCGACGAGCAGCGTCGGCGGCGTGAAGTAGCGCGCGTGAAAGTCCCACTCCGGCCGCCAGGCGCTCAGCAGCACGTCGTACTGCGCGGCGAGGCACAGCGCCGCGAACGCGACCAGCAGCAGCTGCGCCGCGAACGTCCAGCGCCCGACGGCGACGGCGCTCGCGCGCGGCGACCGGCGCGCGCTCGCGAGCACGGCCGCGGCGAGCAGCGCGGGGCCGAGCAGCGACAGCAGGTAACGGCCGTGCTCGACCGGCTCCGGCGCCGGCGTCACCTCCGGCCAGAAGGTCGCCGGGCCGGGTCCGAGGAACGCGCGCCCCAGCGGCGGGCCCAGCAGCGCCACGAGCGCGACCGTCAGCAGCGCGCACGGCAGCAGCGCCAGCCAGGCCGCGTCGGCCGGCCGCAGGGAGCCGTCGTCGCGGTCCCGCGGCCGCTCGGCCCGCTCCTCCACGTGCACGCTCACGCACCACCGCCGGCCGTGTCGACGAGACGGGCGTACTCGATCCCGCCCGCTTCCGTCCGCGACTCCGCCGCGACGAAGCCGGCGGCCGTCAGCGCGTCGAGCTTTTCCGCGAGCGTCGACTGGTAGGAGACGTAGACGCTGCGCGCGTGCGCCGCGCGGGCGGCGTCGAGCGTGCGCGCCAGCTGCTGCGGGGTCGGCATCGCTTCCATGCCGGAGTACGGCGCGACGTTCACGCGTCCCAGCTCGTATGCGATGCGATGCCCGAGCGGTATGAGGATCGCGACGTGCTCGCCGCGCTCGCTGGTCTGCGCGACGAATGCGCGCGCCGCCGGCTGCGCGTACAGCTGGGGGCCGGACCGACCGAGGCGCTCCAGCTGCGACCACGGCAGCGGGAGCTGCGCGAGCGAGCAGGCGGCCAGCCCGAAGCCGAACACGACGGCCGCCTCCGGCAGCGTCGGGCGCCGCCTGTCGCGCAGCAGCGAGCGCGCGACGAGCACGACCAGGAACGTCAGCGCGAGCGCCCAGGCCGACAGCATCGCGACGAGGTTGAGCGGGTCGGAGCGCCCCACGTAGTAGCTCCCGGCCGTCATGCCGAAGACGCCGCTCCACGCGAGCGCGGCCGTCAGCAGCCGTTCGCGCTCCGCCGCCGCGCGCACGACCGCCGCGACGATCGCGGCGGCGAACGTCACGTACAGCACGACGTGGAACCCGAGCGGGGCCATCGGCACCAGGAACCACCCGCCGATGCCGTAGAGATGAGGGAACTCGAGCAGCCACGAGAAGTGCGGGGGCTCGCCGGCGCGAACGAGTGCGAGCAGCGTCACGAGCAGCGCGGCGCCCGCGAGGCCGGCGAGCGCGGCGGCGGCGAGGCGGCCGAGCGCCCGCCACGTCGTCATGCGCCGCGCGCACGCGAGCGCGAGCAGCGTCCCCGCGAAGGAGCCGGCGCCGAACTCGAGGTTGTTGAGCGCCACGAGGCCGGCCGCGAGCAGCAGCGGCCAGGCGCGGCGCGGAGCGCGCGCGTCGAGGTGGCGCACGGTGAGCCACAGCAGCACGTACGGCCCGGCGTAGCGCATCGGCCAGGTGCTGAAGATCCCTGCCGGGCTGGCGCGGTTCGCGTGCGAGCCCCAGACGATGAAGAAGCCGGTCGCGAGCAACGGCAGGTACAGCGCGAGCGCCAGCGGCGCGCTGCGCACGATCCGGCGCAGGACGGCGTAGACGGCGAGCAGCCCGAGCCCGCTGAGCGTCAGCATGATCGCCGTCCAGGCGCCGAGCGAGGAGGTGCCGAGCAGCGCCATCGGCGCGGCGCCGAGATACGGCAGCAGCTGCGCGTACTGCGAGTGGAAGTCGACGAGCGGGGTGCGCCCGTCGAGCACCGCGAACGTCTCGCTCATGTCCCATGGGATCAAGTTGTCGAGCTCCGCGCGCGCGATCGTCGCATCGGTGTTGAAGGCGCTCGACAGCCACAGCGCCGTCAGGCCGGTCGCGAGCAGCGCGCAGGCGATGCGGAGCCTGCGCGGGTCGCGGGCGAGTCGCAGCACCGCGTCGCGCACCGGCTGCCGCCGCGCGGCGACCAGCGCGAGCGCCGTCAGCGCCGCGGCGGCGACGAGCGTCGTCGGCGTGAAGAGGCGATCCGGGCGCGAGCGCAGCGGGTCGTAGGAGCGCCCGAGCACGTTCAGCTGCACGAGCAGGCAGAGGACGGCGAAGGCGGCCGTGGCGAGCTGGCCGGCGAGCACCGCCGCGCGCAGCGCACCGTCGCGCCGCACCGCGCGCCGCCCCTGCACGGCCGCCAGCACGACGCCGGCGAGCAGTGCGGGGCCGAGCAGCGCGATCAGGTAGCGCGCGTGCTCGGTCGGCTCCGGGACGACTTCGGCCGCGGGCCAGAAGCGGATCCCGTCGGGGGCCAGGAGCGCGCGGCCCAGCGGCGGGCCGAGCAGCAGCAGCGCCGCGAGCGTGGCGGCCGCGCACGGGAGGACGGCCGCCCACGCCGCGTCGGCCGGCGCGAGCGTGCGCTGCGCGCGGTGCTGCGTCGAGGGGGCGACGGCGGCGGAGGCCATCTTCGTCCTACAGCTGGTCGACGAGCTCGACCAGCTGCGCGCCTCGCGCGTCTTCGGTCTGCGCTTGGATCTCGAACCCCGCCTGCTGTATCGCTTCCTGCTCGTCCTCGGGCGTGAACTGGGTCGTGAAGAAGACCTTGGTGGCGCCTTCGCGGCGTATCGCCGCGAGCGCGTCGGCGAGCTGCTGCTGCGTCGGCATCGACTCGATGCTCGCGTAGGGCGCGACGTTGACGCGGCCGGTGTCGTAGGCGATGCGGTGGCCGAGCGGTATGAGGATCGCGACCTTCTCGCCGGGGCGGGTGTGCTGCCGCACGAACGCCTGCGCGGCCGGCTGGCGGAAGATCGGGACCGGCGCGAGGTCGCGGATGCGGTCGATCTGCGACCACGGCGTCGGCGTCTGCGCGAGCGAGCAGACCATCAGTGCGAAGCCGAACAGCACGGCCAGCTCCGGCAGGCCGGGGCGCCGCCACCCGCCCGCGGCGAGCGAGCGGACCGCGACGATCGTCAGCAGCGCCAGCGAGAGCGCCCACGGCGAGAACAGGTCGATCAGCACCTGCGGATGCGAGCGGCCGGCGAAGTAGCCGCCGGCGATCAGGCCGAAGACGCCGCTCCACGCGAGCATCGCCGTCAGCACGCGGTCGGGCGCTCTGTGCACGATCCGCACCGCCGCGACCGCGATCGCGGCGGCGAACGTGATGTAGACGACGAGGTAGAGCCCTATGCGCGGGAGCGGCACCAGCGCCCACCCGTCGTTGCCGTAGAGCTTGGAGAACTCCAGCGTCCAGCCGAGGTGCGGGAGCGATCCGGAGCGTGCGAGCGTGAGCAGCACGACGATCGCGAGCGCGCCGAGCAGGCCGCCGGCGGCCTCGGCGAGCAGCCGGCCGGCGGCGGCGCGCGTGCGCGGCGGAGCGACGGCGACGAGCGCGACGGCGAGCGCGGCGACCGCGCCGGCGCCGAACTCCGGGTTGTTGATCAGCGTGAAGCCGGCGACGAGGAACAGCGGCCACACGCGGCGCGGCGCGAGACGGTCGACGTGACGGGCGAGCAGCCACGCGATCAGGTAGGGCCCGCCGTAGCGGATCGGCCACAGGCTGAACAGGTTCGCGGGGCCGTAGCGGTCGGACAGCGGCCCGATCTTCATGAAGAAGCCGCTCGCGACGAGCGGCATGAACAGCAGCAGCGCGAGCAGGGAGGAGCGCACGATGCGGCGCAGGACGGCGTAGAGGGCGAGCAGCGCGAGCCCGCTGCCGGTGACCATCGTGATCGTGAAGACGCCGATCGAGGCGCCGAAGACGGCCATCGTCCCGGCCGCGAGGTAGGGGACGAGCTGCCCGTACTGCGCGTGGTAGTCGACGAGCGGCGTGCGGCCGTTGAGGATCGCGAACGGCTCGTCCATCGACCATAGGATGTGGCCGGCGACGCCGGGCGCGATGTTCGCGAGCGAGCCGTCGGCGTTGACCGCGGTCAGCAGCCAGGCGGCCGTGAACAGCACGGCCGCGAGCAGCGCGACGACGCGTCGCGCGGGCGTCTCGCGCACGAGGCGCGCGACGAGCGCGGCCGCGCTCGGGCGGCGCATCGTCGCGAGCAGCAGCGCGGGCAGCGCGAGCGCGACGAGCAGCGTCGGGATCGTGAAGTAGCGCACGTGCGCTTCCCACTGCGGGCGGTAGGCGCTGACCAGCACGTCGTACTGGGCGGCGAAGCAGAGCGCGACGAACGCGGCCAGCAGCAGCTGCGTGGCGATCGCCAGCCGGCGCGCGAGCGCGTCGCCCGCCCGCGCGCCCCAGTGCGCGCTCGCGAGCACGGCGGCGGCGAGCAGCGCGGGGCCGAGCAGCGACAGCACGTAGCGGCCGTGCTCGACCGGCTCGGGGGCGGGGACCGTCTCCGGCCAGAACGTCACGTCGCTCGGCCCCAGGAACGCGTGCCCGAGGGGCGGTCCCAGCAGCGCGACCACCAGGGCCGTGACGAGCGCGCACGGCAGCACGGCGATCCACGCGGCATCAGCCGTTCGCAGCACGCTCGCGCGGCGCGTCCCGCGCTCGATCCCGACGCTGATAGACCTCACCCCCGCTTGCTTCCCCGGTGCTTCGTACGGCCGTCCGACGGCCGGTTCGAGTCTATAGAGGTCGCTCCGGCACGGTGCGGATTCTCACACGGGGCAGTGGGTGAACTGCTAGAATTCAGCCGCCTGTCGCATCCGGCGCAGGGGGGATCCGTGCCGGTGCGGTCATCCAACCGGACACGGTGAATTATGTCTGCGCGCGCGCACGGCGCCGACGACGGGGCTCCGCTCGTCTCGGTCGTCGTCCCCGTCTTCAACGAGGAGGAGGGCCTGGCCGAGCTGCAGCGGCGCATCGACGATGCGCTCGGCGAGGTCGCGGGCGGCTACGAGGTCGTCTTCGTCGACGACGGCTCGGTCGACGGCTCCGCGGCGCTGCTCGAAGCGCTCGCGCGGGAGCGCGCGGAGGTCGTGCTCGTGAAGCTGTCGCGCAACTTCGGGATGGAGATCGCGATGTCGGCCGGCATGGACCACGCGCGCGGCGCGTACGTCGCGCTGCTGCACGCCGACCTGCAGGACCCGCCGGAGCTGATCGCGGAGATGCTCGTGCGCGCCCGCAACGGCGCAGACGTCGTCTACGCACGGCGGATCGGACGCGACGAGAGCTTCGCCAAGCGCATGCTGGCGACCGCCTTCTACCGCGTGATGGAGCGCGTCGCGCGCACGCCGTACCAGGGCCAGGCGGGCGACTTCCGCCTGATGTCGCGGCGCGTCGTCGACTCGCTGCGGACGATGCCCGAGCGGCGCCGCTTCCTGCGCGGGATGGTCGCCTGGGTCGGCTACGAGCAGGTGCCGATCGAGTACCGGCGCGCCGGGCGTCACACCGGCCGCGGCGCCTCCTACCCGGCGCTGATACGGCTCGCGCTCGAGGCGATCACGTCGTTCTCCGACGTCCCGCTGCGGCTCGCGAGCTACCTCGGGACCGCGCTCTCGATATTAAGCGCGCTGGTCGCCGTGGTCGTGCTGCTGCTGACCGCGGTCGGGGCCGTCGTCGCCTCGGTCCAGACGTGGATCCTGATCTCCGTGCTGTTCCTCGGCGGGGCGCAGCTCGTCAGCATCGGGATCGTCGGCCGCTATCTCGCGCGCGTGCACGACCAGGCGCTGGGGCGCCCGCTCTACCTCGTCGACCACGTCGTCTCGCACGCTGCCGCGCAGCCGACGACCGAGCCGCTGTTCGCGCGCGAGGTCGGGGGATAGATGGTTGATCCCACGATCTCGCGGCGCGAGGTTCACGCTGGTCGGCGCTGGGCGCCACGCGGCGCCTCGCCAATGCCACCAGCATTGGCTTCGACACCGCGCGTCCCCCAGCATCCGCCCATCGCGACCCTCGCATCCACGAATCTCGTGGAATCAACCATCTAGATGCCGCTCACCCGCTCCGTCTACGCCTGGGTGGCGCTGACGCTGCGCCTGGTGCTGCGCGAAGCGCGCTAGCCGTCGGCGCCGTCGGTCCGGCAGTCGCTGCACGACCCGTGCAGGACGACGTCGTGGTCGTCGACCGCGAAGCTGAGCTTGCGCGAGACGCGCTCGATCGCCTGCTCGAGCGCCGGGTCCTCGAACGGCGCGATCTGGCCGCAGCTGTCGCAGACGAGGTGATGGTGGTGGTCGCCGCCGGCCTGGTGGCGCTCGTAGCGCGCGACGCCCTGGCCGACGTCGATCTTCTGCACGAGCCGCAGCTCCGTCAGCAGCTCGAGGATCCGGTAGACGCTCGCGCGTCCGACGCCGCGATCCTGCGCGCGCAGGCGGTCGTCGATCTGCTGGGCGGTCAGCGCGCAGTCCTGGCGCTCGAGCAGCTCGACGACCGCGGTCCGCGCGCCGCCGCGGCGGTAGCCGGCGTCCGCGAGGGTCGCGAGCGTGTGCTCGCTCCAGCTGGGGGATCTCGTCGTCGTGCGGGCCATTCGCCCTCGATCGTAGCGGTGGCCGCGCGGGCGCAGCCGCAGGTTCCGGATGGCTAAGTGCAAATCAGACTCATTCCCATTATGCTCGTCCGCGCGATGCTCGAGCCGTTCCAACTCCCCTTCGTGCAGCGCGCGCTCGTCGAGCTGCTGCTGCTCGCCGTGCTCGCCGGGACGCTCGGCTGCTGGATCGTGCTGCGCGGGCTCGCGTTCCCCGCGCACGGGGCGGCCGCGGCCGCCTTCCCCGGCCTCGTGCTCGCCGACGGGCTCGGCTTCTCCGCCGCGCTCGGAGGCTTCGGCGCGGCGCTGCTGTTCGCGCTCGCCGTCGGCCGCCTCGCCGCGCGCCGCGCGGAGGGCGGCGACGTGCCGACGGCGCTCGTGCTCGTGGCGGCGCTCGCGACCGGCAGCGTGCTCGCCTCCGACGTCTTCCACACCGCCGCGTCGGTCGACTCGCTGCTGTTCGGCAGCCTGCTCGCGATCGACCCCGCCGATGTGCGCCTGGCCGCCGCCGCCGCGCTCGTCGCGCTGCTCGCAGGCCGCCTGCTCGGCCCCCGCTGGCTCGCGACCGGCTTCGATCCCGCGAGCGCCCGCGCCCTCGGCGTCCGTGCCGCCCTGCCCGACACCGTCCTGCTGGCGCTCGTCGCGCTCGGCGCCGTCGCCACCCTCACCGCCGTCGGCGCCCTGCTCGCGACCGCGCTGCTCGTCGTCCCCGCGGCGACGACCCGCCTGCTCACGGACCGCATCGGCAGCTGGCAGCTCGCCACCACGGCGCTCGCCGCCGTCGAGGGGGCGTTCGGCATCTGGCTCGCCGTCGAGCTGAACGCACCGCCCGGAGCCACGATTGCGGTGATCGCCGGCGCGGCCTTCGCGCTGGCCGCACTCGGCCGCGCGCTCGCGCCGCGCGTGAGGGCGGCGACATGAGCACGCTCGTCGCCGCCGACGGGCTGGCCGTCGGATACGGCGGACCGCCGGTGCTGAACGACGTCACGTTCGAGCTGCACGCAGGCGAGCGCATCGCCGTCCTCGGCCCCAACGGCGGCGGCAAGACGACGCTCTTCCGCGCCCTCCTCGGCGAGCTGCGGCCGGCGGCCGGAACGCTCGCCGTCGCCGCCCGCGCCGCCGGCGTCCCGCAGACCGAGCGCTCGCGTCTCGACTTCCCCGTCAGCGCGCTCGACGTCGCGCTGATGGGGACGATCCCCGGCCGCGCCTGGTGGCGGCGCCCGGGCCGCGCCGACCGCGCCGCCGCACGCGCGGCGCTCGCGCGCGTGCAGCTCGCCGACCGCGCCGATGCGACGTTCGGCGAGCTGTCGGGCGGCCAGCGCCAGCGCGTGCTGATCGCGCGCGCGCTCGTCCAGGAGGCGCGCACGCTGCTGCTCGACGAGCCCTTCAGCGGCCTCGACGCGACGAGCGCCGCGCGGCTCGAGCAGCTGCTCGCCGAGCTGGCGGGGGAGGGCCGCGGCGTGCTGATCGCCACGCACGACCTCGAGCAGGCGCGCCGCTGGGACCGCGTGCTGTGCCTCAACGGCCGTCAGATCGCCTTCGGCGTCCCGGCCGCGGTGCTCACGCACGACGCGCTCGCCGCGACCTACGGCGGCGCGATCGTGACGCTGCCCGGGGAGGACCCGGCGGCGCCGCACCACGCGATCCTGCCGCCGCACCACCATCACCACGACGCCCCGCCGCCGCGATGAGCGTGCTCGCCGGCGTCCTCGACGCGCTCGCCGACCCCTTCTCGCAGAGGCTGATGCAGCGGGCGCTGCTGGAGGTGCTGCTGCTCGCGGCCGTCGGCGGGACGCTCGGCTGCTGGGTCGTGCTCGGCGGCCTCTCCTACGGCGCCGAGTCGCTCGCGCACGGGATGCTCCCGGGGCTCGTGCTGGCGGCGCTGGCCGGCGTGCCGCTGCTGCTCGGCGGCGCGGCGGGGATCCTCGTCGCGGGGCTCGCGATCGTGCTCGCCGGGCGCGTCGGCGGCGACCGCGTCGGGCGCGACGACGCGGTCGCCGTCGCCGTCACGACGCTGCTCGGGCTCGGCGCGCTGCTCGCGCTCTCGCCCGCGACGCCGGTCGGGATCCAGGGGCTGCTGTTCGGCGACGTGCTCGGGACCACGCGCGGCGACCTGCTCGCGGGCGGCGCGCTCGTCGCCGTCGTGCTGCTCGCGCTGCGGCTCGCGCACGCGCAGCTGCTCGCGGCCGGCTTCGACCGCGGCGGCGCTCGCGCGCTCGGCGTCTCGCCGCTCGTCGTCGACGCGCTGCTGCTGACGCTGCTCGCGCTGGCGGTGCTCGTGGCGGTGCAGGGGCTCGGCAACCTGCTCGTCGTGGCGGTGCTCGTCGCGCCGGCGGCGGCGGCGCGCCTGCTCACGCGCCGGCTCGCGCCGATGATGGCGCTCGCCGTTGCGCTCGGCGCGGTGGCGGGGATCGGCGGCCTCTACCTGTCCTACTACGCGCGCGTCGCAGCGGGCGCGTCGATCGCCGGTCTGCTCGTGGCCGCCTGGCTGCTGGCGCGGCTCGCGGCTACAGTCAAGACATGCGATTCCTGAGCCGCAAGTCCGACATGGTGGACGCGGAGCGCGCGCTGCGCGGCCGCGAGCAGGAGATCCCGACCGCGACGACCCACGAGGTGCTCGGCACGCCGCTGAAGCCCCCCTTCCCCGAGGGTTACGAGACGGCCGTGTTCGCCCTCGGCTGCTTCTGGGGGGCGGAGCGGATCTTCTGGCAGGCGCCGGGCGTCTACACGACGGCCGTCGGCTACGCGGGCGGCTTCACGGCCAACCCGACCTACGAGGAGGTCTGCTCGGCGCAGACCGGCCACACGGAGGCCGTGCTGGTCGTCTTCGATCCGGCGGTTATCGGTTTTCATACGCTGCTGAAGCTGTTCTGGGAGGGCCACGACCCGACGCAGGGGATGCGCCAGGGCAACGACGTCGGCACGCAGTACCGCTCGGCCGTCTACTGGACGAACGAGACGCAGCGCGATGCCGTCCTGCGCTCGCGCGAGACGTACCAGGAGACCTTGCGCGAGTCCGGCTACGGCGAGATCACGACCGAGATCGCCGCGCTGCCCGAGAACGGCTTCTTCTACGCCGAGGACTACCACCAGCAGTACCTCGCGAAGAACCCGAACGGCTACTGCGGGCTCGGCGGGACGGGCGTCAGCTGCCCGATCGGGCTGGGCGCGGCGTCCGGCTCCGGCTCGGCCTGAGCCGACTCCAGCCGGCGCCACGTGCGCATGATCGCCAGCAGCAGCGACGTCATCCCCGCCGGCGCGGCCCGCAGGACGGCGCGGGCGGCCGGCTGCGACGCCGGCAGCCACGCGGACGGATCCGACAGGTGCAGCGCGATCATGCCGGCGACGAGCACGACGTGGCGCTCGCCGTTGGGCAGCGCCCGCGCGCCGGCGAACGCCCGTGCCGTCAGCGTGCGCAGGCGCGCGGCCGCGGCGAAGGAGGAGGGGTACTGGCCGATCAGGCTCAGCTCCCCGCTGGCATCGTCCCGCTCGCGGTCGGCGAGGCTGTCGAGCAGCGTGCTGAGCGCCTCGATCCACGGGAAGTAGCAGCGCCGCGTCAGTTCGGCGGACGCGGGGGAGGTCGCCGGATCGGCGGCGGCGGCGAGCAGCGCGAGCGCTGCGAGCGGGGAGCTGCCGGCCGCCGCGAGCTCGAACCAGCTCGCGTCGCCGGTGTCGTCGCGCGCCTGCGCGGCCGCCCAGCCTCTCAGCTCCGCCACGCGCCGCGCAGCGGGTCCGTCCTTGATGCCCTGGACTTCGTTGCGCCCCGCCTCGAGCCGGAGCGGCTGCCGCACGTGCGCGTAGGCGGGCAGCGCCGCGCAGCCTGCACGGCAGGCCTCGACGAGGGCCGCGAGATACCCGCCGTCGTCGCGGGCGCGATGCAGGCGGTACCAATCCGCGTGCGGTGCACCGGGCGCGACCGCGTCGGCGAGCGCGCGATGGAGCATCGCGCCGTTGGCGACCGGGTCGGCGGACGGCTGCTCGGAGAGCGTGTCGAGGTAGTCGCACGCCACCTGATAGGCGACCAGCGCCCGCACGAGGGCAGGGTCGTGCCGCGTCAACGTCGTCGAGAACAGCGCCGCGCCGGCGGCGCTCAGCCGCTCGCTGTCGACCGTGGCAAGCGCGTGGGCGCGCAGCTCGGCGTCCGGGATCCGCTCCGCCGCGCGCTCCCACATGCGGATCTCGGCGTGCACGAGCGGGAGCACGCGCAGGAAGAAGCGGGCCGCCACGTTCGACAGCACGGCAAGCTCGCGCGGCCGGGGCATCCGCGGCCAGGGTGAGACCCGCTGCACGCTTCAAGCGTAGGAATCGCGTCGGTCGGCTTTGTTTACGGCGACAAACGGGCCGTTAAGCGAGTTCGTTAATCCTCGTAGCCGCTTGCGGCCGGTGAGACGCGTGCCGCGAGGTAGCCGGGAAGCGCGGCGATCGCCACCGCGACGAGCGTCACGCTCGCGAAGGTGGCGAGCGCGAGCCAGCCCGCGGGGGAGTAGCTCGTCGGGAAGTCGGTCGCGTCCGTGAGCAGTCGCGTCAGCATGAATTGCCCGCAGAGTCCGAACGCCGCGCCGATCGAGCAGCCGATGCCGAGCACCAGCGCGTTCTCCACCACGATCGCCCGCCACACCTCGCCGTCGCTGAAGCCGCTCAGCTTCAACGCGGCCAGCCGCGAGCGCCGGCTCCACACGACGCCGCCCATCGCGGCCGCCAGCGCGAGCGCGGCGGCGACCAGCACGAGCGTGGCGATCTGCGTCAAGCGGCTGAGGCCCTGCCGCGTCGAGGTGCGGAAGCGGGACGCGCGCTGGGCGCTGGTCTCGACCGCGAGGTTGCCCGCAGGCCCCAGCGCGCGCCGCACGGCGCGCGCGGCCGCCACCGGCTGCGCGCCGGGAGCGAGCAGCACCTGGAGCGCGCTGACGTCGGAGGTGCCCCAGGCGCGCTGGAAGTCGCTCGCGTTGAGGACGACGGCACCCGAGCTCCAGCCGAGGTTCGTCACCACCGCGGCGAGCCGCATGCGCATCGGCCGCGGCGTCGGCAGCGTCAGCTCGTCGCCGACGGCGACGCCGCGGCGCTCGGCGAGCGCGCGCGAGAGGGCGACCCACCCGTGCCCGCGCAGCCGCCGGGTCGCGGTGGCCAGGTCGCCGTCGACGATCTGGCTCGCGAGGATCGGCGTCGGGCTCGAGCGCGGCGGCGCGACGACCCACGTGCGGCGGTCGTCGACGTCCAGGAACGCGCCGCGGTAGCTGTGCACGGCGGCGACGTCCGGCATGCGCTCGATCGCTGCGAGCCGGCGGGGAGGCAGGTGGAAGGGGACCGTCGCGAGCTCGTTCTGACTGTCGTCCGGCGTGACCCACAGGTCGGCGGTCGCGTTGAACGCGAGCGCGTCGCGGTCGAGCCCGCGCTGCAGGTCGAAGTGCGCGCCCTCGACGGCGACGCTGCCGAAGACCGCGAGCGCACCGGTCGCGGCGAGCGCCATCGAGCGCGTCGTCGCGGTGCGCAGCTCGCCGACCGAGACGATCAGCACGGCGCTGCGGGTGTGCTGGCTGAGGCGGTCGATCAGCCCGACGAACGTGCTGAGCAGGCCCGGGATCAGCAGCAGCATCCCGCCGACGAGCAGCACGAAGCCGCCCAGCATCGCGCTGGGAGCCAGCGCCAGCACGAGGCCGGCGCCGGCCACGAGCGCCACGCCGATCGCCGGCATCACGCGTCGCGCGACGAAGGCGTCTTCGTCGCGTTCGTCGTCTTCGCGGTACACGTCGTCGAGCGGGCGCCGCGAGAAGAGGTCGCTGAGCGGGCGCATCGCGGCCAGCAGCGTCGCGCCGACCCCGCCGACGATCGCCAGCACGACGCTGCGCGCCTCGACGATCCGCTGATCGCCGACGGGGAACGCGAACGACAGGTAGCCGGGCGCCGCGCGAAACGCGTTGCGCGAGAGCAGGTCGCCGAGCGCGAGGCCGGCCAGCGAGGCGAGGACGCCGAGCACCAGCGCGTCGAACACGACGAGGCGGACGACCGCCGCGTCGCGGATCCCCTCCAGCCGCAGGTCGGCGATGAAGCGCCGGCGCTCCGGCACCGTCAGCAGCATCGCGTTGAACGCGAACAGCAGCCCGACGAGCGCGCTGATCGCCGCGAACAGCGCCGTCGACTGGTCGTTGGGCTCCGCGGCGTGCTTGAGCAGGCGCACTTCGGCGTCGCCGTCGGCGACCGTCAGCCGATCGCCGGCGAGCTGCTGCAGCTCGCTTCGCACGAGCGCCAGCCGCCCGGGCTGCGCGTCCACCAGCACGTGCGTGATGCGGCCGTGCATGCCTCCGAGGCGGCTCGCGTAGGCGAGCGGCGCGAGCGCGATCGGGCTCTCCACGAGCGAGCCGATCTCACCCTCGCCGAGCAGCGCCGCGACCGGAGCGCGGCGGGACGCGGCGCCGACGTTGACGTCGACGTGGCTGCCGACCTCGACGCCGAGCCTGTGCGCGAGCGGCGCCGGCAGCGCGATCGCGTCGAGCGAGTCGAGCGCCGGCGCGGCGAACTGGCGTGCGAGCCGTCCGCCCATCGCGAGCAGCCGCCGATCGCTTCCGAGCAGGACCGCCTGCGTCGTTCCCGAGCGCCCCTGCAGGCCGACGCGCAGCTCGAGCAGCGGCGCCGTCCGCGCGACGCCTGGCAGGCTCGCGGCCCGCTCGAGCAGGTGCGCGTCGAAGCCCTGCGAGCTGCGCGCGACGAGCTGCAGGTCGGCCGAGCCGGTCGTCCCCCGCACCAGCCGCTCGACCGAGGCCGAGACGCTCGTGTTGGCGACCTGCACCGCGAACACGAGCGCGACCCCGATCGCGATGCCGACGAGCGCGATCAGCTCCTGCAGCGGATGCGTGCGGACGCGCTGCACATAGAGGAAGAGGAGGTTCCGCAGCTTCATCGCGGCGCGGTGGCGGACGTCGAGAGCAGCCCGTCGCGCAGCGTGTACACGTGGTCGGCGACCGCGGCGCCGGCGACGTCGTGCGTGACGAGCACCACGCCGAGCTGCCGCTCGCGGCACAGCTCCGCCAGCAGCGCGAGCACCTCGCCGCCCGTGCTCGAGTCGAGGCTGCCGGTCGGCTCGTCGGCGAGCAGCAGGCGCGGCGAGTTCGAGATCGCCCGCGCGATGGCGACCCGTTGACGCTCCCCGCGGGAGAGCAGCTCCACCCGCTGGTCGGCGCGTCTGGCGACGCCGAGCCGGTCGAGCAGCGGAATCGCATGGCGGCGCGCCTCGCGGCGATCCATGCCGCGCGTGACGAGCTTGAGCGCGGCGTTGTCGATCGCGGACAGGCCCGGCGTCAGCCGAAACGACTGGAACACGAAGCCGAGCTGGGTGCGCCGGTAGCGCGCGGCGTCGGCGCGCGACAGCGTCGAGAGGTCGCGGTCGTCGAACAGCACCGTCCCGGCATCGGGTCGGGCGATGCCCGCGGCCAGCATCAGCAGCGTGGACTTGCCGGATCCGCTCGGTCCGCAGAGCGCGACCAGCTCGCCGGCGGCGATGCTCAGCGAGACGCCGTCGACGGCGCGGATCGTCGCGCCGTCCCGGCCGACGTAGTGCTTGCGCACGTCGCGCAGCTCGAGCACCGTGGTCGTCCCGGTACGGCTAGGCGCCGCGGTTCGCCCGCTCGCCCGGATGCGGGAAGTCGATCAACGTCCCGCGCTGCTCGGATCGGGGCTTGACGAGCCGGCCCTCGTCGAGCGACATCAGCCGGTGCGACTGCAGCAGGTTCGGGGCGTCCGGCGCGGTCGCGATCACCGCGACGCCGGCCTGCTCCGCGATCGAGCGCAGCACGCCGAGCACCTGCTCGCGCTCGATCATGTTGAGGTTGGCGGTCGGCTCGTCGGCCAGCAGCAGCCGCGGACGTCGGATCAGCGCGTGCGCCAGCGCGACGCGAGTGCGCTCGCCGTCGGTCAGCTCGTGCCAGCGTGCGCTCGCCGCCTGCGGCACGCCGACCCGCTCCAGCACGTCGTGCGCCTCGCGCCGGGCCTGCGCGTGGCTCAGCGCCTTGAAGCGCGGCAGCGCGACGTGGTCGAGCACGGACAGTCCGCGCGTGATGCGCCCGGCCTGCCACACGCAGCCGATCTCGGTCAGCAGCAGACGCGAGCGGGCTCGCCGCGAGAGGCCGGCGAGGTCGAGGCCGTCGAAGCAGACGCGACCGCCGTCGGGCGACTCGATGCCGGCCGCGACGCGCAGCAGCGTCGTCTTGCCGGAGCGGCTGCCGCCCCAGATCGCGACGAAGTCGCCCCCCTCGACCTCGAGCGAGACGTCATCCAGCGCCTGCACCTCGCGGTAGCCGCGGGCATAGCGCTTCACCACTCCGTCGAGCGAGAGCAGCGTCATCTCAGGTGCGCGATCGCAGCGGCTCCGGTCGCTCTTCCAGCCAGCGCATCGCCTCGCGGATGCGGCGCAGCCATTCGACGGTCGCCTGCAGGTGGGCGACGTCGGCGTCGCGGACCATCACGCTCGCGACGGCGGACCACGGCTGCGCGGATCCCATCAGCTCGTCGAAGGAGCCGCGCTGCCCGCGGTAGTCCTCGAGCCGCTCGAGGCACGCCTGCTCCTGCTCGTAGGTCAGCTCGATCAGGCGCCGCAGGTTGTGCGGGCGCGAGAGCGCGAGCTTGAGGTGCAGCTCCTCGCGCAGCGGCGACATGGAGGAGCGCGTGGCCATCCAGTCCTCGAAGCGCTCGAGGCCCTCCGCGGTCGCCTCGTAGATGACGCGCGGAGCGCCGCGCGTCGTGCGCCGGCGCGCCGGAGGCGGGTCGCCGGCGGCGGTGTCGATCGGGCGCACCAGCCCTTCCTGCTCGAGCTTGTCGAGGGCGACGTAGATCGCGCCGGCGTTGAGCTGCCACGCCGGGCCGACCTGCTCCTCGAAGCGCTGCACGAGGTCGTACCCGTAGCCGCGTCGTTGTGCCAGCAGCCCGAGGACCGCGTACTTCACCGACATCGTGTCGTCTGCACCACCTTCGCCGTCCCTCCACCAAGAGACGGACTTTGAGGAGCGTCCCACCCATTAGGCCCGCTCCGGGGACGCGAGCGTACCTCAACCCCGCAAGGGGTGCCACCGGTTGCCGGCGAGCCGCTCGCCGGCAGGGCTACTAGCATCCCCGCGATGCCGCGTGCCCGCATCCTGGCGCTCCCGCTCGGCTTCCTGCTGGCGGTCGCGATCGCCGCGTGCGGATCGAGCGACTCCGACGACGACGCCGCGACGCTTGCATCGCCGCCCGCGACCACGCAGACTGCGCCGGCGACGACCGCCGCCACGACGGTCACCACGACCGCGCAGACGACGACGGTCCCGGCGACCACGACGACGACCACGAGCACGACGCCGGCCGCGACGACCACCGTGCCGACGACGCCGACCGCGACGTCGACGCAGCCTTCCGGCGGCGCGCCCGCCGGCTGCCCCCCGGCCGTCGGCGGCTTCATCCGCGACCTGCGCGCGACCGACTGCGGCGTCGCGCGCGAGGTCGCGACCGCCTGGTTCGGCGCGGTCCACTCCGGCACCGCCCCGGACAGCGCGATCGACGCCGCCGGCTACAGCTGCAGCGGTACGCTCGCGGGCGAGCGGGCGAGCGTCACGTGCAGCGGTGGCAGCGGCCCGATCACGTTCACGGCGAGTCCGTAGGGATCCACGTCGTCGGCTCGCGCGGCAGCGCGTCCGGCTCGAAGCGCTCCAGCAGCAGCGGCAGGTCGACCCGCTCGCCCGGCGCCGCCAGGCCGAGGCTCGCGGCCATCCAGGCGAGCGCGCCGGCCGGCGTCTCGCCGCGGGCCGCGCGGTCGGCGAGGGTGACCGCCCCGTGGCGCTTCGCGAGCCGCGCGCCGTCGGCGCCGAGCACGAGCGGCACGTGCGCGTAGGCGGGCGCCGGCAGTCCGAGCAGCCGCTGCAGCAGCATCTGACGCGGGGTGGAGTCGAGCAGGTCGTCGCCGCGCACGACCTCGCCGATCCGCTCGTCGGCGTCGTCGACGACGACCGCGAGGTTGTAGGCCGGCGTGTCGTCGCCTCTCCACAGCACGAGGTCGTCGACGACGCCAGAGACCTCGCCGTGCAGGCGGTCCGCGAACGCGACCTCCTCGCCGCCGGCGTCGAGTCGCAGCGCGGCCGGGCGGCCGCTGCGCTCGCGCTCCGCCCGCTCGGCCGCGCTCAGGCGCCGGCAGGTGCCGGGGTACGCGCCCTCGGGCAGCGGCCCGTGCGCGGCCGAGGCGGCTTCGCGGATCTCCGCGCGCGTGCACCAGCAGGGGTAGACGCGGCCGGCGTTGCGCAGCGCCTCCAACGCGGTGCGGTGGCGCTCGCGCCGCTCCGATTGGCGCACGACCGGCCCGTCCCATTCGAGCCCGAGCGCGGCGAGGTCGGCGAGCTGGCCCGCCTCGTGCTCGCGTCGCGAGCGACCCGGGTCGAGATCCTCCACGCGCACGAGGAAGCGCGCGCCGGCGCTGCGCGCGAACAGCCACGCGAGCAGCGCGGTGCGCAGGTTGCCGAGGTGCAGCGATCCGCTCGGGCTGGGGGCGAAGCGGCCGTCGAAACGGGCGGTCATGACTGCGCATGATCGCGCAGCAGCGCGCCGCGAGTCGGAGCGGCGATGCGCCAGAAGTCGTTGCACGAATCAAGCATGGCGCGCGGACGGTCGATCCCCTACAGGCCAGTCGCCCAGGTCGCAGGGGCACGGGCTCACCCAACGGATTGGAGAACCCGGCCATGTCGCACCCTCTCGGTCGCATGCTCGCGCCTGCCCTCATGCTGGTGCTCGGGCTGCTCGCGCTCGCTGCCGGCCCCGCACAGGCCGCGCCGCCCGATCCCTCGCCGCTGCTCGCGCAGCCGGCGGCACAGGACTTCGGCCTCGTGCCGGTCGACCAAGGCGAGCAGAGCACCAACGTCTGGATCCAGAACGCCGGCTCGGTCGACGTCCAGCTCAGCGCGGCGACGCTCGACGGCGACTCCGCCTTCCGCGTCACCAGCGACGGCTGCGCGGGCCAGCTGCTCGCCGCCGGGCAGGGCTGCAACCTCGGCGTCGGCTTCGATCCGGCCGCCGGGGACGCCTACGCGGCGACGCTGCACGTCCCGACGAGCGGCTTCGCGGACCTCGACGTGGCGCTCAGAGGCGTCGGCGGCGTCGAGCAGGTGACGCTCGATCCGCCCGCGCTCGACTTCGCCGCGCTCGCCGCCGGGGACAGCGCCGTGCGCACGCTGAGACTCACGAACAGCGGCTCGCTGCCGTTCCAGTTCATCGTCGCGATCCCCAGCGGCGGCGACGTCGGCGCCTTCCACGTCGAGCACGACGGCTGCTCGCTGCAGCAGCTCGCCACGGGCGCCGCGTGCGACATGGCGGTGCGCTTCGCGCCGTCCGCGGCCGGGGCCTACGCGGCCACGCTGCTGCTGGTCGGCGGCAGCAGCCAGCCCGTCGTCGTGCAGATGCACGGCAGCGGCGTCGCGGCTCCCGCGGCGCCCGCCGCCGCCCCGACGGAGGCTGCGCCCACGGCGGAGTCGCGCACGGCCGCCGCAGTCGACCCGCCGTTCGCGCAGATCGTGCTCGACGCCGCCGGAGGGCTCCCGGTCCCGATCGCGCGCGGGCGCATCCAGCTCGGCGCCGCGCACTGCGTCGAGGTGGCGCGCTGCTCGGTCGTCGTGCGGGCGCGCGTCTACGCGGTCGCGGCCGGCACCGCACGCTTCCGGGGCCGCGGCCGCGGGGTGACGAGCGCGCGCACCGACGTGGTGCTGTGGCGCCTGCGCTCCGCCGGCGGCCGCGTGCGGCTCACGCTGCCGGCCGGCCTGCGCGGCACGCCCGCCGTGCTCGTCGCGACCCTGCGCGTGCATGCCGACGGACGGCAGACCGGCGTGCGGACGCTGGTGGTCCCGCTCGCCGCGGGCTAGCGCCGGCTAGAAGGCGCCATGGCGGCCCTCGCCCGCTGCGAAGCGGGCGGCGCCGCCGAGCGCCTCGTGCTCGAGCGCGACGAGCCCGTGGCGCAGCTCGCCCGCGAGCGCGTCGCCGAGCGGGAGGTCGTGCTGCTCGTACGCCGACAGGCGGTCGTGGCGCATGCACTGCTGCGGGAACTGCGCCAACTCCGCGGCGAGCGCCTCGGCCGCCTCGCGCGCGGTCCCGGCCGGCACGACGCGGTTCGCGAGCCCGATCGCGAGCGCCTCCTCGGCGCCGACCGGCCGCCCGGTGAGGATCAGGTCGAGCGCGCGGCTGAGGCCGATCAGGCGCGGCAGCCGCACCGTCCCGCCGTCGATCAGCGGCACGCCCCAGCGGCGGCAGAAGACGCCGAGCACCGCGTCCTCCTCCACCACGCGCAGGTCGCACCACAGCGCCAGCTCCAGCCCGCCCGCGACCGCGTGCCCGGCGACGGCGGCGATCACCGGCTTGCCCAGCAGCATCCGCGAGGGGCCCATCGGGCCGTCGCCGTCGGGCGCGACGCGGTTGCCCTCGGCGGTGCCGGCGCGCTTCAGGTTCGCGCCCGCGCAGAACGCGCCGCCGGATCCCCACAGGACGCCCACGCGCGCCTCGTCGTCGGCGTCGAAGGCGCGGAAGGCGTCGGCGAGCGCCTGCGCCGTCGGGCCGTCGACCGCGTTGCGCACCTCGGGCTGGTCGAGGATCACCGTCGTGACGGGTCCGTTGCGCTCGACCGCGACTGCCATCGCAGCGACGGTAGCCCATCGTCACAACCGCTGCCGCACCGGGAACGTATGCACTCTCGATGAGAATCGCGATCGTGGGCGCAGGCGTGTCGGGGCTGGCGGCGGCCCACGTGCTGGCGCGCGTGCACGACGTGACGCTGTTCGAGGCCGGCGACTACGCCGGCGGGCACACGCACACCGTGCGCGTCGAGACGGACGGCGGCGCATGGGACGTCGACACCGGCTTCATCGTCCACAACGACCGCAACTACCCGCAGTTCCAGCGCCTGCTGGCGCAGCTCGGCGTCGCGACGCAGCCGTCGGACATGTCGTTCGGCGTCTCCGACGCGGCCGGCGACTTCGAGTACTGCAGCGCGTCGCCGAACGGCCTCTATGCGAAGCGCAGCCACCTCGTCACGCCGTGGTTCCAGCGCATGGTCGCGGACCTCGTGCGCTTCAACCGCGAGGCGCGCACGCTGCTCGCGAGCGGCGACGGCGGTCCCTCGCTGCGCGACTGGCTGGAGGAGCGCCGCTACTCGCGCGCGTTCGTCGAGCGGCTGATCGTCCCGCAGGCGGCGGCGGTGTGGTCGGCGGATCCGCGGCAGCTGTGGTCGTTCCCGGCGCGCTTCCTCGTCGAGTTCTTCGACAACCACGGCATGCTCGGCTTCCGCGGCCGCCCGCGGTGGCGTACGGTCGCCGGCGGCTCGCGGCGCTACGTCGACGCGATCGTCGGCGCGCTCGGCGAGCGGCGCGTGCGCCTCGCGACGCCGGTCCGCGCGATCGCGCGGCATGCGGACCACGTCGAGCTGAGCTTCTCTGCGCGCGGCGAGCCCGAGCGCTTCGACCACGTCGTGATCGCGACGCACGCCGACCAGGCGCTGCGGCTGCTGGCCGACGCCGGCGAGCGCGAGCACGAGCTGCTCGGCGCCTTCCCGTACCAGCCCAACGACGTCACGCTCCACACCGACCGCCGCCTGCTGCCGCGCCGCCGGCGCGCGTGGGCGAGCTGGAACTACCACCTGCTCGACGGCGAGCCGGGCCGCCCCACGGTGACCTACGACATGAACCGCCTGCAGTCGCTGCACGCCGACCGCGAGCTGCTGGTGACGCTCAACCGCGACGCCGACGTGCGCCCCGAGCACGTGCTCGGGCGCTTCCGCTACGACCACCCGGTCTTCACGTCCGCCGGGATCGCCGCGCAGCGCCGCCGCCATGAGCTCGACGCCGTGCCGCGCACGTCGTACTGCGGCGCGTACTGGGGCTGGGGCTTCCACGAGGACGGCGTCGTGAGTGCGTTGCGGGCATGCGAGCGGCTGTGAACAGCGCGATCTACGAGGGTGTCGTCACGCATCGCCGCCGCACGCCCGTCGAGCACGCGTTCCGCATGCGGCTGTTCATGACGTATCTGGATCTCGACGAGCTGCCGCGCGTGCTCGACGGCGTTCCGTCCGCGCTCGCGCGCTTCCGCCGCGACGACTACCTCGGAGATCCGGCGCTGCCGCTCGACGTCGCGGTCCGCGACCTCGTGCAGGAGCGCCTCGGCTTTCGCCCGGAGGGTCCGGTGCGGATGCTCGCCCACCTGCGCCAGCTCGGCCACTGCTTCAACCCGGTCGCCTTCTACTGGTGCTTCGCGCCGGATGGAGCGCGCGTGGAGGCTGTCGTCGCGGAGGTCACCAACACGCCGTGGGGCGAGCGACACGCATATGTCACGGCGGGGGAGGGGAATGCTGAGCACGTGCTGGAGAGCCGGCACGAGAAGGCGATGCACGTGTCCCCCTTCATGCCGATGGAGATGACGTACCGCTGGCGCGTCGCGACGCCCGGCGAGCGGCTCGCGGTGACGATCGAGAACCGCGATCGCGACGGCCGGACGGTGTTCGACGCGCACCTCGTGCTGCAACGAGGGCCGCTGAGCCGCCGCTCGCTGATGCGCGCCCTTGCCCGCCACCCGGCGATGACGCTCCAGGTGCTCGGCGGCATCTACGGCCAGGCGCTGCGCCTGCGCCTCAAGGGCGCCCGCTGGCACGCGAAGCCGCGCGCGGCGGCGGAGGTCGCCCGGTGAGCGCGCGCGAGCGCGCCGCACGCCGCGCCGCCCACGCGCTGCTCGCGCGCGTGCGCGGGGGCGCGATCGAGCTCGTCGAGGACGGCGAGGCGCGCACGTTCGGGACGCCGGCCGGCCGGCCGCCGTTGCACGCTCGCATCGAGGTGCGCTCGCCGCGCTTCCACACCGCGCTGCTCGCCGGCGGCGGGGCCGGAGCAGGGCGCGCCTACATGGACGGCCTGTGGGAGTGCGACGACCTCGTGTCGCTCGTGCGGATCGCGGCGCGCGCGATGCCCGGGCTCGACCGCTGGCGCGAGCGGCTGCTGCCGCTGACGGCGCCGTGGCAGCACGCGGCATGGCGGCTGCGCGCGAACACGCGGGCGCGCTCGCGCGAGCGGATCGCCGCCCACTACGACCTCGGCAACCGGCTCTTCTCGCGCTTCCTCGACGAGACGATGATGTACTCGTCCGCGATCTTCGAGCATCCCGGGGCGACGCTGCACGAGGCGCAGCTCGCGAAGGTCGACCGCATCTGCCGCCGCCTGCAGCTCGCGCCCGGCGAGCGGCTGCTGGAGATCGGGACCGGCTGGGGCGGCCTCGCGCTGCACGCCGCCGGCCGCTACGGCGCGCAGGTCACGACGACGACGATCTCGCGCGAGCAGCACGCGCACGCGAGCGCCGCGGTGCGGGCGGCCGGGCTGGAGGACCGCGTCACGGTGCTGCTGCAGGACTACCGCGACCTGCGCGGCCGCTACGACAAGCTCGTCTCGGTCGAGATGATCGAGGCGGTCGGCTGGGAGCACCTCGACACGTACTTCGCGGCGTGCAGCGAGCTGCTGGAGCCGCACGGCGCGATGCTGCTGCAGGCGATCGTCCACCCGCACCGCGTGTTCCGCGTCGAGAAGGCGTCGAGCGGCTTCATCAACGCGTTCGTGTTCCCGGGCGGATCGCTGCCGTCGCTCGCCGCGATCGAGCGCTCGCTCGCCCACCGGACGGACCTGCGCAGCGTCGCGCTCGACGACATCACGCCGCACTACGCGCGCACGCTCGCGTGCTGGCGCGAGCGCTTCCACGCGGCGTGGCCGGAGCTGCGCACGCTCGGCTACGACGAGCGCTTCCGCCGCATGTGGGACCTCTACCTCGCCTACTGCGAGGCCGGCTTCCGCGAGCGCCGCATCTCCGACGTCCAGCTGCTGCTCGCCAAGCCCGTCTACCGGGCCGAGGCCGCGACGCTCGCGTCGGTGCCGGGGTCGTCAGCCGCGCTCGACGACGCGGCGGCGGTCCGTTCGTCCCGTCGACATCAGCTCATTCCAGAGCCGATCGGACTCGCGCTCGGCGATTGACGGGTCCGGCGCCGGGAGCACGGTCACGTGCTCGTGCTCGTCGACGATCACGACGGCTCTGCCGAGCGCGTGCGCCTCGCGGATGTCCTCGTCGGTCACGAGGTCTGAGGCGATGAAGGAGCAGTAGTCCGGAAAACGTGACTCGCCACCGGCGACCACCTTGTCGATCTCGGTCATCATCACGCGCGACGTCGCCTCGCGTGCGGGCGTCCGTCTCGATGCTCTTACCGTCGCCATCGTTCGATCATCCTCTCGTGCGTTGCCCTGATCAAGCGAATCGCGTCATTCATCGCTTCGCTGGGAGTTCCGTGGTGGAAGATCACAGCCGGACCTTTGACGCCGTCGTACGAATGGGCGTGCCGGTCGTTGCGGTCGCCGTGCGTGCAGTCGAACAGGACGACTGTGCGCCACTCGCCGTCGACCTCCGCGAGCAGCATGACGGCGAACGCGATGACGACCCGCTCGGTCTCCCAGCGGACGAGGATTCGCCCTCCCGATTCGAATCTGTCGTCCCACTCGTGTCTACGCCGCGGCGGCATCCGCCGACGCTATGAATCGACGGCGCGAAGTACCCGCGCGCTTCGCGACGATTCAGCGCAAGTGCTACGCCCGCGCCGCCAGCAGGTGGCTCGCGTCGTTCCACAGCCACAGCGCGGGCGCCTCGTGCTCGCTGCCCACGATCGAGAGGCTCGCGGGGTCGAGCGCGAGGTGGCGGCCGTGGTCGGGGGGGAGCGTGAGCGCGCGGGCGGAGAGCGTGCGCGTGAGGTGGCCGTGGCCGACGAGCAGCACCGGACCGCCCGCCGCCCGCGCCCGCGCGATCGCGCGCTCGGCGCGGAGCGCCGCCGCGGCGATCGTCTCGCCGCCGGGGCATCCGTCGCGCCACAGGTCCCAGTCCGGCCGCGCGCGCCGGATCTCCGCCGTCGTGCGCCCCTCGTAGTCGCCGTAGTCGACCTCCATCAGGTCGTCGTCGAACACGAGGCGGTCGCCGAAGCCGGCCAGCTCCGCCGTGCGCCGCGCGCGCTCCAGCGGGCTCGCGAGCACCAGCGCAAACGAGACGCCCCGCAACCGCTCCCCGAGCGCCGCCGCCTGCCGCTCACCGCGCGCCGTCAGAGGGATGTCGGTGCGACCCGTGTGCCGCCCCGAAAGGCTCCACTCCGTCTCGCCATGCCGCGCCAGCCAAAGCTCATTGAGGGCCGTCATCGCGCGCGGCACGCTACCGCCGACAGCGGCGCGAGCCGCGAGCTTGTCCTGCGGCGAGTGTTTCATCGCCAGGCAGGGCAAGCTCGCGGCTCGCGCCCTGCCAACCGCGCCGACAAGCTCAGCTGTGCCGACCGAAGTCGGTCGTGTACGTCGCCCCGCCACCGCCGACCGGCGCGCCGAGCGCGATCCCGACGCCGATGTCGCGGAAGTGGCGGCTGAGGATGTTCTCGCGGTGCGGCGGGCTGTGCATCCATGCCCGCACGAGCGAGATCGGCTGTGCGAGCGAGCCGCTGCCCCAGCCGATGTTCTCGCCGAGCCACCAGCTCGCGTTGCGCGGCACGTAGTGGGTCGCGCGCATGCGCGCGAAGGGCGAGGTGCCGTTGAGCGAGTCGTGCGCGAAGTAGCGTCGGCGGACCATGTCGCGCGAGTGCAGGCGCGCGGCGCGCGAGAGCCGCGGGTTGAGGTGCAGCGGCGGCAGTCCGTGCCGGCCGCGCACGCGGTTCAGCAGGCAGACGGTCGCGAAGCGCGCCTGGCGGATCGTCGTACGGCGAACGGGCGCATGCGAGGCGCTGCAGGCGCCGATCACGCGGTGGAACTGGGCGCGCTGGCGCACGTGGCTCCACGAGCCCGCCTGCGCGGTGGGGAGCAGCAGCAGCGCGGCCAGCAGCGCGGCGGCGAGCGTGGGAAGAAGGGTGCGCGAACGAGGCATTCCTTCCGTGCAATCGGCAGTCGCTCGACCACATTCAGCCGGCTTTGAGGGCATCTGGACGAATGTCCGTGCAGGTACCTTGCCGCCATGGCCCATGACGACCCCCTGCGCGACTACCGCGCCAAGCGCGACTTCGGAGCGACGGACGAGCCATCCGGCGCCGCCGGGGGCGCCGCGATCCCCGACGGTCCGCGCTTCGTCGTCCAACAGCACGCCGCGAGCCGTCTGCACTGGGACCTGCGGCTCGCGCGCGACGGCACGCTCGCCTCGTGGGCGCTGCCGCGCGGCGTCCCGCTCGACCCGCATGACGACCGCACCGCCGTCCGCACCGAGGACCATCCGCTGGAGTACCTGGAGTTCCACGGCGAGATCCCCGCGGGCAGCTATGGCGCCGGCACGATGGAGATCTACGACGCGGGCACGTACGAGACGCACGAGTGGACCGACCGCAAGGTCGAGGTGACGCTGCACGGCGAGCGGATCGCGGGTCGCTACGGGCTCCATCCGCTCAGCCGCACAGCCGACGGCGAGGGCGTTCCGTGGACGATCCACCGCCTCGAGCCGCCGACGGATCCGCACCGCACGCCGCTGCCGCCGCACATGGCGCCGATGCTGGCGCGCGCCGAGTCCGGGTCCCGGCCCGCCCTGCCGCGCGACGACGACCGCTGGGGCTACGAGGTCAAGTGGGACGGCATCCGCGCGCTGCTGTGGAGCGACCACGGCCACGTCCGGATCGAGAGCCGCACGCAGCGCGAGATCACCGCCCGCTATCCGGAGCTGCGCGCGCTCGGCCGCGCGCTCGGGGCGCACGAGCTGCTGCTCGACGGCGAGCTGGTCGCGCTCGACGAGCGAGGCCGGCCGAGCTTCGAGCGCATGCAGTCGCGCATGAACGTCGAGGGCGACGCGGCGATCAGACGCGCCGCCAGAGCGCAGCCGATCGTCTACATGGCGTTCGACCTGCTGCACCTCGACGGACGCTCGCTGCTGGAGCTGCCGTACGAGACGCGGCGCACGCTGCTGGAGGACCTCCGGCTCGAAGGCCCGGCTTGGCGCACGCCGCGCTTCCACCGCGGCGGCGGGCAGGCGCTGCTCGACGCCACGCGCGAGCAGGGGCTGGAGGGGATCGTCGCCAAGCGGCTCGACGCCCGCTATGAGCCGGGCCGCCGCAGCGGCGCCTGGCGCAAGCTGCGCAACCGCCGCCGCCAGGAGCTGGTGATCGGCGGCTGGACGGAGGGCGAGGGCACGCGCGCCGGCCACGTCGGCGCGCTGCTGCTGGGCGCGCACGACGGGCCGGGCGGTCCGCTGCGCTACGCCGGCCGCGTCGGCAGCGGCTTCTCGGATGCGATGCTCGCGGACCTTCAGCGGCGGCTGGAGCCGCTCAGCCGCACGCGCTCGCCGTTCAGACCCGACCCGGCCAGCCCGAACGCGAGACCGCCGCGCGGCGCGCGCTGGGTCGCGCCGCAGCTCGTCGCCGAGGTCGAGCTGAGCGACGTCACGCGCGAAGGGCTCGTGCGCCAGAGCGCGTTCAAGGGGCTGCGCGACGACAAGCCGGCGGCCGAGGTCGTGCTGGAGGCCGGCGGGGCGCTGTCGGACGACCGGCCGCGCGATCCGCTCGAGGCCGCGCTCGCCGGCCGCGAGCTGCGCGTCACCAACCGCGACAAGGTGCTGTTCCCGGCGACCGGCTTCACGAAGGGCGACCTGATCGACTACTACGTGCGGATCGCGCCGACGCTGCTGCCGCACCTGCGCGACCGGGCGCTGACGCTGCGCCGCTGGCCCGACGGCGTGGCGGCGAGATCCTTCTACGAGAAGCACTCGCCCGCGCACCGCCCGGAGTGGGTCGAGACCGTCTCCGTCTACAGCGGCAGCGAGCGCCGGCGGATCGAGCACTGCATGGCGCAGGACGCGGCGACGCTCGCGTGGCTCGGCAACCAGGCGGCGATCGAATTGCACCCGGCGCTCCACCTCGCGCGCGATCCCGAGCATCCGACGGCGGTCGTGTTCGACCTCGACCCGGGCCCGCCGGCGGGGCTGGCGGAGTGCGCCGAGGTCGCCCTCGTGCTGCACGGGTTGTTCGAGCGGCTCGGGCTCGTGAGCGTCGTCAAGACCTCGGGCGGCAAGGGCCTGCAGGTGTACGTGCCGCTCGGCGAGCGCGTCGCGACGTACAAGCGCACGAAGCCGTTCGCCCAGCGCCTCGCGACGCTGCTGGAGCAGCGGCTGCCGGAGCTCGTCGTCTCGCGCATGACGCGGTCCCTGCGCGCGGGCAGGGTGCTCGTCGACTGGAGCCAGAACGACGCCCACAAGACGACCGTCGCCGCCTACTCGGTCCGCGCGCGCGAGCGGCCGACGGTCTCGACGCCGCTGACGTGGGAGGAGCTGCGCGCGGCGCACGCCGCCGGCGAGGCGGATCGGCTCGTGTTCGACCCGGCTGCCGTGCTCGCGCGCGTCGCCGAGCACGGCGATCCGCTCGCTCCGCTGCTGAGCGTCCGACAGCACCTGCCGCAACCTGTCTAGGATGCGCGCGGACATGGATCCCGTGACCCTTCGCAACCGCCTGCTCGTCGCCACCGGAATGTGGCGCGAGGTCACCGGCGAAAACCTGCCGAGACTTCCTCCGGGCTCGCCCGAGCAGCAGGTGGAGACGTTCGAGCTGCTGCTCGTGGAGCGGCTGTGGGAGTCCGCCACGGTCGAGAACGCGAGGGAGATCGCGGACCGCACGTGGGACCTCGTGCACGACCGGCCGGAGGGCGACGCGGTACGTCAGCGCGTCGTCGAGTGCCATGAGGCGCTCGCCCGCATCTCGCGCCTCGGCGACTGACTCAGGCGCGGTCGACGTCCCTTCACGGTCGACTGGCGGGCCGCTGTGGCGCCTGGTACGTTCTGCCGCGTAAGGCCGGTATCAACCCGGCACAAAGCAGTGCGACGTACGCGGGTCGTGCTCACAGCATCCTCCGCGCATGCAGCACACCAGCAGTGGAGGACAGTCAATGCCGACTGGAACCGTGAAGTGGTTCAGCGACGAGAAGGGCTTCGGCTTCATTACGCCTGACGAGGGCAGCCGCGACCTGTTCGTCCATCACACCGGCATCAATTCCGACGGATATCGCTCGCTCGCCGAGGGCTCGAAGGTGTCGTACGAGGAGGAGCAGGGCGACAAGGGGCCGAAGGCCGTCAACGTCGCCGCGATCTAGGCACCCCGTACCGCGGGCTCCGGCCCGCAGTCGCACGCTCGAAGGCCTCCGCATGGGGGCCTTCCGTGTCTGTAGGATCGATCGCAGGCCACGAGGGGGAAAGGTCGGACGTGGGCAAGACGGTCGAGCAGCGCGAGCGCGTGGTCGTGCGCTTCGCGGGCGACTCGGGGGACGGCATGCAGCTCGTCGGTGGGCGCTTCACCGACGCCACCGCGCTGCTCGGAAACGACCTCGCGACGCTGCCCGACTTCCCCGCCGAGATCCGCGCGCCGGCCGGCACGATCCCGGGCGTCTCCGCCTTCCAGATCCACTTCGCCTCGCGCGACATCCTCACGCCGGGCGACACGCCGAACGTGCTCGTCGCGATGAATCCGGCGGCGCTGAAGGCGAACCTCGCGACGCTCGAGCGCGGCGCGACGATCATCGCCAACGAGGACGCCTTCTCGAGACGCAACCTCGAGAAGGCCGGCTACGCGGCGAACCCGCTGGAGGACGGCACGCTCACCGACTACCGGGTCCACCGCGTGCCGATGACGACGCTCACGACGCGCGCCGCGGAGGGGCTCGAAGGCGTCGGCACGCGCGACGCCGGCAGAGCGAAGAACCTCTTCGCGCTCGGCCTGCTGTCATGGCTGTACGGTCGTCCGACCGACGTCACGGAGCGCTGGATCGAGGCGAAGTTCGCGTCGCGGCCGGCGCCGCGCGCGGCCAACCTCGCCGCCTTCCGCGCCGGCTGGAGCTTCGGCGAGACGACCGAGCTGCTCGACGTGCAGTACCGCGTGGCGCCGGCGACCGACGTCGAGCCCGGCACCTATCGCCAGGTCAACGGCACGACCGCGACCGCGCTCGGGCTGATCGCCGCCTCCGTGCAGAGCGGGCTGCCGCTGCTGCTCGCCAGCTACCCGATCACGCCGGCCTCGGAGCTGCTGCACGAGCTGTCGCGTCACGACGGCGCGGGCGTCGTGACGATTCAGGCGGAGGACGAGATCGCCGCCGCCGGGATGGCGCTCGGCGCGGCCTTCGGCGGCCACCTCGGCGTGACCGCGACGAGCGGCCCGGGGATGGACCTGAAGGCGGAGACGATCGGGCTCGCCGCGATGCTCGAGCTCCCGCTCGTGGTCGTCGACGTGCAGCGCGCCGGACCGTCGACCGGCATGCCGACGAAGACCGAGCAGTCGGACCTGCTGCAGGCGCTGCACGGGCGCCACGGCGAGTCGCCGCTGCCGGTGCTCGCGGCCGCGACGCCGGGCGACTGCTTCGAGACGGCGTTCGAGGCGGCGCGGCTGGCGGTCGAGTACCGCACGCCGGTGATCCTGCTGAGCGACGGCTTCCTGTCGAACTCGTCGGAGCCGTGGCGGATCCCGGACGCGGCGTCGCTGCCGCAGATCGACCCGGCGTTCGCGCGCCCGTCGGCCGCGAGCGAGCCGTTCCAGCCGTACGCGCGCGACGCGCGCGGCGTGCGGCCGTGGGCGCCGCCCGGTACCCCTGGGCTCGCGCACCGCATCGGCGGCCTCGAGAAGCAGGACGGCAGCGGCAACATCTCCTACGACGCGGCCAACCACGCGACGATGACGCGCCTGCGCGCGGAGCGGATCGCCGGCATCCAGCGCGAGCTGCCGGCGCTGGCCGTCGACGCGGACAAGGGCGCCGAGCTGCTCGTGCTCGGCTGGGGATCGAGCTACGGCGCGATCCGCGCGGCGGCGCGGCGCGTGCGCGACCGCGGCCTGAAGGTCGCGATCGCCCACCTGCGCCACCTCGATCCGCTGCCGCCGAACGTCGGCGCGCTGCTGCGGGCCTATCCGCGCGTGCTCGTGCCGGAGATGAACAGCGGCCAGCTCGCGCAGCTGCTGCGCGGGCACTTCCTCGTGGACGTGCACTCGCACACGAAGGTCACGGGCCAGCCGCTGTTCGCGGCCGAGCTGGAGCAGGCGATCGTGGAGGCGATGGCGTGACCGCCGGCAACGGCAACGGCTCGAGCGCGCCGGCGCTCGCCAAGGCGGACTTCCAGTCCGACCAGGAGACGCGCTGGTGCCCGGGCTGCGGCGACTACGCGATCCTGTCCGCGGTCCAGGGCTTCATGCCGGAGCTGGGGATCCCGCCCGAGCGGATCGTCTTCATGACGGGGATCGGCTGCGCCGGGCGCTTCGCCTACTACATGGACACGTACGGGATGCACGGCATCCACGGCCGCGCGCCCGCGCTCGCGACCGGGCTCGCGACGACGCGGCCCGACCTCTCGATCTGGATCGTGACCGGCGACGGCGACGCGCTGTCGATCGGCGGCAACCACCTGATCCACGCGCTGCGGCGCAACGTGCCGGTGAAGATCCTGCTGTTCAACAACCAGATCTACGGCTTGACGAAGGGCCAGGCGTCGCCGACGAGCGAGCGCGGCAAGATCACGAAGTCGACGCCGTTCGGCTCGCACGACCGCCCCTTCAACCCGCTCGCGCTGGCGCTCGGCGCGGAGGCGACGTTCGTCGCCCGCACGCTCGACCGCGACCGCGTGCACCTCGCGGAGGTGCTGCGCGCGGCGGCCGCGCACGAGGGGACGGCGTTCGTCGAGATCTACCAGAACTGTCCCGTCTTCAACGACGGCGCGTTCTTCGGCCTGACGGAGAAGGACACGCGCGAGGGGATGCAGATCCGGCTGACGCACGGCGAGCCGATCCGCTTCGGGGCGGACGACGCGCGCGGCGTCGCGCGCGGCCCCGACGGCGACCTGCGCCTCGTCGACGTCGCCGACGTCGGCGAGGACGCGCTGCTCGTCCACGACGCCCACCGCGAGGACCCGAGCCTCGCGTTCGCGCTCGCCCGCCTCGCCGACCGCCCGACCGAGCCGACGCCGATCGGCGTCTTCCGCGCCGTCGAGCGCCCGCTGCACGGCGCCGCCGCGGCACGCACCTCCGAGCGGTCCGTCGCCGACGTCGCAGCGCTCGACGCTTTGCTGCACGCCGGCGACACCTGGACGGTTGCGTAGCCCGCGTACGATTGCGCCATGCGGATCCTGGTGGTGGAGGACGAGACGGCGATCGCGGACTTCGTGCAGCGCGGGCTGCAGGCCGAAGGGCACGCCGTCTCGTGCGCGGGCGACGGGCTCGAAGGGGAGCGGCGGGCGCTCGCCGACGACGTCGACCTCGTGATCCTCGACGTGATGCTGCCGGGCAAGGACGGCCTCGGCGTGCTGGCGTCGATCCGGCGCGAGAAGCCGGAGCTGCCGGTCGTGATGCTGAGCGCGCGCGCGGCCGTCGACGACCGCGTCGCCGGCCTCGACGGCGGCGCGACCGACTACGTGACGAAGCCGTTCAGCTTCGACGAGCTGGCCGCGCGCGTGCGCGCGCACCTGCGCACCCCGCGCCAGCGCGACGCGACGACGCTGTCGGCGGCCGGGATCGAGCTCGACCTGCTCGGGCGCAAGGTCGCGCGCGACGGCGTCGAGCTGCGCCTGTCGGCGCGCGAGTTCGACCTGCTCACCTACTTCCTGCGCCACCCCGACCAGGCGCTCAGCCGCCAGCAGATCCTCAGCGCCGTGTGGGGCTACGACTTCGACCCCGGCACGAACGTCGTCGAGGTCTACGTGCGCTACCTGCGGCGCAAGCTCGAGCTGCCGGGGCGGCCGGCGCCGATCGACACGCTGCGCTCGGTCGGCTACCGCCTCACCACGCGCCCCTGAGCGGCGATGCCACGACGTCGCGACACCGATCCGGGCTCGCGCGTCACCTGGCTGCAGAGCCTGCGCGCGCGCCTCGCGCTGACGATCGCGGCGATCCTGGTCGTGGCGCTCGGCACCGCCTTCGTCGCCACCTACCGCGGCACGGGCACGCAGGTGCAGGCGCAGATCGACCAGGACCTGCGTCAGGAGGCGACGGCCTTCGAGCAGAAGATCCCGCTGATCAGACCGACGCAGAGACGCGTCACGAAGGCCGCCCAGCGGTACCTCGAGGATCAGGTCACGTTCACCGTGACGCCGCGCCTGTACGTCGTGCGGATCGCCGGCGGCGGGGTCGTGTCGAACCTGCCGGAGCTGAACCCGGCCGAGGGCGCCGCGATCGACCGCGACGTCGCCGGGCCGCGGCGCGAGAGCCCGGAGGCGCGGGCGGTGCGGACGGCGCGGCGCGGCTTCTCGGACGTCACCGTCGGCGGCGAGCCGGTCCGCCTGTACGTGATCCCGGTGCTGCGCGACACGCGCCGCGTCGCGACGATCGGCGTCGGCGAGTCGGCCGAGGGCGTGACGCGCGCGCAGAGCGGCGTCGCGCGCACCTTCCTGTTCGCCGGCACGGCGACGCTGCTGGCGGCGATCGTGCTCGGCTTCGCGTTCGCGACGCGCCTGTCGCGTCCGCTGCGGCGGATGGCGGCGACGGCCGCCGAGGTGCGCGCGGGCGACCTCTCGAAGCGCATCGGCGCGCGCGGTCGCCACGACGAGGTGCGGGTGCTGGCGGACTCCTTCGACCGCATGCTCGACCGCCTCGAAGACGCGTTCGCGCGCCAGCGCGGGTTCGTGGCGGACGCCTCGCACGAGCTGCGCACGCCGCTGACCGTGATCCGCGGCCAGCTCGAGGTGCTCGCGCGCCAGCGCGAGGTGACGACCGAGGACGTGCGCCACGTCGACGAGGTCGTGCGCACCGAGGTGCTGCGGATGGAGCGGCTGGTCGACGACCTGCTGCTGCTCGCGCGCGCGGACGAGGGCGAGCTGCTGCGGCCCGCGACGCTCGACCTGCGGCCGTTCGTGACGGAGCTGTTCGACGCGCTGACGCTCACCGCCGAGCGCCGCTTCGAGCTCGGCGACGTGCCCGAGGGGACGCTGCGCGCCGACGAGGACCGGCTCGCGCAGGTGGTTCGCAACCTCGCGCGCAACGCGGTCGAGCACACGGGCCCGGACGGGCTCGTGCGCGTGACCGTCGCGGTGCGTCCGCGCGGGCGGGTCGAGATCGCGATCGAGGACGACGGGCCCGGGATCCCGCCCGGGCAGCGCGACCGCGTGTTCGACCGCTTCCACCGCCTCGACAGCGCGCGCACGCGCCGCAGGGGCGGCGCCGGGCTCGGGCTCGCGATCGCGCGCGCGATCGTCGAGGCGCACGGCGGCGGCATCGTCGCCGGCGCCTCGCCGGAGGGCGGCGCCCGCGTCGCATTCGAGCTGCCGGGCTTCAGACCGGCCGGGCGCGCGGGCGCGCGGCGTGCGGCCGCGGCAACCGCCCCGCCGGCCGGTCGGCGGGCGTAGGCTGAACGCCATGTGGCGCAACTGGGCGGGCGACGAGGGCTGCGCGCCGGCCGCGCTCGAGCGGCCCGGGAGCGCGGCCGAGATCGCGGGCGCGCTGGAGCGCGCGGCGGCGGCCGGCCAGCGCGTGCGCGTCGTCGGCAGCGGCCACTCGTTCACCGACGTCGCCTGCAGCGACGGACGTCTGCTGAGCCTCGAGCGGATGGGCCGCGTGCTCGACGTCGACCGCGCGAGCGGGCGCGTGCGCGTGGAAGGCGGGATCTCGATCCACGCACTCAACGAGGCGCTCGCTGCGCATGGGCTCGCGTTCGAGAACCTCGGCGACATCGACGTGCAGTCGGTCGCGGGCGCGATCTCGACCGCCACGCACGGCACCGGGACGCGCCTGCGCAACCTCTCCGCGCAGGTGGAGTCGATCGAGCTCGTGCTCGCGGACGGCTCGACGCTCGTCTGCTCCGAGCGCGACGAGGATCCGACGACGTACCTGGCGGCGCGCGTCGGCGTCGGCAGCCTCGGCGTGATCGCGGCGGTCACGCTGCGCGCGGTCCCCGCATTCACGCTGCGCGGCGTCGACGCGCCGGCGCCGCTGGGCGAGACGCTCGACCGCCTCGAGCGGCTGGGGGAGGAGAACGACCACTTCGAGCTGTACGTGTTCCCGCACTGCGACACGGCGCTGACGCGCACGAACAACCGCGTCGACGAGCCGCCGCGGCCGCGCTCGCGCGCGAGCGCGTGGGCGAACGACGTGCTGCTGACGAACCACGCCTTCCACGCCTTCTGCCTCGCCGGGCGCGCGTTCCCGCGTTGGATCCCTGCGCTGAATCGCACCGTCACCAAGCTCGCCGGGTCCTCGACGCGCGTGGACCGCAGCGACCGCATCTTCGCCTCGCCCCGGCTCGTGCGCTTCACGGAGATGGAGTACGCGGTGCCGCGCGAGCGGCTGGCGGAGGTCGTCCGCCGGGTGCTGGAGCTGGTCCCGCGCCACGGCTTCGAGGTGCCGTTCCCGATCGAGGTGCGGCTCGTCGCGCCCGACGACGCGCTGCTGAGCACGGCCTACGAGCGCCCGACCGGCTACGTCGCGGTCCACATGTTCCGCGGGATGCCGTACGAGCCGTACTTCCGCGCCGTCGAGGCCGTGATGGACGAGTACGAGGGCCGCCCGCACTGGGGCAAGCGCCATTTCCAGACCGCCGAGACGCTGCGGCCGCGTTATCCGCGCTGGGACGACTGGCAGGCGGTGCGCGAGCGGCTCGACCCGGGCGGACGCTTCGGAAACGCCTATACGGACAGGGTTCTCGGCACAATGTCTAACGTTCGAGTAGAGCGTTAGAATCAAGGTCTGCGCGCGCGTCGGCGACGACGAGCGGCGGTACGTCGGGGAACAGGTCCGCGATCCTGTCCCGCAGCACGGCGAAGTCGTCCACGTTCTCCGTCAGCACGCCGAAGCCGCCCGCGAACGCGCACGCCGCGATCTGCACGTCGAGGGCCCAGGCGGCGCGCTGACGCGCGCGCGTGCCTTCCCGCCGACGCGTTCCCGTCGGCGGATGCGGCAAGCGCGCCAGCAGCCGTCCAGCGAGCACCGCGCTCGCGCCGTCGAAGGGAACGACGTGCACAAGCGAATGCTCGAGCAGGGTGGCGAACCAATCCGCCGCGAATTGGAACGCCGCATCGACCCGCAGGTGGGCCTGCAGACCCCGGACGACCTCCTGGATCGTGGGCGCCGGAAGCGCGATCGGGCGCCTTGCGATGAGATGCGCTTCGAGCAGGCCGGCATGCCGGCCGGTCCCGTGCGCCCGAGAGGCGACGGACGTGTCCCAGGCGATTGACATTCGTCAGTCGATCTCGCCTCGCCGCCACGCGAGGATCGCCGCTGTCGTCTCCTCGGAGGTCGGGATACGGGTGCTCGCCGAAACCGGCGTACGTCGCATGATCGCCGCGCGTCGCACCGCCGCCAGCTCCTCGATCTCGCGCTCGTACTCGTAGCGCTTGGCGCCGTCGTATGCCAGCCGGACGAGTGCGTCGTTCGTGCTCGTGCGGTGCTGCTCGGCGTAGCGCGCGACCGTCTCCGCGAGGTCGTCGGGGACGCGCAGCGTCGTGCGGGCGCCGACGCGTCTGGGGGCGCGAGGGGCACGTCTGGGTCTGCGTGGAGGGGCCATGAGGGCTGAAGCTACCATGGCCGGCACGCTATCGCACCAAGTGATGCGCTTCTGTGGTCAAATGCAACAAAAGAGCTGCAAAACGACTACAAAAAGCACCGACCCTCGCCGCGATATGTGGGCACCGTCTCGACGATCCGGTCCCCCTCGACCAGGTGCAGCTCGGCGAAGCGCTCGCACAGCTCGCCGGCCTTCGCGTGGCGCATCCACACGCGGTCGCCGACGCGCAGATGATCGGCGGCGGCGCCCAGCAGCGGCGTCTGCACCTCTCCGGCGCCCTCGCGGCCGTCGAGCCGCAAGCCCGCCGGCAGGACCGGGCGCGGCAGCCGCGCGCGGTCGCCGGAGCCGGAGGCGAGGTACCCGCCGCCCAGCGCCGTCGCGACGCCGCGGCCCGGCCGCCGCACGACCGGCAGCGCGAACAGCGCCGCCGGCAGCGGTCTGAAGCGCGAGTAGGCGTCGAACAGCGTGGGGCCGTAGAGGCCCGAGCCGGCGGCGATCTCGGTGACGGCGGGCTCCGCCGCCGTCAGCTCGAGGCTGCCGGTGCCGCCGCCGTTGACCAGCTCCAGCGGCGCGACCGCCTCGACCGCCGCGACGACCGCCGCGCGCCGCGCCGCCAGCTCGCGTGCCGAGGCGCGCTGCATCGCGCGCAGCGCGAGGCCCATCAGCGGTCTGCCGGGCGGGCGGTCGCCGATGCCCGCGATCTGCGCCTCGTAGGCCATCAGCCCGACCAGCCTCAGCGCCGGCCGCGCGGCGACCCCGCGCGCGAGCGCGGCCGCCTGCGCGGGCGCGTGCAGCGGCGAGCGCTTCGCGCCGACGTGCAGCCGCCCGCCGAGGGGGCGCCAGCTCGCGTCGACGTCGATGCAGACGCGGACGGGGCGGTCGTCGGCGCGTGCGCCCGTCGTCGCCGCCTCGATCAGCTCCAGCTGCGCGACGTCGTCCACCATCACGGCGATGCCGGCGTCGTCCTCGCGCGCCGCCAGCGCGCGCAGCGCAGCGCGGTCCGCAGTCGGGTAGGCGACGACGAGGTCGTGCAGGCCGTGGTCGGCGAGCCACAGCGCCTCCGGAAGCGTGAACGCGAGCGTGCCGCGGAAGCCGGGGTCCGAGGCGAGCGTGCGCTCCAGCAGTGCGCGGCAGCGGATCGACTTGCTCGCGAGTCGGATCGGCCGGCCGCCGGCGCGCCGCAGCATGTCGCGCGCGTTCGCTCGGAAGGCGTCCATGTCGACGACCGCGAACGGCGGGTCGAGGTCGAAGGTGGCGCGCTCGAGGCGTGCGAGATCGGCGGCGGGAGCGGGCATCCGCGGCCGACCCTATCGCTCCGAACGCGCCTCCTTCGCCGCATGTTGCGACATTCCTGCCGGGCGATCTGTAGTCTGCCGCACTTCGCTTGTACCCAGCCGAGTCTCCGGCATCGCAAAAGCCGGGGAGCGGGGGAACCAAAGGTCCCGTCGTCTTAGGGATCGTGGGGCGAATCGTCGCGAGTCGCGACGTAGCGCTGCTCTTTCTGCGCGAGCCCGTCAGCTAACCCCGCAGGCGCCCGAAAGAGAAGGGGTTAGCACCCGTGTCGTCCGTCATCGCGCCGGCCTGTCGGCGTTCGCGTTTCGTCATCGTCCTCGCCGCGCTCGTCGCGGCGGCGCTCCTGCCGGCCTCCGCCTTCGCGGCGCAGCACCTCGGCGACCGCACGCTCCACAAGGGCGATCGCGGCCACGACGTGCGCGTGCTGCAGGACTTCCTCACCCGCGCCGGCTACTCGACGCCGGTCGCCGGGATCTTCGGCCCGCAGACGCTGCACAACGTGCGTCGCTTCCAGCGCGCCCACCACATGACGGTCGACGGGGTCGTCGGCGGCGGCACGAGCAGAGCGCTGCGCACGATCGCCGCGCGCCGCGCGCACGCGCAGCAGCGCGAGCAGGCGGACTCCGGCGGCGGCTCGCGCGAGCACATGGGCGACCGCACGCTCAAGAAGGGCATGCGCGGCCACGACGTGCGCGTCCTGCAGGACTACCTCTCGCGCAACGGCGTCGCGACGCCGGTCGACGGGGTCTTCGGCCCCGGGACGCTGCGCAACGTGCGCCGCTTCCAGCGCGCGCACGGCCTGACGGTCGACGGCGTCGTCGGAGCCGGCACCCAGCAGACGCTGCGCGGCGTCGGCGACAGCGCCGGCAGCGACGGCACGCCTGCGAGCAGCGCTCCGACCGGCCACGCGATCCTGCGCGCCGACGGCACAGCCGTCGCGCCGGCCGACGCGCCCGCAGCGATCAAGGGCGTGATCGCCGCCGGCAACCGCATCGCCTCGATGCCGTACGTCTACGGCGGCGGCCACGGCACCTGGACCGACAACGGCTACGACTGCTCCGGGTCCGTCAGCTACGCCCTGCACGGCGGAGGGCTGATCGACACGCAGCTCGACTCGACCAGCTTCGAGTCGTGGGGCGCGAGCGGCAACGGGCGCTGGATCACGGTCTACGCGAACTCCGGCCACGCGTACATGACGGTCGCCGGGCTGCGCTTCGACACGAGCGGCGCGAGCCCCTCGCGTTGGCAGTCGGACATGCGCAGCTCGAGCGGCTACGTCGTGCGGCACCCGTCGGGCTTCTAGCAGCCGGGGCCGGCCCAAGGGAACCGGCGTGCGCGCCAGGCGGCCGTCGTTAGCATCGGCCGCATGTCCGCGCTCGCCGATTCCTATGCCCTGACCGACGACCAGCTCGCCTTCCGCGACACGATCCGCCAGATCGCGCGCGAGCGCGTGGCGCCGCGCGCCGCGGAGATCGACGAGAAGGCCGAGTACCCCTGGGACCTCCGCCAGCTGTTCGCCGAGCACGACCTCTTCGGGCTGCCGTTCGAGGAGCAGTACGGCGGCACCGGCACCGGTGCATTGATGCTCTGCATCGCGATAGAGGAGGTCGCGAAGGCCTGCGCGTCGAGCGCCCTGATGCTCGCCGTCCACGACCTCGGGACGCTCCCGATCAGACTGTTCGGCACCGAGGAGCTGAAAGCTCGCTTCCTGCCGAAGTGCGCGAGCGGCGAGTGGTCGCCGGCGTTCGCGCTGTCCGAGCCCGAGGCCGGCTCCGACCCGGGCGGCATGATCTGCAAGGCCGTGCGCGATGGGGACGACTGGATCGTCTCCGGCACGAAGAACTGGATCACCAACCTCGGGGTCGCCGACTTCTACATCGTCTTCGCGGTGACGGATCCCAAGGCCGGCCACTCGCGCGGCATCAGCGCGTTCGTGGTCGAGAGAGACCGGCCCGGCTTCAGCGTCGGCAAGCTGGAGAGAAAGCTCGGCATCAAGGGCTCGCCGACCGGCCAGCCGATCTTCGACGACGTGCGGATCCCCGGGGCGAACCTGATCGGCGAGGTCGACAAGGGCATGCACGTCGCGCTCGGGACGCTCGACTGGTCGCGCCTCGGCATCGGCGCGCAGGCGCTCGGGATCGCGCAGGGCGCGACCGACTACGCCGCCGCCTACGCGCGCGAGCGCAGACAGTTCGGCCAGCCGATCAACGCCTTCCAGGCGATCCAGTTCAAGCTCGCCGACATGGAGACGCAGACGGCGGCCGGTCGCGAGCTGCTCTACCAGGCCGCCGCCAAGGCCGACCGCGGCGACGCCGACCGCGGCAAGTACTCGGCGATGGCGAAGCTCTTCAACTCCGACAACGCGATGCGCGTGACGATCGAGGCGATCCAGGTGCTCGGCGGCTACGGCTACGTCAGCGAGTACCCGGTCGAGCGGATGATGCGCGACGCGAAGATCACGCAGATCTACGAGGGCACGAACGAGATCCAGCGCCTCGTGATCGCACGCACGCTGCGCTAGGGGACCCATCGCGACAGGCTCGCGGCCGGAGACGACCGTCTCGCGGCGCCGAGCGCCGGCCGGCCGCTTGCCAAGGCCACCGGCCTTGGCCGCGCAACCGGCCGGCGCTCGGCATCCACGAATACGGCCGTCTCCGGCTCGCGCACCTGCACGCGATGGATCCCCAGCCACTACATTCGGACCATGTGGTCCAGACTCCCGACCGGCGCGCAGATCGCGTGGTCGGCGCTGACCGCCTTCGCGCTGGGGATCCTCGCGATCACGGTGACCGAAGGGTTCGCGACGACCTATCCGATGCGCTTCTTCCAGGGGATCGCCGTCGCGCTCGCGGGCGCGCTCGTGATCACGTTCCTGCTCGCGCTCGTGACCGGCCGCCTCGCCGACTGGCGCAACCCGCGCTCCGAGCAGGACTTCGATGCGCTCGTGGAGCGCACCGAGCAGCTCGCGCGCGACAGCCTGTCGGGGGAGGGCGAGGACGAGCTCGACGACTTCGACGACGACGAGGACTCCGGGATCGACCCGTGGAACGAGGACGACTTCAAGGCGCTCGTGCGCTCTGCGCTCGACGAGCTGCCGCTCGAATTCCACCGCGCGCTCGAGCACGTCGCCGTGGTGGTCGGGACCGAAGGCCGCAAGCACCACGCGTACGGGATCTACCACGGCCCGACGGTCGTCCACGACGGCTTCGCGCGGATCGTCGTCTTCCAGGACACGCTCGTGCGCGACTTCGGCCACGACCTCGACCTGCTGCGCGCGCAGGTCGTGCGCACCGTCCGCCACGAGCTGGCGCACCACCTCGGCTGGGACGAGGACGGCGTGCGCGGGCTCGGGCTGTAGCCCTCGCCGCTCAGCCGAGCAGCGGCGGCGCCGCGCCGTCGCGGCTCGCGACGAACAGCATCTGCAGCCCGCCGTTGCCGATGTAGCCGTGGAACGCGGACCAGTAGCCGACGACGTGCGCGTCGGCGAAGCCGGCCGCGCGGCAGCGCTCCAGCAGGTCCCAGCCGTGGTCGTAGAAGACGAGCGATCCTCTGGGGTCGACGGGATTGCCGTGGTACTGCGGCTCCAGCAGCTCCACGACCTCGCCGTCGCGCAGCTCGGCGCGCTGCTGCGTCCGCTCGTGCTGGCCCTCGAACGGGACGGAGAAGATCAGCACGCCGTCCGGTCGCAGCACGCGCGCGCACTCGGCGAGCGCGGCGTCGATGTCCGGCACGTGCTCGAACACGTCGTTGGAGACGATCGTCCCGAGCGAGCCGTCGGCGAACGACAGCGCGAGCGCGTCCTCGTGGCGCACGCCGTCGATCACGGTGCCGGAGGCGATCCCGAAGCCGAGGTACTCGCTGCCGACGACCTCCGGCAGGCGTCTGCGGGCCCACTCGTAGAACGGCGTGACCTGCTCGTAGAGGTAGTAGGGCGGTCGGCCCCACTGCGGCAGCGCGTGCGCGACGAAGCGCTGGCGGTTGTTGAGCCCGCACAGCGGGCACGCGAGGTGCTCGCGGAAGTTGACCATGCCGTCCCACGAGTACTGCCAGGTGGACACGAGCCCGACCGACTCGCCGCACGGCTGGCAGTGGCCGAGCGTCGCGAAGCGCTCCTGGTCGCGGCAGGCGGCGGCGAGCGTGCGCTCGTAGGCGTGGCGCGGCTCGCACGTCGCCCGCACGCGCGCGAGCTCGTCGGCGTCGCGCAGCGTGACGAGCACGCTGCCCTCGGAGATCAGCTCGCGACCGGCCACGGCGCGGGATCGTAGAGACGCGGCCGGCGGCGTCCGCGTGCCCCGAATTGGCGTATGAACGCCACCGTTCGCTCTATCCTCCACGGCAGGCCCCCGTGGAGTGCGACCGCCGGGGAAAACGCAGGCCCGTGGAGTGCGACCGCCGGGCACCTCATCCGAAAGGAATCACCTCATGTCTGATGCCGTCATCGTCGACGCCGTCCGGACTCCGATCGGCCGCGCCGTCAAGGGCTCGCTGAAGGACGTCCGCGCCGACGACCTCGCCGCGATCCCGCTGAGAGCGCTGCTGGAGCGCAACCCCGACCTCGACCCCGCCACGATCGTCGACGTGATGATGGGCGCGGCCTCGGGCGAGGGCGAGCAGGGCTACAACGTCGCCCGCAACGCGCTGATCCTCGCCGGCTACCCGGTCACCGTGCCGGGCACGACCGTCAACCGCTTCTGCGCCTCGTCGCTGCAGACGATCCGCATGGCGCACCACGCGATCCGCGCGGGCGAGGGCGACACGTACGTCGCCTCCGGCGTCGAGGCCGTCTCGCGGCTCGGCGGCGGCTCGCCGGTGCCGTTCCACCCGCAGCTCGACGGGTCCGAGGGCTCGCTCGTCAACGTCTACATCCCGATGGGCCTGACGGCGGAGAACGTCGCCGAGCGCGAGGGCGTGACGCGCGAGGAGCAGGACCGCTGGGCCGAGATCTCGCAGAACCGCGCCGTGCAGGCGCAGGCGTCGGGCCACTTCGACGCGGAGATCGTCCCGGTCGTCGTGCCCGAGCACACCGCATATGACGAGCAGGGCAACGAGGTCACCGTGGCCGAGGCGACCGTCACGAAGGACGACGGCCCGCGCCCGGGCACGAACTTCGAGAAGCTCTCGCAGCTCAGACCGGTCTTCAAGCCCGACGGCACGGTCACGGCCGGCAACGCCTGCCCGCTCAACGACGGCGCGGCCGCGGTCCTGATCATGTCCGAGGAGAAGGCGAAGGAGCTCGGCATGACGCCGAAGGCGCGCATCGTCGCGTCGGCGGTCGGCGCGCTGGAGCCCGAGTACATGGGCGTCGGGCCGATCCCGGCGGTGCGCAACGTGCTCGAGCAGGCGGGCATGACGATGTCCGACATCGACATCGTCGAGCTCAACGAGGCGTTCGCGGCGCAGGTCGTGCCGTGCCAGCGCGAGTGGGGCATCGAGGACGACCAGCTCAACCCGTTCGGCGGGGCGATCGCCTTGGGGCATCCGTTTGGGATGACAGGCGCTCGCATCATGACCACCCTCCTCAACGACTTGTCCACCTTGGACAAGGCCGTGGGCCTCGAGACCATGTGCGTTGCCGGCGGCATGGGCATGGCCATGATCGTGGAGCGGCTCTCCTAGGCGGAGGGCTCGTCGCGCTGTCGGCGGGCGGGTCCTGTCACGGGTCGAGGCGATTTCGCGAGCTTTCGCGAAATCGTCCTCACCCGTGCCACCCGCGGGCACCGCCGGCGAAGCCGGTGGTCCGGCGTCGTGAGCGCCAGCCCCATGATCGGCAGGATCAGCGGGATGCAGGCGTAGCCTGCGCCGTAGCTTGACCAGACGGTGGCATCGGGGAAGGCGCTCGGCCGTGCGACCGATGCGGTGCCGACGATCAGCACGCCCGCCAGCTCGACGGCGCAGATCGCTCGCAGCGTCCTCGTCGCGTGCGTGCCTTGCCGGTGCAGGACGACGGCGCCTGCGAGGTAGATGGCTGCGGCTGCGGCCGAGAGGGCGTAGGGGATGGGGGCGTCGCCGGCGCGGGTCGCGAGCTGGACGAGCGAGCGGGCTCCGGCGGCGAGGGCGAAGAGGGCGTAGATCGAGGCGAGGGCGAGTGCGGGGCCCTGGCGCTCAGGCGGCATCGAGGCCCCAGGTCGCCGTCATGCGCAGCGCGATCGCGGCGATGCCGAAGGTGGCGACGACGAGCGGCGCGCTGCTCCATGGGGTTGCGTCGTCGCGTGCGAGCAGCCACCCGCCCGGCAGGATCAGCAGCGATGCGGCGAGGTAGCCGGCGAACGTCTCGGGCTCGGCCGGCCGCTCGCCGCCGATCCAGGCGGCTGCGACGACGAGCGCCTGCAGCAGCAGCGCCGCCTGCAGCACTGCGAGCGCGGCGCCCTGCGTGGGCGTGCGGTCGCGGCCGCGCAGCGCCGTCCAGCAGCCGAGCCCGAGCGCGTACGCGGCCGTCGTCAGTGCGAGCGAGCGGCTCATGCGGCCGTCGGCGCGGGTGCGCCCGGCGGCCCGCCGCGCTTCTTCGCCTTGCGCTTGCGGCGCCGCACCAGCCACATCGCCGTGCCGGTGATCGCGAGCGCGAGCGGGGCGAGGCCGAAGGCGACCCACAGCAGGCGGGGGATCCAGCCGACGGGGTAGCCCATGTGCACGGCCGGGCCCCACCACTCCCACACGTCCTGCGCGAAGGTCATTCTCGCCTGGTCGCCGGAGAGCAGGGCGGTGCGCGTCCCGCTGCGGTCGATCGCCAGCTCGACGTCGCCGGGCCAGCGGCTCTCTCTGTAGGAGTCGACGCCGTCGCTGAGCCACACGTCCCAGGTCGCTCTCGGGTCTCTCGGGTCGGGCTGCTGGAGCGACACGATGCGCGCGCCCGGCACCGCCGTCGCGGCGATCCGGCGCGCCTCGTCCATGTCGATCCCGTCGACCTGCTCGCCTCTTCTCGGCGCTCTCGACGCGAACGCCGGGGGATCCGCGGCGGCCGAGCCCGGCATCACCGCGTACCACCCGTCGGCCACCTGCTTGAGCTCGAAGTTGAGGCCGGTGAGCGCCCACATCGCGAGGAACGGCAGCGCGGCGGCGCCGATCACCTTGTGCAGGTCGTGCTGGCGCGCGTAGCCCCGCTTGCCTCTGCGGACCTTGAAGCCGCGCGCCATTCTGCGGATCCCCGGCCACCAGATGACGACGCCGGTCAGCACCATCAGCAGCAGCACGAGCCCGGCGACGGCGAGCACCAGGCCGCCGACCGTCAGCTCGTCGTTGCCGAGCACGTGCGCGTCCTTGCTCATGAAGAGGACGTAGCCCGGCTCGTCCTCGCAGCCCAGCGCGCACTCGTGCAGGTTCGCGAGGAAGCCCATCACGCCGGCGTTCCAGCTGCCGGTGCCGAGCACCTCGCCGGTGCCGGGGTCGACGTGCGCCTGGCGCGTCTGGTCCTCGTTCCAGACTTCGTAGATGCCGCGGTTGTGGACGACGAGCGCGCCTCTCCATCTCGGCAGCTCGCGGTTCACGATCGCGAGCGCCTGCTGCTCGGAGACCGGGTGCGTCGAGTCGGTGTGCTGGTAGAGGTGCGGGTGGATCACCTGATCGATCTCGGGCGCGAGCAGCAGCACGGTGCCCGACAGCACGATCGCGAGCAGCAGCAGCCCGGCGATCATCGCGACCCAGCGGTGGAGTCGCTGCAGCAGCTTGCGGGCGCGACGGCGCGCGCCGCCGAGGCGCGGCCGGGCGCGGACGGCGCGTGCGGGCACCGCGCTCTGGTCCGGCTCGGCGAGCCGGACGGACTGCTGCATCGACAAGTGAGGCTCCTTCGCGACCGGGCACCAGCGTTTATTAGGGTGCCCTAAGTACTAATAAGGGCACCCTAACATAGGACCGCGGACGGTGCGTATCCGCGCGCCTACGAAGGCGTCAGCGCGCCGACGCCGATCCGCAGGCCGGGCATGAAGCCGTCCAGCTCGGGATCGCCGAAGGCCGCGACGAGCTGTGCTCTGAGCGCGTCCGTGATCGCCGGCAGGCGGTCGTCGCCGCCCGGCTCGGGGGCGGCGAGCGTCAGGCGCGCGCCGGCGACGCTGCCGCCGATCGCCGCCTTCCCGTTCGCGAGGTCGAGCGTGAGGCCGGTCACCGACAGGCGTCTGGCGCCGTCCACGAGGTCGAAGCCGCCGGTGAGCGCGACGTGCCCGTCGACCGGCTCGCAGAGCTGCGGGTCGCAGCGCTCCGTCACACGCGCACCCGGCGCCGCCGCGAGGGCGATGCGGTCGCCGTCTGCCTGCGCGCCGCCGGTCGGCTCGACGTGCGGCGGCTCCGGCCCGTAGGCGGTCCCACCGAGCGAGACGGAGAAGCCGACGCTGTCGACCGGGGCGCTCGCGCGGCCGGGAACGTACGTCGCGGTGACCGTGCCGAGCGGCGCTCCGACCGGAATCGGGTGCTCGTCCACATGCGGGCCTCTGCAGCGCAGGCGGTTGAGCATGCCGGCGAGCGGCGCCAGCATCGTCGCGCGTCCTCTCACGGACGCGACGGGCACGCCGCGGACGATCCTGGTCGCGGCCGCCGGGCCGTGCAGCTGCGCGAGCCGCACGCGCGGAGCCGTGCGCGCGCTGTGGGAGCGCGCGGAGCCGATCGTGCCGGTCAGGTACGCGCGTCTGCCGGCCAGCTGGATCCCGACGTCGCGCGCCGCGCTCGCCTGCGGCCGCGGGCCGAAGATGCGGTCGACGTGGATCCCCTCGCCCGGGACGATCAGCTCGCCGCTGTGGGCAGTGACGTCGATGTGGCCGCGCGGGCGCTCTGCGGAGCCGGAGAAGCGCTGCGTGCTGTCGACCGACCAGCCGCCCGTGAAGATCAGGCAGTTGCCGGCCGCCTGGGAGTAGACGGTGCCGGGCCTCGCCGGCATCGTGAATCTGACGCTCAGGTTCCAGTCCGGGAGCGTCGCGGCGCTCGCCGGAGCGGCCGCCGCGAGCAGCGACACGACCAGCACGGCGAGCAGAGGGCGCACGCGAGCCATGGCGCCCACCCTAACGCGCGTCGGCAGCTCAGACCGCCGGCGCCGCCAGCGAGAGCGCGAAGCGCTCCTGCGCGTCGGTGTGCCAGCCCGCGAGCCGCAGGCCGGCGGCCGCGAAGTCCTCCGCGACGCGCTCGCGCGTGAACTTTGCGCTGATCTCGGTGCGGATCTCCTCGCCGGCGGTCAGCTCGACGTGCAGCCCCAGCGCCTCGACGCGCACCGCGCAGGCGCGCGGAGCGCGCAGCCGCATCTCGATCCATTCGTTGCGGCGGTCGAAGAACGCGACGTGCTCGAAGTCGGCGGCCGGGAAGTCGGCGTCCAGCTCGCGGTTGAGCACATGCAGCACGTTGCGGTTGAACTCCGCCGTCACGCCTGCCGAATCGTCGTACGCGGCCTCGATCACCCGCGGGTCCTTCACGAGGTCGGTGCCGAGCAGCAGGCGGTCGTCGGGGCCCAGCAGCGCGGCGATGTCGCGCAGCAGCCGCCGACGGCTGCCAGGCGGGAAGTTGCCGATCGTGCCGCCGAGCAGCGCGACGATGCGCGGCTCGCCGAGCGTCGGCGGCGGGATGCGGTCGAGGTGACGCTCGAAGTCGCCGATCACCCCGTGCACGCGCAGGCCGAGGTACTCCTCGACGAGCGCCTCGGCGCTCTCGCGCACGACCGACTCCGCGACGTCGAAGGGGACGTAGCGGCGGAGCCGGCCGGCGGCCGCCATCGCGTCGAGCAGCACGCGCGTCTTGGCGGCCGTGCCGGAGCCCAGCTCGACCAGCTCGGCGGCGCCCGTCGCGGCGACGATCGCCTCGGAGCGCGCCTGCAGGATCGAACGCTCGGCGCGCGTCGGGTAGTACTCCGGCAGCTCGGTGATGCGGTCGAACAGCTCGCAGCCGCGGGCGTCGTAGAAGTGCTTCGGCGGCAGCTCCTTGAACGGCCGCGTGAGCCCGTCCAGCACGTCCTCCGCGAGCCCGCGCTCATGCGCCTCGTCGAGGTGGTCGTCGATCGTGATGTCCGGCTGGAAGGTCGAGGACATGGCTCTCGGTTCACGCGTCCTTGGCTATGCGCAGCCCGGAGAAGATCTGCCGGCGCTGCGGGTGGTCCCAGTTGCGGAAGGTCGGCGTCGCGACGCGGCCGCGCGTCGCCCACGAGCCGCCGCGCAGCACGCGGTAGTCGCCGCCGAAGAAGACCTCGGAGTACTCGCGGTACGGGTAGGGGGCGAAGCCGGGGTAGCCGTCGAAGCCGCCGCCGGTCCACTCCCAGGTGTCGCCGATCATGCCGAGGCAGCCGGCGGGGGAGGCGCCTGGGTGCGTTCCGGCGGGAACGGTGCCGAACGCGCGCTGATCGACGTTCGCGTGCGAGGCGATCTCGTCCCCCTGCGGATCGGCGCCCCAGGGCTGGGGCAGCGCGGTCTGCGTCCCCTGGTCCCAGGTCGCCGCCTTCTCCCACTCCGCCTCCGTGGGGAGGCGTGCGCCGTGTGCGCGGGCGAAGGCGTCGGCCTCGAACCAGGACACGTGGACGACCGGCTTGTCCGGGTCGCGCGACTCGCACTCACTCATGCGCCACTCGCGCCCGTCGGTCGTCCACCCCGCTGGCCGCTCGATGTCGTACTGCTCCTTCCACGCCCACGCCTCGCGCGTCCACCACTCGGGGCGCGCGTATCCGCCGCCTTCGATGAACGCCTGGAAGGCTCCGTTGGTGATCGCCGCGCGGCCGATCAGGAAGCCCGGCAGCTCGATCCCGTGGCGCGGGCGCTCGTTGTCGTAGGCGAAGCCGTCGGCAGGTGCTCCGAGCGTGCACGGGCCGGCGGGGATCTCGACCAGCTCGAGGCCGGTCAGCCCGGCCGAGCGGCCGTCGCCGGCGGGGCGGCCGTCGCGGGGCGGGGCGGGCAGGTGCGCCAGCTCCATCGTCTGCAGCATCGTCTCGGTGTGCTGCTGCTCGTGGCGCAGCACCAGCTCGTGCAGCACGGCGTCGGCCGCGCGCCCGCCGGCGGCCAGCTCGAGCGCTCGCTCGCGCACGGCGGCGAGGTATGCGATCGCGTCTGCACGGCGCAGGTATGGCAGCTCGCCGCGGTCGGCGCGCGGCGTCTCGAACGCGTCGTAGACCTCGGCGAGGTCGGGGCGCAGCAGCGGCAGGCCGGCGCCGCGGTGCGCGAGCCAGAGGTCCTCGAACGCCGCGATGTGGCCGAGATCCCACACCAGCGGGCTCATCAGCGGCGAGTGGACGCGCTCGAGCGTCTCGTCGTCGAGATGCGAGACGAGCGCGAGCGTGCGCGAGCGCGTGTCCTTCAGCGCCTCGAGCAGATCCCCTGTCGCGCCCGGCGGCGCTGCCGTCTCGCTCGGCATCCCCGTCAGTCTGTCAGGTTCGGCCACTCCCGAAACCACCTTGCGACGGAACCTCGGCGCGCCGGCGCTACGCCGGGGCGGCGGCGCGGTCCACGATCAGCTCTGCGGCGCCGCCGCCATCCGCGAGCAGACTCGCCGGCACGTGTGCGCTCGGGCCGGCGAGCATCGCCGCGACGGCCTCGGCCTTGCCGGCCCCGGCCGTCAGCACGATCGCCTTGCGCGCCGCGCGCAGCAGCGGCAGGGTGAGCGTGACGCGGTCGGGCGGCGGCTTTCTGCCGCGCACCGCGATGCACAGCCGCTCGCGCTCCTCGAGCGCGACGACGTCGTCCGGGAACAGCGACGCGGTGTGGCCGTCTTCGCCGAGGCCGAGCAGGGCGAGGTCGAGCTGCGGCGGATCGCCCGGGATCGCGGCGCGCAGCTCGCGCTCGTACCCGGCTGCCGCGGCGGCCGGGTCGCCGTCGCCGGCGCCCGCGACGGCGTGGACGATCGGCCGGTCGGCGGCGGCGGGCAGCCGCGCCAGCAGCGTGCGCGCGAGCATCGCGTCGTTGCTGTCGGGGGCGTCGAGCGGCACGCAGCGCTCGTCTCCGAACCACAGGTGCACATCGCGCCAGCTCGGCATCAGCTCGGCGAGCAGCTCGTACGTGCGCTCGGGGGTTCTGCCGCCGGCGAGCGCGACGTGCGCCGCGCCGCGCTCCGCGCGCGCCGCCTCCACGACGGCGACGAGCCGCTCGGCGCACGTGCGCGCCGCGGCCTCGGCGTCCTCCACGACGGTCACGTCGATCATGCGGTCTCCTCGATCCCTTCCAGCAGGGCGGCGAGCGCGGGCGCGTAGCCCGGCGTGGCCGCGTCGAACATCCCCAGCGCGGCGGTGAACGCACGCCGCGGATCGGGCGCCGCGACCGGCGCGCGCAGCTCGATCGCCTGCGCCCCGGCGTGCAGTGCGAGTGCATGGATGCCGGTCAGGTCGGGCTGCTCGGGCGGACCGAGCGCGAGCGCGACCTCGCCGCCGTCGGAGCGGCGGGCGGCGCCGCTCCAGCCGGCCTCCGCGGGCGCCAGCCGCTCGATCGTCCAGCCCGCGCGTGCGGCGATCCAGCCGGCGAGCAGCAGCGCGCTCGCCTGCTGGGGCCGGCACGAGCGCAGCTCGACGCGGTCGACCCGCTCCAGCAGCGCCTGCGCGCCGGGGTCGTCGAAGCGCGCGGCGACGTGGCGGCGCCAGCGCGCGAGCCGCAGCCATGCGACGTCGCGCACGTGCTCGACGTCGAGCGCGGCGGCCCGCGCGAACGCCGCCGTCAGCGCCGAGCCGCTGGCCGCGCCGGAGTCGAGCACGACCGCGTCGGCGAGCGCGGCGAGCGGCGCCTGGGCGCGCGAGGCGCGCGTCCCCGGCAGCCACAGCACCGTCGGCAGGCCGGCAACGCGCAGCGGTCGCACGAGCGAGTCGGCGTGCGCGAGCCGCTCGGCGTCGGCGACGAGCAGCGCCATGTCGTGGCAGTGCCCGGCGCAGCCTGCGCGGGAGCCGATCGTGCAGTCGATCGCGGCGCGCGCGTCGAGTCGCGCGGCGGCGTGCTCGCGCACGACGATCGTGCGCGACGGGTGGCGGTCCGCGAGTCCGCCGAGCTGCCGCGCGAGCGCGTCCGGGGGCGTGTCCTGCGCAGGGGCCACGAGCAGGTTGAGCGTGCGCGTCGCGGCATGGCCGTGCTCGTGGCGGGCGTGCTCGCGGTTGAGCCCGACCAGCCGCTCCGCGACCTCGCCGGCGCTGACGTCCTCGCCGCGCCACTCGGACCGCTCGTGCGCGTCCGCGAGCGCGCTCACAGCGACCTCCAGGCGCGCCCGTCGCGCGCCAGCAGCTCGTCCGCGCAGGCCGGCCCGGCGCTGCCCGCCGCGTACGGCTCCGGCGCATCGGCGTCGGGGTCGGCCCAGGCTCCGAGCACCGGATCGACGATCTGCCATGCGGCCTCGACCTCGTCGGCGCGCGTGAACAGCGTCGCGTCGCCGAGCAGCGCGTCGTGCAGCAGGCGCTCGTACGCCTCCGGCGACTCGCGCAGGAACGAGGTGCCGTACTGGAAGTCCATCTGCACCGGGCGCATGCGCAGCGCGGTCCCCGGGCTCTTCGCGGCGATCTGCAGCGTCGCGCCCTCGTTCGGCTGCACGGAGATCACCAGCTCGTTCGGCGGCGGCGCCCCGTCGAGCCCGCGGAACGGCTGGTGCGGCGCCGGCTTGAAGGCGATCGCGATCTCCGTCATGCGCAGCGGCAGCCGCTTCCCGGTGCGCAGGTAGAACGGCACGCCCGCCCAGCGCCAGTTGTCGACCTCGACGCGCAGCGCCGCGTACGTGTCGGTGCGCGAGTCGGACGGGACGCCCTCCTCCTCGCGGTAGCCGGGGACCTGCTCGCCGCCGAGCCAGCCGGCCGCGTACTGCCCGCGGACCGCGTCGCGCGCGGGGTCGAGCGGGCGAACGGCGTGCAGCGCCTTCGCCTTCTCGTCGCGCACGAGCTGGGCCTCGAAGCTCGCGGGCGGCTCCATCGCGACGAGCGACAGCAGCTGCAGCGCGTGGTTCTGGATCACGTCGCGCAGCGCGCCGGCGCCGTCGTAGTAGGCGGCTCGGCGCTCGACCCCGAGGTCCTCGGCGACCGTGATCTGCACGTGGTCGATCGCGGTGCGGTTCCACAGCGGCTCGAAGATCCCGTTGGCGAAGCGCAGCACGAGCAGGTTCTGGACCGTCTCCTTGCCGAGGTAGTGGTCGATGCGGAAGACCTGCTGCTCCTCGAACGACTGCTCGACCGCCGCGTTCAGCTCGCGCGCGCTCGCGAGGTCGTGACCGAACGGCTTCTCGATCAGCAGCCGGGTCGGCGGGTCGGCGCCGCGGCCGAGGCCGGCGGCCGCGAGATCGCGCGCGGTGTCGGCGAAGTGGCTGGGGGAGACCGCGAGGTAGAAGAGCCGCTGCGAGGGCTCGCCGTCCTCGCGGTCGCCCGCGTCGAGGCGGCTGCTGAGCGCCTCGTAGAGCTCGGGCGTTCCGTACGTGCCCGCGACGACGCCGATGCGCGGCTCGAGCGCGTCCCACAGCCGCGCGTCGAGCGGGCGGCGGGCGTGCGCCTCGATCGCCTCGCGCGCATGGGCGCGGAACCACGCGTCGTCCCGGCCCTCGCGCACGACCGCCAGCAGGCGGAAGCGCTCGGGCAGCCGCCCGTCGGCGAGCAGGTCGTAGACGGCGGGCAGCAGCTTGCGCGCGGCGAGGTCGCCGGTCGCGCCGAACAGCACGAGCGTCGACGGCGGCGGCAGGCGCTCGTCGACGTCCTGCGCGAACGGGTTCGCGGACTCCGCGACGGGTGCCTGCGCCGCGCTCACGCGAGCGCGGCGGCGAGCGCTGCGATGCCGTCGGCGGCGGACCCGCCGGCCGGCAGCTCGATCCGCAGGAACGGCAGCCCGTGCGATCTCAGCGCCTGCCCGTCGCCGATCGCCTGCGCGCGCACGAGCGCGGCGAAGTCGTAGTGCTGGCCGGGGATTTCGACCTCTGTGCCGCTGCTGTCGACGAGCTGCACGAACACGCCGATCGGCGCGCCGCCCTTGTGCAGCTGCCCGGTCGAGTGCAGGAAGCGCGGGCCGTAGCCGACCGTCGTGGCCGCGTGCGTGCGATCGCGGATCGCCGTGCGCAGCGCCGTCAGCGCCTCGTCGACGGCGGGGTCGGGCGCGAGGTACGCCATCGTCGCCACGTACGCGCCGGCGCCGGCCTTCGCGTCGAGCAGCTCGCGCAGCGCCGCCGCGGCCTCGTCGCCGCTCACGGAGCCGGCGTCGGCCGCCGGGAACGAGCCATCGCGCACGTATGCCTCGATCGTCGCGACCGTCAGGTCCTTCGCCGCCTGCACGTCGGGCTGGTCGAACGAGTCGATGCCGATGACGGCGCCCGCCACCGCGATCGCCATCTCGGCATGGAACATCACGGCGCCGAGGTCGATCTTCTCCTCGAACGGGATCACGATCACCGGATGGCCGGCGTCGGCCAGCGCGTCGAGACGTCCGGCCCGCTCGGCGTCGTCCCCGCCGGCGTTCTGCAGGTGCAGGAAGACGCGGTCCTCGCCGTAGGCACCGGGGTCGCCGAGCGGCTCGTCGGCGATCGGCACGATCCCCTTGCCGCGCTTGCCGGTGCTCTCGGCGACCAGCTGCTCGATCCACAGCCCGGTCGCGCTGAGCGGCTCGTCGATCACGAGCGTGAGCTTGTCGCGCCCACCGTTCGCCAGCTCGCCGAGCGCGAGCCCGAGCCACAGCGCCGGCGCGTCGCCGGGCGCCAGCGACGGGTCGGCCGCCCTCGCGGCGACCTCGGCGCGCTCCAGCAGCCCGCGCACGTCGGCGCCGATCAGCGCAGCCGGCACGACGCCGAACGCCGACAGCGCCGAGTAGCGCCCGCCGATGTCGGGCGCGCCGTGGAAGACGCGGCGGAAGCCCTGCTCCTGCGCCAGCGCCTCCAGCTTCGTGCCGGGATCGGTGACCGCGGCCCACTGGCGCCCGTCCGGCGCGAGCGCGTGGAAGTGCGCGTGCATCGAACGCGGCTCGAGCGTCCCGCCCGACTTCGAGGAGACGAGGAACAGCGTCTTGTCGAGCGGCAGCCTCGCCTCCAGCGCGGCGACCGCGTCGGGGTGCGTCGAGTCGAGCACGTGCAGCGTCAGATAGCCGTCGGCCGTGCCGAACGTCTGGGTGAACACCTCCGGTGCGAGGCTCGACCCGCCCATGCCCAGCAGCGCGCAGTCGGTGAAGCCCTCGCCGCGCACCTCGTCGGCGAACGCGAGCACGTCGCCGAGGTGCTCGAGCGACTGCTCGGCGATCGTCAGCCAGCCGAGCCGCTCGGACGGCTTGTCGTCGCCGGGCGCCCACAGCGCGTCGTCTCTCGACCACACGCGTCGCAGCACCTGCTCCTCCTGCGCCCACGCGGCGCGGGCGCCGATCGCGCGCGCCTGCGCGTCGGTCAGGCGCGCCTCGATGCTCGTGGGCTCGCCCGCGAGGACTGCGGCGCGGCGCCGCTCGACGCCCGCGAGCAGCGTGTCCATCGCCTTCGCGAAGGACCCGATCCCCGCCTCCAGCAGCTCGTCCGTGACCTCGTCCATCGAGACGCCGGCGGCCTCGACGGCGGCGATCGCCGCGTGGGCGGCGGACGCGGCGTCCGGCAGCTGCGGCTCGACCGGCTCGCCGTGCTCCTGGTAGGCGAGCAGCGTCGCGAGCGGCATCGTGTTGACGGTCTCCGGCCCGGCCAGCTCGGCGACGTACTTGACGTCGGAGTAGGCGGGGTCCTTCGTGCCCGTCGACGCCCACAGCAGGCGCTGCGGGCGCGCGCCCTTCGCCTGCACGGCGGCGAAGCGCTCGCCGGCCACCAGCTGCTGCCAGCGCTCGTAGGCCAGCTGCGCGTTGGCGACGGCGGCCGTCCCGCACAGCTCCGGTCTGCCGAGCGCCTTCAGGCGCTTGTCGGCCGCGGTGTCCACGCGCGAGACGAAGAACGAGGCGACCGACGCGATCCCGTCGACCGGCTTGCCGGCGGCGACGCGGTCCTCGAGCCCGGCCAGCCACGCCTCGGCGATCGCGGCCCACGCGTCGAGCGAGAACAGCAGCGTGACGTTGACGTTGATCCCGTCGGCGATCGCGGCGCGGATCGCGCCGACGCCCTCGGGCGTGCCGGGGATCTTGATCATCACGTTGGGCCGGTCGACGCGCGCCCAGTAGTCGCGCGCCATCGCGAGCGTGCCCTCGGTGTCGCGCGCGAGCTCCGGGGCGACCTCCAGCGAGACATAGCCGTCGACGCCGCCCGTGCGCTCCCATACCGGCCGCAGCACGTCCGCGGCCCCCTGCACGTCGGCGATCGCGAGGTCCTCGTAGATCCCCTGCACGTCGGCGCCGTCGTTGGCCAGCTCGGCGAGCCGCTCGTCGTAGTCGGGGCTGCCGAGGATCGCCTGCTCGAAGATCGAGGGGTTCGAGGTGACGCCGACGACGCCGTCCTCCTCCACGAGGCGCCTGAGGTCCCCGCCGGTGAGCATCGAGCGGCGGATCGAGTCGAGCCAGGCGCTCGTGCCGAGCTCGGCCAGCCGGCCGATCGGCGTCGTGGCGGGGACGGTGCTCATGGGTGGCGTTCTCCTGTCACGGGGTCTGGGTCAAGGGTGGTTTCCGGAGGCAGTGCGTCGAGGCCGCCGCGCTCGAGCGCGGCGACCTGGGCGAGGCGGCGGCGGTGGCGGTCCGCGCCGCTGAAGCTCGCTGCGGCGAACGTGCGCACGAGCTCGCGCGCCAGCTCCGGGCCGATCACGCGTGCGCCGAGGCAGAGCACGTTCAGATCGTCGTGCTCGACGCCCTGGTGCGCGGTGTACGTGTCGTGAACGGTCGCCGCGCGGACGCCCGGCAGCTTCGCGGCGGCGACCGAGACGCCGGCGCCGGAGCCGCAGACGAGCACGGCGCGCTCGACGCCGTCGCCGAGCGCGCGCCCGACGGCGGCGGCCGCGTACGGGTAGTCGTCGTAGGTGCCGACGTCGAGCAGCTCGTGGCCGCCGTCGGCGAGCGCCGCCTCGACCGCGTCTCGCAGCGGCACGCCGGCATGGTCGAAGGCGCACGCGATCCTCATCTGCCGTCAGGCTACATGCCCGGACAGCCGTCCAGGAAACCGGGCGCTCAGGGTCGGCGGATGGCGTAGCGGAGATACAGCGAGCCGGCCCGCTCGAGCGCCCACACGAGCTCCAGCGCGGCCGCATCGGCGAGCGCCGGACCGCTGCTCATCGTCGGCGCGGTGCCGCCGCCGGCGAGCTGCGGCGCGAGCGTCAGGAACAGCTCGTCGACGAGCCCCTCGTGCAGCAGCGCGCCCATCAGCGTCGGGCCGCCCTCGCACAGCAGGGAGCGCACGCCGTGCTCGGCGCGCAGGTGCCGCAGCGCGGTCGTGAGCGTCAGCTCGGCCGGGTCGAGGCGCACGATCGTCACGCACGCCGCGCAGGCCGGCTCGGGCGTCTGCGGCGGCGCGAACACGACCACGTTCGCCTCCGGCTCGGCGAACAGCGGGATCTCCAGCGGCAGCGCGCCGCTGCGGCTGACGGTCGCCACGAGCGGCTCCGGCGCGAGCCCGATCGCCTCGCGCGCGGCGCGCAGCTCCGGCCGTCTGATGGCACGGCCGTAGCGCTCGATCCCGAGCGTGCGCGTCCCGATAAGCAGCGCGTCGACCTGCGTGCGCAGGCGGCGGAAGATCTCCATGTCGCCGTCGTCGCCGATCGCGCCGGAGCGCCCGTCGATCGTCGCGCGGCCGTCGGCCGTCGTCGCGAAGTTCGTCACGACCCACGGTCGCTCGTCGTGCGCGCGCTCGGAGAGGCCGAGGTCCCCGAGCAGCTCGGCGGTCTCGACCGTCGCGGGATCGGGGTGCAGGCGGCGCAGCTCCACGGCCCGCGCAGGCTATCCGGTGGGCAGGGTCCGCACCGCGCGCGTGTCTATCCACTTCGTCAGCCCGCCCACGATCAGCGCGTTCCCCGGCGCACGGCCGTGGCCGATCGGCGTGCGCCGCACGCCCTCACGCGTCAGGATGCGGAATCCGCGGCGCTCGAGCGGCCCGTGCAGGGATTCGATCCGCGCCGGCGAGATCAGCACCGTGTCCCCGCCGGCGTCGTGCAGGGCGTTGAGCGCGCGTTCGAATTCGGCGTAGGTGTGCATGGTCTCCGGGCCGGTGAACGGCACGACGTCGACGACGCCGTATGCGTCCGCGATGCGGTGACCGGTCGTGACGAACAGGGCGATCGGGGCGCCGCGCCTCTCCACGAAGCGCCCGTCTCTGGTGACGATGGAGGTGATGAACGCGCGCTCGTTGGGTTCGGCCGCCGGCTGTGGAGACCATTCGGCCGGCTCCCTGACCTGAGGCGGCGGGTTCGGCAGCCGGCTGAGGGGCGGTATCCGGAGCCGGTCGAGCTCCGTGCCCGGGTGGGGGAACTGGCCGATCGAGCACACGGCCAGGCCCATTCCGAACAGCACGGCGAGCACGGGCAGTCCCGCTCGTCGGACGCCGTGCGCGGCGACGGTCTCGATCGCCACCAGCGTCAGCAGCGCGAGCGTCAGCGCCCACGCGGAGAACATCATCGGCATCAGGGTCCATTCCGACCGCGCGACGTAATAGCTCGCCGTCCCGATCCCGAACAGGCCGGCCCACATCAGCATGCCGGTGAGCACGCGGTTCGGGGCGCGGTCGGTCGCCCGCACTATCGCCGTCGCGATCGCCGCGACGTAGGTGAGGTAGATCATCAGCGGGATGCCGAAGACGCCCGGGATCCGCCAGACGCTGTAGCCGGCCACGCCGTACAGCCGCGCGAACCTCGGCATCGATGCGAGGTCCGGGAGGGCGCCGGCGCGCAGGAGGGTGAGCAGCGAAAGCGATGCGACCGCGACGAGGAGGCCGATCGCGACGTCGCGTGCGAGACGCAGCAGCGCGTCTCGGCGGAACGCGACGCTCGTCACCAGCACCGCGGCGACCGTCGCCCCGAAGGCGGGGACGCCGAACTCGAAGTTGTTGAGGATCACGAAGCCGGCTGCGGCGAAGAGCAGCCAGCGGCGCGAGCCACGTGCGACGTCCAGGTGCCGTGCGACGAGCCACGCGAGCAGGTAGGGACCCCCGTAGCGAAAGGGGAACATCGGGAAGTACGTCCCGGGCGTGAAGCGCGCCAACGGTATGTTTTCCGGGTTGAAGAGGCTGGTGGCCAGCACGGGCACGAACAGCAGCAGGGCCACCGCCGGGCTGCGCGCCGCACGTCGCAGGACGCCATAGATCGCGCAGAACACGATCACGCTCAGCGCGCAGACCGTGATCGTGTAGACGAGCACGGTCTTGCCGAACGCCAGCAGCGAGAGCGCTATGAGATACGGGAACAGCGAGGCGTACTGCGCATGGAAGTCGGCGAGCGGCGTGAGGCCGTTGATGACGGCGAACGTTTCGTCGACCTGGAACGCGATGTCGTGGTGCAGGAGGGACCAGGTGACCGACTCTTCCGTGTCGATCCCCGGGCCTATCCAGACGGCCGCTGCCACGAACGCGGCGATCGCCAAGCCCACTCGCAGCGCAGATGAGCCGTCGAGGCGCGACAGGCTCGGCCGCGAGCGCAGGAGCGAGGGCGCGAGCAGGATCGCGGCGGCGACGAGCGCTGCCACGACTAGGGTCCTGGGGGTGAAGTACACGTTCTTCCAATGCGCCTCGTGCATGCCGACGAAGCAGGCGACGAGCACGCCGATCAGGAGTCCCTGCGCGCCGAGCACGATCCCCGAACGCAGCCGCTCGCTCAGGCGCGGAGGCCGCAGGCGCGAGACCAGCAGCGTCGCAAGCATCAACAGCACCGGGCCGGTGAGCGCGAGCAGGTACCGCGTGCCCTCCTCAGGCTCGGGTCTGAGCTTGTAGTAATCGTCCGGGAGCAGCTTGAGAGGCGGCGTGCTCGGATACAGGACCCGGCTCAACGGCGGCGTCAGCAGCAGAATGGCGGCGAGAACCACGAGGGCGCACGGAATCGCCGTCAGCCACGCCGCCTCGGAGGTCGTGCGCGGCTCGGCTGCGGCCGTCGCCACGCGGGTCGTCGACGGTCGATCCACGCTCCCCCCAAGCATGGAGAGACAGTACAGAAATCCAGTTGATTGAAGCTGGGGGGACGTCTCCCGCACGGCCCGCTGATAGCGTCCGCGCGCGGCGGCCCCTCCCTTGCTCCCGAACGCCGCCCCTCTACCGATGACACCAGCCGCAGAGCCCAATCGTCCCGACCGCAATCTCGCCCTCGAGCTCGTGCGCGTGACCGAGGCGGCCGCGCTCGCCGCCGCCCGGCTCGTCGGCCGCGGCGACAAGGAGGCCGCCGACCAGGCCGCCGTCGACGCGATGCGCTTCGTGCTCGACTCCGTGCCGATGGACGGCCTCGTCGTGATCGGCGAGGGCGAGAAGGACGAGGCGCCGATGCTCTACAACGGCGAGCAGATCGGCAACGGCACGCCGCCGCAGGTCGACATCGCCGTCGACCCGCTCGAGGGCACGCGCCTGACGGCGCTCGGGATGCCGAGCGCGCTCGCGGTGATCGCGCTCGCCGAGCGCGGCTCGATGTTCGACCCGGGTCCGTGCGTCTACATGGAGAAGATCGCCGGCGGCGAGGAGATCGCCGACCTGCTGTCGCTCGACCGCCCGCTGCCGGAGACGCTGAGACTGATCGCCGAGCGCAAGGGCATGGGCATCGGCGACGTGACCGTCGTGATGCTCGACCGCCCGCGGCACGAGGAGGCGATGGCGCAGGTGCGCGAGGCCGGCGCGCGCATCCGCCTGATCCTCGACGGCGACGTCTCGGCCGCGCTGCTCGCCGTCAGCGAGCGCTCGCCGGTCGATCTGCTGTGGGGCATCGGCGGGACGCCGGAGGGCGTCATCTCCGCGGCCGCGCTCAAGTGCATGGGCGGGCAGCTGCTCGGCCGCCTGTGGCCGCGCAACGACGAGGAGAGAAGAGCCGCCCTCGACGCCGGCTACGACCTCGGCAGAGTCCTCACCAGCGACGACCTCTGCAGAGGCGACGACGTCTTCTTCTCCGCGACCGGCGTCACGGACGGCGACGTGCTGCAGGGCGTCCGCTACCGCGGCCGCGGAGCCACCACCGAATCGCTCGTCATGCGCTCGCGCTCCGGCACGGTCCGCCGCGTCCACGCCCGCCACGATCGCGCGAAGCTCAGCGCGGTCACGGGCGGCCGCTACGGCTGAGCGCGCTCGCTCAGCGCGCGCGGGTGGAGGTTGCGCATGTCCACCCACTTGAGGATTTCGCCGCCCCCCGGCCACGGCAGCAGCAGGAGGGATCTCTGTCTGTGGAAGCTGAACGGGCGCAGGCCCTCCTGCGTCAGCACGTAGAAGCCGAGTCGCCTGAGCTCGGTCAGGATGCCCGGGTTGATCGGGTTCGGCAGCACGATCGTGTTGCCGCCCGCGCTGCGCAACGCGGCAACCGTGTCCTTGACCCGTTCGGCAGTCTCGAGGGAGCCCGCGCCCGTGTAGGGGGCGACGTTCACAACGCCGTATTCGTCCGCGACGCGGTGGCCGTTCGGCAGCAGGATCGCGATCGGCGCGTCGGGACGCACGACGAAGCGCGAGGGCCCGTCCGCGAGCGAGCTGACGAAACGGCGCACAGACGGTCGCGGTGACGCGGCGAGCGGGTTCGGGTCCGGCTCGATTTCGCTTGCGACGAACGGTCCCCTGAGGCGTGAGAGCTGCTCCCACGGCAGCGGTGTCTGTGCGAGCGAGCAGGTGGCCAGGAAGAAGCCGAACAAGACCACGAGGGCCCCGATCGCCGAGCGCGACGGACGTCGCCGCGCAAGCTCCGGCACCGCGACCGCCGTCAGCAGCGTGAGCGCGAAGGCCCACGCGGAGAACTCGTACACGAGTGCAACCGGGTGAGATCGCCCGACCCAGTACGCGCCGGCGCCGAGGCCGAACATGCCGGCCCATGCGAGCATCGCCGTGAGGACGCGGTTCTCCGCGCGGCGCAGCGCGCGCACGGTGGCCACGAGGACCGCTGCCACATAGGTGAGGTAGATCAGCAGGTGCATCCCCAGCACTCCCGGGATTGGCATCAGCGCGAAGCCGCCGCGCACGTACATGCGTGCGTAGCTGACGAGGCGGTCCAGCTGCGGGAGCGACCCGGCGCGGGCCAGCGTGACGAGCGACACGAGCGCGAGCGCCGTCACGAGCCCGGCGGCGGCGCAGGCGAGCAGGCGCAGGACGCTGCGCCGTGTCGGCCGCTCGCTCCACACGATCGCTGCGAGCGTCGCGCCGAACGCGGCGACGCCGAAGTCGCCGTTGTTCAGCACGGCGAGGCCGGCGGCCGTGAACAGCAGCCAGTCGGCCCACGTGCTCTGAGGGCGCTCCAGGCGTCGTGCCGTCAGCCACGCGACGAAGTAGGGCAGCGCGTAGCGCAGCGGAAAGCTCGCGTAGTAGCTGCCGGCCGACGAGCGGCTCTGCAAGGTGCCGCCGACCATGAAGAGGCTGGTCGCGAGGAACGGCAGGTACAGCAGCAGCGCGGCGAGCGCACTGCCGGTCGCGCGGCGCAGCACGCCGTAGACCGCCAGCAGCGCGAGCGCCGAGACCGCGCACGCGGCGATCGAGAAGGCCAGCAGCGACTTGCCGAACACGACCACCGGGAGCGCGAGCGCGAACGGCCACAGCGAGCCGTACTGGGCGGTGAAGTCGACGAGCGGCGTACGGCCGTTGATGACGGCGAACGTCTCGTCGAGCGTGAAGCTGAGGTGGTAGCGGACGTCTTCGACCGCGTTGCCGATCTCGGCATCGGAGTGGACGGCGTGCAGGATCCATACAGCCGTCGCGAGCGCGGCGAGGCCCGTGAAGACGATGCGGCGTCTGCGGGACTCGGCCCGCAGCCAGGCAGTCGCCCGCGCACGCACCATCTCGGCGTGCAGCACCGTTGCGACCGCGAGCGTGAGCGCGAGGCTCACGCCGAGCGTCGCGAGCGTGAAGTACTTCATTCCGAAGGGGTTCTGGAAGCCACGCGTGTAGCGGATCCCGAAGGTGAAGTCGTACTGCGCCACGAGCGACGCGACGACGACGCCGACCAGAACCATCTGCGTCCCTATGACGACCGGCGCGACAGCCTCCTCCGACAGCCGCGGGGCGCGCGCCGCGGCTGTCGCGAGCGCGAGCGCCGCGAGCAGCGGCACGCAGACGGCGACGAGGTAGCGGCCCTGCTCGGTCGGCTCAGGATGCAGGCCGGTCAGGACCGGGCCGATGAACCGGTAGGGGCTGTGGGAGGGGAGCAGCAGGCCCCCGAGCACCGGCCCGAGCACGACGATTGCGACGATCGCGGCCACCGCGCACGGGATCGACCAGACCCACGCCGTGATGGCGGCGTCCGACGGCGTGCGCTCGCGCGCTCGCACATCCCCCAGGAGCGAGGAAGCCGCCGTCTTGGAGACGGCGCTTGCCACATGCCGACTCTAAAGTTGGTTAATCGGCAAGGGGTATGAAGTCAGTATGAATCGCTGGTCGACGGAAGCGGGGGATCGGGCACGTCGTCGACGGTCAGCCCTTCCGCGAAGCGACTGACGCGCGACGGAGCGAGGTCGAGCCGGGCCAGCGAGCGCAGGAAGCCGTACGTCACGAGCACGTGGATGCGCGACTGCGTGATGCGGTAGACCGGCCGGCTGAGGCGTCGCGCGATCGAGGGGTAGAAGTTCGCGACCGCGACCTCGACGCGGATGCGCGCGGGGTCCGCGCTCGGCGGGGACAGCCGCTGGACGTCGATCTGCAGGTAGCCGTCGCGGTTGTGCCCGCGGCGCTGCACGAGCAGTCCGTCCTCGATCCGCCAGCGGACGCTGCCGCGCCGAGCGTCCATCGCGTACTCCGGCGCCTTGAAGCGCAGCAGCCGCAGCGGCGGCCGCAGCAGCACGACGGTGCGCTGCTCCTCGCCGTAGTCGACGCGGATCAGCCCGAGCGTGACGTGCGTGAGGAAGCGCCAGTAGGTGCGCGCGAGGCGCTCCAGCTGCACCGGCGTCCACAGCTCCTCGAGCGCGCTCGCGGGCAGCGTCAGCTCGCCCGTCTGGATCGATCTGACCGCGCCCTCCGCGCCCATCGTCGTGTCGTCGACGAGGCTCTCGATGTGCCCGGGCGCCGGCTCCGCGCGCTGGTGGCGGCGTGCGGCGACGACGGCCGCGGCGAGGGCGAGCAGCGCGATCAGCGGAGTGAGCACGCCTGGATTGTGCCCGCCGGCGGGGTCGCTCAGCTGCGCATCACCGCGCGGCCGCCGGCAGCGCGCGTGCGTCGACCCATTTCGTGAGCCCGTGCATCGAGACGACGTCGGCCTGTTCGATCGTCTCTCCCGGCACGCCCGCGCGGTATCCGGACGTCGTCAGGACCTCGAAGCCGCGCCGCGCGAGCGCCGCCGCCACGCGCGGCTGGATCAGCTCCGGCAGCAGCACGACCGCGCCGTGCGCCGCGCGCAGGCGGGCGATCGTGTCGTCGAGCTGCTGCGTCGTGAAGACCGATTCGCCGACGAACGGCACGACGTTCACGAAGCCGTAGGCGTCGGCGACCGCGTGGCCGGTGCTCCACAGCAGCGCGACCGCCGTTCCGCGCCGCAGCACGTCGCGCCCGCCGGGTTCGGGCGTCGAGCCGACGAAGCTCGCGAGCTCCGGGTCGTGCGGCGCGCCGAGCGGCGTGGCGACTTCGCGGATCGCCGTCAGGTGCGGGGTCAGGTGCGGGCTGCGGATCGCCGCGATCTGCGACCACGGGGCGATGCGGACCGGCGGGTCGAGCACGAACGTCGCGATCAGCGCGAAGCCGAGCACGGCGGCGAGCGCGGCGGGGCGGGGCAGACGGCTGGCGCCGCGCTCCCGCAGCTGCCGGAACGCGGCGACCGCGAGCAGCGCGAGCGCGAAGCTCCACGGCAGGAAGGTCGTCGGGACGCCCTGCGGGACCGACTCGCCCATGTAGTACGCGCCCGAGCCGTAGCCGAAGATCGCGCTCCACGCGAGCATCCCGGTGAGGCGGCGGTTCGACGCGCGCCGCAGCGCGCGGACCGTGGCGACGCCGAACGCGGCGGCATACGTCAGGAAGACGACGAACGGCAGTCCGATCACGTGCGGCAGCGGGTTCAGGGCTACGCCGCCGACGGCGTAGATGCGCGCGAATTCGAGCGCCGTCTCGGGGTTCGGCAGCGCGCCGGCGCGGATCAGCGTCAGCGCCGCGAAGCCGGCGTACGCGAGCGCGAGCCCGGCTGCCGCGCTGCCCGCCAGCCGCACGACGAAGCGGCGGTCGAGCGGCGACGCCGTCCACAGCAGCGCGGCGCTCGTCGCGCCCAGCGACGCGATCCCGAACTCGACGTTGTTGAGCGTCGCCAGCCCGGCCGCCGCGAACAGCGGCCACGTCCTGCCGGCGCCGCGGTCGAGCCGCCGTGCGACGAGCCAGGCGATCAGGAACGGCCCGACGTTGCGCAGCGGCATCTCCTGGTAGATCGCTATCGGTCTCTCGATGTCGCGCGAGGCGGCGAAGAACGCGAACGCCATCAGCGGAAGCGCGAGCCCGAGGGCGGCGAGCGAGCTGTGCGTCACGCGCCGGAGGACGCCGTAGAGCGCGAGCATCGTGACGATGCAGAGCGCCCACAGCACGAGCGTGTAGGCCAGCAGCGTCTTGCCGAGCAGCAGCATCAGGGGCGCGAGCGCGAGCGCCCACACCGATCCGTAGGCGGCCGTGAAGTCGACGAGCGGGGTGTGGCCGTTGAGGACCGCGAAGGTCTCGTCGAGCTGGAAGCCGGTGTTGTAGGGATCGGCCAGCTGCCATATCGACTGGTCGGTCTGCACGAACGACAGGAACCACACGCCCGTGGCGAGCGCCAACAGCGCCGGCGCGCCGATCCGCAGCCAGCGGCGCTCGGGCGGTCGCAGCGCCGCCGGCCAGCCGCGGCGCGCCGTCCACGCCAGCCCCGCCGCGATCGGCACGGCCGCCAGCAGCTGCCAGCTCGCGAAGAAGTCGAATCTCCAGTCGGCTTCGCGCTGCTTGACGACGCACCAGACGACGATCCCGGCCGCCAGCAGCTGGGCGAGCCCGGCGGCGACGCGCACGACGCGCGGCGGCAGCTCGAGCCGGGCGCGCGCCGCGACGACGATCGCCGCCGCGAGCAGCAGCGGCGCGCTCAGCGACAGCAGGTAGCGCGTCCCCTCGACCGGCTCGGGCCGCGCGCCCGTGCTCGGCAGCAGCGTGAACGGCGGCTGCGCCGGATAGAGGACTCTGCTGAGCGGCGGTCCGAGCAGCACGACGAGCGCGCACGCCAGCGCCGCGCACGGAAGCGCGAGCAGCCACGCCGTTGTCGGGAGCGCGTCGTCTGGCGCTCCCTGCGCGGCGGTCGCCGGACGTGGCTCGGCCGCCCCCGCCGCGCGCGTCGAAGTCCCCACCCGGCTACCTTACGGACTGCAGCGCGCGCGGATGCAGGTGGCGCGTGTCGACCCACTTGATCACGTAGTTGTAGGGCCACAGCGGCATCACCGCGTCCGAGTGCGGGACCTTCGGGTCGTAGCGGTCGAGGCCGTGGTGGGTGACGAGGCGGAAGCCGCGCCGCTCGAGTATCGGGAACATGCCCGCGTCGACCGGGTTCGGCAGGATCAGCGTGTTCCCGCCGGCCTTCGCGAGCGCGTCGAGCGCCGCTTCGACGCGCTCCACCGTCGGCGTCGAGTCCGTGCCGGTGTACGGCGAGACGTTGCGCACGCCGTAGGCGTCCGCGACGCGGTGCCCCGTGCGCAGCAGGATCGCGATCGGCGCGCCGTGGACGTAGACGAAGCGGTGCGGGCCGTCCGCGATCGTCGCGACGAAGCGGCGCGTGCGCGGGTCGGTCGACGGCGCCAGCGGACGCGGGCCGTTGTCCGATTCTTCGGTCGGCACGTAGGCGCTGTGGAAGCGCTCGAGCTGGGACCACGGCGCCGGCGTCTGCGCGAGCGAGCAGGCCGCGACGCCGAAGCCGAACAGCACCAGCGCGCCCGCGATCGAGACCTGCCGGCGCCGTGCGGCCTCGCGCACGACGACGATCGTCAGCAGCGCGAGCGCCAGCGACCACGCCGACAGGAGGAACTTGAGCGAGACCGGATGCGAGCGGCCCATGTAGTAGCTCCCCGTGCCGAGCCCGAACACGCCAGCCCACACGAGCATGCCCGTGAGCAGGCGGTCGCCCTCGTGTCGCAGCGTGCGCACCGTGCCGACCGCGATCGCCGCCACGTAGGTGAGGTAGATCACGAGGTGCAGGCCGAGCAGCCCGGGCAGGGGCATCAGCGCGAAGCCGGCGACCGCGAAGAGACGCGCGAAGTCCGTCAGGCGCCCGAGCTCGGGCAGCGAGCCCGCGCGCACGAGCGTCAGCAGCGACACCAGCGCGAGTGCCGTCAGCAGTCCGCCGCCGGCCGCGAGGACGAGCTGCCGCAGGCGCACCGCGCTCGCGCGCGACCAGGCGATCGCGGCGACCGACGCGCCGAGCGCGGGGACGCCGAACTCGGCGTTGTTGAGGATCGCCAGGCCGCCGACGAGGAACAGCGCGTAGGCGGAGCGCGCGCGTACGCGGCGCTCGATCAGATGCACGGTCAGCAGCGCCATGAAGTACGGGCCGGCGTAGCGCAGCGGGAAGATGGCGTAGTAGCTGCCGACGGTCGCGTCGTCCGGCGGCGTGCCGGCGACGGAGAAGAGGCTCGTCGCGAGGAACGGCAGGTACAGCAGCAGCGCCGCCACGGCGCTGCGCGCGACGCGGCGCAGCACGCCGTAGATCGACAGCAGCGCCAGGCCCGCGACCGTGCACATCGCGATCGAGAAGACGAGCACCGACTTGCCGAGCGCCAGCATCGCGAGCGCCACCGGGAAGGGCCACAGCGAGCCGTACTGCGCGCTGAAGTCCGCCAACGGGGTCAGCCCGTTGAGGACCGCGAACGTTTCGTCGAGCGGGAAGGCGAAGTTGAAGCGCATGTCGAACGGCGCGTTCGCGAGCGTCGTGTCGGTCTGGACCGTGTGCAGCATCCAGATCGCCGTCGCGACGACGGCGACGAGCGGCGCGGCGATGCGCTTCGCGCGCGAGTCGCGGACGAGTGCCGACGCGATCGATCGCAGCCGCTCCCGCCCCAGCACGCCCAGCGCCGCGCCGGCGAGCAGCGCCGCCGCGAGCAGCGTCGGGCCGGTGAAGAAGCGGTGCCGGATCGTCGTGTTCGGGTCCTGCGTGTAGACCTCGCCAAGCGTGCGCGTGATCTGGGCGACGTAGCAGGCGACCACCAGCGCCGCCAGCAGCGCCTGCACGGCCACGACGCCCTGGCGTGAGAGCTGCGCCGGGATCCGCGGCAGCCATCGCGGCGAGGCGGCGGTCGCAAGCGCGATGGCGAGCGGCAGGGTCAGCGCGATCAGGTAGCGCGCGTGCTCGGTCGGCTCGGGTCGCACGACCTTGGCGAACTGGGGCGTGAACGTGTAGCCGTTCAGGCCGAACGTCGTCGCGTCGCCGAGCGGGGGTCCCAGCAGCCACGCCGCGAGCGAGACGAGCGCGATGCACGGGATCGCGCACAGCCACGCGGCCGTGCCGCGGTCGTCGCTGGTCGATGCATGAGCGTGAGGCCCCGACTCGCCCGCACGGGCAGACGCCGCCGCCGGCGCCCCCAGGCCGGCCGATGCCATCGGGCGACTCTAGACGAAATGCACTGAAAAGAGGCTCAATTCCGGGACGGGAGTCGCGAGGCGGGCCTCGGCTACAGCCGCTCGATCGCGACGTCCGATCCGGCGCGGACGAGGCCCGTCCCGCCCGGCACGAACGCGAGCGCGTCGGCGGCCGCGAGCGACGCCGTCACGTGCGAGCCCTGTGCGCCGGTCGGCGTCGCGCGAACGCGTCCGTCGCCCGCGTCGAGCAGCACGCGCAGCGCCTGCGTGCGGCCGCGCCGGGGCACGTCCTGCGTGAGCGCGGCCTGCTCGCGCGGCGGCAGCGGCCGCGCTCCCTGCAGCGCGCGCAGCGCCGGCCGCGCGAACAGCGCGAACGTGACGAAGCTCGAGACCGGGTTGCCCGGAAGGCCGAGGACGAGCTGCCCGCCGCGCGTCCCGAACCACGTCGGCTTGCCCGGCTGCAGGTCGACGCACCAGAAGCGCTGCGCGACGCCGAGCGCCTCCAGCGCCGACTTCACGTGGTCGTGCGGCCCGACCGACACGCCGCCCGAGAGGACGACGACGTCGGCCTGCTCCAGCGCCTGCGCGAGCGCCGCCTCGGTCGCCGCAAGGTCGTCGCGGACCGCCTCCGCGGAGAGGACCTCGGCGCCCTCCCGGGCGGCGAGCGCCGCCAGCATCGGGGCGTTCGAGTTGTGGATCTCCCCGGGGCCGAGCGCCGCGCCCGGCGGGCGCAGCTCGTCGCCGGTGCAGAGCACGACGACGCGCGGCCGGCGCGCGCACGACAGCACGCCGGCGCCGGCCCCGACCGCGACGCTCAGCGCGCCCGCCCCGAGCACGCTTCCGGCCCGCAGCACGACCTCGCCGGCCCGCAGGTCCTCGCCCGCGCGCCGCACGTGCTGCCCGGCCGCGACCGCCGCCGCGAGCGTCACCGCGGCGCCGTCCTCGCGGACCTGCTCGACCGGCACGACCGCGTCGGCGCCGGCGGGGAGGGGGGCGCCCGTCGAGATGCGGACCGCCTCTCCGGGCGCCGGCGCGACGGTCGCCGGCGTGCCCGCGCGCGACTCGCCGACGATCCGCAGCGCGCCAGTGGACGCGTCGCTGCGCACGGCGAAGCCGTCCATGGCCGAATTGTCGAAGCGCGGGACGTCGCTCGCGGCGCGCAGATCGGCGGCGAGCACGCGATCGAGCGCGATCCCAACGGCCACGGGCTCCGCCGGCAGCGGCGCGCAGCTGGACACCACCGCCGCACGCGCGGCCTCGATCGACAGCAGCTCGCTCGGCACGCGTCCATTCTGTCCATCCGCGGCTGCGGACGTCGGGGCACGCTGGTATAGACAGCCGCATGACGGATCAGAGGACCCCACGCCCGAGCCGGCCCGTGCCCGTGGAGCGGGCCGAGGCCGAGCTGCTCGCCGGCCGTGCGCAGGCGATCGCGAAGGGCTGGCTGCTGACGCTGCTCGAGCGCGCTCCGCTCGACGCCGTCGCCGCGATCCCCGCCGCAGCGCTCGCCGCCGAGGGGCCCGCCGTCTGCGCAGCGTTCGCGCGCGCGCTCGGCAACGACGCCGAGCTCGACCGCCTGCGCCCCGCCGGCGACCTCGCCCCGCTCGTCAGCCGCATCGCCGCGCTCGCGGGCGCCCACGACGCCGCCGGCACGCTCGCCGCCGTCGACGCCCTCCGCGCCTGCCTCTGGACGGCCGCCCTCGACGCCCGCGGCAAGCGCCACGACGACCTCGCCCCGCTCGCCGAGCGCCTCGCCGAGGTCGCGCTCGTCGCAGGCGCGACCGCGCTCGCGGCCGCCCCAGCCGACGCCGATCGGGCGGGTGGCGCGGGTGAGGACGATTTCGCGACCCCGCTCGCGAAATCGCCTCGACCCGTGACAGGACCCGCCCGCAGCAGCGCCGGACCCGCGGGCGTGCCTGCCGGCGTCACGGAGCTGCCACCACGCCCGGCCCCGGCGACCGAGATGGACGACGGCGACCTCTGGATCGCCACGCTCGAGCGCCACGTCGACCGCGCTCAGCGCGAGGGCGGCGGGCTCGCGCTGCTGCGCGTCGAGCTGGTCGACGGCGAGCGGCTCGCCGCGAGCGCCGCGCCCGAGCCGGATGCCTCGCCCGAGGAGCGCGGCGTGCCGTACGGACGGCTCGCCCAGGCGATCCGCCGCGCGATCCGCCGGCAGGATCTCGTCGCCTCGGACCGCCAGGGCCGTGCGTGGGTGATAGCGCCGGCCGTCGGACGCGCCGGCGCGCTCGCGCTGGCGGAGCGGATCGGCGCGAACGTCGAGCACGGCGAGCACTGGCGCGGCGCGCCGCTCGCGGCGACGATCGGCTTCGCCGTTTACGGCGAGGACGGCCGCGACGCGCCGACCCTGATCGACCGCGCCGAGGAGGCGATGCTCGCGGCCTCGGCCGCCGGCATCCGGATCGGCGAGGCGACCGCTCCGCCGGAGGGCGGGGACGGCGCGCCCGGTCCGCGGCTCGTGCGCTGAGCGCCGCGGATCAGCCGCGACCGCGCGCCGGCGTCGCAGCCGGCGGCGGATCCAGCAGCGGCAGCGCGCCGACGCGGATCAGCCCGTCGTCGCCGCCGAGCGCCTCGAACGTCGCGATCGTGAGGTCCCACGTGCGGCCCTTGACGAACGGGCCGCGGTCGATCACCGGCACCACGAGCGTGTGGCCCTTGTAGTAGAGCGCGACGTTCGTGCCGCACGGCAGGGTGCGGTGCGCGACGCCGAGCGTCGAGCGCGCCAGCGGGATCCCGCACGCGGTGCTCGCTTCGGTCGAGGTCGGCCCGTACCACGACGCGACGCCCGGCCGGTAGACGGTCACGTCGAGCTGCGGGGCGCTCGCGTCCTCGCCGTCGGCGATCCCGACCGCGGCGGCGGCGCCGGGGACCGCGCGCAGCACCAGCGGGCCTATGTGGTCGGGGCGCCACGCGGCTGCGAATCTGCCGTTCGCGGCGACGGTCGCGCTCGCGACCGCGACCCAGCCGTCGAGCTCGTCCCTGCGCTCGATCGAGACGCTCCCGGCGCCGCGCGGGGCGGTCCCGGAGATGGCGACGCGGCCGCGCAGCAGCGCCGTCGAGCGGACGGCGAACGTGATCCCCTCGCCGCTGGCCTGCACGAGCGGGTTGCCGAGTCTCACGACGACGGGCGAGCCGTCGGGCAGCGTCAGCACGCCGGGCGCGGCGCCGCCGGCGCCCGCGAGCGCGGGCACGGCGGAGGCGCCCAGTGCGAGCAGGGCGACGAGCGTCACGACGATGGATCGGCGGCCGGTCATGAATGGGGTTGCGTGCCTACGAGGTGAGCTGACGGGCTCGCGACGCTGTGTGAGCGGCGCTACGGTCGAACGCTGCGACCGATTCGCCCCCGCGAGCCGAAACCGGCTCGCATCGGGTCCCCCGCCGGCCGCGCGCGTGGCGCGCAGCCGTTCGGCAAGGCGGGCGGCAGTATACGAAACATCGCAACCAGCAGAGAAAGCCGCCGCAACTTGAAACCCGGTCGTCCGTTCTGCGTAGTAGAAGTGCGAAGCACGACGCGCGCGATGGCCCTCCCCTGAAGCGGCGCCTTTGACTTCAAAAAGTGAAGTGAATAGAATCCAGGTGATGCTTGGATGGCAGTGGTGCGCCCCGGGGCGCGCATTCTCCTCCACGATGAACGCGCCCTTGGCGTACCGACCCACCCGCCCGGCGCTCGCGAGAAACGGAATCAGATGTCAGTAGCGGAACTTCAGGAACTCGAGGAGATCAGAGGCCTCGTCACGCGCGGGACGCAGCTCGGCGTGCTCACGTACGCGGAGATCTCGACCGCCGTCAGCGAGCTCGATCTCGACGAGAGCGACGTCGAGGAGCTGCACGGCTTCCTCGAGAGATCAGAGATCGAGCTGGTCGAGGAGATCGATCCCGCGACCACGGCCAGCAACCAGGTCGAGCGGGCGCCGGACAGACGCGGCCGCCGCAGAGCGAGAACGGCTCTGGACCTCAAGCCGGACATGACCACCGACTCCCTTCAGCTGTTCCTGAAGGACATCGGCAAGGTCCGCCTGCTCACGGCCCAGGAGGAGGTCGACCTCGCGAAGCGCATCGAGCGCGGCGACCTCGACGCGAAGCAGAAGATGGTCGAGTCGAACCTTCGCCTCGTCGTCTCGATCGCGAAGAACTACCGCAACCAGGGCCTGCCGTTCCTCGACCTGATCCAGGAGGGGACGCTCGGGCTCGTGCGCGCGGCGGAGAAGTTCGACTACCGCAAGGGCTTCAAGTTCTCGACCTACGCCACCTGGTGGATCCGCCAGGCGATCGCCCGCGCGCTCGCCGACAAGGCGCGCACGATCCGCATCCCGGTCCACGTCGTCGAGAAGCTCAACAAGATCGGCCGTGCCGAGCGCAAGCTCGTCACCGAGCTGGGCCGCGAGCCGACCGCCGACGAGATCGCCGAGGTCACGGGGATCGACCCCGAGGAGGTCGACTCGATCAAGCGCTCCGCGCAGGCCCCGGTCTCGCTGGAGAAGCCGGTCGGCGACGAAGAGGAGTCGGAGTTCGGCCAGTTCATCGCCGACGAGCGCGCCGAGTCGCCGTACGAGCGCGCCGCCGAGATCCTCACCAAGGAGGCCCTGCGCGAGGCGCTGGAGAACCTCTCCTACCGCGAGCGCCGCGTGCTGGAGCTGCGCTACGGGCTCGGCGGGGAGCATCCCCGCACGCTCGACGAGGTCGGCCGCACGTTCAACGTCACGCGCGAGCGGATCCGCCAGATCGAGAACCAGAGCCTCAAGAAGCTGCAGCAGCTCGCGGAGGCGCAAAAACTGCGGGACGTGGCGTAGCCGCCGCGCACCATCCGATTCCGCACGAGGGGCCCCCGCACCGGGGCCCTTCGTCGTTCTAGGAGATGCCCGCCGCCGCGCGCAGCCGCGGCGGCAGCATCGGCTCGGAGACCTCTTGGAAGCGCGGCAGCAGCCGGCGCGACAGCTCGTCGCAGGGGCGGCCGGCGAGCAGCGGGGCGAGGTCGGCGATCGCGTTGAGGGAGCGGATCGAGGGAGCGATCTGGAAGTCGGCGGCGTTCGGCGCGGCGGGGTCGCCGATCACGCCGTCGGCGATCAGCGCGTCGACGTGGTCGAGCGTGGCGCCGAGATTCTCCAGCTGCACGAGCGCCGCCGCCTCGTCCGCGTCGACGCGGTTGGCGGTCCAGCGGGCGATCGGCATGTTGAGCGCTCCCAGCAGCGTCGGCAGCGGCAGCCCCAGCTCCTTCGCGACGCGGGCGCGTGCGCCGTTGTCGGTCGCGAAGACGTAGCGCATGACTCTGCGCGGGACCATCTGCAGCTCGGACTCGCCCCAGCGCTCGGCCTCTTCGACGGCGCGGCGCCGGTCGGGGTCGGCGGGGTAGAGCGACGGCTCGGGCACGGCCGCCTCGAGCGCCTGCGCGATCTCCAGCGAGCCCTCGATCTTGCGTCCGTCGAGCTTGATCGCGGGGACCGTGCCGTTCTTGAAGCCGAGCGCGCGCAGCGGCAGCGGGTGCAGGCCCGGCAGCAGCTCGACCCACTTCGTCTCGACGCCCTTGAACTCCAGCATCAGGCGCGCCGTCTGCGACGCGTTCGAGATCGAGAAGCCGTACAGCCGTGCCCGCATGCGGGGTCACGCTACTCAAGCTGTCGCGCCCCCGCGCCGATGGACACTCCGTGTTCGAGATCGACGCAGCACTCCGCACGCTGGTCGAGGCCGGCGGCTCCGACCTGCACCTGAAGGCGGGCGCACCGCCGCTGATGCGCGTCAACGGCGGGCTCGGGCCGCAGCCCGGCGCCGCGACGCTGAGCGCCGAGGACACCGAGGGCGTGCTCGCCGGAATTCTCTCCGGCGAGGAGCATCGCGCCGAGTTCGCGAGCGACAACGAGGTCGACTTCGCCTACGCGATCGAGGGCCTGGCGCGCTTCCGCGTCAACGCCTTCCGCCAGCGCGGCAGCGTCTCGCTCGTGATGCGCGCGATCCCGACCCAGATCAAGACGGTCGACCAGCTCGGCCTGCCGGCGGTCGTCTCCGAGCTGGCCCGGGAGCAGCGCGGGATCATCCTGCTGACCGGCACGACCGGCTCCGGCAAGTCGACGACGCTCGCGGCGATCATCGACCACATCAACAGATCGCGCGCCGAGCACATCGTCACGATCGAGGACCCGATCGAGTTCCTGCACGAGGACAAGCAGTCGATCATCAACCAGCGCGAGGTCGGCTCCGACACGACCTCCTTCAAGCGCGCGCTGCGGCGCGTCCTGCGCCAGGACCCCGACGTGATCCTGATCGGCGAGATGCGCGACGAGGAGACGGTCCACACGGCGCTGTCGGCGGCCGAGACGGGCCACCTCGTGCTCTCGACGCTGCACACGATCGACGCCACCGAGACGGTCAACCGCATCGTCGACTTCTTCCCGCCGCACCAGCAGCAGCAGGCGCGCGCGATGGTCGCCGGCACGCTGAAGGGGATCATCTCCCAGCGGCTCGTGCCGACGCCGGACCGCAGAGGGCGCGTCGCCGTCTGCGAGATCCTGCGCATGACCGGCCGCGCGAAGGACATGATCCTCGACCCCGAGCAGACGGGCCGCCTGCACGAGGTGATCACCGAGGGCGCCTACTACGGGATGCAGACGTTCGACCAGGCGCTCCTGCACCAGGTGCAGGCGGGGCGCGTGGCGATGGAGGACGCGCTGCGCGTGGCCACGAGCCCGCACGACTTCAAGCTGCTGGTGGCGTCCGAGGGGCGCGTCGCCACGTCGATGGAGGACGTCGGCGGGGGCGAGGCGGAGCCGCACGAGCCGGCCGCCGATCCGGAGCCGGTCGCCGTCGCGGCGCCGGCGCCCGCCGATCCCGCGCCGGCCCCGCCCGGGCCCGTGCCGTCGGCCGCTCCGCCCGGCTTCGGCTGAGCCGGCTGTCACTTCAGTTTGGAAAGTCTTGCGCTACCATAAGGAGTGCATGGCTTCGAACGACTCCTGTCCCGTCTGTCGCACCGCCGACATCGTGTGCGGGAAGTGGACGCTGCTGATCATCCGCGACCTCGCCGACGGCCGCTCGCGCTTCTGCGAGCTGGAGCGCTCGCTGGCCGGCATCAGCCCGCGCACCTTGTCGCTGCGCCTGCGCGCGCTCGAGGAGGAGGCGATCGTCGAACGGCGCACCTTCCCCGAGGTCCCGCCGCGCGTCGAGTACGCGCTGACGGAGAAGGGCCGCGCGCTCGTCCCGATCATCGAAGACATGCGCTCCTACGGCCGCCGCTGGCTGGGCGCCGACGGCAGCTGCGCTCCGGCCGAGGTGCCCGAGGTGGCGCCCGTGGCCGCCGCGATCGCCTGACCGCCGCGCTGCAAGACGCGCTGCGGCGGCAGGATCGCCCGCGCCCGCAGCGAAACCGCCGGGCATGCGCAACCGCATGCTGCACGGCCTGCTCGAGGCCTTCACCGAGGACGCCGGCCTGCAGCTCGCGGCCGAGACCGCGAACGGCGCCGAGGTCCCGTTCGAGGTGATCGAGGAGCCCGGCTCGCGCTCGCCGCTCTACTGCTACCGCCCGCTGACGAGCGGCTTCATCCGCTCGCACATGGGCGTGCTGGACCGCCTGCCGAGCTACGTGCCGGCGGCGCGCGCGCTGACGGCGATCGACGGCATCGACGCCTACCTGCGCCGCCGCGGCGAGCCGCGCGTCCCGCCCGACGGCCGCGAGCGCGCCGATGCCGTGCTGCGCTCCTTCCTGTCGGCGGTGTACTCCGACACGAGCGCGTTCGGCTGGCAGCCCGAGGCCTTCGCGACCGCCTACGCCGAGCTGGAGGCGACGCTCTACGAGGGCCGCCAGGTCGCGACCGTGATCGCTCCGCTGCTGGGGCTCGCACTGGACTCCGACGAGGTCTCGCTCGGCGACGGGCTGTCGCTCGCGCGCGGCGAGGCGCTGTCCGAGGTCCCGCCGGAGGCGGTCTGGTCGACGCCCGGCGACGTCGACCACGGCGCGGTGCTCGTGGTCCTGACGGTCGAGGGCGAGCGCATCGCCGGGCCGCCGGTGACGACCGCGCGCACGCGCTTCCGCCGCCTGCTGAGCGCGCTGCGCCTGTTCGAGGCCGGGCCGTTCGCGCTCGGGCCGCTTGCGTGGGCGCGCGTCGACGGCGGCCCCTGGCACGTCGCGCCGCTCGGCACGGCGCCCGCCCGCCGCGGTGCGGGCGCTCGCACGCTGCTGAGCGCCGCGCAGGAGGACGAGCTGCGCGCCTTCTGCAACCTCGTCACGCGGCGCACGCCGCGCGCCGGCGAGGTCGCGTGGGCGCTGGGGCGCTACGAGCTGGCGCGCGAGCGCGCGACGCCGTTCGACGCGCTCACCGACGACCTGCTCGCGCTGCGCGCGCTGCTGGAGCCCGAGGGGCCGGAGAGCGGTCGCCTCGCGCAGCGCCTCGCGGCGCTGTGCGCGCTGCCGCAGGGCCGCGCGGAGCTGGCCGAGCGCGTCGCGCGCGCGGTCACGCTCGAGCGCGCCTTCGTCGCGGGCCTGGGGCACACCGCGTCCGGCGCCGACCTGCTGCTCGACGAGCTGGCCGGCCACCTGCGCGCGCTGCTGCGCGACGTGCTCTGCGGCCATCTCGACTCCGATCTGCGCACGCTCGCCGACGAGCTGCTGGCCGAGTCCGCGAGCGCACCGCCCGTCGCGGCGATCTGATCAGCTGCCCGGAGCGGCCTCGGCGCGTCGCGCGCGGTAGAGCGGGACGGTGGCGTCGACGCCCTTGAGGCGCCGCGCCGGCAGCGAGGACCAGCGCCAGCGCGCGTCGCCGTTCGCGGCCTCGCGCGTCGCCTGCGTGGCGACGACGCTGCCGGGGCGCGCGACGCCGGTCACGCGGCTTGCGAGGTTCACGGGGCTGCCGTACCAGTCGCCGGCACGGTGCAGCGCGGCGCCGGTCGCGAGCCCTGCGCGCAGGCGCGGGAAGTCCTGGCCCTCTTCGTCGGCCGCCTGAACCAGCTCGAGCGACACATCGAGCAGCGCGCCGGCGTCGGGCGAGACGAACATCACGGCGTCGCCGATCGTCTTGACGATCCGCACCGACGGTCCCGACGTGACCTCGGTCGCCAGCTCCAGCAGGCGGCGCGCGATCTCGCCCAGCTCCTCGGCCGGCACCTGCTCGCCGAGCTTCGTGAAGCCGACGAGGTCGGCGAACGCGACCGTCACCTCGATCCCGCCGCGGCCGGGCACGATGTCGGCGCGGCCGATCGCGTCGTTGCGCAGCTGGTCCTGCAGGTGCATCGCGAAGATCTGCTGCATCGTCTCGGCCAGCTGCGGGCCGAGGTGCTCGTTGACGGCCGCGTAGCGCGTGCTCAGCTCGTGCTCGCCGGCGTCCGGCGTCAGCAGCGCGTCGCGCAGGACCATGCGCACGGTCGCGGCGAGGCGCGAGAGGCTCTCGCCGAGCACGCGCGTGATCTCCATCAGCGCGTCGTCCGGCAGCCCGGCGGCTCTGAACGTCTGCAGCTGGCGCAGCGCCTCGACGTCGCGGTCGCTCAGCACGCGCTCGTCGAGGCCGGGGCGCGGCAGGCCGAGCGCCTGCCGGTAGCGCAGGCCCTCCTCGGCATCGATGCCCGTCAGCCGCTCGACCTCGCGCGGCGTGTAGCGGGCCGTCCCGAGCGTGCGCTCGACGCGCAGGAACATCAGCCGGTCCTCGGCGACCGCCTCCTTCAGCTCCGCCGGCGACACGCCGTCGGCGCTCAGCTCCTCCAGCAGCGCGATCCGCTGCGCGCGCGCCCGCTCGTCCCCGATTCCGTCCAGCAGTCCCTCGGCCGCGAAGTCCATCGCCGCGCAGCCTACGACGCCGCGCGTCGCTCAGACGCCGGTCTCGGCCTGCACGCGACCGCTGGCGATCGCGTCGAGCAGCGCCTGGTGGTCGCGCTCGTTCTGCTCAGCGTAGGCGTCGGCGAAGTCGGCGATCGCGCGGTCGCAGGCGTCGCCGGATCCGAGGTAGGCGGCGATCGCGACGGCGTCGCCGCAGCGCGCGTGGCCGCGCGCCAGCGTCGCGCCGCAGAGGCCGCCGTAGGCGGCGAGCCCGTCGGCGTCCATCGCGTCGACGTCGGCCGAGGTCTTCCAGTCCCACAGCTGGCGCACGTAGAAGTCGCGCTCCCTGCCGTCGAGCCCGGTCGTGCGGACCCAGCCGAGGAAGATGTCGCTCGAGGCCTGCATCAGCCGCTGGCCCTCGACGACGCGGCGGCCCTGGTTCGCGAAGCGGCTGGCGCCCGCGTACGGCGCGAGCACCGACGGCTGGGCCTCCTTGCACTGCAGGAACAGCGGGTCCTCGTCGTCGCGCCCGAGCATCAGCAGGATCCACGCGCGCGTGCCGACGCTGCCGACGCCCACGACCTTGTGCGCCATGTCGACGAAGCGGAAGCGGTCGAGCAGCCCGCGGCGGTCCGACGGCAGCGTGGCTCGGTAGGCGCCGATCAGTCTCGCCATGCCCTCCGCCCACTGCGCCGCCTCGCGCTCGGGCAGCATGTCGCGCAGCGGCACGATCAGCGGCGGGTCGGAGGCGATGCGCGGCTCGCCGCCGATGCGGTCCGTGAGCTTCGCGAACGCGCGCGTGCTGTCCTTGCGCCGCGCCTTCGCGGTCCCGCGCTCGAATCTCGCCAGGCCCTCGTCGCCGCTGCGCTCGCGGATCAGCCGCGCCAGCTCGTGCTCGTCGACGCGCGCATACCAGGCTTCGAGCGTCGGCTGCCCGGCGAGGTCGCGCATCGCCTCGCGATAGCCCGCCGTCGTCTCGCGCACGATCGCGCGCCGCTCGCGCCGCGACCGGCCGTGCCCGCGGGCGGCGACCGCGACGCTCGCCGCGAGCCGCTTGAGGTCCCACTCCCACGGGCCCGGCAGCGTCTCGTCGAAGTCGTTGAGGTCGAACACGAGGTCGCGCTCGGGCGAGGCGAAGCCGCCGAAGTTCGACAGGTGCGCGTCGCCGCACAGCTGCGCGCGCAGCCCGGTCACGGGGCTGTCGGCGAGGTCGGCGGCCATCACCGCCGCCGCGCCGCGGAAGAACGCGAACGGCGACGCCGACATGCGCCCGTAGCGGATCGGAACCAGCTCCGGCACGCGGCTCGCCGCCTGCGCCTCCAGCGTCGCGATCGGGTCCGGCCGCTCGGCGGGCAGGACGTAGTCGGCGTGACAGGAGCGCGGCACCGCCGTGCGGGCGGCCTTGCCGCGGGCGGCGCGGTCGGCGGAGGTGACGGTGGCGGTGGCCGACACGCAGGCGAGCATCCCACGCTGCGGTGCGCAGGGCAAACCGGCACTGGACGGGCTGGCGGCTACGCGCCGGCGTCGCGGAACAGCTCGGCGTGCAGCCGCGCGAGCCCGTCGACGTCGTGCACGTCGCCGTCGAGCAGCGGGACGCGCACCAGCGGCACGCCTGCGCCGAGCCGCGCGGCGAGCTGCGCGACGTTCGCCGCGTCGCGCCGAGCGAGCGCGTGCTCGGCCGCATAGGCGACGGCGACCTTGCCGGCGAGCGCGGGGGAGAGCCCGGCCTCGCGCTCCAGCAGCGCGGACAGGTCGGCGGGCGGGTCGCCGGCATGCGCGTCCGTGTGGATGCGGTTGACGATCGCGCCGCCGAGCGTCATCCCCGCCGCGTCGAGGCGCTCGTGGAAGAAGACGGCCTCCTCGATCGGCTCGCGCTCGGGCGAGCTGACGAGCAGGAACGTCGTGCCCGGGGCGCGCAGCAGCGCCTCGACCTGCGCCGCCCGCTCGCGGAAGCCGCCGAGCAGCCCGCCGAGCAGGCGGAAGAAGTCCGACAGGTCGCTCAGCAGCTGCGGCGCCGGTGACGCGCCGCAGCAGTCCCAGCACGAGCCCGGTGCCGCGGCCGAGCAGCCGCAGCCCGGCGCCGCCGCCGCGCAGCAGCGCCTGCAGCGCGCGCCCTTCGAAGAAGGCGCCGAGGCGGTCGGGCGCGTCGAGGAAGTCGAGCGCGTTGCGCGAGGGCGGCGTGTCGAGCACGAGCAGGTCCCAGCCGCCCTCCTGCGCCAGCTCGTACAGCTTCGCGACGGCGGTGAACTCCTGCGAGCCGGCGATCGCGTCCGACAGCTCGCGGTAGACGCGGTTCGCGAGGATCCGCTCGCGCGTCTCGGCGTCGGGGGAGAGGTGGGCGATGAGGTCGTCGAACGTGCGCTTCGGGTCGAGCGTCATCGCCCACAGCTCGCCGTCGCCGAACGGCAGGCCGGCGTCGGCGAAGCGCTCCGGCTCGATGCGGTGCGGCTCGTTGCCCAGCTCGTCGAGCCCGAGCGCGGTCGCGAGCCGCTGCGCCGGGTCGATCGTCACGACCGCGACCTTCAGCCCGCGCGCCGCCATCCCGGCGGCGATCGCGGCCGACGTCGTCGTCTTGCCGACGCCGCCCGCGCCCGCGACGACGCAGACGCGCGTGCCGTCGAGCAGCTCCGAGACGCCGCTCACAGCAGCTCCTCCAGCAGGTCGGCGAGCGTGCCGAGCGCCGACGCGTCGAGCGCGGGCGCGAACACGTACGGCAGCTCCAGCGGCGGCGCGGCGAGGCCCTCGGCCAGCCGCGCGATCTGCTCGCGCTGCACGCTCGCGCGAGCGTGCTCGGAGGCCGCGGCGCGCAGCGCGGCGCGCACGACCCCGTCCGCGCTCGCGCGCGCGTCGAGGGCCTCGGCGACGGTGCCCGCCTGGCGCGGCCCGAGCCGCTCCGGGAGGCACGCGTTGACGACCGTCGCCGCCAGCTCCAGCCCGAGCGACTCGCGCAGTCTGCTGCGCAGCGCGAGCGTCTCCGTCACCGGCATCTCCTGCGCCAGCGCGACCGCCAGCACGGCCGTGTGCGCCGGGTTCGCGCAGCGCCGCGTCGATCGTGCGGCCCTGGTTCGCGATCGGCCCGACGCGCGCGATCTCCGCGAACGTCGCGGGGGAGCGCAGCGCGCCGAGCGCGTGGCCGGTCGCGGGGGCGTCGACGATCACGAGGTCGTACGGGCGGTTGCCGTCGCCTCTGATGCGGCGCGGATCCTGCGACAGCTCCCACGCCTTGCCGACCGTCAGCAGCTCGCGCATCCCCGGCGTCGCCCCGGCGAGCGTGTGGAACGCGCGCGAGGCGGACAGCAGGTCGCCGACCCGGCCGGCGCGCTCGTGCAGGTACTCCTCGAGCGCCTCCTCCATGTCGACCGAGATCGCGTGGAGGCCGCCCTCGCCGAGCGCGACCTCCTCGCCGGGCGCCGCCGGCACGCCGAACGTCTCGGCGGCGCGCGCCTGGCCGCTGAGCTCCGCGACGAGCGTGCGCAGCCCGCGCCGCGACGCCGCGATCCCGAGCGCGATCGCGACCGTCGACTTGCCGACGCCGCCCTTGCCGGTGACGAACACGAGGCGCTTGTCGGCGAGGGCGGGCATTCGGGCCGGAGCGTAGCCGCCCGCCGTCGGGAGGAATCCCGGTGGCTACTGCGAATAGAGGCGCGTAATGGTTTCCCGACCGCATCGGAGACGGCTGCTGTGAGCTCCACGGCCAAGGTCATCGCGTTCGCCAATCAGAAGGGCGGCGTCGCGAAGACCACCACCACGCTGAATCTCGCTGTGGCCTTTGCGGAAGAGGGCCATCGCGTGCTGTGCTGCGACATGGATCCGCAGGGCAACCTGACGATGTCGCAGGGGATCGACCCCGACACGCGTCGAGACCTCGATGTACGACGTGCTCGTGCACCACACCTCGATCCGCGAGGCGATCCGCAAGCGCGAGATCGACGTCGCCTGCTCCTCGATCGACCTCGCCGGCGCCGAGATCGCGATGGCCGCGCAGATCGGCCGCGAGCGCTCGCTGCAGAAGGCGTTCAGAGCGATCGAAGAGGACTACGACTTCATCTTCATCGACACGCCGCCGAGCCTCGGGCTGCTCACGATCAACGCGCTGACGGCGGCGCACAAGGTGATCGTCCCCGTCCAATGCGAGTATCTGTCGATGCGGGGCCTCATCCAGCTCCAGAACACCCTCTCGATGATCCGCGAGAACCTCAACCCCAACGTCGAGATCGAGGGCATCCTGCCGACGCTCTTCGACACGCGGACGCTGCACGCCAAGGAGGCGATCGAGATCCTCGAGGAGAACTTCGGGGACAGAGTGTTCGCGTCGCGGATCAGGAAGACGGTCCGCTTCGCCGAGGCTCCCGTGAAGGGCATGTCGGTGCTGAAGTACGACCCTGACGGCATGGCGGCCCATTCGTATCGGGCGCTCGCGAAGGAGGTCCTCGGCAATGGCGGGAAGTAGACGTGCCAGCATGAGGGAGGGCCCGCTCGCGGCCCTCTTCCGCAGAACGGACGAGGACGCGCCGGCGGACGCGGTTGCGGCGGACGCCGCCGAGTCTGCTGCCGCCGCCGAGCGCGCGGCCGCCCCCGAGCCGTCGGCTCCGCACCCGTCGCTGCTCGCATCGACCGAAGCGTCCGCTGCGGAGGAGCCCGAGATCGCTCCCCCGACGCCGCAGGAGCGCCTGCGCGCCGCCTTCTCCTCCGACATCCCGGAGAACATGCTCGAGGCGCCGCCTTCGCTGCAGCGCGCCGACTACACGCGCGACGAAGCGTCGAGCGCCCGCCGCCACGGCCAGCACGGCCCGGTGCTGCGCGTCGTCGGCGTCGGCGGCGCCGGCGTCAACGCCGTCAACCGCATGATCGAGGCGGAGGTCGCGGGCGTCGAGTTCATCGCCGTCAACACCGACCAGCAGTCGCTGCAGCAGTCGAGCGCGCACCTGACGGTGTCGATCGGCGAGTCGCTGACGCGCGGCCTCGGCTCCGGCTCGGACCCCGTCGCTCGGCCGTCGTGCCGCGATGGAGGAGTACGACCGCGTCAAGTCGCTGCTCAAGGGCTCCGACATGATCTTCATCACGGCCGGCGCCGGCGGCGGCACCGGCACGGGCGCGGCGCCCGTCGTCGCGCGGATCGCGCGCGAGGTCGGTGCGCTGACTGTCGGGCATCGTGACGAAGCCGTTCGGCTTCGAGGGCTCGCGGCGGCGCAGCCAGGCCGATGACGGCGTGCAAGCGCTCGCCGACGAGGTCGACACGCTGATCGTCGTCCCGAACGACCGCCTGCTGTCGGTGCTCGACAGAGGCACGTCGATGGTCGACGCCTTCCGCGTCGCCGACGACGTGCTGCGCCAGGGCGTGCAGGGCATCTCCGACCTCGTCACGCTCCCGGGCCTGATCAACCTCGACTTCGCGGACGTGCGCACGATCATGTCCGACGCCGGCAGCGCGCTGCTCGGCATCGGCATGGGCATCGGCGACCGCCGCGCGATCGACGCGGCCGAGCAGGCCGTCGCCTCGCCGCTGCTGGAGACGAGCATGGAGGGCGCCCGCTCGATCCTGCTGTCGATCACGGGCGGCGACAACCTGTCGCTGTGGGAGGTCAACGAGGCCGCGAAGGCGGTCTCCGAGGCGGCCCACCCGGAGGCGAACATCATCTTCGGCGCGATGGTCGACGAGAAGCTCGACGACCAGGTGTGGGTGACGGTGGTCGCGACCGGCTACGGCGAGCAGCGCGCGCGGCGTGCCGCGCGCGACGAGATGGGCGCCGCCGGCATCCGCACGGAGCTGCGCGAGCCGGCCGGCGAGCCGCGCGTGTCGCGCGGCTCCTCGGTGCCGCGCGAGCGCGTCGCCTCCGGCGGCGGACGCTCGCAGGAGCTCGACGTGCCCGAGTTCATCCCGCGGCGGTAGCCGCAGGTCCGCACCTGGCATGCTCCCGGCCGTGACACACGGCACGGCCGGGCACTCCACACGCGGCGTCGTCGCAGCCGGCCATCCGCTCAGCGCGGAGGCCGGCGCGGAGGTGCTGCGCGCCGGCGGCAACGCGGTCGACGCGGCGCTCGCCGCGATGCTCACGTCGTTCGCGGCCGAGCCGCTGCTGACCGGGCTCGGCGCGGGCGGCTACATGCTCGTCGTGCCGGGCGGCGACGACGGCGGCCTGTGGGCCGGCGCGGCCGGCCGGGCGCCTGAGCTGCTCGACTTCTTCGTCGAGGTCCCGGGTCGCGGGGCCGACGCGGCGCAGCGCGCCGAGCTCGTCCCGGTCGACGTCAACTTCGGCGACGCCGTGCAGATCTTCAACGTCGGCGCCGCCTCCGTCGGCACGTACGGGATGGCGCACGGCGTCTGTACGGCGGCGACGCGCTTCGGGCGTGTCCCGCTCGCCGAGCTGGCGGCGCCCGCGGCGGCGCTCGCGCGCAGCGGCGTCGCCGCTCAACGCGCAGCAGGCGTACGTGATCGAGATCCTCGGCGGGATCGTCACGCTGACGCCCGACGTCGCGGCGATCTACGCGCCCGACGGGCGCGTGCTGGGGGAGGGCGACGTGGTGCGCCAGCCTGCCCTCGGGGACGCGCTCGAGCGGCTCGGCGCGGAGGGTGCGCGGCCCTTCTACGAGGGCGATGTGGCGGCCGCGGTGGTCGAGCTGCTGTCCGCGCAGGGCGGGCTCGTGACGCGCGCGGACCTGGCGGCCTACGCGACGATCGTGCGCGAGCCGGTGCGGGCGCGCTACCGCGGGCGCGACGTGCTGACGAACCCGCCGCCGTCGGCCGGCGGGACGCTGATCGCGCTCGCGCTCGGGCTGCTCGACCGCGACCCGCCGCCGCCCTCGGTCGCGGCGCTCGTCGCCGCGATGGACGCGACGCAGCGCGAGCGCGGGCCGGACTTCCTCGACGGGCTCGCCGAGCCCGGCTTCGCCGAGCGCTTCCTCGCGGGGAAGCTCGGCTCGACCACGCACGTCGCGGTGATCGACGCCGCCGGCGGCGCGTGCAGCGTGACCTGCTCGAACGGCGAGGGTGCGGGGATCGTCGTGCCGGGCACGGGGATCCACCTCAACAACATGCTGGGCGAGCACGACCTCAACCCGCACGGCTTCCACAGACTCCCGGCCGGGCGGCGGATGCCGAGCATGATGGCGCCGACGGCGGTGCTCCGCGACGGGCAGGTCGAGCTGGTCCTGGGGAGCGCCGGCTCGAACCGCATCCGCTCCGCGATCCTGCAGACGATCGTGGGCGCCTTGGACCATGGGTTGAGCGCGGGGGACGCGGTGCGGGCGCCGCGCGTGCACTTCGAGGACGGCGTCCTGTACGCCGAGCCGGGCGCGGACGTGGCGGCGCTGGAGGCCGACGGTGTCGACGTCGCCCGCTTCCGTGCGCTGAACCTGTTCTTCGGGGGTGTGCAGGCGGTCGAGCGCGACGTGATGTCTGGGGCGCTGTCGGGTGGGGGGGATCCGCGGCGGGGCGGTGCGGCGGTGGTGGCTTGAGCGTTTGGGCGCGTTTGCCGTGGCGGGCGGGTCCTGACGACTCCGGGCGCGCGCACACCGGGCTTTCGCCCGGTGCACGTGCGTCCTCATCGCCACCCGCCCGATCGACGCTTGCGGCTCTCGCCTCTGCCTTGGTGCTTGTGCTTGCTTTGGGCGGCTGCGGCGCTGCCTATCCGGACGTGTTCGTGCTGCACCGGACGGGTTCGCTGCCGGGGGCGAGATTGACGCTGCTCGTGAACGACGGGGGGACGGTGCGCTGCAACGGCGGGAGAGAGTTGCCGCTGCCGGCGAGACGGCTGCTCGACGCGCGCAGAATCGCAGAGGACCTGTCCGAGGATGCGCACGCCGACCTCACGCTTCCGGCGCCCAGAGGATCCGTGCTGCGCTACCGACTGCGGACGGAGGAGGGCACGGTCACGTTCAGCGACGCCGACGCCGTGCGCAGACCCGAGCTGGCTCCCGTCATCGTCTTCACGCGCGCGGTCGCGCAAGACGTGTGTGGTCTTGCGCGATAGTTGAGTTGCGCTGCGTGTCTTGCGCGGCAAATTCACATGCATAGTGTGTAGACCGTGGGGTCCACGTCTCATAGCGTTCATGGGGACGGAGGGTGCAGCCGCGTGGTCGCGGCAGACACGTGATACCTGTACTCCGGGAGTAGCCCTTCCGGTGGGTTCGACTCCCACACCCTCCGCCACGAAGCCTGATCGGGCGGCGCAGAGCAGGTGCGATCTCGCACCGAGGGGCCTTATCACCCCCGCGCTCAGCCGCCCGGTCGAGGCTTGCGTCCTTTTGTTGCGTCGGTATGATGTCAGCGGTTATCACGTGTCTGCGGCACACGCTGCATCAATCGACCCGCCTCCCGGCGGGTCGATTCGTTAAGCGGGCGCCGGCCCGCGCCCGGCGCCTACGTGAACCGCACCTTGCCGTTCGAGCGCGCTCGCGCCTGCGCATGGGAGACGAACTCCATGCGCTTCATCGCGGCGCGGAAGAGGCGCGTGACGAGTCGCAGGCGGGCGTTCTCGGAGCGGATGTCGAGCAGGCCCTGCTTCGCCTCCAGCCCGAAGTCGACGGTGCCCGCCATCTCGTAGGCGCTCATGCGCGCGAGGTCGGGGGCGTCGGGACGCTTTTCGGTCGCGCGCTCGACCAGCTCCGCGTACGTCTCGCGCGCGAGCTCGGCGAGCGCGCCGTCGACCGCCTCGTCGCGGTCGGCGAGGAACTCGACCGTCCCAGCCGGGTAGGGGAGGTGGTCCTCGCGCTCGAGCAGCTGGAACGGGCGCGTGCCGCGCGTGAGCAGGTCCAGGGTCCCGTCCTCGCCGCGCTCGACGACCTCGGTGATCGCGCAGGCGCAGCCGACCTCGCGCAGCCCGTCGTCGGCGAGCCAGACGATCCCGAACTCGCTCTCCTCGTCGAGGCAGCGCTCCATCATCGTCTTGAAGCGCTCCTCGAAGATGTGCAGCGGGACGATCTCGCCCGGCAGCGCGACGAGGCCGAGCGGGAACAGGGGGAAGTCGCGTACGGGGGCGCCCGGCATGCCGGCAAGTGTATGGCGACGTGTCCGCGCCTACCGACCGCACGGTCCGCGCGCCGGATTGCGCGCCGACGCATCCGCCGCGGATGCTCGAACGTATGCGCCAGCGACATGACGTCCACGGCACTCGTCTGGCTGCGGCGCGACCTGCGCCTGCACGACCATCCGCCGCTCGTCGCCGCGCTCGCGGCGCACGAGCGCGTGGTCCCCGTCTTCGTGCTCGATCCCGTGCTGCTGGGCGGCCGCTTCGCCTCCGGCCCGCGCACCGCGTTCCTGCTCGCCTGCCTGGAGGAGCTCGACGCGGCGCTGCGCGAGCGCGGCTGCGGGCTCGTCGTGCGCCGGGGCGCCGCCGAACGGGAGCTCCCCGCGCTCGCGCGGGACGTCGGCGCGCGCGCCGTCTACTGGGCGAGCGACGTGACCCCGTACGCGCTCGCGCGCGACCGCCGCGTGCGCGAGGCGCTGCGCGAGGCGGACGTGGAGGCGGTTCCCGGCCCCGGCAACTTCGTCGCCGACGTCGGCAGACCGCGCACGAACGCCGGCAGGCCGTTCACCGTCTTCACGCCCTTTCACCGTGTCTGGGGAGCCCTCGACCGTCGCATCGTGCACCGCGCGCCCGCGCAGCTGCCGCCGCTGCCGCGGGGCCTCGACCGCGGCGCGATCCCCACGCTCGACGAGCTCGGGCTCGCCGGCGACGAGCTGCGGGAGCCGGCCGTCGCCGCCGGCGAGTCGGCCGCGCGGGACGCGCTCGCCGGCTGGCTCGCGAGCGATCTCGCCGCCTACGGCGATCGTCACGACCACCTCGCGGGCGGGACCTCGCAGCTGTCGCCCCACCTGCGCTTCGGCACGCTCTCGCCGCGCGAGGTGGAGGAGCGGGCGCGCGGCCACGGCGGCGCCGGCGCGGCGGCGTTCGCGCGCCAGCTCGCCTGGCGCGACTTCTACGCGCACGTGCTGCTGCACCACCCCGGCAACCGCCGGCACGAGCACCAGGAGCGGATGCGCGCGCTGGAGTGGGACGAGGACCCGCAGCTGCTCGCCGCCTGGCAGGACGGCCGCACCGGCTATCCGCTCGTTGACGCCGGCATGCGCCAGCTGCGCGCTAGCGGCTGGATGCACAACCGCGCGCGGCTCGTCGTCGGCTCCTTCCTGACGAAGGACCTGCAGCTCGACTGGCGCGCCGGCGAGGCGTGGTTCATGCGCTGGCTGCTCGACGGCGACGTCGCTCAGAACAACGGCAACTGGCAGTGGATCGCGTCCGTCGGCGTCGATCCCGCGCCGGCCTTCCGGCGCCTGCTGAACCCGTCGCTGCAGCAGAGACGCCACGACCCCGACGGCGCCTACGTGCGCCGCTGGGTCCCGGAGCTGCGCGACGTGCCCGACGCGCGCATCGCCGAGCCGTGGCGGATGTCGGACGAGGAGCAGGCGGCCGCCGGCTGCGCGATCGGGCGCGACTACCCGCAGCCGGTCGTCGATCACGCGCAGGAGCGGCGCCGTGCGCTCGCGCGCTACCGCGAGGTCGGGAGAGCGGGCGGCGGCTGAGCCGGAGCGCCCGTCGCCCCGGGCACCTCCGCCGCCACGCGCGCCAGCTGCGCGACCGCGCGCTCCAGCGCCGGCTCGCTCGCGTTGCCGAAGCCGAGCACGAGGCCGGGCGGCCCGGGCGTCACCTGGAACCAGGAGAGTCCGTGCAGGCGCATCCCGTGCTCGGCGGCGGCCGCCAGAAACGCCGCCTCGTCGACCTCCGGCGGCAGCAGCGCGACGACGTGCAGCCCCGCGGCGATGCCGGGGCCGAGCCGCCACGCCGGCAGCTCGCGCGCGAGCGCGGCGACGAGCGCGTCGCGCCGCGCGCGGTAGCGGGGGCGCATGCGCCGCAGGTGGCGGTCCAGCTCGCCGCGCTCGAGGAAGTCCGCGAGCGCGAGCTGGTCCAGCACCGAGGTGCCGAGGTCGTCGAGCGCCTTCTCCAGCGCGACCGGCGCGGCGAGCGCCTGCGGCAGCGCCAGCCAGCCGAGCCGCAGCCCCGGAGCGAGCAGCTTGCTCGCGCAGCCGGCGTAGACGACGCGCTCCGGCGCGAGCCCCTGCAGCGCTCCGACGGGCTCGCGGTCGTAGCGCTGCTCGGCGTCGTAGTCGTCCTCGATCACGATCGCGTCGTGCGCGTCGGCCCAGGCGAGCAGCGCCGCCCGCCGTTCGGGTGGCAGCACGCCGCCGAGCGGCGACTGGTGCGCCGGCGTCACCAGCAGCGCGTCGGCCTCGACGCCGGCGAGCGCGTCGGTGGACAGGCCGTGCGCGTCGACCGGCACCGGGACGACCTCCAGCCCGCAGTGCGCGACGACGCCGCGGTGGACCATGAAGCCGGGGTCCTCGACGGCGATCTGCCGCGCGCCGCGCGCGTGCAGCGCGCGGCACGTCAGCGCGACCCCCTGCGTCAGGCCGCTCGTCACGAGCAGCCGCCCGCCGTCGGCGGCGACGCCGCGCGCGCGGCCGAGGTAGCGCGCGAGCGCGCTGCGCAGCGCGGGCGTGCCGGCGGGGTCGGCGTAGCCGAGCTGGTCGTCCGGCAGCTCGCGCAGGACCGTCCGCAGCGAGCGCAGCCACGCCGCGCGCGGGAAGCTCGCGAGGTCCGGCGTGCCGGGGTGGAAGTCCTCCACGGCCGCGCGCGGGTACGGCGACGGCTGCGGTGCGGAAGTCGGGCGCGGCGCGGCGGCGACGACCGTGCCGGCGCCGCGCCGCGTCGCGAGGTAGCCCTCGGCCGTCAGCTGCGCGTACGCCTCCACGACGACCCCGCGCGAGACGCGCAGCTCGGCCGCGAGCGTGCGCGTCGGCGGCAGCCGCTCGCCGCTCGCGAGCCGGCCGGCGCGGATCGCCTCGCGCAGCTGGCGCTCCAGCTGCGCGTGGAGCGGCTCGCGGGCCTCGCCGCGATCGACGCTCAGCAGCAGTTCCACGCTGGTTGGTCCGGTTCGACGGCCCGCGATTGGCCCTGGAGGAGGGTCCGCATCAGGGCTACCGTACAGACGCACACAGCGAACGGGAGCGTTCACATGACCGAGATCACCGTCATCGGAGGCGGCGTCGCCGGACTGGTCGCCGCGATCGCCTGCGCGGAGGGCGGGGCGCCGGTGCGCCTGCTGGAGGCGCACGAGACGCTCGGCGGGCGCGCGCGCAGCACGGAGCCGCCGTTCGTCGCGAACTTCGGGCCGCACGTCCTCTACGCGAACGGGACGCTGTGGGCCTTCCTGCGCGAGCGCGAGCTGCTGCCGCCGATGGCGCGCCCCTCGCTCGGGCCGATCCGCTTCCGCGCCGGCGGGAAGCTGCGGCGCGTGCCGCCGCTGGCGTTCCAGCGCGCGGCGCTGCGGCTGTGGCGGGTCGCCGAGGCGCCCGACGACGTGAGCTTCCGCGCGTGGGTCGAGGAGCGCTGCGGCGAGCGCGCCGCCGAGCTGCTCTCACGCTCCTGCGGCGTGTTCGCGTTCCATCACGATCCCGGCGAGCTGGCCGCCGGCTTCGTGTGGGCGAACTTCCGCCAGGCGTTCCTGCAGGTGCCGCTGCAGGCGCGCTACGCGCGCGGCGGCTGGGGCGCGCTGGTCGCCGTGCTGGAGGGCGCCGCGCGCGAGCGCGGCGTGCGGATCGAGACTGGTGCGCGCGCGACCGAGACCGACCTCGCCGCCGGCCCGGCGATCGTTGCGACCGAGCTGAGAGACGCGCGCGCGCTGCTCGGCGACGAGGCGCTCGACTGGCCCGGCGGCCGCACCGTCGCGCTCGACCTCGGGCTGCGCAAGCTCCGCGGCGATCCGTTCGTCGTCTGGGACCTCGACGAGGCCGGCTGGGTCGAGCGCTTCAGCGCCCCCGACAAGACGCTCGCGCCGGACGGGCACTCGCTCGTGCAGGCGCAGATGCCGCTGCGCCCGGGGGAGAGCACGGACGACGGCGAGCGCCGCCTCGAGGCGCTGCTCGACGTCGGCCTGCGCGACTGGCGCGAGCGCGTCGCGTTCCGCCGCCGCCAGCTGCTCGACGGCCGCTCCGGCGCACTCGACCTGCCCGGAACGAGCTGGCGCGACCGTCCCGCGGTCGACCGCGGCGACGGGGTGTTCCTGTGCGGCGACAGCGTCGCGGCGCCGGGGCTGCTGTCGGATCCGGCGGTGACCTCCGCCCTGGAGGCGGCGAAGGGCGTGCTCGCGGCCGCTCAGGCTGGTTTGGTGCCCGCGACCAGCAGGTTGTAGAAGATCGCCGCCGGCAGCCGGCCCTCGAGCAGCCGCTGGTCGAGCTGCTGCAGCGTCAGGTAGCCGCGGTAGGCGTACTGGCGCCAGCCCCACGGGACGTCCTCGGGGACTGCGCTGCCCTCGAGCACGCGGTTCGTCCAGCCGAACCAGTTCGCGACCAGCTCCTCGCCGCGCACCGTCACGTCCGCGAAGCCGGCGCCGCGCGCCGCCGCGACGAGGTCGCCGGGGGCGAAGGCGTGGATGTCGACGAAGCGCTCGAGCGCGTGATCCTCGGCGTGCCGGTCGGGATCGCCGCCGTTGCCGTTGCCGTTCGTGTGCGGCACGCTGCCGACTGCACGAGCACCGATCGCGCGGCGCCACAGCGGCGCGACCGCGGCCGCGCCGCGCTTGGGCACCTGTGCGAGGCGGTCGCCGTAGCGCGACGGCTCGCCGGCGAACACGACCGTCCCGCCCGGTCTCAGCACGCGCATGAACTCCCCGAACGCCTGCGGGAGGTCGGGGATGTGGTGGAGGATCGCGTGGCCCAGCACGAGGTCGAACGACGCATCGGCGAACGGCAGCTTCTCGGCGTCGGTCTCGACGGTCTCGACCGCGAGCCCGAGCCGCTCGGCGTTGCCGCGCAGCGTCTCCAGCATGCCGGGCGAGATGTCGGTGCAGGTGGCCTCGCGGATCGTGCCCGCCTGCAGCAGGTTCAGGGAGAAGTAGCCGGTGCCGGAGCCGATCTCCAGCGAGCGCGTCCAGCCCCGCTCGACCGCCTCGCGCCCGAGCACCTTGCACAGCTTCATCAGCACCTGCGCCTGGCCGGGCTCGCCGAAGTCGATGCCCCACTTCGCGTCGTAGCTGTCGGCGGCGACGTCGTGGTAGCGCGTGTTGACGTCGCGGATGTCGTCGTCGGTGCGTGGAGCCTCCATGCGGCGCGGCACTCTACCCTGTCGGCCTTCATGGAGACCGCATACGTTCAGTCGAACCAGCCCGAGGGCGTCCCGCCGCTGGAGCTGACGGGCGAGCGCACGCTGCCCGACGTGCCCGAGGAGAACTACTGGTACCGCCGCCACCTCGTGGTCTACGAGTGGATCGCCGCGCGCACCGTCGGCCGCCGCGTCGTCGACATGGCCTGCGGGGAGGGCTACGGCTCGGAGGTGCTCTCGCGCGGCGCGGCGTCGGTCGTCGGCGTCGACGCCAACCCGGAGGCGCACGAGCACGCGCGGCGGCGCTACGTGCGCCAGAACCTGCGCTTCGAGCGCGAGCTCGTGGAGACGTTCAGCGAGCCGTGCGACGCGGTCGTGTTCCTGCAGACGATCGAGCACGTGCAGAACCCGGGCGAGATCCTGGAGCACTTCAAGGCGATGCTCGCGCCGGGCGGGATCGTCTACGTCTCGACGCCGAACCTGCTCACGCTCGCGCCGCCCGGGGCGGAGAAGTCGGAGAACCCGTGGCACGTGAAGGAGTACCGCGCCGAGGAGTTCCGCGCGCTCTGCGAGGACCACTTCGAGCAGGTCGAGCTGTGGGGCCTCTTCCACGCGCGCAAGCTGCGCGCGCACGCGCTTGCGCTGAAGCTCGGCTGGGACGAGGTCCACAAGCGGCTCGGCCTCACCAGAGCCTTCTACGACCGCTTCACCCCCGCGATCGCCGCCTCGGACTTCGCGCTGAAGGCCGGCGATCTCGACCGCGCGCTGGACTTCGTGGCAGTCTGCCGCGCGTGAACGCGAGCGACACGCGCGGCGAGCTGGCGCTCGTCCTGCACACGCACATGCCCTACGTCGAGGGCTACGGCACCTGGCCGTTCGGCGAGGAGTGGCTGTGGGAGGCCGTCGCCACCTGCTACCTGCCGCTGCTGGAGCTGCTCTCGCGGATCGACGGCGAGCAGCTGCTGACCTTGTCGCTGACGCCCGTGCTGTGCGACCAGCTGGCCGCCTCCGGCGTCCCCGAGCGGCTCGCGCGCTTCCTGCGCCAAGTGCGCCGCGACACGCACGCGCTCGACATCGCCGGCTGTCGCGAGGCCGGCAAGCACGACTACGTGCGCGAGCTGGAGCGCGCCGCCGAGGACTACGAGCGCGCGCTCGCGCGCGTCGAGGCGCTCGGCGACGGGCTCCTCGACGCGTTCGCGCCGTACGCGAGCTGGACCTCCTCCGCTACGCACGCAGTGCTGCCGCTGCTGGCGACCGACGCCGGCGTGCGCCTGCAGCTGGAGCGCGGGATCGCCTCCCACCGCGCGCGCTTCGACGCCGGGCGCGAGTGGGCCGGCGGCTTCTGGCTGCCGGAGTGCGCGCACGCGCCGTGGCTCGACCCGCTGCTGGAGGAGGCCGGCGTGCACGCGACGTGCGTCGACCTGACCGACGTGCTCGGCCGCGGCGCGCCGGCGCAGCTGACGCCGCTGACGACCGACGACGGTCCGCTGCTCGTGCCGATCGACCGCGCGACGATCGAGCTGGTGTGGAGCGACGGCGGCTACCCGTCGCACGCCGCGTACCGCGACTACCACGCGTTCACCGTCCACCACCACCGCGTCTGGCGCAACGACGGTGGGACGTACGACCATGCGGCCGCGCTCGCGCAGGCGCGCGTCGACGCCGCCGACTTCGTCGCGCGCACGATCGCGCGGCTCGACGCCGGCGCCGCCGCGCTCGGCCGCCCGGCGCTCGCCGTCTGCGCGCTCGACACGGAGCTGCTCGGCCACTGGTGGTACGAGGGGACCGCCTGGCTCGGCGCGGTGATCGAGGAGGCCGAGCGTCAGGGGCTCGCGCTCGCCCCGCTCGACGAGGCGCTGACCCGGCACGCGTCCGTGCGGCTCGCCGCCGTGCACGACGGCGAGCTGCCGACGACCACCTGGGGCACGCCGCGCGACCTGTCGACGTGGGACGGGCCGCCGGCCGCCGAGCTCGCCTGGGGGGCGCGCGAAGCGGAGCTGCGCGCGCTGCTGGGGCGGGTCCGCCCGCCAGCGGACGCGGAGCGCGAGCTGCTGCTGCTGCAGTCCAGCGACTGGGCCTTCCAGGTCACGCGCGAGCTGGCGGGAAGCTACCCGCGCGAGCGCGCCGCCGGGCACCGAGCCGCGTTCGAGGCCGCCCTGACGCTCTAGTTTCTGTGGTAGCGTCGGCCGGTCTCGGCTGACGGGGGATCGGCATGTTGAAGATCGATGCGGCCTCGCGAAGCGAGCGCGTCTCGGCGACCGCGCTCGGCTGGCTCCTGCTCCCGCTCGCCGTCGCGCTGGCGGTGCCGCTCACGCTGGCGCTCGCGCCGCCGCTCGGCAGCCTCGCGTTCCCGCGTCCGGCGATCACCTACTGGGCCGAAATCACGCCCGTCCGCAAGCCGGCGATCCAGGCCGGCTACCTGCTGATGGTCGCCTGGGCGATCGCGTACGCCGTCGCGATTGTGGTCCTCGCCCGCCGCGGGCTGCGGCTGCCGGGCGGCGTCGGTCGCGCGGCGGTGCTCGCGGCTCAGCTGCTCGGCGCGGGGCTGATCGTCGTCTGCTGGCTCGCGCAGCCGCACGCGGAAGGGTCCGGCAGCACCCGTCGCTACTTCACGACCGCCACGCTCGTCGTCGCGGCGCTGCTGACGGCGCTCGCGGCGGCGTCGCTCGAGCGCGCGCGCCGATCCCGCGCGCCGGAAGCCGACGCAGCTCCCTTCACGCTCGGACGCAGGCTCGTCGAGTCCCGCACGCTGGCCGGCGCGTGCATCGTCGTCGCGGTGCTCGCGACGGCCACGGCGGCGCTCAGCGCCGTCTACACCGACGCCGGGCTGCTCGGGGCGCCGGAGGCGCTATTCCTCGGCGCGTGGTTCATGGACGAGTCGAGCGCCGTCCTGAACGGCCGCTCGCCGCTGGTGAACATGGTCGCCTACGGGAACCTGTGGCCGTACGCGGTCGCGATCCCGCTGCGGCTGTTCGGGGACACCTACGCCGCCTTCACCGTCACGATGGCGACGCTCACCGGCGTGGCGCTGCTGGCCGTCCTCGGCGTGCTGCTGCGCGTGACGCGCAGCGCGCTGTTCGCGGTCGCGCTCTACCTGCCGGTGCTCGCGATGGCCTTCTTCATCCAGACCGGCACGCCGGTCTCGCGCTACAGCCCCGGCAACTACTACGGGATGTTCCCGCTGCGCTACGCGGGACCGTTCCTGCTCGCGCTGCTGACCGCGGTCTACCTCGGGCGCGAGCAGCGGCGCGGGCGCACGACGGTCGCGCTGTTCGCCGCGGCCGGGCTCGCGGCGCTCAACAACGTCGACTTCGGCGGCGCGGCGCTGCTCGGGACGGCGGCGGCGATCCTCTTCACGCGGCCCGCCTTCGACAGGCGCGCGCTCGCCCGCCTCGGCGCCTGCGCGGCGCTCGGGCTCGTCGCGGCGGCGGCGCTCGCGTCGCTGCTGACGCTCGTGCGCGCGGGCTCGCTGCCGCAGCTGGGGCTGCTGTCGCGCTACGGCCGCATCTTCGTCATCGGCGGCAACGGGAACCTGCCGCTGCCGGCGCTCGGGCTCCACGTCGTGATCACGCTCACGTTCGTGGCGGCGCTCGCGACCGCCGGCGTCCGCGCCGCCGCGCGTGAGCGCAACCGCGTGCTCACCGGCATGCTCGCGTGGACCGGCCTGTTCGGGCTCGGCGCGAGCATGTACTACTACGCGTACCGCTCGCATCCCGACGTCCTGATCGACTTCTTCGCGCTCTGGGCGCTCGCGCTCGCGCTGCTCGTGGTCGTGGTCTACGAGGCGGTGGCGGTGCGGGGGCGCCGCCTGAGCCTGCCGGCCGTCGCCGTGCTGTTCGGGCTCGCGCTCGCGGCCTGCTCGATCGCGCAGCTGCCGTCGCCCTGGGCGCAGGTACGGCGGATCGAGAACCGGCTCGAGCCCGGCCAGCTGTCCTACATCCCCGCTGACGCGTTCCGCGCCCCGTACGTGACGCAGGTCGTCTCGGAGCAGACGCATCCCGGCGAGCGCGTGCTGGTGCTCTCGCCGACCGGGCACCGCGTCGCCGACGACGCCGGCGTCGTCAACGTCAGCCCGTATCCCGGGCTCGGGCAGATGCCCACGCGCGACCAGCTGCACGAGAGCCTGCGGATGCTCGAGGCCGAAGGGGGCGCCAAGGTCTTCGTCTCCGACAGAGTGCCGCCCGAGTTCGACGACGACATGCGGGCGCAGGGCTACCGGGCGGTGGGCTCGTGGTCGGTGGAGCACGGCTGGCCGAGCGACGTCGTGGCGGAGTACGAGCGGTAGGCGACGCGATGCCGGAGCACGCACGACCGCCGACCGCCGGAGAGCTCGCGTGGCTGCTGCTCGCGCCGGCGGCCGCGCTCGCGGTCCCGCTGGTGGCGCTGCTCGCCCCGCCGCTCGGGGACGTCGTCTTCGCCCCGCCGCAGTACCACTACTGGGCGCTCGAACTGGTCGTGCCGAAGCCGACGGTGCAGGCCGGCTACGTGCTCGCGGTCGCCGCGGTCGGCGGCTATGCGCTCGCGATCCTGCGCGTGCACACGCGCCGCGGGCTGCCGCCGGCGTGGCGGCGCGGGCTCGTGCTCGGCGTCCAGGTCGCGCTGCTCGCGTTCCTCGCCGTCGCCTGGCTCGCGCAGCGCGAGGTGCTCGCCGGCGAGGCCAGACGCATCTACTTCCGGCCTGCGACGGTGGCGGTCGCGGCGGCGCTGGCGGCGTCGGCGACCGCCTGGATCGGCCTGCGCGCGCGCCGCCGCGCGCCCGGCGGCGGGCGCCTGGCGGCGCGGCTGACGTCACGCCCGGCCGGCGTCGCGTGCCTGCTGCTCGCGCTCGCTCTGACCGCCGTCTGGCTGCTGCCCGCGATCTCGACCGACGCGGGCCTGACGTTCGCCCCGGCCGACGTCACGTTCCTCGACCGCTTCGCGTTCGACGAGGCGACCTCGGTTCTCAACGCCCGCTCGCCGTTCGTCGACATGGCCGCGTACGCGTCGATCTGGCCCTACGCGACGGCACTGCCGCTGCGCGCCTTCGGCGGGTCCTACTGGGGCTTCTCGCTGCTGATGACGGCGCTCACCGGCGCGGCGCTGCTCGCCCTCTACGACGTCCTGCGGCGCGTCACGCGCCACGCGCCGGCGGCGCTGGCGCTGTATGTCCCGGTGCTCGCGACGAGCCTCTTCACGATCAACACGCACGTCATCCCCGGCATCGGCGAGTCGCGCTACTACCCGGCGAACTACTTCGGCCTGTTCCCGCTGCGCTACGCCGGGCCCTACCTGCTCGCGTGGCTGACGGTGCGCTGGATCGGCGGGCGCGGCGGGCGCCTCGCGACCGCGGCCCTGTTCGCGGCGGCGGGGCTCGTCGCGCTCGACAACATCGACTTCGGCGTCGCCGCGCTGGGCGCCACGACGGCGGCCGTCGCGTGCACGGCGCAGCCGGCGACGCGCGCGCGGCTGCTGCGCCTCGCCGCCGCCGCGGCGGCGGGCCTGGCGGCGGCGCTGCTCGCGGTCGTCGTCCTCACGCTGATCCGCGCCGGCTCGCTGCCGCAGCTCGACGTGATGGTCGTCTATGGCCGCACGTTCGCCTCCGGCGGCTACGGGAACCTGCCGCTGCCGCGGCTCGGCTTCCACCTGCTGATGTCGGCGACCTTCGTCGGCGCCGTCGCGGCGGCGGCCGCGCGCACGCGCGTGCGCGACCCCGACGCGGCGCTCACCGGGATGCTCGCGTGGAGCGGCATCTTCGGACTCGGCGCGAGCATCTACTACTACGCCTACCGCTCGCATCCGGCGACGCTCGTCTGCCTCTTCTCGGCATGGGCGCTCGCGCTCGCGCTGCTCGTCGTCGCGGTCGTGCGCGCCACCCGCGACGGGCGGCGCCTGCCGATGCCGGCCGAGGTCGCCGTGCTGCTCGGCTTCGGGCTCGCGGTCTGCTCGATCGCGCAGGTCCCGAGCCCCGGGGACCAGCTGCACCGGATTCGCGCCGTCGCGCCGACGCAGCCGCTGCACCGCCCGGATCTCGCGGCCGCCGTCGCGTCCGAGACGTTCCCCGGCCAGCGCGTCGCGATCCTCGACGCCGTCGGGCACCGGATCGCGCGCGAAGCCCGCGTCGTGAACGTCAGCCCGTACACCGGCCTCGAGCAGATCGGCACGACCGAGCAGGTCGACGCGGTCGTCGACCTGCTGGAGCGCGAAGGCGGCAGCCTCGTCTTCGTCTCCGAGGATGCGATAGTGCCGCGGCCGGTGCTGGACGGCGCGCTGGCGCAGCTGCGCAGACGCGGCTACGAGCCGACGCGCAGGTGGTCGGAATTCGTCGAGCTGGCGCGCCGCTGAGGCGGGCTCCGACGTGTGGACGTCTGGCTCCGAGATGCCCCGCGCGCTCTAGACTCCCCGCGTCTGGTCGCATTGGCCGCAGAGCCAGGCAATTTCCCCGATGGCCTCCACCCGTATCCTCATCCTCTCCTGGGAGTACCCGCCGCTGATCGAGGGCGGGCTCGCGCGCCACGTGCGCAAGCTGTCCGAGCAGCTCGTCCGGCAGGGCGTCGAGGTGCACGTGCTGACGCGCGGCGACGAGCGGATGGCGCCCGAGCAGGAGATGCGGGGCGTGCACGTGCACCGCGTGCGCGAGCCGCGCAAGCCGCGCGACCTGACGGAGTTCGTCGCCTGGATCGAGCACATGAACGCGGACATGCTCGCGGCCGGCCTGGAGCTGGGAGCGGGGATGGAGTTCGACCTCGTCCACGGGCACGACTGGCTCGTCGCGACCGCCGGCGACAGACTCGCCCGCGCGCTCGACTGCCCGTGGGTCGTGACGATCCACGCGACCGAGTACGGCCGCCACCAGGGCTGGGTCGACAAGCATCCGCAGTCGCACATCCACGGCGTCGAGACGTGGATGGCCAACAGCGCCGATGCGGTCATCACCTGCTCGCACTACATGCGCGACCACGTCTCCGACATCTACGCGCTCGACGACGCGAGGGTCGCCGTGATCCCGAACGGGATCGACCCGCTCGACCTGCAGCCGGTCGAGGATCTCGACTCCCTGCGGTCGCGGTTCGCCGCCCCGCACGAACGGCTCGTGCTGCTGGTCGGCCGGCTCGTCTACGAGAAGGGCTTCCAGATCGCGCTGGAAGCGCTGCCCGGCGTGATCGAGCGGCTCGGGAACGTTCGTTTTCTGGTCGCCGGCTCCGGCACCGCCGAGTCCGAGCTGCGCGAGCAGGCCGAGGCGCTCGGGCTCGCCGGGCACGGCGCGTTCCTCGGCTGGATCGGCGACGACGTCCTGCATTCGCTCTACCGCATCGCCGACCTGACCGTGGTCCCGTCGATCTACGAGCCGTTCGGGCTCGTCGCGCTCGAGGCGATGGCCTCGGGCTGCCCCTGCATCGTCGCCGACACGGGCGGATTGCGGGAGGTCGTCCCCAACGAGCACGTCGGCCTCCGCTTCGAGTCCCGCGACCCCGCATCGCTCGCGACGATGATGGAGCGCGTCCTGTCCGACGACGCACTCCGAGATCGCCTCGTCGCCGAGGCCTCCGAGCACGTCCTGCAGTTCGACTGGGCCGACATCGCCCGCCAGACCGCCGAGATCTACGGCGACCTGCGTCGCCTCGCCGTCTGATCGGCGAGCACTGTCCTTCTGTACATCCATGAGATGAACAGAAGGACACTGATCAGATAGCCGCGGCCGCGTCCTCCAAGCGGTCGTCGCCCCAGAACGCCTGGTCGCCGACCAGCACGGTCGGGACTCCGCGGACGCCGAGCGCGATCGCGGCGTCGGTGCGGGCGCGGAGCGCATCCTTCACCTCTGGCGTAGAGGCGGCGGCCAGCAGCGCCTCCCCCTCGATGCCCGCCGTAGACGCCGCGTCCGTCACCGCCGCCGGGTCCGAGAGGTCGCGCCCGTGCACGAAGGCGAGCCGCAAAGCGGCGAGCAGGAAGGCCCGGGCAACGCCCGCCTCCGCAGCCGCCACCGCGCAGCGCATCGCCAGCAGCGTGTTGCCCGGCCAGGGCTCCGGCCAGCGCACCGGGCCCAGGCCGTACGCCGAGGCCCGCCGCTCGACCTCCTCGATGCCGCCCGTCCGGGCGGCGGTGAGCGACCAGGAGCCGGACCCGCGAGCGCCGAAGATCGCCCCCAGCAGCACGGGCTCCCACACGGGAGCGACCGGCAGCACCGCCTCCACCCGCTCCGCCGCCAGCCACGCATAGGGCGACCCGACGTCCACGAAGAAGCGGGGGACCTCCGCCATCAGTCGATCAGCCGCTTGCGCATGCGCCAGATCGCCAGCCGCCACAGCACGACGCCGAACGCGACGAGGAACGCGAGGTGGCCGAGGTCCGCAAGCGGCTCGATCCCGAGCACGACGACGTCGCGCACGAGCTGGACGCAGTGGTACAGCGGGTTCAAGCGCGCCAAGGCCTCGATCGCCGGCGGGAACGAGGAGATCGGGAAGAACGTCCCGGCCGTCAGGAACATCGGCGTGAGCACGCCGCTCGTGATGTAGCTGAAGTTGTCGATCGACTCGGCGCTCGCCGCGAGCGTGATGCCGAACGCGACGAACGCGCAGCCGGTGATGAAGCAGATGATCGGCACGAGCACCGCGGACGGCAGCGGGTCGAGCCCGAACGCGATCGCGACCAGCAGCGGCACGTTCCCGTAGATCCCGGCGCGCAGGCCGATCCAGAGGACCTCGGCGCTGACGATCTCGTCGACGTCGACCGGCGCCGCCAGGAACGCGTCGTACGTGCGCTGGAAGCGGTACTTCAGGAACGTCCCGTACATGCCGGGGAAGGCCGAGGAGAAGAGGACCGCGGTCGCGACGATCCCGGTCCCGACGTACTGCTTGTAGTCGAGTCCGCCGATCGAGGTGATCAGCGCGCCGAAGCCGAAGCCGAACGCGAGCAGGTAGATGGTCGGCTCGACGATCGAGGAGAAGGTGGTCGTCTTCCAGTTGCGCGTGAAGACGGTCGCGTCGCGGCTCATCACGCCGATGACGGCCGTCGGCTCGATGCGGTGCAGGCGCCGGCCGGGCATGCGCCTGCGGCGGCGGAGCGTGAGCGCGGTCACTCGATCTCGTCCCCGGTCAGCACGACGAACGCGTCCTCCAGCGTGGCGGGGCGCCGCACGCCGTCGGGCAGCGTGCCGTCGTGGCGCTCGGCGTGGAGGATCGCCAGCGCGGTGCCCGAGCCGCGCATCGCCCAGCCGGCGGCGTCGCCCTGCGCGCGCAGCTCGGCGAGCTGCGCCGGCGGGCCGTAGACCTCGTGCGTCTGCGCGCCGGCGTGCTCGCGCACGAGGTCGGACGGCTTCCCGCGCGCGACGATCCGGCCGCTCGCCATCACCGCCACGGTGTCGGCGAGCCGCTCCGCCTCCTCGATGTAGTGCGTCGACATCAGCACCGTCGTGCCTTCGGCGCGCAGCGCGTCGATCAGCGCCCACAGCTCCTGGCGCACCTGCGGGTCGAGCCCGACGGTCGGCTCGTCGAGCAGCACGAGCCGCGGTCTGTGCACGAGCCCGCGCGCGATCAGCAGGCGGCGGCGCATCCCGCCCGACAGCTCGTCGACCTTCGTGTCGGCGCGCTCGGTCAGGTTCGCGAGCTCGAGCGCGCGCTGCACGGCCGCGGGGCGCTCGGCAGCCGGCACGCGGTAGAGGCGGGAGAAGACGGTCAGGATCTGACGGCACGTCAGCTCGACGTCGAGGTTGTCGAGCTGGGGGACCACGCCCATCTCCGCCCGCGCCTGCTTCGACTCGCCGGGCAGCGCGTAGCCGAGCACCTCGATCGAGCCCTCGTCGGCGATCGCCTGCGCGGTCAGCATCCGCATCGTCGTCGACTTGCCGGCGCCGTTGGGGCCGAGCAGGCCGTAGCAGACGCCCGGCTCCACCTCGAGGTCGAGGCCGTCGACGGCGACGATCGCGCCGAAGCGCTTGACGACGCCGCGCAGCGCGATCGCCGGCTGCGCAGGCGTCGCGCGCGTCGCGGCGTCCACCGCCGCGCGCTCGGTCGCGTCGCTCACGCCCATCTCATCGCCTGCGGCTCGTCGCGCATGCGCACCACGCGCGTCGGGACGCCGGCCGCGACCGCGTTCGCGGGCAGGTCCTTCGTCACGACGCTGTTCGTGCCGACGACGCTGTTGTCGCCGATGGTCACGCCTCGCAGGATGCACGCTCCGTAGCCGAGCCACACGTTGTTGCCGACGCGCACGTCGCGCTTGTAGATCCCCTGCAGGCGGATTGGCCGCTCGACCTCGACGACGCCGTGATCGAAGTCGATCAGCATCACGCGGTCGGCGACGATGCACTCGCGCCCGATCGAGACGTGCTGGTAGGCGGAGATCGTGCACTCCTGTCCGAGCACCGACTTCGCGCCGATCAGCACCTCGCCCTCGTGCGCGCGCACCTTCGTGCCGTGGCCGAGCCACGACCAGCGGCCGAGCACGACGCGTGCGCCGCGGCCGATCTCGAACTGCACGCCGGGGCAGACGAACGCGATCCCGTCGGTCTGCAGGCGCCCGCCCCAGCGCAGCTTCAGCCACGCGAGCCGCAGCAGCAGCAGCCCGTAGCGGTGGTTCAGCATGCCGTTGCGGCGCATGAAGCGCAGCAGCGCGAGCGGGCCTCCGTGCGGCGGGGAGGGGGCGGTGCGGAGCTCCTGCGGGAGGTCCACCGGCGGCGGCGCGAGGGCGTGGTCCATCTCCGGGCATGGTATGTGCGAGGGGGCCTCGGCGGCGCCACGACGGATGCGCGTGCCGGCTGCCCGGCCTGCGATCATCCGCGGCCCATGACGCCCGACCCGACCCTCGCCGAGCGCCTGCTGAAGGGCGACAAGCGCGCCCTCGCACGCGCCATCACGCTCGTCGAGGACGACCGCCCGGAGGGCTGGGAGCTGGTGCGCGAGGTCTACCCGCACACCGGCAGAGCGTCCGTCGTCGGCTTCACGGGCCCGCCGGGCGTCGGCAAGTCGACGCTGCTGGGCGCGCTCACGAGAGCCGAGCGCGCGCGCGGCCGCACGGTCGGCGTGCTGTCGATCGACCCTTCTTCGCCGTTCACGCAGGGAGCGCTGCTGGGCGACCGCATCCGCCTGACCGAGCACTTCCTCGACGGCGGCGTCTTCATCCGCTCGATGGCGAACCGCGGGGCGCTCGGCGGCCTCTCTGAGGCCGCACTGCAGGCGGCGCTGCTGATGGACGCCTCCGGCCGCGACGTCGTGCTCGTCGAGACGGTCGGCGTCGGGCAGGCGGAGGTCGACGTGATGGACCACGCCGACACGATCGTGCTCGTGCTGATGCCCGGCTCGGGCGACTCGATCCAGGCGCTGAAGGCCGGCGTGATGGAGATCCCCGACGTGATCGTCGTCAACAAGGCCGACCACCCGCTGACCGACACGATGGTGCGCGAGATCCGCGGCGTCCTCAGCCTGGGGGAGCAGAGAGGCTGGCGCGTGCCGATCGTCAAGACCGAGGCCGCCTTCGGCAGAGGCGTCGAGGAGCTGCTGGAGCAGATGGAGGCGCACCGCGCGTACATCGAGCAGGAGGGGACGCTGCTCGAGCGCCGTCGCCGCAACCTCATGAACGAGGTCATCGCGATCGCCACCTCGCGCATGCGGCGCGAGCTGGAGAGCGCGATCCGCGAGGACTCCGAGGTGCAGGACCTGCTCGACGAGGTCTGCGCCCGCCGCCTCGACCCCGCCTCCGCCGCCACGCGGATCCTGGCGCGCGCGACCGAGCCGTCCTGACGGCGCCATGCGCCCGCTCCGCACGGCGACGCTCCTGCTGCTCACGGCGCTGCTGCTGCCCGCTGCGGCGGCCGCCGCGCAGCCCGCGCTGAGCGTGCGGCTGCTGCCGGCCGGCCTCGAGACCCCGCGCGAGCAGCCGCGGCTGCAGGCGCGCGTGGGCTCGCGCAGCGCCGCGAGCGTGCGGCTGCGCCTGCGCGGCGGGGACGGGCGGACGCTCGCGCACAGCGTGGTGCTGCACCTGCGCGCCGGCAGCCCGCGCACCGTGCGGCTGCATCCGACGGCGGAAGGCGAGCGGCGGCTGGGGATCTGCCGCGCCTCGCGGCTGACGCTCGTCGCGCGCACGCGCGGCGGCCGGACGGCCCGCAGCTCCGCCCGCACGCGCCTCGACCCGCTGCGCTGCGGGCCGCTGCGCTGGCCGCCGCCGACGCTCACGGCGCCGCAGACGATCCGCCTCGGCACGGGCTACAGCGACGTGCGGCTGGCGCCGGGGCGCGACTACGTGCTGCGCCTGCCGGCGGAGCGCAAGCTCGGCGGCGCGTTCGTCGAGGGCGGCCGCAACGTCGTCGTGATCGGCGGGCACATCTCGCTGCCGCCGGGGACGACGACCGACCAGCAGCGGCGCGCGCTGTACTTCAAGGGCCAGACCGGGACCGTCCACGTCGAGGGCGTGTTGATCGACGGCTCCGGCGGCGGCGAGGGCGACGGGATCGCGCTCAGCGCGCCGCAGGCAGCGGTGCAGATCGAGAACGTCCGCATCGTCGGCCTGCACGGCAGCCAGGCGACCACGCACGCCGACGTCGTGCAGCCGTGGGGCGGCGTGGGCGAGCTGCGGATCGACCGCCTGACCGGCTCCAGCGGCTTCCAGGGCCTGCAGCTGCCGGTCGCGCTCGGCCCGATCGGGGCCGCGTTCGTGCGCTACGCCGACCTGCGCGCGCTGCCCGAGCCGTCCGGCCACGGCGGCGGCCACATGCTGTGGCTGACGGAGCCGAGAAGCTGCACGGGCTACCCGGTCGCGCTCGATCAGGTGTGGGTCGCCGCGCGCCCCGGGCGCGCGCTCGCGAACTCCGTCTGGCCCGGCGTCGGCGACGGCTCGCCGTGCGCCGGCCAGCGCGAGGACGGCGGCGTCGGCTGGCCGGGCCTGCCGGTGCGCGGCGTCGTGCGCGCCGGCGTCCCGCCCGGAGGCGACTACGTCCCGCGCTGGAGCGTCGGCGTCGGCTACCGCAGCCCCGGCTACGGCGAGAACGTCGTCGAGGCGCGCACCGAGCCGCGGCTCGTGGCCGCCGCCCTGGGGACGTTCGTCGACCGCCCTGTCGCGTGGCTGTCGGCGCCGCCTGCCACCTGAGCCGGCCGGGCGCGGATCAGCTGCAGACGACGCCCGTGCACTGCGCCGGGTTGCCGTTCCCGCTCGCCTGGTTGCCGCGGCCGTGCACGCCCGTCACCGCCTCGATCCCGAGGTCGCCGTTGTCGTTCGCGATGTTGGAGCGCAGCGTCGTGCTCGCGGCGTCGACCTCGATCCCGTCGTCCGCGTAGCCGGACGACGCGTTCTCCACGAGCAGCGTGTCGAGCGCCGCCGCCTCCACGAGGATGCCGTCCTTCGGTTCTTCCCAGCCGACCGGCCCGGCGAGCACGTTGCGTCGCAGCACGTTGCCGGTCCCGGAGACGACGTCGAAGCCGGGGTTGCCGGAGAAGCCGCCGTCGCTCACGCTGCTGTCGCGCACGACGTTGCGGTCCCCGGTCAGCACGAGCGAGCGGCCGAAGAAGCCCGACTGGGCGGCGAGAATCGTGTCGCGTGCGATCACGTTGTCGGAGCCGTTCACGCGCATGCCGTCGAAGAACCCGATGAAGTGGCTGTCGGCGATGCGGCTGTGATCGGAGTCGAACACCGACAGGCCGTCCTCGCCGGAGACTGTCGTGCGCACGATCGTCGTGCCGTCGGAAGCGTCGACGTAGGCGCCGGACGTCTGCCCGACGAGCAGGCTGTCGGCCACGCGCACGCCGTCCGAGGCCGCCTCGATCCCGAGGCCGTAGTCGCCGCCGTGCGCCTGCACCGAGGCGAGCGTGGCATCGTGCGCGCCGTGGAGCAGGAGCGCCACGTCGGAGCCGTCGGCGACGAGCGCCTTCAGGCGGCTCCCGCCGGCGTCCTGCAGCACGACCGCGCGGCTGAAGCGGGTGAGCGTCCCGTTGCGCAGCACGAGCCCGTCGAAGCCGCCGTCGGCGACGCCGACGAGGCCGATTCTGCCCACCAGTCTGTGGCCGCCGAGGTCGATCGTGACGTCGTCGGCGCCGATGGTCAGCGCGGCCGCCGCGCTCGCAGCGCTGCAGTCGAGGTCCTGCGTGAGCTTGACCGACGTCGTCACGACGTCGCCGCAGTGCGGCTGCGGTCTCGCAGCGGGGGCGACGGACGGCGTCGCGGCCGCGGCGGCCAGTGCCAGCACGGCGATCAGGACCTTGGTGCGCATCGCTGCTCCTCGCTCGGGTGAACGCCGCCGGACGCTAGCCGCGGCCGCATCGCCGCGTCAACCCGCGTTCGCGGGCTCGGGCTGCGCGCTGACGTGGCGCGACCGCGCGCGCACGCGCAGCGTCGCCGCGCCGAGCGCGACCAGCGCGAAGGCGACGCCGCCGATCAGCGAGACCGCGGCGCCGACCGCGCCGTGATCGGGCGTCAGCGCGTACTGCAGCCCGATCGCCACGAGCGCGCCCAGCGTCAGCGCGATCGCCGGCGGCCCTGGGCGTCCCATCCCCATCCACCACTGGCTGAGGACCGAGTAGACGCCCATCCCCGAGAGCCCGGCCGCCAGCAGCACGAGCGCGTTCGTGGCGTCGCCGTAGGAAGCAGGCAGGATCGTGTCGACCATCCACGTGCCCGCGACGAGGTAGACGCCGACGGACAGCACGCCCAGCAGCGTCGTCACGCCGAGCGCGCGCGCGAGCAGCCGCCAGCGCTCGCGCTCCACGGCGGAGGCGACGGCCGGCAGCATTACGATCGCGATCGCGTACGGCGCGAGCATCACCGGCTGCACGAGGCTGCGCGCGGCCGCGTAGTCGGGCAGCGCGTCGGGCGCCAGCAGCCGCACGAACAGCAGGTCGGCCTGCGTCAGGCCCGCCGCGGCCGTCCCCGACAGGAACGCGGGGAGCGCGAACTTCGTCAGCCGCCACACGCGATCGCGGTCGGGGCGCAGCGTGCCGCGCAGCGCGTCGTGCAGCGGGTGGCGCAGCAGCTCGATCGCGGCGATCGGGACGATGTAGACGAACGAGTAGATCGCGATCGCGACCATCGGCGACTTGATGCCGAGCAGGATCGCCCCCACCAGCAGCAGGATCTGCGCGAGGTTCGCGCTGACGCGGTAGCTGGCGAGCAGCTTGTAGCGCTTGAGGCCGCGCAGCAGCCCGAAGTAGTAGGCGTCGAGCGTCAGCCCGACGATCACCATCGACATCTGCCCGGGCGGCGCGTCGGCGGTGTTCGACAGCAGCTCGCCGATCACCAGCGACAGCGCGATCAGCGGGGCGCCGCCCGTCAGGGCGGACGACAGCCACGCTCCGCTCGGCCCCTCGGCGGCGATGAAGCGCGTCATCGCGGTCGGGAAGCCGGTCAGCTCGCCGACGAAGTAGCCGGTCCCGATGAAGAAGTAGACCGTGCCGAAGTCGTCCTTCGCGATCACGCGCGCCAGCACGAGCGGGAACAGGAAGCCGAGCGCGCGCGCCAGCACGTTGCCGGCCAGCACGACGCCGGCCTCCGACCACAGCGACCCGAAGCGCTTCACGCTCAGCGCCGATCCGCCGCCGCGCCCGCGACCAGGCCGGCGAGGATCCACCACACGTGCGGCAGGCCCGTCGTCAGGAACAGCGGTGCGATCAGCTGCGTCACGGCGAGCACGCACAGCATCACGACCGTGGCGCGCGCGATCCCGCGCTCGAGCGAGCGCTCCTCGTCGGGACCGGCGCGCACCGGGCCGGCGGGGTTCAGGGGCCGCCGCTGCGCGACTTCGATGGCCAGCAGCGCGAACGCCAGCGTCAGCAGCCCGTAGATCAGCAACAGCGGCAGGCCGCCGCGCAGCAGCAGCCCGATGTAGACGGACTCCGTGTACTTCCACGTCACTTCGGGCGGGATCTGCGGCCCGTAGCCCGTCACCCAGCGCCCCTGCAGCGCCGGCAGGTACTGGTCGGTCCAGAAGCCGATGCGGCTGGAGACGGTGTGGGGGACGAGCGAGTAGCTCGCGTTGCTCGAGGAGGCCGTCTGGAACTGGTCGTCGGTGCGGCGCGAGAGCAGCGGGGCGAACGCGATCACGAGCACGGCGCCGCCGATCCCGACGTACGCGAGCATCCGGCCCGAGCGGCGGTACCACCAGGCGAGCGCGAGCGATCCGACGAGCGCGCCGATCATCGGCGCGATCGTCACCGTCAGCACGAGCGTGATCGACGACGTGACGAGCGTCACGAGCACGAGCCGGCGGCGGCGCCCGCTCGCGCCGCCGAGCAGGAGGCCCGTGCACAGCAGCACGATCGCGAACATGTAGCCGGCGAGCATCGTCCAGTGCGGGAAAGGGCCGTTCGCGCGGGGGATCGCCCACGCCAGGCGCCCGGAGTAGTCCTGTCCCGTGAGCCACACGAGCAGCTCGTTGACGCCCGGGACCCGCGCCGACTGCAGGTAGGTGATCACCGACACAGCGATGCTGCCGCGCAGCAGCCAGTCGAGCGCGCGCAGGCGGTCGGCGCGCTTCGGCAGCGCGACGAGGATCGCGCGGTAGATCAGGAAGAACTGCAGCGGGCCGATCAGCTGCCCGAGGTCCGCGCCCGACAGCTGGTCGCCGCGGTGCCAGGTGTCGAACAGGCCGAGCGTGAACGTGGCGATCACGTAGGTGAGGGCGGCCCAGTCGAACGCCCGCCAGCTGCGCCAGTTCGCGCGCCCGGCGGTCGCCAGCAGCAGCACCGCGTAGCCGACGCCGAGCAGCTCGGCGAGGCGGAAGCCGGGGATCGGCAGGCCGCGTCTGAGACCGGACACGACGGGCACGATCGCGACGACCGCCAGCGCGCCCGTGACGGGGTTGCGGACGGTCCACAGCAGGACCGCGATCGCCACCACCGCGGCGAGCCCCGCCGCCAGCCCGCGGCCGGCTGCGACGCCCACGACGAGCGAGCCGAAGACGAGCCCCGCGACGGTCACCAGCGCCGGGTGGCGGGCGTGGAACGCGGGGTCGGGCAGGCGCGCCGCAGGCGGTGCGCCGTCGCGAGAGGCTATGCTCGCGCTCGCACTCACGGTCCGGTGACACCACCGGCGATCGAATCCGTCACGGTTGGGCAGCCGCGTGCTCGTCGCATGGAACCCAGGACTTCAGTCGTGATCGCAACCAAGGACCGCCTGACCTTACTGCGGCGCGTCGTCGAGACGGTCCAGCAGGACCCCGCCACGCGGGAGATCGTGGTGGTCGACGACGGTAGCACCGATGGCACGTCGGCCTGGCTCCGCTCGCGCCCCGCGGCCGGTCCGCCGCTGCGCGCGCTGCGCCTCGAGGGCGTCGGGCCGAGCGACGCGCGCCAGGCCGGGGTGGAGGCCGCCACGGGCGAGCTGGTGGTGCTGCTCGACGACGACGTCGTGCCGCACGCGGGGCTCGTGAGCGCCCACACGGCATTGCTGGGCGCCGAGCCGCGCCGCGTCGCGCTCGGCTACAGCCCGCTCGTGCTGCCCGCGCGCCGCGGCCCCGGCGACGTCGCGCAGTTCGCCTACGCGCGCGACTACGAGCGTCGCTGCGCGCGCTGGGAGCAGGGCGAGGCGCCGGTCCTGCACAACCTGTGGGGCGGCAACGTCGGCCTGTGGCGCGAGGCGGCGCTCGCGGTCGGCCTCAGCTCGCCGCCGTTCGCAGGACCGGGCGTCTTCCACGAGGACCGCGACTTCGGGCTGCGGGCCGAGCGCGCGGGCCTGCACGGGGTCTTCGAGCGTGCGCTGCGGGCCGACCACCACCACCGCCGCAGCGCCTCCGCCGCGCTCGCCGACGCGGGACGGCGCGGCGCCGGCCTCGTGCGCCTGCACCGCGCGCACGCCGACGTGCTCGGCCCGTGGGACCCGTCCGCGGCGCTCGCCGGCCTCCCGCGCCCGCTTGCCGCCGTCGTGCGCCGCCCGCGTGCAGCGGCGGTCGCGCTGCCCGCGTGCGGCGCCGGGATCGCCGCCGGCGGGCGCCTGCGTCGCTGGGCCGTGCAGGACGCCGCCTTCAAGCTCGCGCGCCGCATCTGCGAGCAGCGCGGCGCGCTCGCGGAGCTGGGTCGATGAGCGCCGCCGCGCGCACGCAGCCGGCGCCGGCGCCCTCCGAGGACGACGCGGTCGCGCTCGGCCTCGCGCACCGCCGGCCGGTCACGACGTCGGCGGTGTGGGAGATCGTCACGCGCCTCGCCCGCCGCGAGCTGGAGAGCAAGCACAGCCTGACGCTGCTCGGCTGGCTGTGGCCGCTCACGCGCCAGCTCGCGCAGCTCGCCGTGCTCGTGTTCGTCTTCTCGAAGGTGTTCCACCAGGAGATCGAGAACTTCCCCGTCTTCGTGTTCGTCGGCCTGATCGCCTGGACGTGGTTCTCGACCGGCCTCGGCGACGCCGCCACGAGCGTCGCGGCCCAGCGCCACCTCGTGCTGCAGAGCCGCGTGCCGAGCGCGGCGATCCCGCTCGTCGCGGTCGTCGTGCCGCTCGTCGACGTGCTGCTGGCGCTGCCGGTGCTGCTGCTCCTGCTCGTCGTCAGCGACGAGCTGCACTGGACGCTGCTGCTGGCTCCGCTGCTGATCCCGGTTCAGCTGCTGCTGATGGCGGGGATCGCGTGGCTCGCGTCGGCGGCGGCCGTCTTCTTCCGCGACGTGCCGAACGTCGTCTTCCTCGGCCTGACGCTGCTGTTCTACATGACCCCGGTCTTCTACGCCTCGGACACGTGGCCGCCGCAGTACCGCTGGCTGCTCGAGCTCAACCCGCTCGCGACGATCATCGGCTGCTACCGGGCGCTGCTGCTGGACGACCCGTGGCCGCACACGTGGCTGATCGCCGTGGTCGTGGCCGGCAGCGCGCTCGTCGCCCTGCTCGGGTACCTGTTCTTCCGACGCCTCGAGCCGCGCTTCGCGGACTTCCAATGAGCGTCGCGACCGGCACCTCGCGCGCGCCGCGGCTGCGCTTCGACGGCGTGTGGAAGAGCTACCCGCGCTGGACCCCGGGCGCGCGCACGCTGCGCGCCGTCTTCAGCAGCCGCCTGCCGCTGCTCGTGCGCTCGCAGGAGCAGCTGTGGGCGCTCAACGACGTCTCGTTCGAGCTGCACGCCGGCGAGGCGGTCGGGCTGATCGGGCACAACGGCGCCGGCAAGTCGACGGCGCTGCGACTCGCGTCGGGGATCGGGCGCCCGACCCGCGGGCAGGTGCTCGCGCCGGCCGACACCGCCTCGGTGCTGAGCCTCGGCGACCTCTTCGACTTCGAGCTGTCGGGGCGCGAGAACGCCCTGACGTCGGCGATGGCGGCCGGGCTGCGGCGCAGAGACGCGATCGCGCGGCTGCCCGACATCCTCGCCTTCGCGGAGATCGAGGGCTTCGAGGAGGCGCCGCTGCGCACCTACAGCGACGGCATGCGGCTGCGCCTCGCGTTCGGCGTGATCGCGCAGCTGAAGCCCGACCTGCTGCTGCTCGACGAGGTGATCGCGGTCGGCGACCTCGGCTTCCAGCGGCGCTGCATGGAGTGGATCGCCGACCTGCGCAGTCACGGCACGGCGATGCTGCTCGCCTCCCACTCGCTCGAGCAGGTGGTCGAGGAGTGCGACCGCGCGATCTGGATGGAGCGCGGCCGGGCGCGCGCGCAGGGGCCGGCGGAGGAGATCGTCGCGCTCTACCGCACCGCGATGCACGACGAGACGCGCGCGCGCACGCCGCAGCCCGGGGAGGAGGAGGCGCCGCTGGAGGGCCTCGAGCTGGGCCGCAACCGCTTCGGCAGCCAGGAAGCCGCCGTCTCCGACGTCGTCCTGCACGGCGCCGACGGGCTGCCCGCCGACGAGGTGGCGCTCGGCGGCGAGCTGACGGTCGCGCTCACGGTCGCGCCGACCGGTGAGCCGCTGGAGTCGCCGATCGTCGGCGTCACGCTCACGCGCGTCAGCGACGAGCTGACGGTCTACGACACCAGCAGCGACGGCGAGGGCCTCGCGCTCGGGCGCGTCAGCGACGCGCTCGGCGTGCGCGTCGCGTTCCAGGAGCTCGCCCTGCTGCCGGGCGAGTACTGGGTCGACGTCGGCGTCTTCCGCGGCGACTGGGAGTACGCCTACGACTACCACTGGCGCGCGTACCGCATCACGGTCACCGGCAGCGGGCATGACAACGGGGTGTTCCGGCCGGCGCACCGGTGGGAGCTGGTGCGGTGAGGGGCGCTCGCTAGCTTGGCGCTCCGCTCCGGCGTGCGCCGCGCCCTGGCGTGCGTCGTGGGCATCGAGGGGGAGCGGGGCGGGCGTTCGTGCGCTCTTTCGTCACGTTGCGCGGGTCGGGTGGCACAGATGGCCGCTCGCGCTCAGGTCCGATTTCCACCACCGCGGATTTACACGTCTCCTGGACGAGCAGATTCACTGTCGTAAATCCGGAGCGTCACGTTTGTCGCCATTGCGCGACGAAGTTGCCGCAAACGGCGGCGCGACCAGCCCCTGCGACCTCCCCCTCGATGCCCACGATGTACGCGACGAGCGCGAGCGAGCGTGTGAGCGGAGCTCAGCCGACGAGCACCCGCCGCAGCCCGGCACGCGCGTCGGCCGCAAGCTCCGCGAGCCGCTCGCGCGTCGCGCGGTGCGCGTCCGGGTCCGCCAGCGCCGCGGCGGTCAGTTCCGGCAGCCGCTCCGTGAGCTGCGGATCCGCGACGTCGAGGAACGGCAGCCCCAGCGCCTGCGCAAGCGACGCGACCTTCGGCTCGTAGGCGACCGGCACGATCGCGCAGCCCTCCATCGCCGCGCACGCGATCGCGTGGTAGCGCATCGCGACCAGCGCCCGCGCGCCCTGCAGCTCGGCCGCGAGTGCGTCCCAGTCGATCGGCCCGTCGAGCGCCCGCGCCCGCTCGGCGCCCGCCATCCGCGCGATCGCCGCCTCGGAGGCGTTGCGGTCGCGCGGCCAGTAGAGGCTCGCGAAATGCGGCGCGGCGCCGGCGTCGGCGAGCACGTCCGCGGCGTGCGCGAACGCCGTCTGCAGGGCGGCCTCGCGCGCGTCGCGGTCGGGCTCGAACATGAACCACGGGCGCATGCTCACGACCGCGTGGGCGTTCGCGTCGGCTGGGGACGGGGACGCGGACGCGTCGTACATCGAGAAGGTCGGGTCGGTCGTGACCTCGACGTCGCGCACGCCGAGCGCGCGCAGCGTCCGCGCCGAGTCCTCGTCGCGCACCTGGCGCACGTGCGCGAGCCGCGCGATCGCGCCGACGAGCCAGCGGCCGCGGCGCGTGTGGATCGGCCCCGCGCCCATCGCCAGCAGCACGACGCGGCGCCGCAGCGCGCGCGCCGCGAGCGCGGTCGCGAGCAGCTCCAGCAGGATCCCGTAGCCGCGCAGCAGCGCGTGGCCCTCGTCCTTCAGCAGCCCGCCGCCGCCGAGTGCGACGACGTCGGCGGTGCGGATCGCGGCGAGGTAGCCGCGCGGGTCGGCGCGCAGCCGCACCGCGCGCGGGTCGCCGCCGTCGCGCCGCACGGCATAGCGGTGGACCTCGGCGCCGAGCTGCGGCGCCGCGCGCTCGACGGCGAGCCGGATCGCGTCGTCGCCGACGTTGTCGACCCCGTACAGCCCCACCAGGAAGACGCGGCGGGGGGTGCCGCTCATGCCTTGCGCGGGCGCAGCACGAACAGCGTCTGGTTCGAGAACAGCTCCTCCTCGGGCCAGCGCTCCAGCTCCGCGCGGGCGCGCTCGTCGAGGTGCTCGCGGCCGAGCGACGGCTGCGTCACGCGCTCGGCGACGATCTCGAAGTAGGGCGCGAACAGCGTCCGGTAGTCGGTGCGCGTCATCTCGTTGAGGTACGTGTTGGGCGCGTAGCGGCGCTGGCGCAGGTGCTCCCACGGCTCGCTCCGCCTGTGCGCCGGCGGCTGGCGCAGCGCGCGGCGGCTCCACTCGATCAGGTGGCCGCCGGTGATCCCGGTGAAGACGTTGGGCCGGATCAGCGCGACCCCGCCCGGCCGCAGCCAGCGCGCCATGTTCGCGACCACGCGTCCGAGCGTCTCGCGCTCGATGTGCTCGAACACGTCCTCGGAGAAGACGAGGTCGAGCGCGCTCTCCTGCAGCTCGATCGTTCCGGCGTCGGCGACCAGCAGCCGCGACGGGTCGAGCCGGCGTCTGAGGCCGCGTCTGTGCAGCGCGCGGTCCAGTGCGCGCTCCTCGCCACGGTCGAACAGCGCGTGGCGCACGAGCGACTTCGCCGCGCGCTCGGCGCCGTTGCGGCGCAGCATCTCGGCGTAGTGCGAGGGCCCGCCCGACAGCGCCGGCGCCTCCGCGTCGACGCCGCGCACGTCGATGCCCATGCTCTGAAGCGCCATCTGGCGGTAGGGACGGGCGCCGAAGCCGATCTCGAAGACCTTGGCGTCGGCGAGCGCGATGCCCGCGTGGCGTCTCAGCAGCTCGTCGTACTCGTCCAGCTCGGCGAGCAGGCTGTCGAACTCGACGCCGGCGCGCGCCTCGCGGCGGTACAGCTGCAGCAGCTGGACGCCCTCGGACAGCTTCCGCTTGAGCGGCAGGCTCTGGGCGACGGATGGGCTCAGCCTCGTGCTGGGCGACTCGTTCATGGGGCTCGTTCCGGCTCGCGACCTTCGAACGCGGCAGCATAGCCACGCAGCAGCGCCGAGGCCGACTCGCGCGCAGTGACGGCGGTCGCCGGCCGGCCTCTGCGCAGCGCCCGCCGCGCGCCCAGCGCGGCGCCGGCGACGGTGATCCCCGCGAGCCGCGTGGGGCCGCGCAGGCCCGGAGCGGCGAGCGCATGGTCGGCAAGCAGCGCGCCCCAGGCGGCGAGCTTGGCGCGCTCGCGCTCCTGCGCGGTCGGCCACGTGCCGGCGCTCGGGTCGAGCCCGTGCGCGTTGCGGTGCGCGACGAGGTCGCCCTGTGCGAGCACCGCCTCGGCGCACGCGAACGCGACCGCCATCGGCCCGTACGCCGCGTGCGCGGCGGCCGTGCGCAGCGGCTCCAGCGCGCCCGCCCGCAGCACGAGGTAGTCGGCGGGGCCGCCGAGCGGCGCGAACGGGACGCGGCCGCGCCGCCGCTCGTGCAGCGTGAGCGGCTCGGGCGCCCACGTCGGCCGCAGGCCCTGGCCGAGCGCGAGCGCGACGCGCGGCGCCCGGAAGGCGACCTCGACCTCCGCGAGCCACCGCGCCGTCGGCGTGCGGCCGGGCAGGGGGATCGCGACCAGCTCCGTCTGCGCCGCCGCAGCGGCCTCCAGCACCTGCTCCCAGTGCGCGGCCGGCTCGCCGTCCAGCACGACCACGCGTGCGCCCGCCGCCTCCAGCTCGTCGCAGGCGCGCGCGTCACCCGGCGCGCGCCCGGGGCCGAGCACGACCGTGACCGCCGCCTGCAGCGGCGCGGGCGACTCCGGCTCCGCCTCCGGCTCGGCGAGCGCCGGATCGCCCGCGAGCAGCTCCGCCAGCCGCGTCGCGACGCGCGGATGCCAGCCCTCCCGCGGCTGCAGCTCCGCGAGCACCTGTCCGGCGTGCGTCACGCGCAGGCGCGGCAGCACGGCGCCGGGGGGCGGCAGCGGCTCGTCGCCCGTGAGCTCGACGTCGAGCGAAGGCGGAGCGGTCGCCGCCGCGCCGCCGTCCCAGCCGCCGGCGCGCACGCCGTGGGCGTATGCGGCGCGCTGCGCGCGCCGGTAGAGCGCGGACCACGCGCCGCGCAGGCGCGCGCGCTCCAGCAGGTCGAGCAGCGGCAGCACGAGCGCGTCCGCGCGCGGGTCGCCGAGCAGCGTCGCGAACGCGCGCCGCAGCGGCCGGCGCCACGTCGTGCTGCGCAGGTGCGCGAGCGGCAGCGCCGCCGCCGCCTGCGGATGGCGCGTCGCGAGCAGCACGTCGCCGCGGCCCTCCAGCCGGCACGCGCGCAGGCGCGCGCCGGCGCTCAGCTCGTACTCGTGCGCGGCGAGCGCGTCGGGCGCGTAGCGCAGCTGCGCGCCGCCCTCCAGCAGGCGGTAGCCCCACTCCCAGTCCTCGCGGCGAACGCCTCTGAAGCCGACGTCGAACGGCCAGCGCTCGACGAACGCCGTGCGCGCGAGCGAGACGTTGCCGCTGAGCGCCTCGGTGAACGTGAGCGCCACCGCCTGCTCGAGCATGCGGAACTGGTCCTCCCACCACAGCGCGGCGCCGAGGGCGGCGAGCCCCGGCCGCGGCGGGCGCGGCGGCGAGCAGCCGATCACGACCGCGTCCGCGGGCGCCTGCGCATGGTGGGCGAGGTGCCGCTCCAGCAGGTCCGGCGCGGCGATCAGGTCGTCGTCGATGAACAGCACGAGCGCGCCGCGCGCCTGCGCCGCCCCCTCGTTGCGCGCGACCGCTGCACCGCAGCCGCGGCTCCGGTGCACGCGCGCCGCGAGTCCCGGCGGCGGCGCGATCGGCGCGTCGCCCGCGGGCGAGTCGTCGACGACGACGACCTCGAAGGCGTCCGCCGGCAGCGTCTGCGCCGCGAGCGCCGCGAGGCAGCGGGCCAGCACGTCCGCGCGCCCGACCGTCGGCACGACGACCGAGATCGCCGGCGCTTCGCTGCTCGCGACGGCGGTTGGCGGCACCGCGTCCACCGGAGCCGCCGGCAGCGGCGCGGCCGTCGGCGGGGGGAAGGGAGCGGCGGGTCGCAGGGCCGGGTCGATCGCCCGCTGCGTGGCGCGCTCCTGCCGCCACGCGCGCCGTCCCCCGAACGCGCCGTGCAGGTAGCCCCAGGCGATCCGCGTCTCCACCGCGTCGGCGCTGCCCCAGAGGCGTCTGCGCTGCGTGCGCAGGTACTGGCTCAGCAGCCACAGCCCGGCGCGCGGCGCCTCCAGCTCGCCGTCCTCGCGCAGCAGCTTCCACAGCACCGCGCTCGCGCCGGTGCCGTAGCCGTCGACCGCGTCCCACAGCGCGCGCCAGTCCGCGCGGTGCTGGTGGAAGACGTACGCGCGCGGCTCGTAGACGATCCGGTGTCCGGCGGCCAGCAGCCGCGCGAACAGGTACGTGTCGCCGCCCGAGCGCGTCTCGGTGCCGGCGTCGAGCTCGGGCGGGAACGGCTCGTGCGCCGCCCGCAGCAGCGACGCGCGCACCGCCATGTTGGCCCCGACGCCGGCCTGCCCGCCGTGCAGCGGCGAGATCAGCGTCCAGTCGAAGGCGCGGCGCCGCAGCCCGCGCGTGAGGCTGGCCTGCCGCTCCATCCGCACGCGCGCCGGGACGTCGAGCACGTAGGCGAACGCGGGCCCGGTCACGGCCGCCACCAGCGGGTCCGCGAAGCTCGACTCGAGGTGCTGGAGCCAACCCCGCGGGTGCACGACGTCGTCGTCGGTGAACGCGACGACCTCGCCGTGCGCGGCGCGGGCGCCGGCGTTGCGGGCGTTGTCGAGCCCCTTGCGGTCCTCGCGCACGTAGCGGAAGCCGTGCCGCTCGACCTCCGCGCGGCAGTCGCGCTCGCCCGGAGCGTTGTCGACGACGACGACCTCCAGCGGCGCGGGGTCGAGCCGCGCGAGCGCGCCGAGCGCCGTCGTGAGGTGCTCGGGGCGTCCGTGCGTGCAGAGCACGACCGAGCACGTGGGGATCGGCACGGGGGCGGGCTCCGGCACTCCGAGCCGCGCGCGCAGGCGCTCCTCCAGCTCCAGCTCGTCAAGCCGCCGCTGCGCGTGCGGCAGGATCAGCGCCCGCGCCAGCTCGGCCGAGTCGACGGCGCCGGGGGAGGGGAAGGCGAGCCGCACGATCGGCTCGCCTCGGCACAGCACGAGCAGCTCCCAGCGGTCGGCGGTCGCGAAGTCGAACGACGGCAGCGGGGCGGTGACCTCGACGACTCCGACGCCCGTCACGACTGGGGTCGGCTGCTCCGCAGGCCGGCGCATCGGAGCGATTCTGTCATGCTCACGCGCAATCGCCGCCCCCTCGGCCCGTCGCCGCCCCCGGTCGTGTCACCCCCCGCCGTCCCGCCGCCATCGCGCCCGCACCGCACGCTGCTCGTCGCATCGACCGGCGGGCACCTCTCGCAGCTGCATGCGCTCGCGCCGCGGATCCCGGGGGCGGACCCCGGGCAGCGCACCTGGGTCACGTTCGACACGCCGCAGAGCCGCAGCCTGCTGGACGGCGAGGACGTCGTCTACGTGCGCTACACGGCGCCGCGCGACTGGCGCTCGATCGCCCGCAACCTGCCGCCGGCCTGGCGGCTGCTGGGCGACGGACGCTTCGGGCACGTGATCAGCACCGGCTCCGGGATCGCGCTGACGTTCCTGCCGCTCGCGCGGGCGCGCGGGCTGGCGGCGACGTACGTCGAGAGCGCCGCGCGCAGCGAGGGGCCGTCGATGACGGGCCGGATCCTCGCGCGCACGCCCGGCGTGCAGCTCGGCACGCAGTACCGCGCGTGGGCGGACGAGCGCTGGTCCTACGTCGGGTCGGTGCTCGACGGCTGGGCCGGCGTCCCCGCCCCGGCGTCGCAGGAGGCGCCCGCGATCCGCCGCGTCGTCGTGACGCTCGGGACGATCCCCTACGGCTTCCGCCGGCTGCTGGAGCGGCTGCTCGCGATCCTGCCGCCGGATGCCGAGGTGACGTGGCAGACGGGCGTCACCGACGTCGCCGGCCTGCCGCTGGAGGCGCGCTCGCAGCTGCCGGCCGCCGAGCTGGAGGCGGCGATGCGCGATGCCGACGTCGTCGTCGCGCACGCCGGCACCGGCTCGGCGCTCACGGCGCTGGGCGTCGGCAGATGCCCGCTGCTCGTGCCGCGCGAGCAGGCGCACGGCGAGCACGTCGACGACCATCAGCGGCAGATCGCCGGCGAGCTCGCGGAGCGCGGGCTGGCCCTGCGGCGCAGCGTCGCGGAGCTGTCGTTCGCGGACCTGCAGGCGGCCGCCGGCATGCGCGCCGAGCGCGTGCCGCCGCCGCCGCTGCGGCTCTAGCCCGATCTCTTCGCGATCGAGCGCCGCACGAGCAGCGCCCACGTCGGGCGCGCGCCGAACTGGTCGAGCACCTCGAGGCTCTCGCGCAGCTCGCCCGCGCGCGCCCCGCGCGGCACCGCGACGACGACGACGGCCGCGTCCGCCGCGACCGCCTCGCCGGCCTCCGGCCCGCCGGGCATCCCGCCGGTCACGACCACGAGCCCGCGTTCCCCGCCGCCGCCGGGCGGCGGCGCGGCCGTCGCCAGCCGCAGCAGCTGCCCGTTGGCGGCGCTGAGGCCGACCAGCTCGCCGGCCGCCGGGCGCACGAGGCCCTGGGCCCGGCGCGTGCCGGCCAGCAGCGCGACCACGTGCGGGCCGGCGCCGTCGCCGGCCAGCCGGCGCCAGCGCTCGAGCAGCGCGTCGATGTTGCCGGGGGCCACGTCGCCGAGCGCGGTCGCCGGCGCGCCGGCGGCGTTCGCCAGCTCGCCGGGCCCGTCGATGCGGGGGTCGGAGCGTTCCCAGGCGACGATCAGGACGAGCCCGAGCACGATCCCGAGGATCACGCCGATCGGGATCGTCGTGCTGTCCTCGGCCGCGCTCGACTCGCGCAGGACGCGCGGCCCGCGCACGAGCACGAGCGACTCCGGCGCGACGCTGCGCGCACTCGGGAGCGAGCTCGTGACCGCATGCAGCAGCGTGCTCGTACCGGCGATCGCTCGGTCGCGGTCGGTGTCCTCGTAGCGCAGCAGCAGCACCGACGTCTCGGGGTTGCCGACGACCGTGACGCGTGTGCCGACGTCGGCCGGCGTGCGGTCGACGCGCCGCGCGATCGCGCCGAGGACGGCGCCGTCGAGCGGAATCGCCTGCACGTACGTCTGCGCCAGCTGCGTCGCCTGCGTCGCGTTCCCGGGGGTCTCCGCGGTCGCGCCGGCCGGCACGATCGCAACCGCCTGCGCGAGCACCGAGCCGGGGCGGGCGGCGCCGACCGTGACGGCGAGCGCGGTCACGGCGGCGACCGCCACGATCACGACCCAGCCGCGCCGCAGCGCGATCGCGAGCAGCTTCCTCACGCCGCCAGCCCCAGCCGCTCGAGCAGCACGTCCCGCTGATGCTCCCAGCGCGCGATCTGCACGGTCCGCATCGCGGCCGAGACGGCCGCCAGCTCCTCGCGCCGGGCGAGCGCCGTGCGCACCCCGTCGGCGATCCCCTCGGCGTCGTTGCGCACGCGCAGAGCGCTCGGGAACAGCGCGGCGAGGTGCTCGAGGTCGCTCGTGATCAGCGGCTTGCCCGCGTAGACGGCCTCCGCCGCCGCGCGCATCGCCGAGGTCGAGTCGTTCGTGAGCGCGAGCACCGCGTCGGCACCGTATAGCGCGCGGCGGAAGGCCTCGCCGCGCAGGAAGCCGAGCCAGCGCACGTTCGGCGGCGCGTCGGCGGGGTCGATGCGGCAGCGGCGCAGGTCCCCGGCGACGTGCAGCTCGACCTCGGGCAGCAGCCGCGCCGCCTCGATCACGGCCGGGAACGGCTCGTCGGCGGCGAAGATGCCGCTCCACAGGACCACGGGGCGCTCGGCCTCCGCCGCGCGAGCCGAGCGCGGCCCCGAGCGCGCCGCCGCCGGCGGCGGCCCGACCGGCGGAGCTTCGTGCACGACGTCGGCGCGTCCGCCCCACGACTCGACGCGCCGGGCGAGCGCCTCGGTGCCGACGAGCGTCGTCGTCGCGCGGCGCGCGATCGCCTTGTGCAGCGGCAGGAAGAAGCGACCGATCCGGTTCGCCTTCTGCCCGAACGAGATCGGGTGGCTGTCGAGCACGAACGGAATCCTTGCAAGTCGGGCGTACGTCCACCCGACGACGGCCGCCACGATCGGCGGATTCGCGACGATCAGCGAGCGTGGACGGGCCCGCAGCAGGTACGAGGCCATGCGCAGCGCGCTCAGGATGTAGCGCAGCGGGATCAGGCGGCGGTCGACGATGCCGAGGTCGAAGAAGACGCGATGGTCGCCGCCAAGCGCGTGCGCGAACTCCTCCGCGCGGCCCGCGATCGGCCCCCACACGACGAACGCGACCTGCGGGCGCCGGCGGCGGAACGGCCGCCGCCGCTCGCCGCGGGCCTCGAGGGCGTGCCGGTAGGCGGCCTCGTGCGCGCGCAGCGCGGCGTCGTCGTCGAGCGGGCGCCGTCCGCTCGTGCCCTCGGCGAGCTGCGCGTCGACCGCCTGCGACAGCGCCTCCGCGTCGCCGGGCGGGAACGTGCGGTCGGCCATCTCGGAGAGGCCGCCGACGTGGGAGGCGATCGTCGCCGTGCCGAGCTGGCTGGCGACCGACAGCACGCCGCTCTGGCTGGCGCGCTCGTACGGCGCGACGACGACGTCGGCCGCCGCGAGCGCGGCCGTGAAGTCCTCCAGCGAGACGAACTCGTCGTGCGCGTGCAGCTCGACGCCCAGCTCCTGGGCCAGGGCGCGGCAGCGCACGAGGTCGCCGCGGTCCTGGCCGACGACCGCGAGGCGGCGCTGCGCGGGCCAGCCGCGCGCCGCGCGCACGAGCACGTCGAGCCGCTTGTCGGGCCGCACGACGCCCGCGAACAGGACGACCTCGTCCTGCGCGCCGGCCGACCAGGCGTCGCGCCAGCGCGCGATCTGCTCCGGCGTCGGCTCCGGCAGCAGCTGGATCAGCGGCGAGAGCGTCGCGTGCGCGCCGCGGCTGCGTAACGTCGCGACGTCGATCTGCGAGTAGGCGACGGTGCTCTGCGTGAACAGCAGCGCGCCGCCGAGCAGCACGCCGTCGAACGGGCCGCGGCGCGAGAACGTGTTGTGCGGGGAGTAGACGAGCGCCCGCCCGCGGCGGTTCGCGACCGCCAGCGTGAGCACCGTGAGGGCACCCGAGGCGACTCCGCCCTGCAGGTGCACGAGCGCACCGCGCGGGATCGCGCGGTGCAGGTGCGGCAGCGTGCGCAGCGTCAGGCGCGCGGCGATCGCGGCGCGCTCGAGCAGGCCGTGAGGATGCCCGCGCGGCCACCAGACGCACGGGCAGATCTCGACGTTCGGCAGCGTCACGGCCTCGTGCTGGGCGGCCGTGTGCAGCGTCACGCGATGGCCTGCCGAAGCAAGCACTTCGCCGAGGACGCAAGAATGTTGGAAGATCCCGCCGAACCCGGTTGGTTCGACGAGGTGAATCGGTTGCGGGCGCACCAAGCTGCACATGATGATCGAGAAGCGCCCGCGGAGCGTCCACAGGCGCCCGTGCCCGCGATCTCGGTCGTGATCCCGGCCTACGACGCCGAGCGCACGCTGGCCGCGACGCTCGACTCGCTCGCCGCGCAGACGCGCTCCGACTGGGAGGCGATCGTCGTCGACGACGGCTCTGGCGACGGCACCGCCGCGCTCGTCGAGGAGCGCATGCGCGAGGAGCCGCGGCTGCGCCTCCTGCGGCAGCTCAACGGCGGCGTCTCGCGCGCGCGCAACGCCGGGGTCGCGCAGGCACGCGGCCGCTGGCTGGCGTTCCTCGATGCAGACGACTGGCTCGAGCCCGACGCCTACGCGACGCTGCTCGCGGTCCTGGAGGCCGATCCGCAGCTCGACGGCGTGCACTGCGGCTGGACGCGCATCGCCCCCGACGGGCGCGAGTCGCGCGAGATCTGCCCGCGCGACGACCGCGACATGTTCGGCTGGCACGCGCACAACTGCGGCTTCGCGATCCACGCGGTGCTCGTGCGGCGCGAGCTGGCGCAGCGCACCGGCGGCTTCGACCCCGCGCTGGCGACGTGCGAGGACTGGGACATGTGGATGCGCATCTCGCGCCTCGGGGCGCGCTGGACGCGCGTCGAGCGCCAGCTCGCGTGGTACCGCATCCGCGAGCAGTCGGCCTCGATGGCGAGCAGCGGGATGCTGCACGACGGGCTCGTGGTGATCGACCGTGCGCACGGGCCCGACCCGCGCTTGCACGAGCTTTCGCCCGACCGCCGTGCCGGCGAGCACCCGGTCGGCCGCGCGCGCGCCCGGCTCGTGCACGCGGTCTACTCGGCCGGGCTCGCGGTCGGCCAGGGGCACGACGCGGTGCCGTTGCTCGACGCCGTCTCCGGCGATCGCTGCGAGGACCTGCCGGCCGACGCGGTCGCCTACGCGCTGCTGGAGGGCGTTCCGCTGGGCGCGGGCACCGTGCCCGCCGACTGGCCGTCCTTCTCGGCCGAGCTGGTCGAGCGCCTGACGCAGCTGCTCGACGCGCTCGAGCGCATCTCCGGCGCGCCGCAGCTCGCGCGGCGCGTCAAGCGCGTGCTCGAGCGGCTGGTCGACGAGCGCAGCGGCGCCTGCACGCTGTTCGGCCGCATCGAGCACGTGCAGGTAGACCTCGAGCAGCCGCCGGCGGAGCTGGTCGTCGGCGCCGAGGTCGAGCGCGTGCTCGTCGAGGCGCGCTACGGCCCGCTGCGGCTGCCGCCGGTCGAGCTGCCCGTGTGGGAGGGGCGGGTGCCGGCCGCGCTGCTCGCCGACGCGGTCGCCGCCGAGCACGCGTGGCGCATCCTCGAGTCGTTCCTGAGCGCGCGCGCCGACGGCGAGCTGGACGTCGACGCGGACGGCTGGGAGCTGCTGCTGCGGGAGGCGTGGGGCGACCCCGAGGCGTCCAACGCCGCCTTCTACGACGCCGCGCACGACGAGCGGGTCGAGGGCGGGGAGCAGCGCACGCTCGACGGCGGCTGGACCGTCGTCGAGCTGACCGGTCCGCTGCCGGAGCTGCTCAGCCCGCGGCCCGTCCACGTCGCCGCGACGCTCGGCGGCGCGACGCTCGTCGCATGCGAGCTGGCTCCACACGACGGTCGCGTCGCCGCCGGCGCGCTGCGGCGCGAGGTCACCGCGCAGGCGGGCTTCGAGCTGTGCCGCGTGGCGGTGCGCGAAGCATTGCTGGGCCGTCCGCGCGAGGGCGGCCCCGGCCTGCGCGAGCGCCTGCGCGAGGCGGCCACCGCGCGCGCCGCGAGCACGCCGCCGCCCTCCGGGCCCGCGCCGAGCGCCCCCGACGGCGTCTCGCTCGCGCCCGGCTGGCAGTCGCACGCCGTGCGCGCGCTCGGCGACGCGCCCGCGGGCTGGGTGATCGGGCGCCGCCGCGGGTCCGTGCCGGGTCGCAGTGGCGCGCGCGTCGCGCTGCTGCCGGCGCCCGCCGCGCCCGACCTGCTCGTGGCCGCGCGCGCCGCCGGCGATCCCGTGATCGCGCTGGGCGCGCCCGGCCCCGCCGCGCCCGTCGTCTACGCGCCGGACGTCGTCTGGCAGCCCTCCGGCGGATCTGCCGAGGTGGCCGCCGCGAACGGCGCGTCGCCCGACGCGGAGGTGCGCGGGCGCGCGTTCTTCGAGGCGCTGTTCGCGACCCGCGCCGACCCGTGGGACTACACGAGCCCCTACGAGCAGGGCAAGTACGAGCAGGCGCTGTCGCTGCTGCCGCCGCAGCCGCGCGATGCGCTCGAGCTCGCCTGCGCCGAGGGCCACTTCACGCGGCAGCTGGCGGAGCGCGTCGAGCGGCTGCAGGCGTGCGACGTGTCCGCCGTGGCGCTTGCCCGCGCGCGCGAGCGCTGCACGGGGCTCGAGCACGTGAGCTTCTCCTACCACGACCTGTTCGCCGATCCGATCGCCGGCCGCTACGACCTCGTCGTGTGCAGCGAGGTCCTCTACTACGCCGGCGAGCCCGCGCGACTCGAGCACGCGGCGGGTGCGATCGCCGGGGCGCTGATCCCGGGCGGCACGCTCGTGACGGCGCACGCGAACGCTGCCGCGGACGAGCCCGCGGGCGGCTTCGACTGGGACCTCCCGTTCGGCTCCAGAACGATCGGCGAGGCGCTGTCGCGCACCGGGCTCGAACTCGTCCGTGAGCTCTCCAACCCGCTGTACCGCGTGCAGGCATGGGAGCGCCCGCGTCGCCGCGTGCGCCTGCGTCCCCGCTCGCCGCAGCGCGGCGAGGCGCCGCTGCCGTCGCCGCTGCCGCCCGAGGTCGAGCGCGCGTTCCGCCGCGGGGGCGACGCGCCGGCGCCGGCGCCGGAGGCCGCTCCGGTGACGTGGGAGCTGCCGATCCTCATGTACCACCGCGTCGCGCCGCACGGCAGCGAGCGCCTTCACGAGTGGCGCGTCACGCCCGGCCAGTTCGAGCAGCAGCTGCACTACCTGCGCACCGCCGGCTTCGCGACGACGACGTTCGAGGAGTGGTGGGAGGCCGCGGAGGGCCACCGGCCGCTGCCGGGGCGCCGCCTGATGCTGACGTTCGACGACGCCTATGAGGACTTCGCCGAGCACGCCCACCCGCTGCTGCGCCAGTACGAGCTCGACGCGACGGTCTTCATCGTCAGCGACCAGGTCGGCGGCACGAACGAGTGGGACCGCGCCTATGGCGAGACGCTCCCGCTGATGGACTGGGACACGCTGCGCGCGCTCGACGGCGACCGCGTGCGCTACGGCGGACACAGCGCGACGCATCCGATGATGACCGCGCTCGCGCTCGACGAGGTCGTGAGCGAGGTGAGCCGCTGCCGCGCGGAGGTGACGCGCCAGCTCGGTCATGGGGTGAACGCGTTCGCCTACCCGTACGGCGACATGGACGCCGCGGTCGCGCGCGCGGTCGGCGGGTGCGGCTTCGAGTTCGCCGTGACGACCGCCGGCTTCGCCGCTCCCGGGTCGCAGTCGATGCTCGCCCTGCCGCGCATGAACGTCGCCGGCACGAGCTCGTTCGACGCGTTCGTGCGGATGCTCGTGCCGCCGCCGCGACTCGCAGAGCGCTAGCAGCCGCGGCGCGCGAGCACGTGCGCGACCGTGCGCAGGAGGATCTTCAGGTCGGCCCACAGCGTCCAGTTCGCGACGTAGAGGTAGTCGATCGTCACCATCTCTTCGAGCGGGATGCGGGCCGAGCCGAGGATCTGCCACGGGCCGGTCATGCCGGGCTTGAGGTGCAGGCGCCGGCGGTGCCAGCCCTGGATGCGGCAGTCGTCCTCCTGGACCAGCGGACGCGGGCCGACGAGGCTCATCTCGCCGCGCACGACGTTCAGCAGCTGCGGCAGCTCGTCGAGGCAGGTGCGCCGCAGCAGCGCGCCGACGCGCGTTATGCGCGGGTCGGCGGCGATCTTGAAGAGCCCCTCGGCTTCGTTGAGGTGCAGCAGGTCGGCCTTCTGCTCGTCGGCGCCGTCGACCATGCTGCGGAACTTGAAGATCTGGAAGCGCCGCCCGTCGCGCCCGACGCGCGTCTGGCGGAACAGCGCCGGTCCGGGCGAGTCGAGCCGGATCGCGATCGCTATGAGCGCCATCAGCGGCGCGACCATCAGCAGGCCGAAGGACGCGACCGCCACGTCCAGCGCGCGCTTGACGGCGCGCGACGAGCGCGACAGCCCGAAGCGCCGCACGCCCAGGACGGGCACCCCGTCGACGTCCTCGAACTCGACCGAGGAGCCGACGACCTCGAGCATCCGTGGCATCAGGCTGACCTTGCAGCCGAAGCCCTTGATCCCCGTGATCAGCTCGAGCGTCGAGTCGGCTTCGGCTTCGCCGTGGAGCGCGAGGATCACGCGGTCGACGCCGAGCTCGACGGCCTGCGGGTGGATGCGGCTCAGCGTCGACGCCGCGTCGGCCTTGGCGAGCTCGACCGAGCCGACGAGCTCGGCGTGCAGCTGCGGGTTGCCGTCCAGCTTCGCCTGCATCCAGCGCGCCGTCTGCTCGCTGCCGACGAACAGGCAGCGCTCAGGCGCGGTGATCCGCCGTGCGACGTGGCGCGCGACGACGCGTGCGAGCGCCGCGAACAGGAACAGCAGGAACCACAGCGCCACGATCGCGGAACGGCTCTTGACGTGGTCGGACTCCGCCAGCCACACGACGAGCGTGTAGAGCGTCGCGAGCTGGAACAGCGACGGCAGCTCGTCGAGCGTCGAGCGCGAGATCACGACGTCGTCGTGGTCGTAGAGGCCGATCACCTTGCTCAGCAGCAGCACGAGCGGCAGCAGCAGCGGCAGGCCGCCCTGCAGCCCGGCGCCGCCGAGCAGCGTCACGCAGCAGAGGATCGCGAGCGCCGCCGAGAATAGATCTGCGACCACGAGCAGACGACGGAAGACCGCGTCGCGGCCCGCGCTGCGACCCAGCCCGGCGAGGTCGGCGGGGGAGTCGAGCAGCCCGGCGCTGCGAGCGAGGTTGACGCCGTTGGCGCCCGCTCGACGGCTCCGAACCGGCTGGTGACCCGGGTGCTGCGCGCCCGACGGGCGACGGGTGTCGAGTTGCTCAGACGTTTGGGATCCTTCCCGTGTTAATAGAAGACGTTCCCGTTTTTCTGCGGGCGAGCATAACACCGGCGAACACCCCGGGGGTGATATCAGTTCGAAGCGGGTCGGCAGATGTCGACCTGTACAAACGTCAGCCGCCCCGACGCTCCAGATGTCACAGTGAAGACGTTAACCGATCAGGAACGGTTGAGTACATAACGACGTTCCACAGTTCGGTGGAACTGGTGACTGGCGCGCTAACGCTGCGTCGCGCCGGCGCGCTGCGGCAGCGGCCGGTCGCCGCGCGGACGCGGCCGCGGGCGTGATGCGCGCGATGACGCGGGCGCCTGGACGAGCGCCTCGTCGCCGCGCTTCGCGAGCCGGCAGAGGGCGACGACGACCAGCATCGTCAGCAGCCAGGCGATGGCGAGCAGCGTCAGCACGAGTGCCATGTCCTTGTGATCGACGCGTTCGGCGTGCCGTTGACGCGATGCGGCTCAGGCTGGACGAACGTCTGAGTCAGGGGGCGGCGGCGTAGCCGGGCGAGACGTAGTCGAGCCCCGCGGCGCCCGCCGGCACGTAGCTGCCCGCCGGTGGCGGGCCGGCCGTCACGCTGCCGGTGAGGCCGGGGCACGTGCCCGCGACCTGCGTCGGCATCACCGAGTTCTGCAGCGTGCGGCCCGGGCGCGGGACGACAAAGACGTTGCCGGCGCTCACGGGGTAGGTCGTGCAGGCGCTCGTGTAGGTGCTGAGCAGGATCATGTGGCCGCCGAAGTCCACCGCGGGCTCGACCGTCGCCGTCAGGTCCACGTTCGACAGCTCGGCCGAGCCGATCGGGCCGGTCGTGTCGGGCAGCATCAGGCCCTGGTAGTTGCTCTCGCCGGTGAGCCGGTCGATGCGGAGGTCGTGCACGCCGCCCCACGGCTGCACGACGTCCGCGTGGAAGCTGCCGAGGCCGCCGTGGATGCCGATCACGCGCAGGTTCTCGAGCTGGACGGTCGCCTGCGGAGCGGAGACGTCGACGCCGTCGAGCTGGCTCGCCCCGGTGCCGTCGATCAGCACGCCCTCGACATGCACCGTGCCCGTGGCGTTCTTGATGTACAGCGCCGTGTGCTGTGCGCTCGTCGCGTCCTGCGGCAGGTCCGGCGGGATCGTCAGCGAACCGCCGACGATCACGACGTTGTGGCCGCCCTCGATCCACGTCGCGCCGACCTTCTGCGTTGCCGGGAGCTTGACGATGTAGTCGCGCGTGGTGGAGAGGGTCGTGTGCGTGTAGCCCGTTCCGAGCTGCACGGTGGTCGGGTTCGCGAGCGTCGGCGGTGCCCACCGCAGCAGGTTTGCCGGCGGCGGAGCCGGGTCGCCGGGCGGCGTGGGGTCCGCTGGTGGTGTGGGGTCGGCGGGCGGCGTCGGGTCGGCAGGCGGCGTCGGGTCGGCAGGCGGTGTGGGGTCCGCAGGCGGCGTGGGGTCGGCGGGCGGCGTCGGGTCGGCAGGCGGTGTGGGGTCCGCAGGCGGCGTCGGGTCGGCAGGCGGCGTCGGATCCGCAGGCGGCGCCGGGTCCACCGGCGGCGCCGGGTCCGCGGGCGGCGTGGGATCGGCAGGCGGCGCCGGATCGACCGGCGGAGCCGGGGCGGGTGCCGGTGGCGCCGGGTCGGACGACACCGGCAGCACGACGGGCGTCAGCAGCCCGAGCCGCACGACCGGGGCGACTCTCGCGGAGCGCTTCGGCGCCGACGGCCGCGGCGCGGCGCGGCGCACCGCCACGCAGCCGCGCTTGCGAGCCCGCGCGGCGCGGCGTCCGCCGCGCGCCCGCGCCGCCTGTGCGCGGCAGGCTCTGCGCGCGCCCTGTGCGCGTCTGGCGGCATGGCCGTGGACGCCCGCCGCGGCGGGCGCACCCGCGTGCACCGGCGCTGCCTCCGCCGTCGGCGCCAGGCATGCGAGGGCGCACGCCAGCACGGCGATCGCGTGGGCTGTGCGAGACGTCATCGCCCAGTCCTCGGCTTTCTTGAGCGATACGTCCAGATCTGCGCCGTCTGCGCGGACGAACTGTCGACTCAGGCCCGCGCGCGGGCCGTGCTCAGCGGCTCCGCCGCTAGAGGCGGCGCGCCAGCGCTACGAGCGTGTGGACGCCCCAGCCGGCGCCGCCCCTGCCGGCGTACGGCTTGCCGTTGTCCCACGCGGTGCCGGCGATGTCGAGATGCGCCCACGGCACCTCGCCGACGAAGCGCTTGAGGAACTCGGCGGCCGTGATCGAGCCGGCCTTGCGGCTCTCGACGGCGTTGAGGATGTCGGCGTACCGCGATCTGATCAGCTCGGCGTAGGAGTCGTGCAGCGGCAGCCGCCACAGCGGCTCGCCGGCGACCCGCCCGGCCTCCTCGACGGCCGCCGCCCAGGCGTCGTCGTTCGACATCAGCCCGGCATGGCTGTCGCCGAGCGCGGTCACGATCGCGCCCGTCAGGGTCGCGAGGTCGACGATCCGCTCGGCGCCGAGCGAGACCGCGTGCGCCAGGCAGTCGGCGAGCACGAGCCGGCCCTCGGCGTCGGTGTTGACGATCTCGATCGTCGTGCCGTTGGAGGCGCGCACGATGTCGCCGGGCTTCACGGCCGTGCTGCTCGGCATGTTCTCGGTTGCGCCGACGATCCCCAGCACGCGGATCGGGAGCTTCAGCCGCGCGATCGCGCCGAACGCCTCCAGCACGGCGGCGCCGCCCGACATGTCGAACTTCATGTCCGACATTCTCGCGCCGGGCTTGATCGAGATCCCGCCGCTGTCGAACGTGACCGCCTTGCCGACGAGCGCCAGCAGCGGGCCGTCGGCGTCCGGCCCCTCGTATCTGAGGACGATCAGCTGCGCCTCCTGGGCGGAGCCCTGCGCGACGGCGGCGAACGCGCCCATGCCGTGCGCGCGCAGCTCCTGCTCGCCGAGCACCTCGCAGGCGATCCCATCGGCCTCGCCGACGAGCTCGTGCGCGCGGTGGGCGAGGAACGACGGCGTCGCCTCGTTGCCGGGCAGGTTCTGCAGATCGCGTGCGCGGTTCTGCGCCTCCGCCACGATCGTCGCGATCGCGACCGGCTCGCTGACGTCGTCGTGGGAGCTGAGCAGCAGCGCCTCGAGCGCGCCGTCTTCCTCCGGGTGGTTGCGGTAGCGGTCGAAGCGGTAGCCGGCCAGCACCGTGCCCTCCACGAGCCCGGCGACGATCGCGCCGTCGACGTGGTGGGGGACCTCCCAACAGAGCGTGGTCGCCCCGACCTCGCGGGCGCGCGCATGGACGGTGGCCGCGACGATCCGCGCCCGCTCGGCGTCGAACGCCTCGCGCGTGCCGAGCCCGGCGACGATGAAGCGCCTGTCCTGCGCGTGCGCGACCGCGAGGTGCTTGAAGGCGCGGCGCGCCTCCCCGCAGTCGAGCAGCCGCTGCAGCACGCCGCCGTCGACGTCGTGCGCGACGTCCTCGCCGTCGAACACGCCGACCGCGATCGTGTCGGCGCTCGTCGCGAGGGGCCCGTCCGTCGTCGCCGCGATCCGCATCGCGCCGCAGACTACCCGTCGGCGCGTCGCCGCTGTCCGCCGGGCCGGCGGTCCTCGCGCGATCGGCCACTAACATCCGTTCAGCGCGCCCCGCGGGCGCCCCGCCAAACCGCGAAACGGAGATTCCCGATGCCCAAGACCGTCATCCTCGGTGCCGCGCGCACCCCGATCGGCAAGCTCGGAGGCGGGCTCGCCTCGCTCGACGCCACCGAGCTCGGCGGCACCGCGATCAGAGCCGCGCTCGAGCGCGCCGACGTCGCTCCCGAGCAGGTCCAGCACGTGATCATGGGCCAGGTGATCCAGGCCGGCCAGGGTCAGATCCCCTCGCGCCAGGCGCAGATCAAGGGCGGGATCCCGAAGGAGGTGTCGTCGGAGACGATCAACAAGGTGTGCGCGTCGGGCATCCGCGCCGCCGGGATCCTCGACGCGGCGATCCGCGCCGGCGACCTCGAGGTCGGCGTCGGCGGCGGCATGGAGTCGATGTCGAACGCGCCCTACCTGCTCAAGGGCGCGCGCTTCGGCTTCCGCATGGGCGACGCGAAGGCGATCGACTCGATGATCAACGACGGGCTCACGAACCCGTTCAGCGGCAAGCACATGGCGCAGGAGGCGAGCGAGGTCGCGGCCGAGCTGGAGCTGACGCGCGCCGACATGGACCGCTGGTCGGTCCGCTCGCACGAGCTGGCCGTCAAGGCGACCGACGAGGGCCGCCTGCCGGAGGAGATCGTCGCCGTGACGGTCAAGGGCCGGAAGGGCGACACGGTCGTCGAGGTGGACGAGGCGCCGCGGCGCGACACGACGCTCGAGACGCTCTCCAAGCTGCCGCCGATCTTCATGAAGGACGGCTCGCACACGGCCGGCAACGCGCCCGGCGTCAACGACGGCGGCGGCGCGCTCGTGCTGGCCTCCGACGAGTGGGCGAAGGCCAACGGCAAGACGGCGCTCGCGACGATCCTCGCGCAGGCGCAGATCGCCGACGAGTTCCCGATGCTCGCGAGAACGCCCGCGCTGGCGGCGCAGAAGGCGCTCGCGCAGGCCGGCCTCACGGCCGCCGACATCGACGTGTGGGAGATCAACGAGGCGTTCGCGTCCGTCACGCTGAACTCGATCCGCATGCTCGGGATCGACGAGGACAAGGTCAACGTCAACGGCGGCGCGGTCGCGCTCGGGCACCCGATCGGCGCCTCCGGCGCGCGCATCCTCGGCTCGCTCGTGCTGGAGCTGCAGCGGCGCGGCGGCGGCCGCGGCTGTGCGGCGATCTGCTCGGGCGGCGGCCAGGGCGACGCCGTGATCGTCGAGGTTCCCGCGTCCTGACCGGCGACGGCACAGAGGCGGCCGCGCGCGCGGCCGCCTTCTTCGACCTCGACCGCACGCTGATGGCGGGCTCGTCGGCGTACGAGTTCGCCCGCGCGTCCTACCGCAACGGCCTGCTCGGCCGCCGGCAGCTCGCGGCCGGGGCGTGGGCGAACGTGCAGTTCCGCCTGCGCGGCTCCACCGACGCCGCCACCGACCAGCTGCGCGAGCGGATCGCGCAGGCGATCGAGGGCGTGCGCGTCGTCGAGCTGCAGCGCCTCGGGCCGGCCGTCCTCGCCGGCGTGCTGCCGCGGATCTACCCGCAGATGCTGCAGGTCGCGTGGGAGCACCAGGACGCAGGCCGCCGCGTGTACATCTGCACCGCGGCGGCGCACGAGCTGGCCGAGGTGCTCGCGGCGGTGCTGGGCTTCGACGGCGGCATCGGCGCGCGCTCCGAGGTCCGCGACGGCGTCTACACCGGCCAGCCGGACGGCCCGTTCACCTACCGCGAGGGCAAGGCGGTCGCGATGCGCGCGCTGGCCGAGCGCGAGGGCATCGACCTGGACGCCTCGTGGGCCTATTCGGACTCCGAGTCCGACCTGCCGATGCTGCGCGCGGTCGGCCACCCGGTCGCCGTCAACCCGGACGCGACGCTCGCGCGGATCGCGCGCGAGGAGGGCTGGGAGGTGCTGCGCTTCGAGCGCCTCGGCCGCCGCCTCGCGATCGCCGGCTCGGCTGTCGCGGCGGCGACGCTCGGCGGCCTCGGCTCGCTCGCGCTGGCCCGCCGCAAGCCGGTCCCGCCGCCGCGGCGCATCCCGCCCCGTCGTCTTCCACGTCGAACGCGATGAGCGAGCACGAGCTGACGGACGACCAGCGCGAGATCCGCGCGCTCGCGCGTCGCTTCGCGCAGCAGGAGATCGCGCCGCACGCCGCTGCCTGGGACCGCGAGCACCGCTTCCCGCACGAGGTCTTCGCGCAGCTCGGCGAGCTCGGCCTGATGGGCGCGTGCGTGCCCGTCGAGCACGGCGGCGCGGGCGCGGACTTCCTCTCCTACGTGCTCGCGCTCGAGGAGCTGGCGCGCGCCGACGCCGGCGTCGCGGTGACGGTCGCGGTGCACACGAGCGCCGCGACGCTGCCGCTGCTCGCGCACGGCACGCCCGAGCAGGTCGGCCGCCTCGTGCCGCCGCTCGCGCAGGGCCACGAGCTGGGCGCCTTCGCCCTGACCGAGCCCGAGGTCGGCTCGGATGCCGCCGCGCTGCGCACGCGAGCCGACGCCGAGGGACGCATCACCGGCGCGAAGCAGTTCATCACCACGGGCTCGCACGCCCACACGCTGCTCGTCTTCGCGAAGGACCCCGACGGCCGTATCGGCGCCCACGTCGTCCGTCGCCCGGCAGAGGGCCTGAGCGTGGTCAAGGAGGAGGAGAAGATGGGGCTGAACTCCTCCAGCACCGCTGCGCTCTCCTTCGACGCGGTCGCGGGCGAGCGCTTGGGCGCCGCCGGCGCCGGCATGCGGATCGCCCTCGGCACGCTCGACGGCGGCCGCATCGGCATCGCCGCGCAGGCGGTCGGGATCGCGCAGGCCGCGCTCGACGTGGCGACCGCGTACGCCAGAGAGCGCAGCGCCTTCGGCGGCCCGATCGGCCGCTTCGGCCAGATCCAGCACAAGCTCGCCGAGATGCAGACCGACGTCGAGGCCGCCCGTGCGCTGACGTGGCGCGCCGCGCGCCTGAAGCAGGCGGGGCGCCCGCACACGGTCGAGGGCGCCCAGGCGAAGCTGTTCGCCAGCCGCGTCGCGCGCCATCAGACGGGCGAGGCGATCCAGGTGCTCGGAGGCGTCGGCTACACGCGCGACCTGCCGGCCGAGCGCTACTACCGCGACGCCAAGGTCACCGAGATCTACGAGGGCACGAGCGAGATCCAGCGGCTCGTGATCGCGCGAGCGCTGCTGGGCGACGCCGCGCGCGACGCCGTGTAGGAGGAGTTTCACCTACCATTCGCGCCGATGAGCACGACCGACCGCAAGATCCGCGTCGTCGTCGCGAAGCCGGGCCTGGACGGGCACGACCGCGGCGCCAAGATCATCGCCCGCGCGCTGCGCGACGCGGGCATGGAGGTGATCTACACCGGCCTGCACCAGACGCCGGAGCAGATCGTCGAGACGGTGATCCAGGAGGACGCCGACGCGGTCGGGCTCTCGATCCTCTCCGGCGCGCACATGACCCTCGTCCCGCGCGTCGTCGAGCTGCTGCACGCGCAGGACGTCACCGACGTGATCGTCACCGTCGGCGGCACGATCCCCGCGGACGACATCCCTGAGCTGAAGCAGCTCGGCGTCGCCGAGGTCTTCACGCCCGGCACGCCCACGCAGGACATCGTCGCGTTCGTGCGCGGCGCCGTTCGCGCCTCGGCCTAGCCGCACGCGTTCCCGGCCGGCGCGAAGGCGCTCGCCGGGCCGTCCTCGGACCTAGTGCGATTGACTGGTCAGTCAACGCGATATCATCCGCGCGCACACCTGCCCGAACTTGCGTATTTGCACTGCTGAGGAGGCACCCGAGTTGAAGATTTGCGTCCTGGTCAAAGAGGTGCCGGACGCCGCCGTCGAGAAGCGAATCGACCCATCGACGGGGCGGATGGACCGCAGCGGGGAGAAGAACCTCAACCCGTATGACACGCACGCCATCGAGGCTGCGATGCAGATCAAGGAGGGCGGGGCGATCCCCGTCGAGGAGATCGTCGCCGTGACGATGGGCCCGGAGACCGCCGTGCGCGCGCTCCACAAGGCCGTCTCGCTCGGCGCCGACCGCTCCCTGCACCTGACCGACCCCGCGCCTCGCCGGCTCCGACGTCGCCGCGACGGGCTACGCGCTCGCGAAGGCGCTCGAGTCGGAGTCGCCCGATCTGGTGCTGCTCGGCCAGCAGTCGGACGACGGCGAGTGCTACACGATCGGCGCCGTGGTGGCCGACCACCTCAAGATGCCCTCGCTCACGCAGGTCATCAAGATGGACGTCGACGGCGGCGCGCTGCGCTGCGAGCGTCAGGCCGAGTACGGCTACGACACCGTCCAGGTCAAGCTCCCGGCCGTGATCTCGGTCGGCGACGCGATCAACGAGCCGCGCTACCCGTCGCTGAAGGCGATCATGGGCGCGAAGAAGAAGCCGCTCGACACGAAGGCGTCGGGCGACGTCGGCATCGACGGCTCGCTCGTCGGCGCGGACGGCTCGCGCGTCGACTGCGGCGACTACAAGGCTCCGCCGGCGAAGGCGGGCGGCAAGATCATCGAGGACGAGGACACGAACGAGACGGTCGAGCAGATCGTCGCGTGGCTCGACGAAAGGAAGCTGATCTAGATGGGCGGGATCCTCGTCTACGTCCTCCACTACGAGGGCGCCTTCAACAAGAACTCGCTGGGTGCCGTCTCCGAGGGCGCGAAGCTCGCCGGCGAGCTGGGCACCACCTGCGACGCGGTCGTCGTCGGCGGCTCCGACCTCACGAACGACCTCTGCGCGACGCTCGGCAGCTACGGCGCGAAGAAGGTCTTCAAGGCCGAGGGCGCCGAGGGCCTGGCGCAGCCGGTCGTCGACGCGATGGACAAGGTCATCACCGAGAACGGCCACAGCTACGCGCTGTTCGGCGGCGGCCTGCTCGGCTTCGAGATCGGCGCCGGCCTCGCCGCCCGCAAGAACGCGGGCGTGACGATGGAGGTCACCGCGGTCAACGTCGACGGCGGCAAGCTCGTCGCCGAGCGGCCGATCCTCGGCGACTCGCAGATCTCGATCTCCAAGTACCGCGGGGACCTCGGGATCATCATCGGGCGCATCAACGCGTTCGAGGTCAGAGAGTCCGGAGCGGGCGCGGCCGAGGTGGTCGACGTCGCCGTCGAGTACTCGCCGTGGTCGAACCAGGCGACGATGGTCCAGCGCGGCGAGCAGCGCGGCGCCGACGTGAACATCGAGGACGCCAGCGTGCTCGTGGCCGGCGGCCGCGGGCTCGGCAAGGCCGAGGGCTTCGAGCTCTGCGAGGAGCTCGCGGGCGCGCTCGGCGGCGCCGTCGCGGCCACGCGTGCGGTCGTCGACGCCGGCTGGTACCCCTACGCGGCGCAGATCGGCCAGACGGGCAAGACCGTCGCGCCGAAGCTGTACCTCGCGGCGGGCATCTCCGGCGCGATCCAGCACAAGGTCGGGATGCAGGCCTCGGAGAACATCGTGGCGATCAACAAGGACGCGAACGCCCCGATCTTCGAGTTCTCCGACCTCGGCATCGTCGGCGACCTCAACAAGATCCTGCCGAAGCTCACCGAGGCCGTGAAGGCCAAGAAGGGAGCGTAGATCCCAATGTCTGCCAGCACCGGCAACGGAAACGGCAAGGCCGTCCCGGCGGCGTACCCGCCGCCGGTCGACTCGCCGAAGGAGTTCGTCAAGCGCGGCCTCGACGCCGAGGACGAGCTGATCGAGGTCGGCGTCGCGATCGTCGGGGGCGGCACCGCCGGCCTCGCGTGCGCGAACCGCCTCCTCCAGTTGCTGGCGGACGACGAGGCCCTGCTCGAGCGTCTCGGCGAGGTGCCGGTCGCGGTCATCGAGAAGGCCAAGACCTGCGGCGGCCACAACCTGTCCGGGGCGGTCATGCGCCCCGGGCCGCTGCAGGAGCTGTTCCCGGACCTGACGCCGGGAGGACTGGCGCAAGGAGGGCTTCGCCTTCGGCGAGGTCGAGAAGGAGGCCGTCTACATGACGCCGACCTCCAAGATCGGGCTTCGCATCCCGATCCCGCCGCCGTTCAAGAACCACGGCAACGAGGTGATCTCGGTGTCCGCGCTGGCGCGCTACCAGCAGCGTCAGGCCGAGGAGGCCGGCGCCTACGTGCTGACCGAGACCTCGGCGACCGAGCTGATCGTCGAGGACGGTCGCGTCGTCGGCGTGCGCTCCGGCGACAAGGGCCGCGGCAAGGACGGCGAGCCGCTCGGCAACTTCGAGCCCGGCACCGACATCAAGGCCAAGGCGACCGTGCTCGCCGAGGGCTGCTGGGGCCACCTCACCGGCGCCGCGATCCGCGAGTTCGACCTCGGCGACGGCCGCGAGCCGCAGGTGTGGGAGCTCGGCGTCAAGGAGGTCTGGAAGGTCCCCAAGCCGCTCGACCGCCTGATCCACACCGTCGGTCCGTGGCCGGCGAAGATCTCCGGCAGATACGGCCAGGTCGGCGGCACGTGGATCTACCCGATGAAGGACGAGAGAACGGGCGACGACCTCGTCTCGATCGGCTTCGTGATCGGGCTCGAGTACGCCGACGCGACGACCTCCCCGCACGACCTGCTGCAGACGTTCAAGCTGCACCCGCTCGTCAGAAAGATCCTCGAGGGCGGCGAGCGCGTCGCGCTGGGGCGCGAAGGCGCTGCCCGGCGGCGGCTACTGGTCGATGCCGAAGCTGTCGATGCCGGGCGCCGTGATCGTCGGCGACGCCGGCGGCATGGTCGACACGGCGGCGCTGAAGGGCGTCCACCACTGCATCAACTCCGGCAAGCTCGCCGCCGAGGCGATCTACAGAAGCCTCAAGAACGGCGAGTCCTCGTTCGAGTCCTACGAGTACGCGATCGAGGACTCGATCACCGGCAGAGAGCTGTACGAGGTGCGCAACCGCGCCAGCCGTTCCAGAAGGGCTTCCTCAAGGGCGGGCCGCTCGTCAACCTCGCGATCGCGACGAGAGGCAAGCTGCCGCCCGGCCGCCTCGCGTGGCACCGCAACGACGAGAAGCCGATGTTCGTCGGCAACACGCACAAGCGCTATCCGAGACCGGACGGCAGATACACGTTCGACAAGCTGTCGTCGGTGTTCATCACCGGCAACGCGACGCGCGACGACGCGCCGAACCACATCCGCGTGCAGAAGCACGTCCCGCGCGAGGTCGCCGAGACGTGGAAGTGGATGTGCCCCGCGGGCGTCTACGAGATCCCCGAGGACGCGCCCGAGACGGGGCCGCGTCGACGTGATCGTCAACTACACGAACTGCGTCCAGTGCGGCGCGATCACTGCGAAGGGCGGGCGTCTGACGACGCCGGAGGGCGGCGACGGGCCGCTCTACCAGATCACCTGAGCTCCACCTGCGTGGCGTCGCCGGCCCGTCACCGGCGACGCCACGCAACTTCCCTCCAACCAGTCGGTTAAAGCGTCACATGACGCACGCCCGCACGTTGGTCTTCGCGCTCCTCGCCACGATGGCGCTCGCCGCCGCGCCTGTGCGCGGTGCCACCACCACGTCCGACGCCCCCGCGGGCGCGCGTCTGCTCACCTGCCATCGCTCGTCGACGATCGACCAGCGCACCACCGGCGTGGGCACCTGGATGAGACCGCTGCCCGCCGGCAGACGCCTCGCCCTCAGAATCGATCTGTGGCAGAAAGCCCCCGGCGCCCGCTGGACGCTGCGCTCCGACGTCCCCGGCCTCGGCACGTGGACGACGCCGAGCGACCCGCTGCTCGGCACGCGCCCCGGCGACGTCTTCAAGTACCGCCAGGCGCTCGGGCGCCTGGTCGTTCCGGCTGCCTATCGCTTTCGCGTCGCCTTCCGCTGGAGCGACGACGCCGGTGCGGTCGTGCGCGAGGCCGCGGTCACCACGGGCGTCTGCCGTCAGCCGGATCTGCGGCCCGACCTCGTGATCGGCGCGGTCGACGTGACGCCGCTGCCGAATCGCGACGGGCTCGTCAGGTACGCGGTCCATGTGGGCAACGAGGGGAGAAGCCCGGTCGCGCACGCCTTGGTCGCGGCCACCCTGCCCGGCGATGCGACGCCGGGACTGCACCTGCGCTTCACCGGCCGGATCGTCCCGGGCGGGACCGTGCTCGTCGCGTTCACCGGCCCCGGCTGCGCCGCCGGCGCCCAGCCCGCCTCCTTCGTCGTCGACCCGTCCAACGCGGTCGACGAGGTCGACGAGGCGAACGACGCGCTCGTCGCCACCTGTCCGGCTCCGTAGCGGTCCGCCGCTACACTGGTCGGACGATGAAGACTGAAATCCACCCCACCTACCGCGACGCGCACGTTCGCTGCACCTGCGGCAACGAGTTCACGACGCGCTCGGTCGAAAAAGAGATCCACGTCGAGATCTGCTCGAACTGTCATCCCTTCTACACGGGCCGTCAGAAGCTCGTGGACACCGGCGGTCGCGTCGAGCGCTTCCAGCGCCGTGCGGCGAGACGCAAGGCTGGGTCCGCCGCCTAGCGGCGGAGCCGATCCCATGCGCCGCCTTCGGGGGAAGCGGTCGTGAGCGTCGCCGACAAGCCGACCGAGGCCGTCGGCGACGTCGTCGTACCCGGGCAGCTGCGCGCCGCCCGCGACGCTCCCGTCGGCGGTCAGGCGGTGCTCGAGGGCGTGATGATGCGTGGCATCAGAACGTGGGCCGTCGCGGTCCGCAAGCCCTCGGACGAGCAGCTCGCCACCCACAGAGAGGGTCTCGACCCCGAGGAGGCCGCCGAGGGCGAGATCGAGGTCGTCGTCGAGCCGCTCGAGTCGTGGCTCAGACGCCATCGCCTGCTGCGCCTCCCCGTCATTCGCGGCGTGGTCGCGCTGGGCGAGTCGCTGAAGATCGGCTTCAAGGCGCTCGGCATCTCCGCCAACGCGCAGCTGCCGGAGGAGGATCAGGAGATCTCCGGCGGCATGTGGTTCGGGACGGTCGTGCTGTCGATCCTGCTCGCCGTCGGCCTGTTCTTCCTGATCCCGGTCGGGATCACGTCGCTGATCAAGGACCAGCTCGGCTCGTCCTTCCTCTTCTGGCTCGTCGAGGGCCTGATCCGCACGGCGATCTTCCTCGGCTACCTGCTCGCGCTCAGCCGCCTGCGCGACCTGCGCCGCGTGTTCGAGTACCACGGCGCCGAGCACAAGACGATCTCCTGCTTCGAGGCCGGCATGCCGCTGACGCCGGCCAACGCCGAGCGCTTCTCGCGCCTCCATCCCCGCTGCGGGACGACGTTCCTGCTGCTTGTGATGGTCGTCGCGATCTTCGTCTTCGCGCCGATCGGGCTGCCCGCCTGGTACTGGCTGGCGCTCACCCGCATCGTCGGCGTCCCGCTCATCGCCGGCATCTCCTTCGAGCTGATCAAGCTCAGCGGCAAGCACCGCAGACGCCGCTGGGTCCGAGCCATCATGTGGCCCGGAATCCAACTGCAGTACCTCACCACCCGCGAACCCGACCGCGCCCAGCTCGCCGTCGCGATCGCCTCGCTCGAGGCCGTCCTCGCCGCCGAGCCCGAATTGCTGAACACCGACGCCAAGGACCTCATCGGCGTCGAGGTCGTCGCCTAGCCCGACGAGTCTGTCGAGGGCGCGGGCCCCGACCACGTGGTCAGGACCCTGCGCGTAGACTCGGCATCGATGATCGAGCAGCTCGTCGACCAGATCGAGGCCCGCTTCGCGGAGCTCGAGAAGCAGATGTCCGACCCCGAGGTGATCGGGGACCGGCAGCGCTACGCCGAGACCGGCCGCGAGTACGCGAGCCTGGAGGAGGCGGCGAAGCTCGCCGCCGAGTGGCGCCGCGCGGTCGACGACGAGGCCGGCGCGCGCGAGCTGCTGGAGGAGGGCGGCGACGACGCCGAGGTGCGGGAGATGGCGAGCCAGGCCCGCGAGCGGATCGAGGCGCTCGACGAGGAGATCCGCCTCGCGATGGTCGAGAGCGACCCGAACGACGACAAGAACGTGATCGTCGAGATCCGGCCCGGCGCGGGCGGCGACGAGGCCGGCCTGTTCGCGGGCGACCTCTACCGCATGTTCAACCGCTACGCCGAGCGCAGGGGCTTCCAGACCGAAGCGCTGAGCGAGGGCGACGGGCAGTACTCGTTCGCCGTCAAGGGCGGCGGCGCGTACAGCGTCTTCAAGTTCGAGGGCGGAACGCACCGCGTCCAGCGCGTGCCGGAGACCGAGACGCAGGGCCGCATCCACACGAGCACCGCGACGGTCGCGGTGCTGCCGGAGGCCGAGGAGGTCGACGTCGAGGTCAACGAGTCGGACCTGCAGATCGACGTCTACCGCTCGTCCGGGCCGGGCGGCCAGTCGGTCAACACGACCGACTCCGCGGTCCGCATCACGCACAGACCGAGCGGCATCGTCGTCTCGATGCAGGACGAGAAGTCGCAGCTGCAGAACCGCGACAAGGCGATGCGCGTGCTGCGCGCGCGCCTCTACGAGCGCGCGCTCGCCGAGCAGCAGGCCGCGCTGGCGGCCGATCGCCTTGCGCAGGTCGGCAGCGGCGAACGGGCCGAGAAGATCCGCACGTACAACTTCCCGCAGGGCCGCGTCACGGACCACCGCATCAAGCTGACGGCCCACAACATCGACGCCGTGCTCGCCGGCGAGCTCGACGAGCTGACGTCCGCCCTGCAGGACGACGAGAAGCGCCGCCGCCTGGAGGCCCAGGCGGTTGCCTGACCTGGTCCACGAGGTGCAGGGGGTGGGCATTGGGGGCGTGAGCTTCGCCGACGGACCGGCCGTGCGGATGGCGCTCGCGGTCGCGACGGCGGAGCTGCGCGACGCCGGCTGCGACTCCCCGCGGCTCGACGCGGAGCTGCTGCTGGCCGATGCGATGAGCACGACGCGCACGCAGCTGCACCTCGCGCCGGAGCGCGAGCTGACGCTTTCGGAGTCGGACCGCTTCGCGGAGCTGCTGCGCCGGCGCCGCGCGCGCGAGCCCGTCGCCTACCTGCTCGGCACGCGCGCCTTCCGGCACATCGAGTTGCGCGTCGACGAGCGCGTGCTCGTCCCGCGGCCCGAGACGGAGCTGCTCGTCGAGGTCGCGCTCGCGCTCCCGCGCGGCGCGCGCGTGGCCGACGTCGGCACCGGCAGCGGTGCCGTCGCGCTCGCGCTCAAGCACGAGCGCCCGGACCTCCAGGTGATCGCGACCGACGCGAGCGAGGAAGCGCTGGCCGTCGCACGTGCCAACGCACAGCGACTCGACCTCGAGATCGCCTTCGCCCACGGGGACCTCCTGCAACCGCTCGGCTCCGCTCCCCTCGATGCCATCGTCTCGAACCCGCCCTACGTCCCGGACCGCGACGAGCCCTCGCTCGCGCCCGAGCTCGGCCACGAGCCGCACACCGCGCTCTACGCCGGCCCCGACGGGCTTGACGCCATCCGTCGGCTCGTGCCCGCGGCGGCGAGACGCGCGCCGTTCGTGGCCCTGGAGATCGGCGCCGGGCAGGCCGCGGCGGTGAGCACCCTGCTGCGCAGAGCAGGGATGCCCGATGTGCGCGCCCACCGCGATCTCGCCGGCATCGAGCGCGTGGTCGTGGGGCGGCGTTGAGCCCCGCCCTCACGGCCGCCGACGCCGCCGCGTTCGCGGATTGCATCGAGGGGGGAGGGGTCGCGGTGTTCCCGGCGGACACCGTCTACGGCCTGGCGTGCGATCCGGTGAACGCCCAGGCGGTCGAGCGTCTCTACGCCCTCAAGGGCCGCCGGCCGGACAAGCCCGCTGCCGTCATGTGGTTCGATCGCGACGCGGCGCTGATCCAGCTGCCGGACCTGCCATCGCGCACACGAGCGGCAGCCGAGAGCCTGCTCCCGGGACAGGTGACGCTGCTGCTGCCCAACCGGCAGGGCCGCTTCCCCCTCGCAGCGGGTCCCGGCGGCGACGTGAGAACCCTCGGCGTGCGGGTGCCGGACGTGTCCGCCTTCGCGAGCGTGCCGTTTGCGGTCCTCCAATCGAGCGCAAACAAGGCCGGGGGGCGGGACGCGAGGGTGCTGGGAGAGGTCCCCGAGGAGATCCGCACCGCCGCCGACCTCGTCCTCGACGCCGGCCCGCTCCCGGGCACGCCCTCCACCGTCATCGACCTCCGCACCTACGAGGACACCGGCGGCTGGAGCATCCTCCGCGAGGGCTTCGTGAGCAGAGCGGACGTCGCCAGGGCCCTTGGTATCGTCGGCCGTCCATGAGGATCGTGCTCGCATCCGACCATGCCGGCTTCGCGTTGAAGGACCATCTCGTCACCGCGCTCGCCGCCGCCGGCCACGACGTCGTCGACGTCGGCACCGAGGGCACCGAGCCCGTCGACTACCCGAGCTACGCCAGACCCGCCGCGCAGCTCGTCGCCGACGGCGAGGCCGACCGCGGCGTGCTCGTGTGCGGCTCCGGCAACGGCGTCGCGATCGTCGCGAACAAGGTCGCCGGCGTCCGCGCCGTCAACGCGCACGACGTCGACGAGGCGACGATGGCCCGGCGCCACAACGACATCAACGTCGTCACCCTGTCCGGTGCGCACGTCGCGCCGGACACCGCCGACGCGATCGTCGCGAGCTTCCTCTCGACCGACTTCGACGGCGGCCGTCACGCGCGCCGCGTGGACCTGATCACTGCGATGGAGACGCCCGCATGACCGACCTCCCGACCGACTTCTTCACCCGCCCGCTCGCCGACGTCGACCCGCAGATCGCCGAGGTGCTCGCGCAGGAGCTGGACCGCCAGCAGCGCACGCTGGAGATGATCGCCTCCGAGAACTTCGTCCCGCAGGCGGTGCTCGAGTGCCAGGGCAGCGTGCTGACGAACAAGTACGCCGAGGGCTACCCGGGCCGCCGCTACTACGGCGGCTGCGAGTTCGTCGACATCGCGGAGCAGCTCGCGATCGACCGCGCGAAGGAGCTGTTCGGGGCCGAGCACGCGAACGTCCAGCCGCACTCCGGGGCACAGGCCAACGTCGCCGTCTACCACGCGCTCCTGCAGCCGGGCGACACGATCATGGGCCTCGAGCTGGCGCACGGAGGCCATCTCTCGCACGGCATGAGAAACAACGTCTCGGGCCGGCTCTACGACATCGCGCCCTACCAGGTGCAGCGCGAGACGAGCCTGATCGACATGGACGAGGTCGCGCGGGTCGCGCGCGAGCGCAGGCCGAAGCTGCTGCTCGCCGGCTGGTCGGCCTACCCGCGCCAGCTCGACTTCGCGCGCTTCCGCGAGATCGCCGACGAGGTCGGGGCGCTGTTGATGGTCGACATGGCGCACTTCGCCGGGCTCGTCGCGGCCGGCCTGCACCCGAGCCCGGTGCCGCACGCCGACGTGGTCACGAGCACGACGCACAAGACGATCGGCGGCGGCCGCGGGGGCCTGATCCTTTGCAGAGCCGAGCACCAGAGAAAGATCGACTCGGCGATCTTCCCCGGTCAGCAGGGCGGCCCGCTCGAGCACGTGATCGCCGGCAAGGCGGTGGCGTTCAAGATCGCGATGAGCGACGCCTTCAGGGAGCGCCAGCAGCGCACGCTCGACGGCGCACGGGCGCTGGCGACCGAGGTGCTGCAAGCCGGCCACGGCGTGTCCGTCCTCACCGGCGGCACGGACGTGCACCTGATCCTCGTCGACCTGCGCGAGTCCGAGCTCGACGGCCAGCAGGGGGAGGACCGCCTGCACGAGATCGGCATCACCGTCAACCGCAACGCGATCCCGTTCGACCCGCGTCCGCCGATGGTCTCGAGCGGCCTGCGGATCGGGACGCCCGCGCTCGCCACGCGCGGGCTCCAGGCCGAGGACTTCACCGAGATCGGCCGCGTGATAGCCGCCGCGCTGCAGCCGGACTTCGAGAGCCGCCGCGACGAGCTGGCCGAGCGCGTGCGCGCCATCGCCGACCGCTACCCGCTGTATCCGGAGCTGCACGCGGCCACCGCCGTGTGACCGCGTCGAGTGTCAGGATGCGCCCGTGGGCGAGCTTGACGCTCTCTACGCCTTTCTCGCCGCGCTCGCCGTCGCGGCGCTGCTGACGCCGCTCGTCGCCCGGCTCGCAGTACGCGTCGGGGCGGTCGACGAGCCGCGCGAGCGCGGGCTCGCGGCGCGCGCCACGCCGCTGCTCGGGGGGCTCGCGATCCTCGCCGGGGTGCTCGTGGCGGCGCTGATCTGGCTGCCCGTCGACCAGCAGACGACCGGCATCCTGCTGGGCGCGGCATTGATCGCGTTCGTCGGCGCGGTCGACGACACGTTCGAGCTGTCGCCGGCGGTGAAGCTGGTGGGGCAGATCGCCGCTGCGCTGATACCGGTCCTCGCGGGCGTACGCGTCGAGCACGTGACGCTGCCGTTCGTCGGCGCGCTGGACTTCGGCGGCGTGCTCGGCGGGACGCTGACGGTGATCGGCCTGGTCGGGTTGATGAACGTCGTGAACTTCTCCGACGGCGTCGACGGGCTCGCGGCCGGGGTGTGCGCGATCAGCGCGGTCGCCTTCTCGATCATCGCCTTCGACCTCGGGCGCACCAGTGCCGGCGTCCTGGCGGCGATCATCGCGGGGGCGGCGCTCGGCTTCCTGATCCACAACTTCCACCCGGCCTCGGTCTTCATGGGCGACTGCGGCGCGCTGCTGCTCGGCTACCTGCTGGGCTGCGCGGCGGTGCAGGGCTCGCTGAAGACGAACGCGTTGATCGCGCTCGTCGGCCCGCTCGCGATCCTCGCCGTGCCGTTCCTCGACACGAGCTTCGTGATCGCGCGGCGGCTCAAGTACAAGCGCGCGCCGTGGTCGGCCGACGCCCACCACTTCCACCACCGCATGGCGCGCATCGGCTTCAGCCAGCGGCGCACGGTCCTCTACCTGTACGCCTGGACGTTCCTGCTGGCAGGCCTCGCGGTCGCCATGCGCTTCATCCCGTACTCCGACAACCACGGGCACTTCAACCTCGGCTGGTCGCTCGTGATGGCGGGGCTCGCGCTGTTCGTATTGGCGGCGAGCGTCTACCTCGTCGTGGTGCTCGAGATCCTCAAGCTCAAGCGCCTGCGCTCCTGGCAGCTGCGCCGCGCCGACCCCGACACGACCGAGCACGAGATCGTCGAGCAGGTCGAGCGCGAGCTGGAGACGGGGGAGTTCCCGGCGCTCGAGCCGCAGCGCGACTCCTCGCGATAGTTGTCAGCGCACGCGTGCCGGGTGTCACAATGTTGTTACAAGCGTGCGGGATTCTGTAGACTCGAAGCGCCCGCGAGCTCATGGAGGACATCTTCAGGTTCGTGGTGGTCCCGCGCCGCCCGGTGCGGGCTTTTTGCATCCGGCGGCAACGCCCTTCATGTATCCCCCCAACCAAGCCGAGCAGCAGCCCGATGACCGAGTCGCATGCACTGAGGTCCGCTGATCCGATGCTCTTCCTGCGCTACCTCGACCTCGTCGTAGCCGTGCTGGTGCTGCCCGTGTTCGTGCTCGCCGACCTGCCGCTCGCCGGCTGGCTCACGGGCGCCGGCACCTACGCCGCGCAGCGCGCGATCGGGGACTACACGGCGCGCCGCGCGGCCGCCAGCGACGACGCGCGCACGACCGTCGGGCTGATGGCCGGGTCGATGATCGGACGCGGATGGCTCGTAGCCCTTACGATCTTCGCCGTCGGGGTGACCGTCGGCGACGAGGCCGGGCTGTCAGCCGCCGTCCTCTTCATCGCCCTGTTCACCGTGTACTTCACCATGCAGATGATCCTGCGCCCGTTCGAGAAGGAGAACCCGCGTCCATGAAGGCCCGTCTGCTGACCGCCGCGTTGACCTCGCTCGGCCTGCTGCTGGTCAGCCCGGCCGGCGCGCTCGCGCTCGAGGTCAACGAGGACTTCAAGCCGCAGAACGAGTTCAAGCTCGAGCCGTGGATCGAGATCAAGGTCGGCGGGCTCGACCTCTCGATCAACAAGGCCGTCTTCTACGTGTTCGTCGCGGCGGCGCTCACCTGCATCACGATGGTGTGGGTCGCGAGACGCATGCAGGCGCGCCCCAACCGCGTGCAGACCGCCGTCGAGGCCGCCTTCTCGCTCATGCGCGACAACATCACGCGCGGGAACATGAGCGACGCGATGGCGAAGAAGTGGTTCCCCTTCATCGGCGCGCTGTTCCTCTTCATCTGGTTCTCGAACATGATCGGGTACCTGCCGCTGCCGACCAACACCGAGCACACGGTGGACATCTTCGGCCTGCAGATCCCGTCGCTCGCGCTCTACGCCGCGACCGCGAACCTGTCCGTGCCGCTCGCGCTGACGCTCGTCGTCGTCGCCAGCTACCACGTCGAGGGCGTCCGCGCCAAGGGCCCGGTCGGCTACCTCAAGAGCTGGATCCCCGCGGGCGTCGAGGGCTTCGCCGCCGGCCCGATCTTCGTGATCGAGGTCATCTCGCACTTCGTGCGGCTCGTCTCGCTCTCCGTGCGTCTGTTCGCCAACATCCTCGCCGGCCACCTGCTGATCCTGTTCATGGGCGGCGGGCTCGTCGTGCTGCTGAACCTGGCCGTCTTCGGCTCGGTGATCCTCGGAGCGATCACCGGCACGATGGCGATCGCGTTCTTCCTCTTCGAGGTGGGCCTCGTTGCCACCCTCCAGGCGTTCATCTTCGCCACCCTCACTGCCATCTACCTCGGCGGCGCGGTCGCCGAGTCTCACTAACGAACCAGGAGATCTGCTGTGGACCTCTCCGTCATCAACACGCTGGCCGCCACGGTCGCCGAGAACGAGGCGATCGGCCGCAAGGCCGGCAAGGCGATCGCGCTCGGCGTCGGTGCCGGCCTCGGCACGATCGGCCCGGGCATCGGCGTCGGCTACATCTTCGGCAAGGTCATCGAGTCGGTGACGCGTCAGCCGGAGATGCGCGACGAGATCACGAGCATCCAGTGGCTCGGCTTCGCCCTCACCGAGGCGATCGTCTTCTACGCCTTCATCTTCGGCCTGATCGCGTTCTTCCTCTCCTAGCGCCATGACCCCTGTGATCGCAGCCGCGGAGGAGAGCGGCAACTTCCTCGTCTCGCCCTCCGTGGGCCTGATGATCTGGTTGCTGCTGGCGTTCTTCGTGACGCTCTTCATCCTGCGCAAGTACGCGTTCCCCGCGATCGGCGAGGCGCTCGACAAGCGCCAGAAGGCGATCGAGGAGTCGATCGACGCAGCCGAGCGGACCCGCACCGAGGCCGACGCGCTGCTGGCGGAGTACCGCCAGCGGCTCACCGACGCGCGCGCCCAGGCCGACGAGATCGTCGCCAGAGCCGAGCGCGCCGGAGAGGTCGCCAAGGAGGAGTCGCTCGCGGCCGCGAAGACGCAGCGCGAGGATCTGCTGGAGCAGACCAAGCGCGACGTCGAGGCCGAGACGCGCCGCGCGATCCAGGAGATCCGCCGCGAGGTGGCGGACCTCACCGTGCTCGCGACGGAGAAGGTCACGCGCAAGACGCTCAACCCCGACGACCAGAAGCGGCTCGTCGACGACGCGCTCGCCGAGCTCGACTTCAGCGCCCTCTCGGGCGAGGGGAGCCGGAACTAAGCCATGGAGGAGATCGCCCAGGTCTACGCGCGCGCCCTGTTCGAGGTCGCGCAGGAGCAGAAGAAGCTGGACGAGGTGCGCGAGCAGCTCGGACAGTTCGCCGACGCGCTGAACGACAGCGCCGACCTGCGCGTGTTCTTCTTCTCGCCCTACTTCTCCACGGAGGAGAAGAAGGACGGCCTGCACAAGGCGCTCACGGACGCCGACCCGGCGATCGTCAACTTCCTCGAGACGCTGCTCGAGCGTCACCGGATGCCGGTGATCTTCCGCATCCGCGACGAGTACGGGCGGCTGTGGGACTCGGAGAACAAGCTGCTGCCCGTCGAGGTGACCAGCGCGGTCGACCTCGACGACGCTACGGTGAAGTCGATCGGCGAGCGGATCGGGGAGCAGACCGGTCAGCGCGTCGAGCTGACGAGCAGAGTCGACCCGTCGATCCTCGGCGGCATCGTCCTGCGCGTCGGCAACTCGATCCTCGACGCGTCGATCAAGCACCGCCTCGACCAACTTCGCAAGCACGTCGCGCAGGCGTAGCCGCTGCGCCTAGCCCGCCAAGGAGCCAACGAACCTCTCATGCAGATCAAGCCCGACGAGATCACCTCAATCCTGAAGTCGCGCATCGAGGGCCTCGACACCGGCGGCGCGGACCTGACAGAGGTCGGCACCGTGCTGTCCGTGGCCGACGGCATCGCCCGCATCCACGGGCTCGAGAACTGCATGTCGTTCGAGATGCTCGAGCTGCCGCACGACGTCACCGGCCTGGCGCTGAACCTCGAGTCCGACAACGTCGGCGTCGTGCTGTTCGGCGACTGGCAGAAGGTCGTCGAGGGCGACACGGTCAAGCGCACCGGCCACCTGCTGAACATCCCGGTCGGCGACGCGCTGCTCGGCCGCATCGTCGACCCGCTCGGCAACCCGCTCGACGGCAAGGGCGACGTGCAGACGACGGAGACGCGCCCGGCCGAGTTCAAGGCCCCCGGCGTCGTGCAGCGCCAGCCGGTCACCGAGCCGCTGCAGACCGGCATCAAGGCGATCGACGCGATGATCCCGATCGGCCGCGGCCAGCGCGAGCTGATCATCGGCGACCGCCAGACGGGCAAGACGGCGATCGCGATCGACACGATCATCAACAACAAGGACACCGGCGTCGTGTCCGTGTACGTCGCGATCGGCCAGCGCATGGCGACGGTCGTGCAGATCGCCGAGACGCTCGCCGAGAACGGCGCGCTCGACAACACGATCATCGTCGCGGCCTCCGCGGACGAGGCCGCACCGATCAAGTTCATGGCGCCGTACGCGGGCGCCGCGATGGCCGAGCACTTCCTCTACGCCGGCAGACACGCCCTCTGCGTGTACGACGACCTCACCAAGCACGCGTACGCGTACCGCCAGATGTCGCTCCTCCTGCGCCGTCCGCCGGGCCGCGAGGCGTACCCGGGCGACGTCTTCTACCTGCACTCCCGCCTGCTCGAGCGCTCCGTCAAGCTCAACGACGACCTCGGCGGCGGCTCGATGACGGCTCTCCCGATCATCGAGACGCAGGGCGGCGACGTGTCCGCCTACATCCCGACGAACGTCATCTCCATCACCGACGGACAGATCTTCCTCGAGCCGAAGCTGTTCAACTCGGGTGTGCGCCCGGCCATCAACGTCGGCATCTCGGTGTCGCGCGTCGGCGGCAACGCGCAGATCTCGCCGATGAAGAAGGTCGCCGGCAAGATCAAGCTCGAGCTCTCGCAGTACCGCGAGCTGGAGGCGTTCGCGCAGTTCGGCTCCGACCTCGACGCCGACACGCAGGCGACGCTCGCCCGCGGGGAGCGGCTCGTCAAGACGCTCAACCAGGGCGAGCGCGCGCCGCTGGCGGTCGAGGACCAGGTCATCCAGACCTTCGCCGCCACGAACGGCTACCTCGACCGCATCGACGCCGCCAAGGTCGAGCGCTTCCTCGACGGGCTCACGCGCCGCGCGCACGCCGAGGGCGCCGACGTCCGCGCCAAGATCGCCGGCGGCGACTGGAAGGACGACACGCAGCAGGCCGTCGACGCGCTCGTCAAGCGCTACGCGGAGGACTTCGGCTACGACCTCGACGAGGAGGGCCAGCCGCTGACCGACGAGGACGCGCCGGCGGTGCGCCCGACGCACGCGGAGCCGTCTGCGGTGGCTGACGAGACACCCGAGCAGGAGCCGGCCGCGGTCTAACCGCCCACGACGATGGCTCAGCGAGACGTCAAGAACCGCATCGCGTCGGTCAAGAACATCCAGAAGATCACGCGCGCGATGGAGATGGTCGCCGCCGCGCGCCTGCGCCGCGCCGAGCAGCGCATCGCCGCGCTGCGGCCGTACGCCGGCGCGATCCGGCGGATGACGCGGCAGGCCGCGGAGGCGGCCGGCAACGTGCCGGCGCTGCCGATCCTCAACGAGCACGAGACCGAGGAGCGGATCGCACTGCTGCTCGTCACGGCCGACCGCGGCCTCGCGGGCGCCTTCAACTCGCAGATCATCCGCGCGGGCGTGCGCACCGCCGCCGACTACCAGGGCGAGGGCAAGCAGGTCGTCTACTACGCGACCGGGCGCCGCGGCGTCTCCTCGCTCACGTTCCGCGGCACGGAGCCCGAGCAGGGCTTCACCGGCTTCACGGAGCGGCCGAGCTACGCCAACGCGCGCGAGATCGCGCACGCCCTGACCGCCGCGTACGTGGACGGCAAGGTCGACCGCGTCGAGATCCTCTACAACGGCTACATCTCGCCGATCACGCAGGAGGTGCGGCGCGAGACGCTGCTGCCGCTCCAGCAGGCGACGATCCTCGAGGCGGAGACGCCAGAGGAGGAGACGGAGCCGACCGGACACCACGCGCTGGTGGAGTACGAGCCCGAGCCGGAGGAGATCCTCCAGCGGCTCGTGCCGGACTACGTCGAGATCTCGATCTTCCGGGCCTTGCTCGAGTCGACGGCATCGGAGCTGGGCGCGCGCATGACCGCGATGCGCAGCGCCTCCGACAACGCCGGCGACATCATCGACGACCTCACGTTGGAGATGAACCGCGCCCGTCAGGCGGAGATTACGCAAGAGATCATGGAGGTCGTCGGCGGCGCTGAGGCGCTCAGCTAGACGACGTCGACAGGCCCCCAAGGAGAAACCCACACATGTCAGCTACAGCCACCAAGAACGTCGGGCGCATCGAGGAGATCCAGGGCGTCGTCATCGAGGCCGTCTTCCCGAACGAGCTGCCCGAGATCAACCACGCGATCACGATCGACCGCGGCGAGGACGGGATCCTCGTCTGCGAGGTGCAGCAGCACCTCGGCGACGACCGCGTGCGCGCGGTCGCGATGGACTCCACCGACGGCCTCGCCCGCGGCATGGAGGTCGGCGACACCGGCGGCCCGATCACGGTCCCCGTCGGTCGCGCCACGCTCGGCCGCATCTTCAACGTCCTCGGCGACGCGATCGACCTCGCCGGCCCGGTCGGCAACGAGGAGCGCTGGCCGATCCACCGCCCCGCGCCGACCGTCGAGAACCTCACCCCGACCACCGAGATGTTCGAGACCGGCATCAAGGTCGTCGACCTGCTCGCGCCCTACGCCAAGGGCGGCAAGGTCGGCCTGTTCGGCGGCGCCGGCGTCGGCAAGACGGTGCTCATCCAGGAGCTGATCCACAACCTCGCCAAGGAGCACGGCGGCCTGTCCGCCTTCTGCGGCGTCGGCGAGCGCTCCCGCGAGGGCAACGACCTGTGGCTGGAGATGAAGGAGTCGGGCGTCATCGACAAGACGATGCTCGTCTTCGGCCAGATGAACGAGCCGCCCGGCGCGCGCATGCGCGTCGCGCTGTCCGGCCTGACGATGGCGGAGTACTTCCGCGAGCAGGGCCAGGACGTGCTCCTGTTCATCGACAACATCTTCCGCTTCGTGCAGGCCGGCTCCGAGGTCTCCGCGCTCCTCGGCCGCATGCCCTCGCAGGTCGGCTACCAGCCGACGCTCGAGTCGGAGATGGGCCAGCTGCAGGAGCGCATCACCTCGACCCGCCAGGGCTCGGTCACCTCGGTGCAGGCGATCTACGTGCCCGCGGACGACCTCACCGACCCGGCGCCGGCGTCGGTGTTCGCCCACCTCAACGCGACGACGGTGCTCAGCCGCTCGATCTCCGAGAAGGGCATCTACCCGGCGGTCGACCCGCTCGACTCGACCTCGACGATCCTCAAGCCGGACATCCTCGGCGAGGAGCACTACACGGTCGCCAACCAGGTCAAGCAGATCCTCCAGCGCTACAAGGAGCTGCAGGACATCATCGCGATCCTCGGCATCGACGAGCTCTCCGACGAGGACAAGCTGATCGTCCAGCGCGCGCGCAAGGTCGAGCGCTTCCTGTCGCAGCCGTTCAACGTCGCGGAGCAGTTCACGGGCACGCCGGGCGCGTACGTCCCGATCGCCGAGACGATCCGCGGCTTCAAGGAGATCATCGAAGGCAAGCACGACGAGCTCCCCGAGCGCGTCTTCCTGCTCAAGGGCACGATCGACGACGTCGTCGCGGCGGCGAGAGGCTAGGGCAGGCCGCCGTGGCTCGCACGAAGTTCCCGGTCGAGGTCCTCACACCCGAGGGCGAGGTCTTCAAGGACGAGGTCGAGATGATCTCGACGCGCACCGCGACGGGCTCGATCGGCATCCTCGCCAACCACACGCCGCTGCTGGCGATGCTCGACCCGACGGAGCTGCGGCTCTACCGCAGCGAGTCGGAGATCGTGCGCTTCGCGCAGGGCGAGGGCTACCTGCAGGTGGCCGACGGCCGTGCGCTGATCCTCGTCGAGGAGGCGCACACGCCGCAGCAGCTCGACGCGGCCGACCTGCAGGAGAAGCTGCAGGCCGCCGAGGACGCCTACGCGAGAGCCGAGGCCGGGACCGAGCAGCAGCGCCTGGCGGCGCGCGACAAGCGCCGCTGGGAGGCGTTCCAGCGGATCGCCGGCGGGGAATAGCCCCGCCGGGCCCGCCCGACGGGCTCCCTATCCTGTCTCGATCGTGGTCGACGAACGCGCCCTCGCCGAGCGGCTCATCTCCTATGACACGTCCCGCCCCGAGGAGCTCGCGGCGGCGGCGGCGTTCGTGAAGGGCTGGCTCGAGGAGCGCGAGATCGAGGTGCACGAGCACAACCACAACGGCCTGCCGGTGCTCGTGGCCGATGTCGGTGCAACCGAGTCTCCGCCCGCCCCGACGGTGCTGCTGCACGGCCACCTCGACGTCGTGCCGGGCCACGAGGAGCAGTACGAGCCGCGCGTCGAGGGCGACCGCCTGATCGGCCGCGGCGCCTATGACATGAAGGGCGGCCTCGCCGCGATGATGTGCGCGCTGAAGGACTGCGTCGACCAGGACGGCGTGCGCGTGCGCTTCCTGTGCGTCCCCGACGAGGAGGCCGAGGACGTCGACGAACGCTCGACCGACGAGCTCGTGCGGGGCGGCATGCGGGCGGACTTCGCGATCACCGGCGAGCCGACCGACCTGCACATCGGGATCGAGGCGAAGGGCGTGCTGGCGATGCGCGTCGAGGTGCGCGGCCGCGCCGCGCACGGCTCGACGCCGTGGCTCGGCGACAGCGCGGTGCTGAAGGCGTTCGACGTCTTCCGCCGCATCGAGGCGATGGACTTCGCGCGCGAGTCCTCGGAGCTGTTCGACCGCCCGTCGATCAACCTCGGGCGGATCGAGGGCGGCGACGTCTTCAACAAGGTCCCGGACCGCTGCGAGATGATCGTCGACGTGCGCTACCTGCCCGGGCAGGACCCCGGCGCGATCCTCGCGCAGATCCGCGCACTGCCCGACGTCACGGTCGTCAACACGCTGATGCGCGCGCCGGCGCACGTCGAGCGGACGAATCCCTACGTGCGCGCGCTGCGCGACGCCGCCGCGCGCACGACCGAGGGCGAGGCGCTGAGCGTCGGGCGCGACGGCGCCTCCGACGCGATCTCGTTCCTCGAGGCGGGCATACCGGCGGTCGAGTTCGGCCCCACCGGCGGCGGCCACCACGGTCCCGACGAGTGGGTCTCGCTGGCCTCGCTGCGACGCTACCGCGAGGCGCTCTCCGGCTTCGTGCGGACGCTGCCGGAGTGGCTCGCCCGCGAGCGCGCCGGCGGGGCGAGCGGCCTCACGGCGATCGACGGGGGGCTCGCGTGAACGGTGAGGAGTTCCCACGCCGCGGCGGCGGCCTGTGGCTGCGCTTCCTGCTCGCCGGCCTCGTGATCGTGATCCTCAGCGCGGGCGTGACGGCGACCGTCGGCCTCAACACGGTCCAGGGCTTCGTCGACGACCTCAAGCAGGGCGGGACGATCAGAGACGCCGGCAGCGTCATCACGCGCGCGCAGGCGGGCGACCCGCAGACGATCCTGCTGATCGGCTCCGATCACCGCTACGGCGCCGACCGCAGAGACGCGCGCTCGGACACGATGATCCTCGTGCGGCTCGACCCCGACGCCAACGCGACGACGGTGCTGTCGATCCCGCGCGACCTGAAGGTCGACTTCACGGTCCCCGGCGCCGGCCTGCGCGTCGGCGCGAAGATCAACGAGACGTACACCGACGGCGGCGAGGTGCTGACGGCGAAGGTGATCAGACGGCTGCTGCGGATCCCGATCAACCACATCGTCAACATCAACTTCAAGGGCTTCCGCAAGGCGGTCGACGCGATCGGCTGCGTCTACGTCGACGTCGACCGCTGGTACTACCACTCGAACCTCGGGGCAGTCGAGCAGTACGCCGAGATCAACGTGCCGGCCGGCTACCAGAGACTGTGCGGCTCGCCGGCGCTCGACTACGTGCGCTTCCGCCACCTCGACAACGACTTCGTGCGCGCCGCGCGCCAGCAGGACTTCCTGCGCCAGGCGAAGTCGCAGTACGGCGTCGGCCGCTTCCTCTCCGACCCGCATCAGCTGACGAAGCAGGTCGGCAAGTACATGCGCACCGACGCGTCGCTGCAGTCGAAGGAGGAGCTGCTGCGGCTCGTCTACCTGGCCGGCTACTCCGCGAGCCACCCGATCCGCGAGATCCACTTCCCGATCACGTACGAGAACCTGCCGGGCGGCTCGTACGTCGTCGCCTCGGAGGACCAGCTCGCCGACGTCCGCCACCAGTTCCTCTCGCCGCCGCCGAAGGCTCCGAAGGCGCAGCCGGCGGGCCGCGGGCACGGGAAGAAGCGACGCGCGCAGCGCGATCCGGGCGCCGTCGGGCTCGTGAACGCCCAGTCGATGGGCGAGGACTACGCGATCCAGCTCGGCGCGATGAGATTCCCCGTCTACTACCCGAAGCTGCTGGCGTCCGGCACGCAGTACGCGACGCCGGCGCGCGACGCCAGAGGCCAGCTCCAGTACCCGCGTCCGTACCGCATCAAGGGCCCCGACGGCAAGATGAAGGCCGCCTACCGGCTGGTCGTGGCGTACAACGTCAACGACGGCAACTACTACGGCATCCAGGGCACGACCTGGACCGATCCGCCGATCCTGCGCGACCCGTCCGACGACACGCGCACGATCAACGGCAAGAGACTGCTGCTGTTCTACGACGGCAAGCGCCTGCGCACCGTCGCCTGGAAGACGTCGAAGGCCGTCTACTGGATCCAGAACACGCTCCAGGAGAGACTCTCGAACGATCAGATGCTCGGCGATCGCCGGCTCGCTGACGCGGCTCGGCGGCCGTTGAGCGCGCGCTTGTGCCGAGCCTTCCGCTAGTAGTCTTCGCCGCCGCATGACTCCCTCGCGCGAACCGATCGCGGTCATCGGCACCGGCTATGTGGGCCTCGTCACGGCGGCCGGCTTCGCTGAGCTCGGCAACGAGGTCTGGTGCGTCGACATCGACGCCGACAAGATCGCGCGGCTCGAGCGCGGCGAGGTGCCGATCTACGAGCCCGGCCTCGCCGAGTCGATCGCCTCAAACCGCGAGCGGCTGCACTTCTCGACCGAGCTGGCGCCGGCGCTCGAGCACGCGCGGCTGCTGTTCGTCGCGGTCGGCACGCCGCCGACCTACTCCGGCGACGCCGACCTGTCGGCGGTGCGCGCGGTCGTCGACGCGATGCCGCCGTCGGACCGCCACGCGCTCGTGATGAAGTCGACCGTCCCGGTCGGCACCGGCGCCGCGATCAAGCGCACGTTCGCCGAGCGCGGCAAGGACGGCTTCCGCTACGCGTCCTGCCCGGAGTTCCTCAAGGAGGGGACCGCGCTGGCGGACTTCCGCGCCCCCGACCGCGTCGTCGTCGGCGACGACGGCGACTGGGCCGGCGACGCGGTCGTCGACCTCTATGCGCCGCTGGAGGCGCCGCTCGTGCGCACTGACGTGGCGAGCGCGGAGATGATCAAGATGGCGTCCAACGCCTTCCTCGCGACCAAGATCTCGTTCATCAACGAGATCGCGAACGTCTGCGAGGAGACCGGCGCCGACGTGCTCGAGGTCGCCAAGGGCATGGGCCTCGACGAGCGCATCGGCCGCCACTTCCTGCGCCCGGGGATCGGCTTCGGCGGCTCGTGCTTTCCCAAGGACGTCAACGCGCTCAAGCAGCTCGCGGGCAACTCCGGCTACCACTTCCAGCTGCTGACGGCGGTGATCGAGGTCAACGAGCTGCAGAAGCGGCGCGTGATCTCGAAGCTCCAGAAGCACCTCGGCTCGCTCGTCGGCAAGACGGTCGCGCTGCTCGGCGTCGCCTTCAAGCCCGACACCGACGACATGCGCGAGGCCTCGTCGCTCGTGCTCGCCGCGCGGCTGCAGGCCGACGGCGCGACCGTGCGCGCGTATGACCCGATCGCCGAGCAGGAGGCGCGCCGGCTGATGCCGGGCGTGGACTTCGCGTCGAGCGCGCTCGACGCGCTCGAGGGCGCCGACGCCGTCGTGCTCGTGACCGAGTGGCCGGAGTTCAAGCAGCTCGACTGGGCCGCCGCGGCGCAGCGCATGCGCGGACGGCTCGTGATCGACGGGCGCAACGCGCTCGACGCGGACGCGGCGCGCGCCGCCGGCTTCAGCTTCGAAGGGATCGGCCGCGCGTCGGATCGCGCGGCGGCAGCAGTCGTCGACACGGGGATGGTCTCCTGACATGCAGGCGCTGATCCTCGCGGGCGGCGAAGGGACGCGGCTGCGACCGCTGACCTCGACCGTCCCCAAGCCGGTCGTCCCGCTGGTCGACCGCCCGTTCATCGCGTTCATGCTCGAATGGCTGCGCGGCCACGGCGTCGACGACGTCGTGATCTCGTGCGGCTTCATGGCCTCCGGCGTGCACAACGTGCTCGGTGACGGCTCCGCCTACGGGATGCGGCTGCGCTACGTCGAGGAGCCGAAGCCGCTCGGCACCGGCGGCGCGGTCAAGTTCGCCGAGGACCTGCTCGACGAGCGCTTCCTGATGCTGAACGGCGACGTGCTGACCGACATCGACCTGACCGCCCAGCTCGCCCAGCACGAGGCGACCGGCGCCCGCGCGACGCTCGCGCTCGTGCCGGTCCAGGACCCGTCCGCGTACGGGCTCGTGCGCCGCAACGCCGACACGAGCGTGAGCGAGTTCCTCGAGAAGCCGAGCCCCGACCAGATCGACACGAACCTGATCAACGCCGGCGCATACGTGCTGCACCGCGACGTGCTCGCCGACGTGCCGAGAGGGCAGCACGTCTCGATCGAGCGCGAGGTCTTCCCGACGCTCGTCGGGGAGGGCCTCTACGGCTACGAGGCCTCCGCCTACTGGCTCGACATCGGCACGCCCGAGCGCTACCTGCAGGCGACGTACGACATCCTCGACGGCGCCGTCACGACGACCGTCACCGACGCCTACGACGCGTCGCAGGTGTCCGTCGGCGACGGGGCCGAGCTGGCCGGACGCGTCGTCGGCCCGGCGCTCGTCGGCGCCTCCGCCCGCGTCGCCGACGGCGCGCTGGTGACGGGCCGCAGCGTGCTCGGCCGCGGCGTCGAGATCGGCGCGGGCGCGCACGTCGACGGCTCGGTCGTGCTCGACGGCGCCGTCGTCGGCGCGCACGCCCAGCTGACGCACTGCATCGTCGGTCCCGGCGCCCGCGTCGGCGCTCACTGCCGCCTTGCCGAGGGCGTCGTGCTCGGCGAGTGCGTCACGCTCGGCGAGAGCAACGAGCTGGCAGCCGGCGCACGACTGTCCCCCAACGTGTCCCTTCCGGACGGAGCGATCAGATTTTGAACCCCATGAGCGATTCCGCCCCCCTCACTCGCGACGCGATCGACGCCGTCGACGCCTCGAAGCAGATCGACGACATCCTCGCGCTGCCGGAGCACCTGCGCGATGCGCTGTGGCGCGTCGAGTCGGCCAAGCTCGAGCCGCACGACGCGCCCGGCGGGCTGATCGTCGCCGGCATGGGCGGCTCGGCGATCGGCGGTGCGCTCGCGCGCTCGGCGCTCGGCGACCGCGCCTCGCGGCCGATCGTCGTGATGCGCGACTACGGCGTGCCGTCGTGGACGACGCCGGACGCGACCGTGCTGTGCGCGAGCTACTCGGGCAACACGGAGGAGACGCTTGCCGCCTTCGAGGCGGCCGGCGCGCTCGGCGCCCGCCGCATCGTCGCGACGACGGGCGGGAAGCTCGCCGCCGCCGCCCGCGAGGAGGACGTCCCGGTGATCCCGATCCCCGGCGCCTTCCAGCCGCGCGCGGCCGTCGGCTATGCGCTCGTGATCGCGCTCGAGGCCGCCGCCGCCTGCGGCGCCGCCGAGTCGCTGCACTCGGAGATCGACGTCGCCGCGGCGCACACCGAGGCGCTGATCGCCGAGTGGGGTCCCGACGGCGCCGAGGACTCGCTGCCGAAGCAGCTCGCCCGCGGCCTGCTCGGGACGATCCCGCAGATCGCGGGCGCCGGGCTCACGGCGCCGATCGCGTATCGCTGGAAGACGCAGCTGAACGAGAACGCGAAGATCCCGGCGCACTCCGCCGACCTGCCGGAGCTCGACCACAACGAGGTCGCCGGCTGGGCCGGGGCGGAAGAGCTCGGGCGCTTCAGCGCGGTCTTCCTCGATGACTCCGACCTGCACCCGCGCATCCGTCAGCGGATCGAGCTGACGCGCGGCCTGATCGGCGCGAACGCAGCCGCCTCGTTCCGCGTCGAGAGTCGTGGCGAGACGCGCCTCGAGCGGCTCGTATCGCTCGTGCTGCTGGGCGACCTCGTGTCGCTCTACCTGGCGGTGCTGCGCGGGATCGACCCGACGCCGGTCGACGCGATCGAGCGGCTCAAGGGTGCGCTGATCGGCGGGTAGGCCGCGGCGGCAGGAACCGTCTGGGGATCTTGCCCTTGATGAAGCCTATGAGGGCGACCTCTCTGGCTTGCATGTACGGCTTGTAGCCGCGGCGCGCCAGCCATCTGACGTGTTCGTCGAACAGCGTTTCCTGCGTGACGAACAGCTTGCGGCCATGGCCGCGCTCGAGCGCGGCGATCGCGTCCGCCCACATCTGCTCGGTCATCATCGAGTCGATGTTGGCGTACGGGGTCACGTCGACGATGCCGTCCACCTCGGCGATCTGGTGCCCTGGCTTGAGCAGCACCGCGACCGCCTCGCCGGGATGCGTGGCTTCTCTCACGATTTCCTCGAGCGCCGTCATCACGCGCACGTCGTGCGGCTGGCCGTGCCGCAGCCGGTCGATCTGCGACCACGGCGTGGGGACCTGCGCCAGCGAGCAGACCATCACGCCGAGCGCCGCGAGCACGAGCAGCTCGGCGAGCAGCGGCCGGCGCGACGGCCGCCGCTGGATCGCGCGCACCGCGACGATCCCGAGCAGCACGAGCACGAGCGACCAGATCGAGAACAGGTCGGTCAGCACGTGCGGGTGCGAGCGCCCGGTGAAGTAGGCCCCGACCCCGAGGCCGAAGACGCCGCTCCACGCGAGCGCGGCGGCGAGCGCCCGGTCGTCGTCCCCCGAGGCGCTGCGCACCGTCGCGACGACGATCGCGGCGACGAACGTCACGTACACGACGAGGTGGAAGCCGACCGACGGCATCGGCAGCAGGCCGAAGCCTTCGGTGCCGAAGATGCGCGGGTACGTCAGCAGCATCCCGAAGTGCGGCAGCGAGCCGGCGACCGCCAGCGTCAGCACGCACACGAGCGCGGCGGCGATCGCGAGGCCGCCGGCCGCCAGCCCGGCGAGCTGCGCGAGCGCGCGGGGCGCGCGGCTCGGCTGCGTCCACGCGAGCGCGACGAGCGTCGCGCCGAGGGCGGGGACGCCGAACTCCGGGTTGTTGATCACGACGACGCCGGCGAACGCGAGCAGCGGCAGCGGCCGGCCGCTCGAGCGCTTCTGGATCCGCCGCACGAGCAGCCACAGCAGCACGTACGGGCCGCCGTAGCGGATCGGGAAGAGGCTGAAGAGGCTGGCCGGGCTGTAGCGGTTGTCGGGCGGGCCGAGCTTCATGAAGAAGCTCGTCGCGAGGAACGGCAGGAACAGCGCGAGCGTCTGCAACGAGCTGCCGCCGACGAGGCGCCGCAGCGTCGCGAACACGACCGCCATCGTCCCAGCGGTCCCGGCGAGCATGATCGCCGCGTAGACGCCGAGCGAGGCGCCGAACAGCGTCAGCCCGCCGGCGGCGATGTAGGCCCACAGGTGGCCGTACTGGGCGTGGAAGTCGACGAGCGGCGCCTGCCCGTTGAGGATCGAGAAGGCTTCGTCGATCCAGAACGCCATGTGGTCCCACAGCGCGGCGTGGGCGACGTTGATCGTGCCTTCGGTGTTGTACGCCGACAGCAGGTAGGCGACCGTGACGAGCGCCGCGGCGGCGATCGCGAGCACGCGCCGCAGCGGCGTCTCGCGCGTCGCCCGCGCGATCCGGGCGACCGCCGCCGGACGGCGGAGGGTCAGCGCCGCGAGCAGCGCGATCGCGACCGCGACGACGAGCGTCGCGTTCGTGAAGTAGATCGTCGTCGGCGCTCCTCTGCCGCCCGTGTAGGCGATTTCGTACACGTGGCGGCGCTGGGCGACGACGCATATGACGACGAACGCGACGAGGGCCGCCTGGCCGAGCAGCTCCAGCGCGGGCGCCAGCCCGCCGGGCACGCGCCTGCCCCTGAGCAGCAGCAGCCCGCCGACGGCGAGCAGCGGGCCGAGCAGCGCGAGCACGTAGCGGGCGTGCTCGACCGGCTCGGGGCGCACGCCGCGCAGCGTGTAGAAGCGCGGCCATATCGCGCTCGCGCCGGTCGGCTCGAACAGCGCATGCCCGAGCGGCGGGCCGAGCACGACGACGACGGCGAGCAGCAGCAGCGCGCACGGCAGCGCCGCGAGCCACGCGGACTCTCCTGCGCTGAGCGCATGCGTCGATGGAGCCGGCCGGACGCGTCCCCCGACGCGACCCGCTGCGTGTCCCCCGACGGCGTCAGCCCGTTGGGCCTTTGCCGACACCTGACCACTTTACCGTGCGACGTACTCCACGATGCCCAGTGCACCGGCTTCCCGTCCGCGCTCGTAGCCGGCCCGCTCGAGGAAGGCGATGCGCTCGGGGAACAGCAGTTCGCGCGGCAGCAGCAGCGTCCTGCCGTGCGCACTGCGCAGGGCCGCGAGCGTCTCGCGCCACTGCTCGCGCGTCATCATCGATTCCATGTTGGCGTAGGGCGTGACGTCGTCGATTCCCAGCTCGTAGGCGATCCGGTGGCCTAGCTTGATCAGCAGCGCGACCGGCTCGCCGCGTGCGGTGAGGCGCTCCACGGCGCGCACGACGTCGGCTTCGCGTCGCTCGACGCGCGGCCGCTCGTGCTGGAGCCGATCGAGCTGTGACCACGGCGTCGGCGTCTGCGCGAGCGAGCAGACCATCGCGCCGAAGCCGGCGAGCACGAGCAGCTCGGCGAGCTGCGGGCGGCGCGAGGGCCGCCGCGCGACGGCGGGCACGACCGCGAGCAGCAGCAGCGACAGCGCCAGCGCCCAGGCGGAGAAGAGGTCGATCAGCACGTGCGGATGCGAGCGCCCGGCGAAGTACGCACCGGCGCCCAGCCCGAACACGCCGGCCCAGGCGAGCGCGCCCGTGAGCACGACGTCCTCGCCTCCGCCGCGGGCACGGCCGACCGCGCGGACCGTCGCGACCACGAGCGCGCCCGCGAACGTCGCGTAGACGACGAGGTGCAGGCCGAGCGCCGGCATCGGCAGCAGGCCGAAGGCGCCGCGCGCGTAGATGCGGGGGAACGTCGACAGCAGCCCGAAGCGGGGCAGCGACCCGGCGACCAGCAGCGTCAGCAGCGCGACCGCAGCGGCGGCGATCGCGATCCCGGCGAGCGCGCTGCCGAGGAGCCGGGCGAGGTCCGCGGCGGAGCGCCGCCCGCCGCTCCACAGCAGCGCGGCGAGCGTCGCGCCGAACGCGGGCACGCCGAACTCGAGGTTGTTGACCGCGACCAGGCCCGCGAACGCGAACAGCGCCAGCGGCGGACGCCGCGCCGGTCCGCCCAGGCGTCGCACGACGAGCCACAGCAGCACGAACGGCCCCCCGTAGCGGATCGGGAAGAGGCTGAAGAGGTCGGCCGGGCCGTAGCGGTTCTCGAGCGGGCCGCGCTCCATGAAGAAGCTCGTCGCCACGAACGGGAGGAACACGGCGAGCGCCGCGAGCGAGCCGCCGGCGAAGCGGCGCAGCACGGCCCAGATCGCCGCGAGCGCCCCGGCGGTGCCCGCCAGCATGACCCCCGCGTAGGCCGCGAACGAGGTGCCCAGCAGCGTCATCCCGCCGGCTGCGACGTACGCCCACAGGTGCCCGTACTGCGCGTTGAAGTCGACGAGCGGCGCGTGCCCGCCGAGGACCGCGAAGGCCTCGTCGGACCAGAACGGCACGTTGACGGCGACCGCCTCGTTGACGGCGGTCAGCGAGGCGTCGGTGTTGAACGCCGACAGCAGCCACAGCGCCACGTAGAGCGCCGCGACGAGGCCGGCGAGCAGGCGCTTGGCGGGCGTCTCGCGCAGCGCCGCCGCGATCCGCTCGAGCAGCGGGCGGCGCGCGAGCACGAGCGCCGCCAGCAGCGCGAGCACGACGGCGGCGGCGAGCGTCGCGAGCGTGAGGTAGACGGTCTTCGCCGGCGCGCCCTGGGTGTAGACCGGCGCGTAGACGTGTCGCTGCTGCGCGAGGAGGCAGACCGCCGTGAACGCCGCCAGCGCGGCCTGCGCGAGCGTCGTGAGCGCCCGCGTCGCCGCGGCTCCGAGCCGGCGGCCGGCGAGCGCGAGCACGCCGCCGCTGACGAGCAGCGGGCCGAGCAGCGCGAGCAGGAAGCGCGCCTGCTCCGTCGGCTCGGGGCGCACGACGCGCACCCGGACATATTCGACCCAGAACTCGCCGGCCGGCGGCGGCGTGAACAGCAGCCGGCCCAACGGCGGTCCGAGCACGACGACCACCGCCAGCAGCAGGAGCGCGCACGGCAGCGCCGCGAGCCACGCTGACTCGCCCGCCGTGAGCGCGCGCGCCGTTCGAGCAGGTGCAGATGCGGCGCGTCCCCCCCGGGCGGCGCGGCCTCCTGCTGAGGCCCCGGCCGACACCGGATTACTGTATGTAGCGTGGCCGACCGCGGCCAAACCTTGACACAGCTCTGGTAATGTTGGCGCCCGATGGCTGCAGACGGCGACGCGCTGACGATCCACGAGGCGGCTGAGACGACCGGTTGGTCGGCTCGCATGCTGCGCTACGTCGAGCGCAGCGGGCTCGTCGTCCCGGAGCGCTCGGCAGCCGGCTACCGCCTCTACGGGCCGGCCGAGCTGCAGCGCCTGCGAACGCTGCGGGAACTGCTGGAACGCTTCGAGCTCGGCCTCTCGGACGTCGGCTTCGCGCTGCAGATGCGGCGCAACGCCGACCTGCGCGAGGCCGTCGAGGAGTGGTTCGAGGCGGAGCCCCGCCGTCCGGAGCACGTCGACGCCGCCGACTGGCTGCGTTGGGAGCAGCACAAGCACGAGAAGCTGATCGCGTTCGCCGCCCGGCCGCCCGCGGGCACGACCACCCACCACGACCACGCCATGGAGACCGCGCCACGATGACTGCGCTTTCGAGCAAGACCGACTTCAAGGTCGCCGACCTGTCGCTCGCCGACTTCGGCCGCAAGGAGATCCGCCTCGCCGAGCACGAGATGCCCGGACTGATGTCGGTCCGCGAGGAGTTCGCGGCCAGCCAGCCGCTCAAGGGCGCGCGCATCATGGGCTCGCTGCACATGACGATCCAGACGGCCGTGCTGATCGAGACGCTGACCGCGCTCGGCGCCGAGGTCCGCTGGGTCTCCTGCAACATCTTCTCGACCCAGGACCATGCGGCCGCCGCCGTCGCCGTCGGCCCGAACGGCACGCCCGAGGACCCGCAGGGGGTCCCCGTCTTCGCCTGGAAGGGCGAGACGCTCGAGGAGTACTGGTGGTGCACCGACCAGGCGCTCGCCTGGCCGGGCGAGGACGGCCCCAACATGATCCTCGACGACGGCGGCGACGCCACGCTGCTCGTCCACAAGGGCACCGAGTTCGAGGCCGCCGGCGCCGTGCCGGACCCGACGCCGGAGGACTCCGAGGAGTACGGCGTGATCCTCGGGCTGCTGAAGCGCACGCTCGGCGAGGACCCGCAGCGCTGGACGAAGGTCGGCCAGAGCATCAAGGGCGTCACGGAGGAGACGACGACCGGCGTCCACCGTCTCTACGAGATGACCGAGGCCGGCACGCTGCTGTTCCCGGCGATCAACGTCAACGACTCCGTCACGAAGTCGAAGTTCGACAACCTCTACGGCTGCCGCCACTCGCTCGTCGACGGCATCAACCGCGCGACCGACGTGATGATCGGCGGCAAGGTCGCCGTCATCTGCGGCTTCGGCGACGTCGGCAAGGGCTGCGCCGAATCGCTGCGCGGCCAGGGCGCGCGCGTGATCGTCACCGAGATCGACCCGATCTGCGCGCTGCAGGCGGCGATGCAGGGCTACCAGGTCGCGACGCTCGAAGACGTCATCGCCGAGGGCGACATCTTCATCACGACGACGGGCAACAAGGACATCATCACCGCCGACCAGATGGGGCGGATGAAGCACCAGGCGATCGTCGGCAACATCGGCCACTTCGACAACGAGATCGACATCGCGGGCCTCACCAAGACGCCGGGCATCGAGCACGTCAACATCAAGCCGCAGGTCGACGAGTGGCGGTTCCCGGACGGCCACACGATCATCATGCTGTCCGAGGGGCGCCTCCTGAACCTCGGCAACGCGACCGGCCACCCGTCGTTCGTGATGAGCAACTCGTTCACGAACCAGACGATCGCCCAGATCGAGCTCTTCACGAAGAACGACGAGTACGAGAGACGCGTCTACGTGCTGCCCAAGCACCTCGACGAGAAGGTCGCGCGGCTGCACCTCGACGCGCTCGGCGTGAAGCTGACGAAGCTCAGCCCCGAGCAGGCCGCGTACATCGGCGTGCCGGTCGACGGCCCCTACAAGCCCGACCACTACCGGTACTGATCGGGCCGAGCGCGGCCTCGCTCGCGCCTGGCGGCGTCCTCGCCGGTTCGCGTACGAAGTACGCCACACCGGCTGCGTCCTTGCCAGGCACGACCGATGCTCGCGCTCGCCTCCGATCAGGGCGTTGCTGATGGCTCGCACATCCCCCGCATCCGACGTCGCCGACCTCGGCCTGGCCGAGGCCGGCGACGCGCGCATCGCGTGGGCGGATGCGCAGATGCCGGTGCTGCGCTCGATCCGGGAGCGCTTCGAGCGGGAGCGGCCGTTCGAGGGGCTGCGGGTCGGCGTCTGCCTGCATGTGACGGCCGAGACGGGGAACCTCGTACGCACGCTGATCGCCGGCGGGGCCGACGTCGCGCTGTGCGCCGCCAACCCGCTCGACACGCAGGACGACGTCGCGGCGGCCCTCGTCGAGCGCCACGGCGCCGTCGTGCACGCGATCCACGGCGAGGACATGGCGACGTACTACCGCCACATCGAGGCGGTGCTCGACACGCGGCCGCAGCTGACGATGGACGACGGCGCCGACCTCGTCTCGACGCTGCACGGGCAGCGCGGCGAGCAGCTGGAAGGGGTCGTCGGGGGCACCGAGGAGACGACGAGCGGCGTCGTGCGGCTGCGCGCGCTCGAGGCCGCCGGCCAACTGGGCTTCCCGATCGTCGCCGTCAACGAGGCGCGCACGAAGCGCCTGTTCGACAACCGCTACGGCACCGGTCAGTCGGCCCTCGACGGCATCCTGCGTGCGACCAACATGCTGCTCGCGGGGCGCGTCGTCGTCGTGTTCGGCTACGGCTGGTGCGGGCAGGGGATCGCGCTGCGCGCCAAGGGCGCGGGTGCGCGCGTCGTGGTCTGCGAGGTCGACCCGGTGCGGGCGCTCGAGGCGCAGCTGGAGGGGTATGAGGTGATGCCCGGCGTCGTCGCCGCCGCGACGGGCGACGTGCTGATCACGGCGACCGGCAACCGCGACGTCGTGCGACGCGAGCACTACGAGGCGATGCGCGACGGCGCGGTGCTGTGCAACGCCGGCCACTTCGACGTCGAGTGCGACCTCCCCGCGCTGCGCGAGCTGGCGGTCGAACGGCGGCAGGTGCGCCCGCACGTCGAGCAGCACGTCATGGCCGACGGGCGCCGCGTCAACCTGCTCGCGGAGGGCCGCGTCGTGAACCTCGCCGCGGCCGAGGGCAACCCGGCCGCGGTGATGGACATGTCGTTCGCCAACCAGGCGCTCGCGGCCGAGCACCTCGCGCGCACGGCCGGCACGCTCGCGCCGCGCGTCCACGCCGTGCCGGCGGAGATCGACGACGAGGTCGCGCGCCTCACGCTCGCCGCGCTCGGCGTCGAGATCGACGCGCTCACGGACGCCCAGCGCAGCTATCTGACCACCTGGGACCAGGGGACCTGACCCGCCCCGGCGGCGCCTCGGCGTGCCTGGCGGCGTCCTCGGTCGCTCGCCTGCGTGAGCAGGCCACGCTCCCTGCGTCCTTGCCAGGCCCGCCGATGCATCCGCCGGGCCACGTCAGGGACGTGTCCGCTAGGGTCCGCGACCGATGAAGGCCATGGTCCTCGCAGCCGGGCTCGGCACGCGCCTGCGCCCCCTCACGTTCGAGCTGCCGAAGCCGATGGTGCCGGTGCTCGACCGTCCCGTGATGGCGCACATCGTCGACCTGCTCGACCGGCACGGCTACGACGAGGTGATCGCCAACCTCCACTACTTCCCGGACACGATCCGCGACTACTTCGGGGATCGCCTGATCTACCGCGAGGAGCCGGAGCTGCTCGGCACCGCCGGCGGCGTGCGCAACTGCGCTGACTTCCTCGACGACGGCACGTTCCTGATCATCTCCGGCGATGCGCTGACCGACATCGACCTCGGCGCGTTCGTCGCGCGCCACAAGGCCGCCGGCGGGATCGGCACGCTCGCGGTCAAGAGAGTCGAGAACACGCGCGAGTTCGGCGTCGTGCTGCACGACGCCGACGGCCGCATCACCGGCTTCCAGGAGAAGCCCGATCCGGCGGAGGCGCTGTCGGACCTCGGCAACTGCGGCATGTACCTGTTCGAGCCGGAGATCTTCGACTACTTCCCCAGACAGCCGTTCGTCGACTGGGCGAACGACGTCTTCCCGGCGCTGCTGGCCAACGACGTCCCGTTCCACATCCACGCGATCGGCGAGTACTGGAACGACGTCGGCTCGCTGCAGGAGCTCAAGGAGGGCACGTTCGACGCGCTGCGCGGCGAGCTGCGCGTCGACCTGCGCGGCGAGGAGGTCGCCGAGGGCGTGCGCATCTGCGAGGGCACCGAGCTGACGGACGCGACGCTGATCGAGCCGCCCGTGTGGATCGGGCGCGACGTGACGATCGGCGCCGGCGTGCGGCTGCAGGGCCCGCTCGCGATCGGCGACGGCGTCACGATCGGCTCCGGCGCCGCGCTCAAGGACTCCGTCGTGCTGCCCGGCACCGAGATCGCGCCGGATGCGATCCTGATCGGCGCGATCGCCGGCACCACCGGCGTTCTCGATCGTCTGCAGCCGCGTCAGACGGCGCCGTAGCGCTCCGCGCGCTGCTCCTCGCGCTCGCTCTGCGCCAGCATCCGCGTGAACAGCACGACGAGCGCGATCCCCATCACGATCGACTGCTCGAGTGCCATCACGACGCCCGCCAGCGCCTGATCGCTGTCGGGGTCCAGGCCCCAGTAGTGCGGCTGGTTCGTGTAGTAGCTGAAGATCGCGTTGGGCGCGAAGGTGAGCAGGATCCCGAGGAACCCGACGGTGATCTTCGTGCTCAGCATGTAGACGATCGGCGTCGTGCCCTCGCGGCGCAGTCTCGTGCTGACCGGCGAGAGCAGGTGCCACCAGTAGAGGAAGCCGGCGAGCGTGAACGTCAGGTGCTCCAGCACGTGGACGCCCGTGTGCTCGGCGGCCGCGTCGTAGAGCGCCGGCACGTGCCAGACCCACATCGCGGCGGTGTAGAGGAGCACGGCGAACAGCGGCGCCGCGAGCCAGCCGACGCGCTGCTCGACCCGGTGGATGCGGCGCGTGGCCGGGCGCAGCAGCACCTTCGTGAGTCCGAGGATCAGCAGGATCGGCGCCACGTCGAGCAGCAGCACGTGCTGGACCATGTGCATCACGAGGATCTGCTCGCCGAGCGCGTCGATCGGCGAGCACAGCGCCGCGACGAGCACGAGGATGCCCGCCACGAACACGAGCAGGCGCCCGACGCCCGGCGGGTGCGGCTCGTCCGGCGTGCGCGCGCGCTTCCAGCGCACGAGGTAGATCCCGAGGTACAGCGCCAGGGCGATGACGACGCCCGGGGCGAACGTCCACGATGCGTCCGGAGACATGCCGGCGGATTGTCGCACTCGTGTGCTGCGCGGCGTGCCCGCCGCCCGCAGGCTGACCGGGATGCGCCCCGCCGACCTGCTCGCCGAGCTGATCGCCGCGCTCGCGCCGCCCGCCTGCCTCGCCTGTCGTGCCCCGCTGCGCGACGCCGCCGCGCAGCTGTGCGTGCCCTGCCGCCGCGCGCTGCCGTGGCTCGCGCAGCCGTGCTGCGGCCGCTGCGGGCTGCCGCAGCCGTGCGGCGGGCGCTGCCCGGCGCGCGGCGCCGCGTTCGAGCAGGCGTGGGCGCCGCTCGCGCACGACGGCCCGGCGCGGGCGCTCGTCGCCGCGCTGAAGTTCCGCGGGGCGCTGCCGGTCGCACGGCTGATGGCGGCGCAGGTCGCCGCGGGCGTCCCGCGCGAGCTGCTGGACGGCGCGACGCTCGTGCCGGTCCCGCTGCACCCGGCGCGCCGCCGCGCGCGCGGCTTCGACCAGGCCGCGCTCATCGCCTCCGAGCTCGCGCGGCGCAGCGGCCTGCCGACGGCGCCCTGCCTGCATCGCCGCGGGCAGCCGACGCGCCAGCTGGACTCCGGCCGCACCGCCCGCCGCGACGCCGCGCAGCGCCAGCGCCTCCACGCGGCCGGTCCGGTTCCCCCGCACGCGCTGCTGGTCGACGACGTCCACACCACCGGCGCGACGTTCGATGCCTGCGCCCGCGCGCTGCGGGCCGCGGGGGCCCAGCGCGTCTCGGCGATCGCCTACGCGCGTACGCTGCCGCGCTGACCTGCGGCGAAGCACGGATGGAAGACGGCCGTTGAGCTGACTAGGATCGGGGAAGGATCCACCCCACAAGAACCAAAAAGGGGGCGCACATGCGCATCGCGGTCAAGGGACGGAACACCCCGGTCAGCGACGGACTCAGAGAGCACGTCGAGAAGCGCTTCCGCGCGATCGGACGCCAGGTGTCCGAGCTCGCCCAGCTGGAGATCGAGCTGAGCGAGGAGCGCAACCCGGCCATCGCCGAGCCCGAGGTCGCGGAGGCGACGCTCCACCTCAAGGGCGTCACGCTGCGCGCGCGGGCCGCCGCCGCCGAGATGAACCACGCGATCAACTGCTGCGAGGACCAGCTCGCGCGGCAGGTCAAGCGACACCGCGAGCAGCGCCGCAAGCGCCGCGCCACGCGTGCCGCCCAGCAGGCCGTGAACGGCCTCGGCGGCGGCGGTGCGACGGCCGCCTGATCCGGCGCTCTTGACCGTCACACGAGGGTTGCATCCGGCGCTGCGGCCGATGCTACGCTAGCCCCATGTCGCTGATCGATCGTGCGCTGCGCTTGGGGGAGGGCAAGAAGTTCAAGGGCTACGAGCAGCGCGTAGCTCGCATCAACGAGCTCGAGCCGGAGATGCAGGAGCTGACCGATGCGCAGCTGCGCGCGTCCGCCGACTCGCTGCGCTCCCGCGCGCGCGGCGAGGGCGCCGAGCCGCTCGACGACCTGCTCTACGAGTGCTTCGCGCTCGTGCGCGAGGCGGGCCGCCGCACGATGGGCATGCGCCACTTCGACGTGCAGCTGATCGGCGGGATGGTGCTGCACGACGGCTGCATCGCCGAGATGCGCACGGGCGAGGGCAAGACGCTCACCGCGACGCTGCCCGCCGTGCTCAACTCGCTCGCCGGCAAGGGCGTCCACGTCGTGACCGTCAACGACTACCTCGCCCGCCGCGACGCCGAGTGGATGAGCCCGATCTACGACATGCTCGGCGTGAGCTACGGGATCCTGCAGTCGATGCAGCCGCTCGAGGACAAGCACGCCGCCTACGAGGCCGACCTCACGTACGGCACGAACTCGGAGTTCGGCTTCGACTACCTGCGCGACAACATGGCGCCGACGCTGGAGGACAAGGTCCAGCACGGCGGCCGCGACCTCGGCGAGGTGCGCTCCGCGAAGGACCGCCTCGACCGCCGCTCGGCGGCGCACGCCTACGCGATCGTGGACGAGGTCGACAACATCCTGATCGACGAGGCGCGCACGCCGCTGATCATCTCCGGCGCGCCCGAGGACTCCTCGGACGTCTACGCGAAGTTCGCGCGGCTGGCGCCGATGCTGACGCCCGGCGAGGTGCCGAGAGGGCTCGACCCGCGCGCGAAGAGAGAATTCGTCGCCGACTTCGACTACGAATTCGACGAGAAGCACAAGACCGTCTCCGTCACCGAGCGCGGCGTCGAGAAGGCCGAGCGGTTCCTCGGGATAGACCACCTGTACCGCGCCGAGAACGGCTACCTCGTCAACCACCTGATCCAGTCGCTGAAGGCCGAGTCGCTGTACAGACGCGACGTCGACTACGCCGTCATAGACGGCGAGGTGCAGATCATCGACGAGTTCACCGGGCGCATCCTCGAGGGGCGCCGCTGGTCGGAGGGCCTCCACCAGGCGATCGAGGCGAAGGAGGGCTGCCGTCTGACGGAGGAGAACCAGACGATGGCCTCCGTCACCTACCAGAACTACTTCCGCCTCTACGACAAGCTCTCCGGCATGACCGGCACGGCGCTGACCGAGGCGACCGAGTTCATGAAGATCTACGACCTCAGCGTCGTCCAGGTCCCCACGAACCGCGCGATGGTCCGCGACGACCGCAACGACCAGGTCTACAAGACCAAGGAGGGCAAGTGGTCGGCGGTCGTCGAAGAGATCGCCGAGCGCAACGCGAAGGGCCAGCCGGTGCTCGTGGGCACGATCTCGGTCGAAGTCTCCGAGCTGCTCGGCGAGCGCCTGCGTCAGCGCGGCATCAGACACACGATCCTCAACGCGAAGCCCGAGCACGCCGAGCGAGAGGGCGAGACGGTCGCCGAGGCGGGCCGTCCCGGCGCCGTCACGATCGCGACGAACATGGCCGGCCGCGGCGTCGACATCAAGCTCGGCGGCAGCCCCGAGCACCTGATCCGGCACGAGATGGCGAAGCTCGGCCTCAGACCGGGCGACCCGGACTACGAGGAGCACGAGGCGCAGGTCATGCCGGAGCTGGAGCGCCGCTGCGAGGAGGACCGCGTGAAGGTCATGGAGACCGGCGGCCTCTGCATCATGGGCACCGAGCGCCACGAGTCGCGCCGGATCGACAACCAGCTGCGCGGCCGCGCCGGCCGCCAGGGCGATCCGGGCGAGTCCCGCTTCTTCCTGTCGGCGGAGGACGACCTCGTGCGCCTGTTCGCCGGCGAGCGCATCTACCGCATCCTCGACCGCTTCGGCACCACCGACGACCAGGGGCGCGAAGAGCCGATCGAGGCCGGCCTGCTGACGAAGCAGATCGAGAAGGCGCAGAAGAAGGTCGAGGAGCAGAACTTCCTGATCCGCAAGCGCGTGCTCGACTACGACGACGTCATGAACGAGCAGCGGCGCATCGTCTACGCGTACCGCGACGAGGTGCTCGAGGGCCGCGACATGGAAGAGCAGTCGCGCGAGGAGATCGCGAACATGCTCACGCGCGTCGTCGAGGAGTTCACCGCCGGCGACTACGCCGAAGACTGGGACGTCGAGGGCCTGTTCGCGCGGGTCGCCGAGATATTCCCGGTCAGCTTCGGGCTCGAAGACATCGACCCGCAGTCGACGAACCGCGAAGAACTGACGGAGAGACTGATCGAGGACGCGCTGCGCCTCTACGACGAGCGCGAGAGAGAGCTGGGCGGCGAGCTGATGCGCGTGCTCGAGCGCTACCTGCTGCTGCAGACCATAGATCTGCGCTGGCGCGAGCACCTCTACGACATGGACTACCTGCGCGAGGGCATCGGCCTGCGCGGGCTCGCCCAGATCGATCCGCTGGTCGCGTACAAGAACGAGGGCTTCGAGCTGTTCCAGGATCTGATGAACACGATCTGGGCCGACTTCGCGCGCATGATCTTCAACGTCGAAGTCTCGATGGAACCGGAGGGGGAGCCCGAGCCGGTGCCGGATCCCGCCGAGTCCAGCTCGAGCTGGGTCGGCGGCGGCGGCTTCACCTACTCGGCCGGGTCCTCGACCGCGACGGCGTTCGGGGCGATGGCCGGCACCGAGGCGTCCGCGCTCGGCGTCGCCGAGCAGCCCGCGCCGCGCGACGAAGGCGCCAACGTCGCCCAGCGCAGAGTCGACGCGATCGACCAGATCGGCCGCAACGACCCGTGCTGGTGCGGGTCGGGCAAGAAATTCAAGAAATGTCACGGCGTGTAGCGGCCGCCTGGCCGCGCCGCTGCCGTCCTTGCCGATAGCCTCCGAGGCGTGTCGACTGCCTCCGCAGCCTCGTCAGAGCCCACGCCGCAGCGCCTTGCGGCGATCCGCGACCAGCTGAAGCTGCTCGCGGACTATCTTTGACCCGGCTCAGCTGAAGGCGCGCGCCGACGAGCTCGAGCGCGAGATGGGCGAGCCGGGCTTCTGGGACGACCAGGAGCGGGCGGCCAAGATCAGCGCCGAGCACGCGCGCGCCACCAAGAAGGCAGAGCTGTACGCCGGGCTGGAGCGCGACGTCGACGACCTCGAGCCGCTCGCGGAGATGGCGGACGAGGACCCGGAGCTGGCGTCCGAGCTGGAGGAGCAGATCGCATCCGTCGAGCGGCGCCTGGAGGCGCTCGAGCTGGAGCGGCTGTTCTCCGGCAGATACGACGCGGGCGACGCGTTGGTGACGGTCAACGCCGGCGCCGGCGGCACCGACGCGCAGGACTGGGCAGAGATGGTCCTGCGGATGGAGATGCGGTGGGCCGAGAAGCGCGGCTTCGAGGTCGAGCTGCTGGAGGCCAGCGCGGGGGAGGAGGCCGGCATCAAGTCAGCCACGTTCCGCGCCAGAGGCGAGAACGCCTACGGCCTCTACGGCGCCGAGAAGGGCGTCCATCGGCTCGTGCGGCTGTCGCCGTTCGACTCCGCCAACCGCCGCCAGACGAGCTTCGCGGGCCTCGAGGTCTCGCCCGTCGTCGAGGACGTCGGCGAGATCGTGATCGACGACGACGACCTGCAGGTCGACACCTACCGCGCGAGCGGCGCCGGCGGCCAGCACGTCAACAAGACCGACTCGGCGGTGCGCATCACGCACAAGCCGAGCGGCATCGTCGTGCAGTGCCAGAACGAGCGCTCGCAGACGCAGAACCGCCTCACCGCGATGGGGATGCTGCGCTCGAAGCTCGCCGAGCTGGAGGAGCGCAAGCGCCAGGAGGAGATCGCGAAGGAGCGCGGCGAGGCCCAGGACGTCAACTTCGGCTCGCAGATCCGCTCCTACGTGCTGCACCCGTACACGATGGTCAAGGACCACCGCACGAACTTCGAGATGGGCGACGCGAACCGCGTGCTCGACGGCGACCTCGACGGCTTCGTGCGGGCGGAGCTGCTGCGAGCCGCCGGGCGATGAGCCCTGGGCAGCCGACCGCGCCCTACCTCGACGCGCTCGTCGCCTACGGCTTCCGCGGCCCGACGCGGCTCCACGTCCCCGGTCACAAGGGCGGCTCCGGCGCCGACCCCGGCCTGCGCCGGGCCCTCGGCCAGCGTGCGCTGCTGCTCGACGTGCCGCAGGACACCGAGGGCATCGACATGGGCCCCGAGCCGACGCCGTACGCGCAGGCTGAGGAGCTGGCTGCCGAGGCGTACGGCGCCGCGCGCTCGTGGTTCCTCACGAACGGCGCCACGCAGGGCAACCACGCGCTGTGCCTGGCGCTCGCCCCGCCGGGGACGCCCGTCGTGCTGCAGCGCAACGCGCACGCGAGCCTGATCGACGGGCTCGTGCTGTCGGGCGGGATGCCGGCGTTCGTCGCGCCGGAGACGGACGACGAGCTGGGGATGGCGCACGGCGTCACGCCGGACGCGCTGCGGGCGGCGCTGGAGCGTGCGCCGGACGCGCGCGCGGCGTTCGTCGTCTCGCCGACCTACTACGGGATGGCGGCGGACGTCGCGGGCCTCGCCGAGGTCGCCCACGCCGCCGGCTCGGCGCTCGTCGTCGACCAGGCGTGGGGGCCGCACTTCGGCTTCCACCCGGGCGTCCCGTCGTCGGCGCTGGCGCTCGGCGCCGACGCCGTCATCACCTCGACGCACAAGATCGTCGGTGCGCTCACCCAGGCGGCGATGCTGCACGTCGCGGGCGGGCGGGACGGGGTCCGCGTGGACCCCGTCGCCGTCGGGCGCGCGGTGCGGCTCGTGCGCTCCACCAGCCCCAGCTCGCTGCTGCTCGCCTCGCTCGACGCCGCACGCCGCCAGCTCGCGGTCCACGGGCAGGCGCTGCTCGCGGGCACGCTCGCGGCCGCCGCCCGCGCGCGCGCCGGGATCGACGCCGTGCCCGGCTGTGCGGTCGTGGGGGAGGGGCTCGTCGGCCGGCCCGGCGTCGCCGCCTGGGACCCGCTGCGGATCGTCATCGACGTGCGCGGGACAGGTCGCAGCGGCTACGAGGTCGCGGCCGCGCTGCGCGCCGGCTCCGACATCCACGTGGAGCTGGCGACGCACGCGACGCTCGTGCTGGTGCTCGGCCTGCACGAGCCGCCGGAGGCGCTGGAGCGCTTCGTGCACGACCTCGGGGCGACGGTCGCGGAGATCGCGCGTCCGGTCGAGCCGGCGCAGGCGATGGTCGTGCGGGCGCCCGCGCTCGGGCACGAGCTGGCCGTGCCGCCGCGCGACGCGTTCCTCGGGGAGACGGAGGTCGTCGCCGTCGACACGGCGCTCGGTCGCGTCTCGTGCGAGGCGATCGCCGGCTACCCGCCGGGGATCCCGGCGCTGCTGCCGGGCGAGCGGATCCGCGCCGAGGTCGTCGCCTACCTGCGCGAGCTGGCGGCCGCCGGCGCGCGCCTGCACGGCGCGAGCGATCCCGCGTTCGAGACCATTACGGTGCTGCGCGATGCGTGAGCTGCCTCCCGAGTCCGACCGCGAGCGGGTCATGCCTCCCTTCCCGGAGGAGGCGCCCGAGCTCGTCGCTCGCGCGCTCGCCGAGGACCTCGGCGACGGCGACGTGACCGCCGCGGCGACGATCCCCGCCGACGCCCGCGCGAGAGCGGAGATCTTCCAGAAGGCCCCGGGCGTCGTATACGGCATCGGCTACGCCGAGGAGGCGTTCCGCGCGCTCGACCCCGGGGCGCGGGTCGTGGCCGAGACGCCGGAGGGCGTGTGGCACGCGGCAGGAAGCCCGGTTCTGTACGTGCGCGGCAACGCCCGAGCGTTGCTCGCGGCCGAGCGCACGGCGCTGAACTTCCTCGGGCGCCTGTCGGGCGTCGCGACGCTCACGGCCCGCTGCGTCAGAGAGGTCGAGGGCACCGGCGCTCGGATCCTCGACACGCGCAAGACGACGCCCGGCCTGCGGATGGCCGAGAAGGCGGCCGTCTTCTTCGGCGGCGGCACGAACCACCGCATCGGCCTGTTCGACGAGATCCTCATCAAGGAGAACCACGCTGCCGCCGCCGGCGGCGTGGGGGAGGCCGTGCGGCGCGCCGCGGCGGCCCGCCCCGACCTGCCGGTTGAGGTCGAGGTCAGCGACCTGACCGAGCTCGACGAGGCGCTCGCCGCGGCCGCTCCCCGGATCTTGCTCGACAACATGGACCTCGCCACGATGCGGGCGGCGGTGGAGCGCACGGCGGGTCGCGCGTCGCTGGAGGCGAGCGGCGGCGTGACGCTCGAATCGCTCCGGAAGATCGCGGAGACGGGGATAGACTTCATATCGATCGGGGCGTTGACGCACTCGGCCCCCGCACTCGACCTGTCCCTCATATTGGAGCCGCTATGAGCCTCCCAATGGTGCAAACACCAAGTGCGAATGTCGGTCCCCTCATGCTCGAGAACATCCCGGCCCTGCAGGCCGAGGTGCGCGAGCTGGCCGCCGAGCGCGGCGCCGTCATCCTCGCCCACAACTACCAGCTGCCCGAGATCCAGGACGTGGCCGACTACGTCGGCGACTCGCTCGGGCTCTCCCAGCAGGCGGCGCAGGCCGATCAGGACGTGATCGTCTTCTGCGGCGTGCACTTCATGGCCGAGACGGCCTCGGTCCTGTGCCCCGAGAAGCGCGTGCTGATCCCCGACCTCGACGCCGGCTGCTCGCTCGCCGACTCGATCACGGCCGAGCAGCTGCGCGGCTGGAAGGCCAGACATCCCGGCGCGATCGTGGTGATGTACGTCAACACGACGGCCGAGGTGAAGGCGGAGACCGACTACTGCGTGACGTCGTCCAATGCGGTCGCGGTCGTCGAGCACATCTACCGCGAGCACGGCGACGACGCCGAGATCCTCTTCGGCCCGGACATGTTCCTGGGCGCCTACGTCGAGAAGCGCACGGGGCGCAAGATGCACGTGTGGGACGGCGAGTGCCACGTGCACGCCGGCATCCGTCCGGACGACATCAACGCCGTGCGCGAGGCGCATCCGGGGGCGGACTTCCTGATCCACCCCGAGTGCGGCTGTTCGACGAGCGTCATGGAGTACGTGGCGGCCGGCGACGTCGCCGCCGAGGGCGTGCACATGCTCTCGACGGGCGGGATGCTGAGATTCGCGCAGGAGCGCGCCGGCAGCGACGGCGTGGCGATCGTCGCGACCGAGACCGGCATGTTGCACCCGCTGCGCGAGGCCGCGCCGGACGTCGAGTTCATCGCCGCCAACGAGCGCGCCAGCTGCAAGTACATGAAGATGATCACGCTGCCGAAGCTGCGCGACGCGCTGCTGCAGGAGCAGCACGAGGTCAAGGTCGACCCCGCGATCGCCGAGCGCGCGCGGGTGCCGATCGAGCGGATGGTCGCGATCTCCTAGTCGTCGAAGACGGCCAGGTCGAGGGCGGCGAGCCGCTCGGGGTCGGCGACCACGTCGATCGCGGCGATTCGTCCGTCCTCGATCGTGAGGTCGAGCGCGAGCAGCAGTCTGCCTCCGGGCGCGACGACGACGCCGGGGGAGCCGTTCACCAGCGCCGGACGCGCGAAGCGCGCGCCTCTGGAGGCGGCCAGATGTGCGTTCGCGACCGCCGTGGCGCCGCGCACCTCCGCGGCCGCGCCGGGCGCCAACACGGCGCGGTCGACGTGCAGCTCCACGTCTGGGTCGAGCAGCGTCAGCAGGGCGTCGAAGTCGCCGCCGCGAGACGCGGCGAGGAACGCGTCGACAACCTCGCTACGGCGCCGCAGGTCGGCGTCGGAGCGGGCCTCGGCGCCCTGCACGCGCCGCCGCGCGCGGCTCGCGAGCTGCCGCGCGGCGGCGGGCGAGCGCTCGACGATCGGCGCGATCTCGTCGAACGGCATCGCGAACAGGTCGTGCAGCACGAACGCGAGCCGCTCGGCCGGCGGCAGCGTCTCCAGCACGACGAGCAGCGCAAGCCCGACGGAGTCCGCGAGCAGCGCCTCCTGCTCGGGATCGACCGCGGCGGCGACCGGCCCGTCGTCGTCCAGCGGCTCCTCGCGCCGCGATCTGCGCGAGCGCAGCATGTCGAGCGAGACGCGCGAGACGACGGTCGTCAGCCAGCCGCCGAGGTTCTCGACGCCGCTCACGTCGGTGCGGCTGAGGCGCAGCCACGCCTCCTGTACGGCGTCGTCGGCCTCGCTCAGCGAGCCGAGCATGCGATAGGCGACGGCCCGCAGGTGGGCGCGCTGCTCCTCGAAGCGCTCCGCCAGCCAGTCGATCTCGCCCATCTCGTCACATCTCCTCGTCGCCGTTCGTCAATGGGGTGACGGACGAGAACCGACCGATGTGACGAGGAGGCTTGTCATGCACCCACGTATGAACCAACCCGCGATGGTCCTGCCGGACGCCTTCAAGGCGCTGATGGCGCTCAGCAAGGCCGCCAAGGACGCCGGCGTGCCGCTGCAGACGGCGTACCTCGTGCACCTGCGCGCGAGCCAGATCAACGGCTGCAGCTACTGCGTCGAGATGCACGCGCAGGAGCTGAAGGCCGAGGGCGCGAGCGACGAGCGCATCTGGGCCGTCGCCGCCTGGCGCGAGGCGACCTACTTCAGCGACGCCGAGCGCGCCGCGCTGGCCCTGACCGAGGCCGTCACGCGGATCGCCGACAGCTCGGACCCGGTGCCGGACGAGGTCTGGGACGAGGCCGCGCGGCACTTCGACGAGCAGGCGCTCGCCGCACTGGTGATCGAGATCGGCGCGATCAACCTCTGGAACCGCCTGAACGTGGCGACGCGTCAGCTGCCGGCGGGCGCCGCGAGAGCGCAGGCCATCGCGGCCTGACGTCACTGCGCAGGCTGGGCGAGGACGTCGATGCCTCGCTCAGCCGCCTCGCGCACGCGCCGCAGCTGCAGTTTTTTGCGCTCGAACTCGGGCGCGGTGTAGCAGTGGACGTCGGCGGGCGCGCCCATCTCGGAGCGGTCCCACAGCGATCCGGCCTGGTAGACGCGCTCCAGCCACGGGACCCCGTCGAAGTAGTCGGAGACGAGCACGACGACCCACTCGGGCCCGCGCTCGCGCTGCGGCGGCGCACCGTGCGCGTCGTCCACCCGCGCCCCGCCCACGAGCGCCTGCGAGATCGGCCAGCGATCGCTGACGCGCTCGACGTAGCGGCGCAGCTCACGGACGTTCAGGTTGACGGGACCCTCGGGCGACACGGCGAGGGATTCTCGCGGCTACGGCGGCGCGAGCGCAATCCGCCCGTGCGGCGGGTCGTCAGGACGGGTGCCCTGCGTCAGTCGAAGTCCTCGACCGAATGCGGCCCGACGCAGGCGATCGCCAGCTCGTCCGCGACGTCACGGGCGACGGCTGCGACGTCCTCGTACGTGACGGCGTCGAGCGCGGCGATCGCCGCGTCCGGGTCGCAGTCCTCGCCGAACAGGATCGTCTGCTGGGCCGCGTGGCGGGCGACGGCGTTCGTGTTCTCGAACGCGAGCACGCGCGCGCCGGCCGCATAGGCGCGGGCCCGCTCGACCTCCTCCTCGCGCGGGCCGTCGTCGCGCAGCTCGCCGACGATCTCGCGCATGCGGCGATACGCCTCGACGCACTTCGCCGAGTCGAGGCCCGCCGACAGCTGCAGGATCGGGACGTCGGCGCTGTTGTGCGAGACCGCGTACACCGAGTAGGCGAGGCCGCGCTGCTCGCGGATCTCGTCGAAGAGGCGCGAGCCCATCGAGCCGCCGAGCAGCGTCGCGTAGATCGTCAGCGCGGCGCGCTGGGCGCGCTCGCGAGGGTCGATCGTCGGCCGGTAGGACATCCGCAGGTGCGACTGGTTCGAGTCGCGCTCCTCCACGAGCGTGCGCACGTGCAGCGGCGGCGCGGCCTCGAAGGGCTCCGGCTCCGGCAGCGTGGGAAAGCGGCCGAACAGCTCGTCGAGCGCGGGGTGGGTGGGATCGTTGTCATCAGGCAGGTGCTCCAGGTTCCCGACCACGAACGCGCCGCCGCGCGCGCCCGCCCAGCGGCGCTCGCGGAACGCGACGATCCCCTCTCGCGTGAACGTGTCGCGCAGGTGCTCGACGGGGCCGAGCACCGTGCGGCCGAGCGGATGCTCGCCGAACGCGGCATGGTCGATCAGGTGCTCGGCGACCGTCGCCGGCTGGTCGTTGGAGCGCGCGATCTCCTGGATCACGACGCCGCGCTCGCGGTCCAGCTCCTCGGCGTCGAGCCGCGGCCGCCCGACGAAGTCCGTCAGCAGGTCGATCGCCTCGAGCGCCTTCTCCGCGCGCACGGTGATGTGGAAGGCGACGAGGTCGTGGCTCGTGTACGCGTTCAGCTGGCCGCCGATCCGCTCGGCGGTCTCGTTGACCGCTCTGTAGTCGGAGAACTTCTCGCCGCCCTTGAACACGAGGTGCTCGAGGAAATGGGCCATCCCGTTCTCCTCGGGGCGCTCGGTGCGCGCCCCGGCGTCGAACGCGACGAGGGCTGTGACGGCGCGCGTGCCGTCGAGCTGCAGACGATGGATCGGAAGCCCGTTCGGGGCCACGGAGGTGGAGATCGCGGTCATGCGCCGACGATAGCGCCGCGCGGCGCGGATCCCCGCCACCGCAGGCCGCCGGGGCGCCGCACGCGAACGAAATCCCTGCAAAACTGCTTGCAGCAGAGGCCTGCGCCTGGCCGACCACGCCGTGCGCACGCTACTGTCCGGAGCCCCGTGGCCGTGCAGACCGCCAACTCCCGTCATTCCCGTCGTGTCGCCGCCGAGCACCAGCCGGCTGCCGCCGTGCCGCACAGAGCGACGCCGGCGGGGCCTGCGGTGATCGAGTTCCGCGGCGTCGAGAAGCGCTACGACGTCGGCGCCGTCGGCCTCGACCAGGCGACCTTCTCGATCGGCCGCGGCGAGTGGGCGTTCCTCGTCGGCTCGACCGGCTCCGGCAAGTCGACGATCATGCGCCTGCTGATCAAGGAGCTCGATCCGACCGCCGGCTCGATCCTCGTCGCCGGGCGCGACCTGAGCGAGATCACGCACAAGCGCGTGCCGTTCTACCGCCGCAACATCGGCGTCGTCTTCCAGGACTTCAAGCTGCTCCCGAACCGCACCGTCCACGACAACGTCGCCTATGCGCTGCAGGTGACGGGCGGCACGCGCAAGGAGATCCGCGCGAAGGTGCCGGACATCCTGCGACTCACGGGCCTCTCGACGAAGCTGCACAACTACCCGGACCAGCTGTCCGGCGGCGAGCAGCAGCGCGTCGCGATCGCCCGCGCGTTCGTGAACCATCCGCCGCTGCTGCTGGCGGACGAGCCGACCGGCAACCTCGATCCCGAGACGTCGATCGGGATCATGCAGCTGCTCTACCGCATCAACCGGGCAGGGACGACCGTCGTCGTCGCGACCCACGACTCCTCGCTCGTCGACAAGATGCGCCGCCGCGTGATCGAGCTCTCGCAGGGGCGCATCGTGCGCGACGAGGCCACGGGCCTCTACGTGCGCGACGAATCGACGCGCGAGTTCGCCGCCCGCATGCGCAGCGACCTGCCCGACGCCCCGATCGGCGCCTGACACCCATGCGCCTGGGCTTCTTCTTTCGCGAGTCGACGCGCGCGCTGCGCCGCAACGCCGCCCCGAGCTTCGCGGCGCTCGCGACGATCCTGCTGACGATGCTCGTCATCGGCGTCTTCATCCCGATCGTGCAGGCGACGACCGGCGCCGCCAACGACGTGCGCAAGCGCGTGCTCGTCGACGTGTACCTGACGAGAGACGCCACGCAGTCGGACGTCGCGCGCGTGCGCCAGCAGCTGCTCGACACCGCGAACGTCAAGCGCGTCGAGTTCGTCTCCAAGGACACGGCCTACCAGCAGCAGCGCAAGAAGGACCCGGAGGCGTTCGCGCTGCTCGGCACGAACCCGCTGCCGGACACGTTCCGGGTGACTCCGGAGAACCCCGACGACGTGCTGAAGATCGCCTCCGCGCTCGCGCCCGAGGCCGCGGGCGGCGGCAACACGCCGATCGACTCCTCGATCGAAGAGGTCCGCACGCGTCGCGACGACACGACGAAGATCCTCGAGGTCACGCGCTTCGTGAAGCTGATGGCCGGCACGCTCGCGATCCTGCTGATCGCCGCCTCGATCTTCCTGATCGCCAACACGATCCGGCTGTCGCTGTACTCGCGGCGCCGCGAGGTCGAGGTGATGAAGCTCGTCGGCGCGACCGACTGGTTCATCCGCTGGCCGTTCGTGATCGAAGGCATCATCGTCGGCGCGCTCGGCACCCTGCTCGCGATCCTGCTGCTCGCAGTCGGCAAGATCGCCATCATCGACCCGCTCGCCGCAGACTTCTCGCTCATCTCCGCACCGGAGACGATGGGCTTCGGCTGGCTGGTCGTGGTGATGATGGTCGCCGGCATCACGATCAGTGCCATCGGGTCGGGCTTGTCGTTGCGTCGCTTCCTGCGCGTCTGAGCCGCGGTTCGGCGCGTGGCCGGTACGCCGGCCGCCGCGGCACTTGCCGGCGAGGCCCTCTCGTGGGCTGCCGGGTAGGGCTCGCGTCGTGGGTGGCGGCCGGAAGGGGGGCCTCGCCGACAAGGCCGCGCGGCCGGCTGCCCAGGCCGCCGGGGCCCGTCGCCCGCGCGCCATCCCGCAAGCAGCCTTCGCTCCTGGGCCTAGTTCGACACCGTCCGCGCCCTCACAGCCAGCCGTCGAGGAGCGAGGAACCACTGAGCCGAGGCGCTGCGCGGAGCGCCCCGCAAGCGCTCGTGTAGCCGGCCGCGGCTTGTCCCTCGCGAGAGCCCCCTGCGGACACCTCGCCGTGGAGCAGCGCCGACCACGTCACACGACCGAGGCTCTCGCGAGGGAGCAAGCCGCGGCCCGGCGTACCGGCAACAACCCAGGCGCTACCGCAGCAGCGCCTTAGCCTCGAAGTACTCCTCGAGTCCGAGTCGGCCGTTCTCGCGGCCGTTCCCGGACTGCTTGAAGCCGCCGAAGGGCGCGGCGAGTGAGAACGCCCCACCGTTGACCTCGATCTGCCCCGCGCGCAGGCGCCGCGCCACGCGGTTGGCGCGCTCCGCATCCGAGGACCAGACGCCCGCGGCCAGCCCGTAGTCGGTGTCGTTGGCGATCCGCACGGCGTCGTCCTCGTCGTCGTAGGGGATCACGACGAGCACCGGGCCGAAGATCTCCTCGCGCGCGATCGTCATGTCGGGTGTGACGTCACTGAACACCGTCGGGCGCACGTAGAAGCCCTGGGGGAGGTCCTCTGGGGGCTCGGCGCCGCCCGTGACGAGCCGCGCGCCCTCCTCCAGACCCTTCGCGATGTAGCCGCGCACGCGCTCGCGCTGCACGGCGGACACGAGCGGGCCGATCCCCGACCGCTCGCCCGTCGGGTCGGCGGGGGCGAACGCCTCGGCCGTTGCGGCGGCGATCTGCTCCGCCTCCGCGAGGCGCTCGCGCGGAACGAGCATGCGCGTGAGCGCGCTGCACGTCTGGCCGCTGTTGAGGAACGCCTTCGCGACGCCGTTCGGCACCGCGGCCGCGAAGTCGGCGTCGTCGAGGATCACGTACGGCGACTTGCCGCCGAGCTCCAACGCGACGCGCTTGACGGTGGCGCTCGCCAGCTCGCTCACGCGCTTGCCCGCGCGCGTGGAGCCGGTGAAGGACACCATGTCGACGTCGGGATCCGACGCGATCGCCTCGCCGACGACCGGGCCGGTGCCGGTCACGAGGTTGAAGACGCCCGCCGGCAGGCCGACCTCGTCGACGACCTCGGCGAGGATGAACGCGCTCAAAGGCGCCACCTCGCTCGGCTTCAGCACGACCGTGCAGCCGGCGGCCAGCGCGGGGGCGACCTTGCAGGCGACCTGGTGCAGCGGGTAGTTCCACGGTGTGATCGCCCCGACGACGCCGACCGGGTCGCGCACGATCAGCGCGGTGCCGGCCTCCTCCTCGAGGGCGAAGTCGTCGAGGAGGTCGGCGGCCATGCGGAAGGAGGCGATCGGCAGGCCCGCCTGGATGATGCGCGAGAGCTTCAGCGGCATGCCGACCTCGGCCGTCACCGTGCGCGCGATCTCGTCGGCGCGCGCCTCGAGCCCGTCGGCGATCGCGCGCAGCAGCCGCTGGCGCTCGGCGACCGGCGTCGCCGCCCAGCCGTCGAACGCGGCCCGCGCCGCCGCCACGGCCCGGCGCGCGTCCTCCGCGGTCCCCTCGGGGATGGTCCCGAGCGACAGCTCGGTCGACGCCTCGACGACCTCGAGCGTCCCGCTGCCGTCGGGCGACACCCACGCGCCGCCGACGTAGAGCGAGTCGCGTACGGTCGGACGGGTCTGCTGCTCGACGGACATCGGGCCTCCTCGGGGTCTGCGATCTCAGGGCGATGCGCCTGCATCGAGCGTAGTGCAGCCGGACTGCCTTAGCGCCTGTTGAGACCTGCCAGCTACGCTGACGGCCGTGAATCGGCGCTTCCCCCGTCTGTCGCTCGCGCTCGCCGGTGCGCTCGGCACGCTCGTCGTGCTGGGCTTCGGCATCTGGCTCGGCGGGCACCCGAACGATCTGCCCGGGCCGATCCGCGACGCCTTCGTCAACGACGACGACACGCGCCTGATGAGCCAGGCGCTCGACACGATCGACGGCATCTACTACCGCAAGGTGAGTCGCGACGAGCTCGTCGACCGCGGCATCGAGGGTGCGGTCACGAGCCTCAGAGACCAGTTCTCGCACTACTTCGACCCGAGAACGTATCGGCAGTTCGAGCACGTCACGAACCCGAGCTTCAGCGGCATCGGCGTGACGGTGCGCCCGAACAGAGGCGGCGGCCTCGTGATCGAGTCCGTGATCCAGGGCACGCCGGCCGCGCGCGCCGGCCTGCGTCGCGGGGATCGCGTCGTCGCCGTCGAGGGCAGATCGCTGAGCGGCAAGCCGTCGAGCTACGCGATCGGGCTGATCAAGGGCGAGCCGGGCACGCGCGTGGGGATCACGTTCGTGCGCGACGGCAGACGCTCGACGCAGCGGATCGAGCGCGCCCGCGTGACGCAGCCGGTGGTCGCGAGCCGGGTCGTTGAGCGCGGCGGCAGACGCTGGGGCGTCGTCGTCTTCACGAGCTTCACGGAGGGTTCCGGCGCGCAGATGCACGCCGCGGTCGAGCGGCTGCTGCTGAGACGCCACGTCGACGGGATCCTGCTCGACATGCGCGGCAACGGCGGCGGCCTGCTGAACGAGGCGGTCGACGTCGCGTCGATCTTCATCCCCGACGGCACGATCGTCTCGACCGACGGCCGCGCGCGGGCGCGCCACGTCTACACCGCGACGGGCGGTGCGATCAGACGGTCGGTGCCGGTCGTCGTGCTCGTGGATCGCGGCACCGCGTCCTCCGCCGAGATCGTCACGGGCGCGCTCCAGGATCGCCACCGCGCCGAGGTCGTGGGCACCAACACGTACGGCAAGGGCGTCTTCCAGGAGATCCGCGAGCTGCCGAACGGCGGTGCGCTCGACCTCACCGTCGGCCAGTACTTCCTGCCGAGCGGGCGCAACATCGGCGGCAGAGGCGTCGCGGAGGGGAGAGGCATCGCGCCCGACGTGCGCGCGAGCGACGATCCCGACACGCCCCGCCGCGACGAGGCGCTCGACGCCGGCTTGAGCCAGCTCGCCGCCGAGTCGCGGTGACGCGCTACGAGCAGCGCGAGCGCGAGCGGGCCGCTCCGCGCGCAGCGGCCGTGGCCGTGCTCGACAAGCGCGGGCGCTTCCTCGTCGGCGAGCCGTTCTTCGGCCGCGGGCCGCAGCTCGTCGTCGACAGAGATCGCAGAGCGGGCCTCGGCGACCTCGTGCTGCTGCGGACCGGGGGGCGGGGCGGTCAGGGCGGCCGCGGCCACGCGAAGGTCGAACGGCGCATCGGCCGCCCGGACGTCGCGCGCGACGTGCTGGAGGCGCTGATGCTCGATCGCGGCCTGCGCCGCCGCTTCGACCCGGCGGTGGAGCGGGCCGCGCGCAACGCCGCCGAGGGCGACGACCTGCCCGACGTGCCGCGCCGCGACCTGCGCGACCTGACGACGTTCACGATCGACCCGGCGAGCGCGAAGGACTTCGACGACGCGATCTCCGCCGAGCGCCTCGGCGAGGGCCGCTGGCGGATCTGGGTCCACATCGCCGACGTCTCGGCCTACGTGCGCCCCGGCTCGCTCGTCGACAAGGAGGCCTATCGCCGCGGCACGAGCGTCTACGTGCCCGGGAAGGTCGAGCCGATGCTGCCCGAGGCGCTGTCCAACGGCGCCTGCTCGCTGCGGCCCGACGAGGATCGCAACGCCGTGACCGTCGAGGTCGACCTGCACGGCACGAGAGTCGAGCGGAAGGCCTGCTATCGCTCGCTGATCCGCTCGGACATGCGACTCGACTACGACCGCGTGGATCGCATCTTCGGCGGTGCCGAGCAGGCGCAGCCGCCGTGGGCGGAGCCGCTCGCCGCCGCGCGCGAGGCGTCCGCGGCGCTGCACGCCGAGCGCGAGCGCGGCGGCGCGCTTGCGATCGAGTCGTCGGAGCCCGACTTTGCGTTCGACGGCGACGGGCACGTGACGGCCGCGCAGCAGGTCGCGGCGACGGAGGCGCACCGGCTGATCGAGCACCTGATGATCCTCGCCAACGAGCAGGTCGCGCGGATCCTCTCCGACCAGCGGGTGCCGACGCTCTACCGCGTCCACGAGTCGCCGAACGGAGAGGCCGCGGAGCGGCTCGTCGAGCAGCTCGCCTCGCTCGGCGTCGCCACGCCGCCGCTGCCCGAGCATCCGACGCCGCAGCAGGCGGCCGAGGCGATCGCCGCCTGCTCGCAGCTCGTCGAGCAGCACGTCAGACGCACCGGCCGCGGCGCGCGCGGGCTCGGCGGGCTCGTGCTGCGCTCGCTCAAGCAGGCGCGCTACGACCCGGTCAACCTCGGCCACACCGGCCTGGGCCTCACGCACTACTGCCACTTCACGTCGCCGATCCGCCGCTACCCCGACCTCGTCTGCCACCGCGCCCTGCTGGCTGCCGTCGGAGGCGGGGAGGAGGCGCCGAGAGCATCGACGCTGCCCGGCGCGGGCGACTGGTGCTCGGCGCGCGAGCGCGACGCGATGACGATCGAGCGCTCCGCCGACGACGTCGCGCGCGCGTTCCTGCTGGAGCGCGCGCTGTTCGAGGGCGGCTGGGATCAGGACTTCGAGGGCGAGGTGACCGGCGTGATCGGCGCCGGCGCGTTCGTCGCGTTCGGCGACGGCCACGAGGGGATGCTGCCGGTGCGCAAGCTGCGCGGCGAATGGTGGGAGCTCAACGAGGAGGGCACGATCCTCGAAGGGACCCGCAGCGGCGGGACGATCCGCATCGGCGACCCGGTGCGCGTGCAGGTCGAGCGCGTCGACACCGCGCGCGGGCGCGTGGACCTGCTGCCCGTCGAGCTGTAGCCGTCAGCCGCCGAGCTGCTCGGCGAGCACCGCGCGCTGCGTCGGGCGCGCCTGCTCGTAGCGCTCGCGCCCGGCGTCGGTCAGCGAGGCGTAGATGCCGCGGCGGTCGTCGCTGCACATCGAGCGCGTCACGAGGCCGTCCTGCTCCAACCGCCCGATGAGCCGCGACAGCGCGCTCTGGCTCAGCTGCACCGAGCCGGAGAGGTCGTGCATGCGGCAGTGGTCGGTGGGGGCGGTGGCGAGCAGCTCCAGCACCTGGAACTCGGTGACGCCGAGGCGATGGCCCTCCTGCAGGGCGCGCTCGAGCGCGTTGGTCACGCGCGCGTGGCGAGCCTGCAGCTCCTGCCACGTGTCCGTCAGCGCCGTGTCCCGGACCGCCTGCGTCATCGCGCGCGACATATTAGCAGACTGACGCAATATTTGAATCCTCATATCTTGCACGTACATTTCATGCGCATGCATGTACTATGCACGCATGACTTCCTCCACCATCTCCTCACCACGCTGGGACGCGCGCCTGTGGGGGACCCTGATCGTCCTCTGCGGTGCGCTGTTCCTCGACGGCCTCGACATCTCGATGGTCGGCGTCGCCCTGCCCTCGATCCGCGAGGACCTCGGACTCTCGACCGAGCAGCTGCAGTGGATCGTCTCCGGCTACGTGCTCGGCTACGGCGGCCTGCTGCTGCTCGGCGGCCGCGCCGCGGACCTGCTCGGCCGCCGCCGCGTGTTCCTCGCGGCGATCGGCGTGTTCGCCGTCGCCTCGCTGCTCGGCGGGCTCGCGAGCGACCCGACGGTGCTCGTGCTGACGCGCTTCGTCAAGGGCGTCTCGGCGGCCTTCACCGTGCCCGCCGGGCTCTCGATCATCACGACCACGTTCGCTGAGGGGCCCGAGCGCAACCGCGCGCTCAGCATCTACACGGCCGTCGGCGCGAGCGGCTTCTCGCTCGGGCTCGTGTTCGGCGGGCTGCTGACGCTGCTCGGCTGGCGCTGGACGTTCCTCGTGCCCGCGCCGATCGCGCTCGCGCTGCTCGTCGCCGGCGCGCGCCTGATCCGCCGCGATCGCGTCGAGCCGGGCGCGCACCGGCACTTCGACCTCGGCGGCGCCGTGTCGGTCACGGCAGCGATGCTGATCCTCGTGCGCACCGTCGTGCGCGCGCCCGACGTCGGCTGGGTCACCGCCCAGACGCTCGGCGGCTTCGCGCTCGCAGCGCTGCTGCTCACCGCGTTCGTCGCGATCGAGCGGCGCGTCGCGCATCCGCTCGTGCGGCTCGGGATCTTCCGCTCCGCGACGCTCGTGCGCGCCAACGTCGGTGCGTTCGCGCTGGCCGGCTGCTACTTCGGCTTCCAGTTCGTCGTCACGCTGTACCTGCAGACGCTGCTCGGCTGGAGCGCGCTGCAGATGGCGCTCGCGCTGCTGCCGGCGGGGCTGCTGGTCGCGTTCGGCTCGCCGCAGATCGGCCGGCTTGCGACGCGCGTCGGCACGCAGCGGCTGATCGCGTTCGCGTTCGCCGCCTTCGCGGTCGGGTACGCGCTGTTCCTGCGGCTCGACGCCTCGTCCTCGTACCTGGGGCTCGTGCTGCCGACGGTGCTGCTGCTCGGACTGGGCTTCGCGACCGGCTTCCCGGCGCTCAACATCCAGGCGACCGCGGGCGTCGCGAACGCCGAGCAGGGGCTCGCCTCGGGCCTCGTCAACACCTCCCTGCAGGTCGGCGGGGCGCTCGTGCTGGCGGTCGTCAGCGCGATCGTCTCCACCCACGCGGGCGCCGACGCGCTCGACGGCTTCCGCACCGCGGTGGCCGTCGTGGCCGGGATCTCCCTGGTCGCGCTGCTGGTCGCGCTCAGCGGCGTCGTCAGCCGCGAGCCGGCCGCGGCGGCGTATGCGCGAGACTAGGGGGCATGGCGAAGGGCAGAGGCAAGCGCAAGATCGGAGCGGGGGACGTCGCGAGCAACCGCGCGGCGTCCCATCGCTTCAACCTGCTCGACAGGATCGAGTGCGGGATCCTGCTCAGAGGCACCGAGGTGAAGTCGCTGCGCACCGGCGGCGCGACCCTGAAGGACGCCTATGCGACCGTCAGAGACGGCGAGGTGTGGCTGCACCACGTGCACATCCCGCCGTATCCGCCGGCCTACCACGACAACCACGCCCCCGAGCGCGACCGCAAGCTGCTGCTGCATCGCCGGGAGATCGAACGGCTGCTCGTGAGAACGAGAGAGCGCGGCCTCACGCTCGTGCCGACGCGCATCTACTTCAGAGGCCCGCACGCGAAGGTCGAGATCGCGCTCGCGCAGGGCAAGGACCGCTTCGACAAGCGCGAGTCGATCAAGCAGCGCGAGATGGCGCGCGACGTGCAGCGCGAACTGCGCGAGGTGAATCGCTAGGCGTCGGCGAACGTGCGCGCCACGTGCGTGGCGTCCATCCCGGCCACGAGCGCGACGATCAGGCCGATGTAGACGACCGCGACGAGCGCGCGCTGGCGCGGCGTCACGCGGTAGTAGGCCTGTGACTCCTCGCCGCCCGCGCGGCGCGCCTTCCAGCGCTGCCAGGTCGAGAACGCCGCGAGCACCGCGATCAGGATGATGATCGGGTTGGGGAACGCGATCGCCAGCGCGACCATCGCAGCGAGCCCGACGAACCACATCCACGGCGCCATCGCCGCCATCGCGCGGCCGCCGTCGAGCGGCACGACCGGCACGAGGTTGAAGAGGTTCAGGAAGAAGCCGGTGAACGCGAGCGCCTGCCAGAACTCGTTGCCGGTCGCGAGCCAGACGGGCACGAGCAGCGCCGCCCCGAGCGAGCCGAGGATCGGACCGGCGAGCCCGACGCGCGCCTCGGCGGCCGCGTCGTCGCCGAGCGACTTGGCCGCGACGACGGCGCCCAGGAAGGGGATGAACATCGGCGCGCTCGCCTCGATCCCCTCGCGCCGCAGCTGGATCACGTGGCCCATCTCGTGCACGAGCAGCAGCAGCACGAAGCCGACCGCGAACTTCCAGCCCCAGATGAGGCTGTAGGCGGCGACGGACACGAGCATCGAGCCCGAGGTCGTGAGCAGCTTGAGCTTCGGCAGCAGCAGCAGGACGCCCTTGAACTTCGCGAGGAAGGCGCCGACCACGGCCAGCGGCCCGAAGATGCGTCCGAGTCGCGAGCGCGGCTCTGCGGGCGGCAGGCCGACGTCCTGCGGCGCCGTCGGCTGCGTCTGCGGTTGCGGCGGCGTCGGGGTCGCCGGCGGGAGCCATTCCACGCGCTCGCTCATGCCCATGAGTCTGGCAGCTACACTTCAGGAAGCAGTAAACCCCTAGGGGACGACAGGCTTCGACGTGGTTGTCTTCGTGGGGGTGGTTGCGAGCCGAGGTCCCGGTTGGCCTCGTAAAACCACCGGGAAAACCATACGTGCGGACTCTCACGAGTACGCCCTCGCCGCTTAGCACCTAGCTAAGCCGTGAGGTTTCGGCCCCCGCCTGCCTGCCGCGGGGAGTTCCCGGAATCAGAACGCAGGCTCACCCGGAGAGGCCCGCCTCCGCCGAACCGGGGAAATCTTCAGGAGGCTGGTCCCCCGCAACCCCGCCGGCGAGGCGAGCGAGGGACGAGACCAGAGCGCCGGCTACGCTCGTAGACGCTGCCCTTCACGCGACCGCGGACCCGGGTTCAATTCCCGGCGTCTCCACTAGCTCGCCCGCTGCGCCGCCCGCCCGGTGGCGCACGGTCGTTGACTGGAAAAGTAGATTTCACTTTTCCAGGTTTTGGCAGAGGCGAGGCGGAGGGCAGGTCATGAGATTGCGAGCGACGCCGTGGTGGGCGCGACGCCTTCCCGAGGTGCCACTCGCCTTCGCGGCGTGTCCCACCGCGGGCTGTCGCGACACCGTCCTCAGCCCCTTCGATCTGTACTGCTCGGGTCCGACGTCGCACTTCGTCGTGCTGGGGACGAACCGGCGTATGCAGGTCGCCTGCGTGTACGCCGCGCGAGGCGTGCTCGGCCTGCTCGTCCTGTCCGCCGCCGCCTGGGCGACGCCGTTCCCTCTGTACGCGATCGCGCTGCTCGCGGGGCTGCTGCTGCTGGTGCTGCCGCTGCGCCACTTCGTGACGTCGCAGATCGTCGCACCCATCATCTGGACTGCGGCGCTGGCGTTCGTCGTCGCGACGCGCGAACATTGGATCGGCCGCGACGCGCAGCACGCGATCGTGGGGGCGGCGATCGCGATCGTCCTGCTGGGGCTGCTCGGCACGGTCCTCGTGGACGACGACGAGCGCATGAAGGATCCGGCGATCCGTCCCCTCGTGCTGGCGTGCGCGGTCACGGCGGCATCCGTGCTCGCGATCGTGGGACTGGCGCTCACGGGCATCGGCCCGCTCGAGGGCCTCGCGGGGAAGGCGCTCAGGATCCTGCCGCTCGCCGGGCTGGGCGGCGCGCTCGGCGGCGCCGCGCTGACCGGCGTCGTGCGCGGCACCCGCCGGGTCAGATACCACCGGCCGCTGTCGGCCCGGTCTCCGCTCACTCCGCCGACCCTGAGAATGCCGGCCGGCGGCGGACCGCGGAGGCTGCCGCCGCGCAACGCCGGCGAGCGGATGGCAGCCGCCGTGGAGGCTGCCGCGCTGCGGCTCGCCGGCGGGCTGGTCGGCGCCGTCGAGCTGCTGCTGCGGCTCCTGTACGCATTCGTCAACGCGGTCTTCGCGGCGGTCCGGCGCACGATCCACTCGGTGCGGGTCGGCAGCGTGTGGCTGGTGCTGGCCGTCGGCGCCGCCGCGAGAGCTGCGGCGGAGACGCTCGTCGTCGCCCTCGTGCTGGTGTTGGAGGCCCTGCAGCGCTGGGCCACCGGATCGCTGCTCGCGCTGGCGGCGGTCGCGGCGGCCGCGGAAGCGGCGGCGGTGGCGTCGGATTGGTTCTCCGAGTACCTCGACGGAGCAGCCGTGACCAAGGGCCCCGGCAGCCTCGTGCTCGCGCTGGCGGCGCTGGTTCCGCTCGTGCTCGTCTGGCTGGCGTTGACGCACTGGCCGTGGCGCGAAGTCGCCGGCGCCGCCGGGCGGCTGCTCGAGGTGGGAGGGCCGAACACGTTCCTCGTGCTCGTCGTCCTCGGGTGGATCGACGGGCTGGCGGGCATCTTCGAGGGCGGTCCGCTGCATCCGGGATGGCTGACGGGCGCCGGCACCGTCATCATCGTGGCCTGCTGGCTGTGGCTCAGGACTGCCAGCGAGCCCGCGTAAGCGCGACTTGAGCCGCGGCTCGCGGGGCTGCGACATTCGTCGAGCCATCTCGCGGACGGATGTTCTGCCGCCGATGCAATCGGCATGGACGTCGGTCGCACACGCCCTGTCGCCTATGCGCGCCGTCATGCGGGCGACGCGCTGCGCGTGCTGCTCGGCGCCTCGTGGATCGCCGGCCGCGTCGGCGACGCCGCGCGCGGCGGCGACGCGCGCTCGCGCTACGGGCGCTTCTTCGAGCGCCACCAGCGGCTCTCGCGCACGCTCGCGCTCGCGGCGCTCGTCTGGGGCGCCGTCTATCTGACGTGGCGCGTCGGCTGGACGGGCGCCGGCGCGAATCCGGTCACGTTCACGCTGCTGCTCGTCACCGAGCTGTACGGCATCTGGGCGCTCGGCACGCTCACGTGGTTCTCCTGGAGGCGTCGCCCCACCACGCGCCCGCCGATCCTCACGTACCCGCCCGTCGACGTCTACGTCTGCACGTACGACGAGCCGGAGGAGGTCGTGCTGGCGACGCTCGCCGGCTGCCGCGCCCTGCGCTACCCGCACACGACGTACCTGCTCGACGACGGCCGCCGCGAGCGGATGCGCGAGCTGGCCGAGCTGGCCGGAGCGCGCTACCTCACGCGTCCCGACAACGAGCACGCGAAGGCCGGCAACATCAACGCCGCGCTGTCGCGCACCGACGGCGACCTCGTGTTGATGCTCGACGCCGACCACGTGCCGATGCCCGATGCGCTCGACGCGCTCGTCGGGTACTTCGAGGACGAGCGCGTCGGACTCGTGCAGAGCCCGCACGACTTCTCCAACCAGGACTCCGTCCAGCACTACGCGGTCGGGCGGCACGAGCAGTCGCTCTTCTACCACGTCATCTGCCCCGGCAAGGACCGCCACGGCGCCGCCTTCTGGTGCGGCTCGGCCGCCGTCATCCGGCGCGAGGCGCTGCTGGGGATCGGCGGCGTCGCGACCGAGACGATCGCCGAGGACTTCCACACGACGATCCGCCTGCAGCGCGACGGCTGGACCTCGCGCTACCACGACGAGGTGCTCGTCCAGGGGCTCGCGCCGCACGACCTCGACGGCTACCTGCTGCAGCGCGACCGCTGGTCGCGCGGGAATCTCGCCGTCTTCACGCTGCCGGAGTCGCCGCTGCGCGCGAACGAGCTGAGACCCCTTCAGCGCCTCTCGTACTTCGCGAGCCTCGCCGCCTACCTCGCTCCGCCGATGCGGCTGCTGCTGCTCGTGACGCTCGCACTCGTGCTGTGGGCCGGCTGGCTGCCGATGCGCGTCGACTGGCTCGGCCTGCTGACGCTGTGGCTGCCGGCGCTCGCGCTCAACCTCGGCGCCGGCTCGGCACTCGCGCGCGGCTACATGCGGATCGCGGAGACGACCCACTACGAGCTGATGACGATGAGCATCTACGCGCGCGCCCTGCGCTGCGCGATCGTCCCGGCGAAGACCGCCTTCAAGGTCACGCCGAAGGAGGGCGTCGACCTCGGCGGCCGGCAGGCGCTCGCGAAGCTCAAGCTCGCCTGCCTGCTCGCGGTCGTGCTGACCGCCGGCATCGCGATGCGCGTGCTCGACGCGTGGGGGATCGGCCCGCTGCCGGACCTGCCGCCGATCGCGAAGGTGATCATCCCGCTGCTCGCGGCGATCGAGCTGCGGCGCATCCTGCGCACGCTCGTGCTCGTCGCCGGGCGGCGCCAGCGGCGGCTGATCTATCGCTTCGAGGGCGACGCTTCCGCGCTCTGCCTCACGCCCGGCGGCTCGATCCCGGGTCGTCTTCTCGACGCGAGCGCGAGCGGCCTCGGCCTGCTCGTGTCGGCCCCGATCGAGGTCGGGGCGCAGGTGCCGATCCGCCTGCGACTGGAGGACAGCGAAGGCGCTCCGCGCGACGTGCACGTGGTCGCGGAGGTGCGCTCCTGCCGACCCGAGGGGGACGGCCACGTGCTCGGCACGCGCATCGTCGAGCTGGAGCCGGAGGCGCGCGTCGCCCTGATGGAGTGGTGCTACGTCGTCTGCAGCCACCAGGAGGTGCGCGGGACGCGGCCCGGCGACAGGCGGGCGGTGGGCGCGCCCGCGGTCGCGCCGTCGCGACGCGTGCCGCAGCCGGCGGCGACGCTCGAGCCGGTCGACGTCGCCGCCTGAAAGGGCACATCGCGGCTCCACGCGTCGAGTAGGGTGGGCGCATGGCGTTCGACCCGGCGGAGCTCAAGCAGCGGCAGCGGACGATGTGGTCGACGGGCGACTATCCGGACATCGCCAGAACGATCGAGCCCGTCGCCGGCGAGGTCGTCGCGGCCGTCGGCGTCGAGGCGGGGGAGACGCTGCTCGACGTCGCCACCGGCAGCGGCAACGCGGCGCTCGCCGCCGCCCGCCGCGGTGCGCGCGTGACGGGGCTCGACCTGACGCCGGAGCTGCTCGAGGTGGCGCGGACCCGCGCCGCCGACGAAGGGCACGAGATCGCGTTCGTCCAGGGCGACGCCGAGGAGCTGCCGTTCGAGGACGGGAGCTTCGATCGCGTCACCTCCGTCTTCGGGGCGATGTTCGCCCCGGTCCAGGAGCGGGCGGCCGCGGAGCTGCTGCGCGTCTGCCGGCCCGGCGGGACCGTCGCGGTCGCCGCATGGGCGCCCGAGGGCCTCAACGGCCAGATGTTCGCGACGCTCGGACGACACCTGCCGCCGCCGCCGGAGGGCTTCAGACCGCCGATCCTGTGGGGCGCCGAGGAGTTCGTGCGCCAGCTGTTCGCGGAGGCCGCCGAGGTCACGTGCGAGCTGCGCCCCGCGCGCGACTCCGTGCGGGCGCCGTCGGTCGACGCCTGGATCGACTACACCGAGCAGGTGCTCGGGCCGACGGTGCTGGCCAAGCGGGCGCTCGAGCCGCAGGGCAGATGGGCTCAGGCACGCGCCGACCTGGCGGACCTGTACGAGCGCCACAACGAGGCGACGGACGGGTCGCTGCGCGCCCACCCGACGTACCTGTTGACGGTGGCACGACGCGCCGCAAACTGACACATCCTGGCGCCTCAAATGGTGGATTGATGGACTGAAATGATGTTTAATGGGGGTGGGCCGGGACCGGCGTGCAGGGCGCCGGCGGAGCCCGGAGGCTCCCATGGCAGACATCGCAGGGTTCGTCACAGAGGTCCACAGACGCTTCGGGATGCGGCCGGTGATCCCGCTCGAGTTCCCGATCGAGATCGGGGACATCGGCACGATCGGGAACGACGGCGCGTGGCGGCCGATCACGACGGTCCGCCATCGCTTCCACGCGCTTCCGGGGCGCGTGCGCCGCACGACCGAAGGCCGCGTCTGGGAGCTGTCCTCCGGCGACGACGTGTCCTTCCACCTCTACGACCGGGGGGAGACGTCGCCGCTGATCCCCGCGCGCGCCCATGCGAAGGCGCGCGCCGAGATCACGTTCCGCTCGCCGGCGGCGTTCGTGCTGGCGGCGCGCGGCGTGACGATCCGCGCGGCGGCCGACATGGACGAGCTGATCGACAAGGTCCACCTGGCCTACCACACGCGCCGCGAGCGTCCCGAGGAGGGCCGCTGGTACAAGGAGCACGCCTTCGTGTTCGAGGTCGCCGACGCCGAGCGCTTCACGGCGCTGCTGCCGGCCAACGGCTCGGCGCGCGTGGCGATCACGCCGAAGGGCACCGCCGGCCCGCCCGGGACCCCGGAGAAGCTCGCCTCGCTCGTGCGCTTCGGCGCCGGCTCGGAGGATGTCGAGCGCACGAACCAGCGCGATGCGCGCGGGCGCTTCTACCGCGCCTACAAGCTGCGACCGGAGGTGCTCGCGCGCTGGCGCGACGAGCCCTGGACGCGGTCGCGCGGCGTCATCTCGTTCGAGTGGCCGACGCCGACGTTCGAGGAGACGTTCGAGGAGGTCTGAGGGTCGCGATCCGCCGGCAGCGCCGCTCCAGCAGGTGCGCGGCGACCCAGAAGCGCTTGAAGGCCGGGTTGCGCGTCTGCTTGTGGTGGTAGCGGTAGTAGATCTGCTGCGCGATCGCCGCAAGGCGGAACAGCCCGAAGACCTCGTAGAAGGCCCAGGCGTCCGTGGCGAGGCCCGTCCGCTCGCCGTAGCGCGCGACGATCTGCGCGCGCGTCGGCATCCCGGGCAGGTGCGAGGGCTGTCTCGCGAACAGCCGCCCGGCACGGCCGTCGTCCGCCTGCACCCAGTAGGCGAGCGAGCTGCCGAGGTCCATCAGCGGGTCGCCGATCGTCGCCAGCTCCCAGTCGAGCACCGCGCGCACCCGCAGCGGGTCCCGCGCGTCGAGCACGAGGTTGTCGAGACGGAAGTCGTTGTGGATCACGCATGCGCCGACGTCGTCGGGCTGCTCGGCCTCGAGCCAGCGCATGACGCCCTCGAACGACGGCACGTTCCACGTCTTCGCGCGGCGATAGCGCTCCGACCAGCCGGCGACCTGACGGCGCACGTAGCCGGGGCCGCGGCCCAGCCCGGTCAGGCCCGCGGCCGCCGGGTCGACCGCGTGCAGCTCGGCGAGCAGGTCGACGAAGCGCTCCCCGAGCGCCAGCATCAGCCGCGGGTCGGTCCCGACCTCGGCGGGCATCCGCGTGCGCGGGATCACCCCCTCCACCCGCTCCATCACGTAGAAGTCGCTGCCGAGCACGGCATGGTCGGTGCACAGCGCGACCATCGTCGGGACCGCCGGGAAGACGGGGTGCAGTGCCGCCTGGATGTCGTGCTCGCGCGCCATGTCGTGCGCCGAGGAGGCCTTGGTGCCGGCCGGCGGCCGCCGCAGGATCAGCTCGCGCTCCGGATAGCGCAGCAGGTAGGTCAGGTTGGAGGCGCCGCCGGCGAACTGGCGCACGACGGGCGGGCCGTCGCCGAGCGCGTCCGCGCCGGCGGCGCGCAGCCACGCGTCGACGGCGCCGACGTCGAAGGCGTCCTCCTCGCGGACGGGGCGGTCATCGCTCATCGCGCGCCATCCAACACCAGCACCCCGCTCGGAGGGCGCAGCCGCCAGGCGAACGGCAGGCCGGCCGCTGCTGCCAGCGCGAGCAGGCCGAACGCAGGCGCGGCATGGTGGACGAGGGCTCCGACCGGCAGCGCGAGCGCGATCCCTCCGAGGTTGCCCGCCAACCACAGCAGCGCCGCAGCCGAGGCGCCCGCGGGTCCGGCGCGCCGCTCGGCCAGCTCCAGCAGGACCGGCAGCGCGGGCAGCGCGACCGCGCCGATCGCCGCGACGAGCACGAACTGCGCGGCCGGGGCTCGCACCGCCGCGAGCAGGCCGCAGCAGGCTGCGCACACCGACAGCGCGATCGCGAGCACCGTCCGCTCGGCACCGTTGCGAGCCGCCGCCGCAGGCAGCCACGTCGTTGTCGCCACGCCGGCGACGACCGCCACGGCGAGCATCCCTCCCGCTGTGTCGTCGGAGACGCCGAAGGGCTCCAGCAGGCCCTGCAGCCACGTCGTCAGCGCGATGAAGACGCCGAAGCCGACGAACGCCAGCGCGCACAGCGTGCGGATGAAGCGGTCGTCCCAGACGGCGCGCAGCTCGTGCACGCCGATCGCCCGCTCGAGCGTTGCCGCGCCGGCCGGGCGCGAGCGCAGCGCGACCCACAGCACCGCCGCCGTGGCCACGCCGAAGGCGGCCTCGGCCAGCAGCAGCGTCCGCAGGTCCGCCGCGCTGCCCAGCGCCGGCCCGAGCAGGAGCCCCAGCAGCAGGCCGACGAACGTGCCGCCCGAGCCGAGCGAGATCGCCGCCGGCCGTGCCGCCGGTGCGACGTACCCGCTGGCGACCTTCGTCACCGCGTTGAGGACGAACGGCTGGGCGACGGCGACGAGCAGCTGGCCGGCGAGCGCCCACGCGTAGCCGTCGCCGCCGAGGCGCAGCAGCGCGCCCGCGGCCGTGAGCGCTGCGCCGGTCCGCAGCGCCGGCACGAACCAGCGATCGAGCGCGATGCCCGCGGGGATCGCCAGCACGACGTACAGCAGCGGGAAGACCTCCGCGAGCCAGCCGACGGCGCCCTCGCCGACGCCGTAGTGCTCGGCGGCGGCGGTCGTGATCGGCGCGAACGTGAGCCACAGCACCTGCGTCGCGGCGCCGAGCAGCGCATATGCGGCGACGATGTCCCAGCGGTTGCGCGCGATGCCGCTCATCGCGCCGCAGCGTAGCCCGTCGCCCTGGACGCACGTTCTAGTGGACGGACCCGTTCTGACAAGCGTCCGTGAAGGGACCTGGCATAACGGGCATCGACTTCGACCGCATGGAAGCTCCCCCAAGGAGGCACACGATGAGACGAGCCCTGCTGACGGTCGTCGGCGCTCTCACGCTCGCGCTGGCCGTCCCGGTCGCCGCGAGCGCCCACGGTCATCACCACAAGCACCACGGGAACCACCACCGGCACAAGGCGCACCGCTCCGACGTGACGGGCAGCGGCGCCGCCGCGACCGTCGCGTCGTTCGACGGCACGACGCTGACCTTGACGCTCGCGAACGGGTCGACCGTCGGCGGCACCGTCACCGACCACACCTGGATCGTCTGCAAGGCGGCCGATCCGACGGAGCCGGCACCGACCGCGACCGCCGCGCACCACGGCGGCGGCGGCGGCTGGGGCGACGACGAGGGCGACGGCGACCGCGGCGACGGCCACGGGGACTGCGGTCACGCGACGCCGTGCGACGCGAGCGACCTCGTGCCCGGAGCGTCCGTCGAGGGCGCCTGGCTGCGGCTCGGCTCCGACGGCCTCGAGTTCGCGAAGCTCGAGCTGATCTCCGCCTCCTCCTGACGCACCACCGCCCCGCGGGCGGGGTCGGGCCGCTACATCAGCGGCTCGGCCTCGCCCCGCTGGCGGCGCAGCTCGCGCCGCGCGATCGACAGCTTGTGCACCTCGTCCGGTCCGTCGGCGAGCCGCAGCGTGCGCATGTGCGCGTACATGAACGCGAGCGGGAAGTCGTCGGAGACGCCGGCGCCGCCGTGCACCTGGATTGCGCGGTCGATGATCTTCAGAGCCACGTTCGGCGCCGCGACCTTGATCGCGGCGACCTCGATGCGCGCGTTCTTGCCGCCGACTCTGTCGACCAGCCAGGCCGTCTTCAGCACCAGCAGCCGCAGCATCTCCAGCTCGATGCGCGCCTCGGCGATCCAGTCGCGGATGTTCGAGCGCGTCGAGACCGGTCTGCCGAACGTCTCCCGCTCGTCGGCGCGCTTGCACATCAGCTCCAGCGCCCGCTCGGCCGCGCCGACGGCGCGCATGCAGTGGTGGATGCGGCCGGGGCCGAGCCGCGCCTGCGCGATCAGGAAGCCGGCGCCCGGCCCCGCGATCAGGTTCGACTGCGGCACGCGCACGTCGGTGAACTTCAGCTCGCCGTGGCCCTCGGGATCCATGTAGCCGAACACCGGCAGCGAGCGCACGATCTCCAACCCCGGCGTGCCGAGCGGCACCAGCACCATCGACTGCTGCGCGTAGACGGGCGCGTCGAGCTCCGTCTTGCCCATCACGATCAGGATTCTGCATCTGGGATGCATGACGCCGGTCGTCCACCACTTGCGCCCGTTGAGCACGAAGTCGTCGCCGTCGCGCTCGATTCTCAGCGAGATGTTCGTCGCGTCGGAGGAGGCGACGTCCGGCTCGGTCATCGCGAAGCCGGAGCGGATCTCGCCGTCGAGCAGGGGGCGCAGCCAGCGCTCCTTCTGCTCCTCGTCGCCGAACTGGTGCAGCACCTCCATGTTGCCGGTGTCCGGCGCCGAGCAGTTGCAGGCCTCCGAGCCGATGAAGGTGCGTCCGAGCAGCTCGGCGATCGGCGCGTACTCGACGTTCGTGAGCCCGGACCCGTGCTCCTCGTCGGGCAGGAACATGTTCCAGAGGCCGCGGCGGCGCGCCTCCTCCTTCAGCTCCTCCATGATCGGCGGGTGCACGTGCGGCGTGTCGGCCGCGCGCACCTGCTCGACGTAGACCGCCTCGGCGGGGTGGACCTTCTCGTCGAGGAACGCCTGGAGTCTGTCGCGGAAGTCCTTCGCGCGGTCGCTCAGCTCGAAGTCCATGCGGTCAGGCCTCCTCGTTTGATGGAGCCGCGCGCGGCCCGGGGATGTTGCGGAACGCGAACGGCGACGGCTCGCGGCCCGGCTGAACGAACCAGCACTCGCCCGCGACGTCGAGCGCGAACAGCCGCACGACCGTCTCGGCCACGATCTCCGCCGGGATCAGCGGGATGCCGGCCGACTCGAGGTCGGCCGCGAACGGATCCGTCATCGCCGACTTCGCGAAGCCGGGGCAGACCGCGTTGACGCGGATCCCTTCGTGCGCGAGCGCTGGGCCGAGCGAGCGCACGAGCCCCACGACGGCATGCTTGTTGGTGGCGTAGAGCGGGTCGATCGGGACGCCCGTCAGGCCGGCGAGCGAGGCGGTCGCGACGATCGACCCGCGGTCGGGTCCGTCGTTCGCCCGCAGCGCCGCGAGCGTCGCGTGCACGCCGAAGACGACGCCGTCGAGGTTCACGCCCATCGCGCGGCGGTAGCTGGCCAGCTCGAAGTCCTCGCCGACGCCGCAGCCCGTCGTCACGCCGGCGTTCAGATGCGCCAGGTCGAGCCGGCCGCAGCGCTCGCGGACGAACGCGACCATCGCGCGGTTGGCCTCGAGCTCGGACGTGTCGGTGGCGACGAAGTGCCCGCCGACCTGCGCCGCGACCTGCTCGCCGCCGGCGGCGTCGACGTCGGCGACGACGACCTCGGCGCCGGCCGCCGCGAGCGCCAGCGCGGTCGCCCGTCCGAGCCCGCTTGCGCCGCCCGTGACGAGCGCGACGCGGTCGCGCAGAGAGGACAAGCCGACGGGAGTGCTGAATGCGCTGGCCACGGCGCGTACAGTCTGATCGTGGAGACGGGGAGATGCGCCGGCACGAACGTGCCGGTTCGGACGACGAGAGGTGACACGTCTGGCCGCTGCGGCTACGCTAGGTGGTCAGCAGACAGACCGCATGCGTCCACCGTTCGATGGCCGCGCGCGGATTCGCTCAATAGGCTCGCCGCGACTGCCGACACACGCAGGAGAGGCCGCCACCGAACGTACATGGACGTCAACGACCAGTCCACCGCAGCACGCTCGCGCCCCCCGGCGCGTGGTCGTCGTGGCATTTTTGGCCTGCTGACCGCGTTTCTGCTGCTGCTCGCGCTGCTCCCGGCGACGGCGCTCGCCGACCGCAGCGGGAGCTCGCTCTCGCACGGGCCCGACCTGTCGGCTGCCGTGCTCGCCGACGCGCCTCCGGCCGACGGCGCCGCACCCGTCGATCCCGCGCCGCCGGCCGAGCCCGCGCCCGTCGACCCGGTTCCGCCGACCGACCTCGCACCGGTCGATCCCGCACTGCCCGTCGACCCCGCGCCGGCTCCGCCTGCCGACCCGGCGCCGCCTGCCGACCCCGCGCCGGTCGAACCCGCTCCGCCCGCCGACCCGGCGCCGCCGGCAGATCCGGCCCCGCCTGCCGACCCTGCCCCTGCTCCGCCCGCCGAGCCGGCACCGCCGGCAGACCCGGCTCCCGCTCCGCCTGCGGAACCGGCTCCCGCCGACCCCAAGCCGGTCGAACCCGCTCCGCCCGCCGACGACCCGGCGCCGAAGGAGAGAGGGCCGATCGCGAGACAGCAGCCGCCGGACACGCGGCCTGCGCAGCCCGTGACGGATCCGGTGTCCGGCGACGAACCGGCCCCGCTGCCAGCGCTCGCGCCGCCGGTGTCGGCAGCGCCCGCGCCGCCGGTCGCCCAGCCGGACCCGGCGCCTGTCGCCGACCGCGGCGCGGCCCACCCGGCGACCGCCGTCAGTCGCGCGCTCGCCAACCTCGGGATCACCACCGTCCCCGGCCCGTCCGTCGCCGTCGTCGACGTGAGGTCGGGACCCGTGACCGTCGCCGTCACCTCTCCGCAGGCCTGCGCCCCCGCGGTCCCCGTGGGGGTGGTCGCGCCGCCCGCCGCCGTGTCCGCGCTGGCCGAGCGCCAGGCGTCCCACGCGCACCGCGACGCGGACGTCCCGCCGCACCTCCGCGGACCGCCCGCACCGCTGCACGACGCGCCCACCGCGCCCGCCGCCACAGCCGGCGGCGCCGGTGTCGCTCCCGGCGGCGCGAGCGGCGACCGCGACAGCGCGATCCACGGCGATCAGATCGTCTTCGAGCTGTCCGACGGCGCCGTCGCCGTCGTCGAGAGCAGCAGCGACCACGCCGCTCCCTCGCCGGCGAACGCCGCCGCGCGCGCTCCTCCCGTCGCCTGACGCACAGCAACGAGTCGCCCTCGCCACCGGCGCGGCGCGGCTCCCTTGTGAGTCAGGACCGAAACAGGAGGAATTCGATGGTCGCCACGAACGACCGCATCCACCGCATCACCACCGCCCGCAGCGATCGCATCACGCGCTCCTCGCGCGTGCGGCTGCTCGCCCGGCAGGTCGCCGCCGGCGAGTACCACGTCGACGACGACGCGCTCGCCGACGCGATCGTGCGCCGCGCGCTCTTCCATCACGGCGTGCGGGAGGAGCTGGTCGCCGAGCGCGTCGCGCGCGCTGCGCGGTGACGCGCGCGGCGTCGCGGCCTCGGCCGGCGGGCGCGCGCGATGCGAGGGCGCGCTAGGAGCTGCGCCCGGCGTCGCGCGCGGCCTGCTCGGCGGCGGCGAGCTGCTGCTCGACGAGCGCCAGGCCGGCGTCCCAGAAGCCGGGGTCGGCGAGGTCGATCCCGACGATGCGCCCGAGCGCCTCGGGCGCCATCGAGCCGCCGGCGGACAGCAGCCGCAGGTAGTCGGGCACGAAGCCGGCGCCCTCGTCGCGGTAGCGCTGGTAGACCGACAGCGCGAGCAGCTGCCCGTACGCGTAGGCGTACACGTAGCCCGGCGTGTTCACGAAGTGGGGGATGTAGGACCACCACGAGCGATAGCCGTCGGTCAGCTCGACGGCGTCGCCGAACAGCTCCTCCTGGGTCGCGACCCACAGGTCGGAGAAGCGCTCGACCGACAGCTCGCCCTCCTCGCGGCGCGCCGTGTGCACGAGCTGCTCGAACTGATGCATCGCCGTCTGGCGGAAGACGGTCGCGATCGCACCCTCGATCGCCTCCGCGAGCAGCGCGAGCCGCGACTCCGGGGTGCCGGCGGTCTCCAGCAGCCGCCCGAACACGAGCGCCTCGCCGAACACCGACGCCGTCTCGGCGAGCGTCAGCGGCGTCGACTGGTGGAAGACCCCCTGCGGGGCGGCGAGGGCCGCGTGGACGCCGTGCCCGAGCTCGTGCGCGAGCGTCAGCACGTCACGACGGCGCGCGGTGTAGTTGAGCAGCACGTACGGGTGCGCGGACGGGACGGTGTACGAGCAGAAGGCGCCGCCGCGCTTGCCGGAGCGCACAGGCGCGTCGATCCAGCGCTCGTCGAAGAAGCGCTGTGCGAGCGCGCCCAGCTCGGGCGAGAAGCTGCCGTAGGCGTCGAGCACGAGCGAGCGCGCGTCGGACCACGCGAAGCGCTCGTCCGCGGTCGCGACGGTCGCGGCGCGGTCGTAGTCGGCGAGCCGCTCGACGCCGAGCAGTCTCGCCTTCAGGCGGTACCAGCGCCGGGGGATGTCGTAGCGGGCGCGGACGGCGCCGACGAGCGCCTCGACGGACTCGTCGCTCGCCTCGTTGGCGAGGTTGCGCGCGGACAGCCAGTGCGGGTAGCTGCGCAGGCGGTCGTCGACGGCCTTGTCGTGCAGCAGCGTGTTGTAGATCGAGGCGCGCGTGCGCAGCCCCGGCTGGAGCGCCTCGGTGACGGCCTCCGCGGTGGCGCGGCGCTGCTCGCGGTCGGGCCCGGAGAGCCGTGCGAGCGCCTGCTCCAGCGAGGCCGGCTCCGGCTCGTCCGGCAGCGCGACCTCCAGCGAGGACATCAGCTCCGCGTACAGCCGCGTCCACGCGCTGCGCGCGCTGAGCGCCTTCTCGTTGAGGATCCGCTCCTCCGGCTCGCTCAGCAGGTAGGGGCGGTAGCGGCGCTCGCTGCGCAGGTGGTGGGCGCAGAACGCGAGACCTGGATCCGCGAGCAGCGCCTCGGCGCGCTCGTCGTCGAGCGCCGCCCACTCCAGCTCGAAGAACAGCAGCATCGTCTGGATCGCCGTGCCGCGCTCCTGCACGAGCTGCAGCAGTGCCCCGTGTGACGGGTTCGCGGTGTCGACCGCGAAGCGCAGCGAGGCGTAGGAGCCCGCGCGCCCGACCAGCTCGGTCAGCGCCGCCAGCTCCTCCATCGCCGCGCGCAGGCCGCCCGCGTCGAGCTCGGCCACCTCTCCGGCATGGGTCGCGGCGAACACCTCCGCCCGCGCCGTCGCCTCGTCGAGCAGCGCGCGCACGCCGGCCTCGCCTTCGCCGCGTGCGAGCGGCTCGAGGTCCCAGGCGACGCCCGCGACCTCGCCGTCGTCGGGTTGCTGCGCGATGTCGGAATCACTGGCCATGCGGGTCCGAGAGCTTAGCCCGACAGCGCATCCGACGGGTGGATCTGCTTTCCTTGCAGGCAAGACAGACCGATACTGCCGAGTCTTCGCCGTCCCCGACGACGGAGAGCGGGGGACCCACTCGGATCGCGGAAGCTCGCGGTCCACGGGGCGAATCGCAGCTGGCACACCGAATCCCACGGGTGCTCTGGCCGCGTAGCGCGATCTTTCCGCGCGAGCCCGACAGCTCACCCCGTAGGCGCCCGAAAGAGCCCAACGGAGGTCCCATGTCCAGCCGTCTTGCCCTCGTCCCCGCGCTGCTGCTCGCGCTCGCACTGGCCTGCGCGCTCGCGGCGCCCGCAAGCGCGAGCGCGGACGTGCTGAAGCGCGGCGACCGCGGTCCGGCCGTCGTGCAGCTGCAGCAGAAGCTCGGCGTGCCCGCCGACGGCGCCTTCGGCCCGCAGACCGGTCAGGCGGTGCGGCGCTACCAGGCGCGCAAGGGCCTGACCGTCGACGGCGTCGTCGGTCCGCAGACGGCGCAGGCGCTCGGCATCGACCTCGCCGAAGGCCACTCGGCCGGCGGAGGGAGCTCGATCCGCGTCCCATCGGTGCTCGACGACATCGCGCAGTGCGAGTCGGGCGGGGATCCGCAGGCGATCTCGTCGGACGGCACCTACCGCGGCAAGTATCAGTTCGACCGCCAGACCTGGCGGGCGATGGGCGGTCATGGCGACCCCGCGCGCGCCTCCGAGCGCGAGCAGGACCGCCGCGCGCTCGCGCTCTACCGCGCGCGCGGCGCCTCGCCCTGGCCCGCCTGCGGCGCCTGAGCGTCCGAGGCTACGTCGGCGTCGCCTGCTCGGCGACGCCCGCCGTGGTCGCTTCTTCGCCCGGCGGATCGCCGCGCAGCACCCACGCGCCGTCCTCGCGCCGTTCGATCACGCCGCGGCGCGAGAGATCCGACAGCGCCGTCGTGACGGAGGGCCGCTGCGCGCCGACGAGTCGTCCGAGCACCTGGTGGGTCAGAGGCAGCTCGAGCACCACGCCGTCGGGGCCCATGCGGCCCCAACGGTCGGCGAGGCCCCAGAACAGCAGCTCGAGGCGCGCGTCGACGCGGGTCATGTGACTCGTCGCCTGGTTCGTCGCCAACTCGAACGAACGGCGTACCGCACGTGCGACGAGCGCGCTGACGAGCTCCGGCCAGCGGCCCATGACGGCGGCGATGCGGCGGTCGAGGACGGCGAGTCGCACCGGTTGCAGCGCGGTCCACGTCACGACCGGCTTGATCGTCAGGACGTCGCGCTCCCAGTCCCACGGGCGCAGCAGGTCGCCGCGCCCGATCAGCTCGGTGCAGGTGGCCTGCGCGACCGCGACGTCGCGCATCAGCAGGCCGTCGAGCACCAGCAGGCCGAGGCTGCCGCCGCCGCCATCGGCGGGGAAGGCCGGTTCCCAGCTGCCCGGCGCGACGATCTCGACGGCCGCGATCGCGTGTCGCGTGGCGAGCTGGACGCTCGTCGGATCGAGCCCGGACGCGAGCTCTGGGTCCTCCTCGAGAACGCGAACGAAGGCGTTTCCCGCTGCCATGCGATACAGCGTATTGGTGTGGGCCGATTGTTTCTAGATCGAACCCGATTTGTTGCGCGACGAGTTCGCCTCTCAGAAAACAGTCAGGAGTACAACGTACGGCGGTAGCGCCGTCCCTGAGCCCCCACCGAAGTCAGTCACGCGTGAGCAAGCGGACGCGCAAACGCTCGCCATCCGTCGCGCCCGCCTGCTCGACCGCGAGCGTGTCGGTCAGGCGCTCCAGCAGCGAGCCGAGGCCGGGCAGCTCGGTGTCGTCGACGAGGCGCTGCGCGCCGCCGGGCGCGAACGGGCCGACGACCAGGTCGAAGCCGCTGTCGTGCTCGTCGATCGCGACGCTGAGCGCCGCGTCGGCGAGCTGCGCCGTCGCCGCGCCGGCGATCGCGTCGCTCACGATCTGCGCGTCGGACAGGCGGTCGATCGAGAAGTCGGCGCGCGCCGCGACGAGCGAGATGACGCGCCCGAGCACCAACGACGTGCGCTCCGGCGGACGCAGCTGCAGCACGATCTCGTCGGACGGGGGATCCGGCTCGGAGGAGGGCTGGACCGCGAGCGGCGGCGCTCTGCCCTCGGCGAGCGCGAAGGCCATCCGCAGCTCCGTTCCGTGCTTGCCCCCGACGAGCCCCAGCTCGTCGGACAGCGAGGCGATCAACGCCAGCCCGAAGCCGAGCGGCGCGCCTTCGTCGCGGCCCGGCAGCGGGTGCAGGCCGCCGCCGCGGTCGCGCACGCCCAGGACGAGTCGCCCGTGCTCGACCACCATCGTCACCTCGAGCGGCCCGGACCGTTCGCCGTAGGCGTGCACGACCACGTTCGTGCACGCCTCCGTGAGCGCGATCTTCATGTCGGCCGCGCGCGCCGGCTCGACGCCGAGCGCATCCGTCAGCCCGGCGAGCGCCTGCCGCACCAGCGCGACGTTCGCCGGCAGCGCCGGCAGCAGCAGGCGCACCTCGGGCAGCGCGCCGTTGCCGTCCTGCGGTCCGGAGGCCGCGTCTGAAGTCTGAGTGCCCACGCCGTCGCTCACGTCATCCACCCGTATGAACGGTGGTGCACATCGCCAAACGTGCAGTCCGTGCAGGGGTCTGGGCGGTCGCGTGCGCGGCGGGCGGCAGTCAGCATCCGTGCATATTCTCCTAGCATCGCGCTCATGAAGCTGCACGGTCCGACACTGACCCTTCGCTACGCCCTCCCCGAGGACGCCCCGGCGCTCTTCGAGCTGGCCTCCGACCGGGAGGTCACGCGCTTCTTCTCGTGGGGGCCGTACGTGCGCATCGAGGAGCCGGTTGCCTACATCGTCGGGCTCGGCGAACGGCGCGAGCGCGGCGAGCAGCTCGACCTGCTCGTCGTCCATCGAGACGATGGCCCGATCGGCGTCGTCGGCCTCTCCGAGCTCTCGCAGCGCGATCGCCGCGCGGTCGTCGGCACGTGGCTGGGACGCCGCTGGTGGGGGAGCGGGGCGAACGCGGAGGTCAAGGCGCTCGTCGCACACCTCGCCTTCGCCCACCTCGGACTCGAGCGGCTGGGCGCCTATGCCGACATCGAGAACGTGCGCTCGCAGACGGCGCTGGAGCGCCTCGGCTTCGTGCACGAAGGCCTGCTGCGCCGCTGGCACCGCCACGGCGCCGCGGCGCACGACGTGCACGTGTACGGGCTGCTGCGCGAGGAGTGGGAGGGATCACGGCTCGCGGCGGTCCCCGTCGTGCTGAACGGGGAGCCGCCGGAGTCGTTCGTCGTCGTCGGCGCTCAGCCGGCGAGCGGCGGCACGGTGGGCGGTGCGGTCGATGTCGCCGGCGCCTCGTCGTCGGGCGAGAACGGCGGGTAGGTCTCGGTCACCAGCAGGTGGTATGCCGACGCACGCGCCTCGTACGCGAGCGTGAACTTCATGACGTCGAACAGGCCGCGCGGCAGCTTGCCGGTGACGACGATCACGAGCCACGCGAGCAGGCTGATCGCGCGGGAGACGATCTGCACGAAGTACAGGACGATCACGATCGGGATGATCAGGATGATGCGGAAGAGCGTCTTCACGCGGCTGTACTCGGCGAGCGGCGGGGCGATCCGCAGGCGCACCGGGTACTCCGGGTTCTCGTCGCCGCCGAACGGCGGGAAGGCGTCCGTCATCAGCAGCGCGAAGCCGTTCATGCGCGTGCCGAAGCGCAGCGCCATCGAGACGCCGTTGTAGAGGCCCTCGGGGTAGCGGCCGGTGAAGATGATCGCGAACCACGCGATCACGACGCACACGATCGCGACCAGCCCCCAGAAGATCGAGACGATGAACCACGGGATCGCGAGGATCAGGCGGAAGAACGTCGACAGCCGGCTGCGCTGCTCGACGTACTCGACCTCGTAGGTCACGGGATACATGCCGGGGCACCTCCTGAGGTGCGGTTCGGGACGGTTGCCTCGCTATCGAACCAGGCTCGTCGGCGGAACTCGTGAAGATCCGCACATGTTCGAGCGCCGGCGCGAGCCGTCAGCTGCGGCGCTGCTCCCAGCTGAAGCCGCGGATCGCGAGCGTGACGCCGAGGATCGTCCACAGCGCCAGCACGCCGATCGCCGACCACAGGCCGCCGAGCCCGCCGCCGGTGACCATCGCGGTCGACAGTCCGTCGATCAGGTGCGCGAGCGGCAGCGCCTCCGCGATCCCCTTGAGGAACGCGGGGTCGTTCGCGGCGTCGATCGAGATGAAGACGACCGGGAGGAAGATGATGTTCACGTACACGGTCGCGGCCTCGAACGTCGGGATCGCGTGCGCGAGCGCGACGCCGAGCGACGCGAAGCAGACGACGCCGAGCACGACGAAGAGCACCAGCTCGGGCACGTCCTGCGGCCAGTCGATCCCATAGAAGGCCTTGCCCGCGAGCGTGATCAGCACGACCTGCACGATCGTGTTCATGACCGCGTTGCCCGCGATCCCGAGCAGGTAGGCGCCGGTCGGCAGCGGCGTCCCGCGGATGCGCTTGAGGATCCCCTGCTCGCGCAGGAAGACGGTGTTGTAGGCGAGCGCGCTGAAGGTCGTCGCGAGCACTGCCATGCCCGCGATCCCCGGCACGATGATGTCGCGATCGCTCTGGCTCGTCAGCACCGCGCCGAGCAGGACCAGCAGCAGCAGCGGCAGCAGGAAGTTGAAGAACGCGGCGCTCGGGTTGCGCCAGAACATCTTGCGCTCGAGCCGGTACTGGCGCCACGACAGCGCTGCGAAGCTCGCCGACTCAGGCATCGGCCGTCAGCTCCAGGTAGACGTCCTCGAGCGTCGGGCGCGTCACGCTCAGGCTCTCCAGCCGTTCCCCGTGCGCGAGCGCGGCCGAGGTCAGCTCGTGCAGCAGCGCCGTCGGGTCGTCCGTCTCGCGTTGGTTGAGCAGGCCGCTGCCGTTGCGCCAGGCGACGCGGTAGCGCGTCGCGCCGTCGCCCGCGCCGAGGTCGCTCGGGGCCCCCTCGGCGAGGATCCGCCCGTCCTTCACGATCGCGACGCGGTCGGCGAGCGCCTGCGCCTCGTCGAGGTAGTGCGTCGTCAGCACGACGGTCTTGCCGAGCGCCTTGAGCGAGCGGATCGTGTCCCACGCGCCCCGACGCGCGGCGGGGTCGAAGCCGGTCGTCGGCTCGTCGAGGAAGATCAGCTCGGGGTCGCCGACGAGCGCGAGGGCGAGGTCGAGGCGGCGCAGCTGCCCGCCCGACAGCGTGCGCGTGCGCGCCGTCTCCTTGCCGCGCAGGCCGACCACCTCGATCACCTCGTCGACGTCGCGCGGACGGGGGTAGAGGTCGCCGAAGTGCTGGAGCACCTCGCGCACGGTCAGGTGGCGGTAGACGCCCGTGCTCTGCAGCACGATCCCGACGCGCTCGCGCAGCGCGGACTCGCGCAGTTGGGGGTCCCGGCCGAGCACCGAGACGGTGCCGTCGCTGCGCTCGCGGTAGCCCTCGAGGATCTCGACCGTCGTCGTCTTGCCGGCGCCGTTGGGGCCGAGCAGGCCGAAGACCTCGCCCCGGCGCACGTAGAAGTCGATCCCGCGGACCGCCTCCAGATCGCCGTAGCGCTTGCGGAGGCCGCGGACCTCGATCGCCAGCTCGTCGTTCACGAGGCCCCATGATGCCTCAAAGCGGTCGTGCGACCGCCCGTGACCGCCTGAGCGCATCGCCTGCCATCACGTTGGCTGGCCGTCCGCCCGCGTCCCGGATACGCTCGCTCCGTCGTGCGCTGTGCCTGCATCGACATCGGCTCCAACACGACGCGCCTGCTGGTCGCGGACGTCGCTCGGACCGCCGACGCGCCGGTGCTCGCGCCGATCGTGGAGCGCCGCGCGTTCACGCAGCTCGGGCGCGCGTGCCGCCCCGGCGACGCGCTGCCGGCGGCCGCGCGCGAGGCGCTGGCGGTCGTCGTGGCCGGGCAGGCGCAGGAGGCGCGGGCGCTGGGTACGGAGGCGCTGCGCGTGGTCGCGACCGCGGCGTTGCGGCGAACGGCCGACGGCCTCGCGACGTGCCATGCGCTCTCGGCGGCGGCGGGCGCGCCCGTCGAGCTGCTGAGCGAGCACGACGAGGCGCGCCTCGCGTTCGCGGGCGCGACCGGTGAGCTCGGCGGCGCGCTGCGCGGCTCCGTCGCCGTCGTCGACGTCGGCGGCGGCTCGGCGCAGATCGTCGTCGGCACGTCCGCGGGCGTCGCCTGGTCGGCGTCGCTGCCGCTCGGGTCCGGCGACCTCGCCGCCTCGCATCTGCGGGGCGACCCGCCCGGCGCCGACGAGCTCGCCGTCGTGCGGTCGCTGGTCCGCGAGACGCTCGCCGGCGTCGCCCTGCCGCGTGTCGAGCGCGCGTTGGCAGTCGGCGGCAGCGCGACCTCGCTGCGCCGCCTCGCCGGCCCCCGGCTCGACGCGGAGAGCCTCGAGCGGGCGCTGGCCGCGCTGCTCGCGGCGCCTGCAGCGGCCGTCGCCGCGCGAACGCAGCTGGCACCGGAGCGTGTGCGGCTGCTGCCGGCGGGGATCGTCGTGCTGGCGGCTGTGGCGCGGACCCTCGGGCCGCTCGAGGTCGCGCGGGGCGGCCTGCGCGAGGGCGTGCTGCGCGAGTTGGCGGCGGCGTAGCGCGGCCTCGCGCAGGCTTCGTGCCAACCGTCGCGCAGACGGGTCGATGGCCCGCGAGCGCCCGGCATGCTCGTCGCGGTGGCACGGCTGGAGGACACGCGCGGGCAGGCTGCGAGCGAGTACGTCGCACTGGTCGCGCTCGTCGCCGTCGTGCTGGCACTGGCCGTCGGCCTCACGTCGGGAGGCGTCGGCGGCCAGGTCCTCGCGGGTCTGCAGCGCGGGCTGTGCCACGTGGCGATCGCGTCCTGTCCACGGCCGCAGCCGCTGCGCCCCGATCTCGCGCCCTGCCCCGTCGAGCAGACGGTGCGCGCAGAGGCGCTCGACGGCGCGTTCGAGCTCGTCGAGCTCGGCGGCGGGATGACGCTCACCGCGGTGCGCATGTCCGACGGGACCGTGCAGGTGACGCTCGCCGAGAGCACGACGCTGGCGGGCGAGCTGGGCCTCGGCTTCTCCGTGGGCCTCGGTCGCCGGCACGGCGCCCGCGTCACGGGCGGTCTCGCCACGCGCGTCACGGCGGGGCGGTCGTGGACGCTGCCGGACGCCGCGGCCGCACGCGCGTTCGTGCAGCGCTACGGCGCCAAGGCGACCGTCGGCGGAAAGGCCGTCGACCTCGTTCGCAGCGGCTGCTCGATCCTCTGCGACGCGGTCGGGTGGCGTCCGCACGCGACGCTGCCCCCGCCGGATGCGATCTCCTTCGACCGCGGCGCCTCCGCGCACCTCGGGGCGTCGCTCGGGCTCGGCGGCCTCGACGCGGCCCAGAGCCGCCTGCTGGGCGTGCAGCTGCAGCGCGACGGCGGCAGCGTGTGGCTCGTGCAGCTCGACGCAGCGATCGACGCGCAGCTGCTGTCGTCGGTGCGGCTCGGCACCAGCGCGCAGCACCAGGCGCTGCTCACGTACACGCTCGATGCGCGGCAGCGGCCGGTCGAGCTCTCGCTCACGAACGTCGCGCGCGCCACCGGATCGGGGGCGCTGCAGGCGTCGGGCGGGCGCGTCGGCGCGCGTGCGGGAGGCGCGACCGAGCACGTGATCGAGCTCAAGGCGACGCTCGACCTGCGCGACACAAGCAACCGTGCGGCGGCGGTGGCGTTCACGGCGGCGCTGCACGATCCGCTCGCGGTCGCGCAGCTGCAGCGGCGGTCCGCCGCGCTCGGGCGACGCATCGCCGTCGCCGGCATCGTGGACCGGCGCACCTACGTCTCGAGCTCGTCGGCGGTCGACGTCGGCGCGAAGCTCACGCTCGGCGGCCAGCTCGGAGCGGGGTTTCAGCGCACGCGCGAGGGCATGCGGCTGCTCTCCGCCGAGACGCGCCTGCCCGGCCTGCCGTTCCTCCCGCGCGACGACTGCCGCGTGGCCTGAGACGCGCCGCCAGGGGCGCTAGCCTGCGCGGCATGGTCGCCCGGTACGTGACGTGAGCTCTGATTCGCCGAGCGCGCAGGTCGACCCCTCCGACCGCTCCCCGCGCGAGGCGATCGCGGACGTGCGCATCCGCGTGCCGACGCGCGGCAACCGCAAGCTCGAGCGGCTGATCGAGGCCGTCAACGCGGACGAGCAGGTCAAGGCCTGGTGGCACGTCTCCGCCGTCAACGCGACGCGCCGGCTCGGCATGTCCGATCACTCGTGGATCCACATCCAGATCGTGCTGAACGTCGCACTGCGGCTGTCCCGGCTGCTGGTCCGCAAGGGCGTCGTGCCGAACGTCGTCGTGGACTACGGGATGAGCGAGCGCGACGCGGAGGTCGTGATCGCCGCCGCCGCGCTGCTCCACGACACCGGCATGACGATCCACCGCACCGACCACGAGGCCTACAGCCTGTTCCTCACGGCCGACAAGCTCGGCACGCTGCTCGCGGACGTCTACGAGGAGCCCGAGCGCTCGATCGTCGTCGCCGAGACCCTGCACGCCATCATCGGCCACCGCCGCCGCGGCGACCCGTTCACGATCGAGGCGGGGATCGTGCGCGTCGCCGACGCGCTCGACATGGCCCGCGGCCGCTCGCGCGTGCCGTTCGAGGCCGGCCACCAGAACATCCACTCGCTCTCGGCCTACGCGATCGAGGAGGTCAAGATCGTGCCCGGCAAGGATCGCGCGGTGCGCGTCGAGATCGCGATGTCCAACAGCGCGGGGATCTTCCAGGTCGACGAGCTGCTGGCCACCAAGCTCCGGGGATCCGGCCTCGAGCACCACATCGAGGTCATCGCGCGCATCGACGCGGAACACGAGCAACGGCTGCTGCCGGTTTTCCGGATCTGAGGGTTCCCTGGCGCTTGTGGTACGCCGGAGCGCGGCGTGCTCCCTCGCGGGACCCTCGATCGGTGTGGCCGTGCCGGCGCTGCTCCTCGGATGTGGGATCCGCAGGGGGGTCCCGCGAGGGACACGCCGCGCTCGGCTGACCAGCAGCGCTCGGGCCCCAGCCCGTCGACCGCCATCGCCAAAGCGACGCCCGCGCGATGGCCAGCTACAGCTGGGCGAGCGCGGGCTACCAGTGCACGCCGGGAGTCAGACGCGCCATGGTGCGCTGCTCGGCGGAGAGGCGCTCGTCGCCGCCTGTCTGCCCGCGTGCCGCCGCCGAGTCCGGGAAGACGCGGTAGGCGAGGTGGAGGATCTGGTCGACGGCTCTCGGGGCGAGGGCGTAGGCGACCTCGCCGAGCGTGCCGAGGCGGGTGTTGATCTGCTTCGGCTTCGAGCGAATCGCGTCGCAGATGAGGTCGGCGGCCTCCTCGGGGGAGATCGTCGGGAAGGAGTTGTAGAGCTTCGTCGGGGCGATCATCGGCGTGCGCACGAGCGGCATGTGGATCGTCGTGAACGTCACGCGGTCCGCGATCGTCTCGGAGCCGACGACACGTGTGAAGGCGTCGAGCGCGGCCTTCGAGGCGACGTATGCGGAGAAGCGCGGCGGGCTCGTCTGCACGCCGATCGAGGAGATGTTCACGATGTGCCCCTGCTTGCGCGCTCGCATGTGCGGCATCAGCGCGAGGATCAGCTTCACGGCGCCGAGGTAGTTGAGCTGGACCGTGCGCTCGAAGTCGTGGAAGCGGTCGTAGCTCAGGGCGATCGAGCGGCGGATCGAGCGCCCGGCGTTGTTCACGAGCACGTCGACCGCGGGATGGTCGGACAGCACCTGGGCGACGAGCTTGTCGATCGAGGCGGGGTCCGAGACGTCGGCCGTGTACACGTAGGCGGTGCCGCCGAGCGTCGCGATCTCGTCCTTGACCTCCTCGAGCTTGTCGGCGCTGCGGGCGACGAGCAGCGGGATCCCGCCGGCGCGCGCCAGCTTCAGCGCCGCTGCGCGGCCGATGCCGCTGGAGGCGCCGGTGATGAGGATCGTCTTGCCGTTGACGGCGTTGACGAGCGAGCGATCGGTCTTGAACTGGTCGGGGTCGAGGTTCGCCTCCCAGTACTCCCACAGCGTGCGTGCATAGGTCTTCAGCTCGGGGACCTCGATGCCGCTGCCGTCGAGCGCGCGCTCGGTCTCCTCGGTCGCGAACTCGGGGATCAGGGCGATGTGGTCGACGACCTCGTCCGGGATCCCGATCTGCGAGAGCGCGCCGCGCCGCACCGTCCGCGCCCCGGGCAGGCGCAGCAGCAGCGAGCGCGCGCTCTGCGCGAGCCCGAGCGTCAGCTCGTCGTCGATCGACACGGCGATGCGCGGCGCGCCGGCTGCGCGCGCGAACGCGTTCATGACCTCGGCCGAGCGCTGCGGTCTCGGGTTCACGAGATGGAAGGCGCGGCCGTCGAGCCCGGGACGGTGCGCGATCTCGTCCATCGCGGCGGCGACGTAGTCGACCGGCACGATGTTCGTGTCGCCGAGTTCCGGCGCGACGAGCGGCAGCCACGACGGCGCCGCTCCGCCGAGCCGCTGGAGCAGCTTGAAGAAGTAGTAGGGCCCGTCGATCTTGTCCATCTCGCCGGTCAGCGAGCTCCCGACGACGACGGCGGGCCGGTAGACGCGCCACGGCACCGTCGTCTCCGCGCGCACGATCTGCTCCGCCTCGAACTTCGTGCGGTGGTAGGGGTGCTCGAGCGGCTGCCCCTCGTCGAACATGTCCTCGCGGAAGACGCCTCTGTAGGCGCCGGCGACCGCGATCGAGGAGGCGTGGTGCAGGCAACCGGCGTCGAGCACGCTCGCGAGCGCGACCGCGTGGCGCGTGCCCTCGACGTTCGCGAGCCGGTCCTGCGCCTCGCTCGCCGTCATGTCGTAGACCGCGGCGAGGTGGAAGAAGTGGTCGATCGAGCCGCGCAGCTCCGCGACCTGCTCGGGATCGAGGCCGAGCACCGGCTTGCTCAGGTCGCCGAGCACCGGACGGATCCGGCCGGCCCCGCCCCAACGGTGTATGAGCGCGTCCAGCCGCCCGATCGACTCCGGCCGCACGAGCACGTGGATCTCGCCCTCGCGCTGCAAGAGTCTCTCGACCAGGTTGCGGCCGATGAACCCCGTGGCTCCCGTCACGAAATAGGCCATGACAAGGACCCTATACCCCGGTGCGTCACCGGGCGAGCAGTGCGGCGGGAACTACCAGCCGCCGTGCCACTCGGCGGCCGCTCCGCGGCGCTTCGCGGCGGCCATGCGCGCATATCTGCGCTTGTCGAGCCGCCACTGGAGCAGGCTCAGCACGAGGATCAGCGTCGGGAAGAACGCGATCACGATGAAGCCGGCGTTCGTGACGACCTTGTCGTCGGCCTCGCCGTAGGTGCCGGTGCCGCCGTCGGGCGCGTCGGCGAGCGCAGCGGGGACCAGCACCAGCAGCAGCAGGCAGCTGGTGACGAGCGTGGCGAGCAGGGGACGGACGCGCTTCATGCCGGGCGGGAACGATAGCGGAGGATGCGGCAACATGAGGGCCACATGGCGGTCGTGATCGCATCGGACATCGGCAAGGACATGGCGGGCGAGCCGCTTATGCGCGGCGTCTCGTTCAAGCTCGAGCGGCGTGACCGCATGACGCTCTCCGGCCGCAACGGCGCCGGCAAGACGACGCTCCTGCGGATGCTCGCGAGGGAGACGTCGGTCGACGTCGGCGAGCTGGTGTTCCAGAAGGGCGCGAAGGTCGCGCTGCACGACCAGCGCCCGCCGCGCGAACGGAGCGTGACGCTGCGCGACTACGTGCTCAGCGGCGCGCAGGAGATCCTCGCGGTCGAGGTCGAGCTGGCGCGGCTCGAGCAGGCGATGGCGGACGGCGCGCACGACGAGAGAACGCTGAACGCCTACGCCCGCGCGCAGGCGGAGCTGGACCGGCACGGCGGCTACCGCTGGCGCGACCGCGCGCAGGAGATGCTCCACGGCCTCGGCTTCGTCGACGAGCAGCTCGACCGCGAGCTGTCGACCTTCTCCGGCGGCGAGCTGACGCGCGGCTCGCTCGCTCGCGCGCTCACCGGCGAGCCGGACCTGCTGCTGCTCGACGAGCCGACGAACCACCTCGACATCGCCTCGCTGGAGTGGCTCGAGAGATACCTCGTCGATCTCGACGCCGCGGTCGTGCTCGTCGCGCACGACCGCTGGTTCCTCGAGGCGGTCGGCACCGCGGTGCTGGAGCTGGAGGCCGGCCGCTCGCGGTTCTTCGCCGGTCCCTGGCACAAGTGGCGTCAGGAGAAGGCCGCGCGGGAGCTGGCGATGGGTCGCGCGATCGACAAGCAGAGAGCGGAGATCGCACGCCTCGAGCGCTTCGTCGAGCGCTTTCGCGCGAAGGCCACGAAGGCCAGACAGGCGCAGTCCCGCGTGAAGCGGCTGGACAAGATCGACCGCATCGAGCGCGACCCGCGCGACGTGACCACGCTCTCGTTCTCGTTCAAGGCGCCGGAGCGCGCCGGGCGCGTGATCTTCGAGCTGGAGGAGGGGCGCGTCGAGGTGCCCGGCCGCACGCTGCTCGACGGCGCCGAGCTGTGGCTGGAGCGCGGCGAGCACGTCGCGCTCGTCGGCGCCAACGGCACCGGCAAGACGACGCTCATCGAGACGCTCGCCGGCAACAAGCCGCTCGCCGGCGGCAAGCTGCGCAAGGGTCACAACGTGCAGGTCGGCTACCTGTCCCAGCACGCCGAGCAGATAGCCGACGGCGGCACCGTGCTCGCGGCGGCGCAGTCCGCGACGAGACTCACGCCGAACAAGGCGCGCGCCCTGCTCGGCCAGTTCCTGTTCTCCGGCGACGACGCGCAGAAGCCGCTCGCCGGCCTCTCCGGCGGCGAGCGCCAGCGGCTGTCGCTTGCGATCCTCGTGCACTCGGGGGCGAACGTGCTGATCCTCGACGAGCCGACGAACCATCTCGACGTCGAGAGCCGCGAGGCGCTGGAGGAGGCGCTCGAAGGCTTCGCCGGGTCGGTGCTGCTCATCTCGCACGACCGCGCGCTGCTGGACGCCGTCGGCTCGCGCACGATCGCGGTCGAGGACGGGACCCTGCACAGCTACGAGGGCGGCTGGGCCGACTACCTGCGCATGCGCGAGGAGCGCAGAGCGCTCGAGGAGGCGGCTGCGAGCGCGGGCGCCACGGCCGACAAGGCGGCTGCGAAGGCGAGCGCGAAGCCGAGGTCCGTCGCCAACGGGGGTGCTGAGCCCGTGCGCTCGAAGAACGCGGTCCGCGAGGCGCAGCGGCTCGAGCGCGAGATCGAAGCGGCGGAGGAGGCGCTCCAGGCACTGGAGCAGGAGCTGGCGGATCCGTCCGCATGGGCCGACCCCGACCGCGCCTCCGACTCCACCGAGCGCCACGCCTCGGCGAAGCGCGCGGTCGAGCAGTTGTACGCGCGCTACGAGCGCGTGGCCGGGTAGCCCGCCGGCGCGCTACCCAGCATGTCCTCCCTGCAAACGGGGGGATTCTGTAATCAAGCGGTCACCGTCTTGTCACAAGCGCGACACATCGCGGGAGACGTCCCCGCGTACCGTCGCGCCATGACCGATCTCACGATCCATCGCACCCGCGAGCCGGCGCCGCTCGCCCCGCCAGCGGAGGGCCGCCCGCTGGGCGGCCGCCTCGGTCTCGACGTCCCGCGCGAGACGTGGCCCACTGCGCCGGAGCTCAAGCGGCTCGAGGCATGCGGGTACGGATGGATCCAGATGCACGCGCCGCCGGTGGCGATGCTGGCCGATCCGGTGAGCGTGCAGCGGCACGGGGACTGCCTGCGGGCGGTGCTCGCGCCGACGAGCTTGCACGTGGCGATCCACGCGCCGGACGACATGCGTCTCGGCGAGCCCGGGCACGAGGCCGCGTTCGCCGGCCTGCTCGACTATGCGGTGGCGGTCGGCGCGGCGTTCGTCGTCTATCACGGAGCCTGCCTGCCGATCGCCGAGGGCGCCGTCGCCGACCGCGTCGAGGACCGCCTGCTGGCGGAGGAGCGCGCGCTGCGACGCTTCGCGTCCCGTGCCGAGCAGGTCGGCCTGATGATCGCGCTCGAGAACCTCGCGCCTGTCTACCCGAGCGCACCGCTGCTGAGCCACGCGCCGCTGTTCGTGCGCGATCTCGTGCGTCGGATCGGCTCGCCGGCCGTCGGCATGGCGTTCGACCTCGGTCATGCGCACGTCACCGCGCAGCTCGCGGGCGTCGCGCTGCGCGACGTGCTGGCAGCCTGCTGCGCCGACGTCGTGCTGTTCCACGTGCACGACAACCTCGGCGTGAGGCGAGGGCCGGGGACGCCGCCGGGGATCGTCCCGCTGCGGCTCGACCTGCACATGGCGCCGGGGCGCGGAACGCTGCCATGGCGGGCGATCGCGCCGCTGATGCGGACCCATCCGGCGCCATTGCTGATGGAGGTCGCCCCGGAGCAGCGTCCCGATCCGCTGCGGCTCGCGACCGTCAGCGCGGAGCTGCTGACGCGTGGCTAGAGGGATGTCCCGGCTGCGCGATCCGCTGATAGAGGCCGTCCGCTCGAAAAGCCGCAATCTGCGGAGAGGTTGTGAACCCCCTGTTACCGAAGCAGGAGGGACTGTGGCGGCGTCGCAGCCGCCCGTTAGACTTGCCGCCACCATGAACAGCACGAGTGCCGTGGCTCCGGATCGTCCGCTGGGCGAGTCCACCCCCCAAGGAGCGCGGTCCGCCCCGCTCCGCCTTGCCGTCATCGACGGCGACAGCGGTTTTCTTCATGTCCTCGAGAAGCGCGTCCGCGCACGCGGCTGGCAGCAGCGCGTGCTCCCGGGCGCCGTCCCGATCGAGGAGCTCGTCGCGCTGCGGCTCGGCGCGCTCGTCGTCGACCTGTCCGTCCTCGGGGCACCGGGATGGGCCTACCTCGAGCAGGTCTGCGCGGCGCTGCCGGCGCTGCCGGTGGTCGTCTGCACCGGTCCGTCAACCGTCGCCCAGCGCGTGCGCGCGTTGCGGCTTGGTGCGGACGACTGGCTCGCGAAGCCGTGCCATCCCGAGGAGCTGATCGCCCGCATCGAGGCGATCGTGCGACGCGGCAGAGTCGCGGCGCCGCCGGTCGAGCGGCCCGCGCTCGAAGCCGGCGAGCTGTCGATCCGCTCGGACCAGTTCCAGGCGTTCGTCGGCACCCGCAGCCTCGACCTGACGCGCCGCGAGTTCGAGCTGATCCGGCTGCTGGCCGGCAATGCCGGCCACGTGCTCGAGCGCGAGGCGATCTATCAGCGCGTGTGGGGCTACGCGATGGCGCACGGCGATCGCTCGGTCGACGTGTTCGTCCGCAAGCTGCGGCAGAAGCTGGAGCGCGCCTCGCCGCAGTGGCGCTACATCCACACGCACTTCGGCGTCGGCTACCGCTTCGCGCCCGAGCGCGTGGATGCCGGCGAAGCCGACGGGATCGACGCGATGGCCGCCGAGCTGTCGGCCGGGGAGCTCACCCCGGAGCATCTGCTGCAATAGCAGCGTGACGACGACCGTCCGCAACGTCCTCATCATCCTCGCGCTGGCCGCGGTGGTGATGCTGGTCCCGGGCGGAGGCAACGCGAGCGCGGCGATCCTGCAGGTGCTCGTGATCGCGATGCTCGGCTCGATCGGCTGGTTCGGGGTGCGGCTGTATCGCGAGCATCGCGTGGAGATCTACGCGCTCGGCGATCGCAACCGCGGGATCCTCTACGCCTCGGCCGGGCTCGTCGCGCTCACGGTCGCGGCGACGGACCGCCTCTGGCGGACGGGTCCGGGGACCGTCGTGTGGGTGACGCTCGTCGCGCTCGCCTGTTACGGCGTCTACTACGTGTTCCGCGTCTCGCGCGAGTACTGACCGGACGGAGCGCCGTCGCGCGCAGTGCGCTCGCACGTGCGCGCTATCGGCACGAAGCGCGACAGACGCGTGACGGGAGCGCTGGGAGCCTGCGCGCATGCGCACGCCTCCCGCTCGTCCACCCGGTCCCGGCGAGCGCGGCCAGGCGGCGGTCGAGCTCGTCGCGCTGCTGCCGCTCGCCGGCCTCCTCGTCGCGCTGCTGTGGCAGGCGCTGCTCGCCGGCGAGACGCTCTGGCTGAGCGGCGGCGCGGCTCGCGCCGCCGCCCGCGCCGCGGCCGTCGGCGGCGACCCGGCCGACGCCGCGCGCGCGGTCCTCCCGGCGCGCCTGGAGCGCGGCCTGCGCGTGCGGCGCGAGTCCGACGGAGCGGTCGCGGTCGTGCTGCGCGTCCCGGCGGCGCTCGGCCGCGGCTCGGTGGCGTCCGTCACGACCCGCGCGCAATTCGAGGGGCAGCGGTGACCCGCTTGCCCGCACTGCTCCGCTGCCGGTCGGGGCAGAGCGCAGTCGAGCTGGTCGCCGTGCTGCCCCTGATCGTCGCCGTGGCGCTCGGGATCCTGCAGGCGCTGGCGGCCGGGCTGGCGGAGAACCTCGCCGGCCACGCGGCGCAGAGCGGGGCCGTCGCGGTCGCCGAGGGCCGTGACGGCGAGCGTGCCGCGCGCGAGGCGCTGCCGGGGTGGGCGCGTGCCCGCGTGCGCGTCGAGCTGCACGGCACGCGGGTGCGCGTGCGGGTGACCCCGCCCTCGCTGGTGCCCGGCCTCGGTGGGCGTCTCGCAGCTACGGCCAGCGCCGATGCCGGGCCGGTCGAATGAGCGCTGCCGCGGTGCCCGGATGGTCGGTGGGCGGGCGGCGGGAGGGAGCAGCCGCCCGTGCGCGTCGCCCTGGGAGGCCTGCGGCGCTCGCCGGTCCGGTCCCGCTGGTGGCGGTGCTTTGCGCGCCCGAACGCGGACGTGCCGCTGCGTCGGGGGTTGCGCTCGCGCTGGCGCGAGCCTCGGGCGGCCTGTGCGCGCTGGCCGGCGCGGTCGGCGGTGGTACGGGCAGCCAGGCGCTCGGCGGCAGCCCGTCCGCGCGGCGTGCGGCGGCGGCCCTGCGCGAGCGCGGCCTGCACGGCGCGGCGAGCGGACGGCTGGTGTGGCTGTCCGATGGGCGGGCCGCGGCCCCGCCGGGCGACGTCGCCGGCTGGGCCGCTGCCCTGAGCGCGGAGCTGGGCCGCGCCAGCTCGGCCGTCGGTGCGCCCGGGGCGGTCGCGCTCCCGTTCGCACGCAGCGCGGCGCTCGACCGCGTGCTGGGCTGGTACGACGGGTTCGTCGTCGTGCCGGAGCCCGGATCGTCCGCGGCCGTACGCGAGCGCGTGCTCGCGAGCCTGGCCGAGCTTCGCCGGCCCGTCGCTGTGATGGCTCCGCCGGGCAGGATCCCGGCTGCACTGGCGGCCCGCGGCCTGCGCGTGCCTGCCGAGGCCGTGGACGCCGTCGCGCAGCTCGGGCTCGGAGGCGGTGGGTGCGGAGCGTGACGGCGCCTGAGCCGCGGTCGGCGGGCGGTCCTGCGGGCGCGGAGCACGGCCAGGCCCTGCTCCTGCTCGTCGGCGCGATGTGCGCCGCCCTCGTCGCTGCGTTCGTGCTCGGCGGGATCGCCCGCGGGCTCGGAGCGAAAGGCCGGGATCAGCAGGCTGCGGACCTCGCGGCGCTCGGCGGGGCGCGGGCGATGCGCGCGAGCTACGACCGGCTCTTCGCCCCGGCGCTGCTCGACGGACGGCCGAACCCGCAGCATCTGGAGCGCGCCCCGTACCTCGCTGCGGCTCGCGCACGCGCGCTCGCGACAGCACGCCTGAACGGAGCCGAGCGGATCGAGGTGGCGTTCCCGGACGGCAGTGCGTTCGCGCCGACGCGCATTCGCGTCACCGTCCGCGACCCGGCTGTGGTCGAGCTCGCCGGACGGCGGCGCAGCGCAGCGGTCGTCGCCGTCGCGGAGGCGCAGCTGAGCGCCGGCGCGACGACGACGTTCGCGTCCGGAGCGGGGGAGTACCAGGGACCGCTCGCCTACCGGCAGGGCAAGCCGATGCGCCCCGACGTCGCGCTCGCGTTCGACCGCCTGGCGGCCGCAGCGGCGCGTGACGGCGTGTCGCTGCTCGTCGTCAGCGGCTTCCGCAGCAACGCCGAGCAGGCACGCCTGTTCGCCGCGCATCCCGACCCCAGATGGGTCGCGCCGCCCGGCAGATCGCTGCACCGGCTCGGCACCGAGCTGGACCTCGGCCCGGCGAGCGCATACGGGTGGCTGGCGGCGCACGCGCCGAGCTTCCACTTCGTACAGCGCTACAGCTGGGAGCCCTGGCACTACGGCTTCACGCTCAATGCCGGCTCGACGTCGGTCGGTTTCGGCGGCGACGGGCGCGGCGGTCTGCCGTCGTTCGTGCCGCCGCGTTTCGCCGCACCCATCGCCGCCGCCGCGCAGCGCTGGAACGTGTCCGCGGCGCTGCTGGCGGCACAGCTCTACGCCGAGTCCGGCTTCAATCCGAACGCGGTCTCGCCGGCCGGCGCGCAGGGGATCGCGCAGTTCATGCCCGGGACGGCGCGCTCGCTCGGCCTTGACGATCCGTTCGACGCCGCGCAGGCGATCGACGCGCAAGGCCATCTGATGCGCGACCTGCTGCGCCAGCTCGGCAGCGTCCCGCTCGCGCTCGCCGCCTACAACGCGGGGCCGGGCGCTGTGAGCGCCTGCGGCTGCATCCCGCCGTATCCGGAGACGCAGGCGTACGTCGCACGGATCCTCGGCCTGCTGCGCGGGGCCGGCGACGGCGCCGGGCTCGCCACCGGCCTCGACGTCCGGCTCGTCAGATGATTCGCAGGCGCGGGCGTCGCTCCGCCTGAAGCCGCGCCGCCGGCCCCTATCCTCGACACCCGAGGATGGCCGGGACGAACGGGAACGCAGAAGCGGACGACGCGCAGGCGCAGCCGACGCGCGAGCAGCGGCTCGCGGAGCAGCGGCGTGGACTGCCCGACCAGCCGGGCGTCTACCTCTTCCGCAACGCGAAGGGGACGGTCATCTACGTCGGCAAGGCGAAGTCGATCAAGAAGCGGGTCGCGTCGCACTTCTCGAACCCGAGCACGCAGATGGGGCGCGACCTGCTGCCGATGATCGAGCGGATCGAGTCGCTCGTCGTGACGACCGAGTCCGAGGCGCTGCTGACGGAGCAGAACTTCATCAAGCAGTACAAGCCGCGCTTCAACATCCGCCTGCGCGACGACAAGTCGTACCCGTACATCGGCATCAGCCTCGACGAGGCCTATCCGCGCGTCTACTTCACCCGCGAGCGCCACCGCCGCGAGCGCGCATACTTCGGGCCGTACAGCAACGCGAAGCGCGTGCGCGAGACGCTCGACCTGCTCGGCAAGGTCTTCCTGTACCGCACCTGCGAGGGCCCGCAGCCCGGCCGCCACAGCGGCTCGCCGTGCCTCGACTACTACATCAAGCGCTGCACAGCCCCCTGCGTCGGCTACGTCTCGCAGGAGGAGTACCGCGACGCGATCGACGGCATCGTCGACTTCCTCTCCGGCCGCTACCGCGCGATCGAGCGGTCGATCGAGGCGGGGATGAGAAAGGCCGCCGCCGAGCAGCGCTTCGAGGACGCCGCGCTCGCGCGCAACCGCCTCAGAGCGATCCGTCACCTGCTGGAGCGCCAGCGCGTCGCAAGCGAGTCGATCGGCACGCTCGACGCGGTCGCCGTCGCCGCGGAGGGCACCGAGGCGAACGCGCAGGTCTTCCAGGTGCGCGACGGGGTGCTGTCGGACCGCCAGAGCTTCTACCTCGAGAACGAAGCCGGCGACGACCTGCCGGCGGTCGCCGAGGCGTTCCTGCTGCAGTACTACGGCGACGCGATCGCGATCCCGCCGCTGCTCGTGGTGCAGCGCGAGGTCGGCGCCCTGCCGGCCGTCGCCGAGGCGCTGGCGGCCAAGCGCGGCGGCCCGGTCGAGTTGCGCGCCGCCGAGCGCGGCGACAAGCGCCGCATCCTCGAGCTGGCCGAGCGCAACGCCAAGCTCGCCCTCGACCAGGAGAAGCTGCGCAGCGAGCGCAGACGCCAGCAGCGCGTCGAGTCGCTCGAGCGCCTGCAGGCGGCGCTGGGGCTCGACGCGATCCCGCTCCGCGTCGAGTGCTTCGACATCTCGAACCTCGGCGGCACCCACACGGTCGCCTCGATGGTCGTCTTCGAGGGCGGCGCGCCGAAGAAGGCCGACTACCGCCGCTTCACGCTGCGCGAGGGCGTCGAGGGCGTGCCGGACGACTTCGCCTCGATGGAGGAGGTGCTCGGCCGCCGGCTGGCGCAGTACGAGCGCCAGCATGAGCGCTCGCCGCACGACGAGGACTACGACGCGAGCTTCGCCGCGCTGCCGAACGTGGTCGTGATCGACGGCGGCAAGGGCCAGCTTTCGGCCGGGCTGCGCGCGCTCGACGGCTTCCGCAGACGCGGCGTCGCGATCGTCTCGCTCGCGAAGCGGATCGAGGAGGTCTTCGTGCCCGGTCGCCCGGCGCCGATCGTGCTCGCGCACGACACGCCCGAGCTGCAGCTGCTGCAGCGCGTGCGCGACGAGGCGCACCGCTTCGCGATCGGCCACCACCGGATCCGCCGCGACAGAGCGATGACGGGCTCGGTGCTCGACCGCCTGACCGGCATCGGACCGGCCCGCAAGCGCGCGCTGCTGCAGCATTTCGGCTCTCCGGAAGCGTTCCTGGCCGCGAGCCGCGAGCAGCTCGAGGCGGTGCCCGGGCTGCCGGGAAAGGTCGCGCGCGACGTCTATGCGCAGCTGAACAAGACGGGTCATTGACCCCCTCTTCACACGGCCATCCGGCGAGGTCGGCACAATGACCTCATGAGCGTGTCCCGGCCCAGGGGGCTTGGGGACCGCCAGCGCCCGGCGGGACGCATGCTTGAGCTCACGCCGGAGCAGGCGGACATCCGCAGCTCCGCACTGACCGATCTGGTCGTCATCACCGGTTTCTCCGGTGCCGGCAAGTCGACGGCGATGGCCGCCTTCGAGGACGAGGGCTACTTCTGCGTCGACAATCTCCCGCCGGAGATGATCCGCACGCTTGCCGAGCTGTTCATGCACGAGGGCTCGAAGGTCGAGCGCGCCGCGGTCGTCTCCGACGCCCGCGGTGGCAGCTACTTCGCCGGCCTGGTCGCAGTGCTCGACGAGCTGGAGAACCTCGGCGTCAACCACCGCGTGCTGTTCCTCGAGGCCGACGAGCAGTCGCTGCTGACGCGCTACAAGGAGACGCGCCGGCGCCATCCGCTCTCTCCCGGCGGCAGCGTGGCCGACGGGATCGCGCGCGAGCGCACGCTGCTCGCCCCGGTGCGCGAGCGCGCGGACCTGGTGCTCGAGACGACGGGTCTGACGAGCGGGATGCTGCGCCGCAAGCTCGCGGACGCGCTGCTGCCGACGCGCGCGCCCGGAAGGCTGGCGGTCACGATCCAGAGCTTCGGCTTCAAGCACGGTCCGGCGCGCGACGCCGACCTGCTGTTCGACGTGCGCTTCCTGCCGAACCCGCACTACGAGCCGGAGCTGCGGCCGCTGACCGGGCTCGAGCCGAACGTGGTCGCGTATATCGACCGCGACGGCGCGCTCGAGCAGTTCTTCGAGCGGCTCCTACCGATGCTGGACTACCTGCTGCCGCAGTACGTGGCCGAGGGCAAGGCGCACCTGTCGATCGCGATCGGCTGCACCGGCGGGCGCCATCGCTCGGTCGCGATCGCGGAGAAGATCGCCGCGCGCTACCGCGAAGACGGCGAATACCTCGTCGAGGTCGCGCATCGCGACATCGATCGCATCGGGCGTACCTGAGCGCTGCCCGCGCGGCAAGATGCAGCGGATGACGCCTGAGCTGCGCGAGCAGGATCTGCCGCCGGACCCGCTGGCGCTCGTGCAGCGCTGGTTCGCCGAGGCGCACGCGGCCGGCATCGAGCAGGCGGATGCGATGACGCTCGCGACCGCGACTCCCGACGCGCGGCCATCGGCGCGGGCGGTGCTGCTGAAGGGCGTCGACGCGCGCGGCTTCGCCTTCTTCACGAACTACGAGAGCCGCAAGGGGCGCGAGCTGGAGGCGAATCCGCACGCCGCGCTCGTGCTGCTGTGGATCGCTCAGCAGCGTCAGGTGCGCGCGACGGGCGCCGTCGTGCGCCTGAGCGCCGACGAGTCCGACACCTACTTCGCGACGCGCCCGCGCGCCAGTCAGCTCGGCGCCTGGGCCTCGCGGCAGAGCCGGCCGCTGCCTCAGCGCGCCGAGCTCGAGGACCGCGTCGCGGCGCTCGAGGTGCGCTACGACGGCGCCGTCGTCCCGCGCCCGCCGCACTGGGGCGGCTACCGCGTCGAGCCGAACGAGGTCGAGGTGTGGCAGGGGCGCCCGAACCGCCTGCACGACCGCTTCGCCTACACGCGCACGGTGGACGGCTGGGAGCGCGTGCGGCTGCAGCCGTGAACCCGAGCGCGGGCGTCGGAGCCCTGCGATAATCGCGAAAAGCGACCGGGGGGATGGGGGATGCGACTGGGCGCTGTCGCGCAGGACGGGGCGAACGGCTACTACCGCCTGCTGCTGCCACTGATGGCGATGCGCGAACGTGGACACGACATCGTCCACGTCGAGCAGGAGTACAAGAGAGTCATCGACATAGCGCCGCTGCGCGGCTGCGACTACGTGCACATCCACCGGCCGGCGCTGCTCTACGACGACGGCGAGGTCATCACGAAGCTGATGGAGGCCGGCGTCGTCGTCGGCTTCGACGAGGACGACAACGTCGTCGACATGCCCGAGGGGATGGAAGTCGTCACCGACCAGCCGTGGCTGCCGCGGGCGCGACGCAACTTCGAACTGCTGCTGGAGCACGTGGCGCGCGTGTCGCTCGTGACGACCCCCAGCGAACATCTCGCCGACCGCTTCGAGGCGGCGGGCGCCAAGAACGTCCACGTCGTCGACAACTACCTGCCGGGGGCCTTCTCGCGCGTGGCGCCGCAGGGCCACGACGGCTTCGTGATCGGGTGGCACGCGGGCCGCGAGCACCTGATCGACGCGGAGGGCCTCGAGCTCGTCCCGATGCTCGAGCGCGTGCTGGACGCGCACCCCGACGCGCGCGTCGAGACGATCAACATCGACCTCAGATGGGATCACGAGCGCTACCGCCGTCTGGACGCGCTCCCGATCGAGGGCCTGACGAGGCGGCTCGCCGACTTCGACGTCGGCATCGTCCCGCTCGCCGACATACCGTTCAACCTCGGGCGCTCGAACGTGAAGGCGCGCGAGTACGCCGCCGCCGGCGTGCCGTGGCTGGCCTCGCCGGTGGGCGCCTACGCGGGCCTCGGCAAGGAGGAGGGCGGCGAGCTGGTCGAGGACGACGGCTGGTTCGACGCGCTCGACCGCACGATCCGCTCGCGTCGGGAGCGCTCCAAGCAGGCGAAGCGGGCGAAGGCGTGGGCGAAGCAGGAGACGATCTGGAACATGGCCCCGCTGTGGGAGCGCCTGTTCCGCGACGCGATCGCCGCCGCGCGCTCGATCGCCTGAGCGTTCACGGCCGGTCACCCGTCGCGCCGGGGTGCGCTGATAGCCTTCGCGCCCCGCCGGGCACCCCGTCACGTCCCGCCCGGCATTCCTCTTTCTCGCACAGCACTTCGTCACGAAGGAAGGACCGCACGCATGCCGCTTCGGGTTGGGATCAACGGCTTCGGCCGGATCGGCCGGAACGTCTTTCGCGCCGCGCAGGAGCAGGGCGCGGACATCGAGTGGGTCGCCGTCAACGACCTGACCGACGCGAAGACGCTCGCCCACCTGCTCAAGTACGACTCGATCCTCGGTCCCTACCCGGGCACCGTCGAGCAGACCGACGGCGGCCTGCGCGTCGACGGCAAGGAGCTGAAGGTGCTCGCCGAGCGCGACCCGGGCGCGCTGCCCTGGGGCGACCTCGGCGTCGACGTCGTGATCGAGTCGACCGGCTTCTTCACCAAGCGCGAGGACGCCGCCAAGCACCTCGCGGGCGGCGCCAAGAAGGTCATCATCTCGGCGCCGGCCACGGGTCCGGATGCGACCGTCGTCCTGGGCGTCAACTTCGACGAGGTCTACGACAAGGCCTCGCATGACGTGATCTCGAACGCCTCGTGCACGACGAACTGCCTTGCGCCGGTGGCGAAGGTGCTGAACGACACGGTCGGCATCGACCACGGCCTGATGACGACGATCCACGCCTACACGGCCGATCAGCGTCTGCAGGACATGCCCCACAGCGACCTGCGTCGCGCCCGGGCCGCCGCGCTCAACCTGATCCCGGCCTCGACCGGCGCGGCGAAGGCGATCGGCCTCGTGATCCCGGAGCTGAACGGCAAGCTGCATGGCTTCGCGGTGCGCGCGCCCGTCCCGACGGGCTCGGTCGTCGACCTGACGGTCGTCGCGAAGCGCGAGACGAGCGTCGAGGAGGTCAACGGCGCGCTGAAGGCGGCCGCCGAGGGCGGCGCGCTGAAGGGCTACCTCTCCTACACGGAGGACTCGATCGTCTCGACGGACATCGTCAAGTCGCCGTTCTCCTCGATCGTCGACGCGCAGCTCACCTCGGTGATGCAGGGCACCATGGTCAAGGTCGTCGCCTGGTACGACAACGAGTGGGGCTACTCGAACCGCGTGGTCGACCTCGTCCAGAAGGTTCTGTGAGGACGCTCGACGACCTCGACGTCGACGGCCGCCGAGTCCTCGTCCGCGTCGACTTCAACGTGCCGTTGAAGGACGGCGCGGTCGCGGACGACACGCGCATCCGCGCGGCGCTGCCGACGCTCACCGAGCTGCGCGAGCGCGGAGCCGCGCTGATCCTCGTCTCGCACCTGGGACGGCCGAAGGACCGCGAGCCGGAGCTGTCGCTGCGCCCGGTCGGGGAGCGGCTGTCCGAGCTGCTGGGCGCCGAGGTGAAGCTCGCGCCCGGCGTGGTCGGCGACGGCGTCACGCAGCTGGCGCACGAGCTCAGCCCGGGCCAGGTGCTGCTGCTGGAGAACGTCCGCTACGAGCCGGGCGAGACGACGAACGACGCGACGCTCGCGGCGGGGCTCGCCGCGCTCGCCGAGGTCTACGTCAACGACGCGTTCGGCGCCGCCCACCGCGCGCACGCCTCGACCGAGGGCGTCGCACACCGCGTCTCGCAGTCCGCTGCGGGCCGGCTGCTGGAGCGCGAGGTCACGACGCTGAACGCGATCCTGGAGGACCCGGCCAAGCCGCTGGTGGCGGTCGTGGGGGGTGCGAAGGTGACCGACAAGGTGGCGGTGATCGATCGTTTCCTGGAGGTCGCCGACGCGGTGCTGATCGGCGGGGCGATGTGCTTCCCGTTCTTCAAGGCACAGGGCCGCGAGGTCGGCGACTCGCTGTGCGAGGCCGAGGGCGTCGAGCCGGCGCGGCTGGCGCTGGAGAAGGCGGAGAAGGGCGGCTGCCGCCTCGAGCTGCCGAGCGACCTCGTCCTGGGCGACAGATTCGGCGCCGACGCGGAGCGCAAGGAGCTCGACGGCGTCGACGTCCCCGCCGGCTGGATGGGGCTCGACGTGGGTCCGCAGACCGCCGCGCGCTACGCCGCCGAGATCGCGAACGCCGGCACGGTCTTCTGGAACGGCCCGATGGGCGCGTTCGAGCTGGCGCCCTTCGCGGCCGGGACGCGCGCCGTCGCGGACGCGGTGGCCGAGGCGGCGGGCACGACCGTCGTCGGCGGCGGGGACAGCGCCGCGGCGCTGCAACAGTTTGGCCTGGCCGACCAGGTGACGCACCTCTCGACGGGCGGCGGGGCGTCGCTCGAGCTGCTCGAGGGAAAGACCCTGCCCGGAGTGGAGGCACTGTCATGAGCGCAAGCGCGCGCAGACCGCTGATCGCGGGCAACTGGAAGATGCACAAGACGGTGGCCGAGGCGGAGGCCTTCATCGCCGCGCTGCTGCCGCGTGTCGCGACCGCCGACGCCGTCGACGTGGCGATCTGCGCGCCGTACCTCGCGCTCGGCGCGATGGTCGACTCGACGCGCGGCTCGCGCGTCGAGGTCTACGCGCAGAACATGCACCACGAGGAGAGCGGCGCGTTCACGGGCGAGGTCGCCCCCGGGATGCTGAGCGAGCTGGACGTGCACGGCGTCGTGCTCGGCCATTCGGAGCGGCGCGAGCTGTTCGGCGAGAGCGACCGTGCGCTGCAGCTGAAGGTGCCGAAGGCGCTGGGCGCGGGGCTCAAGCCGATCCTGTGCGTCGGCGAGACGGAGGCCGAGCGCGAGGCCGGCGACACCGAGCGCAAGCTGCGCCACCAGATCGGCGAGGACCTGGAGAGAGTGGCCGTCGAGCAGCTGCCCGAGGTGACGATCGCCTACGAGCCGATCTGGGCGATCGGCACGGGCCTCGTGGCGACGCCCGAGCAGGCGCAGGAGGCGTGCGCGTTCGTGCGCGCGCTCGTCGGCTCGCGCTCGCAGGAGGCCGCCCAGCAGGTGCGGATCCTCTACGGCGGCTCCGTCAAGCCCGACAACGCGGCCGAGCTGCTCGCGCTGCCGGACGTCGACGGCGCGCTCGTCGGCGGCGCGTCGCTGGAAGCCGAGTCGTTCGCGGCGATCGTGGCGGCCGCCGGCTGATGAGCCCGTCGGTCCCCGCCGGGCCGTCGTCGCTGCCCGCACCGCGAGCGGTGCTCGTCGTGCTCGACGGCTGGGGGATCGCGCCGGACGGACCCGGCAACGCCGTCTCGCTCGCCGCGACGCCCGTCTTCGACGAGCTGTGGGCCGCCTATCCGCACACGCAGCTGACGGCGTGCGGCCGCGCGGTCGGACTGCCCGACGGGCAGATGGGCAACTCCGAGGTCGGCCACCTCAACCTCGGCGCCGGCGCGGTGGTGCGGCAGGACCTGACGCGCATCGACGATGCCGTCGCCGACGGCACGCTCGCGCAGAACGACGTGCTGCGGGCGGCGTTCGCGGACGCTGAGCGAGTCCACCTGATCGGGCTGGTGTCCGACGGCGGGGTGCACTCCGGCTGGGCGCACCTGGAGGCGCTGATCCGCCTGGGAGCGCAGCTCGGGGTCCCGGACCTCGTCCTGCACGCCTTCACGGATGGGCGCGACACGCTGCCGAAGGCGGGCGCCGGCTATCTGGAGACGGTCGAGGACTGGATGCGCGACGCGGGCGCCGGCCGGATCGGCAGCGTGATCGGCCGCTACTTCGCGATGGATCGAGACAAGCGCTGGGACCGCGTCCAGCAGGCGTACGACCTGCTCGTGCACGGTCGCGGCGCGCACAGTGCGGCGGACGGCCCGGGCGCCGTGCGCGCCGCCTACGAGCGCGGCGAGACGGACGAGTTCGTGATCGCCACGACGGTCGGCGGCGAGGCGCGCATCCGTCCGGGCGACGCCGTGATCGCATTCAACTTCCGCCCCGACCGCATGCGCGAGATCACGCTCGCGCTGGCGGGTCCGGCGTTCGGGGAGATCGACCGCGGCGGCGCGCCGCCGGTCGAGCGCTACGCCTGCATGACCGAGTTCCACGAGGACTGGCCCTACCCGATCGCCTTCCCGCCGGAGCGCCCGCAGGTGACGCTCGCGCACGTGCTGGCGGACCGCGGCGCGACGCAGCTGCACGTCGCCGAGACGGAGAAGTACCCGCACGTGACGTACTTCTTCAACGGCGGCGAGGAGACGCCGTACGCCGGCGAGCGGCGCGAGCTGGTCGCCTCTCCGCGCGACGTGCCGACGTACGACCACAAGCCGCAGATGAGCGCCCCCGAGGCCGCCGCCGCCTTCGTGCGCGCCTGGCGGGAGGACGAGCCGCGCTTCGGGATCATCAACTTCGCGAACGCCGACATGGTCGGTCATACGGGCGTCATTCCGGCGGCTGTGACGGCCGTCGAGACCGTCGACCGCTGCCTCGGCGAGGTCGTCGAGGCGGTCCATGCGACCGGCGGGGCGTGCATCATCACCGCCGACCATGGCAACGCCGACCACATGCTCGAGCCCGACGGGTCGCCGAACACCGCGCACTCGCTCAACCCGGTGCCGCTGATCGTGACGACGCCGGGGCTGCGACTGCGCGACGGCGGGATCCTCGCCGACGTCGCCCCGACCGTCCTGCAGGTGCTCGGCGAGGCGCAGCCCGTCGAGATGACGGGCCGTTCGCTGATCGACGCGTGAGCGCCGTCGCCCGCAGCAGATCGTTGCCGCCATGGCCGGCCCGCCGGCCGCTGCGAGCCTGGCAGCAGCGCGCGCTCGACGCGATCTCCGACCACGGAGGCGAGGCGTTCCTCGCCTCTGCCACGCCGGCGGCGGGCAAGACGACGTTCGGCCTGCGCGTCGCCTACGAGCTGCTGCAGAGCGGCCGCGTGCAGCGCATCGCGATCCTCGCCCCGACCGCGCACATCGCGCGCCAGTGGGCGGCCGATGCGGCGCGCTACGGGATCGACCTGGAGCCCAACCGCCCGAACGCGGAGGGCCCGGAGCCGTCGGACCGCCACGGCGTCGCCGTCACCTATCAGGCGGTCGCGGCCGGTCCCAAGCCGCATCGCAGCGCCTGCGCGCAGCGCCGGACGCTGCTGATCGCCGACGAGCCGCATCACATGGGCGAGGACGCGAGCTGGGGGCTGACGACGATGGACGCGTTCGCGCGCGCAGAGCTGCGGCTGCTGCTGTCCGGCACGCCCTTCCGCTCCGACAACTCGCCGATCCCGTGGGTCGAGTACGACGCCGACGGCTTCAGCTCGGCCGACTACGTCTACACGTACACCGACGCGTTGATCGACGGGGTCTGCCGGCCGATCACGTTCGTCCCCTACGACGGCGACATGGAGTGGATGAGCGACGGCAGGCGTCGCCGCGCCGACTTCTCCGTGGTGCTGCCGCGCGCCGAGGACGCGCGTCGCCTGCGCACCGCGCTCGACAGCGGCGGCGACTGGGTGCGGCGCGTGCTGCGCGACGCCGACGCGCGCCTGGCGGAGATCCGCGCGAGCGACCATCCCGACGCCGGCGGGCTCGTCGTCGCGATCGACAAGCAGCACGCGGTCGAGCTGGCGGCGCGCCTGGAGGCGATCTCCGGCGAGCCCGTGATGATCGTCACCTCCGACGAGGCCGACGCCTCGCAGCGGATCGCGCGCTTCGCGGCCGGCACGCAGCGCTGGATCGTCTCGGTGCTGATGGTCTCCGAGGGCGTCGACATCCCGCGCCTGCGCGTCGGCGTGTACGCCACGACCGCTCGCACCGAGCTGTTCTTCCGCCAGGTCGTCGGGCGCTTCATCCGCCGCTCGCCGTCACCGCGCAGGCAGATGAGCTTCCTGTTCCTGCCGTCGGACCTGACGCTCAAGACGCTCGCGAACCGCATCGAGGAGGAGCGCAACCACGCGATCGAGCTGAGACCGGGGGTCGAGGACGGCGAGCTGGACGAGTCGCCGGAGCGCGTGCAGAGCGAGCCGGGGGAGGCGTTCGAGGCGCTCTCCTCCGACGCGCGGCCCGACGAGGCGATCCTGCTGCGTACGCAGCCGGGCGAGAACCTGTCGCTGTTCGGGGACCCCGAGCCGGCGCCGTCCGCGGCCTTCGTCGCGTTCACGGGAGGCGCGGCGGCCGCCGCCGGCCCCGCCGAGATCGCCAGCGCCGCAGGCGATCCGGGCTCCTCGTACCAGCGCCGCGAGCGGCTGCGCGAGGAGCGCAGCAAGCTCGTCTCGCAGCGCGCCCGCGCAACGCGCGAGTCCCATCGTGAGATCAACGCGCGCGTCAACCGCGCCGTCGGCGTGCGCTCCGTGGCGGACGCGACGCTCGAGCAGCTGGAGAAGGCGAACGAGCTGCTGCGGCGCGAGCTGGAGCGCGGGCGATGACGCGCCTGCCGTCGGACGCCGCGGCGAGCGCTGCTATCTTCGCCAGCGAGGCCTGAATCGTGTCGTTCACCACGGAGACACCGATGGCAGTGACGAGTCCCCCGGCCGCCGCGGTGGAGGGGCTCTGCCCCGCCGAGCTGGGCGCCTGGCGCGGCCTCCTGCGGGTCCACGCGAGCGTGCTGAAGGAGCTCGACGCAGAGCTCGACGCGACGCACGGGCTGCCGCTCACCTCCTACGAGGTCCTGATCCAGCTCGCCGAGGCGCCCGAGCACCGCATGCGGATGTGCGACCTCGCCGACTCGGTCCTGCTCAGCCGCAGCGGCATGAGCCGGCTCGTCGACCGGCTCGAGCGCGACGGCCTGTTGTGCCGCGCCGCCTGCACGAACGACGCGCGCGGCGCGTTCGCCTGCATCACGCAGGCGGGGCGCGACCTGCTCGAGCAGGCCCGCCCGACGCACGTCGCCGGCATCCGCCGACGCTTCCTCGCGCAGTTCAGCGAGGACGAGCTGCGGCTGCTGGGCGGCTTCTGGGACCGGCTCGTCCCGCCGTCCGCCTGACGGTGCTGCTCGACGTCCGCCACCGCGACCCGGCGAGCCGGGCGCGCACCGGGGTGCTGCGGCTGGCGCACGGGGAGGTGCGCACGCCGGCGTTCGTGCCGCTGGCGACGAAGGGGGTCGTGAAGGGGATCGAGCCGCACGAGGTCGCCGCACTCGGCTACGACATGGTGCTCGGCAACACGTTCCATCTCTTCCTGACGCCGGGCCACGAGCTCGTCGCCGAGCAGGGCGGCCTGCACGAGTTCATGCGCTGGGGCGGGTCGATCATCACGGACTCCGGCGGCTTCCAGGTCTTCTCGATGGGGCACGGCACGGTCGCGGACGAGATCAAGGGACGGGCGCCCACGGGCGCCGACCGCTCGGGCGCGATCCTGTCGATCGAGGAGGAGGGCGTGCGCTTTCGCTCCTATATCGACGGCGACGAGCGCTTCCTGGCGCCGGAGACGTCGATGGAGGTGCAGGCGGCGCTCGGCTCCGACATCGCGCTCGCATTCGACGAGTGCACGCCGTTCCACGTCGACCGCGACTACACCGAGCGATCGACCGAGCGCACGCACCGCTGGCTGGAGCGCTGCCTCGCGTGGCAGGACGAGCACGGGCGCGTCGACCAGACCTTCTACGCGATCTCGCAGGGCGGCGTCTACGAGGACATGCGCCGCGGCTCGACGCGCGTCGTCGCGCAGAGCCGCGCGCCGGGCGTCGCGATCGGCGGCTCGCTGGGAGCGGAGAAGGAGCAGATGTACGAGGTCGTGGGGTGGGCGACGGCCGAGCTGGAGGAGGTCGCGCCGGAGAAGCCCCGCCACCTGCTCGGGATCGGCGAGATCGACGACCTCGTGCGCGGCGTGGAGCTGGGGATCGACACGTTCGACTGCGCGATGCCGACGCGGCTCGGTCGCCACGGCATGGCGATCGTGCCGGATCCGCAGAGACGCTGGCGCGTCGACCTCACGAAGGGCCGCTGGAAGCACGCGAGCGAGCCGATCATGGAGGGCTGCCCGTGCCCGGCGTGCGCCGGCGGCTACTCGCGCGCCTATCTCCACTACCTGTTCGCCGCGCGCGAGCTGACGGCGCTGCGGCTCGTGACGCTGCACAACCTCGCGTTCGTCGCACGGCTGATGGCCGACCTGCGCGCCGCGATCGCGGCGGGCACGCTGGCCGACGTCGCCGCAGCCATCCGCGCGGGCCGGGCCGTCTGAGGACGGCTCCGCGGCGCCTGACGCCACCGCCGATGCTCGCCGTACAACCAGTACGGCTGCGCTCGTCGGCGACGCCAGGCATCCACGGCCCCGCCCTCATACGACCCGTCCACGGTGTCGTCACTTCGTGTTCTGATCCACCAGGTCCTGCAGCTGCTGCACGGCCTGCTGGGCGTCGTCTGCGACGACGCGCTTGATGTGCGCGGCGTTGTCGCTGTTGCCGGTCGCGACGATCGCGACGGCGGCGCCGATGCCGAACAGCAGGGCGACCGCGAGCACCGCCGCGAGGCGCCGCAGGCCGCGGCGGCGGGGGGAGACGGCTGCGCCGGTCGTACCGCGGCGGCTTGGCGACGCCGCCGGCGGCGGCGGGGCCGGGCGGCGGGCCGCCACCTGCTGCGGTCTGCGCCGCGACGTCAGCGCGCGTGTCTCGGCTGTACCTGCCGCGGCTGCCGCGGCAGGCGCGATCACGCGCGTGGCCTCGGTCGAGCGCGTCGGCCCGCCCTCCGGCGCGATTCCGCGTGCGCCGTCGCGAATCGACTGCTCCATCGCCGCGGCGGTCGCGGGGCGGCCTTCGGGCTCCAGCTCGAGCGCGAGCGCGATGGCCTGCGCGAGCGCCGGCGGGACCGCCGGGTTCAGCTCCTCGAGCGGCGCCGGCAGCTCGCGCTGCTGCTTGAGCGCCAGCTCCGACAGCGACATCGCCTCGTACGGCAGGCGCCCGGACAGCAGCTGGTAGGCGACGACGCCGAGCGCGTAGAGGTCCGAGCGCGGGCCGGACGCCTCGCCGCGCGCCTGCTCGGGCGCGAGGTAGGCGGCCGTGCCCAGCACCGAGCCGACCTGCGTGATCGAGGACTGCTCGGTCGCCTTCGCGATTCCGAAGTCGGCGAGCTTGACGCCACCGTCGTCGGTCACGAGCAGGTTGCCCGGCTTGACGTCGCGGTGCACGACGCCGTTGCGGTGCGCGTAGTCGAGTCCGCGGCAGGCCTGCGCGACGATCTCGACCGCCTCCTCGACGTCGAGGTGGCCGCGCTCGCGCAGCAGCTCCGCGCACGATCTGCCCGGGACGGCCTCCATCACGATGAAGTGGTGGTGGGCGGCCTCGTCGAAGCCGAAGTCGAACACCTGCACGACGTTCGGGTGCACGAGGCGCGCGGCGGCGAGGGCCTCGCGGCGGAAGCGCGAGACGAACGCCGGGTCGTCGGCGAGGTGCTCGGCGAGCAGCTTCACGGCGACGTTGCGCTCCAGACGGCGGTCGAGCGCGAGCTGCACGGTCGACATGCCGCCGATGCCGAGCCGGCGGCCGAGCTCGTAGCGGCCGGCGATCACGGTCTCGCTCATGGCGTCCCTCCCTGCGGCACGCCTGCGCCGCCGGAGCCGGCGCCGCCGCCCGCGCCGCCGGGGCCGGTCCCGCCGCCGGGCGTCCCGCCGCCGTTGGCGGGCGGCGGCGTCGGCGTCGGCGTCGTCGGCACCGGCTCGGTCGGCGTCGTCGGAGGCTCGGTCGGCGTCGTCGGCTCGGTCGTCGTGGTCGTCGGCGCCGTCGTGGTCGTCGGTGCCGTCGTGGCGGTGGTCGTGGTCGTCACGGTCGGCGTGGTGGTCGTGCTCGTGGTGCCGGTGCAGCTCTGCGTGACGAGCGTCTCGAGCGTGGAGGCTCCCTGCTGCAGGTTCGCGACGAGCTTGCGCTCGACGGTCCCGGGCGGCAGGGCGTCCACGCGGTCGGCGAAGCTGCGCGCGGCGACGGCGGCGCGTCCGCCGTTCCCGTCTGCACAGGCCGACTGCACGGCCGACAGGGCGTCCTGCAGGCTGCCCGACTCCGAGCTCGACAGCAGCCCGTTGTTGTCGCCGCAGGCGACGAGCAGGGCGGCGAGGCAACCGAGCGCGCCGAGGGGGACGACCTTTGCAGCGAACCGCATGAAGCGCCTAAGGCTACTGACCGTGCGACAGACGCTCGGCGAGCGAGTCCGGCAGGCGCGCGGCGCGGATCGCCGCCGCCGCGCCCGCCACGTCGTACTCGGTGCGGTGAAACGCCGCGGTCCACGCATCGGTGTCGAGCAGCATCCAGGCGGCGCGCGGGTCGCCGTCGCGCGGCTGCCCGACGCTGCCGGGGTTCAGCAGCCAGGTGCCCTCGGCGAGGTCGAGCTGCGTGCCGGCCGGACAGGTGTCGCCGGAGGCGGGAGCGCCGTCTGCGCGGCAGTACCAGAGCGCCATGTGCGAGTGGCCGATGCACGCGACGCGGTGCTCCAGCCGGTCGAGGCACAGCTCCGCCTGCAGCGGCGAGAGCACGTATTCCCACACCGGGTCGCGCGGCGAGGCGTGGTAGAGGCCGACCGCCTCGTCGAGCCTCAGCGGCTCGAGCGTCGCGAGGTGGTCGAGGCTCGGCGGCGCGATCACCTCGGTCGTCCAGCGCACCGACAGCTCGGCGCCGCGCGTGAACTGCTCGAGCGGCAGCTTCCCGCACACGGCGAGGTCGTGGTTGCCGGCGAGGCAGACGGCGGCGTGGCGCCGCGCGAGCTCCACGCAGGCGTCGGGCTCGGCGCCGTAGCCGACGAGGTCGCCGAGGCACCACAGCTCCTCCGCACCGGACGCCTCGACGGCGTCGAGCACGGCCTCGAAGGCGTGGCGGTTGGCGTGGACGTCGGAGACGACCGCGACGCGCATGCAGACGCGGACCGGGGTCGCGACGCCTACTGGCGCGGATCGTCGGGGCCGTCGAACTCGGGGAGGTTCTTGATCCCCTCGCTCGTCTGCCACTTCGAGTAGTTGTCCTCCATCGCGTCGATCAGCTCGCGCATGAAGCGCGCGGAGAGGTTCACCCGCGATACGACGACGCCGGGGATCTCGTCGTCGTCGACCTCGTGGTCGACGCGCGCGAACGTGATCGTGAACTCGTACTCGGAGTGGCTCACGTTCGCGAAGTTCGCGTAGACCCCGGCCATGATCTCCGGGGAGAAGTGGATGTTGATGTGGCGCTCGCGGTCTTCGTCGTCCATGGGGCCTAGTATCGCAGCCGTGCGGATCATCGTCCTGGCCGTCGGCCGTCTGCGCCCGCCGTTCGCCGACGACGTGCAGCACTACCAGAAGCTCCTGGCTCGCCACGCGCGCGTCGAGCTGGTCGAGGTGCGCGAGGACGAGCAGGTCGCGCGGCGGATCCCGGAGCGCGCGTTCGTCTCGCTGCTGTCCGCCGAGGGCGAGCAGTATGACTCTCCGTCCTTCGCCAGATTCCTGGAAGATCGCCGCCAGGCCGGGCGCGACGTCTGCTTCGTCGTCGGCGGCCCGTTCGGGCTGGATCTCGCCTCCGTCGACCATCGCCTCTCGCTCGGCCGCCTGACGCTCCCGCACCAGCTGGCGCGCGTGGTGCTGCTGGAGCAGATCTACCGCGGCCACAAGATCCTGGCGAGAGAGCCGTACCACTACTGAGACGGCGCTCGCCGGTACCCTCCGAACCGTGACCCCTCTGCAGGATCTGCGTGCCGCCGTCGAGGCCGCGTCCGCCTCGATGCGCGACGGCGGGAACGCCACGGTGCCGAGCGTCGAGCGCCCGAAGCGCGACGGCTTCGGCGACTACTCGACGAACGCGGCGATGCTGCTCGCGCCGAGCGTCGGCGCGCCGCCGCGCGAGATCGCCGAGCGCCTCGGCGCCGAGCTGGCACAGCGGCTGGGCGGCGGACTCGACCGCTTCGAGGTGGCCGGGCCCGGCTTCCTCAACCTGTTCCTCGCGGACGGCTGGCACGCCGCCGGGCTCGCGCACGTGCTCGCCAGCGGCGATTCCTATGGCGCCGGCGGTGCCGCCGTCGAGCGGATCCTCGTCGAGTTCGTCAGCGCCAATCCGACGGGCCCGCTCGTCGCGGCGAGCGGGCGGCATGCCGCATACGGCGACGCGCTCGCCAACGTGCTCGCGTTCCACGGCCATGAGGTCCAGCGCGAGTACTACCTCAACGACGCAGGCGCACAGGTGCGCAAGCTCGGAGAGTCGGTGCAGGCCCGCGCCCGCGGCGAGGCGGTGCCGGAGGGCGGCTACGAGGGCGACTACGTGCTGGAGCTCGCACGGGAGATCCCCGACGCGGCGAGCACCGACGCCGACGTGCTCGCGCAGGAGGCCGTCCGGCGGATGCTGGTGCGGATCCGTGCGACGCTCGCGCGCTTCGGCGTCGAGCACGACCGCGTCTTCAGCGAGCTGTCGCTGCACGAGGGCGAGCCGAGCGCCGTGGACCGCGCGCTGGCGGCGCTCGAGGCCAGCGGGCACACCTACCGCTCGGAGGGCGCGCTGTGGCTGCGCACGACGACGTTCGGCGACGACAAGGACCGCGTCCTGCAGCGCGCGAACGGCGAGCCGACGTACTTCGCGGCCGACTGCGCGTACCTGCTCGACAAGCAGACGCGCGGCTTCCAGCGCCAGGTCGACGTCTTCGGCGCCGACCATCACGGCTACGTCGCGCGGCTGAGAGCGGCGTTCGCCGCGCTCGGCGGCGATCCGGACGCGATCGAGGTGCTGATCATGCAGTTCGTCCACCTCATCAACGCCGGCGACCGCTCGGCGATGTCGAAGCGCCGCGGCGTCTTCAACACGCTCGACGAGCTGATCGACGACATCGGCGTCGACGCGACGCGCTTCTTCATGCTCCAGCGCTCGCACGACACGACCGTCGACCTCGATCTCGACCTGGCGCGCGAGCAGTCGAACGAGAACCCGGTCTACTACGTGCAGTACGCACACGCGCGGATCGCCTCGATGCTCGGGAGAGCGGGGGAGGAGCGCGTCGCAGCCGCGCTCGCGGCGGTCGACGGCGGCGGTTCGCTGGCCGTCCCGCTCGAGCCGGCCGAGCGGGCGCTGATCAAGAAGCTGCTCGCGTTCCCCGACGAGGTCGCCGAGGCGGCGGAGCGCCGTGCGCCGCATCGCCTCGCCGTCTACGCGCTCGAGCTGGCGCAGGACTTCACGGCCTTCTACCGCGACTGCCACGTCGTCGGCGCCGAGCCGGCGGAGACCGAGTCGTTCCGCATCGCCCTGTCGGTCGCTGCGCAGCGCACGATCGCGCGCGCGCTCGGGCTGCTCGGCGTCGGCGCCCCGGACTCGATGTAGCGCCGGCGCCGCTGCGGCGGGCGTCAGTCGTGACGCGCGAGGTCCTCGTCGAGCCGCTGCGTGTCTTCGGCGCTCATCGTCGGGATCGCGGCGGCCGGCTGGCCGGTGCGCTCGCGCGCCCGGCGACGCCAGCGCGGCAGCGCGAGCGCCAGCAGCGCGAGCGCGGCGGCGACGACGCCGATCGGGACGAGGTAGACGGCGAGGTTGAAGCCGTCGTCGTTCGGCAGCGCCAGCACGCGCTCGCCGTACTGGGCCACGAGCGCGTCCTTGATCTGCTGCTCGCTGCGGCCGGCGGCGATCAGGCGGCCGATCTGGCGCCGCTCGGCGTCCGCCTGCGGCCCGTTCGCAACGGCCAGGGGCGTTCTGCAGACGACGCACATCACCTGCTGCTCCATCGCGGACAGCGTGGTCTGCGGCTCCGCGGCCGGGGCGGGCGAGGCGACCGCGAGCGCGCCCAGCACGAGCGCGAGCAGCGGCGCACGGCGCACGGCGCGGGTCATCCCGCCTGCTGCCGTGCCGCGACGAGCGGGTCGAGCGTCGACGCGATCCATCTCGGGGTCAGCTGACTGCGCTGCAGCGCGACGATCCGGCCGTGCGGGTCGACCACGAACGTCTCCGGCATGCCCTTGACGGCATAGGCCTTCGCGAACGCGCCGTCGACGTCGCGCACGACCGGGTAGCGCACGTCGTGCTCGCGCACGAACGCGCGCGAGTCCTCGGTCGCGTCGTTCCATGCGACGCCGACGATCGTGCCCCGACCGGCGAGCCGTCTCTGCAGGCGGTTGAGCAGCGGCGCCTCGTCGCCGCAGGGCCCGCACCAGGAGGCGAAGAAGTTGACGACCACGTATCCGTCCCCGCGGAAGTCGCCGAGCCGTCTGCTGCCGGCGCCGTCGAGCAGCGGCAATGCCGCGTCGTGCGCGGCCGGGCGATCGCCGCGCGCGACCGCCTGGTCGATCGAGGTGTCGTCGCCCGTCTGCAGCACGCCGAACACGAGCAGCCCGACGAGCAGCAGCGCGAGGACGGAGACGGCGAGGGTCGTGACGAGGCGACGCATGTGCAGCTCTCAAGGGTAGAGCGACGGACCGGCCGGCCCGTCCCCGGGCGCCGCGACGTCGACGGGCGCGTGCACGAGCGCGCGGGTGCCGAGCGGGCCGCTGAGCGCGATCACGGCCTCATGCTCCTGCAGCGGTGCGAGCCCGTCCGCCATGGGCGGCTGCCGGCTCAACAGCACGGTCACGAACACCTGCGAGGGCGTCTCCCGGGCGTCGATGCGGTCGAGCTGCATGTGCCCGGGGCAGGCGTAGCGCAGCGTCAGCTCCGAGCGGCTCTCAGGAGCGGCCGTGAGCGTCCAGGGGACGCTGACGAAGCGCGGCGGAGGCTCGGGCAGCACGGCCGCTGCGACCTTGGGCGGCGCCGCGAGCGGCGCGTGCGCCGCGCGCGCACGCCGGCGTCGTCGGGCGAGCAGCGCGCCCGCCAGCAGGACGAACGGCAGGAGGATGGAGCGGCGGCGCATCGCGCAAGCCTACGCGGCAGCGGGCCGCAGTAGACTCAGCTCCCACGCGGAAGTAGCTCAGTTGGTAGAGCGTCGGCTTCCCAAGCCGAAGGTCGCGGGTTCGAGGCCCGTCTTCCGCTTCCACGCACCGTGCCGCGGGGGTGTCTTCGGAGCGCTCAACGGCGGCGGATCGCTCGGTCCACATCGATGCGGTGGAGCCTGCGCCCATTCAGCCGGAGTCCTGCTGGAACCAGCGGCTTTCTCGACAGAAAACAGGTTTGTGTCCCAGATGCCGCCGGCGGGTGTACGCTGCGCTCCGAGCCGTATGCCAGGGAACCGAAGGAGGCCGTCATGAAGAGGCAGCAGCTCCGCCGCCGATCGGGCGTCGTCGTGATCGTCGCGTTCGCATTGGGCCTGTCGGCCGCCGCGGTCAGCTCCGCAGATCCGGGTGCGCACGCCGCCAAGCGCCGGGCGCACCACCTCGTGGGCACGGCCTCGTTCCACCTGGTGAGAAAGTCCGGCAACGTGCTGTATGAGAGCGGGACGTCGACCGGCACCTACGCCGGCAGCGTCACCGGGCGCTTCGTCACCGGGATCACGAAGGTGACCGGCACGGTGACGTTCCATCCGTACAGCGGCGGAACGCTCTCGATGACGGCCGTCGGCTACCCGCAGTCCGCCGGAACGGTGACCAGATTCGCGGGCAACATCGCCGTCAGCGGTGGCAGCGGCCGCTTCAGGAGCGCACTCGGCAGCGGCACCTTCACCGGAACCGCCAATCGCAGATCGTGGGCGGTCACGGTCCACGCAGACGCGACCATCACGTACTAGGCGAGGGCGACCTGGTGCGCCGCCGGCCGCGTGGTGTCGCGGCACTCCTCGTGCTCCTGCCGTTCGCGACGCTAGGCGAGGCACCGGTCGCCGTGGCCTCGTCATCCGCTCCCGTGACGGTGACGGCCGCGTTCGACCGCGGCGCCTCGCTTGGCGCGCCGACGGCGCTCAACGTCGACCTGCGGCTCGATCAGGACCGCATGCCGAAGGCGCCGGTGACCGAGGTGCGGGTGGCGTATCCGCGCACGCTCGGGGTGATCTCGAGCGGGCTCGGGCTCGCCGCCTGCACGCCCTCGGCGGGCGACTTCGCGAAGGTGCTGATCAGCGGCTCCAGACTCGGCGGCTGCTCGCCGAACGCCGTGATGGGCTACGGCACCGCACGCGCGATCGTACGTCTCGTCGACGGTCAGGCGATCCCCGAGTACGCGATCGTGACGTTGCTGTCGGGAGCATTCGAGCATGGACGGCTCGGGCTCGTCGTGTACGTCGACGGACAGCGTCCGTTCGGCGCGAGGCTCGCGTTCGAGGGGGAGGTGAGCGGTGCCCGGGCCCCGTACGGCGGGGCGCTGGCGGTGAGACTGCCTCCGATTCCGGGGATCGAACAGCTCGCGACCGTCTCGCTCGTGGAGCTGCAGATCTCGATCGGCTCGCCGGCGATCCGCTACTACGAGCATCACGGCGGACAGCTCGTGGGCTACCGCCCGGACGGCGTCGAGCTGCCTGCCCGCTGTCCGCGCGGCGGCTTCCCGTTCCGCGCGCAGGTCGGCTTCGCCGACGGCACCAGCAGGTCCGCCGTGACGACGGCACCGTGCCCGGCGGTTGCCTCGTCACCGCACCCTCGCTAAAATCCCATAAGTTAGTGTATTAAGGCGCCAGTACCTTAATGGGGAAAGGGCCGGCCTTAAAAGCCGTCGATGCGGGTTCGAGCCCCGCCTGGTGCACTCCCTTGCTCGCCGTTCGGCCCGGCGCGTTCGTTTCGGCGCCGTGGCGGGCGGGTCCTGTCGGGTCCGGGCGGGCGCACACCGGCCTTCGGCCGGCGCACGTCCGTCCTCCCCGCCACCCGCCCGAACGACGTCCTTTCGCGCGCCAGGACCGCCGCTCGCTTCGCAGCCTTGCCGACGCCACCGCTCGCGGGCCCGGCCTGTGGCATCTGACGGAATCGCCGCGAGCTGTCAGCGGCGTCGACAACGCAGAACGTAGGGCCGGGCACCGCCGCGCTGGGGCTCGGCCGCGCTCTCAACGTGGCTGTGCCGGCCCACCATCCCTGCGTTGTCGACGTGGTCAAGGCCCGGCGATCAGACCGTCAGATGCCACAGGCCGGCCCACAAGCGGCCGCGTCAGCCTTAGGAGCCAACCCCGATTGGGCTACACGGGCAAGAGACGCCGATCGGGCGGGTGGCGCGGGTGAGGACGATTCCGCGACTCGCTCGCGGAATCGCCTCGACCCGCGACAGGACCCGCCCGCCAGGAACGCCGAAGTCAGACCGAGGGAGCCGCGTCGCTGGGAGACGGGTGCGAGGCGTCGCGGAACTCCTCGAACTGCCCCGTCAGCACGAACCCCAGCTGCTCCCCGATGTCGACCGCGAGATCGCCCATGCGCTCCACGGCACGGGCCGCGAGGATCATGTGCATCGCCCACTCGCGCGCGTCGGGGTCGTCGCCGCTCTCCCATGCGAACTGGAAGACGCGGCGGTTGAGCTCGTTGACGTCGCGGTCCTGGTGGATCAGGTCGCGTGCGAGCGCGATGTCGCGCTCGGCGAAGGCGCGCTTGGTCTGCTCGATCTCCTGGCTGACGAGCCGGCCCATCACGCCCAGCTCCTCGAGCAGCACCGGGTGCGTCGGCGGGTGGTGGCCATCGAGCGGGATCAGCTTCGCGACGTTCACGGTCTGATCGCCCATCCGCTCGATCGAGCGGATCACGTGCAGCAGCGCGGCGGCGAGGCGCAGGTCCCCTGCGACGGGCGCCTGCAGCGCCAGCAGCGAGAGGATCCGCTCGTGCAGGTCGCGGTACAGCTGGTCGATCGCGTCGTCGCCGCCGACGACCTCGCTCGCGAGCGCGACATCCTGATGCTCGACGGCCTCCAGCACGCGGCGCAGCTGGTCGCGCACCATGTCGAGCCCACCGAGCGCCGTGTGCTCGATCTGCGCCAGCTCCTCCTGGAAGCGGACGCGAAGCTCGCGCTCGGATTCTGAGGGCGCCATTGTGCGAAGCATCCTCGCACACCGGTTGCAGGGGTGTTACCGAGTCGTGAACGGCTCGTGAACGGACGGGGAAGATCTTCGTCGCTGCATCCGCTTTACCGTCTGATAACAGGAACTCCTGCAACGTGCGGGATCCTCGGCGGCCATGGAGGCGGCGCCCCATGACGAGACGATTCGCGCCGGCGGGCTCGAGCTTCGCAGGTCCGACGGACTGGTGCTGGCGGGCGGCCAGGTCGTGCAGACCTCGGTGCGCGAACTGCGCCTGCTCGTGGCGCTGGTCGACCGGTGGGGGCGGATCGTCTCCCGCGAGGAGCTGTACCGCCTCGCCTGGGGCGGCACGCTGCGCAGCGGCGACCGCTCCGTCGACGTCTACGTGCACAAGCTGCGCACGAAGCTCGAACGGGCCCTGCCGGAGACCGCGTTCATCCACACGCACCCCGGTTTCGGCTACCGCTTCGACCCCGTTTCACAAGCTTTAAACAGATCGGCCACAGCGCGATAACAGAATCGCTCTCGTGCCCTGTGACGCTGCCGCCGCACAGTCGCAAGGAGAAAGGATGCAGATGAGGTACTCGAAGGCCCTCGCGCTCGGCTCAGCCGCAGCGATCGCCCTGGGCGTGGCCGCATGTGGCAGCAGCAGTGACGACAGTGGTTCGACCGGGGGATCGAGCTCATCATCGGCGACGCTCAACGGCGCCGGCTCGACGTTCCAGGCTCCGCTCGTCAGCGAGTGGGCGAGCCGCTTCAACAAAAGCGCCGGCACGACCGTCAACTACCAGCCGGTCGGCTCGGGCGCGGGCATCGCGCAGCTGACGGCCGGCACGGTCGACTTCGCCGGCAGCGATGCAGTCATGAAGCCGGAAGAGGTCGCAGCAGGCAGAGACAAGGGCACGCCCGTGCACCTGCCGATCGCGCTCGGTGCGGTCACCGTCTCCTACAACCTGGACGGCGTCAGAACCGGCCTCAGACTCGACGGTCCGACGATCGCCGAGATCTTCCTCGGCAGAGTCACGAAGTGGAACGACCAGGCGATCGCGTCGCTGAACTCCGGCGTCGACCTGCCTGACACGGACATCACCGTCTGCCACCGCTCGGACGAGTCCGGCACGACGGCGAACTTCACGCAGTTCCTCGCCGACTACTCGAGAGCCTGGGCCGACGGCCCCGGCGTCGACAAGAGCGTCCAGTGGCCGACCGGCACCGGTGCCAGAGGCAACGACGGCGTCGCCGGCTGCGTCAAGCAGACGCCCGGCGCGGTGGGCTACGTCGAGCAGGCGTACGCGCTGCAGAACGACTTCACGACCGCCTCCGTGAAGAACAGAGAGGGCGCATGGGTCGAGCCGAGCCTGGAGGCCACGTCGGCCGCCGGCGAGGGCGCGAACCCGCCCGCCAACCTGCAGTTCTCGACGATCAACGCGGCGGGCGCGAGAAGCTACCCGATCACCGCGGTGACGTTCCAGATCGTCTGGCAGGACTCCTGCAGAGCCGGCATCTCCAGAGACGCTGCCGGCAACCTGAAGGCGTGGCTCACGTACATCCTCGGCGACGGCCAGAGCGTCGCGCCGGACCTGGAGTACGCGCCGCTGCCCGCCAGCATCCAGAGCAGAGCGCAGGCGAGAGTCGAGGCTCTCACCTGCGACGGCCAGCCGATCGAGGCTGCGCAGTAGGCACCTGATGGAGGCCGGGACGATCACACCCGCCGGCGGGCGCGGCAGCAGAGCGCTGCACCGCTCGTCGGCGGCCCGGCTTCCTGACCGGATCTTGAAGTGGGGCCTGACGGCGCTGTCGGTCGGCGTCATCGTCCTGATCGCGTACTTCTTCGTCCGCCTGGTGGTCGAGTCGGAGCCGGTCTTCAAGCAGGTCGGCGTCGTCGACTACCTGTTCTCGGCGGACTGGGTTCCGTCGAAGCAGCTCTACGGCGCACTGCCGCTGCTCGCGGGAACGCTCATCACCTCGGTGATCGCGCTGCTGCTCGGAATCCCCGTCGCGGTCGCGACGGCGCTCTACATCACCGAGCTGTGCCCGCGCCGCCTGCGTGGCCCGCTCACCGTCGTCGTGGACCTGCTGGCGGCGGTCCCGTCGGTCGTCTACGGCCTGTGGGGCTTCTTCTTCCTGATCCCGAAGCTGCAGCCGGCCGAGAGATGGTTCGCAGACACGTTCAGCTTCATCCCGTTCATCGGCGGCACCGTCACGGGCCCCAACTACTTCATCGCGGGTCTGATCCTCGCGATCATGATCCTGCCGATCGCCTCGGCGATCTCGCGCGAGGTCATCTCGACCGTCCCGCGCGAGCACAAGGAGGCGGCGCTCGCGCTCGGCGCCACGCGCTGGGAGATGATCCGCATGGCCGTGCTGCCCTACGCACGCGGCGGGATCGCCGGCGGCGCGATGCTCGGGCTCGGGCGCGCGATCGGCGAGACGATCGCCGTCACGCTCGTGATCGGCAACGCGCCGGTGATCGGCGGCTCGATCTTCGAGCAGGGGTACACGCTCGCGGCCGTGATCGCGAACGAGTTCGGCGAGGCCGCCTCCGATCCGCTGCATCGCGCGGCGCTGATCGCGGCCGGGCTCGTCCTGTTCGTGCTGACGCTCGGCGTCAACGCCGTCGCGCGCGTGTTCGTCGTACGCGCCGAGCGCGGCCAGCGCGCTGCGCGCAAGCCGGCGGCGGGGATGGCCGGATGAGCTCGCTCGCGTTCGAGCCGATCAGCGCGCGTCGTCGCCGCGTCGACAAGCTCGCGCGCGGGACCGTCGCGGCGCTCACGGCGCTCGCGCTCATTCCGCTCGTACTGGTCCTCTACTACTTGATCAAGCAGGGGATCGGGGCGATCTCGCTCGACTTCTTCACGCAGGACCCGACGGGCTCGTTCCTGGGCGACCCGGGTGGCATCAAGAGCGCGATCGTCGGCACCGTGCTGATGGTCGGGCTTGCGTCGGCGGTCGCGATCCCGGTCGGCGTCGGAGTCGCGATCTGGCTGATCGAGTTCGGGCAGGAGTCGAAGCTCGCGCACGCGGTGCGCTACTTCATCGACGTGATGACGGGCGTGCCGTCGATCGTCTTCGGCCTGTTCGTCTACATCACGCTCGTGATCGCGGGCGTCGGCGGCTCCTCGTTCGCCGGCTGGAAGGGCTCGGCCGCGCTCACGCTGCTGATGCTGCCGGTCGTCACGCGCTCGGCGGAGGTCGTGCTCCTGCTGGTGCCGAACTCGCTGCGCGAGGCGGCCTACGCGCTCGGCGCGCCGCGCTGGAAGGTCATCTTCAGAATCGTCCTGCCGACGGCGCTGCCCGGCATCGTCACGGGCGTGCTGCTGGCGGTCGCGCGCGCCGCCGGCGAGACCGCCCCGCTGCTGTTCACGGCCGCCGTCGTGAACGCCACCGCCTTCGACTACAACGACCGCATGAACTCGCTGCCGGTGCTGATCTTCCAGAACGTCGGTCAGGCGCAGGACCGCCTCGTGACGATCGCCTGGGGGGCGGCCTTGACGCTGGTGGCGATGATCCTCATCCTGACCTTGCTCGCACGTCTGATCCAGAGAAGGAGCCGTCTGTCGTGAGCGACCACATCCCCCAAGCGGTACGCCGCGAGACGCCCCTGGCGGAGGACCCGATGGCTGCCCACGAACCGGCGATCACCCCAGCGCGACCCGTCGTCTCCCGCGCCGGCGCGCGATCCGCGCCGACGGTGGCCGCGCGCTCCGTCACGGTCGAAGGGCTGAACGCCTGGTACGGCGATCAGCACTCGATCAAGGACCTCACGCTGTCGTTCGCGCCCAACCAGGCGACGGCCCTGATCGGCCCCTCCGGCTCGGGCAAGTCGACGGTCGTGCGCTGCATCAACCGCATGCACGAGGAGATCCCGGGCGCGCGAGCGTCCGGCCGGATCATGCTCGACGACGTCGACGTCTACGACTCGAGCATCGACGTGGTCGCCGTGCGCCGCTCGATCGGGATGGTCTTCCAGAAGCCGAATCCGTTCCCGACGATGTCGATCTTCAACAACGTGGCATCCGGCCTGCGCCTGACAGCGCGCAAGGTCGGCCACGAGCAGGTCGAGACCGCGCTGCGCGGTGCCGGCCTGTGGGAGGAGGTCAAGGACCGCCTCGACAAGCCGGGCATCGGCCTCTCCGGCGGCCAGCAGCAGCGCCTCTGCATCGCCCGTGCGCTCGCCGTCGAGCCCGACGTGCTGCTGATGGACGAGCCGGCCTCCGCGCTCGACCCGATCTCGACGCTGAAGATCGAGGAGCTGGTGCAGGAGCTGAAGTCGCGGGTCACGATCGCGATCGTCACGCACAACATGCAGCAGGCGGCGCGCGTCGCCGACCAGACGGCCTTCATGCTCGACGGAGAGCTCGTCGAGGTGGGGCCGACGGAGAAGATCTTCACGAACCCGAGCGACTCCCGCACCGAGGAGTACGTGACAGGGAAGTTCGGCTAGCGCGGCGCGCCGGCGCGCGTGATCTGCGCGAGCCGCTCGAGCGACTGGCGCAGCAGGCGCGAGATCTGCATCTGCGAGACGCCGATCTCCGCCGCGATCTCGCTCTGCGTCTTGTCCTCGACGAAGCGCAGCCGCAGGATCCGCTGCTCGCGCGTCGGCAGGCATCCGATCGCCGAGCCGAGCAGCGCGCGCGCCTCGGCGCGCTCGTAGCCCTCGTCCGTGTGGCCGAGCGTGTCGGCGATCGTGGTGTCGGTGCCGCCGTCGTCGTGGCCGCCCGTCGGCGCGGCGAGCGACAGCGCGGTGCGGTTCGAGAGCGCACCGAGCGCCTCGACGACCGACTCGAGGCTCGCACCGGTGCGCTCGGCGAGCTGGCGGGGCGTCGGCGCTCTGCCGGTCTCCGTCTCGATCGCCTCGGCCGCGGAGCGGACTCTCAGCGCCAGCTCCTGCGTGCCGCGCGCCACGTGGACGCCCCAGCCGGTGTCGCGGAAGTGGCGCAGCAGCTCGCCCACGATCGTCGGCTGGGCGAAGGTCGAGAAGCTGTGTCCGCGATCGGGGTCGAAGCGGTCGACGGCCTTGATGAGGCCGAGCGACGCGACCTGGACGAGGTCGTCGAGCGGCTCGGTGCCGCGGCGGTAGCGGCGGGCGAGCGCTCGTGCCAGCGGCAGGTGCTCGGCGATCAGCGTCTCGCGGGCCTCGCGGTCGCCGCGGCGGGCACGCGTGGCAAGGGCCCGCGTGCGCAGCCTCGTGTTCGACGCGCCCCCGTGCAGCAGCTCCAACTGGGGCGCGCTCCCGGTTTCGTGCCTCATGAGCTTCGTCGGTACCCGCTTCTTCCGGGGCGCAATCCCGGATTGCCGGCCCCTGCTCTCAAGGCAGCCGCTTGAAGCGTCTAATACCCCGCTACACCTTTACACTCCAGTAAATGGTAAGACTGGTCAGATGACCTCGAGAGCCTCCGTTCAAGCGCCCGCGACGGGTCACCAGCAGACGCGGCGACGCCTTCCGGCGGCCGAGCGGCGAGCGTTGATCCTGAACGCCGCGCTGCGCACGTTCGCGGCAAACGGCTATGACGGCGCGGCGATGGACGAGATCGCGGCGGCGGCGGGCGTCACGAAGGCCGTCGTGTACGACCACGTCTCCTCCAAGCGCGAGCTCTACGTCCACCTGCTGGAGGTGATCCGCAGCGATCTCGAGCGGACGGTCGAAGAAGCGCTGCGTCCTCCGGGCGGGCATGGGCAGGAGCGCGTGCACGCGGCTATGGTGGGCATCTTCGCCTACGTCGAGCAGCACCCCGAGGCGTCCCGTCTGCTGCTGCTCGAGCTGCAGGGCCCGAGCGTGTCGACGATCAGTCGCGGGATCGAGGAGCGCCTGCGGCACGGCATCGCCGCCACGCTCGGCAGCGATCCGGAGCTGCTGCGCAGCCGCCCCGACCGCGCGCAGCAGCTGGAGATCCTCGCGGAGCTGCTGAAGTCGGCCGTCCTGGGCCTGGCGAACTGGTGGTATCGCCATCCAGAGGCGCCCCGCGCCGAGCTCGTCGAGCGCAGCGTCGCCGTCGTCTGGCCGGCGATCGAGCGAGCGCGCGCGGACGTCCTGCCCGGCGCCTGAGCGGCTACCAGGCCTGCGTGTCGCCGCAGTGCGGGCAGCCGACCGTGGTCGAGACGGCCGCCTCGAACACGTAGCCGCACGCGCAGCAGTAGGCGGCGAGATCCTGCGGGCCGCCCGCGGCGAGCTCGCGCGCCTGCGGCGCGACCTGCTGGGCCTGCGAGGCGGGCTCCACCTCGACGCTCGCCGCACGCTGGGCTGCTCTGCGCCCACGGCGCGGACGGGTCTTGATGCGTTGCGAGCGGGTGACCACGGTCATGACCTCCAACGCATTCATCGGCCTAAAGTTTCGATGCTTGAGCGCAGATTCCTCGTGCAAGCGGGTGATTCCGGCCCGTAGACCCTCAGGCCCGTAGACCCGTCCGCCGCAGTCGTGGGTCTGCGACAATCGGCGCGCATGAACCCGTCCCGCAAGCGCCGGATCCGCCTCGTCGTCGCGCTCACCGCCGCCCTGCTGGCCGCGAGCGCTCTCGTCTACACGAGCTTCAGCGCCGGCAGCGACGAGCGCACCGCGGGCCAACTGCTCGACGCCGCCGTGGCGGGCAAGACGTACACGCTCGCCGGCACCGTCGCGAACGGCTCGGTGCGTCGCGCGGACGGCGTCCTGTTCTTCAGCGTGCGCGACCCGCACCGTCCCGTGGCCGCGCGCGTGCGCTACACGGGAATCGTGCCGGACCCGTTCCGGGAGGGACGCGGCGTGATGGTGAAGGTCCGGCGCGGCTCCGGCGACCTGTTCGTCGGCGAGAAGGACTCGATGGTCACGAAGTGCCCGTCGAAGTTCCAGGTCGCGCCGCCGAGACCGAGCACCGGCCCCGCCAGCGTCACCTAGCGCCATGGCCACCATCGGCCGTGCCCTGCTGATCGTTGCGTTCGCCGTCGCGCTGTACGGCATCGGCGCCTCGCTCTACGGCGCGTTCGCCGGCGGGCGCGCGTGGGTCGACTCCGGGCGCCGCGCCGTCTATGCGCTCGCCGGGGTGCTGACGCTCGCGTTCGCGATCATGGAGCTCGCGTTTCTGCGCTCGGACTTCTCGTTCAACGTCGTCGCGACCCATTCGAGCACGACGACGCCGACGTTCTACAAGGCGACCGCGGCCTGGTCCTCGCAGGAGGGCTCGCTGCTGCTGTGGGTGTGGCTGCTGTCGATCTGGTCGAGCCTCGCGCTCGCGCTCACGCGCCGCCGCGTGCGCGAGGTGGCGCCCGTCGCGACCGCGGTGCTGATGACGTTCGCCGGGTTCTTCCTGATGCTGACGCTGTTCTACGCGAGCCCGTTCGAGACGCTCGCGGCGGTGCCGCAGGAGGGGACCGGACTCAACCCGCTGCTGCGTCACCCGGCGATGATGTTCCACCCCCCGATGCTCTACTCGGGGTACACGCTGTTCTCGATCCCGTTCGCGTTCGCGATCGGCGCCCTGGTGACGCGCCGGCTGAACGCCGAGTGGATCGTCTCGACGCGCCGCTTCGCGCTCGGCGCCTGGCTGTGCCTCGGGATCGGCATCGTGCTCGGCGCGCGCTGGTCCTACACCGAGCTCGGCTGGGGCGGCTACTGGGCCTGGGACCCGGTCGAGAACGCGTCGCTGCTGCCGTGGCTGACCGGCACCGCGTTCATCCACTCGATCATGATCCAGGAGCGGCGCGGGATGCTGAAGGTCTGGAACGCGTCGCTCGTGCTGGCGACCGGGACGCTCGCGATCCTCGGCACGTTCCTCGTGCGCTCGGGGATCCTCGACTCGATCCACGCCTTCGGCGCCTCGACGCTCGGGGTGCCGTTCCTGATCCTGATCGGCGCGATGGTGCTCGGCTCGGTCGGGCTCGTCGTGTGGCGCCGCGCCGACCTCAGATCCGAGCACCAGCTCGACTCGCTGCTCTCGCGCGAGGCGGTCTTCCTGTTTCAGAACGTGATCCTCGTCGCGCTCGCGTTCGTCGTCTGGTGGGGGACCTTCTTCCCGCTGATCTCGGAGGCCGTGACCGGCACGCGCGCGTCGGTCGGGCCGCCGTGGTTCGACAAGTACATCGTCCCGCTGGCGTTCGTGCTCGTCGCACTGTCGGGGATCGGGCCGCTCGTGCCGTGGCGTCGCCTGACGCTCGCGAGCGTGCGGCGCGGCTTCGTGCTGCCGCTGGCGGCGGCGCTCGCCGTCGTGGCCGCGCTGCTGTTCGTTCCCGGGGCCTGGCAGGAGCCGAAGGCGGCGGCGTTCGCCGGCGTCGTCGCGTTCGTGCTCGCGAGCGTGGGCCAGGAGCTGTGGCGCGGGATGCGCGCGCGGCAGGCGTCGGCGGGCGAGACGGCGCCCGTCGCGCTCACGGGCGTCGTGCGCCGCAACCGCCGTCGCTACGGCGGCTACGTCGTGCACGCCGGCTTCGCCGTCCTGCTGCTCGGCGTCGCGATCTCCTCGTCCTTCCACCATGCGAAGGACGTCACGCTGCGGCCGGGGCAGAGCGCGCGCGTCGACGGCTTCGACATCCGCTACGTCCGCGCGACCTCGAGAGCCGAAGCGGAGAAGATCTCGCTCGGCGCCGTGCTCGACGTCTCCAAGGGCGGCAAGCACGTCGCGACGCTGCGCACGACGCGCGGCTTCTATCCCTCGCAGGACGTCTCGCAGGGCATCGTCGGGCGCTTCTTCGGCGGCGAGTCGGAGAGCGAGGTCGGCCTGCGCGCCGGCTTCGGACGCGACATCTGGACCGTCATCAACCCGAACCTCGCGCCGCTGCAGTCGATCATCGACGAGGGCAACCGCACGTTCCGCAGAGCGATGGTCGGGATCATGAGCAGAGCCGACGACCAGCAGCAGGCGGTGACGCAGCTCTACGCGCTGCGCGACGCCGCCGTCACCGCGGTCGCGCATCGCTTCGTCGCCTCGCCGTGGCCGGCCGACTTCCGCTTCATCGTCTCGCCGCTCGCGACGTGGATCTGGATCGGCGCGATCATCACCTTCCTCGGCGGCCTGCTGGCGCTGTGGCCCGCGCCCGCGACCGCGCGGCGCCGCGTGACGGCGGGCTACGCGGCGCGCGTGGCGCGCGAGCTCGGCACGCGTCCCGCACGGTAGGCGCCGCATGGAGCTGCTGATCGTGTTCGCGGTCGTGCTCGCGGTGGCGGCGTTCGTCGCGGCGCCGTTGCGCGGCCGCGCACGCGGGCTCGATCCCGAGGCGGCGGCGCGCTCCGAGCTGGCCGACCTGGAGGCGGCGAAGGACGCGAAGTACCGCGAGATCCGCGACGCCGAGCTCGACCAGCGCACCGGCAAGCTGTCCGAAGCGGACCACCGCGTGCTCGACGCGGAGCTGCGCGCGGAGGCGATCGCGCTGCTGCGCAGGATCGACGCGGTGAGAGCCCGCAGCGGCTAAGATCGGACCAGCATGTTCACGATTCTCGCCGTCGTCCAAGTCGTCATATCCGTCGTGCTGATCCTGCTCATCCTGATGCACTCGGGGAGAGACACGGGTCTGTCCGGCGCGTTCGGCGTCGGCACCGGCTCGGGGCCGTTCGGCGGCGGTTCGCTCGTCGAGCGCAACCTGAACCGCTGGACCATATTCTTCGCGGTCCTGTTCGGCCTGAACACGATCGTCATGCTCCGCATCTAGACGCGCCGCCTGGCGGCGCCGGCATCCCGCCAGGCATCGTCCTCGCCTGTTCGCGTACGAAGTACGCCACACAGGCTGCGTCCTCCCTTGGCGGGCGCCGGCATCCGCCAGGACGACGCGCCTTCCGCGAGAGTTCGGCTCCCTTACGCCAGCGCGCCGCGGATCTCGTCGAAGCGCGCGTCGGTGATGTCGTCGAACGCCTCGGCGACGGTCGGGTCGAACTGCGTGCCGGAGGCGGCCGCGATCACGCGCCGCGCTTCGCGGAACGACGCGGCGGCGCGGTAGGGGCGGTCGCTCGTGACCGCGTCGAAGGTGTCGGCGACGGCGAACACGCGCGCCGCCAGCGGGATCTGCTCGCGGGCCAGGCGATCGGGGTAGCCGGCGCCGTCCCAGCGCTCGTGGTGCGAGCGCACGACCTGTCGCGCGCCGGCCAGGAAGTCGATCCCGCGCACGATCTCCTCGCCGATCACCGGATGGCGGCGCATCGCGTCGCGCTCCTCCTCGGTCAGCCTGCCGGGCTTGTAGAGGATCGCGTCGGAGATCGCGATCTTGCCGATGTCGTGCAGCAGGAAGCCGAATTCGAGATCGGGTCCGTCGTCGATCTCCATCCCGCACGCGCGTGCGATCTCGAGCCCGTAGGCGGCCACGCGCTCGGCGTGCCGGGCGGTGTACGCGTCACGCGCCTCGACGGCGTCGGCGAGCGCGCGCACCGTCGCCTCGTAGGAGGCGCGCAGCTGCTGCTCGCGCTGCTCGGCTTCGCGGTCGCGCTCCGCGAGGCTGGCGCGAAGACGCGCCAGCTCCTCCTGCAGCTCCTCGATCTCCGACATCCGGTCTGAGCCTACTTGGGGCGACCGTCGGTGCCGGTCGTGGCGGTGTCGTGGCGAAGGCGCATGGAGGTGTGGTTTTCCACACGCGGTGCGCGGTTCCTGTCGCGTCGGCGTCGATGCCGTCGCGTCCGGCTAGGCTGCTGCGAGATGGCTGAGCACGCGTCGCCCGCGGATCGCTTCCTCGCCCTGCACGTGCCCGGGGTCCCGCTGCTGCTGCCCAATCCATGGGACGTCGGGTCGGCCCGGCTGCTGGCGGGGCTCGGGTTCGAGGCGCTCGCGACGACGAGCAGCGGCCACGCGGCGACGCTCGGACGGCGCGACGGGGCGGTGACACGCGACGAGGCGCTCGCCCACGCGGCCGAGATTGCCGGGGCGACGGAGCTGCCGCTGTCCGCCGACCTCGAGAACGGCTTCGGCGACGCGCCCGAGGCGGTCGCGGAGACCGTCGCGCTCGCCCGTGAGACGGGACTCGCGGGCTGCTCGATCGAGGACTTCGCGGGCGATCGCGGCCTGTACGACCGCGGTCTCGCCGTCGAGCGCGTGGCGGCCGCGGTCGAGGCGGCGCACGCCGGTCCGGCGCGGCTCGTGCTGACGGCGCGGGCCGAGAACCACCTGCGCGGCGTCGACGACCTCGAGGACACGATCGCGCGGCTGCAGGCCTACGAGCAGGCCGGCGCCGACGTGCTCTACGCGCCCGGCCTGCGCACCCTGGAGCAGATCTCCGCGGTCGTCGACGCGGTGTCGCGGCCGGTGAACGTGCTGATGCTGCCGGGCTGCCCGCCGGTGCCGGAGCTGGCGGAGGCCGGCGTGGCGCGCGTGTCGGTCGGCGGCGCGTTCGCGTTCGCCGCGCTCGGCGCGGTCGTCGAGGCGGCGCGCGAGCTGCTCGAGGCGGGAACGGCCGGCTACTTCGAGCGGATGGCGCTCGGCGCCGCCGCGGCGCGGGCGGCGTTCTCCGACGCCTGACGCCGCCCGGTGCGCGACGACCGGGTCTCCAGCGTCGCGCATGCGCTCGAGTGGACTCGAACCACCACGGGAGAAACCTCCCACAAGGCCCTCAACCTTGCGCGTCTACCAATTCCGCCACGAGCGCGAGCGTGGGCGGGGAGTATAGACGGGGCGAGCTTGCAGGAGTCCGTCCGGGGCTGGGGTATAGTGGTCGAACACACGTTCGTCTTGGAATCAGCCTTAGGAGCGCGTTGCGCGATGGTCGACCTCACGAAGCGCCAGCAGGAGATCTTCGAGTTCATCAAGCGCTACTCGGCGCGCCACGGGTATCCGCCGACGGTACGCGACATCGGCAAGGCCGTCGGACTCGCCTCGTCCTCGACGGTCCATGCCCACCTCGCGAACCTCGAGAAGGTCGGCCTGCTGCGGCGCGACCCGACGAAGCCGCGCGCGATCGAGCTGCTCGACCGCGCCGTCGACGGTGTGCGCAGCATGGTGCGCCCGCCCGGCCTGCCGCTCGTCGGCCAGGTCGCGGCCGGCCAGCCGATCCTCGCGGAGGAGAACGTGGAGGACTACGTGCAGACGCCGGAGGTCGCCGGCGGCGACACCGGCGAGTACCTGCTGCGCGTGCGCGGCGAGTCGATGAAGGACGCCGGGATCCTCGAAGGCGACCTGGTCGTCGTCTCGCCGCAGGACACCGCGCGCGACGGCGAGATCGTCGTGGCGCTCGTGGGCGAGGAGGCGACCGTCAAGACCTTCTACAGAGAGTCGGATCACATACGGCTGCAGCCGGAGAACCCGGCGATGGAGCCGATCCGCACGCGCGAGGTGCGCATCCTCGGGAGAGTCGTCGGCCTCATGCGGAGCATGTGATGGCTGTGCTGGTGGCCGAGCGCGTCGAGCGGCCGCCCTCGCTCTTCGGCCCCGGGCCGGAGGCGCCTGTGGAGGCTGCGCGCGTCGAGCACGCGGAGCGCGACGGCGGTCTGGGCGGCGGGCGGACGCTCGACGATGCGATCGTCGGGGCCTGGGAGGGCCTCGTCGCCCGGGCCACCGTCGCGTGTCCGCTGTGCGGCGGAGCGCTGCGGCCGCACGCGGCCGGTGGACGCTGCGGCGATTGCGGCACGTCGCTCGACTGAGCCTGCGGCGCTAGGCTGCCGGCTTGCAAACCAAGCAGTCGCGGAGGCTCGCCTTCGAGGAAAGTCGGGACATCACAGGGCAGGGTGGTCGGTAACGCCGACCCGGGGAAACCCGCGGGACAGTGCCACAGAAATGACACCGCCTACGTCCGCTCACGCGGGCCGGCAAGGGTGAAATGGTGCGGTAAGAGCGCACCGGCGCCGCGGTGACGCGGCGGCCAGGCAAACCCCACCCGATGCAAGGCCAAGCCGGACCGTTTGCAGGCTGCCCGCCGAGGTCCAGGTCGGCCGCACAGATGGATGGCTGCTCACGACAGAATCCCGCTTATCGGTTTGCTAAGGAAAAGCCCCGCTCCGGCGGGGCTTTTCTATGGACGGCTCGTCGCGATGCTTATGACGGCGCCTGCGTCGCGACGGAGTCGGGGCCGTCGGCGGGAGCGGCGGCGGCGCGAGCGCGCGCCAGGTCGGCCGAGATCCGCACGATCGCGGACGTGATCGGCGCCGCGAGCACGAGCCCGGCTCCGCCGAACACGGCGCCGCCCGCGATCGTGACGACGAGCACGGCGAGCGGGTGGATCCCGAGGGCGGCGCCGTAGGCGAACGGCTGCACGAGCTGCTGGAAGATGCCGTTGGCGAGCAGCTGCAGGACGATCATCGCGATCGCCATGTCGACGCCGCCGGCGAGCGCGAGCAGGACGGCGAACGCACCGGCGCTCCAAGCGCCGAGATACGGGATGAAGCCGCCGAGGAACGTGACGATCGCGATCGTCCCCGCCAGCGGCACGCCGATGATCAGCGAGCCGACGCCGACGATCACGGCGCTGTAGGCGGCCACCAGCGTGACGCCGAGGAAGTAGCCGCGCAGCGACTGCAGGATGCGCCCTGTCGCCAGTCGCGCGATCGGCACCGGGACGCCGGCGTGGTGCTCGACCCAGCCGCGGATCGCCGGTCCGTCCTTCAACAGGAAGAAGAGGCTCAGCACGGTCAAGGCGAGGAAGAAGACGAGCGACGAGAGCGCCGCGAGGCCCTGCGCGAGGCCGCTCGTCAGCAGCGCCAGCGCGCTCGAGGCGGAGTCGCCCGCCTGCTGGGTCGATCCGTCGGCCGATGCCTTGCCGACTCCGAGGTCGTGCAGCCAGCCGGCGATCTTGTGCTGCGCGTCGGCCAGGCGCGCACTGAGCGACGACGCCTCGCCCGTGACGCCGCCGACGATCAGCAGCACGATCGCGGCGCCCACCGCGACCAGGCCCAGCAGCAGCAGCGCCGTTCCGAGCGCACGCGGGATCCGGTGCTCCGCCATCCAGCGGACCAGCGGCGCCCCGACGGCGGCGACCACGGTGGCGGCGATCAGCGGCATCACGATCGCGTGCGCCAGCGAGGCCAGCCACACGAGACCGAGCAGCAGCACCAGCACGCCCGCCGCCAGCCACGAGAACACACCGGCATTGCGCAGCCACGGCGGCGCGGCCAGCAGCCCGCTCAGGTCACCGGTGTCGATCTGGAACGTCTCGGTGGCGGCGACGCCTCCCTCGGCTCTGCGGCGGTGCAGCCGTCCTCTGATCATTGCGTCGCCTCCGACGTCTCGTTGGACCCGGCACCGTGCAGGCTACGGCCGGGCACGGCGGTTGAGCGAAGCCGGCGCCGCTCACGCCTCCAGCACCACCGCCAGCCCCTGCCCGACCCCGATGCACAGCGCCGCGACGCCCCAGCCGCCGCCGCGGCGCCGCAGCTCGTAGGCGCAGGTCGCGAGCACGCGCGCGCCGCTCGCGCCGAGCGGGTGGCCGAGCGCGATCGCGCCGCCGTTGACGTTCACGCGCTCGGGATCGAGCTCCGTCCACTCGGCGAAGCAGGCGAGCGACTGCGCCGCGAACGCCTCGTTCAGCTCCAGCACGCTCACGTCGCCCCAGGCGATGCCGGCGCGCGCCAGCGCGCGCTCGACCGCCTGCACCGGTCCGATCCCGAAGACGTCCGGGTCGACGCCCGAGACGCCGCGGCCGGCGATCCGCGCCAGCGGCTCGCGGCCGATCGCCGCGGCCGCGTCGGCCGATCCGATCAGCACGGCGGCGGCCCCGTCGTTCAAGGCCGACGAGTTGCCCGCCGTGACCGTGCCGCCGTCGCGGCGGAACGCGGGCCTCAGCTTCGCGAGCGCCTCCGACGAGCTGTCCGGGCGCATGATCTCGTCGCGCGTCAGCTCGGTCTCCGGCACCGGGAGGACCCACTCGTCGTAGAAGTTGTCGTCCCATGCGGCCGCCGCCAGCCGGTGGCTGCGCACGGCGAACGCGTCCTGCGCCTCGCGCGAGATCGCGTATCTGTCGGCGAGTCCCTCGGTCGACTCGCCGAGCGAGATCGTCCACTGCTCCGGCATCCGCGGGTTCACGAGCCGCCAGCCGAGCGTCGTCGAGGCGAGCGTCTCGTCGCCGCGCGGGAAGCCGCGCTCGGGCTTCGGGAGCACCCAGGGCGCGCGCGTCATCGACTCGACGCCTCCGGTCAGCACGAGCGAGGCGTCGCCGCACTCGACGGCGCGACTGGCCGCGATCGCCGCCTCCAGCGACGAGGCGCACAGGCGGTTGACGGTCGTACCGGGGATCGACGTCGGCAGCCCCGCCAGCAGCACCGCCATCCGCGCGACGTTGCGGTTCTCCTCGCCCGCGCCGTTCGCGTTGCCGAAGATCACGTCGTCGATCGCCGCGGGGTCGAGCCCCGGGGAGCGCTCGACGATGCTGCGCACGACGTGCGCCGCGAGGTCGTCGGGCCGCACGCCCGCGAGCGCGCCGCCGTAGCGGCCGAACGGCGTGCGGATTGCGTCGAGCACGTATGCGTCGGGCACCGCGAGCACCCTAGCGCCGGCGCTACGCTGCACGCGGAGGGTCATGCCCGAGCTGCCGGAGACACGCTACGCCCGCGCCGGCGACGTCCACATCGCCTACCAGGTGGTCGGCGACGGTCCGATCGACCTCGTCTACATCCCGCCGCAGCTGCAGCAGCTCGAGCATCTGTGGGTCGAGCCGCGCGTCGCCGCCTTCTTCGAGCGGATCGCCCGCTTCTCGCGGCTGATCCTGCTCGACCGCCGCGGCACCGGGCTGTCCGACCCGATGTTCACGCCGACGACGCTCGAGGACCAGATGGAGGACGTCACGGCGGTGCTCGATGCGGTCGGCTCCGAGCAGGCGGCGCTGTTCGCCCAGTCGGAGGGCGCGCCGATGGCGATGCTGTACGCCGCGACGCATCCGGAGCGCACGCGCGCGCTCGTGCTGTATGCGGGGATGGCGCGCATGACCGGCGCGCCGGGCTACGAATGGCCGGGCACGCCGGAGGCCCGCCAACGGCGGATCGACGAGTTCTTCGCCGAATGGGGCAAGGGCGCGCGCTTCGACGCGATCGCGCCTAGCGCCGCCGGCGACGTCGCCCTGCGGCGCTGGTTCGGGCAGCTGGAGCGGCTGTCGGCGAGCCCCGGGTCGCTGCGGCTGCTGTTCGACATGGCGGGGGAGACCGACGTGCGCGACGTGCTGCCGTCGATCGCCGTGCCGACGCTGGTCATGCACCGCCGCGACGACGCGGCGATCGACATCCGCCACTCGCGCTATCTCGCCGACCACATCCCGGGCGCCCGCTACGTCGAGCTGGAGGGGCGCGACAACCTGATCGTCGTCGGCGACAGCGAGCGCGTGCTCGCCGAGATCGAGCAGTTCCTGACCGGCACGCACACGCCGCCGGAGCCCGACCGGGTGCTGGCGACCGTGATGTTCACCGACATCGTCGGCTCGACGGAGACCGCCGCGCGGCTTGGCGACCATGCCTGGCGCGAGCTGCTCGCGCGCCACGACCATCTGAGCCGCGCACAGCTGGCGCGCTATCGCGGACGCGCGGTCAAGTCGCTCGGCGACGGCTTCCTCGCCACCTTCGACGGCCCGGCGCGCGCGATCCGCTGCGCGATCGAGCTGCGCGACGCGGTGCGCGAGCTCGGCGTCGAGGTGCGCGCCGGCCTGCACACGGGGGAGTGCGAGGCGATCGGCGAGGACGTCGGCGGCCTGGCGGTGCACATCGGCGCGCGCGTCGGCGCGCTCGCCGCCCCTCAGGAGGTGCTCGTCTCGAACACCGTCAAGGACCTCGTCGTCGGCTCGGGCATCGGCTTCGCGGATCGCGGCGAACACACGCTCAAGGGCGTCCCCGGGACGTGGCGGCTGTGGGCGGCACAGCCGAGCAGGGCGTGATCGTTTGGCGCATCGGCACTTGACAGGGAGCCACGCGGGTTTCTAATGTCGCTGTGAGCATGGACTCGGCGTCCGTGCTTCGGCGGGCCGCTGCCCGCCGCCAATGGGGGAACGCCTCGAGACCTGCGTGCACGTCGCGCAAACGAGGCAGAGGGGGACAACATGAGACGCAAGCGCTGGCTTGCGATGGCCGCGACGCTCGCCACGACGTCGTGGCTCGCTGCGGGGGGAGCGGCGCAGGCCGCCTTCCCGAACTTCTCGGACTGCCCGCGGTCGAATCCGGCCGTCTTGGGATGCATCGACATCCAGAGCCGCACCGGCAGCCTTGAAATAAAGGGCTTCACGGTCCCGCTCGGGGAATCGCTCGAGATCCGCGGCGGCCTCGACAACTCCGTCCACCCGGCCGTCTTCTACCCGCCGGTCGGCACGAACGGCTTCTTCTCGAGATCGATAAGAGTCCCCGGCGGCATCCTCGGCCTCGAACTCCCGATACCCGGCAACACGGTGCTCGCCACCGCGCAGCTCGCCGGTCCGGCGTCCGCGATCAAGATGGAAATCGAACTCGGCTTGACGGTCGTCAGCCTGCCGGTGAAGGTCAAGCTCGACAACCCGATACTCGGCTCCAGCTGCTACCTCGGGTCCAACAGCAACCCGGCGAGAATCAACCTCACCACCGGGACGACGAGACCGCCGGCCCCGAACAGACCGATCAGCGGTAGAACCGGCGCCATATCGTTCAACGAAGAAGGCGCCGCGATACTCAGAGACACGGTCAGCGTCGACAACGCGTTCGCCGTGCCCGGCGCCACCGGCTGCGGCTTCCTCGGGATAGCGAACCCGATCGTGAACCTGAAGCTCAAGCTGCCGTCGGCGGCGGGCAACAACACGATGATCGTGCACAACGACGTCGCTCTGAAGTAGTCCTGAGCGCCGTGTCCGCATGGGTCGGCGGGCTTGCGAGGCCCGCCGACCCCGCGGTACCGTCAAGTCGCATCCGCGGGAGGCCGATAGAGCGGTCTGGAACCGCAACACGAGCACCGACTGGAGCGACGAGACGATGAACGGCGGACGATTCGCGCGGGGCTGGGCCCTCGCCAAGCAGAGCTGGGCGATCCTGCGGGGTGACCGCGCGCTCGCGCTCTTCCCCGTGGTGGCCGCCGTCGCGATCGTGCTCGCGGGGATCGTGATCGTCGGCCCGGGCGTCGCGCTGTACGCGACGTCGAGCAAGCCGGCCGGCGTCGTCGTGATGGTGATCGGCGGCTACGTGCTGACGTTCATCGGCATCTACTGCAACACCGCGCTCGCCGCCGCCGCGGCGAAGGCGCTCGACGGTGGGCACGCGACGCTCGGCGACGGCTTCGCGGCCGTCCGCTCCAGACGCGGCGTGATCGCGCAGTGGGCGCTCGTGCAGCTGACCGTCGGCCTGCTGCTGCAGGTGGTCCAGGGCCTGCTGTCGGAGAACGCGATCGGTCGTGTGATCGCGACGGTCCTCACCTCGCTCGCCGGCGCCGCCTGGGCGATCGCGACGTTCTTCGTGCTGCCGATCCTCGCGCTCGAGGGCCTCGGCCCGAGAGAGGCGTTCAAGCGCTCCGCCCACGTGATCCGGGCGAGATGGGGCGAGGGCCTCATCGGCGCCGGCTCGATCACTGGCCTCGTCTTCCTGTGCGTGATGCTGCCGGCGATCGGCCTGGGCGTGCTCGGCGCGGTCGTCGTGGGCAGAACGCCGGCGGCCGGCGGCGCGCTGATCGCCATCGCGGTGATCCTGTTGATCGGCGCGATGATCGTCGCCTCGACGCTGAGCGTGATCTTCCGCGTCGCGCTGTTCCGCTATGCGACCGAGGAGCGCATCGTCGGCGGCTTCGACGCGGCGGCGCTCGAAGGCGCCTTCCGGCCCAAGAAGCGCGGGCGCCTTGGCGCTTGACAGCACGACACCCATCTTTCTAGTGTGATAGGACGACGACGCGGGGCGGCGTGTGCCGCGTTCGCGTCGGGGGAGACGGCCGGGCAGTTCGGTGTGAGATCCGCGCCCGGCCCACGCTAGTCGCGCGACAAACGCGCGAGAAGGGGGATACATGCGTTCCTTCAAGCAGTGCGCCGCGCTCGCGGCTGCACTCGCGACGAGCGCCTTCATGATGTTCGCGGGCACCGCTCTGGCGGCCTTCCCGGACTTCACGGGCTGTCCGACGACGACGCCGGGCGCGAGAGCCTGCATCGACGTCCAGAACTCGAGCGGAAACCTGAACATAAAGGGCTTCAACGTCCCGCTCACCGCGGCGGCGCTCGAGATCCGGGGCGGGCTCGCCCCGGCTGAAAGCGGCGTCACGTTCATACCGCCGAGAGGCACGACCGGCTTCTTCTCGAGACCCGTTCCGGTTCCGGGCGGGTTGCTCGGCATAGAATGGATCCCGGGCACGAGCGTGCTAGCGATCACCGAGCTCGCGGGCTCGCCGTCGAACATCAGATTCGACCTCACCACGTTCGGTCTCGCCGTTCCGGTGAAGGTCCGGCTCGTCAACACCCTGCTCGGCATGAACTGCCACGTCGGGACGGACAGAAACCCGGTGAGACTCAACCTGATCACGGGGACCACGAGCCCGCCCCCGCCCAACAGACCCATCAGCGGGTCGCCCGGCAGATTCGAATTCGTCCCGCCCGACACGGTGCTCGTCCCGAACAACAGAAACGTCGAAAACTCGTTCGCCGTTCCCGGTGCGACCGAATGCGGTCTCGGCCTCGGGCTCATCAACTCGCTGGTGAACCTCAAGCTCAAGCTGCCTTCGGCGGCGGGCAACAACTCGATCGACGTCATCAACAACATCGCGATCAAGGAACTGTTCCTCGAATAGCTCCGTCTGTCGTATCCACCGATCGACGGTGGCGTAAGCAGACCGTGGACGCGAACATGTGTTCGTGTCCACGGTCGTCTGCGTTCTGCTGCCGCGCTTCGAGCTGACCGTCGCCGTCGGCGACCGCGAGCAGCTGCTGAGCGCGCCCGCGGCGCTCGCCCCGGAACCCGGTCGCGAGCAGCGTGTGGGCGAGGCCTCGCCCGCCGCGGAGGCCTTCGGCATCCGCGCCGGGACGCCGCTCGGCGAGGCGCTGGCGCGCTGTCCGGCGCTGACGCTCGTGCCGCCCGATCCGGCGGGCGTGGCCGACCGCTGGGAGCGGCTGCTGGTGCGGCTGGAGTCGATCGGCGCCGCGGTCGAGCCGGAGCGGCCGGGGCTCGCCTGCTTCGCGGCGCGCGGTCTGCTGCGCCTGCACGGCGGGTCGCTCGAGCACGTGCTGGCGGCCGCCCGCGGCGCGCTGCGCCAGCCGGCGCGGATCGGCGCCGGCCCTTCGCGCTTCTGTGCGCTGGCGGCCGCGTCGCGTGCGCGTGTGCGGCGACCGGTGGTCGTCTCGGGCGGAGAGGCGGAGGCAGCCGCCTACCTCGCGGAGCTGCCGGTCGCGTTGCTGCGCGGCCGGCATGAGACAGCGGAGCTGCCGGAGGCGCTCGCGCGCCTGGGGGTCGCGACGCTCGGCGAGCTGGCGGCGCTCCCGCGCGCGGCGGTCGCGGACCGCTTCGGCGCGCCGGGGCTGCTCGCCCATGAGCTCGCGCACGGGCGCGACGGCAAGCTCGCCCCGCGCCAGCCGCCGGAGCGGCTGGCCGAGGAGCTCGAGCTGCCGGAGGCGCTCTCAGGGATCCAGCTCGACCGCGCGCTGCAGCTGCTGATCGACCGGCTGCTCGCGCGCCGCGAGCGGCGCGGCCGCACGCTGCGCACGGTCGTGCTGGCGGCGGCGCTCGTCGAGGGCGGGACGTGGCGGGAGCGCGTCTCCTTCCGAGAAGCGCTCGCGGATCCCGTGCGGATGCGGCTCGCGCTCGCGCAGCGGCTGGCGCTGCTGCCGGCGCCGGCCGAACGGCTGCGGCTCGGCGTCGAGCGCTTCGGGCCGCCCGCGAACGACCAGCGCTCGCTGCTCGACGAGGCGGAGGCGGTGCGACGGTCGCGGCTGCGCGAGGCGGTCCGGCAGGCGCGCGCGGCCGCCGGACCGAACGCCGCGCTGCGCGTGCTCGCGGTCGAGGCCGACTCGCGCGTGCCCGAGCGCCGCGTCGTGCTGACGCCGTTCGAATGAGCCGCAACCACCGCCTCGCGCAGCCGCGGCGCGCGCTTGTCGAGGCCGACCCGGCCGACGGCCGCCCGTGCACCGTCGACGGACGGGTCGTCGACGCCGTGCGCGAGTCGTGGCTCGTCGAGGACCGCTGGTGGAACGGCAGACCGGTGCGTCGGCGCTACTGGGAGGTCGTCACGGCCTGCGGGCGGAACCTCGTCGCGTTCCACGACCTGCGTGAAGGAGGCTGGTTCGTACAGCGGTAGCGGCATCGCACGAGCTCCCGCGATGGGTGGATCCACCTTGCGGCGGTAGCCAACATAGAAGTGGTAATCGAACATGTGTTCGTGTCTTATGTCGAGCTGCACGCGCACTCCGCCTTCTCGTTCCTCGACGGCGCTTCCATGCCGGACGAGCTGGCGGCGGCGGCGCGCGAGCTGGGGCACGAGGCGCTTGCGCTGACCGACCACGACAACGTCTGCGGCGCGATGGAGCACGCGCAGGCGTGCAAGGCGGTGGGCTTGAGGGCGCTGCACGGCGCCGAGCTGACGCTCGACGACGGCCGCCACCTGACGCTGCTCGTCGAGGGCGAGCGCGGGTGGCGCAACCTCTGCCGGCTCGTGACCCGCGCGCATGCTCACACGCGCGGGGACGAGCCGGCGGGACCTGCGGACGCGATGGGGGACGCCGCAGGGGCGCACGCGAAGGGGGAGCCGGGGGCGGCCGGGGGGCCCGCCCCCGGCGCGCGCCCGCGCCAGGCGACCCAGCCGCACGTCCCCCTCGCGGCCGTGCTCGACCACGCCGAGGGGCTCGTCTGCCTCAGCGGCTGCGCGACGAACGGGATCCACGACCGTGCCGGCCTCGAAGTGCTGCGCGACGCGTTCGGTCCCGAGCGCGTGCGCGTCGAGCTGCAGCGTCCCTACCTCCACGACGACCGCGCGCGCAACCGGCGCCTTGCCGCGCTCGCACGGGAGCTCGAGCTCAGAACCGTCGCAAGCGGCAACGTCCATGCGCACGCGCGCGCCCGCGCGCCGCTGCAGGACGCGCTCGTCGCAGTTCGCCACCGTACGACGCTCGACGCCTCCGAGCCGCTGCGGCGCGGCAACTTCAGCCATGTGCTCGCGACCCCGGCGGCGATGGCCGCGCGCTTCGCCGCCGACCATCCCGAGGCGGTCGAGGAGACGCTTGAGGTCGCAGACCGTCTTCGCTTCGATCTCCTGGAGCACCACGGCTACCGCTACCCCGGCGAAGAGGACGCCCACGCCGATCGCAAGCTCGCCGAGCTGGCGAGCGCGAAGCTCGACCACCGCTATCCGCCGGGGCATCGCCTGCGCGCCGACGCCGAGGTGCGCCTGGCCGAGGAGCTGCGCATCATCGCGGTGCTCGGCCTCTCCGGCTTCTTCCTGCTGCACCGCGACATGCTGGAGCTGGCGCGCGAGGTCGCGCTGGAGGTGCGCGGGCCGGACACCGCCCGCGCGCTGCTGCCGCCCGGCCGCGGCCGCGGCTCCTCGGTCTCCTCGATCGTCTGCTACCTCACGGGCCTCTCGCACGTCGACCCGATCGCGAACGACCTCTTCCTCGGGCGCTTCCTCAACGATGAGCTGACAGCCCTGCCGGACATCGACCTCGACTTCCCGCGCGACGTGCGCGCCGCGCTGATCCCGCGCATCCACGAGCGCTACGGCAAGGACCGCTCCGCGCTCGTCGCCGCCTTCCCGACCTACCGCGCGCGCGGCGCGATCCGCGAGCTGGGCAAGGCGCTGGGGCTGCCGCCGGGGGAGATCGAGCGCGTCGCGCGCGGCTCGGAGGGCTGGTCGGCGCGCGACGTGGCGCACGACGTCGCGTCCGCGCTCGGCCCCGAGCGCCTCGCCCAGGGCCGCTGGGCCTGGCTCGCGCGCCTCGCCGAACAGGCGCACGGCCTGCCGCGCCATCTCTCCCAGCACCCCGGCGGGATGGTCGTCGCGACGCGCCCGCTGATCGACTGCTGCCCGATCGTCCCGGCCGCGATGGAGGGCCGCCAGATGGTCCAGTGGGACAAGGACTCGTGCGCCGACGCCGGCTTCCTCAAGATCGACCTGCTGGGACTCGGGATGCTGAGCGCGGTCGAGCGCGCGGTCGAGCAGATCGCCCAGATGCGCGGCGAGCGCATCGACCTCTCGCGCATCCCCTACGACGACTCGCCGACCTACGACGCGATCCAGCGAGCCGAGACGACCGGCGTCTTCCAGATCGAGAGCCGCGCGCAGATGGCCTCGCTGCTGCGCACGCGCCCGAGAACGCTGCAGGACATCACGATCCAGGTCGCGATCGTGCGGCCCGGCCCGATCCAGGGCGGCGCCGTGAACCCCTACATCGAACGGCTGCAGCGGCTGCGCGCGGATCCCGACTTCGAGGTCCCCTACGAGCACCCGTCGCTCGTCGAGCCGCTCAGGGAGACGCTCGGCACGATCATCTTCCAGGACCAGGTGATCGAGGTGGCGATGGCGTTCGCCGGCTTCTCCGCCGGCGAGGCGGAGGGGCTGCGGCGCGCGATGAGCCGCAAGCGCTCGGGTGCGGCGATCGAGTCGCACCACAAGGCGTTCGTCGCGGGCGCGGTCTCTACGCACGGCGTCTCCGAGGAGCTGGCCGAGCGGATCTTCGAGAAGATCCGCGGCTTCTCCGGCTTCGGCTTTCCGAAGGCCCACGGCGCGGCGTTCGGGCTGCTCGCCTACCAGTCGACGTGGCTGCGCGTCCACTACGCGCCCGAGTTCCTGTGCGCGCTGCTGAACGAGCAGCCGATGGGCTTCTACCCGCCCGACGCGCTCGTGCACGAGGCGCAGCGGCGCGGCCTGACGATCCTGCCGCCGGACGTCAACGCGAGCGAGGTCGACTGCACGGTCGAGGCGGTCGACGCGGTCGCCGGCACGGGCGTCGTGCGGATCGGCCTCGGCTACGTGCGCGGCGTGCAGGGCGCCGACGCGCGGGCGCTCGTCGCCGCGCGTGAGGCCGGCGGTCCGTTCGGCAGCCTCGGCGAGCTGTCGGCGCGCGCCGGCGCCGGCCGGCCGGCACTCGAGCTGCTCGCGTGGGCGGGGGCCTGCGACGCGCTCGCCGGCGGAGATCGCCGCGTGGCGCTGTGGCGTCTGGGCGTCGCGACGCCGGGGCGGCGGGTCCCGCAGGGCACGCAGCTCGCGCTCGGCCTGGAGCTGCCGCAGGCCCCGCAGCTGCAGCGGCTCGGCGCCTGGGGCGAGCTGCTCGCCGACTACGACACGACCGGGTTGACCGCCCGCTCGCACCCGCTCGCGCAGCTGCGCCCCGCGCTGCCGAGGGCCGTCGCTGCGAGCCGCGACCTGCCGCGCATCGAGCACGGCGCGCACGTGCAGGTGGCCGGGATGGTCGTCGCGCGGCAGCGCCCCGGCACGGCGAGCGGCGTCGTCTTCATGCTGCTGGAGGACGAGCACGGGACGATCAACCTGATCGTCCCGCCGAAGCTCTACGAGCGCAGCCGCCTGACGGTCCGCACCGAGCCGCTCGTGCTCGCCGGCGGCCGGCTCGAGCGCCATCCGGCGGCCGGGGGAGGGATCAACGTGCTCGTCGCGCGAATCGATCCGCTCGCCGCGCCGCGCCAGACGCTCGCCGAGGTGCGGGAGCTGGCGCCCGCCGACGACTTCCGCGCCGTCGCCCCGGAGGTCATGAGCTTCGCGCAGGGACGACGGCGCTGAGGAGTCGCGCGGTTCGCCCTTCCATTCCGTGGTCCGGTCAGGGTAGGGTCCGCATCGCTGATGCTCGCCACCATCGCATTTCTCGCGTTTTGGCTCGTCGTGGGCCTGGTGCTGTTCTTCATCGCGCTGCGCGGTGGGCCGCGCGGCGCGCGCGCGACGCTGCAGTCGCAGAGCCGAGCCGGGCGGCGCACCGCGAACGTCGTGTTCGCGGTCTTCTACCTCGCGGTCGGCGTGGCGGTGCCGGTGCTGCTGTTGGCCGGCAACCACGACAGCGCCGAGGCGCACGTCAACGGCACGACGATCAAGCTGACGGCGCAGGAGCAGGACGGTCGCGCGATCTTCGGCGAGCGCTGCGGCAGCTGCCACACGCTCGCGGCCGCGAACGCGAGCGGCAAGGTGGGTCCGAACCTCGACACGCTCAAGCCGCCGAAGGGGCTCGTGGAGGACGCGGTCGAGAGAGGTCGCCAGCGCGGCAACGGGACGATGCCCGCCGGCATCGTCCAGGGCAGCGACGTCGCCGCCGTGGCGGCGTTCGTGGCCGCCACCGCCGGGCAGTAGTTCCCGCAAGCTCCGGGATCCTGCTGCGACGGTCGCGCGGATTCCGCCGCGGGTCTCCATAACATGGCGCGATGCAGGCGTACGACTCGCACTCGCTGCTAGGATCGCCCCGCACAACGACCGCTGAATTCTCGCCTGTCGCCGGGTGGGAAGCGGGGGACCCAGGACATCGGGGCGAATCGTGCAGGTCGCACGTAGCGCCGCTCTTTCGGCGCGAGCCCGTCAGCTAACCCCGTAAGCCGACGAAAGAGGATCGACCCGATGCCACCCGCCGAGGCGCCCTCGCGCGCCGACCGCCCCGCCGCCGCTCGCCGCACCGTCGTCATCCGCGGGCAGGTGGCTCCGCCGCCGCCCGTCGACCGGCCCGGCCCGGCCCGCCGCCGGCCCCCGCGCCGCCCGAGCGAGCGGATCGCCGGCACGCGCCCCGACCGCGCAGCGCTGTGGGCCGTGATGATGGGCGTGTTTCTGATCCTCGTGGCCGTGATGACGGCTCACGGCGCCTAGTAGCGGCTACATCTCGGCGCAACACGCGCCTGAGCCGGCGTTTAGGTCGCCGCGTATAAACGGAGAGACCCCAAGCGGTCGCGTGATTTGCGCAGCCGCGCCTTCACTGCTCTCCCAGATTCGCGGTGACGCCATGAGAACTCCGATGAGCCGGTTCCACATCCATGACGACCTGACGGCGCCGGAGGCGTCGGCGCCGGTGCTGCGCGGCGCGATGTCGACGGGCGGGCAGCTGCCGAACTTCCTCGGCGTGCTCGCCGGCTCGCCGTCGGCGCTGCGCGCCTACGCGCGCTTCCGCTCGGAGCTGCGCCACGGCCGCCTGCAGCCCGCGACGCTCGAGCGGATCGCGCTCGCCGTCGCCGAGCACGATGGCTCGGCGCCCGGCGTCGCGATGCACACGCGCGCTGCGCGCGCCGTGGGACTGCGCTGGGACGAGATCCAGCTCGCGCTCCGCTGCGACTCGAAGGACGAGCGCGAAGCGGCGCTGCTGCGCTGGGTCGACGCGCTGCTCGCCGGCGGGAAGCCGCCGATGCACCTGCACGAGGAGGCGCGCGAGGCCGGCTGGGACGACGAGGAGCTGATCGAAGCGATGGCCGCGGTCGCGCTCGAGCGCTTCACGGCGATGGTCAACGTCGCCGGCGAGGTTCCCGTCGACGGCTCCGTCGAGGAGTCGCGCACGCTCCGCGCCGCCTGATCGACCTGGAATTTGACCATTACGAATCGTCTCGACTAGATTGCGCGCCTCCAACGACCGGGAGGCGACGTGAAACTGGTGATCAGCCGTAGTCAGGCGGCGATGACGGGCATGTTCGGCGGGCACAAGGGCGTCGAGTTCACGCTCTCCTATCGCCTCGTGCTGACGGCGGAGGAGCAGACGCTCGTGCACGAGTACAGACTCGAGCAGTATCCGCTGACGTGGAGCACGATCAACGGGCAGCGCATGCCCGACGACACGATCGCGAACATGACCCAGGGGCGCCGCCAGACCCTCACGGACGTCACGACGCTGATGAACAACGAGCGGATCGTCACGGAGGCGTGCGACGTGCTGCCGCCGCTCTTCGAAGTGGCTCGCAGCTTCGGCGGCGACGAGGAGATCGAGTACCCGCGCATCCGCTGACGCGGGCGCCGTCACGCGGCGTCTCGGTAAGGTCCCGGGCCCGTCGCCTCACGATCACGCCCAGGAGCCAGCCATGGACGACGACGCCCCGCTCACCGCCGACGACGTCAGAGCGCTCGTATCCGAGCGCGACATCCGCTTCATCCGGCTGTGGTTCACGGACATCCTCGGCCAGCTGAAGTCGTTCTCGATCAACAGCAGCGAGCTGGACGACGCGTTCGAGGGCGGGATGGGCTTCGACGGCTCCTCGATCACCGGCTTCAACGCGATCGAGGAGTCGGACATGATCGCGCTGCCGGATCCGAGCACGTTCGCCGTGCTGCCGTGGCGGCCGACCGACGACGGCGTGGCGCGCATGTTCTGCGACGTGCAGACGCCCGAGCGCAACCCCTACGAGGGCGATCCGCGGCACGTCCTGCGGCGCGCGCTCGAGCGCGCGACGGCGCTCGGCTTCGACGACTTCATGGTCGGCCCGGAGCTGGAGTACTTCTACTTCAGAGACGCGAGATCGACCGAGCCGCTCGACCAGGGCGGCTACTTCGACCTCACGACGCTCGACGCCGGCTCGGACCTCCGCCGCGAGACGGTGCTCGCGCTGGAGCAGCTCGGCATCCACGTCGAGTACAGCCACCACGAGGTCGGCCCCTCGCAGCACGAGATCGACATGCGCTACGCGCCCGCGCTGAAGATGGCCGACGACTGCATGACGTATCGCCTCACCGTCAAGGAGTGCGCGATGAAGCACGGGATGCACGCGACGTTCATGCCGAAGCCGCTGTTCGGCGAGAACGGCTCCGGCATGCACACGCACATGTCGCTCTTCAGAGGCGGCAGAAACGCGTTCTTCGACGGCGACGACCAGTACTTCCTGTCCGACGTCGGCAAGGCCTTCATCGCCGGGCAGCTGCGCCACGCCCGTGAGATCTCCTCGATCTTCGCCCAGTGGGTGAACTCCTACAAGCGGCTGGTGCCGGGCTACGAGGCGCCAACGTACGTGGCGTGGTCGCGCCGCAACCGCTCTGCGCTCGTGCGCGTGCCGCTCTACCACCCCGGCAAGGAGCAGGCGACGCGCATGGAGCTGCGCTGCCCCGACCCCGCCTGCAATCCGTACCTGACCTTCGCGGTCCTGCTGCAGGCCGGCCTGGAGGGGATCGAGCACGGCTACGAGCTGCCCGAGCCGATGGAGAAGAACCTCTACCACCTCGCGCCGGACGAGCGGCGCCGGCTGGGGATCGAGCAGCTGCCGGCGACGCTCGGCGAGGCCGTCGAGCTGACCGCCGAGTCCGAGCTCGTGCTGCGCACGCTCGGCGAGCACATGTTCAACCGCTTCGTCGAGATCAAGCGCCAGGAGTGGGAGGACTACCGCGTCCAGGTCACCGCCTGGGAGCTGGAGAAGTACCTGCCGGTGCTGTGACGGTCACACCGGGCAGTAGGGCTGCCCGGTGCCGTCGTACGGGTTGCCGCGCACGAGCCGCAGCACGCTGCCGTCGCTGAGCGCCACGCACGCGATGCCGCCGGCGAGCGAGCGCGTGCGTATGAGGAAGACGTGGTTCGGATCGGCGACGTTCCAGTCCGCGTCACGCGGGTCCGCCGGTGGGTCGGGCGTCGTCGTGAAGCGCGTCAGGCCGACGTCCGGCCCCGCGAGGCCCGCGAAGCGGGCGACCGCCAAGAGCCCCTGCGAGTCCGCGATCGGGTCCCCGCTCGGCGCCTCGGCCGGATCCCACGCGACGCCGGTCACGCCGTCGCGCGCCATCGACGCGAACAGCCGCGGCAGGTCGTCGGCGCGGCGCGGGGCCGACAGCTGGTAGTCGCGGTCGGCGTACAACGTCAGCTGGTTCGGCGGCGGGACGCCGGCGCCGGCATCGGTCGCGACCGGTCCGCCCGGCAGCACGATCCGCGCCTCGCCGCCGACGCCGAAGCTCGCACCGAGCGTCGTGGCGACGACGGCGAGCGCCAGCGCCCCGGCGAGGGCGACCCGCCATGGTCGCCGCAGCGGCACGATCCAGGCCGTCCCGAGCACCGCGAGGTAGACGACGAGCCCCATCGCGTAGCGCATGTCGTGGTGGGGCGTGAGCGTGAGCCCGAGCCAGCCGCCGAGGAGGCCGCCGAGCAGCTCCGGCGCGAGCGCCCCGGTCCGCGATCGCGCGACGGCCGCGACCGCCCGCCCCACGCCGATCGCGGCGAACGCGAGCAGCGGCGCGAACAGCAGCCCGTTCGCGATCGCCCACAGGTACCAGCCGGCGTTCGACAGCGACAGCAGCGCGGGCCGCGCCTGCGCCGGCAGGTTTGCGTTGCCGAGGCCGGATGACGCGTACGTTCCGAGCTGCGAGAGGTTCGCGACGTACCAGGGGGCGGCGACGACGGCCGTGCACGCGGCGAACAGGAGGATCCCGCGGCGGTTGCGCCAGCCGCCCTCGCGCGCGAGCACGACGACGATCAGGCCCGCGACGAACAGCGGGAACTGCTCCTTCGAGGCCAGCCCGACGCCGACCGCGACGCCTGCGGCCGCCGAGGTCCCGAGCCGCGCGAAGCGCTCGCTCGCGAGGATCAGCCAGACGGCGACGGCGACGAGCGCCGCCTCGGGCGCGTCGAGCATGAACACGTGCAGCTGCTCGATCACCAGCGGGCAGCCGAGCGCGAAGACGACGGCGAGAAAGCCCGCGGGCGGCCCGCCGACGAGCCGGCCGGTCCCGTAGCAGCCGAGCGCGAGCAGCGACGCGTACACGAGGTTCTCGCCGATCACCGGCGCGCTCGCGTCGAGCCCGCCGACGAGGGTCGCGACGGCGCCGGTCACGAACGTCGCCGGCGGATAGAAGCCGGAGCGGTGCAGCAGCGCGCCGACGTCGCCGGCCCGCAGCAGGTCGTGGTAGGCGACGACGGTGTTGAGGTGCGAGGCCGCGTCGCCGAACGGCACGCCCTGATCGCGGCTCAGCCACCAGCAGGTGATCGCTATGAACGCCGCGACGACGGCGATCGCACCCCACGCCCAGCCGCTCCAGCTGCGTGCGCGGAGCGACGGCATCGGCTCCATGGTCCCCCTCGGACGACGACCCGATCATAGGGCGGCGCGCCCCGCGGAGGGACGCGCCGCCGCTGAACGTCGCTTAGCGTCCGGTGGGCGCGGCGAAGCGCACGACGGTGCCGCCGCCCGTGCACTGCATGTTCTGCGGGATGCGCGGCACGAGCTTGCATGCGTACCTGACGTCGTTCACGGAGAACGAGGCGATGCTCTCGCCGGCTCTGAAGCGCAGCAGGAACGTGTCGGCGACGTCGGCCGCCTGCGGGCAGCCGAAGGCGCCTCTCGCCTGCGCGGCGCCGGAGCGCGCCACCGTCAGGTACGCGACGCCGGTGTGGATGCCGCCGCAGTTGAGCGACTGCTGCTCTACCGCGAACTCGAGGCGCAGCTTCGCGCCTCTCGGGATCGACTGGACCGCGTTGAGCGTCGTCGTGTAGACCGAGCCGCCGAGGCTGTAGGTGCCGTTGGAGAGCGAGTAGGCGCCGGCGACCCAGTGCGGGGTGACGGAGTGGGCGACCAGCTTCAGGTTCGTGCCGGGCAGCTGGACGGTCAATCTCTTGTTGCTCGCGCCGCCGGCCAGGCTGAATGTCGCAGTGCATGACCGCGAGCCGCCTCTGCAGACGGCGGTCGCCGAGCCGGCGGCCGAGGCGGCGCCGGGGACGACGAGAAGGGCGATGGTCGCCGCGGCGGCGAGCAGCGCGCCGCGCAGGCGGTGTGGTTGGGTTCTCATGGATGGGGCTTTCGCCCCGCGCGCCGGCGAGTCCTGCCTCGCGAAAGCGGGAGGGTGGTCAGTCGCGCGCGAGCGCGCTGCGGGCGGCGTCGAGCAGGTGCTCGTGGCGCACGAGCTTCACGCGCGGGCGGCCGTGCGGCTCGCCGAGGCCGCGCTCGTGCTCGTCGATCGTCTCCCAGTGCGCGTACGTGATGTGCTCGGGGACGCGGTCGGCGAGCACGGCGAGGATCGCGTCGCGATCGCTCACGGCCGGCTCCGGGATGCGACCGGCGACGTGGTCCTCGAGCAGCCGGTCGACGGTCTCCTGGCTGTCCTTCTTGTTCGTGCCGATGATCCCGTTCGGGCCGCGCTTGATCCAGCCGGAGACGTACTCGCCGGGGCGCTGCGAGCCGCCTGGAGCGTCGAGCACGCGGCCTTCGTCGTTGGGGATCGTCGCGCGCTGCTCGTCGAACGGGACGCCGGGCAGCGGGTTGCCGCGGTAGCCGACGGAGCGGAAGACGAGCTGGCAGGGGATCGTCTCCTCCGACTCGGTGACGACGGCGCGCAGCCGGCCCTCGCCGTCGTCGACCAGCTCGGTGCGCCCGACGCGCACGCCCTCGACGCGCTCGGAGCCGACGATCTCCAGCGGCGAGGCGAAGAAGCGCAGCACGATGCGGCGATCGTGGCCGTGCGGCTCGGAGGCGGCGTAGCCGTGCAGCACCTCGATCTTCTTCTTCGTCTGCCCGTCGGCCTCCTCGACGATCCGCGCGCTCGCCTCGTCCAGCTCCATGTCGCCGGGATCGACGATCACGTCCGCCTCGGCCAGCTCGGAGAGCTCGATCAGCTCGGGCGTCGTGAAGGCCGCCTGCGCGGGGCCGCGGCGGCCGAGCACCACGACCTCCTCGATCGAGGAGCCGTCGAGCGCGTCGAGCGCGTGGTCGGCGACGTCGGTCGCCGCGAGCGTCTCGCGCGGCAGCGCGAGCATCCGCGCGACGTCGAGCGCGACGTTGCCGTTGCCGACGACGACCGCGGTCGTGGCCGTGAGGTCGAACTCGTGGTCGGCGAAGTCCGGGTGGCCGTTGTACCAGGCGACGAACTCGGTCGAGGAGTGGCTGCCGGGCAGGTCCTCGCCGGGGATCCCGAGGCGGCGGTCGCCGGAGGCGCCGAACGCGTAGAGGACAGCGTGGTAGTGGGCCTTCAGCTCTTCGACCGGCAGCTCGCCGCCGACCTCGACGTTGCCGAAGAAGCGGAAGCCGTCCTTCGCGGCCGTCTTCTCGTAGCGGCGCGTGACCGCCTTGATCTTCGGATGGTCGGGCGCGACGCCGAAGCGCACGAGGCCGTACGGGGTGGCGAGGCGCTCGAACATGTCGACGGTGACGCCGTCGACGTCTCTGGCGTTGAGCAGCTGCTCGGCGGCGTAGAAGCCCGCCGGGCCGGACCCGACGATGGCGACGCGAAGGGGAGTGGACATGCCCTGGAGGGTAGCCGCCGAGCCGTCAGTCGAGCAGCGCGGCGAGCGCGTCCGGATCCGTGACGGGCGCTTGACACGCGAAGCGCTCGCAGACGTAGGCGGCGGCGCGGCCGTCGACGGGCGTGCGGCCGGCCAGCAGCGGGACCTCGTCGGTGGGGCCGTCGCCGCCGGCCAGCACCACGTGCGGCCGGAACGCGCCGCGCACCGCGCGCACGAGCGGCTCCGAGGAGGCCGGGTCGCCGACGATCGCGACCTCGCGCACGTCGTGCGCGAGCAGGAAGTCGACCGCCCGCAGCAGATGCGCGAACGCGGGCGGATGGCGCGCGGCGAGCGGGTGCAGCAGCGCGATCGTGCCGTGCGCGCGCTGCTCGTAGGACGCCTCGCCGGTCAGCCGCGCCAGCCGCAGCAGGGCGAGCGCCATCGCCGAGTTGCCCGACGGGATCGGCGTGTCCTCGAGGTCCTTGCGCCGCGCGACGAGCCGCTCGTGGTCGTCGGCCGTGGAGAAGAAGCCGCCGCGCCCGTCGTCGCCGAAGTGGGCGATCGTGACGTCCGCGAGCGCGCGTGCGTCGTGGAACCAGCGCGCCTCGAACGTCGCCTCGTAGAGCGTCAGCAGCGCGTCGAGCAGGTAGGCGTGGTCCTCGAGGTAGCCGGCGAGATGCGCGCGCCCGTCCTTCCAGGTGCGCAGCAGGCGGCCGTCGTCCGTGCGCAGCTCGCGCAGCAGGAAGTCCGCGCAGGCGCGCGCGGCCTCGACGTAGTCCGGCCGCTCCAGCACCGCGCCGGCGTCCGCCAACGCGGCCAGCAGCAGCGCGTTCCACGAGGTCAGGCGCTTGTCGTCGAGCCCCGGGCGCACGCGCTGCTCGCGCGCGTCGAGCAGCCGCCGCTTGATCTCCGGCAGCTCCGGCGGGTCGTCGTCTGAGCCCGCGCGCACGAGGATCGAGCAGCCCTCGAAGTTGCCGTCCGGCGTGATGCCCCAGTGGGCGATCGCGACCTCGGCCAGCCGGTCGTCGTGCAGCACCGCGCGCAGCTGCTCGGGCGTCCACACGTAGAACTTGCCCTCGACGCCCTCGGAGTCGGCGTCGAGCGCGGAGGCGAAGCCGTCCTCCGGCCCGCGCAGCTCGCGCAGCGCCCAGTCGAGCGTCTCGCAGCAGACCTGGCGCAGCAGCGGATCGCCGCTCACCTGCCAGCCGTGCAGGTACGCGCATGCCAGCAACGCGTTGTCGTAGAGCATCTTCTCGAAGTGCGGGACGACCCACGAGGCATCGACCGCGTAGCGCGCGAAGCCGCCGCCGAGCTGGTCGTAGATGCCGCCGCGCGCCATCGCGCGCAGCGCGCGCAGCGCGGGGTCGGTCGCCCCGCGCGCGAGCAGCAGCTCGATCGCGGAGGACTGCGGGAACTTCGGCGCGCCGCCGAAGCCGCCGTTCGCGTGGTCCTCGCGGTCGGCGATCGCGGCGACGACGGTGTCGAGCAGCCCGGGCTCCGGCTCGCCCGGGTCGGGCTCGAGCTGGGCGGTGACGCCGAGGTGGGCGACGATCCGCTCGCCCTGCTCCTCGATCTCGGCGCGCCGCTCGCGCCACGCCTCCACGATCGCCTCCAGCAGCTGGCGCCAGCCCGGCAGCCCGTGGCGGCCCTGCGGCGGGAAATACGTGCCGGCGTAGAACGGGACCTGGTCCGGCGTCGCGAACGCGTTCAGCGGCCAGCCGCCGTGGCCGGTCATCGCCTGCACCGCGTCCATGTAGATCGCGTCGACGTCGGGCCGCTCCTCGCGGTCGACCTTGATGCAGACGAAGTGCTCGTTCATGTAGGCCGCGACGTCGGCGTCCTCGAAGGACTCGCGCTCCATCACGTGGCACCAGTGACAGGCCGAGTAGCCGATCGAGACGAGCAGCGGCACGTCGCGCTCGCGCGCCTCCGCGAGCGCCCGCTCGCCCCAGGGCTGCCAGGCGACCGGGTTGTCCCTGTGCTGGAGCAGGTAGGGCGAGGTCTCCTCGGCCAGACGGTTCGGCATCGCGCAGGAGGCTACCCGTGAGCGCTTGGCGCCGCCGGGCCACGAGCGGCTGCTCATGGCCCGGCGTCCTGCGCTCCTGATCAGTTCTGGTAGATCCCGACGGTCGCGGATCTGTCGCCGTTCCAGTCGCCGACGACGGGCCGAGCATTGGTGACCGGGCTGCCACCCAAGCTCCCGTAGGCGAAGAGTATCTGCGAGGCTCTTTCGAAGTTGTTGCTCGTCAACAATGCAAACGAGCCTTCGCTTGTGAAATGTCCGACGGTGTCGATGCCGTCGCCGTTCCAGTCTCCTGCAACAGGGAGATCGGCAAAGCTTCCGTATGCAAAGGTGTAATCGGCTGCGCCTTCGCTATTGGTGTTGCGCAGATAGAAGGTGCTGGTTCTCGGCCGATAGACGCCAATGCTGTCTACGCCATCGCCGTTCCAGTCGCCCACGATCGGACGATCTTCGGCATTTCCGAATCTGAAGAATATGTCGGTTTCCGCCCCTGACATTCTGTTCTTGAGATAGAACGTGGTGGTGCTCGGGCGGAACACTGCGACGGTGTCTCTTCTGTCGCCGTTCCAGTCGCCGGTGATCGGTACGTCGCCCGTGATCCCGTACGCCAGCTCTATCTGTTCTCCAAACGGGTTGCCGTTTCGGACGTAATATCTCTTGTTCGACGGGCGCCAGATGCCGATCGTTTCGGTCCCGTCGCCGTTCCAGTCGCCGGCGACCGGTAGGTCACCGAGGTTCTGATAGAGGAAGCTGCTGTTGGGCGAACCGGCGGTGTTGGTGTCACGCAGGTGGAACGTGCCGTTTCTGCGACCGTAGAGCGACTGTATGCCGGCGATGTCGTCCCAGCCGAGGTACCGGTGGCTTCCTGAGTAAAAGGGGTACATCAGTGCTTCTCTCTCTTCGGTCGTGCACGCGCTTCTTTCTGGATTGCAAGACTCATCCAACCCGAGTGCGTGTCCGACCTCGTGCGCGGAAGCAGTCGTGAGATCGATTGGCTGGCCGCCTTCCGGCCGGGTGCTCGTCGTCCATGTCTCGGCGTCGTCAAAGTGCACGTCGCCTGGAAGGACTCTTTCGCATGGAAGTATCGAGTGAGCCAGTGTGTTTCCCACTCCGTCGAAGGGAGCACCGTCGCCATGTTCACCGGTGGCCCATTTTATCGAGATCGCCGGGGCGAACGCCCACTCCAACAGCACGACCGGAGATACCTGCGACCACAGGCTCATGCCGCTCTCCACGGCCGACTCCTCGCCTTCCCCCGCGATGTCACTGGTGCCATTGACAAAGTTGTAGAACTTGCTTGTTTCGCCCCAGGCGCAGACGCCCACAAATTGGGGCTGAACTGTCGACCCCGAGCCTCTCGGGAAATCGTTGTATGGGATGCTTTTTCGCGACGCCTGCGCGGGGCTTGCGGCGACGAGCGCCGCAAGCAGGGCGAGGCCGATGGCGGCCTCCCGCAGTCGCCTCCGTCCTGAGATGTGTCTTTTGCAGACAGCGGTTCGTGCCACCGATCCCTCCTCCTCGATAGGCAAGCTAAATTGGCTGATGCAGCAAGTCGTGCGACGTGGGCGGCAGCCAATGATGTCGAGTGCGGCACGATGGATTCGCACCCCCAGCGCACAATCCATCGAAAGCAGAGTCTGACCCGGTGATGCGCTGAAGTCAAGGAGTTTGGCTGGTGAGCGGCGCCGGCAGCTGAGCAGCCGTAGTTACAACGCATCAGCGGAGTAGGGCTGCGGCGACGTCGAAGGCCAGGGCCGCGAGGACGAAACGAGGCAACCGCCCCGCCACGCGCTCGTCGGTGTGCCGCGATACCGTGTGCGCCATGTCGCACCGCGAGTCCGTCGACGCCGCCGGGGCTCCGCCCGCGATCGGCCCGTACGTCCACGCGGTGCGCGTCGGCCCGCTGCTGTTCTGCTCGGGCCAGATCCCGCTGCACCCGGAGACGGGGGAGATCGTCGGCGCGACCGCCGCGGAGCAGGCGGGGCGCTGCCTCGAGAACCTGCAGGCGGTCTGCGCGGCGGCGGGGGCGAGCCTCGCCGACGCGGTCAAGATCACCGTCTACCTGCGCGACATGGCCGACTTCACGGCCGTCAACGAGGTCTACGGCTCGTTCTTCGAGACCGATCCGCCGGCGCGCGTCGCGGTCGCGGTCGCCGGCCTGCCGCGCGACGCGCTCGTCGAGGTCGACGCGGTCGTGGCGCTGCCCGACCCACTCGCGGCGTAGGCACTCGCCGCCTCCACGAGCGCGCCGATCACGCGGCTGCGCTCGTCGGCCTCGGGGTGCCACTGCACGCCGAGCGCGAAGTCCGCGCCGGGCAGCTCCAGCGCCTCCGGCAGCCCGTCGAGCGTCGCGACGCCGGTCACGACGAGCCCATCGCCGACGCGGTCGACGCCCTGGTGGTGGTGCGACTTCGTGCCGTGCAGCTCCTCGCCGGCGGCGCGCGCCGCGAGCGAGCCGGGCGTCAGCTGCACGTCGTGGTCGGCGCCTTCGAACGAGCCGCGTGCGCGCAGGTGGTCGCGGTGGCCGAGCCGGTCGGGGAGGTGCTGGTGCAGCGTCCCCCCGAGCGCGACGTTCAGCAGCTGCATGCCGCGGCAGATCCCCAGCAGCGGGATCCCGCGCTCCAGCGCGCGGCGCGTGAGCGCGATCTCGAACGCGTCGCGCTCGGGCACCGGGTTGATCGTCGCGGGGTCGAGCGGCGCGCCGTAGCTGGCCGGGTCGATGTCGGCGCCCCCGACGAGCACGAGCGCGTCGAGCAGGTCGAGCGCCTCGTCGGGGTCGTCGATCAGCGCCGGGTCGGGCGCGAGCAGCAGCGCGAAGCCGCCGGCCCGGCGCAGCGCGTCGAGGTAGTTGACGGGGATCAAGGCCGCCTGCTGGTCCCACACGCTCCACTGCGCGCGCTCGAGCGCGGTGCAGACGCCGATGACGGGACGCGATGCCATACGCCGCTGAGCCTAGTGCCGGCCCAATCGTGACGCACCCGTCACCTTTCCTGTAGCGTCTGCGCGGATGGAGGAGAACGCCCGTCAGTTCGACTTCGACTGGCTCGTGATCGGCTCTGGCTTCGGCGGCAGCGTGTCCGCGCTGCGGCTCGCCGAGAAGGGCTACCGCGTCGGTGTCCTGGAGTGCGGCAGACGCTTTCGCGACGAGGACTTCGCCAAGTCGACGTGGAGCCTGCGCAGATACTTCTGGGCGCCGCGCGTCGGAATGCGCGGGATCATGCGGCTCTCGACCTTCAAGGACATCGCCGTCGTCAGCGGCTGCGGCGTCGGCGGCGGCAGCCTCGGCTACGCGAACACGCTCTACGTCCCGCCGAAGCCGTTCTTCGAGGACCGTCAGTGGGGCGAGCTGGCCGACTGGGAGCGAGAGCTGGCGCCCCACTACGCCGAGGCGCAGCGGATGCTCGGCGTCGTCGAGACGCCGAACGACGACCCCGCCGACCAGCTGCTGAAGGAGCTGGGCGAGGAGCTGGGCGTCGGCGACACCTACAGAAAGACGCCCGTCGGGATCTTCTTCGGCGAGCAGCCGGGGGCGACGGTGCCGGACCCCTACTTCGGCGGCGAGGGCCCGGACCGCACGGGCTGCATGCAGTGCGGCCGCTGCATGGTCGGCTGCCCGCACGGCGCCAAGAACACGCTCGTGAAGAACTACCTGTGGCTCGCGGAGAGACGCGGCGCGACCGTCACGCCCGACCGCACCGTGATCGACATCAGCCCGCTCGGCGCCTCCGACGGCTCCGACGGCTACGCGGTCACGAGCGTCGCCTCGGGCATGCGCCGCGACCGCGACCGCCGCACGCTCACCGCCCGCGGCGTGATCGTGGCGGCGGGCGCGCTCGGCACCAACAGACTGCTGCAGCGCTGCCGCCTGAACGGCTCGCTGCCGCGCATCTCGCACCGCCTGGGCGAGCTGGTGCGCACGAACAGCGAGTCGATCCTCGCCGTCACGGTGCCGGAGGACTACCCCGAGGACCTGACGCGCCGCGTCGCGATCACGTCGTCGATCTACCCCGACCCGCACACGCACATCGAGACCGTCACCTACGGCCATGCCGGCGACTCGATGTCGACGCTCTACACACTGCTCGTCGCCGACGGCTCGCGCGTGACGCGGCCGCTGAAGCTGCTGGGGCAGATCCTCCGCCATCCGGGACAGTTCGCGAAGGTGCTGTGGCCGAAGGGCTGGTCGCGCCGCACGATCATCGTGCTCGTGATGCAGACGCTCGACAACGCGATCGCGCTGCGGCCGACGCTCACCCGCTCAGGCGACGTGCGGCTGCAGACCGAGCAGGACCCCAGCAGACCGAACCCGACGTTCATCCCCGTCGCGAACGAGGCCGCCGAGTGGCTGGCGAAGCGCACGGGCGGCGTCGCGCAGAGCTCCGTGATGGAGGCGACGATGAACATCCCCTCGACCGCCCACATCCTCGGCGGCGCGGTCATCGGCGCGGATCCGGATCACGGCGTCGTCGACGCCTCGCAGTGCGTCTTCGGCTACGAGAACCTGCTCGTGTGCGACGGCGCGGCGGTGCCGGCGAACGTCGGCGTGAACCCGAGCCTCACGATCACCGCGCTCGCCGAGCATGCGATGAGCCGCATCCCGCCGGCGGGCAGGGAGCCTGCCCCCGCAGCGCAGCCGGCGACGGCCGGCGCCGCGTAGCCGAAGCTCGTCTTCTTTCCATAAGACTGAGTAGGATTCCCCGCCGGCAGGGGCGGACGGGAGGCCGCCCGGGGGATTCGAATGCAGGGGGACCTCGATGGATCGGGCAGCATCGTTCGTGGCGCGCTGGCGCCTCACGCTCGTGGCGCTGGCGCTCGCGGCCGCATTGTCGGCGGCATGGGTCGGCGGCGGCAGCGCGGACGGGAAGAGCGCCGGCACGCCTCCGGCGGCGACGACGCCGCACAGATGAGCATCGCCGGTTGGGCGGGTCAGCCCTGCTCGCGCAGCAGGGCGCGGCGGACCTTGCCGCTGCTCGTCTTCGGCAGCTCGGCGGCGAAGTCGACGCGGCGCGGGTACTTGTAGGGCGCGGTCGTCGCCTTGACGTGGTCCTGCAGCTCTCTGGCCAGCGCGTCGCCCGGCGCGGCGCCGTCGCGCAGCACGACGACGGCGCGCACGATCGCGCCGCGCTCGTCGTCGGGCGCGGCGACGACCGCCGCCTCCGCGACGGCGGGGTGGGCGACGAGCGCGGACTCGACCTCGAACGGGCCGATGCGGTACCCGGCGGAGATGATCACGTCGTCGGCGCGGCCCTCGAAGAAGAGGAAGCCGTCCTCGTCCTCGCGCACGCGGTCGCCGGTGCGCCACACGTCTGCGCGGTCCTGCGGCGGGTCGCCGAGGTAGCCGAGGAAGAAGGTCGGGACGGTCGCCGGATCGGCCACCAGCTCGCCGTCGTCGACCCACAGCCTCACGCCCGGCAGCGGGCGGCCCATCGAGCCGGGCCGCACCGGCTCGCCGAGCGGCGCGCCGGTCATCTGGCCGGTCTCCGTCTGTCCGTAGCCGTCGCGGATCCACAGGCCGGTCGCCTCGTGGAACGCGCGCAGCACCTCCGGGTTGAGCGCCTCGCCGGCGGCGACGAGCCCGCGCAGCCCGTCGACCGGGCGCGGCTCGGCGCGCTTGGCGATCACGCGGTACTCGGTCGGCGCCATGCACAGCACGTTCACGCGCTCGCGCTGCAGGAGCTCCAGGCGCTCCTGCGGGTCGAAGCGGGCGTCGTGCAACAGAGCAGCCCCGCCGCGGATCCAGGGGGCGATGAAGACGTTGCGCGCCGACTTCGACCAGCCGGAGGACGCCGTGCACCAGACGAGGTCGCCGGGACGCACATCGAGCCAGTGCTCGGCCTGCACGTGCTGGCCGCTCAGGTACCGCTGGCCGTGCAGGACGCCTTTCGCCTCGCCCGCGGTCCCGCTCGTGAACGTGATCAGGCACGGGTCGTCCGGCGTCAGGTCGATCGCCGGGGCCGGCAAGGCGGCGTAGAGCGTCTCGTCCGGGATCGTCAGCACGGGGACCTCGTCCGCGCCCGCCCTCGCCGCCGCCAGCTCGGCGGCGTTGCGTTCGTCGGCCAGGATCAGCGCCGGACGGGCGGCGTCGAGCCGCAGCCGCAGGTCCTTCGCGCGCAGCTGCTCCGTGCACGGCAGCACGACCGCGCCGATGCGGAAGCAGGCGACCATCGCGCAGACCCAGTCTGGGCGGTTGCCGATCAGCGTCATCACGACGTCGCCGCGGCCGACGCCGTGGGCGGCGAACGTGCCGGCCAGGCACGCGGAGCGATGTGCGACCTCGCCGAACGTCCACTCGCGTCGGGCGCCGTCGCGCGGCAGCTCGACGATCGCCCGGCGGCCCGGCGGTGCGGCGTCGACGACGTCTCGCGCGAAGTTCACGGCCGCGAAGTATCCTCGAAGCCAGAAAAGCGAGACCTTCCACGTTTCCCGGACCCGGAGCGATCAACCCCATGGCTGTAGCGATCGAGAAGACCGACGAGCAGCAGGCGATCTGCGAGATGGTGCGGCAGTTCGCCGACGAGCAGATCATCCCGAACGCCGAGCACTACGACCACGAGGACTCGTTCCCGGAGCCGATCGTCGAGCAGATGAAGGAGCTCGGCCTGTTCGGCGTCACGATCCCCGAGGAGTACGGCGGCATGGGGCTCGACCTGACGACCTACTCGATGATCGTCGAGGAGCTCTCGCGCGGCTGGATCTCGATCTCCGGCGTCGTCAACACGCACTTCATCGGCTCCTACCTGCTGATGAAGTTCGGCACCGACGAGCAGAAGGAGAAGTACCTCCCGCGCATGGCGACCGGCGAGATCCGCGCCGCCTTCTCGCTGTCCGAGCCGGAGCTGGGCTCCGACGTCGCGGCGATCAAGACGACGGCCAAGAAGCAGGACGACGGCTCCTGGGAGATCAACGGCCAGAAGATGTGGGTCACGAACGGCCTGCGCTCCGACCTCGTGTTCGTGCTCGTGCGCACCGACCTGCAGGCCGACAAGCCGCAGCGCGGGATGACCTGCTTCATCGCCGAGAAGGTCGCCGGCGAGCACGAGAACACGGGCGACTACAAGGGCTTGAACGTCCCCCCGCAGCTCAGAAAGATGGGCTACAAGGGGGTCGAGTCGACGGAGCTGGTGTTCGACGGCTACCGCTGCCCGTCCGACGCGATCCTCGGCGGCGAGGGCGCCGGGCTCAACAAGGGCTTCCCGCAGATGATGGATGCGCTCGAGCTCGGCCGCGTGAACGTCGCAGCGCGCGGCGTCGGGATCGCGCAGCGCGCGCTGGAGCTGGCGCTGCGGTACTCGCAGGAGCGCAAGACGTTCGGCAAGCCGATCGCGCAGCACCAGGCGATCCAGTTCAAGCTCGCCGACATGGCGACGCAGGTCGACGCGGCGCGCCTGCTGACGAACCGCGCGGCGCGCATGAAGGACGCCGGCGTGCGCTCCGACGTCGAGGCCGGGATGGCGAAGCTGTTCGCCTCCGAGGCCGGCCGCTTCTGCGTCGAGGAGTCGTTCCGCATCCACGGCGGCTACGGCTACTCGAAGGAGTACGAGATCGAGCGCCTGTACCGCGACGCGCCGCTGCTGCTGATCGGCGAGGGGACGTCCGAGATCCAGCGCATGGTGATCGGCCGCAAGCTGCTCGAGCGGCACAAGATCTAGAGTTGTCGTCCTGAGCTCGCCCAAAGACACCAGAGCGCTGATCGAGCAGGGCGCGCGGAACTTCCTCGCGGAGGTTCCGGCGCTGGCCGGGCTGAGACTCGTCGTCGGGCTCGAGCTGCGCGGGCGCGGCGACATCCAGATGTACCGCGTGGAGATGCCGGGCCCGGTCGTGACGAAGGACATCGCGTCCGATGCGAAGGTGCGGCTCCAGGTCACGCGCTCGCACTTCAACGAGCTGGCGGCCGAAGGCAGAGTCAAGCAGTGGCGAGCCGCGTTCGAGCACGGCGACGCGAAGGCGACCGGCGTCGAGCAGATCCTCAGACTGATCGCGCAGGTGGTGGAGAAGCACGAGGAGCGCTCGCGCACGCGCAGAGCGCGGCACTGACGCGCGCGGTCAGCGATAGCTCGGGAAGTCCCGCGGGTCGTCTCTCAACGGCTGCCACCCGAGCAGCACGTCTCGCCAGCGGCGCCAGCGGCCGAGCTGCTCCCACTCGGCGCGGGAGATCATGGGCTTGAAGTTCATGTCGAGCCACATGCTCTGCGGCAGCGAGCGCCCGAACTCCATCGCTTCGTCGAACGTCATTCTTCTTCTGATCACGTGAATCAGCCTACGATCGTCGCGAGGGCGAGTCCACCCATCAACACGATGATTCCGCACAACATCACTGTGAATGCGGTCGCGACCCGGTCGATGTGGGCGATGTTGCGCATGAGCTGGTCGCCGAGCCGCGCGATCATCGCGGTGTAGTAGCTGGTTGCGTCATCGAGGACGCCTTCGGCGTTGAGCGCCGTCGCCAGCTCGCGCACGTCCGGCTCGAAGCCGGTGCCACCACGCACTCCGAGGATGCGGAGAGCGGCGACGATGGTGAGGGTCAGCCCAGCGAGCGCGACGACGATCGCCAGCGTTCCGGCGAGGCCAGCCGCCGTTCCGCCGTCACCTGGCCCGAGTAGCGAGACGCCGAGGGCGGCGGCCGCGAGGACGGGGCCGAGGCGGCCGCGGATCGCCTCCGCGCGACGCTCCTGCTCGTCGAGCGCTCGCAGCGCGAGGTCGTAGAGGTGGGCGAGCGGCTCGGATGCGGACACGACGTCCGCGACGCTACGGCGGCCGCTGCCACAGCGCCATAGGCGATCGTGCGGGTTTCGTGTGCGATGGCGCCAGACTTCGCCGCGACGTGGGTAGGCTCGCCGCATGGGCGCGGGCGGTGACGGCGAACGGGCGGTCGGGCTGCGGATGCCGGCGGAGTGGGCGCCGCACGAACGGACGCTGATCGCGTGGCCGGCGCGGGAGCAGGCGTGGCGGGGGACGACGATCGAGCAGGCGCGCGACGCGCACGCGCAGGTCGTCGCGGCGATCGCGGCGTTCGAGCCGGTGACGCTCGTCGCCGATCCGGCGCACGTGGACGACGCGCGGCGGCGCGTCACGGGCGAGAACGTCGAGGTCGCGATGCTGCCGCTCGACGACTCGTGGCTGCGCGACTCGGGGCCGATCGTCGCGATCGGGCCGGAGGGGCGCCGCCACGGCATCGACTTCCGCTTCAACGCCTGGGGCGAGGCGTTCGCGCCCTACGATCGCGACGCCGCGGTCGCCGAGCGGCTGCTCGAGCACCTCGGGATCGAGCGCTTCCCGTCGCCGATGGTGCTCGAGGGCGGGGCGATCGCCGTCGACGGGGAGGGCACGCTCGTGACGACCGAGCAGTGCCTGCTGAACCCCAACCGCAACCCGCTGCTGAACCGCAAGGACATCGAGGCCGAGCTGCGCCTGCAGCTCGGGGCCGAGCGAATCGTGTGGCTGGGGCAGGGGCTCGTGGAGGACGCCGACACCGACGGCCACGTCGACAACGTGTGCACGTTCCTCGCGCCCGGCCGCGTGCTGCTGCAGGCGACCGCCGACGCCGAGGATCCGAACGCGCGCGCCGCCGAGGAGAACGCCCGCCGGCTGGCGGCGGCGGGCATCGCCGTCGAGCGCTGGGAGCTGCTGCCGCGCACCAGACGCGCGGACGGCGGCGTCGTCGCGATCCCCTACGTGAACCTCTACCTCTGCAACGGCGCCGCGATCGTGCCGCTCGGCGAGCAGGACTCGGACATGGACGCCGAGGCGCTGCGGCGCCTCGGGGAGCTGCTGCCGGGCCGTGAGATCGTCGGCGTGCCGGGGAGAACCCTCGCGCTCGGCGGGGGCGGGGTCCACTGCATTACGCAGCAAGTTCCGGCAGGGCTGTAGGCGGGCGTCAGGCCGGCGGGCCGGCGCCGTCGAGCGCGCGCGCGAGCAGCTCGCGCAGCGTCGCGCGCTCGGCGGGGGAGAGCCCGGCGAGCACCTCGTCCTCGACGCCCTCCTGGGCGCGCTCGGCACGCTCGAGCGCGAGGCGGCCTGCGGGGGTGATGTGGACGACGTGGCGGCGGCGGTCGAGCGTGTCGCGGCGGCGCTCGATCAGCTCGCCGGCCTCCAGCTCGTTCAGCAGCAGCACGAGGTTGTTCGCATCGACGCAGAGCGCGTCGCCGAGCGCCTGCTGCGGCGCGCCGTCGTGGTCGTTGACGAACGACAGCGCGACGAGCTGACGCAGGCTGATGCCCAGCAGCTGCTCGTTGCTGCGGCGATAGACCACCTTCGCGAGGCGGGTGAGCAGGACCATCGCTCCCGGTGCATGGACGATGCCCATGATGCACATGATCCTAGCATCTTAAGAGGATCATCATGAGATCGCAGATCATCTTTGCTACAGTGACGATCTGTGAGCGCCACCGCCGTCGCCCCGCCCATCTCCCGCCGCGCCTGGATCGCCCTCGCGGTCGTCTGCCTCGGCCAGTTCATGGTCGTGCTCGACTCCTCGATCGTGAACGTCGCGCTGGAGGACATCCAGGCCGACCTGCACTTCAGCGCCGCGGCGCTGACCTGGGTCGTGAACGCCTACCTCGTCACGTTCGGCAGCTTCATGCTCGTCGCCGGCCGGCTCGGCGACCTCGTCGGGCGCCGCCGCGTGTTCCTGTGGGGCGTCGCGCTGTTCACGCTCGCGTCGGCCGCCTGCGGCTTCGCCGACAGCCAGGGCCTGCTGATCGCCGCGCGCTTCGTGCAGGGGATCGGCGGCGCCGTCGCGTTCTCGGTCACGATCGCGCTGATCGTCAGCGAGTTCCCCGAGCCGGGCGACCGTGCGAAGGCGATGAGCGCCTACATGTTCGTCGCCGTCGGCGGCGGCTCGGTCGGCCTGCTGCTCGGCGGCGTCATCACCGAGTCGGTCGACTGGCACTGGATCTTCTTCATCAACCTGCCGATCGGCGCCGCGACGCTGCTGCTCGGGCGCGCGTTCATCGACGAGCGCGAGTCGATCGGGCTCGGGGGCGGCGTCGACTGGCTCGGCGCCCTGCTCGTGACGGTCGCGCTGATGCTCGGCGTCTACGCGATCGTCGGCACCGCGGACCACGGCTGGGGATCGCTGAACACGCTCGGCTGGGGCGGCGCCGCGCTCGCGCTGCTGGTCGCCTTCTTCGCGCTCGAGGCGCGGATCGCGAACCCGATCCTGCCGCTGCGGCTGTTCCGCCTGCGCGGCCTCGCCGCCGCGGCCGCCGTGCGCGCGTTCGTCTTCACCGGGATGTTCGCGGTGTTCTTCTTCGGGGCGCTGGAGCTGGAGCAGATCCGCGGCCTCAGCCCGCTCTCGACGGGACTCGCGTTCCTGCCGATGACGCTGACCGTCGCGGCGCTGTCGCTCGGGCCGGTCGCGCGGATGGTCGGGCGCTTCGGCCCGCGGCCGGTGCTGATCGGCGGGATCTCGACGCTGATCGTCGGACTGGCGCTGTTCGCGACGGCGCCGAGCGACGTGCCGTACGCGCCGACGCTGCTGGTCGCGTTCGTCGTCATGGGGCTCGGCGGCGGCTCGACGTTCGTGCCGCTGTTGACGATCGCGATGGCTGACGTGCCGCCGCGCGACGCCGGCATCGCCTCCGGGATCATGAACGTCTCGATGCAGCTCGGCGCGGCGCTCGGGCTCGCGCTGCTGGGCGCGCTCGCCGAGCACCGCACGGCGTCGCAGCTGGCCGACGGCGTCTCGCACGACGTGGCGCAGATGAGCGGGTACCACCTCGCGTTCGCGCTCGGCGCGGGGACCGCGGTCGTCGGGCTCGTCCTGGTGCTGCTGGTGCTGCGCTCGCCGACGCCGCAGGTCGAAGCGGCGCGCGGCGAGGCCGAGCCCGAGCCGCAGCCGGCCTGAGCCGCTCCGCGGCCCGCCTACACTCGGTCGCGTGAGCGGGATCGAGGTCATCGCAGCGACGGGGAAGCCGCTGCGCTCGCATGCGCGCGTCGTCGACCCCGTGCGCGGCACGTTCCGCGTCGGCGCCGTGCAGCAGCGCTGGCATCCCGACCCGGTGGCGCACGAGGCCGCGCTGGCGGAGGGGGTCCGCCTCGCCGCAGACCGCGGCGCGCGGCTCGTCTGCCTGCCGGAGCTGACGCTCTCGCCCTACGTCGCGGTCGACGCCGAGCCGACGCCGGAGGCGCTCGCGCGCGCGGAGACGATCCCCGACGGGCCGACCACGGCCTTCGCGCGGCGGATGGCGGCGGAGACGGGCGCCTGGGTGCACGCGTCGCTGTACGAGGCGGCCGGGGACGACGGCGACCCGCGCGGCTACAACACGGCGATCTGCGCCGCGCCCGACGGGACGCTCGTCGCGCGCACGCGCAAGCTGCACATCCCCGTCACCGCCGGCTACCGCGAGGATCGCTGGTTCCGCCCGGGGCCGGCCGGCGAGGGCGCGTTCCCGGTCGTCGAGCTGGGCGAGGCGCGGCTCGGCTTCCCGACCTGCTGGGACCAGTGGTTCCCTGAGCTGGCGCGCGCCTACGCGCTCGCCGGCGCCGACGCGATCGTCTACCCGACCGCGATCGGCTCCGAGCCCGACCACCCGCGCTTCGACACGCAGCCGCTGTGGCAGCAGGTGATCGCCGGCAACGGGATCGCGAACGGCACGTTCATGGTCGCGGTCAACCGCTTCGGGATGGAGCCGCCGCTGACGTTCTACGGCTCGAGCTTCGTCTCCGACCCCTACGGCCGGGTCCTCGTGCAGGCGCCGCGAGACCGCGCGGCGGTGCTCGTGGCGGACCTCGACCTCGACCAGCGCCGCGACTGGCTCGACCTCTTCCCGTTCCTCAGAACGCGTCGACCGGACACCTATTCCTCACTGGTGAGCACCTTTCCGGAAGAGCGCTGACGCGCCAGAAGCGGTCAAGCGCTACGGCGTACGCTGCCGATAACCGGGGCGGTCGCATGAAGGGCATCGTCTTCAACCTGCTCGAGGAGATCGTCGTGCGCGAGCACGGCGACGACACCTGGGACGCGCTGCTCGAGGCAGCGGGCGTCGACGGCGCGTACACGTCGCTCGGCAACTACCCCGACGCCGACCTGATGGCGCTCGTCGGGGCCGCGTCGCAGGCGCTGACGCTGCCGGCCGACGACGTCGTGCGCTGGTACGGGCGCAACGCGCTGCCGCTGCTGGCTGAGCGCTACCCCGCGTTCTTCGAGCCGCACGCCGACGTGCGCGCGTTCGTGCTGACGCTCAACGAGATCATCCACCCGGAGGTGCGCAAGCTCTACCCGGGTGCGGACACGCCGGACTTCGCCTTCGACGCCTCCGACCCCGACCGGCTCGTGATGGACTACCGCTCGTCGCGTCGCCTGTGCGCGTTCGCCGAGGGCCTGCTGCTGGGCGCCGGCGACCACTTCGACCAGCAGGTTGAGATCGCCCAGTCCGAGTGCATGCACCGCGGCGACGAGCGCTGCCTGATCGAGATCGGCTTCCCGTCGTGAGCGAGGACGCGCTCGCCCGCGCGCAGCGGCGCGCCGCGCGCGAGCGCGCCGCGCGGCTGGAGGCGGAGGCGATCTCCGAGCGCGCGACGCGCGAGCTGTACGACCAGCAGCAGCGGCTGCTGCTGCTGCGCACCGTCGCGAAGGCGGCGAACGAGGCCGCGACCGTGCAGGCCGCGGTGAGCACCGCGCTCGCTGCGATCTGCGACCACTGCGACTGGCCGATCGGGCACGCCTGGCTGCGCGCGCCGGACGGCAGCCTGGCGCCGACCGGGCTGTGGGCCGGCGACGCCGGCCGCCACGCCGCGTTCCGCGCGGCGACCGCCGAGTTGCGGCTGCAGGAGGGGGAGGGGCTGCCGGGGCGCGTGCTCGCGGAGCGCGACGCGGTCTGGCTGGTGGACTTCTCGCAGGTGCTGTCGCTGCCGCGCGCGCAGGCGGCGGCCGCCGCCGGGCTGCGCACCGCGCTCGGGTTCCCGATCCTCGTCGGCAGCGATGTCGTCGGCGTGCTCGAGTTCCTCAGCGAGCGCGTGCTGGAGCACGACGAGGAGCTGGTCGAGCTGTTGGCGCAGGTCGGCACGGAGCTGGGGCGCGTCGTCGAGCGCCAGCAGGCCGCCGACCGGCTGCTGCACCAGGCCACGCACGACGCGCTCACCGGCCTGCCCAACCGCGTCCTGATCAGCGACGAGCTGCGCCGCGCGCTGTCGCGGCTGCGACGCGAGCCGCGCGGCGGCACGGCCGTCTTCTTCGTCGACCTCGACGGCTTCAAGGCCGTCAACGACACGCTCGGCCACGCCTCGGGCGACCGCATCCTGCGCGAGGTCGCCGTGCGCCTGGGCGCTGTCGTGCGCCCGCACGACACGCTCGGGCGCCTCAGCGGCGACGAGTTCATCCTCGTGTGCGAGGCGCTCGCGAGCGAGCAGGCGATCGCCGCGGTCGGCGAGCGGATCCTCGCGGTGCTGCAGGAGCCGTTCGTGCTCGACGGCGAGCCGTTCCAGCTGGGCGCCTCGATCGGCGTGACGCTCGCCGACCCCGACAAGGCGCCGGCCGAGCTGATCGCCGAGGCCGACGCCGCGATGTACCGCGCGAAGCAGCTCGGGCGCGGCCGCTGCGAGGCGTACTCAGAGCAGCTCGGGGCACGGCTGCGGCGCCGCAGCGAGCTGGAGCGCGCGCTGCGCCACGCGCCGGAGAACGGCGAGCTGCGCCTCCACTACCAGCCCGAGGTCGAGCTGCACAGCGGGCGCATCGTCGGCGTCGAGGCGCTGCTGCGCTGGGAGCGCGACGGCACCACCGTGATGCCCAACGAGTTCATCCCGCTGGCGGAGGAGACGGGCCTGATCGTGCCGCTCGGCGCCTGGGTGCTCGACGAGGCGCTGCGGCAGGCGCGCGTGTGGCAGGAGGACGCGACGATCGAGCAGGCGCCGTGGACGTCGGTGAACCTGTCAGTGCGCCAGCTCGCGGACCCGGAGATCATGACGCGGGTGTCCGGCGCGCTCGCGCGCCACGAGACCGACCCTTCGCAGCTGCTGCTCGAGGTCACCGAGAGCGTGATCCTCGAGGACGTCGAGGCCGGGCTGACGGTGCTGACGCAGCTGAAGCAGCTCGGCACCGAGATCGCGATCGACGACTTCGGCACCGGCTACGCGTCGCTCTCCTACCTGCGGCGCTTCCCCGCCTCGGCGGTCAAGATCGACCGCTCGTTCATCGCGACGCTGCACGACCCGCGCACGCTCGCGATCGTCACCGCGATGGTCGAGCTGGGCCACGCGCTCGGGCTGACGGCGATCGCGGAGGGGATCGAGACGACCGAGCAGCTGGCGGTCCTGCGCGAGCTGGGCTGCGACCTCGGGCAGGGGTTCTTCCTGGCGAGACCGGCGCCGGCGGGAGCGATCGCGCCGCTGCTGCGCACGGGTCGGCTCGACCTCGCCGACTTGACACCCGCCGACGCGCTCCGGTAGACCGTCCCCGGCGTCCCGACGGGACGCCGGCGCCGCCCGGGGGGAACGGGGTGCAGGGGGATCGCGGCTCTCCGCGCGCGCATTCTGCGAACAAGGAGAGTCGACATGCCGGCTCGGCATCGTCTGCAGCTCGCCGTCCTGGGCTTCGTCTGCGTGCTCGCGTGCACCGCGACGAGCGCCCTCGGCGCCAACTGGCACATTCGCAACCCCGAACTCAGCACGCTCACCTCGGAAGGCTCGATCACGTTCGAACCGAGAGCGTCCGCAGGCGCGATCGCCTGCAACGTCACCCTTAGAGGGTCGTTCAGCTCGGCATCCTTCCTGACGACCGCGACCGGGTCGAGATTCGGTGCGGTGACATCGGCCACGGTGAGCGGTTGCACCAACGCCACCGTCACAGCGTCGGTCGAAGCGAGCAGACCGTGGAGTCACATCTACGATGGCTACACGGGATCGCTGCCGACCAGCGTGAATCCATGGCTGTCGCACCTGGAAGGCACGAAGTGGCTACTGAGCTACCTCGAACAGTTCCTCCAGAGAATCCAGTGCCAGTACACCGCGAGACTGCCGCTCACCTGGTCGACGTCCGGCGCGACGCGCGAACCAGCGGAGCTGGGGTGGATCTACGCGCTGCAGGACCCGGTGCTCGGCGAAGGGCAGGCGTTCAGCGAATTCACCGCGCTAGGCGGCTTCAGATGTCCCGTGATAGCGAGCATCAGAGGTAGATTCGACGCGCTCACGAGACTCACGCTCAGAGCCGAAGAAGAAATCGTCCCGTCGCCGCTGGACTTCGGCAGAGTTGCGACTAGATCGGTGACGAGAAAGACGGTGACGATCGCGCCCAACACGAGAGTGACGATCAGATCGATCGCGATGAGAACGGGCACGTCGTTCACCGTCAGCGACCCGAACGGCTGCAGCGGCAGAACGTTCAACGGCACCACGTGCGACGTGACCGTCACGTTCACCGCGCCGGAAGGCACCGGCAGATCGCTCGAAGACACGCTCGTCGTTGAAACCGAAGCCGCGACGATCACGGACACGGTCAGAGGATCCACCTGATCTGAGACCAGGCGTACCGCCCGGGGCCGCCGCGGGAGGCGGCCCCGGCTGGGCGCTGCGGCTACGAGCTGAGGACGGCGCCCTCGTCGTACAGCTTCACGACCTTGACGGTGCCCTGCGGCGCGGCGTCGATGCAGAGGCGGCACAGCACGCACTCGTCGAGGTTCTCCTCGTTGATGCTGAGCGTGCCGCCCTCGCCGCCGGTCGCGAAGATGTCGACCGGGCAGACCTCCGTCAGCTTCGCGGCGAGCGCGGGGTCGGAGGCGACGGACGCGTCGACCTCGACGTCGATGAACGTGCCGGGCATCAGACCGCGCTCCTCTCGGCGATTCTGGACTTGACGATGTCGGGGATCTGCGAGATCTCCTCCGCGACGACGATCCCGGCCTCGGCGAGGCGGGCGATCTTCTCGCTCGCGGTGTCCTCCTTGCCCTCGACGATCGTGCCGGCGTGGCCGAAGCTCATGCCCGGCATCTCGTCCATGAAGCGACCGGCCATGAAGGCGACGATCGGAAGACGGCTGTCGTTCGCCTTCACCCAGCGCGCCAGCTCGGCCTCCATGCGGCCGCCCGGCTCGGTGTAGATGACGATCGCCTCGGTCTGCTCGTCGGCCTCGAACAGCGGCATCAGCTCCGCGTAGGAGGAGCCGATGATCGCGTCGCCGCCGATCGAGACGGCGGTGGACTGGCCGAGGCCCGCGGCGGTGAGCGTCGAGGACATCTCGGTCGTCATGCCGCCCGATCGCGAGATCACCCCGACCGAACCCGGGCTGTATGCCTTGGCAGCATCCTTGGCCGGGCCGCCGATGCCGCCCATCTTGATCACGTCGGGGACGATGATCCCGAGGCAGTTCGGCCCGATGATGCGCGCGTCGTGGCGCGCGGCGAACTCCACCATCTCGGCCACGTCGCGGCGCGGGATGCGCTCGGTCACGATCACGATCAGCTTGATGCCGTTCGCTATCGCCTCCAGCACCGCGTCCTTCGTGAAGGCGGGCGGGACGGTGACGACGGAGCCGTCGATCGGCCCGCCGTGGTGCTCGACCGCCTGCGCGACGGTGTCGAACACCGGCACGCCGTGGACCTCGCGGCCCTTGCGGCCCGGCGTCACGCCGCCGACGACCTTCGCGCCGGCGCCGTAGTCGAGGCACTCGCGCGTCAGGTTGACGGCCTCGCGGCCGGTGATGCCCTGGACGATGAACGTCGTGTCCGCGTCGACCAAGATGCTCATGCGGCCACCCCCTCGATCTTCTCGACGGCTCGTCGCGCCGCCTCGTGCATGGACACCGAGCGGTCGCAGTACTCGACGCCGTACTTCTCCAGGATCTTGAAGCCCTCGTCCTCCCACGCGCCCGGGATGCGGAAGATCGCGATCTTCTCGGCCGGGTCGAAGCCCAGCTCCAGGCACGCCTTGATGACGCCGCGCGCGACGATGTCGACGCGCGTGTTGGAGACGATCGACATCATCACCGCAATCTTGTCGACGCCTGGCTTCTGCAGCACCAGCTTCGCCAACCCACACGCCTTCTCAACCGACGGATTCCCGCCGATCTCGCAGTAGTTCGCGGGCTTGCCGCCGTGGGCGCGGACTGCGTCGAACAGAGTGAGCGAACCGCCGCCGGCGCCGATCACGAGCCCGAGGTTGCCGTCGAACTCCGTCACGTTGCCGGCGACGCCGCGGTGCGAGGCGGCGTCGACCGCCTCTCCGGCGAGCTCGAAGGGGGTCGCCTCGCGTGCTTGGCGGGTCTCCTCGTCGCCGACGCCGAGGCCCTTCAAGATGGCCTTCTGACGGCCGCGCGCCTCGTTCTCCATGTCCATGTGCGCGTCGACGGCGACGAATCTGCCGTCCTCGAGCTGTGCGAGCGGGTTGATCTCCGCCAGCGTCATGTCGTGTCTCACGAAGAGACGAGCGAGGCGCGCGAGAATCGGAGTCGCCCGGGTGAGAGCCGATCCCGTCACACCGATGGACGCAATCACCTGCTTCGCCTGGTAGTCGGAGACGTCCATCAGGTTCGAGAAGTGCCCGCGGCCGACTCTGTCGGGATGCGTCTCCGCAACCTCCTCGATGTCGATCCCACCCATGTCGGAGAACAGCATCACCGGCTGCTTGCGGATCCCATCCCACACGACGCCGGCGTAAAACTCTTGTTTGACGGCGACTCTGGAGTCGACCAGCACGCCGCGCGGCATGTGGCCGTTGATCTCCAGTCTGAGGATGAAGTCGGCGTGCTCGGCCGCCTCGTCGGGCGTGTCGGCGAACTTCACGCCGCCGGCCTTCATGCGCCCGCCGGTCAGCACCTGCGACTTGATCACGACGGAGCCGCCGATCTCCTCGGCGATCTTGCGCGCCTCCTCCGGCGTTCTCGCGAAGCCGTGGGGGGAGACGGGGATGCCCGCCGCCGCGACGATCTGTCGCGACTCGTACTCGAAGAAGCGCAACTGTTCAGCTCCCGGTCGTGGTGGTGACGAACCCGTACGCCTCGGCCAGCTCGGGGTCCTTCTGGGCCAGCAGCTCGGCGAGGCCGACCATCACCTTGCACTGCTTGAAGGTGGCGTCGTCCTGCATCTTGCCGTCGAGCATGTGCACGCCGGCGCCGTCGGGGATCGCCTCGATCACGCGCTGCGCGAACTTGACCTCCTCGGGGTCCGGCGAGAAGACGCGCTTGGCGATCGCGATCTGGCGCGGGTGCAGCGACCAGGCGCCGACGCAGCCCATCAGGAAGGCCGCGCGGAACTGCGCCTCGCAGCCGGCGTCGTCGGAGATGTCGCCGAACGGACCGTAGAAGGGCAGGATCCCCGTCGCGGCGCAGGCGTCGACCATGCGCGCGATCGAGTAGTGCCAGAGGTCCTGCTGGGCGCTCGCGCGCGGGGCCTCCGGGTTGTCCGGGTCCGGGTCCTCGATCACGCGGTAGCCGGGATGGCCGCCGCCGACGCGCGTCGTCTTCATACGGCGCGAGGCGGCGAGGTCGGCCGGGCCGAAGCTCATTCCCTGCATCCGGGGGCTCGCCGCCGCGATCTCCTCGAGGTTCGCGACGCCGAGCGCCGTCTCGAGGATCGCGTGCACGAGGATCGGTCTCTTGACGCCGAATCTGCCCTCGAGCTGGGCCAGCAGGCGGTCGACGTAGTGGATGTCCCAGGCGCCCTCGACCTTCGGGACCATGATCACGTCGAGCTTGTCGCCGATCTCGCCGACGAGCCGCAGCAGGTCGTCGAGGACCCACGGCGAGTCGAGGCTGTTGACGCGCGTCCACAGCTGCGTGTCGCCGAAGTCGACGCTCTGGCCGACTCTGACGAGGCCCTCGCGGGCGGCCTCCTTGCGATCGACGGGGACGGCGTCCTCGAGGTTGCCGAGCAGGATGTCGGCCTGCTTGGCCATGTCCGGCACCTTCGCCGCCATCTTCTCGTTGGAGGCGTCGAAGAAATGGATCATCCGCGACGGGCGGACGGGAATCTCCAGGACGGGGTCGGGCGCCCCGACTGCGAGGGGCTTCGCGAAGTCTCGTGGGTTGCGCACTGGGTCTCTCGGTTCGATGGCAGGTACGTGAAGAGTCGCGCAAATCGTATTGACCCGCGAGTCAACGCGACGCAAGGTCTGCGCGAAGACGGCACACTTCGCGGACATTCCATCGCCATTCCGAACCCGCAGGACGGTCCTGAGCACATGAGCGACACCATCAACGCAGTCGAGACAGACCAGGCGGCCCGCGAGGCCTCCGGCGCCCACGCCTACGGCCGCTACCTCGAGGAGTTCGAGGTCGGCGCCACCTACAAGCACTGGCCCGCGAAGACGGTCACCGAGTCCGACGACCACCTCTTCTGCCTCATCACGATGAACCACCACCCGCTGCACCTCAACGACGTCTACGCGTCGAAGTCGCAGCAGGGCAGAAACGTCGTCGTCGGCCCGCTCGTCTACTCGCTGGCGCTCGGCATGTCGGTCTCCGACGTCTCCGGCAAGGCGATCGCGAACCTCGCCACCGAGGAGCTCTCGCACCCGAACCCCGTGTTCCACGGCGACACGCTGTTCTGCGAGACCGAGGTGCTCGACGTCAAGGAGTCGAAGTCGAAGCCCGACCGCGGCGTCGTGAAGGTCCACACGCGCGTGCTCAACCAGGACGGCGTGCTGGTCGCGGAGTTCAAGCGGCTCGTGCTGGTGCCGCGCAAGAATCCGGGGTCATGACGCCGGGCGGGGCGGTCGCGTTGGAGTGGCCGCCCCACCTTCCACCCTGCGGAAGCACGCTTTCAGCGCAGATGGAACAATCCCGCGGATGTCCCGCGACCGCCACGAGGGAGATCACGTGAGCATCACCGACACCGCCCCGCCCACGAGCCATGCCAAGCTGCGCGCCTGGGTGGAAGAGATCGCCGCACTGACGCAGCCCGATCGCATCCACTGGTGCGACGGCTCCGCCGAGGAGTACGACAGCCTCTGTCGAGCGCTCGTCGACGCAGGCACCTTCGAACGACTGTCGGACGCCAAGCGTCCGAACTCGTACCTCGCCCTGTCCGACCCGGGCGACGTCGCCCGCGTCGAGGACCGCACGTTCATCTGCTCAGAGAGCGAGGACGACGCCGGCCCGACGAACAACTGGTGCGAGCCGGCCGAGATGCGCACGAAGCTGAACGGCCTGTTCGAGGGCTGCATGCGCGGGCGCACGATGTACGTCGTGCCGTTCTCGATGGGGCCGCTCGGCTCCGAGATCGCGCACATCGGCGTCGAGCTCACCGACTCCGCCTACGTCGCGGTCTCGATGCGGATCATGACCCGCATGGGCGCCGGCGCGCTCGAGGTGCTCGGGCAGGACGGCGAGTTCGTCCCCTGCGTGCACTCCGTCGGGATGCCGCTGGAGGAGGGCCAGGAGGACGTCAGCTGGCCCTGCAACGCGGAGAACAAGTACATCGTGCACTACCCGGAGACGCGCGAGATCTGGTCCTACGGCTCCGGCTACGGCGGCAACGCGCTGCTCGGCAAGAAATGCTTCGCGCTGCGCATCGCGTCCGTGATGGCGCGCGACGAGGGCTGGATGGCCGAGCACATGCTGATCCTCAAGCTCACCGACCCGCACGGCGAGGTGAAGTACATCGCGGGTGCGTTCCCGTCAGCGTGCGGCAAGACGAACCTCGCGATGCTGATCCCGTCGCTGCCCGACTGGAAGGTCGAGACGGTCGGCGACGACATCGCCTGGATGAAGTTCGGCGAGGACGGCCGCCTCTACGCGGTCAACCCCGAGGCCGGCTTCTTCGGCGTCGCGCCGAACACGAGCGAAAAGACGAACCCGAACGCGCTCGCCACCGCCGCGAAGAACGCGATCTTCACGAACGTCGCGAGAACCGACGACGGCGACATCTGGTGGGAGGGCATGACCGACGACGCGCCCGCCCACGCGATCGACTGGCACGGCAACGACTGGACGCCCGCGTCCGGCACGCCCGCCGCGCACCCGAACGCGCGCTTCACCGTCCCGGCCTCGCAGGACCCGGCGATCGCGCCGGAGTGGGAGGACCCCGCCGGCGTGCCGATCGACGCGTTCCTGTTCGGCGGCCGCCGCTCGACCGTCGTGCCGCTCGTGCACGAGGCGTTCGACTGGGAGCACGGCGTCTTCCTCGGCGCGACGATGGCGTCCGAGACGACGGCCGCCGCGGCCGGCGCCGTCGGCAGACTGCGCCGCGACCCGTTCGCGCAGCTGCCGTTCGCCGGCTACCACATGGGCGACTACATCGCCCACTGGCTGAAGATGGGCAGACGCGAGGGCGCGGTGCTGCCGAAGGTCTTCTACGTCAACTGGTTCCGCAAGGACGCCAACGGCAAGTGGCTGTGGCCCGGCTTCGGCGAGAACAGCCGCGTGCTGTCGTGGGTCTTCGGCCGCTGCAACGGCACCGCCGACGCGGTCGAGACGCCGATCGGGCTGCTTCCGGCCGAGGGCGCGCTGCCGCTGGTGGACCTCGACATCCCTGCCGAGGACTTCGCGGAGCTGCTGCGGGTGACGCCGGAGGAGTGGAAGGCCGAGCTGCCGTCGCTGCGCGAGCACCTCGCGATCTTCGGCGACAAGCTGCCGGTGGAGATGACGGCGCAGTTGGATGCGCTCGAGGCTCGGCTCAACGCTGCCTCGTAGCGCTCGCTGCTCGCCGCGCCCTGGTACGCCGGGGCGCGGCTCGCTCCCGCTCGACATCCTCTGTCGTGGGGCGTCGGCCGCGCCGCTCCGTGCTTGTGGAATCCGCGGGGGGATGTCGAGCGGGACGAGCCGCGCCCGGCTGATCGGGCGCCCGGGCGTGCGTCGCGGTGGTGCCGGCGGGTGATCCGCCGGGCGGACTCCGGGCGTGACGCGGCCGCCTGTGCGGCGATCTACGCGCCGTACGTGAGCGAGACGGCGATCTCGTTCGAGGAGGTCGCGCCGGACGCGGCGCAGATGAGGGCGCGGATCGAGCGTGCGACGGCGGCGCATGCGTGGCTCGTGGCCGAGGCGGGCGGGGCCGTCGTCGGCTTCGCGTACGCGACGCCGCACCGCGAGCGCGCGGCCTATCGCTGGGCCTGCGAGGTGTCCGTCTACGTCGACGGCGAACAGCGTCGGCGCGGCGTCGGCCGCGCGCTCTACGAGGTGCTGCTGCCGCTGCTGTGCGCCCAGCGCCTGCACGTCGCCTGCGCGGGGATCACGCTGCCCAACGAGGCGAGCGTGCAGCTGCACGAGTCGCTCGGCTTCGAGCCGGTCGGGGTCTACCGCGAGATCGGCTTCAAGCTCGACCGCTGGCATGACGTCGGCTGGTGGCAGCTGCAGCTGCTGCCGGCCGGCGATGCGCCGGTCGACTGATCAGCTGCTGCCGAGGGCTCTGCGCATGCGCGCGGCGCCGCGCTCGGTCAACTGCGCGCGAAGCGCGTCGTCCGGCTGGCTGCCCTGCGCGATCAGCGCGATCAGGCTCAGCCCGCGGTCCACGCGGCTGAAGACGAAGTCCTCGTAGACCTCGACGTCGAGGCCGTTCGCGGTGACAGGGATCGTCACGCGCGCAGCCGCCGTGCGGTCGCCGCTCGCGGAGACGTTCAGCTGCGCGGCTGTCACGTCGCCGACCTGGGTGGCGGCCGACGCCTGCTGCCGGATCGTCTGCTCGGTCTGCTCCGCGATGCAGTCGAGCGTGTCCTGCGAGACGAGCGCCTGGAGGGTCGCGTCCGCCTCCTCCTCGGTGGCGAGCACGATCGCCTCGTGCTGCGCGGCCTGGTCGCCGCCGCCGTCGAAGCGCAGCGACTCCTCGTGCGGGTGCTGCTCCGCGTCGTCGATCGCCGGACAGTGGGCGTCGGACGAGTCGTCGGGTGCGGCCGTCCAGCCGACGGGCAGGTCGGACAGGCGCAACAGGGCCGCGTGCGCGATCGCCTCGTCCGCCTGCGTGCTCTGCTGCGGCGTCTGCGAGGGTGCAGGCGTCTCAGCCGTCCCGTTTGAGGAGGTCTCCGTCACGCTGCTGCCGCAGCCGATCGCCGGGATCGCGAGCGCGACGATCGCGAGCAGGGGAGGGACGGCCGGCCTCATCGGACCTGATCCTGGCACGCCGGCCGGTCGTCTCACGCGGCCGCGGACGTTCGTTCGAGGAAAGGTCAGTGCACGTCGTCGGCGCTCGAAGCCGGCGGACGCGACTCCTCCGCCAGCGACGTGATCGCCAGGGCTCCGCGGGCGGCCGTCTCCAGCACGTCCGTCGCCTCTTCGGAGGAGCGCGCGTAGAGCTCGACGAGCAGGTGCACGACGATCTGGTCGTCGTCGTGCTTGTGGAAGCGCACGTGGGTGAAGAACTCGCGCGTGCCGTGATCGCCGAAGGCGGCGTAGGAGAGCGCGTCGCCGGCCTCGGGGCCGGAGCACGTCTCGACGTCGTCTGCCTCGACCGTGACGGTGCACGAGGCGACCCACGGCGTGCCCGCGACCATCCGCTCCCAGCGGTCCTCGATCGGCTCGACGCGGCCGTTGTGGAAGCCGAGGTGCGGCTGGTCGTGCATGCAGTCGAGGCACTGCACGACGGCCTCCTGCAGCTCGTCCACGACCTCCGCGCGCTCGCCCGTCCCCGGGTCGATCCGGTGGATGCCCTCGTAGTGCACCTGCACCTCGAGGTTCTGGGACCAGCAGCGGTAGCAGCGCAGCCAGCTGCGGACGGTCTCCTGGTCGGTAGATCCCTCCATCGCCCTGATTCTATGCTCCGACCGACGATGGGCGAGACACGGGACCCGATCGGCGTCGTGCTCGCCGGTGGCGCCGGGCGCCGCATCGGCGGCGGCAAGGCCGCCGTCGAGCTCTGCGGCACGCCTCTGGTGGTGTATCCGCTGCGCGCCCTGCAGGCCGTGCTGGCGGAGGTCGTGGTGGTCGCGAAGCGCGAGAGCGAGCTGCCGCCGCTGCCGGGCGTGCCGATCTGGATCGAGCCGCCGGAGCCGCGGCATCCGCTCGCCGGGATCGTGCACGCGCTCGAGGCCGCCGGCGCGGCGGCGGGCATGGAGGGGCTGGGCCGGGAGGTCCTGGTGAGCGCCGGCGACCTGCCGTTCGTCGGTCCCGACCTCGTGGACCTGCTCGCGCACGCCGACGCGGGCGGGGCGCCGGCCGTCGTGCCGCGCGCCGGCGGCCGCCTGCAGCCGCTGCTCGCGCGCTACGCGCCGGCCGCTCACGCGCCGCTCGCGGCCGCGCTCGCGCAGGACCCGCCGCCGTCGCTGAGCGACGCGGTCGCCGCGCTGCGGCCGCGCGTGCTCGAGCTGGAGGACGCGCGTTCGTTCTTCAACGTCAACGCGCCGGAGGACCTGCTGACGGCGTCCGGCCTGCTCGGCCGCGACGGCGCGGCCTGGCCGGAGTGACCGCAGGAGCGCGCCCGTCCCCCCGAGCGCGTAGCCTGCGGGGAAGAAGCGGGCGCTCGGAGGCGTCCTCTTGAGTCCGATGCCCCGTTCGCCGATCCGCACCGCGTTCCTCGCACTCGTCTGTGCCGCGATCGCGATCCCAGCAGCCGGGTGCGGAGGGGGAGACGCGTCGGACGGCGGCGGGGCATCCTCGCCCAACGCGACGCCGCCGCCGGCGCCCCGCGAGGTCGCGGTTGCCGAGCACCCGACGCGCGCCGACTTCCCCGCCGTCAGAGGCCGCACGCTGCGCCAGCTGGCCGACTCGCTGTACGGCGGCGGCCCCGAGGTCGCGCTCGCGACGACCGACTACACGCCGGGCCGCAACCGCGTCGCGTTCGGGCTGATCGAGCACGACGGGACGCTGATCTACGGCAACACCGCCGTCTACGTGGCGCGCGACGAGCGCTCGAAGGCGCGCGGGCCGTTCCTCGCACCGGCCGACTCGCTGGAGGTGCGCCCGGCGTTCCGCAGCCAGACGAGCGCCGGCGACGACGTGAAGGCCGTCTACCACGCCGACGTCGACCTGCCGGGACCCGGCAGATGGCTGCTGCTGGTGGTCACGCGCTCCGGCGAGGAGCTGCTCGGCGCCGCGTCGGCGGTCATCGTGCGCAGCAGATCGCCGGTGCCGGCCGTGGGGGAGATGGCGCCGCGCGTGCACACGCCGACGCCGGAGTCGGTCGGCGGCGACGTTGCGAAGATCGACACGCGCGTCCCGCCCGACGACCTCCACACAGATCTCGCCGACGCGCTCGGCAGAAGACCGGTGGCGCTGCTGTTCGCGACGCCCGCGCTGTGCAGATCGCGCGTCTGCGGGCCGGTCGCCGACGAGGCGGTGCAGCTCGCGAGCGCGTACGGCGACAGAGTCGCCTTCATCCACAACGAGGTCTACAACGACAACGACTACGCGAAGGGCCTGCGCCCGCAGCTCACCGCGTACGGGCTCACGAGCGAGCCGTGGCTGTTCGTGATCGGTGCCGACGGCCGCGTGGCGGCGCGCCTGGAGGGCGCGTTCGGGATCGACGAGTTCCGTGCGGCGATCGAGCAGGGCCTGAAGGGCGCGCCCGCTCCGCAGAGCTAAGCGGGCGGTCGCTCGACGCTGCGCTTCAGCCGCGTCAGCCGCTCGTCCCACGCCGCCGCCGTCTCGTCCAGCCAGGCGCTCGCCGGCTGCAGCGCGCCCGCCCGCAGGCGGTAGCGGACCTCGCGTCCGGCGCCCTCGGGCGACCGCTCGATCAGCCCCGCGTCGCCGAGTGCGGCGAGGTGCTTGGCGATCGCCTGCCGCGTGATCGGCAGCGCGGCGCTCAGCGCCGGCACGCTCGTGGAGCCCTCGCGCACGAGCGTCTCGACGACGTGGCGGCGCGTCGGGTCGGCGAGCGCCGCGAACACGGGTCCGATCGCGTCGCTCATCTCAGGCGTACGCGAACGTGAAGCGCGCCGCGAGCGCAGCGAGCGGGAACGCCGGCTCGGACTCCACGACGACCACGCGCGCGCCCGCGGGTGCGGCGACGACGAGGATCTCGACGCGCGTCGCGGGCGCGTCCTCGTCCCACCACCACCAGACGAGGCGGTGCGGCGGGTCGGCGGCCTCGACGTGCAGCTCGCGCGCGGGCTCGTCCTCCAGCCACGCCTCGCGGCCCTCCTCGGTCGCGAGCGACTCCCAGACCTCCTCGGGCGTGGCCTCGATCTCGATCTCACGGCGCGTCGGCATGGCGGCTCCTTTGACAACCAGATGGTTGCTATTGTTAGACGACAACCAGGCAGTTGTCGAAAGGATACCGCCATGCCCCTCGTCCCGATGGTCGTCGAGCAGAGCCCCCGCGGCGAGCGCTCGTTCGACATCTACTCGCGCCTGCTGAACGAGCGCATCGTCTTCCTCGGCCAGGCGGTCGACGACGACATCGCGAACCTCGTCGTGGCGCAGCTGCTGCACCTCGAGTCGCAGGACCCCGAGAAGGACGTCTCGCTGTACATCAACTCGCCGGGCGGGTCCGTCTACGCCGGCCTCGCGATCTACGACACGATGCGCTTCGTCAAGCCCGACGTGCGCACGATCTGCTTCGGCGTCGCGATGTCGATGGGCTCGCTGCTGCTGATGGGCGGGACCAGAGGCAAGCGGATGGCGCTGCCCAACGCGCGCATCCTGATCCACCAGCCGAGCGGCGGCTTCCAGGGGCAGGCGAGCGACATCGCGATCCACGCGAGAGAGACGCTGGAGCTGCGCCGTCACATCGACGCGCTGTACGCCGAGCACACCGGTCAGAGCGTCGAGAGCGTCCACGACGACATGGACCGCGACCGCTATTTCACCGCGCAGGAGGCATGCGAGTACGGCCTGATCGACCGCGTGATCGAGTCGCACGAGCTGTCGCCGCGTGCTGCCGCGGGGTTCGGCGGGGGACGCTAGCGTCCTGGGCGTGCCGGCGCGCGAAGGCTCGTTCGAGGTCAGCTCCCGGCTCGGGGCGCCGGCCGCCGAGGTGTGGGCGTTCGCGACGACGGCGGAGGGCGTCAACGAGGAGCTGATGCCGATCGCGCGCATGACCGTGCCGCGCGGCCTCGGCGGCGACTTCGGCATCGCGGACGTCGTCGCGCCGCGGCGGCTCGGGCGCAGCTGGCTGCTGCTCGGCGGCCTGATCCCGTTCGACTGGGACGACATCGGCATCGAGCGCGTCGGCCCCGGCTTCGCCTTCAGCGAGCGCTCGACGATGCTCAGCCAGCGCGCCTGGCATCACGACCGCAGCGTCGAGCCGCTCGGCGAGCGCACATGTCTCGTCACCGACCGCATCCGCTTCGTGCCGCGCGTCCCCGGGCTCGCGCCGCTGCTGAGACCGGTCTTCCAGTTCACGTTCCGCCACCGGCACCGCCGCCTGCGCCGGCGGTTCGGGACGGGGTAATCGGTTTCGCGCTTCGGCCGCCGGAACCGGCCGCCTACGCGCGACGCTACCCGCCGGCGGCCGCTTCGAGCGTCGCGTCGAAGTCGGTGCGGCCGATCGGGCCGACGCACGGCGACGTCGCGCCGGCGGCGCGGTAGCGCTCCACGCCGGCGCGCACCGCGTCGGCGTCGCCGACGGCGGCGAGGACGTCGAGGAAGCGCGTGGAGATCGCCTGCTGCATCGCGTCGCCGTCGCCGGAGGCGGCGGCCGCGTCGAACGCGGCGATCTCGTCCTCGAAGCCCGAGCGCTCGAGCATCGCGCGGTAGAAGGGCAGGCCGAAGTAGGGGATCAGCTCGCGCCGCATCGACGCGTGCGCCGTCGACGGGTCCTCGACGGCCGCGGCCGGCACCGCCGGGACGACGTCGAAGCCCTCCAGCGTCTTGCCGGCGCGCTCGCGGCCCTCGCGCACCATCGGGACCACGACGTCGCGGATGTAGGACGGCGTGCACAGCCACAGGATCACGCCGTCGGCGATCTCGCCGGCGAGCCGCAGCATGCCGGGGGAGAGGGCGGCGACGTAGATCGGCAGCTCGGGGCGCGGCGCGAGCCCCGAGAGCTGGAACCCGGTGCGCCACTTCTCGCCGTCAGCCGGCGGCTGCTCGCCGCGCAGGATCGCGCGCACGATCGCGACGTACTCGCGCATCTCCGCGACCGGTCTGTCGATCGTCTGCCCGTGCCAGCCCTCGACGACGGGGCGGTGCGAGACGCCGAGGCCGAGGTTCAGGCGGCCGTCGGAGAGGTCGTCGATCGTGGCCGCGGTCTGCGCCATCGTCGCCGGCGTGCGCGTGTAGATCGGCACGACGCCCGTGCCGACGCGGATGCGGTTCGTGCGCATCGCGTATGCGGTGACGACGGTCAGCGACTCGCGCCCCGCGATGTGCGTCACGTACGCCGACTCGTAGCCCAGCTCCTCCGCCCGCTGCACGCGCGCGAGCGCCTGCTCGAGCGATCTGCCGGTGGAGACGAAGCAGCCGAGGGCCATGGCGAGCCACCCTAATGCGGGGGCGGCACCCGGCGCGCCGGTGGTCTGCGCAACTTCCCGGCGCATGCCCTCGTTGGGACGGCATGCGACGAATTCACAGGGGACTCACGGCGCTGGCGTGCGCCCTGCTCGCCGTGCTCGCGACTGCCACGGGCGCGCACGCGGACGGCAATCGCGTGCTCGCCGAGCAGGCGTCGTCGCCGGCGCGCGCCGACGGTGCGGACGCGATCGCATGGTTCGCGGCGCCGGGCACGCTTCAGCCGGCCGACGGGCACGGGGCGCTCGCGAGCACGGTCGACCTCAGCGGCGGCTGCCTCGCGCCGCCGACGCAGCTCGACCTGGCCGGCGGCGGGCAGCTGCTGTTCCGCTGCTCGACCGAGCACGACTTCTGGTTCGGTCGCTTTCCGGCCGACGAGCCGCGGCTGCTGGACCTGTCGACCCGCGCGGTTCATGTTCCCGCGGGCGTGGTGGAGGAGTGGTACGCGGACCTGGATGAGCCGGTCGGTGCGGCGTGGTTCAACGCCGTCGGCCGGCAGGGCGTGCAGATGGCGGCGTACACCTACCACGCCGGCACGCGCGACTTCGCGATCGACTGGCGCTCCGGCGCGCGCGTCGACTTCCAGGCGGCGGCGGACCGGGTGTTCGACGTCGACGCGCCCGGCCTCGTGACGACGCTGTGCGAGCCGCTGCGCCAGACGCGCTGGGACGTCCCCTTCACGGGCGTGACCGATCCGCCGCCGTACTTCGATCCGCTTCTCTACGAGGCCCCCTACGGCGTGAGCTGGGGCCTGCGCAGCGCGCTCACGCTGCAGCGCTGCGGCGAGAGCGCCGCACAGGTGCTCGAGCCGCGGCCGCCGCACGGGCGAATGCTGCGCGTCGTCCAGCTGTCCGGCGGATTCGTCAGCTGGCTGGCACGCGACATCACGCGCGTCCAGCCGCCCGCGTCCATTCCGCTGCGCGCCTACCTGCCGTCCTGCGGCGTGCGCGTCGAGCGGCCGGTCAGCCTCGTGAGCGGCGACGAGCTCTCGCCGCAGATCGCGCACGCGCGTGACGCGCTGGTCGTGAGCGAGCAGGCGGCCAGAGGCGGCCCGTGGCGGATCAGCCGGTTGCCGCTGTCGGGCGTCTGCGCGCAGACCGACAAGGCGTGGTCGCTCAGCGTTCGCGCGGGGAGGCGCACGACGACGCTGCATGCGGCGCCCGGCGCGACGCAGCGTCTCGTCAACCGCGGCTGGCGTGCGACGCGGCTCGCCTCGACCGCGACGCGCGACCCGCGGCTGGCGGTGCGCGACGGCGCCACGCTCGGCTTGTACGAGACCGACGCGCACGCGATCCGCTGGCGGCTGGGACGGGGCCCTTGGCACGCACTGCGCGAGGCGCCGAACGGCTGGCGGCTGGATCTGCCGCAGCATCTCGCCGGACAGCGGCTCACGCTGCGCGTCCGCACCAGACAGGGCGGCACGGCGACCTACGCGCTGCGGTTGACGCCGCGGCGCTGAGCGCTCAGCGCGCGAACAGCTCGCGCGCCCGCTGCACGACCAGCTCCGGCCGCTCCTCGGGCAGGAAGTGGCCGGTGGCGTCGACCCACTCGATCTTCATGTTCGGCGCGTAGCGCTCGTGGTCGCCGCTGTCCTTCGCGCCCTCGAGGATGCGGTCGCGTCTGCCCCACAGCAGGTGGATCGGCGTCTCGACGACGTTCGCCTTGAAGGCGCCCGACATCAGCGGACGCAGCTCGTGCTGCAGGAACGTGCGGTAGTACATCGAGGTCGCGTGCGCGTGGTCGGGCTCGCGCAGCACGTCTACGAACGCCGCCATCTCGTCGGCCGTGTAGTCGCCGTGCGAGCGCGCGACGGTCAGAATCTGCTGCGTGAAGCGGCCGTTGCGCATCAGCCAGGCGCCGAAGCCGGGCGAGCCGAGGGCGACCTGGTACCAGAGGTTCAGCAGCCGTCTCGGGGTCGGGCGCTCCTGCGGCGGCCACGGATGGGGGATCGAGCAGCCGAGGTAGTGGCCGACGCGCTCGGGAGCGGTCGCGCAGATCAGGAAGCCCGCCCAGGCGCCCCAGTCGTGCGCGATCAGGTCGAAGCGCTCGACGCCCAGCTCGCTCAGCACGGCCAGCACGTCGTCGGCCAGCTCCTGCTTCAGGTAGCCGTGCTTGGGCGCGTCGCTCCAGCCGAGCCCGCGCAGGTCGGGCGCGATCACGCGGCGGTCGGTCGCGAGGCCGGGGATCACGTCGCGCCACATGAACCAGTGCTGCGGCCAGCCGTGCAGGAGGACCACCGGCGGAGCGTCCGCCGGACCGGCCTCGGCGACGTGGAAGCGCAGGCCGCGCGCGTGCACGTCGCGGTGGGTGACGCCTTCGAGCTGCGGCAGCGGCACGGCGGTCATGCGGGCAACCCTAGCCGCGGCAGCCGGGAGGAGGCGTCAGTCGCGCTTGAGCATCAGGCCGACGAGCACGGCCGCGAACGCGATCGTGCCGAAGCTGAGCGCGGTGCCGAGGTTCGCGGCGCCGAGCAGCCCCGCGAGCGCGCTCACGACCGCGAACGTCGCGACGAGGATCAGCAGGTCGACGAGCACGGCGGGGATTGTGCCCTACCCGATCTCCGCATGCCCGGCCAGCGCACGCTCCAGCGCGGGCACGTCGAGCCCGGCATCCTGCTGCTCCAGCCAGCGCTCGGCGGCGCGGCGCCCGCCGAGCGCGCGCAGGCCGCGCGCGCCGTGCTCGGCGGTGAAGTCGGCAAGCGCATGCAGGCGGCGGGCGCGCAGGCGGCGCGCTGCCACGTCGCTGCGCTCCCGATGCGCGTCGAGCGCGTCGAGCAGCCCGTCGATCCCCTGCGGCGGCGCGAGCGAGCTGACCGCGACGACCTGCGTCTCGCGCGCGCCGAGCGAGCGCAGCGCGGCGTGCAGGTCGCGCCGTGCCGAGATCGCGACCTGGCCGAGGTCCGCCTTCGTCACGACGAGCACGTCCGGGATCTCCATGATCCCGCTCTTGAGGAACTGCAGCACGTCGCCGGAGCCCGGCTGCACGACGACGGCGACGGTGTCCGCGACCTCCGCGACCTCCGTCTCCGACTGCCCGACGCCGACCGTCTCGATCACGACGACGTCGAACGCCGCCGCGAGCGCATGGGCTGCCGCGCGCGTGGCGGGCGCGAGGCCGCCGAGGCGGTCGCCGGCGGCCATCGAGCGGATGAAGGTTGCGCTGTCGGCGGGGTCGTACTCGATCCGCGCGCGGTCGCCGAGCAGTGCGCCGCCAGAGCGCTTCGACGAAGGGTCGACCGCCAGCACGGCCACGCTGCGCCCCTGCGCCCGCCAGCCCGCGACCAGCTGCGACAGCAACGTCGACTTGCCGGCCCCCGGCGGTCCCGTCACGCCCACGATGTGTCCCGCCGCCTCGCCTCCGAGCGCACCCGGCGAGACGCCCGCGAGCAGCGCGGCGATCGCCGCCTGCGCCGCCGGCGCCCGACTCTCGACGAGGTTGAGGACGGCCGGCGCAGCCGACAGGTCGCGGTCGCGCAGCTGTGCAGCGAGGTCACTCACGCGCAGAACGCTAGCCGCGAGCTCGGGCGAACGCCGATCGGGCGGGTGGCAGTGAGGATGCACGTGCGCCGCCCGAAAGGGCGGTGTGCGCGCACCCGGAGCTGACAGGACCCGCCCGCCGAGACGGTCCGGGCTCAGGCGGGAGCAGCCAACCCGTTGCGCTCGGCCACCAACGCCACGACGTCGCGCATGATGCGCGTGATGTCGAAGTCCTTGGGGGTGTAGACGGCGGCGATGCCCGCTTCCTTGAGCGGGGCCTCGTCGGCGACGGGGATGATCCCGCCGACGATCACGGGGACGTCGCCGACGCCGGCCTCGCGCAGCGCCTCGATCACGCTCGGGATCAGCTCCCGGTGCGAGCCGGACAGGATCGACAGCCCCACGACGTGGACGCCCTCCTGCAGCGCGCTCGCGGCGATCTGCGCCGGCGTCAGGCGGATTCCCTCGTAGACGACCTCCATGCCCGCGTCGCGCGCGGCGACGGCGATCTGCTCGGCGCCGTTGGAGTGGCCGTCCAAGCCCGGCTTGCCGACGAGGATCTTCAGCCGCCGGCCGAGGCCCTCGGACACGCGCTCGACCTCGTCGCGGATCTCCTCCAGCGACTCGCTGCCGATCGCGGCCGACTCGCCGACGCCGGTCGGGCCGCGGTAGGAGCCGAACACGTCGCGCAGCGCGGCGGCCCACTCGCCGGTCGTGACGCCGGCGCGGGCGGCGGCGATCGTCGCCTCCATCACGTTCTCGTCGGAGGCCGCGACGCGCGACAGCTCGGTCAGCGCCGCGTCCACGGCGGCCTGATCTCGCGCCGAGCGCCACGCGGTCAGCGCATCCTTCTGATGCTGCTCGACCTCGGGGTCCACCACCAGGATCCCGCCGTCGCCGTCCGCCGTCAGCGGGGACGGCTCCGTCTCGGTGTAGACGTTCTGTCCGACGACCTTCTGCTCGCCCGCCTCGATGCGGCGGATCCGCTCGCGGTGCGACTCCACCAAGGCGGCCTTCATGTACGGGACCGCCTCGACCGCGCCGCCGTGCTCGGCGACGATCGCCATCTCGGCGCGCGCCCCGGACAGCAGCTCCTCCACGAGGCCGTCCATCACGACCGAGCCCTCGAAGATGTCGGGGTACTCGAGCAGGTCGGTCTCGAACGCGAGCACCTGCTGCAGGCGCAGCGACCACTGCTGGTCCCACGGGCGGGGAAGCCCCAGGGCCTCGTTCCACGCCGGCAGCTGCAGCGCGCGCGCGCGCGCGTCGCGGCCGAGCGTGACCGCCAGGGCCTCGAGCACGATGCGCTGGACGTTGTTCTCCGGCTGCGCCTCGGTCAGCCCGAGCGAGTTGACCTGCACCCCGTAGCGGAAGCGGCGCTGCTTCGGGTCGTCGACCCCGTAGCGCGTGCGGCCCAGCTCGTCCCACAGGATCCCCATCGCGCGCAGCTTCGCGTGCTCCTCGACGAAGCGCACGCCGGCGTTGACGAAGAACGAGATGCGGCTGAAGACCTTGCCCATCTGCTCGGCGGGCACGCGCTCTCTGACCGCGTCGAGCACGGCGATCGCCGTGGACATCGCGTACGCGATCTCCTGCACCGGCGTCGCGCCGGCCTCCTGCAGGTGGTAGGAGCAGACGTTGATCGGGTTCCACTTCGGAACGTGCTCGACGGTGTAGGCGACCATGTCGGCGATCAGCCGCATCGACGGGCCGGGCGGGAACGCGTACGTCCCGCGCGAGAGGTACTCCTTGATGATGTCGTTCTGGGTCGTGCCCTGGAGCAGCTCCTGCGCGATCCCCTCGTCCTCGGCCGTGACGATGTAGAGCGCGAGCAGCCAGGCGGCCGTCGCGTTGATCGTCATCGACGTGTTCATCTTGTCGAGCGGGATGTCGTGCAGCAGCGCCCGCATGTCGCCCTTGTGGGCGACCGGCACGCCGACCTTGCCGACCTCGCCGCGCGCCAGCTCGTGGTCGGCGTCGTAGCCGGTCTGTGTCGGCAGGTCGAACGCGATCGAGAGGCCCGTCTGGCCCTTCGCGAGGTTGCCGCGGTACAGCTCGTTCGACTTCTCGGCGGTCGAATGGCCGGCGTACGTCCGCATCATCCACGGACGATCGGGCTGCGGAAGGCGGTGTGGGGACCGGGCGTCGTCGCTCATGGCCTCGATTGTAAGGTGCAGATACGTGGAAGGTCGCATAAATCCCGTCGCGCTCCAGCCCATCGACGTCCGCTTCAAGGGCCTCGAGCGCGTCATCTGCTGCTGGCGCGTCGGCGACGTGCTCGTCGATCCCGGCCCGGAGTCCTCGCTGCCGGCGCTGCTGGAGGCGCTCGGGGACGCGCGCCCGCGCGCGCTGCTGCTGACGCACATCCACCTCGACCACGCCGGCGGGACGGGCGCGCTGCTGCGCCGCTGGCCCGATCTCGACGTCTACGTGCACGAGCGCGGCGCACCGCATCTGATCGATCCTTCGAAGCTGCTCGCGAGCGCCGGGCGCCTGTACGGCGAGGACAACATGCGGGCGTTGTGGGGCGAGGTGCTGCCGGTCCCGGCCGAGCGCGTCCACGTGCTCGCCGGCGGGGAGACGGTGCCGCTCGCAGGCGGCTTCCGCGTCGCCTACACGCCCGGCCACGCCTCGCACCACGTCTGCTACCTGCACGAGGACAGCGGGCGCGCGTTCGTCGGCGACATGGCCGGCGTGAAGATCCCGCCCGCCGGGCTGACGCTCGCGCCGACGCCGCCGCCCGACATCGACGTCGAGGCGTGGGACCGTTCGCTCGAACTGATCGCCGCGTGGCAGCCGACGAGCCTCGGCCTGACGCACTTCGGCGCGATCGAGTCGGTCGACGAGCAGCTGGAGGCGACGCGCAGCTCGCTGCACGAGCTGGCCGAGCTGGTGAGGGGCGCGGACCTGGAGACGGTGACGGCGGCCGTCAGAGCGCGCGTCGCCGCCGCGACGGACGATGACGCGCTGCGCGCCGCCTACGGCTCGGCGCTGCCGGCGGAGCACGTCTACCAGGGGCTCGAGCGCTACTGGCGCAAGCGCGCCGAGCGTTCGACGGACGTCCAGTCGGCGTAGCCGCGCGCGCGTTCGGCGGTATCTTCCCGACGATGTCCCAGACGATCGAGCGGCCGCGCACGCAGGGTCCCGGCTCCGGCCTCGGCGGCCACTGGCGCGTGATCGTCCGCAACGACGACCACAACACGTTCGACCACGTCGCCCACACGCTCGCCCGCTACATCCCCGGCGTGAACGTCGACGGCGGCTACGCCTACGCCGACCAGATCCACACCAGCGGCCAGGCGCTCGTGTGGAGCGGGCAGCAGGAGATCGCCGAGCTGTACTGGGAGCAGCTGTCGGACGCGGGGCTCACGATGGCCCCGCTCGAGCGGGGCTGAGCCGGCGCCTCGTGGGCGACGGCTAGGCGATCCTGCGCGGTGCTCGCCGCAGGATCGCCTGTCGCGGACGCCTACATGAACGCGATGTCGAAGCCCGCGTCGTTCGGGCCGCTGCTGCTGGCGGTGCGGACCTCGATGAACCCGGGGGGACAGTCGTTGAACTCTCTGGTGCCCGTCCCCGTGTTCACCGCCGCGGTCTCGCCGTCGGTGGTGGTTCTGTCGCGGTAGTTGAGCGTTGCGACTGCGACGGCGTTGTCGGTCGTGATGCCGATGCCCGCGAGGTTGAGGCAGTAGATGCCGGTTCTGAGACGGAAGATGTTCGACTGGGTGATGTTGAGCGCGTGACCGGGCACGAGGGTGCCGTCGCCGGCGATCGACGCATACGCCTTCGCGGTGCCGGCGGGGCCCTGCGGACCTTGCGGACCTTGCGGACCCTGGGCACCCTGTGACCCCTTCGCGCCTGCGGGACCCTGCGGGCCCGATGCGCCGGTCGCGCCTCTGGAGCCTCTGAAGCCGCGCGGACCGCGCAGGCTCGTTCTTCTGCCTCTGGCGACCGACGCCTGCGGGCTGCCGCCGTCGCTGAGGGCGCCGCTCGCGGCGTAGCCCGTGCCGCCGAGGGCGACGAACAGCGCGATGAGGGCGACCACCATCGCGGGGGATGGCATGACGCGTCTGTGCATCCTGCTCTCCTTCTCGAGATCCTCCGGCGAGCGTCGCTGGTTCCGACATGGCCCGCCGCCTTGTCGCGCGCACGCTAGCGCGCGCTGTCGTTCTCCGTCGCGGCGATGTCAGCCAGCTGGATCGCCGGGGCGCGGCGCGGACTACCCGTGCACGCGGAAGCGCAGCGTCCGCAGCACGTTCCCGCGATCCGGCATCGCCGTCGCGGTGAGCGCGAGGCCGCCGGCGCGGCGCGCGAGCGCGCGGGAGCTGGAGAGGGGGAGGTGGTAGGCGATCGCGCCGCCGCGCGGGACGTTGACGCGCTTGATGCCCATCGCGACGCCGTCCGAGCGCGTGAAGCGCACGCGCCCGGTGCACGGCAGCGCTCTCACCAGCTCCAGCAGGCCGAGGCCGGCGGGGCAGCTGACGCGCAGCGCGATCGCGCCGTCCTGCAGCGGCACGAGCGGCTCGACCGTGATCGTGCTGCGGCCGCTGTCGTTCACGCCGGGGAAGGGGAAGGGGAGCGTCGCGACGGGCAGGCGCGGGCCGCCGGGCTGCGGCGCGACGGTCGCGCTCTCGCAGTCGATGTCGAGCACGTCGCGCGGGTCGGCCACGACGCTGTCGCGGCCGCCGCTGCATGCGAGCTCGGTGGCGCGCCCGTCGCGCAGCGAGAAGCGGTCGGCGCCGCCACCGCCCTGCAGCTGCTCGACGTCGGTCTCGATCGTGTCGCGCTCGTCGCCCGAGCCGCTGAAGTCCGGCCGCCCGACCTGGACGCGCACGGCGCCGCGCCGCGGCAGCAGCGCGCCGTCGGAGGCGAGACGGTCTTCGTAGGTCACGAGGTCCTCGCCCGGACCGCCGCTCAGCACGTCGGGGCCGGAGCCGCCCGCGAGGATGTCCTGCCCGGGTCCGCCGTCGATCGCGTCCTCGGAGGGGCCGCCGACGATCAGGTCGTCGCCCGGTCCACCCTCGATCTTCGTCGGTAGCGCCGCGCGGATCCGCACATCGCTGCCGAGCAGCCCGAGTGTCACCTCGATCCGCTCGACGCCTGCGTCCAGGCACTCGACGCGATAGCCGCCGTCGAGCACCCTGCAGACGGGGGGAAGGGGCATGACGGCGCCGCCCCCGGGGGGCGAGGGCACGGCCGGGGCCGGCGGGAGCAGGACGCTCATGCGGCTGGCGTTGTCGACCAGCACGAGCGTGCCGTCCACGTCGTCGATCGTCACATTGCTCGGCTCGTCGTCGCCGCCCGTGAAGCGCAGCACCGAGCCGTCGACCTGCACGACGCCGCCGGCCGCCGCGGGAGCGGCGCCGAGCAGCAGCAGGGCGAGGGCGAGCAGGAGCGCGGTTCGAAGTCTCACGGGCACGACAATGTAGGGAACGCGCCAGATGACGCGTCGGAGCGGTGCCCAGGCTCACCCCTCCGACGCAACCGGCTCCCGCGCCGGTCCCCCAAGCTCTACGCGGCGCCGACCAGCGCCGTGTCTCTGGCCTGCTTTCTCTGCTGGCGCTCGTCGCTCACGCGCACGACGTTCCACACCAGCCCGAGCTTCTCCATGCCGCCGATCACCATCCCGCTGGGATCGGCGAGCTTCTCGAGCGGACGCAGCCCGTGGAAGGCGGAGGTGGGGAAGGCGTGGTGGTTGTGGTGCCACGCCTCGCCGAGCGACGGCAATGCGAGCCAGAAGACGTTGCGCGACTCGTCGTCGGTCTCGAAGCGGCGGGCGCCGAAGAAGTGGCAGACGGAGTTGATCGACCACGTCATGTGGTGCAGCAGGAAGATCCGCACGAAGCCGCCCCACACGAGCCCGAGCAGTCCGCCGACGAGCGAGAAGCCGCTCAGCACGAAGCCCAGGACGAACGGGATCAGCAGCGTCATGTAGACCCAGAGGAGGAACGTCTTGCTGACCCAGCGGATCGGCTTGTCGTCGATCAGGTCGGGCGCGTAGCGGCGCGCGGAGGCGCGGCCGTGCGTCTTGTCGCCGAGCATCCAGCCGACGTGCGCGTGCCAGAGGCCCTTGACGGCGCCCTTGAAGCCGTCCTCGAAGTCGACGTGGGGGCTGTGCGGGTCGCCCTCCTCGTCGGCGAAGGCGTGGTGCTTGCGATGGTCGGCGACCCACGTGATGACGTCGCCCTCGACGGCCATCGAGCCGGCGATCGCGAGCGCGACGCGCACGGGCGTCGAGGTCTCGAAGGCGCGGTGCGTGAAGAGGCGGTGGTAGCCGATCGTGATGCCGAAGCCGGTGATCGCGTACATGAACGCGAAGATCGCGAGGTCGGTCCAGTCGACGGCCTTGTTCCACAGCAGCACGATCGAGCCGAGGAACACGACGAACGGGAGGACGACGGCGACGAGGTTGGAGATGCGATGCGCACGGGTCATGGTTTTGAACCCTATGACGCAATCCACTGCTTGTCCTCGTCTGCGGACAACGTCTTCCGCGCCGATTCTTGTGCTTTCCTTATAAGAATGGTTGAGTCTGCACCAGACCTCTTCGAACCGCGCCCGTGGCGGCGGCTGCCGCCCGCGGCGGTCGCGGCGCTGCGCCCGCAGCTGCCGGACCTCGCGCGCGAGATCATCGCCGCGATCCGCGTCGAGGTGCCGGCCTACGCGCGACCCCTCGAGGGTCCCTTCGGGCGCGGGCTCGTCGTCGGCGTGGAGGAGGCGCTGCGCCAGTTCCTCGACGGGATCGAGGCCGGCGGCTCGATGCCGCGCTCGCGCGTCTACGTCGACCTCGGGCGCGGCGAGGTGCGCGCGGGCCGCAGCCTCGACGTGCTGCTGGCCGCCTACCGCGTCGGCGCGCGCGTCGCATGGCGGCGCTTCTCGGCCGGCGGCGTCGCGGCCGGCCTGGAGCCGGAGACGCTCTACCTGCTGGCGGAGTCGATCTTCGCCTACATCGACGAGCTGTCGGCGAAGTCGGCGGAGGGCTACGCGCTGGAGCAGTCGGCCGCCGCGGGCGAGCGCCGCGCGCAGCGCCAGCGGCTCGCGCGCCTGCTGCTGCGCGAGCCGCCGGCCGACCCGCTCGACGTCGAGGAGGTGGCGCGCCAGGCGCAGTGGCGCCTGCCGTCCGCGCTGGCGGCGTTCGCGTTCCCGGAGGCGGAGAGCGAGCGGATCGTGCCGCGGCTGCCCGCCGACGCGATCGTCGACACGGTCGGCGACGTCGTCTGCGCGCTGGTGCCGGATCCCGAGCGCCCACGGGTGCGCACGCAGCTGCAGCACGCGGTGGGGCCGCGCCATCTCGCCGCGCTCGGTCCGCCGGTGCCGTGGAGCGACGCGGCGCTGAGCCTGGCGCGGGCGAGAGCCGTGCTGGCGCTGGCGGCGGAGGGGGCCGCGCCCGAGCAGGGCGTGCTCGACGCGGCCGACCACACGACCGCGCTGCTGCTGCGCAGCGACCGGCGCCTCACGCAGGAGCTGGTGCGCACGCGTCTTGCGCCGCTTGCTGCGCTGCCGGCCGGCTCGCGCGCACGGCTGACGACGACGCTCGCCGCCTGGCTCGCCGCGCAGGGCCGCCTGCAGGCCGTCGCCGAGCGGCTCCACGTCCACCCGCAGACGGTCCGCTACCGGCTCGCGCGCCTGCGCGAGCTGTTCGGCGACGCGCTCGAGGACCCGCAGCGGCGCTTCGAGCTGGAGCTGGCGCTGCGGATCGAGGGGGCGTTCGACTGAGCGACGCGCTCTCCTGAGACACCGGAAGTCTGCGCGCCGTCGATCTGGGAAGCTTGAGATCGATGGGGGGAACGGGGGCGACCGGGCGCCGGCGGCTGCCGGCGGTCTTGACGGAGCACGCGCACGCATCGGCCGCGCTGCTGCTCGGGCTGCTCGTCCTCGCCTACCTGTGGCCGGTGTTGGTGGGCGGCGAGATCTTCTCGCCGATGGCCGACCTCTACGGCTCCGTGCCATGGCGGACATACGCGCCGGCCGACGTGCACGCGTTCCAGAACACGGTCCTCATAGACCTGCCGCTGGTGCTGCACCCCTGGCGGCTGCTCGTGCGGCAGCTGCTGCACGAAGGCGCGCTGCCGGCCTGGAACCCGTACGCGCTCGCCGGCGCGCCGTTCTACTCGAACGTGCAGAACGGGCTCTTCTCGCTCTTCAACGTGCCGCTGTGGGTGCTGTCGCTGAACTACGGGCTCGGCGTCTCGGCGGCGCTGAAGCTGCTCGCCGGCTCGTTCGGGACCTACCTGCTCGTGCGGCAGCTCAGACTCGGGTTCCTGCCGGGCCTGCTGGCGGGCGTCGCGTTCGCGTTCTCGGCCGTGAACGTCGTCTGGCTCGCGCACGCGGAGCTACCCGGGGTGCTCGCGATGCTGCCGTGGGCGTTCCTGCTGGTGGAGCGGATCCTCGCCGACGGCCGCCTCGCGAACGCGCTCGGCCTCGCCGTCGTGACGGCGATCGCGCTCGGCGGCGGGCACCCGGGCATGCAGGTCCACTTCCTCGCCGTGACCGCGCTCTACGCGCTCGCGCGTGCGGCGTGGCCGGGCGAGCGCCCGCCCGCCGGTCGGCTGCGGGCGCTCGCGCTCGCGGGCGGCGCGCTCGGCGCCGGGACGCTGCTGATGGCGTTCATGCTGATCCCCGAGGCGCGCTCCTCGCACGAGACCGTCGGCGTGCTCGCGCGCAAGGGCGAGAACCTCGCGGGGCAGCGGATCCCCTTCGAGGCGATCCAGACGGTGCTGTTCCCGGACCGCTGGGGCCGCCCGAGCGCGTTCGAAAACCTCACCGACGTCGCGCACAACCCGTTCGGCGTCGTCAACTACAACGAGCGCACGTTCTATCCCGGCGTCGTCGCGCTGCTGCTCGCGTGCGTCGGGCTGCTCGCGCGCGGCGGCTGGTCGCGCAAGGGGCCGCTCGTGCTGCTCGCGTTCGTCGGCCTCGCGATCCCGCTGCACGCTCCCGGCCTCTACTGGGCCGCGACGCACCTGCCGGTGCTGGAACTGGTCGAGCCGCAGCGGATCCACTTCGCGTTCGAGCTGGCCGTCGCGCTGCTGGCGGCGTTCGGGCTGCAGGCCGTGCTCGACGCGCCGCGGGGAGACCGGCGAAGGCTCGCGGTCCTGCTGCTCGCGCTGGCGCTCGGGGCGTTCGCGCTCGTCACCGCCGGCGCGACCGCCGCCGATGCGGGCGACACGCTGCGGCACTTCCTGACCGGCGTCGACTACGCGAGCAGCGGCGTGCTGGCGCTGACGAGCATCGCCTGGTTCCTGCTGTTCGCGCTCGCGGTCGGCGCCGCACTGCTGCTCGCGCGCGCGCGGCCGGGCTGGAGCCTGGCGATCGGCGGCGTCCTCGTGCTGCTGGCCGTCGCGGACGCGCTGCACTTCGCGCACGGCTACCAGCCGATGGGACCTGCGTCACAGGTGCTCCCGCCGGCGACGCCCGCGATCGCCTACCTCCAGCGGCATCGCGACGACGGGCGCGTGATGGGCGTGGAGGGCGCGCTCGCGCCGGACGCCGGTCTGCTCTACGGCCTGCGCGACGTGCGCGGCTACGACCCGCCGCAGCCGACCAGACGCCTGCTCGCGCTGTGGCTGCGCGCGAACCCGCTGCAGCAGAGCTGGACGCCGCTCGAACTGCCGCTGACGCAGTTCGACGGACAGGCGATCCGCGTCCTCAGCGTGCTCGGTGCGCGCTGGCTCGTGCTCGAACCGGGCTTCCGTCTCGCGCGTTCCTCGCGCGGGAGCCTCGCGACCGTCTACCGCGGACCGGATGCAACGATCGTCGAGAACCGGCAGGCGGTGCCGCGGGCGTTCGTCCCCTCGCGCGTGCTCGTGACGAGCGGGGAGGGGGAGACCCTGCGCCGGATCGTCGAACGGCGCTTCGATCCGCGCACGACGGTTGCGCTGGAGCGCGACGAACCGACCGTCGGCGGCGGCTCCGCGGCCGCGCGCGGATCGGTCGCGATCGTGCGCGAGCGCAACGCCGGCGTCACGCTGCGCGCGCGGCTCGATCGCGGCGGCCTCGTCGTGCTGAACGACGCGCTGATGGACGGCTGGAGCGTCGCCGTCGACGGCGAGCCGGCCGCCGCACTGCGCGTCAACGACGTGATGCGCGGGGTGATGGTCCCGCCCGGCAGCCACGCGGTCGCGTGGAGCTACGCCGTGCCGGGGCTGCGGCTGGGGGTGCTGCTGAGCCTGCTGACGGCCGTCGCGCTGGCGGCCGCCGCCGTCGCGCTGGCGCAGCACGGCCGTCGCGCGCTGCGGTGAGCCTCAGGCGGACGCGGGCTCGGCGGTTGCCGGCGCGTCGTTCGCGGGCGCCGGCTCGATCTCGTCGACGGCGAGCTCGTCGTGCCACGCGTAGACGACCGGCACCTGGTACTTGCCGCTGTAGTTCGTGCGCAGGGCGGTCATCTCGGGACCTTCCCAGTAGCGCTCCCAGTCGAGTCTCGACTCGAACCACACCATCTGCAGGATTCTGTATCTGTCCTCGCGCGAGCGGTGGACGCGGTACTGCGTCGCGCCGTAGCGGATCGACGCCTCCGCGGCCTCGCTCACCGCCGCGGCGAACGTGTCGCCGCGGAAGAGCGTCGCGTACCAGGGAATGTGGACCAGGCCGGCCATCGGGTGCGAATCCTAGCGGCCGGCGCTACGCGCCGACCTCTGCCCGGATCGCCCCCGGACCGTCCGCCGTCTTGCCCTGGTTCTCCTCGGTCGCGCCGACGAGGATCGCGATCTTGCCGAGGTGCTTGTTGTCGCGCAGCAGCTGGTGCGCCTCGGCGACGCCCTCGAAGCCCATCGTCTTCCACAGCACCGGGCGCACGAGCGACTGCTCGATCAGCTCGTTGGCCTTCGTCGCCTCCCAGGCGTTCGCGAAGTGCGAGCCGATGATCTGCTTCTGGCGCATCCACAGGTAGCGCACGTCGAAGTCGAGCTGGTAGCCCGAGGTCGCGCCGCAGATGACGACTCTGCCGAACGGTCTGACGCACAGCACCGAGGTCGGGAACGTCGCTCTGCCGACGTGCTCGAAGACGATGTCGGGCGGGCCGCCGAGCTGCTCCTCGACCGCCTTGCAGAAGCGGCGCGACTCCTTGAAGCGCGCCTTCTCCTCCTCGGGCGACTCGCCGCCCTTGCGCATCATGCCCTTGAAGTCGTTGCGGTCGATGTAGCCGACGGCGCCGAGCTGCTTGACCAACTCGCCCTTGTCAGCGGACGACACGACCCCCACGCTCTGCGCGCCGGCGATCTTGCACAGCTGCGTGGCGAACACGCCGAGGCCGCCCGCGGCGCCCCAGATCAGCACGCGGTGGCCGGGCTGCAGCTTCGCCTGGTCCATCAGCATGCGGTAGGCGGTGAAGTACGTGAGGCCGTAGGAGGCCGCCTCCTCCCACGACAGGTGTCTCGGCTTCGGCAGCAGCTGCTGCGCCTGCACCTTGCAGAACTGCGCGAACGAGCCCCACGTCGTCTCGTAGCCCCAGATCTCCTGCGAGGGCGCCGCGAGCGGGTCGAGGCCATGGACCTCCGGGTCCTCGTAGGAGGCCTGGTTGCAGTGGATCACGACCTCGTCGCCGGGCGCCCAGCGCGTGACGCCCTCGCCGACCTTCCAGACGATGCCGGACGCGTCCGAGCCGCCGATGTGGTGGCCGTACTGCGGGTGGTCGCCGTAGCGCATGACGGAGACCGGCTCGCCGAGCGCGGCCCACACGTTGTTGAAGTTGACGCCCGCTGCCATCACGCGCACGACGACCTCGAAGGCGCCGGGCTGCGGCGTCTCGATCTCCTCGAGCTGGAAGGCGTCGGTCGGCTCGCCCAGGCGCTCCTCGCGGATCACCCACGCGGTCATCGTCTCGGGGAGCGTCCCCGGCTCGGTCGCGACGCTGGCGACCTGGCTCACGTCAACAGCCACAACGGCACCTCTTCAAAGTTCGACGGAAGGTGGAAGGCCCGCATCGTAGCCATACGAGGAGGGTCGCCTATCCGGTCATTCCAGGAAGCGCTGGCGGCGGAACCACACGAACAGCGCGACGCAGGAGAAGAGCGCGCCGCCGACGCCGAACACCGCGAACGCCCAGAACGACCTGACGTGGAGCACCAGCCAGCCGAAGTTCTGCCCGAAGAAGCCGGTCAGCGCGGTGATCGGGAGGAAGACCGTCGCGACGAGCGTCAGCTGCTTCATCACGACGTTGAGGCGGTTCGAGACGGTCGAGAGGTAGACGTCCATGATCCCGGTCAGCAGGTCGCGGTAGGAGTCGACGAGGTCCGAGACACGGATCAGGTGGTCGTAGACGTCGCGGAAGTAGTCGCGCGTGCCGCCCGTGAGCCCCGGCAGGTCGTCGATCTCGTCGATCGTGCGCGCAGCGAGGTCGCGCTGCGGCGTGATCGTGCGGCGCAGCACGACGAGCCGGCGCTTGAGCTGGAAGACGGCCTGGAGCTGTCTGTCGGTCGGCTGCAGGACGATTCTGTCCTCCAACGTGTCGATCGCGTCGTCGATCAGCTCCAGCGCCGGGAAGAAGGTGTCGGTGAGCGTGTCGAAGATGCGGTAGACGACCAGCTTCTCGTCCCGGTTCGACTCGTGCGCGAGCCGCCGGCGCAGCTCGTCCAGCTCCGCGCAGTGCTGCCGGCGCACGGTCACGACCCAGCTGCCGCTGACCATGATGTGGACCTCGATCAGATGGGGTCTCTCGCCCGACATGTCTCTCGTCGCGTGCACGCCGTAGAAGACGATCAGCATCTGGTCGTCGTAGCGGTCGAGCTTCGGCCGCTGGTGCTGCTCCTGCATGTCCTCGAGCGCGAGCGGGTGCCATCTGAAGCGCTCCGCGAGCGCGGCGAGCTGCTCGGCGCTCGGGCTGACGAGATCGAGCCAGAAGAACTCGTCGCGCCCGGTCAGCTCGCCGATCAGGCGCTCGTCGACGCTGTCGAGGACCTGCATGCCGGCGGACGCTACGTCCGCGGCCGGACGGGCCGGCTCAGGGCTGCAGCAGATCCTGCTGCGAGCTGTCCCGCTCGGCCCCGACCGTCAGGCGCGCCGCGTGCACGCCGTCGTCGGTGACGCCGACGACGCATGTCCCCTCGATCAGCGGGAGCTGGATGCGGGCGGTGCTCTGGGGGCTGATCGGGCCGCTCGAGGCGTCGGCGTCGACGCACGCTCTGCTCGTGCCGGCTGGCGCGGTCAGGGTCACCTCGCGGGTGCGGCCGCTCTCGTTGGCGATCAGCAGCACGACGGGGCCGGCGCCGATGTGCGCGGGGGAGACCGCGACGCGCCCGTTCGTCACCTCGACGGACAGCGTGAGCACGGCGGGCGGGCGGGAGGCGTTGTCGTAGCCGTCGCTCGAGCCGCAGCCGGCGGCGGCGAGGATCACGAGCACCATGGCGCTGAGCGCTCCGACCGTCCGCGTCCGCATGTGCCTTCGAGTCTCCCTTGTCGCTGCCGGTCCGGCTACCGGTCCATCGCCCAACGACACCCCCAGGTCGCTGCGCCGGAAACCTTAGCTGACTGACCAGTCAATGGCGAGCTGCGCGGACCCGCCCGCGCGGGACGCCCTGTAGGCACGGGCTTCTCGCCCGTGCCAGGTGCCCCTAGCGCTCAGGGAACGCGCGTCACCCCATGTCGCCGGTGGAGGCGGATCCGGGCGCGGCGGCGAGCCGCTCGCGTTCGTCGGCGACCTCGTTCAGCGCACGCTGGAGCCGTTCCCAGGAGACGAGCTCCGCCTCCTCGTAGTCCGATCCCGCGAGTGCCGAGGTGGTGTTGCGGTATGTCTCCCACGCAGTGCGCGTCCGCTCGTCGAGCTGCTCGAGCTGGCGGCTGGTGTCGTGGTCGGCTGCGAATGTGGTCATCGGGCGCCTCCTTCCTTCGACGGTGACCCCGTGCACCTCACATCCTACCCCTGCGCGCGGTCGCGAGACGACCGCAGGCGGCGTTTCGCGCTCCGGCCGCCGCGAGCGACGGCCTGCGCGCGACGTCAGAAGGGCAGCTCCACGACCGTCGCACTCGCCGCGCCGGCCGCCAGCGTCGTCCCGGGCGCCGCCTCGCGGCGCACGAGCGCCAGACCGATCGGGCCGTGCACGGGCGAGTCGACGACGCTGCCGAGGCGGCCGACGACCTTGTCGCCAAGCGTCAGGTCCGCGCCGGGCGCCACCGCCACCGACAGCCGCAGACCGCGCAGGTGGCGATTCGGCTTGCCCTTGTAGAAGAGGCGGGCGACGGTCTCCTGGCCGACGTAGCAGCCCTTCTCGAAGGACACCGCGCGCGCGTTGAGGCCGGCCTCCTGCGGGATCGTCGAGTCGTCGAGGTCGACGCCGTAGCGGGGGCGACCGTGCTCGACGCGCAGCACCTCGACCGCGGTCTCGGGCACGGGAACCGCGCCGCGCGCCGTCAGCGCGGCGGCGAGTGCGTCGGTGTCGGTCGCGTCGCACAGCAGGTCGATGCCGAGGTCGGTGACGATCGCGCGCGCCGCGATCCCGTCTACGTCGACGAGGGCATGTGCGTGCTCATCGTCGGGCAGCGCCTCGCCCGCGACGCGCCGGGCGTCGGGCCCGACGAGCGACAGCAGCCCGCGCTGGAGCGTGCGCTTGTGCAACTCGGCGTCGAAGCCGACGCGCGTGCGGTGCAGCACGTTGAAGATCGCCTGGAGCGCGCTGCGCTCGGTGTCGAGCAGCAGCTCGTCGCCGGTGTCGAGGATCCGCAGGTCGCCGAGCATCTTGCCCTTCGGGCTCAGCAGCGCCGCGTAGCACCCGCCGCCGGGTCTCAGCGCCTCGACGTCGTTCGTGACCTGGCCCTGCAGGAAGGTCTTCGCCTGCGTGCCGGTGAACGCGAGCTTGCCGCGCTCGGAGCGGTCGACCAGGCCGCACGCCTCGCGTACGGCGCGGTCCGCGTCGATCTGTCGGGGAGCGGTCGCCATGGGGCCGAGGATAGCGGCGGTCCGTCCGCGACCCGGCGTAAGAGTTAGTGACTTGCACAAACAGATTTAGATATGCCACAATCTCCGCCGTGAACCCGCCTCCACCGCCCGTCGCCGTCGAGAACCCGGCCGCCGCCGTCGTCCTGCCGCCGCCGAGCGCGCTCGCGCGGATCCGCTCCCGCCGCGGCCTGCGCCGGTTCCTGCCGCTGCTCGGGCCGGCGTTCGTGGCGGCGATCGCCTACGTCGACCCCGGCAACTTCGCGACGAACATCGCGGGCGGCGCCAAGTACGGCTACACGCTGCTGTGGGTCGTGCTGGCGGCGAACCTGATGGGGATGCTGATCCAGACGCTGTCGGCGAAGGTCGGCCTCGCGACCGGTCGCAACCTGCCGGAGCTGTGCCGCGACCACATGCCCCGCCCCGCCTCGTGGGGGCTGTGGGCGCAGGCCGAGGTGATCGCGATGTCGACCGACCTGGCCGAGTTCATCGGCGCGGCGATCGCGCTCAACCTGCTGTTCGGCGTGCCGCTGTTCGTCGCCGGCCTGATGACGGCCGTCGTCGCGTTCGCGATCCTCGCGCTGCAGACGCGCGGCTACCGCCGCTTCGAGCTGGCGATCGGGGCGATGCTCGCGCTGATCCTGCTCGGCTTCCTCTACGAGACGCTGAAGATCGGCGCCGACTGGGGTGCCGTCGCGGGGGGCTTCGTGCCGAGCTTCGCGGGCGGCGACTCCGTCCTGCTCGCGACCGGGATCCTCGGCGCGACGGTGATGCCGCACGTGATCTACCTGCACTCGGCGCTCACGCAGGAGCGGATCCCGGCGGAGGACGACGGCGAGCGCCGCCACCTGCTGCGCTTCATGCGCCTCGACGTGCTGATCGCGATGGCGATCGCGGGCGTCGTGAACATGCTGATGCTGATCGTCGCCGCGTCGCTGTTCCACGACTCGCCGCTGGCGGACGTCGACTCGATCGAGGGCGCGTACTCGGGCTTCGAGCAGCTCGTCGGCGGCGGGGCCGCGCTCGCGTTCGCGGGCGCGCTGCTGGCCTCCGGCCTCGCCAGCTCCTCGGTCGGCACCTACGCCGGCCAGGTGATCATGCAGGGCTTCATCGCGCGCACGATCCCGCTGGCGCTGCGGCGGCTCGTGACGATGGCGCCCGCGCTGATCGTGCTGGCGATCGGCGTCGACCCGTCGAGCGCGCTCGTGATCAGCCAGGTGGTGCTGTCGTTCGGGATCCCGTTCGCGCTCGTGCCGCTGATCTGGCTGACGCGCCGGCGCGACGTGATGGGGGAGCTCGTCAACCACCGCGCCACGACGCTCGTCGCCTCGCTCGTCGCGGCCGCGATCATCGCGCTGAACCTCTTCCTGCTCTACCAGACGTTCGCGGGCTGAGCGAAGTACGCTTTCCGGCGATGCCGCTCGCCGACACCTTCCAGCAGATCGTCGACTCGCTGCCCGACGACTGGACCGACCTCGAGCTGGACGTGCGCCTGCGCGACGAGTCGCACTACGTCGACGCTGCCGTCTACCTCGTGACGTGCAACGCGCAGCCGTACTCGAGACACGACTGGCACTGGCGCATCCTCGTCGCCCACCGCTTCGGGCATGCGGCCGCCGCGCCGGCCGTGCACGGCGCGCTGAGACTGCTCGACGACGCCGGCATCGAGGGCGAGCTCGCGCTGCGCGAGGTGCGCAGCGGGCGCGTCGAGGTGACGCACAGCTGGGGCCGTCCCGAGTCGGTCGTGCAGGCGTTCCGCGCGCTGCGCGCGCAGTAGCCTCCGCACGGCGCGCAGGCAGTCGGCAGACTTCGGCCGCATGATCGCGGTCGTCACAGGAGCATCCAGCGGCATCGGCGAGGCGGCCGTGCGGCGGCTCGCGGCCGAGCCCGGCGCGCGGCTCGTGCTCGTCGCGCGACGCGAGGAGCGGCTGCGGGCGCTCGCCGAGGAGATCGGCGGCGCGACGATCGTCGCGGTCGACCTGACCGACGACGACGCGCCCGCACGCGTGCGCGAGGCGCTCGAGCGCGAGCACGGCGGCCGGCTCGACCTGCTCGTCAACAACGCCGGCTCGTCCTGGAACGCGCCCTTCGGCGAGGGCGGCTGGGAGAACGTGCGCAGAACGATGGCGCTGAACTTCGACGCGCAGCTGCGGCTGACGGAGGCGCTGCTGCCGTTGCTGCGCGCCTCGGCGCCGTCCTCGATCGTCAACGTCGCCTCGACCGCGGGACGGGTGGGGCGCGCCGCGGGCGGCGCGTACAGCGCCAGCAAGTTCGCGTTCGCCGGCTGGACCGACTCGCTGCACCTGGAGGAGAAGCCGCAGGGCGTGCACGTCGGGCTGGTGCTGCCGGGCTTCGTCGCGACGGAGGGATTCCCTCAGACGATGCTCGTGGAGAGAGGGCTGACGCGCTGGGCGGTGTCGAGACCCGAGCGCGTGGCCGAGGCGATCATGGACGCCGGTCCGGGCGGTGCGGCGGAGCGCTACGTGCCGCGCGCCTACTGGATGGCGGCGATGCTGCGGATCGTCGCTCCGCGACTCGTGCGACGGGCGATGCAGCGCGGCGCGAACCGGCTGATCATGCGCGGCCGCGACCGATTGTAGGTTCGCGCTCCGGCGGCCGCGAGCGCCCGCCTGCGCGCGACGTCACGCGTCGTCGCTGGCGGCGCCCGAGTCCGGCACGACCCGCGTGTCGAACAGCGCTCTGACGTCGGGCGGCGTCGGGACGATCCCGAAGCGCGCCTCCCATCTGGCCCAGCGCGCGAGCACCTGCGGGTCGAGGCCGCCGATGCGGCCGCCGGGCGGGGACAGCGCAGGGGTGAGCACGTCGAGCTGGGCCTGGAGCTGGTCGGCGTCGAGCCCGTGGACCTTCGACTCGAGATCGGCGAGGCTGCTCGCCGGGTCGTGCACCGTCACGCCGTAGCCGCGCACGAGCGCGCGCACCGTCGCGTGCACGAGGGCGGGCTGCTCGCGCAGCGTCTCGCGCGAGGTCACGAGCACCAGCTCGGGGTAGGGCGGGGCGCCGTAGGCGTCGACGCGGAAGTCGTGCACGCCAGGGCGCTCGCTTCTGAGCGCGACGCCCTCGACGTTCCAGAAGGCGGTCGCGCCGGCGACTCTGCCGCCGAGCAGCGCGGGGACCGCGTTGAAGCCGATCGTGACCTTCTCGACCTTGTCGTAGTCGCCGCCGGCGCCGGCGACGATCGAGCGCAGCACGGCGAGGTCGCTCGGCAGGCCGGTGACGCCGACCTTGCGGCCCTCCAGGTCGCGCGGGCTCTTGACGTCCGGCGTCGTGAGCACGGCGGCGAGCGGGCGCTGGACGATCGACATCACGGCGACGAGGTCGCGGCCTCTCGCGCCGGCGAGCGCGAGGTCGTGGATGTCCATCACCGCGAACTGCGCGCGGCCGGACAGCAGCAGCTTCACCGCGTCGGTGGAGCTGCCGGGGACGCGCACGCTCAGGTGCACGCCCTCGGCGTCGTCGAAGCCGCGTGCGACGGCGGTGTAGATGCCGGCGTGCGCCGCGTTGGGCGTGAAGTCGAGCATCAGCGTCGCGTCGGCCTCGGGGCGCTCGTCGTTCGAGCTGCCGCTGCCGCATCCGGCGAGCAGCGCGGCCGCGAGCAGCAGCGCGAGGAGCGGAAGGAGCCGGCGCACGGCCCGGCAGGATAGGGAGCGGGGCGGCGCGGCGGCGTTACGCAGACGCCGTCACGAGGTGCTCGACGATCACGTCGTCGCGCTCGAGCGCGAAGCGCACGCCGTCCTCGGCGAGCTGACGGATCTCGGCCAGCGTGTCGGCTACCGCCGTCCAGCGCGGAATCTCGGGGGACTCAGCCCACCAGCAATACGGCGGATCGTGGTGGTAGATGACGCGGATCGGGTCCATCGTTCTCCTAGAGTAGACGTCGCGCCTCGCGCTCGTCCAGGCCGACGTCGCGCACGAGGATCCTGCGCACGAGGCCTGGCGAGACGGTCGCGCCGTCGTGCGGCGCGAAAAGGATCTGAGGTCGTCCCGGTGCCCGGAGTGTCCGATGCGAACCGCTCTGCCGCACCACCCGGTAGTTGAGCGGCTCGCGCATCAGGATTGCAAGCAGGCGGCGGGCCTTCATCGACGGGAAGTCGTCCACGCCAGGCGATGCTGTGGCGGGATGCGTTGCGTGTCTGTTGCGCTTTGTGACGAAGCTGCGGAGGAGCGACGGGGGCGCGTCTACACTGCGGCGAGATGCGCCGCCGCGTCACGTTCTCGCGCAATGTCACGTTGTCGCTGTCGCGGACGTGCGTCTCGCACTGCAAGTACTGCGCGTTCGCGACGCACCGGCCGCACCTGCACACGCCCGACGAGGTCGAGGCGCTGATCGACGGCGCGGCGCGGCGCGGCGTGAAGGAGCTGCTCGTCCTCACGGGCGACGACCCGATGCACCATCCGGGCGTGCGCGAGCGCCTGAGCGAGCTGGGCTTCGCGGACTTCGTCGCCTACGTCGTGTGGGCCTGCGAGCGCGGGCTGGAGCGGGGCCTGCTCCCGCACACGAACCTCGGCGCGCTGCCGCACGCCGACCTCGCCCGCCTGCGCGAGGTGACGGCCTCGCAGGGCCTGATGCTGGAGTCGATCCGCGACGACCTCGTCGCGCACCAGGGCTCGCCGACCAAGGACCCGGCGCTGCGGCTGCAGACGATCCGCGACGCAGGGGAGCTGCAGATCCCCTTCACGAGCGGGATCCTCGTCGGCATCGGCGAGACGGCGGAGGATCGCGTCGCCTCGCTGGAGGCGCTCGCCGCCGTGCACGCCGAGCACGGCCACCTGCAGGAGCTGATCCTGCAGAACTTCGTCCCGCATCGCCGCTACTACGGCGAGGAGCCGGCCGAGATCGCGACGGCGGCGGCCGAGGCGTACTGGCGCAGCGGGCTGCACGGCGGACCCGACGTGGAGGCGCCGGAGTGGTCCTCGCCCGTCGGCATCGAGGACATGAAGCGGTTGATCGCGGTCGCGCGCGAGCTGATGCCCGACGTCGGCATCCAGGTGCCGCCGAACCTCGCCGAGTGGTGGCCGGAGCTCGTCGAGGCGGGCGCGACCGACCTCGGCGGCCTCTCCGCCAACGGCGACCACATCAGCCCCGAGCACCCGTTCCCGAGCCCGCACCAGGTGCGCAAGCGGCTCGCGCGGGACGGCGTCGCGCTGACCGAGCGCTTGTGCGTCTACCCGCAGTACATCGACGCCGAGTGGATGGCGCAGGGCGTGCTCGACACGATCAAGACGAAGTACTGGAGCTTCATCCCGCGGCGCGGGTCCGGCCGCCAGGAGCCGCCGTTCGCGATCCGGTCTGATCTCGTCGGGCCCGCGATCGAGCAGGCGCGCGACGGCGCGCAGCTGAGCGCCGAGCAGATGACGGCGCTGTTCGCGGAGACGCGGCCGGAGGCGATCGTGGAGATCCGCGCCGCCGCCGACGAGCTGCGCGCCGAGCTGGCCGGCGAGACGGTCACCTTCGTCGTCAACCGCAACGTCAACATCTCGAACGTCTGCACCGTCGGCTGCGCCTTCTGCGGCTTCGGACAGGGCAAGCGCTCGCCGGACGCCTACCAGCACGACGAGCCCGAGTTCGTGCGTCGCGTTCACGAGGCGGTCGACTACGGCGCGACGGAGCTGTGCATCCAGTCGGGCATTCATCCCGACTGGACGCTGGAGGACTACCTGCACTGGCTGCGGGTCGCCAAGGCGACGGCGCCGCAGCTGCACCTGCACGCCTACAGCCCGATGGAGATCGCGCACATGCAGGACATCTCGGGCCTGCCGCTCGACGAGCTGTTCGCGCGCCTGCGCGACGCCGGGCTCGGCTCCACGCCCGGCACCGCGGCGGAGGTCCTCCACGACGGCGTGCGCGAGCGCATCAGCCCGAACAAGCTGCCCGTCGCGCGCTGGGTCGAGGTGATCGAGGCGAGCCATGCCGCCGGCCTGCGTTCCACCAGCACGGTGATGTTCGGCCACATCGAGGAGCCGTGGGAGCTGGCCGAGCACATGCGGGTGATCCGCGGGTTGCAAGAGCGCACCGGCGGGATCACCGAGTTCGTCCCGCTGTCCTTCATCCCCTTCCACACGCTGCTCGGCCGCACGCACGGCGTCGAGGAGATCTCGCCGCAGGAGAACCTCAAGCACACCGCCGTCTTCCGCCTCGCGCTCGGGCGCAGCATCGTCAACGTGCAGGCGAGCTGGGTGAAGATGGGCCTGGAGACGGCGACCGAGGCGCTCTCGTGGGGCGTCAACGACCTCGGCGGCACGCTGATGGAGGAGTCGATCAGCCGCCTCGCCGGCAGCTACCACGGCGTCCGGCTCGACCCGCCGGAGCTGATCGCCGCCGCGCACGCCGCCGGCCGACCCGCCGCCGAGCGCACGACGCTGTACGGCATCCGCGCTGTGCACCCGCTGGTGCTCGTGACCGGCTGACGCGACGGGGCGCGCTCGTCTAGCGCTGCAGGGTCAGCCCGGCGGAGGCGGTCACCGGCGCCGAAGCGCTCGGCGTGAAGCTGCCACGCGCGACCAGCTTCACATGTCTCGCATTCCGCAGGATCCGCCTGCCTCTGCGCGTCAGTCTGAGCGCCAGAGTGGCGTGGCCGGTGCCGGCGAGGCGCATGCGGCCCGTCGCGACGATCAGCGGTCTGCCGATCGATCTGCCCGGTCTGGCCGGCAGCCACCAGGTCACCTTCAGCAAGCCGGCGACCGGCGCGTCGAAGGCCAGCGCATACCCGCGATTCCGCAGCACTGCGCGGATGCGCGCGGCCGAGTCGTGCGGCGCGATGCTGCCTGTGAGCAACGCTCTGAGCGCCGCGACGTCGAGGCCAAAGGACGCACGCGTCGGTGCGACGGGATCGGTATCGATCGTGGGCGTGGCCGGCGAAGCCGCGGGCGGCGCCAGGACCTGCACGCGGAAGCTGCCGTCCGTGTCGTTGCCGTGCGCGTCGGCGGCGTTGCAACTCACCGCCGTCCACTGCCCGGGCGGGGAGATCGGGAACATCGCGTCGGGCGACGGGTTGCACGAAGGTCTGACCGCGCCGTCGACGAGATCGGTCGCGCTCGGACGGACGTCGAGCGTCGCTCCTGCCGGCCCCTGCGCGACGAGGACCTGGTCGCTCGGGAGCGCGAGCACGGGCGCGGTGGTGTCGTGGACGAGCACCTGGAACGCCTCGGCGGCCGTGTGGCCGTGAGCGTCGACGGCGGTGCAGTGCACGGTCGTCGTGCCCAGGGGGAACATGGCGCCTGAGGCCGGCAGGCATCCGAACGTCGCGACGACGTCGCCCGGGTCGGCGGCACTCGCGGTGTAGGCGACGGTCGCACCGCTCGGTCCGGTCGCCTCCGCGACGAGCGGGCCCGCGGGCACGTGGATGACCGGCGCGGGGTCGGGTCTGCACTCGAGCACGAGCGACAGGCCGGTGACCGCCGGCGGGATCGTCAGCACGGCGCTCTCGACGGACGCGGTGGTCGGATCTCCGGGCGCGTGGCAGCCCTGCTTCTCCGCACGGACGCGATAGAAGCCGGGGATCACGTCCCATCCGAAGTGACCGGTCGCGCCGGTGACGTCGGGATTCGCCCGGTTGGCGAGCGACATCACCGCGCTGCCGTCGTCGACCGGCGTGAACGGTCCGCTCTCCACGTTCGCCCGCAGCAGTGTGACCGTCGCGTCGGCGACCGGGTCGCCGAAGGTGTCGACCACATCGCCGCTCGGATCGACGTAGACGTCGAAGTCGACGTCGCTCGGAGACCCGCAGCCACCGATCTCGATGTGGACGTGCGCGTCGCCGTGGGCGGGAGCGATCGGGGCGACCGTGGCGGTGTATGTGCCCGCTGGACCCTCGGTCAAGGATCCGCTGCGGATCGTCGACCCGTCGAGCGTCATCGCGAACGTCGCGGTCCCGCCGCTGCAGCCCACGGTTCTCAACGTCAGTGGGTCGTTCCAGTTGACCATCGGAAGACCGTCTCCGGTCGTCGAGATCGCCGGCCCGATCGTCGTGCCGGCGGGCGGGGGCGAGGGCCCGCTCACGTGCAGGTCCTGTCGGACGTCGGCGCCCGCGACCGTCACGGCCACAGCGGCGCTCAGCAGCGCGCCCGGCGGATGCACGGCGAGCGTGTAGTCGCCGTCCGCCAGCCCGCCGATCGCGTAGTTGCCGGCGTCGTCGGACGTGGTGAGTGCGCAACTGCCGTCGCTCGTGCAGGCGGACACATAGGCGTGCTGCACCGGCGCCGGCGGGTCCGCCGTGTCGTTCACGACGACGCCGGAGACCGTATGGCCCGTCGCCACATCGCCGTTGCGGACAGGGAAGACGAGGCGGCCCGGCACGGTCGAGCCGCGCGCGTTGTGGATCAGGCCCGTGACCGCGTTCGAGTCGAGGAACGCGCCGTTCGTCCCCGAGCCGGGAAGCTCGAACGAGCGGTCGACCCCATTGGAGTAGCCGACCCGTGCGGAGACGCCGCCGAGCCCGCCCGAACCGCCGCTCGCGCTGCCGGCCTCCCACTCGACGCGGTCATAGTTCATGACGATGTCGAAGTCGCCGTCGCCGACGTCGCTGCGGTTCACGAGCAGCAGCTGGAAGCTGTTGAGCTTGTCGGCGCCGCTTGCGTAGTAGCCGACGTTCACCCAGTCGACGCAGAAGGCGCGGTGGCCCTCGTAGACGGTCTCGCCGTAGCCGTAGCGGACGCGGTCGGAATCAGCGTTGCGCGTATCGACGTCGGCGAAGAACGGCGCGATGATCTTGCGGCTGGTGCTGAGCAGCGGGTATGGGGTGAAGATCGACTGCGGTGCGTCGAACGTGACGTTTCCGTTGTTGTTGACGTACAGCTGGCTGAACTGCTCTCCGAAGAAGTCGAGCGTGAAGCCGATGTCCACGCTCCCAGTGGACCCGTCGTCGTTGCCCGGCAGCTCGGTCTGCGCGCAGGCGGCATCGTCGACGACGGCCTGCGCGGCCGGCGCGAGCACCCATGGCGCGACGATGGTGGCCGTCGCGGCTTGAAGGAGGGGATCTTGATACCCGGTCGTGTGAATCGTCGTCCCGGCTGCGAGCACCAGGTTCTCGAGCAGGTCTGTCACCGTCTCGCTCTGGCAGACGACGTCGTTTGCGAGGCAGACGTACGCAGTTCGCTGCTGGATCCAGCTCGGGGGCGGAACGCGCCCGAGCAGACCGCCCGTGTCCGGCGCCGGATCGCCGATCCGGACGCCGTTCGCGGTCGGGTCGTAGCCCGGGTCGGCGATCAGTACGAGAGCGGCGATCCGGTTGCGGTCCTGGCTCCGTACGAAGTCGGCGCCGTCGCGGGCGACCATGGCGCCTTGCGAATATCCGACGAGCACGATCCGCGTTCTCGCGCCGCAGGTGGTCGCGACGTAGGCGACCATCACGCGGGTGTTCGTCCTGCCCATCTCGACCGACTCGAACAGGTCGGGATTGCCGTTCAAGTACTCAGACAGAGGGATCGCGGGGTAGGCGTTGCTCCAGGCCCCGACGCTCTTTCCCTGCGGCGCGAGCACGTCGGCGAGATGTGACGCGAAGCCGTAGACCTCGTGCCCGAGACCGAGCGTCGAGCTGTTGTCGGGGACCCCGCCGGAGCCGTCCTCCTGGCCCGATCCGCGGGCGCCGATGACCAGCACGTCGGGGCACGCGTCGCCGGGCGCGAAGTCCGAGACGGTCGCCCTTGCCGACGCTGCGAAGCTGCCGACGAGGCACAGGGCCGCGACGACCGCGATCGGTCGCGTCGGTCGCCGGTCACTGCGAATGCTGGCGCGGAGACGCCGGGCAAGAACGAGCACGTGGTGGGCCCCCCATAGGCCGGAATTAGGTATGTCGGCCGCGCACTCTATGCGCCTCACTGCGGCACGGTCAAACGCCCACAGCCATGTCGGAAGGCGGCTTGGCACCCCCCCGCTCGGGGGGTTGGCGCCGGTGCGCCAACGGTCGCGGACGGTGGTCGGGGCGTACGATCGGTGCTTGTGAGCACCGCGAATCCGTCGTCTCCGGCGCGGGAGACGAGCCTGTTCGCCGGGGTCGAGCCGCTGGAGGTGTTCGTCGACCTCCTCTCGGAGATCGAGAGCGACACGACCTCGAGCGAGTTCTACCACCGCATCTGCGAGGCGATCTGCCGTCTCACGACGATGCGCCGCGCTGCGATCTTCCTCTACGACGTCGGGCGCCAGCGCGTGCGCGCGGTCGGCTCGCACGGCATCTCCTACACGCGCCTCGCGGCGCTGCGCCCGACGCTCGACCAGGCGCCGATCGCGCAGCGCGCGCTGCTCGAGGACCGCGTGATCACGGTGCACTCCGACGCGATCGAGCGCGAGGTCCCGCGTGACTACGCGGCGCTGCTCGGCATCACGTCGCTCGTCTGCACGCCGCTCGCGGCCGCCGGGCACCAGTACGGGATCATCGCCGCCGACCGCGGCGGCGGCGACTTCGAGCTGGCCGACGGCGAGCGCCACCTGATGTGGACGCTCGGAAAGACCGCCGCGCTCGCCGCGACCGCGCGGATCGCGACGCGCCAGCAGGAGCGCACGCGCCGCCTCGGCGAGCGCATCGACCTCGCGCGCGAGATCCACGAGCGGGTGATGCAGCGGCTGTTCGGCGTCTCGCTCGTGCTGAGCGCGCAGACGCCGCTGACCGACGAGCAGCGCGAGCGCTGCCGCACCGAGATGGTCGAGGCGCTCGCCGACCTCCGCTCGGCGCTCGAGCGCCCGCTCGCGCCCGTCGCGCACGAGACGGGCACGACGCTGCGCGCGGAGATCCCGCGGCTGGCGCAGCAGACCGGCCTGCCGGTCGAGCTGGCGTGGCCGGACGGCGTGGAGGTGCCGCCGCGGCTCGAGGGGGTCGCGCAGTCCGTCCTCGGGGAGGCGCTGCGCAATGCCGCCAAGCACGCCGTGCCGACGCGCGTCGACGTGCTCGTGCAGCACGACGACGACACCTTCACGCTGGAGGTGCGCAACGACGGGGTCCGCGAGGACGGCGGCGGTGGGACCGGCATGGGCCTGCGGCTCGCCGCCTTCGAGGCGCTGCAGCACGGCGGCTTCGTCGAGTTCGGCGCCGACAAGGGCTCGACGCCGTCGGGCTGGCGCGTGCGCTTGGTCGTGCCGGTCGCCGGGGCCGGCGAGGAGGAGGCGCCGTGAACGAGGAGCGCCGCCTGCGCGTGCTCGTCGTCGACGACCACGACGTCGTCCACTGGGGCTTCCGCCAGCTGCTCGGCGAGCAGTCGTGGGTCGAGCGCTGTCTCGCGGCGCGCAACGTCGCCGAGGCGCTGGAGCTGACGACCCGCTACCGCCCGCACGTCGCGCTGGTCGACCTGTTCCTCGGGACCGAATCGGGCGCGGACCTCTGCGAGACGATTCGCGCGCAGGCGCCAGAGACGCGCGTGCTGCTGATCTCCGGCGCGGGGCGGATCTCCCCGCAGGCGGCGAGAGCCGCCGGCGCGTCGGGCTTCGTCTCGAAGGACTGGGGCGCGCACGACGTCGCGATGGCGGTGAGGATGGTCGGGCTCGGGATGACGATGTTCCCGCCGCAGGCCGACCAGCCCTCGACGCTGCTCTCGCAGCGCGAGCAGGAGGTGCTGTCGCTGATCGCCGGGGGCTCGACGAACCGCGAGATCGCCGCGCAGCTCTACCTCTCGCCGCACACGGTCAAGGAGCACACGAGCGCGCTCTACCGCAAGCTGAAGGCGCGCAACCGCGCCGAGGCGGTGCAGCGGGCGCAGCGCATCGGGCTGTTGGGCTGAACTCCTTCCCGCTCGCCATAACGCCCCCCGCCGGTTCCCAGGTCTCCCCCCATGCGGGGGGACGGTGGCGGGGGGACCCCGTGCAGGGCCTCGCGCGTGTAGGCACTCTGGTCCGGAGTGATCGAGGCGTCCGCCACCGCACTCCTGTTCCCGGGCCAGGGAAGCCAGACCGCCGAGATGCGCGACGAGGTCGCGCGGGCGCGTCCGGATCTGCTCGCGCTCGCTCGCGAGGTCGTCGGCGACGATCCGTTCGCGCGCGTCGGCGACGGCACGCGCTATGCGCAGCCGGCGATCTACTGCGCCAGCGTCGTCGGCTTCGAGCGCCTGCGCGATGCCGGGGTCGCGGGCTCCGTGTACGCCGGGCACTCGCTCGGCGAGGTCGCTGCGCTCGTCGCGGCCAACGCTCTGAGCGCCGAGGACGGACTGCGGCTCGTCGCGACGCGCGGCCGGCTGATGCAGGAGTCCGGCGAGCGCGCCGGCGACGGCTCGATGCTGGCGCTGCTCGGCAGGGGCGCCGCCGAGCTCGCCTCGGCGGTCGCCGACGCCGCCGGGCTCACCGTCGCCAACGACAACGCGCCGAACCAGGTCGTGCTGTCGGGCGACAGCGGCGCGTTCGAGGCGGCGTTTGCCGCGGCGCGCGAGCACGGGCTGCGCGCTGTGGCGCTGCCCGTGACGGGTGCGTTCCACTCGCCGGCGATGGCGGGCGCGCGGCCCGAGCTGGAGGCGGCGCTGGCCGCGATCGACTTCCAGGAGCCCGCGGTGACGGTCGTCAGCTCGATCACCACGCAGCCGTTCGAGGACGTGCGCGTCAGCCTGGCCGACGCCCTCACGCAGCCGGTGCGCTGGCGCGAGACGCTGCTCGCGCTGCGCGCGCGGGGCGTCGCGCGCTTCGTCGAGACCGGTCCGGGCACGGTCCTCACGGGCCTCGTCAAGCGCACCGTGCCCGACGCGGAGGCGCTGTCGGCCGAGCAGCTGGAGGAAGCCGGTGCCTGAGGACGCGCTGCTGGCGACCGCCGGCACGGAGGCGACGCGCACCCTGCGCGGCGCCGCCGTGCTCAGCGTCGGCGCGAGCCTGCCGCGCCACAGCGTCGGCAACGACGAGGTGGCCGCGCGGATCGGCAAGGACGACGACTGGATCTACACGCGCACCGGCATCCGCGAGCGCCGCCACGCGCAGGACGACGAGCGGCTGACCGCCGTCGCCGCCGCGGCCGGCCGCGAGGCGCTGGAGCGCGCCGGCGTCGCGGCCGCCGACCTCGACCTCGTCGTCGTCGGAACGCTCACCGGCGACGACCGCATGCCGAACGCGGCCGCCGCGCTCGCGCACGAGCTGGGCGCGACGGGAGCCGGCACGATCGAGGTCAACGCCGCCTGCAGCGGCTTCCTGACGGCGCTGTCGGTCGGCGCGGCGCAGGTCGAGGCGGGCCGCGCGGAGCGCGTGCTCGTCGTCGGCGCGGACTTCCTCAGCCGCATCACCGACCACGACTCGAAGCAGACCGCGATGCTGTTCGCCGACGGCGCCGGTGCCGTCGTGGTGGCGCCGACGGCGCCCGGCGCGGGCCGCGTCGGACCGGTGCTCCTGCGCCACGACGCCTCCTCGCCGGAGTTCCTCTACCTCTCGCGGGCCGGGGGCGGCACGATCGAGATGGACGGCCACGCGACCTTCAAGCACGCCGTCAACCGCATGGCCGAGGTCACGCAGGACGCCGTCGCGGCGGCCGGGCTGACGCTCGCCGACATCGACCTGTTCGTCTACCACCAGGCCAACGGCCGCATCGTCAAGGCGGTCGGCGAGCGGCTGGAGCTCGACGAGGCGCGCGTCGTCGACTGCATCGAGCGCACCGGCAACATGTCGGCCGCGTCGGTCCCCTACGCGCTCGCGACGGCGTACGCGGAGGGCCGCGTGCCGGACGGCGCGCGCGTGCTGCTGTCCGCCTTCGGCGGCGGCTTCACGTGGGGCGGCGCCGTGATCGAGTGGGGGCGGGCGGATGCCTGAGCAGCGGGAGGGCTGCGCGTTCGTGACCGGCGCCTCGCGCGGCATCGGCGCCGCGATCGCGCTCGGGCTGGCGGCCGACGGCTGGGCGATCGGCGTCGGCTACAACCGCTCCGAGGACGCGGCGAACGCGGTCGTCGCGCAGATCGAGTCCGACGGCGGACGCGCGCTCGCGCTCGGCGGCGACGTCGTCGACCCCGAGCGCATCGACGCCCACTTCTCGACGCTCGAAGGGCACTTCGGCGCGGTGCGCGTGCTCGTCAACAACGCCGGCGTGCGCGCCGACGGGCTCGCGCCGCAGATCCAGGACTGCGAGTGGGACATCGTGCTCGACACGAACCTCACGGCCGCCTTCCGCGCCACGCGCCGCGCCGTGCGCCCGATGCTGAAGGCGCGCTACGGCCGCATCGTCAACATCGCCTCCGTCGTCGGCATGCGGGCGAACCCCGGGCAGTCGAACTACGCCGCCTCGAAGGCCGGCCTGATCGCGATGACGAAGACGGTCGCCGCCGAGGTCGCGCGCCGCGGCGTCACCGTCAACGCGGTCGCCCCCGGCCTGATCGAGACCGACATGACCGCGGACCTCGACGGCGAGCTGCTGTCGCACGTGCCGGCGCGCCGCGCCGGCACGCCGGACGAGGTGGCGGCGTGCGTGCGCTTCCTCGCCTCCGACGCCGCGAGCTACGTGACCGGCAGCGTCCTGCGCTGCGACGGCGGCATGGCCGCCTAGATCCCCCGAACCCGAACCCCCCCAAGGAGTCCACCCGCATGGCAACCACCACCCCCGAGGCCGTCGAGGCACGCATCGTCGAGGCGCTCGCGTCCTTCGGCCCCGACATCGAGCAGGTCACCCGCGAGGCGACGTTCGAGGAGCTCGACATCGACTCGCTCGACCTCGTCGAGCTGGCGCAGATCGTCGAGGACGACTACGGCGTCGAGCTCAAGGGCGACGACATGAAGAACCTCAAGACGGTCGGCGACGCGATCGAGCTCGTGGTGGCGCGGTCCGCGTGACGATGTCCCGCCGTCGCGTCGTCATAACGGGCGTCGGTGCCGTCACCCCGCTGGGTGTCGGCGCCGACGTGCTGCTGCGGCGCTGGGTCGCGGGCGAGAGCGGCATCGCCGACGGCGAGGGCGCCTGCCGCGAGTTCGTCGCCGAGGACCACCTCTCGAAGAAGGAGATCCGCCGCGCCGACCGCTTCGCGCACTTCGCGATGGTCGCGGGCGACGAGGCGCTCGCGGCCGGCGGCTGGGACGAGGAGCTGCCGTACCCGAGCGAGCGCATCGGCTGCGTGCTGGCGACCGGCATCGGGGGGCTCAACTCGCTCGAGGCCCAGCACGACCTGCTGCGCGACGAAGGCCCGAAGGCGGTGTCGCCGCTGTCGGTCCCGCTGTTCATGCCGAACGCGGGCGCCGGCACCCTGTCGATGCGCTACGGCCTGCGCGGCCAGTCGTTCTCCGTCGCCTCGGCGTGCGCCGCCGGCTCGCACGCGATCGGCGTCGCGACGCGGATGATCCAGTACGGCGACGCCGACGCGGTCCTCACCGGCGGCGGCGAGGCGACGCTGACGCCGCTGGCGCGCGCGAGCTTCGCGTCCGCCAGCGCGCTGTCGCCGAGCGGCTTCTCGCGCCCGTTCGACTCGCGCCGCGACGGCTTCGTGATGGGCGAGGGCGCCGGCATCGTGCTGCTGGAGGACGCCGAGCGCGCCGAGGCGCGCGGAGCGACCGTCTACGGCGAGGTGCTCGGCTACGGCTCCACCTCCGACGCCTTCCACCTGACCGCGCCCGAGCCGGAGGGGAGATATGCCGCCGAGGCGATCCGCCTGGCGCTCGCGGACGCGGGCCGCGAGGCGGCGGACATCGACTACCTCAACGCGCACGGCACCTCGACGCCGATCAACGACGCCTCCGAGACGGCGGCGATCAAGCGCGCGCTCGGGGAGGAGACGGCGCGCACGATCCCCGTCTCGTCGCTGAAGTCGTCGATCGGGCACCTGCTCGGCGCCGCCGGCGCGGTCGAGGCGATCGCGACGCTGCTCGCACTGCGCGAGCGCACGCTGCCGCCGACCGTCGGCCTCGAGCAGCAGGACCCGAGCCTGGACCTCGACTACGTCCCGCTGACCGCCCGTCCGTTCGAGCCGAGAGCCGAGCGGCCGGTCGCGCTGTCGAACTCGTTCGGGTTCGGCGGCCACAACGTCGTTCTCTGCCTGGAAGGGGTCGCCCAATGAGCGTCATGGAAGCCACTGCGACGGAGCGCCTGAGCCCGCACGAGCGGCTGGAGATGCTCTGCGACGCGGGCACGTTCGAGCCGGTCCGCTCCGGCGTCGTCTCGCCGAAGCTCGGCGCGCGGGCCCGGGCGGGCGACGGCGTCGTCGGCGGCCTCGGCCGCATCGACGGGCGCCCGGTCGCCTGCTACGCGCAGGACGCCTCGTTCCTCGGCGGCTCGCTCGGCGCCGCGCACGCCGACACCATCAGCCGCGTGCTGCACATCGCCGGCCGCTCGCGCGTGCCGGTCGTCGGCTTCATCGAGTCCGGCGGCGCGCGCATGCAGGAGGGGACGGCGGCGCTCGGCGGCTACGGGCGGATCTTCCGCCACAACGTCGCGCTGAGCGGGATTGTCCCGCAGATCTCGATCATCGGCGGCCTCTCGGCCGGCGGCGGCTGCTACTCGCCGGCGCTGACCGACTTCGTCGTGATGACGCAGGACGCGGCGATGTTCCTCACCGGCCCCGCGGTCGTGAAGGACGTGATGGGCGAGGACGTCAGCGCGGCGGATCTCGGCGGCGCGAAGATCCACGACCGCAACGGCGTCTGCGACCTCGTCGTGCCGGACGACCGGGCCGCGGCGCGGCTGTCGCGCACGCTGCTGTCGTACCTGCCGCAGCACAGCGGGGCGGGCCTGCCGCGCACGCTCGCGGTCGAGCCGGAACTCGCCGAGCCGGGCGCCTCGGTGCCGGATGACCCGCGCAAGGTCTACGACGTGCGCGACGCGATCATGGGGATCGTCGACGGCGGCTCGCTGCTGGAGATCCAGCCGCGCTGGGCGCGCTCGATCGTGACCGCGTTCGCGCGCATCGACGGCCGCCCTGTCGGCGTGATCGCCAACCAGCCGCGCTTCCTCGGCGGGGTGCTCGATGCGGAGTCCTCGCAGAAGGGCGCGAGATTCGTCGAGACGTGCGACGCCTACGGGATCCCGCTGGCGGTGCTCGTCGACACGCCCGGCTTCATGCCCGGCACGCGCCAGGAGCAGGCCGGCGTGATCCGCTTCGGCGCGACGCTGGTGCGCGCGTTCGCGGCGGCGACGGTGCCGCGCGTGACGGTCGTGCTGCGCAAGGCCTACGGCGGCGCCTACATCACGATGAACTCGAAGGACCTCGGCGCCGACATGGTGTTCGCGTGGCCCGGGGCCGAGCTGGGCGTGATGGGCGCGCAGCCGGCGGTCGGGATCATCCACCGCCGCGAGCTGGCGGCGGCCGACGATCCGGTCGCCGCGCGCGAGCAGTTCGCCGCCGCCTACGCGGAGGAGCACCTCGGAGCGCAGGTGGCCGCGGCCGCCGGCTTCGTCGACGAGGTGATCGAGCCGCACGAGACGCGGCGGCGCCTGTCCTGGGCCTTCTCCACGATGGACGACCGGCGCGCCGGCGCGTTCATCGCGTGAGCGCCGGCGCGATGGACCTTGCCGGCAAGCGCGTCCTCGTCACGGGCGTGATCACGAAGGACTCGATCGCGTTCGCGACGGCCGAGCAGCTGCAGCGCTGCGGCGCCGAGGTCGTGCTGACCGGCTTCGGGCGCGCGAGACGGCTGACAGAGCGCGCGGCGGCGAAGCTGCCGAGAACGCCGGAGGTGCTGGAGCTGGACGTCAACGAGCCGACGCACTACGGGCCGCTGGTGGATCAGCTGCGGCAGTGGTGGGGCGGTGTCGACGGGGTCGTGCACGCCGTCGCCTACGCGCCCGAGGACGCGCTCGGTGGGAACTTCCTCAACACGCCGCCGTCGTCGGCGATCACCGCCTTCCAGACGAGCGCGGTGTCCTTGAAGCAGCTCGGCGCGGCGCTGCTGCCGCTGATGGAGCCGGGCAGCTCGATCGTCGGGCTCGACTTCGACGCGACCGTCGCGTGGCCGGTCTATGACTGGATGGGCGTCGCGAAGGCGGCGCTGGAGTCGACCTCGCGCTACCTCGCGCGCGACCTCGGACCGCACGGGATCCGCGTCAACCTGGTGAGCGCCGGCCCGCTCAAGACCGTCGCCGCCGGCGGGATCCCCGGCTTCGAGCGGCTCGCCGACGCGTGGGGGCGGCAGGCGCCGCTGGGCTGGGACGTGAGCGACCCGCTGCCGGTCGCGCGCACGATCTGCTTCCTGCTGTCCGAGTGGTCGCGCGCCATCTCCGGCGAGATCGTCCACGTGGACGGCGGCTTCCACGCCATGGGCACCGCGCTGACCGACGCGTAGGCCGTCGGTCGTTCCTCTAGAGGGCCACCGGCTGGCGCCGGGCGCACTGCGAGGATGCGCACCCACCACCCGGGACCCTACGAAGGAGCCACGATGGGATCTTCCTCCGGCCGGACGCTGCTGCGCGCAGCGACGGCCACCGCGTTGTCGCTGACCGTGACGCTCGCAGCTGCGAGCGGCGCGAGCGCGGCGAGACGCCCGACCAAGCTGTACGCGTGCGTGACGGAGACGTACAACACGCTCAACCTCACGACCGCGAACGCGCGCTGCCCGGAGGGCCAGGTGAAGGTCGCGTGGAGCATCGTGTCGAGCAGAGGAGTGCCCGGCAGACCGGGGAGACCCGGCAGAGCGGGTCCGCAGGGGCCTGCCGGTCCGAGAGGCGCCGACGGGGCTGCTGGCCCGAGAGGAGCCGACGGGGCTCCCGGGCCGCAGGGGCCCGCGGGCGACAGAGGGCCCGCCGGCTCCGCCGACACGCCGGCTGAGGTGCTCGCCAAGCTGCTCACGGTCGACGGCAGAGGCTCCGGCCTCGACGCCGACCTGCTCGACGGGCTCGACGGCGCCGCCTACCAGCAGCGCGTCACCGGCACCTGCAGCGGCAACAGCTGGATGCAGGCGATCGACGACGCCGGCGCCGCCACCTGCGGCGGGGTGACGGCTCCGCTGAGACTGGATCAGAGCGACGCCGCCGGCGGCGACGCGCTCGACCTGTCGATCTCGAATGCGGCGTCGACCTCGACCGTGCACACCATCAGACAGGCCGGCATCGGCAACGGCCTCGACGTCTCGCTGTCCAACAGCGGCAGCGGCGGGCGCGCGATCAGCGTCGACAACCAGGGCGTCGGCCCCGGCGTGTTCGCGAACACGGTCGGCGGCAACTCGATCTGGGGCGTCACCGGCTCGATATCGAGCGCCGCCGTGATCGGCGACAGCTCCAGCGGCGAGGCGGTCGTCGCGCGCCAGAACGGCGCGATCTGCGAGAGAAACATAGGCAGATGCAACGGCATCGGCGCGGTCGTCGGCCGTCACGACGGCACCGGCGGCTACGGCGTGCGCGGCTTCGTGACCGACCCGAACGGCGCGATCGGCGTGATCGGCCAGGCGGGCATCTCCGGCGGCACCGGCGTCGGCGTGCGCGCCGAGAACGTCAACGCGGCGAACAACGACAACGCGCTGGAGGCCGTCACGAACGGCAACGGCTCGGCCATCTTCGCCCAGGGCAGAACCACGGCGGCGACGTTCAACGGCGCCGTCCAGATCAACGGCGACCTCACGGTCACCGGCACGAAGAGCGGCTTCCACATCGACGACCCGCGCGCGCCGACGACACGGACCCTGACGCACACCCCCGTCGAGTCGAACACGATGACGGTCGTCTACACCGGCAACGTGCGCACCGGCAGGGACGGCCGCGCGGTCGTCAAGCTGCCGACCTACGCGATCGCGCTGGCGGGCGAGTGGCGCTACCAGCTCACGCCGGTCGGCCGCTTCGGCCAGGCGATCGTGGCGCAGGAGGTCGGGACCGGCGGCCGCTTCACGATCCGCACCGAGCATCCGAACACGAAGGTGTCGTGGTCGGTGACCGGCGTGCGCAAGGATCCGCAGGCCAAGCAGGACGCGATCCACGTCGTGCAGCGCAAGGTCGGCGTCGAGACCGGGCGCTACATCGATCCGTCGCTCTACGGCAGACCGGCGAGCGATGGCGCGCCGCCCGTCGACCCCGAGGGGACCGGGCGCAGAAACCTCGCCTCCTCGCGCTGAGCGAAGCGAGCTGGCGGTCGGGCGGCGCCTCGTGCGCCGTCCGACCCCGCCTCAGGCCGCGCCCGCGAGCTGCGCGAGGCGCTGCAGCGAGGCGCGGACCTGCTCGCGCTGGTCCTCCAGTCGGTGCGCCTCGGCGTCGGGGATCTCGACCTCGACGCTGATGCGCGTACCGGCGTCCGCGCCCGGCTCCAGCCGCCAGCTGAAGCTGAGGTCCGAGACGAGACACGAGATGCGCACGCCGCGCTCGTCGCGGTCGGTGCGCAGTGCCTGCGGCATCGGGAAGTCCGGATAGCCGTCGGGGTACAGCGTGAAGTCGCCGTCGCCGCCTCTCGCGTCGCCACGCTCGACCGTCTCGACGCCGACCCACCACTCGGGGAAGCGGCTGGGGTCGTAGAGCAGCTTCCAGACCTCCTCCGGCGGAGCGGAGGTGTCGGCGGCGTCGTGGAAGGCGGGCACGTTCAGGCTCCTTGCGGGGTCGCGGTGGCGGCGGCGAGCGCGGCGCGGTCTGCGCGCACGCGCTCCAGCTCGAGGTCCGGCTCGACGATGCCGAGCGCCGGGCGCCCGAAATCGGCCAGCACGGCGTTCATCCCGTCGCCGGCGGGCATCCGCTCGCGGCGGCGGCTCCAGCCGTCCTCCGCCTCGCTCAGGCGGCGGTCGGCGAGCGCGCGGTCGCCGCGCGCGAATGCGATCAGGCCCTGCACCCGGCACATGCGCGGCACGAGCGTGTCGGGGAAGTCGCCGGGCACGACCTCCTCCAGCGCGGTCGCGCGCAGCTCCTCCTCGGCCTCCTCGCAGCGCTCGCAGCGCGCGAGCGCCTCGGCCCGCCACAGCCGCGCGAGCGGCCGGCTGATCGACGCGTCACCGGCCAGCGCGACGGCGAACAGGGCGGCAGCGGAGGCGTGCTCGCCGACCGCGAGCTCGTACTGCGCGCGGTCGTACGCGGCCGCGCCCTGCAGCTGCGGGTCGCCGAAGCGCTCGGCCACCGCGGCCTGCTCGTCGAGCGCGGCGCGCGCGGCGCCGAGATTGCCCATGCGCGTGAGCACGAACGCGCGCGCGGCCAGCATCGACACGACCATCCCCACGAGGCCGGTGGCGCGCAGCTGCCGGTCGCAGCGATCGAGGAAGTCGAGCGCGCGCGGGAAGTCGCGCGCCGCCGTCGCGGCGCCGGCGGCGTTCATCCAGCAGCCGTACGCGAGGTCGGGCCGGCCGGCGCGCTCGCTCGCCTCGCCGGCGGCCGTCGCGGGCGCGTAGGACTCCTCGAAGCGCCCCCGGCGGATCAGCGCCTGCGCCCGGGCGTGCGCGATGTCGTACGTCAGGTCGTCGTCGATCGGTGCGCGGCCGACGAGCGCGTGCAGCTCCGCGAGCAGCTCCTCCGCCACCTCGATCTCGCCTGTGACGGCCTGCGCCCAGGCCCGGTTGGCGAGCGCGTCGCAGCGCTCACGCAGTGGCGGGTCGGGGAGGGTCGCGAGCAGCCGCTGCGCCTGCTCCGCCGCCTGCTCGACCTCGCGCGGGACGCAGATCGGGCCGTGGTACCAGCGCGCCGAGCGCAGGCGCGCCCGGGCGAGCGCGAGCGTGTCGCCGGGGTCGATCAGCTCCAGCGCCTGCGCGAAGGCCGCCTCGGCCTGTGCGCGCCGGCTGCGCCACGCCTCTGCGTCGGCCAGTGCCAGCAGGCGGTCGGCCGTCGGCGGGGCGAGCGCGAGCGCCTCCTGCAGGAACGCCGCCGCCTGCGGCAGCGCCGCGACGCTGCGCGCATGGATCGCGGCGCGCTCGAGCGCCGCGGCGGCCGGCTCGTCGCGGCCCGCCGCGTGCAGGTGGTGGGCGCGCTCGGCCGCATGTGCGTCGTCGCGGTCGAGCGCCTGCGCGAGCTGCTCGTGGAGGACGACGCGGCGGGGATCGGGCAGGTCGGCGTAGACGGCGTCGCGCAGCAGCGCGTGGCGGTAGCCGAAGCGGCCGCCCTCCCCGACGAGCATGCCGGTCTCGATTGCGTCGCTCGCGGCGTGCGCCGCGTCGGCGAGCGGGAGTCGCTCCAGCTCCTCGCGGGCGAGCGCCCGTCCCGCGACCGCGGCTGCCTCGGCGGCATGGCGCGCGTCGGGGGCGAGGGGGGCGAGCGCCGCGCGCATCGCTCCCCGCAGGGAGGGCGGCGGGCCGCTCTCGCCGCGCCGCAGCGCCTGTGCGGACGCGAGCGCCAGCAGCGGGCTCCCCTCTGCCGCGCCGACCGCGCTCGTCACCTCGGCGTCGCCGAGCGGGCCCAGCTCGCGCACGAGCGTCGCCAGGTCGGAGTCGGGGAGCGGCATGAGCGCCAGCTCGGCTGCGAGCGCGCCGCGGCTGCGAAGCGCGTGCTCGAGCGCGTCCAGCTCGGCGCGGCGCGGCAGCTCGCGGCGCGTCAGCAGCAGCAGGAGCGGCAGCGTCTGGAGCCGGCGCCCGACGTACGCGAGCAGCTCGAGGCTGGGCGCGTCGGCGGCGTGCACGTCGTCCATCAGCACGACGAGCGGACGGTCGTGCGCGGCGTGGGCGAGCAGCTCGGCCGCGGCCTCGAACAGCCGTGCGCGCTCCAGCTCGGGCGGCGCCTGCGGGCGTGCGTCGGGCGCGCGGCCGAGCCGCTGCACGACGTCCGGCACGAGCTGGCCGAGGTCGTCCGGCCAGCGCGCGTGCTGCGGCGGTGGCGGGAGCGTGCGCGTCAGCTCGCGCGCCAGCTCCGCCCACATGCCGAACGGCGCACCGCCGCCGAGGTCGGGCGCGGCGCTCGTGGCGGTGCGTGCACCGGCAGCCGCCGCGCGCTCGAGCAGCTCGCCTGCGAGGCGCGTCTTGCCGATGCCCGCGTCGCCGCGGATCGTCGCGGCCGCGCCGTGCCCGCCGCGCGCGGCGTCCCAGACGGCGAGCAGCTCGGCCAGCTCGGCGGCGCGGCCGTGGAGCGGGAGGTGGCGGCGGGGCGTCGCCGCGGCCGGCTGCGCGGCCTGGGCGTCAGTGCGCAGCGCCTGCGCCAGTTCGCGCGTCGGCGCCGACGGCGCGAGCCCCAGCTCTCTCGCGAGGCGGTCCGCCAGGCGGCGGTACGCGGTGAGCGCGGCGCTGCGCTCACCGGCCGCCGCGAGCCGCGTCATCAGGCGACGGTGCGCCTCCTCGCCGAACGGGTCGAGCGCGGCCTGGCGGCGCGTCAAGTCGAGCGCGGACGCCGCGTTGCCGGCTGCCTCGGCCTCGGCGGCGAGCGCCTCCAGCACGGACAGCAGCCGCTCGCGGTGCGCATCGCGCGCGAGCAGCGCCCACTCGTCCTCGATCCCCTCGAGCAGCTCGCCGCGATCGGACAGGGCGAGCGCCTCGGCGAGGCGCCCCGCGGCGACGTGCGCCTCGAACTCGCGCACGTCGACGGCGAGCGCGCCGTCGGCGGTGAGGCCGACCTGGTCGCGCGTCGCGGCCAGGCACGCCGCGCCGTTCGGGCCGAGCGCTCTGCGCAGCGTCCAGACGGCGCTGCGCAGGCTCGCGCGGGCGCTCGTGTCGAGCACGTCGGGCCAGAAGCGGGCGGCGAGCGCGCCGCGCGCGTGCGCGCCCGGGTGCACGGCGAGCCAGGCGAGCAGGTCCCATGCTCGCCGGCTGTTGGGCGGGTCGAGGACGGTGTCGTCGAGCGCCACCTCCATCGGTCCGAGCACGCGCACCCGGAGCATCGGTCGAACCGTACTCCGTTCTTTGACGCTCGTTTGACGGTCACGTGACGGGCCGGCGCCAATCTGCGTGCAGCACACCACGAACGGAGGCGAAGAGATGGCGGTCGACGAGGCCAAGCTGGAGCAGTTCATGGGGCAGTTCGTGCAGGACATGGGCGCGGCCGCGAGCGGCGCGCTGGTCGCGATCGGCGACCAGCTCGGGCTCTACCGCGGGCTCGCCGAGGGGCCGGCGACGGCGGCCGAGCTGGCCGAGCGGACCGGGACGCACGAGCGCTACGTGCGCGAGTGGCTGCTGAACCAGGGAGCGGGCGGCTACGTCTCGTGGGACGCGGTCGCCGAGCGCTGGTTCCTGACCGACGAGCAGCAGTTCGCGCTCGTCGACGAGGACAGCCCGGCGTACGTGCTCGGCGCGTTCGAGGTGTTGCAGGCGCTCTACGCTGACGCGCCGCGGATCGCCGCGCGCTTCCGCAGCGGGGACGGCTTGAACTGGCACGAGCACGACGAGCGCCTGTTCGGCGGCACCGCGCGCTTCTTCGCGCCCGGCTACCGCGCGAACCTCGTCGCGTCGTGGATCCCGGCGCTGGAGGGCGTCGAGGAGAAGTTGCGCGCCGGCGCGCGCGTGGCGGACGTCGGCTGCGGCCACGGCGTCTCGACGACGCTGCTGGCGGAGGCCTTCCCGGCCTCGCAGTTCTTCGGCTTCGACTACCACGGGGCCTCGATCGAGCAGGCGCGGCGCGGCGCCGCCGTGGCCGGTGTCGAGGATCGCGTGTCGTTCGAGGTCGCCGCGGCGGACGCGTTCCCTGGCGAGGACTACGACCTGATCGCCCACTTCGACTGCCTGCACGACCTCGGCGATCCGGTCGCGGCCGGGCGGCGCGTGCGCTCGGCGCTCGCGGAGGACGGCACATGGATGGTCGTCGAGCCGAACGCGGGCGACAGCGTCGAGGACAACCTCAACCCCGTGGGCCGCGTGTTCGCGGCCGCCTCGACGGTCGTGTGCGTGCCGACCTCGCTCGCGCAGGACGGCATCGCGCTCGGTGCGCAGGCGGGGGAGGCACGGCTGCGCGAGGTGATCGGCGCGGCCGGCTTCACGCGCATCCGCCGGGCCACCGAGACGCCCTTCAACCTCGTCCTCGAGGCGAGGCCGTAGTCGAATGCAACGACAGGAGAGATCGTCATGAGCACCACCAGCCAGCACCAGCAGCTCGACCTCGACGCCCTGCGCCGCGCGATCGAGTCGCGCGACGCCGCCGCCCAGGTGGCGTTGTTCGCGCCCGACGCGGAGATCGTCATGGTCGACAAGGAGCACCCGCCGAGCGATCCGGTGCGGCTGCAGGGGGTCGACGCCATCCGCGCGATGATCGAGGACGTCTGCGCGCGCGACATGACGCACGAGGTCGCGTTCGCGCTCGCGACGCCCGAGGGCGCTGCGTACACGCTGCGCTGCCGCTACCCCGACGGCACGCGCGTCCAGTGCGCCGCGCTGCTGGAGACGCGCGACGGCCTGATCGTGCGCCAGGAGGGGGTGCAGGCTTGGGACGAGGGGTGAGCCAGCCTCACCTGCGGCACGATCACGGATCCGAGAACGGCTGGATCGGGATGCCGTGGTCGTGCTCGCGCATGCCGAGCTCGTAGGTCGCGCCGCCGCGCACGGCGAGCGTCAGCGGCGTGCTGCCGTCGCGCTCGACGGTCAAGGTCATGTCGGCGATCGCGCAGTGCGCGGTGTTGTGCTGGGGCCCGGCGGGGTCGCTGTAGACCCAGCCGACGACGTCGGTGCGCGGGGCGGAGACCTCGCCGCGCACGACGATCCCGTCGCCGGGCAGCGTGAACGACGCGCGCTCGGGCTGCTCGCTCACCTTGACCCCACGCGTCTTGCCGAGCCCGCCGAGGCGGTGGCGCACGCCGTCGAGCGAGAGGCAGCCGTTGGCGACCCACGGCGTCGTCCAGGGGCCGAGCTTCAGGCGGCCGATCGTCACGTCGAGCCACGCGTCGGGCGCCTGCTCGAAGGCCGTCCCGTGCATCCAGATCCAGCGCTCGGCGTGCTCCGCGCCCCAGTTGTGGCCGACCATCCCGGGCCACGCGTCGAGCGTCGCGCTGCGGCCTCTCACCGTCACCGCGCCGCTGACGCGGATCGCCGGCAGCAGGCTGAGCGCCTTCGTGCGCGGCAGCTTCGCGGTGTACATCCAGCTGCTGGGAAGGTAGGGGAACGGCGGCTCGTCGCCCTCGAAGCGCAGGTCCCACGTCGCGAGGTCGGGGATCGAGCCGGAGCAGCCGTCGCGGCCGATGCGGCCGTCGCCGATCCGCACCCAGTCGGCGCCGCCGGTGCCGAGCTGCTCCGGTCCGGGCGTGAGCTTGGCGGCATGCGGTCCCTCGTCGTCGAACAGCGTCGCCCACAGCGACCCGACCGCCGTCCCGCCCGGACGCTTGTGCACCGTGTAGCGCAGCCACAGCGCCTGCCGGCCGGCGGCGTCGCCGGCCTTCAGGTAGAAGCTCTCGTAGTGCCCGGCCGGCAGACCGACGGCCGGGTAGCGCGCATCTGACGGCTGCATCGCGGCGCGACCGTACCAATGCGCCGGGGATCGGCGCGCCGGCTGCGCCCTCAGCGAGCCGCCGCTCTCGCTGTCGCCGTCACGTGGAGACGCGGGTGGCGGGCGAGGATCCGACGTGCCCGTCTCGTCAGGCTGACGTCGAGCGTCGCGTGCTCGCCGGCGCTGAGCGCATACGGAGCGATGCCGAGCACGATGGTGCGGCGTCTGCCGTGGAGCCTCGCCCTCGCACGCAGCGTGAGCGTTCCCCGGCAGGTGGCGGCGCCCGCGCATCCGATCGAGACGGCAAAACGGCCGGCCGACGTCGCGATGGGCGATGACGTCGAGAGTGTTCCCTGCGTCGTAGTGCCGCTGGAGGACCGCGAGACGAGGGACTGTGGGATGGGCGGATCGGTCGACACCTCCGTAGGAGGCGGGTCGACGATCGGCGGCGGATCGACGATCACGCGCATGCTGGCGTCCTGGCTGGTGTCCGTTCCGCTGCCGTTCGCTGCAGCCAGGCGGTAATGGAGGGTCGTTCCCGCTGGCCAGTCGATCGTTGCGCTGACCGCGACATCGTGGTCGGCGTCTCCCGGAGACGGCATGCATGGTGCCTGCTGCCCATACGTCGTGGTGGTGCCATACGCGAACGAGCACGACGTGAGCTGGCCGTGCGGATTGACCCGGCCGTTGAGCGTGACCGTCTTGGAGGTGACGTCAGTCACCGGCAGGATCTGGGTGCTCGGTGGGAATCCGTATGCCATCACGGCACCAGGGTCGCCGATCGTGGTTCCGCCGCTGTTGGTTGCGACGAAGCGATACACGTAGCTGCCCGTCCAAGGGACGTGGAATGTGGCGCTGACATTGACGAAATCGGTGCCGGACCCGGGGGAGGGAGAGCAGGGCAGTCGGCTGGTGAATTCCTGCAGACCGAATCTCGGGCTGGCGCTCCAGTCGACCCAGCAGTCCGTGACCTCGTCGCCGTTGGGATTGACCGAGGCCCGCACCGTCTGCTGCCCAAGGGCGATGAACAGCGGCATCACGCCTCTCCACGGACCGATGGTGGGAGGCAGCTGGTCAGCGGCTGCGGCTGCGGGCATCGCTCCCAGCGCGCACAGCGAAGCGGTGATGAGGCATTCGCAGAGCCATCTCCTCGTGCGCACGCGGGGAACCTCCCGTTTCGACCGCTCGCCGCTGTGGCGCACGTCGGACCATAGGCATGGAGGTGTTCTGCTGTCAAATACACCTCTTTACTGAAAAACGTGCTAGCGAAAGAAGTCCTCATCCGCCGGCCGCAGCAGCGCGGCTGCGCCGGGGCCGTCGTCGCCGGGCGGGAGGACGTGGCGGTCGAGGCCGGAGACGACGACGACGGGCTGGCGGGAGTCCTTGCCGCGGACGAGGTCGGCGGCGCCGGCGATCTGGTCGGCGAGCGCGATCCAGGTCGCGTGCAGCTCGCGGCCGGCGCCGTCCGTGCGCCCGCGCCAGTCCTCCAGCGCCGCGATCCCGGCGGCGCCGATCGCGACGTCGGTCTGGCCGTGACGCCACGCGCGCCCGAACGAGTCGGTGATCACGACCGCCGGTGCGGTCCCGGTCAACGTGCGCAGCCGTGCGCGCAGCGCCCGCGCCGACGCATCCGGGTCGGCGGGCAGGAGGATCAGCGTGTCCGCTGCCGCGTTGGATGCGTCGACCCCGGCGTTGGCGCAGACGAAGCCGTGGTGCGTGACGCAGATCAGCACGCCGCGCTCGGCGCGCAGCAGCTCGCGCGACTCGTCGAGCACGACCTGCACCTGCCGCGGGTCCTTGCCGTGCTCGGCGGCGAGCGCCTCCGCGCGCGGGGTCGGCGAGACCTCGTCGACCCGCCGCACGCGCCCCTCCGCCTTCGAGACCGCCTTGTGCGCGACGACTACGACGTCCCCGTCGCACAGCGGCTGAGCACCTGCGCCGATCAGCGCCGCCAGGTCGTCGCCGGCTGCGATCTCCGGCAGCCCGTCGAGCGCTCGGGCCGTCAGCATCAGCGCCCGGTCGCGCTCGTGCGCTGCAGCTGATGCAGCATCCCGCGCGTGTGCGCCGCGCCGCCGCGGCTGGCGGCGAGCCGGTCCTGCAGCGCGGCGAGGTCGTCCGGCGTGTCGACGTCGAGCGCGAGCGATGCGATCTCCGCGACCTCCGTCTGCGCGCCCGCCGCCTGCGCCAGCTCCAGGTGCCGCGCGAAGCTCCCCGGCCCGTAGCGCGGCTCGAGCGCATCGGGCGGCGACAGCAGCAGGGCGTTCGTGCCGGTCCCGTGGCGGTCGGCGACGATCACCGCGAAGCGCTCGGCGGTGCGCGGCTTGCCGAGCAGCGTCTCCAGCTCGAGGGGGTCGATCAACGGCGTGTCGCCGGCGAGGCACAGCACCTGGGCGGCGCCCAGCTCGCGCGCGACGGCGGCCGCGCGCACGACCGCCTGGTCCTGGCCGCTCTCGGCCGGGTCGTCCAGCGCGCGTGCTCCGTAGCCCTCGGCGATCCGCTGCGCGCCGACGTCGGCGCTCACGACGAGGATCTCGTCGATCGCGTCCACGCGCCGCAGCGCCGTGAGCACGTCGGTGAACATCGCCTCGGCGAGCGCGCGCCGTGCGCCGCTGGCGAGTGCGGCCTCGAGACGCCGCTTCGCGTTCGCGAAGCGCTTCACCGGCAGGATCGCGACGGTCTGCATCGGCGGCGTACGGTATCCGCTCGCGCCGACTCGGTACCCACCCGCCGCCCCCAGCCGCCCGCGCGCGGCGCGCCCTTCAGCCGGCGAGCGCGGTGGCGAACGCGAGCGTCTCGCGCGCCAGACGCTGGCGGCCGGCGGCGTCGGGCATCAGCAGGTCGGTCTCCAGCAGCGGCAGCTGCACGTCGTCCGACAGCCGCTCGTCGGCGACGAGCCCGTCGAGCAGGTCCTCGTACACCGCGGCCACTCCGGCCGCGGACGCCGGCTGCCCGGCCCACGCGAGGCAGGCGGCGGTCGGGCCCTTCAGCACGGCACCGGCGACGATCGGGCTGACGGCGACGACCGGCGCCGCCGCCGCGCGCAGCGCCTCGCGCATCCCCGGCACGGCGAGGATCGGGCCGATCGAGACGATCGGGTTCGACGGCCCGATCACGATCGCGCGGGCCCGGGCGATCGCGTCGAGCACCTCCGGCGTCGGGCGCGCCGCCTCGATCCCGTCGAAGGCGACGTCCTCGACCGGCCCCGCGCCTCTGCCGAGGATCATCCACTCCTGGAAGGGCCACTCGCGTCCCTGCGCGCGCACGCGGGTGCGGACCGGCTCGTCGCACATCGGCAGCACGCGGCCCGGCGCCTCCATCGCCGCGCCCAGCTCGGCGATCGCCTCCGTCAGGCGCGCGCCCTCGGCGAGCCGCTGGGCGCGCTCGATCCCGATCGCGAGGTCGCGGTCGCCGAGGTTGAACCACACCTCGCGGCCGAGCGCGCGCAGGCCGGCCATCACCTCGAAGGTGTCGCCGGCGAGCCCCCAGCCGCGCTCGTCGACGCGGTCGGCGAGGTGGAACGTCACGAGGTCGGGGTCGGGCGAGACGTGCGCGCCGTGGATCTCGACGTCGTCGGCGCTGTTCGCGATCACGACGAGCGCGTCGCTGCCGGCCACGTCGGCCATGCCGCGCGCGAGCTTCGCTCCGCCGGTGCCGCCCGCGAGGACGACGACCGGTGCTCCGGCGGGGGACATCGCTACGCGTCCCAGGAGCCGCCGGCCGGCAGGCCCGTGAGCTTGATGCCCGCCGTCGCCTTGTGACGGATGTTGATGCCGATCGTGAGCGCGGTGATCTGCTCGACGATGCGCGCCGTCTCCAGGCGCCCGGCGTCGATCGGCCGCAGTCCGGGGATCAGCCTGAGCAGCGCCGCGACCCGCGCCTTCGCGTCTCTGTCGTCGCCGCACACGAGCACGTCCTCGTCGAGCGCGTGGTCGAGGTCGCTCAGGTGCTTCGCCGCGACCGTGTGCAGGCCGGAGACGACGGCGACGCCGTCCGGGACCAGCTCCTGCGCCTGCTGCGCCGCCGAGCCCTGCGGCACGCCGAGCGTGCGCGTCGCGCGGCCCCCGACCGCGGCGGCGAGCGGGACGGTCACGTCGAGCAGCAGCGTGCCCGGGCGCAGGGCGTCTCTGATCGATCTGAGCGTGCTCGCCTGGCTCGCGAACGGGACCGACAGCACGACGAGGTCGGCGGCGCGCGCCGCCTCAGGGTTCGCGAGCCCGCGCACGGCGGCGCCCGGCACGGCGGCGGCGGCCCGCTCGGCCGCCTCGGCCGCGCGGTCGGCGTCGCGCGAGCCGATCACGACCGGGACCTGCGCGGCGGCGAGCCGCAGGGCGAGGCCGAAGCCGAGGTCGCCGGTCGCGCCGACGATCGTCACGGGGGAGGGCGGAGCCACGGCGGGCGAGTATATGGACGCGTCTCGCAGGTCCTGCCGGCTCAAGCGGCGAGGAGCTTGTCGGCCGAGACGATCGCTCGGGCGCCGGCAGCGGCTGCTGCAGCTGCGAGCACCGCGTCCAACGCACCGAGCTGCTCCGATCGCTCGTAGATCGTCAATCCGCGGCGCAGGTCGTCGCCCGTCACGTTCAGCAGCGGGGCCAGCAGCTCTGCGTAGTCGCGGCCGAGCGCGGCGGCGTCCTTGCGATCGCGACGCCGGGCGCGCACGTGGACGAACTCCTGAACGACCTCGACGGTCGTCGTCGCTGTGATCCGGCGCTCCGCTATCGCCTGCACCAGCTCTCGGCACGGTTCCCGCAGCGGGTGATCGGCGCCCTTCGCGTAGACGAGCACCGTCGTGTCGAGGACGATCATGCGCGGCGCGTGCGCAGCGACTCGAGCTCCGCGACGTCTGGGACGCTCATGTCGGGCGCGTCGAGGAGACGGCGGGCTGCGCCGTCACGGCGGTGCTCGGCGCTCGGCAGGCCGCGGTCGATCGCCTCGCGGACGATCGTCGCAACGGACACGCCGCGCTCCTGCGCAGCGGCGGTGATGCGCTCGTGGCGCTCGTCGTCGAGCCTGATCTGCAGCCGATGCATGCTGGTCTCCTGCAGCCTCAGCGCCCCGCGAACACCGGCAGCCGCCGCTCCGCCAGCGCCTTCGCGCCCTCGGCGAAGTCCGCCGACTGCGCGCACAGCTGCTGGGCGAGGACCTCCTGCTCGAGCGTCGCCGCGAGCGCCGGCTTCGCGGACGCGTCCATCACGCGCTTCGCGAGCCCGACCGCGAGCGGCGCGCAGGCGAGCAGCTCGTCGGCCAGCTGCTGCGTCGCCGCCTCCAGCTCCTCCGGCGCGGCGACGCGGTTCACGAGCCCGATCCGCTCGGCCTCCTCGGCCCCGATCAGCTTGCCGGTCATGATCAGCTCCTTCGCGCGGCCCAGGCCCACGACCGACGGCAGCCGCGAGGAGCCGCCGACGTCGGGGATCAGGCCGACGCGCGTCTCCGGCATGCCGATCAGCGCGTCGCTCGCCATCACGCGCAGGTCGCAGGCGAGCGCCAGCTCCATCGCGCCGCCGATGCAGCCGCCGTGGATCTCGCAGATCACGGGCTTCGCCATCTCCTCGGCACGGTTCCAGGCGTCGAGGATCTCGCGGCGGAAGACGCGCAGGTTCGCCGGCTCCTCGGAGAGCCCGCCGAGCGCCTTGAAGTCCATCCCGGAGGAGAACATCGCGCCCGCGCCGCGCAGCACGACGCAGTGGACGCCGGCGGCGGCCGAGGCCTCCTGCAGCGCCGCGCCGATCGCCAGCACGAGCTCGCCGTGCATCGCGTTGCGCTTCTCGGGACGGTTGAGGATCAGGTGGCGGACCGCGCCGCGGTCCTCGGTCTCGACGAGCGCCATGGGGCCTCCGGGCTTTGAAGCGTTGACGGGCCCGCCGAGGCTAGCGCTCGTCGCCCGGCTCGCGAGGCAGCTGGGGAGGAGGCGGCGGCGCGAGCGGGTCGCGCGGGCGCACCCCGCCGCGGCCCAGGCGCGCCTCGTTGCGCGCGCCGCCCGTGCCGGCCCCGGCCGGTCCCAGCTCGGCCCATGCGGAGAACGCGATGCGGATCGCGCTGACGAGCACGATCCACTTCGGCCAGAAGGAGCCCCCGGCGCCGGTCGCGAGCCAGATCGCGATCGCCGCGGCGCTGATCAGCGCCGCCTGGCCGATCGCGTGCGCGAGCCGCCGCCGCGCGGCATCGCGCTCGGCGGAGCGGGCGGGACGCCGGGCCGGGGCGGCGTCACCCTGGCCGGCCTCCGCCGGCAGGTCGTGCACGAGCGCTTCCAGCTCGCCGACGGTTCGCGCCGCATACGCCGTGTCGAGCCGCTCGTCCAGCTCCTCCGGCGTCAGCCGGCCCGCGGCGGTGTGCTCGCGCAGGAGCGTCGCGGTGCGCTCGCGCTCGGCGTCGGAGGCGCGCAGCGCGGGCGGTTTGGTGGGCTGCTCGCCGCCGGCCATGCGCGCGATGGTACGAGACGTGGTCGGACGCCGCGCGAATGCGGCTTTGCGGCCGTCGCGGCAGCTACGCTGGCGCGCATGGTCGTGTCGAGCGCCGCCGTACGCGCCGCCGTCGGGAGATTGCTCGCGACGCTCACGCCGCATCCCCACCGCGGCGACCTGATCGCCGCCGGCGCGGTGCCGCTCACGCTCGGGGTGCTGCTCGTGAACGTGCGGCTCGATGGGCCATGGGGGACGGGCGTGCTGCTGGTGCTGACCGCGCTCGGCTGCGCGCTCGTGCTCGGCATGGGCCTGCTGGCGCCGCTCGAAGGCGAGCGGCCGCGCTCCTACCAGCAGGTGCTGCTGCTGGCCGGGATGGTGCTCGGCTTCACGACGCTGCTGCGGCTCGCGCAGGTGCTCGGCGTCGACGATCCGCTCTTGAGCTCCGGCACGACGACGTGGATCTTCGGCATCGTCGCGATCGGCGCGGCCTGGATCGTTCACGCCTATCGCAGCGCGGTCTGCGCCCTGGTCGCCGCGCTGGCGGGGATCGTCGCGGTGCTGTCCTTCGTGGACTGGGTCTTCTCCCCGGAAGGCGCGGGCACGTGGCGCTGGCTGCTGCTCATGCTCGCCGTCGGACTGGTGCTGGCTGCGCTCGCCCGCCGCGACCGGCAGCGCCGCGAGTCGGTGTACCTGATCGACGCCGCCGGCGTGGCGATCCTCGTGCTGGCCCTGAGCTTCATCGGCGATCTGTTCGGCCTCCTGACCGTCGTCGGTGCGCCTGCGGGCGGCCCGAACGCCGGCTGGAAGCTCGTGCTGCTGGCGGCCGGGCTCGGGCTGGTCGCCTACGCCGGTGTCGACAGAGAGCCGGGCCCCGGCTACCTCGGGACGCTGATCCTGCTGCTGTTCGTGCTGTTCGCCGGCATCCCGGACGCGGACGGCGCGAGCCTCTGGTTCTGGCCGCTGGTGCTGCTGCTGCTCGGCGGGGTCGCGGTGGGCGCCGGCCTGCGCCCGCGCAGCGAGCTGCCGCCCGAGCCGCCGGGGCCGGGCGGATCGGGATCGGACCCGCCGACGGAGCCGCTGCGCGGTCCGGGCGCGGATGCGCTGCCGCCGAAGCCCGCGGCGAGACCCGCGGCCGCCGAGGCCGACACCGTGGTCCGCCCCAGAGGCGGCCTGTGGGCCTCGCCGCCGCCGGGCGAAGGCGACGCGACGTCCTAGGGCCGGATCTCCACGAATCCGGCAGCGGTGAAGTCGCCGTCGAACGCGAGCGCCTCGCGCATCCGGCGGCGTCGCATGACGGCGAAGCTGGTCGCGTCCACGAACGAGTACTCGCGCTCGTCGCGGCGTCTGAGCCAGCGCCAAGCATCCGCCTCTTCCTCGGGGTCGACGTGGACGATCGTGAGCGTGGGGATCGCGCGAATGGCACGGAGCGCCGCCACCGCACCCGCGTGACCACGCCAGCGACGGCTGACGGTCCACGTCTCACCGACGACGTGGTTGGTCGTGAGCAGCGGGCCGAGCCCTCTCGCGGCGAGCGCGTGCGCCGCGGCGTGGTTGCGATCGCGTCTCGACTGGAGGGCGATCCAGAACGACGTGTCGACAAACCTCACGGACGGCCGTAGACGATCTCGTCGATCGACTGCGAGTCGTCGCGAGTGCCCTTGAACATGCCGGACATTCTCAGCAGCGCCTCTGTCCCGTCCGCGGCGGACGCGTACCGCTCTGCGACGGCCTCTCGGATCAGCGCGGCCTTCGACGTGCCCTGCTGTGCCGCCGCGACCGCAAGCGCGTCGTCGAGCTCCTCTTCGATGTGAATCTGCAAACGCTTCATTCTTCGGAGGCTACATCGGTCGTCTACCACATACATCTGTCATCGCGACCGTCGCCGCCGCGCGGTACGGTCGGACGCGATGGACGACAAGGAGCTGCTGCAGGAGGCGATCGGCTTCGAGCGGACGGCGCAGCAGGCGCTGCTGCGGGGGGACGTCGCGCGCTCTCGCGCGCTGTTCTGCGAGGCCGCCGTGCGCTACCGCTCGTCGTGGGCGGCGGCCGGCCCGACCGCGTACGGCCGCCTGATCGGGCTGCTGAAGGCGTCCGTCCTCGGCGGCGAGGGCGGCCACGCCGCCGGCTGGGTGCGCGGGCAGCTGGCCGAACCCGCCCCCGACGCGCTCGACTCCCCGCCGGCCGCGTACGCGCTCGCGCTTGCGGCGCTGGTGCAGGGAGACGACGAGGCCGCGCTGCCGGCGATCGAGCGGATGCGCTCCGGCGGCGAGCCGTTCGCCCGCACCGCCGAAGCGCTCGAAGCGCTCGCCCGCGGCGACGGCGATGCCTACGCCCCCGCGGTCGAGGCGATCGTCGCCGACTTCGCCGCGCGCGAAGGCCACCTCACGGGCGTCGCGTTCGCCGACACGGCGGTCGTGCTGGAGCGGCTCGCGGCGCCGCGCGGCATCGCGGCCAGGCCGGCGTCGAAGGTGATGCCGGTGCTCGGGTGACGCAGCCGACGCGGCGCGCACGCGTGGCGGCCGCGCTGCGACGGCTCGACGCCCACCCGCGCGCGCTGCACGCCGCCCGCCGCGCGCGGACCTGGCTTCCCGGCGACGAGCGCTACGGCGACCCCCTCTCCGTGGCCGGCGACGAGCCGGCGCAGCTGCTCGGCCAGCGGCTCGCGACGCTGCGCCTGCAGCGCCCGAGCGCCGCGCGCGAGGCCGGCTTCGGCGCGCTGCAGCTGTGGCAGGCGCTGGCCGAGGCGCAGGGCCGCGGCCACGGCGAGCGCGAGCTGGCGATCCTCTTCACCGACCTCGCCGGCTTCTCCTCGTGGGCGCTGGAGGCCGGCGACGAGCGCACGTTGGAGCTGCTGCGCCGGCTCGCGCTCGCGGTCGACCGGCCGTCACCGCGCACGACGGCGTCGTCGTCAAGCGCCTCGGCGACGGGCACATGGCCGTCTTCGAGCAGGCCGGCGACGCCGTCGCGGCGGCGAGCGACGCCTGCGCGGCGGTCGCGCGGATCCCGCTCGACGGCGGCGGCGCGCAGCTGCGCGCCGGGATCCACCTCGGCACGCCGCGGCGCCTCGGCGGCGACTACTTCGGCGTCGACGTCAACGTCGCCGCGCGCGTCGGCGCGGCCGCCGGCCCCGGCGAGCTGCTGATCTCCGAGACGGTGCGCGAGCGGCTCGACGACGACGTCGCCCTCGCCGGCCGCTGGCGCCTGCGCGCGAAGGGCGCGCCGAACGACCTGACCGTCTACGCCGTCTCGCCGCCGGAGCGCGTGGGCGCCGAGTAGGCTGCGCGCGATGGACCGCACCGACCTCGCGTTCGCCGGAATCGCCCGCCAGGCCGAGCTCGTGCGCGCCGGCGACGTCGCTCCGCGCGAGCTGGTGGAGCTGTACCTGGAGCGGATGGCGCGGATCGATCCGCAGCTGAACGCGATCCGCGTCGTGTTCGCCGAGCGCGCGCTCGCGGAGGCCGACCAGGCCGCCGCCCGCCGCAGAGGCGGCGGCGAGCGTCCGCTGCTCGGCGTGCCCGTCCTGATCAAGGACGACACCGACGTCGTCGGCGAGGTCACGTGCAAGGGCAGCCGCGCCGAGGACCGGCCGGCGAGCGCCGACGCCGAGGTCGTGAGCCGCCTGCGCGCGGCCGGCGCGATCGTGCTCGGCAAGACGCACGTGCCGGAGCTGATGCAGTGGCCGTTCACGGAGTCCGCCACCTGGGGCGTCACGCGCAACCCGTGGGACACCGGCCGCTCGCCGGGCGGCTCCAGCGGCGGCTCGGCCGCGGCCGTCGCCGCCGGCTTCGCCGGCGCCGCGCTCGCGACCGACGGCGCGGGCTCGATCCGCATCCCCGCCTCCTGCTGCGCGCTCTACGGGCTCAAGCCGCAGCGCGGGCGCATCCCGACCGCGCCGTACGAGATCTCCTGGCAGGGCCTCACGCACGTCGGCTGCGTGACGCGCTCGGTCGCCGACACCGCGCTGTGGTGGGACGTCGTCGCGGACCGGCTGGAAGGCGATCCGCCCGACACCGGCTCGTTCGCGGACGCGGCCGCGCGCGAGCCCGGCCGCCTGCGGATCGCCTGCGCGACGAACAACCCGCTGCTCGCGCCGCTGCAGCCGGAGCTGCGCGCGGCCTACGACGAGACGATCGCGCTGCTGCGCACGCTCGGCCACACGGTCGAGGAGGTCAAGGTGCCCTACGGCGACCTGCTCGGCGAGATCGTCCCGCGCTACCTGCGCGGCGTCGCCGAGGACGCGGCCACGCTGGCGCACCCGGGACGGCTGGAGCGCCGCACGCGGGCGATGGCGCGGATGGGGCGGATGCTGCCCGACGCGGTCATCGCGCGGGCGCGCGCGCACGAGGCCGCGACGGCGGAGCGCCTCGGCCAAGCGGTCTTCGCCGATCACGACGTGCTGCTGACCCCGGCGACCGCCCAGCTGCCGCTGCCGGTCGGCAGATACGAGGGGCGCGGCGCGCTGTGGACGTTCAACGGCGTCGCGCGCTACACGCCCTACACGCCGGCGTGGAACGTGACGGGCCAGCCGGCCGCGTCGGTGCCCGCGGGCTTCACGCCCGACGGCGTCCCGCTCGCGGTGCAGCTCGTCGGCCGCCCGCACGACGAGGCGACGCTGCTGTCGCTGTCCGCGCAGCTCGAGGCGGCGCGGCCGTGGGCCGACCGCCGACCCGCGCTGGCCGCGTGAGCGCGCCGGAGCTCGAAGCCGAGCTGCTCGATGTCGCGCGCGCGGCGGCGCGCGTCGCCGCCGCCGAGCTGCTGGTGCGCTACGAGCGTGCGCCGGAGGGCGTCGACACGAAGACGACCGCGACCGACCCCGTCAGCGACGCCGACCGTGCCGCCGAGGCGGCGATCCGCACGCTGCTCGCGCAGCGGCGTCCGGGCGACGCGATCCTGGGGGAGGAAGGCGGCCAGACGGCCGCGGTCGACGGCGTCGCGGCGACCGGCGTGCGCTGGGTCGTCGACCCGCTCGACGGGACCGTCAACTACCTCTACCGCTATCCGCAGTGGTCGGTCAGCGTCGCCGCGGAGGACGCCGACGGGACGCTCGTGGGCGTCGTGCTCGACGTCACGCGCGGGGAGGAGCTGAGCGCGACGCGCAGCGGTCCGCTGCTGCGGGGAGGTGCGCCCGCCGGACCTCCGCCCGCGCCGCGCGCCGAGACGCTCGACGTCGCGCTCGTCGCGACCGGCCTCGCCTACGACGCGGCAGTGCGCGCACGCCAGGCAGAGGTGCTGCGCGCGATCGTCCCGCGCGTGCGCGACGTGCGCAGGGGCGGCAGCGCTGCGCTCGACCTCGCGTGGACCGCGCTCGGGCGCGTCGATGCCTACTGGGAGCGCGGCGTGAAGGCGTGGGACGTCGCCGCCGGCGCGCTCCTGTGCGCACGCGCCGGCCTGGAGCTGCACCCGCTGCCGGCGGCCGACGGCATGCCCGACGGCCTGCTGGCCGCGCCGCCGGCGCTCGCCGGCGAGCTGCTGGCGCTCGTCGGCGGCTGAGCGCCACGTAGACTCAGGATCCCCACCGGGGCGGTGGCGGAATGGCAGACGCGGTCGCCTCAAAAGCGACTGTCCGAAAGGACGTGCGGGTTCGACTCCCGCCCGCCCCACTCAGCGCTCGTGCACCTCGACGTCGATCCGACGCGCGATCAGTCCCCGTCTGAGGTAGAGGTGCACATCCCGGCGCGTGCGCCGGCCGTCCGCGAAGACAGCGCTCACCGCGAAGGCGACGTGCTCCGGACTGAGGATCTCGTCCGTGACCTCGTAGGTCGCGTCCTCGCTCCCGACGTCGTGCATGTGTCTCGCGATCGTTTCGCGGCCTCTCAGCGTGCGCGGCGGCGACGGCGGACCCTCCTGCCGGTGGTCGACCCATTCGGCGTCGCCGTCGTAGAACGTCAGCAGACGGGCGACGTCGCCGGCCTCCAGGGCGTCCTTGAAGGCGGGAAAGGGGAACGAGACGCCCTCGCCCCAGCGCTCGTCGTAGAGCCGCATCAGCCGCACCACGTCGCGCGTGTTCTTGAGATACACCGCCGTGACGACCGGCGCGCGCAGACGCCGGGCGAAGTAGATGGCGCTCGTCGGATGGCCTTCGCGGCACACGATCGTCATGTGGCGGTTGTGGCGCCAGGGATCGACGACGGCGATCTTGATGCGGTCGCCGTAGTGCTCCTCGAGCGCTCCGCGCTCGCTGTCGAACGCGAGCAGGACGCGGATGACGCCACATTCCTTCAGCAGGACCTTCACTCTGTCGTAGAGCAGCCAGTTGCCCGTCTCGGCGCACACGTGGACCTCGTCCTGCGGCTTCAGGTCCTGCAGCATCAACCAGGTGTAGGCACGACGGGATGTCGAGGTCGGCAGGGTCGCCGGCTGCTCGAACGCCTTCGAGCACACGCGGTCGTCCCGCATGTGGAACTCGATCTCGGCTCGTTCCTGGAGCACTCTGAACGTCTCGCGCAGCTTCACGACATCCGAGTCCTTGACCGGGTTCTTGATGCGTGCGAGGACATGGAGGGCCAGCGCGTTGAGGTCGAACGCGTTGAGGCGCCGGTCTGCGCCGTCGTCGTCGGCGTCTCTGTCGAGGCGCAGCTCGCGCAGGCTGTGCAGGACGTCCGGCGTGTGCCTGCTCTCGATGAGCCCCGCCGCTGCGCAGAGCTTGTGCCAGTCGTCCCCGTGGCCCTCCGTCAGCCGGCAGTAACGCTCGAAGTAGCGTGCTGGGCGGTCCAGCGCCAGCGGGCCCATCGACAGCAGCCCGCGCGCCTTCGCGCCGGCGAACGCCAACTCCAGGATCGCGCGGCGACGGCAGTACTCCGTCCACTCGCGCCGCGCCCATCTCGGGTCGTCGAGCCAGCCGCGATGCAGGGTCTCGGGACCGAGCAGGCGCGCGATCGTTCTGTGCCGGCGCACGGAGCGGAAGTCCACGAGTCCGTCGGATCTTCTGTCCGTCTTGTCTCTGATCTTCTTCGTCAGACGCGACATCAGCCGATCGCAGCCCTCACCGCGCGCGTTGCAGTCGAGCAGCCAGTCCACGTCGGGAGCGCCGGCATGCCCGGAGCAACTGACGGCCTGCTGCGGAGCGACGGGCTCGCCGTCGCCGCCACCGGCCTCGTCGTCGTGCAGGGCTTGCATCCGCTCGGCATCGATCTTGCGGACGACGCTCGCAGGTACGGGCAGGCGGCCGACGTTGAAGACCTTGAGGTCGCGCGGGATTCTCAACAGGCGCTGGAAGTCGAAGCTGCCGAGGTTCGAGCCGATGTTCACGACGACGCAGTTGTCGCAGCGCATCAGATCTCTCACCACCGTGAGGATGCGCGGCGGCAGCGCGTAGTACGACTGCGGCGTGTAGCGGAGGCTGTCGGGCTCGCTCGCGGTGCCGTGGAGCTTGACGTAGAGCGGAACGTAGTCGGACTGCTCCGGATCGGAGACGATGTCGGTGCAGTCACGCTCCGAGATCACCTTGACGTACTCGTTCGCGTTCAGCTCGTCGTCAAGGGACTGGTCGAGCAGCTCGTCGAAGTTGAACGTGACGATCGCGTCGAGGAAGCGGTGCTTCAGCAGGTGCGCGAGCAGTTCGTAACCGAGCAGGCTCGGGTAGCGAACGCCGTAGAGCTCCGAGATCTTCTCCCGCACCTTGCGCTCGGCGGCAGGGCTCTTGCTGAGCGCGACGAGCCGCGCCTCGAAGTCGACGTCGACGGATTCGAGGTTGTTGACCAGTCGCACCCGTTCGAGCTCGTCGTCGTCTCTGCCGAACTCGGCCTCCAGCTCATCCGCGAGCTCCTTGCTGCGCTTCAGCACCGCATCGCTCGCGCCGGCGCCGACGACGGCGATGCAGCGCATCTCCCGCTCGACGAGCTCGACGTCGTATCTCGCCTCGCCTCGGGCGACGAGCTGGTCCCGTACCTCGAGGTCGGGGACGGCGATGCGGATATGCCGCGCGATGAGGCGGTCGGCGAGCTGCCGCAGGTTCGCTCTGCGCTCCCGGGCGAGCTCTTGTTCCGTTGGCGATGAAGGCATCGTCGCGGAGCGAGACACTAGCTTTCGGATCGTGGAGGTGCGCCGGGTCCGCGCGGCTCGATGCGGGTAGCGTTGCGGCCATGCACGCAGCGGTCCTGCACGAGCACGGCGCGACGCCGGTCTACGAGCAGTTCGAGGAGCCGGTCGCCGGCGACGGGGAGGTCGTCGTCGAGGTCGCGCTCGCGGGCGTCAACCCGGTCGACGTGCGCAAGGCCTCCGGCACGTTCGTGAGCGGGCCGCCGCCGCTGCCGTCGGTCGTCGGGACCGAGGGCGTCGGCACGCTCGCGGGCGACGGCCGGCGCGTGTACTTCGACGCCTCCGTCCCGCCGTTCGGCTCCTACGCCGAGCACACGCTCGTGCCCGCCGACGTGCCGATCGAGCTGCCGGACGAGCTGGACGACGGCGTCGCGGTGGCGCTCGGCGTCTCCGGGCTCGCGGCCTGGCTGCCGCTCGCCTGGCGCGCGCAGCTGCAGCCGGGGGAGACGGTGCTGATCCTCGGCGCGACCGGGATGGTCGGCCAGCTCGCCGTGCAGGCCGCGCGGCTGCTCGGCGCGGGTCGCATCGTCGCCGCCGGGCGCGACGCCGAGATGCTCGCGCGCGCGGCGCAGCTGGGCGCCGACGCGACGGTCGACCTGCGCGAGGCGGGCGCCGGCGCCGGCCTCACGGCGGCCTTCCGCGAGGCCGCCGGCGGCGACGTCGACGTCGTGCACGATCCGCTGTGGGGTGCGCCCGCGGCCGCCGCGCTGGAGGCGCTGGGCACGAACGGCCGCCACGTCCAGCTCGGGCAGTCGGCGGGCGCGGAGGCGACGCTGCCGTCGGCGTCGATCCGCGGGCGCCACATCGACGTCCGCGGCTACACGAACTTCGTCGTGCCGGCCGACGTGCGCCGCGAGGGCTACCGCGCGCTCGTGGAGCATGCCGTGGCAGGACGGCTGTCGGTCGAGGTCGAGCGGCTGCCGCTCGCCGAGGTCGCGGACGCGTGGGAGCGCGTGCAGCGCAGCGCGCACCGCAAGCTGGTGCTGGCGTCCTGAGCGACCGAGCTAGGCCGCGCGCGCGGAGGAGCGGTCGAGCCGCCCGACCGGGCGCTCGATCTCGACGTGCCACTCCTGGCGGAAGCCCTGCATCGAGAAGAAGATCAGCAGCGCCTGAAGGGGAACGAGCAGCAGCGTGATCACGCCGAGCACATCGGACTCGAGGCCGGTCGTGCCGAAGACCGAGTCGGGCGTCGAGAAGCCTGTCTTGTCGCGCTCGAACCACTGCGGTCCGGCGATCACGGCGAAGATCCCGAGGATGATCGCGAGCGCCGCGGCGACCGGCAGGGGGCCGCGGTTCCACTGCGCGACGTAGTACGCCATGCCGACGTAGATCACGACGTAGGCGAGCTGCAGCACCGCGCCGCTCTGCAGCGCGGACCAGCCGCCCAGCATCACGATCAGCATCAGCGCGGCCGAGATCAGCAGCAGGGCGACCACGATCGCGCGCGTCGTCTTGGACGACGCCTTGGCGCGATTGGGACGCTCGATCACGTAGCCCGCCTCCATCGAACCCGGACCATACAATCCCGGCGCTTCGCTACGGTGCAGTTGCGGGTGTGGTGAAACGGTAGACACGCCGGCCTTAGAAGCCGGTGGCCAGGTAGAGGCCACTGGGGGTTCGAATCCCTCCACCCGCATCGATCCCTTCCTTTCAGCCCGACGCGCGCGCATGCGCTCGCAGCAGCGCCCGCAGCGTCGAGCCGTGCCGGTAGCCGACGAGCGGGGCGATCTGGTCCCAGCTGAGCGCGGTCGTGCGGCGCAGGTGGCCGGCGCGCTCGACCCGCAGGCGCTTGACGAGGTCGTGCGGGCTGAGGCCGGTGCGCGCGCGGCAGCGGCGCTCCAGCGTGCGCCGCGTCGTCCCGATCGCGGCCGCCGCCTCCGCGATCGTGAGATCGCGGTCGAGATGCGCGCGCGCCCACTCCTCGAACTCGGTCACGAGCGCGTCCGCGTCGGCGAGGTGCCCGACCGCGGCCGCGACGCCGAGTGCCGGGCGCTCGTCGATCAGCAGGTAGCGCGCGACCGCGTCGACCAGCCGCGGGCTGGCGCCCGCGACGAGGCTCATCGCGAGGTCGACGTGCGCGAACGCCGCGCCGGCGGTCGTCACGGGGCCGCTGCGCACGACCATTCGCGTCATGTCGAGCTGCACGCGCGGATGGCGCCTGCGCAGCTCGCCGGCGAGCCACCAGGTGGTGGTCGCGGTGCGGTCGTCGAGCGCGCCGGCGTCGGCGAGCACGAACGTGCCGGTGCAGGCGGCGGCGAGCGCGAGTCGCTCGTCGGCGCCCGTCAACCAGCGCCGCAGGCGGCGCACGGGGCTCGACGCGAGCGCCTCCCGCAGCGCGGCGGGCGTCGCCGCGACGCCGATCCCCGGCACGACGACCGTGTCCAGCGCGGCGAGCGCGCCGTCGTCACCGATCGCGGCGTCGACGGCGAGCGTCAGCCCGCTCGCGGTCGCGACGCGGGCCGCGCTGCCGAGGATCCGCAGCTCGAACGGGTCGATCGCCGGATCGACGCCGGCGCGCAGCCGCTCCGCCGTGCGCAGGACGTCGAGCACGGAGGCGAGCCCCGAGTCGAAGCAGCCGGGCACGGCGGCGATGCCGACACGCATGTCGCAAACCGTATCCGATGAGTCGCATTTGATACCAATCAGCCGGCTACGGTGGCGGCCGTGCGCGTGACGATGCTCAACGTCGGCTGGCTCTCCTCGCTCGCCGGCATCTGGCGCAGAGGGGAGGATCTCGAGCGCCGGACCCGCTTCCCGATCCCGGCGTACGCGATCGAGGTGGGCGGAGAGCGGATCCTCGTCGACACGGGCCTGCACCCGGGCGCCGTCGCCGACGCCGCGCGCCATTACGGCGCGCCCGACGCGCTCGCCCTGTTCGGGCTCGAGCAGGAGGCGAGCGTCGCCGAGCAGCTCGACCTGAGCACGATCACGAAGGTCGTGATGACGCACCTGCACTTCGACCATGCCGGCGGGCTCGCGCTGCTGCCGCCGGACGTGCCGATCGTCGTGCAGCGGCGCGAGTGGGAGGGCGCGCACGACGCGGACGCCGTCAGACGCAACTTCCTGCAGCCAGCCGACTACGCGGGCATCGCCGAGCAGGTCGTGCTCGTCGACGGCGACCACGACCTGCTCGGCGACGGCTCGGTCGAGCTGCTGCTGACGCCCGGCCACACGCCCGGGCACCAGTCCGTGCGCGTGGGGGAGCGGCTCGTGATCGGCGGCGACGTGACGCACTACGCGAGCGGGCTCGACGACCACCGCTTCCCGCTGTTCGCCGACGACCACGGCGCGCAGGCGGCGTCGGCCGAGCGCCTGCGCGCCCTGCGCGACGCCGGCCTCGACGTGCGTCCCGGCCACGACCCCGACGTGCTCGCACCCGGCCCCGTCGCGCTCTGACGCTAGCCTCAGGCGATGGCCGGCTGGGACGACGTCCGCCGCATCGCGCTCGGGCTCCCCGAGACGAACGAGCGGCCCTCGCGCGGGAGCGCCTTCTGGCGCGTGCGCGACAAGGGCTTCGTGTGGGAGCGCCCGCTGCGCCAGACCGACCTCGACGCGCTCGGGGACGCCGCGCCCGACGGGCCGATCCTCGGCGTGCGCGTCGAGCACCTCGGCGCCAAGGAGGCGCTGCTCGCCGACGACCCGGCGGTCTACTTCACGACGCCGCACTTCGACGGCTACCCGGCCGTGCTCGTGCGGCTCGAGCGGATCGCGTCCGACGAGCTGGAGGAGCTGGTCGTCGAGGCCTGGCTGTGCCGCGCGCCGAGACGGCTGGCGCAGCAGTACCTCGACGACCGTTCCTGACGGCTAGCTGCGCTTCTCGCTGAGCATCGTTTCGACTCCCGCTCTGTCGGTGTAGCGCCCGACCGCCATGCAGACGGTCGCGCTGCCGCAGGCGACGCCGAGCAGTTCGATGGCGGTCGATTCGGCCGGGTCGACCGCAGTCTCGAGCGTCCATTCTCTGCCGTTCCAATTCTCGACGAGCGTTAGCGAGCCGGCTCTTTCGCCGCTGATCGTCGTCTTGCCGACGGCGATGCAGGCCGTCGCGCTCGTGCACGAGACGCCGCTCAGCTCGCTGCTGGTCGCGCTTCTCGGATTCGCCGAGGTCTGGACGCTCCAGCTCGTCCCGTTCCACATCTCGACGAGCGTCGTGCGCGCGGTGAATTCGCTTTCGGCGCTGCCGACCGCGACGCACGCGGAGGCGCTGGTGCAGGAGATCGCGCTCAGCGTGCTGCGCGTCGCCGAGAGCGGGTTCGGCGTTCTCTGGACGCTCCATTCTCTGCCGTTCCACGTCTCCACGAGCGTCAGTCTCGCGCCGAACGATTCGGTGTACTCGCCGACCGCCTTGCATTCGCTCGCCGAGGTGCACGCGACGCCGGTGAGCTTTCCGGCTCTCGCGCCTGCGGGCAGCGGCGTTTCCCCGACCGCCCACGTGCTGCCGTTCCAGGACTTCGTGAACGGGCGGACGCCGAAGACGTTCGTGTCGCCGACGGCGCTGCAGAAGCTCGACGTCGGGCACGCCACGCCCGCCAGGTGCTGTTCGCTGATTTCTTCGCCCGAGGATGCGCTGAACGCGAAGGCGCTGCCGTTCCAGCCGTACGCGAGCGTTAGCCGGTACCCGAGGCCTCTCGGCTGGAAGTCGCCGACCGTCATGCACGCCGTCGAGCTGGAGCAGCCGACGCCCCAGCCGCGGTCGCTGCCGCCCGAGTCGCCCGGCTCGGCGGTCGTGAATTCGGTCCAGGCTTCGCTCTGCCAGCGGTAGCCGAGCTGGACCTCGAAGCCGAGCTGGTCTCTGCCGGTCCCGGTGGCGAGGCAGAATCTCGTTTCTACGCACGCCACACCGGCGAGCTTCGCGCCCAGCGGGCCCGGGTTGTCGGCGCTCGTCTGCACGGACCAGGTCGTGCCGTTCCAGCGCTCGACCGCGGTCAGCTGGCGCACGCTCGTGCGGCGCCCGACCGCGCTGCACGAGGACGCCGAGGGGCAGGCGATCCCCAGCATCCGAAAGGCGGTGCCGCCCGGTTCGGCCAGCGTCTGCGAGGACCAGCTGGTCCCTTCCCACGCCTCGACTATGCCGACCCGCTTCGTGGTGTCGGCTTCGCCGGTCGCGACGCAGAGCGTCGAGGAGACGCACGCGACGCCGGACAGGCGGTTGAATCTTTCGCTCGGGTCGACGCTCGTCTGGAGCGTCCATTCGGCGCCGTTCCAGCGCTCGGCGAGCGTCCGCGGGATGCCCGCGCCGTCGGTGTAGCCGCCGACGAGCGTGCAGGCGGAGGCGGTCGTGCAGGAGACGTCGTAGGCGGTCGCTTCTCTGCTTTCGGCGGGGCTGGGCACCGTCACCAGCGACCATTCGGCGCCGTTCCAGCGGACCGCGAACGGGCGGTTCGCGCTGCCTTCCTTGTACACGCCGACGGCGATGCAGCTGATGGAGGAGGTGCAGGAGACGCCGAGCACTAGGCGACCGCTGCCGCTCGGGTCCGGGACCGTCTGCTCGGTCCACGCGCTGCCGTTCCAGACCGCGGCGTAGGTGCCGACGGAGCTCGACCCGCCGACCGCGGAGCAGAATCTTTCGCCGACGCACGAGACGTCGAAGAGGCTGGCGGTCGGGTCTCTGTGCGGGACTTCCAGGACGCTCCACGAGCTGCCGTCCCAGTGCTCGCTGAACGGGACACTGCCGGTCTTGACGCTCGACGTGCCGACGACGGTGCAGTTCGCGGCGGCGGGGCAGGAGACGCCGGCGAGGCGCACGTGCGGCGTCCCGGTGGGCGGGGCGGGGGTTAGCAGTCTCCATTCGGAGCCGGTCGACGTCAGCACCGTCTGTATCGCGCTGCCGCCCGTTTCGCTCGCTCCGCCGACGGCCATGCAGAAGCTCGCCGACGCGCACGCCACGTCTTCGAGTTCCGTTTCGATCGTCGGGACCGGAACGGTCTTCTGCGTCCAGGCCGCCGTCGCCGTGCCCGCGCACGCGGCGCAGGCGAGGATGACGCCGGCGCACAGCAGCGCCCACGTGAGTCGCATCGATGTCCCCCTGTCCTGGTTCCCCCTGTCGGGAGGGCATCCTACCGAGCGGTTGGTTTCCGGTCAGACGACCGTGACCTGCGGCCGGCGATATCCGTCACAGACTCGCGCAGCCTGCGTCGGCGAGCACCGAGCTCACCAGAGCGACGTCGGCGGCGCTCAGGCCGTACAGCTCGTTGGTCAGCCGGTCGATCGCGAGCTCGTGCGCCCGAACGGCCGCTCTACGTGCGGAGAGCTCCCGTTCCTCCACGAGCGCAGGGCGTTGCAAGGTCTCGACGATGCCGCTCGCGGCGTTGGCGATCGCAGCGCGGTGTCCCGTCGTGGAGGCGTCGGAGGCCGGCCAGATCGGCAGCACCGAGAGGTACGTGCTAGATCTCGAAACTTCCGCCGAGGACGAGGTCTATCGACCGAAGGCTGAGCAGCGACGAGATGCAAGTCGCCGGCAAGTGAGGACGTCCGACGCGTCGAACACGTTGACCATGAACATGGTGTTGAGACACTGATAGCCGAGCTGGTCGATGGCCCATTCCGGGCTGCGGCCGATCTGTCGCGTGAGCAGCTTGTCGACCGCGTTCTGCTTCTCGTCGTCCCAGGTTCCGCCTCTCCGGGCCTCGCGATCGTCGAGGCAGGCGAGCCCGCCCCAACGGGCGACATAGCGGTTCACGTTACGTCCGGTAGGGCAACGCCGTGGGTGACGGGTTGCTCGTGTCAGCACCGAGCGGACCACGACGGTCGGAGAATGCTGCGATCGTCGCAACTGAGTCTTTCGGAAGCTCACATGAGCGATGCGGCTCAGGGGTTGCGCCTCCGCTAAGAGCCGTTGCCAGAGCTCCGCCGCTCCCGCCTAGCGGGACCGGTGAACAGCACATGTCTGGTCTCGAGCGCCCTTTCGGGATCGACCAGCGTCGTCGAACGCTCGTGGATGGCTCCGGCTTGGATCTCGCATCCGGTGACCGGAAAGCTCGTCGTCGTGGAGGCGCCACCTCTGACGACGAAGATCGCGTTGTCGACCGCGATGCCCTCGAACACGCCACCGTCGATCACGTCGACGCGCTCGACCAGCGAGCGCTCGATGAGTGCGCGCCGCAGGCCTGACAGATAGTTGTTGGTGAGGAAGTTCGCAGGCGTGATCATCGAGAGCATCCCGCCGCCCTGCGTGAGCTCCAGACCCTTCTCGACGAACAGGTGGAAGGTGTCGCCTTGAGACGACGGTGACCGGACGCCGGAATACCTCAGCTCCTGTGGATCTTCCTGGCCGTCCTGCAGCAGGACGTACGGCGGGTTGCCCAGCACGACGTCGAAGTCGTCGACGCCGTCCGTGCTCACGAGCTCCGAGGCCCAGTCGAATGCGTTGACGCGGTAGAGCGCGGCGTCGTCCTCGAGCGTCTCCGGGAACCGCTGATAGTAATCCGGGCCGATCAGCGAGTTCCCGCATCGGATGTTGTTCCCCAGGTCCGGCAGTGCGCGCTGATGAAGAAAGGTCATCTGCTGGTCGAGCGTCTCCAGCGATTCGCCCTCGAGCACCGAGGACCAGGAGACGACCCGACGGGGTCGTCGAGCGACGCCGGGCAGCAGACGTCGCCCTGGCTGATCACCATTCGCTCGGTGGCGGCGCGAAAGCGTCCGACGGGCGGCCTCTGCGCCCATCTCTCGGGGCCTTCCGCCACGTATCGCTCGCGATACCAGTCGAGCAGATATTGATACGCCGCGATCAGGAATGAGCCCGAGCCGCAGGCGGGATCGAGGATCGCAGCCGCCGTCTGCGTCTTCTGCCCCACAGGTCGAGCGGCCGTCTGCCGCCGACGAGGGCTCCACGGTTCTGGGGACGATGTAGTCGACGACGAAGGTAGGTGTGTAATAGACGCCCCCCGCCTTCTTGACGGCCGGTTTCTCCTCGACCGCGATCCCGTCCGGGGTCGTGACGATCAAGCGTCCGAGGAATTGCTCGTAGGCTTGTCCGAGGATGTCGGCGGGCAGGACCGAGAACTCGTAGGGGCTGTCCGGGTAGTAGAGCCGACCGAGGATCGGCTCCAATACATCGTTGGAGAGCCTGAGCGTCGGTGTGAGCGTGTCCACCGCCTCGTCGCGGCCCGCCTCACGCTCGAAGTAGAAGAGCCCGCTGTTGTAGCGAACGTCGGCGCTCCTGAACAGGCGCAGGAGATCGGTAACGTCGGCGATCTCGCGGCCGCCTGCAATTGACCGTAGGGCTCGATTCCCCGGTCTTCGCAGATGCGCAAGAAGATGATGCGATCGATCGTTCGTTGGACGGCGAGATTGAGCTCGTGCTGCGAGAGGGTGTGTGAGTGTCGAGCGCTGCGGGTGATGGCACGGCGCGGCTCCCGTCTCGCGCGAAGCGGCGTCGACCGTCGCGGAGACCTCGCTGCGCCGCTCTTGCCCATCGGCGTGGACGAGCTCGTCAGCCTTGCGAAAGAGTTCTCGGGGATGGAGACGGCGGGTCTTCATACCGAAGCGAAGTATAACCGCAGTCGCTCGGGCTCGTCTTGTCGCGGCTCCACTCGGCTGTCGTAGACGCTGAGCTCTTCGAAGTCCGTGAGCAGGCTGAGCGGCAGCTTCGCCGACCACGCATAGCGGCGCAGCTGGAAGGAAGGCTTCGGATCCTGCTTCAGGTCCAAGCTGGGGCGCTTCGCCTCGACGAAGAAGCGCCGGGTCCCGCCGGTTCGGAAGGAGTAGTCGGGGGCCTTCGTCGCTCCCCCGACCTTGATGCTGTCCTCGTGCACGACGTCCTTGTACGCGTCCGCCGTGCCGCTGGTGTTGGCGACATCCCATCCCAGGGCGTGGAAGAACGGATCGAGGAACTCGCGACGCAGCTGCGTCTCGTTGTATGCGGAAGAGCGGAAGAACGCGCGATTCCGCTCGAAGCGTTCGACGAGCGTCGCGACTGCGGCCGGCATCCCCGAGCCTCTTCCGCTTCTCACGTGTCCGAACGATATGGCGGCCCGCGGACAGCTCGCAGAGGCCGTCATGCCGCGGTGCGGGCGAGTGTCGCGTTGCGGTGAACAGAAGCGGGGGACCCAGGAATCGAACCTGGCGCAACGGTTTTGGAGACCGCTATGTTACCGATACACCAGTCCCCCGGGGACTGCTGAGGGGCCATTGTAGAACGGCCGGCCGGGGCGTGGCGCGTGCTCGCCGAAGCCCCCGGGCGGCGCGCCTCAGACGAACCGCTGCACGAATCTCAGCGCCGTCTCGCAGACCTCTCTCCAGCCGCCGTCGATCGTCAGCGCGTGGCCGCGGCCGTCGATCGAGACGATCTCGGTCTCGGCTCTGTTGGCCTGCTGTCTCTTGTACGACGCGTTGGCGATCGACCACGGCACGACGTGCTCCTCGCCGCCGGCGACGATCAGCAGCGGCCCGCGGTCGGGGTTCTTGGTGTCGACCTTCGCCTCGGTCCACGGGTTGAGGTTCGCGGTCGCCGCCTGAAACAGCGGGATGCCGGACGCCGGCACCGCGTACGTCGAGTACAGGTCGCGCGCCTCCTCCTCGCTGACGGCATTCGCGAACGCGTAGCGGAACTGCTCGTACGTCAGCGGCACCGCGCGGTTGCGGTTCGCGGGGTTTCCGAGCACCGGCTTGGCCGAGCGCAGCGCCGAGATCGGCAGCGGCAGCACGCCGCGGAACGGTGCCGGGCTGACCGCGACCGACACGGCCGACAGTCCGCGCCCGGCGAGGATCTGCGTCAGCAGCCCGCCGAACGAGTGGCCGATCACTGCCGGCTTGCGCGCGAGCTGGCGGATGATCTCCTCAAAGTGGTCGGCGACCTGGCCGACGGTCTTGCCGGCGAACACCTCGGGGTGCTCTCTGGCCTCCGCGACGGTCTCCGGGTCGTCGGGCCAGCCCGGCGTCAGCGCCGTGTAGCCGGCTCGCTCGAACGCTCTCGCCCAGCGGTCCCAGCTGCTCGGCAGCAGCCACAGCCCATGGACGAAGACGACCGGCTGCTTGCCCGTTCTGTTCGCGCGCTCGACCTGCTGGGACTCGTGCTCGGTGATCGTGGTCGCCATCGCGTCGCCCTTCCCCTCGGAGGATGTGCGGGTCGCCGACGGGAAGCGGCCCTGCCGTCCATCCTCGCAGCGCCCGTGTCGGCTGCCAACCGCGCGGACGCGCCGATCAGCCGAACGTCATTCGCCCGGCGATCTCCTCCGCGATCGCGAGCGACGACGTCGCGCCGGGGGAGGGGGCGTTGCGGACCCAGGCGACGCGCGCGTCGCCGCCGATGCGGAAGTCGTCCACGAGCGCGCCGTCGCGGTCGACCGCCTGGGCGCGGACGCCCGCATGCGCCGGGACCGCGTCGTGCGCGTGGAGCTCTGGCACGTAGCGGCGCGCCTCGTCGACGAACGCGCCCTTCGAGAGGCTGCGCCGCGCCTCGGCGGCGCCGGCTCGCCAGTGGCGCCGCAGCAGGCGCCAGGTGCCCGCGAAGGCGAAGGTGTCGGCGGCGTCGCGACCGTCGAAGGCGCCGCGCCCGTAGCGCTCGCGCGCAAGTGCGAGGACCGCGTTCGGGCCGATCAGCACCTTGCCCGCGACGGTGCGCGTGAGGTGGACGCCGAGGAACGGCAGCGCGGGATCGGGCACGGGGTAGATCAGGCCGTTGACGAGGTCGGCGCGCTCGGGCCGCAGCGCCCAGTACTCGCCGCGGAAGGGGACGATGCGCGGGCTTGCCGGCTCGCCCGAGGCGCGCGCGAGCCGGTCGGCGTGCAGCCCGGCGCAGACGACGACGCGGTCGGCGCGCAGCGCGGAGCCGTCGGACAGCTCGACGGCGGCGCCTCCTGCGGCCGCGCCGCGCACCCGCACGACCTCCGCTCCCGTGTGCACGACCCCGCCGCGCTCCGTCAGCTTCTCCGCCAGCGCGAGCGCGACGGCGCGGAAGTCGGTGATCGCGGTCTCGGGCGAGTGCAGCGCGGCGATGCCGGCGGCGTGCGGCTCGACCTCGCGCAGCTGCGTGCCGTCGAACGCGCGCAGGCCCGGGACGCCGTTCGCGTGCGCGCGCTCGGCGAGGCGCTCGAGGCGCGGCAGCTCGCGCTCGTCGAGCGCGACGACGAGCTTGCCGCACGCCTCGTACGGGACCCCGCGCTCCGCACAGAAGTCGCGCAGAAGCGCGACGCCGCGACGGCACAGGCGCGCCTTCAGCGTGCCCGGCTCGTAGTAGATCCCGGCGTGGACGACGCCCGAGTTGCGCGCGGTCTGGTGGAGCGCGAGCTGCGGCTCCTTCTCCAGCAGGACGACGTCTGCGGCGGCGTGCTCACGGGCGATCAGGCGCGCCGTCGCGAGGCCCAGGATCCCGCCGCCGACGACGACTACGCGCATGTCCAGAGGGAGGTGGTGACACCTCGGTCCGCGGACTGGAAGGATTCCCGACCATGAGAATCGGAGTTCCTAGAGAGACCGTCGCGGGCGAGCGTCGTGTGGCGCTGGTGCCGGAGGTCGTGAGAAAGCTTGTTGGTGCTGGTCATGAGGTGCTCGTCGCGCGCGGTGCGGGTGGCGAGGCGATGATCCCGGATGGTCAGTTTGAGGAGGCTGGTGCTGCGTTGTCGGATGATGTGGCGGCGGTCTGGCGGTCGGATGTGGTGGTGAAGGTTGCGCCGCCGTCGGCTGAGGAGGTTGTGCGGCTGGGTAGGGACAGTGTGCTGATCGGCTTTTTGCAGCCGTTGACGAATGTGGAGGGTGTGCGGGCGTTGGCGGTGTCGGGTGCGACGTCGTTTGCGTTGGAGGCGGTGCCGCGGATTTCGCGTGCGCAGTCGATGGATGCGCTCTCGTCGCAGTCGAATATCGCGGGGTATCGGGCTGCGTTGATGGGTGCGCAGGAGATGGGTCGGTTCTATCCGATGTTGATGACGGCTGCGGGGACGATTCGTCCTGCGACGGTGCTGGTGCTGGGTGCCGGCGTGGCCGGGCTCCAAGCCATCGCCACCGCTCGTCGTCTCGGCGCGGTCGTGCAGGGTTTTGATGTGCGTGCGGCGGTGAAGGAGCAGGTGGAGTCGTTGGGTGCGACGTTCCTGGAGTTCGACCTTGGTGGGGATTTGGAGGGTGAGGGTGGCTACGCGAAGGAGCTCTCGCCCGAGCAGCAGGCTAGGCAGCAGGAGTTGATGGCGGAGGCGATCGGCAAGGTCGATGTCGTGATCACGACGGCGTTGGTGCCGGGTCGTCGCGCTCCGATCCTCGTGACCGAGGACGCGGTGAAGCGGATGAAGCCCGGCAGTGTGGTGGTGGATCTGGCTGGTGAGGCGGGTGGGAATTGTGAGTTGACGGTGCCGGGTGAGACGGTGGTGCGGCATGACGTGAAGATCATGGCGCCGTTGAATGTGCCTTCCTCGATGGCTGAGCACGCGTCGCAGCTGTACGCGCGGAATATTCTGGCGCTGCTCGATCTGATGGTCAGAGATGGTGCGTTGGCGTTGGATTTTGAGGATGAGGTGATCGCCGGGGCGTGTGTCACGCGCGGTGGGGAGATTGTTCACGAGGGCGCGAAGGCCGCCGCCGGCCAGCCGGCCTGAAAGGGACTGTCATGGATTTGGTGACGCAGATCGGCGTGCTCGTGTTGGCGGCGTTTGTGGGCTTCGAGGTGATCTCGAAGGTGCCGAACACGTTGCATACGCCCTTGATGTCGGGGACGAACGCGATCCACGGGATCGTCGTCTTGGGCGGGTTGTTGGTGATGGGGGAGGCGGTGCAGGCGAACGACACGCTGAGCAAGGTCATTCTCGTGATTGCGGTGATGTTCGGGACGATCAATGTCGTCGGCGGGTTCCTCGTGACCGACCGGATGCTCGGGATGTTCAAGAGAAAGCCGACACCGCCCAAGCCGACCGAGGAGGCGGGCTCGTGAGCACGCTGGCGACCTCGTTCTGGCAGGACAGCGACTTCTACAACTCGCTGTACATCCTTGCGGTGATCCTCTTCATCATCGGCCTCCGAGGTCTCGCCGGGCCCCAGACCGCGGTGCGTGGGAACAAGATCGCCGCGGTCGGGATGGCGATCGCGGTTGTTGCGACGTTGATCCAGCCGGGGGTGATCCCGGACACGGAGACCGCGGTGTTGATCGTGGTGGGTCTGGTGATCGGGACGGCGGTTGGTGTCCCTTCAGCGCGGTCGGTGAAGATGACGGCGATGCCGCAGATGGTCGCCCTCTTCAACGGGGTCGGCGGCGGCGCCGTTGCGTTGATCGCGTGGTCGGAGTTTCGTCGTCATTTCGTCGGCGATTCGGGTGAGTGGGATACGACGGTGATGATCGCGTCGTTGTTCGCGGCGATCATCGGCTCGATCAGCTTTTGGGGTTCGAACATTGCGTTTGGGAAGTTGCAGGAGATTCTTCCGGGCCGGCCGATCAAGGTGCCGGGTCAGCAGTTGCTGAACCTGATCCTGTTGTTGATTTGTGTGGGGTCGGGTGTCGCGATCGCTGCGGGCACGCATTCCCAGGCCTTGTTCATCCTGGGCATCCTTGTCGCTGCGGCGATCTTGGGGAACATGGTCGTGTTGCCGATCGGCGGTGCGGACATGCCCGTCGTGATCAGCCTGTTGAACGCGTTCACCGGCCTCAGCGCCGCCGCAGCGGGTATTGCGCTGGACAACTTCGCGCTGATCGTCGCCGGCACCATTGTCGGGGCCAGCGGTTCGATCCTGACGAACCTGATGGCGGTCGCGATGAACCGCTCGGTGCCATCCATCATCGCCGGCGGGTTCGGCGGCGGTGACGCTGTCCCGGCGGGTGCCTCAGCGGGCGCTGGCGCGGGTGGCACGGCGCGCAGCACGTCGGCGCAGGATGCGGCGATTCAGCTCGCCTACGCGCGTCAGGTCGTCGTCGTCCCCGGATACGGCATGGCCGTTGCGCAGGCCCAGCACGCAGTCCGCGAGATGGCACTCGCGCTGGAGAAGAAGGGGGTGGAGGTCAAGTACGCGATCCACCCCGTCGCCGGCCGGATGCCCGGTCACATGAACGTGCTCCTCGCCGAGGCCGACGTTCCCTATGACCAGCTCAAGGAGATGGACGACATCAACCCCGAGTTCGGTCGCACCGACGTCTCCCTCATCATCGGCGCCAACGACGTCACCAACCCCGCCGCCAACAACGACCCCGGCTCACCCATCTACGGGATGCCGATCCTCGAGGTCGACAAGTCCCAATCGGTCATCGTCCTCAAACGCAGCATGAGCAGCGGGTTCGCGGGCATCGACAACCCCCTCTTCTACGACCCCAAGACCGCAATGCTGTTCGGCGACGCCAAATCCAGCGTCTCCGACATCACCACCGAGCTCGGCAGCCTCTAGATCGCCCCGCCGGGCGTGGCTCGCACCCGTACCGCGAGCCACCCCGGCAGCGCGATCATCGCCACCGCGACGACCGTGACGAGCGCCAGCACCCCCAGCGCGGCGAAGCCGGCGGTCTCGTAGACGATCGGGAAGTCGGTCATCGTCTCGAGCGTGCGGTCCATCAGGACCTGGCCGTAGAGGCCGAACACGGCGCCGACCAGGCAGCCGGTGCCGAGCAGCAGCCCGCTCTCCAGCAGCAGCGCCCGCCACAGCTCGCCTTCCGGGTACCCGTGCACCTTGAGCGCCGCGAACGCCGGGCGGCGCTGCCAGATCATCCCGCCCATCGCGGCCGTCATCGCGAGCAGCGCCGAGATCAGCACGAGCACGGTCACCTGCGTCGAGCGCGAGAGCACTTCGCGCGAGGCCGCGAAGTGGCGGTCGAGTCGTTGCCGCAGCGTCTCGACCTGCACCGGAACCCGCGGCGCGAGCGTGCGGCGTACGGCGGCCGCGACGCGGGCGGGCGACGCGCCGGCCGCCACCCGGATCTGCAGGGCGCTCGGCGTCGCCGACCCCCAGGCGCGGCCGTAGTCGTCGGCGTTCAGCACGAGCGCCCCGCTCGGCCAGCCGAGGTTCGTCGAGATCGCGGCCACCCGCAGGGTCGTCGGAACGGGCGACGGCAGCGTCACGCGGTCGCCGATCCCGACGTCGAGGTAGTCGGCGATCGCCCGCGAGACCACCGCCCAGCCGCCGGCGCGCAGCCGCGCCGTCGCGAGCGCGAGGTCGCCCTCGCGCAGCTGGCTCGGGGGGACCGGGGCCGGGGCCGATCGCGGCGGCGCCTGGATCCACACGCGGCGGTCGCGGACGTCGAGGAAGCTGCCGCGGTACACCGCGACGCGCTCCACGCCCGGGACCTTCCGGACCTCTGCCGTCAGCGCTCGATTCACCGGGAACGGCGTCGTCGCGAACGCGTTCGCCGCTCCCGGGAACGTCGCCCACACGTCCCCGTTGCGGTCGACTTCGCTCGCGGCGGCGTCGAGGCCGCGCTGGAGGTCGTCGTGCGCGCCGCCGATCGCGACCATCGCGAAGACCGCGATCGCGCCGGTCGAGGCCAGCGCGATCGCCCGCATGCGGGCCGAGCGCGAGCGCAGCTCCAGCGCGGCGAGCGTCGGGACCGGCGTGCGCATCCCCCGCGTGAGCGCTTCGAACGCGGCGGCGCCGGCGCGCAGCAGCGTCGGCAGGAGCAGCAGCAGCGCGGCCATCAGGGCGGTGAGGGACGCGATCCCCGCCTGTGGCGCGTAGGCGACGATCGCCGTCGAGGCGGCCAGCGCCGCGAGGCCCGCGGGAACGGCCAGGAGGCTGGAGCCGTAGCCGTCGCGCCCGGTGGCGTCGGCGCTCCCGTGGCGCGAGAGGACGTCCCGCAGCGGCGCGAGCACTGCGAAGCCGGCGGCGGCGACGCCGGCGCCGACCGCGATCGCCACGCTCTGCCACTGCACGATGCGCTGATCGCCGACGGCGAAGGCGTAGGTGAGGTAGCTGGGGGGAGTCCTGAAGACGTGACGCGAGATCTGGTCGCCGGCCAGCAGGCCGACGAGCGACCCGGCAGCGCCGAGCACCAGCACGTCGAACAGCAGCAGCTGAATGACCACCCACGGCTCGTGCCCGGCCATCCGCAGGTCAGCGATGAAGCGGCGCCGCTGGGGCACCGTCAGCAGCACGGCGCTGAAGGCGAACAGGAAGCCGATCAGGGCGCTGAAGACGGAGAAGATCGAGACGCTCTGGGTCGTCGGCAGCGCGGCCTGTTCGAAGAGGACGAGGTCGTGATCGGCGCGGCGCACGTTGGCCTTGCCGTCGGCGATTCGCACGAGCGCCGCCTCGACGTCGCGCTCGCGACCCGGCGCGGTCTGCACGAAGATCCGCGACACGCGCCCGCGCATGCCGCTCGCCTCCTGCGCGAACGTCAGCGGCACGATCGCTATCGGGCTGTCCACGAACGCGCCGTAGTCGCTGCGCCGGAGCACGACGCCGACCGGCGCGCGCACGTTGCGGCCACCGGACTCGACGCGCACGTGCCGGCCGAGCGACACGCCGAGCGCGGTGGCGACGGGCGCCGGGAGCGCGAGCGCCCGCGCGGTGCTCAGCTGCGAGGAGGCCGCCATCTGACGGATCAGCGAGGCGCCCAGCAGCCGCGAGCGGGCGTCGCCGCCGACCAGCGTCACCGATCGCTGTCCGCCGGGACCGATCAGGTTCGCCTGGCGTTCGAGGATCGGCACGGACGCCTTGACGCCGTCGATCCGCTCCACGGTGGCGACGAGCCGCTCGTCGAGGCCGTCTGCGCCGCGCGCCGAGAGTTGCAGGCGCGCGTTGCCGACGATCCCGCTGCTCAGCTCGCGCACGGAGCCGACGAGGCTGGTGTTCGCGACGAGCGCCGCGAACACCAGCGCGACGCCGACTGCGATCCCGCCGACGGCGAGCAGCTCCTGCATGAAGCGGGCTCGCAGCCGGACGCGGTAGAGGTGGATGACGCCGGAGGGCCGCACGGCCGGCTAGGTCTCGGTCGGCGTCAGCGCGTCGGGCTGCGGATCGCGGTCGTGCAGCTTGCCGTCGCGCAGCACGTGCACCCGGTCGGCGAAGCGCGCCGCCTGCGTGTCGTGCGTCGCGAGCAGCATCGCGACGTGGCGCTCCGCGCACACCTCGGTCAGCAGCGCCAGCACCTCGCGGCTGCGCTCGGTGTCGAGGTTGCCGGTCGGCTCGTCGGCGAGCACCAGCCGCGGCTCGGTCGCCAGCGCCCGCGCGATCAGGACCCGCTGGCGCTCGCCGCCGGACAGCTGCTCCGCGCGGTGCTGCAGCCGCCTGCCGAGGCCGAGGCGCTCCATCAGCGGCGCCACGCGCCGGTGCGCCTCGCGCACGCCGATCCGCAGGTCGAACAGCTTGAGCGCGGCGTTGTCGATCGCCGGCACGCCCGGCAGCAGGTCGAGCGACTGGCTCACGTAGCCCAGCTCGAGGCGGCGGTAGCGCGCCGCCTCGCGCGCGGAGAAGGCCGTGACGTCGCGACCGCCGACGCGCACGCTGCCGCGGTCCGGTGCGAGCAGCGCCGCCACGACGCTCAGCAGCGTCGTCTTGCCCGAGCCGCTCGGGCCGTAGAGGGCGACGAGCCGGCCGGGCTCGATCGACAGCGAGACGCCGTCGAGCGCGGGGACGATCTCCCCGCCGCCCGCCGGGTAGTGCTTGACCAGCTCTCTGATCTCGAGCAACTCAGGCCGACCGCTCGCCGCCGGGGAACTCCACGACCGTCCCGCCCTCGCCGGGCCGGTGGTCGGTCGGCGCGAGCAGCCGCCCGCGGCTCAGCGACCGCACCTCGTGGGCGTGCAGCATCGCCGGCATGTCCGGGACCGCCATCAGGATCGCCAGCCCGCCGTCCTCCGCGGCGGCGCGCAGCAGGCCCACGATCCGCTCGCGGTCGATGATGCTGAGGCCGGCCGTCGGGTCGTCGACGAGCAGCAGCCGAGGCGCGCGCACGAGCGCCTGCGCGATCGCGACGAGGATCCGCTCGGTGTCGGAGAGCTGCGACCAGCGCTCGTCCGCGGCGTCGACCACGCCGAGGCGCTCCAGCGCGGCGACCGCGCGGCGCTGCGCCTCCAGCGGGCCGTGCGAGCGGTACAGCGGCAGCGCGACGTAGACGCGGATCGGCAGGTCGTCGCTCTGCGGCCCGGCGCGCTCGACCCAGCCGATCTGCTCGCGGTGCAGGCGCGCCAGCTGGCGCCGCGAGCGGCGCTCGAGCCGCGCCCCCGCGAACGCCACGGCGCCGGCGTCGGGCGCCTCGAAGCCGGCGGCGATCCGCAGCAGCGTCGTCTTGCCGCTGCCGCGCTGCCCGTAGACGCCGACCATCTCGCCCGCGTGCACGTCGAGCGAGACGTCCTTCAGCACGCGCACCTCGCGCGGCCCGCGCCAGAACGACTTGCGGACGGCGTCGAGCTGCAGCAGCGGCGTCATGTCAGCCCGCGGGGGCCACCACCGCGGAGGTGCGGCGGATGCGCTCCTCGAGCAGCTCGCAGATCGCGTCGAGCCAGTCGACCTGCGTCTGCAGCGCGCGCAGCCGGAAGTCGTCGACCATCAGCGTGGCCGCATCGTGCCAGGGCATGTCTGGCTCGGCGAGCTGCGCGAGCGCCGGGCGCCGCAGCGCGGCCAGCTCGGTCAGGCACGCCTGCGCCTGCGCCTCGGCGACCCCCAGCAGCTCCGGCAGGTCCGTCGGCTCGGCGACGTTGAGCTTGGCCTGCAGCTCGTCGCGCATCACGGGGCGCTCGCAGGGAGCGGCCATCCATTGCTTGAAGCGCTCGCGCCCCAGCGTCGTCGCGCGGTACATCACGCGCGGTGCGCCGCGGCGCGTGGCGCCGACGCGCCGCTGGCCGGTCTCCTCGATCCAGCCTTCGACTTCGAGCCGTTCGAGGATCTTGTAGACGGCGCTCTCGGAGAGCCCGAGGAACCCGAGGCGGGCGTCGATGCGCTGCTGCAGGTCATAGCCGTAGCCAGGCCGCTCGACCAGCAGCCCGAGCACGACGTGTCTCGTCGACAGCCCGCTCATCTCCCCTCCTTGAACGTTCTCCCGAACGTCAACGTACATCATTGGAGAAGATTTGTGGAGACAATGTACGGCGGACTGCCGAGGGCTAGGCTGGCGAGGCCGATGCCACGGGGGACGGCAGATCCCACACCGCTTGACCGGGCTCAGACGCGAGCGCTCGCCGCCGGCGTCGCACGCGAGCTGTCCTGGGGCCTGCGCGCGACCTCGCACGAGCTGCGGCGCTGGCGGCGGCGGGCGGCGCAGATCCCCGACGCACGGCTGCGCGAGGACGCGCTGCGGTCGCTCGACGACAAGCGCGGGCATGCGCACGGCGCGGCGCTGTTCACGATCCTGCCGCGCCGGCGCGAGCCGCGGCTGCTGCGGCTGCTGGTCGCCTACGAGACGCTCGTCGACTACCTCGACGAGGTCAGCGAGCGGCATCCCGACCAGGCCGACGGCCAGCAGCTGCACCATGCCGTGATCGACGCGCTGGACCCGGAGCGCGCCTGCGCCGACTGGTACCGGCGCCATCCGTGGCGCGACGACGGCGGCTACCTCGGCGCGCTCGTGGACGCGAGCCGCGCCGGCTGCCGGCAGCTGCCGTCGTTCGAGCGCGTCCGCGCGCCGCTGCAGGCGGCGGCGTGCCGCGGGCTCGTGCTCGGGATCAACCACGAGCGCGACGCGTCGCGACGCGACGCGGCGCTGCGGGCGTGGGCGGAGCCGCAGCTGCTCGCGCTGCCCGAGCTGCGCTGGTTCGAGGCGAGCGGAGCTGCCAGCGCGACGCTGGTGATGCACGCGCTGCTGACGCTGGCCGCCGACGCGGAGCTCACGTGCGACGCGGCCGCCGACGTCAACGCGGCGTACTGGCCGTGGGTCTCATTGGCCACCACGATGCTCGACAGCTACGTCGACCAGGCGGACGACGCGGCGCGCGGCGAGCACAGCTACGTCGCCCACTACGGCGGGCTCGACGCCGCGGTGCCGCGGGTGCGCGAGTCGATCGTGCGCGCGCTGACGGCCGCGCGCGGCCTGCCCGACGGCGAGCGCCACGTCGTGATCGTCGGCTGCATGGTCGCGCTCTACCTCTCGAAGGCGAGCGCGCGCAGCCCGGAGCTGTGCGAGCGCACGCACGAGCTGGCGGCCGGCGGCGGCACGCTCGTGCGCCTGCTGCTGCCGGTCATGCGCGGGTGGCGGGTGGCCTACCGGCAGCGCGCCGCGTGACGCTCCGCCATCACCCGATTCCGCATACCGTCCGCGAGAGTACTCCCCGGCAGGGATAGGAATCTGGGCCACCCCGAATTACGGTGTCAATGCGCTCGGCAGGGTTGGCTCGGTTCCCATCCAAAGCCCGGCCGAAGGGTCACCTTTCCACCCCCGGAGATGAGCCCGAAGCGCATGAGAGGGAGGGTGGAGGTGCGTCGTCACTGGGTCGTCGGCGCACCTCGCCTCTCGCCGGCGGGCGGCGGCTGGCTCTTGGCGGACACCAGCCCCGCCGCCCGCTCCAGCAGCAGCACGCGCTCCTGCTCGTTGGCGGTCATGCCGGCGGCGCGGGTCAGCTCGGCGTAGGCCTCGTCGCGGCGGCCCAGTCTCTCCAGCAGGTCGGCGCGGACGCTCGGGAGCAGGTGATAGCCCGCCAGGGCTCTCTCGCTCGCCAGCGCGTCGACCAGCTCGAGCCCGGCGGCCGGGCCGAACGCCATCGCGACCGCCATCGCGCGGTTCAGCTCCACGACCGGCGAGCCGGTCAGCGCCACGAGCCCGTCGTACAGCGCGACGATCCGCTCCCAGTCGGTCTGCTCGAGCGTGCGGGCGCGCGCGTGGCAGGCCGCGATCGCCCCCTGCAGCGCGTACGGGCCGAGGCCGCCGCTGGCCAGCGCCTCCGCGCGGTCCAGCGCCTTCAGCCCGCGGCCGATCAGCAGCAGGTCCCAGCGCGAGCGGTCCTGGTCGGTCAGCAGCACGGGCGATCCGTCGGGCGCGCGGCGCGCGCGCAGCCGCGAGGCCTGCAGCTCCATCAGCGCCGCCAGCCCGTGCACCTCCGACTCGCGCGGCATCAGCCCGGCGAGGATGCGGCCCAGCCGCAGTGCGTCCTCGCACAGCTCGGGGCGGGTCCAGTCGGCGCCCGCGGTCGCCGAGTAGCCCTCGTTGAAGACGAGGTAGATCACGCCGAGGGCCGCCGGCAGCCGCTCCGCGAGCTCCTCGCCGGCAGGCACCTCGAACGGCACCTGCGCCGCCGCCAGCGTTCTCTTCGCGCGCACGATCCGCTGCTGGACGGTCGCTCTCGGCGTCAGGAACGCGCGCGCGATCTCGTCCGTCGTGAGCCCGCCGAGCAGCCGCAGCGTCAGCGCGACGCGCGCCTCGGTCGAGAGCACCGGGTGGCAGCACATGAAGATCAGCCCCAGCAGGTCGTCGCCGACCTGCTGGGCCGCCGCCGCGTCGGCGGTGGGGTCGGAGGAGCCGGCGGCGAGGTCGGTCTCGATCGCGTGCGCGATCTGCTCCTGCTTGCGTTCGAGGGTCGCGCCGCGGCGGAACTGGTCGATCGCGCGGTGCTTCGCGGTGGCCATCAGCCAGGCGCCCGGGTTGTCCGGGACGCCCGACTGCGGCCACTGCTCCAGCGCGATCACGAGCGCGTCCTGCGCGAGGTCCTCGGCGAGGCCGACGTCGCGCACCATCCGCGTCAGCCCGGCGATCAGGCGCGGCGACTCGATCCGCCAGACGGCGTCGATCGTGCGCTGCAGGTCGCTCCCGGCCGAGGTCCCCATGTGGCTACACCGCGTCCGCGAAGTCCTCGGCCCCGGCGATCTGCCGGATCTCGATCTCCGACGGGCCCGGCATCGGGTTCGGGCAGCGCTTGACCCACTCGACGGCCTCCTCGAGCGACTTCGTCTCCCAGATCCAGAAGCCGGCGACCAGCTCCTTCGTCTCCGCGAACGGCCCGTCGACGACGGTCCGGCTGTCGCCGGCGAACTGCACGCGCACGCCGTGCGAGCTGGCCCGCAAGCCCTCGCCGGCCAGCATCACGCCCGCCTGCCGCAGCTCCTCGTTGAATCTGCCCATCTGGTCCAGCATCTCGCGCGAAGGCGGCCCGCCGGCCTCGCTGTCGGCGGTCGCCTTGACCATCACCATGAATCGCATCCGGGGGCTCCTTCGTCGTGGACCTCGCGGTCCGGTTTCTACTCCTACGACGAACGAGCTGCGGCGCGATCGACACGCCCTGCGAGAAGTTTCCGCCGACGGGTCAGTGCGCGTCGTCGTGGTGCCCGGTCGGCAGGCGCTCGAGCAGGTCGGCGGCGAGCACGTGCCACGCGGGCGGGCCGTCGTGGCCGAGGTGCGCGAGCAGCGCGTACGCCAGCTGGTGCGGGCAGATCGCGCGCAGCGGGCCGACGGGGTGCGCGCTGCCGGGGGAGCAGCCGACGGCGGTCAGGACCTCGTCGCCGGGGATCCCGAGCCACCAGTCGGTCCCCGCGCGGCAGATGCGCGTCTCGATGCCGGCGCGGCGGCCAAGCTCATGGCCGATGGCCGCGATCACGAGCGGATGCGCGCGGCGCGTCGCGAGCGCGTGATCGATCAGCAGCGCGCGGTGGTCGTGCGTGACGGGGCGCAGGCCGAGCGTGTCGCAGAGCGCTTCGGCGAGGCGGTCGGCGCATGCGCGCGGCGCGAGCGCGGCGGCGCCGAACAGCCCGCGCGCGACGTCGTCGAGCTGCGCGAGCACGGCCGCGCGGTCGCAGCCCGCGAAGCGGCCCGCGAGCGCGATCAGCGCGTCGTCGGCCGCGAGGTCCGGGGTCTGCAGCAGCCGCTCCAGCGGCGCGTCGCGGACGCGTCCGCTCATGGGCCCGCCGTGAACGCCGCTGCGATCGAGCCCCACGGGTCGCCCGGCAGGTAGAAGCCGGAGAACATCGAGGCTCCGGCGTCGGTGATTCTGGCCGGGATCGCGCCGTAGTCGCGCGCGGAGCCGTTGACGGTCGGCGCGGCGGGCGCGAGGTCGAGCATGACCCCGCGCACCGGCGCGATCTGCGTGCAGTCGCTGCCCGAGAAGGTGAAGATCGCGCGCGAGGCGCCGCCGTTCAGCTCCACCTCGGGGTCTCTCAGCCTGATGTCGATCCCGTGGCCTCTCCAGAGGAAGCGCACGGTGCCGTGCCCCAGCAGGTCGGCGCTGCCGCCGGCCGGGTCGTACCAGCTGCCCGGCTTCAGCTCGAAGCCGAAGGAGTAGACGAGTCTCGCGCTGTTGCCGGGCACCGTCTCCGGCGGGCCGGCGGTCGCGCCGTCGGAGGCGGCGATGCCCTCGCCGCTGTTGATGTACTGGACGAACGACTCGCGCGGGCGCCACGTGAGCGTCGCGGCGGTCACGTCGAGCGCGCCGGCGGGCCGCGCGAGCGGCGCCGGCGCGGGGGGGATCGCACCGCTGGAGTAGCCGGGCGTGCAGCCGGGCGGCGGCGGCGTGGTGCCACCGCCGCCGCCCGTTCCGCCGCCTCCGCCCACGGTTCCGCCGCCACTGCCGCCGCCGCCTCTGGGCCCCGGGACCGTGGCGATGACCCGCAGGGAGCCCAGCGCCGCGGACGGAAGCCTCCCCAGGCCGAAGCGCGCGCGGATCAGGCTCGCTCCCGCGCTCGTGACCTTCAGCTGCACGGCGTCGACGCGCATGCTCCCGCTGCTCGCGTCGAGCGCCAGCCGTCGCTTCGGGACGTCGGCGGCGAGCAGCGTGCGTCGTCTGCCGCCGGCGAGCGCGCTGAGCCGCGCGCCGCCGTCCTCCACCCGCAGCCGCCAGCGCGTGAGCGCGAGCGTCCGCAGCGTGTGCCGCGCTCTGCTGCCGCTGCGCAGCGTCACGCGCCCGCCGAGCGTCAGCGACGCACGCGCGCTGGCGAGCTCGCCGGCAGCGACGGGCAGCACGAGGCGTGCGCCGCTGCGCGCCGGTGCGATCGCGACGTGGGCGTCGCGCAGCTGCTGCGCGAGCGGCCCGTCGAGCGCGATCGTCGCCGTGCCGAGCGACGCCGGCGCGGCGGTCGCCGGCGCCGAGCCGACGACGCCGATCGCGGCGGCCGCCAGCACGACGACGGGCATGCGGTGGGTGCGGGGGAGGACGGTCATCGCGGTGCCGTTACGCGATCCGGATCGCCAGCAGGCGGCCGTCGACCTTCAGGCGGTAGGAGCCCTTCAGGCGCTTGCCCTTCGGGGCGTCGTCGGCGAGCGTGACGCGCAGCGTGCGCGCCTTCACGACGCCGCGCGCGAGCACGCGGTCGCCTCTGCGCGCGAGCAGCTTCACGGCGTGCCGCTTGCCGTCGGCCAGCGGCGCTCTGTCGAGCACCGAGATCTGCAGGACGACCGTCTTCCCGCGCGGGCCGGCGTCGCCCTTCGCGCCCTTGGCGCCCTGCTCGCCCTTCGGCCCCGCGGGACCGGCCGAGCCGCTGCCCTGCGCGACCTTCACGCGCAGCGAGAACGAGCCGAACGTGTTCGGCGTGCGCTCCGGGCCGGCGCCCGCGGCGTAGCCGGGGAACACGAGGTCTCTCGTCGCGACGGCCGGGACGATCCCGCCGAGCGTGCGCGAGCCGTCGGGGTGCAGCGTGACCGTCGCGTCGGTCAGGTCGAGGTCGAAGACCGGCTGGGCGTCGGTATAGGGAACGGCGCTGCCGGGTGCCCCGCCGCTGGTGACGCCGGTCGCGAACAGCTTTCCGTGGTCGCCGTCGAGCACGACGCGCGGGTCGACGAGCGTGATCGTGAAGCCGTGGCCGCCGTTCGGCGGGCCGCCGGGGGCGGGGGAGAAGAACGTCAGCCTGCCGCCGAGCGCGATCGTGCCCTCGCCCGTCGCCGGCTCGTAGCTGCCGCCCGTCGCCGGGAAGGACCATCTCGCGACGGTGCCGGAGGCGGTCGCGTTCGTGATCGTGTCGCCGCTGGCGCCGTCGCTCGGCGTGGCGGTGCCGTTGGCGAGCGGGAAGGCGCTCGTCGCGTAGCCGAGCCAGGTGTGGTCGATCGTTCTGTCGGGCTGGCCGAGGTCGTAGACCTTCACCGTGGACCAGTCGAGCTTGCCGGAGGTGACCGTCGCGGCGGAGGCCGTCGCGGCCAGCAGCCCGAGCGCGAGCGCGGCGAGCGCCAGCGGGCGGGCGAGAAGGCGAGTCATGGCGGGAGCATGTCCTTTCGACATTAGGGTTACCTAAATAGATCTTAGGGAACCCTAACCAATGGTGCGGCCTGCTCTGCGCCGAGCCACCCGACGCGCAGCGCCGTGCGCCCCTCGGCGTCGCGCTCCAGCGCCGCGTCGACGCGCCACACCTCGGCGATCCGCTGCGCGTCGAGCACCTCGTGCGCGGCGCCGGTCGCGACCGTGCGCCCGCCGTCCATCACGACGACGCGGTCCGCGACGGCCGCTGCCAGCGCGAGGTCGTGCACGACCAGCACGACCGCCAGCCCGTCGTGTGCCAGCCCGCGCAGCAGTTGCGCGACGCCGGCGGCGGCGCCGAGGTCGAGGTGCGAGGTCGGCTCGTCGGCGATCAGCGCCGGCGCCTCCTGGGCGAGCGCGACGGCGATCTGCACGCGCTGCAGCTCGCCGCCGGAGAGCGTCGTCAACATCCGCTCCTCGAACGCCTCCACGCCCGCGCGCGCGAGCGCCCGCGCGACCGCGTCGTGGTCGGCGCGCGTCATCCGCTGCAGCGGGCCGACGTGCGGCGAGCGGCCGATCCGGACCGCGTCGCGCACGCTCACGCCGGCGGGGACCTGGGGCCGCTGCGGCACGAACGCGCGCAGGCGCGCGAGCCGTCGGGTGCGGATGCGGTCGAGCTCCTCGCCGCCCCAGCGGACGCTCCCGCCGCACGTCCTCTGGATCCCCGCGACCGCGCGCGCCAGCGTCGACTTGCCGGCGCCGTTCGGTCCCACGACGGCGACCAGCTCGCCGGCCGCGACGTGCAGGTCCGCGCCGTGCAGGATCGGCGTGCCGGCGATCGTCACTCGTACGTCGCGCGCCTGGAGCAGGCTTTCGCCCTCCGCTCGTCGCGAGCGACGATCTGCGGGCGACGTCACTAGACCGCTCTCCGCAGCAGCCACAGGAACAAGGGCACCCCGAGCACCACCATCAGCGGCCCGACCGGCAGCTCGATCGGCGCCATCACGTTGCGCGCGAGCGTGTCGCCGGCGAGCAGCAGCAGCGCGCCGCACAGCGCCGAGGCGGGCACGACGAACCAGTTGCTCGCGCTGCGCGAGGCGAGCCGCACGACGTGCGGGACGAACAGCCCGACGAACGCCACGAGCCCCGCGATCGCGGCCGCGGAGGCGGCCAGCAGCGCGGCCGCGACGCCCGCGCCGAGGCGGATCGTGCGCGGCCGCACGCCGAGCGAGGCGGCGACGTCGTCGCCGAGCGCGAGGCGGTCGAGCGGGCGCACGAGCAGCAGCGCGAGCGCGAAGCCGGCGGCGAGGTAGGGCCACACGCTCTCCAGCTGGCTCCAGCCGCTCGTCGTGAGGCCGCCGACGAGGAAGAAGATCGCCGACGGCACGCGGTCCGGGTGCCACGCCATCAGCGCGCTCATCGCCGCCGTGAACAGCGCGCTGATCGCGATCCCCGCGAGGATCAGGCGGCTGATCCCGCCGGGGTTCGGGCCCGCCCACGCGACCACGAACACGAGCGCCGCCGCCAGCAGCCCGAACGCGAGCGCGCCCGCCGGCAGCAGCGCGATCGAGCCGGGGAAGGCGAGCAGGATCAGGATCGCGCCGAAGCCCGCGCCGCCGGTCACGCCGATCACGTCGGGCGAGGCGAGCGGGTTCGCCAATGCCCCCTGCAGCAGCGCACCGGCGACGCCCAAGGCCGCGCCGACGGCGATCGCCTCGAGCGTGCGCGGCAGCCGCAGCTCCAGCACGATCTGGCGCAGCGGGCCGGCGTGCGCGCGGCCGAGCAGCGCGTCGAGCACGTCGGAGAGCGGGATGTGGACTGCGCCGAGCGTCAGCGACGCCGCCACGGCGGCCGCGAGCCCGACCGCGGCGACGGCGACGACGAGCGCCTGCCGCGCCGTCAGGCGCGCCGTGCGCGGGGCGGCGGCGGGCGCGGCGGTCTCGACGGCGCTCACGGCAGACGCCTCAGCGGTTGTGCAGGAACTGCGTCTGCACGTCGGCGATCGTCTGAGCCGGGCTCGTCCACGCCTGCAGCAGCGCGTTGTCGGTGGAGACGTAGACGTGCCCGCGGCGCGCGGCCTTCGTCGTCTGCCACGCCGGGTTGGAGCGCAGGTAGGCGGTCAGCCGCGGGATGTCGCCGGGGTTGCCGTGCGGCACCGCGATGATCACGTCCGGGTTCTGCTCGATCACGAACTCGTCGGAGATGCGCGCGTAGCCGCCGCTCGCGCTCAGCCCGCCGGTGATCAGCCGCCCGCCGGCCTGCGCGATCACGTCGCCGCCCCAGCTGTTGGCGAGGAACGCGTACGCGGCGCGCCCGACGCCGAGCACGAGCAGCACGCGCGGGTGGCGCCTCGCCTGCGCGCGCGAGTAGGCGACGTGGGCGCGCTGGTCGTCGGCGAGCTTGCGCGCCGTCAGCGGCTTCTTGACGAGCGCGCCGATGCGCTCGGTCGCCAGCGGCACGTCGGCGACGCGGCGCGGGTCGACCTCCTCGACGCGCATCCCGAGGCGCGCGATCGCCTGGTTGCCGCGCCGCCAGATCGGGGCCGAGAGGACGAGCTTCGGGTAGAGCACTGTCAGCAGCTCGAGGCTCGGGCCGTTGGGGTGCGAGAGCTGCAGCCGCGTGACGCCCCGCAGCGTGCGCGAGATGTGCTCGCTGCCGCCGACCGTCTGGCCGACCGCGAGCGGTCTGACGCCGAGGATCGCGAGCGTGTTGGCGGTGAAGGGCGTGAGCGCGACGACGCGCGGGGCGGCGGCCTGGGCGGCGGGCGCAGCGGCGAGGCAGGCGAGCGCGAGGATCGCGCCGAGCAGCGCGACGAGGCGGCGCGCGCGGCTCATGCCCCCAGCTCCCGCGCCCGCTTCGTCAGCTCGACGGTCGCGCCGCGCAGGCCGTCCGGCTCGGTGCACGGCTCCGCGAAGCCGATGCGGATCGGCGCGACGCCGCGCGGCGTGAAGACGGCGAGGTCGAGCCCGTGGCGGTCGATCGACGTGCACTGCGCGCGCAGCGCGTCCGGGTAGCCGCCGAGCTGCTGCGCCATCAGCAGCAGCGCGTCGGCGTGGTCGTCGTTGAGGTGCTCGACCGCGTGCGCGGCGCGCTCGGCGGTCGGGTCGGGCGCGGCGGCGAGGTAGTCCTCCGCGCTCGCGGAGCCCATCGTGCCGTAGCCGCCGACCCAGCGCACGCGCTCGATCTCCAGCGTCCACAGCGACACGTCGCCGAACTCGGCGAACACCTTCGCGCTCTTCATCGCCGCCAGGCAGGCGGCGTGCGCGGCGCCTTCGCGCGCGCCGGTCGGCCGCGCGGCGCGGCCGGCGAGCGTGACGCGGCCGGACGCGAGCGGGTCGGGGCTGCTCTGCGGCGCGGCGACCATCAGGCTCGCGCGCGGGTCGCGCGCGAGGTTGCGGCCGTGCTCGGCGAGCGTGGACAGCAGCAGCGCGGGCGTGCCGTCGTCCATCAGCCCATACATCACGAGCGAGGACCACGGCGAGCCGTCCTCGGACAGCGACGCGAGCGCGCCGGTGCGCGTTTGCGCGAGCAGCGTGCGGGCGGCCTCGGCGGGGGCCGGTCGCGGGGAGGGGGCGGGCGGGGTCAGGGGCGGCGGGACGGGATCGAACCCGTCCGGCACGATGTGGTCGGTGGGGGCGGCAGGGGCGTTCATGACGCCTTAGGCTACCCTAATTAGGTTCGCCGAAGTAGGGCGCCCTAAGCCTACCTTTCGCGATGCGGTAATACTTGCTAGCCTTACCGCATGCGCGTTACGCAGAAGGGCCAGGTCACGATCCCGCTCGACGTTCGCCATGCGCTGGGGATCGAGACGGGTACCGACGTCGCGTTCGAGTTGGACCGCGACGGTGCACGGCTGGTCGTGGAGCCGGCTCGCGCAGCCCGCGAGATCGGTCGCATGCGCGGCGCAGGCGACGTCGCGATGACGACCGACGAGATCCTCGCGCTCACCCGCAAGTGACGCACAGCGGGACCGTCGTCGACAGCAGCGTCCTGCTCGACGTCTTCACGGAGGACCCGACCTGGCTGGCATGGTCGGCAGACCGCCTTGTCGAGGCAGCGCAGCGTGGAGCGCTGATCCTCAACGCCGTGGTCGTCGCCGAGGTCGCACCGCGCTTCTCCCGCATCGAGGCGCTGCACGCCGCGCTGCCCTCGATGGCTGTCGTCGAAGAGATCCCGACCGAGGCGTCGTTTCTCGCGGGACATGCCCACGCCGCCTATCGGCGAGCGGGCGGCGCACGCCGGGCCGTGCTCCCAGACTTCCTCATCGGTGCCCATGCGGCGGTGACGGGCCGCCCGCTCCTGACGCGCGACCCGCAGCGTGTCGCGTCCTACATCCCCGGCACCGAGCTCATCAGTCCGAACTGAGGGCGAGCGCTCAGTCGCGCAGCGCGCGACGCAGCAGCGGCGGTGCGATCAGCGTCGTGGCTACCGACATCGCGACGATGACGGCGAAGCGCTCGTCGCCGATGACGCCGGCGCTGGCGCCGATGCCGGCGACGATGATGCCGACCTCGCCGCGGGGGATCATGCCGAGGGCGACGACCTTGCGGTCTCGTCTGGCAAGGCTCCTGGCGCCGAGCCAGGCGCCGGCGTACTTCGTGACGACCGCGAGTGCCGTCAGGCCTGCGAGCAGGAGCAGTGCGCCGCCGTCTGCGAGCGCGCCGAGGTCGAGCTCGGCGCCGATGAAGGCGAAGAAGAACGGTGGGAAGAAGGCGTAGAGGGGCTCGACCTCGCGCTCGATCGGGTGCTGCTCGCGCGTCTCGGCGACGATCATCCCGGCGAGGAACGCGCCGATCACCGCGGCGAGTCCGACCTTGGCGGCGAGCGCTGCGAGGCCGAGGCAGACGAGCACGGCGGGCAGGAGGGGGGACTCGGAGAACTTCGGGGCGTGCAGGACACGCGGCCAGCGCTGCGTCACGCGCGTGCCGACGAGCGCGAAGAAGGCGAGGAATGCGATCGCGATGCCGAGCACGACCGCGAGGTCGCCGACGTCGAGGCCGCCGCCGTCCGCCAGGCCGGTCGCGACCGCGAGCAGCAGCAGCGCGAGCACGTCGTCGATCACGGCTGCGCCGAGGATCGTGCGGGCGGCGACGCTCTGCAGCACGCCCAGCTCGATCAGCACCGCCGAGGTGATCCCGACGCTCGTCGCCGTCAGGGCGACGCCGAGGAAGATCGCCTCCGCGCTGCCGTCGCCGAGCGCGAAGCCGAGCCCGATCCCGCCCGCGAACGGCAGCACGACGCCGAGCCCGCCGACGAGCCCGGCGGTCGGGCCGACCGCCCGCATGTCCGACAGTCTCGTCTCCAGCCCGACCCAGAACAGCAGGAAGACGACGCCCAGCTCGGCGAACACCTGGAAGACCTCGTCCGGCGAGACCAGTCCCAGCACGGACGGCCCGATCATTACGCCGGCGACGATCTCCCCGACGATCCCCGGCTGTCCGAGCCGCTTGAACAGCTCGTCGCCGAGCTTCGCCGCGAGCAGGATGACGAACAGGTCGACCAGGACGCCGGCGAGGTCGCCCTCGGAGGCGGCGGCGAGCGGCAGGTGCACGCGCGCGAGCGTATCGGGCGCGGCCGTCGATGCCTGGACGGGTCCGCTAGGTTCGCTGTCATGGCGATCGCGACCGATCCGCAGGCGACTGAGCAGCGCGAGGCGCGCAGACGTCGCCCCGCGATCGTCGCCGTCGACGACGAGCCCGCCGTCCTCGCGGCCGTCGCGCGCGACCTGCGCCGCGGCTTCGGCGAGCGCTTCCGCATCGTGCGCGCGAGCTCGGGCGACGAGGCGCTCGGCGTCCTCAGAGAGCTGGTCGCACGCGGGGACCAGGTCGCCCTGCTCGTCGCCGACCAGCGCATGCCCGGGATGAGCGGCACCGAGTACCTCGTCGAGGCGCGCAAGCTCGTCCCGGGCGCCAAGCGCGTGCTGCTGACGGCCTACGCCGACACCGAGGCGGCGATCCAGGCGATCAACGAGGTCGCCCTGGACTACTACCTCTTGAAGCCGTGGGACCCGCCCGAGGAGCAGCTGTTCCCGGTCGTCGAGGACCTGCTCACGACGTGGGAGGCGGGCGCCGCGGTCGAGTCCGGCGGCGTGCGGCTCGTCGGGCACCGCTTCAGCCGCGACTCGCACGAGCTGCGCGACTTCCTCGCGCGCAATCGCGTGCCGGCGCGCTGGCTCGACGTCGAGCGCGACGGCGAGGCGCGCGAGCTGCTCGCGGTCGCCGGCGTCGACGACGGCGGGTTGCCGGTCGCGCTGCTGGAGGACGGCAGCGTGCTCGAGCGCCCGACCGTGCTGGAGCTGGCCGAGCGCCTCGGCGTCGCCGCGCAGCCGAGCGCCGAGCACTACGACCTCGTGATCGTCGGCGGCGGGCCCGCCGGGCTGGCGGCGGCCGTGTACGGGGCGAGCGAGGGCCTGCGCACGGTGATGGTCGAGCGCGAGGCGCCCGGCGGCCAGGCCGGCATGTCGAGCCGCATCGAGAACTACCTCGGCTTCCCGACGGGCCTGTCCGGCTCCGATCTCGCGCGCCGCGCGACCGACCAGGCGCGCCGTCTCGGCGCCGAGCTGCTGACCGTGCAGGACGCCAGAGCGCTGCGCGCCGAGGGCGCGGGGCGCTTCGTCGAGCTGACCGGCGGCGGCACGCTGTCCGCGAACACGGTGCTGATCGCCTCCGGCGTCGCCTACCGCAAGCTCGAGGCTCCCGGCTTCGCCGAGCTGACGGGAGCGGGGATCTACTACGGCGCGGCCCTGACGGAGGCGCGCGCCTGCAAGGACCAGCACGTCGTCGTGATCGGCGGCGCGAACTCCGCCGGGCAGGCGGCCGTCTACTTCTCCGGCTGGGCCGGGAAGGTGACGATGCTCGTGCGCGGCGCGGGCCTCGAGTCCTCGATGTCGCAGTACCTGATCGAGCAGATCGCGAAGCTGGAGAACGTCGAGGTGCGCACGCGCTCGCAGGCGGTCGCGGCGCAGGGGGACGACGGGCGCCTGCGCACGCTGACGATTCGCGACGGCGACGGCGAGGAGCGCGACGAGCAGGTCGACGCCTGCTTCGTCTTCATCGGCGCGGCCCCGCGCACCGACTGGCTCGCCGACGTCGTCGCGCGCGACGAGCGCGGCTTCATCCTCGCCGGCGCCGACGCGCAGGCGGCCGGCTGGCCGCTGCGGCGCGATCCCTACCTGCTGGAGTCGAGCGTCCCCGGCGTGTTCGTCGCCGGCGACGTGCGCGCGCGCTCGATCAAGCGCGTCGCGAGCGCGGTCGGGGAGGGGTCGATGGCGGTGTCGCTGATCCACGAGTACCTGGCGGAGGCATGAGCACGACCGCCGACTCGCCGACGCTCGAGGAGCTGCGCACCGTCGACCTGTTCGACGGGCTCTCCGACGCGGAGCTGCAGGAGTGGGTCGCGGCGGCGCACGCGAAGGAGCTCGAGGAGGGCGCGACGCTCGTCGACCAGGACGAGCCCTCGCGCGGCCTGTGGCTGCTGCTGGAGGGCACCGTCGAGTCGCTCGTCGACTCCGACGGGCGCAGCGAGCGGATCGGCCATCAGGAGGCGCCGACGTGGATCGGCGCGATCGCGGCGCTGACCGGCACCCCCGTCGGCGTGACGGTGCGGGCGATGACCGCCCTGCGCGTGGCCGTCGTCCCGTCCGAGCGCTTCGTCGACCTCGCGCTCGCGAACCGCGTCGTCCACCGCCGCGTGATGGAGCGCGTCGGCCCGGTGATGACGCGCATGAGCGCTCGCGAGCAGCACCGCGAGCGGCTCGCGGCGCTGGGGACGATGGCGGCCGGGCTCGCGCACGAGCTGAACAACCCGGCGGCGGCCGCGAACCGCGCCGCGAGCGACCTGATCGAGGCGATCAAGGTGATCGGGACGGCGCTCAACAGCTTCGTCGAAGCGGGGATCGAGCGCGAGGACGCGGAGAAGCTGCTGAACCTGCAGCGCGAGGCGCTCGACCGCGCGGCCGCGTGCACGGTGCTCGACGCGCTCGACGCCGCCGACGAGGAGGACGCGATGCTCGACCGCCTCGAGGCGCTCGGCGTCGCCGACGCCTGGAGACTCGCCGAGCCGCTCGCGCGCGCCCGCGTGGACGAGGCGTGGCTGTCCGAGGTCGCGCGCCTGGCCGGCCCGGCGACCGACGCGGCGCTGCGCTGGGTCGCCGCCTCGCTGACCGCGCGCACGCTCGCGCAGGAGCTGAAGGACTCGACCGAGCGCATGAGCTCGCTCGTCGGCGCGGTCAAGTCCTACGCCTACATGGACCGCGGCGGGCTCGTGGAGGCCGACGTGCACGAGGGCCTGGAGACGACGCTCGCCGTGCTCGGCCACAAGCTCAAGAAGACGCACGTGAAGGTCGTGCGCGAGTACGACCGCGAGCTGCCGAAGCTGACCGTCCACGGCTCGGAGCTGAACCAGGTGTGGACGAACCTGCTCGACAACGCGATCGACGCGCTCGGGGAGGAGGGGACGATCACGCTGCGCACGCGGCGCGACGGGCCGTGCGTGCTGGTGGACGTGGCCGACGACGGGTCGGGCATCCCGCCCGAGCACCGCGACCACGTGCTGGAGCCCTTCTTCACGACCAAGGAAGCCGGTCGCGGGACGGGCCTCGGGCTCGACACCGCCCGACGGATCGTCGAAGAGCACCACACCGGCACGCTCGCCTTCGACACCGGCTCCGACGGCACGACGTTCCACGTGTGGCTGCCGCTCGAGGGCACCGCGCGCTGAGCGCGTCCGCGCCCTATGCGGCCGGTCTCTCGCGCTCCCCTTCAGACAGCCGGTAGAGCGCCGCGACGCTGATGCCGAGCGCGTCCGCGAGGCGCACGATCGTCGTCGCGCGCGGGTCCTTGTTCGCGCGCTCGATCTCGCTGAGGTGCTTGGGGTGGATGTCGGCGGCGAACGCGAGCGCCTCCTGCGAGAGCTCTCGCTCGCGCCGCAGGTGGCGGATCGCCCCGCCGAGCGCGAGCAGCTCTGGTGCGGGCTGCACGAAGCGTCTGTGCGTCGTCATCGTCCCATGTCCCGCTGTTCGAACAACACGAACATATGTTCGCATACGACGCGGCACTGTGTAGGTAGAGCACGTAGAACGTTCGTTCGCGTCTGAGTCTATAGAGTTTGGGCCTGTGTCTTGCTGCGGGCGGGGGCTGCTGGGTTATGCGGAGGTGGATCTTGGCGAGCGAGAAGGCGATTGTGAAAGGAGAAGTGCGGGAGTAGGGTGTGCATTGGTGACGTCGTCTGTCGAGCAGGGTACGGCTGGATCGGGATGCGTGGTTCTCTATCTCGACACGACAAGGTCAGGGCGGCGAAGCTCCAGGCTTGGGCGCAGCCGCCGGCCGTGCGCACCTGGTGAGCACGAGGTCGTCAGTCGGGATCCCGAAGTCTTCAAGCGACGAAGCGGGAAGCGCAGAGTGGTTCGCTCCGCTGTCGAGCAGGCAGGCATAAGGCGCTGCTCCTGCGGGTCACGGATGTCGACCTCGATCACGGGGGGCGGCGGATCGCCCTCGTCTGGCACGTAGACGTAGGACAGCCTGATGGAGCTAGTCGTGCTCAAGGGTGGGTGATCGGGGCCTCGTGCCCTGGGCACCGAAAGGCGGGTGTCCGTGCGCTCGACCGCTCGTCGCGGATCAGCTCGCCGAACGTTGCCGGCGTTGGCGACGACATGGTCATTTCGGATCGCGACCACCGGCCCGGAAGCTCGGCGAGCTGCGCTTGCAGGCCGTTCTCGTTGAAGACGTTGCGCGCCATGCTGTACCTCCCCTTTGGTGAGCAGTGGCATACCGGAACTAGGGTGTTATTCGGACGGGTTCAAGAACGAACCATCTCTTGATACTTCACACACGTACGTGTTCTGGTATCATACGGGAATGGCCGCGTCCCGTGACTCCGTCGATCGCTCGCCCTCCAGCGAGAGCGACGTTCACGTACTCGGAGTTCCTAGAGATGTTCCGGACAACGAAGCGTGCCTGGCTACCTCAAGGAGCAGTTCTCGCGACGGGACGGAGTGCCGAAGTGCGGCAAGGCGTAAGTTCACGCATCACAAGGCCGCTCGGCGTACTCGTGCCAGTACTGCGGCTACCACGCCTACCCGACCGCGGGCGATCCCACAAGTCGAGCGTCAGCCTCAGCTCTGGTTTTCGCGATCTACCTGATGTCCGACGCGCTGCGGGATCCCGCGAAGCAGCTGGACGCGAGATCGGCGTCACGTACAAGACGGCGCACCGCATGTTCAGCAGATCGGACGCTGCTCTCAGACGAAGACGAGCGCCCTTCCGGCGACGTGGAGGTGATGAGTGGCCTACGGTGGCAAGCCGCGCGCGTATGAGACGCGCAACATCGCGGCACCTGCGAGATAGCTATCGGCCGACGATGCTGCGATGGTCGAGCGCAGAGGCGCGTCCGCGTGCGGCTCATCAGAGTCGCAGCGCCGGACATCACCAGCGGTCAAGACGCATGTCTCGATGAGTCGATGCTGTTCACGGACGAGTGGAACGGCCTACGTGCGGACTCGCGGCCGCTATCGAGGGCACCGCCGCTCAAGCACCGCGCACAGATCTACGTCGACGGCGACTGCCACACCAGACCGTCGAGGGCTTCTTCGCCAGAAGAACGGCATCCGCGGCGTCTACCCCCGATCCGTCCAGTACCTCCAGAGATACTGGACGAGTACACGTTCGCTACAACCACCGGCATACGGGTGCAATGTTCTTCGCGATGCTGGAGCGCGTCAGGAAGGCGCCGGCCGCGGGCCGGACGGCTTAGCCTGTTCGAAGACGCTTGCGCAGGTCGCGCAGGAAGTCGGTCTTCGAGTAGTCGGGGTCCTGCTCTCGTCACGTCGCGCTCGGGCGGCGTAGGGGCCGTCTTGGCCGGGCGCTTCGGACTGGGCTCATGCGCCTACCGTGATACCTCGGGCGGACCAGCAATGCCAGAGGATACGCGCGCTGCGATCAGATGCCAGCGGCAACGCTTTTCTATAAACCGGACCGTATCTTACCGGTTATGGGAGAAGTGGGGACCTGGAAAGTCCGTACGACAGCGGAAGAAGTGAGAAATGGGGCGAGCTTCTTCGCTGCGGCCGGCGCGAAGCGAATCAGCGGGATCGAACTGATCTCTCGTCGCTGACGTTCGTCGACCGCTCTTTCTTATCCGCCTCCGAGCCTTTCTGGACTGGCATACCGGACGCGGCATCGAGATCATGTCACGCGTCCCAGAATCGCGCCGTAGCAACTACTTGGCACGCATGGGTGTCGGCGACGGCCTCGGACGGCTGCCAGTTCGAGCTTGGAAGAGTCTCTGCGACCGAACAGAGAGCCGTGCTTATCCCGCGAGCGACTCCACGCACAGACAGAATCGGATCGACCGATGAGGAGATCGGAACTCCTGGAGCGCAGTTCACGAATGGCATCGCGGATGGGGTGGTTTCGAACACATGGGGAGCTGTGCGACAACGCGACCACACACGGTAGAACGAGCACGGCGCCTACGTCGCTGCGCAGCGATACAGAAGACACGCTGTGTCCTTGCATCGGCGATATTGGCATCGGGATCCCGGAGCACTTGCGCCGATCCACCCCCACCTCAGAGACGATGGTGCCGCCATCGCGGAGGCGACCAAGGAGCGCGTCTCGGGCGTCATGGGAGCCGAGGCATCACACCGCGGGATCGGCACACCATGTCATCGACACGATGCGCGAGACGAGACTCCCCTCTGGCCTCCTCGCATCTGGTCGGGTGGGGTCGGTTCTGCTGCCGTTGCGCAGGGGCGCCAGACGACTCGCGTGGCTGGATGTCGAGGACACCAACCTGGGCTATACCAACGGATCGTGGATCCGCCTGAGCTAGCTCCAAGTAATGGAGCATTCTGCCGATAGGGAATGGATACTCTAGAACTACCCGAGCTGATGGAAAGAGACGACGATCACGATGCGGTATCGGATGGCAGAGCACGGAAGCGTCTTCTCGACGCGCGAGTGGTTCGCGCCTGCTCGCTGATCGGAGTCGGCGTACAACCGCGACGGCAGTCTCATCATCGACTCGAGGGCGTCCTGAGCATGACGCACTCCTTCGCGGACCAGTTCCTCGGCGAGCGCGATCCGCGGCGCTCGCGGCGAGATCCCCCAGCCTCAGCTCGTCAACCTTGACAGCGTCCCGCGTCGCGCGGTCGAGCGGTGCGCCGAAGTACGCGGCGTGCCCGCTCAGCTCGTCTGAGGATCGCGTTGAAGGCCATCGCCCCACGGGGTGATGGCCTTCTCCACCTCAAGAGTGCTCGCGACGTCCGCTCGCGCGGAGCACGCAGACGCAGTGCTACGTCATCGTGCGCCAGCTGTCGAAGCATCGGATGCGATCTCGCCACGCTCGACTACCGGCGAGCAAGTGACTGCATACCGCCGCGCGCGTCGGGAGACGAACCCCGAGGCGGTGGACAGCCCGCCGCCGTAGAGCCGGTCACTGTCCGCGACAGCAATCCGTCGCCCGTCCACGAGCGATCTCCGCGGCCGTCCACAGCCGCTGACCCACGGCGAGCAACATCCGCATGATCTCGCCGTCCACAACGGCGTCCTCGAACACGCGAATAGACGTACCCTGATCAAGCACGCAAGCCAACCAAATCGGTGCAAAAACCGGAGACAACTCAAACGGAGAGGAGTAATAGAGAAGAGAAAGAGAAAACGACGCAAGTCCGTGCGCCGGTTGTGTCAGGGGTCGCGCCGCTCGTCGAACTCTCTGAACAGCTCCGCCGCGCGCAGGTCGAGCGCGTCGGTGAGCTTCACGATCGTGGTCAGGCGCGGGTCCTTGTTCGCGCGCTCGATCTCGCCGACGTGCTTCGCGCTGACGCCCGCCTCGTGGGCCAGCGCCTCCTGCGAGAGATCCCTGTCGCGGCGCGCCTTGCGCAGGGTGCGGCCGAACGCGTCGAGAGGTGACGGGGCGGTACGCATACGTTCCGTGAACCCTTCACCACCGGTGCCGTTCTAGACACCGTCTCCTGATGGTAAATCTCCACCGCAAGACGGTTTTCTGTCTATAGTCGCGTTTCCGGCGCACAGCACCCCAGCTTCGCTGCGCGTTGATTCCCCCTCTCCGCGTCAGCATGGCAGGCAGGGGCCATGTGTCGGACTTCACGAACGCCCCGGCGCTCCCAAGCTCGGGGCGTTCGTCGTTCCCGGGGTCTTCTCTCGTGTCATCGCGCGCGCGTCCTCGCGACGGGTCGCTTGCATTCTTGCAAGTATCGCGATATATCTTTTACCATCTTGATACTTCAAAGAAAGGAACCGAGATGCTTCGGTCCAACCCATTCCAAGCGGCCGTCTTCGCCACCGGCGGATGCGGTCGCGCCAACATCCATCCCGGCTGGCGCGAGATGAGCGGGCGCCACGAGCACGGGCATTCACGCCACGGTCGCGAGGGCCACTTCGACCCGCGCGGCCCCTTCGGCTGGGGCGGGCCCGGCTTCGGCCCCGGCGGCGGCTTCGGTCGCGGCCGCGGGCGCCGCGCGCGCCGCGGCGACGTGCGCACCGCCGCGCTGCTGCTGCTCGCCGAGGAGCCGCGCAACGGCTACCAGATCATGCAGGAGCTCGAGGAGCGCTCCGGCGGGGCCTGGAGCCCCAGCGCCGGCTCGATCTATCCGGCCCTGCAGCTGCTCGAGGACGAGGGCCTGATCCGCTCCGAGGAGGTCGACGGACGCAAGCTCCTGCACCTCACCGACGCGGGTCGCAAGCTCGTCGAGGAGCGCGGCGAGGACCAGCCCGCGCCGTGGGACGAGATGGCGGGCGACGTGTCCGACGACGCACGCGCCATCATGAAGGTCATGAAGGAGGCGATCGTCGCGGTGACGCAGGTGATGCAGTCGGGCACCGACGCGCAGCGCGCGGAGGCGAAGCAGAAGCTGATCGACCTGCGCCGCGATCTTTACCGCATGCTCGCCGACGGCACCGACGACGAGGACGGGAGAGCCGGCGCGTGAGCGACGCCGCCTCCGCAGCGGCGACGGCGACCGCCCCTGCGGGCGGTCGCCCCAGCGCCGTCGAGGTGCGCGGGCTCGTCAAGCGCTACGGCGAGATCGAGGCCGTCCGCGGCATCGACCTCGACGTGCGCGCCGGCGAGACGTTCGGCTTCCTCGGCCCCAACGGCGCCGGCAAGTCGACGACGATCTCGATGCTGTGCACGCTCGTGCAGCCGGACGGCGGCAGCGCGCGCGTCGCCGGCCACGACGTCGTCGCCGAGCGCGACGACGTGCGGCGCAACATCGGGCTCGTGTTCCAGGACCCGACGCTCGACGGCTACCTGACGGCCGAGCAGAACCTGCGCTTCCACGCCGAGCTGTACGGCGTGCCGAAGGCGATCGTCCCTGCGCGCATGCAGCTCGTGCTGGAGATGGTCGGGCTGTGGGAGCGGCGCGCGTCGCTCGTGCAGACCTTCTCGGGCGGCATGAAGCGCCGCCTGGAGATCGCGCGCGGGCTGCTGCACGCGCCGCGCGTGCTGTTCCTCGACGAGCCGACGGTCGGGCTCGACCCGCAGACGCGCAGCTCGATCTGGGGCTACATCGAGCAGCTCAAGCGCACCGAGGACATCACGATCTTCCTCACCACGCACTACATGGACGAGGCCGAGCACTGCGACCGCATCGCGATCATCGACCAGGGCAGAGTGATCGCGCTCGACACGCCGGAGGCGCTGAAGGCGAGCGTCGGCAAGGACCGCGTGGTGCTGCAGGTCGACGACGACGACGCGGCGATCGCCGCGCTGCGCGAGCGCTTCGGCCTGGAGGCGACGATCGCCGAGGGCCACGTGACGATCGCGGTCGAGGGCGGCGAGGCGTTCGTGCCGCGGCTGTTCGCCGAGCTGGGCGTGCCGATCCGCGGCGTCAGCGTCGCGCGGCCGTCGCTCGACGACGTCTTCATGAGCTACACCGGCACGACGATCCGCGACGCGGAGACAGGGGGCGGGATGGATCCGATGCTGGCGATGATGCGGGGGAGGCGCTGATGGCGGCCACCACCACGGCGCCTGCGCCGACCGACGTCGCGGCCGTCCGCGTCGTCGTCGCGCCCGCCGGCTGGCGCGCGGACCTGCGCGGGATCAAGGTCGTCTGGCAGCGCGAGCTGATCCGCTTCTGGCGCGACAAGCTGCGGATCGTCACCTCGCTGCTGCAGCCGCTGATCTTCCTGTTCGTGCTCGGCGGCGGGCTCGCGCAGATCGCCTCCGGCGGGACCGAGGGCGTCGACCTGCGCACGTTCATGTTCCCCGGCGTGCTCGCGATGGCGGTGCTGTTCACGGCGATGTTCAGCGCCGCGTCGGTCGTGTGGGACCGCGAGTACGGCTTCCTGCGCGAGATGCTCGTCGCGCCGGTGCGGCGCGGCTCGATCGTGCTCGGCAAGTGCTTCGGAGGCGCGACCGTCGCCGCCTTCCAGGGCGTGATCGTGATGGCGCTCGCGCCGCTCGTGCACGTGCCCTACTCGGTGACGATGATCCTCGAGGTGCTCGCGCTGCAACTGCTGCTCGCGTTCATGATCACCGCCTTCGGCGTGATGGCGGCCGTGCAGATCAGCCAGATGCAGGCGTTCATGGCGCTGATGCAGATGGTCGTGATGCCGCTGCTGTTCCTGTCGGGCGCGCTGTTCCCGCTGAGCGGGCTGCCGCACTGGCTCGCGGTGCTGAACCGGCTCGACCCGCTGACGTACGCGGTCAACCCGATCCGCACCGCCGTCTTCAACCACCTCGACCTCACGCCGGCCGCGAAGGCCGCGCTGCTGCCGGGGATCACGTGGTTCGGCTGGAACGTGCCGATCGCCGTGCAGGTGCTCGTAGTCGTGCTGTTCGCGCTCGTCGCGCTGCAGATCGCGATCTTGAAGTTCCGGCAGGCGTAGTTTCGCGTTTGGTCACATCTGCTCCGTAGCGTCGCCGGGCGTTCGGTACGTCAGCGACAAGGGAGCGATGGATATGCGCGCGAAGCGCAGATGGGCGGCGCTCGCCGTCACGGCGGGACTGCTCGCGGGGAGCCTCGGCGGCGGGATCGCGCTCGGCGCCGGTGGCGGCGGCGATGCGATGAAGAGAGACGATGCGATGCAGCAGTCGTCGGGCTCCGGTGACGCGATGCAGCAGGCTCCGGCCTCCTCGGGCGCCGCGATGAGCGCCGCCCACATGACGGGATGAGCGTGGTGGTCCGCCGCCTCGGCGTCGTGCTCGCGGCGGCGGGCCTCGTGCTCGTGGGGCTGTTGGTGGGGTCGTTGCTGACGCCCGGCGGTGGCTCTGGTGCTCCCAGCGCTTACGGCGCCGGGAGAGGGGAGGGCCCGGCCGCTGTTGGTCTCCCGCGAGGCGTTAGCCTTGTCGCGAACGTGCGCGGCGCGCGGCCGGTAGCGGTCTACCGGAACGCCGGTGCCGTGCAGCCGGCGCGTCGGCTCGGCGGTCCTGCCGCGCGCGTCTTCCTCGTGCGCGAGCGCCGGGGCGGGTGGCTGCGCGTGCTGCTGCCGGTGCGGCCGAACGGCGCGAGCGGGTGGATCCGCGCGCGTCGCGTGGTCCTGCGCACGAACCCCTACCGCGTCGACGTCCACCTGCGCGCGCACCGGCTCGTCGTGCACCGCGGCGCCGCCGTGGTGCTGCGCACGCCGATCGGCGTCGGCCGCGCGGTGACGCCGACGCCGCGCGGGCTCGCGTTCGTCACGCGGGCACTCCGGCAGCCCGACCCGCGCGGCGACTACGGGCCCTGGGCGCTCGGCCTGTCGGTCTACTCCCCGGTGCTGACGTCGTTCGGCGGCGGCCCGGGCGAGGTCGGCATCCACGGCACGAACGCCCCCGCCGGGATCGGCAGCGACGTCAGCCACGGCTGCATCCGCCTCCCCAACGCCGCGATCCGCCGTCTCGCTCACACGCTCCCGCTCGGCACGCCGGTGCGGATCGCATGATGACCGGCGACTTCGACATCGCAGGGATGTACAGACTGCCGGTCATCGGCGATCCGGCGCGTTCACCCGCGCGTAATCCCTCCGTGGGATGGTGACTTCGTGGCGTTGCTGATTCTTTTTGGGTTCCTGGCGGGCGCGGGCACCGCGCTGTCGCCGTGCGTGCTGCCGGTGCTGCCGATCGCGCTGAGCGCCGGTGCGACCGGCGGGCGGCGCCGGCCGCTGGGGATCGTCGTCGGCCTGACGGCCTCGTTCACGTTCGCCACCGTCGCGCTCGTGTACGTGCTCGACGCGCTCGGGCTGCCGGACACGCTGCTGCGCACGCTGGCGATCGTCGTGCTGCTCGCGTTCGGCGTGACGCTGCTGATCCCGCCGCTCGCGGCGCGGCTGGAGGGCCGGCTGAGCCGCATGGCCGGCAGCATCGGCGGCGTGGCCAGCACGAGAGGCGACGGCTTCCGCTCGGGCCTGCTCGTCGGCGCCTCGCTCGGGCTCGTCTATGCGCCGTGCGCCGGACCGGTGCTCGCCGGCGTCATCACGGTCTCCGCCTCGCAGCCGTTCACCGCCGGCCGGCTCGCCGTTGCGCTCGCATACGGGATCGGCTCGGCGCTCGTGCTGTACGCGCTGATGATCGGCGGCCGGCGGCTCACGGCGCCGCTGGCGAAGCGCAGCGGCGCGTTGCAGATGGCGATGGGGGCCGTGATGGTCGTCGTCGCGCTCGCGATGCTGAACGACTACGACCTGCGCTTCCAGAGCGCGATCGCGAAGGACCTCCCGGCGTTCCTCGTCACCCCGACCGCGAGCCTGGAGAAGACGTCGGCTGCGCAGCGTGCACTCGCCGACGTGCGCGGCACGCCGACGTCGAGACTCGCCGCCGCGGCAGAGCAGCAGCCGCAGGCCGACGACGACGCCGGCGTCCCCGTCCACGGTGCTCCCGCCGGCAAGCTGCACCTGCGCGACTTCGGCAGAGCGCCCGACTTCACGGACACCCAGCGGTGGTTCAACACCGCGGACGGCAGACCGCTCACGATGGCGGGCCTGCGCGGCAGAGTCGTGCTGATCGACTTCTGGACGTACTCCTGCATCAACTGCCTGCGCACGCTCCCGTACCTGAAGGCGTGGGACGCGCGCTACCGCTCGCAGGGACTGACGATCGTCGGCGTCCACTCGCCCGAGTTCCCGTTCGAGAAGGAGGCCGGCAACGTGCAGGCCGCGATCCAGCGCGAGGGGATCCGCTACCCGGTCGTGCAGGACAACGACCTCGGCACCTGGGACGCCTACGGCAACCAGTACTGGCCGGCGCACTACTTCATAGATGCGCGCGGGCACGTCCGCTACGCGCACTTCGGCGAGGGCGGCTACGGGCACAGCGAGGCCGTCATCCGCGAGCTGCTGGCGGAGGCGGGACGCAGAGTCGGCGCGGCGCGCTCGGACGCGCGCGGGATCGCGCCCTCGGCCGGCGTCACCACGCCCGAGAGCTACCTGGGCTCGGCGCGGGCCCAGCGCTTCGCCAACGGCGCCATCCTGCCCGGCCGGCAGGACTTCGGCGATGCGCCGGACCCGTCGCAGGATCAGCTGTCGTACGGCGGGGTGTGGGACGTCGCGGGCGAGAACGCGACCGCTGGACCCGACGCGGCGCTGCAGCTGCGCTTCGGCGCGCGGCGCGTCTTCCTCGTGCTCGGCTCGCCCGGCGGGCCGCGGCGGATGCGCGTGCTGCTCGACGGCAGGCCCATTCCCGCAACGCTCGCCGGCGCCGACGTGCACGGCGGCGTCGCGACGATCGGCATGCAGCGCCTCTACGACCTCGTCGACCTGCCGGCGGTGGGTCGGCACGTGCTGGAGCTGCGACCTGACGCAGGGATCCAGGGCTATGCCTTCACGTTTGGCTGAGCCGTCGGCGATCATCTCGCCGATGCCGCAGGGATCCCGCGGAACGATCCTCGTCGTCGACGACGAGCCGACGATCGTGGAGGTCGTCGGGCGCTACCTCGCGCGCGCGGGCTTCGCGACGCGCGAGGCGTTCGACGGGCCCGGGGCCTTGGAGGCGGCGCGCGCCGAGCGGCCGGACCTCGTCGTGCTCGACGTGATGCTCCCCGGCTTCGACGGGATCGAGGCGATGCGGCGCCTGCACGAGCAGCCCGGCGAGCCGATCCCGGTGATCCTGCTGACCGCGCGCGCGGAGGAGTCCGACCGCCTGATCGGACTGCGGCGCGGAGCCGACGACTACGTCGTCAAGCCCTTCTCGCCGGCCGAGCTGGTCGCCCGCGTGGAGGCGGTGCTGCGGCGCGCCGCGCGCGGGGCCGACGCGGCGGACGATGACGCCGGCGAGCCGATCCTCCACGGCCCGCTGCGCATCGACCAGGCCGCGCGCACCGTCACGCTCGACGGCGAGGAGCTGGCATTGACGCAGCGCGAGTACGACCTGCTGCGCTTCCTCGCGATGCGGCCGGGGCGCGTCTTCTCGCGCGACCAGCTGATGGAGGCGGTGTGGGGCTACGACTTCTACACCGACACCTCGACCGTGACCGTGCACGTGCGGCGCCTGCGCGCGAAGCTCGAGCCCGACCCGGCCCACCCGCGCTTCATCGAGACGGTGTGGGGCGTGGGGTACCGGTTCAGACCATGACGCCGGCGCCCGCGTCTCCGTTGCGCTCGCTCGCGCTCGCGTGCGCCGCCTGCCTCGCCGGCGCGCTCGTCGTCGGCCTCGTCTACGGCTGGCACGGCGCCTGGACGACGTTCGCGCTGCTGGCCGGCGTCGCCGTCGTCGCGCTCGCGGGCGCGCACCTCGCGGCTCGCCGCCGCGCCGCGCTCGGCGGCCTCTCGCGGCAGTTCGCGGTCGGCGCGGCGCTCGCCGTCGGGGCGATGCTCGTGGCGGTGTGGGTCGGCGCGGAGGCGATGTTCGTCTCGCGCCACGACGCGCTCGTGGTGTCGGTGATGACGGCCGTCGGCGGCGTCGTCGCGGTGCGCGCGGGGCAGCTGCTCGCGGGCGGGATGCTGCGCGACGTGGAAGCGCTGCGCGACGGGCTGGTCGCGGTGGGCGAGGGCGCGCGCGACGTGCGGATCGTCCCGGGAGGTCGGGACGAGCTGGCCGACCTCGCCGCCGCGGCGAACGCGATGATCGTGCGCCTGGGCGAGGAGGAGCGCGCGCACGATGCGGCCGACGCCGCGCGCCGCTCGCTCGTCGCCGCCGTCTCGCACGACCTGCGGACGCCTTTGGCGTCGCTGCGGCTGCTGGTGGAGTCGGTCGAGGACGGCGTCGCGACCGGCGAGACGCGCGCCCGCTACCTGCGCGAGATGCGCACGCACGTCGCCGCGCTGAGCGTGCTGATCGACGACCTGTTCGAGCTCTCGCGCCTGGAGGCGGGCGAGATCGCGTGGTCGATGCACCAGGTCGAGCTCGGCGAGCTGGTGAGCGAGACGGTCGCGGCGCTGCGCGCCCAGGCGGCCGAGCGCGGGGTGGCGGTCGCGGCGGAGCTGCCCGAAGGCTCGCTGGCGGCGCAGGCGAACGCGGAGAAGGTCCAGCGCGTGCTGTTCAACCTGATCGTCAACGCGATCCGCCACACGCCGGCGGACGGCAGCGTCGTCGTGCGCGCGCGGGCGGCGGCGGACGGCGAGGACGCGGTCGAGGTGGAGGTGGTCGACGACGGCGCGGGCATCGCGGCGGAGGAGCGCGAGCGCGTCTTCGAGCCCTTCTACCGCGGCGGCGAGGACGGCGCCGCGCGCTCGTCGGACGGGGCCGGCCTCGGGCTCGCGATCTCGCGCGCGATCGTGGAGGCGCACGGCGGGCGCATCTGGCTCGAGCCGGCCGCCCCGCGCGGCACGCGCGTGCGCTTCACGCTGCCGGCGGCGGCGTAGGCGATCATCCGCGGATGACGATCGGCAACCTGGTGGCGCTCGTCGTCGCGTTCGCGGCGACGGTGACCGCGCAGCCGGCTGCGGCGGCGCAGCGCGAGGCCGTCCGCCCCGCCGTGGAGAAGCCCGCGGTCCGTCACCGTTTCATCCCGCTGACGCAGCAGCGCCGGCGCGAGACCTCGGCGTACGCGCTGCGCCACTACGGCCGCGCCGGCTGGACGATCCAGCGGCCGCGCGTGATCGTCGAGCACTTGACGGAGAACGACTCCGTCGACGCGACGTACGACACGTTCGCCCCCGACATCCCGGACATCGAGCTGCACGAGCTGCCGGGCCTCTGCTCGCAGTTCGTGATCGCGCGCGACGGCGCGATCTACCAGTTCACGCCCGTCACGTTCCTGTGCCGTCACACCGTCGGGCTCAACTGGACGGCGATCGGGATCGAGCATGTCGCATACCGCGAGGACGACGTCCTCGCTCGCCGCGCGCAGCTCGACGCGTCCCTGCGGCTCACGCGCTGGCTGCGCTGCCGCTACCGGATCCCGGTTCGTGACGTGATCGGGCACGCGGAGAGCCTGTCGTCGCCCTACCACCACGAGCTCGTCGCGCGCCTGCGCACGCAGACGCACGCGGACTGGCAGCCCTGGGCGATGCGGCGCTACCGCGCGCTGCTGCGAGCGCGCGGGAGCTGCTGAACCGGCGTTCACGGCGCGCCGCGCATGCGAAGCTCCCGCGCATGACCCGCCGCCGCGCGTTGTGGATCCTCGGAGTCGCGACGCTCGTCCTGTTCGGGGCGCTGATCGCCATCGACGCGCGGATGCAGGACGCGGGCGGTCACGGGATCGTCGCGTTCGAGGTCGCGTTCACGTCCGGCAAGGCGCACGAGATCCTCGTCGCGTGGGGCTCGAAGGGACATGACGCGGCTCGGCTGTCGCTGTGGCTCGACTACCTGTACCTGATCACGTACGGGGCCTTCTTCTACCTCGCCGTCCGTGCGCTCGGCGACGCGCTCGCCGCGCGCGGGCGTGAGGGGCTCGCGCGTCCGGCGGCGGCGATCGCCGTGCTCGCGGTGGTGGGCGCGGCGAGCGACGCGCTCGAGGACCTGTTCCTGCTGCTCGTGCTCGGCGGTCACGCCAGCTCGATCGGCCCCCCGCTCGCCGGCGGCTTCGCGACGCTCAAGTTCCTCTGCCTCGCCGTCACGCTCGCGTACCTGCTCGCAGGCCTCGTCGCGCTGGCGCTCGGACGCTCGCGCTCGGGTCCCGCGCCGGCCTAGGATCGGGACCGTGCGGCTGCTGCTGAACATCGTCTGGTTCGTGCTGTGCGGGCTGTGGATGGCGATCGGCTACGCGATCGCCGCGCTGATCTGCTTCGTCCTGATCATCACGATCCCGTTCGGGCTGGCTGCCCTGCGGATCGCGGTCTTTGCGCTGTGGCCGTTCGGGCGCACGATCGTGCGCCGCGGCGATGCGGGCGCGCCGTCGGCGATCGGGAACGTGCTGTGGCTGATCCTGTGCGGCTGGTGGCTCGCGCTCGGACACCTCGTCACGGGCGTGCTGCTGTGCGTGACGATCATCGGGATCCCGCTCGGACTCGCGAACTTCAAGCTGATCCCGGTGTCGCTGCTGCCGCTCGGGCGCGAGATCGTCCCGGTTGGCGCGGTCGCGGACGGCGACGGCGTCGGCTTCGCATGAGCGCGTCGGAGATCTTCGCGCCCGGCCTGCTCGACGGACAGGTCGCGCTCGTCACCGGCGGAGGGACCGGCCTCGGCAAGGCGGCCGCCCACGAGCTGGTGCGCTGCGGCGCCTCGGTCGTGCTGGCGGGGCGGCGGGCCGAGGTGCTCGACGCCGCGGCGGCGGAGATCGGCCCGGCGGCCTCGACCGTCGTCGGCGACATCCGCGACGACGCGGGCGCGGCGGCGATCGTCGACGCCGTGCTGGATCGCCACGGGCGCCTGGACGTGCTCGTCAACAACGCCGGCGGGCAGTACTTCGTGCCGGCGGAGGCGATCGCGGCGAAGGGCTGGCAGGCGGTCTTCCGGCTCAACGTCGGCGGCACGACGCGCATGACGGAGCTGGTGGTGGAGCGGGCGATGAGGCCGGCGGGGCGGGGGACGGTGCTGAACGTGACGCTCTCCCCGCACCACGGGCTCGCGGGAATGACGCACTCGAGCGCGGCGCGGGCGGCGGTCGAGGGGCTCACGCGCGCGTGGGCGTCGCAGTGGGCGGATGACGGGATCGCCGTCGTCGCGGTCGCGGCCGGGCACTTCGAGACGGAGGCCTTGGACAAGTACCCCGACGTCGTGCGGGCGGGCGCGGCGCGGACGGTCCCGCTGCAGCGGCTCGGCCAGCCGCTCGAGCACGCCTGGCTCGTGGCGCTGCTCGCCTCGCCGCTGGGGCGTGCGTTCAGCGGCTCCACGGTGACGCTCGACGGCGCACGCGACAACTGGTTTGGGCCGTGGCCGCCGCCGACCTTGGCGGACGAGGAGGGCGTCGTGCCGACGGAGGCGCGCAGACCGCGTCCGTCGGCGCCCGCCGTCTAAGTCGACGCCGCGGCTATCGCCGCGTTGACCTCGGTCACGAACTGCTCGGCTTCGCCCTGGCGCTCCAGCGGCACCCAGCAGGCGAGCTGCAGGCGGTCGAAGTCGGTCCGCACGCGCTCCTCCTTCTTGCCGAAGAGGCCGAGCGCCTTGCCCTTGTCATGGCGCACGACGCTGCCCGACGTCAGCTCCGAGAGCGGGAAGCGGGCCTCCTCGCCGCCCCAGCGCAGGGCGGACAGGTGCGTGTCCTCAAGTACCAGCGCACGGTCGTCGCAGCCTTCGAGCTTTCTCATGCGCGCGAGCCTAGCCGTCGCGCCCGACGAGCAGCGCGATGCCCTGGCCGCCGCCGATGCAGAGGGTGGCGAGGCCCAGCTCGTGGCCGCCGCGCTCCATCTCCGCGAGCAGCTTGACGGTGATCGCGGCGCCCGTCGCGGCGACCGGGTGGCCGAGCGCGATCGCGCCGCCGTTGGGGTTGACCTTCGCCTCGTCGAGGCCGAGCTCGTCGATCACGGCGAGCGCCTGCGCGGCGAACGCCTCGTTGAGCTCGATCACGCCGACCTCGTCGAGCGAGCGGCCGGCGCGCTCCAGCACCTTGCGGGTGGCGGGCACGGGCCCGATCCCCATGATCCGCGGGTCGACGCCGCACGAGGCGTAGGCGAGGATGCGGCCGAGGACGGGGGCGTTGCGCTTCTTCGCCTCCTCGGCGGACATCAGCACGACGGCGGCGCCCGCGTCGTTGACGCCCGAGGCGTTGCCGGCGGTGACGGTGCCGTCGCCCTTGAAGGCCGGGCGGAGCTTCGCCATCGCGGCGGCGTCGATCTCAGCGCGGATGTGCTCGTCCTGCGTGAACTGCTGCGTCTCGCGCTTGACCTTCACCTCGACGGGGACGATCTGGTCGGTGAAGCGGCCCTCGGCGCGGGCCGCCGCGGCGCGGCGGTGCGACTCGGCGGCGAACGCGTCCTGGCGCTCGCGGGAGATGTCGCCTCGCTCCGCCAGGCGCTCGGCGGTGATGCCCATGTGGTCCTTGTCGAACGGGTCCGTGAGCGCGCCGACGACGGAGTCGACCAGCGGCGCGTCGCCCATTCGGGCGCCCCAGCGCGCGCCGGACATCCAGTACTGGCCGCGGCTCATCGACTCCGCGCCGCCCGCGAGCGCGATCGTGGCCTCGCCGGTCTGGATCGTCTGCGCTGCGGAGACGATCGCCTGTACGCCGGTGCCGCAGAGGCGGTTGACGGTGTAGGCCGGCGTCTCCTTCGGGATGCCCGACTTCATGCCGACGACGCGCGCCATGTACATGTCGCCCGGCTCGGTGTGGATCACGTTGCCGAAGACGACGTGACCGACGTCGGCGGGCTGCAGGCCCGCCCGCTCGATGGCGGCTCTGGAGGCGGTCGCGCCCAGGTCGCTGGGGGCGATGTCCTTGAGGCTCTTGCCGTACGAGCCGATGGCGGTACGGGCGGCGCCGGCGATCACGACGTCGGTCACGGTGTCTGGGCTCCTCGGGTGGCGGGCTGGCGGTGCGTTCGCGAACCCTAGGACCGGTCGCGCGCGCGTGCGCCGCCTACAGTTGGAGGCGATGAGCGACGAGCACCGCCGTCCATCTCACGAGCGCGAGCTGGGGCCCGCCGAGCGGCTGCTGCGCGAGCGCGCCGAGGGCCTGCCGGGCATCGGCAAGCCGCTGACGGAGCGGGCGCGGCTCGCGCAGCGCTCGGTCGAGTCCTACCTGACGGGCGCGAACAACCCGCCGCGGTGGATGGAGCGGGTGTCCGAGATCGATCGCGCGCTGAAGCGCGAGCGGCGGATGCTGGCGGGAGAGCGGCGCGTCCTGCGTACGCTGCACGGGGACGACTTGGCCGGGTTTGCGCGGGCCTGGCGGGAGTTCGCACGCGAGCGCGGGCGCAGCCGCGAGTACCGCAAGCTGAACGAGCTGATCCGCGCGCACAACGAGTGGTACCCGGTCGAGCGCAACCTGCCGGTGAACCCGCGGACGGGGGATTGGGTGACGGTCGGCGGGCGGTCGTTCCTGCGGCCGGTGGTGGGGGAGGCGTGGGTGCTGCGGGAGTTCCCGGCGGAGGAGTGAGCCGCGCCTACGACTCGCAGCCGACCCCGTCGCCGTCCGAGTCGAGGCGGTAGTGGTCGGAGCCGACGACGTAGACGGGACCGCGCACGTAGTAGGGACCGTTGCCGCTGCCGCCGGCGCAGTCGTAGTCGGAGACGTTGGGGCGCAGGCAGCGGCCCGAGTAGTTCTTGTCGCAGTGGCGACGCTTGGCGACGGAGGCGTTCGGGCCGTCGTTGCGGGTGCTCGCCGGCGCCGGCGCCGTGCCGGTGCCAAGGGCGGTCGCGACCAGGGCGGCGGCGAGCAGGACGGACGGCAGCTTGCGCATGAAGGTCTCCTCCGAGGGGAAGCGGGCGCCGACGCCCCACGCGCCGGCCCGCAGTGAGGCGCGATGCTACACCGGAAAAGCAGACTTCGTGTCGCGTACGCCGCCCCGGCGGCGGCCCGAGTATCATCGTCCGCAGCCTGCGGGCGAGGTGTTGTGGTTGCACAGGAGCCTTCCAAGCTTCTAGGGCGGGTTCGATTCCCGTCGCCCGCTCTGGCACATAGCTCCACGGGGAGTGGCGCAGTCTGGTAGCGCACCCGGCTGGGGGCCGGGCGGTCGCAGGTTCAAATCCTGTCTCCCCGATCGACTGGAAGCCCCGTGAGAGCGGGGCTTTCGCCGTCTCGGGACTCGTCTGCGGCAGGTCCCGAACGGGGCGCGGTACCGGTCGCGGTACCACAGGATCCGGCGACCCGGCTTCGCGTCCCCGTGGGACCGTCCGGTCTATCGCCGACAATCAAGTACGTGTCTGTTCCTATCTCGATCTTCGTTCGGCTGCAACACGATCAATGGTCGTTTGCCAGAGAGCGCGCGAGAGCCTACGGCGGGGCGATCGTCTGGGCCAAGCACGTCGCTCCCTATCCGTCAGATCACCACAGCCATGGGCAGCCCGGTGATCGCGTCGCACAGGCTGTCGTTGGCGTGAAGCGCCACTTGGTGGTCGATCCCGGGACGCACCAGTTGTGCTCTAAGGGCGCTCCCCGATACCCGTCGGCGGCCCGCCTTCGGAACACTGGCGCCGCGTCGGTTCTGACGCTGCCGCTGACGCCTGACCAGCTGGCTGATCCAAGCGTTCGCGATTCCTTTGTCGATGCTTCCATGCATGATCAACGGCTGGCGAACGCCGTTGCTGCCCCGTACCTCGAGCCACGATCTCGTAGGGACGAACGTCATCTGCTGAACATCCAGATGCTGCGCCGCGTGATCCGGTCCGCAGGCACGCAGACGCCGATCGCCTTCCTCGCAGTGACGCGCTCGAAGTTGATCGCCGGACTCGTGCCCCAACTGGTGCCTGACTATGCCGCTACCGGTGTCGAGCGCGTCTACCTCCGTGTCCGGGAGGGCGGTGAGAAGGCGGACGCCGTGGAGGTTCGGGCATGGCTCCAGGCGATCGATGCCTTCAAAGCGCACGGTGTTGAGGTCTTCCCTGACTGTGTAGGTCGACTCGGCCCGATCCTCGTGCATGGGGGAGCAGCCGGCTTTTCGACGGGAACAGACTTCTTCCGCACGGCGGCAAAGCCGTTGCTCAGTCGCGGTGGCGGGGGCGGTGGGACCCCGGTCTCGATCGAGTCTCCGAACGGCTGGTCCGAATTGGCGCGTGACAGCGGAGACATAGCTGCAATGGGCCCTTGCCCCGACCCCGATTGCCCCGTGGGACGCCGTGAAGCCTCTCTCGACGATCTCCGTGAGCATCGTCTCCACACCTTGGATCGGCTGGCACGCAGGGCTGCCGACCAGGACACGCTCGGTCTGGTGCGTTCGTTGCGCGCCAGCGGTCAGCCGCGGGCTCGCGAGTGGGCGGACGTGCTTGTTGAGCGCTCCCGCCGCGTCGCCTGACGCAGCATCCACTCGGCCAGCGTTTGTGCCTCCAAGGCTGACGCTACCTCCCAGCTGACGCGCCCTGGCAGCAGCCGAGCGGCTTGCGCCGACGCCCAGGTCGAGACGTCGATGTCTTGTCGGTCAGCCTCGAGGGCCCATGCAGCCGCTGCGTGCAGCGACGGTGAGAGAGGCAGACTGGTGCCGATCAGAACGGAAGTGGCTGGCTGGCGTGCTTGGAGCGCCATCGCATAGCTCCTCAACTGCTCGAAAGCAGCCGACGGATGCAATGTTGTCGGAGTCTCATCGATCGCTGCTGCGCGGTCCAAGGCCGTCGTGAGGCCAGTTCGCGAGCACCCGCGCGCGGTCTCGATCTGCTGCACGGTCCGTTCGGCCTCGATCGCGATCGTCAACCAAAGGGTGGGCGGCACCGCGTCTGTGCGTGAGCGCTCTGCAACGTGCTGACGGGCCTCTCGATCCAGCTCGACCACGACGGTGGAGGTCAGCTCGCCTGGGCGCTGCGGGCGGATTGCAAGGTCGTATGGGCGAGCGACGTCGACATCGCGTGAGCCTTGAGCCTCTGGCGGGGGAAGCAAGCGGAGCATAGTATGGTTCAAACATACTAATGGCGCCGGATGGAAATGCCCAACCGCAGCGGTGAGCACGACGGAGAGGAGTACGTCCGCGACTGGATGGTCGGTGGGGTCGCGCGCCGGAAGATCCTCGAGCGGCTCGCTGAGCCCGGAGACGGATGGACGGGAAGAGAGCTCGAGGAGGATCTTGGGCTGGGTCGCGCATGGGTGTTCGAGGTTCTGCGCGCGCTCAAGACCACTACGGCGATCGAGCCGGTGCCTGGCAGGAGAGGCAGCTACCGGCTCGCGGAGGGCGATCCGCTGGGGACGTCGCTGCGCGAAGTGCTGAGAGCGCTCGAACCGTACGCGGACACAACCGTCAGTCGTCCGCCCAGTCGCCGGGCGAGACCGTCGTCCCAGTAGCGCCGGCGCAGCCCATCACCGACCTGCGCGATAGATTCTTCGCTCAATGGACCAGTCAGATGTCCATAGAGACGAAGCGACGTGGGCTCTGGGGCGCCTGCCGGATCGGACATATATCCATAAGACGTTCCCGCTCCGGTTGCCAGCGTCACGCGACTACGGCATGCCCGCGCGCTACGTCGTCAAGGTCTTCGACGATCCGCTCGATGCGGAGTCACCGGGTGACGGAGACCTCGAATGGGAGGAGCACGTCGTGCAGAGGACGCCGGCTGGACGTAGGCAAATCAAGCTTCAGATCGCTCGTGAAGCTGGCCAGGTTCGCCAACTTGAGCTTGAGCGCGTCGTTGTGGCGGGCGGAGAAGCGACGGTCGAGAGCCTTTTGACGCTTGATCGCGATGGAGCGGGTCGTCTCATCGATCTGATCCGTGCGCTCGATCACATCCCAGTTGACGGGACCGAAACAACGGTTCGTATCGACGACCGAACGCTTACTGACTTGCTGACGGATCCAGAGGCTTCCATCCGTCTCTATCAGTCGGATCCACAACGTTTCCGGAAGCTCATCGAGAGTGATGCCTCCGCCGACGATGTCGTTGCTCTTGAGCACCGCAAGCAGGTTGTCCGAGAGTTCCGTGAACTGCTTCGCAGCGAGGAGTACTTCGAAGAGGCGCGTGCTCGGCATGGCGGTGGTCGAGAAGTGGTCTGGCAGCGGTTTCTGGAAGAGAACCCTTGGATTCTCGGCGTGAGCTTGGCCGGGCAGCTCTTGACCTCATGGAGCGACAACAAATTGGAGCAAGTAGTCGCCGGCTTCTCGGTCGCTGGACCTGGCAAGCGAGCCGACGCAGTTCTTCGTACCAGCGGACGTATTCGATCCCTGGTATTCGCCGAGATCAAGCATCACGAGACGGACCTCTTGGGATCCGAGTATCGCCCGGGATGCTGGCCAGCGTCAGCCGATCTCGTCGGGGGCGTCACGCAGGTGCAGCAAACGGTCGATCTGGCGGTTCGACAGATTGGACAGCGTCTGGCCGATGTTGACGGCGAGGGCGCCGAGACCGGCGAGGCAACCTGGTTGATTCGTCCTCGCTCATTCCTCATTATCGGTGATCTTGACCAGCTCCGGGGGCCCGGCGGAGTGGTTCGACCGAAACTACAGTCGTTCGAACTCTATCGGCGGAACCTGTACGAGCCAGAGATCGTCACATTTGATGAGTTGCTGGCACGAGCTGAGTGGCACGTAACAAGTGCCGAGCGCGACGCAGGCGATGAGCCATAGGAACCTGCGCGGACGCGCTGTTGGAGCGCAGGGTCCGGCGCACCTGGTGTCGGACCGGGCAGTCAGGCGCGGCTGACGGTGCCGGCCGAGCCCGTCCTGCCGGGGCTGCCCAGCGTGTAGACAATCGAGGCCGGCGGTCGTGGTACCGCTCGTGGTACTCCGGGCCCCTCCGAGGGCGTCTCGCGCCACCATCCGGCGGCTCGCTCGGCGGCGTCGCGGTGGGCGGCTTTGTCGGGGTGTCCGTAGAGGTCGATGGTCGTCTGGATGTCCTTGTGGCCGAGCTGCTGCTGGACGAAGTAGATCGACTCGCCCGAGGCGAGCCAGAGCGTCGCGGCGGTGTGGCGGAGGTCGTGCAGGCGGATCGCTCTGGGCAGTGCGGCGTCTCTGAGGGCGGCGTCGTGGCCGCGGCGGCGGACGTTGTTGCGGTCGAGCATCGTGCCGCGGGCGCTTGTGAAGACGAGCGGCTGGAGCTTCTCGCGCGTGGCCTGGACGGCGTGGTGCTCGCGGAGGATGTCGCGGAGGTAGCTGGCGATGAGGACGCTTCGGGCGCGGTCGCCCTTCGGCGTGCCGATGCCGCCGTGCTTGGCGGTGCGGGTGATGTTGAGCGCGGAGCTGTCCCAGTCGATGTCACGCCATTCGAGCGCGAGTGCCTCGCCGATTCGCAGGCCGGCGCCGATCAGGACCTCGGCGAGTGGCCGGTACCAGTCCTCGCAGGCGTCGAGGTAGCGGTGGGTCTGCTCGCGCGTGAGGTAGTGCATCGTCGGGCGCTCGTAGGGGAGCTCGAGCGGCGCGTCGCGATCGGCGTTTGCGGCGGGGTTCGTTGCGATGACCCCGTCGCGCACGGCGCGGCCGAGGATCTGGCGCAGCGGGATCAGCGAGTCGTTGATCGTCTTGCGTGAGAGGTGGCCGTCGGCGTCGAGGCGGGCGAGGTAGTCCTCGACGTGGCCGCGGGTGATCTGGCGGAGCTTGCGTCTGCCGAAGGCGGGGAGGAGCCGCAGGCGCAGGTGCGTCTCGTAGTCGCGGTAGGTGGACGCCTCGATCACGGGCTGCTTGCGGGCGAGCCAGCGCTCGGCGGCTTGCTGGAAGGTCTCTTGGCTGGTCGAGCGGATCTCGCCGCGGTCGACCTTGGCCAGTGCGGCGGTGAGGGCGCGCTCGGCCTCGCGCCGCGACGGCCCGATCGCCTTCTTGACCTGGCGTCCGCTGACGCGGTACTTGATCGAGAAGGTCGTCGTGCCGTCGCGGTTCTTGCGCGAGAGGATCGAGCCGCGGGCCATTAGGCGAAGCGCTCCACTGCGCGGGCGCGCGCGTCCTCGATCCACTGCTCCAAGTCGGCCGGGACGAAGCGCAGCGGCCCGTCCGGGGCTCCGAGGCGGATCGACGGTAGCCGTCTGTCCGCCGCGGCGTCGTAGACCCAGCTGCGTGAGACCTTCAGCCGGCGTGCGACGTCGGCCGGCTTGAGCAGGTCGGCCGTCTCGGTGGCGGGCTCGGGGACAGCCGGGGTAGCGGCACGCGGCGTCCGCGTGCGGCGGCGAGTGGTGCTGCCGCGCAGCGCTGCCGCCGTCGCGAGCGGCTCGGTGCGGTAGCGGACGGCGCTCACCACGTCACCGCCACGAGCTGTGGCTTGGTCGCGCCGACCATCGCGCGCGCATGGCCGGCGTCGATCGCGACCGAAGCGTCGATTAGGTGCCCGACCGCCGCCGCGGCGGCCTCAGCCTGATCTCGTCGCAGGACGACGAGCATCGGGCCGCCCGTGGCGGTGAGGTCGAGCAGCCAGCCGGCCGCGGAGGGAGTGGGGACTTGACCGGGCACGTAAACCCCCGAAAAAAATCACGCCCTGGTTCGCCGCACAATTGCTCGTGTGCAGCGGACCATCCGCGGCGTGGGAGGGGCTATGCGGTTGCGGATGCACAGGCGCACACCTCCTCCAGTTCGGCCGGGGTCGGTAGGACAGCGCCGTCCTCGTAGCCCGGCCAATCGCCGAGCACGATCTGCTTGGTCTTGCCGCGACCGCCCCCGGCCTTGTCGAGCAGGAAGTTGAGCTCGATCGCGCTTCTCACGCGCCGCTGCACCGAGGAGCGGTCGAGGGCGACACCGACGCTGGCGAGCTTCGTGGCGATCTGGTGGATCGTCACGCCGTCGCCATCGGCCATCGCGGGCGGTCCCATCTGCTGGATCGCCTCGACCGTCTCGCGGACGTCGGCGGGCACGGCCTTCTCGCCCGTCTCCGCGAACATCTCGTGGACGAGGTCATGGACCACCGAGTAGTCCTCAACCGTGGCGACAATCCAGCCGCGCCCGTCGCGCTCGCGCGACTCCTGGTGCAGCAGCGCGTGCGTGCGGATGAGCGAGAGCAGCGCGCCGAAGTCGCGACGCAGTCGCACGGCGTGGCCGTTGACCAAACCGGCGAGCGCTTCGGCGAACGGGATCGTCACTTCGTGCTCGCCGTCGGCGAGGAACTCCTGCAGCGCATGCCACCGGCCATAGTCGACCGGGCGGGCAGTTTCGTTAGCGATTGCGAGCAGGATCGCGCGCGTGTGCTCCGCAGAGTCGGAGACCGTCACCGAGAAGAACCGCGTCTCGTTCTCGCTGTGGAGCGAGACGCGGGTGGTTGTGGTGATGAAGCTCGTTGGCCCTCTGCGCTCGATGCGCTTGCCGTCGGGCGCTGAGCCGTCCTCGGAGACGACGGTGTCGTAGATGATGTGGCCCTCGCTCAGGAGCGAGCGCAGGATCAGCTCGGCGGTGGGGCCCATCCCGTCGGCCTCGTAGAGCACGAGAACGCGGTGTTCCAGCGGCTCGCTGGAGTAGACGAGCGCCTTCGGGCTCATGGCCGTCATCGTCAGGAACGCCGACTGCGGGAAGAACTCGAGGACTCTCTTGACGACGAAGCTCTTGCCGGCTGACGACGGTCCCTTGACCGCAGTCGAGATCGGGCTATCGAGCAGGCGCGACGTGGCGACGAGGTAGAGCAGCTTCGCCTTCCGCGCGCTGCCGGCGAACCCGGCTTGCGCGAGGTTGGCTGCGAAGTGCGAGAGGACGTCGGACCTGTTGACGAGGTCCGCGCATCGGCTCGCGGCCTCGGCGCGGCGCTCCTCGCGCTGCTTGGCGGCGTACTCGGTCCACGAGCGCGCGCCCTCGCAGATCGTCTTCCACCCGTCGAGGAAGAACCGCGGGTTGTGCCGATGGAGGTGCCGGATGCCGAAGCCCTTGAGCACCTGGACGAGACGGACGCGGTCGCGGAACGGCGCGTCGGCAAGCCAGGCCGGTGGTGGGGTCGGCTCGTCGGTGTCGGTGATGACGACGTAGACGACCGCGGCCTCATCGAGCGCCGGCCAGTCCTCGGTCCACCGCGCGACGGGCGGTACGGCGAGCGCGGGCAGACCGTGGAAGTGCAGCGTGAGTGCCTCGATCTCGTCGGAGACGAGGTAGACCGAATCGGCCTCGACGATCACGTCGGGCGAGTCGAGACCGAACGGCGCGGAGCTGTTGCCCCTGCGCTCGACGGCCTCGTCCTCGGCCATGCCGTCGGACGGCGGGGGCGCGAGGTAGGTGACGGCGTCCGAGAGCCGTACCGCTCGACCCTGCTTTCGGCCGACCTCCGTAACGCCGACTTCCTTGAGGAACGGCGCTGGGATTCCGGTCGCCTCGGCGAACTCTTCCATCGTGCAGCTCTTGGCGCGGGTCATCGCCGGGCCTCCGAGCTGGTTGGGACGTGCAGCAGGGATGGGCGGCTGTCGCCGCGGGGTTTATGCGCGGGCTGCTGCGCCCGGCGCGAGATAGATGTCTCCACATGTACTAACTCGCTAGCGGGCGCGCGAGCGTCTAGAGGGCCACGCCCGGAGAGGCCGATTTCAGGCTCGGATCAGGCCATAAACAGCGAGAAGAACCCCTGCAATATCAGTACAAATACAGTGCTGTGTAAGTACGGTGACAGTCCGGGCGATTTCGACGGCTTGGCTTGGCCTGTGCGCTTGTGCACGCACAGCCGCACATGTCCTATTCCCGTCGCATCTGAACGACCTGCTCCTGCTCGCGGATCAGCTCGGACAGCGGCAAGTCGAGCCCTCGCGCGAGCTTGAGCAGCACGCGGAACGTCGGGTTGATTTCGCCGCGCTCGAGCGCACCGACGTAGTTGCGGTGGAGCCTGGCCCGGAAGCCGAGTTCCTCCTGGGACAGACTGCGGCGAGCGCGCGTGTATCGCACGACGTGGCCGAGAGCACGGTGCTGCTCCGACTTAATGCGCGCCCCGCGCTTGCCGTTGGCTCCCGCGGGTGTTGGCCCCTCGAAGGACCGACGGGTACGGTGGTCCTGCATCGAAGTATCCCTTCGGTGCCGGGCCGGGGGCGTTCCAGCGCCGCCCGGCCGCTTTGATAGCGGCGCCGGAGGAAATCAGGCGAGCCGGCCCTTCACAATTCCTGTCAATCCTCGCTTCGAGCGAGGAGCCGCGTGCTAAGGCGCGCGCGATTCAGGTCTGGGCGAGTAGGCGACCCTCGCGAAGCGCGCGCTCGACCATCGTTCCGCGCACGGCTGCGCGGCGCTTCGCCTTGGCCTCGTCCATGACGACGACCTCGATCGGAACTCCAAGGCCCCGCAGCTCGCGGCGCAGTCGGACGGCCTCCGAGATCGGGCTCTCGACCGTCGGCTCGATCACCAGGACGTCGTAGTCGGAGTCCGCGGTGGCCGTACCGCGTGTATGCGATCCGAACAGAACCACACGCGAGTTTGGTGGGACAGCGTTGCCGAGAAGTGCTCCGATCTGCTCGATCACCTCAGCGGAGGACATGACGGGAACGTAATCGACCGTGCGGCGAGCGCGACTGCTGATTTCTGGGAACCACGGTCGAGCAGGCTGGCCGCGGCGCGGGTTCTCGCGGGCCCACCGGACCGCGACCTCGTATGCCTCCTCGGGAACGTGCGGGTAGTCCTCGCGCAGGGCCTCGCGTGACTCGCCGTCCTCGATCAGCGCGGCGATCGTTCGGACGGGGACGCGCGTACCGCGGATGACGGGCTCGCCGCCCATGATCTTTGGATCTCGCCGGATGTACTGGTCGCGCAAGCGCGCGTGCTCCTCGGCGCGGAAGCTCATTCCAGCGGTGCGCCGAGCCGGTTGAGGTTCCGCGCCGCTCGATCTGTGGCTTCACGCGCGGCATGACGACGCTCCTCGAACGCGAGGATCGAGCCGAACGGCAGCTGCCATCCAAGGGAGTTCGGGAGGCGCTCGGCCTCGAGTTCGCCGGCCGCGATCAGCCGCCGCACGTGCTGAAACGAGACGCCAAGACCCTTGGCAGCCTGCTCGGGCGAAAGTACAGCCAGTGGTACCGACCACATCGTTCGATCCTTCCACCCGATCCCCACCCCGGCGCCGCACAACCATGCCCGTATGACATCGCGCCATACGCCTGTTGCATCAGCCAGCTGGGCTCGCTCCCACGAACCGCTGCGGTGCTCCGGACACTAGAGATCCGAGGGGCCGACGACGAAGCCGAGCCGTGCTGCTCCTCGGCGGAGGCGGCCGTCGATCGTCAGCAGGCGGCAGTCGAGTAGCCGGGCGAGTGCGACGTACTCGGCGTCGTAGGTCTTCTTCCAGCCGAACTGCTCGGCGATGCGCCACGCCTCGCGCGCGAGCCCTTTCGGCTCCGTGATCTTCACCGGTGCGCTGTCGAGGCGATCGAGGGCGAGATCGATCATGTCGGCGGGGATCTCGCGGCGCCATGCCATCTCGTGCAGCGCGGAGAGTGCCTCCGGCCGCACGAGCGGCGGGGCTACGAGGTCGTGTCTGCTGAGGAGGTCGAAGCCGGGTCCGGACAGGCAGCAGTCGACGACAATGTTCGCGTCGACTGCGAGCACGGGGGTCAGCGGCCGGCGCGGGCGCGTCGAACGGCGGCGACGATGTCGGGCATCGGCTCGCCGTTGGCCATCCGGTCCCAGCCGGGCGGCAGCGGCAGCATGTCGCTGTGCGCGGCCTGCGAGAGGTCGCGCTCCTTGATGACGTGGCGCGTGCCGACGCGCTCGGCGCGAAGCCAACCGGAGTGGATCCAGCGGCGGATAGTCGCGGGGTCGCGACCGACGCGGCGGGCTGCTTGGGAGACGGTCAGCATGGAATGGATTCTACGGCCTCGGATCGACGGCTTGGTACCCCCGGTGGTACCGACCACATCGTCCGATCCTTCCACCAGCTCCGCGCCCCAGCGCCACACGACCATTCCCATATGGCATCCCGCCATACGCGCGTTGCACAAGCCAGCTGGGGGCCGGGCGGTCGCAGGTTCAAATCCTGTCTCCCCGACAGAAGGCCCCGGAGCGGTAGGGGGGTGCTCGGGGCCGCAGTAAGCGTCGCGGATCTCCCGATGTGGTGGGCGATTCCGTGGTGCTGGCGCCGTCGTTCCGTCCGCTCGCTGAAGGTCGGCCATGAGTGGGTTCCGCCCACGCGGAGGGACTCCATTCATATGTGGGAGCCGTCCGAGGCCGCGTCCATCCTGACCCGGCGATGAGCACAGACGACCTCCTGGCAGAGACGACTGACCCCGACGGTGGGCGCGTCGTGATGTTGCGTCGCGTGTGGGAGGGCAAGATCCTGCGCGACCACGCCGAGCTGCAGCCCCACCTCGACGATGTGCTGCGAACTGTCACCGAGCCGGATCACATCACGAGCGATCCGGCCGCGTTCGATCGGACGCGCTACTACTCGCGCGACGCAGGTCCCAGTAGATGGCTGTTGGTCGTCGTAAGCTATGAGCAGCAGCCGGCGCGGATCATCTCCGCGTTCGGGACGCGAAAGGACCCCGTCTCGTGGAGCGAGTGAACATCAAGATCGGCCCGGTGGTCTTCGACCACGCTGACTACGACGCTGAGCACGACGTGCTCTACCTCCACGTCGGCGAGCCGTCGCATGGCGAGGGCGAGGAGACGCCAGAGGGCCACGTCGTGCGCTTTGCGCCGGGCACTCAGCGCATCGTCGGCCTGACGATGATCAGCCCGCGCGCGATCCTCGCGCGTGACGGTCATCTCGCGGTGACGATCCCGGAGACGGTCGAGACGACGGCCGCGGACCTCGCGCCCGCGCTCGCGGCTGTCTGACGGCTCCGATTAGTCGCTGCGGCGAGAATGCGTTCCGGACGCGCGTGCCGCGAATGACGGGCTCGCCGTCCGCCTGTGGGAAGGTGCGGGCGCTGCCGAACGAGCACCCGCCCATCGACGGCATTTGCTCCAATCAACTTGAGTATGGTGTGCCAGCGTCAAGGGCCGGTTTGCGGCCGTCCGTCATCCGGGAGGGCGGGATGGAGCGTCGGATCGTGGAAGTCCGGTTGCCGAACGGGGTGCAGGCGCTCGTGCGGGCGATCGATGTCGACGGCATCACCGGAGGGGCGACGAAGACCTCGGCGTTGAGCGCGCTCGACTTCGAGGAGGTGTCGCGCACACTGGAAGGGCTGTCGCTCGCGGTGCGAGAAGCACTTGTCGCTGCGGCCCCGCAGAAGGTGACGCTCGAGCTTGGGCTTGAGCTCGCAGTGAAGGCGGGGAAGCTGACCGGGTTGCTGGTCGACGGCCAGGGGACGGGTTCGTTGAGGGTGACGTTCGAATGGGGTGGCGGTGGCGGTGGCGGCTGACCCGGCGTGGCCGGGCGATGCCGCGCCGGTGGATCCGCTGCTCGCGCTGCTGCGCTCATGTGTGGTGCGTGTCGAGAGCGAGGATGGGTTCCTCGGAACCGGGTTTCTCATCGCGCCTGGGGAGGTGCTTACGTGCGCCCACGTCGTACATGGGACTGATGCGCCCGCGGTGCACGGCGAGGGCTGGAGCTCGTCGACATCGGTAACCGCTCGGTTGCCGAACCTCGGTGCGGGTGAGAGCGCGGCGGCGTTCTATCCGCTGCCCGATGTCGCCTTGCTGCGACTGGACGCGGCTCCGGACGGTCTGTGCTGCGTTCGTCTGGGGACGGAGCTGCCGGCGGTCGGGCCACCGCCGGCGATGCTGCGGATCGACGCGTTCACCAAGGGTGAGCACGATGCCGCGGCGGTTGGGCGCAGCCCCGCTTCAACGGTGTATGAGGGTCCGTTCGAGGAGGGCGGGAACGTGTTGTTGAAGCTGGCCGACGGCCAGGTGTTCGCGGGATACAGCGGTGCGCCGGTGCTCGACGCTCGCAGCGGGAACGTGTGCGCGTTGGTGGACAGCTCGCGCGATACCGGCTCGGACCTCGGTGGGTTCGGCGTTCCCGTCCTCGCGTTCGCGGGCAGGCTCGACGGGCTGCTTGAGCGCAATGCCGCATTTCACGCGTGTGACGAGCGGTGGCAGCGCGCGGTCGAACAGCAGGCGGAGCAGGCCGCGCACCTCGCAGGGCTCCGCGACCGGCTGCCGCTCCTTGCAACGCAGGTGGAGCTTGCTCACGCGGTTGGCTCTCGTCAGAGCGATCTGCTGCGGCCGCGGCATCGTGTCGTGCCGGTCGTCGGACGTGAGCAGTTCATGTCGCGGCTTGGGCTCTGGCGTGAGGCAGACAGCGCTCTGGAGGTCGCGTTTCTCACCGGCGGCGGCGGGTTCGGCAAGACGCGGCTCGCGGTCGAGGCGTGCATCGCCGCCGAGCACGCAGGCTGGACCGCCGGGCTGCTCGATGGGGATGCGGCACGTGCAAGCTCGGATCGGATCTCCCAGCTGCCTGAGTGGCCGGGCCGGCTGTTCGTCGCAATCGACTACGCGGAGACCCGCCCGGAGGTGGTGCGCGAGCTGCTGCGCGAGCTCCAGCGCCGACCAGGGCGGGCAGCGGCGCGGATCGTGCTCATCTGTCGCCAGGCGCTCGAGCGGCGCGAGCTTGAGGATCTGTTCGGGGGCGGTGATGCGACCGAGGAGCTTGGTGCGCTGCTCGCGCGCGCCGAGCCGTTTCGCCTGCCCGCTGAGGAGCTCGACCGCCACGTGCTCTTCCACGCCGCTGCGCGGGCGTTTGCGGCACGCCTGCCCGACGGCGCCGCCGTCAGCACGCGGGCATCGCTGGGTGCGGAGCATTACGCCCGCCCGCTGTTCGTCTCGGGTGCCGCCCTCCTTGCATGCCAGGACCCGGCCGTGGACGTCGACGAGCTCGATGAGGAGCAGCTGATGCTCGAGTTGATCGACCGCCACGAGGCGCGCTACTGGCAGCAGGCGGCCGACCGGCGGCAGCTCGCGCTCGACCCCGATACCCAACGCTCGGCGGTCGCGATCGCGACGCTCGTCGGTGCGCACGACGAGCGGAATGCGCTCGTGCTCGTCGATGTCGTGCCCGGGCTGGCGGATGCAACCGGCGAGCGCAAGCGGGCCATCGCGATGTGGCTCAGCGGCCTCTACGGACCCGGCGATCTCAGTGCCTCGCCGGCGATCGTCGCACTCGACCCGGACCCGCTCGCCGAGGCGCTCATCGCACGCGAGCTGCGTGCACGCCCTGAGCTGATCGCAACCGTGCTGGAGCTGCAAAGCGACCGCCAGGTCGGCCAGGCACTCGCCGCCCTCACGCGCGTGAGCGAGCGCCGCCCGGACCTCATCTCCGAGGTCCGAGCGGCGCTCGACGCGCGCCTCAACGCGCTTGTCGAGCGTGCGGTCGCAGCACGGGCCGACAACGAAGACCTCCTCGGCGCTCTGACGACCGCGACGCTCGCGATCCGTCCAGCCGCCGGCGCCGCCCGCGCAGACCTCGACTTCGCACCCTACGGACACCGATTCCTGCGACTCGCGCGCCTGTTCGCCGATCTCGCCGTCGAATACGCCCGCCAACGTGTCGCGGGCGATCGGGAGCGGTTCTTGCCCGACCTCGCGATGTCGCTGAACAACCAGTCCATCCGGCTTGCGCAGGCGGGTCGGCCGGCGGAGGGGCTGGCCTCGATCGAGGAGGCTGTGACGCATTACCGTGGGCTGGCCGAGGCCGACCCCGAGCGCTTCCTGCCCGACCTCGCGAGCGCGCTGAACAACCAGTCCAACCTGCTCGCGGGAGCGGGTCGGCCCGCAGAGGGGCTGGCCTCGATCGAGGAGGCTGTGACGCATTACCGTGGGCTGGCCGAGGCCGACCCCGAGCGCTTCCTGCCGAACCTTGCGAGCGCGCTGAACAACCAGTCCAACCTGCTCGCGGGAGCGGGTCGGCCCGCAGAGGGGCTGGCCTCGATCGAGGGGGCCGTGCAGCATTACCGTCGGCTGGCCGAGGCCGACGCCCAGCACTTCCTGCCCGACCTCGCGATGTCGCTGAACAATCAGTCCAACCGGCTTGGAGACGTGGGTCGGCCGGCGGAGGGGCTGGCATTGATCGAGGAGGCTGTGACGCATTACCGTCGGCTGGCCGAGGCCGACCCCGAGCGCTTCCTGCCCGACCTCGCGATGTCGCTGAACAATCAGTCCAACCGGCTTGGGGACGTGGGTCTGCCGGCGGAGGGGCTGGCATTGATCGAGGAGGCTGTGACGCTTTACCGTCGGCTGGCCGAGGCCGACCCTCAGCGCTTCCTGCCCGACCTCGCGGGATCGCTGAACAACCAGTCCATCCGGCTTGGAGAGGTGGGTCTGCCGGCGGAGGGACTGGGCCCGATCGAAGAGGCCGTTCGCTATCGGCGGGAGCTTGCCGAGGCCGACCCTCAGCGCTTCCTGCCGAGCCTCGCGAGCGCGCTGAACAATCAGTCCACTCGGCTTGGAGAGGTGGGTCGGCCGGCGGAGGGGCTGCCATTGATCGAGGAGGCCGTGACGCATCACCGTCGGCTGGCCGAGGCCGACCCTCAGCGCTTCCTGCCCGACCTCGCGGGATCGCTGAACAACCAGTCGAGCCTGCTTGCGCAGGCGGGTCGGCCGGCGGAGGGGCTGCCATTGATCGAGGAGGCCGTGACGCATCACCGTCGGCTGGCCGAGGCCGACCCTCAGCGCTTCCTGCCCGACCTCGCGATGTCGCTGAACAACCAGTCCAACCGGCTTGCGCAGGCGGGTCGGCCAGCGGAGGGGCTGGCCTCGATCGAAGAGGCCGTCCGCTATCGGCGGGAGCTTGCCGAGGCCGACCCTCAGCGCTTCCTGCCCGACCTCGCGGGATCGCTGAACAACCAGTCCAACCGGCTCGGAGAGGCGGGTCGGCCGGCGGAGGGGCTGGCCTCGATCGAGGAGGCTGTGACGCATTACCGTCGGCTGGCCGAGGCCGACCCTCAGCGCTTCCTGCCGAACCTCGCGAGCGCCCTGAACAACCAGTCCAACCGGCTCGGAGAGGCGGGTCGGCCGGCGGAGGGGCTGGCCCCGATCGAGGAGGCCGTGACGCATTACCGTCGGCTCGCCGAAGTAGACCCTCAGCGCTTCCTGCCGAACCTCGCGAGCGCGCTGAGCAACCAGTCCACTCGGCTTGGAGAGGCGGGTCGGCCGGCGGAGGGGCTGGCCCCGATCGAAGAGGCGCTTGCGGCGATGGAGGGTGACTGGGCGGTCGGGGTGCTCCTCGGCGTGCGTGCGCGTCATCGGGTGCGCACGGGCGACGCGCGTGCGGCGGTCCACGATGCGTGGCAGGCGTTTGGCCTCCTCGAGCGCAGCGGCGACGCGTTGCAGCGCGGCCGGATCCGGCGCCTGCTCCGTTCGATGCGCTCCCGCGACCGCGAAGGCTTCGATGCAGCATGGGCAGCGGCCCCGACCACCGGCGATCAGCCGATCTGGCTGCGGCACCCCAGGATCGATGCGGATGTCCATCGCGTCGTGATCGCGTGGATCAACACGCCGACATGGGACGCGTCCGAACGGATGCTCGCTGAAGAGAACACCGCGTTGTTCGACGACCGCGCACTTGCGACGATCGAGCATCTCGTCGACGCCTCTCCCGGCGACCAGAACCTCACGTCGCATATCGCGCTGCTCGCTTATGCGCGAGCGCACGGGGTCGAGGCTGCCTACGTGCAGTTGCACCGGGAGCTCGCGCACGCCGAGCTGGTCCGGATCATCACTGCCTGGCTACAGGCGCGATCGCATGCGGAGATCACACGAATCCTGCAGGAGCACGGTGACGTGCTGCTCAGCGTCGACGCCGAGCGCCTGATCGCGCAGATCGCCGACGAGAACCCGGACGAGCCGTGGGTCCTCGGGCGGATCGCGATGCTTACGCTCGCGCGCCTCGACGACCCACAGTCCGCGCTGTCGATCGACGGGCTTTCCACGCTTGACCCCGAAGCCGCGGTCGGTGATCCAACCGAGCGCAACCTCGCCTACGCACGCCTCGGCGTCGCTGGGGCGTCGCCTGACCCTGATGCTCACCTCGCCCATGCGATCGTCGCGGGTGCGACGGGGCGGGAGCGCGAGGCGCACTACGCCGTCGAACGGCTCAGGACAAACACCAACAGATGGGAGCATCGCGAGTACGCGCGACAGCTCAGCAGCCTCGAGGCGCTGCATCCGACCCTCGCGGACTCGCTCGCAGCGATCCGCGAAGCGCTCACGCACGACGAGCACCCGCGATAGCGACGGCTGGCTGGAGCGGCGACCGTCGCCCAGCGGCTCCCGCGCTGCGCCGCAACAGCGCCAGCCATACGTTCGCGCCGGCGAACGCGAACGTGGCGGTCGAGAGCGCGGCGCGGTCGATCCCTCTGCGGCCCAGCAGCGGCAGCGCCGCGACCGTCATGTCGCTCGCGTCGATCGCGGCGTTGATGCGGAAGGCGTGGCGCAGCAGGACGGGGTCGTCGCGCACCTGCCACGTCAGCACGCCGAGCGCGATGTCGCGCACGGCGAAGAGGCGGCCCATCAGCCGCGCGCTTGGATTGTCATGCGCGCGCGGGAAGCTCAGCAGCCGCGCCGACGGCCCGGGCGCGAGCAACGGAGCGAGGCCGATGATCACGCGGCCGGCCGCCGCCCGCGCGGTCAGGCGCCTCAGCTCTTCGTCGCTCGCCATGGGCGCGAGTGTGACCGACGGAGCCCCGGCGCGCGCCGCCTCGGCGGTCCGCCGGCTGCGCCGTCCCTGAGCGCTCCACCGCCAGCTCCTCGGAGATCGGCGGCAGAACGACTAACCTCCATGAGTGAAGCACCGTCGCGCTCGCTCACCGCTCCCGGGCAGCGTATGGCTCGACCATCTCGTGGAGCGGAATGGGAGTTGCCGTCATGGCAGTCGTGAACAGGATGTCCGTCTCTCCCCGGCAGGCGCGCGCGGCCGAGCAGGCTGCGGGCTTCGAGGCCGAGCAGCGCAGACTCAAGGCGGATGCGGCTCGCCGTCGCGCCGCGGCCGCCGTCAGCGGCGATGACACCGCGGACGGCTCGTCGAGACCCGGCGCCGCTCGCGGCAGCCGGTACCTCAGATGAGCGACGACGCCGCGATCCGCGCGATCGTCGTTCGCCTGGCGCGGCCGATCGCGTCGGGCGATCACACGATCGAGCGCGCCGCGATCCTCGCGGAGGGCGCCCAGTGCGCTGACATCGAGGCCTGGATCGTCCGTCAGGGCGGCGAGCCCCGCGTCGAGGGCGTTGCGTCGCGCGGTCGCGGCGGCGGGCTTCACGCGGAGCGCGAGCATGCGCGCTCGGCGCCGGCCGGCGCCGCACCGTCGGGCTACGTCCTGCCTGCGGGCTCGCTGGCCTGAAGTCGCGTCAACGCCGTCCGTGCATCCATCGGTGCGGCGGCTTGACGGCCTTGCCCTGGAGCGCGACGGCGAGGCCGGCCTGCGCGCCGTCGTCGCGCTGCACGGTCAGCGAGCCGGCGTACGTCCCCGGCGCCCAGGGCCGGAACGCCACCGGCACGGCGCGCCACTGCCCCGGCCACAGCCGGAAGCGGATCGCGCCGCCCGGCAACGAGAAGGGTGCGCCGGAGATCCGCACGACGCCCGCGACCGGCGCCGACCGCTTCGGTCCGGCGTTGCGCAGCACCGCCCACCGCAGGGCCGACCAGCCGACGCGGACCTGCCCGAGCCACAGCGATCTGGGCGTCAGCGTCAGGCGGCCGGCAGCCGGCGGCGGCGCCGGCGCGGCGACCGTCACGACGCCGGCGTCGACCGTGCCCTGCTGGCCGATGTCGTCGAGCGCGACGACCTCGATCGCGTACTGCTGCGCCGTGGTGCCGGTGTTCGCCGGCACTCTGTACGTGCCCTCGTAGCGCGACGAGGCATTCCCCTCCAGCGGCACCGACGCGCTGCTGCCGTCGGGCAGCACGACGTTCGCGTACACCTCGGAGATCCCGCGGTTGTCGGACGCCGCCGCCGAGATCGTCACGGTCCCGCCGGCCGCCGGCAGCTCGCGCGGCTCCACGGTCGGGTCCGAGGCGATCGGCGCTTCGTCGAACTGCGGCTGCGCGTCGACGTCGACCGAGCCGATCAGCTGCGTGTCCGTGGCGCCGTTCGTGTCCGTCGCCTGCACTTCGATCCCGTAGCTGACGGGCGAGTCGGTGAAGTTCGGTCCGACGGTCAGGGTTCCGCTGTACGTCTGCGGGCCGGACTGGATCAGCTGCACGCTCTGAAGCCCCCCGTCGGGGTTCGTGACGTTCGCGTACACCGTCGTGACGCCGACGTCGTCGACCGCGTCGGCGCTGATCGTGACCGTCCCGCCGAGGTAGGGCAGGCTGCCGGGCGTGATCGTCCCGTTGGAGACGAGCGGCGGCGTGTCCTCGGCGAGCGCGCTTCCCGGCGTTGCGACGAACGCCGCGAGCAGCGCTGCCAGGAGCACTGCGAATCGGTGGAGCGAGGCGTGGCTCGGGCGTGATCGCGACATCCGTCCGTCCCTTCGGGTCGACTCGGCGTGACTCTGGATGACGCGACCCTAGTGCGCGGGCTGGCCGGATGCGCGGGGTGGCATGCTTTCCGAGCGGTGAGCACGTTTGTCCTGATCCCGGGCGCCGGCGGTGCCGCGTGGTACTGGCACCGCGTCGTGCCGCTGCTGCGGGACGCGGGGCACGAGGCGATCGCCGTCGACCTGCCGGGCGACGACGAGGCTGCCGGACTGCCCGAGTACGCGCGCCTGGTGGTGGAGGCGATCGGCGACCGCTCCGACATCGTGATGGTCGCGCAGTCGCTCGGCGGCTTCACCGCGCCGCTGGTCGTGCAGGCGGTCGAGGCGCGGCTGCGCGAGCTGGTGCTCGTGAACGCGATGATCCCGAACCCGGGGGAGACGCCGGGCGACTGGGGGAGGGCCACCGGCTCGGAGGCGGCGCGAAAGGCCGCGGCGCGCGAGCGCGGCTACACGACCGAGTTCGAGCTGGACGTCTACTTCCTGCACGACGTCCCGCCCGCGGTCGCCGCGGCCGGGGAGCCGCACCAGCGTCCCGAGGCCGATTCGGTGTTCGCGTCTGCGTGCGACTTCGCGGCGTGGCCGCCGGTGCCGATCCGCGTCGTCGCGGGCGCCGACGACCGCCTCTTCCCGGCGGACTTCCAGCGCCGGGTCGCGCGCGAGCGGCTCGGCGTGGAGGCCGACGTGCTGCCGGGCGGCCACCTGATCGCGCTGGCGCGGCCGGTGGAGCTGGCGGCGTACCTGCTGGGCTGAGCCGGCTGAGCCCTACCGTCCCGGCGCCACGAACTCCCACCCGTGGCGCACGGCCGCGGCGAGCACGGCGGCGACGTCGGGATCGCCGCTCGTCCCGTCGTCGGCGCCGGCCTCGAGGAAGAAGCGCTCCATCCCCGCCGGGCTGAACAGCACGACGCGGCGGCCGGTCGATGCGCCGACGTTCGCGCTCGCGTGCACGACGCCGCGCGGGATGTGGATCGACTGTCCCGCGCGCACGCGCGACGGCGCCCCGTCGACGGTGAGCTCGAACTCGCCCGCGAGCACGTAGATCGTCTCGGCCTCGTTGCGGTGCCGGTGCGGCGGCAGCGACCAGCCGGCGGGCGGGTGGTCGACGAGCATGCAGAACGTCCCGTCGGTGTCTTCGCCGGAGAGGTGGATCTCGGTCCGCACCCCGCCGGGCATCCGCACGACTCGCGGTGCTCTCGCCATCGGCTGACCATATCGGCGGCCCGTCATCGCGCCGAGCCGGAGCGTCGACTGGACACCCTCTGAGAGGATGCCGCCATGCGCCGCAGCGGGATCGCCGTCGCACTCGCGCTCCTCGCGCTAGCGGCGCCGGCCGCGCCGAGCCTCGCGGCACCCGCCGGCTCGACGCAGCTCGTCAGCCGTCCTGACGGCCTCGGTCCGGTCCCGCCGGCGTTCGACAACCGCAGCGGCGACACGCGGGGGGCGATCAGCGCGGACGGCCGCTACGCGGCCTTCACGTCGTTCGCCGATGGCTTCGCGAGCGGTACGAACCCCGCCATGCAGGGCGTCTTCCTGCGCGACACGCAGGCCGGGACGACGACGCTCGTCAGCCGCTCCGACGGCCCGCTGGGGGCCGCGGCCAGCCAGATCGCCGACGCACCGGCGCTCGCCGTCGCGCCCGCCGGCGTCATGCCCGACGCGCCGCTTGGGCAGCCGCACGTGCTGGTCGCGTTCACAACGCCCGCGAACCTCGTCGACCACGCGACGGGGCTGGCGCAGGTGACGGGAGGTCAGCAGGAGGTGTGCTGCGCGACGTCACCGCCGGCACGACCTACCTCGTGAGCCGCGCGGACGGCGCGACCGGCGCGATCGCGAACTTCTCCGCCAGCCAGCCGTCGATCGACGTCGGCCCGGCCGGACCGGTGATCGCCTTCTTCAGCGGTGCCTCGAACATCGACGGCAGAAACGACGGCAGCATCTTCCTGCGCACGTTCAACGCCGCCGACAACCAGCTGATCTCGTGCAGATCGAACAGCTGCGCCGGCACGCCGACCGGCGGCCACGGGGAGGACCCGGACGTGCGCGTCGTGGCGCCCGCCAACGGCACGCTCTGCACCCCGGCGGGGCACGCGAACGGCTGCGTGCTGGTCGCGTTCGACACGGCCGACAGAACGATCACGAACGACCCGGCGGGCAGATCGCAGGTCGTCTTCGCGCTCGCCGACGCCGGCACGGCGGCGACGACCACGGGCGTGCCCTCCTCGCTCTTCATCATGAGCCGGCCGAACGGCTCCGGAACGCTGCTCGGCGACGGCGACTCGCTCCAGCCCGCGTTCAACGCCGACGGCCGCGCCCTGGCGTTCCTCAGCAGTGCCGCCAACCTCACCGCCGACGCGCTGCCCCCGGGCATGCAGCAGGCGTACATGCGCTCGCTCGTCGGCTCGGCCACGACGCTGCTCAGCCGCGCCGACGGCGCCGCGGGCGCGGCCGCGAGCGGCGGCGCCCACTCCGTCGCGCTCGGCGGGGACGCCGCGCACCTGCGCGCGGCCTTCCAAGGGACCGGGACCAACCTCGGCTCGCCGCACGGCGGCGACCTCTACGTGCGCGACGCGACCGCCACCAGAACGACGCTGCTCAACCGCGCGGCCGGCCCCGCCGGGGCGCCCGGCGACGTCGGCGCGGGCGCACCGCCGGCGATCAGCGCCGACGGCTCCGCAGCGCTGTTTGCGTCCAGCGCGCACAACCTCGGCGACGACCCCGCGCCGTTCGTGCGCGTGCACGTGCGGCGCCTCGACAGCGGCGCGGTCGAGCTCGTGTCGCGACCCGACGGCACGGCCCCCTTCTCCAGCGGGATCGCGGACAGCAACGTGCAGCAGGGGGCCGTCAGCGACGACGGGCGCTTCGTCGCCTTCGACTCGGCGAGCGCGTTCGGCGGCGGTGTCGGCACCTTCCAGGCCTACGTGCGCGACCTGCTGACGGGCAGAACGATCCTCGTCAGCCGCGCCTCGGGCGCGAACGGTGCCGCCGCGGACGCGGTCGCGTTCAGTCCCACGATCAGCGGCGACGGCCGCCGCGTCGCGTTCTCCTCGACCGCCAGAAACCTCACGCCGGACGGCACCGCCGGCACCTTCCAGGTGTACGTCCGCGACCTCGTCGCGCAGACGACGACGCTCGTGAGCCGCGCGAACGGCCCGGCCGGCAGCACAGCGCCCACGGGGGCGGCGGGCTCCACGATCAGTCGCGACGGCAACGTCGTCGTGTTCGCCTCCGGCGCGGCGCTCGACCCGGCGGGCGCGAACGGCAGACAGCACGTCTACGCCCGCAACCTCGCCGCGCAGACGACGACGCTCGTCGACCGCGACGACGGCGCGGCCGGCGCGGTCGCGACGGGCGACGGCTTCGAGGCCGTGCCCGACGCCGACGGCAGCCGCGTCGCGTGGGTGACGAACGCAGCGCTCGGGGGCGCGCCCGCCGACGGCAGACTGCACCTCCTGCGCCGCGACCTGGCGAGCGGCAGAACGGTGCTCGTGAGCCGTGCGGACGGCGTGGCCGGCGCGCCGGCGAACCAGGACTCGCGCTCGCCGGCGATCGACGCCGACGGCGACGTGATCGCGTTCCATTCCTACGCCTCCAACTTCGGCGAGACGTTCTTCAACGGGCAGATCTTCGTGCGCGACCTCGCCGGCGGTCACACGCAGCTGGTGAGCCGTGCGAGCGGCTCGACCGGGGAGATCTCGGGCGGGGCCGAGCTCGCCGCGATCGACGCCGCCGGCGAGCACGTCGCGTTCAGCGCGCTCGGACCGCTCGTGGACACGCCGCTGTCAGGCACCTTCGAGATCTTCGTACGCGACCTCTCGCAGCAGCGGACCGAGCTGGTCAGCCGCGCCGACGGCGCCGCCGGCGCACCGGCCGACGGACGCTCGGACTTCGTCGCGATCAACGCCGGCGGAGGCTGCGTCGCCTTCACCTCGGCCAGCGCGAACCTCGGCGACGGCTTCGGCAGCCTCGACTTCGACGCCGTCCACCTGCGCGCCGTGCGCGGCGACTGCCCGCCGCCGGCCCCGCCGTCCGCCGGCCCCGGCCCGGGCGCCGCCGGGGCGAGGCTGGCGGCGCCGCCCGCGGTCCTGCGCAGACTCGCGCTCAGACCGAAGCGCTTCCACGTCGGCGGGCGCAGAGGGGGGACCAGGATCTCCTTCACGCTCGACCGCGCCGCGAGCGTCACGCTCGGCTTCGACCGCCTGAAGCCCGGCCGGCGCGTCAAGGGCAGGTGCCGCGCAAGGGCGAGAAGAGGAAGACGCTGCACGATCGTCGCGCGCGCGGGCTCCCTGGTCGTGAACGGCAGAGCGGGCGCCAACGGCATCGCGTTCAGCGGCAGGCTCGGGCGCAGAGCGCTCCCGCGCGGCAGATACCGGCTGACGGCGACGCCGTCGGGCGGCAGAGCCCAGACCGCCGCCTTCTCGGTCGTGGCTGTGCCGAGACGCAGACTCAGACCTCGCGCGCACCGCTAGCGGCGCGCCCGCGCGCCACGCTCCCGTTATGACCGGTTGACAAATCTTGACCGGTGTTGCGCCGCCTGCTTGAGTGGCGATGCACCACATCAAGGTTTGTAACCACAGGGCGGGATCGGGAGGCGGCGATGGCGATCGTGGTCGAGGCGCGCGAAGCGCAGGCGGAGGAGGCGGCGCGTCGCGTCGAGGAGCGCGCGGGGGAGCGTGAGAGAAACGTCAAGCTGCTGGGGAGAGAGGGCGGCTTCGCGGCGGTCAACTCGCCGGAGCTGGTGGCGAGACGGCTCGACCGCCTCAGCCGCTACTACGCCGGCGAGCGGCTGCCGGGCGAGCCCGAGGAGCTGCCCGACGCGCCGCCGGAGCAGGTCGCGGCCACGGCGCTGCGGCGCGCAGCCGCCGCCGACCTTCCCGGCGCCGGTGCCGCGGCCGGCGCCGCCGGGCCGTCGATCGAGCAGGCCGGCCTGGTCCTCGAGGCGATCATCGGCGCAGCCGACTTCCTCGACGTGCGCTACCTCGACGCCGGCGTCGTCGCCGCGCGCGCGGTCGGCCGCGTGCACATCCACGACGCGACCGGCGGGGGCGGCTTCGGCACGGGCTCGCTCGTCACGCCGCGGCTGCTGCTGACCAACCACCACGTCCTGCCCGACGCGCGCACCGCGGCGGCGAGCCAGGTCGAGTTCAACTTCCAGCTGGGGCTCGACGGCCAGCCGCTGCCGTCGCGCATCTTCCCGCTCGACCCCGACACCTTCTTCGTCAACGACACGGCGCTCGACTTCGCGCTGGTGGCCGTCAGAGCGTCAGCCGGCGAGCTGGCGCAGTTCGGCGTCAACCGCTTCGTGGAGGCCGACGGCAAGGCCGCGATCGGCGAGTTCGTGACGATCGTCCAGCACCCGCAGGCGCGGCGCAAGGAGATCTCGCTGCGCGAGAACAAGATCGTCGACCAGCTCGATCAGGTCCTCCACTACGCCGCCGACACGGAGCCCGGCTCCTCCGGCTCCCCGGTCTTCAACGACCAGTGGGAGATCGTCGCGCTGCACCACGCGAGCACGCCGATCAGCGGCCATCCGGAGGTCGGCGCGGTCGTCAACGAGGGCATCCGCATCAGCCGCATCGCCGCGTTCATCGACGCGCATCCGTTCCCCGCCGCGCAGCAGGCGCTCGTCGACCAGCTCGGCGCGTTCGAGCGCATCACGCTCACGACGCACGCCGCGGGCGCGGACGGCGAGCCCGCCTTGCAGGGCACCAACGGCACCGGCCCGAGCGGCCCGACCGCGACCGGCGGCAACGGCGGCGCGCCGGGCAACGGCGGCGCGCCCGTCGCCGTGCAGGCAGCCGAGGCGGTGGCGCGCGCGCTCGGCGGCCAGGCCGAGCTCGCGATACCGCTCGAGCTGACGGTGGGCGTGCGCAGCCCGCTGCTCGCGCCCTCGCCGACGGCGCCGGCGGTCGCGCCCGAGTCGGTCAGAATCGACCCCGACTACGCGACGCGGCGCGGCTACGACATGGCGTTCCTGGGCATGCCGGTGCCGCTGCCGGGGCTGAGCGAGGCGCAGCGCGCCACCGCGGCCGTCAACGCGCTCGCGCCCGCAGGCGCCGACCCGCACGTGCTGCCCTACCACCACTTCAGCGTCGTGCTCGACCGCGTGCGGCGGCTGGCGCGCTTCACCGCCGTCAACATCGACGGCCGCAGCGCGGCGCGCATCAGACGCGAGCAGGACCGCTGGTCGCTCGACCCGCGCGTGCCGGCCGACCAGCAGACGGGCGAGCCGGTCTACGCCGACAACGCGCTCGACCGCGGGCATCTCGTGCGCCGCCTCGATCCGGCGTGGGGCGCGACGGGCGAGGAGGCGAAGCTGGCCAACGACGACACGTTCCACTTCACCAACTGCACGCCGCAGCACGAGCACTTCAACCAGAACAAGGGGACGTGGGCCGGCCTGGAGGACTACATCCTCGAGAACGCCGAGAACCGCGACCTGCGCGTCACCGTCTTCACCGGGCCGGTGCTCGCCGACGACGACGACCAGTACCGCGGCGTCCTGCTGCCGCGGCAGTTCTGGAAGGTCGTCGCGATGGTGCGGGCCTCCGGCCAGCTGTCGGCGACCGGCTACCTGCTCAGCCAGCAGCAGCTGCTGCACGACGGCGGCTTCGAGGCGCTGCCCGCACCCGCGGAGTTCTCCTACGGCGCCTACCGCACGTTCCAGGTGCCGGTCGCGCAGGTCGAGGCGCTGACGGGCCTGGCGTTCGGCGCGCTGCACGATGCCGACCCGCTCGCGCGGCTCGAGTCGACGGCCGCGGCCGCGGCGCGCCCGCTCGAGCGGCTGGAAGACCTCGTGCTGTAACGCGCGGGTCGACACGCGCGAGGTGAATGTCTGCTGACGAACGCCTTCTGTAAAGAGTTGCTTGAAAATCCGTCCAGACGGTACTCTGGATTACATGGGATCGGCGGCGGCCCGCGTTGCGACGGGCACGATCAGCGTCGTGCTCGCGGACGACCACGAGGTCGTGCGCGAAGGGCTCGGGCTCGTGCTCGGACTTGCCGAGGGGATCGAGGTCGTCGGCGTCGCCGGCAGCCTCGACGACGCGCTCGCGATCGTCGCGGAGCAGCGGCCGGACGTGCTCGTCCTCGACATCCGCATGCCGGGCGGCTCGACGCTCGAGGCGCTCCCGCGCTTCGCGCAGGCGTCGCGCTCGACCGCGATCGTGATCCTGACGATGCACCGCCGCCCCGACTGGGCGCGCGTCGCGCTGCGCGCCGGAGCGAGCGGCTACGTGCTCAAGGAGGCGGCCGGGGCGGAGCTCGCGCACGCCGTGCGGCTCGCGCACGCCGGGCGCACGTACGTCGCGCCGCAGCTCGCCGTGGCCGCCGGGCCGAGGGAAGGCGAGGACCCGCCGGACGGGCTGGCCCCGCGCGAGCTGGCCGTGCTGCGGCTGCTCGTGCTCGGGCACACGAACGTCGAGATCGGCGAGCGCCTGCACCTCAGCCCGCGCACGGTCGAGTCCTACCGCGCGCGCGTCCAGCAGAAGACGCGCCGCACGTCGCGCGCGGAGCTCGTCCGCTACGCGCTCGATCACGATCTCTTCGACCTCTACGGCGCCGTCGACTGATCTGCGCGCCGCGGCCGCGGCGCCTCACTCGTCTGCGTGCATCCACACGTGCACGGTCGTGCCGGCGCCCGGTCTGCTGGAGATCGCGAGCGTCCCGTTCGCCAGCTCGGCGCGCTCGAACATCCCCGCGATCCCGTAGCCCTCGTGCGGCGCGCCGGGGTCGAAGCCGGCGCCGTCGTCGCTGACGGTCACGTCGACGCCGCCGTCGCGCGGGCGCACGCCGATCGTCACGCGGCTCGCGCCGGCGTGCTTGACGACGTTCGTCAGCGCCTCCTGGACGACGCGATAGACGGCGGTCTCGGTGTCCGGCGCGAGCCGCGGCGCGGGATCGTCGCCCTCGGCGTCGCGGTCCTCGGGCACGAGCCGCAGGTCGGTCTCGACGGCGATCCCCTGGCTGTCGGCGACCTGTCTCGCGAGGTGCTCGATCGCCGGCTGCAGCCCCTGCTCGTCGAGCGTCGCCGGGCGCAGGTCGGCGATCAGCGTCCGCAGCTGCTCGATCTCGTCGTCGATGCGCGCGGCGAGCGTGCGCAGCAGCGGCTCGCGGTGCGCGGGGTCGTCGCTCGTCAGGGCGGCGTCGGCGAGCAGACGGAAGCCGGCGAGCGCCTGCAGCGTCTGGTCGTGCAGCTCGTGCGCCCAGCGGCGGCGCTCGCGCTCCGCGCTCGCCAGCTGCGTGCGCATGCGCCGGCGCTCGGCCGACTGCGCGGTGGCCACCGCCGTCGCCGCGCTGGCCGCGAACGCCAGCAGCAGCGCCTGCTGCTCGCCGTCGAACGTCGGGTCCTCGCCGGCGCGGTCGAACGCGACGAGCACGCCGAGGCGCCGGCTGCGGAACTCGAGCGGCACCAGCAGCGCGGCGTGCGGGTCCTGCACGCCGAGCCGCTTGGCGGTCAGCGGCACGCCGAGGCGGTCGGAGGCGATCCGCAGGCGCTCGGCGACGTCCTCGCTGTGCTCCGGCAGGACCGCGCGCAGGACGGCCGCCGCGCTCGTGCCCTGCACCGGGATCCGCCGGCCGATCGCGGCCGCGTCGACCTCCCCGGCGCCGGCCGCGATCTGCAGCGCGTCGTCGTCCTCGAGCAGGATCAGCAGCGTGCGGGCGTGCACGAGCGCGCGCCCGCGCTTGACGATCAGCTCGAGCACGCGGTCGGGGCGCGTCTCGGCGCCGACCGCGCGCGTGACCTCGGTCGTCGCCTCGTAGCTGCGCACCGTGCGCTCGAGCCGGTCTCCGCGGCCGCGCAGCTGCTCGTAGAGGTCGGCGTGCTCGATCGCGATCGCGGCCCAGGCGGCGAGGACGACCGCCGTCTGCTCGTCCTCGACGTCGAAGTCGCCGTCGCGCTTGTCGGTGAGGTAGAGGTTGCCCCACGCGCGGCCGCGGATCGCGATCGGCACGCCGAGGAAGCTGCGCATCTGCGGATGCCCGCTGGGGAAGCCGTACGAGCGCGGATCCTCGCCGACGTCGTGCAGGCGCAGCGGTCTCGGATCGTCGATCAGCAGCCCGAGCACCCCGCGCCCGCGCGGCGGGTCGCCGACCGCGCGATGCGCGTCGGCGTCGAGGCCGCGCGTGAGGAAGCGCGCGATCTCGCGGCGCTCCTCGTCGAGCACGCCGAGCGCCGCGTAGCCGGCGTGCGTCAGCTCCTGCGCGACCTCCAGCAGCTGCGCGAGCAGCGTGTCGAGATCGAGCTCGGAGACGAGCGTGGCGCCGACCGCGATCAGGCGCCGCAGCCGCTGCTCGCCGAGCGCGTCGTCGTCCATCGAGGCTCCCTGGGTGCCGAACGATGCTCCGATCGGTCACATTCAACCAGTCAGAGGTTCTGCATAACGGGAAAATCCCGGTACACGCGCCGCGGGCCGCTACGTACGGTCAGGGCGTGCTCAGCATTCAAGCCTCGGACAGCGCCCCCGTCGACTTGCTTGGGCGGCTCGTGCGGCGGGCGCGCGACCTGGCCGCGGATGCTGAGATCGCCGGCGCGGGCCTGCGCGTAACCAGCTCGGCAAAGCTCTCGCAGCGCCGGGGTGGGGAGGTGCTGTGGGTCGCCGGAGCCGGAGCCGTGGGCGGAACAGCGACCGCCCGCGACTCCGGCGGCGCCGGCGTGCACGGGGAGCTCGCGGGCCTGCGGCTCGCACGGGTCTTCGCCGCGATGGGCGACGGCGAGCTGGACGGCGATCCGCGCGCCGCCGCGCTCGCGCGCTGCCGCGTCGGCGTCCCGCCCGCGGCGTGCCCGCCGGAGGCGCTGCTGCACGCGGTCGTGCCGGCGACGCACGTCGACGTGACGCAGCCCGACGCGGTGATGGCGCTGTGCGCGGCGGATGGGGGAGAGACCTTCGCCCGCGCCTGCTTCGGCGACGCCGTCGCGTGGGTTCCGGACGAGGCTCCCGGCTCCGGGCTCGCGCGGGAGCTGGGCCGGGCGGCCGCCGCGCCCGGCGTGCGGCTCGCGCTGATCGCGCGGCACGGGCTTGTGACGTGGGGGGAGACGGAGGAGGCCTGCCGCCGCGCGACGGTCGCCGCGACGCTGCGGGCGCGCGAGTTCCTCGCCGCCGGCGCGCCCGGCCCGCGCTGCGGCGGCGTGGCCCTTCCGGTGCTCGACGACCGCGAGCGCACGCGTCTGCTCGCGCGGCTGCTGCCGGTGCTGCGCCCGGCGCTCGCGACGCAGCGGCCGAAGGTGCTGGAGCTGGACACCACGCCCGAGGTGCTGGAGTTCGTCTGCGCGCGCGACGCGCCGACGCTCTCGCAGGCCGGGCCGGCCTGCCCGCAGCAGGTCGTGCACACGCAGCGCGCTCCGCTGTGGATCGACGTCGATCCGCGCTGGGACGACGTGGGCGACCTCGCGGAGCGGATCGTGCGCGGCGCGCGCCGGCATCGCGCGCACGTGCGCTTCGAGGCGGCGGCGTTCGGCGGCTGCGACGGGCCGCGGTCGGATCCCGACGCGCGCGTGGTGCTGATCGCGGGCGTGGGGATGGTCGCCGCCGGCGCGACGCGCACCGACGCGCGCCGTGCGCGCTACGCCTACCGCCACGCGATCGCCGCGATCGTCGCGGCCTCGGCGCTGGACCGCTTCGTCGCACCGGGCGCGCCGGAGTGCGGACTGTTCGAGCGCGCGCTGCGAGCGCCCTGACGACAGCTTTCGAACGCTTGGGGCCGCACGTGTTCGCACGCGGCTCCAGCAGGAGCCGCGGAACCACCCGTGTCGCGGCTCCCGGGGTCACGCCGCCAGGCCAGGCGGCGTGACCCCCGTGGGGCCGCGCCGCCCGTCGGGGGTGCCGCGGCGCGGCCCCGCCGCTTCTCAGGGCGCCGCAGGCACGGCGACGAGCGGGTGCTCGCCGGCCGGCAGGTCGTCCAGCTCGAAGACGGGCCGCGGCAGCCGTTCGACGCGCGCCGCGAGCGCCGCGAACGCGTCGACCGGCTCGAGGAAGTCGATGCGCTCGGTGCGGTAGTGCATCGGCACGACGACACGCGCGCCGAGCAGCGCGGCGATCCGCGTCGCCTGCTCGGCGCCGATCGTCGGGCCGCCGCCGACGGGCGCGAACAGCAGGTCGACGCGGCCGAGCGCCGCCAGCTGCTCGGGTCGCAGCTCGTGCTGCCCGAGGTCGCCGAGGTGCGCGACGCGCACGCCGCCGAGCGTGAAGGCGAACAGCGTGTTGGGGCCGCGCTCGGTGCCGGCCGCGGCGTCGTGCTCGGAGGCGATCGCGACGACCTCGCCGAGCGCCGTGTCGAAGCGGCCCGCCGTCGAGCGCAGCGTCTGCGGATCCCCGGCGACGACCTCGACGCCGTTGTGGTCGAGGTGCTCGTGCGTGACGAGCAGCAGGTCCGCCCGCGCATCCGCGATCGGCGGGTAGTCCCAGCGCCGGCCGCGCGCCGCGAGCGACGACACGTCGCCGAACGGGTCGATCATCACGGTGGCGCCGCCGCCGGTCAGGCTGAAGGCGGACTGTCCGTGCCACTCAACCCGCATGGACGGCCTCCGGCAGCGGGGTCGATACGGGCTGCTCGTCCTCGCCGGAGCGTCCGCCGCGCAATGCCGACGCGGCCGCGGCGATCAGGCAGGCGACGATCGCGAACGCGAACGCCGCGTGCAGGCCGTCGCGGAACGGCCCCGAGATGAGCGTGGGGAAGAAGGAGTGGCCCGTCAGCACCGCGTGGTCGTGCGCCGAGACGCCGCCGAGCACGTCGCCGCCGACGAGGTGCTGGATCGGGTTGTAGCCGAGGAACGCGGCGAACAGGATCGACACCGGCGGCAGCGCACCGACCTCGTGCGCCGTGCCCGCTGGGACGCCGTGCGCCTGCAGGCCGGCGCTCAGGGTGTGCGGGAGCGTCGCGCTCAGGCCGATGATCATCAGCGTGAAGAAGATGCCGATCGACAGCACCTGCGCGGAGTTCTGGAACGTCTGGTTCATCGCGCCGCCGGCGCCGCGGTCCCCGCTCGGCAGGCTGTTCATCACGGCCGCGCGGTTGGGCGACGCGAACATCCCCATCGAGGCGCCCATCGCGAACAGGATCACGGCGAACTGCCAGTAGGCGAAGTTCGTCGGCAGTGCCGCCAGCAGCCCGAAGCAGGCCGCCGAGAGCACCATCCCACCGGTTGCGAACAGGCGCGCGCCGTAGCGGTCGGAGAGGATCCCGGAGGTCGGGCCCGCGAGCAGCATCCCGACCGTGAACGGGGCCATGTAGAGGCCCGCGTACAGCGGCGTCTCGGTGAAGCTGTAGCCGTGCTGGGGCAGCCAGATGCCCTGCAGCCAGATGATCAGCATGAACATCAGCCCGCCGCGCGCGACGGAGGACAGGAAGGTCGAGAGCGTCCCGAACGTGAACGCGCGGATGCGGAACAGCGGCAGGCGGAACATCGGGTCGTGCGAACGGCGCTCGACGGCCACGAACGCGACGAACGAGACGAGCGAGCCGCCCAGCAGCGCCAGCACGCGCGGGCTGCTCCAGCCGGTGGCGTGCTCGGCGTACGGCCGGATGCCGTAGGTGACGGCGACCATGATCAGGATCAGCCCGAGCGCGAACGTCACGTTGCCGGGCCAGTCGATCGGCGCCGCTCTCGGCGTGCTCAGCTCGCGCAGGCTGCGGTAGGCCCAGACGGTGCCGAACAGCCCGATCGGGACCGAGATGAGGAAGACGAGTCTCCAGTCGATCGGCGCCAGCACGCCCCCGACCATCAGGCCGATGAAGAAGCCGCTGACGCCGACGATGTTGTTGATGCCGAGCGCCATCCCGCGCTGGTTGGCCGGGAACGCGTCGGTGATGATCGCGGCCGAGTTGGCGAGCAGGCAGGCGCCGCCGACGCCCTGGACGATCCGGAAGCCGATCAGGTAGAGCGCGCCCGCCGGGCCCGTCAGCCAGCAGATCGCGAGCAGCAGCGAGGCGACCGTGTAGATCACGAAGCCGAGGTTGTAGATCCGCACGCGCCCGACCATGTCGCCGAGGCGGCCGAGGCTGACGATCAGCACGCTCGTCACGACGAGGTAGCCGAGGATCATCCACAGCAGGTAGAAGGAGTTCGACGGGACGAGCGGATCGAGCTGGATGCCGCGGAAGATGTCCGGCATCGCGATGATCGTGATCGAGCCGTCGAGCGTCGCCAGCAGGACCGCCAGCGTGGCGTTCGACAGCGCGATCCACTTGTAGCGGTCGGAGGCGGCTCGGGGCACTCCCGGAGATTGTACAGGCAGCCTGTACAATCCTCGCCATGCAGGCCGGGCCCGCCTCGCCGACGACCGCCGCGCTCGCGCACGAGCTGCGCGAGACGGTCGGGCGGCTGGTGCGGCGCCTGCGCGCCGAGCCCGGACCGCCGGTCTCGCAGCTGACGGTGCTGGCGCGGATCGACCGTGCGCAGGAGAGCCTCGGCATCAGCGACCTCGCGACGGCCGAGCGGATGCGCCCGCAGTCGATGGCCCAGACGGTCCACGACCTCGAGGCGGCGGGGCTGCTCGCGCGGCGCCCCGACCCGGCCGACCGCCGGCGCTCGATCGTCGAGCTGACGCCGGCCGGGCGCGACCTGCTGCACGCGACCCGCGCCCGCCGCGAGGGCTGGCTCGGCGACGCGCTCGAGCGCGAGCTGTCGGCCGACGAGCGGGCCGTCGTGGCGTCGGCCCTCGTGCTGCTGCGGCGGGTGGCCGACGCCTGAGTCGCCCGGCGGCGCTAAGCGCGCCCGCGGCGATGCGGCGGGTGCAGGCGATGGTGCACGCGCATCGTCAACCCGCCCTGGCGTGCGAGCGACCAGGCCTGCCGGCGGCGGCGCCACTCGGCCGACAGCGAGCCCTCGGCGGCCTCGGCGCTCGCCAGCCACGCCAGCGCGGCCTCGTAGTCGCCCGCGGAGGCGGCGAGCGTCGCCCAGCGCAGCGACTGGCGCACGGCGAGCGCGTGGTGGTCCGGCTGCACCTGCGGGCCGGCGGGTGCGCGTCCGCGGCGCCCGGCGGGTCCCTGCAGCGCGCGCCGCGCGCCCGACAGCGAGTCGGCGACGCGGATCCCGTCGCCGAGCGCCTCGCCTGCCGGCACGCCGTCCGGCACGACGACGGCCATCCGGCAGTCGGGCGGCTGGCCCGCGAGCGCCCCCGCCAGCAGCCCGAGCTCCTCGCGCCCGAGCGGACCGGCGCCGCTGAGGTCGAGGACGACCCGGTCGCAGCCGTGGGCGGTCAGCTCGCAGAGGCGGGCGTGCAGCGCGCCGGCGATCACCGGCGCGAGCCGCGCGCAGAGGACGATCTCGCGCGTGCCGTCCATGAACGTGTGCGACTGCCACCAGACGCCGGCCTTCTCTTCATGTGAATGACTGTGCATCGACGAACCTCCCTCGTCAATTCAGCCGACGGGTGAGGAAGCGAACGACGCCGGGCAGGGGGAGGCTCCGGCGCCGCCCGAAGGCGTTGCGCATCCGACCTGACCACATTCGGCCCCCACCATGGGGCCGCGTCCGTGCGTGCGACGATGCGAACGGGTGTCATCCAGCCGGTGACACTCTCGATCCTCCGCCGGGCGCTTCCTCACCCATCGGACCGACCTTCCGTGGCCTCGCGGGTTTGTGACCTATGAGGCGCGTCCGACTCCCAGGGCGACGCGCGATTGAAGTGAAAACTGCACCCTCAACCAAGGGGCCTACCCAGTGCGATATCGGCCGTACCCGGTCACGGCGAGCTTGGCGCGTGACAGCTCTACAAAGAGGTTTGACGGCGGGCGGATGGCCGCCGGGCCGCGCGCGATACTCGACGGCATGCCGCACGTCGACGTCGCCGCACTCGCGTTCTCGGTGCGCACGCCCGCGGGCGTCGAGCAGCTCGCGGTCGTCGAGCGCTCGCACGGCGTCGGCTACTACGAGGGTGAGACGTGAGGGTGCTCCTGTTCGTCGCCGCTGCGCTTGCGGCCGCGGCGGCTGCCGGCTGCGGCGGCTCCGGCGCCCCCGCGGACCCGCCGCCGTCGACCTCGTCGCCCGCGCGGCAGCCCGTCGCCGGGCCGACGCTCGTGGCCGCCGGCGACGTCGCGTGCGCGCCGGACGAGCCGCGCACGCGCTTCACGTGCCGCCAGGCCGACACCGCAGCGCTCGCCGCGCGCCTGGATCCGGACGCCGTCGCGGTGCTCGGCGACCTCCAGTACCCGGCCGGCGGGCTCGCCGACTTCGAGGCCTCGTACGACCGCTCGTGGGGCCGTCTGAAGGACCGCACGCACCCCGCGATCGGCAACCACGAGTACGAGGAGGACCCCGCCGCCGCCGGCTACTTCACCTACTTCGGCCGGCGGGCCGGGCCGGTCGGGAAGGGCTGGTACTCCTACGACCTGCGCGACTGGCACCTCGTCGCGCTCAACGCCAACTGCGATCGCGTCGGCTGCGGCACGGGCTCGGCGCAGCAGGGCTGGCTGCGCGCCGACCTCGCGGCGCATTCCGCTCGCTGCACGCTCGCTTACTGGCACCAGCCGCGCTTCTCGTCGGGGCTGCACGGACCGAACGAGGACACCGCCGCGCTGTGGCGCACGCTGCAGCAGGCGGATGCGGACGTCGTCCTCTCCGGCCACGACCACGACTACGAGCGCTTCGCGCCGCAGACCGCCGACGGGCGCCTCGACCCGGATCACGGCATCGTCCAGTTCGTCGTCGGCACCGGCGGCAAGAGCTCCTATCCGATCCTCTTCGTGCGTCCGCACAGCCGCGCCCGCGCCTCCACGTTCGGCGTGCTGCGCCTCACGCTCGGCGACGGGCGCTACGCCTGGCGCTTCGTCGGCGAGCCCGGGGAGCGCTTCCGCGATCAGGGCACCGCGCGCTGCCATTGAGTAGCGTCCGCCGCGCACGTCACGGGAACCGGAGCAGAGAGGGACGAGGATGAAGATCGGATCGACCGTCGGGCGCGCGCCGCTCGCCTGCATCGCGGCGCTCGGACTGCTGGCCGCCGCCAGCACCGGCGCGCAGGCGGGAACCGTCAGCCTCAGATGCGCCGGCAGAGGGCCGCGCAACAAGGACAGCGCGAACACCGTCCTGTGCGCGGGCCTGCCGGGCAAGGGCCGCACCCTCGCGGGCGTGGTGAAGGACGACGCCGGCAGACCGGTCGCGGCCAGACTCACGGTCTCCTACAGCGACTGGATCCCGCTCGGCAGCGGCGGCTTCTCGATCAAGCTGCGCGAGACGCGCGACGTCACCGCCAAGGGCGACGGCACGTTCTCGATCAAGTCGAACCCGGCGACGAAGGAGTCGATCAGAGTCGACGTCGTCGCCGACGCCGCGCTCGGCGTCTCCGGCGGGTCCGCGCAGGCGGAGGTCTCGCGGCTGCTCGTGGTGAGACTCGCGAAGCTCGGCGGAGGCGTGGTGCGCTTCACCGTCACGGGTACGACGCACCGTCCGCTGAAGGTCTACGTGCTCGACGAGAGCGGCTACAGACTGTCGGGCGTGAAGCCGAAGAACGTCAACGGCAGAGGTCAGGCGACGTTCGACCTCTCCAGCGTGCCGCGCGGCTTCAGACTCACCTACTTCATCGACGCGGGCGACTCGCTCAACGACCTCTTCTGGTACCAGAGCCGGGTGTCGTTCAAGCCCTGACGCCGATGGCCTTCCGCGGATTCCCGCCGGGCGCGCTCGACTTCCTGCGCGAGCTGGAGGACAACAACGAGCGCGACTGGTTCAAGGCCAACCGCGGGCGCTACGACGAGCTGCTCGTCGCGCCCGCGGCGGCGCTCGGGGAGGAGCTGAGCGCCGCCGGCTTCGGCCGCGCGCACCTCTTCCGCCCGTGGAACGACACGCGCTTCCGGCCGGGGCCGCCGGTGAAGGAGCACGTCGGGCTGGCGGTCGGCTACGAGGGCGCAGGCGGCTTCTACGTCGAGCTGTCGCTCGACGGCCTGCTCGTCGCGGCGGGGCTGCACAACCCGGCGCCCGACCAGGTCGAGCGGATGCGCCGGCTCGTCGCCGACGGCCGCACGGCCGCACCATTGTCGAAGGCGATCGCGAGCGCCGCGGCCGCCGGACTCGCGCTGAGCGATCCGGACCTCAGACGCGCGCCGCGCGGCTACCCGGCGGACCATCCGCGCATCGACCTCCTGCGCCACCGCGCGCTGACCGTCTCGCAGCGTCACCAACTGGCGGGTTGGTTGCACAGACCCGCTGCAGGGAGACGGATTCGCGCCCAGCTCGACGCCGCCGCGCCGCTCGTGCGCTGGCTGCGCGAGCGCGTCGGGCCGACCGAGCGCCCGCGCCCGAGACGCTGACCGCGGCGCTTGACCGAGGCGGACGCGTGCGTTAGAACCACCGCGGTCGCGGGCATGGCGGAGCCACCGCCTCGGCAGGGGGAAATTCACGAGGACTGGGGGACTTGCGTGCTCTGCTCACGCACCATTCGCGCGCTTGCGCTGACCGTTGTCGCGATCGCATTCGCGAGCGGCGCCGCGCAGGCGGCGTCGACGTCATGCAACACGCTGCCGCCGAGAGAAGCGAGAACGTGGAACGGCTACACCGTGATCTACGGCTCGGGCAGCATCGAAGGCACGCCGGGCGACGACTTCATCGTCGGCGGCTCGGGCAGAGACACGATCAGCGCCGGCTACGGCAACGACGTCGTCTGCGCCGGCGAAGGCGACGACGTGCTCTACGGCGGCGGCAAGGGCGACGACCTGCACGGGCAGGGCGGCAACGACGCCATCTTCGGCGAGCTGCTGGACGACGAGCTGTACGGCGAGGCCGGCCGCGACCTGCTCGTCGGCGGCCACGGCGTCGACGACATGTTCGGCGGCGAAGGCAACGACTGGCTGCGCGGCGGCACGAACGGCGAGACGTTCGACGGCGGAGCCAACTCCAACGACAACGACGTCGCGAGCTTCTCCGACGCGACGCCGAGCGCCGGCCACGTCGCGGGCGTGAGCGGGGTGGCGGTCAACCTCACCGGCAGCGCAAGCGGGGGCGTCGAAGCGCACACCGCGATCGGCAACGGCGTCGACGCGGTCTCGAACGTCGAGAGCGTGATCGGCTCGCCGTTCGACGACGTCATCACTGCGCCCTCCGGCGTCGCCAACCAGCACCTGTATGGCGGCATGGGCAGCGACACCTGCACGCCGGGGCCGTGCATCGAGCCGGCCAGCTCGCTGAGCGCGCCGTTCGCCTACCTCGACGACTACTCGCCGTTCGCGACGACGCCGACGCCCGACCCGACGTTCGTCGTCGTCGGCGGCTCGGCCGCCGAGACGTTCGGCCTCTCAAACGCAGGCAGCTCGTTCACCGTCACCGCGAGCGTTGGCGGCACCCCGGAGGCGCTCGCGACGACCGGGCCGTGCACGACGCCCACCACCGGCACCGTCACCTGCACGCTGAGCGCGACGCCGATCGGCGGGGGGATCGCGTGGTTCGGCGGCGCCGGCGCCGACACGCTGACCGACGCGACTGCGGCACCCAACGGCGTCACGACCGACCTCGACGGCGGCGACGACGCCGACACGATCACCGGCAGCGCCGGCGGCGAGCAGCTCTACTCCGGCAACTCCGGCGCCGACGTGCTGCACGGCGGCGAAGGCGCCGACGCGCTGATCGCCGAGGGCTCCGGCGGCGACGGCCTCTACGCCGAAGGCGGCAACGACCAGCTCGTCACGACCAACCCCTGCAACGGCCACGTCTTCAGCGGCGGGAGCGGGCAGGACATCGCCGGCTTCGCGCGCACCGTCCCCGGCGAAGGCGAAGTGCCGGGCGTGGGCAACTACGGCATCAACGCGACGCTCGGCGATCCCGCCGGCAACCCTGCCGAACTCGGCTCGAGCTTCTACGGCTCCGCGTACGTGCTCGGTGAAAGCGGCAGCGGGAACCTCTGCGCCGCCGGTGCGCACACCTACGTGGGCGGCGACAACGAGGTGCTCGAGGGCACGAAGAAGTGGGACGTGCTGAGCGGCAACGACGCCGCCAACACGATCTGGGGCCGCCAGGGCAACGACACGCTGTTCGGCCGCGGCGGCAACGACGTCGTCGAAGGCCACGACGGCAACGACGTCGTGTGGGGCGAAGAAGGCGTCGACTCGCTCTTCGGCAACGCCGGCAACGACAAGCTGCGCGCCAGAGACGGCGTCAGAGACACGACCGTCAACTGCGGCGCGGACGTCGACGAACCGACCGCGAAGGACGCGGTCGACCCGCTCGTCGGCTGCGAGTAGTCCACACCAAACACCACCGAAGGGACACGCATGACCAGACGCATCCTGCTGCCCGAACGGGCGCCGCCGCGACGCGCGCGCCTGCTCGGCCTGCTGCTGGCCCTGGCGACGGCGCTCGCCGTCGCCGCACCCGCCGCGCAGGCCGTGCCGGCGGAATTCTGGGGGACGGTCTCGATAGCCGGGCACTGGAACGAAGAAGCGGAATGGGCGCGGATCCAGTCGCTCGGCGTCAAGCAGTTCCGCTTCCAGTACATCCAGGGCGGCAACCTCACGCAGGTGGAAGCGATCGTCAGACGCGCCGCGCTGCACGGGATCACGATGCAGCCCGTGATCGGGTCCTCGATAGCCGGCTTCCCGAAGAAGGGCAGCGCCGACTACACGACCTTCATGACGTACATCAGAGAATCCGTCAGAAAGTTCGGCCCGAGCGGCGAATTCTGGTCGAGCCACGGCGAACTCCCGAGATTGCCGTGGAAGCACTGGGAGCTCCTCAACGAGCCGAACCGCCACGAAAACAACCCGAGACTGCCCGAAGGCAGCGAACCGCCGCAGCCGCACCACTACGCGCAGGTGCTGATCGACGCGTCGGCGACGATCAGAGCCGTCGACCCGACGGCCACGGTGATCGTCGGCGGGCTCGACTACACGAGCCCGGACATGACGCCGGAAGCGTTCCTCAACAGAATGTACGAGGAAGTCATAAACGACGGCGTGTGGGGCTCGCACACGAGAGCCCAGGTGAAGGCCGCGTTCGACGGGCTGGCGATCCACCCGTACGCGTTCAAGAACACGTTCGAACAGCGCGAAGCGGCTATAAAGGCCGACGTCGTCGGCGCGCGCGAAACGCTCAGAGGCAACGGCGACGCGGGCAAGTCGCTGTGGATCACCGAGATGGGCTGGGCGGTCGCCGGAGCGAACCTGAGAGCCGAACAGATCGTCAGCAACGCCGAACAGGCGAGACTGCTGCGCACAACGTTCGAATGGCTCGCGACGCAGAGCGACGTCAGATACGTCGTCTGGTACCTCTACCGCGACACCAGCGGCGCCAACTGGCAGGACCGCTCGGGCCTGTTCGACGCCAGCGGCAACACGCGCGAATCCGCCTGCGCGTTCGCGGTGCTCGCGAGCGGCTACGCCTGCGGGTACGACACGGCGACGTTCGCGACGATCACGCAGACGCTCAACGGCCAGCCCGGCTACGTGAGCATAGGCGGGGAAGTGCTCAACACGACGCCCGGCGGCCCGGCCGTCAACGGCGCCACGGTGAACATCAACTTCGAGCGCTGGAACGGCAGCTCGTGGCAGTACGTGGACACCGCGCAGGCAGCGGTCGTGAACGGGCACTACCAGTACAACTTCTGGGCGAAGGGCGTGGGGCAGTGGCGGACACGGACGGTCCTGCCGAGACAGGGCTCGTACAAGGAATCGACGTCCGGCTACCACGAATTCCAGATCAAGAGCGGCTACCGGATCGTCTCGCGCAGCTCGAACAAGTGCTTGAGCCTCTCGGAAAACAACCCGAGAAGCGGGACGGGGATCATCCAGTGGGACTGCTCGCCGGCTCCCAATCCGGGAGACGGGCAGGTCTTCACGCTCGTGCCGATGGAAGCCGAAGGCCAATGGTTCGAGATCAAGATCAACTCGACCGGCAAGTGCCTCGACGTCACCGGCGGCAGCACCGCCGACGGGGCGTGGCTGCAGGAGTGGGAATGCCTGGGCGTCGGGCAGACGAACCAGCAGTGGCATGTCACCCCGATTGCGGGACAGCCGCCGTATGAAGCGTTCATGTCCCGTCACGCCGGCAAGTGCATGGACGTGACGGGCAACAGCGGCGCGAACGGCGCTCGCATCCAGCAGTGGTCCTGCCACTGGGGCGGCAACCAGCAGTGGTACTGGCAGGCGATCGAATAGCTCGCCGGCCCGGCAGCGTCTCCACGGATGGAGGCGCTGCCACGCCGCCGTGCGATGTACGCCAATTCGGTAGGGTGCGCGCCGTGGAGGCGCGACGGGGCGCACGGCGGTGGATGCGGGGCGGGCTCGTCGCCGTGCTCGTCTGCTGCGCGTGGCCGGCTACCGCGTCCGCGGCGCCGACACTCGCGATCACGACCGCGCCCGATCCCGTCGAGTCGCTCGCGACGCAGGTCGGCGTGACGGGCACGCTGGACACCGACCACCAGGCGGTCGTACTGACGGTCAAGCCGGCGGGCGGACCAGCGTGCGGCGCGAACCCGACCGCCGACGACGGCGAGCAGCTGATCAGCACGGTTCCGGGCATCGGCCCCTACGCCAGGACGGTCAACGAGACGTTCAACGCCGCGGGCACCTACCTGCTGTGCGCCTGGGCGACCGACACGACGAGAAGCCCTGCGGTCGTGCTGCTGGCGACGTCGCAGACGCTCGCCGTCCGCATCCCGCACCTCTCGCTCTCGCTCGCCGCGCCGGCGACGATCCTGCGCGGCCGCACGTTCCAGATCGGGACGACCGCGCAGACGGAGGCGGAGCGCACCGTCTACTCGGCCCTGCTGAAGGACACCGGACGCGGCTGCCCGGCCAACTGGTCCGCCGCGTACGGGACGAGCGGCGTCGTCCAGCTCGTCGGCACCACCGTCACGGGCGGCCCGTCGACGAGAACCGTGAACGCGCACTTCGACGAGACCGGTCGCTGGCTCGTGTGCGGCTACGTCAACTACGGAAATGTCATCACGCCCGAGGCGACCGCGGCCGCGACGATCGACGTCGTCCCGCCGTGCATCGTGCCGCGCCTGGGCCCGAGAGCGACGCTGAGAAGAGCGAAGGCGCGCATCCTCGCCGGGCACTGCGCGGTCGGCGCGATCTCCTACGCGCACAGCAGAAGACGCGCCCTCGGCCGCGTCCTCAGACTGAGCCCGCAGCCCGGCAGCGGCCACGCGACGAACGCACCGGTCGCGATCACGATCTCCAGCGGCCCGCCGCCGCCACCGCGCAGACATCGCCACCGCCGCGGCTAGCATCGACGCCGTGCCGGACTGGCCGCCGATCGCCGAGCAGGAGCTGCTCGACCGCCTCGCGATGGACGAGGCGGCGTTCGGCGCCTTCGTTCGCGCTTTCGTCGAGCAGGTGCCGCCGCGTCCCTATGACGCCGCCGCGCTCGCATGGGCGTGCGAGTACCCGTGGGTGCGGCCGGGCGGCTCGTACCTGCTGATCGACGGCGCCGTCGAGCCGCTGGCGCCGAGAGGGGAGCGGGAGGGCGTGCTCGAGCGCCTCGCCGGGCCGTTCTCCGGCCGGCTGCCGCTGTTGGCGATCGGCTCGAACGCCGCGCCGGAGACGCTGGAGCGGAAGTTCGCGCACTTTGCCGACGCGGACGACCGCAGCGTACTCGCCGTCGCCGGGCGGCTGCACGACTTCGACGTCGGCGTCGCGGCGCACCCGGCGCTCTACGGTGCGCTGCCCGCGACGCTGTTCCCGAGCCCGGGCACCGCGGTCGAGACGAAGCTGCTGTGGGTCACGCCCGCCCAGTTCACGCAGCTCGCCTGGACCGAGCTGAGCTACTGGCTCGGGCGCCTGCGGACGCCCTTCGTCGCGCTCGACGGCGCGCACGCGCAGTTCGACGAGGTGTTCGTGTTCGTCTCGCGCTGGGGCGCGTTCGGCGTCGACGGGGACCCGGTCGCGCTCGCGGCCGTCCCGGCTGAGCGCCGCCGTGCGCCGGCGCTGACGCAAGAGCAGGCGCTCGACGCGGCGGCCGTGCTCGCGTTCGGCCCGGAGGCCAGCGCCGAGACGCTCGTGCGCGCGGTCTTCGAGGACTTCCCGGCTACGATCCCGCGGCTCGCCGAGACGCTCCACGCGGCGGCGGTGCCGTTCGCGTCCGAGCGCTGGACGCCGTTCGCGGCGCTCACGCAGCCGTCGGGCGACGGTGTCGCACCGACGAGAAGCGCGCGAAGTCCCGATCCAGCGTGACGACCTCGCACCCGTGCTCGACGGCGACGGCCGCGATCACGGCGTCGGGGACGAGGTCGCCGACCGCGTCGGCCTCGTCACAGAGCCTGCGCACGAGGGCGAGGTGACGGGGACCTGGACCGATCGGCAGGTGCGACGGCTGCGCGCAGACAGCCTCCGCGAAGGCAAACGCCTCGTCGCGCGGCGTCGGCACCGCGAAGATCCTGCGGTTGGTTGCGAGCCGCAGGAACGATCCCCATACGAGCGCCGGGACGGAAAAACGCTCGTCGCCGGCGAGCATCGCGTCGAACCACGCGCGGACAGGCGCGTGCTGCGAATGGTCATCGCGGTGTGCGGCGAGCACCACGTTGACGTCGAGCAGCAGCACCGCTCAGCGCCGGTCATCGAGCTCGAGACCCTCGTCGAGCGCCTCGTGGAGCGAGCGGTTCGAGCTCAGGTCGATACCCGGCCGCGGCCCGCTGCCGCCGCGGAAGACGGGGACCGGCGGGGCCGCGACAGGAACCGGGGGGTCATTCAGCTCGCGTTGCAGCGCGACATTCACCAGCTCACCGAGCGTCTGGCCGCGCTCGCGCGCGCGCTGCTTGGCGACGACGAGCAGCTCGTCGGAGATCGAGAGCGTGGTGCGCATGATGCAAAGGCTAGTGCATCACTTGCATCAGTCAAGTCACAGGTCCACCACCCGCAGCTCCGGCACGCGCGCGCGCAGCTGCTCGGCGACGACGCGGCGGTGACAGTGCGCCGGCTCGGCCTCGAGGCACAGCAGTGCGGTCGGCAGCGTGCCGGGTGCCGTCAGCTCGGCCGCGAGCGCGTCCAGCTCGTCGGCGGCGCTCGCCTCCACGTGCGCGCGGAAGGCGGTCCGCGCCTGCTGCAGCGCGCCGCGCTGGAACAGCGGCTTGATCTCCGGCGGCGTGCCGAGCGTGCGCCGGCTCTCGTATGCGATCCCATGCTCCGAGAGCAGCGCGCCGAGCTTCGTCTTCGACATCCCGGGTCGGCGCGACTGCGGCCGCACGCGCACGTCGAGCACGCGCTCGACGCCTGCCGCCTCCAGCTCTGCGACGAGCGCGGCCGGCGGCAAGCGCTCGTAGCCGATCGTCCACAACGTCGCCATCGCTCGGCCCACGGTACCGAGCCCGGCGGAGGGGGTAGGGTCGACGCAGATGCCACGCGAGGCGACGCAGGCGCAGACGGTCACGATCCAGGGCGTGGAGGTGCCGAAGCTCGGCTACGGCACCTGGCTCGTCGAGGGCGAGGAGGCCTACGACGGCGTGCTCGACGCGCTCTCGCTCGGCTATCGCCACGTCGACACGGCGCGCGCCTACGGCAACGAGCGCGAGGTCGGGCGCGCGCTGGAGGACTCCGGCGTGCCGCGCGAGGAGATCTGGCTGACGACGAAGGTCTGGTACGAGGACGCCGAGCCGGACGTGCTCACGCGCATCTTCCACGAGCAGCTCGACGACCTGCGCGTCGACCGCGTCGACCTGCTGCTGCTGCACTGGCCGGCTCCCGAGGTCCCGCTGCGCCAGACGCTCGGCGCGATGGACGCGCTGCGCGAGCAGGGCCTGACGGGCCGGATCGGCGTCTCGAACTTCCCCTCCGAGCTGCTGCGCGAGGCGCTCTCGCTCGCACCGCTCCTCTGCGACCAGGTCGAGTACCACCCGTACCTGCCGCAAGGGCCCGTCATGCACGAGTGCCTCGAGCACGACCTGCTGCTGACCGCCTACTCGCCGTTCGCCCACGGGCACGTGCATGACGATCCCGCGCTCGCCGCGATCGGTGCCAGACACGGCAAGTCGGCGGGCCAGGTCGCGCTGCGGTGGCTGCTCGACCAGCCCAACGTGGCGGCGCTGCCGAAGGCCTCCTCGCACGAGCGCCGTGCCGAGAACATCGACGTGTTCGACTTCGCGCTCGACGACGACGAGCGCGCCGCGGTCGCCGCGCTCTCGCAGCGGCACCTGCGCACGGCCGACCCGGCATGGGCGCCGGACTGGGACTGATCGGCACCCAGGGTTCTCTCAGCATCCGCTGAGGGAAGCCTGATGCGGCGGGCCTACGGTCCCCGCATGACCTCTCCACGAGCAGACCGCAGAAGGCGCATCCGCCGCACGGTCGGCGCTGCGAGCCTCGCGACGTTCGCCCTCGCGTGGGGCGTGATCGCGGGCACCGGAGCGATGGGCCAGGGCAACTCGACCGCGACCGCGGCCTCGACGTACCAGTCCCAGCAGCAGTCGCAGGTCCCCGACATGACGACGCAGCAGTCCTGATGCTCGCGCTCGCCGCCGACACCCACGTCTTCTGGATCACGAGCCGCGCCGCCGGCGTGGTGGCGCTGCTGCTCGCGAGCCTGTCCGTCGGCGTCGGGCTGACGATGGGCGGGCGGATGCTCCCGCGCGCACAGCGCAGCCTGCGCCCGCTGCACGAGGCGCTGTCGCTCGCGACGCTGGCGGCGCTCGCGCTGCACGCGCTCAGCCTGCTCGGCGACGCGTACCTGAAGCCGTCGCTCGCCGACCTCGCGATCCCGTTCGCAAGCGGCTTCGGCGAGCCGTGGATGGCGATCGGGATCGTCGCCGGCTGGGCGACGCTGCTGCTCGGCGCCTCCCACTACGTGCGCGGGCGCATCGGCGTCGCGCGCTGGCGGCGGCTGCATCGCTTCACCGCGCTCGCGTGGCTGCTCTCGATCGGGCACGCGCTCGGGATGGGGACCGACGCGGCGAGCGCCTGGTTCCTCGTCTCGCTCGGGCTCGTCGTCGTGCCGGCGTTGACGCTGCTGATCCTGCGCTGGACGGAGCAGCCGGCGCCCGGCCCCGCCGCCGCCGTGCCGCCCGGAGCGCCCGCGCCCGGTCCCGCCGAGCGCTCGTCCGCGCCGCCGCACCTGTGGAGCCGGGCATGAGCCCGCGCGAGCGCTACCGCGGCGCGATCGCGACGTTCGACTGCTTCGGCTCCACCTGCACCGTGCACGTGCGCGGCGACGGGCCGCTCGGCACGCCGCGCGAGGCGCTCGACGCGGTGCGCGAGCGCCTGCTCGCCGGCCACCGCCGCTTCACGCGCTTCGAGCTCGGCAGCGAGCTGTCGCGCCTCAACGCCGACGTGCGCGACGCCGTCGCGGTGAGCCCGGAGATGGCCCGCTTCGTCGCCGCCGCGCTCGTGGCGGCGCGCCGCAGCGAGGGACTCGTCGACGCGACGCTGCTGCCGCAGCTCGTCGACGCCGGCTACGCGCGCGACATCGCGACGCCGGTGCCGCTGCGCTTCGCGCTCGGCTGCGCACCCGAGCGCCGCCCCGCGCAGGCACACCCGGCGGAGCGCTGGCGCGACGTCACGGTCGATCGCAGCACCTGCGTCGTGCGGCGGCCCGCCGGCCTGATGCTCGACAGCGGCGGGATCGTCAAGGGCCTGCTGGCCGACCTGCTCGCCCCCGAGCTGGACGGGCACGAGGCGTACGCGGTCGACTGCGCCGGCGACCTGCGGATCGGCGGCGGCGCCGGCCTCGCGCGCGCCGTGCACGTCGCGAGCCCGTTCGACGCGTCAGTCCTGCACACGTTCCAGGCGCGCGAGGGCGGCGTCGCGACGAGCGGGATCGGGCGCCGCAGCTGGCTCGACGCCGACGGAGCGCCCGCGCACCACCTGCTCGACCCGGCGAGCGGCCGGTCCGCCTTTACGGGCGTCGTGCAGGCGACCGCGCTCGCGTCGAGCGCGTTCGAGGCCGAGTGGCGCGCGAAGGCGGCGCTGCTCGCCGGACCGGATGGGGCGGCGCGCTGGCTCCCGCACGGCGGCGTGGTCGTCCGCGACGACGGCTCGCACACAGTGCTCGCGCCGCCCTCCGAGCCGGGGTCGCACCCTCCCAGGAGGCTCTCAGGAAGCTCCCAGCCTCGTCCGCCATGATCCACGCCATGGCCGCGGACGGCGCATCGCAGCAGCACCGCGTCCTCGTCGTCGACGACGAGCCGAACATCGTCGACGTGATCTCGATGGCGCTGCGCTACGAGGGCTTCGACGTCGCCTCCGCGAGCACCGGCGCCGAGGCGCTCAGCGCCGTCCGCGACCAGCGCCCGCACGTGATCCTGCTCGACGTGATGCTCCCGGACATGGAGGGCTTCGACGTCGCCAAGCGGCTCGGCGCCGAGCGCGCGCGCGTGCCGATCATCTTCCTGACCGCGCGCGACGCGACGGAGGACAGAGTGCGCGGCCTCACGGTCGGCGGCGACGACTACGTCACGAAGCCCTTCAGCCTCGAGGAGCTGGTCGCGCGCGTGCGGGCGCTGCTGCGCCGCAGCGGCGCAGCGGAGGCCGCGTCGAGCGTGCTCACGTTCGCCGACGTCGAGCTCGACGACGACGCGCACGAGGTCACCCGCGCCGGCGAGCTGATCGAGCTGACGCCGACCGAGTACCGCCTGCTGCGCTACCTGATGCTCAACCCGCGCCGGGTTCTCAGCCGCGCGCAGCTGCTGGAGCACGTCTGGGACTACGACTTCGGCGGCGACGCGCGCGTGCTTGAGACCTACGTCTCCTACCTGCGCCGCAAGCTCGACGAGCACGGCCCGCCGCTGATCCACACCGTGCGCGGCGTCGGCTACGTCATGCGGCTGCCGCGCAGACGGGCCCTCGCAGAGGCATAGCCGATGCGATCGCTGCGCGCACGGCTCGTCGTCGGCCTGCTCGCGCTGGCCGCGGTCGGCCTGCTCGTGCTCGCGGGGATCACCTACGCGGAGCAGCGCTCGTTCCTGCTCGACCGCGTCGACCAGCAGCTGCAGGCGGGGATCCGGCCGATCGCCGTCGCGCTCGACGGCGGCCTCGGGCTGCCGCCGGGCGGGCGGCCCGGAGTGGGACCGGGCGCCGGCGCCGGCGAGCCCCGCGACCCGGACCGCGGCGGCCCCGGGTTCGGGCTCCCCGAGGGGACCTACGGCGAGCGCCGCGACGCGAGCGGCGCCGTCGAGACGTCGACGGTCGTCAGCGGCTACGGCGAGCGGGACGCGGCCGCGAAGCCCGACCTCCCGGACGAGCTGCCGCTCGGGCACCCCGCCACCGTCGACGCCGGCGGCGACGTCGACTACCGGGTGCTGGCCGTTGCGGACCCGCGCGGCACCGGCACCAACGTCGTCGCGATCCCGCTCGACGAGGTCTCGCAGACGCTCGACCGGCTGCTGCTCGTGGAGGCGCTCGTGATCGCGGCGGTGCTGCTCGTGCTGGGCCTCGCCGGGCGGCTCGTCGTGCGCGTCGGACTGCTGCCGCTGGAGCGGATGGGCCACACGGCCGGCGCGATCGCCGGCGGCGACCTCTCGCATCGCGTGGAGCCGGACGACCCGCGCACCGAGGTCGGTCGCCTGGGGCAGGCGCTGAATGCGATGCTGGAGCGGCTCGAGCGCGCCTTCGCGGGGCAGAAGGCGAGCGAGGAGCGGCTGCGGCGGTTCCTCGCCGACGCCTCGCACGAGCTGCGCACGCCCCTGCAGTCGATCCGCGGCTATGCGGAGCTGTTTCGCATCGGCGCGGCGCGCGAGCCCGGCGACGTCGAGAAGGCGATGCGCCGCATCGAGCAGGAGTCGGCGCGGATGGGGGTGCTCGTCGAGGATCTGCTGACGCTCGCGCGCCTGGGCGAGACGCGCGACGGCGAGCGCGTCGCGGTCGACCTCGCGGCGCTCGCACGGGACGCCGTCTCCGACGCGCGCGCGACGGCCCCCGAGCGGACGATCTCACTCCACGTCGAAGGATCTGCGGGTGCGGCCGCGGTGCTCGGCGATCCGCACCAGCTCGCGCAGGTGCTGGCGAACCTGCTGCGCAACGCGCTCGTCCACACGCCCGCGGCGACCCCGATCGACGTGACGGTCGTGCGGGAGGGCGCGTCGGCGCGGCTGACGGTGCGCGACCACGGACCGGGCCTGCCGGCCGGCGAAGATCCGAGCGCGCTGTTCGAGCGCTTCTGGCGCGCCGAGGGCGCGCGCGGGCGCGAGCGCGGCAAGGCAGGCGCGGGGCTCGGCCTGGCGATCGTGGCGGGCGTGGTGGAGCGCCACGGCGGCCGGGTCGCCGCCGCGAACGCGGCGGGCGGGGGCGCGACGTTCGCCGTCGAGCTGCCACTCGCCCCGGTGCCGGCTGCTGCCGCACCCGGTTTCCAAAACTGATTTCCTGGCTATCAGCATGATCGTGCCCGCCAGACGCCTGATCCGCGCGCTGCTCGTGCTGAGCACCGCCGTCGTGCTGGTCGCCGCCGGCGGCTGCGGCAGCAGCAAGCCCGGGTACTGCGCCGATCGCGACTCGCTCGAGAGCTCGATCAAGGACCTGACGAACGTCAGCCTCTCCGGCGGCATCAGCGGGCTGCAGTCGCAGCTGAGAACGATCCAGAGCGACGCGACGACGCTGGTCGACTCCGCCGGAAGCGACTTCCCGAGCGAGACGAGCGCGATCAGATCCTCGGTCAGCTCGCTCGCGAGCGCGGTGAGAGCGCTGCCGTCGAGCCCCTCGGCGTCCCAGATCGCCGCGATCGCGTCCGACGGCGCGAACGTCGTGACCGCGGTCAGAGGCTTCGCGGACGCGACCGACTCGAAGTGCAACTGACGAGCGAGCCGCGCTACGCCGCCGCGCCGTCGCGGCGCTTTGGACGCTCGATCGAGACGCCGCCGAGCAGCGTGTAGGCGCGCACGTGGATCACGGGCGAGCCGGGAAGCGGCGGTCCGGGTGGGCGCTTGTCGCTTTTGCCGCCGAGCAGGGACGCGCCCGACAGCTGCACCGAGACACCCGAGGGAAGCGCCATCGACGCGCCGCCGAAGACGGCCACGACGGTGATCGTGGACAGCGGCGCCTCGACCTGCGCGCTGCCGAGGTCGGCGCTCACGCCGCCGAAGACGGCGAGGATCCGCAGGCGGCGCGGGAGGCGCCAGCGGCCGCGCTGGTCGCTCCCGCCGAGCACGCCCACGATCGTGCGAGAGGGGGTGGGGACGGGCGCGGGCGGCTCGTGGGCGACCGGCGCTGTCGCCGCATCGAGCTCTGCGGGGGTCGCGGCGGCGGCGATCGCGGCCGCGCACGCTGCGTACTCGTCGAGCGTCAGCTCGCCGGTCGTGGCGTGACGCGTCAGCTGCGCGATCGCCGCGGAGCGGTCGAGCGGCGGCGCAGGGGGCGCTCCGCCGCCGACCGAGGGGGTGGGGGAGGAGGTGGTGGCGGGTTCGGTCATGCATCGATGATGCTCCGCCGTGCCGACGCGAAACATCCGTAGCCCACCCGGATCGCGCCTGGGCGCGCGGCATCGCCGCGCAGCTGCCGGCCGCCGGCGCCCGCTCCGCAGCCGCGTAGCCGTCACCCCAACGGCGCCAGCAGCGCCTCTCTGCCCTCGAACGCGAACAGCAGCAGGTCGACCATCCGGAACGTCTCTCTGTTCGGCCCGAGGTGCGGCCGCCATCTCGGGTCGCGGACGATCGAGATGGCGCTGCCCTCCATCGCGCGGTGGAACGTCTCGGCGACGATCCGCGCGCCGACGCCGTTCATCCGCCCGCCGTTCAGCTCCGCCTCGCGCAGCACGTAGAACCACAGCGGCGTGTCTCTCAGGACGGCCGCCTGCTGCGCCGCGCTCAGTCTCGCCAGCGACGCGCCGCCTCTGCCGTCGCGCAGCTGTCTCGCGCTCAGCGCTCTCACTCTCACGCCGTGTCTTCTGAGGAATCTGACCATCTGCTGGCCGGTCGCCAGCGACACCATTCTCGCCCGCGTGAGGTTGCGGAACGCGAGGTTCGCGCGCGGGTCGTCGAATCTCACCGCCGGCCCGCCGAACGAGCCGGTCGGCAGGTTCTTCAGCGGGTCGACGATCAGCGTGTCGAGCCGCATCGCGCGGTTGAACGCTCTCGCCGGCACGACGAGGTCTCTGCGTCTCGCCTCGCCGAAGTCGTAGAGCCGCCGGAAGTCGGCGATCCAGTTGCTCGGCAGGCGCGGGTCTCCGCCGAGGTTGCCGCTCGTCGCCGAGAACGTGAACAGGAAGCCGAGCGTCCCCTGCCCGTGCGGGAAGCGCGCGTTCCAGTTGTAGGCCGCGCGCACCATCGAGTGCCCGAGGCGGTAGGCGGCGACCGAGAACTCGATCGGCATCGTCGGCACGTCGGTCGGTCTCGCGCCGACCTCGAACGCCTTGCGGCCGCTTGCGAAGACGTCCTCGACGACCGCTCTCGCGCACAGCCGCGGCAGCAGGTCGGTGCGCAGCATCCACTGGTAGTGGCGCGTCACGATCTCGCGCGCCTTCGCGAAGCGCTGCGACGGCGGCGTCGCTCTCGGCAGCGTGTCGACGACGCGGTTGTGGAAGCGGATCATCGCGAGGTGCGTCTGCGCGACCGCGAGGTTCTCGTCGTTGCGCGGATCGGGGATGACCGCCTTCTGTCTCTGCGCAGCGCTTCTGCCCTCGCCGCGCGGGAGGTCGAAGCCTCTCTTCGCGCCGTCGGTCCCGACCGCGACCGTTCTGCCCATCTTGAGGTGGACGCCGTCGGCCTCGTAGAACTTCGCCGACTCGGGGTCCTGCGGTCCGGCGCCGTAGAGCGAGTCGAGGTCGAGCGCGGGCGAGCGCGCCTGCAGCAGCGCAGCCGGCGAGACCGCCGCGCCGAGCATCACGCTCGTCCGATCGAACGTCAGGTCGTGGTCGACGAACTGCCCGAGATACGTGAAGCCGGAGGGGATCTGCGACGCGCCGCCGCCGCCGTGCGCCATCGCGTTGCCGAGCTTCGTGCGGATCGCCTCGCTCAGCTGGCGTCTTCTGCCGTTGGGACCCATCCGCGAGAAGCGGAACGGCGGCGCGGCGTCGGCTCTCGCCGCGACGGCGAGCGCCGTCGGCGCCGCCTCGCGCCCGCCGACGCTCTCGCTCAGCAGCCCCTCGCCGATGACGAAGTAGCTCTCGGATCCATGCTTCTCCACGGCGCCTCCCGTCGTAGCCGTTGCGCACCGGAAAGACAGTGCTTCGCGGCGCGACCCTTTCACGGCCGCCGAGCGGCGTCAACGGGGTCAGGACCCGATAACGACGGCCGTCGCGGTGCAGGTCAGGCCGTGCGGACCGGAGGCGCGCGCCGTAATCTCGTCTGCACCGGCGAAGTCGGGCAACGTGCGGCGGACGCGGAAGCCGTCGTCGCCGCTGCCGGTCTCGGCGCGTCCGCGCCATGCGACGCGCCGCTCGTGCACGAGCGCGACGCTCCAGCGCTCGCCGGAGCGTCCGCGGCGCACGCGGTACTCGACCTCGAGCGCCCCATGATGTGCGCGCACGCGCAGCTCGGCCGAGGCGCCGCGGCCACAGTCGGCGCTCACGCGGGCCTCGTCGTCGCCGCCGCCTCCGCCGTGGCGTGCGAGCGCCGACGTGGGCGCCAGCGCGAGCGCCAGCAGCGCGAGCAGGATGGAGATGCGGGTGGTCATCGCACCGGCAGGGTTGCGCGCGAGCGGTCTCCGCCGCAATGGGACCTTCGTCTCACTCGCGCCCGAGGCCGTTGCGCTCGGCCCACAGCGCCGCCTGCGTGCGGTCGGTCACGCCCAGCTCGCGGAAGACGCGCGTGAGGTGGGACTTGACGGTCTTCTCGCTGATCTCCAGCCGCCGCGCGATCAGCTTGTTCGGCAGGCCCTCCACGAGCAGGTCGAGCACCTCGCGCTCGCGCGCCGACAGGCCCGCCAGCGGATCCGGGGCGGCGCGGGCATCGAGGACGGTGCGCGCCGCGCGGGGATCCAAGGGCGACTCGCCGCGCGCCGCCGCGCGGATGCCGTCGGCGACCTGCGCGGCGTCGACGTCCTTCAACAGATATCCGCAGGCCCCCGCCTCGAGCGCGCCGACGATCCGCGCGCGGTCCGAGAACGAGGTCAGCACGAGCACCGCGGTCTCCGGGTGCTCGGCGACGATCCGCCGCGTCGCCTCGATGCCGTCGAGCACCGGCATCTCCAGGTCCATCAGCACGACGTCGGGGCGCTCCCGCCGCACGGCCTCGACCGCCTCGGCGCCGTCGGCGGCCACGGCCACGAGCGAGACGTCCTCCAGCGCGGCGATCAGCCGCCCGAGCCCGTCGCGGATGACGCCGTGGTCGTCGGCCAGCACGACGCGGATTCGGCCGGGGGGCCCGCCTCCGCCGGCCACGTGGCCGCCTCCGGCACCCCTCACGGCGCCGGCACCTCCAGCGTCACATTCGTGCCCTCGCCCGGCTGCGACGCGACCGACAGCGTCCCGCCCGCCTGCACGGCCAGCTCCTCCAGCAGTTGCAGCCCCACGTGCCCGCCCGCGACCGCGCGCTCGCGCTCGGCGGCGTCGAAGCCGCGCCCGTCGTCGCTCACCACCAGCCGCACGACGCCGGCCGCCGGACGCGTCAGGGCGATCGACACGCGCCGCGCCGCGCCGTGCTCGCGCGCGTTGCGGACCGCCTCGCGCGCGGTGCGGTAGAGCAGCGCGAGCGCCGCGTCGTCGCTCGGCAGCGCGTCGTCGGCGACCGACAGCTCGGTCGCGGTCCCGGTCGCCTCCAGCGGGCTCAGCAGGTCGCTCAGCGCGGCGTCGAGCCCGGCCGAGGCGAGGTTCGGCGGATGGATCTCGACCAGCAGCGTGCGCAGGTCGCGCACGCCCTGGCGCAGCCGCCCGCTCGCGTCGCGCAGCGCGTCCGCCTCCGCGGCGTCGCCGCGCGCGGCGGCCGCGTCGGCGAGCGGGGCGAGCCCGAACGCGACGCCCGCCAGCTCCTGCACGACGCCGTCGTGCAGCTCGCCGGCGATCCGCCGCCGCTCGCTGCTCGACGCCTCGACCGCGTTTGCCAGCAGCGCCTCGCGCTGCGCGTGCTCGCGTCGCAGGCGCCGTGCGAGCGACCACGCGAGCGGGACCTGCAGCAGCAGCAGCACGAGCAGCCCGCCGAGCAGCGGCGGCGCGAACGCGCGCAGCAGCCGCGCGGCGTTCGCGCGCACGGCGTCGTAGCGCTCGTACAGCTCGAACAGCACCTGTCTGCCGTTCGGCGCGCGGATCGTCGTGTAGGCCTCCAGCAGCTTGCCCTGCGAGCGCTCGTAGCGGTTCTCGGGCTTCGACAGGTCGCTCACCTCGGCCTCGGCGCCGCCGCGCGTGAACAGCTCGCGCTCGTCCTCGCCGAGCGCGTAGCGCTGGCCGATCAGCTTCGGCTCGTCGGAGTAGAGGACTCTGCCGCCGCGCGTCCACAGCTTCACGCGCACGACTGCGCCGCCGAGCACCTGCCCGAGCACGAGGTCGTCGAGCCGCTGCAGCGCCGCCGGATCCCCGCGCAGGACGCCGTCCGTGAGTCCCGCCGACTCGACGATCCGCCCGGCGGACACCGCGCGGTCGCGCGTCTCGCGCACCGCCTGGTCGAGCGCGACCTGGCGCAGCGCGAGGTAGCCGCCGACGGCGATCACCGCGAACGCGGCGACGCTGACGAGCATGAAGCGCGTGACGGCGGCGGGCATCGGGGTCCATCCTGCCCCGCCGCGCGGCGGAGCGCACGGCTTCTGGGACCTAAGTCCCATTGCGGCCCGGACCGGGCGGGGGGAAGCATGGTCGTCACCAACCCCGCCCCTGATGGGAGGCACCATGCTCACGAAGGCCCGCACCACAGCAGTCGTCCTCGCACTTGCCGCCACGGCCGCCGTCCCGGGCGCCGCGCTCGCGAAGCACGGCGCCGACGACCCGCCCGGCGACGACCACGGCCAGCACGTCGAGCCCGGCGACGACCACGGCGGCCGCGGCGGCGACGACAACCGCGGCGATGACAACAGCGGCAACGGCGGACAGCGCGGCGTGCGCGTCGCCGGCACCTGCACCGACGGCTCGTCCGTGAAGCTGAAGGCGAAGCCGGACGACGGCCGCCTGGAGGTCGAGCTCGAGGTCGACCAGAACCGCAGCGGCGTCACCTGGGACGTCCGCGTCCGCCGCGACGGCGTGCTCGTCGTCAGACGCAACGCGACCACGCACCCGCCGAGCGGCTCGTTCTCGGTCGAGAAGAAGATCGCGAACCCCGCCGGCTCGAACAGAATCTCCGCTCGCGCCGAGAGCCCCAGCGGCGAGGTCTGCACCGCCGCGCTGACGATCTGACCTTGGGCCCGCGCGCTCGGCTGGCCCCGGCCTCAGCCGAGCGCGCGAACGCCGGCGGCGAGCGGAGCCCGGGCCAGCACCGCGTCCACCTGCGAGATACCGCCGATCCATTCGGCGGCGGCGGGATCGATCGCCGCCGCGAGCTTCAGGAGATCTGCGTGACGCTCGGCGACGGGGACGTCGAGCAGTGACTTGTGATGCGCGATGTCGTTACGGAGATGGGCCATCCGGTTCAGGTTGCCGGCGACCTCTCTTCGGATGCCTGAGCTGTGCGGGAATGCTTGATGCAGGCGCGTCGTCCAGAGCTCGGCGTAGCTGGTGCCGACCATTCGAGACCAGAAGCTCAGTGGCAGGCCGGCGATCACGCGGTCGTCTGTGACCGGCCTTCCACGTCGCCGTGCTCGGGTGATGACGTTTCCGACGGCGGTGAGCTCCGCCGTTCTCAGCACCTCGGGATCTACGAGCCAGGAATGGAGGCCAGCCTGAGGCTGGCCTGCTTTGAGGCATTGATGGATTGAGTTGCGCACAAGCACTTCCGCGTGGTGGATCACCTCGCCGCAGGCGCTCGAGAGCCGCGCGTGCCAAACGTAGAGCGACGGCGGAGCGATGCTCGCCATCGACTGCCTGGAGGAAGCCCGACAGACGGGCGGGCGCAATCCAGGCGCTCGCGCGTTCGCGTGACAACGCAAAAGAGGTTGTGCTCATGGCTGGCGGCGCCCTATGATCTCCAGCACGCCCCAGGACCCGCCTCTGCCCTCAGGGTATGCGCCTGGGGCGATGCATTTAATGAGTGCGCGACATGCCTGCATGACGCGTCGACCATATGGGACGCTCGCTCGCCGGTCTACACGAATTGTGTTTGCCAGTATGTCTCTGTGATTGTGCAAGTGCGAGCCGGTACGGCACGATGAAAGTGCAGCGGGTGGCCCTCGCCGCCGCAGCCGCGTTCGTGACGGTCAACATCTGGACCGGCGCGCCGCTGCTGGCGCTGTGGGTCGGCTCGCAGGCGGCCGGGCCGAGCGGCCTCAGCATGACCGCTGTCGGCGTGGTGGTGGTCGTGCTGGCCGTGCTCGTGCTGCTGCTGGTGTGGATGCTGGGGCGCATCAACGCGCGCTACGACCACCTCACCGGCCGCAGCGCCGGCCGCCGCGTCTCGCCGTGGATGCGCTCGATGCGCAGCGAGCGCGACGCCTACGCGAAGGAGCGCCACGGCACGAGCGCGATCGAGCAGGTCGTCGTGGTCGCCGTCGGCGCGGCCGTGCTCGTCTTCAACGTGTGGTTCTTCTTCCTCGCCGGCTCGCCGATCTAGACCTGCGCCTGCTCCGGCCCCGGGCGCAGCGGCGCACCGGAGATCGGGCATTCGAAGATCGTGCGCTCGGGCGGCGCCGGCGCGGGCTCCGGCTCCGGCTCCTTCAGCACGTGCGGGTCGATCGTGAACCACGCGAGCACGCCGCCGAGCGCCGACGTCACGGCGGTCACGACCATCGCGGTGTGGAAGCCGTCCGTCAGCTTCGCCGGGTCGTAGAAGGCGTCGCCGGTGAGCCCGGCCACGATCGGCAGCACGGCGACCGCGAGCAGCCCCGCGACGCGCGAGACGGCGTTGTTGACGCCCGAGGCGATCCCCGCGTGGCGCGCGTCGGCGGCGGCCAGCACGGTCGCCGTGATCGGCGCGACGACGAGCGTCAGCCCGATCCCGAACACGACCACGGCCGGCAGCACGCTCGACACGTAGGAGTCGCCGGGATCGATCCGCGTCATCAGCAGCATCCCGGCCGCGATCACGAGCGGGCCGAGCGTCAGCGGGATGCGCGGCCCGACGCGCTGCGCGAACGCGCCCGAGCGCGCCGAGAACGCCAGCATCAGCGCCGTGATCGGGAGCGACGAGGCGCCGGCGGCGAGCGGCGTCCAGCCCATCGAGATCTGCAGGAACGCGACGAGCAGGAAGAAGACGCCGCCGAGCGCTCCGTAGACGACGACCGTCACGAGGTTCGCGGCCGTGAAGTCGCGGTTGGCGAACATGCTCAGCGGCATCATCGGATTGGCCTCGCGCCGCTCGGCGATCACGAACCCGACGAGCGCCGCGACGCCGCCGATCGCGGCGATCAGGATCGCCGGCGAGGCGCCGGCGCCGGGCGCCTCGATCAGGGCGTACGTCGTGCCCGCGAGCCCGAGCGCGGCGAGCGTCGCGCCGAGCACGTCGAGCTTGCCTCTGGCCATCGGGTCGCGCGTCTCGGGCACCTTGCGCGGCGCCATCAGCACGACGAACAGGCCCAGCGGCAGGTTGATCAGGAAGACCGCGCGCCACGAGATCGCGTCGACCAGGTAGCCGCCGAGCAGCGGGCCGAGCGCGGCGCCGACGCCGGTCAGCCCCGACCACGCGCCGATCGCCCGCGCGCGGTCCGCGCGCTTGAAGCTGCCCTCGATCATCGCCAGCGAGCCCGGCGTCAGCAGCGCGCCGCCGACCCCCTGCAGCAGCCGCGCGCCGATCAGCGCCTCGCTGCTCGGCGCCGCCGCGCACAGCGCGGAGGCGACGGTGAACCAGGCGGTGCCGATCACGAAGATCCGCCGCCGCCCGATGCGGTCGCCGAGCGAGCCGCCGAGCAAGATCAGCGAGGCGAGCGTCAGCAGGTAGCCGTTGAGGATCCACTGCAGGTCGCTGGTGGAGGCGTTCAGGTCGCGCCCGATGTCCGGCAGCGCGACGTTGACGACGGTCCCGTCGAGGAACGCGATGCCCGAGCCGAGAACGGCGATCGTCAGCACCCAGCGGCCGGGGCCGGAGTCGAACGCGACCGCCTCGGCGGCGGTGGCGTGCGCTCCCGCCTCGCCGCCGTCCGCGCTCATGCGACGCCCGCCGCGAGCGCCTCGCGCACGCGCGGCGCGACCTCGGTCCCCAGCAGCTCGATCGCGTGCAGCACCTTGTCGTGCGCGAGCCCGCCCATGCCCATGTGCGCGAGGAAGCGCGTGTGGCCGAACAGCTCGTGCTGGGCGACGAGCTTGTCCGCCACCTGCTGCGGGTCGCCGCAGAAGATCGCCCCGCGCGGCGTGCGCCCGGCCTCGAACTGTTGGCGCACGATCGGCGGCCAGCCGCGCTCGCGCCCGACGCGGTTCATCATCGTCGCGTAGGCGGGGAACATCTCGTCCGCCGCCTGCTGCGCGTCGTCGGCGAGGTGCGCGTGCGAGTTGATCGCAATCGCCGCGGCGTCCGCATCGTGCCCACCGCGCCGCAGCGCCTCGCGATACAGGTCGCTCAACTGTGTGAACCGCGCCGGCTCGCCGCCGATGATCGCGATCACCAATGGCAGCCCCAGCATCCCGGCGCGCACGACCGACGCGGGCGTGCCGCCGACGCCGATCCACACCGGCAGCGGGTCCTGCGCCGGCCGCGGGTAGACGCCGGCATCTTGCAACCCCGCGCGGTGCCGGCCCGACCCGGCCCACGTCACGCGCTCGGAGGCGCGCGCCGCCAGCAGCAGCTCCAGCTTCTCCGCGAACAGCTCGTCGTAGTCGTCGAGGCTCACGCCGAAGAGGGGATAGGACTCGGTGAACGAGCCGCGCCCGGCGATGATCTCGGCGCGGCCGCCGGACAGCTGGTCGAGCGTCGCGAACTGCTCGAAGACGCGCACCGGATCGTCGGTCGAGAGGACCGTGACGGCGCTCGCCAGGCGGATCCGTCTCGTGCGCGTCGCCGCGCCGGCCAGAGCGACCGCGGGCGCCGAGACGGCGAAGTCCGGGCGATGGTGCTCGCCGACGCCGAACGCGTCGAGCCCGACCGTGTCGGCCAGCTCGATCTCCGCGACCAGCTCGCGCAGGCGCCGGCCGGGGTCGGCGCCCTCCGCCAGGTCCGCGAAGCTCGTGACGCCGATCTCCATCCGCACCAGGCTAGTGGCCCGCCGCGCCTCTGCGCAGGCCGAGGTCGGACAGCGGCCCGAGATGGCCGAGCTTGTCGGGATTCAGCACCGAATGCAGCCGCACGACGCGGCCGTCGGCGACGTCGATCCCGAGCACGTTCACGAGCCTGCCGTCGGGCGCGATCCCGCGAACGCCCGGCTGGCCGTTGATGCGCACCGGCTCCAGCGCGATCTCGAGCGCGTCGCCGCGGCGCATGAAGCTCAGCAGCGCCTTCGCGATCCCGGTCGCGCCCACGAGCGGCCGCGAGATCGCGAGCGCCTTGCCGCCGCCGTCGCCGATCAGCACCGCGTCGGGCGCCAGCAGCGCGACCAGCCCGTCGAGGTCGCCCTCGCGCGCGGCGCTGAGGAAGCGCGCCGCGAGCGCGTCGCGCTCGTCCGGGTCCGGCTCGAAGCGCGGCCGCGCCTCGACGTGCCTGCGCGCGCGGCTGAGCAGCTGGCGGCACGCGTCGGAGCGCTTGTCGAGCACCTCGCCGATCTCCTCGAAGCCGTAGCCGAACGCCTCCCGCAGCACGAGCACGGCGCGCTCCTCCGGCGTCAGGCGCTCCAGCAGCGTCAGGAATGCGAGCGAGATCGTCTCGTCCTCCTCGATGCGCTGCACCCCCGCGTCCTCGACGAGCGGCTCCGGCAGCCACTCGCCGACGTACGCCTCGCGCCGCACGCGCGCGGAGCGCAGCACGTCGAGCGACAGGCGCGTGGCGACGGTCGTCAGGAACGCCTCGGGATTCTCGACCCCCTCCGCCGCGTGCAGCCGCAGCAGCGCCTCCTGCGCGACGTCCTCGGCCTCGGCGACGCTGCCCAGCATGCGGTAGCCGACGCCGACCGCCAGCCGGCGCAGCCGCTCCATCTCGACGTCCGGCATGCCCACCTGTCACAGACTGCCACGCTGCCCCGTCGAGCGAACATGAACATCTTCATCGCAGGGGCGAGCGGCGCGGTCGGCCGCTCCTTGATCCCCCTCCTCACCAGCAACGGGCACACCGTCGTCGGCACCACTCGCAGCGCCGCGAAGGCGGAGGCGCTGCGCGCGCTCGGCGCCGAGCCGGTCGTGCTCGACGGCCTCGACCGGGCCGCCGTCCTCGCCGCCGTGTCAGCCGCCAGACCGGACGCGATCGTCCACCAGATGACCGCGCTCGCGGGCCTCAGCGACATGCGGCGGATCGAGCGCTCGTTCGCGCAGACGAACCGCCTGCGCACCGAGGGCACCGACCACCTGCTCGCGGCCGCCCGCGCGAACGGCGTCGAGCGCGTCGTCGTGCAGAGCTTCACGAGCTGGCCCTACGCGCGCGTCGGCGGGGCCGTCAAGACCGAGGACGATCCGCTCGACCCCGATCCGCCGGCGCAGCTGCGCACGACGCTCGCCGCGATCCGTCACGCCGAGGACGCGGCGACGCGGGCGGGCGGCGTCGCGCTGCGCTACGGCGGCTTCTACGGGCCCGGCACCGGCGCCGCGCCCGGCGGCGAGCAGTGGGAGGCCGTGCGGGCGCGCAAGTTCCCGATCGTCGGCGACGGCGGCGGCGTGTGGTCGTTCTGCCACATCGAGGACGCGGCGGGCGCGACGCTCGCGACGCTCGAGCGCTGGACGCCAGGGCAGGTCTACAACGTCTGCGACGACGAGCCGGCGCCGGTGCGCGAGTGGCTGCCGGCGCTCGCGCGCGCGGCCGGCGCCAAGCCGCCGCGGCACGTGCCGCGCTGGCTGGGGCGCCTGCTCGCGGGCGAGCACGGCGTCGCGATGATGTGCGAGAGCCGCGGCGCCTCGAACGCGAAGGCCAAGCGCGAGCTGGGCTGGACGCCGGCGTGGCCGACGTGGCGCGAGGGCTTCGCGGCGCTGGCGGCGCCGGCGGCGGAGCGCCCGGCCGTCGTGCGCTAAGCCGGATCGAGCGGCGACAGCACGACGAGCTGGATCGTGCGCTCGTCGGCCGTGCGCCGCTCGTAGTCGGCGTAGGCGCGCGTGAGCTGCTTCGCGAGGCCGAACAGGCGGTCGCGCTCGGCGCCCTCGGCGACGTGGGCGCGGTAGCGGCCGCCGCGCCCGCGCGCCTGCAGCCGCACCTCGGGGTGGGCGCGCACGTTCGCGAGCCACGCCGGGTGTCTCGCCTGGCCGTAGTTCGACGCGATCACGACGACGTCGCCGTCCGCGCCGTCGCTGAAGTAGACGAGCGCCGTCGTGTACGTGCGGCCGCTCTTGGCGCCTCTGTGCGTGAGCAGCAGCAGCGGCACGCCGGGGACCGACATGATCCGCCCGCCGCTGCGGATGCCGATCGTGCGGTCCAGCCGCGGCGCGACGCTCATCAGGTACCAGCGCCCGAGGCCGGTCAGCGCGACCGGCTCGATCAGCTTCTTCTGCACCCGCTGCAGGCGGGTCGTCTCGAGCGGGTCGGCGAACGGGATGCGCATCGCGGCCGAGCCTACGCCGCGCACGACGTGCCGGGAGCCGGTTCGGCCTCAGTGCGAGACGTGCACGACCTCGACGCGGTTGCCGTCGACGTCGACGTGCGCGCCGGCCGCGGCGGGGCTGCCGGAGCGGATCGCCAGCGACGCGTTGCGCGTCGGCGGACGGCCGTCGGCGACGAGCGCGAACGAGCCGCCGCGCGGGACGCCCTCGCGCACGTGGACGCGCTGCTCGCCCGTGCCCACGGCCAGCCCCGCGCGCTCGGCGAGCGGCTCGTACCAGCGGCGCGCCGCGTCGAGGTCGGCGACGCGGATCCACAGGTGATCGACCGCGCCCACGGCGCGCAGGTCGGCGTAGTGGACCGCCTCCGCGCTGTTGCCGTCGGGGTCGAGCAGGAAGGCGCCGTAGTAGTCCGCCACGTACTGCGGTCGCAGGCCGGGCGGGCCGTCGCTGGCGTGGCCCGCCCGCAGGCCGGCCTCCCAGAAGGCGTCGACGGCCTCGCGGGAGGGCGCCGCGAAGCCGACGTGCAGGCCGCTCGTCGCCGGGTGCCCGGCGTCCGCCTGCACCACCGCGAGCTCCCCCCACGCGGTCGCGCGGCCGTCGGCGTCGCGCATGCTCGGGACGACCGGCAGCGCGCCGAGCACCGTTCCATAGAAGCGCCGCGACCTGGCGAGGTCCGACGCGCGCAACTCGACGCGCTCGAACATGCCCGGACTCTACGCTCCGTCTCAGTACAGTCCCGCCGCATGCCCCGCTACGCCGCCTTCCTGAGAGGCATGAACCTCGGCAGACGCCGCATCTCGAACGCGGATCTGAGAGCGCACGTCGAGGCGCTCGGGTTCGACGGGGTGGCGACGTTCCGCGCGAGCGGCAACGTGATCGTCGAGACGGCGAGAAGAGAGGCGGCCGCGAAGCTCGCACAGCGGATCGAGAGCGGCTTGCAGCAGGCGCTCGGCTACGACGTCCCGGTGTTCGCGCGCAGCGAGCAGCAGATGCGCGCGATCGCGGCCGCGGAGCCGTTCGACGCGGACGCGCTGTCCGCCTCGAAGGGCAAGCCGCAGGTCGTCCTGCTGAGCGCCGCGCCGAGCGCCGCCGCGCGCAGAGCGGCGCAGGCGCTCGCCCCGGACGACGACCGGCTCGTGTTCGAGGCCGGCGACCTGCACTGGCTGCCGGGCACCGGGCTCGCGGACGCGGAGATGGACCTGAAGGCCCTCGCGAAGGCGCTCGGCGGGCCGGTCACGGTGCGCACGAAGGGCACGATCGACCTGATCGTCGCGAAGTTTTTCTCGCAATGAGCGGGATCGGCCTGGCCATGCAGGAGGACCATTGAAATACTAAACTTTAGTGGTTCAGTCAGGGTCATCGGCGCAAGAACGGCGGGACCAGGGGCTGATCGAGCGGGTGCCGGCCGCGAGCCGTCACCCTCCCGAGGAGCCCGCCGAGCGCCGCAGACGCGCCTGGACGCGCTTCAAGACCGGGAGACGGCCTGAGCCCGAGCCGTCGTACACAGGCCTGCTGGAGGACCCGGCCACGCCGCGCGTCGGCATCTGCTGCTCCGGTGGCGGCGTGCGCTCGGCTGCCTACAACCTGGGGGCGCTCCAGGCGCTTGACCGCAACCGCGTGCTGCAGAGCGCCGAGTACCTCGCCGCGGTCTCCGGCGGCTCCTACATCGCGGCCGCGTTCGCGATGGTCGCCGACAAGCGCGAAGGCGGCTCGTCCAGCGGACTGCTGACCCCGGGCCGCGGCCCCTTCTATCGCGGCTCGCCCGAGGAGCAGTACCTGCGCAACCGCGCGTCCTACCTCGCCCCGGGCGGCATGGGGAAGCTGTTCCTGCTGCAGCGCGTGCTCGCCGGGCTCGCCTTCAACCTCTTCTTCATCGCCCTGGCACTGCTGATGCTCGGGATGCTGCTGTCCGGCGTCTTCTACGTCCACTGGTACCACGGCCTGGCGCACGAGGCGAGATCCGCCGCATTCTCGATCCCGCTCGTCTGCCGGCTGCTGCCGGTGGCGCTCGCGGTCCCGGGCGGCCTGCTCGCCGTCCTGTCGGTGCTGGTGGAGTTCAGAAACGACGACTGGCGGGCGGCGCTCGAGACGTGGTGCGCGCGGCTGCTGCTCGCGGCGGCCGGTGCCGCGCTGTTCACGATCGTGCTGCCATGGCTCGTGTGGCTGGTGCAGCAGAAGGGCGTCGACCCGAACAGCGGCAACGCCACCTCCCGGCTCACGGGCACCGGCACCGTCGGCCTCGTCACGGTCGTGACGGGCGTGCTGTTGCAGCTGCGGGCGCGCCTCGCCGACCCGGTCAGCGTGCTCGACCAGCTCAAGCCGCTCCAGCGCCGGCTGCGCTCGCTGGGGACCGGAGCGCGGACGGCGATCGTCTACCTCGCCGGAGCGGTCGCTGGTCCCGCGCTGCTGCTGGCTTTCCTCGTCGCCGTCGTCTCGGCCTCGCTGACGGGCTCCGCGCGCGACGCGCCCGACCCGACGATCTGGGTCGTATTCGGCGCCGGCGCGCTCCTGTTCGCGTTCTTCTACGCGATCGCGGACATCACGTCATGGTCGCTGCACCCGTTCTACAAGCGCCGCCTCTGCACGGCCTACGCGCTCAAGCGCGTCGAAGGCGGGGGACCGGCCGGCCAGGCCGTCGAGCGGCCCTACAGAGACCCGGTCGAGCTGTCGAAGACCGGCTTCTGCGAGGACTGGCCGACGCTGCTCGTGTGCGCGGCGGCGAACATCTCCGACACGGCGGCGACCCCGCCGGGGCGCGCCGTCACGAGCTTCACCTTCAGCCGCGACGCGGTCGGCGGTCCGCTCGTCGGCGGTCTGGCGACGAGCGAGTACGAGAGCCACTTCGACGACAGCCGCAGCCGCTACCTCACGCTGCCCTCTGCCGTCGCGATGTCCGGGGCGGCGTTGTCGCCGTCGATGGGCAAGCTGACGAGACGGCCGCTGACGTTCCTGATGGCCCTCGCCAACATCCGGCTCGGCGTGTGGGTGCCGAACCCGCAGCGGCTCGACTCGTGGAAGAGAGGCGCCACCGCGCGGCCGCGGCCGCACAACCTCGTCAACGAGATGCTCGGCCGCAACTACGTCGGCGCGAGACATCTCTACGTCACGGACGGCGGCCACTACGAGAACCTCGGCCTCGTGGAGCTGCTGCGGCGCGGCTGCACCGACGTCTACTGCTTCGACGCGAGCGGCGGCTCGTCGTTCGGCAACCTCGGCGACGCGATCGCGCTCGCGCGCACCGAGCTGAACGTCACGATCACGATCGATCCGCTGCCGCTCGTCGTCAGAGGCGAGCGCCACCTGGCCGAGTGCGACTGCGTCTGCGGCACGATCAGGTTCCCGCCGACCGAAACGTTCCCGGCCGGGGCCGAGGGCTCCCTCGTCTACGCCCGCACGGTGATGACCACAGACGCGCCGTGGGACGTGCACGCCTACCACGACGCCGATCGCACGTTTCCGCACGACCCGACGGTCGACCAGCTCTACACCGACCAGAAGTTCGAGGCGTACCGCGCGCTCGGCGAGCTGGCGGGCGAGCACGCCCGCAGCCGCATGGCCGAGGCGGCCGCTCGCGGCAAGGCCTCGCCGCCTCCGCCTCCTCCGCCGCCGTCGCCGACGTGGGCATCGTCGAACGGCGGGCCGCCGGCGGCCGTTCCCGCGGGCTCCTGAGCGGGCTCTGGACAGCCGCGCGTCGCTAGCCTCGGCGCGATGACCGCGCGTATCGGAACGCCCGCCGCCGCCCGCCTCACCGCCCAGCAGCTGGCCGGCGCGCCGGCGCGCGACGCGTCCGCCGTCTGCGAGCGGCTGCTGGCCGTGCAGGGCCAGGACCCGCGCGGCGCGCGGCTGGCGGTGCGGGCGCGCACGCTCGGCACCGGCACCACGGCGGCCGACGTCGACCGCGCGCTCACGCACGACCGCGCGCTGCTGATCTCGTGGCTCAACCGCGGCACGCTGCACCTCGTGCGCAGCGAGGACTATCCGTGGCTGCACGCGCTGACGACGCCGCAGCTGCGCACCGGCTGCGCCCGGCGCCTGCAGCAGGAGGGCGTCTCGCCGGCCGCCGCGCAGCGCGGCGTCGAGGCGATCGAGCGCGCGCTCGCCGCCGACGGGCCGCTGACGCGTGAGCAGCTGCGCGACCGCATCGCCGCCGCCAAGGTGCGCACGGAGGGCCAGGCGCTCGTGCACGTGCTGATGGCCGCCTCGCTGCAGGGGCTGATCGTGCGCGGGCCGATGGTCGGGGTCAGACACGCGTTCGCGCTGGTGCGCGACTGGCTGGGGGAGGAGGCGCTGAAGCCGGTGGACCGCGACCGCGCGCTCGCCGAGCTCGCGCGCCGCTACCTCGCCGGCCACGGGCCCGCGAACGACCGCGACCTCGCGCGCTGGGCGGGGATCCCGCTGCGCGACGCGCGCGCCGGGCTGGGCGCGATCGCACCGCAGCTCGCCGAGGCGGGCCCGGACGGGCTCGTCGACCTCGCCAGACGCCCCGCCGGCGCCGACGCGCCGCTGCCGCCCCCGCGCCTGCTCGGGGCGTTCGACCCGCTGCTGCTCGGCTGGACCTCGCGCGAGGACGTGCTCGGCCCGCAGGGCGCCGGGATCGTCACCAAGAACGGCATGTTCCACCCGTTCGCGCTGGTGCGCGGCAGAGCGGTGGGCACCTGGAGACTGCCGCGCGGACAGGTCGAGCTGGCGCCGTTCGCGCCGCTCGCCAGAAGCACCGCCGCGGCGCTCGAGCGCGACGCCGCCGACGTGCGGCGCTTCCTCGGCTGAGTCTCAGGCCGCGGCGGCCGCCGTCTCCGCCTCCGCCCGCCCGCGCAGACGCCGCCGCAGCAGCAGCGCCGCGAGCCCGCCCGCCAGCGCGATCGCGGCGGAGACGAGCATCGCCGCGTGGAAGCCGGACACGAACGCGGTCGCGGCGCCGTCCTGCGCGGCCGCCCGCGCCCCCGGCGGCAGCCTCGCCAGCAGCGCCTGGGCGTCGTCGCTGCCGGCGAGGATCCCGTCGAGCGTCGCGCGGCTCTGCCCCGACAGGCGGGCGTCGACGCCGTCGAGCAGCTGCGCCCGCTCGTGCAGCTCGACGGACGTGACGACGAGCCCGAGCACCGCGACGCCCATCACGGCGCCCAGCTGGCGCGACTGCGTCACGAGCGCGGAGGCGAGCCCGCGGTCCGCGCGCGGGATCGCCCCGACGGCGCCGGACGTGCCCGCGACGGTCGCGACCGGCCGCGCGATCCCGAACGCGAGGAACGCCGGCAACAGCAGCAGGACCTCCTCGTCGCGCGCGAGCAGCGCGATCGCGACGAGCGCGACGGCGGCGAGCGCCATCGCCGCGAACGTCGGCCGGCGCGGGCCGAGGCGGTCGGTCAGGCGCCCGCTCGGCGTCGCCAGGAACGGCGCGGCCGCGACCGTCGGCAGCGCCAGCAGTCCGGCCAGCGCGGGGCCGTAGCCGAGCACGTGCTGGAGGTAGAACGTCAGATAGACCGTCAGCCCGAGGATCGTGAACTGGATCGCGAACAGCGCCAGCAGCAGGCCGGCGACGGTCGGGTCGCGCAGCAGCGCGATGCGGATCAGCGGATGCGCGCGGCGGCGCTCGACGAGCGCGAACGCGGCCAGCAGCACGACCGCCGCGCCCAGCAGGACGATCACGACGGCCGACGACGCGCCCCACTCCTGCATGTTCAGCAGCGGCAGCGTCAGCGCCACGAGGCCGCCGAGCAGCAGCAGGAAGCCGAGGACGTCGAGCGGCTCGCGCACCGGCGCCCGCGACTCCGGCATCCAGTGGCGCGCGACCAGCAGGATCCCCGCGACCGGCGGGATGTTGACGAGGAAGATCCAGCGCCAGTCGGCGAACTCGACGAGCGCGCCGCCGACGAGCGGGCCGAGCGCGAGGAACACCGTCGCACCGGTCGAGACGATCCCGACCGTCCAGCCGCGCCGCTCCTCCGGCAGCGCCGCCGTCGCGTTCGCCATCCCGAGCGGCATCAGCAGCGCCGCGCCGCAGCCCTGGACGACGCGCGCGGCGATCAGCGCGTCGATCCCCGGCGCGGCCGCGCACGACAGCGAGCCCAAGCCGAACAGCCAGGCGCCGATCTCGAACAGCCGCCGGCGGCCGTAGATGTCGGCGAGCCGCCCGGCCGCCGCCATCAGCGTGGCCAGCGCCAGCAGGTAGGCGCCGACGACCCACTGCACCTCCGCGCTCGTGGCGCCGAACTCCGCCTGGATCGCCCGCAGCGCCGTCACGACCGCGGTCTCGTCGAGGAACGCCAGCCCGACCGCGAGGCTCGCGGCGACCAGGATCAGCCGCTGGACGGAGGTCAGCTCGGGCATGCCGCGGGGGCGAGCCTACGACGCCGAGCCGCCGGCAAGCTCCTGCGCGCGCTCGGACTCGCGGTCGAGCACCGCGAGGAACGCCGCCACGACCTGCTCGTCGAACTGCGTGCCGGAGTGGCGGCGCAGCTCGTCGCGGGCGCGCTCGTGGCCGATCGCGTCGCGGTAGGCGCGATCGCTCGTCATCGCCTCGTAGGCGTCCGCGACGGCGATGATGCGCGCCTCGAACGGCACGGTGCCGCCCTCCAGGCCGAGCGGGTAGCCGCCGCCGTCGGGGCGCTCGTGGTGCGCGCCGACCCACGCCTGCACGTCGCTCAGCGACGGGTGCTCGAGGATCTGCGCGCCCAGCTCCGGATGGCGCAGGATCACCGCCCGCTCCTCCGGCGTCAGCGGGCCCGGCTTGCGCAGGATCGCGTCCGGGACGCCGACCTTGCCGACGTCGTGCAGCAGGCCGGCGAGCCGCACGCGCCCGATCCGCTGCTCGGACAGCCCCAGCTCGCGCGCCATCAGCTCCGCGTAGCGGCCGACGGTCTCCGAGTGCCGCGCGCTGCCGCTGAAGCGCACGTCGACCGCCTCTGCGAGGTCCAGCACGACCGCGAGGAAGCGCTCGGCCTCCACGTCGCGCGCGTCGCGAACGCCGTGCGCGCCGGCCAGCTCGCGCAGCGCCTGGCTGTGGATCACGCTGCGGTTGCGCCCGCTCTCCTTCGCGCCGTAGAGCGCCTCGTCGGCCGCCCGCACGAGCGAGGAGGCGGTCTCCGCGTGCGCCGGGTGGCTCGCGATCCCGAAGCTGATCGTCGTCGGGACGGTCGCGTCGGCGAACGCGTCGCGCAGGTGGCAGCGCAGCCGCTCGGCGACCGTGAACGCATCCTGGGCGTCGCTGCCGGGGAGGATCACGGCGAACTCCTCGCCGCCGATGCGCGCCGCCACGTCGATCTGGCGCAGGCAGTCGCGCAGCAGCGTGGCGACGCGCCGCAGGACGGCATCGCCGACGTGGTGGCCGGCGCGGTCGTTGACGTCCTTGAAGTGGTCGAGGTCGCCGACCAGCACCGTCATCGGCCTGCCGCTGCGGCGCGCGCGCTCGAGCTCGAGGTCGAGCAGCTCGCGGAAGCCGCGGCGGTTCGGGAGCTGCGTGAGCGGGTCGGTGCGGGCCGCGTCGGAGAGGCGCGCGATCAGCAGCTCGACGTGCGCGCGCATCACGTGGATCACGATCGCGGCGATCGTCATCGTCGCGATCCCGACGATCCACCAGGCGGCGGCGCCGGCCTCCGGCGGGCGCCCGAGCAGCAGCGCGCCGTACAGCGCGCCCACGAGTATCAGCTCCGCGAGCGCGACGCGCCGCGTGAAGAAGTAGGCCGAGTAGAGGAAGATCCACAGGTAGAAGAAGACGAGCGGGCTGGGGTGCTCGGCCGAGAACCACGCGACGCCGGTGATCAGCACGCTGCCCCACGCGAGCGCGAACGGCAGCACGCGCGCCGGCAGCCGGCTCGCCTGCCACAGCAGCAGCCCGCCGACGGCGTAGGCGTTCAGCGCGACCGCGAGCAGGCCCGTCTCGCTGGCGGCCGCGGAGTGCGGCAGGGCGAGCGTGACGAGCACGAGCGTCGCTCCCGCGAGGTAGAGGCTTGCGAGCACCCGTACGCGCAGGCGGGCCTCGAAGGCCCCGCCCGAAGCCCCGTCGAGCATGCCGGGAATCGCCGACATATGGGGACATGTCGGCGATCGTGGCGGATCGCATGAGCGCCGCTGTCCGCCTGAACGACTTCCTGCAGGGCGCGCTCCAGAGCGCCCGCGCCGTCCGCGATCAAAACGGAAAAGTGTTGATTAACAAACTGCTTTTCTGTAAAAAGAGGAGGCGAGCGTTGAGTGCCGCTCGCAGGAGCGCTGCGATTGGGGCCGTCCTCCGGGACGGCCCCCGCATTTCCGGTCCGAGGGGCGCGGGACGTCCGCCCGGAGACGGATCACGTGCCGTTGACATATTCCGGCGGGGGAAATCGCTATAACCTCGCACTGCCGCCGTGCCGTCGACCCCGAAAGGGCTCAATGACCCCTGCCGTGCCTGAGCGGAAGCTCGCTTCCGCGTTCGTCCTGCTGCTCGCCGCCGCGCTGCTGTGCCTGGCCTGCGCCCCGGCGCGCGCCGCCGACGCGCTCGGCGGCTCGTTGATCGAGCCGGCGCCGTTCCTGGCCTCGGGGCAGCCGGAGGACCCGGCCGTGAACCCGGCGACGGCGCCGCAGCTCACGGTCTCGGGGCAGACGCTCAGGTGGACGGCGGTCAGCGGTGCGGCCTCGTACGTGCTCGCGCGCAAGGTGCCGGGGCAGGCGGACCAGTACCTGCTCATCTCCGGGACCTCGGCCACGCCCGCGGCGGTGCCCGGGAGAACGGTCAGCTTCGCCGTGCGCACGAACGTCGCCGGCAGCGTGTGGTCGCGGACGGTCTCGATCGCCTATCCGGCCACCCCCCCGGCCGCACCCGGGGTGCCGGTCGTGAAGGTCAGCGGGCAGACACTGTCATGGGCGGCCGTGAGCGGCGCGTCGTACTACGTGCTCGCCCGCAAGCTGGGGAGCCAGACCACCCAGTACTCGACGGTGCCGGGCACCTCCGTCACGCCGGCGGCCGCGTCCGGCCAGACGGTCCGCTACGCCGTGCGCACGAACGTCGACGGCAGCGACTGGTCGCCCGACGTCTCGATCGCCTACGCGGCCGCACCCCCGCCACCGCCGCCACCGCCGCCGTCGGGCAGATTCGCGATGGGCGTCACGGCCGGCACCGCGTTCAGCTACGAGCTGCCGTTCATCACGTCGCTCGGCGCGGGAACCGCCCGCCTGCTCTACGACATCGGCACGTCGGCGTCGAGCATGGCGCCGGTGATCGATGCCTACGCGAGAGCCGGCGTGCGCCCGCTGATCGCGGCCAGCTTCCCCAACCGCCTGCCGAGCACCGCGGAGTCGCAGAACGTCGCGACGTGGGCGAGAGCCTACGGCCCGGGCGGGACCTTCTGGCAGGGCAAGACGTATCCCGCCAACACGACCGTCAACCGCATCGAGTTCGGGCACGAGACGAGCTACTCCTACCAGTGGTCGAACAACTCCCCGTCGGTCTACGCGAGCCGCGCTCAGACGTACGCGCTGCGCTTCAAGGACGCCCAGATCGCCGTCAAGGCGGCGAATCCGAACGTCGGGCTGCTCGCGCAGGGCGACAACGCGGTCAACCAGAACTCCTGGATCATCAACATGTTCAGAGCCGTCCCTGACCTCGGCTCGCGCGCCGCCGGCTGGACGATCCACCCGTACGGCCCGAACTGGAAGACGCGCATCGACTCGACGATCAACACGGCGAAGTCCGTCGGCTCGCCCGACCTGCCGATCTGGGTCACGGAGTGGGGGCTCTCGACCGACAACGGCCGCTGCCTGTCGGACAACTACGGCTACAGCAGATGCCTGACGTACGCGCAGGCGGCCAGCACGCTGCACGCCGCGCTCACCGGCATGGTGTCCACCTACGGCAGCCGCCTCGGAGCCTTCTTCCTCTACCAGGCGCACGACCAGACGCTGACCGGCAGGCAGACCGGCCGCGAGTACTACTTCGGCGCGCTGCAGCAGAGAGGCCAGGCGAAGGGCGCCTACACGACCGAGATCAGAGCCGACCTGGCGGCCCACCGCCCGTAAGGGCGGGGCCGGGGCCCTCAGGCGGTGACGGGAGCCGGCGGGCGCTGCGCCGGCTCCAGGCGCGTCACGCGCACGCGCCCGCCCTCGCTCGGCGTGAAGGTGACGAAGCGCCGCCGCACCTTCTCCGGCTCGGCGGCGGTCGCCTCGAGCGTCGCGCAGCGCAGGACCGTGTCGAGCACGATCCGCATCTCGTAGAGCGCGAAGCTCGCGCCGAGGCAGCGGCGGATGCCGCCGCCGAACGGCAGCCACTCGTACGTGCTCGGCGTGTCGTCGCCGAGGAAGCGCTCGGGACGGAACGCCTCCGGCTCGGGATACACGTCGGGGCGCCGATGGATCAGGTAGATCGACGGCGCGATGTTGACGCCCTTCGGCAGGTCCATCCCGCCGATCGTCATCGGCCGCTGCAGCTGGCGGATCACGCCCGGCACGACCGGCCGCAGCCGCAGGGCCTCCTTGACGACCGCGTCGAGGTACTCGTTGCCGCCGGCCGCCTGCTCCTTGCGCAGGCGCGCGAGCACGCGCGGCGTGCGCACGAGCCGCTCGATCGTCCAGGCGAGCCCGGTCGCGGTCGTCTCGTGGCCGGCCAGCACGAGCGTCATCAGCTCGTCGCGCAGCTCGTCGTCGGTGAGCCCGTTGCCGTCCTCGTCGCGCGCGCCCAGCAGCAGCGAGAGGATGTCGTCGCCCGCCGCGCCGTCGTCGCCGGCCGCGCGGCGCGCCGCGATCTCCTGGTGGATCAGCGCGTCGACGGGGGCCATCAGTCTGTAGATGCGCCCCCAGGGGCTGCGCGGCTTCGCGCCGGCGGATCTCGTGAACTGCAGCGCCAGCAGGCGCAGCGGCTGGTCGGTCGAGTTCAGCAGCCGCTTCATCGGGGCGCCGAGGCGCTCCACGCCGGCCTGGTCCTCGACGCCGAAGACGGTGCGCAGGATGATCTCGAGCGTGATCGCCTGCATCGTCGGGTGGACCGAGAACGGCTGCCCGACGGGCCAGCGCCCGACGTGGCGCTCGGCGACCTCGGCCATCGTCTCGCCGTAGGCGCGCATCCGCTCGCCGTGGAACGGCGGCAGCATCAGGCGCCGCTGGCGCAGGTGCTCGGGCCCGTCCAGCAGCAGCACCGAGCGCCCGCCGAGGATCGGCTTCAGCACGACGTTGCCGGCGCCGGCGTGGAGGTCGTCCGGGCTGGCCTGGAAGACCTCCTTCGCGATCGCCGGGTCGCCCGCGATGATCACCGTGCGGCCGGTGTTGAGGCGGATCGTGAAGACGTTGCCGTAGCGCTCGCGGCAGTCGTCGAGGAAGCGCGGCCCGCGCAGCAGGAAGCGGGCTGCGGTCAGCGCGTTCGGCCCGCGCGGACCGGGCGGGAGGCTGTCGAGGTCGATCGTCGCCGCAGTCATCGCACTGGGGACGCTAGCGCTCGCCCTGCGGGCTCGCGCCACTCGGCGTGTGACATCGCGCACACGCGCGGGGCCGGCGCGCTACTGCTCGGCGAGGCGCGCGTCGAAGATGCCGCCGAGCTCCTCCACCGAGACGTCGAGCGCCTGCGCCAGGGCGACGACGCCCTCGAAGCTCGCTCCGCGCCGGCCGGACTCCAGCTCGGCGACGAAGCCGCGCGATCGGCCGGCCGCCTCGGACAGCTGCTCCTGCGTCATGCCGCGCCGTGCGCGCAGCTCGCGCACGGCGATCGCCAGGGCGCGGCGCTGGCGTGACATCGGTCTGGGCATCGCCCGGAAGCCTTGTGGGGTTCCGGCTTGACGGCTATAGGCTTGATTGGGCAGGATGCTTAAAGCAGCCAGAATCCCCACTAAAAAAGGCGGAGTATTGGCTGCTGGCAGGGGTGCTGGGTTCGAGCGGACGGTCCCCCAGCCGACTCGACCCACGCGCTCCAGCGGCGGCCGGGCACCCCCCCCAGAGGCCCGACGAGCCGCATCGTGGCGGGCGCCCGACGAGCAGGTTGGTTGGGCGCCCGCCGGCTCTTTCGGGCTCATTTACCCCCTTATTGGCAGCTAGACCGGCTCCTTTGGGCGTAGTGCCCAACTTGGCCGCTGGAGAACAGTTCTCTATATGGCGAGGGTTCCTGGGGTGCCGCAATCGATGCCCCGCGAGCGCCGCGCCCTCGCGACCGCCGTGAAGGAGCTGCGCGCCCGCCGGAGCATGACCCAGGAAGAGGTCGCGGCCGCGGCCGGCGTGTCGCGCGGCTACCTGGGCGAGCTGGAGCAGGGTCGCCGGCGCCCTTCGTTCGAGGGCGTCGTGCGCGTTGCCCGCGCACTCGACGTGGAGCTGCGGGAGCTGGTCGAGCTCTACGAGGCACGACTGCGCGAGGGCCGCTGAGCCGTCGCGCCGCAGTACCCTGCGGGCATGTCCGTCGGCGGCCCCGAGGCGTTTCCCGCTGCGATCCACCGGCCGGAGGCGCCGCGGCGCGTCGTGCTGCTGCCCGGGGCCCGCTACCCGACGCGCGCGCCGCTGCTGTGGTTCGTGCGCGAGGTCGCGGTCGCGCGCGGCTACGGCGTGCTCGAGGTGCTCGACGAGCCGCCCGCGGGGGAGGACCCGTTCGCGTGGGTGCGCGACCGCGCGCAGCGCGCGCTCGACCACCAGCCGACGGAGCTCGACGTCGTCGTCGGCAAGTCGCTCTCCAGCGACGTCGCGGACCTCGCCGCCGATCGCGGCCTGGCGGCGATCTGGCTGACGCCGCTGCTCGACCGCCCGGGGATCGTCGCCGCGCTCGCGCGCATGACGCGGCCGACGCTGCTCGTCGGCGGCACCGCCGATCCGACGTGGCTTCCCGACGCGCTCTCCGACAACGTGATGCTGGACCGCCTCCAGCTCGACGGGCTCGACCACGGGCTGCAGCTGCCCGGCGACCCGCAGGCGTCGCTGAACGCGCTGCGCAAGGTCGTCAAGAAGGTCGATCGCTTTCTCGACGCGCTGCGCTGACCCTCCTTTATCTTCCGCTCCGCAACAACTTCATCAACGCTTAGGCGCAATTACAGGGCCTTTCAGGGTTCACATGCATCTTGTGACCCATGCACACCCCGAAAGCGCTCCTGACTCTCACCGCCGCCGCCGCTCTCGGCGCCACCGGCGGTGCCGCGGTCATCGCCGTCGTCGGCGACGGCGGGCACACCGCGACCACGACGATCCAGGCGCCGAACGCGCCGCAGACGCGGATCGCCGACCGCGCCGGCAGCGGCGCGAACGGCACGCTCGACGCGGCGCAGGTCTACGCGCATGCGAAGGACTCCGTGGTGTACGTGACCTCGCAGATCAGCCAGGAATCCGACTTCGGGGGCTCGCAGCAGGGGGAGGCGACCGGCTCCGGCTTCGTCGTCTCGAAGGAAGGCTTGATCGTCACGAACGCCCACGTGGTGGAGGGTGCGACGGCGGTTACGGTCAAGGTCGGCGGCGGCGCGGCCCATCCCGCGACCGTCGTCGGCCGTGACACGTCGAGCGACCTCGCGCTGCTGCGCGTCGACGACGCCGGCGGCGAGACGTTCACGCCGCTGCAGCTCGGCGACTCGAGCAAGCTCCAGGTCGGCGACGCGACGTACGCGATCGGCAACCCGTTCGGGCTCGACCACACGCTCACGAGCGGCGTCGTGTCGGCGCTCGACCGCCAGATCAGCGCCCCCAACGGGTACACGATCGACCACGTCATCCAGACCGACGCGCCGATCAACCCCGGCAACTCCGGCGGCCCCCTGCTCGACGACCACGGCCGCGTGATCGGCGTCAACTCGCAGATCCTCAACGGCGGCGGCGATGCCGAGAACGGCAACGTCGGCATCGGCTTCGCGGTCCCGTCGAACACCGTCAGAAGCGCCCTGAGCGCGCTCGAGGCCGGCGGCCAGGTGGAGCACGCCTACCTCGGCGTCCAGCTCGCGGCGACCGAGAGCGGCTCCGGCGCGCAGGTCGCGGGGCTCGCGTCCGGCGGCCCGGCCGAGCAGGCCGGCCTGCAGGAAGGCGACACGATCCTGGCGCTGGACGGCGAGCAGGTCACCGATGCCACCGAGCTGGCCGGCGCGATCTCCGCTCACAAGCCGGGCGACGAGGTGCGGCTGACCGTCGAGCGCGACGGCGGCCAGGGCCACGTGACCGTGACGCTCGGCACGCAGCCGGAGCAGCAGGCCGTGAACTGACAGACCGCTTTCCAAGCTTCCCGCGTCGCCGTCGCTCCCGTCCCCCCGTGCCGGCGACGCGGGATAGAGCTCGCCCGGCCAGGTCCCCCCACTGTGGGCCGGGCGGGCTCGCCTCCAGGGAGGAGGGTGCAGTGCAGGCGGGCGTGCCCGGCCGGACGGATCGGCCGACGGCGCGCCCGCCTATCCTTCGTCCATGTCGTTGCCCGAGGCGCTGCTGGTGTTCGTCGCGGGCATCTGGGCCGGCGCGATCAACACCCTCGTCGGCTCCGGCTCGCTCGTCACCTTCCCGGTGCTGCTCGCCGTCGGCTATCCGCCGCTGACCGCGAACATCTCCAACAACCTCGGCATCGTGCCCGGCTCGATCTCCGGCGCCTACGGCTTCCGCCGCGAGCTGCGCGGTCAGCGCGGCCGCCTGCTGCGCTTCGCGCCGGCCTCGCTGCTCGGCGGCGTCAGCGGCGCGGTGCTGCTGCTGGCGCTGCCGGCGTCGGCGTTCGACGCGGTCGTGCCCGCGTTCGTCGCGCTCGGGGTCGTGCTCGTGATCGTGCAGCCGCGGCTCAACCGCTGGCTGGCGGCGCGCCGCCACCCCGACGACGACCGTCGCGAGGGCGGCCCGCTCGCGCTGCTGGGGACCTTCGGCACCGGCGTCTACGGCGGCTACTTCGGGGCGGCGCAGGGGGTCCTGCTGCTGGCGCTGCTGGGGATCGCGATCGACGACGACCTCAAGCGCGTCAACGCCCTCAAGGTCGTGCTCGCGGGCCTCGTGAACTTCGTCGCGGCGATCGTGTTCGTGCTCGCGGCGCAGGACCAGCTCGCGTGGGGCGCGGTCGCGCTGATCGCCGTCGGCTCCGCGATCGGCGGTCAGCTCGGCGCGCGCGTCGGGCGGCGCCTGCCCGCGCCGGCGCTGCGCGCCGTGATCGTGGTCGTCGGGATCGCGGCGATCGTCAAGCTGCTGCTGGACTGAGAGCTCGCGCTACAGCACCTGCTCGCTGAGCATGAAGCCGACGCGCGAGCCCTCGATCTGCGCATCGAGCAGCTTGTCGTCGAGCAGCGCGATCGCGTCCGCTTCGACGAACACGCGCGCTCCCTCCTCGTCGAGCACCTGATCGGTGTCGGCCGGGGTCTCGGCGACGGTGACCTCGAGCGAGGCGGCTTCGCCGGTGCCCGGCTGCGTCGCGATCCGCAGGCCCGCGCCGTCGGGCAGCTCGGGCGCGGAGACGATCCCGCGGATCGCCTCGGCGGCGGTGTCGGTGATGGCAAGCACGGCTGCTCCTTCCGGTTGGATCGGCGTCACGAGGCCGTCCTGCCCGCGTGCCCGGCGCCCGCGCTGCGGAAACCTGAACGCGCCGAGGCGGTCAGCTCGCCCAGCCGAGCGAGCGCTCGACCGCCTGCAGCCAGCGCGCGTAGCGGCGCTCGACCTCGTCGGCGTCCATCCGCGGCACCCAGCGCCGGGCCTCGCGCCAGTTCGCGCGCACGTCATCGATCGAGGACCACGTTCCGAGCGCGAGCCCGGCCGCATAGGCGGCTCCGAGCGCCGTCGTCTCCGCGACCTGCGGGCGGACCGTCGGCACGCCGAGCACGTCCGCCTGGAACTGCATCAGCAGCTCGTCGACCGTCATGCCGCCGTCGACCTTCAGCTCCGGGCACGTCGTGCCGGTGCCCGAGCGCACCGCGTCGAGCACCTCGCGCGTCTGCCAGGCGGTCGCCTCGAGCATCGCCCGTGCGATGTGCGCCTTCGTCGTGAAGGCCGTCAGCCCGACGATCGCGCCGCGCGCGTCGTCGCGCCAGCGCGGCGCGAACAGGCCGCTGAACGCCGGCACGACGTAGACGTCGCCGCTGTCCGGCACGCTCGCCGCCAGCGCCTCGACCTCGTCGGCGCTGTCGATGAAGCCGAGCTGGTCGCGCAGCCACCGCACGCCGGCGCCGGCGACGGCAATCGAGCCCTCCAGCGCGTAGGCGGGCGGTCCGTCGCCGAGGCGGTAGGCGACCGTCGTGAGCAGTTGGTGCGAGGCGACCGGCTCCGCCCCCGTGTTGACGAGCAGGAAGCAGCCCGTGCCGTAGGTGTTCTTCGCCTCGCCCGGGGCGAAGCAGGCCTGTCCGAACAACGCCGCCTGCTGGTCGCCGAGCACGCCCGCGATCGCCACGCCGTCGAGCGCGCAGCCGCAGCGGATCTCCCCGTAGACCTCGGAGGAGGAGCGGATCTCGGGCAGCATCGCGCGGGGGATCCCGATCGCGTCGAGACAGTCATCCGACCAGTCGAGCGTTCGGAGGTCCATCAGCAGCGTCCGGCTCGCGTTCGTCACGTCGGTGACGTGGACGCCGCCGTCCGGACCGCCCGTCAGCTGCCAGATCAGCCACGAGTCGATCGTCCCGAACAGCAGCTCGCCCGCCTCCGCTCGCGCGCGCAGCTCGGGCCGCGCGTCGAGCAGCCAGCGCGCCTTCGGGCCGGCGAAGTACGTCGAGAAGGGGAGGCCCGTGACCGCGCGCAGGCAGTCGACCCCGCCGCCGGCCTCGGCCAGCTCCGCGACGAGCGGCGCGGTGCGCGTGTCCTGCCACACGATCGCGTTCGCCGCCGGCTCGCCGCTCGCGCGGTCCCACAGCACGGTCGTCTCGCGTTGGTTCGTGATCCCGACCGCCGCCACGTCGGCGGCGCTCGCACCGGCTGCCGCGACCGCCTCGTCGATCACGGCGCGCACGTTCGCGGCGATCTCCAACGGGTCGTGCTCGACCCAGCCGGCCTGCGGATGGACCTGCGCGTGCTCGCGCTGCGCGGCGCCGGCGACCGCCCCGTCGCGGTCGAACAGGATGCAGCGGCTCGACGAGGTGCCCTGGTCGATTGCAGCTACGTAACGCGACACGTCCGGCCCCTTCGTACGATGGGGCGGGGATCCTAATGCGCGCACCGCTGCCACAACGCACCTTCGAGCGCCCGTTCGACCTGATCGTGATCGGGGCCGGCATCAACGGCGCCGGCATCGCCCGGGACGCGACGCTGCGCGGCCTGAGCGTGCTGCTGGTCGACAAGGGCGACGTCGGCGCCGGCACGACGAGCCGCTCGACGCGCCTCGTGCACGGCGGCCTGCGCTACCTCGAGCACTTCGAGGTCCCGCTCGTGCGCGAGTCGCTGCGCGAGCGCGAGACGCTGCTGCACATCGCGCCGCACCTCGTGCACCCGCTGTCGTTCCTGCTGCCGGTCTACGAGGAGCACAAGCGCCGGCCGGCGCTGATCCGCATGGGGATGATGGCCTACGACGCGCTGTCGCTCGACAAGTCGCTGGAGCGCCACCGCATGCTCAGCCGCGACGAGGCGCTGCGGCGCGAGCCGGGGCTGCGCAGCGAGGGCCTGCGCGCGGCCGCCGCCTACTACGACGCGCAGGCCGAGTACCCGGAGCGCCTCGCTTTGGAGAACGCGCTCGACGCGCGCCGCCTCGGCGCCGTCGTGCTGCCGTACATGCGCGTGACGGCGCTGGAGCGCGGATCGGCCGGCCGCGTCACCGGCGTCGCGCTGCACGACGAGCTGCACGACGCCGAGCACCGTGCGCGTGGCGCGCTCGTGATCAACGCGAGCGGTCCGTGGGTCGACGAGATCCTGTTCCCACCCGCCCACGGCGCGCCGCCGCGCCGGCTGATCGGCGGCACGAAGGGCAGCCACCTCGTCGTCGAGCCGTTCCCAGGCGCGCCGCGCGAGGCGGTCTACGCGGAGGCGGCGGGGGACGGGCGGCCGTACTTCGTCGTGCCGTGGAACGGGCTCTACCTGATCGGCACGACCGACACGCGCTACGACGGCGACCTCGACGACGTCGTCGCGACGGAGGAGGAGATCGGCTACCTGATCGACGAGACGAACGGCCTGATCCCCGGCGCTGCGCTGACGCCCGAGCAGGTGCTCTACAGCTATGCGGGCGTGCGGCCGCTGCCGGCCGCGCCGAACGGCGACGAGGGCTCGATCACGCGCAACCACGTGATCCACGACCACGCGGGCAGAGACGTGGCGGAGGGGGAGCGCGTCGACGGCCTCCTGTCGATCGTCGGCGGCAAGATCACCACGTACCGTCGGCTCTCCGAGGAGACCGTCGACCTCGCCGTCAAAAAGCTCGGCCGCAAGGCCGACAAGTGCCGCACGCACCAGCTGCCGCTGCCGGGCGGGACGGCCTACCCGTTCGCCGGCTTCAGGGAGCGCTTCCGCGTCACCAGCGGGCTGCCGGTCGAGGCGGCCGACCGCCTGCTGCGCATCTACGGCACGCGCGCGGCCGAGGCGCTCGACTTCGCCGACGGCTCGCCGGACCTGCGCGAGCCGTTCGACGAGGACAGCGGCGCGATCGGCGCCGAGGTCGTGTTCTCGCTGCGCACCGAGATGGCGGAGACGCTCGCCGACGTCGTCCAGCGCCGCACGCTCGTCGGCTACGGCGCGCACGCCGGGTTGAACGCCGTCGACGCGGCGGCCGAGATCGCGGTGCGCCACGCCGGCTGGACGGACGAGCGCGCGGCCCGCGAGGTCGCGGCCTTCCACGACCAGGTGGCCGCGCTGCGCCCGCGCGCGCCGGTCCCCGAGGTCACCGAGGAGCGCCCGCTGGCGCTGCTCGGGGCCGCGCGCGCTCGGTTTCGCCGCTTCCGCTCGGTGGGCTGAGCGAGCGCGGGCTCGCCCCGCCTCGACGGTCTGCATTGCAGGATTTCAGCGTCCGTCGTCTGACACCGAAGGGGTGCCCATGCGCCACCTTCTCCTGCTCGCGACCGTCGCGGCCACGCTCGCCCTCACGCCCGCCAGCGCCGTCGCCGGGCATCATCGCGCCCCGCCCGCCCACAAGAGCTCGGCCGTCGCCAACGCGTTCGCCGCCGCCTTCGCCAGACAGGGCGCGGCCTATCTCGTCGGCCACCTCAAGGACGGCGCGCTCGGCAAGCACGGCGCGACGGTCGGCAACCTGCTCGGCCCCTTCGTGGAGGACGGCAGCGCGGCCGACATCGGCGCGATCCGCCAGGAGATCGACGGCCTCAAGCTCGCGCTCGTCGACGTGCACAGACACCTCAACGGCGTCGCCGGCCACGTCGTGCAGGCGCAGTACAGCCACGCGGCGCTCGAGGCCGCGCGCGTCACCGGCGCGATCGACAAGGCGCAGAAGGAGCTCTCCCACCTCGCGCACGCCAGAACGGCGCACGAGCGCAGAGTCCACGCCGACCACCTGATCGCGCAGCTCGGCCCGCACGGCGACCTGTGGAGCGCGCAGGAGGTCCTCCACAAGCAGCTGACCGTCCCTGCGCCCGGCGCCGACGGCCTGCTCGTCGCGGCCAACAAGGCCGCGCGCGGCAAGGCGAACCCGTTCTTCACGCACGAGCTGTCGCTGGCGCAGCGCGAGGTCTACAAGTACTACTCGATGTACGAGGCGGCGCTGCTGCAGCTGCGCCTCAACTACTGGCACCACATGGGCTACGGGCACGAGCGGATCCAGCAGGAGCTGAAGGACTTCGACGCCGAGCTCGCCGCGCAGAGCGCGCTCGTGAAGACGTGGGTCCACGACGGCACCGTCGTCGACACGCGCACGAACCTGGCGTGGACGTTCGGCCACGCCGGCAAGCCGATCGCCGGCACCTGGACGAGCAGCGACGGCGACGTGTGGGTGCGCCCGTTCGGCGGCGACGCCTCGCGCCGGATCCTCCAGTGCCCCCAGAGCCTCTGCCCGTACGGCTACGGCGGCGTCTGGATGGTCCCGACGCCCGACGAGCTGGCGCAGCTGCTGATCCACGTCGAGCCGGATCGCTGGGCGTGGCTGCACCACCACGCGCACTTCCCGCCGGCGCCCGCGACCGCGGTCGCGTGGGTCTCGCCGCCGGCGCACGACGGGGTCGCGCCCGTCATGAACCTCAACGACGGCGAGGTCTACGACCAGCCGACGACCGCACGGCACCACTTCGTGCTCGTCAACGACGCCGCGGTCGTGATCCCGGGTCTGTACTGGTATCCGTAGGCCGCGGGCGAGTCAGCCCTGCAGGAACGCGATCACGGCCAGCACGCGGCGGTGGTCGGTGTCCGACGGTGGCAGGCCGAGCTTGCCGAAGATCGAGGAGATGTGCTTCTCGACGGCGCCGTCGGTGACGACGAGCGCCGCCGCGATGGCGGCGTTGGAGCGGCCCTCGGCCATCAGCTCCAGCACATCGCGCTCGCGCGGCGTGAGCTGGTCGAGCGGCCCGTCGGCCTGGCGGTGGCGCGTGACGAGCTGCGCGACGACCTCGGGGTCCATCGCGGTGCCGCCGCCGGCGACGCGCTCGACCGCGTCGACGAACTCGCGCACGTCGGCGATGCGGTCCTTCAGCAGGTAGCCGACGCCGCCGCGCCCGTCGGCCAGCAGCTCGGCGGCGTACGTCTCCTCGACGTACTGCGAGACGATCAGCACCGCCGTCCCGGGGGACTGCTCGCGCACCCGCACGGCCGCCTTCACGCCCTCGTCGGTGAACGTCGGCGGCATCCGCACGTCGACGACGCAGATGTCGGGCTTGTGGCCGGCGACCGCGCGCACGAGCGCGTCGCCGTCCTCGACCGCCGCGACGACCTCGTGCCCGTGGTCGCGCAGCAGCCGGATCATCCCGTCGCGCAGCAGCGCCAAGTCCTCCGCGATTACTACCCGCATCGCCCCCCATCCTACGTCGAGGAATGCCGTGGGCGGCGCTGGACGCCACGCGACGCCCAGCATCCACCCACGACATCCCTCGTCGCAGGCTGACCCTGATTTCGCGGGCGTGCTCTCTACCGCACGTCCCCGCCCAGGCGCGCGTGCGTCAGCACACGCCCGTACGAGAGCGCGTAGGGGTAGATCGCCAGCTCGTCGAGCCCGCCCGCGTAGAAGCGCCAGCGCGACTGCTTCGCGCCGATCGAGAGGTCCGAGCGCGCGTCGGGGATCGACAGCCGCGAGGGTCCCTGGGCGGCCAGCCAGCCGTCCACGTAGATCGACATGACGGCGCCGTCCCAGGTGGCGGCGACGTGGCTCCAGCGGTTGGCGTCGACGCCCGTGACGAGCGTGCTCCACTGATTGCCGAACGTGTAGCGCGAGAAGACGATCCCGCCTCTCTGGATGCCGAGCAGGTACCCGCCGTCGACGCTCTCCTTCGAGAAGATCCGCCGCGTCACGTCGTTGAAGCCGCGCGGGCGCACCCACGCCTCCAGCGTGAACGGGGCGAGGCCGGGGAACGACAGGTGGCCGTTGTCGGAGACGTGCACGAACTGGCCGAGCGGCTGCGTCTGCAGCCCGTCGAGGTCGATCGCGGTGTCGGCGTCGCCGACCGAGTGGGCGACGCCGAGCGTCGGCGGCCCGCCGTACCAGCCGGGGTGGTGGCCGGTCTCGTCGGCGGCGATCGGCGCGCTCGATGCCTCGCCGAGGCGCCAGTAGGAGGTCGGGTGGTCGGCGAGCACGGCGTCGCGGTAGGACGGGGGGTCGGCCGCGTGGGCGGCGGCGGGCAGCGCCAGCGCACAGAGCGCGGCGAGCGTGGGGAGGAGGCGGCGGAGGGTTGGCATGGCGGGAACGACTACCGCCACCCGCCGTGGGGTCGCGACCCGATGTGCGCCGTCGCGCCGCGCCGGCGATCGACCGGAAGCCGCCCGATCCCGGTCCGGCGGGGATCTCAGCCGGCGTTCCCGCGATGCCGGTTGGGCATCGCGGTCATGCCGCGCCGGTGTCGCCGCAGGGCAGCTCGGCGTGCAGCGTCGTGCCGCCGTCGGCCGGGCTGACGACCGTCAGCGTGCCGTCGAGCGCCGCGACGCGCCGCCGCAGCCCCAGCAGCCCGGAGCCCCGCGGATCGGCGCCGCCGCGGCCGTCGTCGGCGATCTCGACGGCCAGCACGCGGTCGCGCAGCACGAGCCGCACGAGCACCGCACGTGCGCCGCTGTGCTTGGTCGCATTCGCGAGCGCCTCGGCGACGACGAAGTAGGCGGCGCCCTCGACCGCGGCGGGCGGCCGCGACGGCAGTGCGGCGTCGATCGTCACCGCCAGCGGCGAGCGCGCGGCGATCGACGTGATCGCCGCCTCCAGACCGCGGTCGGCGAGGATCGGCGGGTGGATGCCGCGCGCGAGGTCGCGCAGCTCGGTCAGCGCGGTTCTCGCCTCGCCGCGCGCCTCGAGCAGCAGCTCGCGCGCCTGCGCCGGGTCGCTGTCGAGCTTCTCCTCGGCCATCCCGAGGCTCATCGCGAGCGCCACGAGGCGCGCCTGCGCGCCGTCGTGCAGGTCGCGCTCGATGCGCTGCAGCTCGGCGGCCTGCGCGTCGACGGCGCCGGCGCGGGTGCTCGTGAGCACGTCGACGCGCTCGGCCAGCTCCTCGCCGCGCGGCGGGCGCAGCAGCGGCACCATCATCGCCAGCTCCAGGCGCGTCAGCCCGCGCACGATCAGCCCGCAGACGGGCACCAGCACGAGCCCGATCCCGGCGGTCGCGAACGCGAGCCCGAGGCCGTCGACGTCGTAGAGGCCCATCTCGACCGGCTCCGGCAGCGACCAGTACCACGCCGGCAGCGTCACGAGCCCGAGCACGACGCCCCACAGGCAGATCGCGGCGAGCGACAGCGCGAAGCCGAGGACGCCGCAGATGCCGGTCCAGGCGAAGTCCTTCCACGTCGCCGGGTCGGCGGCGGCGGCGCGCAGGCGCGCGAACCAGCCGGCGCCGGGCTTGCCGCGCCGGTAGCGCTCGGGGATCGGCTCCGCAAGCACGAGCGCGGCGCGGCGGCGCTCGACGCGCGCGAACCAGCGGAACATCCAGAAGAAGACGAGCGCGGAGAGCAGCCCGACCACGGTCACCGCAAGGCCGAGCGTCACCGACACGCCCGTGACCCAGATCGTGAAGCCGACGACGCTCGTGACGAGCCCGACGCAGTGGAAGGCGAGGTCGCGGCTCCAGCGCGTCAAGAAGGTCATGCCGCGCATCGTACGGCCGCGGCCGTGCCTCGCCATTGGCGCTCGCTTGCGTATGGGGGTGGGGAAGGCCCCCGCAGCCAAATGCGCAACTTCCGGCGCGACCCACGTTGAATCAAGCGTCGGTTCTCAAACGACCGAGTCCCAAGCGACCGGGAGGCAATTCACATGTTCCGCAAGACCGCGCTCGCGGCGGTGCTGACCGCTGCCGCGCTCGTGCCGTCGGCGTCCGCCGGCGCCAACGTGCAGGTCGGATCGTCGGGCTGGCAGTGGGGCAACCCGCTGCCGCAGGGCAACACGGTGCGCGCGATGTCGTTCTCCGGCGGCACCGGCTATGCCGCCGGCGACTTCGGCACGCTGCTGAAGACCCGCGACGGCGGCACGAGCTGGAGCGGCCTGCAGGTCGGCACGCTCCAGGGGCTGAGCGTCGTGCAGGCGCTCGACGCCGACACCGTCTTCGCCGGCGGCGGCTGCGTCGCGCGTCGCACCGTCGACGGCGGCGCGACGTTCACCGCGGTCCGCTTCACCCCGGTCGAGTCGGGCTGCAGGGTCGGCCTGCGCGACCTCTCGTTCGTCACCAGAGACCTCGGCTTCCTGCTGCTGGCGGACGGATCGATCTTCACCACCACCGACGGCGGCACGCAGTTCGCGCCGCGCACGGCGGTGCCGGAGACGCGCGCCGCGGGCGGCTCCGCCGAACCGGGCGGGCTCGCCTTCCTGAGCGAGAGAGTCGGCTACGCGACGAGCGGCGGCAAGGTCTTCCAGACGCTCGACGGCGGCGTCTCGTGGAGAGCGGTCGCCAGCTCCGGGCCGCGCCTCAACCGCCTGTGGTTCCCCGACGCGCAGCACGTCTTCGCGGTCGGCGACGGCGGCGCGTTCCTGCGCAGCGACGACGGCGGGGCGACGTGGACCGCGAAGAGCGTCGCCCCGGGCAACCAGAGCCTGACGTCGATCGGCTGCAACACGAGCCGCATCTGCGTCCTGACGACGGCGGCCGGCACCGAGCTGATCCGCACCGGCGAGTACGGCGACGCGGGCGGCACGGTCGTCACGCCCTCGACGGATCCGGTCCATGCGGCCGCGTTCGGCTCGCCGTCGCGCGTGATCGCCGCCGGCGACCGCGGCACGTCCGTCGTCTCCGACGACACCGGCGTGACGTTCACGCCGATCGGCGGGCGCATCCGCGGCAGCTTCCGGGCGCTGCGCGCGGGCGGCGCGGCAGGCACCGCGTTCGCACCCGGCACGGACGGCGGCCTCGCGCAGACGAGCGACGGCGGCCGCACCTGGAGAACCGGCGGCAACGTGCCGACGCCCGCCGACCTGCTCGACGTCTCGTTCCCGACGGCGACCGACGGCTACGCGCTCGACGTCGACGGCGGGCTGTTCCGCACCGAGAACGCGGGGACGACGTGGAAGACGCTCGGCACCGGCAGCACGCGGCGCCCGCGCGCGGTGCTCGCACCGGACGCGAGCACGGTGCTGGTGATCGGCCCGCGCGGCGTGCGGCGCTCGGTCGACGCGGGGGAGACGTTCGACCAGGTGCGCGCGAGCGCGGTGCTGCGCGCGCAGCTGAGCGGCGTCGCGCAGGCGGCCGTCGGCGGTGCGACCTACGTGTGGGGCCCCGCGACGATCGCGCGCAGCGACGACGACGGACGCACGTGGAGGGCGATCTCGCGGCCCGGCGGGCGCAGAGCGCCTGCGATCCTGCAGGTCGCGTTCGCGAACGCCAAGGTCGGGCTGATGCGCGACGCGCACGGGCGCGTCTGGCGCACGGCGGACGGCGGCAGACGCTGGACGCAGCTGACGTCGATCGGGACGGACTCGGTGGTCGGGATGTCGGTCCGCTCCCCGCGCGTCGCGACCCTCGTCGTGCGCGGCCTGGGCAACGTCGCCGGCGGCTACCTGCTGCGCAGCGAGGACGCGGGCGCGACGTGGCAGCCGCAGTTCGTCGTCAACGAGCAGATCCAGGCGGACGGGCTCGTCGCCGGCGACGGCGTCGACTACGTGCTCGCGGGCGACTCGGAGCTGCTGTTCAGCACGAGCGGCGGCGTCGCCGGAGGCCCCTCCCAGCTGGCGCTCGCGACGAAGCGGCGCCGGCTGACGAGAGCCGGGCGCATCACCGTCACCGGCCGGCTGGCGCCGACCGGCGGCGGCAGCGCCGAGGTGGTCGTCTCGGCGCGCTCGGCAGGCTCCACGAGCTGGGCGCACCAGACGGTCCGGGTGGCCTCCAACGGCACCTTCGCAAGCGCGTGGGGCGTCGGCCGCGGCACGACGACGTTCGTCGCGCAGTGGGCCGGCGACTTCAAGTCCGCGGGCGCCGGTTCGCGCGAGCTGACGGTCACGGTCGCGCCGGTCAGAGGGCGGCACCTCCGCCGCCGCTGATCCGGCGACGTCAGCAACGCGAGAGAGGCGCGGGCGCACAGGGCGCCCGCGCCTCGGCGCGTCTTAGAACCTGTTTCAAAATGCCGATCGGCCGGCTGGCACCGTCTCGCGGCGCCGGTTCGCCACCCGCGATGCTCGACGCAGCTCTGCTGCGCCTTCACATCGCGCGCGGCGCCCGGCATCCACGATCCGGCACCATCCGACTCGCCCGCATTTTGAAACAGATTCTCAGGCCGGCTCCGGCTGCGCGACCGGGCGCGGGCCGTCCATCCCCGCCTCGGTCGTGACGAGGATCGCGCCCTCGCCGGAGGCGTACGCCTCCTCGCCGTGCTGCGTGACGTCCATCCCGATCGCCTCCTCGCGCTCGCTGCCGCGCAGCGGCATCAGCGCGCCGATCAGCTTCAGCAGCGCGAACGTCACGACGAACGCGTACGCCGGCGTGGCGAGCGCGGCGAGCACCTGCCACAGCAGCTGGTCGGCGTTGCCGTAGAGGAGCCCGTCGGAGACGCCGTTCCAGGCGGCCTGCGCGACGAAGCCGATGAAGACGATCCCGAACAGGCCGGCCGTGCCGTGCGCGGCGAGCACGTCGAGCGTCTCGTCCACGCGCGTGCGCGGGCGCCAGACGATGATCGCGTAGCTCGGCAGCGCGGCGAGCGCGCCGAGCGCCATCGCCCAGCCGGGGCTGATGTAGCCGCCGGCCGGTGTGATCGCGACGCAGCCGACGATGATCGCGGTGGCGGCGCCGATCGCCGTCACCTTGCGGCCGCGGATCAGGTCGAGCGCGAACCACACGACGAGCGTGCAGGCCGGCGTCAGCAGCGTGTTCGTGAAGGCGAGCACGCTCGCGTTGCCCGTCGAGAAGCCGCTGCCGCCGTTGAAGCCGAACCAGCCGAACCACAGCAGGCCGGCGCCGAGCAGCACGTAGACGGCGTTGTGGGGGAGGAGCGCCTGGCGGCCGTAGTCCTTGCGCGCGCCGACGACGAGCGCGGCCGCGAGCGCCGAGAAGCCGGACGCCATCTCGACCGCGATGCCGCCGGCGAAGTCGAGCGTCCCGCCTCCCATCAGCCAGCCGCCGCCGAAGCCCCAGTGCGCGAGCACGGGATAGACGGCGAGCGACCACGCCGCGGCGAAGACGAGGAATGCGCCGAAGCGCATGCGCTCGACGACGGCGCCCGAGACGAGCGCGACGGTGATCACGCAGAAGGTCGTCTGGAAGGCGAAGAAGACGAGGTGGGGGATCGTCGTGCCGTCGCGCGGGGTGAAGCCGACGTCGTGCAGGAACGCGTAGTTCAGGCCGCCGATGAGGTCGCCGGTGCCGTCGAACGCGAGCGAGTAGCCGATCGCGGCCCACGTGACGACGGCGATCGCGATCGCGGCGATCGACATCATGAACGTGTTGAGCGTGTTCTTCGAGCGCACGAGCCCGGCGTAGAAGAGCCCGAGCGCCGGGGTCATCATCAGCACGAGCGCGGTCGCGATCAGCATCCAGGCGGTGTCGCCGGTGTCGACTCCGCCGGCGGCTGCGAGCAGTGGCGGCATCGTCACGTCCCCAGCGGGGTGACGGCGGCTCTGTCGGACTCGCCGGTGCGGATGCGCACGGCGCGCTCCAGCGGGACGACGAAGATCTTTCCGTCGCCGACCTCTCCGGTGCGGGCGCCGTCGCACAGCGCTTCGATCGTCGCGTCGACGAACTCGTCGGAGACGGCGATCTCGAAGCGGACCTTGTCGGACAGGCCGACCTTGACGGTGGTGCCGCGGTACGTCTCGACGCGGTCGAGCTCTCCGCCGTGTCCTTGGACGCGGCTGAGCGATACGCCGCGTACCTCGGCGCGGTAGAGGGCCTCGAGCACGTCGTTGGCCTTCTCGGGCCGGACGATGCCGATCACGAGCTTCACGGGACTGCTCCCTTGTTCGAACACGATGACGGGTGGGAGCGGGGCGGGCGAGCCGCGGTCCACTCCCTCGTGAGCGGGGCGAGCCTAACGAACGGGCGGGACCGGTACGGCCAGTGCCGGGTCCCAGGCGCAGGCCGCGCAGGCGTGCTCGAAGGCGGAGCGCGCGAACGCGAGCGCGGCGGCGTGCGGGTCCGGGGTCGCGGCGAGCTCGGCGTGATCGAGCACATAGAGGCCGAGCTGCGCGTCCCAGCGGGCGGCGGCCGGCTCGAGCTCGGCGTCGGGGAAGCCGTCCGCGGACGGATGCGCGTATGCGTAGAAGGCGGCCTGCGGATATCTCGCGTCACCGGGCCACCAGCCGACAGCGACCTCCTGGGCGTCCATCGAGTTGCGCATGATGAAGTCTTCCGAGGGCGGTCTCGCGGGCTCGCCGGAGAAGAGGCTGACGGCGAGGTCGAACGATCCCCACCAGGCGTTGACGGGCGTGGAGCGGCCGCGGTACGGGGCGCGGAAGGCGGCGAGGACCTGCGCCGCTTTGGTCGCGGCGGCGAAGTAGGCGGTGACGGCGTGCGGGTCGTACGTGGCGTGCTCGTCGTCCGCGTCGAGCGGGACGGTCCAGGAGACCTCCTGCGGGGTCGGGTCGATGGTGACCGCCGAGCCCGCCAGCTCGCGCGCGGCCGCGAGCAGCTCCTGCGTCACGGTCCCGACAGCCCGGTCGGGACCGAGCGCGATGCGTGTCGTGCCTCCGCCGCTGTGCTCCACGACCGCCTCGTGCGCGGTGAGGTCCAGCGCCGCCACGAGCGCGCCCGACCTGTCCGGCGCCGGCAGCGGCAGCGTCTCCCACCCGCGCGCGGTGAGCCGCAGCGCGGCGTGCTGCAGCTGCGGCTCCGGCGGCGCGAGCGCGACGGCGAGCTTGCCGAGCACCTGCGTGTGCGCGTGCAGCGTGTCGCAGGTGGCGGCCCAGGCGTCGTAGGGCGGGAGGGCGGGCCAGGCGGGGGAGGGCATGCAGCAACGCTACCCAGCGGCGCAAGCGACCCACCCGCCCTGCCCGGCTCGCGCCGCCCCACGACGCGGCGATCCACCGGCGCGACCGTGTATCTTCGGTCTCGATTCCTGCGGCTGTGGCGGAATCGGTAGACGCGCACGGTTCAGGTCCGTGTGGGGCACACAAATCCCCGTGGAGGTTCAAGTCCTCTCAGCCGCATCAGCCCGACTCCGGTCGGGTTGCTATCTTTTCCACCGACGCGCCGCCATCGTCTAGGGGACTAGGACATCGCCCTCTCACGGCGGAAACCGGGGTTCGAATCCCCGTGGCGGTACTCCACGAAAGCCCTGCTAGCGCGGGGCTTTCGTCGTTCCGGGGACGGCTGACGGAAAGGGCGAAGGAAAGTCGCGTGCTGCCGTCGTCACTTCTGGGCTGGTGCGCCCTCTGCGCCGTCGTCCCTGATGGGAACCGCGTGTCGTGTCGCAGAGGCTGAAGCTCGCGGAAGAGTCGCACCTCTCCTGCACGAGGAGGAGGCATCGCGCCGGCTATCCGTAGCTCGGGAACTCGCGTCCCAAGGCGATCCGCCACTGGCGGATCGCCTCTGCTGTGTCGCCGTTGGCCTCGGCCGCTCGGGCACGAGCGATCTGCTCGGAGGCCGTGGTGAAACTCTGGAGGATCGCCTGGCGCTGGTTGTAGGTCAGGTTGTCGGCGAGGTTGCCGCTGTAGCCGGCCGGATCGTTGACGTCGAGCACGTTGGCGGCGTACCCGAAGAAGACGGCCAGGTTCTCCCGGCTGTTGGTGCCAAGCGTGGCGAATGCCGCCTGCGCCATGATCTCCAGGTGGAACGACTTCAGGCGTCTGCTGTGGACGTCGTTCCAGCGCTTCAGGAACCGAACGAACTTCTTGAGGTTCCCGCTCAGCTCCTGGTTGCGCTGGGACATGAACTCGGCGTGCTGGTACGGGTTGGTCTGCTGCCAGCCGCCGTTTCCCTTCGGGATGTAATAGCCATCAAGCTGGCCGAAGAAGTTCTTGACCGGGAAGGCGGGCGTGATGTCCACGTTCGGGCCTTCGCTGTAGAACAGTCGGACGGCCTGCCCGCGTGAGCCCACCGTCTGGACCGAGTAGCCGTCGAGCGCTTCCTTGACGCGGTAGAGCAACTGCTGTGAGTTGCCGGCGTACTGCGACCAGACCTCGCTGTCGTCGAAGACGCAGAACACGTCCACGTCATCCACCGGCCGGATCATGGTCTGCCGCCCCGCCGAGCCGATCACCTTCGTCTCGGTCAGCGGCATGTTCGAGTCGGCGCCGTACTTGGCCTTCAGGAACCCCTCCACGGCGGTGCGCCGCGAGCTGACCTGATTGCTCTGCGCCTGCGTCGGCTTGATCTTTTCGGCGAACTCATCGAACGCCTTTGCCACGGTCGTAGCCACTATCTGCCGTCCACCCTGTGATCCTGGCGCCCCTTGGTGATGTTGCGCTTGCCGAGCTGGTAGGCGAGGAACGCCGGCACCGGCGCGGTCTCGTTGATCGTGTTGCGGTGCACGATCAGCTCGTCCAGCCGCGCCCGTGCGTCGTCGTACGACAGCTTCGGCACGTCAATCGTGCGAAAGACCCGCGCGTCCCCCTGAAGGGCCTGATATGCCGTCGCGGCGACGCGCGACTGCTCCGCACGCTGGGCAGCGTTCAACGTCGTCAGGATCGCCGTCAGCGCCGCCGCGATCAGCGCGATCGTGGCCGCCGTTTGCGCGTCCGCCGCGTCCGAGAGGCCGGTCGCGCCAGCGATGGCCGCCAGCGCCGCCGCGGGCACGCCGAGCACGTAGTTCGCAGTCCGCCAGAACTTGCTCGAAGAGAACTGCGTCTGCGCGGAGTACATCACCGACTCCTCGATTCGAGCCGCCTCGTTGCCGATCTCGTCCTTGTCCTCACCGGCGTTCACGCGCCCGAGACTAAGCCGATCGCCGGACATCTGGTGCGCTGATAAGGCACGCGGTGGGACCGCTTCAACTCCCAGACCGCCCTGCTGCCCAGCGCCGGTCTCGCCTTCACCGCATAGACCTCCACACACTTGCACCCACCTTCGCGCGGGCGTTTCCGGCCTTCGCGACGACGGCCCATGTAAGGCGTCTGAGGTAAGGCTGGGCACTCCCGCCAGAGCGGAGCTGCGGGGCCTACTTGGCTCTGCCGGGTCTCCAGCTGATGGAGCCGGCGAGGAGGGCGACGACGAGTTGGTTGAGCGAGACGCCCTGTCTCTCAGCGGTGGCCTTCAGCTCGGCGTGGAGGTCTTCGGGCAGGCGGACGTTGAGGACGCGGATTCCGGGCGTGGGGCGGGGCATCGGGCGGAAGTCTCCTCGATTCCGCCGACGGCGTCAGATAGCATCCGAGCGGTACCACTGCATGTGGTGGTACACCATCCAGAAGAAGTGCCCGGACGCCGCGGCTACGGCGCCCGGGCCGCGAAGCAGGAAGGAGTGCTTCCATGCCCCGCATCACCAAGCCTATTGACGGCTCCCGCTCGCCGTCCCACGCCCTCGGCGCCGCTGTGCGCGACCTGCGCTATCGCCGGGTGATCTCCCAGGAGGATCTCGGCTTCCGCACCGGGCTTCACCGCAACTACATCGGCGCCCTGGAGCGCGGCGAGATCAACCCGACGTTCCGCACGCTGCTGCGGCTCGTCAACGGCCTCGACGTCCCGCTCTCGGAGGTGATCGACCGCTACGAAGCCCACGCCGCCCACACACCCGAGCGCATCGCGAGCTGATGCGCCGCCCGCGGCATGCCTCGACGCTGTCCGGCCGCAACTCGCATGGCACTTTCGGGCCACTGGCCCGTTGTGTCGAGCGTGGGATGTCGAACGCCGAGAACAGCAGCTCGTCACGCCGCTGGCAGCGCCGCCGTGGTCGGGCCGGGCAGCGAGGGGGCGAAATGCGCGTGAGCCGTACCCCCGACCGCCCGGCTCTCCTCGGCGAGCGCGTCATCCGAGGCAGCGGCGACCGCCCGCACGAGATCGGTGCGCGACCGTGGACTCTCGGCTCGAAGCTCGCATTGCGGCGAGGAGAAGTTCTGAAGGCGCTCGGAATCAGCGAGGAGACCTTCGACCGTCACGTCCGACCGAACCTCCCCGTGGTCCGGCTCGGGACCGTCCGCCTCTATCCGATCGACGGCCTCGATCGATTCTTGGCCGGTCGGGCGAAGACGCCAGCCGAGGAGATCGGTGGGGAGGCAGCGTAACGATGCCCTCTCAGACCCTGGAGAAGACCCGGTACCCCGGCATCTATCGCGTGCACGCGCGCGGCTGCCGCTGGAGAGACGGCAGACGATGCAGATGCGCTCGCAGCTACCAGGCGACCGTGTTCGACGCTCGGGCAAACAAGCTCATGCGGAAGCACTTCGCGGACATGGGCATTGCACGGTCGTGGCGCGACGACGCAGCGAACGCGATCCGAGCAGGCAAGCTGCGCGCGCCGACGAGAACGACCGTGGCCAACGCCGCGGGAGTCCTCGTCGCCGGAATGAGAGATGGGTCGATCCTCGACCGCTCGGGCAAGCCGTATAAGCCGGCGACGATGCGCGGCTATGACCGGGTGCTGCGTCTGCGGGTGCTGCCGGCGCTTGGAGATCGTCGGTTGAGCGATCTGCGGCGGCGCGATGTGCAGCGCTTCGTAGATCAGCTGCGGGCCGTTGGCTACTCGCCGTCCACAATCCAGAACACGCTCAACCCGCTTCAGGTGATTTGCCGGCGCGCGGTCCGCGATGACGAGATCGCAGTCGATCCGACCGACGGCCTCGAGCTTCCTGCGGTGCGAGGTAGACGTGAGCGGATTGCGGGACCGGCCGAAGCGGCGCGGCTCATCGCTGCGCTGCCGGAAGGCGAGCGGGCGCTGTGGGCGACGGCCTTCTACGCTGGCCTGCGACGCGGGGAGCTACGGGCGCTGCGCTGGGGCGACGTTGACCTGGAGGGCGGCGTGATCCACGTCCGTCGTGGCTGGGACGACGATCCGGAGGTGGGGGAGATCGAGGTCAAGTCCGACGCCGGCCGCCGGCGGGTGCCGCTCGTCGGACTCCTGGGCGAGCTGATGGCTGCACACCGCGACGCGACCGGCCGGGGCGGCGACGATCTCGTCTTCGGCCGCACTGCCGCGTTGCCGTTCATCCCGACGACCATCCGGCGTCGCGCGCTCAGAGCGTGGAGAGACGCGAACGCGCAGGTCGAGGAGGAGTCCGTACGCGCTGGTCGCGAGGTCGAGGCGGGAGAGTGGTGCGAGCCGCTCACGCCGCACGAGGCCCGTCACTGCGCCGCGAGCTACCTGATCGCCGCAGGACTCAACCCGAAGGAGCTGAGCGTCTACATCGGCCACTCGGATGTCCGCACGACCTTCAACCGCTACGGGCACCTGATGCCTGGCGGGGAGAAGGAGGCGGCGACTAAGCTCGATGTGTTCTTGGCGGCCGCTAGGCGCCCCTCGGCCTAATCGCCATACACACGGCGCATCCGCAGCGTGTGGAACGCTGTTGGCCGATGACCTACCGGCCACTATCAGCACGTGGAAAGTCGAGTACGTCTTTCGACACCTTGCACGAGGGCATTCCGTCGTGGCTTCTTGAACCCCTGCGCGCCTGGCTCCGGCCCTTTTTTCGCGGCCGCACCTATGGGGGCATCTACTACAACATGGAGTGGATGCGGAATCTCCAGACCCGTATGCACCTGGATCCGCCTCTGCCATGGCAGTACAACGACCGAGCGATCGCCGAGGCGCTGGAGGAGCGTGTCGCGAACCGCGGCGGAGAGGCGGGGCTCGACATCATTGACTACGCGCTCCATCATCTGACGGAGTCTCACGCCCACGGCGGCGACGAAGTTGCACAGGAGCTCGGAGTCACGTTGCTTTCGGGTGGGTCCGCCTGGGAAGTAACACCGGTCGGTGACGAGAACTACGCCCTTACGCGGAGGGCCGTCGGTCCTGTCCGAGAGGCCATAGACGAGATCCTGCCCGTGGCGGAGCGAGCTGGACGTCATCTGACTGACGCTTGGCAATACCTTGCCGGGCGCGACCCGATCCCGGACCAGGCCTACTTTCAGGCGCTTATGGCGGTAGAGGCAGCAGCGAAACCGGTTGTATCGCCAAAGGATGCTGGTGCGACATTGGGGAAGATGCTGCGCGCGGTCAAGGACGCCCCCCACAAGTTCACGTTCGCGCTGGGCGACATGTCAGCGGTTGTACCGGTCATGGAGGCCATGTGGACGGCGCATGTGCGGCATGGCACGGACGACCGGGAAGCCCCAATGGGCATGTCTCAGGAGGAGGCGGACGCAGCCGTCCATCTTGCGCTCGCACTCGTTCGGTGGTTCTCAGGCGGCGCCATCACGCGGGTCTGAAGGGAGTCGCGAACGCCTACCGGCCCGCCGCCCGCAAGGTGTCGGCGCGACTGCGGCATGGTTGCCGAATGAAAGTCGAGTGAAAGTCGGTCCCCGATTCGAGCGGGTACGAAGCGGGTGGGGAGCGGGTCGGGGTAACCGCCAAACGCTTTCTACACAGGACCGAACGCCGATCGAGCGGCGATCGCAGAACCCCCACGATGCGCTTCGAATCCCCGTGGCGGTACTCGCGAAAGCCCTCCAAATCGGAGGGTTTTTGCGTTCCAGAGGGCTGCGCGCTGCAGCTGGCGCTGCAATGAGCTGCACGGAAGTCGCCACCGGGTGCCACATCTGTGCGGTTGAAGGATGCGCCGCCGTTGCCGCACTCTGGTCAGGTGAGCGTCCGCGTGGAGATCGTCTACGAGGTCGACGAGGACGGCTGGGTCCTCGCGTCGGTCCCCGAGGTCCCGGGCGTGCACAGCCACGGGCACGCCCGCGACGGGTCGAGCGCTTCTACTCGATCCTGCATTTGGCCGTCTCGACCTTCACCACCCGCGAGGCGGCGTGTCAGTTGGTCGAACGCTTTCCCGGCATCGGTACGCACGTGGCACGGCTGCGGCTCCCCGGTCGCGCGGGCTTCTGCGTTGACGCGTCGCCGAAGGGCGCGCATCGCTCGCTGTGGGGCGCTCCGGTCCAGCTTGCGGCGTGCGTGGTGGATGTGGTGCCGGCGTAGACCGCGCCGGAGTCGCTCGTTACCCTCATCTACGACCATGACGCACGGCATCTTCACCAGCACCGGCAACCTCGTCGCGTGGTTCGAGAGCGAGCAAGACGCCCTCGCCGCGCTGGCCGAGCTTGCGCGCGACGAGCCGGAGGCGGCCGACGAGGTCGCCGCGATCCCCTTCGATGACGACGGGAAGGCGTGCGGACCCGCGGTCAAGGGTTCTGCGCTGCTTCCGAAGGCGGCATAGGGCACGCATCGGGTTGCCTCGGCGACTTCGCCCCGTTTCGCTGCCATAACGGACCGAGGGTTGCTGCAGACGGACCGCGCTTCCTGCTGCGCAACCATCCACAGCAGGAAGCATCTGGCCCCGTTGGCGTCAGGCCGGCGGCGGTCTGGCGGGGAGCGAGGGACACAGCCTGCGGATCTCTGCCCCGGATTCCCGGAGAAAACCAGACCCTGTTCCGGACCCAGGCGCCCGCGCCGGTGGTAGCGGCAAGGTCGACGACGCTTCCGCGCGAGTGTCAGTCAGGGTCTGAGTCTCCGGGGAAACTCAGACGTTGGCTCAGACCCGCCGGCCAGGAGATCAACACGGCATAAATAAAGCCAGCCTATAAATTCACAGAAAGGACGGTAATTAGAGGGCGAAGCGGTTTGTGTCTGACGCTCCGGGAGGTAATGCTGTCGACTCGCACCCTGTCGTTCGTCGCCTGGTCGTCGGTGTAGTGAGCGCTCCGTCTGCTCATCCAGCCCTCGTGATTGCGCCGATTGCGTTGGCGAAGCCCGATGCGGCCTCGGCGTTGGGGATGTCGATCGACAGCTTCGAGCGCTACGTCATGGCCCAGGTGCGCTGCATCCGGCGCGGGCGGCTGCGGCTGTTCCCCGTCGAGGAGCTGCGGCGCTGGGCTGACGAGAACGCTGAATGGCTGCTCTCGCACCGCACGGGCATGGCAGGACACCAGTCCTGATGGTGTCCTGCCTCACGTGCGTCGACGGGTCTGCAAGCTCGCGCGAGACGCATGAGCATCGGCGAGCGGCATTGAGCCGCTCACCGACCGGGATCACGAAACGTCATGCGAAAGCGTGCCGCTCGCGCGAGGGCAGGCGCTGCAACTGCACGCCGACGTTCCAGGCCCAGGTGTGGGACAGCCGCGCCAAGCACCGGCACACGCGCACGTTCCCGTCTTACGAGGCCGCGCGCTCCTGGCGGCACGACGTGCTCGTCGGCGTGCGCACCGGCGCGGTCAGCGCGCCGCAACGCTCAATCCGCTCTGTAGCCGACGCGCTCGATGCGCTGGTGGAGGGGATGCGCGAAGGGCGGATCCTCGACCGCTCCGGCAAGCCTTACAAGCCCGCGACGATCCGCTCCTACGAGCAGGCTGCGCGTACCTACCTCAAACCGGCGCTCGGGCTGTTCCGCCTGGACGAGCTGCGGCGCGCCGACGTGCAGACGCTCGTGGAGGCGATGCGGGGGAGAGGACTGCACCCGTCCACGATCCACAACAAGCTCGACCCGCTGCGCGTCGTCTACCGGCGCGCGATCCGCGACGACCTCGTCGGCCGCGACCCGACCACCGGCCTTGAGCTGCCGCGCGTGCGCGGCAGACGTGACCGCATCGCCGCACCCAAGGACGCAAGTCGGCTGCTCGACGCGCTCCCCGACACCGAGCGGGCACTGTGGGCGACCGCGTTCTACGGCGGCCTGCGGATCGGCGAGCTGCGCGCGCTGCGCTGGCGGTACGTCGACTTCGACGCCGGCGTGATCCGCGTCGAGCGCTCATGGGACGACGTGGAAGGCGAGATCGACGTCAAGAGCGACGCCGGCCGCCGGATCGTCCCGCTCGCCGGCCGGCTCCGCCACGAGCTCGCCGCGCACAAGCTCCGCACGGGCCGCGGCGACGACGATCTCGCGTTCGGCAGGACGCCGACCCAGGCGTTCGTGCGCACCACCGCACGGCGTCGGGCGCTCGTCGCGTGGGCTGTCTGCAACGAGGGGGTGAAGCAGCGTGCGCGCGAGCTGGGCCGCGAGGTCGACCCCGGCGAGCTGCTGACCCCGCTCACCGCCCACGAAGCCGTCACACCTGCGCCAGCTACAACATCTACGGGCACCTGCTGCCCGGCGACGAACGGGAAGCGGTGGCGCGGCTCGATGCGTTCCTCGACAACACGTCGAGCCATCGCGCCTACTCCTAAGCATCATCGAAGGGTCCCTGGGGGTACGGACCGATCCCCTTCCCTCCGTTGACCTGCACGTTACGCATTGCTCGTCTGGCGTTCGACCTGCTGTCAAATGATTCTCCGGACGAAGCAACAATCTGGCGGTTGTCCGCTTTGGCGCGCCATCGGTAGTTGCCTGGGGTGTCGGCGTACACCTCATAGGTCCATGTGCAGGCCGAATCTTTGAAGTCCCGGGCTGCGTGAACCGCGTTGATGTGGTCGGCAAAGGATTGGCCCGAGACAGCGACGATCTGGCCATTTCCTCCCTTCAGGTGCCACCGGTACTTTCCGCTGCTGTCTGCGAAGACCTTGTACGTCATCATCTGCTCTCTGGGCTTAGCGGGTGATAACACACAGAATTCCAGAGTCATCCTACGGACTCAAACAAGCACGGGCGGAGGGCGACCTTGAGAGACACCTGCGCTCGCACGGCGCCGTTCCTGCGCGACGACATCGAAGCCCGGCTTCGCCGGGCCTAGCTTTCGTTTTACCGCTTGTTTTTAGGAAGAACTCTGGTACGGTCTTGCGCATGGCAACGCGCGAGCAGCGAGCGACAGCGGAGGCTCTGGTCTGGCTCGATGACGTGCGCGATCAGCTCAGCGAGCTTGTCGTCCCCGCTCAGGGAAAGCAATGGCCCCGTGAGAAGCTGATGCGTGCTGCAGCAGGTCTCGCGGAGGCAGCCGAGCTTCTTGAAACCGACGTGGCGCGCGGCACCGGCCTGAGCGTCGATGCGGCTGCGGAGTACCTCGATGTGTCGGCGCCGACGGTGCGCGAGTGGATGCGTCGGGGAGTGCTGGAGCGCAAGGCCGACACCAAGCCAGCGCAGATTGACCGCGAAAGCGCTCGTACGGTTCATCGTGCGCTCGCCGAGTTGCGGGCTTGCGGTCAGGACCGCGATTGGCTGACCGCGCTGGTGGACTATCTGCACGACGCGCGCGACCGTCGCAGCGAGAGCGTCCGCAAGGGCCTCGACGAGCTGGCCCGCGGCGAGCTTGAGCCTGCAGCGGTGGCAACTATCGGTGGCGCTTGAAGGGTGGGAACGGGCAAAAGATCGCGTCCTCGGGCGAGTCGTTTTACAGCCAGTCGAATGCGAGAGCGGCTGCGCAGAACTTCAAGGCGAACGCGAAGCTGTGGACGTACGAGGTCTACGCCGACACGGCGGGGAACTACCACTGGCGGGCGAAGTCCGGCAACGGGCAGAAAGTCGCATCGTCGGGCGAGTCCTTTGCGAGCCAGTCAAACGCGACACGCGCAGCCGAGAACGTCCGGGACAATGCTGGAGGCGCCGCAGGTCCGTAGGACGAGGTGGAGCGTCACGCGAATGAAAGTCGAGTGAAAGTCCGATCCCCGATTCCAGCGGGTTCGGAGGGGGTGGCCAGCGGGTCGACTACTCGCCGAATCGCCCGCCACACCGGCGAAAGGGCCGATTCCACCGGCCATCGCTGCAACTGGCGCTGTAATGAGCCGCACCGCGTACCCGGCGGCTGCGCGCGTCAGCGTGACCTACACCTGGGAGAGTCGCAACCAGCTCACCGGCATCAGAGACGACGGAGGCACGATCGCGACGTTCGCCTGCGACCCGCACGGGCGCAGCAGCGCGGCGACGATCGACAGCAGCGCGCGCGATTTCGTGCACGACGGCTGGAACGTCCTCAAGGAGGGCACGCCCGGAACCGATGCGACCCTCATGAACGGCCTCGGACTCGACCAGGTGTTCGCGCGCACGGTCGGCCCGACCACACGCAGCGTGCTCGCGGACGTGCTCGGCAGCACGCTTGCGCTCACCGACGACAGAGGCGCGATCACCGACGATTTCGCATACGGGCCGTTCGGCGAGTCCGACACCACGACCGATCGCCCGCTCCAGTACACCGGTCGCGAGAACGACGGCACCGGCCTCTACCCGAGGGCACGAGCGCGGCCGCAGGCGGAGCCGTGACTGGCTACGGCTTCGACACGTCGGGCTCGAAGGATCCGCAATGCTGAAACGGGAGATCAGCCCGCTGATCGTGGCGGAGATCGTCTTCGCCCTGATCCTGATTGTGATGCTTGCGGGATTCGCGGTGTCGGGCGGAAGCGACGCGGGACGCTTCGCGTTCGGCGTCGCGATCGTCGGCTTCGCTCTCGTCGCCTGTGAGATGCGCCGGCGCGGGAATCCTGCTCCGGACTACGACTCGCATCCGCTCGAGCGGCTCGGATTCCGAGAGCGCGTATTGCTGCTCGCCGTGGTGTTCCTGGGATGTGCGCTCGCCGCCGTGCTGGTCGACGGGCGGCCGCGGGTCCCACTCGTGTTCTTCTCGGCGGTGGCGGCTGTCCAGCTGGTGAGCCTCGCGCGACGCCGCCCCTCGTAAAGGGGGGTAGCGGCTCGATCAGCCTGGGCGGACTCGAAAGGACGAGCGTTGAGACGCGACATCAGCAGAGACGGGCTGTTCCTGGCCTTCGGCTTCACGCTCGTGACGCTGGGCCTTGTCGGATGCGTGCTCGGGCTGCTCGTCGGCCCGGGCGATCAGGCGGGAGCCTTCGCGCTCCTTGGCGGGATCTGCGCGCTCGTGCTGGTCGGGTTCGGCTACACGCGCCTGCGCAGAATCGACCTGTCGCCGACACCGGATCCGCCGGAGGTGGAGGCTCGGCTTGGTCTCTTCTGGGCCGTCATGCTGGCCGGGTCGACGGTCGCCGCGATCCTTCTCAACGGGTCGAGCCGCGGCGTCTGGATCTTCCTCGCGATCGTCGCGCTCTATCAGCTCATCATGTGGGCTGGGCGCCGCCGCAACTGATCAGACCCCGGCGCTCGCCCCCGCGATCGTCGCGACCACGTTGGCGGTGAGCAGGTCGAAGCTGCGCCCGTCGGGGTTGGCCTGGTCGAGGTTCAGGGCGGCGGCCGGCGTGATCCCGGGAGTCCGGCCGTTCCACCAACGGTCGATCTTCCCCAGCCCGCCGCCCTGGAGGATCTGGCGGATCAGCGCGAACGAGCGCTGCCCGTCGAACAGCTGCACGTATGAGGGATGCTCCTGGTCGGGGGGGATCCCGAGCCGGGCGGCGAGCAGGGTCCGACGGAAGTCCCGGATTGCCGGGGAGCGCCCGTTCTCGAGCTGGGCGTCGGTGAGGACGAGGTCGCTGGAGCCGTCGAACGTGAGGCCGCGGCGGCGGAACGTCGAGCCGCCGATCAGCAGCCATCGGTCGTCGACGATCACCACGGTCGTCTCGATCCGGCTGGAGCGACCGGGAAAGCCGATCGGGTGAAAGCCGACGGTCGTGTCCTCGGCGAGCACGGAGAGCTGGGCCGGCGAGGCCGTCGGATCGCCGGTGAGCAGCTTGAACCGGTCGTTGACCTCGTAGGCGGCCATCCCTTCGTAGCCCGGCGCGAAGTCCGGGTTCTTGGGGCAGCAGATCATCAGCCGCAGGCCTTGCCGCGAGTCGAGCTGACGGCCCAGCTTGGCGATCAGGTCGACGGCAGATGCGGGCAGCGGCTGCGTCTCGGTCGGCGTGTCCGCGGTCGAGCAGAATCCGGGCGTCTCGATGTAGACGAAGTGGCGGGCATTCGCGATCGCATCCGAGAGCGCCCACTGGCTGTCCCGGCGCCCGAACGCCGACGTCGAGAGCTCGCGGACGAGCTCTGCGGCGATCGTCAGCGCGGTGTCGCTCGGCGTCGGGTTGCCCGCCGGAGGACTGGACTTGAGGCTCTTCAGCGCGTTGACGATGTCCTGGCGGTCGGGCAGCGAGCTCGGCAGCAGCGTGGTGTTGGCGGTCAGCGAGTCGATCGCATCGTCGATCCTGGTCAGGTCGCCGGCCAGGATCGGCTGCAGCTCGGGCGATTCGCACAACGGCGAGATGTTCTGGAGCGCCGCGGCCGCGAACGTGCCGCTCGTCCCGGCCGGCTGCTGGCCGACCGCCACGGCCGACGGCTCCGCGGGCAGGCTCCATGCGCTCCCGGCCAGCGTCACGACCCGGTCCTCGATGCTCTGGCCCCGGCGCAGCGCGTGGCGCGCGATGTCGTAGGCGAGGCGACCGCCGGCGGTGGCGACACCGGTGACGATCGTGTCCCGGCCGCCCAGGCCCCCCGGCGAGCCGATCCGCGGCTGGCCGGACACCGTCTCGCGGGCCACCCGCCCGCCGGCGAGCACGCCCGACCACGCCGAGCTGTGGAAGCCGGCGGCGAGCAGGTCCCGCCGGGCCATGGTCGGAAACCGCGGTGCCTCGCGCGGGTTGCCGTCGCCGGTCAGCAGGTTGACCCAGTCGCCGAGCGAGGTCTGCGCGGCGAACGCCGGCGGCCGGCCGAGGCCGAGGATGCCGGCGCTGCAGATTCCGCGCACGACGCTCGCGTCGCCGAGCGGGTTGGAGCCCGGCGGGCCGGTCGGATCGGGCGTCGGTCCGGCTGCGACGGTCGCGGCGAGGTCGCCGTAGATCCGCGCGCTGCCGTTCGGGAGCACGACCGCCATGTCGAACCCGAGCGTCGCGTGGGTCGGGATCACGATCTGGTCGGCGGCCAGCCCCGGCGTCCGCAGGCCGAGCGGGTCGGTGAGGTACATCGCGACCGATCCCGATGCCGGGATCAGCCGCCCCTGGCCGTCGCCGCGGTGCTCGATCGCATTGAGGCCGAACAGCCGCGTGAAGACGCGGACCCATGCGCCCTGAGCCGCCGCCGGCCACCCCGACAGCGTGAGCACGACATCGGCCTTGGTGACGTCGGTGGCGGCCGTGTCGAGCCAGGCGGCGCTGATCGTGAAGCCGTCGGGCATCGCGACCGGCAGCGTCGCGCTCGCGTCGACCGTCACGCCGGTGGGGAATTGCGGCCAGTGCGCGGCGGCACCGGACGACGAGGGGAGCGTGAAGCTCCCGTCCAGCGCGGGCGCGGCGGCGAGCCTCGGCGACGCCGCCGCGGGCAGCGCGCTCGCGATCGCGCCGAGGACGTCGTTTCCGGTCGTCAGCAGCGTCGGGCTCTCGTTGATGCGGACGTCCGGGCGAGGCTGGACCTGGCTCGGCTGGTCGGCCGCGGCCGGCGTGCCGAGCAGGTAGGCGCGCAGCTGGACGAGCGTCAGCGTGAAGAAGTCGCGCCCGAGCGTGATCCCGCTGGGCAGCGGCGGGACGCTGAAGCTGCTCGTCAGCCGCCCGCTCGTCGACGGGCCGACGAGGACGCGGTCGCGGTCGGCCTGGGTGAACGTCGCGCTGACCGCCTGGACGGCGACCGGCGCCGCCGAGGCGGCCGTGGACACGCCCGCCGCCGCTGCCGCAGGCACCGCCGTCAGACCGGTGAGCAGGCTGCCGGCGAACGGTCTGGCGTCGGGGCTGACGACGCGGACGCGGGTCTCGCTCGTCGGCGCGAGCGTCGTGACGTGGTTGGCGAGCGCGGTCCTGGCGGGCGGGACGGTCGGCGTCGTCTCGGCCTGCAGCAGCGGGTTCGACACCATCAGCGCGTCGAACGCCGCCATCGCCGCGACCGGGTCGATCGGCAGCCCGTCGTCGTCGTAGATCCGCATCGCTCCGCCGAACCCGAGATCGCCGCCGACGTCGACGATCCCCTCCATCGTGTCCACGAGCTGGCCGGGGAAGTAGAAGTAACGCGGGACCTGGCGGATCGGCAGGCCCTTCGCCCGCTCGGGCCGGCTGGCGTCGGCCGACTCGAGCACCTCGGCGTAGAGCCGGCCGAGCCGCAGCCACGCCGCCTCGAACACGGTCAGCAGCACCCCGCCGGTCGTCTCGACGCTGCCGTCGGCGGCGGTGAGCGTGATCGGGAACGGAAACCCCTCGATACCGGACTGGACCGCGGTCCATTTCGCGGTGCACGGCGCCGCCCAGTCGGCGCCGGCCAGCGTCAGCGAGAGCGTCGGCTCGTCGACCGTGAACGTCCCCGATCCCGTCGCCGACCAGTCCTGCGCCAGGACCGGCATCGCCAGCCCGAAGGCCTTGATGCCGGTGCTCTGCAGCGACTGGGTCAGTGAGTTCGGCATCGCAGGTCCTTTGGGAGCGCTCAGAAGGTCGTGGTCGTCTGCCGCTTCAGCGGGTCGGTGACCCGCACCGAGTACGTCCCGACGTCCGCGGCCGAGTAGGGGACGAGGACGTACAGGAGCCAGGCGGCGTCGTCGGCGGCGGGGGCCGACCGCGCGATCGCCGGCCCGCGGTTGACGGGGTGGGGCGGCCCGAACACGTGCGGCGGCAGGTGCAGGACCCTGTGTGGAATCGCCTCCGGCTCCGAGGAGCGCACCACGCTCTGGACCGTGCGGCCGGGGTTGGCCGGATCGGGCTCGGCGCGCAGCAGCTCGACCAGCGAGGGGCCGAGCGGGCTGGCCGGGATCGGCAGATCGAGGCTCGCCACCAGCAGTGCGGCGCCGTTGCCCTGGGCGAGCGGCTCGGCGACGAGCGCCGGCGGATCGGGTGGCGTGCGGTAACCGGTCTGCGGCGGGGAGGCGGGCGACTCGCCGCGGTAGCGTCCGTTGGCCGGGTCGTCGGCTCCGAGCGCGACCACCCGGTAGTGGTACGGGTACCAGCTCGGGGTGGCCGCGGAGTCGAGGACGCGCTGCCCGCGTACCGCGGTCCCGCCGCGCAGCGGCTCGTCGGTGTACGGCGTCCAGCCCGGGTCGGTCTCGAGGATTCTGGGCGGCCCCATCAACCCTGCGTCGGCGGCGAGCGCGCTGCTGCGGACCCGCAGGACGCGGAAGCCGGCCGCAGCCTCTCCGGAGGACGCCGCCACGGCGATCACCTCGATGCCGCTCGGAGCGCTCGCCGGGCGCAGGCGCAGCTGCGGCTGGACGGGCGCGACCCGGCGGGGGACGCCGAACACGGCGATCTGCGGCGGGCGGGCGGCCTCGACCCCGGTGGCGCTCACCGCCGAGACCGTGTACGCGTAGAGCGTCGACGCGCTGCCGGGCAGCTCGATCTCCGCCCGCGAGCCGACGATCGGATCGGTGTTGAGCCGGCTGAACGACGACAGCGACTTGTCGTAGTCGGCGGCGACGAGAGCCTTAAGCGTCGCTCCCCGGTCGACCAGCGAGGCCGTCGGATCGGGGTCCGGCGCATCGGGCGACAGCAGCGACAGCAGCGCACCCTCGGTCGACTCCCACACCATGTAGCCGGCCGCGGCGGGATCGCTCACCCACTCGAGCACGCCGCGCGCGCGGTTGTAGGCGTCGGGCAGCGCGGTCCAGCTGATCGACGGCGGAGTGAACGCGACCGGCGGTGGGAATGGGTCCAGCGCGCGCGCGATCCGGCCCGTGTAGCCGGGCGCGGCGGGGAGCGTCGGATCGCTCCACTCGCCCGGGCGCACCTGCTCGGTCGCGGTGACGTAGACCGCCAGGTCGAGCTCGGTGGCCGCGGCGAAGTCGAGCGTCAGCCCGTGGAGGGTGATCCGATACTGCATCGTCTGATTGCCGGACACGCCGCTGACATCGGCGATCGGCTCGACGGTGCCGGTGTGACCGCTCGCGATCGCCGGCAGCACGGCATCTGGGGCGACGGTCGCCGGATCGGCGGCGCCGTAGTCCCAGGTCAGCATCAGCGGCGCGCCGACCGGGAGGTCGTTGCCGAGCGCCAGGCCGCTCAGGAACGCCGGGCCGAGCGGGGTGCCCGGCGCGATGAACTGGCCGCTGATCCGGATCGACTGCGGTGAGCGGTCGGTCCAGTCCCACATCACCTCGACCACGAGTTGCGCGGGAACGGTCGTCCCGGTGGCGGGCGTGGCGCCGAGAACGAGTGATGCGGCCCGCATCCCGGGCTGGGCGATCGGCGCGGCGGCGAGCGTGACCCGGGCCTCGCTCCAGGCAGACCACTGCCCGAACACATCGATCCCCGCCGCCATGTAGCTCGTCGTGGCGGAGCCGTCGAGCGGCAGCTGCCCGGCGGCGTCCTTGAAGTTGGGGCGCTGCTCGTCGGCGGGAAGGCTGGGATCGGGGGTGGCGGGCGGCAGCCCGACGAACGGGTCATAGCCGCCGACCGCCACGGGCCGGGGGGAGTTGAGGACCACCGAGGTCAGCGGCCTGCGCGACGCCAGCAGGGCGTAGGCCTGCGGCACGGTCGGGACGTCCCAGGAGAGCTCGGCGGCCACCTGCGCCGTGTCGTCGCGCGCGATCACCGCGTGCTGCTGCGCGAGATCGGCCGCGAAGTCGTCGGCGATCTGCACCGGGGCCGCGACCTGGGACAGCGCGGCCAGCGTCAGGTCGATCCCCAGCGAGAGGACATACGGCGCGGTGACCATGTAGTCGACGGTCAGGTCCGCGACGCCGGCGCGCGCGCTGAAGCGCTCCGCGTGCTCGTCAGAGGTCGGCGCGGCGTCGCGCTCGCCTGGCCTGTCCGGCTTGGCCTGAGAGCCCAGGCCCGGGAAGTCGACCGTCCCGTAGCCGAGCCCGGTCGCCGCATCGGAGTCGGTGCCGACGCCGAGCATCGCCGTGCCGACGACCGGCAGCTCGACGGTGCTCGGCTTGCTCGGGTCGGCCTGCGCGCCGGGCAGGTTCGCCTGCTTGATCCCGTCCAGCGTGAGCGCCTGGGTGAACAGCGACTGCATCCGGGTCGGGTCGCCGTCGACGCTCGCGGCCAGGCACTCGCCGATCAGCGCGAGCATGTTGCCGGGCCCGCACAGGTTCTGGAGGTAGCCGGTCGGCGACGACGGCGGCCACGCCGGCAGCGGGAACTGCGCGTCCGGGCTGGCCGGCGGCTGGCCCCGGAGCAGCTCGGCGATCGTCAGCCGCAGCTCGGCGGCCTCGAACCCCGGGAGGTTCGGGGCGACGTAGCCCTGAGCGGCGGCGGAGTCGTAGTGCGGGGCGAGCTCGCCCTTCCGGGTCGGCAGGCCGACCACCTGCGTGAGCTGCCAGTCGGACAGGTTGGCGTAGTCGTCCTGGGCGACCCCCGCCACCGGCCCGAGGGTCCCGCTGCCGGTCACCCGCAGGCCCGCGATCCCCGGCCCGACGAGCAACCGCGTCGCCGTCGAGCCGGTCTCCCAGGCCTGGCCGGGGAGCGGGCGTCTGTAGAGGTCGTAGGCGGTGACGCCGAGACCGCCGCCGCCGGAGGGCGTCGCGGTGACCGACACCAGGTACGCGAGCCCGGAGCCGCCGGCGAACGGGACGTCGGCGGTGCCGTCGACCGACACGGGCGCGCTCGTCAGCTGCTTGACGACGGCGCTGGGGATCGGCAGACGCCGCCGCCGGTAGACCGCAAACGGCTGTCGCGGGATGCCGAGCCACGGGTGCGTCAACCACCGCAGCGCGGTGGGGATCCCGAGCGCGCTGCCGGTCGGGGCGCCCTTCGGCAGGAGCGACGCCGCCTTGACGAGATCGTTGGTCTGGCCGCTGCGGAAGGCCTCGACCATCGTCAGCGCCTGGAGCGTGAACGCGTAGGGCCACACGACCCGTCTAGACATGGTCGCTCTCCCAGGGAGCCAGCGGGTCGATCGTGACCGCGACGATCGTCGCCGCGGACTCGGCGAGTCCGAACGCGGCGCTCGCCGGGCGATGCAGCGCGAGCGTGACGGTGGTCCCCGTCGGCGGCGGGGCGAAGCCGGGAGCGAGGAAGGCGATCGTTCGGGTCCCTGAGGTCGAGTACAGGTAGCCCGCGATGTTCGATCCACCGCTCTCGACGACCTCGAGCGCCGGCGTCGGCGTGATCTGCACGGTCGCGAAGCTCGGATCGCTCGGGTCGACGGGGACCAGCGTCGGCTCCTGGCGGGTCCGCCACAGCGGCTCGGTGCAGTCGAGCAGCAGGCAGTAGGGAACGAACGCGCCACCGCTGCCGGGGATCCAGTAGATCGTGATCGCATTGGTGCTCGGCGCCGGCAGCGCCTGCTCACCGGCGGCGAGGAACGCCGACTGGATGTCGTGATCGCCGGTGGGCGCCGCGCTGCCGCCGGCCGGCGCGGTCAGCGTCGCCAGCGGGCCGCCGAGATGGCGGTGAGCGATCGGGGACCCGCGCAGGTCGGCGGCGAGCGCTTCGAGGCTCGCGTACTTCGAGGTCGTGAAGCGCGTCCGGTACAGGGGCACCTGCGGATGGCCCGCCGCCGGCGCCGGCGGCGGCGGATCGGTGACGATGTCGAGCGTGTAGGCCATCGTCGGCCGCAGCGTCACGTCGGCGGTGTACTGCTGGTTCTGATACGCGGTCGTCGCCCCGACGCAGGGCAGCCTGCCGTCCACGACCATCTGCAGCAGCGAGTCGTAGCCGGCCGGCCCGACGCCCGCCACCGACACCGTGCTCGACACCGATCTCGCCGGGTCGTCGAGCCCGTCGGCGGCGTGCAGCTGCAGGACGAGCTTGTCGCCGTAGGCCCCCCACAGCTGGATCGCCTCCTGGTCGTTGAAGACCACGGTCACCGGGTCCTCGTAGAAGACGTCCTGCTCGTCGTTGGCCGGCGAGCAGGACATGACCCACGGGTCGAGCTTCGGCGGCGACGCGGCGTCGGTCGAGAACGTGAAGCCCTGGCTGATGCCGGTGTAGGGCGTCGTCGTGCCGTCGGCCTCGGTGGTGGTGACGTCGTACTCGGCGGTGATCGTGTACGTGGTGCCGGGGGCCAGCAGCGGAACCGGCGATCCGCCGTCCAGGTATCCCTCGAGCGTCGAGACCTGGCTGCTCTGCACGCTGATCCCGGTCTCGTAGCGGGCGGTCTCGCTCGCCGGGCAGCCCACGATCGCGCCGACGACGACCGTCGGCGCCGGGCGCACGACCGGGCCGACCTCGGCGACCTCGATCACCGTCGCCTGCGCCAGCGGGGAGAACTGGACCCACAGCTTGAGCAGCCCGTTGAGCCGCGCGTCGAAGAAGCTCGTCATCGGCGCGATCTCCGCCGCCCACGGCCCGTTGGGATCGGTCCACGCGCCGGGCAGGTCGGCCGGCGTGCCGACGACCTTCGGCCCGAGCGACGCGAGCGTCGACTCGCGCAGCAGTGCGCCGCCGGCGTCGCGCTCGCGGACGACCACGTTGGCGGCGGAGAGGCCCTTGGCGATCGCCAGGTACAGCTGCACGCTCGTCATCGGCCCCGTGTCGAAGCGCACCCAGCGGGAGTCGAGCTGCTGCGCCGTCACGTCGCGCCCGGCGCTCTCGATCGCGCCGGACTGCTCCGGGTCGACCTCGATCAGCCGCTTGCCGAGCCCGGCGACGGCCGGGCTGCGAACCACCTCGGGCAGCTCCAGCCCGCGCATGCAGCGCGTGCGGGCGCCGACCTCGCGCGACTGCGACGCGCCGAGCCCGATCACCTGGGCCGGCTGGAAGGCCGCGGCGCCGAGCAGCGGCCCGAACGTGCCGAGCAGCCCGTCGCCGTCGGAGAGGTCGGGACCGTCGACGTGCATCGCGGTCGCGACCGGGCCCGTCCGGGTGGCGCCCGGCGGGTCCGGCGTCGGAATGCCGGCCAGGTCCCAGCCGGCGTGGGACGGGCCGAGCGGCTGGCCGCAGAAGGTCCAGAGGACGCATGCGGGCGGCGCGATCGGCCTGCAGAGCCCGCCCCAGATCGAGGTCAGCTGGCCGTCGAGCGTGGTCGACCGCTCGAGCGCGCGGCTGGCCAGGTTCGGGTCGCGGCTGAACAGCGCGAGGTCGACCCGGGTCGCGGTCGTGTCGTTCTGAGGCGTGTTCTTGCGCCACACCGCCGGCGGCGCAGGACCGCCGCCCGGCAGCGGCGGGTCGATCTGAAGCGACGTGAGCCGATAGGCGGCGGTGCGCCCGCCGCCGAGGCTGACCTGAGTGCCGCCGAGACTCGTCGGGAGCGTCGCGCACTGCGGCACCGGTGCGGTGAAGGTCGAGGCGATCGTCGAGGCGTCGGCGGCGTAGAGGAACTGCAGCACGGGCACCGAGTCGATCGGGACGGGGCCGAGCCCGCTGGGCTGGCCGGCGGCGGTCTCGGTCGCGTCGCCGAGGCTGGCGTCGATCGGCCGCGAGCCGCCCTGGCCGGACGGGATCACCGGCGCGTAGCTCTGCAGGTACATGCGCCCGATCAGCGCGGGTGGCGGCGGCGGCGAGCTGGTGCTGCCGATCGAGAACTCGACGCAGGCCGAGAAGCTGAAGAACAGGAACGAGACCGACCCGCACACTCTGACGTCGAGGTAGAACGGGTCCGGCGCCTGGACGAGGAAGTCCCCGGTCGCCCCGATCGAGACGATCAGCAGCTTCAGCTCCCCCGAGAGATGGACCTGGCCGACGATGAACAGGTGCGGCGAGAACGACACGCCGAGGTCGGCCCCGACGGTGACCTCGAGGTAGATCCCGACCGACTTGCTGCCCCAGATGACCGCTGCCCGCAGTCCGAGCGCCACCGCCACGCCGGGGAGCACGGCGTTGGACGGCGCCGGAAGGTCGATCTCCTGGCCGCCCATCATCAGATAGCCGGAGCCCTTGGCGATTCCGAGGATGTCCGCTCTGACCGGCGTCTGGATCGTGCCGAGCCAGACGTGCCAGTCGTCGGGGTCGTCCCAGCTGAAGAAGATCGAGATCGGGACCGTGATCACGATCAGCTCCTCGACGTCGAAGCTGACCGAGACGCCGATCGTGATCTGCCCCAGGTTGAAGTCGATGTCGAGGATCCCGAGGATCCCGACGGTGAGGCTGTCGGTGTCGACGCCGTCGTCGCCGGTGGGGAGGTCGGTGACGATCTGGAGGTTGACGGTGATGATGATCTGCGGGCCCGGGAGCTCCAGCACCAGCATCCCGCGCATGTTCATCAGGAACCCGTCGACGGTTCCGAGCAGCGCTCCGATCCCGAACGCCCAGCTGTCGAGCTCCGGGACCCAGCTCTCGACCGCCGGGTTCGACGGCGGCGACAGGAACTGCGGCTGCCCGCCGGAGTCGAGCAGCCACTGGAGGTCCGGGCCGACCGCCGAGCCGGGCACCGCCGCGGGCAGGTTGCGCGTGAAATGCATGCCGAACAGCCCGAACAGGCCGAAGATCCCCAGGCCGCTGTTGCCGAGGACGATCGGCGTCGGGAAGTCGACCTCGACCCCCAGGAACACCGCGGTCGCACTGCGATCGCCCTGGCTGACCGGCTCGACCCCCAGCGAGGCGGCGACGCGCAGCTTGAGCGGCACCACCGTCATGTCGAAGGTGCCCTCGAACCCGCCGGCCGGCTTGAACGACACGCTGCCGCCGCCCTTCAGCGCGCCCGGCACGTTGACGTGGACCCCCGACGGCAGGACCATCGGCGCCGAGGAGCCGTCGAGCGGCAGCTTGACCTGGAAGCGGTCGATCGTGACGACACCGAGGTCGGCCTTGACGACGAGGTCGACCTCCAGCGTCAGCGGGTTGAACTGCGCGATCCGCGCCTCCGCGATCTTGAGCAGGTCCCCGAGCGGCGCCGGCAGTCTGAACAGCGACGGGTCGCTGAGGTCGAGCGTGTATCCCCTGCTCGTGTCGAAGACGAACTTGAACGCCGGATCGCCGGTGAGGTCGAGGCTGAACCCGACCGCCTTGTAGCGGACGCTGAGGTTGCGACCGGAGTGGATGCCGAGCGCGTCGACGTCGAAGCGGAACGTGACGCCGTAGTCGAACGTCAGCGCCGCGGCGGTGAACTCGGTCGAGGCCAGGCCGTCGGGGACGTTCTCGCGCGCCACCAGCGTGCCGCCGAACAGCGTCACCGACGTGGTGTGCATCCATCCCAGCCCGCCGATCAGAACCGGCGGACCGAGGCTGATCGCCATGTCCGACCACTCGCCCGCGCTCGCCGGGTCGATCGCGGTGGTCGCCGCGTCGAGGATCGGGGTGAACACGAGCAGCGCGCCGAAGATGTCCTTGAAGCGGTCGTAGTCACCGGTCTGCGTCCCGTCGCCGTTGTGCATCTGCAGCAGCCCGTTCTCGTCCCCGGGGCCGGAGCCGAGCGTGAGCGTCTCGGTCAGCGCCTGGGTCGCGGTGTCGTAGGTGACCGTGAGCACGAAGTCGACGGTCGACTGCGAGGCGTGCGGGTTGGCGGTGGCGCCGGGGCTGCGCTGGAGGTCGAGCGATCCGCTCGGGTCGCTCCCCGGGGCCTGCTGGAGTGCTGTCTGGGTCGAGTCCTGGAAGTCCAGCTCGCCGGAGACCTCCATCAGGACGGGGAAGGTGCGCTCCAGGCGAACGCGGAAGCTGAGCCGCCGCCAGGCCGAGGGCCGGCGCGCGTTGGTCGCGCCCGGCGGGGTCTGCGGCGGATGCGTGGTCTGCGAGCCCGACGGCGTGGGCGTGCTCGGGCCGGCGGCGCGAGTGAGCGTCCCGGTGAGGTGGTACTCCGGCACTCCCGGCAGCGGGATGCCGGTGATCGTGGCCACCCGGTCGTCCGGATCGCCTCTGCGACCGTCGGCCTGGGCGTCGGTCTGCCCGGTCGCCGTCGGGGTGGCGGCGTTGCCCCCGGCCGCTGCCACGAGCTGCCGCGCCACCTCGCCGCGGCGAACCGACAGCGCCTGGTTGTGGTCGACCGTGTCCGAGCGGCCCTCCCAGCTCGTGGTCGCGTCGATCGCGATCGGCTCGCTCAGGTCCAGCGCGTGGCTCACGAAGTACCGCACCGCGTCGGCCCCGGAGTGCGGGCTCCCGTCCCCGGGCACGCCGTCCGGCACGGCGGTTCTGCCGCTGAAGCTCGCATCGACCGGCGAGGGGGAGCCCAGGACGTAGCTCGACACCGCGGCGTCGGAGGCCGGTCCGTCGAGGCTGAACTTGACGATCATCGACTCGGGCATCGCCGGTTGAGCGCCGTAGGCGATGTCGAGGTGGACGGTCTGTCCCGCGGGGACGTCGATCGCGAAGCGGCCGTCGCCGGACACCGGCGGGCTGGTCGTGGCGCCGTTGGCGGCGGTGACGGTGACGCTGACGCTGACGCCGGGCGGCGCCCCCCGGGCGACGAGCGTCTCCAGGGTGCCGGACTGCGCCGGCGTGAAGCTCACCTGGTAGCGGTCGGAGATGCCGGCGGGCCGCGGATCCCAGCTCGGGACGGCGCGGGCGACGTTGCCGCCCGGGTTGTCGGACGGCGTCCCGTTCGGCGCTGCGCCGCTCGGCGCCGTCACCGTCATCGACATCGTGTTCGTGTAGGTGAGCGCGGTGGTCGGCGTCGAGTCGGTGACGGTGATGACGAGCTGGCCGGCCTCGTCGGCGGTCGGCGGGGTCGGGAAGTGCGCCTGGTTCTGCGCGGCGTCCCACAGCGACACCGCCGACCCGCCGTGCGGGGTGAACTCGACCTCGTACGCGTACGGGGGAATGCCGCCGGAGACCTGGAGCTGCAGGGCCACGTCGCCCGACGCGCTCACCGAGCCGCCCTGCAGCGTGTCGGGATGGCCCTCCTGGGCGGTGCCGGCGTTGAACCGAACCGGCTGGTTGGCGACGAGGAACCGCGGCGAGACGGTCAGGGTCGAGCTGCCCGAATGCGCCGGGTCGAACATCAGGTCGAGCTCGGCCTCGAGCCACACCTCCCCCTTGAACGAGATCAGCGCGTCGCGCACCGCGACGTTGAACGCGAAGTCCTTGTCCTTGTCGGAGTAGTAGAGCTGGAGCGCCTTGACGTAGACGCCCTCGAAGTCGTCCCCGGCCCCGAAGTGCGACAGGATCTCCGGCGGGCTGCTGTTCGCGCTGAGGTCGAGTGCGATGTCCTGGACGCTGAACGCCCATCGGCCGCTGTCGCTCACCGCCAGCGGCGGATCCATCGTGACGAGCTCGCCCTCGGCGAGGTCGCTCGGCGCGTCGAACCCGGCGTCGCCCCACGAGTCGAGCGTGAACGTCGGCGGCTGCGAGAGGTCGTCGAGCTGCTCGTAGCGGAACAGCATCTTCGGCAGCGCGATCTTCACGTCGTCGCTCTGGGCCGTCGAGTCCCTCACCACGTGGAAGGTGCTGTCGATCGCGCCCGGGAACCAGTGCGGCCCGAGGTGGAAGGTGACGACCGACAGCAGCAGCTCGAGCCGGAAGCGCAGCCCCGGGTAGTCGGTGGGGCTCGTCGCGGGTCCGAAGTCGCCCAGCAGCGACGAGAGGCTGCCCGCCGAGGTGCCGAGTGCGTCGACGGCAGTCCGAACGTCCGGCGAGGCCTCCCGCCACACCCGCAGGCGGAACTGAAAGTCGAGGTCGCTCCATTCGAGCACCGCCCCGCTCGGGTCGGTGTGCCGGTTGGACGGCGGGACGCCGTCGCTGCCGAAGAACACGGTGCCGGCGTAGAGGACCCCGTCGGGGTCGCTGGTCATCGTCAGCCCCGAGACCGACAGCGGCTTGAGGTACCGATCGACGTAGTCGGGGAACGCGAGCCCGGCGAGAAACTCGGGAGCGAGCAGGTCGTAGAGCCCCAGCGGGCGCACGGCCGACGTCATCGGCCGTCCACCGCGCCTCGACGTCGTCCGACCCCTGTCGACGAATCGCCCATCCCAGCTCCCGCGAGTCCCGGGCGGCGCGAACGTGGCGCCACCACCGCGCTCGCGACCCTACGCCCCGTGACACGACGGGGTCAAGCGGTCTTCACGACTCCGACACCGCGACGCTCCTCATTCGTGCAATTTGGGGCAGCCGCCCCGCGATGCGCTCCGCCGCGCGTGCCCCACGTAGGAGCCGGGCGCCCGCCGTCGAAGGCGTCCGGACACGTACACACGAGCGGGAGAACCATGCCTCGTATCCGTCATTCCGTCGCCGCGCTCGCGGCGACCGCCGCCGCAGCCGCGGCGATCGCGGCGCCAGCGGGCGCCGCACCGGTCCAAGTTCCCTTCGCCTTCTCCGGCGGCACGCAGTTCTGGACCGTGCCGACCGGCGTCACCGAGGCGACCTTCACGCTCCAGGGCGCCGCCGGCGGCGGCGCCGCGAGCGGCGGCCAGGGCGGCCTCGGCGCGGAGCTCCACGCGACGATCCCGGTCTCGCCGGGGGAGAGACTGACGATCCTCGTCGGCGGTCAGGGCACGTCGCTCGGCGTCGCCGGCTTCAACGGCGGCGGCCTCGCCGGCGACAACGGGCTCGCCCCGGCCGCCGGCAGCGGCGGCGGCGCGACGACCGTCCTCAGCAGCACCGCCGCGACGCTGCTCGTCGCGGGCGGCGGCGGTGGCGGCGGCGGAACCGGCGCGGGCACGACGCCCGGCGCCGGCGGCGACGGCGGCGCGGCCGACACCGCGGGCATCGCCGGCGCGGCGGCCACTCCCTCCACGCCCGGCGGCGGCGGCCAGGCGAGCGGTACGGGCGGCACGGCCGGAACCGGGACCGTCGCGGGCGCCGTCGGCGCCACGACGGCGACGAGCACCGGCGGCGCGGGCGGCGCGCAGTCGGTCGCGAGCGCCGGCGGCAACGGCGGCGGCGGGGGCGGCGGCTTCATCGGCGGCGGCGGCGGCGGCGCGGGCGGCTCCACCGACGCGACGACCGCCGGTGCGGGCGGCGGCGGCGCCGCCGGCGGCCAGAGCTTCACGACGGCCAGCGCGACGAGCGTCTCGCTCGCGCTCGCCGCGCAGCGCAACAACGGCGTCGCGGTCGTCAGCTACGAGCCGCTCATCGCGCCGGAGGTCCGCACGCAGCCGACGCTCTCCGGCGTCGCGCAGGTCGGCAGAGCGCTCGCCTGCGAGCTGGGAACGTGGAGCGGCTCGCCGTCGCTCGTCGTCGCCTGGCTGCGCAACGGCACGCCGATCGCCGGCGCGACCGCCACGACCTACACGCTCGCGACCGCCGACGCAGGCCAGCAGATCGCCTGCGCGGTGACGGCCACCAACGCGGCCGGCTCGAGAACCGCGAGAACGCCGGCGGTCACGGTCTCGGTCGGCCCCGCGAACGCGACCGTGCCGACGGTCGCCGGCACCTCCGCGATCGGCAGCAGACTGACGTGCAGAACGGGCACGTGGTCGGGCGCGCCGAGCTTCGCCTACGCCTGGCTGCGCAACGGCAGAGCGATCGGCGGCCAGACGACGGCGACCTACACGCTCGGCAGAGCCGACGCCGGCCAGGCGATCCAGTGCGTGGTGATCGCGACCGTCGACGGCCAGTCGGTGACGGCGCAGACGGTGGCGGTCGGCGGGCCCGCGCGCCTGGTGATCCTCACCACCACCGCGCTCGTCTCGCGCAGCGGCGGCGTCACCGTGCAGGTCGCCTGCTTCGGCCCGACCGACTGCGTCGTGCCGAGAATGACCGCGACGAGCGGCCAGCAGATCGCCCGCGGAGGCGCCCGCACGATTCGCTCCGGCGCGAGCTCCAAGTACGCGATGACGCTCAACAGAGCCGGCCGTTCGAAGCTCCGACGGAGCGGCTCCTCGATCGCCGTACGCTTCGTCTCCACGCCGAACGGCGGCTACGGCGGCAACGCCCGCCTCTCGTTCGTCGCGCTGCGGGGCACGACGGGCTGAGCGTGCGGGACATCCCCATCCGCGACGAGACGATCCGCCTCGGCCAGCTGCTCAAGCTGGCCGGGGAGGTCGGCTCGGGCGCCGAGGTCAAGGACCTGCTCGCGGAGGGCGCGGTCAGCGTCAACGGCGAGCGCGAGGAGCGGCGGGGCCGGCAGCTGCGGCGCGGCGACGTCGTCGTGGTCGAGGGCGGGGAGGAGCTGCGCGTCGGCTGAGGCGCAGCGCGGCGGCCGCGCCTACTTCCGCCGCGCGACCTTCAGCTCGCGCTTCGGCACGAGCTCGAGGATCACGAAGTGGCGCCGGTCCAGGCGCTCGGCCAGGCCCTGCTCGGCGAGGCGCGCGAGCGTCACGCGGCAGCGCTTGCAGCGCGGCCGCGACTTGCAGCACTTCCCTTTGGCCCTGACGACCTTGCCCGCTGCGAATGCCTTTGCCATCGCCTGTGAGGCTAGCGGGCCCGGCTATCTGCGCATGAACGGCTCGATGCGCTTCATCACCTCGAAGTAGCGCACCGGCGCGATCCGCGTCAGAACCGACAGGAAGCCGGCGTCCGGCCCGACGAGGATGCGGTCCTTGCCGCGCTCGACGCCCGTGTGGATGATCTCCGCCGCCTGATCGGGCGACGTGCGCGCCACTCTTCTGAATTCCTTCTTCAGGACGCCGTGGTCTCTGTTGCCGCGGTCGTCGACGTGGAAGCGCGCGTGCTCGACGATGTTCGTGTTGATCCCGCCGGGGTGGATCGCGATCGCCCGCACGCCCGTCTCGCGCAGCTCGTGGCGCAGCGACTCGGTGTAGCCGCGGACCGCGAACTTCGACGCGCAGTAGGCGCTCTGCGTCGGGAAGCCGATCAGCCCGAAGACGCTCGAGACGTTCACGACCGCGCCCGAGTTCTGCGCGAGCAGGATCGGCAGGAACGCGCGCGTGCCATGGATCACGCCCCACATGTTCACGTCGATCACCCACTGGTCGTCCTCGTGGGCGGCGTCGGCGGCGGTCTGCGACACCGTCACGCCGGCGTTGTTGAAGACCATGCCGATCTGCGTCGGCGCCCACTCCTTCACGTCGGCGGCGAACGCCATCTGGCCGCCGCGGTCGCGCACGTCGAGTCTGCGCGTGAGCACCGGGCCGTCGAGCGTCGAGGCCGTCTCCTGCAGGTCGTCCTCGTTCCAGTCGCAGATGGCGACCGCGCAGCCGTGGCGCGAGAGCCGCTGCGCCATTGCGCGCCCTATGCCGGATCCTGCGCCGGTGATGACGGCCGTGCGGCCGGAGACGATCGTTCCCTTTGCCATGCGTGTCAGCTCCTCAAGCTCTTCAAGAGGCCGGCACCTTCGCATGCGCGGGCGGGGCTGTGCGCCGGTGCCGTCCCGTGCGGCCGGCACACTGCGATGATGGGACGCGTCCTGCCCGGGGGGCTTGCAGCGCTGGTCGTCGCGCTCGCGCTCGCCGGCTGCGCCGAGCAGCGAAGCGACGCTGCCGCCGGCACCGCGACGGCCACCCGCCCGCCGGCGCCGCGCAAGCCCCGCACCGTCCACCTGACGATCGAGGCGAACGGCGACCTGCTGATCCACTCCCCGGTCTGGCAGCGCGCACAGCAGCTCGCGGGCGGCAGCGGGTACGACTTCGCGCCGCTGCTGCGCTACGTCAAGCCCTACGTCGCCGGCGCCGACCTCGCGATCTGCCACGTCGAGACGCCGATGACGCCCGCGCCGCCGACCGGCTACCCGGTCTTCAACACGCCGCCCGCGCTCGCGCGGGCCATCAAGGCGACGGGCTGGGACATCTGCGACACCGCCTCCAACCACTCGCTCGACCAGGGCCAGGCCGGCATCGCGTCGACCGCGGCCGCGCTCGACCGCGCGCACGTCGGTCACACCGGCTCGTTCGCGAAGCCGGCGGGCCGGCGGCGAACGCTGATCGTCAGGGCGAAGGGCGTGCGGATCGCACTGCTCGCCTACACCGAGATGACGAACGGGATCCCGCTGCCGCACCCGTGGTCGGTCAACCTCGCGCACGCCGGCCGGATCCTCGCCGACGCGCGGCGCGCCCGGCGGCGCGGCGCGCAGGTCGTGATCGTCAACCTCCACTGGGGGACCGAGGACGTCTCCCAGCCCGATGTATTCCAACGTCAGCTCGCGGACCGCCTCACCCGCTCGCGCGCGATCACCGCCGTGATCGGCCAGCACGTCCACGTCGTGCAGCCGGTCGCGCGCGTCAACGGGCGCATCGTCGTGTTCGGCGAGGGCAACCTGCTCTCCAACCAGACGCCGGCCTGCTGTGCGGCCGGCTCGCAGGACGGCCTGCTCGCGCTGCTGCGCATCGACGTGGCCGGCGGTCGGGCGCGTCTGCGGCGGGTCCGCTACGTGCCGGTGTGGGTGCGCCACCCCGACTATGCGGTGCTGCCGGTCGGCGACGCGCTGCGCCGGCGGCTGGCCGACCCCGCCGAGCTGCGGGCCTCCTATGGGCGCACCGTGCGCATCGCCGGGCGCGGGCGCGGCATCGCGCCGCTGCCCGCTCGCCTGCCGTGAGCCGGCGCCCGCGGTCGCGCCGCTAGCCGTCGACCCCGCTGGAGCTGGCGACGCCTTCCTGTTCGCTTCTGCCGCCGCCGAGACCTCTCGGAAGCTCCGGGTCCGCCTGCAGCAGGACGACGTCGAAGTAGACCGTCGCACCGATGAGTTCGGGCTGAAGGCTCTGCGTGAAGCCGAGCGCCGGCGGGATCGTTATCTGGCGCCGACCGCCGACTCTCATCCCCGGGATGCCCTGCCACCAGCCTTCGATCACGACGCCTTTTTCGATCGTCGTTTCGAAGGTTCTCTTCTTGTGCCAGGCGGCTTCGAGCGGCTGCCCCGTCGTCCAGTTCGTGGCTATGAATTCGAACTGGCCTCTGTCACCGGCGTGGATCTCCGGGCCGGTGCCCTTTCTGATGTCTCTGATGATCAGGCGTTCGACTCTGGCGTTCGGGTGCGCGCCCGGGTTTCTCGGCCGGGGGTACTTGTTGATGTAGTGGATGATCTCCACCCCTCTCGGTCTGCTCGTCGACGCCTGGGTGGATCCGGTGTCGTTCGACGAGCTCGAGTCGCCGCCGCATCCGACGGCTACGAGCGCGACCGCGAGCGCGGCGCAGCAAAGCAGAAGGCGCATCCCCCGATTCCCCCAATTCGACGCAAAACACTGACGAGTGCCAGGCGCCGAACCTACCTGAGCCGAAGCCTCCGATGCGCCGGTTGGTCAGCGGAAGCGGCCCGGCTCCCACAGCGGCTCGTCGCCCTCGACTGCGCCGCGGCTGAGGATGAAGAGCAGGTCCGAGAGGCGGTTCAGGTAGCGCACCACGCCCTCGCCGAGATCGTCTTCGCCGCACGCGATCGCGGCGCGCTCGGCGCGCCGGCAGACCGTGCGGCAGACGTGCAGCTGGGCCGCCGCCGGCGAGCCGCCGGGGATCACGAACGACTTCAGCGCCGGCAGCTCCGCGTTGACCTCGTCGCAGCGCTCCTCGAGCCATCTCGTCTGCTCGTCGCTCACGCGCAGGCGCGTCCGGTCGCCGCCGTGGGGGACCGCGATGTCCGCGCCGACGTCGAACAGGTCGTTCTGCACGCGCTGCAGCCACGGCACGTAGCGCTCGGGCATGCCGGCGCTCGCGAGCGCGACGCCGAGGTGCGCGTTGAGCTCGTCGACGGTGCCGTAGGCCTCGATCCGCGGGTGCGTCTTCGGCACGCGGCTCATGTCGCCGAGGTGCGTCTCGCCCTTGTCGCCGAGGCGCGTGTAGATGCGCGTGAGGTTCACAGTCACCGGGGGGATTCTAGAGCGTCCCCGGACGCCGATTCGTCGCGCTCCGCGGTAGCATCCGCGCCGTTCAAGGTCGGTGGCGATGGGAAGTCCGGTGAAAGTCCGGCGCGGACCCGCCACTGTCATCGGGGACGCTCGCCGCACGCGCAGCACTTGCATGCGCAGCCACTGGGAGGCAACGCAGCCCGGGAAGGCGCGGAGAGTAGGCCCGAGAGCCAGGAGACCAGACCTCCGACCGCACAGTTCCATACGCCCTCGCGGAAAGGGGTGGCTGAATGTCTCGCAGAATCATCGGCTCCGTCATCGGAGCGCTCGCCGCGGCGAGCCTCGTGGTGCCGGTCGCGCACGCCGGTTCGCCGGCCAGAGTGACGGTGCGCGCCGAAGCGCCCGGCAGAACGCTCGTGGACGCGACGCTCACGACGACGCGCGCCAAGGTCGTCAAGGACAGAGTCGCGGCGCACAGCTGCACCGGAACGAGCGCCGCCGGCGCGCTCGACCAGGCGACCGCCGGAAGCTGGACCGGGTCCTGGTTCGACGGGCTCGGCTACGCCGTCGACTCGATCGAGGGCGTCAGAGCGCCCGCCGACTTCAGCGCCTTCTGGACGCTGTGGGTCAACGGCAGATCCTCTGCGACGGGCATCTGCGACACCGAGCTGAAGGCCGGCGACGACGTGCTCGAGTTCCTCTGCACCTCCACGCCCGACTTCTCGTCCTGCACGAACCTCCCCCTCGACCTGCGGGTGGTGCGCCCGCGCGGTGGCAAGATGGACCTCGAGGTGGTGCTGCTGAAGGGCGACGGGACGAGCACGCCGGTCGCGGGCGCGATCGTCCAGGGCGGCGAGAAGCCGGTCAGAACCGCCGCCGACGGCAAGGCGACGGTCACGCTGGTCGACGGGCAGTCGACGCTGCGCGCGGCGCATGCCGGCGACGTCCCCTCCGCTCGCCTGCACTGCCAGCACGGCGCGCACGGCGCGAAGTGCGGCAGCAGCGACCGCACGCCGCCGACGCTGACCCTCAAGGGCATCGGCGATGGGCAGTCGTTCACGGCGAGCAAGGCCCCGCGCGTGCTGCGCGGCGGCGCGGTCGACCCGGAGGGCTCCGGGGTCGCGTTCCGCCTGACGCGTCGCGCCGACGGCGCCTGCACGGCGTTCGACGGCGACCGCTCGCGCTTTCGCTCGTGCGGCAGAAGAGGTGCGCCGCTCGTCGACGCCGGCGACGGCCCGCGCTGGTCGTACCTGCTGCCCGCGCGGCTCGAGCCGGGCAGCTACCGCCTCGTCGTGATCGCGACCGACGGCCCCGGCAACCGCCGCGTGGTGAAGCTCCACTTCACCGTGGAGGCGTAGCCGCGTGCGGCGTCCGCGCCCTCGACTGCTGGCGCTGCTCGCGCTCGCGCTGCTGCTCGCCGCCGGCCTCGCCGGCTGCGGGCTCGGCGCGGGCGAGGGCGGGACCGGGGCGCGCGTGCTCGTCACGCGCGACTTCGGCACCAAGCAGCTGGGGGCGCGGATCGCCCAGGACCTGCCGTCCTCCGAGACGGTCATGCGGCTGACCGAGCGCAGCTTCGACGTGAAGACGCGCTTCGGCGGCGGCTTCGTGCAGTCGATCGACGGGCTCGCCGCCGAGCGCGAGGACGGCCGCCCGGTCGACTGGTTCTTCTACCTCAACGGCATCGAGAGCGACACCGGCGCCGCCGACGTCCAGCTGCACGACGGCGACCGCATCTGGTGGGACCGCCACGAGTGGGGCGCGACGCCGCACGTCCCGGCGGTCGTCGGGTCGTTCCCGGAGCCGTTCACCCACGGCGCCGACGGCAAGCGCTATCCCGTCGTGCTCGAGTGCGACGACGACGTCGACGCGGCCTGCACGACGGTCTCCGAGCGGCTCGGCGCGGCCGGCGTGGTCGCAGGCCGCCAGACGCTCGGCACGGGCGTCGGGGAGAGAACGCTGCGCGTGCTGGTCGGGCGCTGGGACGTGCTGCGCGACGATCAGGCGATGGAGCTGCTCGACCACGGCCCGGCCGCCGGCGGCGTGTTCGCGCGCTTCTCCGGCGACGGCCGCCGCCTGGACCTGCTCGACCAGCGCGGCCGCACGGCGCGCAGCCTCGGCGCGGGCGCCGGACTCGTCGCGGCCACGCGCTTCGAGGAGCAGGCCCCGACGTGGGCGATCACCGGCACCGACGTCGCCGGCGTGACGGCGGCCGCGAGAGCCTTGGACGAGCGCACGCTCCAGCGCCGCTTCGCGCTGGCGCTCGACGGCACGGACGCGATCGGGCTGCCCGTGGTGCGGTGATGCCCGTGCGGCGCAGCGCCAGCCCGCTCCATGCCGCCCGCGCGGCGGTCGGCTGCGCGCTGTGCGCATTGCTGGGACTGACGGCGCTGCTGTTCGACAGCCCGCTCGTGCTCGGCGCGGTCGTGACGAGCGCGCTCGCAGTGGGGATCGCAGCCGGCGCCGGGCGCCAGCTGCGGCGCGCGCTGCTGCTGGCGCTGCCGTTCGCGGTCGTGATCGCGCTGCTGAACCCGCTCGTCACGCACAACGGGCTGACGGTGATCGCGCGCTTCGGCGAGGCGCCCGTGCTGGGCCGCGTCGACGTGACGCTCGAGGCGCTCGTCTATGGCTGCGTGCTCGGCCTGCGCGCGCTCGCCTTGATCCTCTGCTGCGCGCTGTACGCGGCGGTCGTCGATCCCGACGAGGTGCTGCGGATGTTCCGCCGCGTCTCGTTCCGCTCCGCGCTGACCGCGACGCTCGCGACGCGGATGGTGCCGGTGCTGCAGCGCGACGGCCGCCGCATGGCCGACGCGCAGCGCTGCAGGCCGGGGGCCGCGCCATCGCGCGTCGCTCTGGTCCGCGCGGTCGCCTCGGGCGCGCTCGACCGTGCGGTCGACGTCGCGGCGGCGCTGGAGGTACGCGGCTACGGCACGGCGCGGCGCCCGCCGCGGGTGCGTGCGCCGTGGTCGCGCCATGACCTCGCGTTCGCCGGTGTGACGGCGGCGCTGCTGGCGCTCGTCGTCGCCGCGCGGGCGGCGGACGTCGCGGCGTTCGAGGTCTACCCGTCGCTGCACGGGGACTGGGGAGCCGGCACGTGGCTGCTGTCCGCCGCGCTCGTGCTGCTGCCGCTGCTGCCGTTCCTCGACCGGCGCGGGATCGAGCCGCGCGCGGCCGTGCTGGCGACGGCGTGGGGGCGGCGATGACGGGCGTGCTGGAGCTGGAGCGGCTGACGTACACGTACCCGGATGCGGGAGCGCCCGCTTTGGACGACGTCACGCTGCACGTCGAGGAGGGCGAGCTGATCGTGCTCGCCGGCCGCTCGGGCAGCGGCAAGTCGACGCTGCTGCGACTCGCGAGCGGGCTCGTGCCGCACGTGCACGGAGGGAACGTGTCCGGCTCGGCGTTCGTCGCCGGGATGGACGTGCGCGACCACGGTCCCGGAGAGCTGGCCGCCGTCGCGGGCTCGCTGTTCCAGGACCCCGAGACGCAGGTGGTGATGGGGACGGTCCGCAACGAGCTGGCGTTCCCGCTGGAGAACCGGGGCGAGAGCGCCGCCGCGGTTGCGCGGGGGGTGGAGGAGGCCTCTCTGGCGCTGGGGATCGCGCACCTGCTGGAGCGTCCGACGCACGCTTTGAGCGGTGGCGAGCTGCAGCGCGTGGCGCTCGCGGCGGCGTTGGTCGGCCGGCCGCGGCTGGTGCTGCTCGACGAGCCGACGTCGCAGCTCGACCCGGTTGCGGGCGATGAGCTGATCGGGTTGCTGCGGCGGTTGAACGAGGAGTGGGGGACGACTGTCCTGTTGGCGGAGCATCGGTTGGAGCGCTGCTTGACCGCCGCGGATCGGGTGATCGCCATGGCCGACGGCCGGATCGCCTGCGACGCCTCGCCGCAGGCCTTCCTGACCTGGTCGCACTCCGCCGCCCCCGCCTTGGAGACCCCCGGCGCCCGGCTGCTCGCCTCGGTTGGCCTCGGCCCGGCGCCGGTCGGCGTCAAGCAGGCGCGGGCGACGTTGCGCGCTGCTGGGGCGCTGCCGCCTGAGGGTCCGGCGCTGCTGCGGGCGGGTCCTGTCGCCGGGAAGTCTTTTCGCGAGCGGGGTCGCGAAAAGAGCTTCCCCGCGCCACCCGCCCGATCGGCGTCTGCGCTTCGGCTGCGTGGCGTGTGGGTTGAGCCGAAGGGTGAGCCGGCGATTCTGCGTGGGGTCGACCTCGTCGTCGCTCCTGGTGAGCGCGTGGCGCTGATGGGGCGCAACGGTGCGGGCAAGTCGACGCTGTTGCGTCACATCGCGGGCCTGTCGCAGCCCACTCGCGGCAAGATCGTTGCGGCGGGGCGCGTCGCGCTGCTGTTGCAGAACCCGAACGACTACCTCGTCCACGAGCGGGTGGCGGACGAGGCGCCTATGGAGGCGCTCGAAGCGGTCGGCTTGGCGGACTTCGCCGACCGCCATCCGCGCGACCTGTCCGGTGGCGAGCGGCAGCGGCTGGCGCTCGCGATCGTGCTGGGTGACGGCGGCGACCCGCCCGCGCTGCTGTGCCTCGACGAGCCGACGCGGGGGATGGACCGGGCGCACAAGGCCGACCTCGCTGTGCTTTTGGGTCGTCTTGCGGCGACCGGGACGGCGTTGCTCGTGGCGACGCACGATCCGGAGTTCGCGGCGACCGTTGCGGACCGTGTCGTGCTGCTGGCGGACGGGGCGCCGATCGCGGACGGTGCGGCTGCCGACGTGCTCTCCGGTGGCTGGTACTTCGCGACCGAGACGGCGCGCATCCTGCGCGGCGCAGGCGGTGCGCTCGATCCCGACTCCGGCGCGGTGCTCGTGCGTGCACGGCTTGCCGAACACCGATCGGAGGTCCCCCGATGAGCTGGCAGCTCGCCTCGTTCCTGCTGCTCGCGCTCGCGCTCGCCGGCGGCTTCGCGTGGTACGAGCGCTCGCATCCGTCGGCGCGCGTGCTGGCGCTCGTCGGGACGCTCGCGGCGCTTGCCGTGCTCGGCCGCATCGCGTTCGCCCCGGTCCCGAACGTCAAGCCGACGACCGACATCGTGCTGCTCGCCGGCTACGTCTTCGGCGGCGCACCCGGCTTCGCGGTCGGCGCGGTCGCCGCGCTGGCCTCGAACCTGTTCTTCACGCAGGGGCCGTGGACGCCGTGGCAGATGGCCGCGTGGGGCGCGGTCGGGGTCGGGGGCGCCGCGCTTGCGCGCCTGAGCGGCGGGCGGCTCGGGCGCGTGCCGCTGGCGCTCGCGTGCGGGCTCGCGGGTCTGCTCTACGGCGCGATCGTCAACTTCGGCACGGTCGTGACGTTCGGCGGCGGCGACGTGTGGCACCGCTACGTCGCCTACCAGGCGACGTCGCTGGCGTGGGACCTCGCGCACGCCGCCGGCAACGTCGCCTTCTTCCTGCTGTTCGGCCCGGCGCTCGTGCGCACGCTGCGCCGTTTCCGCACGCGCCTGTCGTTCACGTGGGAGCCGCGGCCCGCCGGGCTCGCCATCGCGCTCGCGGCGGCGGTGCTGGTGGCCGGCGCCGCGGCGCCCGCCGCCCGCGCGGCGACGCCGGCCGAGTACCTCGCGAGCGCGCAGAATCCCGACGGCGGCTTCGGCAGAGCGCCCGGCGCGCGCTCGGCGGGGCTCTACACCGGCTGGGCGGCGATCGCGCTCGCGACGCAGAGCGGCCGGTCGGCTGCCGTCGGGCGCGCCGTCGGCTGGGTGCGCGACCACGCCGGCGGGCTGGCGCGCAACGGCAGCCCGACCGGTGTCGGCGATCTGGAGCGGACCGTGCTGCTGCTCGGGGCCGCGGGCAGATCCTCCTCGGCCTTCGCGGGACAGAACCTCGTCGCCGCGCTCACGAGACGCGTCGGCGGCGACGGCGCCGTGCTCGGGCAGGTCAACCTCACGGCGTTCGCGATCCTCGCGCTGCGTGCGGCGAAGGTGCCCGCGGACGTCCCGGATCTGCGCCGCGCCGGCGCCTGGCTCGCGCGCCAGCAGAACGACGACGGCGGCTTCGGCTTCCTGACCCGCGGGCTCGCGAGCGACGTCGACGACACCGCCGCCGCGCTGCAGGCGCTCGCGTCGCTCGGCGGGCACGCGACGGCGCTCAGACGCGGCGCCGCGTACATCCGCGGGGTGCAGAACGCCGACGGCGGCCTGCCGCAGCAGCGCGGCGGAACGTCCAACGCGCAGTCGACGGCATGGGCGATCCAGGGCCTCGTCGCGGCTGGCGTCCCGTTGGCTGACGTGCGGCGCAGAGGCTCGCCGACGCCGCTCGCCTACCTGCGCTCGCTCATCGCGCCGGGCGGCGCCGTCCGCTACTCGCGCACGAGCACGCAGACGCCCGTGTGGGTCACCGCGTACGCGGTCCTGGGCCTCGCCCGCCGGCCGCTCCCAGTGGGTTCTTCCCGTCCGTCGGGCAGGTAGGGTTCCCGCGCTTATGAGAATCGGAGTCCCAAAGGAGACCGTCGAAGGCGAGCGTCGCGTCGCGCTCGTTCCCGAGGTCGTGAGAAAGCTCGTCGGCGGTGGGCACGAGGTGCTCGTCGCGCGCGGAGCCGGCGCTGAGGCGATGATCCCGGATGGTCAGTTTGAGGAGGCTGGTGCCACCCTGACCGACGATCCGGCTGCCATCTGGAGCAGCGATGTGGTGGTGAAGGTTGCGCCGCCGTCGGCTGAGGAGGTTGTGCGGCTGAGTAGGGAGAGTGTGCTGATCGGCTTTTTGCAGCCGTTGTCGAATGCTGAGGGTGTGCGGGCGTTGGCTGTGTCGGGTGCGACGGCGTTTGCGTTGGAGGCGGTGCCGCGGATTTCGCGTGCGCAGTCGATGGATGCGTTGTCGTCGCAGTCGAATATCGCTGGGTATCGGGCGGCGTTGATGGGTGCGCAGGAGATGGGCCGCTTCTACCCGATGCTCATGACGGCGGCGGGGACGATTCGTCCTGCGACGGTGTTGGTGTTGGGTGCTGGTGTCGCGGGCCTTCAGGCGATCGCGACGGCTCGCCGGCTTGGCGCTGTCGTCCAAGGCTTCGATGTGCGTGCTGCGGTGAAGGAGCAGGTCGAGTCGCTCGGTGCGACGTTCCTCGAGTTCGATCTTGGCGGGGATCTGGAGGGTGAGGGCGGGTATGCGAAGGAGCTCTCGCAGGAGCAGCAGGCGCGTCAGCAGGAGTTGATGGCTGAGGCGATCGGCAAGGTTGATGTGGTGATCACGACCGCGTTGGTGCCTGGCCGTCGCGCCCCGATCTTGGTGACTGAGGATGCCGTCAAGCGGATGAAGCCCGGCAGCGTCGTCGTCGACCTCGCGGGCGAGGCGGGCGGCAACTGCGAGTTGACCGAGCCTGGCGAGACCGTGATCCGTCATGACGTGAAGATCATGGCGCCGCTGAACGTGCCGAGCACGATGGCTGAGCATGCCAGCCAGTTGTATGCGCGGAACATTTTGGCGTTGTTGGAGCTGATGGTCAGAGATGGTGCGTTGGCGTTGGATTTTGAGGATGAGGTGATCGCCGGGGCGTGTGTCACGCGCGGTGGGGAGATTGTTCACGAGGGCGCGAAGGCCGCCGCTGGCCAGCCGGCCTGAAAGGGACTGTCATGGATTTGGTGACGCAGATCGGCGTGTTGGTGCTCGCGGCGTTTGTGGGCTTCGAGGTGATCTCGAAGGTGCCGAACACGCTGCACACGCCGTTGATGTCTGGGACGAACGCGATTCACGGGATCGTCGTGCTGGGTGGTCTGTTGGTGATGGGGGAGGCGGTGCAGGCGAACGACACGCTGAGCAAGGTGATCCTGGTGATCGCGGTGATCTTCGGGACGATCAATGTCGTCGGCGGGTTCCTCGTGACCGACCGGATGCTCGGCATGTTCAAGAGAAAGCCGACACCGCCCAAGCCGGACGCGGAGGCAAGTCAGTGACCTCGCTTGCCACCTCCTTCTGGCAGGAGAGCAACTTCGTCAACTCGCTCTACATCGTCGCCGTCATCTTCTTCGTCGTCGGCCTGCGCGGCCTCGCGGGGCCGAGAACGGCGGTGCGCGGGAACAAGATCGCGGCCGTCGGCATGGCGATCGCGGTCGTCGCGACGCTGATCGGCGAGAACGTCATCCCGGACACGGAGACGGCGGTGCTGATCGCCGTCGGCGTGGTCATCGGCACGGCCATCGGCATCCCCGCGGCGCGCAACGTGAAGATGACGGCGATGCCGCAGATGGTGGCGCTGTTCAACGGCGTCGGCGGCGGCGCGGTGGCCCTGATCGCATGGGCGGAGTTTCGTCGTCACTTCACCGGCGACTCCGGGGAGTGGGACACGACGGTGATGATCGCGTCGTTGTTCGCGGCGATCATCGGCTCGATCTCCTTCTGGGGCTCGAACATCGCCTTCTCGAAGCTGCAGGAGATCCTCCCCGGGCGGCCGATCAAGGTGCCGGGTCAGCAGCTGCTGAACCTCGCGCTGCTGGTCGTGTGCGTCGGCTCGGCGGTGGCGATCGCCTCGGGCACGCACAGCCAGGCGCTGTTCATCCTCGGAATCCTCGTCGCGGCGGCGATCCTCGGAAACATGGTCGTGCTGCCGATCGGCGGTGCCGACATGCCCGTCGTGATCTCCCTGTTGAACGCCTTCACCGGCCTGTCCGCGGCGGCCGCCGGCATCGCGCTCGACAACTACGCGCTGATCGTCGCCGGCACGATCGTCGGCGCATCGGGCTCGATCCTCACCAACCTGATGGCCGTGGCGATGAACCGCTCGGTGCCGAGCATCATCGCCGGCGGCTTCGGCGGCGGGGGCGAGCTCCCGGCTGCTGCCGCAGGCGGCGGCGCAGAGCGTGGCCCGGTGCGCTCCACGAGCGCCCAGGACGCCGCGATCCAGCTCTCGTATGCCCGTCAGGTCGTCGTCGTCCCCGGTTACGGCATGGCGGTCGCGCAGGCCCAGCACGCAGTCCGTGAGATGGCGTTGGCGCTGGAGAAGAAGGGGGTGGAGGTCAAGTACGCGATCCACCCCGTCGCCGGGCGGATGCCCGGTCACATGAACGTGCTCCTCGCCGAGGCCGACGTTCCCTATGACCAGCTCAAGGAGATGGACGACATCAACCCCGAGTTCGGTCGCACCGACGTCTCCTTGATCATCGGCGCCAACGACGTCACCAACCCCGCCGCCAACGACGACCCCGGCTCACCGATCTACGGGATGCCGATCCTCGAGGTCGACAAGTCGGCCAGCGTCATCGTGCTCAAGCGCTCGATGAGCAGCGGCTTCGCGGGCATCGACAACCCGCTCTTCTACAACGCCAGAACGGCGATGCTGTTCGGCGACGCGAAGGCCAGCGTCTCCGAGATCACCGCCGAGCTGTCGGGCCTCTAAGCAGGCGGACAACGGTCAGGGCCCCGCATGGGGTCCTGACCGGACATGCGCCGACTGAACGTCAGCGTTCTTACCAAACGGCTTTCTTTGTGGGGCGAGCCCGTGGGAGTGTCCCAGTCGCGCCCGGGGCACCAATCCAGGCCGGACCGACCGGGGGGTTCGAGTCCGGCCAGCAGGGAGCTGTGCACCGCGTCGCGTCGGGAAACGAGGGGGATGGTGAGAGGGGCCGAGGAGGCCGGCCCCGATCGCCGCCCTCCCTCGTCCGACGCACCGCGCCGCGCCCGCCGCGCCCGCTCTGCACGGACGCGTCATGCCGATGGCGTAACTTTCGCGCCGTCCGCCGGTTGAAGCACGCGATGCCGCTCGGGCGCCGTTCCCCCATGCCTAGATCCCTCGCGCTCCGCTCGCTCCCGGCCATCTCGCGCGCCGCCCTGCTCATGGCAGCGGCGCTCGTGCTCGCGCTCGCCGCCGCGCCGGCCCGTTCCGCCGTCTTCGCGGGCGACCCGATCGTGGGGCCGACGGGCGCGCTCCACAGCCTCCTCGGGGCCGACCTCTCGCCCGACGGGAGCGGCGCGATCGCCTACACGATGGACGACGGCGGCGTTCCCCACGTCTTCGCCAGCCGCCTCGTCAACGGCGCCTGGAGCGGTCCCGAGCGCCTCGACGCCGACCTCGGCGCCGCGGGCACGCAAGCCGCCGTCGCGGCCGGCGACGGCGGCCGCGCGGTCGTCGTCTTCGTCAACGGCGGCAACGTCTACGCCGACACGCGCCCGGACGCCGGCAGCGGCTGGGTGCGCCAGACGCTGTGGAGCGGGGGCGGGGCGTCCGATCCGGCCGTCGACCTGAGCGTCAACGGCAAGGCCTACGCCGCCTTCGCCGTCCCCGGCGCGGGCGGGCACGACGTGCGCGTCGCGTACTCGCGCAACGCCGGCCCCTGGGCGGTCGCCGGCCCGCCGCTCGACGCGAACGCCGGCAACGACGCCGGGACCGGTGACGGCCGCCCGAGAGTCGCCGCCTCCGCCGACGGCGTCGGGATCGTCGTGTGGGGCGAGGGCGGCCACGTGTTCGCGCGCCGCGTGCAGGGAGTGCGCCCGAGCGTCGTCGCGGCCGATGCGCTCGCCGGGCTGACGCTCGAGGGCGTGGGGGCCGTCTCGGCCGACCAGCCCGTCGTCAGCACGCAGGACGACGACAGCTTCACGGGCGTCGCGATGCGCGCCTCGTTCGACCTCGGCGGCGGCGTGACGCGCACGCGCGCCGTCTACCGCCGCCTGCGCGGCTCCCAGTTCGAGACGACCGTCGCGACCGACGGGGCGAGCTTCGGCGTGGGGCAGGGGTCCTCCAACCCGCACATCGCGACCGTCGGGACCGGGCAGGGGCTCGTCGTCGCCGGCAACGAGGTGACGTTCGCGACGACCGCGCTCCAGCTGCTGTTCGACATCGAGCCGTCGACCGTCCTGGGCCTCGACTCGCTCGTCACCAACACCACGACCGGCTACGCCGTCCCCGCCACCGCGACCGCGCGCAAGATGCTCGTCGCCTGGCAGCTGACGCCGACCGGCGGCGCGCCCCAGATCCAGGCGCGCTACCGCGACGGCGGCGACTTCGAGGCCGAGCAGACGGTCTCGCGCGGCGACCTCGGCCCGACCGCGGCCGCCGACGGGCTGTTCGCTGCGGGCGACGACTCCGGCGACATCGCCGTCGTCTACGTCCAGGACGTGCCCGGCCAGGGGCGCGCGATCGCGATGGCGTCGGTCGACCAGCCGCCCGGCCGCTTCGCCCCGGAGCGCGTCGCGGGCTTCGAGCGCAGCGACCGCCCGACGCTCGACTGGACCACCTCCCGCGAGAACTGGGGCCGCTACTTCAGAGTGACGATCGACGGCGTCGAGGCCGGCGTCACCGGCCGCCGCAGCTTCCGCCCGACAACCGCGCTCGCGCAGGGCGCGCACACCTGGCAGGTCGTCGCGCTGGACCATCGCGGCCAGCAGTACACGGCGAAGCCGAGCAGCGTGAAGATCGACTCGGTCCCCGCGTTCGTGAAGGCCAGCATCAACGGCGCGCGCGAAGCCGGCGCGGCCCTGCGGCTCGCCGTGCAGGCGACCGACACGCCGACGGGGACCGCGCGCAAGGCCGCCGGCGTGCTCACGTCGGGCGTCAGAGCGATCTCCGTCAGCTGGGGCGACGGCAGCCCGGCGGAGCAGATCCGCAGCGGCTCGCAACACGCCTACGCGAGACCCGGCCGCTATGCGCTGAGAATCGTCGTCAGCGATCGCGCCGGCAACCGCACGACGCTCAGACAGCTGCTGAAGATCGCCAAGCCGGCGAGAAGAGCCGGCGGCAGAAGAGGCAGAGCCAGAAGAAGCAGACCCGTGCCGCCGCTGATCCTGCGCTCCGAGCCGCCCCGCAGCGCGAGACGCGCCGCGCGCTAGCCTCGCTCGACATGAGCGAACTCGGCGCCTCGCAGCTGCACGTTCGCGCCGGCGATCGGACGCTCGCGCTCGGCGAGCGCCCATGGCTGATGGGGATCGTCAACGCGACGCCCGACTCCTTCTCCGACGCGGGCACCCATCGCACGCTGGAGGAGCGCGTCGAGCTGGCGCGCGAGCTGCTCGCGGCGGGGGCCGACGTGATCGACGTCGGCGGCGAGTCCGGCGTCACGAACAGACCCGCGGTCGACGCGCAGGAGGAGATCGCGCGCGTCGTGCCGCTGATCGAGCGGATCGCCGGCGAGCTCGGCGCCGTCGTCTCGGTCGACACCTACAAGCCGCCCGTCGCGGCCGCCGCGATCGCCGCGGGGGCGTGCATCGTTAACGACGTCAGCGGCCTGCGCGACGCCGGGCTCGCCGACGTGTGCGCCGAGACCGGCGCCGCGCTGGTGCTGATGCACACGCGCGCTGCGCCGAAGCAGAAGCTGCAGGACCCGTCGTACGACGGCCGCATGGCCGCCGACGTCGTCGCCTTCCTGCGCGAGCGGATGGCGCTGGCGCGCGAGCGCGGCGTCGCCGACGAGCAGCTGATCCTCGATCCCGGCCCGGACTTCGGCAAGACGCCCGCGCAGACGGTCGAGGTGCTGCGGAGCATCGAGGACGTCCGCGCGCTCGGCCGTCCGCTGCTGATGGCGCTCTCGCGCAAGGACTTCCTCGGCGCCATCACCGGCCGCCCGCCGCGCGAGCGCGGCGCCGGCACGCTCGCCGCGCTCGCGTGGGGGCTCGACGCGGGCGGCAACGTCTTCCGCCTCCACGACGTGGCGGCGGCGGCCGACTTCATCGCCGTGCGCGAGGTGCTCGCCGGCCGCCGCGCGCTCGCCGCCGACGCGCGGCTCGCCGAGGCCCTGCGCCGCGTCCGCTAGGGTTCGCGGCGCTGAGCCCGAATACCGGGCTCGAACATCGCCGGCCGCTGACGCCAACGCGGCCGGAGCCCACCGATCAGTCCCGACAGGAGAACCATGCCCGTACTCGAACCTTCCGCGCTGGCGGACAGCCCGCTCGCCGATCTGCACGCGATCGCCTCGGAGCTCGGCATCGACGGCTTCCGCCGTCTGCGCAAGGAGGAGCTGATCGACGCCATCGTCGCTCGGCAGGGAGGCGACGCGCCCGCGAATGGCGACGCGCCCGTCTCTGACGACGAGACGACGTCGCGCCCGCGCCGTCGCCGTGGCGGCCGCGGCCGCTCGCGCGAGGAGCGCGAGGAGGAGCCCGCCGCCGAGCCGCAGGCGGCGGCCGCTGAGCCCGAGGCCGAGGAGGAGGCCGAGGAGCGCCCCGCAAGGCGGCGCCGAGGCCGTGGCGGTGAGCGTGGCGACCGCGACCGCGGAGACCGCGAGCGCGGAGACCGCGACCGCGGCGAGCGCGCCAAGCCGGACCGCGAGCGCGACCGCGACGGCGGCCGCGACGACGTCGAGCGCAGCGTCGAGGGCGTCGTCGAGGTCTCCGACAACGGCTCCGGCTTCCTGCGCGTCGGCAAGGACGGCAGACCGTCCGACGACGACGTCTACGTCTCGGCCGCGCAGGTGCGCCGCTGCGAGCTCGTCGACGGCGACCGCGTCGGCGGGCCCGTGCGCCCGCCGCGCCGCTCCGAGCGCTTCCCGTCGCTCGTGCGCGTCGACACCATCAACGGCCACCCGGCGGATCAGGTCTCCGAGGGCGTCCGCTTCGACGAGCTGCCGGCCGCCTTCCCGACGGAGCGCTTCGCGTTCGACGCGGACGACCAGACGGTTCAGGCGGTCGAGTTCCTGACGCCGTTCGGCCGCGGCTCGCGCGTCACGATCGCCGGCGCCGCGCACACCGGCAAGAGCGAGACGCTGCGGCGCCTTGCGACGGCCCTCGCCGCGCTCGACGCAGAGCTCGAGCAGGCGGTCGTGCTCGCCGGCGCGCGCCCGGAGGAGATCGCGGAGTGGGCCGAGGGCCCTGTCACTCCGGCCGCCTCGCTCAGCTTCGCCGCTCCCGGCGACGCGCAGGCGCAGGCGGTCGAGCGCGCGATCGACCAGGGCAAGCGCGTCGCGGCGCGCGGCGGCCACGCCGTCGTGCTCGTCGACACGCTCGACGGCCTGCCGGCGGCGGCGGCGCGCAAGGCGCTCGCGGCGGCGCGCAACATCCCGGGCGCCGGCTCGCTGACGGTGATTGCGACCGCGTCGGCGCCGCTCGGCGGCGAGACGACCGTCGTCGCGCTCGACGCGGAGCTGGCCGGCGCGCGCCGCTACCCCGCGATCGACCTGCTCGCGAGCCGCACGCTGCGGCCGGAGCTGCTCGTCGGCGACGCGGGGGCTGAGGCGATCGCCGAGGCCGTGCGCGAGCACGCGGAGTAACTGCATTCGCGGCGCGCGCCCGCGGGGGTGCGCGCCGCGCTGCTAGCGCGCTGCGCGGTACGCCACCCGGCCCCACGAGGGCTCGGGCGCCAGCTCGATCGGCTCGTTGTCGCGATCGGGCTGCACGTAGGCGAAGGTGTGCGTCTGCTCGTCGAAGGCGACGTCCAGCTCGCCTTCCTTGACGCGCTGGTCGAGCCAGGCGCTGCGGAAGATCAGCCGCCGCAGCCAGTGCACGAGCGAGCGCTCGGAGGGGCCCACCAGCTCGGGCCAGCAGTCGTTGACGTGCTCGCCGAGCGCGGACGCCGGGTCGTGCACCTCGCCGTTGACGACGAGGTTGACGAGGTCCTCGCCCTCCTCCTGCTCCAACCGGCCGCCGACGAAGCCGAGCTTGCGCGCAGCCTGCTCGCAACGCTCCGCGAAGTCGCGCTCGTTGAAGGTGAAGCGAAGTTCGCCGTACTCCAGGACGAAGTCGTCGCCAGAGCTGTAGTTTCCGCGTTGGTTGAGCATCAGTAAGAGGCGTCCCGGTCCGTGGGCGTCGGCATCATATGCGCGACTCCTCCATCTGCGGATGGCCTGCATGTGAACTTGCATCGCGGCGATTCTGCGTCGCCGGGGGCGAGACCTCGCCGCTCCGTCACTCGGAGCGGCCATGACCGATCAACGTTCCACCATCCTCGTCGTCGAGGACGACCGCCACACGCGGACGTTCCTCGCCGACAACCTGGCAGCCGACGGCTACGAGCCGATCGGCGCCGAGAACGCCCGCGAGGCCGTGCGCATGATGGAGACGCGCTACCCCGACCTGGCGATCCTCGACCTCACGCTCCCGGACCGCGACGGCCTGGAGCTGTTGGAGCAGGTGCGCAGATCCGACGGCGTCGCGAGCCGCATCGACCCGCAGCTGCCGCTGATCGTGCTGAGCGGGCGCGTCGGCGAGCTGCACCGCCTGCGCGGCTTCGAGCGCGGCGCCGACGACGTCATGGGCAAGCCGTTCAGCTATCCGGAGCTGCGCGCCCGCGTGGCGGCGCTGCTGCGCCGCACCGAGCGCTCGGTGCGCCACGGGCGGCTGCGCGTCGGCACGCTGGAGATCGACCCGGCGGCGCGCAGCGTGCTGCTCAACGGCCGCCGGCTGGTGCTCTCCCAGAAGGAGTTCGCGCTGCTGCGGACGCTCGCGATGGATCCGACGAGAGTGCACACGAAGGAGGAGCTGCTGCGCACCCTGTGGGGGTTCCGCACGCCCGGCTCCACGCGCACGCTCGACTCGCACGCCTGCCGCCTGCGCCAGAAGCTCGCGCGCGACGGAGACCGCTACCTCGTGAACGTGTGGGGCGTCGGCTACCGGCTGGTGGACGGTCCGCTCGGCGAGCGCGAGGACGCGCAGGCATCCAGCACCGGAGCGCGGCGATGAGCGCGCCGATGGCGATCGCAGGCTGGCTCGCGGCGCTCGGCGTCGCGGCGGCATGGCGCGTGGTGCTCGCACGGCGGATGCAGCTGGTCGCGCGCGCCTGTCACGAGCTGCGCGGACCGCTGACGGCGGCGCAGCTCGCCCTCCACCTCGCCACGAGCGGCGCGCCGTCGTCCGCCGCACACGTGCCGAGCCGCTCCGTGCTGTCCGCGATCGACCTCGAGCTGAGCCGCGCCGGGCTCGCGCTCGCGGACCTCGCGGCGGCGCAGCGCGGGGCGCGCGCCGGCGACCGCGTCGAGACGTTCGCGCTCGCGCCGCTGCTCGCCGACGCCGCCGCGTCGTGGCGCCCGAAGGCGTGGGAGAGGGGAGCACGCCTGCGCCTGGACGAGCCGCCGCAGGGCGTGCTGCTGCGGGGCGACCGCCTGCGGCTCGCGCAGGCGTGCGGGAACCTGCTCGCCAACGCGATCGAGCACGGCGGCGGGGAGGTCCTGCTGCGGGCGCGCGCGAGCGCCCACACGGTCCGCATCGAGGTGCTGGACGACGGTCCCGGGCTGCCGGCCCCGGTCGCCGAGCTGACGCGCCGCCCGCGCGGCGCGCGCGGCCACGGGCTCGCGATCGCGGCGGACGTCGCCGCGCGTCTCGGCGGGCGCCTCGCGGCCGCCCCCTGCGAGCGCGGCGCGCGCCTCGTGCTCGAGCTGCCGACCGCGCCGCCGCGCACGTGACGCCGCGCCGCCGCGCGCTCCTGCTGCTGGCGCTCGCGCTGCTGCTGGGCGCGCTGGCGGCGGCGAGCGTCCACCGCCGCGAGGCCGCGCTCGCGCGGGCGCTCGGCCCGAGCGCGCTCGTGCTCGTCACGCGCGTCGGCGTCGAGGCGGGCGCCCTGCCGGCACAGGCGCGGCCGCTCCTGCGGCGGCTGCCGCGCCGCTACGCGCCGCCGGACGCGGTCGCCGGCGCGGGCGGGCTCGCGGGCGCGCGCACGGCGGTCGCGCTGCCGGCCGGCTCGATCCTGACGGCCTCGGTGCTGCGCCGCCCCGGCGCCGCGCCGCAGTGGGCCGTCGGCCCGGGCGAGCGCGTCGCGGAGGTCGTCGCGCACGGCGATCCGCGGGCGGTCCTCCCGGGCGTGCGCGTCGACGTGCTCGTGACGCGCGAGGCGGACGGCGGCCGTGCCGGGGCGACCGTGCTCGCGCTCGAGGACGTCCAGGTGCTCGCCGCGCACCCAGCGGCGCCCGACGCGGCCGACCCGCAGGGCGGCGCGCGCGTGGCGGCGTCGCTGCGGGTGCGGGTGCGGGACGCCGTCTACCTGGCGGCCGCGCAGGCGTTCGCGCGCGACGTGCGCCTGCTGGTGCGTGCGGCGGGCGATCGCAGCGCCGGAAACGCCGGTCTCGCGGTCGGCGAGAGGCTGCGCTGACGTTCACCGCTCAAGGGATCGGCCCGAACGGCCGATCCAAGCGGCGAGCGCATGTCTTCACGCCGATTCATCCCCGCCGTTCTCGCAGCCGGCTTCCTGCTGGTCCCCGCCACGGGTGCCGCCGCGGGCCAGCACGCGCTGCATGCCTCCGCCGCGGCCACGTCCGGTAGATCGATCGACTCCCAGCCGCTGCCGGTGATCACGAGAGTGAAGCCGCTCAGACTCGAGGTCGGCGGCACGCTGACGATCGTCGGGCGCCACTTCCTGCCGGGCAGAGGCAGAAACACGGTGGTCTTCTTCCGCGAGGGCGCGCCCGCGATCTTCCTGAGAGCCGGCAGAGCGACGAAGACGCGCATCAAGGTGAAGCTGACGAGCAAGCTCGGGAAGTACCTGATCGGCCGCAACAACGGCGAGAGAGGTCCGACCCGCTTCCGCCTGCGCGTGCTCACGACGCGCTTCGGCGCGCGCTTCACGCCGCTGAAGCTGTCGCCGATCGTGCTGCCGGTCTCGGTTCCCGAGCAGAGATCGAGAGACACCGGCCCGCCCGCGCCCGTGTGCTCGCTCGCGAGCGCCGCCGCGGCCCCGCACGCCGACGCCGACGGCGACGCGCTCACGAACGAGCTGGAGCTGCGCGTCAAGACCGACCCGTGCCTCGCCGACACGGACGCCGACACGATCCCCGACGGCTACGAGTACGAGGCCGCCCTGGACTACAACTCGCGCGCGCTGCCGTACCCCGGCAAGCGCCCCTACCCGAACCCGCTCGACCCGACCGACGCGAACGCCGACCGCGACGGCGACGGCCTCACGATGGCCGACGAGCACGCGGCGTGGGTGCTGTTCGGGCACTCGAGCTTCCCGCTCAACTACAGCGACGGCACGCAGACCTCCGGCGGCCCCGTCCAGGTGACCGTGCAGACGGCGTGGGAGGACCTCAACGGCGACGGCTTCCTGACCGACGACGAGAAGGACATCGACGGCGACGGGCTCACGAACTGGGACGAGGCGCACGGCCGCATGGTCCCCGAGTGGTGGCAGGCCGCCTTCGCGACGGAGCCGGCCTATCCGCTGTCCTACCTGCAGACGAACTGGCTCGACCCCGACACCGACGGCGACACGCTCCCCGACGGTTCCGACGACGTCGACGAGGACGGCTACCCGAACTACGCCGAGGTCCAGCGCGGGCCCTACTGGGTGCAGCCGTTCAACCCCTGCCTGCCCGACTACCTGTCGCGCTCCTGCATGCTGCACCCGCCGTTCGACAACCCGCCACCGCCGTTCCGTCCCGGCGACGTCAGACCGGGCGAGCTCCCGCCGCTCGCATGGCCGCGCTCATAGGTGACGTCGAGGCGCGCGATGTACTCGCAGCGGCGGTGTCGTCGCCGCCTGGGGAGGAGCCGCACCTCGACCGTCGACCGGTCCGCGGCGAGCCGCCGTCGCGATACGAGTACCGGGCGGAGCTGACGGTCGGCATCCCGTTCCTCGCGGGCGCGATCGCGCTCGCGCTGCTCGGCGACTCCGGCACCGCGCTGGAGGCCGGGCCGGCGATCGCGCTCGTGCTCGCCTACGCGCTGCTCTCGCGCGTGCGCTTCCACGCCGGCGTCGGGCACACCGTCCCGACGCAGCTCGCGTTCGTGCCGATGCTGTTCCTGCTGCCGACGGAGCTGGTGCCGCTGCTCGTGCTGCTCGGCATGGTCGTCGGCAACCTGCCCGACTACGCGCGCGGCGCGCTGCATCCCGGCCGGGCGCTGATGCTGCCCGGCGACGCCTGGCACGCGATGGGCCCGGCGGTCGTGCTGCTGCTCGCGGGCGCGACGATGCCGGCGTGGGGCGACTGGCCGTGGTACCTGCTCGCGCTCGCCTCTCAGTTCGCGATCGACCTCGCGGTCTACGCGGTGCGCGCGCGCGTCGCGCTCGACGTGCCCGGCCGCGAGCAGCTGCGCGCGCTGACGTGGGTGTGGGTCGTCGACGCGCTGCTGGCGCCGCTCGGGCTGCTGGCCGCGTTCGCGACCGTCGCGTACCCGTACGCGTTCCTGCTCGTGCTGCCGCTCGCGGCGCTGCTGACGCTGTTCGCGCGCGAGCGCAACGAGCGGCTCGACCAGGCGCTCGAGCTGGGCGGCGCCTACCGCGGCATCGCGATGCTGCTGGGGGACCTGCTCGAGGAGGCCGACGAGTACACCGGCGGCGACCACACGCGCGGCGTCGTCGCGCTGTCGCTCGAGGTCGCGGAGGAGCTGGGCCTCGACGAGCACGAGCGCCACAACGTCGAATTGGCGGCGCTGCTGCACGACATCGGCAAGATCGTGATCCCCGACACGATCATCAACAAGCCGGGTCCGCTCAACGACTCCGAGTGGGACCTGATGAAGACGCACACGATCGAGGGCCAGCGGATGCTCGACCGCGTCGGCGGCGTCCTGCGCGAGGTCGGCATGATCGTGCGCGCCTCCCACGAGCGCTGGGACGGCGGCGGCTACCCGGACGGGCTCGCCGGCGCCCGCATCCCGCGCGAGGCGACCGTCGTCGCCGCCTGCGACGCCTTCAACGCGATGACGACCGACCGCTCCTACCGGCGCGCCCGCTCCGCCACCGAGGCGATCGCGGAGATGCGCGCGTGCGCCGGCTCTCAGTTCGCGCCGGAGGTCGTCTCCGCGCTCGTGAGGGTCGTCGTGCGCAGCACGCCCGAGGTCGCGTCGGCCCAGGCGACCGCGCTCAGGTAGAGGTCGCCGACGGCGATGCCGGGCAGGCGCTGCGCGACGACGTCGAGCGCGCCGCGCTCGTAGGCGAGCACCGCGCCGAGCGCGTCGCCCATCGGGCCGGCGTGCTCGACGAGCGCGACCCGCGCCGCGTCGGTCAGCGGCAGCGCCTCGATCACCTGCGCGAGCGGCGCCCGCGCGATCGCGTGGACGACCGAGAACAGGCCGACGGTGAAGTACGCCTCCGGCTCCGCGTCGCCGTCGCCGGCCGTCTCGCGGCTGATCAGCTCGCACAGCCGGGCGCGCACGAGCGCGGTGACGGTGAGCTCGTGCGGCGTGTCCTGCGCGCCCGAGAGCGCGATCAGCGTCGCCCAGCGGCGCACCGCGTGCATCCCGAGCAGCACGAGCGCCTCGCGCACCGACGACACGCGCCGCGGCAGGTTGAAGTAGGCGGAGTTCAGGTAGGTGAGCAGCCGGTAGCTGAGGCCGACGTCGCGCGAGATCGTCTCCTCGAGCTGCTCGAACGTGCCCTGCGCGTAGAGGCCGGCGAGCGCGCGCAGCTCGCCGATGCGGCCGCTCGGCGGCGCCGTCCCGGCGACGACGTCGGGCGTGGAGAGGAAGAAGCCCTGGAACTGCGAGAAGCCGGCGTCGCGGCACTGCTGGCGCAGCACGGGCGTGTCGACGCCGGCGGCGATCAGCGTGTCGCTCATGCGGCTGAAGCGCTCCACGCAGTCCTCCAGCTCCTGCTCGGAGAGCCCGGCGACGTCGAGCTTCACGCTCTCGGCGATCCGCGCCAGCTCCTGCGGCGCCGGGCCGCGCGGGTCGCACACGAGCGAGATGCGGTAGCGCTGCGTGGCGAGGCGCTCGAGCACGGTGCGCAGCGGCGCGTCCTCGGGCCCGGGGTCGGCGATCTCCAGGACGACGCGCTCCGGCGGCAGCGCGAGCGCGTGCAGCTCCAGCAGGAAGCGCCGCGGGACGCGCACGTGCGCCGGCTGCTCGCCGGCGATCGCGGCGACGCCGATGCCGGTGAACGTCTCGACGATCACGCGCGTCGCGGCGCGCTCCTCGTCCTCGCCCAGCTCGCGGCCGTCGAGGCCGCGCAGCAGCAGCGCGTAGCCGACGACGCGCGTCCAGCGGTCGTGGATCGCCTGCCGCGCGATCGCGACCGGCGCGTCGGCGGGCATCGCGGCAGGGGCGATCTCGGTGCTCATCAACCCGGTCATCGGCCGCAGCGGGCGGGACTTGCGCCCGCGGGGGCGGGGATCGGGCCGTTTGCGCCTCCGTGCCCTCGTGGACGCGGGAGCCGAGGGGTTGGAGCAGCTGGCGGGGGAGCTGCGCGAGCGGCTCGTGCGGGACGCGGGCGAGGAGCACGGCGACGCGGCGCAGCGGGTGGCGGCACTCGTCGAGCGCGAGGCGGCGCTGCTGAGCGAGTCCGAGCGCGCGACGCTGCGGCGGCTCGTGACCGAGCGCTCGCTCGGGCTGGGCCCGCTGGAGCCGCTGCTCGCCGACCCGGACGTCGAAGAGGTGATGGTCAACGGCCCGGGGCGCGTGTGGGTCGAGCGTCGCGGCCGGGTCGAGCGGACGGGCGTGTCGTTCGCCGACGAGGGCGAGCTGCGGCACGCGATCGAGCGGATCCTCGCGCCGCTCGGGCGCCGCGTCGACGAGGCCGAGCCGCTGTGCGACGCGCGCCTCGCCGACGGCTCACGCGTGAACGTCGTGCTGCCGCCGCTCGCGCTCGACGGGCCGCTGCTGACGATCCGCCGCTTCCGCGCCGGCGGCTTCGGGCCGGAGGACCTGATCGCGGCCGGCACGCTCGACCGCGCGCTGTGCGAGCTGCTCGCCGCGTGCGTGCGCGCGCGGCTAACGATCCTCGTCAGCGGCGGCACCGGCTCCGGCAAGACGACGACGCTTGGCGCGCTGTCGAGCTTCATCCCCGACGGCGAGCGGATCGTGACGATCGAGGACGCCGCCGAGCTGCGGCTGCGCCAGCCGCACGTCGTGCGCCTGGAGGCGCGGCCGGCGTCGCTGGAGGGGCGCGGCGAGGTGACGATCCGCCGGCTAGTGCGCAATGCGCTTCGCATGCGGCCGGATCGCATCGTCGTCGGGGAGGTCCGCGGCGGCGAGGCGCTGGACATGCTCGGGGCGATGTCGAGCGGCCACGAGGGCTCGCTCTCGACCGTGCACGCCGGTTCGCCGGAGGAGGCGCTGCGGCGCGTCGAGCTGCTCGCGCTGATGGCGGACGTCGCGCTGCCGCACGCGGCCGTGCGCGAGCTCGTCGCGGGCGCGATCGACCTCGTCGTGCACCAGCGCCGCGAGCCCGACGGCCGCCGCCGGATCGTGGCCGTGAGCGAGGTCGTGCGGAAGCCCGACCTCGCCCGGGTGGGCGGGATCGGTACGCGCGAGCTGTTCGCGCTGCGCGGCGAGCGCGCGTGCTGGCGGACGCCGCTGCCGGCGGAGCTGGCCGCGCGGCTGGCGCGGTCCGCGTGAGCGCCGCGCCGCTCGCCGCCGTCGCGGCCACGCTCGGCGTGCTCGCGCTGTGGGACGTGCTCGCCCTGGTCGAGCAGCTTGCGCGCCGGGGCTCGCTCGGCGGGTTGATCGCGCCGCTCGCGCGCGCCCGTCGGACCGGCACCGCGCCGAGCGTGCCGGAGCGCCGCCGCCTCGCTGTGACGGCGACTTTCGCGCTGCTGGCCGGCGGCTGGCTGCTGGCGGGACCGCTGCTCGGCTGCGCCCTTGCGGCCGGCGGGCCGTGGGGGCTGCGGACGCTCGTGCGCCGCAGACGCCGTCGCTACCGCGCGGAGCTGGAGCGCGCCGCACCGGCGGTCGCGCGGGCGGTGGCGGACGCGCTCGCCGCCGGCCACGCGATCTCGCGAGCGCTCGCGGAAGCGGGGCGCGGCGTCGACGGCGCAGCGGCGGTCGAGCTGGGCGCGCTCGGGCGCGCGCTCGCGCTCGGCGAGCCGCTCGAGCCCGCGCTCGCACGGCTGCAGGCGGCCGCGGCGAGCCGTGCCTACGACACGCTCGCGACCGCGATCCTGCTGCAGCGCGACGCCGGCGGCGACCTCGTCGCGCTGCTGCGCGAGCTGGCGCGGGCGCAGGAGGCGGCCGCGCGCTGCGCCGACGACGCGCGCACGGCGACCGCGCAGGCGCGCTTCACGGGCGTCGTCGTCGGCGTGCTGCCGGCGGGCGCGGCGGTGCTCGCGGAGCTTGCGAGCCCGGGCGCGCTCGCGAGCGTCGCGCGCACCCCGCTTGCGCTGTGGCTCGCCGCGTTCGCGGCCTTCCTGCAGCTGCTCGGGCTGCTGGCGATCCGCCGGCTGGGGAGGGTGGCGGGGTGAGCGCGGCGGCGGCGGTGGCGGGCGCGGCGACGGTGCTCGGCCTCGTCGCGCTCGCACAGCTCCTGCCGCAGCGGAGGACGCAGCGCCGTCGGGTCCGCGCGCGGGCGGCCGCGCTCGCGCTGCTCGCACGCCTCGGCCGCCGCGTCGGCGCGCCGGCGGCGCCGCGCGACCTCGACGCCCGCCTTGCCGCCGCCGGCCGTCCGCTCGGCCTGCGCGCGGGCGACGTGATCGCGGCGAAGGGGGGAGCGGGCGTGCTCGGGCTGGCGCTGGCGCTGCCGCTCGGCTCGCTGCTGCCGGGACGGCTCGGCCTGCTCGCGCCGTTCGCGCTGCCGCTCGCCGCGTTTCTCGCGCCCGACGCCTGGCTGCGCCGCCGCACGCGCGCCCGCGCAGCGGCGATGGCGCTCGAGCTGCCGGACCTGCTCGACCTGCTGCGCGTCGCGCTCGGCGCCGGCCTGTCGCTCGACCGCGCGCTCGCCGAGGTCGCGCGGCGCGCGCGCGGCCCGCTGGCGCGCGAGTGGCGCACCGCCGCGGCCGAGGTCGAGCTGGGCGTTCCGCGCGAGCGCGCGCTCGCGGGGATCGCCGCGCGCTGCCCGTGCGAGGGGATCGTCCCGCTCGTGCGCGCGCTCGAGCGCGGCGCGCGCCACGGCACGCCGCTCGCGGACGCGCTCGCCGCGCAGGCGGCCGAGGCCCGCGCCGCCCACGCCCGCCGGCTGACCGAGCGGGCCGCCAGGGCCGCGCCGCAGATCCAGCTCGTCGTCGCGCTGCTGCTCGTGCCGTCCGTCCTGCTGCTGGTGGCTGCCGCGCTGTTCGCGAGCTTCGCCGGCTGATCGCAGCCGTCGGCACGAACGCTACGGTGCTCGTCATGGTCCGCTTCGCGCCCGCAGCGCTCGCGCTGCCGATCGTGCAGGCGCCGCTCGCCGGCGGTCCGTCGACGCCGGCGCTCGCCGCGGCGGTGTCGGCGGCCGGCGGGCTCGGCTTCCTCGCGGCCGGCTACAAGACGGCGGAGGCCGTCGCCGCCGACGTGGAGGCGGTGCGCGCTGCGACCGATGCGCCGTTCGGCGTCAACGTCTTCGTGCCCGGCACCGCGACCGCCGACCCCGACGCGGTCGCGCGCTACGCGGCGGCGCTCGCCGGCGAGGCCGCGCGGCAGGGCGCGCAGCTCGGCGAGCCGCGCAGCGAGGACGACGACTGGGACGCCAAGCTCGCGCTGCTGCACGCGACGCGCCCGGCGGTCGCGTCGTTCACGTTCGGCTGCCCGCCGGCCGCGCTCGTCGTCGCGCTGCAGGCTGACGGGATCGCCGTGTGGGTGACGGTCACGACGCCGGCCGAGGCGCGCACGGCCGCGGACGCCGGCGCCGACGCGCTCGTCGTCCAGGGTGCCGAGGCGGGCGGGCACCGCGGCTCGTTCGACGACGCGTCGCCGGGGGCGATCGGCCTGCTGGCGCTGCTGCAGCTCGTCGCCGCCGAGGTCGAGCTGCCGCTGGTCGCGACCGGCGGGATCATGAGCGGCGCCGGCATCGCCGCCGTCCTCGCCGCCGGTGCGGCGGCCGCGCAGCTCGGCAGCGCGCTCATGCTCACGCTCGAGGCCGGCACCTCGGCGCCGCACCGCGCCGCGCTCGCCGCCGGCGGCGGGACGGCGCTCACGCGCGCCTTCAGCGGTCGCACCGCGCGCGGCATCGTCAACCGCTTCCTGCGCGAGCACGCCGACGCGCCGAGCGCGTACCCGGAGGTCCACCACCTGACCGCTCCGCTGCGCGCGGCCGCGCGCGAGCGCGGCGACGCGGAGGCGATCAACCTGTGGGCGGGGGAGGCGCACCGCCTCGCGCAGCCGCTGCCCGCCGGCGAGCTGGTCCAGCGGCTCGCCGCCGACGCGCGCGCCGCGCTGCGGGCGGCCGCCGAGCGCGCCGGCGCATAGGGCTCAGCCCGCCGACAGCACCGCGTGGCTCGTCACGGCGCGCGCGATCGTGCGCTCGCCCTGCACGATCTCGGCCTCGGCCGAGGCGATCCGCCGGCCGGCGGAGATGCAGCGCGCGCGGCACACGAGCGTCGCGCCCGGCAGCGCAGCGCGCACGAACTGCACGCTGATCTGCACGTGCGGGGCGGCGACGCCGGGCGGCACCTGCGCGTGCACCGCCCACCCCGTGGTCGTGTCGAGCAGGGCGCTCAGATAGCCGCCGTGGACGATCCCGCCGCCGTTGAGGTGCTCCGGCGCTGGGTCGGCCTCCACGTGCGCGCCGTCCGCGTCGACGTGCACGAGGCGGAAGCCGAGCAGCGCCGACAGCGGTCCCGGCTCGATGCGCTCGATCTCGTCGGGCATCGGCGAAGTGTCGCAAGCGAGCGCCCGTTCTCGCGTTCTGCACGCATCCGTGCAGGGCGGTGGACGAATTCCGTCCCACTGCATCCCACCGCGCTACGCCCCGTGGTGACAGGGAAATCGGGCGACAAAAGCGCCCCTACGCGCCATCGGTGGGAAGTCCTGTGGGATTTGGGTTGCAAAGTGGGAGAAGGTGGGATAGCTTGCGCGCCATCGGACCGGGGTGGCAGGGCTCCTCCCACCCAGCCACCCCGGTCCGCCTTTCTTCCCGAGGCGCTCCCTTGACCTTCCGCGGCACCTTCGACCTGACGCTCGACGCGAAGAACCGCCTCACGGTTCCGACGCGCTACCGCGCGGCCTATGCCGAGGGCGTCGTGCTCGCGGCCGGGCTCGAGGACTGCGTCGCGATCTGGCGGCCCGAGGACTACGACGCCTGGACGAGCGCCGCGCTCGCCGGCCACAGCCCGCTGTCGCCCGAGTACCGCAAGCTCAACCGCCACTTCATGGCCAACTCGCAGCCGACCGAGCTGGACGGGGCCGGCCGCGTGATGCTGCCGAGATTCCTGCTCGACTCGGGGAGGCTCGCGAAGGACGTGAGCGTCGTCGGCGCGGGGGAGTGCCTCGAGATCTGGGATCGCGCCGGCTGGGCCGCGTACAACGGCGAGGTGCTGGAGAACGTGTCCGAGATCGCCGCCGGCCTGCAGTCGGCTGGATGACCCCGCTGAACGCGCATGCGCATGACCACACTGCTTGACATGGTCTCCATCCACATCCCGGTCCTCGCCGGCGAGCTGATCGAGCTGCTCGACCCGCAGCCCGGCGCCGTCGCGGTCGACTGCACGATCGGCGGCGGCGGTCACGCCCGCCTCGTCGCCGACCGCATCGGCCCGGCCGGCACGCTGATCGGGATCGATCGCGACCCGATCGCCGAGGAGCGCTTCGCCGAGCTGGCCGCGGAGGTCTCCTGCGCGACGCGCTTCATCCGCGCCGACTTCGCGAGCGGGCTCGAGCAGCTGCGCGCCGAGGGCCTGCAGGCGGACCTCCTCTACATGGACCTCGGGATGTCCTCGATGCAGGTCGACACGTGGGAGCGCGGCTTCTCCTACGCCTATGACGCCCCGCTCGACATGCGCATGGACCCCGATCAGGAGCTGAGCGCGGCCGAGATCGTCAACGAGTGGGACGAGCGGCGGTTGGCGCGCCTGCTGCGCGAGTACGGCGACGAGCGCTACGCGGGCCGCATCGCCCGCGCGATCGTGCGCACGCGCGAGCAGGAGCCGATCGAGACGACGCACGCGCTCGTCGAGACGATCAAGTCCGCGATCCCGGCGCCGGCGCAGTTCGCCGGCGGCCATCCCGCCAAGCGCACCTTCCAGGCGATCCGCATCGCCGTCAACGAGGAGCTGGACCAGATCGATCGCGCGCTGCCGCTCGCGTGGGACGTGCTCGCGCCCGAGGGCAGACTCGCGGCGATCTCCTTCCACTCGCTCGAGGACCGGCGCGTCAAGCGCTTTCTCGCCGAGCGGGCCCGCGGCTGCATCTGCCCGCCCGACCTGCCCGTGTGCGGCTGCGGGCGCACGCCCGAGGGCGAGCTGCTGAGCCGTCGCGCGATCGCACCGTCGCCCGGCGAGATCGCGCACAACCCGCGTGCCAAGTCCGCGCATCTGCGCGGAGCCCGCAAGCTCGAGAAGGAGGCCTCGTGACGCCGCCCGCCGCCACCGTCGCCGGCCGCCACAGAGGCGGCCCGCGGACTGCGAGATCGAGCCGCCCCGGCGGCGCGAGAGCGCGCCCGGCGCGCCGCGTCTCCGGACCGGCGCGACCGGCTCCGGGCCCGCCCCGCGAGGCCCGCGCCGCCGCGCCGCGTCCGTCGCGCTCGCGAGCCCGCTCCGCCGCGCCCGCGGGCGACCGCCCGATCGTCGCCTTCGGCGGCCGGCTCGTCGCGGCGGCCGCCGCCGCGCTGCCGCAGCGCGCGCCGCTTCCGTCCGCGCCCGCGCGTCCGCGGCCGCGCGCCGTCCCGCGCCCCGCGCGCCGACCGGACCGTCCGCTCGGGGAGCGCGCGCTCGACTGGCTGCGCGCGCTGCCGGACCACCGCCTGCTCGACCGCCTGATCGGCGGACGCATCTGGATCGTGCTGCTCGGCACGCTGCTCGTCGGGATCGTCACGATGCAGCTGTCGCTGCTGAGACTCAACGCGGGCATCGGCCAGGCGGTCGAGAAGAGCACCGCGCTCGAGCAGCGCAACGCCGCGCTGCGCCTGCAGATCTCCCAGCTGTCCGACGGCGAGCGGATCGTCGCGCTGGCGACGCAGCTGGGCTACGTGACGCCGCCGCAGGGCTCGCCCCGCTTCCTCACGGCCAACGGCGGCGACGCCGCGAAGGCGCTGACGACGATGCGCGTGCCGGACCCGAACGCCGTGGCGGCCGCGACGACCGTCGCCGCCGCCGACACGACGGCGATCGACCCGGCCGCGACCCCGGTCGACGCGACGTCCACCGACGCGACCGCGACGGATCCGGCTGCGAGTACCACCGACCCGGCTGCGGCCGCGACCGACCCGACCACCACGCCGACGACGACGGATCCGGCGGCCACGGCTCCGACGACCGGCACCACGGCGCCGGCGACCGGGACGACGGCGCCCGCGACCGGCACGACCGCCCCCATCACGGCAGCCGGCGGCGCCGCCGCCGCGCCGACCGGCACCGTCGGGCCCCAGGGCTAGGGTCCAGGCGTGCCGGGACTGACCGACCGCCGCATCGGCCTGCTCTTCCTCGTCTTCGTCGCCGCCCTCGGCATCGCCACGCTGCGCGCCGGGTGGCTCGGCGCCGTGCGCGCGCCCGCGCTCAAGCGCGCGGCCGACACGCAGCAGGTGCAGACGGTCGCGCTGCCGGCGCCGCGCGGGACGATCACCGACCGCAACGGCGCCGTGCTCGCCGTCTCCGAGCCGGCGAGCGACGTCAGCGCGACGCCCTACCTCGTCAGAAGACCGCTGGAGGTCGCCGCCCAGCTGGCGCCGTTGCTCGGGATCGAGGAGAGCGACGTCCTCAAGAGACTGTCCGAGCAGACCGGCTTCGTGTATCTCGCGCGCCGCCTGCCGGCCGCCAGAGCGAACAGAATCGCCGCGCTGCACATCGAGGGCATCACGCTCACGCCCAGCTCGCGCCGCACCTATCCGCGCGGCTGGCTCGCCGCGCAGCTGATCGGCAACGCGAGCGAGGAGCCCGGCGGCGGGACCGGCTTCGAGTACGGCGAGGACAGAGTCCTGCGCGGCCAGGACGGCATCCGCCGCGTCGTCAGCGACGCGCTCGGACAGCCGATCTCGCTGCAGGACGAGCGCCAGACGATCCCCGGCAGAGACGTCGAGCTGACGATCGACGCGAACCTGCAGGACAAGGTCGAGTCGGTGCTCGACGGCGTCGGGCAGGTCTACCGCCCGAGAGGCGCGACCGTGATCGTCATGAACCCCAAGACGAGCGAGATCCTCGCGCTCGCGAACTGGCCGCGCGTGGACGCGAACGACCCCGCCGGCGCCCCGGCCTATGCGGGCCAGAACCGCGCCGTCGGCTTCACGTTCGAGCCGGGCTCGACCTTCAAGGCCTTCACCGTCGCCGGCGCGCTCGAGGACAGAGCCGTCACGCCCGACACGCCGCTGTTCCTGCCCGCCGAGCTGCAGGTCGCCGACCGCAGACTGCACGACGCCGAGGCGCGCGGCGACGAGACGCTCACGGTCGCGCAGATCCTCGCCCAGTCGAGCAACATCGGCGCCGTCACGATCGCGCTCAGAATCGGCGCCAGACGCTTCTCGCAGTGGGTCAGCCTGTTCGGCTTCGGCAGACCGACCGGCGTCACGCTCCCCGGCGAGGAGCAGGGCCTCGTGCCGACGTACGCCGACTACTCCGGCTCCTCGATCGCCAACCTGCCGATCGGGCAGGGCGAGGCGGTCACGCCGATGCAGCTGATGGCCGGCTACGCCGCGATCGCGAACGGCGGGATCCTGCGCCGGCCGCAGATCGTGCGCTCGATCGACGGCAGAGCGGCGCACGAGCCGCCCGGCAGACGCGTCATCTCCACGGGAACGGCCGCGAGCGTGCGCGAGATGCTGCGCGGCGTGCTGGCGGCCGGCGGCACCGCCTCGGAGGCGCACATCGACGGCTACGACCTCGCCGGCAAGACGGGCACCGCGAACAAGGTCGACGCCGACACCGGCGAGTACTCCGACACGCGCTACATCGCCTCGTTCGTCGGCTTCGCGCCCGCGCGCGATCCGGAGCTGCTCGTGTCGGTCGTCGTCGACGAGCCGCAGGGCGCCATCTACGGCGGCCAGGTGGCCGCGCCGGCGTTCCAGAAGATCGTCGCGTTCGCGCTCCCGTACCTCGGAATCAGACCCAGCTGAGCTGAGCTCACACCTATATTAGGGTGATGCTCAGCGAGGCTCTGCCGCCCTGTTGCCTGATTTCGCCCGTGCCGCTGTAGGTGACTCCGGTCGGGCACGGTGCTTCTCCCGAGGAGAATGGAATTCTTCTCGTTTCATCCCATCTGATTCTCGTGATCACCCCGGATTCGACGCTCGCTATCCAGCGAGCCGGCGCGGCTTCCGTCGATCTGTATAGGCAGTTGGGGAAGAATTCCGAGAATCTCCATGTGAAGCTGAGGCCGACGACCTGCAGCGCAATCGAGGTGAAGCTGGGTAGCGAGCCGGTGAACGAGTCGTAGCGGACGTGCCATGGCAGCGAGCCGGTTAGCGCCGTCGGCGTTCCGCTGAAGCACGACGCGGTCTGTATCGCGCTGCTGTTGACGAAGCCGATTAGCAGACCGGACCCCTTCGTGAACGTTCTGGCGTGAAACGAGCCTTCGAGCGTGAGCGGGCATCTGGCGCTCGCTTCCAGCGGCGCCGTGCCCAGGACTCCCCATTCCGACCAGGTGAGTCTGAAGCTGCTGCCGCCGAGGGACAGTCTGTTGGCCGAGGCGGTGTAGGTCAGCGACATGCATGTGACGGCCGTTGCGACGACGAGGCAGGCCTTCTGACGAAGCGACATGCGTTCCTCCCGTCACGGGGCCGCGGTGGCCGGGAGAGCGCGCGGGAGCCCCCTTCCGCGCACGACGGGGTGAGAACGACGCATTCCATTGTACGACGGGGCCCGCAGCTAGACTCGGACGCCGATGCATCTGCGCGACGTGATGGGTGCCGTGGTCGCCGATGGCGGCCACGCCGAGGTCTCGGCCCTCGCCTACGACAACCGCCGCGTCGAGCCGGGAACGCTGTTCTTCTGCGTCCCGGGCTTCACGCGCGACGGGCACGAGTTCGCCGCCGACGCGGTCGCGCGGGGCGCGGTGGCGCTGGTGGTGGAGCGGCCCCTGAGGCTCGGCGTGCCGGAGGTCGTCGTGGACTCGGTGCGCGCGGCGATGGCGCCGGCCGCCGCGCGCTTCAACGGCGATCCGACGGCGCGGCTCGACGTCGTCGGCATCACCGGCACGAACGGCAAGACGACGACGGCGTTCCTCGTGCGCGCGCTGCTGGAGGCGGCCGGACGGCAGTGCGGGCTGCTCGGCACCGTCACCTCGTTCATCGGCGGCGTCGAGCATCCGGTGACGCGCACCACCGGCGAGGCGATCGACCTCCAGCGCGAGTTCCGCGCGATGCGCGAGGGCGGCGACGCGGCGTGCGCGATGGAGGTGTCGTCGCACGCGCTGGAGCTGGGCCGCGCCGACGCGATCCGCTTCGCGGCCGCGATCTTCACCAACCTCACGCAGGACCACCTCGACTTCCACCCGACGATGGGCGACTACTACCGCGCGAAGCGCAGGCTGTTCATGCCGGCGTACGGCGAGCCGCCGCGGACCGCCGTCGTGAACGTGGACGATCCCTACGGCCGCCGGCTCGCGGACGAGCTGATCGCGGCGGACCGCGTGCCGCTGACGTTCGCGATCGACGGCGACGCCTCCTACCGCGCGGTCGACGTCGAGACGCGCTTCTCGGGGTCGGCCTTCACCGCCCTGACGCCCGAGGGGCCGATCGCCCTCACGACGCCGCTGCCCGGACACTTCAACGTCCAGAACGTGCTCGGCGCCGTCGCGGCGGTGCGCGCGCTCGGCGTGCCGCTGCAGACGATCGCCGAGGTGCTGCCCTACGCCGGCCGCGTCCCCGGCCGCTTCGAGCCGGTCGACGAGGGCCAGCCGTTCGCGGTGCTGGTCGACTACGCGCACACGCCCGACTCGCTCGAGAACGTCCTGCAGGCCGCGCGGGAGCTGACCGACGGGCGCCTGTGGTGCGTCTTCGGCTGCGGCGGCGACCGCGACAGGGGCAAGCGACCGCAGATGGGGGAGATCGCCGCGCGGCTCGCGGACGTCGCGGTCGTCACGTCCGACAACCCGCGCTCCGAAGACCCCCAGACGATCGTCGACGAGATCGTTGCCGGCATTCCCGAGGAGGCCGGTCGCGCCGGACGCGTCGCGATCGAGGTCGACCGCCGCGCTGCGATCGCCTATGCGATCTCGCGCGCTGAGGACGGCGACGTCGTCGTGATCGCCGGCAAGGGCCACGAGCAGGGGCAGGAGCTGGCCGGCGGGGAGAAGGTCCCGTTCGACGACGTGACGGTCGCGCGCGAGGCGCTGAGGGCCGCCGAAGCGGCCGCGCGATGAGGGCCTGGACGCCTGAGCGGGTCGCGCAGGCGGCCGGCGCGCAGCTTGCCGGCACGCCGCGCGACGCCGGCTCCGGCCCGGCGCGCGCGACGATCGACTCGCGCGCCGTCGTCCCCGGCGACCTGTTCGTCGGCCTGCCGGGCGAGACGCACGACGGCGGCCGCTTCGCCGCGCAGGCGCTCGCCGCCGGCGCGTGGGGCGTGCTGGTGGCGCCGCAAAGCGCGGAGGATGCCGCGGCCGCCGGCGCCGGCCTCGTGCTGTCCGCCGAGGACCCGCTCGCCGCGCTCCAGTCGCTCGCCCGCGCATGGCGCCGCGAGCTGGGCGCGCAGGTCATCGCGATCACCGGCTCGACCGGCAAGACCTCGACGAAGGACATCCTCGCCGCGCTGCTGCAGCCGCACCGCGCCACCTTCGTCAGCCGCGGCAACTTCAACACCGAGATCGGGCTGCCGCTGGAGCTGCTGGCTGCGCCGGCCGAGACGCAGGCGCTCGTGCTGGAGATGGGGATGCGCGGCGCCGGCCAGATCGCCGAGCTGGCGGCGATCGCCGAGCCCGACGTCGGCGTGATCGTCAACGTCGGCCCGGCGCACCTGGAGCTGCTCGGGTCGCTCGAGGCGATCGCCGCCGCGAAGGCGGAGCTGATCGCCGACCTGCGCCCCGGCGCCACCGCCGTGATCCCCGCCGGCGAGCCGCTGCTGGAGCCCCATCGCCGCGACGACCTGACGACCGTCACCTTCGGCCCCGGCGGCGATGTGACCCTGACCGGCCAGGACGGCGACGGCGGCGTGGAGATCGACGCGCAGGGCGAGCGGATCGCCCTCGCGCTCGACTTCCAGCAGGCGCACCTGCGCGGCAACCTGCTCGCCGCGGTCGCCGCCGCGCGCGCGATCGGGGTGCGGCCCGCCGGCCGTGTGACGGTCGCGTTCAGCGGACGGCGGGGCGAGCGCACGCGCCTCGCGAACGGTGTCACCGTCATCGACGACTGCTACAACGCCAACCCGATGTCCATGCGCGCGGCCCTCGACGACCTCGCTGCGACCGCCGGCGAGGGGCGGCGCGTCGCCGTGCTGGGCGACATGCTGGAGCTGGGGCCGGAGAGTGCTCGTTTTCATACCGAGATCGGCGCGCACGCGGCGACGCTCGGCGTCGAGCTGCTGGTCGCGGTCGGCCCGCGCAGCCGCGAGCTGGCGGACGCCTTCGACGGCGCCGGCAGCGAGAAGGTCCTGGTCGCCGACGCGGCCGGCGCCGCGCGGCTCGTCCCGGGCCTGGTGCAGGCCGGCGACACCGTGCTCGTGAAGGCATCGCGCGGAATCGGCCTGGAGGCCGTCGCGGAGGCGCTCGCCGCTGATGCCGGCCCACCCACCCGGGCCGACGCCTGATGGGCCGCGTCCTGATCGCGGGCACCGCCTCGCTGCTGATCTGCATCTTCCTGAGCCCGAGGTTCATCGCCTTCATCCGCGAGCGCGAGTTCGGCCAGCACATCCGCGAGGAGGGGCCGGAGGGCCACCACGCGAAGGCCGGCACGCCGACGATGGGCGGGATCATCATCTTCGCCGCCGTCTCGATCCCGTTCCTGATCCTCACGACGTACGACTGGCAGGCCGTCGGCGTCTTCGGCGCGGCGATCGCGTGCGCGCTGATCGGCTTCGCCGACGATTACGTGAAGATCATCCGCCGCCGCTCGCTCGGCCTGCGCGGGCGCACGAAGCTGCTGGCGACGATCGCGATCTCGGTCGGCCTGTGGCTGGCGGCGACGAAGGGCGCGGGCCTGCAGGAGACGGTGCGGCTGCGGATCGTCGACGCGCAGATCGACCTCGGGATCTTCTACCCCGTCTTCATCTACCTCGTCGTGGCGGGGACGACGAGCGGCGTGAACCTGACCGACGGGCTCGACGGCCTCGCCGCCGGCTGCGCCGCGATCGTGCTGCTCGCCTACATCGGCATCACGTACATCACGACCGGGCAGATGGAGCTGACGCTGCTGGCCGGCTGCCTCGTGGGCGCGTGCGTCGGCTTCCTGTGGTTCAACTCGTTCCCGGCGAACATCTTCATGGGGGACACCGGCTCGCTCGGGATCGGCGGCGCGATCGCCGGGCTGGCGGTGATGACGAAGACGGAGATCCTGCTCGTGATCCTCGGCGGGATCTTCGTGATCGAGACGCTGTCGGTCGCGATCCAGGTGTTCGCCTTCCAGACGTTCCGCAAGCGCGTCTTCCTGATGGCGCCGATCCACCACCACTTCGAGATGCGCGGCTGGTCGGAGACGAAGATCATCCTGCGCTTCTGGATCATCGCGTCGGTCTGCGCCGCGGTCGGCTTCACGATCTACCAGCAGAGCATCAGGTGAGGCCGGCCCTCCCCGAGGGTCCCTTCCTGGTCGTCGGACTGGCCCGATCCGGCATCGCGGCGGCGCTCGCGCTGCGGGCGCGCGGGGAGGTCGCGATCGGCGTGGACGCCGGCGCGCCCGAGGTCGGGAGGCTTGCGGAGGCGGGCGTCGAAGTGCATGTGGATGATCCAGGCGTCCAGCTGCTCGACCGCGTCGCGACCCTCGTCAAGAGCCCCGGCGTGCCGCAGTCCGCTGCGGTCGTCGAAGCCGCCCGCGCGCGCGGGATCGAGGTCGTCGGCGAGCTGGAGCTCGCCTGGCGGCTGCTGCCGAACGACTTCGTCGCCGTGACCGGCACGAACGGCAAGACGACGACGACCGAGCTGATCGGGCACGTCCACCGCACGGCCGGGCTGCCGGTCGCGGTCGCGGGCAACGTCGGCACCGCCGTCGCCTCGCTGGTGGGGGGCCTGTCGCCCGCGACGACGATCGTCTGCGAGTCCTCCTCCTTCCAGCTGGAGGACACGACCGCGTTCGCGCCCGAGGCCGCGGTGCTGCTCAACATCACGCCCGACCACCTCGACCGCCACGGCACGCTCGACGCCTACCGCGACGCGAAGCTGAACGCGTTCGCGCGCCAGCCGGCCTCCGCGGTCGCCGTCGCACCCGTCGGGATGACGGTCCCCGGCGACGCGCGGCGCGTGAGCTTCGGGGCCGGCAGCGGGGACCTGGGCATCGAGGCGGAGGCGCTGGTGTGGCGCGGCACGCGGCTCGTCGGCGCCGACGAGCTGCGGCTTCCGGGCGCCCACAACCTCGAGAACGCGGCCGCCGCCGCGGCCGTGTGCCTCGCGCGCGGGGTCGATCCGGACGCCGTGCGCGAGGGCCTGCGCACGTTCGCCGGCGTGCCGCACCGGCTGGAGCCGATCGCCGAGCTGGACGGCGTCGCCTACGTGAACGACTCGAAGGCGACGAACGTCGACTCGACGCTCGTCGCGCTGCGCACCTACGGGGCGCGCCAGGTCCACCTGATCGCCGGCGGGCAGACGAAGGCGCAGGACTTCGCGCCGCTCGCGCCGCTCGTCGCCGAGCGCTGCGCCGCCGTGTACCTGATCGGCGAGGGGGCGGGGGAGATCGCCGCCGCGCTCGCGTCGTGCGACGTGCCGCTGGTGTTCGCCGAGGATCTGGAGCGCGCCGTCGCCTCCGCTCGCGGAGCCGCCCATCCGGGCGACGTCGTGCTGCTGTCGCCGGCCTGCGCGAGCTTCGACCAGTACCCCAACTTCGAGGCGCGCGGCGAGCACTTCCGCGCGCTGGTGGAGGCGCTGTGAGCGGGCGCGCGAGACCCGCGCCGCGGGAGCCGCGCGCCGAGCGCCGCGCCGCGCGCGCCCGGGCGGCGGCGAGCCGCCCGGTCGAGCAGCGGATGCTGCTGACGGCGGCGTTGATCCTGCTCGCCTTCGGCGCCGTGATGGTCTACAGCGCGTCCTCCGCGCGCAACCTGCTGCAGGGCCATGGCGACGGCACCCAGTTCCTCGTGCGCTACGTCGCCTTCGGCGCCGTCGGGCTCGCGGTCATGCACGTGCTCTCGCGCCGCGGCGTCGCGCTGCTGCGCCAGCTGACGCCGCTGCTGCTGATCGGCTCGTTCGGGCTGCTGCTGCTCGTGCTCGTGCCCGGCATCGGCATCTCGGTCAACGGCGCGCGCCGCTGGATCGGCCCCGGAACGCTGTCGTTCCAGCCGTCGGAGCTGATGAAGCTGTCGCTGATCCTCTACGTCGCGCAGTTCCTCTCCAGCCACCCGCGGCGGATCCAGACCTTCAAGGGGATGGTCAGCCCGATCGTCGTCGTGACCGGCGCCGCGGCGCTGCTCGTCGCCGCCGAGCCCGACCTCGGTACCGCCCTCGTGATCTGCGGCTCGGTTGCGGCGTTGCTCGTGGCGGCCGGCGTGCCGATGCGCTACCTCGGCTACCTGGCGGCCGGCGGCGTCGTGCTGATCGGCATGCTCGTGCTCGTCCAGCCCTACCAGCAGGCGCGCCTGACCGCCTTCCTCGACCCGTGGGCGAGCGCCTCGAGCAGCGGCTTCCAGTCGGTGCAGGGGCAGATCGCGCTCGGCTCGGGCGGGCTGTTCGGCGTCGGGCTCGGCCAGTCGGTCCAGAAGGTCTTCTACCTGCCCGAGGCGCACACCGACTTCATCCTCGCGGTGATCGGCGAGGAGCTGGGCGTGGTGGGCGTCAGCACGGTGATCGCCCTGTTCGGGCTGATCGCCTGGTCGGGCCTGCGGATCGCGCGGGCGGCGACCGCCCCGTATGCCAAGCTGCTGGCGACCGGCCTCACCTCCCTGATCCTGTGCCAGGCGACGCTCAACATCTTCGTGGTGCTCGGCATCGCGCCGCTGACCGGCGTGCCGCTGCCGTTCATCTCGTACGGGCCGACGAACCTGATGGTGATCCTCGCGTCCGTCGGGCTGCTGCTGAACGTCGCAGAGGGCAACCGTGCCGGGCTGCGGCTCGTCGAGCCTTCGCGCACGCGCAAGACCGCGCCCCCCGGCCGTGACGGCGCCCCCGCGGATCGCGATCGCCGCCGGCGGGACGGCGGGCCACGTCGTGCCGGCGCTGGCGGTCGCAGACGGGCTGCGGGCTGAGGGCGCGCAGGTCACGTTCGTCGGAGGCGAGCGGGCGGAGGCCGAGCTGGTGCCCGCCGCCGGCTACGAGCTGCGCACGATCCGCGTGGCGGGGCTGGATCGGCGCAACCCGCTGAAGGCCGCGCGCGCCGCCCTGCTCGCCGCGCGGGCGGTGCTCGCTTCTGTTCGGCTCCTGCGCGCGCTGAGAGCCGACGCGGTGATGGGCGGCGGGGGCTACGTCGCCGGGCCGGTCGGGCTGGCGGCGGTGCTGCTGCGGATCCCGCTGGTGCTGACCGAGGCCGACTCGCACCTGGGGATCGCCAACCGCCTGCTCGCCCCGTTCGCGCGCCGCGTCTGCCTCGCGTTCTCGCTGGACGGCCGCTCGGGGAAGCGCTATCGCGTGACCGGGCGCCCGGTGCCGGCGCCGTCGACCGACGTCGCCGCCGCGCGGGAGCGCTTCGGCCTCGGCGCCGACGACGCGGTCGTGCTCGTCTTCGGCGGCTCGCTCGGCGCCCGCTCGATCAACCACGCCGCCGTCGAGGCATTCGCGGACGCTCCGTTCCGTGTGCTGCACGCCGCCGGCGCGCGCGACTTCGCCTCGCTCGCCGCGCCCGGCCCGCACTACGACCTGCGCGAGTACATCCGCGACGGCTTCGGCGACGCGCTGCTCGCGGCCGACCTCGTCGTCGCCCGCTCCGGCGGCTCGATCTTCGAGATCGCCTCGCACGGCAGACCGGCGATCCTGATCCCCTATCCCGCCGCCGCCGCCGACCACCAGACGGCCAACGCTCGCTGGATGGAGCAGGGCGGCGCCGCGATCGTCATCCCCGACGCCGACCTCACCGCCGCGCGCCTCGCACACGAGGTCGGCGAGCTGCTGCACGACCGCACGCACCTCGCCGAGATGGCCCACGCCTCCGCCGCCCTCGCACGCCCCGACGCCGCCCGCGACATCGCCGCCGAGCTGCTCGCGGCGGCCGGCGGCCGTCCCGATCCCGCCCACTCCCATGGCTAGCCTCCCCGCCGTGACGGACGAGCGACCCTGGGCCGGACGGCGGCTGCACTTCATCGGCATCGGGGGCGTCGGGATGAGCGGGCTGGCGCTGGTGGGGCGTGCGCTGGGGGCGGACGTGAGCGGCTCCGACCGGGCGGAGTCGGCGGCGCTGCAGCGGCTGCGGGACGCCGGCTGCGACATCGCCGTCGGGCATGACGCCGCCAACGTCCCGCCGGACGCCGAGGTCGTCTACTCGACGGCGGTGCCGGAGGACAACCCCGAGCGCGCGATCGCCCGCACGCGGGGACAGGCGGAGCTGCACCGCGCCGACCTGCTGGCGGAGATCACCGCCCTGCGCCGCTGCATCGCGGTCACCGGCACGCACGGCAAGACGACGACGTCGAGCATGGTCGTGCACGTGCTGCGCGGCTGCGGGATGGACCCCGGCTACCTCGTCGGCGGCGAGGTGCGCTCGACCGGCTCGAACGCCGGCTGGGGCGCAGGGGAGTGGGTCGTCGTCGAGGCCGACGAGTCCGACCGCTCGCTGCTGAAGCTCCACCCCGACGTCGCCGTTCTCACGAACGCCGAGCTCGACCACCACGCCACGTACGCGTCGCAGAGAGAGGTCGACGACACGTTCCGCGAGTTCCTCGCGCGCGCACGCGAGGGGATCGTCGTGTGGGACCGGCCGCAGCTGACCGCGCTCGCGCCCATCGCCGCGCCCCCGGACGTCGTCGCCTACGACGTCCCGAGCCCCTCCCTCGACGCCAGGGGTGCACGCTTCGACTGGCGCGGCATCCCGGTGCAGCTCAGCGTGCCGGGCGCCCACAACGCGCTCAACGCGGCGGCGGCGCTGGAGGCGGCGCGCCTCGCCGGCGCCGATCCCGCCCAGGCAGCAAGAGCCCTCGCGGACTTCCAGGGCGCCGGCCGCCGCTTCGAGCTGCTCGGCAGCACGCCCGCCGGAGCGGCCGTCTACGACGACTACGCCCACCATCCCACAGAGGTCGCCGCGACGATCGCCGCCGCCCGCACGCTCGGACCGCGCCGCGTCGTCGCCGTCTTCCAACCGCACCTGTACTCGCGCACGCGTGCGCTCGCGAGAGACTTCGGGCGTGCGCTCGCGGCCGCCGACGCGGTCGTCGTGCTCGACGTCTATCGCGCCCGCGAGCGGCCCGAGGACTTCCCCGGCGTCGACGGCAAGCTGATCGCCGACGCCGCGGCCGACGCGGCCGGCGGCCGCGACGTCGCCTGGCTGCCCGCGTTCGACGACGCCGAGCGCTTCCTGCGCGCGCAGCTGCGCGCCGGCGACGTCTGCCTCGCGATGGGCGCGGGTGACGTGGACGCGCTCGGTCGAAGGCTGGTGACAGGGCCATGAGCCAGCTCCCGCCCGGCGTCCAGCCGGACTACCCGCTCGCGCGGCTCACGACCGTCCGCACGGGCGGCGACGGCGACTTCTTCGCGCGCCCCGCGAGCGTCGAGCAGCTCGTCGCGCTGTTGGCGTGGGCACGCCGGAACGGCCACGAGGTAGGGGTCGTCGGCTCGGGGTCGAACCTGCTCGTAGCGGACACGGGTGTCCGCGGACTCGTGATGAAGCTCGACAAGGACCTCGCACAGATCGAACGGGACGGCACGCAGCTCGCCTGCGGCGGCGGCGCACGCCTGCCGAGCGTCTCCGCGCGCGCCGCGAACGCGGGTCTGACGGGGATCGAGTTCGGCGTCAACATCCCCGGCACGGTCGGCGGGGCGGTGCGCATGAACGCGAACGCCTACGGCGGCGAGCTGGCGCGCGTGCTCGACCACGTCGACGTCGCGACGGCCGACGGCGTCGAGCGGCGCACCCCCGACACGCTCGGCTTCGCCTACCGCCGCTCGAACCTCGGCGCCGGCGAGATCGTCGCGCGCGCGTCCTTCCAGCTGGCGCCCGCGCCGGTCGAGCAGGTCAAGGCGACGCTCGCCGACATGCGCGCCAGGCGCAAGGCGGCTCAGCCCTCGGGCATCAAGACGTTCGGCTCGACCTTCAGAAACCCTGAGGACCCGCGCGCCGAGGGCCGCACCGCCGGCCAGCTGCTCGACGCGGCCGGCTGCCGCGGCCTGCGGGTGGGCGGCGCCGGCTTCTCGGAGAAGCACGCGAACTTCGTCGAGAACCACGGCCGTGCCAGCACCGCCGACGTGCTCGCGCTGATGGCCGAGGGACGCCGCCGCGTCCACGAGCGGTTCGGGATCGTGCTCGAGCCCGAGGTGCAGACGCTCGGCGAGGTCGAGTGGCCCGCGAGCTGGGAGCTGGCGGCATGAGCGCGACCCGCGCCGGCTCGGCGCCGCAGCGGATCGCGGACGCGCTGCGCCGTCGCATCCAGGCCGTCGGCGGCGCCCGCCCGGGGCTTCGACGCCCGCAGCCGCGCACGCTGCTCGCCGCCGTCGCCGCGCTCGTCGTGCTGCTGATCGGCTGGTTCTGGCTGCGCGACTCCTCGCTCGTCGCCGTTCGCACCGTCGAGGTCACCGGCGTGCCGGGCGCGCAGGGCGCGCGCATCCGCTCCTCCCTGGAGGAGGCCGCGCGCTCGATGACGACCCTGCACGTGCGCCAGGACGCGCTCGACACCGCCGCGGCGCCGTTCTCGCTCGTCAAGCGGATCGAGGTCTCGACCGACTTCCCGCACACGATGCGGATCCACGTCGTCACGAACGTGGCCGTCGGCGCGGTCGTGCTCGACGGGCGCCGCATCGCCGTCACCTCCGACGGCACCCTGCTGCGCGACGTCACCGCCCCCGCCTCCCTGCCCGAGGTCCCCTTGAGATCGCCGCCCGCGGGGGCGCGCCTCGCCGAGCCGGCCGCGGTCGCCGCCGTCTCCGCGCTCGGCGCCGCGCCCGGCGCGCTGCGCTCGCGCGTGGAGGGAATCGTCACGACTCCCGAGCACGGCCTCTCGATCCAGCTCGCGCACGGGCCGGTGCTGTGGTTCGGCGCCGGCGAGCGGCTGGCCGCCAAGTGGGCCGCGGCGGCCGCGGTCCTCGCAGACCCCGACGCGGCCGGCGCGAGCTCGATCGACGTCTCGGCGCCGGAGCGCCCGGCCGTCGGCGGCCTGCCCGACGGCGCCCCGGCGGGCGCCGAGTCGGACCTCCCGGAGCTGCCCGCGGGCGCGACCGGGGTGGACCCGACGGCCGGCGCCGCGGTCGATCCGAGCACCGACCCGACGACCGATCCGACGGCCGTCACCTCACCCTGAACCTCAGGTAGAGAGTTGCCGGATTTGCGGCCGACTCTCGACTCTTGGTTGAGAGTTACGCGTTCTGCAACGGAGCTTGCGACATGCAGATCGCGTTGACAGCCCGCCGAATAAGGCCATAACGTGCCACACTCTCGCACGCCTTCAGTCGGGCCAAAGTCTCGACGCTAACTCAAGGGTCGGACGGTAACCATCATGGAAAGCGGCAGCTACCTCGCAGTCATCAAAGTCGTCGGAGTCGGCGGCGGCGGAACGAACGCGGTCAACCGAATGGTCGACGCAGGCTTGCGCGGGGTCGAGTTCATCGCCGCGAACACCGATGCCCAGGCGCTCGCGATGTGCGACGCCGACATCAAGCTGAACATCGGCCACGAGCTCACCAAGGGCCTCGGCGCCGGCGCCAACCCCGACGTCGGCCACGGCGCCGCCGCGGAGTCGCGCGACGAGATCAAGGAAGCCCTCAAGGGGGCGGACATGGTCTTCGTCACCGCGGGCGAGGGCGGCGGCACCGGCACGGGCGCCGCGCCCGTGATCGCCGAGATCGCCAAGAACGAGATCGGCGCGCTGACCGTGGGCGTCGTCACACGGCCGTTCGTCTTCGAGGGCTCGCAGCGCGCGAGACAGGCCGACGAGGGCATCCAGCGCCTGCGCGAGCAGGTCGACACGCTGATCGTGATCCCCAACGAGAAGCTGCTCGGCATCGTGGAACGCCGCACGACGATCCTCGAGGCCTTCAGGGAAGCCGACAACGTCCTGCGCCAGGGGGTCCAGGGCATCACCGACCTCATCACGATCCCCGGCCTCATCAACCTCGACTTCGCCGACGTGCGCACGATCATGCACAACGCCGGCACCGCCCTGATGGGCATCGGCACCGCCTCCGGCGAGACGCGCGCGGTCGACGCGGCGAAGGCCGCAATCGCCTCGCCGCTGCTCGAGGAGGCCGTCGAGGGCGCGACCGGGATCCTGCTCAACATGACCGGCGGTCACGACCTCGGCCTGTTCGAGGTCAACGAGGCGGCCGAGATCGTCGCCGCTGCGGCCGACAAGGAGTCGAACATCATCTTCGGCGCCGTGATCGACGACGCGATGGGCGACGACGTGCGCGTGACCGTGATCGCGACCGGCTTCGACCATCAGCGCGGGGGCGTCGCCCGCACGTCGACCGCTCGCGAGGACACCCGCCGTACGCGGCGCGATCGCGATGTGACGCTTGACGAGCGCCAGCGCTCTTCGCTGGAGATCTCGGATGACGAGATCGACATCCCGTCTTTCCTGCGGGACAAATAAGGGCCCGTACGTTGGCGGCAGGCGCGAGGCGCGAGCCTTGCCCTGCGAGGCGATGAAACATACGCCTCGCAGTCCAAGCTCGCGCCTCGGGCTCGTTAGCGTCCGCGGCTCGTGCGTCTGCGTCTTCTCGCCGGGGCTCTCGGCCGCTTCAGCGTGACCTGCGTGCCGGGCAATGCTCTGCCGGCGACGGTCGCGTTGGCCCAGACGCTCACGCTGCCGCGTCTAGCGACGAGTCGCTTCGCGGTTCTCGTGAGTGAGACGCGCACCCATGCCTGTCTGCCGGCGGGGATGTCGAAGCGCTTGCTGCCGTAGGTGACCGGGCCGCCTCTGCGGGATCTTCTGCGCGCCGCCTGGGCGGCGCCCGCCTGGCGCGACTGAAGCAGCAGGACGCCGCCGCAGCGGCCGGTCGTGAGGTCGCAGCGGACGAGCACGGGGGCGATGCCGTTCTGGACGCTTGCCGCGGCCTGGACGAGGCGGATCGCTGCGGGCGCTGTGCCGCCGCCGGCGGGTGCCGGACCGGCGCCTGTGGTGGATGGCGTCACGTCGGCGTCGAGGAGCACCTGGAAGCCGCCGACGCCGGAGGATCTGGCGAACGCCTCCTGGCCGGGGCCGACGGCGGGGTGGTAGACGAGCGCCTGCGGGGCGTTGAAGTTGGCCGGGTCGTGGATCCCTGAATCGAACGCGGGGATCGGCACGTTCGGCGCGAGCACCGACAGCGCGAGCGAGTCGAACGTCAGCGTGTTGTTCACCGGGTCCGGGACGACGTCTCTGCGCACGGCCAGCGCGGTCGCGATCGTCGTGATCGCGTTCGGCGCCGGCGTGAACGGCGGCGTGCGGCCGACCTCGGTGCAGCACACGGGGAACGCCGTCGAGTTGGCGTCGCGGAACGAGCGCAGCACGATCACCTGCATCGGGCCGGTCACCGGGCCGACGCGCACGCGCACCTGCGTCACGACGCCGCCGCTCGGCACGAGGAACGAGCCGGCGGCCGGCTGGTTGATCGTGCCGGTCGCCATCCACGTGCACGTCGGCGCCGGGCTCGGCAGCCCCACGTAGCCGTTGCCGAGGGCGTTCGGGACGGGCAGCACCGTGCAGTCGAACGGCACGTTCGCGGGCAGTCCGAGGTTCGCGCCGAAAGGGATCGCCTGCGCGGCGGGGGCGGTCGTCAGCGCGAGCGCTCCGGCCAGCGCCGTCGCGATCGCGGTACGTCGCGTGGCGGCAGGCGTCATCGCGCGAAACCTACCGCGTCGTGGGCGGGCCGTTGCAGGGTGCCGCCGGCTGACCGCGGCGCTCAAGCCGCCCCGCCCGCGCGCTGAGCAGACCGACGCCGCCTCGGCGACGCGGGAGCGGAGCGCGAGCTGCGCTCCGCTCCACACCGCTCAACGGCCGTCCGTGGCGCGGCGACCGGCGAGGCCGCCGAGCGACAGCGCGGCGCCCAGCAGCGCCAGCGACGCCAGCGGCAGGCCGCTGAACGGGAGCCGGTCGGCGGTCAGCTGCACCGGCAGCGTCGCGGGCGTCCCGTCGGCCTGCTCGCCGCCGAGGCCGGACGTGGGGCTGACGCCGCCGCCGTTCGCGGCGCCCGGGGCGTCGTCGCCGACCTGCAGGGCGGCTCCGCCGCCGCTGCCGGCGCCGTTCTCGACGGGGGCTGCCTCCGTCCCCGCGAGCAGCGTTCCGGTGGAGGCGCCCGTGAGGACGGCGACCGGCGTGCCGCCCGTCGGCGTCGCGGCGTTGCCGCCCGGCGTCGTCTGCGATGCGTCGGAGCCGGGGCTCAGCACGCGCACGGGCGCAGCGAGGCCGACCGGCGCGACCTGCGCGCCGCCGTCCGTGCCGCCCGTCTGCTGGCTGCCGCCTCCGCCGGCCGGGGCGGCCGTGCCGGTGTCGTCACCGTCACTGAGGACCCGCACCGGCGCGCTCGCCGTCACGGGGCCCGCCTGCGCGCTGCCGGTCGAGCCGCCGGCGTTCTGCGAGCCGCCGGCCCCGCCGCTCGGCGTCGCCGAGGCGGCGTCGTCGCCGCGGCTCAGCACGCGGACCGGCGCGCTCGCCGAGACCGTGCCGCTCTGCGCGGCGACCGTCGAGCCTGCCGCGCTCTGCGGCGCGGGCGCCGCCGCGGGAGCCGGCGCCGGCACCGACGCCGTGTCGCCGCCGGGGCTCAGGACCCGCACCGGCGCGTCCGCCGTCACGCCGCCGACCTGCGCGGCGCCCGTCGCCTGCTCGACCTGCTGGACCGGCCCGATCGGGTCGGCTGCTGCGCTGCCCGCGACAGCGCTGAGGAGCCCTGCCGCGCATGCGGCCAGAGCGATGATCCGTCGTTGCATGGTTCTGCCTCCTTCGAGGTTCGCTTGCACGAGCCGGCGCGCATGGTGCGTCGCCGGCGTGGTGGCGCTCCTCGAAGGTCAGCCGGGGCGGGCCGCCGGCCGCAGCGGCGGGCCGCGGCGCCGAACCGCGTTCGCCGGCAGCAGCCGCCGGCCACAGCCCAGCAGCGCGAGTACGGCGAACGCCGCCGCGAGCGCTGCGGTCGGGCCGGCCGATGGGCCGGCGGGCGCCGAGCCGGCGCTGAAGCTCACGCTCGTGACAGAAGCCGCTGCCGGAGTGGAGGAGGCGTGCGCCGACACCGCATCGCCGACCGCCGTCGCGGCGATCGACCGCTGCCCGAGCGCCTCCGGGATCGCGGGGCCGCCGCAGGACGGGCAGCCGCGCGCCGTGACGCCGGTCGCGGTGCTGCGCGGAGCCGACAGATCGCCTCGCGCGTCGCGTCTCCGCGCCTGTCGGCGCGGCGCGGCGGCGACGGTTCGCGCATCGCGCGGCGCCGCGCCGTCGCGCGCGGTGGCGGTGTCGCCGGGAGCGGCGACCGCCGGTGCGGCCTCCGCACCGGACGCGGCCCCGTCGAGCGGCGTCCGGTCAGCGTGCGCACGCACCACGACACCATCCCCGCCCGTGCCGTGCGCGGCGCCCGCGACCCGACGGACGATCGGGGCGGCGGTCGCGGACTCTGCGACCGCCGGCATCGCCGCGTGCACCTCGACCGCCGGGCGCTGCGGCGCAGACGCCTGCACCGTGACGGCTGGCGCGCGCGAGTCCGCGGCGTCGCCTGCGGCGACCTGCACGCCCGCCGGGCCGGCGCTGATCTGCACGTCGGCGCTGCTCGCCGGCGCGGCTGCGACCTGCACGTCGAGCGCCTGCGCCGGGGATGCCGCGACGGCGAGGCCGAGCGCCGCCGCGAGGCCGAGCGGAAGCGCTCGCCGGGGTCGCGCAGCGGTCGGTCGACGACCGGCTCCAGTCCGTGGACGGTGCGTCATGACAGCTCGCCTACCCGCCCTGGAGAGCGGGCACGCGGCCCTCGAACAAGCGTCCACGCGCCTGCTACGGTCCCGCCGATGCGAAGCTGGGTCGCGACGGCGGGGGCGCTGGTGCTGCTGACGGCGTGCTGCGCACCCGCGCTCGCACTCCCGGGCGACGACCCGTTCGCGCCCGTCTCGCCGGCCGACGGCGCGACGTTCGCGCCGAGCCCGGACGGCATCCCCGTCGTCTTCACCTGCCCGACCTACCGCAGCTTCACGGCCGGCCTGGGCTTCACCGTCTACGGCGGTCCGAGCGACTACGGCGTCGGCTTCGCGACCTCGCCCACGCTCGGCACCGACGGGCGCCTCAACCAGGACGCCATCGTCGCGCTCGACACGGGCCACGAGAGCAACACCGTGCCGCAGGGCCAGTGCCGCGCGACGTTCGCGGCCGGCGGCGGCGACCGCCCGCAGGAGACGCCCGGGACCTACTGGTGGCAGGTGTGGCGCCAGTGCACCGGCTGCAGCGGCGGCTACGAGGTCGGCCCGGTGCGCAAGCTGATCCTGAGAACGCCGGGCAGACCTGGCCTGAGGCTCCCGGCGCACGCCTACGCCGGCTTCCCGGCGATCGTCGGCGTGCGGCTCGACGGCGCCTCCGACGGCACGAGAGCGACGCTTCAGCGCCGCGTCGGCACGAGCTGGCGCGCGCTCGGCAGCGACCAGCTGCTGAGAGGCGCAGGCGAGGTGATCGTCACGCTGCCGCGCGGCAGACAGCAGCTGCGCGCGATCGTCAGCTCCGGCAGCGAGACGCTCGTCGGCACGGTGAAGACGCTGACCGTGCAGCCCGCGCGCGACTGGAGCACGAGCGCGGCCGATGACGGCAGCTACAGCGGCAGACTCGGCGTCAGATTCACCGTCGCCGGCGGCGGCCGCGCGATCAGCGGCTTCGAGGCCGACGTGCCGATGCTGTGCCCCGGCCTCGTGCTCGGCCAGCTGACGACGCAGATCGGCCACACCATCCTCAGACGCATCCCGATCGCGCCCGACGGCCGCTTCGTCGGCGGCGGTCGGCTCGGCAGACAGACCTCGACGCTCGTGCGCGGCCGGCTCGCCCACGGCAAGGTCGCCGGCGGCGTCGCGCAGTTGAGCGTCGGCACCTGCACCGGCTCGACCGTCTTCACCGCCAGACGCTGACCGCGACCCTGCGCGGCCGGCGGCAGGGCTCAGACGACCGGCGCGTCCTCGCCGAGCTTCGCCGCGACGGCGACCGCGCGCTCGACGGCGTCGACGTCGCGCACCGCGCCGGTGTCGGCCGACGTCGCCATCGCGGCGTAGGCGCGCAGGGCGGGGGAGACGACGCGCTCGCGCGCGACCGGCGCGTAGCCGCCGGCCTCCTCCAGCGCGCGCCGCCGCGCCGCCAGCTCCTCGTCGGAGACCTCCAGCGAGATCGAGCGGGCGGGGATGTCGATCGCGATCGTGTCGCCGTTCTCGACCAGCGCGATCGCGCCGCCCGACGCCGCCTCCGGCGAGACGTGGCCGATCGAGAGCCCGGACGTGCCGCCGGAGAAGCGCCCGTCGGTGAGGAGCGCGCATGCCTTGCCGAGCCCGCGGCCCTTGAGGTAGGAGGTGGGGTAGAGCATCTCCTGCATGCCGGGGCCGCCGCGCGGGCCCTCGTAGCGGATCACGACCACGTCGCCCTCTCTGACGCCGCCGCCGAGGATCAGCTCGACCGCCTCGTCCTGCGACTCGACGACGACCGCCGGGCCGCTGAAGCGCAGGATCGACTCGTCGACGCCGGCCGTCTTGACGACGCAGCCGCGCTCGGCGACGTTGCCGTAGAGGATCGCGAGCCCGCCGTCGGCCGAGTAGGCGTGCTCGACGTCGTGGATGCAGCCCTCGGCCGCGTCGACGTCGAGCGAGTCCCAGCGCTCCGACTGCGAGAACGCTCTCGCGGAGCGCACGCAGCCGGGCGCCGCGTGGAACAGCTCGACCGCGACCTCCGACGGGTGCCCGCCGCGCACATCCCAGTCGCCGAGCCACGCGTCCATCGTGCGCGCATGCACCGTCGCGACGCCCTCGTTGAGCAGGCCGCCGCGCCGCAGCTCGCCGAGGATCGCCGGGATCCCGCCCGCGCGGTGGACGTCCTCCATCAGGTACGTGCCGTTCGGCGCGACCTTGCAGACGCAGGGGACACGCCGCGAGAGCGCGTCGATGTCGCGCATCGTGAAGTCGACCTCGGCCTCCTGCGCCGCTGCGAGCAGGTGCAGGACGGTGTTCGTCGAGCCGCCCATCGCGACGTCGAGCGTCATCGCGTTCTCGAACGCCTCGCGCGTCGCGATCGCGCGCGGGAGGACGCCGTCGTCGTCCTGCTCGTAGAAGCGCTTGGCGATCTCCACGACCGTGCGCCCGGCGTCCTCGTACAGCGCCTTGCGCGCGGTGTGCGTCGCGAGCGTCGAGCCGTTGCCCGGCAGCGCGAGGCCGAGCGCCTCCGTCAGGCAGTTCATCGAGTTGGCGGTGAACATGCCGGAGCAGGAGCCGCACGTCGGGCAGGCGGCCTCCTCGATCAGCGCGATGTCCTCGTCGCTGACCTCGTCGGCGACGGCGTCCGCGATCGCGCTGATGAGGTTCACGCGCTTGCGCACGGTGCCGTCGACGAGCGTCGCCGTTCCGCCCTCCATCGGCCCGCCGGAGACGAACACGGTCGGGACGTTCAGCCGCAGCGCGGCGTTCAGCATCCCCGGCGTGATCTTGTCGCAGTTGGAGATGCAGATCAGCGCGTCGGCGCAGTGCGCGTTGACCATGTACTCGACGCTGTCGCTGATCAGGTCGCGCGAGGGCAGCGAGTAGAGCATCCCGCCGTGGCCCATCGCGATCCCGTCGTCGACGGCGATCGTGTTGAACTCCAGCGGCACGCCGCCGGCCGCGTGGACCGCGGCCGAGACGACCTCGCCGACCGGCTTGAGGTGCGTGTGGCCGGGGACGAATTGCGTGTAGGAGTTCGCGACCGCGACGATCGGCTTGCCGAAGTCCTCGCGCGCGACGCCCGCGGCGCGCAGCAGCGCGCGCGCGCCCGCCATGTTGCGGCCGTGCGTGACGGTGTGGGATCGCAGGGGTGCCATCGGCACGACTCTAGCGCGCCCTTTTGCGCTCTGGGAGCGGCGTCGCACCTTTCCGTGGTTCTGAGTGATAAGGTCGCGGCTTAGGTCGGATCAACGGGATTCGACACACCAGTGCCAGCGCTCGTCGTCGTTGCCTCACCGCATCCTCCACGTACGCAGCACATGACCGTGGAGGAAAGACCATGGCTACAGGAACCGTGAAGTGGTTCAGCGACGACAAGGGCTTCGGATTCATCACGCCCGACGATCAGTCGAAGGACCTCTTCGTCCATCACACCGCGATCATCGGCGACGGCTACCGCTCGCTCGCCGAGGGCGCGAAGGTGACGTACGAGTCTGAGCCCGGCCCGAAGGGCCCGAAGGCGATCAACGTCCAGGCGACGTAAGCGGCCTCAGCTTTCAGTCGAAGAGGCCCGCGGTCCCCAAGGGGATCGCGGGCCTTCTTCTTTAACGCCGACGGTAGGCGTTTGACCGCGAGCGGCCGCCTCGTCGAGACTCCGGCCGGTGACGCGTGACTTCGATCTCGTGGTCTACGGCGCGACCGGGTACTCGGGGCGGCAGGCCGTCGCCTACCTCGCGGCCCGCGCGGCGGAGCTCGAGCTGCGGTGGGCCGTCTGCGGACGCGACGAGGCGGGGCTGCGGGCGCTCGCGGACACGACCCCGGCGACGACGCGGCCCGAGGTCCTCGTCGCCGACGCGCGCGACGCCGAGGCGCTCGCGCGGGTCGCGGCGCGCACGGCGGCCGTGGCGTGCTTCATCGGGCCGTTCGGTCCGCTGGGCGACCTGCTGCCGGGCGTGTGCGTGGAGCAGAGGACGCACTACGCCGACCTGTGCGGCGAGCAGGACGTCATCGCCGCGCGCATCGCGCAGCTGCACGAGCCCGCGCAGCGCGCGCGGGTGAAGCTGATCCCGGCGTGCGGGTACGAGTCGGTGCCCTGCGACCTCGCCGTGCTGGCGCTCGATCGCGCGTTCGAGGCGGCGGACGGCTCGCGCCTTGTCGAGGCCGAGACGGAGGTGACGTTCGTGTTCCGCCGCCGCTCGCTGCGCGGCGGCTTCGGCACCAGCGGCGGGACGTTCGCGACGGTCATCCGCTCCGCCGAGGAGGTCCCGCACCTCACCGACCCCTTCGGGCTGACGGGCGGCGCGCCCGTGGAGGCGGACGTTCGCGCCGCGAACGCCCCCGACCTGTCGGCGCGGCGCACGTCGAGCGGGACGTGGCTCGCGCCGACGCTTCCCGATCCGTTCCTCAACGCCGCCGTGATCCAGCGCACGAACGTCCTGCTGGGGGAGGGAGAGCGGGGCGGCTATGGATCCGGCTTCGTGTACCGCGAGGCGCTCAACGTGTCGGCGACGGTCGGCGTGCGGCCCGCGGCGCCGCTCGCGGCGCGTCGCATCAGCGCGCTCATGCGGCGGGTCGCCGCGATCTCGACGGGCCGGCGCGAGCTCGGGGACCGCGTCACGCTGCGCGCGCTGCGGTTCCTCTCGCCGGGTGCCGGCGGCGGACCGGCGCCGGACACGCTCGACGACGTCGACTACCGCCTCGACGTCGCAGCCCGCTCGACGAGCGGGCTGCGCGCGAGCGCCGCGGTCGACGGCCGCGGCAACCCCGGGTACCGCTCCTCGCCGAACATCCTCGCCGAGGCCGCGATCGCGATGGCCCGCGACGACGACGTCCCCGACCGCTTCGGGGTCCTGACCCCGGCCAGCGCGCTCGGGCTCGCGTTCGTCGAGCGATTCCCGGCGGCGGGGCTGCGGCTCGACGTGCAGGCGTCCATATAGCGTGCGCGCGATGCCCGGCAAGCGCATCGTCATCGCCTGCGACGGCACGTGGAACCGCCCCGACCAGCTCCACGGCGGCGAGGTCACGCCGAGCAACGTGACCAAGCTCGCCCTCGCGATCGCCGACGACGACGGCGGGACCGAACAGCGCGTCTTCTACGAGCGCGGCGTCGGGACGGGCGGCGCGGTCGACCGCATCGGCGGCGGCGCGGTCGGCATCGGCCTCTCGGACAACATCCTCGCCCCGTACCGCTTCCTCGCCCAGCACTACGTGCCCGGCGACGACCTCTATCTCTTCGGCTTCAGCCGCGGCGCGTTCACGGCTCGAAGCCTCGCGGGCCTGATCGGCAACTGCGGCATCCTGCGGCCCGAGCACCTCGGTGCGGTGGGCGACGCGTTCGCGCTCTACCGCTCCCGCGCCAAGTCGACCCGGCCGAACAGCAACGAGGCACGGCTGTTTCGCAGGACCTACGCCTACCGTGAGCAGCCGCGCGAGAGCAGGCACCGCTTCGTGGAGGACCGGACGCCGATCCGCTTCCTCGGCGTCTGGGACACGGTGGGCGCGCTCGGCATCCCGATCCCCGCACCGGTCCCGAAGCCGGTCCGGAAGTATCTGTCACGGCGCTGGAGCTTCCACGACGTCCAGCTCGGATCGCACGTCTGGCACGCCGCCCACGCGATGGCCGTCGACGAGCGGCGCCGGCCGTTCGAGCCGACGCCCTTCGAGCGTCAGGCGGACGCGCCGTCGGCGCAGACGATCGAGCAGGTCTGGTTCGCCGGGGTGCACTCCGACGTCGGCGGCGGATACCCGGATCCGCGGCTGGCCGACATCGCCCTGCTGTGGATGGTCGAGCAGGCCATGGCCCACGGGCTGGCCTTCAAGTCCGAGTGGTTCAGACGGACGGCGTCGCCGGACAAGGACCGCCGCGAGAGCGGGGAGGACGTCCGCCCCGACGCCCTGGGGGAGAAGCACGACTCGATGAGCCTGCTCTACCGGGCGATGAAGCCGCTGGACCGCCGGCTCGAGGACGCGCCGGACAGCACCGCGGCCTCCAGTGCACGCCTTCGGCTGGACACCGCGGGCGCCAGGTACCACCCCAAGACGCTGAGGGACTACCTCACGGAGCACCCCGACCGGGTGACCGGCGTGGTGGAGTCGCCCTAGCCAGGGCGCTACGCCGCCCAGCGAAAGCCGGTCGCGGCGGGGCGCGGCGCCAGCGGGCTGGGCGGCAGCTCGCCCGCCGGGTCGTCCTCGTTGTACGCGCTCGGCGCGACGTCGTTGGGCGCGTCGGCGTGGAACAGCGCGGCGAGCAGCTCGATCTGCCCGCGTCCCACGCCCAGCTCGCCCATGCCGCCGCCGTACATCGGCCGGCCCTCGCGCGCGCAGCGCGCGTAGACCTCGAAGAGGTCGTGCAGGCGACCGATCCGCGACGGCTTGACGTTCACGACGCGCGCGGCAAGCGGCGTCGCGCCGATGTCCTCGGCGGTGCGGATCGGCGCGTCGTAGGACACGCGGTCGAGGTGATCGCCGAGCCGCTCGGAGATCTCGGGCCGGTCGTGCGGATCCTCGAGGTAAGCGTCGGGGAACGCCGCGAGCACGCGGTCGTACAGCGTGCCGAGGGCCTCCGGGTTCTCGACCTCGAAGCCGTAGTGGCCCTTGAAGTCGATGGTGGCGACGGCGCCGGTCGCTGCCACCTCGTCGACGAGTGTCGGCGACCACGTCGCCTCGGCGTCGAGCTTGAAGCGCACGCCGGGCGAGCGATCCATCCGTCGCCGCAGCGGCTCGATCGAAGGCTCCTTGCCCAGGCCGAGCGAGTTGACGAAGCGCACCGGCTGCGGCTCGAGCCCGAGGACGTCGTGCAGCGAGCGGCCCGCCTGGCGCAGCGCGAGGTCCAGTGCCGCCGACTCGAACGCCCAGTTGCGGAAGCGGACCGCGCCCGCCCACTCGGGCGGCTGCGGGAACAAGTCGAACGTCGCGACGCGGTCGCAGAAGCCGCCGAGCGTCCACTCGCCCGTGAGCGGCAGCGCGGGTCGGGTCTCGTGCAGCGAGGTGCCGTCCTCGATGTGGACCGAGACGTCCTCCCCGAGCCCGTCGCTGCCGGCGCCGACCAGCCGCACGTGCGTCGTGACGCGCTCGAACTCGTCCGCCTGCGTGGCGTGCAGGCGCTCGTACTCGCACGCCTCGACCAGGAGCGGCAGCCCCGCCAGACGCGGCCACAGCGAGTCGTCGCTGATCGTTCGGCTCGCGGCGTTCACTGCCGTCAGCCTTGCACATCCAACGCGACGGGCTGCGCCGGCGTCAGCGCGTGTGTCAGGAGGACGCTCTTGCCGCCGAGATATCTGTTGATATCATCCTGTCATGCCCGACGTCCTGATCCGAGATGTGCCCGCGGAGGATCTCGCTCGCATCGACGCGCTTGCCGCAGGGCTCAAGCTCTCCCGCACCGAGTATCTGCGGCGCCGACTTCATCAGGAGGCCGCCCGGCCGTCGGCGCCGGTGACGTCGGTCGATCTGCAGCGGTTCGCGGCTCGCTTCTCCGACCTCGAGGATCCCGAGGTCATGCGCCGAGCCTGGTCGTGACCGCGGCGACCCGGCCGTCGGCCTGGCTCATCGACAAGTCCGCGCTGGTCCGGCTCGGGCGCAGCCCCGACAGCGAGACGTGGGCCGATCGGATCGAGCGCGGGCTCCTGCGCATCGCCACCGTCACGCTGCTCGAAGTCGGCTACTCGGCACGCGACCCGCAAGATCTCCACGCCGGGTTGCGTGAGCCGCCCGTCGCATCGATGCCCGTCGAGTACGCGACGCCAGCAGCCGAAGATCGTGCGGTCGAAGTTTTGACACTGCTCGCGGACCGCGGTCATCATCGGGCGCCATCGGTGCCGGATCTCCTGATCGCCGCCATCGCCGAGCGCTCCGGCCTCGTCGTCCTCCATCACGACAAGGACCTCGACCTCATCGCACAGATGACAGGTCAGCCGACGGAGCGACTCGCCAGCTGAACAGACGCTCAGCGACGCGATCCGCGCGGCGTTTGATCTGGATTGATCGCCGACGCTCCGCTCGAGCTCAGCTGCGCCACAGCGGCTTCCAGCAGGATGCGCGTTCGATGTCGAGAAGCTCTGTCCGGCTCCGCTCACAGGGTGAAGGGCCACGACATGCGCGGCCCACGACACCAGGAGATCACCAAATGGCGCTTCAGCGGATGGACAACATTCTCATCGTCGTCGACGACCTCGAGGCTGCCAAGGCGTTCTTCGCCGAGCTCGGCATGGAGCTGGAGGGCGAGACGCAGGTCGAAGGGCCTTGGGTGGACAAAACCGTCGGGCTCAACGACGTCCGTGCCGACATCACCATGATGCGGACCCCGGACGGCCACGGCCGGGTTGAGCTGACGAAGTTCCACACGCCGCCGGCGGTCAAAGCCGAGCCCGAGCTCGCCCCGGCGAACGCGCTGGGCATACGCCGCATCATGTTCGCCGTCGACGACATCGACGACGTCGTCGCCCGCCTGCGCAGCCACGGTGCCGAGCTCGTCGGCGAGATCGCGCAGTACGAGGACATCACCCGGCTCTGCTTCCTGCGCGGCCCCGAGGGCATCATCATCGGACTGGCTGAGCAGCTCAGCTGAACGTTCGATAGGTGCCGGCGCGGGCGGTACCGGCCAGACGACCTCTCTATGAGGGAGCCGTTTCTCTATGGAGAACTTGGCGTCGCGCAGGCCGCGCAAACCATGTGGTGCCGGCGCCGAGCCTGATCGTGTCGTGAGTGCGCCACGGTGAATCCGGCTCGAGAAGGACGGAGCCCCAGGGGATCACCGCCGAAGCGGGAGAGCCTTCCCTGGGGCATGCGGTGCAACTGAACGCGGCGTCGGTCCGGCTGCCTACCCCTGTTGCGGTGGGTTCGCTCCGCGCGTCTCCGGGATGAACACCGATGGAGGCACGGGCGGGATGCTCTCCGACGGGAGCGCCGGAGGTGCGGGCTTGGGGGCGGTTGCGGTCTCGGGCTTGGGTTTCATTCGATCCTCACCGTAGCGCCAGTGCCCATGTCCAGCTGACGATCTGGATCACGAGGGCACAAGCCGAGATCGACAGGCCGCGGTGGAGCTGGGCCACGCGCTCCCCGTTCTCCTCACGGGCGTCTCGGAGCCCGAAGGCGAGGCGCAGGTGCAGGCGTTCGGGATCGTCTCTGTCCGGTGGGAGGCGGTCATAGAGCCGGCGTGCGTCAGAGGCGAACTTCAGCTCGTGCGGGTAGAGCACATACAGCCCGCCCAGCACCGTGACCGCCAAGGCGATCCCTGCCAGGACGACCGGGATGCCGACGCCGTCGCGACCCAACGCTGCCGCGCCGAAGAACGATGCCGTCAGCGCGGCGGCTGCGAGCAGCGTGCCGGTGCGCTGGCGCAGCTCGTTGACCTGGCGCTCCTGTTGCTCGAGCGCCTTCTGCGCCTGCTCGTAAGTCAACTCGGCGAGGGTGAGTGCGGACACGCCCCGAAGGCTGACGGGCACAGCGTCTGCCGTCTACACAGCACGCATTTGCATCGGGTGCGATGCGGGTGGCCGAGCTGCCACGTCCCATTCGCTGAAGCCGGGAGTCCGACAACGAACCCTGCTCGAAGGCGGGCTGTACCGCGAGCCGCCTCGAAGCGACTCTTCTACAAGGAGGAGCGGGTTCGTAAGCGACGACCTTCGCGCTGCCAGTACGAAGCTCACTGTCTGGAGCGCCGCAGTTGTAGCGATCTCATCCGGCATGAAAGCCCGCAATCACAGGAAATATGCGTCGTCTGGGACTCCCGAGTGCAGCCCCCCCGTATCTACAAGCCGTTGGAGCCGGCTCCTCCGGGCTCGAGCGCATCCTTGGGCACGACGCGGATTGCGCGGTCGTCGGCGTAGGCGAGGCGTCCGTCGGTGAGGAGCACGACGCCGTAGCGGCATCTGGTGGCGATTGTGCCGATGCGCTTCCAGTGACCGTCGGGTTGATGTTGGTAGCGGTCGAGCGTGCCGGAGACGACGCCGCACAGGGCGAGGTCTCCGTTCGGCAGTGCCGCGAGTCCGGACGGTGCTGTCTTGCGTGGCAGGACGGTGATGTCGTAGGGCTTTCCACCGTCGCCGCGTGCCAAGCGCTCGGGTTGTCTGCCGGTGGCGTTGTCGGCGACCCACAGTCTGCCGTCAGGCGTGAACGTGAACGCGAACGGGTTGTTCCAGCCGGTCGAGATGATGTGGGGGACCTGGCTGGGCGGACCGTTCGGTTCGAGCGAGAGCATCGCGCCGGATGCGCCGGGCCGGAGCTTCGATTCGCCGATTCCGATGACGAGTCGGCCGTCGGGTTCGAATTCGAGGTGGCCGCCGTTGGCGAACCTTGTGGTGTGGGGTCCTTTCCAGATGATTTCCGGCGGCGCGCTGTTGGGGGGCAGGATGCCGACGACCATGCGGTCGCTGCCGCGCGGGATCCAGCTCGCGTACACCGCGTCCTGTGGGCTGAGCGTGATCGAGAGCAGGCCACGCTGCCCGTCGGTCCGAACCGGGGGAGCGTCAAACCCCGAGTCGATCAAACGCCCATCCTGGCGGACGAAGCCGATCGGTCCCCCGGCCAGCGGGCCCACGAGAAGCCCGCCGCGGGCGTGGCGCGAGAGCGCAGCCGACGGTGGCGCGACCGGGAGCAACGCGCGACTCGCTACAGGTCCCGCGCGACGCGACGTGCTCTCGGTCGCGCTGCCGCAGCCGCCTACTGCGACGGCTGCGAGCAGCGCGAGCATGACTGTGTGAGAGAGGAAGCTTGCTCGTCGCATCACAACGACAATCCCACCCGAGCACTCATGACCAGACGCCAGTCGTGGTCACCCTATGATCGGTATGTTGTGGAGTTCATTAGAGGAGCCTTTCCACACTTCGACTTCCAGGTATGATGCTACGCTCGCTCTTATCAATCTCAACACAAATTCGCATGTGTAACCCGGGTTGATCTTTTCCAAGAACGGGGTGCATGTGTTTTCCTGAAATTCGAAGTTCGAAGGCAACGCGAACTTTCGAAACGTCGCCCCGACGGGCCCGTCACTGTAGACAAATGAGAATCTTCTCGTGACGCCGACTCTTTCGAATGTCTGAGGAGCTTCTGGTGTCACTGTAAAGGTTGGCCTCCCAGCTACTCTTCCTTCGAATTCGGCAGTCGCTTCTCTACCGCCGGCTCTTACAGTGAGTCTTGCGCTTCTGCCTTCGTTTGTCATCTCCACCTGGACGGCGCAGGCTCTCCCGTTTGAGAAACTAAAGCCTCTGCAGGCATCTGAGCTGATTCTGAAATGTTCGGTCGGATTGAGTTCGGTGCTACCGGTTCCGCCGCCTGACCCAAGCCAGGTGAATAGAAAGGTCTTTCTCGGTGCTCTGGATTCGAAGGTTGCTGATCTCGGGTTGACCGACAGAGTGCCTTCGGGTTCTCCTGGGCATGGAAGTGCCACTGCTGGAATGAGCGTCAGCGACAACAGCGAACACAGGCCAACAGAAGCAAGCCTCTTTCGGGTGCACAGCTGCATTTGATAATTCCCCCCTTCGCGCGCATCGGCGCATTTGACATTGAGCCATCGAGCGGATGCACGGTTCTCGCTGGGCTGCTGTGGCCGGATTCAGCGCCAGCGGAGCACCGGTCCCCTCGCGGGCTCAACTATTCAGCGATCATCACGGTGAATGCCGGCGAGACCCGAGTCGCGCCTCACCGTCGCGAGATCGCCTGTCATCCCTGCCTTCTACCCAAAAGTAGAGTATAAGGTTGGAGGTCAACCGCCGGTTCGCGATAAGAGGGCGCCGCTAACGGTTGGGCTGAAGATGTGCCTCGGTGAAACGGCGATTTCCGGTTTCGCGGGGGTTGAGGGATGGCCTGAAAGGTTGGCGCATAGGACCTTACCCCGTGCGTAAGGGCATTACAGCTCGCGAGCCGCCCTCTGACCCGGGCGGTGGGACTACTCCCGCAAGCCAGCCGCGACACCGCAGAACGCCCCAAAACGCCGAAAGCCCCACTTCCGCAGGGCTTCCGTCCAATGGAGAGAACTTGGCGTCGCGCAAACCAAATGGTGCTGCCGACGTCAATGGCTGTGTGAGCCGCGCGACGTCGAGTGCAGCGGAGGGACCTGGACCCGGAGCTATCCGGTTCGCACCTGGAATTGGAGCGGGTGCTGTCGGGCGCCGGTACGGTCCTCGACGTGCTTGCGTGGCTCCGGGGGTTGTGGTCGAGCTTGTTCCCTCGGCGGGGTGGCGGGGAGTCTGCGACGGACGATCGGGACTGGCGTTTGCAGGCGGTGTTCGATGATGCGAAGCGGGTCGGTGATGTGTTTGACCGACTGCGTGGTCGCGAGGAGGTTCTGGGCAGCGAGGTCGGCGGCCTGCTGCCGTTTGGGGTCGTGCTCACGCGTAGCGGCGGCTCACTGCTCGTCTACGCGTCGACCAAGTTCGGCATCGACAGCGCACGTAGAGCGATCGAGGGCGTCGCGTGCACTGCCGGGCTCAAGGCAGATGTGCGCGTCAGTCACTGGGATGGGCGCGCCAGAGCGTGGCACCAAGTAGATCTGCCCTTCAGCGATCGGGAGCGCGAGTCGGAAGATGCCCGCTCACGCGAGGCCATGCGGTACGAGACACGTGAATTCTCGTTCCTCGTCGGACGGCTGGACCGGGTCCGCGTCGAACGCCTCATCCTCGACTTCGCGCAACGTCGAGGACTTGCATGCGCCGTCGAAGAAGAGCGTCGGCGCTTTCGGGTTCTTCTCACGTTCTCGGTAAGCGGCCCGGCATTCATGCTGGAGCAGTTCGCTCATCACGCCGACCACGTGGTCAGGATTGACTGGTCTGCCGGCGCCGCTGGAGGCGGCGGCCCGTGACCCACCTCCACGTCCGGCTGACGACACCACTCGCGAACTGCTGTACCCCAGCCTGCTCCGAAACGACTTCTCTTTGGGGGAGCGGTTTCTCTATGGAGAGAACTTGGCGTCGCGCAAACCATGCTGTTGCGGTCCCGCCATTGGTCATTGCGTGAGACCGGAGCTGATGCGCAACTCTTCGGGCTATCGGCCGTTTGTGCGCGGTATGAAGATGCTTGTGTGTCTGCTCATCGGATTCGTCGTAGCCGTTCCGAGCGCCGCATCTGCTGCCTTTCCGGGGGCAAATGGCGTGATCGCGGTTGGCTACAGGTCAAGCCTGCAGGATGTCGGTTCCTCGGTCGAGGAGCGCTCGATCCGGCTCCGTTTCCCAGATGGTCCGGACCAAATGCTGTATGGCTGCAAGGACACATCGCCCGAGTGTGCAGCGAAGTCCTACGCCGATCCGGCGTTCGCACCGGATGGGCGCCGCGTCGTGTTTGATGCCGGTGCGGGTCTGGCTCTGATCAACATCGACGGCAGCGACTTTCGCCAGCTCCCCGAACACAGCGACGAAGACGGCCAGCCGGCGTTCTCGCCCGCTGGCGATCGGATCGCATTCGTTGTGCACCACGACGGATCTCGTACTTGGAGCGTCTGGACCTGCGATGCAACGGATGGTGGAGACGCGCGACTGGTGGTCCGCGACGGGTTCCATCCGGTCTGGTCGACACGCAACTGGATCGCGTTTGTCCGCAATGGCGGGATCTACCGGGTACGCCCGAACGGAAGTGGCCTGCGCCGTCTTACCCGCGATGGCTTCGCACCCTCCTGGTCACCCGACGGCGGGCGTCTTGCGTTCACGCGTGAAGGCGTCCATCGCGCGCGAACGACTCCGCGTCCCGGCGGGCTCTTCATCATGGCTGCCGACGGCACCAATGGTCACCGACTGCCGAAGCAGAGCATCGGATATGCCGTAGAAGACCTTGCCTGGTCGCCAGACGGCCGACGATTGCTGGCTTACCCCGAAAGCATCGTGGCCGTTGGCCTGCGCGGTCGCCTCCTCCACGATTATGGCGGTGGGGACAACGGCGGCGGGGAATTCTCAAGCCGGGACTACGGTCTCGACTGGCAGCCGCTCCCCTGACCACCGCGGCTCGGAGAGCGTCACCGCCCGAACGGGCCTGCACACGACCTCCTACCGCAGCATGCCCCGAAACGACCTTTCTACGGGGGAGCGGTTTCTCTATGGAGCTAGTCGGGCTCGAACCGACGACCTTCGCGCTGCCAGCGCGACGCTCTCCCAGCTGAGCTATAGCCCCGGGACGCCGAAGAGTGTACCGGCCTCGGCGCCGGATCTCATGCCCGCGCGTGCTCGCCCACCGGCGTCAGCTGCCGGGTGCGGCTGCGCAGGCCCGCGAGCGTCAAGGCGCACACCGCTGCGAGCGACAGGTACGCGACGGCGTCATTCGTCGCGCCGGCGAGCGCGGCTCCGCCGATGGCGCCGACGACCTGCCCGCCGCCCCACACGAGGTTGACGATCGCGAAGCCGAGGCCGTGGTCGAGGCCGCTGCTCTCGACGCCGTCCGACAGCACGGTCATCGCGGGCGTGTTGACGATCCCGACGAGCACGCAGCCGACCGCGACGAGCGGCGCCAGCAGCCACGCCGCGTCTGGCAGCGACACGAGCAAGAGGAAGGCGACCGCGCCGACGAGCCCGACGCGGATCGGCACGATCCGGCCGAGCCGGTCCGTCGCGCGGCCCGCGAACACCTGCGCGACGCCCTCGATGCCCGCGGCCACCAGGAACGTCGCGCCGATCGCGAGTCCGCTCGCGCCGAGGCGGTCGAGCGCCAGCGGCGCGAGCACCTCGACCGTGCCGAACACGAGCGCCGGCACGAGCACGAGCCACGCCCCGGTGCGCACGCGCGCGCTGCGCGCGGCGACCGCGAACGGCCGCTCGGTGCCGACCACCGCGGGCGGCGGCACCGGCAGCCGCAGCGCCACCAGCGCCAGCAGCGCCGCGAACACGCCGACGACGGTGAACGGCACCTCCGGCCCGACGCCCTGCGCGATCGCGCCGAGCACCGGCCCGAGCAGCACGCCCGCCAGCGCGGCGCTCATCGCCGCGCCGATCGTCGTGCCCCGCTGCTCCGACGGCACCAATGCGATCAGCCAGCCCATCCCGCCGGCCCACGCGCACCCGCCGCCGATCCCGTCGACGAAGCGCATCGAGTCGAGCACCGCGATGCTGCTGCCGAACGCGAACGCGATGCTCGAGATCGACATCAGCGCGAGCCCGAACAGCAGCGTCCTGCGCGACCCGACGCGCGTCGCCAGCCAGCCGGCCGGCAGCGTGCCGAGCACCGCGCCGGCTGCGTAGGAGCCGGAGAGGATCCCCGCGCCGGTCTTCGACAGGTCGAACCGGTCGACGTAGGTCGGCAGCAGGGGCGTGATCGCCGAGAAGAACATCGTGTCGACGAGGACGACCGCGCCGACGAGCAGGAGGAGACGCCGCATGGCATCGAGACTAGACGGCGGCGAGCCGCCGGGCCGGGACCTCCCGATAACCTCCTCGCTCCGATGAGCGAGCTGCGCTACGACCCCAAGGCGATCGAGCCCAAGTGGCAGGAGACGTGGGCCTCCGAGCACACGTGGGAGGTCACCAACGAGCCCGACGGGCGCGACTCCTACTACGTGCTGGAGATGCTGCCCTACCCCAGCGGCGAGCCGCACATGGGGCACCTCAAGAACTACTCGCTCGGCGACGCCGTCGCGCACTTCAACCGCCGCATCGGCCGCCGCGTGCTGCACCCGATGGGCTACGACGCGTTCGGTCTGCCGGCCGAGAACCACGCGATCAGAACGGGCGAGCACCCGCGCGACTCGACCGCCTCCTCGATCGAGTCCTTCCAGCGCCAGTTCCGCCAGTGGGGCATCTCGATCGACTGGACGCGCGAGTTCGGCACGCACGAACCCCGGTACTACCGCTGGACGCAGTGGCTGTTCCTGAAGCTCTACGAGCGCGGGCTCGCCTACCGCAAGGAGGCCGCGGTCAAGTGGTGCCCCAACGACCAGACCGTGCTCGCCAACGAGCAGGTGACGGCCGAGGGGACCTGCGAGCGCTGCGGCGCCGTCGTCGAGGCGCGTCAGCTGGAGCAGTGGTTCTTCCGCATCACCGACTACGCCGACCGCCTGCTCGACGACCTCGACGCGATCGACTGGCCCGGCAACGTCAAGGTCATGCAGCGCAACTGGATCGGCCGCTCCGAGGGCGCCGAGGTGACGTTCCGCTGCGAGGAGCTGGGGATCGACTACCCGGTCTTCACGACGCGCCCCGACACGCTCTTCGGCGCGACCTTCTTCGTGATGGCGCCCGAGCACCCCGACGTGCTGAAGCTCGTCGCCGGCACGCCGCAGGAGCAGGCCGTCCGCGACTACGTCAACCACGCGCTGACGGAGTCCAACGAGGAGCGCGGCGACGTCGACAAGACGAAGACCGGCGTCGCGCTCGGCCGCACGGTCACCAACCCGGTCAACGGCGAGCAGATCCCGATGTACGTCGCCGACTACGTGCTGATGGAGTACGGCACCGGCGCGATCATGGCCGTGCCCGCGCACGACGAGCGCGACTTCGCGTTCGCGCAGGCGTACGACCTGCCGATCCGCCGCGTGATCGAGGACCCCGAGGGCGGCGAGCTGCCCTACGGCGGCGACGGTCCGCTCGGGAACAGCCACCCCGACTTCGACGGGATGGGCAACCGCGAGGCGCTCGAGGCGATCGTCTCCTGGCTCGACCGCGAGGGCAAGGGCCACGCCTCCGTCAACTACCGCCTGCGCGACTGGCTCGTCTCGCGCCAGCGCTACTGGGGCTGCCCGATCCCCATCGTCCACTGCCCGAGCTGCGGGATCGTGCCCGTGCCGGAGGCGGACCTCCCGGTCGAGCTGCCCGACGTGACCGACTACAAGCCGAGAGGCAAGTCGCCGCTGGCCGCGGTCGAGGACTGGGTCAACGTCGAGTGCCCGTCGTGCGGCGGGGCCGCCAAGCGCGACACCGACACGCTCGACACGTTCGTCGACTCCTCCTGGTACTTCCTGCGCTACTGCGACGCCGGCAACGACGCGGCGCCGTGGGATCGCAGAGTGCTCGCCGAGTGGATGCCGGTCGACCAGTACATCGGCGGCGTCGAGCACGCGATCCTGCACCTGCTGTACGCGCGCTTCTTCACGAAGGCGTTCCACGACCTCGAGCTGCTCGACGCCGACGAGCCGTTCCAGGCGCTGTTCACGCAGGGGATGATCACGCGCGACGGCGCGAAGATGTCCAAGTCCAAGGGCAACGTCATCAGCCCGGCGACGTACGTCGACAGATACGGCGCCGACACGGCCCGCTGCTACATCCTCTTCATCGGCCCGCCCGACCAGGACGCCGACTGGTCCGACGAGGGCGTCGAGGGCGTGCATCGCTTCCTCGCGCGGCTGTGGCGTCTCGGCGTCGAGATCGGCTCCGGCGCGCTGCCGCCGGACGGGGGGGACCTGGCCGGCGCCGACCTGACCGTCATGCGCAAGGCGCACTGGGCGATCGACAAGGTCACCAACGACATGGCCGGGCGCTTCGCCTTCAACACCGCGATCTCCGCCGTGATGGAGCTGGTGAACGAGTGCTACCGCCATCGCGAGACCGCCTCGGCGGAGACGCTGCGCTTCGCGACCGCGGCGGCCGCGTCGCTCGTCTTCCCGTTCGCCCCGCACACGGCGAGCGAGGTCTATGCGCTGACCACCGGCAGACGCGTGTGGGAGCAGCCGTGGCCGACGCCGGACCCGGCGCTGCTGGAGTCCGACACCTTCGAGCTCGTCTGCCAGGTCAACGGCAAGGTGCGCGACCGCGTCGCGGCGCCGTCGTCCGCCTCGCGCGAGGAGCTGGAGGCGCTCGCGCGCGCGCGGCCGAACGTGCGGGCGCACGTCGACGGCCATGAGGTCGTGAAGGCCGTCGTCGTGCCGGGCAAGCTCGTGAACCTCGTCGTGCGCTGAACGGCCGGGCGGCCGGGCGGCGCGCCGAAATGCAGGTTTGTGCACGGGTTCGGCGCAAAACCTGCGATAAAGTGCCCTGTGCTCCGGTCGCTCCGCTCCACGCACGGGTCGGTCCACCTCCGCGCGGTCGTCGCGGTCGCCCTTGCGCTCGGGCTCGTCCTGGCGGTGGCGGCCTCGTCGTCGGCGGCGCCCGTGGTGACGATCGACTCCGGTCCGCCGGCGCAGACCAGAGACACGTTGCCGTCGTTCGCGTTCACGGTCGACGCGAGCGCGCTGACGGTCGAGTGCTCGCTCGATCAGGGCATCGAGGCGTACGCGCCGTGCACGAGCCCGTACACGGCGGCCTCGCCGTTGGGAGACGGCGACTGGTTCTTCCGCGTCCGGGCCAGCGACGGCGTCGATCCCCCGACCGTCGAGGAACTGCCGTTCACGGTGGACACCGCCGCTCCGTCGCTGTCGATCGACTCGGGTCCGCCCGCGACCACGAGCGACAGCACGCCGTCCTTCGCGTTCACCGCCGAGCCGGGCGCGAGCGTCGAGTGCTCCGTCGACCAGGGGACCGAGGCGTTCGCGGCGTGCGCGAGCCCGTACACGCCGGCCGCGCTGGGGGACGGGCCGTACACGTTCCGGGTGCGGGCGAGAGACGCGGCGGGGAACGAGAGCGAGCTGACGCAGGCGTTCACCGTCGATGCGACGCCGCCGTCGCTGGCGATCGACTCGGGCCCGTCGGGCTTGACGAACAGAACGACCGCCACGTTCGGGTTCACGGTCTCGGGCGCGACGAGAGTCGAATGCTCGCTCGACCAGGGCACCGAGGCCTACGGCAGTTGTACGAACGGCAGCTCGCACACCGTGGCGGGCCTGACGGACGGCCCGTACACGTTTCGCGTGCGGGCGACCGACGCGGTGGGGAACGTGAGAGAGCTGACGCAGTCGTTCACGGTCGACGCGACGCCGCCGTCGCTGACGATCGACTCCGGACCGTCGGGGGCGACGAGCGACACCATGCCGTCGTTCGGGTTCACGGTGACGGGCGCGACGACGGTCGAGTGCTCGATCGACCACGGGGCGGAGGCATATGGCTCCTGCTCGGGCGTCGCGACGCACAGACCGGTCGCGGCGCTCGCCGACGGCGACTACACGTTCCGCGTGCGCGCGAGAGACGCGGCGGGCAACGTGGTGACGCGCACGAGAAGCTTCTCGGTCGACAGAGAAGCGCCGTCGCTGACGATCGACTCCGGCCCGAGAGGACCGACGAACGACACGACGCCGTCGTTCGCGTTCACCACCGACGCGTCGAGAGTCGAGTGCTCGATCGACCACGGCACGCCGTCGTACAGACCCTGCACGACCGCTACAGCGCACACGGCGGCGACGCTGGCGGAGGGGTCGTACGTCTTCCACGTCCGCGCGACGGACGAGGTGGGGAATGCGGCGGAGAGCTTCCGGGCCTTCACCGTCGACACGACGCCGCCGTCGCTGTCGATCGGCTTCGGTCCGTCCGGGACGACGAGCGACAGCACGCCGCTGTTCGGCTTCACGGCGGAGGCGGGGGCGACGGTGGAGTGCTCGATCGATCAGGGCACGCCTGCGTACGGTCCGTGCGCGACCGCGACGACGCACGCCGCGGTCGCGCCGCTGGCCGACGGCGCGTACACGTTCCGCGTGCGCGCTACCGACAGAGCGGGCAACCAGACGACCTCCACGCGCGCGTTCACGGTCGACGCCGTCCCGGATGCGCCGGGTCCCGAGAGCCCGAGACCCGCTCCCGCCCCGACCAAGCCCCCGGTGACGCCGCCCTCCACGCCGATGCAGCTGCTCAGCCCGTTCCCGCTGGTGCGGATCTCGGGCACGCTGACCTCGACCGGAGCGCGCATCAGACTGCTCACGGTGCGCGCCTCGCCCGGCACGATCGTGCGGGTGAGCGTGAGACCGGCCTGTCACAAGAAGAGACGGTCGCGGTGCCGGGTCCTGCAGGCGGCCGGGACCGTGGGCAGAAGCGCCGTCATCGGCTTCAGAGGCCTCGAGCGCTCGTACCGCAGCGGCACCGTGATCGTGGTGCGGGTCTGGCGCGCCGACCGGATCGGCAAGTACACCCGCTTCACGCTCGTGCACGGCAAGTCGCCTCGGCGCGTCGACCAGTGCCTCGTGCCGGCGGCGACCCGCGGGAGCAGATGCCCGAGCGCCTGAGCCTCGCGACCGTCGCGACCTGCGCGGTGCTCGCCGCCGCCGTGTTCGGCGGTGCCTACGCGCTCGCCCACGACCCGCCGGCGGAGCCCGCGCCGCCGCCCGCGGCGCCGACGGCGATCCGGCTCGCGCACGACCCGGTCGGCGAGCTCCGCCGCGTCAGCCCGCTGCCGGCGCTGATCGTGCCGCGGCCGAAGCCCGCGCCGGCCGCGCCCGAGCCGGTCGTCGAGGAGCCGACGCCCGTCGTCGCCGCCCCGCAGCCGGAGGTCTCGGCGCCCGCCCCGGCGCCCACGCCCGAGCCCGCACCCACTCCGGCGCCCCAGCAGCCGGCGCCGGCGAGAAAGCCCCTCACCTTCGACGACTCGGGCTGACGGTGCTGGAGCGCGCGAACACGAAGCCGTCCGGCAGCGAGCCCCGCGCGAGCGGCCATCGCTTCGGCACGCGCCAGCTGCGAGTGCTGGTGGCGGCGCGCGGCGACGCGGGGCTGTGGCTCGCAGACGACGACGGCGGCGGCGAGGTGCTGCTGCGGCTCTACCCGGGTCTGCCGACGCTGGAGGAATGGCACACGCTCGAGCTGGCGGCCCGTCAGCTGGCCTACGTCGTCGACCCGCGGCTGATCCCGATCGACGAGATCGCGCTCGACGTCTGGCCGCGCCTGAGCTTCGCCTGCTCGGGCGCCGAGCCGCTGGCGCAGCAGATCGCCCGCGAGCCGATGGCCCCCGAAGCCGCGGTCGCGATGTGCGCGGTCGTCGCGGGCGCGCTCGCCGCACTGCAACGCTCCGGCGTGCCGCCTGTCGACGTCAGTCCCGCGGACGTCCTGCTGATCGGAAATCGGGCGGGACTGCTCGCCGACGTCGGGCTGCCCGGCGGCAGGATCGCGCACGCGTGCGTCGATCTCGACCACGTCGCGCCGGAGCGCGCGGCAGCGATCGCCGAGTGCGTGCAGGGAGACGGTGCGCGTCCGGGCGCCGCTTCTCCGACGGCAGAGAGCATGACCTACGCGCTGGCGTCGATCGTCGCCGCCGCTGTCCGCGGACCGCTGCCGGACGGGGACGGTCGCGACGACGCGGGCCCTGCGCCGACGCCCTTGCCCGCGGCGCTCGAGCAGGTGCTGCGACGCGGCCTCGCGCGGAGCCCGTCCGAGCGGTACGAGACGCCCGCGGCGCTGGCCGAGGCGCTCGGCGACGCGATCGGCGTGCAGCTGCCGCGCAGCGGCCCGAGCGCGCGGCGCCGCCCGGCGCGTGCGCGAGGCGACCGTACGGCGCCCGCGCGCGGACGGACGAGGTCTCGCCGCCCCCTCCGCGTCGGCATCGCTGTCGCAGCCGCCACGGTGCTCGCCGCGGCGGCGATCGGCACCGTCGCCGGGTCGGCGGGCACGGCGCCCGACCCGCCGGCGCCGGTGACGCTCGCCGGTGCCGGGCTCAGCGTCGAGGCGCCGCGCGGCTGGCTGCGCGCCGGGGCCGGCGCAGGCCCGTCGGGGATCGGCGAGCCGGCGCTCGTCGCACGCCCGCCCGGGCGGACGAGCGTGACGGCGCTCGTGGTCACGCGCGCGGCGGCACCGCTCATCGGACGGCTGGAGGACGCTGCGCCCGAGGCCGTGCGGTTGGGCGAGGACGATGCATGGCGCTACCGGAACGTCGCCGTCGACGCCGACAGCGTCGCCGACGTGTACGTGCTCCAGGACGGCGACGACCCGGTCGTCGCCGCCTGCCTCGGACCGTCCGACGCACCCGCCGCGATGCGCGCCGGGTGCTCCGCCGCCCTCACGACGTTGCGCCTCGACGCCGGCCGGGCCGTCGAGCTCGGCGGCGACACCGCCGCACGGCGCGGGCTGGTCGGCGCCGTGGAGGCCCTCGACCGGACGCGCACGAGCGGGCGCCGTGCGCTGGCGACCGCGTCCACCGGACGCGGGCAGGCTGCAGCGGCGGACCGCCTGGCTGCCGCGTACGCGCGCGCTGCCAAGGACGCGCGGCGAGCCGGCACGGTCGGCGCACCCGGCGAGCTGACGCGCCTCGTCGACGGGCTGGAGGAGACCGGGCGGGCCTACGCCGCGCTCGCGACGGCGGCGCGCGCGAAGCGCCGCCCGGCATACGCGCAGGCGCGCGAGCGCATCGTCGCCCACGAGCATGCGCTGAGCGGCGACCTCGCCGCACTCGCCAGAGCCGACGCGAGCCCCTGAGCGCCGCACGCGCGTTCACGTACGCGCGTCGTTTCTTTGCGAACCGCGCGTGAGCTGCGGTGGCGGCCTCCATAGCGTTGCGGCGGTGCCCGTCACGCCCTCCAGGCCGCAGCTCGCGATCTACGCCGCGCTCGCCGTCGCCGTCCTGCTGATCGGCGCGCGCTTCCTGCGCGAGGGTGGGGAAGGCGGGTCCGCCGGTCCCGCGGGCGGGACCTCGACGCTCGCGACGTCGGCGCCGGACGGGTTGGACGCGGGCGGTGCGGCCGCGTCCGAGCCGGGCGGTGCAGGGCAGCCGGGGGACGCGACCGGCGGAGCACGGCTCGTCGTCGACGTGAAGGGGGCGGTGCGCCGCCCCGGGGTCTATCGGCTGGCGGCCGGCGCCCGCGCCTACGACGCGGTTCGCCGCGCGGGCGGGCTGACGCACCGCGCCGACCGCGTCGGCGTCAACCTCGCGGCGAGAGTCGTGGACGGGGGAGAGGTCGTCGTCCCCGCGCGCGGGGCTGCTGCTACGGGTGCGGGTGCCGCGGCGGCGCCGTCGGCCGCAGGCGGTGAGGCATCCGCCGACGAGCCGCTGTCACTCGACCTCAACACCGCGAGCGAGCAGGAGCTGGAGCAGCTCGACGGCGTCGGCCCGGCGATCGCCGCGAACATCCTGGCCTACCGCGACGAGCACGGCGGCTTCGCCTCGGTCGACGAGCTCGACGAGGTCAGCGGCATCGGCGAGGCGAAGCTCGCCGCGATCCGCACGCAGCTCGGGCAGTGAGCGGGGGCGAAGCGGCAGGTGCCGCGCGCGCTGGCGCAGAGCGCGCGGCGTCGGCGCTCGACGGACTGCGCGCGCATCCGCGGCACCTCGTCCTCGGCGCCCTCGTCGCGGGTCTGCTGGCCGCGCCGCTCGCTCCGCAGCTGGTGCTCCTGCTCGCGCTGGCCGCGGCGGCGCTCGCCGGCCGTCCCGCGCTCGGACTGCTCGCCGCGACCGCCGTGCTCGCGGGCGCGCTCGGCGCACAGGCACGGCTGGAGGCATTCGAGCGCACGCGACTGCCGCCGCGGTTCGGCGCGACCGTCGCGGCGCGCGCCGTGCTGCTCGAGCAGCCCCGGCCCGTCCGCTACGGCCGCACCGCCCTCGTCCAGCTGCGCTCGCTCGCGCCGAGCGAGCGCGTCATGCTGCGCATCGGCGGCTCCGTCGCCTGGCCGGCGACGGCCACGGGCGCGCTCGTCGACGTGCGCGGCCGGCTGCGGCCGCTCGGGCCGTTCGAGCAGCACTACGCGCGGCGCGGCGCGCACGCGGCGATCTCGCTCGACGCGGCCGCCCCCACGGGCATGCGCCGAAGCGGCGCGCTGGGGCTCGTCGACGGGATCCGCACGCGCGCCGAGCGCGCGCTCGACAGCGGCCTGCCGCCGCCGCAGGCGGCGCTGCTGCGCGGCATGACGCTCGGCCAGGACGAGCGCCTCGACGCGCGGACGCGCGAGGACTTCCGCACCTCCTCGCTCGCGCACGTGCTCGCCGCGAGCGGGCAGAACGTCGCACTGCTGCTCGCGCTCGCACTGCCACTGCTGGCGTACGCGGGAATCGGATACCGCGGACGGCTGATCGGCGCGCTCGCCCTGATCGCGCTCTACGTCCCGCTCGCCGGCGCCGGCCCCTCGATCCAGCGAGCCGGCGCGATGGGCGCCGCCACGACCGTCGCCGCACTCGCCGGCCGCCCCGCCTCCCGCTGGTACGCCCTGCTGCTCGCAGCCGCCGCGACGCTGATCGCGAACCCCCGCGCGAGCGAAGATCCCGGCTGGCAGCTCTCATTCGCCGCCGTCGTCGCAATCGCACTGCTCGCATCCCCGACCAGCGCAGCGCTGCGCAAGCGACGCATTCCGGAGCCCGTCGCCGACGCAACCGCGATGTCATTCGCCGCCACGCTCGGCACCGCACCGCTCCTCGCCATCCACTTCCACGAGCTCTCGCTCGTCGGCATCCCCGCAAACCTGCTCGCCGCCCCCGCAATCGCCCCGATCACCTGGCTCGGCATGCTCGCCGCCACCCTCGGCCAGCTCAGCCCAGCGCTCGCAACGCCCCTGAACGCACTGAACGCCTACCTGCTCGCATACGTCGGCGCCGTCGCCCACCTCGCAGCAAGCGTCCCGCACGCCAGCGTGACGCTGTGACCAAGCGCTCGTGCAGACCGTGGCGCGACATTGCCCTGCGGCGAGTGTTTCATCGCCAGGCAGGGCAATGTCGGCGCCGCGGGCGTACCGGCCACGCCGAGACGTACACTCGCGAGCACGAATGGCCGCCTTCAAGCCCGCCTACCTCATCCACGGCGACGACCACGGCCGCCTCGCCGAGCGCCGCGCCAGACTCAGGGCACTCGCAGAGCAGGAGAGCGGCACCCAGGGCATCGAGCTGTTCGAGGGCGACACAGCCACCGGCGAGGCGGTCGCCGGCGCCCTCTCGGCGATGACCTTCGCACTCGGCCGCCGCTTCCTGATCGTCGACGGCGTCGAGCGCTGGAAGGCGGCGGACCTCAAGCTCGTCGAGCCGGCCCTGGCCAGCCTCCCGCCCGACACCACGGTCGTCTTCTTCGGGCGCGAGGAGGGCCGCGCGACCGTTCCCGACGGCCTCGTCGAGGCGGTCCGCAAGGCCGGCGGCGACGTCAGCCGCGAGCAGAACGTGAAGCCGTGGGAGCTGCCGAGATGGGCCGTCGGTCAGGCTGCCCAGCTCGGGCTCGAGCTCCACCCGGCGGCGGCGAAGATGCTCGTCCAGCACGTCGGCGAGCGCCAGCAGCGGCTCCTGCGCGAGCTGGAGAAGCTCGCGCTCGAGCTGGGCGCGGGCCGCGCCAACCCGGTCGCGCTCGACGCCGAGCAGGTCGAGCAGCTGACGGCGGGCTCCGCCGAGCGCAGGAGCTGGACGCTCGCGGACGCGCTCGTCGCGCGCGACGGCCCCGCCGCCACGCGCGCGTATCTGGAGCTGCGCGACCAGGGCGAGCGGCTCGCCGGCCTGCTGTTCACGATCGCGCGGCGCCTGCGCGACGCGCTCGACGTCGCCACCCGGCTCGCCGCCGGCGAGTCGGCGTCGCAGGTCCGCCGCGGCCTGCGGATGCCGCCGAAGGCCGCCGAGCGCTTCGTCGCCGACGTGCAGCGCAGCGACGTCGCCGGCCTGCGCGACGCGCTCGCGATCGTGGCCGACCTCGAGCTGGCCTCGCGCGGCGGCAGCCGCGGCGGCCTCGGCGAGGACACGCTCGCGATCGAGGCGATCGCCCGCATCGCGGCCTGAGGGGCTCGACAGACAGGGGTTGCGGATCCGGCGCAAGCTGCCGATAACAGCCGCGTGAGCACGGACACGCTCCCCGCCGGCCTGACCCCGCCCGCCGAACGCGGGCGCTCGAAGCTGCTCATCGGCGAGCTGCTCGTCGAGCGCGGCTACGCGACGCACGACCAGGTCCACCGCGCGATCGCGACAGGGCGCGAGACCGCCCGGGCCACGGGCACGGTGCTGGTCGACGAGGGCATCATCACGCCCGACCAGCTCGCGATCGCCCTCGCCCAACGCCTCGGCCTGCACCACGTCGACCTCGCCCGCTACCCGGTCGACATGAATGCCGCGAACATGTTGGAGCCGGCGATCGCGCGACGTCACGGCGCCGTTCCGATCGGCTTTCTCGACGAGCACGGCCGGGTCCTGCTGGTGGCGATGGCGGATCCCGCAAACGTGCTCGCCGTCGACGACATCGCGCTGCTGACCGGCTGCGCGATCCGCCCGGCCATCGCCTCGCCGACCGACGTGTTCGAGCTGATCTCGAAGCTCGACCGCTTCGGCGACGCCACCGAGGGGGCCTTCGCCGACCTCGAGGAGGAGCCGGAGGAGACCGAGCTGGAAGGGCTTGCCGAGTCGGTCGAGGAGGCGCCCGTCACCAAGCTCGTGCACTCGATCATCGGACAGGCGGTCGAGCGCGGCGCCTCTGACATCCACTTCATCCCGCAGGGTCGCGAGCTGCGCGGTCAGTTCCGCATCGACGGCGTCCTCTCCGACGCCTTCGCCGTCCCCGCGCAGATGCGCCCGCACGTGATCTCGCGCATCAAAATCATGGCGGACCTCGACATTTCCGAGCGACGCGTGCCGCAGGACGGCCGCCTCGCCTTCTCGATCGCCGGTCGCCCGGTCGACGTGCGCGTCGTGACGCTGCCGCTCGTCGAGGGCGAGTCCGTCGTCATGCGCATCCTCGATCGCGGCGGCGGAACGATCGACCTCGACGACCTCGGCATGCTCGGACCCGAGCGCGCCCGCTTCGAGGCTGCGATCTCCCAGCCCTACGGGGCGGTGCTCGTGACCGGCCCGACCGGATCGGGCAAGACCACGTCGCTGTATGCCGCGCTGCAGACGCTCAACACCGGCGAGCGCTCGATCATCACGCTCGAGGATCCGGTCGAGTACCGCGTGGGCGGCATCAAGCAGATGCAGGTCAACGCCAAGGCGGGCGTGACGTTCGCCACAGGGCTCAGATCGATGATGCGAGCCGACCCCGACGTGATGCTCGTGGGCGAGATCCGCGACCGCGAGACCGCGCAGATCGCGATCGAGTCCGCGCTGACGGGGCATCTCGTGCTCTCGACGTTGCACACGAACGACGCGCCGACGGCGATCACGCGTCTGGTGGAGATGGGGATCGAGCCGTTCCTCGTGGCCTCGGCGATCGACTGCGTCGTCGCGCAGCGGCTCGCGCGCCGGCTGTGCGAGCGCTGCCGCAAGGAGACCGTCCTGACGGCCGACGTGCTGCGCGCCAACGGCTTCCGCTCGGAGACCGACGTGCACGCCTTCGACGCGGTCGGCTGCGGCAACTGCAACGGCACCGGCTACCGCGGCCGCATCGGCATCTACGAGACGATGAAGATGAGCGACCCGATCCGCGCGCACGTGCTCGCCCGCGACCCCGCGACGGTCATCGCCGCGACCGCCGTCCAGGAGGGCATGCGCCGCCTGCGCGACGAGGCGCTCGAGAAGATCCGCGCGGGGCTCACGTCTGCGGCCGAAGCGGCGCGCGTGACGGTGGCGGCGTAGCGCGAGCTACTTGGAGGCGAAGACGCGGGCTGCGCGTGACTTCTTGCGCGAGCCGGTGTTCTTGTGCAGCGCGCCGCGCTTGACGGCCTTGTCGATCGTCTTGACCAGCTCGAGGTGGGCGGGCTCGGCGTCGGCGGCGTCGCCGCCCTCGCCGACCGCAGCCTCGAGGCGGCGGAAGAGCGTCTTCACCTTCGACGTGTAGCGGCGGTTCTCGAGCCGCTCGCGCTCGGCGCGGAGGATGCGCTTCTTCTGTGAGTGAATGTTGGCCATGACGTGAGAGAGCCGCGGTCAGGGCCGCGGCGCGCCGTACTATAGCGCGCTCGTGACCGCCGAGACGGAGACCCCGGCCGTGCCCCCCGGCGAGCCGGCACCGCGCACCCGCCGGCTGGCGCGCAATACGGCGATCTTCTCGATCGCCACCGGGCTCTCGCGCATCGCCGGACTCGCCCGCGAGGTGATCGCGTCGAGCTACTTCGGCACCTCGGGCGCCTTCTCGGCGTTCACGCTCGCGTTCCAGATCCCGAACCTCGTGCGCAGCCTGTTCGCCGACGCGGCGCTGTCGGCCGCGTTCGTGCCGGTCTTCATGGAGCACATCGCGCACGGCAGACGCCGCGACGCCGCGCGCCTGGCCTCGACGCTGCTGTTCGTAATGCTCGCCGCGCTCGGCGCGATCACGGCGTTGTTCATCCTCTTCGCCGGCTACGTGATGCCGCTCTTCACGGGCGACACGTTCTCCGCCCAGCTGACCGACCTGACGATCGGCCTCAGCCGTGTCCTGTTCCCGATCGTGCTGCTGCTCGGCATCAACGGGCTCGTCGTCGGGATCCTCAACTCCTACGAGCACTTCGCGATCCCGGCGATCGCGCCGCTGGTGTGGAACGTCGTGATCGTCGTCGTGCTGGTCGCGCTCAAGCCGCTGTTCCACGGCCAGAACGAGATGTACGCGTACGCGATCGGCGTGCTCGCCGGCACGACCGTGCAGCTGCTGATCTCGCTGCCGATGCTGCCGCGCGTCGGCTTCCACTTCGAGTGGGCGTTCGACTGGCGCGACCCGCACGTCGCGCGCGTCTTCCGACTGATGCTGCCGGTCACGATCGGCCTCGGCGTCATCAACTTCGACCTCGTCATCAACTCCTCGCTCGGCACGCTCGTCTCCGAGGAGGCGCCGCGCGCGATCGACGCCGCGTTCCGCATCTACATGCTGCCGCAGGGGATGTTCAGCGTCGCCCTCGCGACCGTCCTGTTCCCGACGCTCTCCCGCTTCGCGGCCAACCACGACCTGCCGGGCCTGCGCCGCACGATGGCCTCGGGCGCGCGGCAGATCTACCTGCTGCTGATCCCCGCGGCCGTCTTCACGGCGGTGCTCGCGACGCCGATCACGCGGCTCGTCTACCAGCGCGGCGACTTCGACGCGCACTCGACGGAGCTGGTCGCAAGCGCCTTGCTGTGGTTCTCCTTCAGCCTGCCGTTCGCCGGCGTCAACCTGCTGCTGACGCGCACCTTCTTCTCGCTGCAGCGGCCATGGGTCCCGACCGCGCTCGCGTTCGCGAACATGGCGATCGACGTGGCGGTGAGCGTCGCGCTCTACAAGCCGCTCGGGATCCCCGGCCTCGTGCTCGGCACGGTCGCCGGCAACATCGCGATGACGGCGGGGCAGACGTGGCGGCTGCGCGGACTGCTCCACGGCAGCCTGGAGGGCCGGCGCACGCTGCTCGCCGTGCTGCAGATGTGCGCCGGGGCGGCGCTGCTGGGGCTCGTCTCCTACGGCGTCTGGTGGGGCCTCGACGACGCGCTCGGGCGCTCGCTGCCGGCGCAGATCGTCTCCGTCGGCGCGGCGCTCGCGGCGGGCATCGCCATATACGTCGCCACGGTGCTCGCGATCGGGATCCCCGAGGCGCGCCAGATCCGCGCGCTGATCGCCGGGCGCCTCAAGCGCGACTGAGGCGCGCGCCGGGCGCGCGACCGCAGCTCTACCCTGTACCGGCCCATGGCCGACCAGGACCACATCCGCAACTTCTCGATCATCGCCCACATCGACCATGGCAAGTCGACGCTGGCGGATCGGATCCTCGAGCTGACGAAGACCGTCGAGATGCGCAACATGAGAGCGCAGCTGCTCGACTCGATGGACCTCGAGCGCGAGCGCGGCATCACGATCAAGGCGCAGGCGGTGCGGGTGCTGTTCGACGCCTCCGATGGCCAGACGTACCAGCTGCACCTGATCGACACGCCCGGCCACGTCGACTTCACCTACGAGGTCAGCCGCTCGCTCGCGGCCTGCGAGGGCGCGCTGCTCGTCGTCGACGCCTCGCAGGGCGTCGAGGCGCAGACGCTCGCGAACACCTACCTCGCAGTCGACTCGGGGCTGGAGCTGATCCCCTGCCTCAACAAGATCGACCTGCCCGGCGCCGAGCCCGAGCGCGTCGCGGCCGAGGTCGCGGAGCTGCTCGGCGAGCCGGCCGACGAGGTGCTGCGGATCAGCGCGAAGACCGGCGCGGGCGTCGTCGAGGTGCTCGACAAGCTCGTGCAGAAGGTGCCGCCGCCGCACGGCGACCCGGACGCACCGCCGCGCGCGCTGATCTTCGACTCGGAGTTCGACCAGTACCGCGGCGTGATCGCCTACATCCGCGTCGTCGACGGCACCTTCACGAAGGGCGAGGCGATCCGCGCGATGGCCGCCGGCACCGAGGCCGAGATCGACGACATCGGCTTCTTCAGCCCGCGCATGACGCCCGCGACGCACCTCGGCCCCGGCGAGGTCGGCTACCTCATCACCGGCGTCAAGGACGTCACGATGCTGCGCGTCGGCGACACGCTCACGACGAAGTCGAGCACGGCGACCGAGGCGCTGCCCGGCTATCAGGACGTCAAGCCGATGGTCTTCTGCGGCCTCTTCCCGATCGACTCCGACGACTACCCGGACCTGCGCGACGCGCTCGAGAAGCTCGTGCTCAACGACGCCGCCCTCTCGTGGGAGCCGGAGACCTCCGACGCGCTCGGCTTCGGCTTCCGCTGCGGCTTCCTCGGCCTGCTGCACATGGACATCGTGCGCGAGCGGCTGGAGCGCGAGTACGACCTCGAGCTGATGACGACGATGCCGAGCGTCGGGTTCGAGGTCGAGATGGAGAACGGCACGATCGTCGAGGTCCACAACCCGACCGACATGCCGGATCCGAGCAAGATCCGCGTGATCCGCGAGCCCTACATCAAGGCCAGCGTGCTCGCGCCGAAGGAGTACGTCGGCGTGATCATGGAGCTGTGCCAGGAGAAGCGCGGCACGCATGCGGGCATGCACTACCTGTCGGCCGACCGCGTCCAGATCGAGTACGACCTGCCGCTGGCGGAGATCGTGCTCGACTTCTTCGACCAGCTGAAGTCGCGCACGAAGGGCTACGCCTCGCTCGACTACGAGCTGACCGGCCTGCGCGAGAGCGACCTCGTCAAGCTCGACATCCTGCTGTCGAGCGACCCGGTCGACGCGCTCTCGATGGTCGTGCACCGCAGCAAGGCCCACGACGTCGGCAGAGTGCTCGCCGAGAAGCTGCGGCAGAAGATCCCGCGCCAGCAGTTCGACGTGCCGATCCAGGCCGCGATCGGCTCGCGCGTCGTCGCGCGCGAGACGGTAAAGGCCTACCGCAAGGACGTGATCGCGAAGTGCTACGGCGGCGACATCTCGCGCAAGCGCAAGCTGCTGGAGAAGCAGAAGAAGGGCAAGGCGCGGATGAAGCAGGTCGGTCGCATCGAGGTCCCGCAGGAGGCGTTCCTCGCCGTGCTCGAGCTGGGCGACACGAGATAGGCTCGCCGCGATGGACCTCGGGCTGAGCGGCAAGCGCTGCCTCGTCACCGGCGCCAGCCGCGGGATCGGGCGGGCGACGGCCGAGCTGCTCGCGGCCGAGGGCGCGCGGCTGCTGCTCGTCGGGCGCGACCGCGACGGGCTCGCCGAGGCCGCTCCGCGCGATGCCGAGATCCTCGCCGCGGACGTGACCGACCCGACGGCCGCCGAGCGGATCCTCTCCGCCTGCGTCGAGCGGCTCGGCGGGATCGACGTGCTCGTCAACAACGCCGGGACCTCCTTCGTCAAGGCGCTCGACGAGCTCACCGACGCCGACTGGGACGGCCAGTGGCAGCTCAACGTGCGCGGCCCCGAGCGCCTGATGAGAGCGGCGGCTCCGGTCATGGCCGGGCAGGGCGGCGGGCGGATCGTCAACGTCGTCTCGACCTCCGGCAAGCGCCCCTCGCTGCGCAACGCCGCCTACTCCGTCACGAAGGCGGCGCAGCTGTCGCTGTCGCGCACGTACGCGGAGGCGTGGGTGGGGAAGGGCGTGATCGTCAACGCCGTCGCGCCCGGGCTGACGGCGAGCGAGCTGTGGAGCGCGAAGGGCGGGATGGCCGACCAGACGGTCGCCGCGGGTGGCGCCGAGGACCGCAGAGCGGCGATGGCGGCGGCCGCCGCCAGAGTCCCGCTGGGGCGCTTCGCGGAGCCGCAGGAGATCGCCTCGGTGGTCGTCTTCCTGTGCTCCGAGCGCGCGAGCGACGTCGTCGGCGCGGCCTGGTCGGTCGACGGCGGCGCGGTGCCGCTCATCCTCTGATCTCGCCGTAGACTGGCGCCGCACGCCGTCACGGAGGAGGAAGGAGCCCGGTGCCAGTCAACACCAGCGCCGTCGGGAAGGAGTACCCGCCCGTCGTCTATGCGGTCGGCCGCGAGAAGGTCAAGGAGTACGCGAGCGCCGTCGGCGAGACGAATCCGCTGCATCTCGATCCGGCCGCCGCGCGCGCCGCCGGGCATCCCGACGTCGTCGCGCCGCCGATGTTCGCGGTCGTCTATCAGTCGCCCGCCGTGATGCCGGGGCTGTTCGACCCGGAGGTCGGGATCAACTTCGCGATGATGGTGCACAGCGGGCAGGACTTCCGCTGGGAGCGCGTCGTCGTCGCGGGCGACGAGCTGACCACGCAGGCGAAGGTGGCGAACATCGAGGAGAAGGGCGGCATGGGCTTCTACGACTTCGAGGTCGTGACGAAGGACGCCGGCGGTGCGACGGTCTGCACCGGCATCTGGAAGATGATCGTGCGGGGGGTCTGACGATGGCTGCGAGCTACGAGCCCGGCGACGCGCTGCCGGAGCTGAAGGTCACGCCCGACCGCTTCCTCACCGTCCGCTACGCGGGCGCCTCGGGCGACTTCAACCCGATCCACATCGACGAGGAGTTCGCGAAGTCGGTCGGCCTGCCGGGGCGGATCCTCCACGGCCTGTGGTCGATGGCGCAGGTCGCGCGGGCGCAGACCGAGGCCGCCGGCGGCCCCGACAAGCTGAAGGCCCTGTCGGTGCAGTTCCGCGGGATGGGCGTGCTGGAGCAGGAGGTCGTCGTGACGAGCACGGTCAGAGCGGTCGAGGGCGGGGTCGCCACGGTCGATGCCGAGGCGCGCCAGGGCGACACGCGGATCGTGCGCAACGCGGTCGCGGAGATCGCGCTCGGCTGAGGGTGCACGCACCGGCGGCGGGGAACGCCCGCCGCCGGCCTAGAATCAACCGCATGCTGACCCCGCGCCAGGAGCTGATCCTCCGCAAGGTCGTCGAGGAGCACCTCGACGGCGGCCTGCCGGTGGGCTCGAAGGCGCTGGCGACCGACGCCGAGCTGGACTGGGGGCCGTCCACGATCCGCAACGAGCTGGCGATGCTCGAGGAGCACGGGCTGCTCGCGCATCCGCACACGTCGGCTGGTCGCATTCCGACGGACGCGGGCTACCGCTACTACGTCGACCGCCTGCCGGCGACGCGCGCGGAACAGCCGCTCGCGCTGACGCTCGCGCGCCGCGAGGTCGACGAGGCGATGCGCGTCACGACCGAGACGCTCTCGCAGGTCACGAACCTGCTCGCGCTCGTCTCCGCGCCTCCGATCGAGACCGCGACGATCCGCCACGTCGAGGTGCTGCTGCTGCAGCCGCAGGTGCTGATGGTGGTCGTCATCACCTCGACCGGCGGCGTGACGAAGCGGATGCTGACGTTCGACCGGGCGATCGACCCGGGCCTCGCCGGCTGGGGCGCGAGCTACCTCAACGAGCAGCTCGTCGGGCTCGGGCTCGGCGCGCGGCTGCTGCACCAGCGCCTCGCCGACCCGCAGCTGGGACCGCGCGAGCGCGGCTTCCTCGCGGCCGTCGCGCCCGCCTTCACCGAGCTGACCGCGACGGCCGACGAGGTGCTCTACGTCGACGGCGCCGCGCGCCTCGTCAGCAGCTACCGCTTCGAGGACCACGAGCAGCTCAACGACGTGATGGAGATGCTCGAGCGGCGCGTGTCGCTGCTCGGCGTGCTGCGCTCCGCGCTCGACCAGCGCGACGTCTACGTGCGGATCGGGAGCGAGAACGAGGCGCCGGCGCTGCGCTCGTTCGCGCTCGTCGCCGCCGGCTACGGCCTCCCGGCGCGCAACCTCGGCACCGTCTCGGTGATCGGTCCGCTGCGGATGGACTACGCGCGTGCGATCGCGTCGGTGCGCGCGGCCGCGAGCGAGCTGTCGCGCTTCGTCGAGGACGTCTACGAAGCATGAGCACGATGTCGTCGGACTACTACGAGCGGCTCGGCGTCGCTCGCGACGCGAGCGAGACGGAGATCAAGAAGGCCTTCCGCCGCCTCGCACGCGAGCTGCACCCCGACGTCAACGCCCACGACCCCGAGGCGGAGGCGAAGTTCAAGCAGTGCGCCGAGGCGTACGAGGTGCTGTCGGACCCCGAGCGCCGCGCGACGTACGACCAGTACGGCCCCGAGGGGCTGCGCAACGGCGGCTTCCAGCCGAGCGGCTTCGGCTCCTTCGCGGACATCTTCGACGCCTTCTTCGGCGGCGGCGGGGGGGACGTGTTCGGCGGCGGGCGGGGCGGGCCGGCGCAGGGCGGCGACCTCGCGGTGACGGCGACGATCGAGCTCGGCGACGCCGCCACGGGGCGCGCGATCGAGGTCGACTACGAGGCGGTCGCCCGCTGCGACGCCTGTCACGGCAACGGCGCCGAGCCCGGCACGCCGATCGAGACCTGCCAGCGCTGCGGGGGGGCCGGGCAGCTGCGCGCCGTCACGCGGACGCCGTTCGGCCAGGTCGTGCGCGCGACCGCGTGCGACACCTGCCACGGCGACGGCAGGGTCCCACAGCAGCCGTGCAAGGCGTGCCGCGGGCGAGGGCGCAAGGTCGAGCGCACGTCGCTGTCGGTCGACGTGCCGGCGGGGATCGCCGACGGCCAGCGCATCCGCCTCTCCGGCCGCGGTCACGCGGGTGAGCAGGGCGGTCCGCCCGGCGACCTCTACGTGCTCGTGCGCGTCGCCGAGGACGAGCGCTTCGTGCGCGACGGTGACGACCTCGTGACCGTCGTCGACGTGGCGGCGCCGCTCGCCGCGCTCGGGACGACGCTCGAGGTGCCGACGCTCGACGAGCCGATACGGCTCGACATCCCCGCGGGGACGCAGCCGCACGACACGCTGACGCTGCGCGGCAAGGGCATGCCCGCACTGCGCCGCGGCCGCCACGGCGACCTGCGCGTCGTCGTCAACGTCGTGATCCCGCGCAGGTTGACGGGCGAGCAGCAGGAGCTGCTCGAACGCCTCGCCGGCACGCTCACGGACGACAACCTGCGCTCGGACGACGGCGTCTTCTCGAAGCTCAGGCGCGCCTTCGGCGCGTAGCGAAGCAACTGCTACGCTGCGTAGCAGTCATGCGCAGACGGACGATCCCCCAGCGCGAGCTGCGCAACGACATCGCCGCCGTGCTGCGCGAGGCCGAGGCCGGCACGGAGTTCACCGTGACGGTGCGCGGGCGGCCGGTGGCGAGACTCGGGCCGGTGAGCGAGCAGCCGGAGCGCAGACAGTACGTCGATCGCGAGACGCTGCTCCGCATCTTCCGGGACTCCCCGGTCGACGAGGGCTGGGCTGCCGATCTCGCAGAGATGCGGGCAGCAGAGCCGCCAGCCGACGATCCGTGGAATGACCGATGAGTCGTGCCGTGCTCGACACGTCGGTCGTGATCGACCTGCTGGACGGTGGGGATGTCGTGGTTCCGGACGAGTCGGCGATCTCGGTCGTCACGGTCGGAGAGCTGCGCGCAGGCGTCCTACGCACACGGGACCGAGCCGCTCGTACGCTGCGGGCGGAGCGTCTCCGCACGGTTCGCGAGCGTTTCGTCCCGCTGCTGGTGGACGAAGACGTGGCCGAGCACTACGGACGCGCGCTCGCCCTGGCTCGCGATGAAGGCCGCAACGAGAAGGCGACCGATCTGCTGATCGTGGCGACCGCTGCCGCGAAGAACAACGTGCTGCACACCCGCGACGAACGCCAGGCCAAGCTCGCCCGCCGCCTCGGCCTCGTCGTCCACGGCCCCGGCGAATGATCCGCCTCGCGCTGCGCGTCGACCGTGCGCATGCGGAGATCGCGCTGGCCGAGCTGCTGGAGCTGGCGCCGGGCGGGGTGGAGGAGGTCGACCTGGGGCAGGACGGCGTCGAGTACGCCGTCTACGGCCCGCCGGGCGAGCTGCCCGTGCTGCCGGACCTGGAGGCCGCCGTCGGCGGCGCGCTGATCGAGGTCACGACGCGCGAGCTGCCGGACGACTGGTCCGAGCGCTGGAAGGACTTCCACAGACCGCTCGTGCTCGGCGAGCGGCTCGCGGTGCGGCCGCCGTGGGAGCAGCCGCTCGGCACCGACGTCGAGCTGGTGATCGACCCCGCGCAGGCGTTCGGCACCGGCGCGCACGCGACGACGCGGCTGTGCCTGGAGCTGCTGCTCGCGCTCGCCGACGCGGGTCCAGCGCGCGGCCCGCTGCTCGACCTCGGTTGCGGCTCGGGTGTGCTCGCGATCGCCGCCGCGCAGCTCGGCTTCGAGCCGGTGACGGCGGTCGACTTCGACCCGCTGTCCGTCGAGGCCACGGTTGCGAACGCGGCGGTCAACGGCGTCGCGCTCGACACCGCGCGCTGCGACCTGCGCAGCGACCCGGTCCCGGCGGCGCCGACGGTCCTCGCGAACCTGCTGCGCCCGCTGCTGCTCGACTACGCCCGCGTGCTGCACGAGCCGCCGCGCACCCTGATCGCCTCCGGCCTCCTCGCGCACGAGGCTGACGAGATCGCCGCCGCCTTCGCACCGCTCGGCCTGCGCGAGCAGGACCGCCGCGAGCGCGGCGAGTGGGCTGCGCTGCTGCTCACGCGCGAGTGACGGCCGCCGGCGGTGCTCGCAGCCAGTCGCGCAGCCCGGCGTCGAGCAGCGTCTGCGCGAGCAGGTCGTAGCCGCCCGCGGCAGGGTGCGCACCGTCGCCGGCGGCGGCCTCCTCCAGCCACGTGCGCGACGCGATGAGGGTCTCGGCGACGGGCCAGTACGGCACGTTGCGCGCGGCGCACACCTCGGCGAAGGCGTCCGACAGCGCCACCACGCGCGCCTGCTGCTCAGCGTCGCCGGCGGGCGGCGGGCCGGCGACGGCCGCGGGGAGCCCGAGCGACGCGGCCTGGTCGACCATCTTCTCGAGCGCCATGCGCGAGCGATCGGGCGTGACGCGCGCGGTCCCGTTCTCGTCCGTCGTGTCGTTCGCGCCGACGGCGAAGACGACCCGGCAGTCGGCGCCCGCGAACAGACGCGGCATCGCCTCGAAGCGCCAGCGCACGGCCACCTCGACGGAGGTCTCCCGGCGCACGCCGAGGTTGTAGGCCATCAGCGCCCGGCCGGCGGCGTGGGCGGCTTCCACCACGCGCCCGACCCAACCCTGCCCGCGCGGGTCGCCGACGCCCGCCACGAACGAGTCGCCGAAGCAGAGCAGGCGCAGGTCGTCCATCGCGCACACCCAACCAGACGCGGGGGAGGGGATCCAGTGCGTCAGGACAGGCTGCGGCCGACGAGACGTCTCACGTCGGCGGTGTTCCACTCGTATCTGGAGCCGGCCACCTGCCCGGAGGCGAGCCCGGCGCGCACCTTCTCCAAGAACTTGGGCATCGAGCCGACGAGCGCGCCGAACAGATCCGGCCGAGCGACGAACGCGTCGACCGGCAGGCGCGTCTGGAGCAGGACGTCCCATCCGACGTCGTTCGCGTGCAGGAAGGCCGGGAAGCCCGGGTTGTCCCACGTCGCCCGGTTGCATGCCTCGAAGATCGTCATCCGGTCCTGCGTCACGTCGCGCAGAACCCCTCCCGTGAGGTACGCGAGCTGCGGCGCGCCGCATGAGACCGAGACCGCGGCGACTTCGCTGACCCCCTCGTCGCCGTCGCTCAACGGGATCACGAACCCGACGCCCATCCCGAGGCCTCTGAAGATCTCGCCGTCGTAGACGTCATGGCAGGAGAAGCCCTCCGCCTGTGCGACACCCTTCATGCGTCCGAGCTGTCCGTGCGCTACGTCGAAATAGTCCGCCATGTCCTGCATCGGCCGCCTCCTCGCGTTTGCCCTGAAAAGCGGAGCGAGGCTAGCAGCGCGGTCGCGGCCCCTCGTGCGGTTGGCCTCAATGCACTTGCGGGCATAGCCTCGTGGACATGGCCTGGGACATCGTCATCGCCGGCGGCGGCTTCGGCGGCTACTACGCCGCTCGCACGCTGGAGAAGACGCTGCCACCGCACAGCGCGCGCGTGACGCTCGTCAGCGACGTCAACTTCCTGCTCTTCACGCCGCTGCTGCCCGGCGCCGCCGCCGGCACGCTGGAGCCGCGCCACGTCGTCGTGCCGCTGCGCGAGCAGCTGACGACGACCGACCTGTGGGTCGGTCGCGTCGCCGGCGCCGCGCCGGAGCGCAACGCGCTGGTCGTCGACTCGCTCGACGGGCGCCGCCACGAGCTGCACTACGACCAGCTGATCGTCGCGCTCGGCTCGACCTCGCGCACGCTGCCGATCCCCGGCCTCGTCGAGCACGCGGTCGGCTTCAAGACGCTGTCGGAGGCGATCGCGCTGCGCAACCGCGTCGTCTCGATGCTGGAGATCGCCGAGACGGTGCCCGATGCGGAGACACGCGCCGAGTTCCTCACGTTCGTGTTCGTCGGCGCCGGCTACGCGGGCCTGGAGGGCCTCGCTGAGCTGCAGGACTTCCTGAGCGACGTGATCGACCTCTACCCGCGCTGCCGGGTGACGGGGATGCGCTGGCTGCTCGTGGAGGCGAAGGAACGCGTGATGCCCGAGGTCGCGCCGAAGCTGGCCGCGTTCGCCGAGCGCGAGCTGCAGGGGCGCGGGATCGAGATCCGCACGAACACGACGGTCGAGGAGGTCGGCGATCGCTGGGTGCGCCTGAAGGGCGGCGAGACGATCCCCACCCGCACCGTCGCCTGGACCGCGGGCGTGAAGCCGAACCCGGTCGTCGCGAGACTCGGGCTGCCGCTCGGCGCCGGCGGGCGCCTCGCGGTCGATGCGACGATGCGCGTCGACGGTCACGAGAACGTGTGGGCGATCGGCGACGCCGCCGCCGTGCCCGACCCCGCGCGCAAGGGCCAGCCCTCGCCGCCGACCGCTCAGCACGCGATCCGCCAGGGGCGCCGCGTCGCGCGCAACGTCGCCGCCGAGCTGGGCGCCGGCGGGCGCGTGAAGCCCTTCACCTACAGAACGCTCGGCGTGTTCGTGGACATGGGCCGCCACCAGGCCGTCGCCACGACGATGGGGATCAGATGGCGCGGCTTCCCCGCGTGGTTCCTCGCGCGGACCTACCAC